>NZ_CM145499.1:7500-3315000 GCF_055521695.1 Sphingomonas sp. BL-S-05 | reverse complement strand
AGGTCAAGGATCGTCAGCAGCCGTTCCCACACGTCGCGGCGCGGGCAGGGATCGGTCGCGACCGTATCGATCGCAATAATCCGCGGGTCGCCGAGCTGCGTGGCGAGCACCGCCTTGTCCGCCGCGGTCAGCGTCCCGTCATCGAGAATCACCACCCGGCCGCGCCGCAGATGATGAAGCAGCGATTTGACCGCGACCAGATAGGGCAGCAGCACCGCGCTGCCGATCATCGAGAAGACGATGACCCCGTCGTCGCGAATCGTCGCCGGCGGCGTCGCAAGAATGCCGCGCGCCAGCCGGCGGTGCCGCCATTGCTTCCAGTGCCAGTTGAGATGTTCGGCAAGTGAGGCCATGCCGCCTGCTTATCGACCGCCGGTTAAACGGGCGTCAACCGGCGCGCCTAACCCTGCTGGATATAGGCGCGCATTGCCTCCGCCTCGGCCTCGATCCCGTCGATGCGATATTTGACGAGGTCGCCGATCGACACGAATCCGACCAGCTGCTCGGCGTCGATCACCGGCAGATGCCGGATGCGCCGCTGCGTCATCAGCGACAGCGCGCCCAGCACCGATGCGCCCGGATCGACGGTGATCGCCGGGCTGGTCATTCGATCGGCGACCGGCAGGTCGAGCGCCGCCGCGCCGCGTTCGACCAGCGCGTGGATCATGTCGCGTTCGGAAAAGATGCCGACGACGCGGGTCCCCTCCAGCACCGGCACCGCGCCGATGCGATGTTCGTCCAGCAGCGCCACGACGTCCCGCACGCGCGCAGCGGCCCCGACCGACACGATTGCACGCCTGCCCAACAGTTTCGCGATGGTCATCGCCCTCTCCTCCCACCGGTGCCCCGGTCCGACGCGACAGGGGCATCCATGGGTTGAGAATTCCACGCTTCGCCACCATTGAAAAGCCATGGCGAACGATCTCGACGACCCCGTATATGCTGCGTTCGCCTGGAGCCGGTTTCGCTGGCTGCTCAAGGTGATGGCCGCGATCTCGGCAGTCGCCGCGCTGCTGGCGCTGGGGGGCATCTGGTGGTGGATCGGGTCGATGAACTGGGTGATCGCCGCCGCGACGCTGGCCGGAGTAGGGCTGTCGGTGATGCTGGGCGGTGCGCTGATGGCGCTGGTGTTCCTCAGCAACGGATCGGGGCATGACGCGGCGGTCGATGCCTTCAACGCCGATCGCGATCCGGGACGCGATCAGCGGGAATGACGCGCTGCGCGATGCCCGGTTGCGCCGTCCAAAACCGGAAGACTGCCGATTACCGGGTCACGCCGCCGCCAGTTCCAGCGCCGCCGCCTGTGCCAGGCTGGTCCCGTCGAGAATGCGCGCCGTCTCGTCGCGCACCCGCGCCATCGCATGGCGGATCGCGCAGCTCGCCTCGTCCTTGCAATCGCCGCACGGGCGATAGGCGGTACGGCTGACGCAGGGAACCAGCGCCAGCGGACCTTCGATCACGCGGATGATCTCGCCGAGCGAAATCAGATGCGCCGCGCGCGCGAGGTGATAGCCGCCGGCCTTTCCCCTGGTCGACAACAGGAACCCGGCCTCGCGCAGATCGGCGAGGATCAGTTCGAGGAACTTGCGGGGCACGTTCGCGGCAGTGGCGATGCGGTGCATCGGCATGGGCGCCTCGCCCGCGGGTTGTTCGGCAAGGAACAGCATCGCGCGCAACGCATAGCGGGAACGCTGGGTCAACATCGTTCAATGCCCATGCCACTTGCGATACGGCAAGGGAAGTACGCTTCTTTTCAAAGCCGGGACAAGCGCCTATATCCGTCCCGTCGGCTTCCAGCCGGCTATGACGATAAACTGCGGCGTGCAATAGACGCAGCGGACCCGGGGGCAGTACCCGGCGGCTCCACCATAAGGTGGTGTTTCTGGACACCGTTTCTGACGGGGCCGAACCAGGATCGACGTGTGTTGAAAAGCGCTGTTTTCGTTCGGAATGGGACCACCGCAACGGCCCATACACACAAGTGCCAACGATAACGAAGCACTCGCGATTGCGGCGTAACTAAGGGCCTCACGGCCTGAAGTTACTCCAAAATAGCGCGGTTGGACCGAACCGGGCAACAGAATCGGATTCCAGCGGTACGGGGAGCACCGGGCAACAGAAGCTCCCCACTCCCTTTCGCAACACGCCCTTGCCCGCTACGTCCGCGCCCATGGACATCGACCTTATCGCCCTGCTCATGCTGGTCGCGTTCGGCGCGGCGGCGCTGGATGCGATGGCGGGCGGCGGCGGGCTCATCACCCTGCCCGCGCTGCTCGCCGCGGGCGTCCCGCCGGTCGTCGCCCTTGGTACCAACAAGTTGCAAAGTTCGTGCGGCACGGCGGGCGCGACCTTCGCCTTCTGGCGCAAGGGGCATATCGACCTGCGGCGGTTCGCCCTGCCCGCGCTCGCCTCGTTCGGCGGGGCGGCGGCCGGCGCGGCGCTGGTGCAGGCGATCGACCCGCATTTCCTGTCGGGCGTGCTGCCGGTCCTGCTGGTCGCGATGGCACTGTATTTCCTGTTCGGTCCGCGCCTGTCCGACGTCGATACCCATACCCGCCTCGCCCCGGCCGGGCTGTTGCTCGCGGTGGCGGCGATCGGCGCCTATGACGGGTTCTTCGGCCCCGGCACCGGATCCTTCTTCACGCTGTTGCTGGTCACCGCCGCGGGCATGGGCGCGACGCGGGCGGTGGCGCATACCAAGCTGCTGAACCTCGCCAGCAATCTGGCCGGCGTCACCGTGTTGGTCGCGGGCGGGCATGTGTGGTGGACGCTCGGCCTCGCCATGGCAGTCGCCAGCCTTGCGGGCGGACAGGTCGGCGCGGCGCTCGCCATCCGGTTCGGTGGGCGCGCGATCCGGCCGCTGCTGGTCGTCATCTCGCTGGCACTGACGGTGAAGCTGATGGCCGATCCGGCCAATCCGTTGCGGATATGGCTGGGGATCTGACTCTACGCTACCAGTTCGGTTCGAGCAGCTTCGGGCTTGTCGAGAAGCGTCGGTCGAGAACCCGGCGTTCGGGGCAACCCCTTCTCGACTTCGGTTCTCGACGGGCCCGAACCTGCGCTCGAAGCGAACGGAAGAGAGAATGACGGCGGATCAATCCAGCCGAGCCCCCGCGATCCGCGTCAGCCGGCACGCCAGATCCGCCTCGCCCGACACCACGATCCAGTCGTCGCCGTCGCGCACGATCCCGGTCGTGAACACCACCGGCTGCGGCAGATAGGCCTGGTGCGCGATCGGTGCGATCAGGTCCGACGCCGCCTCCAGCACCGGTCGCGATTCGTCGCGCTCCAGCACGCAGCGCGCCTCCGCATCGATCAGCGCGCGATAGGTGCGATACACCCCCACCGCCCCCTGTTTCTCGACGCCGTGATAGAGCAGCATCCACCCGCGCGCCGTCCGCACCGGCGGCGTCCCCCCGCCCAGCTTGTACGCCGCCGCCCCCTTGAGCGGGCGCAGCGCCGGTTCGGACAGCGGCCGCCAATGCAACATGTCGGGCGAGGTGGCGAGGTTGATGCTCGGCCCGCTCGCCTCCGCACCGTCGGGCGCTGCCACGAACCATGCATCCGACAATGGCCGGGTCAGCGAGACGAACCGGTCGCCCACCCGCCCCTCGAACGGCACCATGTCCTTGTTGCCATGGTCGAGCACCATGCCCTGCGACCGCCAGTCGAACCCGTCGTCGGACCGGTACATCACCGTACACAGCCGCCCGCCCGACACGCCGCATACCGTCATCCAGTACACGCCGTCGATGCGGACGATGCGCGGATCCTCGACGCCATATTGGGCATGGTCCGCCGACGGTTCGACCGCGCGGTCGTAATGCACCGCCACCACCCGCTGCCCATCGGCCGACAGCTCGACCGGCAACAACCATGACAGCGAGGTCAGCCCGAGGAACGGATAGGCCCCGCCGGTCAGTGCGAAGAATCGCGGATCGCGCACATCGGCCGCCTCCGCCGCGAACCCGTCGAGCACATAGCCCCGTGGCGTCCAGCGGATCGAACGCACCTGCCCGTCCCGCACCGGTTCGCGCAGTGCCTCGGCGATCCGCACCAGCAGCAGCAGATTGCCGTTCGGCAACCGCGTCAGCGCCGGATTGAAGGCGCCCAGTACATAGGTCGGCTCGGATAGGTCGCGGCGGAGCGGCGATCGCGTCAGATCGACATCGTCGGGCGCGAAGACGATCCGGTCGTCGCTCACGCCGCGTCGCCATCCTGCATCGACCGGTGATGGCGAATCACTTCGTCGATGATGAATCGCAGGAACTTCTCGGAAAATTCCGGGTCGAGATCGGCATCGCGCGCCAGCGACCGCAACCGCGCGATCTGCGCCTCCTCGCGCCCCGGATCGGCGGCGGGCAGTCCTTCGTCGGCCTTGTACCGGCCGACCGCCTGCGTCACCTTGAACCGTTCGGCGAGCAGAAAGACCAGAGCGGCATCGATATTGTCGATGCTCTGGCGAAAGCGTTGCAGCGTCGCATCGGACATGGCGATCCTTCCTGAACGGCGGGGGGTGCCGGGGGTCCGCCCCTTTCGCGCGACCGGGCGCGTCGTGCAACCCCGCCTTTCCCTTGCGTTCGCAAGCGCGAACCGCCACATCGCTGGGACATGACGGCTACCCTGCACCGCCTCGACAAGCGGACCGAACCCTCGCTCGATCCGCTGATGGCGCTGGTCGCCGACGACATGAATCGCGTCAACGCGGTCATTCTCGACCGGATGCAGTCGAAGATTCCGCTGATCCCCGAACTTGCCGGCCATCTGATCGCGGGCGGGGGCAAGCGGATGCGGCCGATGCTGACGCTCGCCTGTGCGAAGCTGATCGGGTACGGCGGCACGCGCCATCACCTGCTTTCCGCCGCGGTCGAATTCATCCATACCGCGACGCTGCTCCACGACGATGTCGTCGACGGATCCGACCTGCGCCGCGGCAAGCGTACCGCCAACATCATCTGGGGCAATCCGGCCAGCGTCCTGGTCGGCGACTTCCTGTTCTCCAAGAGCTTCGAACTGATGGTCGAGGCCGAAAGCCTGAAGGCGCTGCGCGTCCTGTCGGGCGCCTCGGCGGTCATCGCCGAGGGCGAGGTCAACCAGCTCACCGCGATCCGCCGCATCGATACGCCCGAGGACCGCTATCTCGACATCATCGGTGCCAAGACCGCCGCTTTGTTCGCCGCCGCCTGCCGCATCGCTGCGATCGTCGCCGAACGCTCCGACGCCGACGAAGCGGCACTCGACGCCTATGGCCGCAACCTCGGCATCGCCTTCCAGCTGGTCGACGACGCGATCGATTACGTGTCCGACGCCGATACCATGGGCAAGGACGCCGGCGACGATTTTCGCGAAGGCAAGATGACGCTGCCCGTCATCCTCGCTTATGCCCGCGGCAACGAAACCGCGCGCAGTTTCTGGCGCGACGCGGTATCGGGCAAGCGCGCGAGCGATGCCGATTTCGCGCATGCGATCACCCTGGTCCAATCGTCGCGCGCGGTCGACGATACGCTCGCCCGCGCCCGCCATTACGGGCAGCGCGCGATTGACGCGATCGGTCGTTTCCCCGACGGTCCGGCCAAGGACGCGATGGTCGAGGCGGTCGAATTCGCGGTGCGTCGCGCGTATTGATCGACATCGGCGGCGTTCGGTTGCGCAAAAACCGCCGTTAGCGGAATAGGTAACGATGCCCGATTCGCTGAAGATCGACGACGCCGCCTTCACCATCCGGATCGATCCGGCGCGCAGGATGCTCGACATCGACCTGCGCGGGCTGTGGGATCCGGCGATCGTGCTGCGCTTCCGCGACGCATTGGCCACGACGCTGGGCCGCCTGCCTGCGCTCGGCTGTCCGCTGGGTCAGCAGGTCACGTTGTTTGACATGACGCAATTCGCGGTCCAGCCGCGCGACGTGCTGCCGCTGCTCGAACAGATTGCCTCCAATCCGAACGTCACGTCGCGTCGCATCGCGATGATCGCCAACAGCACGCTGCTGAAGATGCAGGCCAAGCGCCTCGCCCCCAACATCGCCCTGTTCGAAGCGCGCGAACCGGCGCTGGCATGGCTGGCCGAGGACGGGCCGATGGGGCGGTAAGGCCGCCCGCATCATTACGTCACCCGGACCCGATCGAAAACGCGGCGAACGTCGGCGCACCCCGCGTCATACATGTCGTACCCCCGCGAAAGCGGGGGTCCAGAACCAAGCAAAACAACCGCTTGTGCCTGGAACCCTGGATCCCCGCCTTCGCGGGGGTACGCGGTGCGGTGCGTAATCGAGACCCCCGCAAAGGTCTCGACCCGATCCGGGCTCTGCCTACCCCCCGACGACCGAACAGATTCCCCTCACCCGCAACCGACCGGCGCTTTCCTACACCGCAAAGCTATGACAGGCTCGCCCAACGCTCTGTCGCATCGTTCTAACCCGACCCGCACGGCCGAAAACCGCAGGTGCGTCAGCCCACCGACGTCACCGACACAAACACTGCGCAAGTGTGAACTTTGTGAACTTTGGGCTCAAGCCGCCCGCTTCTCCAGCGCTTGCGCGGCTTCCGCCATCAACGTCGCGATGATCTCCGCCGCCGGTTCCTCCTTGGTCACCATACCGACCGACTGGCCAGCCATCAGGCTGCCATGCTCGACATCGCCATCGATCACCGCCCGCCGCAGCGCGCCTGCCCAATAATGTTCGATCTGCAACTGCGCCTCGGCCATCGCCACGCCGCCCTCGTCGAGCATCTGCGCGACTTCGCGCTGCTTGGCGGTGAACAGCTCGCCGCCGGCATTCTTCAGCGCGCGCACCGGGATCACCGGCAGGCGCGGGTCGATCTGGACGCTGGCGACGGCGTCGCGGGCGGATGCGCGCAGGAACGCCTTCTTGAACGCCGGATGCGCGATCGATTCGGTCGCGCAGACGAAGCGCGTGCCGAGCTGCACCCCCGCCGCGCCCATATCCAAATAGCCGGCGATCGCCTCGCCCCGGCCGATCCCGCCGGCGACGAACACCGGCACCTGATCGGCGACCTCGGGCAGCATTTCCTGCGCCAGCACACTGGTGGAGACGGGGCCGATATGGCCACCGGCCTCCATCCCCTCGATCACCAGCGCATCGGCACCCGAGCGGATCAGCTTCTTCGCCAGCGCCAGCGCGGGCGCGAAGGCGATGACCTTGGCCCCCGTCGCCTTGATCGCCTCCAGCGACCCCTTGGGCGGCAGGCCGCCGGCCAGCACGACATGAGTCACGCCGTGCCGTCCGCACACGTCGATCAGGTCGAACAGCGCCGGGTGCATGGTGATCAGGTTCACGCCGAACGGCTTGGTCGTCAGCTTTTTGGTCCCCGCAATCTCGGCATCGAGCAGTTCGGGGGTCATCGCCCCGCACGCGATGACCCCGAACCCGCCGGCATTGGAGATGGCGGCGACGAGGTTGCGCTCGCTCACCCACGACATCGCGCCGCACAGGATCGCGGTCTCGGTACCCAGAAAGTCACAGCCACGCGCCATCCGGCGCTCAAGGCGCTCGGCGCCGATCGAAGCGTTGGTCATTGCCCCGCCTAGCGCGGGCGGACGGCTTCGGGCAAGCAGGGACGATGATGCGACAGGAACATGGCGAACTCGTCGTCACCACCAATGGACAGGGGCTGGTGCTGATTACCGGACAGGTGCGGCACTGGGTCGATGCGACGGGCATCGCCAGCGGGCTGCTGACGCTGTTCTGCCGCCACACCTCGGCCTCGCTGCTGGTGCAGGAAAATGCCAGCGAAGCGGCGCGCGACGATCTCGAACGCTATTTCCGCCACCTCGCGCCGGAAAGCGACCGCTATGCCCATGACGAGGAGGGGCCGGACGACATGCCTGCGCATCTGCGCACCGCATTGACCAACACGTCGCTCTCGATCCCGGTGATCGGCCACCGCCCGGTGCTCGGCACGTGGCAGGGCATCTATTTGTTCGAACACCGCAGAGCCGCGCACCGGCGGCGGATAGCCGTCCACCTGCTAGGCGAATAAATCCTCCCCGGCACGGGGAGGATTTGGTTAAGCCTCGACCGCGTCCAGCCCGTACGCCGTGTGCAACACGCGCACCGCCAGTTCGGTATAATCCTCTTCGATCAGCACGCTGACCTTGATCTCCGACGTGGTGATCGCCTGGATGTTGATGCCGCGGTCGCCCAGCGTCTGGAACATCGTCGACGCCACGCCCGCATGGCTGCGCATGCCGACGCCGACGATCGAGATCTTGGCGACCCGCGTGTCGTGCAGCAGCTTGGCGAAGCCGATATCGGCGCTCGCCTTTTCGAGCGTGTCGAGCGCGCGAGCCAGTTCGGCGGCGGGCACGGTGAAGGTCACGTCGGTCGACCCCGCCGAATGGGCGATGTTCTGGACGATCATGTCGACGTTGATGCCGGCAGCCGCCAGCGGGCCGAAGATCGATCCGACCGCGCCGGGGCGATCGGGCACCGCGACCAGCGTGATCTTCGCCTCGTTCTTGTCGTGCGCGATGCCGGTGATGAGCTGCCGTTCCATGTCCGTCACTTCCTCTTCGCCGACGATCAGCGTTCCACGATATCCATCCTCGTCGCGCGTATCGTCGAACGACGACAGCACGCGGACGCGAACCTGTTCCTTCATCGCCAGCCCGACCGATCGGGTCTGGAGCACCTTGGCGCCGACCGAGGCGAGCTCGAGCATTTCCTCATAGGTCACCCGCGCCAGCTTGCGCGCGCGCGGCACGATGCGCGGGTCGGTGGTATAGACGCCATCGACATCGGTATAGATGTCGCAGCGATCGGCCTGCATCGCCGCCGCCATCGCCACCGCCGACGTGTCCGACCCGCCGCGCCCCAGCGTGGTGATGCGCTGCTCGTCGGTCACGCCCTGGAATCCCGGGATCACCGCCACTTCGCCACGCGCGAGGCTTTCGTCCAGCGCGGTCGTGTCGATCGATTCGATCCGTGCGGTCGCATGCGCGTCGGTGGTGCGGATCGGCAATTGCCAGCCCAGCCACGACCGCGCCGGCACGCCGATCGCCTGCAATGCGATCGCCAGCAGTCCGCTGGTCACCTGTTCGCCCGACGACACCACCGCATCATATTCGCGCGGGTCGTACAGCGCCGACGCCTCGCGGCAGAAACCGACCAGCCGGTCGGTATCGCCGGCCATCGCCGACACGACCACCGCGACCTGATTGCCCGATTCGACCTCGCGCTTGACGCGCTGGGCGACGTTGCGAATGCGTTCGATCCCCGCCATCGAGGTGCCACCGAACTTCATCACGATCCGCGCCATGCGTTTTGCCATTCATCCTTGGGGGGAATGGCGGCGGCTGATAGGAGAGCGCCATGACGAACGCAAGCGAAGCAATCTTTATGTCTGAAAAAGCCGCGCCCGCGCAATCAAGCGTCGTCGCGCGCGAAGCTGCGCATTTCGGAGAGCTGGCCGCCGATTGGTGGAACCCGCATGGCAGCTCCGCCATGCTCCACCGGCTGAACCCGGTGCGCCTTGCCTTCGTCCGCTCGGCGATCGATTCGCATTGGGGCGGCGATGGCCTCGGCTTCACACCGCTGGCCGGCAGGACCGTGCTCGACGTCGGCTGCGGCGCGGGGCTGCTTGCCGAACCGCTCGCCCGGCTCGGCGGTCAGGTGACCGGCGTCGACGCCGCGCCCGAGAATATCGGTGCCGCCAGCGCCCATGCCGCCCAGTCCGGCCTGTCGATCGAGTATCTGGCCGGCGGTGTCGAAGCGGTCGCCGGGCGGCAGTTCGACCTCGTCACCTCGCTGGAGGTGATCGAGCATGTCGCCGATCCCGCCGCCTTCGCCCGCGCGCTGACCCGGGCGGTGGCACCGGGCGGGCTGTTGATCGTGTCGACGCCCAACCGCACCGCGCTGTCGCGCCTCGCGATGATTGCGGTCGGTGAGGGCATCGGCCTGATCCCGCGCGGCACCCATGACTGGGACCGGTTCCTGACGCCCGACGAACTGACCGCCCATCTGCAGGCGGGCGGCATGACCGTTTCGTCCCCGACCGGTCTCGCCTTCTCCGCCGCGCACGGCTTCAAGCTGTCGGACGACGTGTCGCTCGACTATTTCCTGACGGCGACCGCCGGATGAGCGATACGCTCGACCGCTTCACCGACGCCCAGCGCGACAGCTATCCCACTGCGCTCGCCGAACTCCGCGCTGGCGCCAAGCGCAGCCACTGGATGTGGTTCGTCTTTCCGCAGATCGCCGGCCTCGGCCAGAGCCCGACCGCGCGCCACTTCGCGATTCGTGACGTCGCCGAAGCCCGCGCCTATCTCGACCATCCGCTGCTCGGGGCACGGCTGCGCGAATCGGCAGGGGCCTTGCTCCCGCATCGCGGGAACGACATCGGCCGCATCCTCGGATCGATCGACGCGATCAAGCTTCGCTCGTCGATGACGCTATTCGAGGCGGCGGCGGACGGCGGCGAACCACTGTTCGCCGATATTCTAGACGCCTTTTATAACGGCGAGCGCGACCCGGCCACGCTCGCCCGCCTGTGATCAGCCGCGCGGCGTCAGCTTCAGCAGCTTGGCATTCGCGCCATCCTGCAACACCCAGATCGCACCGTCCGGCCCCTCCTCCACCTCGCGGATGCGGGCATTCATCGGCCACTGGTCGCCCTTGGCGGCATTGGTGCCGGTGACGTCGACCCGGACCAGCGCCTCGCTCGACAGGCCGCCGATGAACAGGTCGCCGGCATATTGCGGGAACAGCTTGCCCGAATAGACGATCAGCCCGCCCGGCGAGATCACCGGGTTCCACGCGACCTTGGGTGCCTCCAGATCGGGGCGGGTGCTGTGGCGCGGGATCGGGCGGCCGTCATAATGATCGCCTTCCGACACCAGAGGATAGCCGTAATTGCGCCCGGCGGCGATCAGATTGACCTCGTCGCCGCCCTTCGGCCCCATTTCCTGTTCCCACAAATTGCCCTGCGCGTCGAAGGCGATCCCAAGCAGGTTGCGGTGCCCATAGGACCAGACCGCCGGATGGAAGCCCTTCGCGGTCAGCCCCGGATCACCCGCCGGCTGTCCGTCAAGCGTCAGGCGCAGCACCTTGCCGAGCGTTGCCTTGGGGTCCTGCGCCGGATCGAATTTCTGCCGCTCGCCATTGGTGAAGAACAGGTGCCGGCCATCGGGGGCGAAGGCGATGCGCCCCGAATAATGGCCGTCGCCACTGACGAACGGCGTGGCACGGAACAATTCGGTGATGCCGGTCACCCGGTTGCCGTCGAGCACCCCGCGCGCCAGCACCACGCCTTTGCCCCCATCGCCCGCCACCGAATAGCTAAGATAGACGCGGCGGCTGGTCGCGAAGTCGGGGGCGAGGACCACGTCCATCAACCCGCCCTGCCCCGCCGAGTCGACGGGGATGGTCGCGGCGGTCGTCCGCTGGCTGCCATCGGCGCTGACCAGCAACAGGTTGCCGCGCTTTTCGGTCACCAGCATCCGCCCGTCGGGCAGGAAGGTCATCGCCCAAGGCGCGTCGAACGTCGCCACTTCCCGCATCGCGAACGGCACGCCGCCGGTGGTCGGGCTGGGCGTCGGCACCGGAGTCGCGGTGGCGGTCGGCGCGGGCGAGACGACGACCGGCGCCGCATCGACATCGCTGCCGGTATTGCATGCCGCCAGCAAGGCGGCGACGGGGATCAGCGAACGGAACGGCAGCATCGGCGACATCCTCTCGAAACGACATATTTGCCCCCGGCAACGCGGCGCCCGGCACGACGATCCTGCGCCCCTTGCCGAGACACGCAATTTTACATATATGGACGTTGCTTCCTCGACATCGTCAACGTGCCGAGGCCGGTTCCGACAGGGACCGGCAGCGAAGCGGCGTAGCTGATGGAGACGGCATGGCGGATATCGCCGAACTGACGCGATTGATCGAACCGGAGGCCAAGGCCTTGGGTTTCGCGCTGGTGCGCGTGAAGATGATGGGCGGCAAGTCGGACCCGACGCTGCAGGTCATGGCCGAGCGCCCCGACACGCGGCAGCTGACCATCGACGATTGCGCCGAACTGTCGCGTCGCATCTCCGACCTGCTCGACGAGAAGGATCCGATCGAGGAGGCCTATCGGCTGGAGGTTTCGTCGCCCGGTATCGACCGGCCGCTGACGCGCCTCGCCGATTATGACGACTGGAAGGGGTTCGAGGCGCGCGTGACGCTGGCCGAGACGATCGACGGTCGCAAGCAACTGACCGGCAACCTGCTGGGCACCGATGGGGACCAAGTGACGATCGACGTGCGCAAGCACAAGGCGATGACCGTGCCCTTCGCCGCGATCATCGACGCGAAACTGCTCATCACCGATGCCCTGCTCAAGGCGACGGCACCGCTGTCGGCCGAGGGCGCCGACGAATATGAAGACGAACCTGCCGACGACGAACCGGCTGACGCAGAAGGACTGAACTGACATGGCCACCGCCGTCACCGCCAACCGCGCGGAACTGATCGCGATCGCGAATTCGGTCGCATCGGAAAAGATGATCGACAAGGCCATCGTGATCGAGGCGATGGAAGACGCGATCCAGCGCGCCGCCAAGACGCGCTATGGCTCGGAAAACGACATTCGCGCAAAACTCGATCCGAACACCGGCGACCTGCGCCTGTGGCGCGTGCTCGAAGTCGTCGAGCTGGTCGACGATCACTTCAAGCAGATCGGCGAGAAGGACGCGCAGCGGCTCCAGAAGGGCGCGACCGTCGGCGATTACATCGTCGACCCGCTGCCCCCGATCGAATTCGGCCGCATCCAGGCGCAGGCATCGAAGCAGGTCATCCTGCAAAAGGTCCGCGACGCCGAGCGCGAGCGCCAGTTCGAGGAGTTCAAGGATCGCCAGGGTGAGATCATCACCGGCGTGGTCAAGCGCGTCGAATTCGGTCACGTCGTCGTCGATCTCGGCCGCGCCGAGGGCGTGATCCGCCGCGACCAGCAGATTCCGCGCGAAGCGGTCCGCGTCGGCGACCGCGTCCGCTCGCTGATCCTGAACGTGCGTCGCGAGAATCGTGGGCCACAGATCTTCCTCAGCCGCGCGCATCCCGACTTCATGAAGAAGCTGTTCGCGCAGGAAGTGCCCGAAATCTACGACGGCATCATCGAGATCAAGGCGGCGGCCCGCGATCCCGGGTCGCGCGCCAAGATCGGAGTCATTTCGCATGACGGCTCGATCGATCCGGTCGGCGCGTGCGTCGGCATGAAGGGCAGCCGCGTGCAGGCCGTCGTGCAGGAAATGCAGGGCGAGAAGATCGACATCATCCCGTGGTCGCCCGATACCGCGACCTTCGTCGTCAATGCGTTGCAGCCGGCCAACGTCGCCCGCGTCGTGCTCGACGAGGAAGAGGACCGCATCGAGGTCGTCGTTCCCGACGATCAGCTCAGCCTCGCCATCGGCCGTCGCGGCCAGAATGTCCGCCTCGCCAGCCAGCTGACCGGCAAGGCGATCGACATCCTGACCGAAGCCGATGCGTCGGAAAAGCGGCAGAAGGAATTCATCGAACGCTCGGGCATGTTCGAGAAGGAACTCGATGTCGACGAGACGCTGGCGCAGCTGCTGGTCGCCGAAGGCTTTGGCGAACTCGAAGAAGTCGCCTATGTCGAGATCGAGGAACTGGCGAGCATCGAAGGCTTCGACGAGGACCTCGCGCAGGAGCTGCAGAGCCGTGCGCAGGAAGCGATCGAGCGCCGCGAACAGGCCGCTCGCGAAGAGCGCACCGCTCTGGGCGTCGAGGACGCGCTGGCCGAACTGCCCTATCTGACCGAAGCGATGCTGGTCACGCTCGGCAAGGCCGGGATCAAGACGCTCGACGACCTCGCCGACCTCGCGACCGACGAACTGGTCGAGAAGAAGAAGGCCGAACCGCGTCGTCGTGGTGACGATGCCCCGAAGCGCGAAGCGCCCAAGGGCGGCATTCTCGCCGAATATGGCCTGACCGACGAACAGGGTAACGAGATCATCATGGCCGCCCGTGCCCATTGGTTCGCCGATGAAGATGCGGCGGCCGAAGAATCGGAGGACGCAGTTGCGGAATCCGAACAATGACACCGCGCGGCTAACCGACAGCCCCGAGCGTAGCTGCATCCTGTCGCGCGAGCATGGCTCGCGCGATGGGCTCGTGCGGCTCGCGCTTTCGCCCGATGGCGACGTGCTGCCCGATGTGCGTGCCAAGGCCCCCGGCCGTGGAGCGTGGATCGGGGTCACGCGCGCCGAACTGGAAACCGCCATTGCCAAGGGGCGGCTGCGGGGCGCTCTGGCGCGCGCGTTCAAGGGCGCGGCGCTGACGATCCCCGCCGACCTGCCGCAACTGGTCGAGGATGCGCTGCGGCGTCACGCGCTCGACCGGCTGGGGCTGGAGGCGAAGTCCGGCTTCGTCGTGATCGGCGGTACCGCGATCGACAAGGCGGCGCGCAGCGGCAAGCTGTACGGTCTGTACCATGCATCCGACGCCGCCGCCGATGGCGCCGGAAAACTGGCCCAGGCATGGCGGGTCGGAACCGATGACGAAGGTTCCGGGCGCAAGGGATTGGCATTGCCGGTCCCACGCACCATATTGTCGTTAGCGCTTGGGCGCGAAAATGTGGTACATGTCGGCCTGACCGACGCACGGGCGGCACAGCGAGCCAATGACGCGCTGTCCCGCTGGCTGCACTTTATCGGACCCGAACCTATCCCTGCGGCTTGCGAAACATCTTCGCAGGGCGCATCGACGGCGCAATTTTCCGGCACGGACGTTGTCGGACACATTGGCGTCGACCAATTGAAGCAGGAACCTGAGTAACCGGATGAGCGACATCGACAACGACAAGCCGAAGCTGGGCACCCGCGCGCCGCTCGGCCTCAAGCGCACCGTGGAAACCGGCAAGGTGAAGCAGAGCTTCAGCCATGGCCGCTCCAACACGGTGGTCGTGGAGGTGAAGCGCCGCCGTGTGCTTGGCCGTCCCGGCGAGGAACAGCAGCCTGTCGAACAGGCAGCACCCGAAGCGGCGCCTGCGCCACAGCAGCGTCCGGCCCCTGCGCCGGCGGCCCCCGCCCCGCGTCCGGCGGCCAGCAGCAATGCCGGCCTGTCGCGGCACGAACTACAGGCCAAGCTGTTGCGCGAGGCCGAGGAAGCGCGGATGAACGCGGCCGAGGAACATCGTCGTCGCGACGAACGCCTCGCCCGTGAAGCAGCCGAAGCAGAGCGCGCCCGTGCCGAGGAAAAGGCCCGCGCCGCTGCCGAGCCGACGCCCGTGCCGGAACCGACGCCTGCACCTGCGCCCGCTCCTGAACCGGTTGCCGCACCGACGCCGGCTCCGGTCGAGGCCGCTCCGGCTCCCACGCCTGCGCCCGAACCCGCGCCGAAGCCGGAACCGGTCGCCGCAGCGCCGGCACCCACGCCCGCTCCTGCGCCCACTCCGGTCGCGCCGAAGCCCGCGCCGGTCCAGGCCAAGCCTGCGCCGCGTCCGGCCCCTGCGCCCGCGCCGGCACCGCAGCCGATCGTCCTGACCGCCGACCCCAACCGGCCGGCGCCGCGTCGCTTTACCCCGGTCCAGCGTCCGGAGATCCCCAAGCCGCAGCCCAAGCCGGAGCCGGCCCCCGCGCCTGCTCCGACCGCAGCCGCGACGCCGGCCGCGCGTCCCACTGCCGGCGGCCAGGCCGCCCGTCCGACGCCGTCGGGCACCGGACAGGCGACCCCGCGTCGCAACGAACCGGCGCGTCCCGCGCCGTCGCGCGACCGCAAGGGCGACGATCGTCGTCAGTCGGGCAAGCTGACCGTTACCCGTGCGCTGGGCGACGATGGTGCGCGCTCGCGCAGCCTTGCCGCGCTGAAGCGTGCGCGTGAGAAGGAAAAGCGTGGCTTTGGCGGCCCGCGTGAACCGCAGGTCAAGCAGGTCCGCGACGTGCAGGTGCCCGAGGCGATCACGGTGCAGGAACTCGCCAACCGCATGGCGGAAAAGGGTGCCGACCTCGTCAAGACGCTCTTCAAGATGGGCATGCCCGTCACGATGACGCAGACGATCGATCAGGATACCGCCGAACTGCTGGTGACCGAATTCGGCCACAACATCGTGCGCGTCAGCGATTCGGACGTCGATCTGGCGCTCGATACCGCCGAGGATTCGGCCGATGCGCTGCAGCCGCGTCCGCCGGTCGTGACGATCATGGGTCACGTCGATCATGGCAAGACGTCGCTGCTCGACGCACTGCGCGGCACCGACGTGGTCCGCGGCGAAGCCGGCGGCATCACCCAGCATATCGGCGCCTATCAGGTCACGCTGAAGGACAAGTCGCGGATCACCTTCCTCGACACGCCCGGCCACGAAGCGTTCAGCGAAATGCGGGCGCGCGGTGCCGACGTCACCGACATCGTCATCCTCGCGGTGGCGGCCGATGACGGGCTGATGCCGCAGACGATCGAGGCGATCCATCACACCCGCGCCGCGGGCAAGCCGATGATCGTCGCGATCAACAAGGTCGACAAGCACGAGGCGAATCCGCAGCGTATCCGCGAACGCCTGCTCGAACATGACGTGCAGGTCGAGGAAATGGGCGGCGAGACCCAGGACGTCGAAGTGTCGGCGCTTAAGAAGACCGGTCTCGACCAGCTGATCGAGAAGATTCAGCTCCAGGCCGAACTGCTCGAACTGCAGGCCAATCCCGATCGCCCGGCCGAAGCCAGCGTGATCGAGGCGAAGCTCGACAAGGGCCGCGGTCCGGTCGCGACCGTGCTGGTCCGTCGTGGTACGCTGAAGGTCGGCGACGTGTTCGTCGTCGGCGCGGAAAGCGGCAAGGTCCGCGCGTTGATCGACGACAAGGGTCGCCAGGTGAAGACCGCCGGTCCGTCGACTCCGGTCGAGGTGCTGGGTCTGTCGGGCGTGCCGATGGCGGGCGATCCGCTGCAGGTCGTCGAGAGCGAGGCGCGTGCCCGCGAGGTCGCCGAATATCGTCAGGGCGTGCTGCTCCAGAAGCGCACCACCCAGGCGCCGGCCAGCCTCGAGAGCATGTTCTCGGCCTTGAAGTCGAAGCAGGCGATCGAATATCCGCTGGTGGTCAAGGCCGATACCCAAGGGTCGGTCGAAGCCATTGTCGGGTCGCTCAACAAGATTTCGACCGACGATATCCGGGTGCGCATCCTGCATTCGGGCGTCGGCGGCATCACCGAGAGCGACGTGACGCTGGCGGCGGCATCGGGGGCGCCGATCATCGGCTTCAACACCCGTCCCAATGCCAAGGCGCGCGAGATCGCCGAGCGGAACAAGGTGGCGTTGAAATATTACGACGTCATCTACACGCTGACCGACGATATCCGCGCCGGCATGGCGGGTACGCTCGGGCCGGAAGCGTTCGAGACGGTCGTCGGCCGTGCCGAAATCCGCGAGGTCTTCTCGGCAGGCAAGCATGGCAAGGCCGCCGGTCTGCTGGTGGTCGAAGGCATCATCCGCAAGGCGCTTAAGGCGCGCATCACGCGCAACGACGTCATCATCTACCAGGGTGAGATCGCGTCGCTGCGTCGCTTCAAGGACGATGTTCCCGAAGTGCGTGCGGGTCTCGAATGCGGTGTCACGTTCACGCAAAACTTCACCGACATCAAGGCCGGCGACTTCCTCGAAACCTTCGAGGTCGAACTGCGCGACCGCACGCTGTGAGCGAGGGGCGGCAGGGGGCAACCCTTGCCGCCACCCTCCGCCCCCGGTTGCGGCTCGCTGCCGCCTGGGTGATCGGCGGGGCGGCGGCGTTGTTCGTCGCCAATGCGCTGTCGGGCTGGGCGATGCTGGTCGTCGTGCCGTTGCTAGCCTGTCTATGGCTGTGGATGGCTGCCGATGGGCTGCGGCAGGGATGGTGCCGACGCAGCGCGGGAATGCCCGCCCTGCTGCTCCCGGCGATACCGTTCTTCGTCATTCCCTTTGCGTTGTTCGCGGCCAGCCATGCGCTGTACTGGTCGCATGTCGCCCCCTCCTGGTGGCGGCTGCACTCCGAGCGGGCAGCGTTCGACGGAGCATTGCGCGGCAGTCCCGCGCCGGCCGGTATTGGCGGGATCGAGCGTAGCGGCAGGCGCACGGCGTTCCTGACCGTCAAAGGGATGCTCGGCGCGCGGGCCGGCATCGTCCATGACCCGACCGATCGGCTGGCCGATGCGCGCGGTTGGAACGGACGGATGATCCCCGCCGATCTCCGGCATATTTTTGGCAACAGCCAGACCATCTGGTGCCAGCGACTCGACAGTCACTGGTTCCACTGTCAATTCGATTGAGCCATGTCAGACACCACGCCCGAAACCCGTTCCGTCCGCCTGCTGCGTGTCGGCGAACAGGTCCGCCACATTCTCTCCGACATTCTCGCGCGCGGCGACGTGCATGACGAGGTGCTGGCCAGCCATTTCGTCTCTGTTACCGAAGTCCGCATGTCGCCCGACCTGCGCCACGCGACGGTGTTCGTGAAGCCGTTCCTCGGCAAGGACGAACAGGTCGTGCTGAAGGCGCTGCGCACCAACACCGCCTATCTCCAGTCGGAGGTCGCGCGGCGGGTGAACCTGAAATATGCCGCCAAGCTCAAATTCCTGATCGACGAGAGCTTCGACGAAGGCACCCGCATCGACCAGTTGCTGCGCGATCCCAAGGTCGCGCGCGACCTCGAACCGGACGATGGCGCGGCCGAGGACTGAGTGGCCAAGCTCTATTTCTATTATGCGTCGATGAACGCGGGCAAATCGACGACGCTGCTGCAGGCCGATTTTAACTATCGCGAGCGCGGGCTGACCACGAAGCTGTTCACCGCCGCGATCGACACGCGCGAGGGCATGGGCGTGATCGGTTCGCGCATCGGCCTGTCTGCCCCCGCGATTCCGTTCGACGAGGGTAGCGACCTGTATGCCTGTATCGCCGCCGAACCGGTCGGCTGCGTACTGGTGGACGAAGCGCAGTTCCTGACCGAGGCACAGGTCGACCAACTTGCCCGCATCGCCGACGAACTGAGCGTACCGGTGCTGGCGTACGGCCTGCGCACCGATTTCCTCGGGCACCTCTTCCCCGGTTCGGCGCGGCTGCTGGCGATCGCCGATGCGCTGATCGAGTTGAAATCGGTCTGCACCTGCGGCCGCAAGGCGACGATGAACCTGCGTGTCGATGCCGACGGCAATGCGGTGCGCGACGGGCAGCAGACCGAAATCGGCGGCAACGACCGCTATGTCGCGCTGTGCCGGCGTCATTTTTGCGAGGCGATGCGCTGATGCACGGCTGGATCATCATCGACAAGCCGCTCGGCCCCGGCTCGACCCAGATCGTGTCGGCGGTCAAGCGGGCGCTGCGCGAGGGCGGCTATGGCAAGCACAAGGTCGGCCATGGCGGGACGCTCGACCCGCTGGCGACCGGCGTGCTGCCGGTCGCGATCGGCGAGGCGACCAAGCTCGCCGGACGGATGCTCGACGCGTCGAAGCGCTACGACTTCACCATCCGGTTCGGGGCGCAGACCGATACGCTGGACCTTGAGGGCAAGGTGATCGCCGAGTCGCCCGTGCGGCCGACGTTGGCCGGTGTCGAATCGGTGCTGGCGCGCTTTACCGGACCGATCGAGCAGGTGCCGCCGGCCTATTCGGCGCTGAAGGTCGATGGCGAACGCGCCTATGACCTCGCGCGCAAGGGCGAGGAGGTGATCCTCGCGACTCGCAAGGTGACGGTGTTTTCCCTGCAAATCCTCCCCGGCACGGGGAGGGGGACCGCGCGAAGCGGGGTGGAGGGGGGTGTCCACGAACGTTCCGCTGCTGGCGACCCCCCTCCACCCCCGGCTGCGCCGGCGGTCCCCCTCCCCGCGAGCGGGGAGGATTTGGACGAAATCACCCTTTCGGCCTTCGTCTCGAAGGGCACCTATATCCGCAGCCTCGCGCGCGACATCGCGCTCGCGCTCGGCACCGTTGGCCATGTCACCATGCTCCGCCGCACCAAAGCCGGCCCCTTCACCCTCGCCCCGGCCATTTCGCTGGACAAACTGGCGGAATTGGGTAAGGGCCACGCGCTTGAAGAAACGCTCCTGCCACTGGGGGCGGGGCTGGACGACATCCCGGCTCTGTCCCTCGACCCCGATCAGGCAGGGCGGCTCCGCAAGGGGCTTCGACTGATCGGGTTTGCAGCGGACGACGGTCTGGGCTTTGCGACACTGGACGATGTGCCGGTGGCGCTGGTCGAGACCGAAGGCGGGGAAACCCGTGTCGTCCGCGGCTTCAACCTCGAATAGAAAGGACGACGATGTCGATCACTGCTGAAAACCGTCAGGCTCTCATCAAGGAACATGCCCGCGCCGAAGGCGACACCGGCAGCCCCGAAGTGCAGGTCGCGATCCTGACCACCCGCATCCAGAACCTGACCGAGCATTTCAAGACCCATGCGAAGGACAATCATTCGCGTCGCGGTCTGCTGATGCTGGTCAACAAGCGGCGTTCGCTGCTCGACTATCTGAAGAAGAAGGACGCGGAGCGCTACAGCGCGCTGATCGCGAAGCTCGGCCTTCGGAAGTAACGAAGAAAGGGCGGTCCGACGGGCCGCCCTTTTTCCATGGGGGGCGGCCAACTCCGCCCACGAAATTCCCCGCGAAACGGGGTATAGGCTTTGCGACCGGATTTCCGGCCAAGCCGTCCCGCCGCAATCCGGCGATGCGGGACACCGGGCCGAAACGGTCCGACACTCGGGGTGGACAACCACCCAAGCTGCCCCGGCGCGCATAGGGCCGCCGGTGTAAAGGAAACGCAATGTTCGATATCAAGAAAAGCACCATGGACCTGGGCGGCAAGACGCTGACCCTCGAAACGGGCCGCGTGGCGCGTCAGGCCGACGGCGCGGTCATCGCGACGCTGGGTGAAACCGTGGTGCTGTGCGCGGTCACCGCCGCCCGCTCGGTCAAGGAAGGGCAGGACTTCTTCCCGCTGACCGTCCATTATCAGGAGAAGTATTCCGCCGCGGGGCGCATCCCCGGCGGCTTCTTCAAGCGTGAGCGCGGCGCGACCGAAAAGGAAACGCTGGTCAGCCGCCTGATCGATCGTCCGATCCGCCCGCTGTTCCCCGAGGGCTTCTACAACGAAATCAACGTCATCGCCCAGGTGCTGAGCTATGACGGCGAAAACGAGCCGGATATCGTCGCGATGATCGCCGCGTCGGCTGCGCTCACCATCTCGGGCGTGCCGTTCATGGGCCCGATCGGCGCGGCGCGCGTCGGCTACCAGAATGGCGAGTACATCCTGAACCCGACGCTGGATCAGGTGAAGGAGGGCGATCTCGACCTCGTCGTCGCCGCCACCGGCGATGCGGTGATGATGGTCGAATCCGAAGCCAAGGAGCTGTCGGAAGAGGTCATGCTGGGCGCCGTCGTGTTCGCGCACGAAGCGTCGAAGAAGATCGTCGACTGCATCATCGACCTCGCCGAACAGGCTGCCAAGGACCCGTGGGAACTGGCACCGGTCGCCGACCAGTCGGCCGCCAAGAAGAAGCTCAAGTCGCTGATCGGCAAGGACCTGACCGCCGCCTATAAGCTGACGGACAAGCAGGCGCGCCAGAACGCGATCAACGACGCTCGCACCAAGGCGCGCGACGCCTTCGCCGACCTCAAGGAAAGCGATCCGGCTCAGTATCTCGGTACGCTCAAGCTCGTGAAGAAGCTGGAAGCCGAGATCGTCCGCACCGCCATCCTGAAGGACGGCCGCCGCATCGACGGTCGCGACACGAAGACGGTCCGCCCGATCGAGGCGATGGTCCACTTCCTGCCGCGCGCGCACGGTTCGGCCCTGTTCACCCGTGGCGAGACGCAGGCGATCTGCACCACCACGCTCGGCACCAAGGACGCCGAGCAGATGATCGACGGCCTGAACGGCCTGCACTATGAACGCTTCATGCTGCACTATAACTTCCCGCCCTATTCGGTCGGTGAAGTCGGCCGCTTCGGTGCGCCGGGCCGCCGCGAAGTCGGTCACGGCAAGCTGGCATGGCGCGCGCTGAACCCGGTGCTGCCGTCGAAGGAGGAATTCCCCTACACGATCCGCGTCCTGTCGGACATCACCGAGTCGAACGGCTCGTCGTCGATGGCGACGGTGTGCGGCGGGTCGCTGTCGATGATGGACGCGGGCGTGCCGCTCAAGCGTCCGGTGTCGGGCATCGCCATGGGCCTGATCCTCGAAGGCAAGGACTTTGCGGTCATCAGCGACATTCTGGGCGACGAAGATCACCTCGGCGACATGGATTTCAAGGTGGCGGGCACCAGTGCCGGCATCACCTCGCTCCAGATGGACATCAAGATCGCCGGCATCACCGAAGAGATCATGAAGGTCGCGCTGGCGCAGGCGAATGAAGGCCGCGCCCACATCCTCGGCGAAATGGCGAAGGCGCTGGGCGAGACCCGCACCGAGCTGTCGGCCCACGCGCCGCGCATCGAGACCTTCTCGATCGACAAGTCGAAGATCCGCGAAGTGATCGGCACCGGCGGCAAGGTGATCCGCGAGATCGTCGCCACCACCGGTGCGAAGGTCGACATCGACGACGAAGGCGTCATCAAGGTGTCGTCGTCCGATCCGGCGCAGATCGAAGCCGCCGTCAACTGGATCAAGGGCCTGGTCGAAGAGGCCGAGGTCGGCAAGATCTACAACGGCAAGGTCGTCAATCTGGTCGATTTCGGCGCGTTCGTGAACTTCATGGGTGGCAAGGACGGCCTCGTCCACGTCTCCGAAATCCGCAACGAGCGGGTCGAGAAGGTCGCTGACGTCCTGTCCGAAGGCCAGGAAGTGAAGGTCAAGGTCCTCGAAGTCGATCCGCGCGGCAAGGTGCGCCTGTCGATGCGCGTCGTCGATCAGGAAACCGGTGCCGAGCTGGAAGACACCCGCCCGGCGCGTGAACCGCGCGAAGGCGGCGACCGTGGCCCGCGTGGTCCGCGTCGTGACGGTGGCGACCGTGGCCCCCGCGGCGAAGGCGGCGATCGCGGCCCCCGCCGCGACGGTGGCGACCGCGGCCCGCGCCGTGACCGTGGCGACCGTGGTCCGCGCCGCGAGGAGTCGAAGGACGAAGGCGGCAATGCCGGCCTGCCGTCGTTCATCACCGACAACTGATCGTTCGCCGATCGATTTGAAGAAGGGCTCGCGGCGACGCGGGCCCTTTTTCGTTGGGCGGAACGCGGCGCATCCGGTGCGCATCATCGCTCGGGGCTTGTGCCCCCCCGCCCGGAAGCGGTATCCGGCGCATCTTCATGGCACGCTCTTCCCAACGTCCGCAGAAGCGGCCCGCCGCCGCTCCCTCCCGCTGGCGGCGCATCCTGCGCTGGACGCTGGGGATCGGGTTCGGCCTCGCGCTGATGGCGGCGATCGCGCTGGTCGTCGCGGTCTATAACGCCAAGTCGAACATCCCGAGCTTCAATCAGCTCAAATCCTCGCCCAACGGTCAGATGATCCGGGTGCGTGCGGCTGATGGTTCGATACTGGTCTCCCTCGGGCCGAGTTATGGGGAATGGATTCCCTATTCGCAGATTCCAGCGCCGATGCGCGAGGCGATGGTCGCGGTCGAGGATCGCCGGTTCCGGTCGCACTGGGGCGTCGATCCGGTCGCATTGGCGCGGATCACCAAATTCGCGATCGACAATCGAGGTACCGGCCGGCGGTTGCAGGGCGCGTCGACGATCACGCAGCAGGTCGCGCGCACCATCTTCCTGTCGAACAGCTACACGGTGGGGCGCAAGTTCCGTGAAATCATCCTGGCCCTTGCGTTGGAGCGAAAGTTTACCAAGAACCAGATCCTCGAGCTGTACCTCAACAAGGTCTATTTCGGCGGTGGCGCATACGGCATCGACGCGGCGTCGCGGCGCTTCTTCAACCATCCCGGCACCAGCCTGTCGCTGTCCGAAGCGGCGGTGATCGCCGGACTGGTCAAGGCACCCTCGCGCTACTCCCCCACCGCCGATGCCGAGGCGGCGGTCGGACGGGCCGGTGTCGTGCTGAAGCTGATGCAGGAAACCGGCGCGATCACCGCGGCGCAGGCGATGGACGCCGATCCGCAGGCGATCAAGCTCGCCCCCGAACCGCAGCAGAACAGCGTCCGCTATTTCACCGACTGGGCGCTGCCGCAGCTCGAAACGCTGATCGACGAGACCGAGGCGCCGCTCGACGTCTGGACCACGCTCGACCCGGCGATGCAGCAAAGCGCCGATACCGCCATCCGCGCCAACGCCCCGGCAGGCGTGCAGGGCGCGCTGGTCGCGCTCGACCGCGACGGGGCGGTGCGGGCGTTGGTCGGCGGCAAGGACTATGTGTCGTCGATCTATAACCGCGCGACGCAGGCGACGCGCCAGCCCGGTTCGGCATGGAAGCTGTTCGTCTATCTCGCCGCGCTCGAAGCCGGCATGAACCCCGACAGCCAGGTCAACGACGCGCCGATCACGATCGACGGCTGGACGCCGCGCAACGCTTCGCGCCGCTATAGCGGGCAGGTGTCGCTGCGCACCGCCTTCGCCTATTCGCTCAACACCGTGTCGGCGCGGCTGGGGCAGGAGGTCGGCTTCGCGACCGTCGCCGACATGGCACGACGCTTCGGCATCACCACCCCGATCAATACCAAGCCGGCGATGGTGCTCGGCACCTCCGACGTGCGGCTGATCGACCTGACGCGCGCCTATGCGTCGGTGGCGAGCGGCGGGACGGCGGTCGTCCCCTATGGCATCACGCGGGTCACCGCCAACGGATCGGTCATCTACCAGCATCAGGTCGACAGTTCGCGCGTGCTGGTCGCCCCCTATGTCGCGCAGCAGATGACCGACCTGCTCCAGACCGCGGTCAACACCGGCACCGGTCGCGCGGCGCAGATCGGGCGCCCGGTCGCGGGCAAGACCGGGACGACCACGTCGTACAAGGACGGCTGGTTCATGGGCTTTTCGTCCGGCATCACCACCGGCGTGTGGATGGGCCGCGACGATGCGAAGGCGGTGGCGGGACTACAGGGCGGCACCGCGCCCGCGCGCGCCTTTGCCGCGTTCATGCGCCAGGCGGTGGCAAGTCGGCCGGTCGAGGAGTTCAATACCAAGGTGACGCTGCCCGAATGGCAGGAGGAGCCCGACGCGGAGAGCTATTACGGCGCGCCCGACGACCGGGTCTATGTCGATCCCGACGGCAATCCGATCGACCAGCCGCGCTCCGGCGACGATCAGGGCGATGTCGATCAGGGCGACGACGCACCGTCACAGCCGCGCGTGCCCGACGAACAGCTCGATCAGGACTGGATCGACCGCGCGCTCGGCCGCGGGCCGCGCTCCGATCAGCCGGCCCCGGCCCAGCGCCGGCCGCTACCCGATCGCCGCCAGCCGGTGCCGCAGCCGGGTTATCCGGACGAGGACACCCGCCCGAACCAGTGAAGCCCCGCCCCTTCCGCCCGCAACCAGTGGCGGGCGGCGTCGGGATCGCCCTCGAACAGCGTGGCGACCAGCGCGTGAAAGGCGGGGCCGTGGTGCATGTGTACCCGGTGCGCGACCTCATGCGCGACGGTCGCGCGGCGGACATGGCCGGGGGCAAGCAACAGCCGCCAGCTATAGCGGATCGTACCGCTCGAACTGCAACTGCCCCAGCGCGCCTTCGGGTCGCCGATCGCGACCTGCGCGACGGTGACCCCGGCCTTTGCCGCATAATGCGCGGTGTCTTCGACGAGTACGCGCAGAGCCTCGCGCTTGAGCCAGCGCTCGATGCGGACGGGGAATTGTTCGATCGGGCCGCCACAGGTGAGGATGAAGGTGTCCGCTTGATCGTCACCCCAGCGCAGGCTGGGGTCTTCCGGTAATGGAGCGTCGCACCTCGCCGCAGGAGACCCCAGCCTGCGCTGGGGTGACGTAGTCGTGGCAAGTTGCCTCGAAGAATCTGCATCGTCCCGTGACCATGGACCCCGGCCTTCGCCGGGGTGACGATCCGTTACGAGGGTCACCGTCCGCGATGCCCCTGCTTCCCACCGCAGCCGCACCGCGCGATCCGCCACCGGCACCACCGCGCCGTCGACGAACGGTCGGCCCTGCGGCAACTTCGCCCGCTGCGCCGCGATCCAGTCGGCCTTCTCGCCCGCCCATGCCACCGCTTTGGCCAGCGCTATCCGTTTCGGCACGGTCAGCCGCACCCGCCCGGTCGCCGGATCGACCGACAGCCGCGCGACGCGCGCACGCGGATGGCGGACGACCTCGACGCCGTCGATCACAGCGTCCGGTCGGTCAGGTGATGTTCGAGGTCGCCGACGTCATTTTCCGACACCGTCCATCCGCGCGTCGACTGACCGGCGGCATGCACGCTCTCCCGATCGCCACTGTTCAGATAATGCCAGTCGGGCAGCTTCTTGCCCTCGTTCCGCAATCGATAGGCGCAGGTCGAGGGCAGCCATTCGATCGCCCCGACATTGCGCGCGTTCAGCCGGACGCATTCGGGGACATAGGCATGGCGGTGGCGATAGTCGCTGCACTGGCCCATGCGCCGGTCGAGCAGCTTGCACGCGACGTTGGTCGCGTAAATCTCGCCGCTATCCTCATCCTCCAGCTTGTGCAGACAGCATTTCCCGCAGCCGTCGCACAGCGCCTCCCACTGCGCGCGGTCGAGCGCGGCGAGCGGCAGCTCTTCCCAGAAACGCCCGCTCACCGGACCCACTTCTTCAGTTCGGCGGCGACCGCCGGCCCGCCTTCGTCCTGCGGCAGCAGCGCGACCGGGCGGCCCTGCGGGTCCATCAGGATCGCGGTGCGGCTATGGTCCATCAGATATTCGGTCGCGCCGGGCGGCTGCGACTTGGCATAGGTGACGCCATAGGCGCGCGCGGCATCGGCGATCGCCTGCGCGCTGCCGGTCAGGCCGACCATGCGCGGGTGGAAGGCGGAGACGAACTTGCCGACCACCGCCGGCGTATCGCGTTCCGGGTCGACCGTGACGAAGATCGGCACGACCTTCGCCCCCAATTCGGGCGATTCGTCCTCGAACGCCTTCACGCCCGCCGCGATATTCTGGACATCGACCGGGCAGACATCGGGGCAATAGGTATAGCCGAAATACATGATCCGCCATTTGCCGGCGAAATCGGTGTCGCGCACCACCTTGCCGGACGAATCGGTCAGGACGAACGGCCCGCCGATACGCGCCCCGGCCAAAGGCGGGGTGCCCGGCGATTCGGCCGGTCCGCCACAGGCGGCAAGGGCCAGCGCGAACGCTGGCGCGAGGATGCGGACGATGCTGTTCATGGTGTTGCCAGCCATGATCTGATAGGCGACGCCTTGCAAGCCGCGTAACGTCCTTTCGGAGCCTGTTCCATGCCCGCCATCCGCCTTCTCCTCGCCGCCGCGCTGATGCTGCCCGCCGCCGCGCAGGCCCAGCAGATGTCACCGGGCTATCTCTTCCTGAAGGCGATCCGCGACGAGGACGGGAACAAGGTCAACGACATTCTCGGCCAGCCCGGCCAGACGATCATCAATACCAAGGATCGCTCGACCGGCGAAGGCGCGCTGCACATCGTCGCCAAGAACGGCAACCTGACCTATCTCCGCTTTCTGCTCGCCAAGGGGGCCAACCCCAATATCCAGGACAATCGCGGCAATACGCCGGCATTGCTGGCGGTAGAAGCGGGATCGGTCGAAGCGATCAACGCGCTGGCGGCGCGCAAGGCGAATCTGAACCTCGGCAACAGCAGCGGCGAGACCCCGCTGATCCGCGCAGTCCAGTTGCGCAATGTCGACATGGTCCGCACGCTGATCGCCGCCGGTGCCAATCCCGACCAGCCCGACGTGATCGCCGGCATGTCGGCGCGCGACTATGCCAAGCGCGATACGCGCACGCCGGTGCTGCTCAAGACGATCGACGACAAGCCCGCCGCAGTCGAAAAGGCACCCGTGGCCGGCCCGCGGCTATAGGCTCAGCCCGCCAGCGCGACGTCGACGGGCGCCGTCCGTTCGGCCAGCAGCCCTTCGCGCTTGGCGACGATCGTCGGCACCAGCATCTGCCCGGCGACGTTGACGGCGGTGCGCCCCATGTCGAGGATCGGGTCGATCGCCAGCAACAGCCCCGCCCCTTCGAGCGGCAGGCCGAGCGTGGTGAGCGTCAGCGTCAGCATCACGGTCGCGCCGGTCAGCCCGGCGGTCGCCGCCGATCCCAGCACCGATACCATCACGATCAGCGCATAATCGGCGGCGTGCAGCGTCAGTCCGAAGAATTGCGCGACGAAGATCGCCGCCACCGCCGGATAGATCGCCGCACATCCGTCCATCTTGGTCGTCGATCCCAGCGGCACGGCAAAGGCGGCATAGGCGGTCGGCACGCCCAGCGCCCGCTCGGTCAGTTCCTGCGTCACCGGCAGCGTACCGACCGACGAGCGGGTGACGAAGCCCAGTTGGATCGCCGGCCATGCCCGGCGGAAGAACCAGCGCGGGTCGATGCGATGCACCGCCAGCAACAGCGGATAGACGACCAGCAGCACGATGCCGAGGCCGAGATAGACGGTGCCGGCGAACGCGCCGAGCGACGACAGCGTACTCCAGCCATAGCGGACGATCGCATCGCCGATCAGCGCCGCCGATCCGATCGGGGTCAGCGCGATCACCCAGCGCAGCAGCCGGCGCAGGATCATCAGCGCCGAGGTGTTGAAGGCGAGGAACGGCTCACCAGCCGCCCCGACCCGGACCGCGGCGGCGCCGACCGCGATCGCGACGACGATGATCTGCAGGACGTTGAAACCCAGCGCGGTGGTCGCCGCGCCATCGGCGACCTTCGTCGTCGCGGTCAGGCCGAGCAGATTGGCCGGCACCAGCCCTTTCAGAAAATCGAGCCAGCTACCCACGGTCGTCGGCGCGGCGGCGGTGGCGACGGCCGCGCTGCTCTGCAGGCCGGGCTGGATCACCGATGCCAGCACGATGCCGATCGATACCGCGATCAGCGCGGTGATCGCGAACCACAACAGCGTCTGCCCGACCAGCCGCGCGGCATTGGGCAGGTCGCGCAGCGCCGCGATCGATCCGACGATCGCGGTGAACACCAGTGCCGGGACCAGCACCTTCAGCAATTGAACGAAAATCTGCCCGATCGTGTGCAGCGTCGTCCCGATCGTGCCATCGGCGCCGCCGGCCTGCGCGGCTATGAACCCCAGACCGACGCCCACGGCCATGCCGATCGCAACCTGGACTCCGAAGGACGGCCGAATGGTGGATTTCTGCATCATGGGCATGTTGGAGACCGCTTCGTCGACGACAACCAAGCAATTCTAGCATCGCCGCAACGCAGCGTTACAAGCCTTCGCCGCCGACCCAGTGCGCATTCGATAAATAGCGTGCAACGTCCCATACTTGGCGACGCAGGTCGGGGACGGCGACGATCTCCCAAAAGGCACCCCGGGTCATCGGACCGATCGCGAACAGCGAATCGTCGGTTTCGCCATCGGCGCGCCGCACGCGGCCGGTCGATTCGACTTCGACGCCCAGATGCTCCGGATCGGGGCGGATGCTGCCCCGCGCATGCAGCCGGCGGAGCAACGGATCGTCGGTCCGCGCCAGATCGCCTTGCGGCCCGGTGCAGCAGATGATGCGGGCGACGGGCAGCGTTTGGCAGGCTTCGGCACCGCGCGGTCGCCACCGGACGTCGATGCCATCGCCGTTCGGCACCGCATCGCAGGTCTTGCCCGCCAGCACGGTCAGCCGCCCGCTATCGACCAGCGCCGCGATCCGGTCGGCAACGGCGGGGGCCAGCCGGTGGCGATGGATATCCCACCAGGGCCGCAAATGGCGCAGGAACCGGCGGCGTTCGTCGCCGTCCGCCGCCGCCCAGATGCCCTGGGTAAAGGGGCGCAGTTCGTCGATCGCGCTGCGCCAGCCGATCGCCTCCCCGCGCGCGCGCACCTCGCGCACCAATGCCGACAGCGGCGGGCGCGGACGTTCGGACCGCGGCGGATCGCCGGGCGTGGCGGGCGCATGGCGGTGCGGCAACAGCCCGCGCCGCGACAGCGCGACCATCCGCCCGGCGAACCCGCGCGCCTCCAGCGTCAGCACGACATCGACCATGGTCAGGCCGGTGCCGACCAGCAGCACGTCGTCGTCGTCGCCCAGTACCGCCGTCCCGCGCGCATCCCATGGATTGCCGACATAGGCGGGCGATCCGGCCACCGCCGCCAGCCCCGGCGGCACCTGCGGCGCGAGATTGCCGATCGCCAGCACCGCGACATCGGCGGCGACGCTTCGTCCGTCGCGCAACGTCACACGACCGCCGTCGCAGTCGATAACCTCGCCATCGACGATCGTCAGCCGATCGGGCGCCGCTGCCTGCGCGTGGGCGAGCAGGTCACGCAGATAGGCGCCATAGGTCGCGCGCGGCACGAAATCGCCGGCGCCCTGCGCGTCGCCGCGTTCGGCCAGCCAGCGGACGAAATGGTCGGGCCGGTCGGGAAAGGCGCTGATATTGGCGGCGCGGACGTTGAGCAGATGATCGGGCTGCGCCAGGCCATACGCAACCCCCTGCCCCGCCGCCCCGCCGCGCTCGATCAGCGTCGCGCGCGGCCCGTCATGGCGCAGCAGGTTGATCGCGAGCAGCGTTCCCGAAAATCCCGCACCGACGATCGCGACGTGATCGATCATGCCGCATCCCCTTCGCGGCGGCGGAAGCTGCTGGCGTCGATGCCATGGCGCTGCAACCGGTCGTACAGGCTGCGACGCGGCAGGCCCAGCGCCTCGGCGGTCGCGGTCACGTCGCCACCGGCCTGTTGCAGCGCCTCCCCGATCATCGCCGCCTCCAGCCGGGCGAGGCGTTCGGTCAGCGACAGCCCCGCCTCGCCCGGATCGTCGCGGGTCAGCGCCAGCACGGTCTGCACCGCGAAGTTGCGCAGCGCGCGGACATTGCCGCGCCACGGATCGGTCATCAGCCGCGCCTCGACCTCGGCAGTGATCGCGGGCACCGGCCGGTCATATTGCGCGGCCACGTCGCGCAGGAACCATGCGAACAGCATCGGCACGTCGGCGCGGCGTTCGCGAAGCGGCGGGATGCGCAGCCGGATCGTCTCCAGCCGATAGAGCAGATCCTCGCGGAACCGCCCGTTCGCGACCTCTTGCGCCAGGTTCGACTTGGCGGCGGCGATCACGCGCAGATTGACGACGCGCGGCGGTTCGCGACCATTGGCGGGCAGTTCGCGCTCTTCGATCACGCGCAGCAGCTTGCCCTGCACCGCGCTCGACATGCTGTCGATCTCGTCGAGGAACAGCGTGCCGCGATCCGCCTCGGCGATGCGCCCGCCGCTGCCGCGCGTGCCGAACAATATCTCGTCAACCAGATGGTCGGGCAGCGCCGCGCAGTCGACCGAAACGAAGCCGTGATGCCGCCGCTTGCTCCAACGATGCAGCTGCCGCGCGGCCAGCTCCTTGCCGGTGCCGGTCTCCCCCTCGATCAGCACGTCGACGTCGATCTGCGCCAGTTGCCGCAGCTTGTCGCGCAGCGCATCCATCGCCGGCGTCGTCCCGATCAGCGGATAATCATCCTCCGCCGCCGCATCCACCGACGCGCGCAGCCGCCGGTTTTCGAGCACCAGCCGCCGGGTTTCCAGCGCGCGGCGGACGCTGGCGATGAGGTGGTCGGCAGCAAAGGGCTTGGCGATGAAGTCGAACGCCCCGTCGCGCATCGCCGCCACCGCCATCGCGACGTCGCCATGGCCGGTCATCAGCAACACCGGAATCTCGCCGTCGCGCGCGCTGACCGCCTCGAACACGGCATGGCCGTCCATCTTGGGCATGCGGATGTCGGTGACGACGATGCCGGGAAAGTCGGGCGTGACGCGCGCCAGCGCGGCGGTCGCGTCGGCAAAGTCCGCCACCTCCAGCCCGGCAATGGCGAAGGAATCGACCAGCGCCGTCCGCAGCGCGTCGTCGTCATCGATCAGCAGGATCATCGCCCGTCTCCTTCTGCAATGTCACCCGGAACGTCGCACCCGACGACGACGGCACCACCGTCACCACGCCGCCGAATTCGGTGACGATGTCGCGCACGATCCCCAGCCCCAGTCCCAGCCCATCGGCCTTGCCGGTGACGAAGGGTTGGAAAATGTCGTCGGCGATCGCCGGATCGATGCCGGGGCCGTTATCGGCAACGGTCAGCAGCACCCGATCGCCGGACGGTTCGACCTGCACCGCGACGCGCGGATCGGGCGTGCCCTGCACCGCCTCCAGCGCGTTGGTCAGCAGGTTGACCAGCACCTGTTCGAGTCGCACCCGCCCGGCACGCACCATCGGCTGTCCGGCAGGCGGAAGGTCGAGCGCCACCCCGGCCATGCGAAACCGGTCGCCGACCAGCAACAGCGCGCCGGCAATTACCGCATCGAGCGGCACCGGACCGACCATTCCCTTTCCCCGCCGGGCGAAGCGCCGCATCTCCTGCGTGATCGCGCCGATCCGTGCGGTCAGGTCGACGGTCGTCGCCAGGTTCGCCGCCACCCGGTCGATCCGCCCGCTCGCCAGATGATGTTGCGCATTCTCCGACAGCGTACGGATCGTCGCCACCGGCTGGTTGATCTCGTGGACGAGGCCGGCAGTGATCGACCCCAGCGACCCCAGCCGATTGGCCTGCGCCAGTTCCTCGCGCGCCTCGCGGAAGCGACGGTCGATCGCGGTCCGCTCGGCGATTTCCGCGCGCAACGCCGCGGTCCGCTCCGCCACCGCCTTTTCCAGCGACGCGCGATAGCGGGCCGCCTGCGCCGCCCGTGCCGAACGCCACAGGAACAGCGCGAGCAGCGCGGCGATCGCCAGCGACGCGGCGATCGTCGTCAACCGCGCCAGCGCCGCCGCATCGCGCAGCGTCCGCTGTGTGGGCACGACATGCAGCAATTGCCATCCGGCCAACGGCATGGCGACGCGCGCGAGCAGCATGTCGTCGCCGCCCGGCCCCCGCGCCATATCGGCGCCGAAGCGATAGCGACTGGGCGACAGCGGTGCATTGCCGAACTGGCCGCTGCGGGCGATGTCGGCCCGAATATCGGCGGACAACGGTCGGGTGATCCGGAATCGTTCCTCGGCATCGGTCGCGAACAGCACGATGCCCCGCCCGTCGCTAACCAGCGTCTGTCCCGGATCGCTCGACCATGCCCGGGTCAGGTCGTCGAACTCGACCTTCACGACGATTGCGCCCGCCGGGTCGCCGGCAGTGCCGATCCGGCGCGCGAGGAACAGGCCCGGCCGGCCGCTGACATTGCCGACCGCGAAATATTCGGCCGCGCCCTGCCGCATCGCCCGGACGAAATAGGGTCGAAAGCGATAGTCGCGCCCGACAAAGCTTTCCGCCGTGCCGGCATTCGACGCCGACACCGTCATCCCGTCGCGATCCAAGAGGTAGATGACCGGCGCACCGGTCCGCTGTGCCAGCATCGCCAGCTTGCCGTTCATGCGGTCGGTCGCCGCCGGATCGCGCCGCCGCAGCGTATCGAGCAGATCGGTGTACTCGCCGAGCACGATCGGCAGCAGCCGGAATTTGGCGAGGTCGCTGGCGAACAGTCGCGCCTGTTGCCGCGCCGTCCGGGCGGTATCGTCCCGTAGCTCGGCAAGGCCCGATCGTTCGAACCAGATGAACGCCGCCAGCCAGATCATCCCGATCGTGGCGATCGCCGCGATGATCCCCGCGAGCAGCGTCGTCCTGCGGTACAGCCAGCCCATGCGTGCAGTTTATCGCACGACGCCGGGCGGCGCCATGCGGATTTTTGCGCGGATTCAGCGTACATCGCAGCTCTCAGGACAATATTCTGTTATCTTACAGTATCTTACGCTTGCGCGGAAAATGGTTCATAGAATGCCCGTCATGGGCCATTCTTCGGTCCGTAGTGCGGCATCAATGTCCGCACGGGCAATCTTGGGAGAGATGCTGTGGCCTCCATACCCCATCCATCGGTCGCGGCCGGTCCGTCGACCAATTCGCGCCTGAAATCGATCATCGGCGGATCGACCGGCAATCTGGTCGAATGGTTCGACTGGTATGTCTATTCCGCCTTCACCCTGTATTTCGCACCGCACTTCTTTCCGGCGAGCAGCCAGACCGCGCAGTTGCTGAGCGCCGCGGCGGTCTTTGCGATCGGTTTCGTCATGCGCCCGATCGGCGCGTGGATCATGGGCATCTATGCCGACCGCCATGGCCGCAAGGCCGGCCTGACGCTGTCGGTGACGCTGATGTGCGCCGGCTCGCTGATCATCGCCTGTACCCCGGTCTATGAATCGATCGGCCTGATCGCGCCTGCGCTGCTGGTGCTCGCGCGGCTGATGCAGGGGCTGTCAGTCGGTGGCGAATATGGTGCCAGCGCGACCTATCTGTCGGAAATGGCGGGCAAGGATCGGCGCGGCTTCTTCTCGTCCTTCCAATATGTCACGCTGATCTCCGGCCAGTTGCTGGCGATCCTGCTGCTGCTGCTGCTGCAATCGGTGATGCCGAAGGCCGAGCTGGAGGCATGGGGCTGGCGCATTCCGTTCTTCGTCGGTGCGGTGCTTGCCGTCGTCGTCTTCTATCTGCGCCGCGGCCTTGCCGAGACCGAAAGCTACAAGAACGCGAAGAAGACCGATGCGCCGAAGTCGGGCTTCCTGATGCTGCTGCGCAACCATCCGAAGGAAACCGCGCTGGTCATGCTGCTGACCGCCGGTGGTACGCTCGCCTTCTACGCCTATTCGATCTACATGCAGAAGTTCCTGGTCAACACCTCGGGCTTTTCCAAGGAGACCGCGACCCAGATCAACGCGATCACCCTGTTCGTGTTCATGCTGTTGCAGCCGATCGCGGGCGGCCTGTCGGACCGGATCGGGCGCAAGCCGTTGATGATCGCCTTCGGCATTGCCGGCGTGCTGTTCACCTATCCGATCTTCAGCGCGCTGGAACAGACGCGCGATGCCACGACCGCCGGACTGCTGGTGATGGCCGCGCTCATCATCGTCACCGGCTACACCTCGATCAACGCGGTGGTGAAGGCGGAGCTGTTCCCGGCGCATATCCGCGCGCTGGGCGTGGCGCTGCCCTATGCGCTCGCCAACACCATCTTCGGCGGCACGGCGGAATTCGTCGCGCTGAAGTTCAAGGATGCCGGCTGGGAACGTGGCTTCTACTGGTACGTCACCGCCATGATCGGCATCTCGCTGGTCGTCTATCTTCGGATGCGGGACTCGGCAAAGAACAGCCTTATCCAGGAGGATTGATCGGCTTTCCCGATCTCCTTCCACCTTCGGGCGGCGGGGCAACCTGCCGCCCGACTTGTATGTGGCCGCCGACCGCCGACATGGGAGCGATGCGCGCGCTGCTCCCCTGCCTGTTGCTGCTGACCGCCGCCTGTGACGGCGGCGCTACGCCCCCGCCGCAACCTGCCGCTACGCCTGCGACGCGCGGGCTGGATGCCGCCGCGATGCGGACGACCATCGCCGACGCCGAACGGCTTCCCCGCTTGCGGTCGCTGCTGGTGCTGCGCGACGGCCAGCCGCTGACCGAACGCGTCTTCAACGGCGGCCCGCCGCTCGACCGGCCGGTCAATATCAAGTCGGCGTCGAAATCGGTGATGTCGGCGCTGGTCGGTATCGCCATCGAACGTGGCGTGTTCACCGGCGTCGACCAGCCGGTGCTGCCGATCCTGCGCGGCGACGCGCCCGCCAATCCCGACCCGCGCCTTGCCCGGGTGACGATCGGCAACCTGCTGTCGATGCAGGCGGGGCTGGAGCGGACCTCGGGCGAATATTATGGCCGCTGGGTTTCCAGTCCCAATTGGGTCCGCTTCGCGCTGTCGCGGCCGTTCGTCGCCGATCCGGGGACAGCGATGCTCTATTCGACCGGATCGACGCATCTGTTGTCGGCGGCGCTGACCAGAGCGAGCGGGCGCACTACGCTCGCCAATGCGCGCGACTGGCTGGGCGAACCGCTCGGCATCACCATTCCGGTCTGGCCCGCCGACCCACAAGGCATCTACTTCGGCGGCAACGAGATGCGGCTGTCGCCGCGCGCGCTGGCCCGGTTCGGCGAACTCTACCGGCGCGACGGGGTGGTAGGCGGCAAGCGTATCCTCCCGGCCGACTGGGTGCGGACCAGCTGGACGCCGCGCGCGGTATCGCCATGGAGCGGGCAGGCCTATGGCTATGGCTGGTTCCTGACCGAGATGCGCGGTCACCCGGTGCGCTTCGCCTGGGGTTATGGCGGGCAGATGGTCTATGTCGTTCCCGACCTGCGCCTCACGGTCGTCATGACCTCGGTCGCCGATGCCGCGCGCGACAACGGTCATATCGACGCGCTGCACCGGCTGGTCGCCGATGGCGTGATCCCGGCGGCGGAGACTGGCGCTACAGGCTGACGATCGCCTTCAGCACGCTGTCCGCCTCGTCGATCAGTTGCGGCATCCGCGTCGGTGCCTCGTCGATCGACAGGTGGTGCGTGGCGATGCGATCGGTCGCGATTTGGCCGCTGCGGATGCTGGCGATGACATGGTCGAAATCGACCGACAGCGCGTTGCGGCTGGCGCGCAGCGTCGTCTCGCGCTTATGGAATTCGGGATCGGCAAAGACGAGATCGTCCTTGCACACCCCGACCAGCGTATAGTCGCCGCCATGCGCGACATAGGCGAGGCCGGCGCGCATCGCCGCGATATTGCCGGTAGCGTCGAACACCTCATCGAACATCTCGCCATCGGTCATCGCCGCCAGCGTTTCGGCCAGCGACGCATCGGCGACCACCGTCTCCTCGAACCCGAATTGGCTGCGGGCATAGTCGAGCCGCTGGCCGCGCGTATCGGCCAGCACGATGCGTTCGGCCCCGGCGATGCGCGCGAACAGTGCGGTGCCGACCCCGATCGGTCCCGCTCCGACCACCAGCACCCGGTCGCCCGCGCCGACCTCCGCCCGCCGGATCGCATGGGCGCCGATCGCGAGGAACTCGACCATCGCCGCCTGGTCGAGGGTCAGGCCGGTCGCATCGACCACCGCCGCCTCGGGCACGGTCAGCCATTCGCACAGCCCGCCATCGACATGCACGCCCAGCACGCGAATTGCCGCGCAGCAATTGGGTTTGCCGCGCCGACATGCGCGGCAGGTGCCGCATGGCAGATAGGGATTGACCGTCACCACCTGCCCGACCGCAAGGCGGCTGCCCGATGGAGCCTCGACGACCTCGCCCGCCAGTTCGTGACCGATCAGCCGGGGGTATTCGAGGAACGGGTGCTTGCCGGCATAGATATGATAGTCGGTGCCACACAGCCCGACCCGCCGCATGCGCAGCAGCACCTCGCCCGCCGCCGGACGGGGCGGTTCGCGGGTTTCGAGGCGCAGGTCGAACGGCTCGGCACAGACCAGCGCCTTCATGCGGTCACGCCCCTGCCCGACAGGATCAGCGCGACACCGATCGGATGGCGCGCGGCGGCGGGCAGCGTCACCTCCAGCGCATCGCCGGTGCGCCGGAACGCCAGCGGAGTGACGTCGCCGGCCAGGGTCACGCGGCGCACCTCGCCGGTCAGCGTCGGGTCGTCGCTGCCAAGCAGCGTCAGTCGCACGACATTGTCCTGCGGCCAGCCCAGCACCAGCGCGTGGAGGTCGTCGCCGCGCGTCGCATAGCGAATGTCCCTGGCGCCATAGGGCGACTTCGGACCGCCTTCCGAAAACAGCCCCTGGCCTGCCCGGGTCGGTCCCTCGCCGAACCGCTTCCACGGCCGCGTCGCATAGATTGCGTTGCCGAAGCGCTGCATCCAGTCGCCGATCTCGCCGACGATCCGCTCTTCCTTGTCGTCGATCGTGCCGTCGCCGCGCATCGGCACCGACAGCATCAGATTGCCGTTTTTCGAAACGACATCGCACAAAGTATGGATGACGGTGGCTGCGGACTTGTATCCGTCGCGCGCGGCCAGATCGGCGTCATAATGCCAATTGCCCAGGCAAGTATCTGTCTGCCAAGGGAAACGCTCGATATAGCTCTTGCCGCCACGTTCGACGTCATCGACAATTCCCATACGCCGCTGCGGCGGCGTCGTCTTGGCGGTGACCACGGCTTCCAACCGGCCGCCATTCCATGCCATCGACTGGTTGTAATACCATGCGGTCAGGTCGAGCCCATGCTGTTCGAGCGGCAGGTCGAAGTTATCGAAATAGACCATGTCCGGCCGGTGCTGCTCTATCACGTCGCGGCAGCGCAGTTCCCAGTTGCGTGCGAAGTCGCTGTTGGCAGGCACCCCCTCGGTCCATAGGCGGTCGGTCGCCTCGTGCCACAGATCGGCTTCCTCGCGGGTGCGGATGCCGTCGGGCATCGGCATGTGCCGCCCGGTATAGAGCTGCTGCGGATCCAGCCCGTCCCACCATTTGCCGCGCCCCTGTGCCGCGGTCAGCTTGTACGCGTCGTAGCGCTGGCCGGCACGCGGTCCGTCGGGGTCATAGCCATAGGCCGGCTGGTTCCAGTGCCACGCATGCGCCGAATGATTCGATACCCCGAAGCGAAGCCCGCGTTCGCGCGCCAGTTTCGCCCAGGTGCCGACAATGTCGCGCTTCGGCCCGACCCGCGTCGTGTTCCATGGGTGATGGCGCGAGGCATAGGCGTCGAGATTGTCGTGGTGATTGGCGAGGGCCATGAAGTAGCGGGCGCCGGCTTTCTTATAGATGTCGAGCAACCGCGCGGGGTCCCAGCGGTCGGCCTTCCACAGATTCTGGATCTCCATGAAGCCGCGATCGGCGGGGTGACCATAGGTTTTCAGGTGATGCGCATAGGCGCGACTGCCCGGCAGATACATGTCGCGCGCATACCAGTCGCCCGCCTCCGGCACGCATTGCGCGGTCCAGTGCGCCCAGATGCCGAACTTTGCATCGCGGAACCAGTCGGGCGTGCTGTACCCGGAGGTCAGCGATTGCCAGTCGGGGGTGAAGCGCGCCGGCGGCGGCACCTTCAGCGCGCGGCCCGCGCCCGTCGGCGTCGGCTGGGTCGTCACCGCCGACGCCACCGCGGGTGCCATCGCGGTCGCGGCGAGGCTGCCGCCGATCATCTCGCGCCGTGTCGCCTTCATCATTCTCTCCTACAGATCGAGGTCCAGCCGATAGAAGCGATCGGCACTTCGCCCCCACACCGCCCGCCGTTCGTCGTCGGACAGGTCCGACAACAGCGCCGCATAGGTCGACAGCGTCGCGTCGAGCCCTGCCGCCAGCCGGTCGGTCGGGAAATTGGTCGCGATCATCACCCGGTCGGGACCGAAGCGGTCGATCACCTCGCCGACGATCGGCGCCAGCACCGCAGGGTCGAGCGCGGAGTCGATAAAGCCCGCCCCCGACAGCTTGATCGCGGCATGCGGCAGTTCGGCAAAGGCGATCAGCCCACGCCGCCAATCGTCCAGCCCGTCGGACAGGATCGGCAGCGCGAGGTGGTTGAGCACCACCGGCACGTCGGGATGCGCGCGCGCCAGTTCGATTAGCCCCGCCAGTTGCGGCGGAAAGCCGTGAAAATCGAAACGCAGCCCATATTTGCCGAGCAACGCATAGCCCCGCGCCCAGTCCGGATCGCGGGTCAGATCGCGGTTGCAGGCGCGGCGCGCGGCGTCGCGCGGATGCCAGTTGATGAGGTGGCGGATACCGCGCACGCCCGGTTGCGCCGCCTGCCATGCCAGTTCGGCCTCGACATCCGGCCGGTCGAGCGCGACGCGGGCGACGATCGCACTCGGCAGGTCGTCCGCCGCCGCGACCCCGGCCAGCCAGTCGGTCTCCGCCCGCCCCTGATCGGGATGCGCTCCGGCATCGACATGCACCGCACCGACCAGATTCCACGCCGCCGTCTCGCGCCGATAGTCGTCGATCCGGTAATCGGGCGCGATCGCCGCCTGCGCCGGATCGTCGAGCCACGGATAGCGCAGCACGCCATGGTCCCACAGGTGGAAATGCGCGTCGACGAACGGCGGGCGATGGACGTCGCCTGCGGTCACCGCCTTCCCTGTCGCTGCCGACGCATCGATGCCGCCTCACCCACAGGCCGCTTGCCGATGCGCGACCTTTTTATGGGTGCGATCCTAATTCGCGAAACGCCCCGGTGGCAAGCGATCAGTCATCGGTCGGCGGCAGCGCAGCGGCGCGATCCTCGTACATGCGCTGAAACCGGGCATGAATCGTCCGGCTGGCATCGTCGCATCGTTCGCCCTGCCGCCGATGCTGGTCGGCGCGCTTGAGCAGATAGTCGCGATCCTCGGGCTCGGGGACGGCATGCGGCTGGGGCGGGGTCTGGTTGGGCATGGCCGATCCTACCCCCGCCACCGGGTCCGCCATATCGTGCAGAACTACCGTCCGCCGGGTAGATTTGCGTCAGCGTCCGACCCGAAACAGCTTAGGCGCGAACTGGTTGAGATAGCTGCGCCAATTGCCCCATTCATGCCCGCCTTCGCTTTCGACATAGCTGTGGCGGATGCCGTATTTGTCGAGCATCGCCCGCGTCGGCGCAACCGTGCCGTACAGGAAATCGGTCTTGCCCATGCCGTACCAGACGAGCTTCATGTCCTTGGCCGAACGGCGCAACCCGGCGGCGTTGCGCGTTTCATAGTCGGCAATCTCCTTCGCCGGGTCCTGGAATCCCAGTCCCATCGAGAAGATGCCGGCATAGCGGAACAGGTCGGAGCGCGGCAGGCCGAAGTTCAACGTATGCGCGCCACCCATCGACAATCCCGCCATCGCCCGCATCTCGGGCTTCGCCACGGTGCGATAACTGCGATCGATCAGCGGGATCAGGTCGGTGGTCAGGTCGCTGCCGAAATCGGTATTCACCAGCATATTCTGGTTCGGCCGCATCGGCGTATGGCCGGCGGGCATGACGACGATCATCGGCACCGCCTGTCCGGCGGCGATCAGATTGTCGAGGATGTACTGGGCATGGCCGATGCTGGTCCAGCTATCGTCGCTGTCGCCGGCACCATGGACCAGATACAGTACCGGATAGCGCCGCGCATCGCCGGTATAGCCGGGCGGCGTATAGACATGCGCCCGCCGTTTCAGGCCCAGGGCGTTCGACCAATATTCGATCGTGCCGACCACGCCGTGCGCGACGTCCCTGCGATATTCCTGAAACGCGGCGGCCGGGCCGGGAACCTCGAACACGCTGGTCACGCCGGTCAGCCGTTCCGACACCATCGTTCCCTGCGGATCGGGGACCGGGGCGCCATCGACCTGAAAGCTGAAGCGATAGGGAGACGCCGGCACCGGGCGGCCGGTCGTGCCGGTCCACAGCCCGGTCGCATCGCGCGTTAGCGTCATCCCGTTGGGGACGCCATCGGTCGCACCGCCGGGGATCAGGTCGCCCAGATCGGGGCTGATGACCTTCGCCTCACGCGCGAGCGGGGCGCACAGCCGGAACGTTACCCGTCCGTCGGGCAGGACCTCGACCGATTTGTACGGGGGCTGCATGTCGAGCCAGCTTTTCGGCAGGCAGTTGGCGACCGGCGCGGCAGGAGCCGGCGTTTGCGCCGATGCGACCGCCGGCCATAGCGCAGACGCCAATATCGCGAGCGAAACCCGTGTCTTCATCGATCCCTCACCCTTGTTCGTTGCGACCATGGTTGGGGAAAGGCGGCGTTCGCGCAACGGGAAATAGGCGGCCGGACGCAACAGGCCGAACGGTTCATGCTGCAGAGGCGCGAACCCGACCATCCTCGATCGATAGGGTTTGATCCGGCAAACCGGGATCAGGGCGGCAGGTCACCGCGCGCTGCCCCGTCAGACATTCGGCATCGGTGTTTCGGCGCGGCACGGCGTACCGCACTACCGCAACGTCCACTCCCAGACGCCGGCATCGGCCGGAACCTGCAAGCGCAGATAGCGGACGCGGGCCGGGTGGTTGAGGTCGATCGGCGATCCGGTCGCCTGATCCACCGCCGCCAGCTTCTGCCACACCCGCCCGTCGCGCGATCCTTCCACCGACAGCGTGTAGCGCTGCGTCGGGAAACGCATACGCAGCGCGCTACCCTTGACCGGCCGGACCGCGCCCAGATCGGCGGTCAGTTGCGGGGCCGCTCCCTTGGCCGGTGCCCACCATGTCGCATAATTGTCATCGGCTGCGCGCTCCGGTCCGTGCAGCTTGTCGCTGCCCTGCCCGGTCGCCTTCCAACGCAAACCGGCGTCGCGATGCGCCACGAAGCCGTTCACCGCACCGCCATGGCTCGGCACGACCCGCGCGATGCTGCCGTCCGACCGAATCGTCAGCGGATCGACCGCCACCTGGCGCAGCACGGCGTCGCCGGGTGGCGGAAAGGGCAATCCCTGCCGGTGATAGAGGATATAGGGCTGGCCGCCCGAGTGGAATATGGCGTGGTGACCGGGGCTGATGACCTGCCGCGCGGCATCGGTCGACAGGATCGGGCTGTCCCGCCCTTCACGGAACGGTCCGAACGGCGTGTCGCCGATCGCGTAGCGGACCTTGTAGGTGTCGGTCGTCGTCTTGCCGTCGCTATAGGTCAGCAGATAGTGCCGCCCCTGCCGGACCATGAACGGCCCTTCGAAATAATTGGGCGGGGTCACGTCGCGCGGGGTGCCGTCGAACGTCACCATGTCGGGTTTCAGCTTCACCGCGAAGCAATGTCCGTTGGTCCAGTTCCAGCCCGATCCCCAATAGAGATAGGCCTGCCCGTCATCGTCGATGAACGCTTCGGCGTCGATCATGTGATAGTCGGGGGCGAATGCCTTGGCGATCAGCGGCTTGCCGCCATTGGCATCGGCCCATGGCCCGGCTGGCGAGGCGGCGCTGCCGACCCACACCTCGCTGCCGACTGAGACATACATGTACCAGCGGCCGTTGGCGGCCTTTACCACCGACGGTGCCCAGACCTTCGAATTGCCCGAGCTCGGGCTGGTCGCTGCCGCCTTGGTCGGCCAGTTGGGCAGCGAGAAGCGCCAGTCGCGGCCATTGTCCGACGTCCACAGGCCCAGCCGGTCGTCGCCCCATGGATCGATAGTGGCAAAGATATACCAGCGGTTGCCGTCGCGCACGATCGAGGGATCGGCGAAATAGCCCGGCAGCAGCGGGTTGGCCGCCCCGGGACTGTCCCAGCGCGGCGCGGGCGCCGCGGCGGCGACCAGAAGCCCTGCCGCCAGTGCGAACGCGACACCCGCGATCCGCATCACTGCGCCTCGGTCGCGCGGGCCGGGCGCGCCTTGTCGGGCGTGGTCCCTTCGCCACTGAACGGTTCGAGGCGGAAGGCGATGCGCGTCGGCACCAGCTTCGTGCGATATTCCATGTGCGGCTGACCGACATGGCTCCACGTGGTGTCGCCGCCGACGCCCCATTGGGCGGCGTCGATATTCAACGTGCCATGGTCATGGGGCACGATATCGCTCGACTTCCATGTGCCCGGTTCGCGCCGGTCGAGGTCGCTATAGGGGAAGGCCAGCGCCTGCATCATCAACGGCGTGTCACCGACGACGCGGACCCCGCGCCCGGCGCCGCTCAGTTCCATCCAGCGGACATCGACCTTGTTGCCGGTATCCTGCGGCCGCATGTAATCGTGATTCTGATCGGCGATCGCACCCCGCCACAGGCCGATCGCGGCGCTGGTCTTTCGATCGACATAGCTTTCATGCGGGCCGCGGCCATACCATTCGACGGTCTTCAGCGACGTCGGCAGCGTATAGGCCATGCCGATGCGGATCGGCGCGGTCAGGTCGCTCTTCAGCGGCACGAAGTCGCCGACCACCGCCACCGAACCGTCGCCGGCCATGGTGTAGGTGGTGACGAACGACGCGGCGCCCGCGCCCATTTCGTAATCGACGCGCACGCTGGCCGTGCCGTCCGCACCGCGTTGCGTCGTCACCGACCGCAGCGGGCGGTTGGCGGCGATCGGATCCCATGCGGCCGTATCGGCGAGATTGCCGTTGGCGAGATCATTGTCGGTCGGCGCACGGTGGAAATTCGGCGCACCCCCTTCGATCAGGGTGGTGCCGCCGCTGCGATAGCCCTCCAGCAGGCCGGTCTTGCGATCGATCAACAGCGATGCGCCGTTCGCCGACAGGCGGACCGCATCGGCGCTGTCGGCAACCGTCACATTGCCCTTGCGCACCGCGACGGGTGCCACCGACTTGCCGAGCGCGAACTGTTCCCAGCCGACGACATAGTTGGCGGGGACCATCGGCACCGCGCCCTGCTTGGCGCGGGCGCGGACCGTCACGAAATATTCGGCACCCGGTTTGCGTTGCAGCGACGCCAGCGGCACGGTGACGGCCTCGGTGCCATGGGCGGCGGTGGTCAGCGCCGGCAACTGCCCCGTCGCCACGGCCACCCCGTCCTCCTCGATCACCCAGTCGAAGGCGAAGCCCGACAGGTCGCGGAAATCATGGCGGTTGCGCACGGTCAGGCGGCCGGTCGCGGGATCGAACCCCTTGAACTGGATCGGGGAGAGGACCTTCTGCACCTCGTAGAGTTGCGGATTGGGGGTGCGGTCGGGCTGGTTCAGCCCGTCGCCGAACTCGATATCCCCGCCCGGATTGGGGCCATATTCGCCGCCGTCACCCCAATAGCGTTTGCCGTCCTTGTTGGTGCGAACCATCGACTGGTCGACCCAGTCCCAGATGAAACCGCCCTGCAGCTTGTCGGGATAGCGGTAGATGGTGTCCCAATATTCCTTGAAATTGCCGCCCGAATTGCCCTGCATATGCGCATATTCGCACTGGATCATCGGCTGTTTGCGGCTTGGGTCCTTGGCCCAGTCGACCATCTTTTCGACGTCGTCATACATCGGGGCGTAGATATCGACATAGGGGTTGGGCGCATGGTTCCAGTCGAGCGTGCCCCAGCCGAGATAGGAGACCAGCCGGCCGCTGTCGCGCTTGCGGATCGCCGCTGCCGCCTTTTCGAAATTCGGACCGATGCCGGCCTCGTTGCCGAGCGACCAGAAAATCACCGAGGGGTGGTTCTTGTCACGCTCGACCATGTTCATCACGCGGCTGACATGCGCGCCTTCCCATGCGGGATCGAAGCCGATCTGCAGCTTCGGGCGCAATTCCGGATGCTTGTTCGCATAATCCATGTACGCGTGGCTCTCGATATTGGCCTCGTCCATCACATACATGCCCATCTCGTCGGCCAGCGCATACCAGCGCGGGTCGTTGGGATAGTGCGAGGTGCGGATCGCGTTGAAGTTGTTGCGCTTCATCAACTCCATGTCGCGGCGCATCGATTCGTCGGAAATGACGTGGAACGTCACGGGATCATGCTCGTGGCGGTTGATGCCGCGGATCACGATGGGGCGGCCGTTGACCGTCACCTTGCCGTTCAGCATCCGCACGTCGCGGAAACCGATACGCTGCGGCGTCGACTGGATCACCCGGCCCTGCGCATCGACCAGTTCGACCAGCAGCGTGTAGAGATTGGGCGTCTCTGCGCTCCACTGCCGCACCCCCGGCACATCGGCCTTCAACGTCACCGACCGGGCATCGCCACGCCCGCCGACCGCCACCTCGCGCGACAGGACTTCGCGGGTGCCGTCGAGCAGGACGATGCGCGCCTTCGCCGCTGCCGTCCCCTTTACCGCGACATCCACTGCCAGCCGACCGTCGCGGAACGCGTCGTCCAGCCCGGCATGGACGAAGAAGTCGGCGATCCGCGTCTTCGGCACCGCCGCGACATAGACTTCGCGCTCGATCCCCGACACGCGCCAGAAATCCTGATCCTCCAGATACGATCCGTCGGACCAGCGGATCACCTGTACCGCCACCGTGTTGCGGCCGGGCTTCACGACGCGGGTCACGTCGAATTCGGACGGCAGCTTGCTATCCTCCGAATAGCCGACTTCCTGCCCGTTGACCCAGACACGATAGGCCGATCCCGCCGCGCCGATATGCAGGATCACATCGTCGCCGCTCCACGTCGCCGGCAAGTCGAAATCGCGGCGGTAGGAGCCGGTTTCGTTGGTGTCGTGCGGCACGCGCGGGCGGTTGGCCGGGAACGGATAGGTAATGTTGTTGTATTTGGGCTGACCATAGCCCAGCGCCTGCCACATCGCGGGCACGGGAATCGTCTTCCACGCCGACACGTCATAGCCCGGCGCTTCGAACCCCTTTGGCGCGCCGTCGACCGACGGGCTGAAGTTGAAGCGCCAGTCGCCGTTCAGCGACAGGAAGCGGCTCGACTGCGTCCGATGGCCGGCAAGCGCGCGTTCGCGGCTTTCGAACGCGAAGCCGGTCGCATGGGCCGGCATCTTGCCCCGAGCATAGACCGCCGGATTTTCCCAGTCGGGCCGGCTGGGATCGACCTGCACCGGATCGACCTGCGGCGCCTGCGCCATTGCCGGCATCGCCAATGCCATCACGCCGGCCCCGATCAGCATCCTGCTCAGCTTCACAACACTCTCCCGAACGCTAATTTTGTCTGACAATATACAATCAGGCCGGCGATGCAATCGGCGCGGCACAATGCGCGGCGATGAAAGCGCCATGCGGCGGCATCCGTCCCGCCGCCGCCGCCGTCACCGCCGCGATCCGTGCCAGCCGTTCGCGCGCTTCGTCGAGCGGCATCGCCATGGCCAGCGGATCGTGCCCGGCGGCACGCACCCCCTGTCCATCGAGTACCGCCAGCCAGCTGGTACGCGTGAACAGATCGTCCGCCTCGCGATACACCCGCCCGGTCGCACGATATTCGGCGATGCGATCGGCCAGCGTGTCGGGCACCGTCATCGTGCGGACATGGTCCCAATAGGGCGTATCGTCGCGCGCGGTGGCGTGGAAATGCAGGATGACGAAGTCGCGGATGCCGTCGAACTCGGCCGCCATCAGCCGGTTATAGCGCCGGACCATCGCTGGATCGGGATCGCGCCCCGGCAGCATTTCGAGCAACCGGGCGATCCCCGCCTGGATCAGGTGGATGCTGGTCGATTCGAGCGGTTCGAGAAAGCCGGTCGACAGCCCCAGCCCGACGCAATTGCCGACCCAGCATTGCTGCCGCCGCCCGGTACGGAAACGCAGCATGCGCGGATCGGCGAGCAGCGCACCGTCGAGGTTCGCAAGCAGCGTCGCAGTCGCTTCGTCCTCCGAACAATGCGCACTCGAAAAGACATAGCCATTGCCGGTGCGATGCTGGAGCGGGATGCGCCATTGCCATCCCGCCGCGCGCGCGGTCGATCGGGTATAGGGCGTCGGCGGGCCGGCATTGGCGCTGGGTACGGCGACCGCCCGGTCGTTGGGTAGCCAGTGCGACCAGTCCTGAAACTTGCTGCCCAGCGTTTCGCCGAGCAGCAGCGAGCGGAAGCCCGAACAGTCGATGAAGAAATCGGCGGCGACCTGCCCGCCATCGGCGAGCTTGACGTACTCGATCCGGCCATCGCCGGTGCCCTGCACCACATCGACCACCTGCCCCTCGCGCCGGACCACGCCCGCCGCCTCGGCCAGCCGGCGCAGATAGGCGGCGTAGAGCGCGGCGTCGAAGTGGAACGCATAGCCGATATGGTGGAGCGGGGTGTTGCCGGGCGGGTCGAGCGGCCGCTGGAACCGGTTGCCCCGCGCCGCTGCCGCACAGATCGAATAGGCATCGAGCGGCCCCGCCGCCCCGGCGGCGCGCAGCCGGTGCCACATCGCCTCGAACGGGATCGGTCCGAAATCGATGCCGTACACGCCGAACGGGTGGAAATAGCGGTCGCCCTTCGCCCCCCAATCGATGAACTCGATGCCGAGCTTGAAACTGCCCTGCGTCGCGCGGACGAAATCATCCTCGTCGATGCCGAGCAGTGCGTTGAACGCCTGGACCGGCGGGATCGTCGCCTCCCCCACCCCGACCGTGCCGATCGCTTCGGATTCGACCAGGGTAATCGCGACCGACCGGCCGAGCACCCGCGACAGGGCGGCGGCGGCCATCCAGCCGGCGGTACCGCCGCCGATGATGGCGATACTGGTCGGCGGCGCGCTCATGCCGCGACCGCACATTGCAGGAAGAGATTGCCGGTCAGCCGCCCGCGACGCGGATCGTCGGCATGGTCGGGTACCCGCGCGATCAGCCCCGAATGAAGCAGTGCCGCGCGGTACAGCACGATCCGGTCGGGTACCGCCCGGCACTGGGCGATCGGGGCGAAGGCGGGATCGTCGCCCTGTCCGGGATAGCCATCGCCGGAGCGCCCCTCCTCCTCGCGCCGGGCGGCGTCATAGGCGGGGAGACGATCGAAATCGATGGTTTCGAAACCCGTCGCATTGTGGCGGAAGAAGCCGGTGCCGCCCTGATCCCCGGCGCACAGATAATGAACCGCGGCGAATTGCAGCCGGTCGGCGGCATCGACATGCGGCGCGCGCTGCTCGACCGACAAATCGCCCGGATCGGTCGTCACCAGCGAAAAATTGCCGCGTGCCCGGACCGGGCGCAGCGCCTGTCCGCCGAAATGGCGGGAAAGCAGGGGCAGGACGTCGCGGACCAGCCCGTCGATATAGGCGGTCGGTGCGGTGCCGAGGAGGCCGGGATAATGGCTGCCGACGCTGGCTGCCGGTGCGAAGGTGGCGCGGGTCGCGGCGTGATCGACCAACGCATCGGCCGCGCCGGTCGCGCCGTCGATCACGACGACGGGTTCGCGTTCGTTCCCGACATGGTGGACGGTCACCCGATCCAATGCGATCCGCATCGAAACTCTACCCCAAAAAATTGCCGGCGTGGCGGACGTCACCACGCCGGCAGGTGGGGATCAATAGGTCGCGCGGACCGACAGGCCGAAACGGCGGTCGTTCAGCTGATATTGCAGCGGTGCCGACGGCGTGCCGATGTAAAGCACGTTCATGCGGTTGTTCAGGTTCACGACGTCGGCCGATACGGCGATCTTGTCGGTCAGGTTGTAGCTGATCGACGCGTCGAGCGAGGCATAGGGCTTGGCGAACTGGCCCTGGCCGTTGGCGCCGCTGCCGGTCGTCTGTTCGAGATAGCTCGACCGCCAGTTCCACGCGACGCGGGCGGTGATCGGACCCTTTTCATACAGGCCGATAAGATTGTAGCTATGCTTCGACAGTTTCTCGAGCGGCAGCGACGAGGGCAGGTTGTTGGCCGAAGACGAGAACGGGTTTTCCACGTTCGAGTCGACATAGGTGTAGTTGGCCTGCACCCCGAGGCCGCTCAGCAGACCCGGCAGGAAGTCGAAGAACTGCTGATAGCCGGCCTCCAACCCCTTGACCGTGCCGTCGCCCGAATTGACCGACGAATTCACGTTGTACGACCGCCCGCCATAGGTGCCGATGAACCGGCCGCTCGACAGGAAGCCGTTGACCGACTTGTAGAACAGGCCGGCGGTCAGCGATCCGGTCGGCGCGAAATACCATTCGGCGGTCAGGTCGAGATTGTCCGATTTGATCGGGCGCAGATACGGGTTGCCCGAATTGGCGAAAGGCAGCCCGTTGCTGGGATCGACCTGGTTCGGGTTCTGCAGCGTGACGTTGGTCGACAGCACATCGAAATTCGGCCGCGCGACCCCCTTCGAATAGGCGAAGCGCATCTGGAACTGGTCGGTGAAGCGGGCGCGGATGTTCACACTCGGCAGGACGTTGGTATAGTCGTTGCCGACCGACAGCGGCGATACGCTGCCATCGTTGTTGAACTGGGTACCGATCGACGTCGTCTTGGTCTTGACGATGCGGACGCCGAGGCCGCCGTCCAGTTTCACGCTGCCGACGTCGAAAGCGTAATCGGCGATGCCCCACGCGGTGTAGGTCTTCTCGGTCTGGGTGTTGAGGTCACCCGGGGTGAACGCGTCCTTGGTCTGCGCACCGAACAGCGCGTAGAGCGCCTTGGTCTGTTCCCAGACACCGTCGCCCGCCGGGAAGGCCGGATAGAGGATGCCGCCGGTCACGGTATTGCCGTCGAACCAGTTCTTCGACGGGCCCTTCATCGCCAGCTGCGGGAAATTGCTGAGCGGGATCAGCGGCGTACCCTGCGGCACGTCGCGGCAGCCCGGCGCGATCCCCTGATACAGGCAGACGCCGTTCCACGTGCCGCGCAGCTCGATCGAATTGTCGGCATAGCGCGCCCCGCCGCGCAGCTTCTTCAGGAAGCCGCCCTCGACCTCATATTCGAGGTCATATGCGAGCGCGAGCGTATCGGCATCGTTGCGCTGAAGCGAGTCGGCGATGAACGGCAGCGAGTAGTTCGCCGGATTGTTGAGTACCGCCGGATTGGTCACGTCCCAGCGCGGATATTTGCCGCGCAGGTCGAAGATGACGGTCGACGGGTGCGGCGCGACCGTGCTGCCATATTGGCCGGTCGCATTCTGTCCGGTGCGGCTGTAGAGCGACAGGACATGGCCGTTGCGATCGGCATTGTAATAGGACGTCAGATACTGGACGTCGAAGCTGACCTTGGCGCGGTCGGTCGCCTGCCATGCGGCGTTGAAGGTCAGGTTCTGCGACGCGCTCCACAATTCCTGATCGAAACGACCGGTCTCGAACGTCTGCGGCGACAGCGAACCGCTGGTCGCATAGCCATCGTCGTTGAAGGTGAAGGCGGCGCCCGGCGTCGGCAGCGTGTTGTACTGCGTCACCCGGCCCTGCGAATCATACTGGTTACCCGGCAGATTGTTGAAGTCGTAGTAATAGGCGCCGGTGCGGTTGAACCAGTATTTGGTCCCCTGATATTGCGCGGTCAGCAACAGGTCGTCGCTCGCCTGCCACTGCACGGCGGCGGCGATGCCGAAGCGCTTGCGGTCGCCGGTATCGTCATAGACTTCGAAACCATAGGGAATCTGCGCGTTGGACGGCGCATTGGCGATCGATCCGGGGCGCGCTTCGCCGAACGGTCCGGCGAGCAGCCCGTCCTGGCGATACTGGCTCTTGGAATAGACCGCGTTCACCAGCAGGCCGATTTCGCCGATGCTGGTGTCGTAGCGGTTGGAATAAAGGCCCGAAAAGGCATAGCCCGGCTTATCGACGCGGTCGTAATAATTGCCACGTGCGGTAACGCTGATGACTTCCTTGTTCGAATCGAACGGTCGGCGCGTACGCAGATTGACCGCGCCGCCGACGCCGCCTTCGATGATGTTGGCGGGCGCGTTCTTGTACACGTCGATGCCCGAGAGCAGTTCGGGCGGGATCCCTTCAAGGTCGAAGGCGCGGCCGCCCGACGCCGAATAGACGGCGCGGCCGTCGAGGAAATTCTGGACCTGGGTCAGGCCGCGGACGGTGATCGCCGGCTGGGTCCGGTGGTCGAAATCGGTGGCGCCTTCGCCATAGCGGCGCTGGATCTGCACACCGGTGATGCGCTGCAACGCTTCGGTGGTGTTGACGTCGGGCAGCTTGCCGATGTCCTGCGCACTGACCGAATCGACGATCTGGTCGGAGTTACGCTTGATCGCCTGGGCGGTGCGAAGGCTCTCGCGCACGCCGGTCACGACGATATCGTCGCCATCGACACCCTGTTCGGCGGCCTGTGCCGCATTCAGCGAACCGCGCGTCGGCGCGTCCTGCGCCACCGCGACCTGCGCCAGCCCGGCGATCCCCATCGCGGTCAGCGATGCGCCGAAACGGAACGAACTACGCAAAGAAGCCATCGTCATCCTCCCCTTTACCGGGCGGTCGCCGCGCATGATCGCGTCGTGACGCCGTCCAGTTGTCCGACTTAATAACCGTATCCTATTTGTTAAACAATATACCGTGTTGACGATTTTTTGGATTGCTTCAGGTTAGCGGGGCAGGAGCGAGGCACAGCATTGACGAACGACCGGAACACGGCATCGGCGCACGCGCAGACGGCACGCGATCTCGGCATCGCCATCGTCACCGGGCGCTATCCGCCCGGCTCGATCCTGCCCGGCGAATATGAGCTGGCCGAACAGCGCGGCATTTCGCGCGGCGTGGTGCGCGAGGCATTGCGGATGTTGTCGGGCAAGGGGCTGATCGTCAGCAAGCCGAAGACCGGCACGCGAGTGTGCGATCGCGGGCGGTGGAACCTGCTCGACCCCGACGTGCTGGCATGGATGTTCGAAGGGGAGCCGCCCGCCGGTTTCGTCGACAACCTGTTCCAGTTGCGGATGATCGTCGAACCGGCCGCCGCCGAACTGGCGGCGCAACTGCGTACCGGCGAGCAATTGTCGCAAATGGGCCATGCGCTGGAGGAAATGGCGCGCCATGGCCTTGCCAGCGCGACCGGACAGGCCGCCGACCAGCGTTTCCACCACATCATCCTCGAGGCGACCGCCAACGAACTGCTGGTCAGTCTGGCGGGGAGCATCGGGGCGGCGGTGCGGTGGACGACGATGTTCAAGCACCGCAAGAGCCGGCAGCCGCGTGATTCGATCCCGCAGCATCGACAGCTGTTCGGGGCCATTGCCGGCGGGGATGCAGCCGGGGCACGCGAGGCTACGGTCGCGCTGTTGCAACAGGCGCGCGAGGATACGCAATCATCGATCGGATGATCGTTTCAGCAAATGGACCAGCCGTCCACCATGTGACACTTGTCGGACAATAGGGGAATGACGATGGCGGTACGGCGACGGACGATGCGAAAACTGGCGGCGATGCTGCTTCTGGCCGGCATGGCCGTGCCGGCAGCGGCGCAGGCGCCGACCGAGGCGGCACCGACAAAGGTCGCGATCAGGCTGCATGTCGCGACCGATCGGCCCGGCACGACCTTCGAAGGCTGGGGCACGGCGCTTGCCTGGTTCGCGAACGTCACCGGCGGCTATCCCGATGCGACGCGCGAGCGGCTGGCCGATCTGTTCTACGGCGCGGGCGGGCTGGGCTGGACGATCGCGCGCTACAATATCGGCGGGGGCAATGCCGCCGATACCCCGTCCTATCTGCGCACCGGTGCCGCCGTGCCCGGGTTCTGGCGGCGACCCGTCGGCGCCACCGGTACCGATTGGTGGCGTCCCGACGATCCGGCGATGTGGGACTGGTCGGCCGATGCCCGTCAACGCTGGTGGCTGGATGCGATCCGCAGCCGTGTCCGCCAGCCGATCTTCGAAGCCTTTTCCAACTCGCCGCCCTGGTTCATGACCGTCAGCAGGCGGGTGTCGGGCGCGACCAAGGGGACCAACGAAAATCTGCTCCCCGGTGCCGAACCACAATTCGCGGCCTATCTGGCGCGGGTGGTCGACGAATTGCAGCGCCGCCACCGCATCAGCTTCCGCACCTTATCGCCGGTCAACGAGCCGAATACCGATTACTGGTTCGCCGCCAATACGCAGGAAGGGGCGCATTGGAGCCCGGCGCGACAGGGACAGATGATCGACGCCGCCGATGCCGCGTTGAAGGCGCGCGGGCTGAAGACGGTAATTGCCGCCCCCGACGAAACCAATTCGACGCTGTTCGTCGCCGACTGGGCGGGCTGGAGCGCCGCGACGCGGGCGCGGGTCGGGCAGTTGAACGTCCATAGCTATGGCAACACGCATCAGAGCGCCGTGCGCGACATCGCGCGTGCCGCCAACATCCGTCTGTGGATGAGCGAGCACGACATGAGCGCCGACAAGGACCTCGAAAATTTCGAGAGCATGACGACGCCGCTGGCCTTCGCCGAGCATCTGGTCGGCGATTTCCGGCGACTGGAACCGGCGGCATGGGTGTTCTGGCAGGCGGTCGAGACGCTGAGCGGGCGCAACGGCAAGCCGGGATCGAACTGGGGATTGATCAAGATGGACCTGACCGCAGCCGCGCCGGGTCCGCAGGCGATCCACATCACCCGCAAATATTGGGCGATGGCCAATTTCAGCCGCTATATCCGGCCCGGTTACCGGCTGGTCCCGATCGATGATATCGACAGTATCGCCGCCCTGTCACCCGATGGCGCGACATTGGTGGTGGTGCATGTAAACCCGGGGCCGGTCCGCCGCGACCTGTCGCTGGCCACTGCCGGTTATCGGCTGTCGGAGACGGTCGTCACCGACGCGACGCACAATGCCGCGCCGGTCGCGGGACAGGCGATGGTGGCGCAGCCCCGGTCGGTGACGACCTTCGTCCTGCGCCGCTGATCGAAGCCGTTCGTCCTCACTAGCGGTTGAGCTCGCCGAAACAGCGTATCGAAGGACCGTGCAACGACGGATGCTTCGATACGGATCTTCGACAAGCTCAGCGCCTACTCAACACGAACGGAGCCGATCGAGTGCCCGATCAGAAGGGAACGTCGTCGTCGAGATCGTCGCCGAAGCCGCCGCCGAAATTGCCGCCCTTGTTACCGCCCGAATTATAGCCGCCGCCGCTGCCGCCGCCACGCGATCCACCGCCCTGACCGCCACCATAGCCGCCGCCCGAACCGCCGCCGAAATCGTCACCGCCGCCGAAGTCGCCGCCACCGCTGCGACCACTGCCGCCGCCCTGACCACCGCCGGGACCGTCGAGCATCGTCAGCACGCTGTTGAAGCCCTGCAGCACGATTTCGGTGCTGTACTTGTCCTGGCCGTTCTGGTCCTGCCACTTCCGCGTCTGAAGCTGACCTTCGATATAGACCTTCGAGCCCTTGCGCAGGAAGCGTTCGGCGACGTTGGCCAGCCCTTCGTTGAAGATCGCGACCGAATGCCATTCGGTCTTTTCCTTGCGCTCGCCCGAATTGCGGTCCTTCCACGATTCCGACGTGGCAATGCGCAGGTTCACCACCTTGCCGCCATTCTGGAACGAGCGCGACTCGGGGTCGCGGCCCAGATTGCCCACCAGAATGACCTTGTTGACGCTACCAGCCATCGCTGAAATTCCTCGTTCGAAACCTGATCGTCGCTGTTATGCGAGTGCGCCGCGCATTGCCAGAGCGTCAGTCACCGTCGCAGCTGAACCGGAAGCGGTTGTCGAGTTCGACCGGCAGCACCAGCGTGCGCAACCCCTGCGCCCGCGACGCTGCGCATAGCGTGTCGCGCGCCCCGCCGCTGTTGGTGCGATAGGCGTCCTTATACTCCGCCACCAACACCGCCTTGCCGGCGGTCAGGAACGGGGCCAGCCGGTCGCATTCGGCATATTCATGGCATTGTTCGTTGATGGCGAAGTCGAACGCCGGGGCAAGCACCGCCACCTGATCGAGATCGTTCTTCAGGGCGATCGACAGGCCGCGCCGATGCGCTTCGGTGGCGAGGAAACGGTTATAGTCGAGCTGCTGGTCGGCAGTGATGTCGAGGCCATTGCGATTGGCATAGGCATCGACATTGTCCGGCTCGACCGCGTCGCAGCCCTTGGCCTTCGCCAGATCGAGCCGCAGCGCCATCACCCGGCGGACATTGGTCGAAGTGACCGCCAGCCAGCGCTCCCCCGCCCAGCCGTCGAGCGCCGCGCCGCGATCGGCAGCAGTGAACTCGCCATCGTCGCTGCGCCAGTTTTCGGACGATCCGGCGGAGAAGTAACAGATCACGCGGCGTCCCGCGGCGTGCAGCGCGGCGATCGTCGCGGGCGGCGTGTCGAACAGGTCGATGTCATAGGCGTCGACGGCGTAGCGGGTATCGATCGTTCCGCTCAGCTGCCATTGCCAGGTCGTTGCGCTTGCCGGACGCCACCAGCCGGTCGTGGTCGGGGCGGGTGTCGGGGTCGGGGTCGGGGTCGGGCTGGGGGTCGGCGAAGGTGTGGGCGTCGGGGTGGGATTCGGGGCGACCACCGTGCCGCCCTCCGCCGTGCCGCCGCCACCACATGCGGTCGCCAATAGCGCAAGCGCCAGCGCTGCCGTCCTGCCCGTTCCCATCCGCCTATCGCCCTTCCCCGTCGGCGCCCGCTACGCGACGGCGTCCTTTGCGGCAACACAGGTTTCGGTCTGGTCAATTCGCCGACGCCGCGGCACATTCGGATCGAAAGGAACCGTGATGGGCGACGTCATCAACCTCAACCGTTTCCGCAAGGCCCGCGCCAAGGCGGAACGTGCCCATGAAGCCGACGCCAACCGGGCGAAGTTCGGACGGACCGCCGTCGAGAAGGCACGCGACGACGCCGATGCCGCGCGGCGTAAAGCGTTGCTGGATGGGGTGAAGCGGGAGGAGTAGAACGAAACCGTTCGTGCTGAGTAGGGGCTGAGCGCAGTCGAAGACCCGTATCGAAGTACCCCCGGCGCAGTCCTTCGATACGCCATTTTGACAAGCTCAATGGCTACTCAGGACGAACGGCAGCCTCTGCCCTTTATCCCAACCCGAAGGCGACCGCCGTCCAATAGGTCGCGCCCGCCGCGATATAGGCAAGTGCGAACAGATAACCGATCATCACCAAGGGCCATTTCCAGCCATTGGTCTCGCGCCGCGCGACCGCGATGGTCGACAGACATTGCGGCGCGAAGACGAACCACGCGAGGAAGGCGAGCGCGGTGGCGAGGCTCCAGCGCCCGGCCAGCCGCCCGCCCAGTTCCTGCGCGCCCTGTTCCTCGTCCGCCGCGTCGATGGCGTAGACGGTCTGGAGCGCCGACACCGCGACTTCGCGCGCGGCCATCGCCGGGATCACCGCCAGCGACATTTCGTGATTGAAGCCGATCGGCCGCAGCACGACCTCCAGCCCCGACGCAATCCGACCGGCGATCGAATATTCGGACTGTTTCACCCCCGCCGGCGCGACCGGATAGGAGGTCAGCAGCCACAGCGCGACCGTCACCTGGAGGATGATCGTGCCGGCGCGACGCAGGAACACATAGGCGCGCTGCCACAGGCCGATGGCGATATCGCGGATCGAGGGGAGCTGATAGCGCGGCATTTCCATCAGGAAACCGCCGCCGACGCCCTTGGTCGCAGTCCGGCGCAGCACGAAGGCGGCGATGACCGCGCCCAATATGCCGGTCAGGTACAGTACCAGCAGCACCAGCCCCTGCAGCCCCACGCCCGGCAGCACCTGTCGCGCCGGGATGAACGCGCCGATGATGACCGCATAGACCGGCAGCCGCGCCGAACAGGTCATCAGCGGCGCGATCAGGATCGTGGTCAGCCGTTCCTTCGGATCGTCGATCGAGCGCGTCGCCATGATACCGGGAATCGCGCAGGCGAAGGACGACAGCAGCGGAATGAAGGCGCGGCCCGACAGGCCGACCCCGCTCATCAACCGGTCCATCAGGAACGCAGCGCGGACCATATATCCCGACGCCTCGAGCAGCAGGATGAACACGAACAGGATCAGGATCTGCGGCAGGAACACGACGACCGATCCGACGCCGTTGATGACCCCTTCGACCAGCAGGTCACGCAGGAAATTGTCGGGCAGCGTCGCCGAGGCCGTGTCGGCCAGCCAGCCCTGCGCGCCCTCGATCCAGCCGATCGGCGCTTCGGACCAGCTGAACACCGCCTGGAACATCACGAACAGGATGGCCAACAGCAAGATCGGTCCGGCGACGGGGTGCAGCGCGATGCGGTCGACGCCGCGGGTCACCGCGCGCGAGCGGGGCTGTTCGACCACCGCGGTACGGGCGATGCGGCGCGCCTCGCGCTGGAAATGACGGATATCGGCGTCGACCTCGTCGATCGGTGCCGATCGCGCACCCCCCGACAGCGCGGCAGCCAGCGCCGCACGCAATTCGTCGAGCCCGCGCTTGCGCACGGCCACGGTCGCGACGACCGGCAGGTCGAGTTCGGCGGAGAGAACGGCCAGGTCGATCTTCAACCCGTCGCGCGCCGCCATGTCGATCATGTTGAGCGCCAGCACCATCGGCCGGCCGAGCGATTTGAGCTGGAGAACGAATCGCAAATGATTGTCGAGATTGGTCGCATCGGCGACGACGATCATCGCATCGGGCACGCGCTCGCCCGCCTGCCGCCCGAGTACGACATCGCGGGTGACCGCTTCGTCCGGGCTGGAAGGATCGAGGCTGTAGGTGCCGGGCAGGTCGACCAGCTCGACCGGTCGCCCGTCGTCGAGCGCGAGGCGACCCGAATGGCGTTCGACGGTGACGCCGGGATAATTGCCGACCTTCTGCCGGGCGCCGGTCAGCGCGTTGAACAGCGCGGTCTTGCCGGCATTGGGATTGCCGACAAGCGCGACCAGAGGTGCGGGGTTCACGTCGGGTCCGGTCAGCCTGCCAACGATGCGACGCGGATCGCGCCGGCGACATGGGCACGCAACGCAACGGTCATCCGCCCGATCCGGCAAGCGAGCGGCCCGCCGGACAGCATCGCACGGTGGAGCAGTTCGATATCGACGCCCTCATCAAGGCCGAATTCGCGCAGGCGCCGTGCCTCGGTCGGCGACATCCGCTCCCATTCGATCGACGCGACCGTGGCCTGCTGGGTCCGCGGCAACTGGGCGAGATTGAGGTTGGGAGCAAGCATTGCGACTGATTAGCAATAAGCCCGCGCCATGGAAAGGGGATTCTTTCGGACTAGACGGCCGGATAGCGCAGTCGTCCGACGAACCGCGACAGGCTGAGCCGCCGTTCGGGATCGCGCGACGCCAGCATCCGCCCCTTGAACTTTTCGAAGCGCATGATGCCGTCGATCCGCCGCGCCAGAAAGGCGCGGGTATCGGCATGGCCGCCGCTTTCGTCGTCGAGAAACACGGTGACGGTCGCGGCATAGACCGCGCCGAGCATCGCCCGCTTGGTATAATGGTTGTAGTCGGTGGCGCTGTCGCCGGCCAGCCGCCACATCAGGTCCACCGTCCGCCAGCCGAGCTTCGCGGCGCGCGCGACATTCTGCGGCATGGCGAGGATCGCCAGCGCCCGGCGCAGCGCCTCGCGCTCGCCCGCGACCGCCGCCAGCCGCGCCTCGACCAGCGCGGTGATGCGTTCGCGGATCTTCATCGCCGACAGGCGATCGGCGGGCAGCGCCTCGATCATCCGCCGGTCGATCTCGCCGAACCACGCGTCGATCATGTCGACCGCGCCACCGGCATAGGCGAGACGCGCGACATCGGCGTCGGCACCGAGGGTCTGCGCCGCCGCCGCGACCGCCTTGTCGTTCCAGCCGTCGAACGCGGCATTGGCCGCGACCAGCGGGGCGAGCGCCGCACGCAGTTCGTCGAGCGTCAGGTCGGCAGGTGCCAGCGGGGCCATCGCATCCTCCATCATCGCTCCTAGCTAGGGCGTGGGGCCGGAAACGGCAACGGCGGAACCGGGGGACGGTCCGGACGCTGTGCCGGTGACTGTCTGTTCCAGAAGGATTTCGCCATGGCCGATATGTTGAACGCTACGCTCTATCGCATGGTCCTGCCCGATCACATCTGTCCGTTCGGCGTCCATGCCAAGCAGTTGCTGCAATCGGCCGGCTATAACGTCGACGACCGGATCCTGCGATCGCGCGAAGAGGTCGACGCGTTCAAGGCCGAACAGGGCGTCGATACGACACCGCAGGTGTTCATCGAGGGCGAGCGGATCGGCGGCAGCGACGATCTCGAACGCTACTTGGCCGGGCAAGCGGGGTAATCGTCCGAAAGGTGTAACGCCGCTTTTTCCTGCCTTCGCCGCATCGATCGGCTTATAGGCGCGGCGTTACCGCCATTTCGGGGATGTTCATGCCGTTTCGTTCGCTCGTCGCCCAGCCCGCCGATTCCCTGTTGCGCCTGATCGGCGCGTTCCGGGCCGATCCGCGTGCCCACAAGATCGACCTGGGCGTCGGCGTGTTCCGCGACGACCACGGCCACACCCCGGTGATGCAGGCGGTGAAGCAGGCCGAGATGCGGCTGATCGCGACGCAGGACAGCAAGGCGTATCTGGGGCCGGAGGGCGACAAGGGCTTCGTCGCGCTGCTCGAACCGCTGGTGTTCGGCCCTGCCCCGGCCGCCGACCGCCGCTGCGGATTGCAGACGCCGGGCGGCACCGGTGCGCTGCGGCTGGGCGCAGAACTGCTGGCCAAGGCGGGGGTACGCCGCATTTTGATCGGGCAGCCGAGCTGGGCCAATCACGCGCCGGTATTTGCCGCGGCGGGCATCGTCGTCGTTCCCCATGCCATGTTCGACATGGCGGCGCAGGCGGTCGACCTGCCCGCAGTGCAGGCCGCGATCGGACAGGCGGAGGCAGGCGATGCGATCCTGCTGCACGGTTGCTGCCACAATCCGACCGGCATCGATCCGACGCGCGACGATTGGCAGGCGATCGCCGCCGCCATCGCCGACAGCCGGCTCGTGCCGTTCATCGACCTCGCCTATCAGGGGCTGGGCGACGACATGACGACCGACGCGGCAGGGACGCGCGCGGTGGTGGACGCAGTGCCGTTCGCGCTGGTCGCCTATTCCTGCGACAAGAATTTCGGACTGTACCGCGAACGCACCGGCGCATTGTGGGCGACCGCGCCCGACGCGGAAGCGCGCGATATCGTCCTGTCGAACCTGCTGGCGCTGGCGCGCGCCAACTGGTCGATGCCGCCCGATCATGGCGCGGCGGCGGTGCGGATCGTGCTGGAGGACGAACAGCTCGCCGCCGACTGGCGCGGCGAACTCGATGCGCTGCGCAGCCGGTTGCAGGGGCTGCGCGGCGAACTGGCCGCGATCGGACGCGCGGGATCGGTCGATCTGGCGCCGCTTGGCCGCGGCAAGGGCATGTTCGCCACGCTGCCGCTGTCGCCGTCGCAGATCGAATGGCTGCGCGCGACGCACGGCATCTGCATGGCGGGGTCGGGCCGGATCAACATCGCCGGCTTCGCGCCGGGCGACATCGCCCGCTTCGGCGAGGCGCTGGTCGATCTGGCGCGCGCCGGTATCGTCTGACCGATCGCTCCGAAACGGAGCAGCCTGCCCGATGCCGGTGGGTTGCGCGGCGTCGGTCGCGTCGATATCGTCGACCTTATATCGAGCTGGGGGGCTTCATGTACGTTGGTCGGATGCTGACCGTCGCGGTTGCGGCGGTGCTGTCGTTGGCGGTCGTGGACGCGGGTGCGCAGGAACGCACCGCGGCGAAGGCGGGGTTCGAACTGCCCGCCGGCAGCGGCAAGACGATCCTCGTCTTCCGCCCGACCGTATCGGTCGGGGCACAGTCGACCGGCGGCATGTTCGAACCCAATGGCGACTGGACCGAACAGGCGCGCAAGAACCTTGAAGCCGCACTTGCCGAACAGCAGCAGCGGCTGGGCAACAAGGTGATTTCCGCCCCTGAAAGCTATGGCGCCGATGCGCAGCTGGTCGCGGAATATGCCGCCCTGTTCGCGGCGGTGTCGCAGTCGGTCATCAACTACCAGTTCTTTCCCGGCAACCGCCTGCCGACCAAGAAGCGCGACAACAAGTCGAGCGTGTTCGACTGGACGCTGGGCAGCGGGATCGCCGCGTTGCCCGGTGCCAAGGATGCCGATTACGCGCTGTTCCTGTATAACAAGGACGCGTACGGATCGACCGGGCGCAAGATCCTGCAGGTCGTCGCGCTGCTCGGGCCGGGCATCAACGTCAAATCCGGCGAACATGCCGGCTATGCCGGGCTGGTCGACCTGAAGACCGGCGAACTGGTCTGGCTGAACGCCGACAATGCGATGGGCGGCGACGTGCGGACCCCGGAGGGGGCGCAGAAGCGGATCGGCCAGTTGCTCGAAGGAATCCCTGGCAGCACGGCCCCCGCCGCAGCGGCGACCCCGGTCAAGACCGCGGCGCGATGACCGCGTCCGCGCGCGGCGCGGCGGCGCTGGTCGCGCTGCTCGCCATCGCGGCAGCCCCGATCGGCAAGGCGCCGCCCCCGCCGCCCTATGCAGGCGTCTATCAACCGCAGGGCGTCGACGAGATCGGTGCATGGCGGGAGGCCGATGAGGACGAACGCGCGCTGGCCAACGCGCCCGAGGTGATCCGCGACGAGGCGTTGAACGGCTATGTGCGCGGGGTGCTGTGCGCGACGGTCGGCAAGGACCGATGCGCCGCGGCCCGCATCTATGTCCTGCGGGTACCGGTCTTCAACGCAAGCATGACTGCGAACGGCACGATGCGGGTGTTCAGCGGCCTGTTGCTCCGCGTGCGTAACGAGGCGGAACTGGGCGCGATCCTCGGTCATGAGTTCGGCCATTTCGAACGCCGCCATTCGCTGGAACGGTTCAAGGCGCAGCGGACCGGCACCGATCTGCTGAGCTGGGCAGCGGTGCTGGCATCGATGGCACCAGGCTATCAGGCGCGCGCCGGGTACAACACCATGCGCTGGTCGGTGTACGGCCAACTTTACCACTATGACCGCGATCAGGAGCGCGAGGCCGATCTGCTGGGTCTCGGCTATCTGAACGTCGGGACGCTGCGGCCACAGGCGGCGGCCAGCGTCTGGCACAACGTCATGGCAGAGGTCGAGGCGTCGTCGCGCGCGCGCGGGCTGTCGAAGCCGCGCTACGACCTGTTCGCCTTTTCGGCGTCGCATCCGCCGAGCGCCGAACGGGCCGCAACGATGGAAGCGCTCGCCGATCCGCAGGGGGATGGCCGCGACGATGGCGCAGATCGCTATGCGAAGGCGCTAACACCATGGCTGCCGACCTTCCTCGACGATCAGATCAAGCTGAACGATTTCGGCGCCAGCGACTATCTGATCGCGATGCTGGCCGAATCGGGCTGGACCCCGCGGCTGTGGCTGGCGCGGGGCGACCTGTACCGGGCGCGCGGCAATCCGCGCGACCTGGTCAACGCCGCCGAATTCTACGCCAACGCCATCGCCGCCGACGCCGCGCTGGCAGATGCCTATCGCGGCCTGGGTCTGTCGCTGCTCAAGACCGGCCGGCCGAGCGAGGGGCGCACCGCGCTGCGTCGCTATCTGCACCTGAAACCCGATGCGCCGGATGCGGGCATGATCGCCATGCTCGCCCCGGCCGAACCCGTGGAGCCATGACCATGTCCGTCCGCCGCCTGCGCCGCACCGCGCTGCTATTCGCCGCCGTCACGATGATCGCGACTCCGGTCGCCGCCAATGGCTATCGCGAGAAGGGAAAGCCGGTCGTGATCGCCGGATCGACCCTCCGGGTAACGCCACCGCGCGACTGGAACCTGCTGTCGATCCGCCCGGGCAAGAAGGCGGAGACGTGGACGCTGGACGGCGAGCAGCTCAACGACGTCACCTGGTATGCCGGCATCGCGGCCGACGAGCCGCTGGTCCGCGAAACCAGCCGCAAGCAGAAACCGCTGCCGAAGCTGAAGCAATCGACGCTACTGGTCGAGATCCCCGAACTGCTCGAGACCACCTATCGCACCGAACGGCAGATCGGCGATTTCCAGGTCACCGGTTCGGCACCGGACCCGTTCCTCGGCCAACCCGGTATCCGCTTCAGCTACAGCTATGTCGACAGCGACCACCTGCCGCGCCGGGGCGAGGCGCGCGCGACGCTGATCGGCGGCAAGCTGTACATGGCGACCTTCGACGCGCCGCGGACGCATTTCTTCGACCGGTCGCTGAATGATTTCCGCGCGCTGACCGATACGGCGACCTTGTCCTGATTAAAGCGGTTTCCGATCGGGTTGGATCACCGGCACGGACGTGAGTTCGGTTCGGGGCGAGACGCAACGCTGCCCCGAGCCGAAATCACCCGCCGCGTCAGCGGTCGCTAGTAGGGCGATGACGGTGGTTCAAGCTGGTCGAAAACCGCTCTATGGCGTGGGTGCCCGCCGCGCGCTGACCATCGCCAGCGCGGCGGCGACCAGCACCGCACCCACCGCATCGAGCATGGTCAGCCGCTCGCCATAGGCCGCCCAGCCGATCGTCGCGCCCACCAGCGGCTGGACCAGCAGCGCAAGGCCGACGACCAGCGGGCTGAGATGGCCAAGCGCATAGATCATCAGCCCCTGCCCGGCGATCTGGCTGACCAGCGCCAGCGCCAGCAGCGGCCCCCATTTGGTCGGCAGGATCGTTTCGCCCAGTGCCATCGCCAGCAATAACAGCGGCAGCACGCTGGCGATGCTCGACAGCGCCAGCGCGGGTACCGGTGCCATGGTCTGGCGGACGCGGCGCATCGCGATGAAATAGACCGCGTACAGCACGCCGGCGAGCACGCAGAACAGGTCGCCGGCCAAATGGCGCGACGACAATTCGGCCGAACGGCCGAGCAGCAGCACCCCGCCGACCGCCGCCAGCAGCAGCGCCCCGCCCTGCGCGCGGGTCGGCCAGCGGCGCATCGCGAAGAAGCCGTAGATGGGGAAGATCAGCACCGCGCAATTGCCGAACAGCGTCGCGTTGGCGAGGGTCGTGCGCAATATGCCGATATGCCATGCGCCGAGATCGACGGCGAAGGCGACGCCACCGATCAGCAGCGGCACCAAGATCGACCCCGCCCGCCCCAACGCACGTCGATCGCTCCACAAAGCGGCGATAACCAGCACCGGCAACGCCAGCGCGATCCGCCAGAAGGCGGCGGCCACCGGCCCGGTATCGGCGAGCCGCACGAACCACGGCCCGAATGCCAGCGCGACATTGGCGGCGATGACGGCGGCAATTGCGCGACGCGGTGTTCTTGGGTGCGGCATAATTTTTGTTTCAGGCGTTACCGGCTGCATGCCGCCCCCTACCCCCCTATCTTTGCGGCGTCGCCTGAAATTAGAGTTTCGTGGAGTTTACCCTATGCCGACCCTGTTCGATCCGATCACACTGGGGGACATCGAAGCGCCCAACCGCGTGCTGATGGCGCCGCTGACCCGTGGTCGGGGCACGCGCGAGCATGTGCCGACCGCGATCATGGCCGATTATTATGCGCAGCGTGCCTCGGCCGGGCTGCTGATTTCGGAAGGAACCGGGATCAGCCGCGAAGGGCTGGGCTGGCCGTTCGCGCCGGGACTGTGGACCGACGAGCAGGTCGAGGCGTGGAAGCCCGTCACCGACGCCGTGCACCGCGCCGGCGGCCGGATCGTCACCCAGCTATGGCATATGGGCCGGGTGGTGCATCCCGACTTTCTGGACGGTGCCGCCCCGCTGTCGTCGTCGGCGACGACCGCACCGGGACAGGCGCATACCTATGACGGGAAGAAGCCGTACGAGGCCGCGCGCGCCGCGACGCTCGACGACATCGCCCGGGTGCTCGACGATTATTCGCGCGCCGCGCGCAATGCGAAGGCCGCCGGGTTCGACGGCGTGCAACTGCACGCCGCCAATGGCTATCTGATCGACCAGTTCCTGCGCGACGGGGCCAACCATCGCGACGATGCCTATGGCGGATCGCCCGAAAACCGCATCCGGCTGCTGAGCGAAGTCGTCGACCGGCTGATCGCCGAAGTCGGTGCCGGGCGGACTTCGGTGCGCTTCTCGCCCAATGGCGATACGCAGGGGGTGATCGACAGCGATCCGGCATCGGTGTTCGTACCCGCCGCGAAGCTGCTGTCGGACAAGGGCATTGCCTTCCTCGAACTGCGCGAACCCGGCCCCAATGGTACCTTCGGCAGCGCCACCCAGCCGCGCGTGTCGCCCGAAATCCGCAAGGTCTTTGCCGGTCCGCTGGTGCTGAACCAGGATTATCGCGGCGACACTGCGCAGGCCGAACTCGATGCCGGCATTGCCGACGCCATCGCCTTCGGCCGGCCGTTCCTTGCCAATCCCGATCTGCCGCAGCGGTTGCAGGCCGGGGCCGAGCTCAATGCCGACAATATGGCGACCTGGTATTCGCGTGGGCCGGAAGGCTATACCGACTATCCGACGCTGGAGCGTGAAGCGGCGTAAATCAGCCGCAGCGGATCGTCGCGGTGCCGCGGGTGCGGCATTGCGGCGATCCCGCAACGGTGACGGCGCCGGCCCCGGTTGCCGTCACATCGGCGGTGTAGCGCGCGCGGTAGCGCCCACCGCCGCTTCCTTCGCTGCGAACCTGCAACGCATCGATCGTCAGCGCATCGGCATCGATCGTGCCGGGGCCGTTGATCGTGAACCGGCCCTGCCCGCTTTTGCCCGCCAGGGTCATCGTTCCGGCACCGATCAGCGTCGCCTGGACCGATCCACTGTCCAGCGATCCGATGCGAATCATACCATCGCCGGTCAGCGCCAGATCGACGCGGGCGGCGGTGGTCCGTTCGACCTCGATCCTACCCGCCCCGCGCAGCGCCACGGCGGCAAGTCGGTCGCTGCGTAGCTCGATCACCGGCGCGGCGCCGGTGGCGGCGATCGGTCGCCCCCGATCGTCACGTGCCGGCACGACGACCAGCGTCTGCCCCTCGACCCGGACCTGTACCGTCGCGATCGCTGCCGGCTCTCCGACGATCCGGTTGGTCGCGGACGGCTCCGCCATGACCCGCACGGTGAAAGGGCCGTCGACGCGGATGCGATCATATCCGGTCAGCATCAGGCGCGTTTCGGCGGGCGGGAAAGCCGGTGCCGCCAGTGCGAGCGCGATCAGTGTGGCGAACATACCACCTATATCCTGCACCGCCGCCGGACGGGCAATTCGGTCAGCCGCAGTCGACGGTGCCGGTAACGGTCAATGCGGCGCGGTCGCCGCGCACCTGCCCGATCGTCATGTCGCCCGATCCGCTCAAGGTTGCGGCGAAGTTTTCGCCGGTCCGGTCGATACTGATATCGCCCGATCCGGCCAGCGCCGCCGCAGCGATGGTCGGCATGGTGACGCGGATGCGCGCACCGTCATCGCCTTTGCCCCAAAAATTCCCGCTCTTTCGGCCAATCTTCAGCATGTCGCCGTCGCGACGGATCTCGAGGCCTTCCTTCGCGGCCTCGGTCCCCTCGACCTGTATAGCGAAGGCGGGTCCCTGAACGATCTCGACCTCGTCGCTGCTCGACAATGTCACGCCGGTGAAGTCACGCAGGGCGGCATCGTTGCTCGGCTGCGCATCCCGCTCGCCATTGTTGCCCGCGCTACAGGCCGCCAATCCCAACGTCGCTGCCAGCATCCACCGCATCGCTACCTCCCGTGTATTAGTGATACCATACACCAAGGCGGATCGAAGTGCCAGCGCGACCAACGAAAAAGGGGCGACCGTTTCCGGCCGCCCCTGTTCGATCGGACCGATCGACCATTCAGGCCGCGGTCTTTTCCTTGTTATAGATCGCCGCGGCATCGCGCAGGATTTCAATGATCCGCTCCAGTGCCTTCGGTTCGTCGACCTGTTCCATCGCCGCGAGTTCGCGTGCGAGGCGGCTGGCCGCCGCTTCGAAAATCTGGCGTTCGGAATAGCTCTGCTCGGGCTGGTCGTCGGCCCGGAACAGGTCGCGGACCACTTCGGCGATCGACACCAGGTCTCCCGAATTGATCTTCGCTTCATATTCCTGCGCGCGGCGCGACCACATGGTCCGCTTGACCTTGGGCTTTCCCTTCAGCGTTTCCATCGCCTCGCGCATCGTCTTGTCCGACGACAGCTTGCGCATGCCGACGCTTTCCGCCTTGTTGGTCGGAACGCGCAGCGTCATCCGCTCCTTTTCGAAGCGCAGCACATAGAGTTCGAGTTGCATGCCAGCGATTTCGCTACGCTGGAGTTCGATCACACGGCCGACGCCGTGCTTGGGGTAAACGACATAATCGCCGACATCGAAGGACAATGCCTTGGCAGCCATTGGTAACCTTTCCGTGGTCGTCGTTCCGATGCCATCGTCCTCCGCCAATCGCTGTTCGAACGGCGGCTGGCGGGGTGGTCAGGGAACGTTGCTAAAGGTGATCTCCGGGCGGGGCATGAAAGTTTTGCCTCCGTCTCGTCAGTCTATAACATCTTGGTAAGAAAATTACCAGTGCAAAGCCGCGCGGCCGGAACCGCGCGTGCGGACCGGCCGTGGTTCCACGTGAAACGATTTGGGACAGCCGGTTGAACCGGCCGATCGATCAGTCGCCCGCGCCGGGTTCGGGCGAGAAATGCTCGATCTTGTTCTCGACACCCTTCCACTTGTCGGCATCGGGCGGGGTCTGGTTGGCGTTGCGGGTGACGTTAGGCCACTGCGCCGAATAGGTATTGTTCAGTTCGAGCCACTGTTCCAGCCCGCTTTCGGTGTCGGGCAGGATCGCTTCGGCCGGACATTCGGGTTCGCAGACGCCGCAGTCGATGCATTCGCTGGGATTGATGACGAGCATGTTCTCGCCTTCATAGAAGCAGTCGACCGGGCACACTTCGACGCAGTCCATATATTTGCAGCGGATGCAGGCGTCGGTGACGACGTAGGTCATGGGTCGAACAAGCTCCGGGAAAATCGAATCGAACCCGCGTTATGCCGGGTCTTCGCCTCCGTCAACGGGGGCGGCACCCGTCGGTTCCAGCCGAGTGTAGAGTGTCGCCGCTTCGGCAGGTGGTCCGCGTCGATTGGGCAATGCGTCGACCCGTAGGATCTGCACCCGGCCGTTGTGGGGAAAGGCGATGACCATGCCGACCCGGACCGGGCAATGGGCGCGATCGATGCGACGCCCGTCGATCCGCAACAGACCCTTGATCGCGATCGCCTGCGCCGCGCTGCGTGTCTTGGCGAAACGGGCATACCACAGGAACATGTCCAGCCGCATCTGCGGCACATGCTCGGCGGCCGGCGTCGCCATCAACGGCGGAACTCGATGTCGGCAAGCGCGGCGAAGGCATTGCCCGGACGCGGCCGGGGCGGCTGGACCGGCGGCGGACCGCGCCGACGCGGCGGATGCCAGCGCCATTGCGGCGCGTCGCCTTCACCACCGATCGGGCGAAAGCCGAGATGCGCCATCATCCGGGCAATCGTCTCCGCCTTCAGCCCGATCGAAGTCGCCAGCGCCGGATCAGGCGCGAACGGCGCATTGCCCTGTCGCGCATCATGCGCAGCCCGCGCGAGTCGTTCGACCAGATCGACGCGCACTGCCTGCGGACCGAAGCGACGATAGCCCCACGCCCCCTGCCCCGCCGGCAACACCGTCGCCGCATTGGGGGCGAGCGGTTCGATCGCGTGGCCGTCGCGCGCCGCCAGCAATGCCGCCCGCCACCGCGCCGCCGCCGGTTTGAACAGACGTGCATCGAACAGGTCGAGCGTCCCGATCGCCACGCCCGCCTTGCGCAAGCGGCGCCGGTCGTCACCGGTCAGGGGTACCAGCATCGCTTCGAACCCGTCGCGGGGCGCGATGCCGCCGACTTCGGTCAGCGCCGCCGCCACCGCGCGCAACGCCCCGCCCGCCGCCGGGTCGCGTGCCAGTGCGGCAAGCGCGCCCAGTGTCGGGGCGCGCTTCGTCAGGTCGCCCTGGATCCACGCCGCCAGCCGCTCCCGCACCTGCCCCTGCGCCGCGCGATCGAGCACCTGCAGGCTGCGGTCGAGGGTCACGACCGGTCGGTCGAGCGTCGTCCCACCGGTCAGCGTCGCCACCTCCAGCCCGTTCCACGTCAGCGCCGGCGCCGTGCCGGGTTCCGCGACCAGCGCCAGTTCGGCATCGCCCGCGACCGCCAGTTCGGCACCCCGCTTGCGCAATTCGGCGGCCAGCCCCTTTTCGGCGGCAGCGATCAACAGGCGTTTGTCGGCGACCCTGGTATCGGGCGACACCTCGAACCGGAACCCGGTGAGCCGGCCGAGAAGGTGACCATCGACGCTGACCGCGCCATCGACGGCGACATCGACCGGCAGGTCAGCCGCACCCGCCCCGATCCGCCGGAGCAGCAAGGTCGTCCGCTGATCGACGAAGCGTTGACGCAACCGGTCGTGCAGCGCATCCGACAGCTTCTCTTCGACCGCGCGCGTCCGCGCCGCCCAATGTTCGGGGTCGAGCAGCCAGTCGGCGCGATGGGCGATATAGGCCCAGCTGCGCGCCGCCGCGATCCGTCCGGCGATCGTCTCGACATCGCCATTCATCTGATCGAGCCGCTGCAGTTCGTCGGCGAACCATTGGTGCGGGATATGCCCCGCCCCTTCGCTCAAATGGCCGAAGATGCGCCCGACGAAGCGGCTGTGCGGGTCGGGGCCAAGCTTGCGGAAATCAGGCACCCCGCACGCCGCCCAGAGCCGGCGGACCATGACCGGCGTGCGGGTCCGCGCCCGGACCCAATCTTCCTCGGCAAGCCGCTTCAGCACGATCAGGTCGATCGCCTCGGGCGCGGCGGTCAGCACCGGATCGGTCGGCCGTTCGGACAGGCTGTCGATCAGCGCGTCGATGCTGGAGAAATCGGGTTCGCCGCGCCGCCAGTACAGGCGTTCGAGCGGGGGGACGTGATGCCCCTCGATCGCGATCACTTCTTCGGGGGTGAAGGCGTTCGGTCCTTCCTCGACCAGCGCGCCGAACGTTCCGTCGCGGTGATGGCGCCCCGCCCGCCCCGCGATCTGCGCCATTTCGGCGATGGTCAGCCGCCGCTGCCGCCGCCCGTCGAACTTGCGCAGCGAGGCAAAGGCGACATGCGCGACATCAAGATTCAGCCCCATGCCGATCGCATCGGTCGCAACAAGGTAATCGACCTCGCCCGACTGGAACATTTCGACCTGCGCATTGCGGGTCCGTGGCGACAGCGCGCCCATCACCACCGCCGCCCCGCCGCGCATCCGGCGGATCGCCTCGGCCACGGCATAGACTTCTTCCGAAGAGAAGGCGACGATCGCCGACCGGCGTGGCAGGCGCGACAATTTCCGCGCGCCGGCATAACTCAGCGTCGAGAAACGCGGGCGCGAGATCATCTCGGCATCCTTGACCAACGCCCGCACCATCGGCCGCAGCGAATCGGACCCGAGGATCATCGTCTCCTCCCGCCCGCGTGCGCGCAGCAGCCGGTCGGTGAAGACATGGCCACGTTCGGGATCGGCGCCCAATTGCGCCTCGTCGAGCGCGACGAACGCCGTCTCACGCTCCAGCGGCATCGATTCGGCGGTACACAGGAACCAGCGCGCCTTGGGCGGGACGATGCGTTCCTCGCCCGTGACCAGCGCGACATTCTCGACGCCCTTCAGCGCGACGACCCGGTCGTAATTCTCGCGCGCCAGCAGCCGCAGCGGAAATCCGATCATCCCCGACGCGTGACCGCACATCCGCTCGATCGCGAGATAGGTCTTGCCGGTATTGGTCGGCCCCAGCACAGCAGTGACCGGGCTACGCGCGAACTGGCTCATCCCCTGCAACATCGGGACTGTCGCGGCACGACGCAACGGCTTTTGACAGTTCCACGACCTGCTTTCGTCCCGGCGCTGGTCGACCACGCCCTGCCGCAGCTTCGGCCTGCGCCAACGATGGTTCATTTGACTTTAAATCTTTGGCTTCACAGGGGCATTGGAACGGGCCAAGCCGGACGGCCGAAACTGGGGCTACAAATGTTCCTGCGTACCGATGAAGGACTGGAACTCGCCGGCGGCACCAGCGCGCTGCGCTTCGGTCGCGCGCCGGTCATCGCCGCGCCCGCAGCCGCATGGCGTGGGCGGATCGATTCGTTCGACTGGACCCCCGACCTCGGCGCCGACATCGGGTCGCGCGACTGGTGGCGCGGACTGGCCAGCTGTACCGCGCTGTGCGGCGCGGTATGGATGTTGTCGCCCGGCTTCGATCGTCCGATCTACAGCGCCGTCCCCGCCGCGCTCGACGGCAGCGCACTCGACGAAGCCCGCAGCCTTTCGTTCGGTGCCAGCGCGCTGGGCGGCACGAGCGGCATGCGTCTTGCCGCGACGTCGCGGGTCCGTCCGCTAGCCAACACCCCCGAACGCCCGATCGTGGAAGCGACCGCGACGCTCGGCAGCGGCGTCGCCGGCGCTCTGCAACGCACCGGCGTCGGCGCGAGCGAAGCGCAGCACGTCGCGGCGATGATCGCCAGCCGCGTCGATCCCGCCGAACTCATGCCCGGCACCCGGCTCGACATCACGCTCGGACGGCGCGAGACGCCGAGCCTGCCGCGACCGCTCGAACGGCTCGCCTTCCGTGCCAAATTCGATCTGGCGCTCGAAGTCGTCCGCGAAGGCGGCACGTTGCGCCTCGATGCCCGGCCGATCGCCATCGACCACACGCCGCTGCGTATCCAGGGGCGCGTCGGTGCCAGCCTGTATCGTGCCGCGCGCGCCGCCGGTGCGCCGGCCAAGGCAGTCGAATCCTATATCCGCACCGTCTCCGGCCTCGTGCCGATGGGCCAGGTCGGACAGGATGATCGTTTCGACCTGATCGTCGAACAGGCCCGCGCCGCCACCGGCGAGGTCCAGCTCGGCCAGCTCCTCTATGCCGGGCTGGAAGGACGCCGCGACGTCCGGCTCGTCCGCTGGCAGGATGGCAGCCGCACCGAATGGCTCGATCCCAAGGGGATCGGCGAGCGCAAGGGATCGATGATCTGGCCGGTCGCCGCGCGCATCTCCTCGAATTTCGGCTGGCGCGTCCATCCGGTGCTCGGCTTCAAGCGCCTGCACAAGGGCATGGACTTCGCCGCCGCCTATGGCAGCCCGATTCGCGCCACCACCGACGGTCGCGTCGCGATCGCCGGACGGTATGGCGGCTATGGCAATTTCGTGAAACTCGACCATGGCGGCGGCCTCGCCACCGGCTATGGCCATATGAGCCGGATCGTCGTCGCCCCCGGCACCCGCGTCACGCGCGGTCAGGTGATCGGCTATGTCGGATCGACCGGCCTGTCGACCGGGCCGCATCTTCATTACGAACTGTGGAAGAACGGCGTGGCGGTCAATCCGCGCTCGGTCGCCTTCGCCACGGTGCAGCGCTTGCAGGGCGAGGAGCTCAGACGCTTCCGGGCGCTGGTCGGTCGCCTGATGGGCGTCACCGCACGCTGATCAGCGTCCCGTGCGCCAGCGGCGGATGGTGCGTTCGACCATCGCCTCCTCGCCCCCCGATTCCTGCCACAGCGACGTGAACGACGGCGAACCCGATGCCGGGCACCGTTCGGCCTCCAGCGGATCGAACGCGACGCGGATCGGCGTCGTCACGCCTTCGCCGACGATGATGCATTCGCGGTTGCGCAGCGCGGGGATCGCGTCGAGAAAGCCGCGCGCATCTTCGGGCATCGCCGCGCGCACGAACGCCTGGTCGCGTTCGTTGTTAAGCCGCATGGTCAGGATCGTTCCGCATTGCGACAACACCCCTTCGGCAAGGTCCGAGGGCCGCTGCGTGATCAGCCCCAGCGACACGCCATATTTGCGCCCTTCCTTGGCAATCCGACTGAGAATGTTCGCCGCTGCCGAATTGGTCCCCGACCGTTCGTTCGGCACGTACCGATGCGCTTCCTCGCAGACGAGCAGCACCGGCCGCGATGCTTCGCCGCGCGACCACAGCGCGAAATCGAACACCAACCGGCTCAGTACCGCGACCACGACCGAGGTGATTTCGGACGGTACGCCCGACACGTCGATGATCGAGATCGGCTTGCCCTGCGCCGGCAGCCGGAACACGCGCTTGACGAACGCCGCCATCGTATCGGCGACCAGCATGCCCGAAAACATGAAGCTGTAGCGGGGATCGCCGCGCAGTTCCTCGATCCGTGCCTTCAGCCGCAGGAACGGTGCATTGTCGCTGGCACGGTCGAGCCTCGCCATCTCTGCCTGAACGATGTTCGACAGGTCGGTCAGCAGATAGGGGATCGGCGTGTCGACAGTCAGTCGCGTGACCTCCTGCGCCATGCGGCTCTTGCCCTTTGCGGCAAGCAGGCAGCGGGCGAGGATATCCGCCTCCACCTGCCGCGCCGCACCGCCGGGTGACAGCAGGATATCGCAATGTTCCTGGAAATTGAGCAACCAATAGGGAAGCTGCAGGTTCGTCACGTCCAGCAATTCCCCGGTATCGGCGAACGCCGCGCCATATTCGCCATGCGGGTCGATCACGACGATATGTCCGTGCGGACTGGCTTCGCAGATCCGGTGCAGGATCAGCGCTGCAGAGGTCGATTTGCCGGTACCGGTCGATCCGACCAGCGCGAAATGCTTGCCGAGCAGCGCATCGACATACAAGGCAGCCTGGAGATCGGGCGCCATATGGACGCGGCCGACGGTGATGTGTGGCCGGTCCTGCTTGGCATAGATTTGCCGCAGCGCATCGCGCGTCACCGGATAGACCGGGCTTCCCGGCAAGGGATAGCGTGTCACGCCCCGTCGAAAGCCGCGCAGTCCCTGCGTCGGTTCGGGCTGATAGGCCTCCCCCATCAAATCGACATTGGCGACCAGGTTGATACCGTCATCGGCAAGGCGGATCGATCGGATGGCGGCGACGATCCACATCCGGCCGACCTGCATCGTTACCAGCGAGCCCACCTGCCCGACCTGCCCGGCCGGATCTTCGGGGTCGCTCGCCAGCGCTTGCAGCACCGGCAAATCGAGCAACAGCCGGCTCGACGCGCCGGCGATATCGAGCAGAACCCCGATCGGTCCCGCCATATCGGTCGATTTGGCCGCCATGGAAACGGACGATGGCGGGCAGGTATGAAGCGTCATGTCCGCCAAGATATTGGCGGAGCGTAAATTTTACGTGTCAGATCCGTTCGCCGCTCAACCTTTGGCAAACCATGTCGAGCTGTCCCAGCGTCGAATAATTGACGGTGATCGTGCCGCCCTTTTCGCCGAAGACGATATCGACCTTCAGCCCGAGCACGTCGCCCAATTGCCGCTCCAGCGCACGCAGATCGGCATCGCTGGCACCATCGCCGCCACCGCTTTCATTCGCCGGACGCGGTGCACGCGACGGCTTGTTGTCGCGCGGTTCGCGGGCATTGCGCGCCAGGCGTTCGGCATCCCGCACCGACAATCCCTTGGCGACGACCTTCTCGGCGATGGTCTCCGCGCCGGGCACGTTGATGAGCGCGCGGGCATGACCCATGCTCAACCGCTGATCGCCGACCATGTCCTGGATCGGCTTGGGCAATTCGAGCAGGCGCAGCAAATTGGTGACGTGGCTGCGCGACTTGGCGACGAGGTTGGCCAAGGCTTCCTGCGTATGGCCGAATTCGTCGATCAACCGACGATAGCCCTCCGCCTCCTCGATCGCAGTCAAGTCGCGACGCTGAATATTCTCGACCAGCGCGATTTCCATCGTCTCGGCATCGGTAAAGTCGCGTACGACCACCGGTACTTCGTGCAGGCGCGCGCGTTGTGCCGCGCGCCAGCGGCGTTCGCCCGCGACGATCTGATAGCCCTTGCCATGCGGTCGCACGACGATCGGCTGGATGACGCCGCGTGCAGCGATCGACTCTGCCAATTCGTCGAGCGCCGATTCATCGAAGAACCGGCGCGGCTGGCCGGGCAGTGGGGACAGGGCGGTGACGGGCATCTGCCGGACACCGCTGGGCGGGCTCGACGCGCGCGGGCTCGACCCTTCGCCATCGGGTTCGCCCAACAACGAACTGAGTCCTCGACCCAGTCCTCCAGCACGGGGGCGACGCGGTGCAGCCTGTTCGCTCATGCCGCCTCCGCCAGACCCGGCAGTCGCGCGATCACTTCGCGGGCCAGCGCGATATAGGCTTCCGACCCGGCACAGCGATAATCATAAATCAGCGCCGGCATGCCATGGCTCGGCGCCTCCGACAGGCGGACGTTGCGCGGAATCACCGTATCGAACACTACTTTCCCCAATACCGCGCGCACATCGTCCGACACCTGATCGGTCAGTCGATTGCGGCGGTCATACATCGTCAGCACCACGCCGAGGATCGCCAACCCCGGATTGAACCGTCCGCGGATCCGCTCGACGGTGGTCAACAACTGGCTCAATCCTTCGAGCGCGAAAAACTCGCACTGCAGCGGTACCAGCAACGCATGGCTCGCCACCATCGCGTTAATCGTCAGCAGCCCCAGCGATGGCGGGCAGTCGATCAGGATGACGTCCCATTTCCCGCCGCTCGCCTCGACCACCCGGTCGAGCCGGTGGGTCCGCGCCTCGAACTCGATCAACTCGATCTCGGCCCCCGACAGGTCGACCGTCGCCGGCACGATCGACAGGCGCGGCACCCGCGTCGCGACGGCCGCTTCGTTCAGCATCATGTCGCCGACCAGCAAATCATAGGTCGAATATTCGCGATCATTGCGACCGATGCCGAGGCCGGTCGAGGCGTTACCCTGCGGGTCGAGGTCGAGGATCAGTACGTCCAGCCCGGTCGCCGCCAGTGCGGTGCCGACATTGATCGCGGTAGTGGTCTTGCCGACGCCCCCCTTCTGGTTCGCGATGGCGATGCAAATCATGCTCGGCGCACTCCCCTGGCGACCACGATCGACGAGGTCGGATCGGTTACGCTATGTTCCACGTGAAACGTTCCGGCCCATTCGGCACCGGCTTCGGCGACCTCTTCGGCAGCCGAACGTCCCTTCGGCAACACCCATATCGTATCGGAGTCGCTATGCCGATGGCCGATTGCAAACAGCGTCGAAAGTTTCGCGACGGCACGCGCGCTGATGATCGCGGCGGGACGGTCGGCGGTGAGTTTCTCGATCTTCGCCTGATGCACGACGACGTTGGTCAGACCGAGGGCCTGGGCAATCTCGGTCAGCAGCGTTGCCCGCCGCGCACGCGGCTCGACCAGCACCACCCGCCGGTCGGTCAGGATCGCCGCGACGATCCCCGGAAAACCCGCGCCCGATCCGATATCGATCCAGGCACCTTCCGGGGTACCGTCGGTCAGCGGCACCAGCTGCGCTGAATCAAGCAGATGCCGGTCCCAGATATGATCGACCGTCGATGCCGCGATCAGATTCTGATGCGCGGTTTCGGCGACGATGCGATCGGCGAAGCGCGCCAGCAACGTTGTCCGTTCACTACCGAAGCGCGACTCGATCCAGTCGCGCGCCTCTGCTTCCGTCATGCTGCCAGCTTGCCCGACCGGTGATGGAGCAGGATCGCGACCAATGCCGCGGGGGTCACACCCTGTATCCGCCCCGCCGCCGCCAGTGTTTCCGGTGCGGCCGATGTTAGCCGCTCGACCATCTCGTTCGATAGCCCCGGCACCGCGCGATAGGCGAAGTCCGGCGCCAGATCGACATGATCGACCCGCGCCGCTGTCAGTTCTGCCGCCTGCCGTTCGAGATACGGTGCGTAGCGCGCATCCTCGATCAGTTCGCCCAGCACCTCGTCGCTGGCCGCGATGCCGAGATGCTCGGGAAGAATCCCCGCGACCAGCAGCCATTCGGCGCCGCTCCGCGTATCGGTGCCGCTTACCGGCGCGCCCCTGCTCGCCAACACATTCGCGACGTGACGTTGCGCAAGCTGCTCGCGCAACGCTGCCCGACGCTCGGCGCGGGCGTCCTGCTGCGCCCGGCGTTCGACCGACAATAGTCCCGCCGCCGCCCCGATCGCTCCAAGCCGGGTCGCTGCATTGTCCGATCGCAGATGCAGTCGATATTCGGCACGCGCGGTCATCATCCGATAGGGTTCGGAAACGCCCTGCAACACCAGGTCATCGATCATCACCCCAATATAGCTCGACTCGCGCGGCAGGATCAGCGGATCGAGTCCGAGCGCGGCGCCAGCGGCATTCGCGCCGGCAACCAGCCCCTGCCCACCAGCCTCTTCATATCCGGTCGTACCGTTGATCTGCCCGGCAAAGTACAGGCCGTCCAGCGCGCGCAGCGCCAGCGTCGGCGTCAACGCGCGGGGATCGATATAATCATACTCGACCGCATAGCCGGGCGTCACGATCTCGACCCGTTCCAGCCCGGCGACACTGTGCAGCATCGCCAACTGCACATCGGTCGGCAGTGACGTCGATACGCCATTGGGATAGACCAGATGCGTGTCGAGACCCTCGGGTTCGAGAAAGATCTGATGCCCGTCGCGGTCGCCGAAGCGATGCACCTTGTCTTCGATCGATGGACAATAGCGCGGCCCCCGCCCCTCGATCGAACCGCTGAACAGCGGCGACCGGTCCAGCCCGGCGCGAATGATATCGTGCGTTTCGGCCGTCGTCCGTGCGATCGCACACGCCAGTTGCGGCAGCCGCCGTGCGGGATCGGACAGCGGCGACATCGTCCAGATATCGGCATCGGACGGCTGCTCGGGCAGCGCCGCCCAGTCGATCGTCCGCCCGTCGAGCCGTGGTGGCGTCCCGGTCTTCAACCGCGCGATCGGCAACCCCAGGTCGCGTAGCTGCGCTCCCAATCGCGTCGCCGCGCGTTCGCCGGTCCGTCCGCCGATCGCCCGTTCCTCGCCCCGGAACATCGTTCCGCCGAGAAAGGTGCCGGTTGCCAGAACGACGGTCTGTCCGGCGATCGTCGTGCCGTCGGCAAGTTCGACACCCCATACCCGGTTAGCCTCAACCACCAAGGCGACGGTATCGCCTGCCATCACGGTCAGCTTGGGATGCGCGAGCAACGTCCGAACTGCCGCGGCATAGCGAACGCGATCCGCCTGTACGCGCGGCCCCTGCACCGCCGATCCCTTCGATCGGTTCAGCATGCGGTGGTGGATCGCCGCTGCATCCGCTGCGCGTCCCATCAGCCCGTCGAGCGCATCGATCTCGCGGACGATATGCCCCTTGCCCAATCCGCCGATCGCCGGATTGCAAGACATCGCGCCGATCCGCGCCGGATCGAAATCGATCAGCAAAGTCGTCGCGCCGCGTCGCGCCGCTGCCGACGCCGCTTCGGTGCCGGCGTGGCCGCCACCTATCACTATCACATCAAAGGTCATGCACAGGTTCCACGTGGAACATCATTTGCCGATACAGAAGCGACCAAATAGATCGTCAAGAACGGCCTCGGTCGCGCGCATCCCGGTCAGTGCCGCGAATGCCTGCACGCCATAGCGCAGTTCTTCGGCCAGCAACAGCGGGTCCTGTTGCCCGCCCGCACGCATTAGCGCAGCCGCCGCAGTACCGGCATGTGCCGCTTGTCGCCGGTTGAGCGACAGGTCGTCGACCTTGGGCAACAAGGTCGCCGCGCGATCGAACAGTTGCTGCCAAAGCCGGTCGAGGCCTTGCCCGGTCGACGCCGATACGGCGATGCGGTCTGCCGGAACGGCGATGTCGTCGCGAACGTCGCATCGGGGATAAAGCGCAATCGCCTCGACCGGCGCGGGATCGTCGCCCAGCCACAGCACGATATCCGCCGTGGCGATCGACCCGGTCGCACGATCGATCCCGATCCGTTCGATCGGATCGTTGCTGTCCGCGCGCAGCCCGGCTGTATCCAGAAACAACCATGCGATGCCGCTCCGGGTCACCGGTATCTCGATCACGTCGCGCGTCGTGCCGGCCAGCGGCGACACGATTGCCGCCTCGCGCCCGACCAGCGCGTTCAACAGCGTCGACTTGCCGGCATTAGGCGGCCCGGCCAGCACTACCCGGATGCCGTCGCGCAACCGCTCTACCGGGGGTACCGCCAGCACCGTCGTGATCGCCTCGGCCAGCGCGATCGCCTCGCGGCGGACCGACTTCAGCACATCGTCGCCGGCATCGACATCGTCTTCATCGGCATGATCAAGCACGGCCTCGACCATCGCCGACAACCGCGTTGCCGCCGCGCTCCATTCGGCCACCGTCCGCCGCAGCCGCCCGTCGCTATTGGCCAGTGCCATGCGGCGCTGCGCATCGGTCTCCGCCGACAACAGGTCGCCCAGACCTTCGGCTTCGGTTAGGTCGATCCGGCCATGCGCCAAGGCCCGCCGCGTGAATTCACCCGGTTCGGCAGCACGCAACCCGTCGATCGCCGCCAAGGTCCGTTCGACCGCAGCCACCACCGCCCGTCCGCCATGCAGATGCAGTTCGACCAGATCCTCCCCGGTTGCCGTTGCCGGTCCCGGAAACACGAGTATCAGCGCACGATCGAGCAATTGCCCATTCGCGGGATCATGCAGCGCACGCATGCCCGCCCGGCGCGGCGGCGGCAGCTTGCCCGCGAGGCTGGTCGCCGCGTCGATCGCGCCGACCCCCGAAATTCGCAGCACGGCGATGGCGGCGGGTGGACGCCCGCTCGACACCGCGAAGATCGTGTCAGCCGCCACGGCCCGCCGACTCGAACATCTTGCGCCAGAAGGTCATGCCCGCCTCGCCCATCGGTGCCCAGCTCTGCATCAACTGGTTGAGCAGTTCGGGGCTGGCGCCCTTCTCCATCGTCTCGGTCAACATCGCGACATAGCGTTCATGGACCGGCGTGAAGTCGGGCAGGCCCATCGCGCGGCGCGCTTCCTCCGGGGTGCAATCGACTTCGACGTGGATTTTCATGGGAGCCTTCCCGACATTGTTTGTGGGCACGATAGGCGGAAAAGCTGTGGATGGCGATAAGCGAAGGCTTGTCCGTGCGATAGCGGGTCATCGCGCCACATTGCCGTTACCCCGGCATAGCCCGGGTTCTCATTGCGCGCTCGGCTCACTCCTCCGCGAGAATGACGATGCCGGGTAAAGCAGTCGTCCGCATACAGGGAGTTGGGTGTCGATCGGCCCTGGATACGACAACGCCCGCCTTCTCCTATTGAAAAGACGGGCGGGTCGTTGGTTGCGGACGCGGGCGAAGCCCGCCTCGTCGGTCGGGGCGCTGCCCCGCCGGCCGCCGCGTTTGTGATCCGCGCCAGTTTGGCGCGGTCCAAACGCTATTGATTCATACTGTCGAAGAAATCCTCGTTGGTCTTCGAATTCTTCATCTTGTCGAGCAGGAACTCCATCGCGTCGATCGTGCCCATCTGCATCAGGATGCGGCGCAGGACCCACATCTTGGACAGCTTGGTCTTGTCGACCAACAGCTCTTCCTTGCGCGTACCCGACTTGCCGACGTCGAGCGCCGGGAAGATGCGCTTGTCGGCCACCTTGCGGTCGAGGACGATTTCCGAGTTGCCGGTGCCCTTGAACTCTTCGAAGATCACTTCGTCCATGCGGCTGCCGGTATCGATCAGCGCGGTGGCGATGATCGACAGCGAACCGCCTTCCTCGATGTTACGCGCCGCGCCGAAGAAGCGCTTCGGCCGCTGCAACGCATTGGCATCGACACCGCCGGTCAGCACCTTGCCTGACGACGGCACGACCGTGTTGTAGGCACGACCCAGACGCGTGATCGAGTCGAGCAGGATCACCACGTCCTTCTTGTGCTCGACCAGCCGCTTCGCCTTCTCGATCACCATCTCGGCGACCTGAACGTGGCGCTGCGCCGGTTCGTCGAAGGTCGAGGAAATGACCTCGCCCTTCACGCTGCGCTGCATGTCGGTCACCTCTTCGGGGCGTTCGTCGATCAACAGGACGATCAGGAACACTTCGGGATGGTTGTCGGTGATCGCCTTCGCCATGTTCTGCAACATGACGGTCTTGCCGACGCGCGGCGGCGCGACGATCAGCGTGCGCTGTCCCTTGCCCTGCGGCGACACGATATCGATCACCCGCGCCGACTTGTCCTTGATCGTCGGGTCGAGCTGGTCGAGCGTCAGCTTCTGTTCGGGATAAAGCGGCGTGAGATTGTCGAAATTGACCCGGTGGCGGACCGCGTCGGGATCGTCGAAATTGACCGAGACCAGCTTGCTCAACGCGAAATAGCGCTCGCCATCCTTGGGCGCACGCACCTCACCCTCGACCGTGTCACCGGTGCGCAGCCCATGCTTGCGTACCTGGTTCGGCGAGACATAGATATCGTCCGGCCCGGCGAGATAATTGGCCTCCGGGCTGCGCAGGAAACCGAAGCCGTCCTGCAGCACCTCGATCGTGCCGACGCCCATGATCTGCTCGCCATTTTCGGCGCGCGCCTTCAGGATCGCGAACATCAGGTCCTGCTTGCGCATCGTCGACGCGCCTTCGACGCCCAGCTCTTCGGCCATCGAGACCAGTTCGGCGGGCGCGTGTTTCTTTAAGTCTTTGAGATGCATCGGGGGGTGGTCCAGATCAGCGAATAGGAGGCAAGGTCGGCAGGAAAGGCGGACGCAAGCGGCTGGGACGGGCGCACCGAGGACCGGGCGCCGCTGTCGAAAGACCTAGGTCGCGGCTGACTGCAAGTCAAGCACCGCCGCTCAGGACGGCTTCACCACCGCCAGTACGACCGCTGCGATTGCCGCCAGCGCAGGCAATTCGTTCGCCAGCCGCAACTGCTTCGGCGTCAGCGTCGGCCGCCCCGCCGCCAGCTTCTTCGCATAGCCGACCGCCCAGCCATGATAGCCGCTCAGCAACACCACCACCAGCAGCTTGGCATGCAGCCAGCCCAACCCCGCGCCCCCGTCGAACAGCCCGACATTGGCGGCCAGCAACAGCCCCAGCACCCATACGATCACCATCGCCGGGGTCAGGATCATGCGTTTGAGCAGTGCTTCCCGCCGGATCCAGCGCGGCGGCTCGGCGGGATCGCCCAACCCTTCCTGATGATGGACCAGATAGCGCGGCAGCATGAACAGCCCCGCCATCCAGAAGATGACGAAGACGATATGCGCCGCCTTCACCCACAGATAGGCGCCGCCCAGAAACCCGCTCATGCCCCACGCACCCGCGCCACTAGTTGTTCGACATGCGCGATCGGCGTATCCTGCTGGATGCCATGGCCGAGGTTGAAGACATGCGGCCGGTCGGCAAATGCCGCCAGCACCCGGTCGACGCCCGCATTGAGCGCCTCCCCGCCGGCGATCAGCAGCAGCGGGTCGAGATTGCCCTGTATCGGCAGACTCGTCGGCAGTTCGCGGTTCGCCCAGACCGGATCGACCGTCTCGTCCAGTCCGATCGCATCGACCCCTGTCTCGCGCGCATAGGCGGCGAGCTTGCCGCCCGCGCCCTTGGGAAAGCCGATGATCGGCACATCGACCCGTGCCCGCAACCCTTTGACGATCGCCACCGTCGGCGCGATCACCCAGCGTTCGAACTCGGCGGGGGCGAGGCTGCCCGACCAGCTGTCGAACAACTGTACCGCCTCGACGCCTGCCTCGACCTGACCGACGAGATAGTCGATCGTCATGGCCACGATCCGGTCGATGAGCGCCTTCACCGCCGCCGGATCGCCATAGGCCATGCGCCGTGCCTCCGCCTGCTCCCGGCTGCCCCTGCCCGCGATCATATAGGTGGCGACCGTCCAGGGCGATCCGGCGAAACCGAGGAACGTCGTCGCTTCGGGCAAGGCCGCCGCGACCCCGCGCACCGTCGCATAGACCGGGCCGAGGATCGCTGCGTCGGGCACCAGCGTATCGATCGCCGCCCGCGTCCGCAACTCGGGTGCAAGGCGTGGCCCCTCGCCCGCCTCGAACCACAATTTCTGTCCCAGCGCGTTCGGCACCATCAAAATGTCGCTGAACAGGATCGCCCCGTCGAACGCGAACCGGCGCAGCGGTTGCAACGTCACCTCGGTCGCCGCCGCGGGATCGTTCACCAGATCGAGGAACCCGCCCTTCTCGGCCCGCAGTGCGCGATACTCGGGCAGATAGCGCCCCGCCTGTCGCATGAGCCACATCGGCGGAACCGACAGCTTCTCGCCGGCAAGCACTCGGAGAAGCGGTTTCGGAGAGAGAGAAAAGGTCAGCGTCGTCGCTCCTCTACTAAGAAGTAGAATCTAATAGGATGGTTGGAAGTGGTTGGGCGGTGGGTAACGGGGCTTATGGTGGATTACCCGAAATGCCAACAGATTGACCGGGGGAGAGTCGCGGAAGTCCGCCGATTCACGGAGAGCCATCCCCATTATCCACAGCCTGTGGGCTGAATCGCCGCCTGTGTCGGGATTGTGGATAAGTCGGGATCGATCGGGGGCTTTTCCACAGCTTGGCGGCGGGGGCGAGTTACGCTAGCCCCTGCCCCCGACTTATCCACAGCCTTGTGCAGAAAGGCGCCCGATGCGGCTGCACCTCCATCTCCTGTCCGACTCCACCGGCGAGACGCTGGAGAATATCGCCAAGGCGGCACTGGCGCAGTTCGACGATGTCGACACGATGCGCCATTTCTGGCCGATGGTCCGTTCCGAAGCGCATCTCGAACGCATCCTGACCGAGATCGCGGTCAATCCGGGGCTGGTGCTCTACACGCTGGTCAACCCGGCGATCCGTCGCATGCTGGAGGCGCGCTGCGCCGCATTGGGCCTGCCGATCGTCGCGCCGATGGACGCGGTCAGCAACGCGCTGTCGAGCCTGCTCGGACAGGAGGCGAAGGCACGCCCGGGGCGGCAGCACAGCCTCGACGCCGCCTATTTCGCCCGGGTCGATGCGATCCAGTGGACCATCGCCCATGACGACGGCATTGCGTCGGAGGATTGGGAAGAGGCCGATATCGTCCTGGCCGGCGTGTCGCGCTCGTCCAAGACGCCGACGTCTATCTATCTCGCCAACCGTGGCTATAAGACCGCCAACATCCCGATCGTCGTCGAAAGTCCGCCGCCGCCGATCCTGTTCCGCCTGCAACGGCCGCTGGTCGTCGGGCTGACCACCAGCGCCGACCGGCTGATCGCGATCCGGCGCAACCGGCTGTTGTCGCTCAACCAGATGCCCGACACCGATTATGTCGAACAGGATGCGGTGGTGCGCGAGCTGTCGTTCGCGCGGCGGATGTTCGCCGATAATGGCTGGCCGGTGATCGACGTCACCCGCCGCTCGATCGAGGAAACCGCCGCGGCGATCATCACCCTGTGCAACGAACGCCAGCTGGAGGCACGCGCATGAGTTTCGTCCTCGCGTCGATGAGCGCCACCCGCCGGGCAATGCTCGATGCCGCCGGCATCCCGCACGACGCGATCCCGAGCGGTCTCGATGAGGAAGCGGCCAAGGCGGCATTGGCCGGCGAGAAGCTGAAACCCCGCGACCTTGCCGACGCGCTGGCCGAGATGAAGGCGATGCGTGCCGCCACCCGCGTCGGTGGCGCGATGGTGCTGGGCGGCGATTCGGTCGTCGCGCTCGCCGACGGGACCGTGCTCGACAAGCCGGTCGATCGTGCCGATGCCGCCGCGCATCTGCGTGCCCTGTCCGGCGGACGCCACGACCTGTTCAGCGCAGCCGTCTTCGTCGAGGGCGGGCGGCCTGTCTGGCGCCATATCGGGCATGCGAAGCTGACCGTCCGGCCGCTGTCCGACGCGTTCATCGATCGCTATCTCGACGCCGAATGGCCCGCCATCGCCGGCTGCGTCGGTTGTTTCCGGATCGAGGGGCCGGGCGTGCAGTTGTTCGACCGGATCGACGGCGATCACTGGACCATCCTCGGCATGCCATTGCTCGAAATCGCGCGCTATCTGCGCCAACGAGGAATATTGCCCGCATGAAACCCTATGCCGAGGTGATCGGCGATCCGATCGCCCAGTCCAAATCGCCATTGATCCACGGCTTCTGGCTCGACCAGCTCGGCATCGATGCCGAGTATAAAAGGTTCCACGTGAAACCAGAGGCGTTGGCGGACTATTTCGCCGCGCGCCGTGCCGATCCGAACTGGCGCGGATGCAACGTCACCGTGCCGCACAAGCTGGCCGCACTCGATCATGTCGCCGATCCGGGCGACGTGCGCGGATCGATCGGCGCGATCAATACCGTGTTCCGTGGCGACGACGGCGCGTGGATCGGTACCAATACCGACGCCGCCGGCTTCCACGCACCGATCGCCGGTCTCGACCTGACCAGGCAGCCGGTCGCGGTGATCGGCGCCGGCGGCGCCGCCCGCGCGATCCTGTTCGCGCTGTCGAAACTCGGCGTCGGCCGGGTAACGATCCTGAACCGTAATCCGCTGAAAGCCGCGGCATTACTCGCTACCTTCGGCTTGAAGGGCGACGCCCTGCCGCTGACCGCGCCGCTGCCGTCGGTCAAGCTGCTGGTGAATGCCAGCACGCTCGGCATGACCGGTCAGCCGCCACTCGATATCGACCTGACGCCGCTGCCTGATGATGCCGTCGTGTATGACGCGGTCTATGCCCCGATCGAAACGCCGTTGCTGGCACAGGCTCATGGTCGCGGACTCGATACCGTCGACGGGCTCGAAATGCTGGTCGGACAGGCGGCGCTGGCGTTCGAACTCTTCTTCGGCGCGGCCCCGCCCCGCGACCGCGACGATGAATTGCGCGCGCGGTTGCTGGGGTGAGCGCTGCAACCTGCACGATCCGTACCCCGGCGAAGGCCGGGGTCCAGCTACGGAGCGCTGCCGGCTATCCACAGCCGTTCCCCAACTGGACCCCGGCCTCCGCCGGGGTACGGAAGCAGTGGAACGGACTGGATCGATGACCCATATCCTCGGCCTCACCGGATCGATCGGCATGGGCAAGTCGACCGTGGCGCAGATGTTTCGCGACCTCGGCGTGCCCGTGTTCGATGCCGATGCGACCGTCCACGCGCTGCAGGGGCCAAATGGAGCGCTGCTGCCCGCGATCGAGGCGGCCTTCCCCGGAACCACCGATCAAAGCGGCGTCGATCGAAAGGGTCTCCGCGACCGGATCTTCGCCGACTCGATGGCGCGCAAACGTCTCGAATCGATCGTCCATCCGGCGGTCGCGGCGGAGCGGCAACGCTTCCTCGACGCGCATGCCACCGCCCCGTTGGTCGTGCTCGATGTGCCGTTGCTGTTCGAAACCGGTGGCGAGTCGCGCTGCGACTCCGTCGCCGTCGTCACCGCCGCTCCCGCCGTACAGCGCGCCCGGGTCCTCGCCCGCCCGACCATGACCGAGTCGGCCTTTGCCGCGATTCTCGCCTCGCAACTGCCGGACGCCGAAAAACGCGCGCGCGCCACGCATCTTATCCACACCGACACCACGCTCGACGCGACACGGGCGCAGGTCGCCGCGCTCGTCGCTTGCATGGGGGGCGGCGAAGGCGGATAAGATCACCATGCGCGAGATCGTGTTCGATACCGAAACCACCGGCTTCAAATTTTCGGAAGGAGACCGGCTGGTCGAAATCGGCTGTGTCGAACTGGTCAACCGGGTCGAGACGGGCAAAGTCTATCACGCCTATTTCAACCCCGGCCGACCGATGCCGAAGGAGGCGGAAGCGGTCCATGGCCTGTCCGATGCCTTTCTGTCCGACAAGCCCGCCTTTCATACCGCGATCGACGAACTGCTGGCGTTCATCGGCGACAGTCCGCTGATCGCGCATAACGCGACCTTCGACTTCGGCTTTCTGAACGGCGAACTCGGTGCGTGCGGGCGCGATCCCATCTGCCTCTCGCGGATGGTCGATACGCTGGCGATGGCGCGCAGCCGCCATCCCGGTGCCAAGCATACGCTCGATGCGTTGTGCGTCCGCTTCGGTATCGACCGCAGTCGCCGCGTGCTGCACGGCGCGCTGCTCGACGCGCAATTGCTGGCGCAGGTCTATGTCGAGTTGATGGGCGGGCGACAGATCGGCTTCGGTCTCGACACGTCGCCGACGATCCTCGTCGAAACGGTCGACAGGATCGCACCGTCGCGCGCCCGGCCGCCGCGCCATTTCGCGCCCAGCGCCGACGAACTCGCGGTCCACGCCGCCTTCGTCGCGACTTTGAAGGACCCGTTATGGGGCCAGTCGCCGACGTGAGGCGTTGACACCAACCGCTTTCAGCGGCTCACACGATTTCACAATGACGGAGGATTACATGGACATCCGGGTTTCGGGGCACCAGGTCGACACTGGGGACGCACTGAAGGAGATGGTCCAGGAGCGTCTCCAGGGCATCGCCGACAAATATTTCCAGCGCGCGATCTCGGCGACCGCGACCTTCAGCAAGGGGCCGCACGACAATGGTTTCGTCTGCGACATCGTCTGCCACGTGACGCAGGGGCTGGTCCTGAAGGGGCATAATAGCGGACAGGAAGCGCAGGGCGCGTTCGTCGGTGCCGCCGACAAGATCGAAAAGCAGCTGCGCCGCTACACCCGTCGCCTGAAGGATCGCAATGCTGCGCAGGTCGTGGCGATGAACGAGGCCGGCGGTTACGACAATGGCTTCGACAATGCCGGCTATACCGTGTTCGGCGGTAACGAGCAGGAGGAAGAGGAGGTCGCCGACGCCCCCCTCATCATCGCCGAGACGCGAGTCGACGTGCCCGATGCCAGCGTGTCCGACGCGGTCATGATGCTCGACCTGCGCAATACCAACGCGCTGCTGTTCAAAAATAGTGGCACGGGGTCGTTCAACATGGTCTATCGCCGCCATGACGGCACGATCGGTTGGGTCGAGCCCAATCGCGCAGCCTGACTTGTACGATTTTCATGATCTTTTGACTCCTGAAACGGTGCTGGCGGATCATGCCGCCGGCACCCGCAAGGCATTGTTCACCCACATCGCCTCCGTCGCCGAACCGGTGACGGGGGTCGATGCGAAGTCGCTCGCCGATCGCATGGCCGATCGCGAGAAGCTGGGTACCACCGCCTTTGGTGGTGGCATCGCCATTCCCCATGCCCGGCTCGATCGGCCGGGCGCGGTGCGGGGCGTGTTCGTCCGGCTTGCCCGCCCGATCGATTTCGGCGCGGTCGACGAACTGCCGGTCGACCTGATCTTCGCGCTGTTCTCGCCCGCCGATGCCGGTGGCGATCATCTAAAGGCGTTGGCGCGCATCTCGCGCGCGCTGCGCGATGCGGCGTTCCGCGCCAAATTGCGCGGGGCGGGATCGGCCGACGCGCTCTATGCGCTGCTGTCGGGTGTCGAGGCACGTGACGCCGCCTGAGACGCCCGCCGGCGAAGCGGCGCATTTCCGGGCGTTAGAGGCGCTCTATGCCGCCGCGCCCATCAACCGCCTGTTCGATTCCCGCCTGGAAATCGTCGAGGCCGGACTGGCGCGCATTCATTTCACCATCGACGAACGCCATTTCCATGCCGCCGGTGCCGCGCATGGCACGACCTATTTCAAGATGCTCGACGACGCCGCCTTCTACGCCGCCAACAGCCTCGTCACCGATCGCTTTCTGCTGACCACCGCCTTCAACCTGTTGCTGCAACGGCCGCTCGGCCCCGGACGGGTGATCGCCGAGGGGCGCTGGGTCAGCGGCAAGCGCCGGGTGTTCATCGCCGACGCCCACCTGATCGACGCGGACGGCGAGGAAGCGGCACGCGGTACCGGTACGTTCATGAAAAGCCGCATCCCGCTCGCCACCCTGCCCGGCTACGGCCAGCCATGAACGACTGGTCGACGGCGCTGCGCGTCAACGCCTTCGCGCGTGCCGTGGAGCAGGCCGGCGGGAGCGCGATGATATTGGCGAAGGGCGACCGCGACTCCGGCGTCATCCTGTTGCTGGCGATCGACCGCGACGGCATCGCCCGCCTGTTCGAACGGGAACGCGATCTCGACGGACGGTCGCGCATCGTCCGGCGCAAACCGGATATGGTGGGTGAAGCAGCGCTGACCGACTATTGGCAGGGGCGCCGCGCCCGCGACCCCGATTTATGGGTGGTAGAGGCGATCGTCGCAGCAGTCGAACCGTTGGCCGCTGAAACGCTGTGGGCGAATTGACCTGTTAACCTTTGGAGCCGTACCCGCGCTGCAACGAAGATTAGCGCTGGACCGGTCAGGAGTTCGATCGGTGGCGCAGTCGGGGGGCAGGCGCACGGGTTCCACGTGGAACGGGTTTGGCGTGCCGGTTCACCGCAGGACAGTGACGACGGATGAAGCTGCGCTTCCCCATGGCGGTTCTCGCCGCCATGTCCCTTTTCGCCGGCTTGGGCGCACCACTATTGGCTGAGGAAACCGCCTCGCCCGGGCGCGTAACCAACCTGCCGACCCCGGCAAAGGTTCCGGTGCAATTCGCTGCTCCCGCTGAAATCGTTCAGGAAATTGCCAAACCCGCCGTCGCTACCGATGCCGATGCGGATTTCTCGACACTCGACGCCGCCGTCGCTGCCCAGACTGCCACGATCGACGACGAAGAACTCAACTGCCTCGCCATCGGCGTCTATTACGAGTCCAAGGGTGAACCACTCGCCGGCCAACTCGCCGTCGCCGACGTCATCCTTAACCGCACGACCTCGGGCCGCTTTCCCACATCGGTATGCGGCGTGTTGACCCAGCGCGGGCAGTTCTCGTTCGTGAAGGGCGGCCGTCTGCCCGATGTCGACACCAGCCGCCCGGCATGGAAGACCGCGGTGGCCATCGCTCGAATCGCCACGCAGGACCTGTGGGACAGCCCGGCCGAAGGCGCGTTGTTCTTTCATGCCCGCCGGGTAAGCCCGAAATGGAACCACACCCGCGTCGCGTCGCTCGGCAATCACGTTTTTTATCGCTGACATTCAATCGGTACGGTGGAAGGCGCTTCCCTCGTTCGCATAATGTTCCTATGATGTGGGGATGGCCAGCCTAGCCCTCGGCGCCCTGCCGCCCGCGCCCGACTCCCACCCGCTGATCGCTGCCGAGGTTGCCCGCGGCGTCACCCGCATGCTGCTGGCACATGATCTGACCGCGATGGCCGAAGTCCCGCTCGACGGTGGACGTCGCGCCGACCTGATGGCGATCGACGCGCGCGGACAGATCGTCATCGTCGAGATCAAGGTCTCGCGCGCCGACCTGCTCGGCGACGGCAAATGGACCGATTATCTCGGGCATTGCGACCGCTATTTCTGGGCGGTGCCGGCCGGATTCGACGTGGCGCCGCTTGGCGGGGAAGCGTTTCTGCCCGGTCGCACCGGTATCATCGTCGCCGATCGCTACGAAGCGACCATCTTGCGCGAGGCGTCGACCACCCCCCTGCCCGCCCATGTCCGCAAGCGCTGCACCCTCGCCTTCGCCCGCCGCGCCGCCCGCCGTCTGATCGGCGCAATGGACCCGGAGGCGATCCAGGGGTTTTGAGGCGCGGCAAGCTATCCCCGCGTCCCCTCAGTTCGGGCCGTGCTACCCGCCCAACGCGCTCAGAAGCGCCGCCACAGCGCCCCCGCCGCCCAGCCGAACCCGACCGACAACAACACCGCGGCAAGGCCGTACAGCACCGACGCCTGCTCCGCCGCGATCGCCACGAACCGTTCGAACCCCGATTTGCGGATATCGATGTCGCGCACCGCAGCGGCCAATACCCGTCCGTCGCGGATCAGGAACGTCTCTGCCGTGAACTTGCCGACCGGCACGCGCGCCGGAATGGTAATGGTCGCGCGGTACAGCACGTCGTCGGTGATCTCGACTGCGTTCGGCGCCTCGACATACAAACCGGCGCGTTGCCTGAGATCGACGAACCCCTTGGCGAAGCGCGCTTGATCCTCCGCCGACGTGCCCGCCGATGGTGACAATTGCAGGCTGTCGAGCCCCAGTTCGTAGATTGCCCGGGTCCGTTCGTCGACGATCCGCCCGATCGGCCGCGCCGATGCGATCGCGTAGAAGGACGGCGCGGAGCGGTAGCGCATCCGGTCGGCATTGACCCAGATTCCGGCGACTTTCTCCTTCTCGCGCACGACGATCGATTCCGGCGGACCCTTCACCACGACCACCACCTCTGCCGGGGTATCGCCCTGCGGCACCCTGCCGCCCGGATAGAGGATCGCCCCGAACAGCAGCAGCTCGGCGCCGGTAAAGCTGTACGCGATCCGCACGTCGCGGGTCGACACGTCGGGGACCAACACCGGCGCCGCCGCCGCCATCGTCAGCGGTGCGAACAGCGCCAAGGTCAGCGCCCGCTTCATGCCGGCTGCACCGTGAAGATCTCGTCGGGCCGCCATCCGAGTCCCAGCGCCATGCGGAACGCCACCGCCAGCACGATGATCGCCAGCGCCAGCCGCAGATATTCGGGCTTGGCCTTTTGCGCGAAGCGGGCGCCGATCTGCGCGCCGGTCACCGACCCGATCAGCAGCAGCACCGCCAGCACGATATCGACCGCCTTGGTCGTCAGCGCATGGACCATCGTCGCCGCGGCGGTGACGAACAGGATCTGGAACAGCGAGGTCCCGACCACCACGCGCGTCCCCATGCCCAGCAGATACAGCATCGCGGGCACGAGGATGAAGCCGCCACCCACCCCCAGCAACACGGTCAGGATGCCGGTCGCAAACCCCAGCAACAACGGCGCGAACGGCGAAATGTACAGCCCCGACGCATAGAAGCGCCAGCGCAGCGGCAGCGCCGCGACCAGCGGATGGTGCCGCCGCCGGGCGGCGCGCGGCGGGATCGCGCCACGCAATACCCGTACCGCGCCGATCGCCTCCTTCAGCATCAGCCCGCCGATCGACCCGAGCATCACGACGTAGAGGATCGCGATGACGGTATCGATCTGCCCGCTCGATTGCAGCAGCCGGAAGATGCCCGCACCGGCGATCGAGCCCAGCACGCCGCCCGCGACCAGCACCCATCCCATGCGGAAATCAACCCCGTCGCGCCGCAGATGCGCGAACACGCCCGACACGCTCGCGCCGGTCACCTGGCTGGCGGCCGATGCGGCGGCCACGGTCGGCGGAATGCCGTAGAAGATCAGCAGCGGCGTGGTCAGGAACCCGCCACCGACCCCGAACATCCCCGACAGAAATCCGACCCCGCCGCCCAGCAGGACGATGACCAGCGCATTGACCGACAGGTTGGCGATGGGAAGGTACAGATCCATGGCCGCCCCGGTTACCGCGTTCGCGGGTCCACGGCCAGCCGCTGCCCTCAAAAGTCGCTGCCGAGCGTCAGCGCCAGTCCCGACCCCGGCATCGCCTTTCCCGCCACCCGCTGCCGCCAGTCGAGCGACAGCCGCACCGCCTGTTTGCCGAGCGGCAGGACCGCAACCGCCGATGGCCCGATATCGACCCGCGCCCCCTCGCGCTGTGCGACGCCCCAGCTGCCGACCCCCAGCCGCAATCGCCCCGGTCCGATGCGGTAGAGCACCCGCGCCGCGCCATCGGCATAAGGCTGTGTACCCGACCGCAGCACGACTCCCGCCTGGCCATAGCCCTCGACGACGATCCGCTCGCCGATCGTCCGGTCCATACCGGTGATTACCCCCAGCCCGGTCCCGTCGCCGCCCCGGTCGAGCGCAATTCGCCGCTCCGCCACGATCGCCAGCGCGCCTCCACCCGGTCGCCATTCGACGCCGAACGCCGCCTCGCTCCCCTGCCCCGCCAAGGGCGCGGCGATCCGCCCAATTAGCGCGACCCGGTCGCTTGCACTCACCGGCAGCCGCAGCCGCACCCCGGCCTGCTCGCCGCCCAGTTGTACCGGTCCGCCGGTCGCCGAACCCCCGCGCACCGCCACCCACGCGCTGCCCCGCAGTCCCGGCCGCGCCGACCCCGGCGGCAGATCGGGTCGCGGCAGGACCGGCGGGCCCGCAGTCGCCTCGACCGGTTGCGATACCGCCGGAACGACCGGCGCGACCAATGCCAATTCCACCGCGTTCATCGCTGCCACAGCGGATCGAGAAACGGGCCTTTGTGGATAGGTCTGTTGAAAAACCTGTGGAAAAGCAGTGTGAAGTTTCGGGTTGTCGGGTACCGGCGCCGCCACGACTTTCGGCACCGCTAACCCAACCGCTTCCCCTGTCACGATTTCCACCGCATCGGGCCACAACAGCGCGACGCGCGTACCGACCCAGCCGAACAGGACGACGGCGAGAAACCGGACCGGCCGTCCCCGTCCCGGCGCCATCATGCCGGCAGGTCGGTCGGAAAATGATGCGCCGTCTTGTCCCAGCGCACCGGCTGCCCGCGCAGCAGTGCGGCATAGCGCAGCACCGCCCGCCGTGCGGCGAACAGCGCAACGAAATTGCCGACGAACACGCGCGGGATCGATCGCAGCGCCTCGCACCGGCCATAAGCGCGCCGCACCATCTCGAACCGCACTGCCATCCGCCACGCGAACAGCGCGACATTGGCGTACAGCACCCACAGCATGCTGCTATCGATCGCCGCCGGTGCGCTGCCGCGCCACCTATGCACCGCTTCGTCCAGCCCCCACGCCACCAGTGCGACATAGGCGATGGCGAGCACCGGAATGGCGAGGATCGTCCGCCGGTCGCGCATCCGCATCCAGTGGTCGCGCCAGCCGCGATGCCAGCCGGTACGATCCCATCCGGCAAGGGCGATGCCGGTCATCCAGCGCGCCTTCTGCCGGATCGCGGTGGCCAGCGTTGCCGGGAAATACGCTCGCACCGCGACCGGCGGTCCGTCCGGCGCTTCGAGCGCCCGGACGAACACCCCCCGCCCGCCCAGCGCCCGGACGGTCAGGCCCAACTCGTAATCCTCGGTCAGGCTGGCATCGTCGAACGGCAGACCGCCACGCGCCTCTGCAATCCGTGCCAGCATCGCGATCGAGATCGCGCAGCCGACGCCCGCGAACGGCAGTCCCGCGCCCAGCGCGTGGCGCACCGGCAATTGCCGGCCATGAGCCTCGGCGAACTCGTCGATATAATGGCCCGATACCCATCGCGACGCCGGGTCGGGCAGTGGCAATACCGGGATCTGCACCGCATCGGCGTGGCGCAGCATATGGTCGTACAGCCGCAGCTCGCCGGGATGCACGACATCCTCGGCATCGTGCAACACGATCGCACTGAACGCCCTGCCCTCCGCCGCGCCATCCCCCAGCACCGCGCGCCACAGTGCGTTGAGGCAGTCCGCCTTGGTCGTGGGACCGGGCCGCGGGGTCAGCACCATTCGGACGCGGTCGTCCTCTACCGCCACGGCCGCGATCGCGGCGATCGTTGCCGCGTCATTGGGATAGGCGCCGGCATAGAGCCGCCAGTCGGGATGATCGAACCGGCCGAGCGTCGCGCGCAGCATCGCGCCGATCACCGCTGCCTCGTCCCATGCCGGCACCAGCACCGCGATCCGCCCGGTACAGGTCGTGGTCGGAAAGTCGGCCAGCACCGGGACCGTCGATCCGCGCCAGCGCCTGCGGATCGCGCGCACGACATAGGCAAGGTCGACCGCCACATCGTCGATGCCGCCGATCAGGAATCCGATCGCGGCGAACAACATGGTTTCGCGCGCGATGCCGTCGATCCACGCGACCGCCGCGTCCATTTCAGCCCCCGATAATGCCCCGGAGGCGACGCTAAGCGGACGGCGAAGAACGCGACAAGCAGCCTCACCCTAAAGCACGAAAGCTCTGGTTAAGATTTTTGTGCGTTGCAGTTGAACCGTTGCGAGTCCCGGACGTTCGCAAAACCGGTCCTAAATCCCCTTTCGGGACTGGTGCCCCCGCGCACCGGCCGCGCCGAGCGTACCGACGGCGCGGCCGAACCGCGGGCTGGGTCTGGACCCAGCCCGTTGCTTTACCAATAGAAGTTGCGGACCACGTCGATCACCCGTCCACGCCGGGTATCGACCAGCACCACGTCGTCATAATGCCGGACCCAGCGCTGCGCCCCACGGGCCGGCGGCAGGCGATAGCGGCCGGGATCGCTTACCCAGTAACGCTGTCCGTAAAAGGGACGACCGACCGCGGCGCCGGGGCGAAATGCCTGATAGCGGAACGGCGCGTTCCAGTTGCCGCGCGCATACAGGTTGCGATGCCCGTTGCGATAACCGCGCCACTCGTCGCGGCGCCATTGGCGTTCGCGCAACGTCTGGCGATAGTCGGCGCGCGCCCGGTTCAGGTCGCGGCGCTCGTCGCGAATGTCGCGGCGGCTGCCATGGCGCAGGGCCTGTCGATATTCACGCTGGGCGTCACGATAATCGGCCCGGTCGCGGCGCAGTTCGCGTGCCGATTGTGCGGCGGCGGGTGCGGCCATGGTCGGCACGGCGACCGTCGCGGCCAGCACGGCGAGGATGATCTTACGCATATACTCTCTCCCGTCCTCGGTGGATGACGACGGGATGCCCGAGTCGCGCTGAACGATCGGCGAATGCGGTTGTCAGCTTGTTGAAAGGGTTGGAGCCAGATTGCCTTCACCCCGCCGCCAACCGGTCATTCCAGCGTAAGCTGGAATCTCCCATGATGGTACGGGACAAGGGCCGCGAGAAGCCCCAGCCTTCGCTGGGGCGACGTATCAGCGACAGGATCGCGACCTTGCGATCGGACAACCCTTATTGCTGGCCCGGCCCCGGTCCACCCGTACCCGGCGCGCCGACCGTGCCGATATTGCCGAACAGATCGCTGAAGAAGTTCGATTCGCGGCCCAGCGTCGGCGTCTTCTTGTCCGACGGGCTGATGCCGACGACCTGGTCGATGCCGGTCCGGTCGATCTTGGTCACGTTGCCGGCCTGGTCGAAGGTGATCTTCAGCGTCGTCTGATCGACGGCACGCGGGCGATTGAACGCGAGGTTGCGGCTGTCGCGCGACAGATAGAACCATTCGCGGTCGGAAAACTGGCCGACAAAGGTGGGCGTACCCAGCGTCTGCAACACCGACTGGCGGGTGTCGACGCCCGGCTGGACCGCATTCACCAGATCGGGATCGATGACATAGCCCTGATGGCTGCGCAGCTTCGTGCAGCCTCCCAGGCCCGCCGCGGCACAGGCGATCATCAGCGCCACTGCGCCACGGGTGGGGAAGCGAACCATAAAATCTCCGTCCAGCGAACGCGCGACCGGGCCACGCCCGATTGCATCGCGCGGCCACGCGTTCAATATGACGGACCCGCGTTATCCACAAGCGCGCCCTTGTCTGCCGGAGAGTCATGCGCCTGCCACGCCTGTTCCGTCGTGCGCCGCCCCCACGGGTCGCCGCCACCCTGTACGACGCGGTCGTTGCGCATGGGCGGCAACCGCATTGGTATCTCGACGGGCAGGTGCCCGATACGCTCGACGGCCGCTTCGACATGATCGCCGCCATCCTCGCGATGGTGATGTTGCGTCTGGAGGGAGAGGGGGCAGGGGCCGCACCCGCCGCGTCGCTCGCCGAATGTTTCGTCGACGACATGGATGGGCAGCTCCGCCAGATCGGGTTCGGCGACATGGTCGTCGGCAAGCATATCGGGCGGATGATGGCGATGCTCGGCGGGCGGCTGGGCGCGTATCGCGACGGGCTGACCGACGGATCGCTGGAGGCGGCATTGGTCCGCAACCTCTATCGCGGCGTCGAACCCGATGCCCATGCGCTCGTTTACGTGGCTGCCCATCTGCGGCGCCTCCGCGCCGCGCTCGATACCGTGTCCGTCGACGATCTTCTTGCCGGAAAGCTGCCCGAATGACTCCCGAATTCCACCGCCCCGTCCGCATCGACCAGATCGGCGAGGGCGAATCCCGCCAGCATATCTCCGCGGATGCCGACGAACGCCGCCGGCTGATGGGCCGATTCGGCCTGCTCGCGCTCGATTCGCTCGAAGCGGACTATAGCCTGCGCCGCGACGCCGCCGGCATCGTCGCCACCGGCCGGTTGACGGCACAGGTCGCGCAACCCTGTGTCGCCAGCGGTGAACCGGTGCCCGAATCGGTCGACGAACCCTTCACCCTGCGTTTCCTGCCCGAAGGCAGCGTGGAGGGCGGCGAACTCGAACTCGACGACGACGCCATGGACACGATGTTCTACGCAGGCGCGTCGATCGATCTCGGCGAAGCCGCCGCCGAAACGCTCGCCCTCGCGCTCGACCCCTATCCGCGCAGCCCGCATGCCGAGGAAGCATTGCGCGCAGCCGGCGTGCTGAAGGAGGAAGAGGCGGGGCCGCTGTCGGCGTTGAGCGGGTTGAAGGACCTGCTGAAGAAATAAGGCTTCACGCGAAGGCGCGAAGGGGGGGGGCGCGCAAAGGCGCAAAGGACGCAAAGACGGTCCGCTCGCTGCGCCAGCAGCAATTACCTCCCGACCATCCAGGCGCTTCATCACCGGATCGCCATATCTCTGCCTGGCGTCCAACGCCTCTGCGTCCTTTGCGCCTCTGCGCGAGACATTTTCTCTTCTTGGTGTCTTAGCGCGAACCAACCATCCCCCTTGCCAGCAAGGTAGCGACCGCGTCCGCCACATCCTCCGGCGCCCGATCCTCCGCCCAAACTCCATAGCGCAGCCCGAGAAACACGTTCATCCCCATGATCGCCCAGGCATGGACTTCGGACACCTCGCCCGACACCTCGCCCCGGTCCGCCGCCGCGCGCAGCCGCGCCGCGATCCGGTCCGCCGTCGTCGAATAATGGAGCCGGAAGCTCGCCGGATCGACGAACTCGGCCTCGTCGATGATGCGGTAGATTTCCTTGTGCGCCCGCACGAAGCGGATGAATTCGAGCAGCCCGGCACGCTCCGCCGCGATCTGCCCGTCGGCCTCGCGAATCGCCGGTGCGACATGGTCGCGCACCTGTGCCGACATGTCGGCGACCAGCGCCCGGAACACCGCGTCCTTCGAATCGAAATAGGTGTAGAAACTGCCCAGCGCCACGCCGGCCCGCCGCGTGATCCCGCTGATCGACCCTTCGTGAAATCCCTTTTCCCCGAATTCGGCGGCGGCGGCGTCGAGGATCGTGCGACGGGTGCGGCGACCGCGTTCGGTGCGCGGCATCTTGTCGTCGCCGGCGCTGCTCGCCCCCGTCTCGACCATAATCACTCTCCCGGTCCGGGCATAAGTTGAAACCCGGTTCATCTTTCAGTATAGCCAAGCGCAACGACGTACAACCCGACCAAATGGGTGGCGTTCATAGCAGGGAGAGGTCGATGCGTCGCACGTTCGAAATCCGCGCCGGTTTGTTGCTGGGGGCGGCAATCGCCACGGCGCCGGCCTATGCCCAAAGCACCGAAACACCGCCCGAAAGCCCGGCCGAATCGGCATCGACGGTGACCGATCAGGGCGATGGCGACATCGTCGTCACCGCGCGGCGGCGTGCCGAAAGCGTCATCGACGTGCCGATCGCCATGTCGGTGGTCACCGGCGACCAGCTCAACCGCACCGGTGCGGTCGACATCACCGCGCTGCAGGACAAGACGCCCAACCTGACGCTGCAGATCGCGCGCGGCTCCAACTCCACCCTGATCGCGTTCAGCCGCGGCGTCGGGCAGCAGGACCCGCTCTGGGGCTTCGAACCCGGTGTCGGCCTGTATCTCGACGATGTCTATGTCGCCCGGCCGCAGGGCGCGGTGCTCGATATCTTCGATGTCGAACGGGTCGAGGTGCTGCGTGGGCCGCAGGGTACGCTCTACGGCCGCAACACCATCGGCGGCGCGATCAAATATGTGACGAAGCGGCTGGGCAACGATTATGCGGCGACGGCGCGTGCGTCCTACGGCTCGTACAACCAGTTCGATCTGGTGGGGCAGGTGACGGTGCCGATCGGCGACAGCTTCGCGATCGGCGGGGCGATCGCCCGCTACAAGCGCGACGGATACGGCACCAACCTGACCACCGGCGCCGACCAATATGACAAGGACGTGCTCGCCGCGCGCGTTTCGGCCGAATGGACTCCGACCGACAGCATCTTTGTCCGCCTTGCCGGCGACCGCACGCTCGACCGGTCGAACCCGCGCCACGGTACCCGGCTGCTGGGGAACGGCACCGACCCGCGCTACGCCCCGACCGGCAATGTCTACGACACCCGTGCCGGCATCGGCGACCGCAACCGGGTGGTGGCGCAAGGCGTGTCGCTCACCGGCGAGTTCCAGCTATCCGACTTGCTGACCTTCAAATCGATCAGCGCGTACCGCGAAGGTGCCACCAACACCGTCATCGATTTCGACAACACCGCATTGCCGACGCTCGACGTGCCCGCCGAATATGACGACTGGCAATTCACTCAGGAACTGCAACTGCTGATCCAGGGCGATCGGGTGCAGGGCGTCGTCGGCCTCTATTACCTCGACGCCGACGCCTCGGGCGCGTTCGACACGGTGCTGGGTGGCCTGAACCTGACCACGCTGACCTCGGGACAGGTACGGACCAAAAGCTATGCCGCGTTCGGCGACGTCAGCTACGACCTGACCGACCGGCTGAAGGTCTCGGCGGGCCTGCGCTATACCAAGGATGACAAGACCGGCACCGTCTTCCGCCGCAACTATACCGGCATTCGCAGCCCACGCTTCGGCAACGCCGCCGCCGTGCCGGGGCTGATCCGGACCGACTACACCAACGACCGCAGTTTCGACCAGTTCACCCCGCGCGTCTCGATCAGCTACGAGCCGCGCCGGGACCTGAACCTTTATGCGTCATGGGGCAGGGGGTTCAAATCGGGCGGCTTCGACATGCGCGGCGACGCGGTGTTCACCCCCACGACCGTCAATGGCTATGATCCCGAAAAGATCACCAGCTACGAAGTCGGCATGAAGGGCGCGTTCCTCGACCGTACCCTGTTCCTCAACATGGCCGGCTATTATTCGCGCTATACCGACCAGCAGGTTACGATCCAGGTGCCCAATGTCGCCGGCGGCATCGCCAGCTTCGTCGACAATGCCGGCAAGGCCGATATCTACGGGCTGGAGATCGAGGGGCGGATGGTCCCGTCGCGCAATTTCTCGGCGCAGGTCTCGTTCGGCTATACCAATGCCGACTACAAGGAATTCCTGACCTTCATCAACGGCGGCACCACGCCCGTCGATGTCGCCAACCAGCGCGTGTTCCAGAATACGCCCGAATTCACCGCCGCCGCCTCCTTCACCGCCTCGACCGATTTCGCCGGCGGCGCGCTGTCGGTGACGCCCGAGGTCACGCTGCGCAGCGATTATTCGCTGTTCGAAATCCCGACGCCGGCACTCGATCAGGACGGCTATGCGTTGGTCAACGCCTCGGCCAACTGGATTTCGGGCGATGGCCGCTACCGGATCGGCATGGCGCTGCGCAACCTGACCGATCAGCGCTACCGGGTCGGCGGCTATAACTTCCCCGGTGCGCTCTTCGGCAATTCGATCATCGGCTATTACGGCCCGCCGCGCACCGCGACCGCCACGTTCGAGGTGAAATTCTAAATCCTCCCCGGCACGGGGAGGGGACCGCCGCGCAGCGGTGGTGGAGGGGGGCGTCCACCTTCACGACGGTTGCGTTCGCGGCGCTCCCCCTCCACCAGCTGCGCTGGTCCCCCTCCCCGTGAACGGGGAGGATTTTCGAGGAAGTGCATGAAAAACCCCCGCATCACCCTCGCCATGTTGCTGCTGGTCTACAGCTTCAACTTCCTCGACCGGCAGATCCTCTCGATCCTCGCGCAGCCGGTGCAGCGCGACCTCGGCCTCGACGACGGACAGATGGGGATGCTTGGTGGCCTCGCCTTCGCCGCGCTCTATTCGACGCTGGCGATCCCCCTCGCGCTGATCGCCGATCGCACCAGCCGCACCTGGGTCATCACGCTCAGCCTCGCCGTGTGGAGCGCGTTCACCGCGCTGTGCGGCACCGCGCAGAATTTTACCCAGATGTTCCTGTTCCGCCTCGGTGTCGGGGTAGGGGAGGCGGGCGGCGTCGCCCCGTCCTATGCGCTGATCGCCGACACTTTCCCCCCCGAACGCCGCGCCCGCGCGCTCGCCATCTATTCGCTCGGCATCCCGCTGGGCGCGGCGGGCGGCGTCCTGCTCGGCGGCTATATCGCGCAGGCGGTCGAATGGCGCACCGCCTTCTACACCGTCGGGCTGGCCGGGCTGGTCATCGCCCCCTTCTTCCGGCTGCTGGTAAAGGACCCGCCGCGTGCCGCCGCCAGTGCCGATCGCATCCCCGTCGGCCGCGTGTTCGGCATCCTCGCGCGCAAGCCCAGCTTCTGGCTGCTCGCCTTCGGCGCGGCGGCCGGGTCGATGTGCGGCTATGGCGTGGCCTTCTGGCTGCCCAGCCTGATGATGCGCAGCTTTGGCCTCGATCTGGTCCAGACGGGCCAGTTCTTCGGTGCGCTGCTGCTGACCGGCGGGGTGGCCGGCATCTTGCTCGGCGGCGCGCTCGGCGACCGGCTGGGCGCGCGGGACAAGCGCTGGTACGCATTGCTGCCGGCGCTCTGCTACGTCCTCGGCACGCCGCTGTTCATCGCCGGCGTCCTGTCGAGCGGCTGGGTCGCCGCCTTCGCCCTTTTCCTCCTCCCGCAAGCGCTGGTCTATGTGTGGCTCGGCCCGGTCCTGACCGCCGTCCAGCACCTTGTCCCCGCCCATATGCGCGCCACCGCCTCGGCCTGTTTCCTGCTCATCAACAACCTGATCGGGCTGGGGCTGGGCAGCTGGGTCGTCGGGCAACTCTCGAAGGGGCTGGCGCCGACCTATGGCAGCGAATCGCTTCGCTATGCGATCGCCGCCGCCCTGTGCCTGTATCTGGTCGCCGGTGCACTGATGGCGCTCGCCAGCCGCCGGCTCGGGCGCGACTGGGTGGCATGATTTGATTCACGCGAAGGCGCGAAGGCCGCGAAAAGAAGAAGGTAGATTTCGCGCAAAGGCGCAGAGGACGCAAAGAAGGCACTTGCCGCAGCAGCGGCTTTCACACCAAGGGCAGCGGAGGCGAGGCTTCGCCGGATCGACGTCAGTCCCCGTGACCGCTACCCCTCTGCGTCCTTTGCGCCTCTGCGCGAATCAAACTCCTTCGTGCCTTCGCGCCTTCGCGTGATCCCTCTACCGCTCCCGCGTCGCCGCGAACGTCACCTTGGAGTAGCGATCGGCAATATAGCCGACCTCCCACGCGCTCTTCGCCAGGAACACCGGATTCCCGTCCCGATCCTTCGCCATCGCCGAACGATGCAGGTCGGTAAACGCCTTCAGATCCGCCGGATCGGCCGAAGACACCCACCGCGCCGTCTCGAACGGCGCCATTTCCAGCCCCGCCGCGACCTTGTATTCGACGTCCAGCCGGCTGAGCAGCACTTCCAATTGCAACTGCCCGACCACGCCGATCACCCAGTTCGACCCGATATCGGGATAGAAGACCTGCGTGACCCCTTCCTCGGCCATGTCGTCCAGTGCTTTGCGCAACTGCTTGGTCTTGGTCGGATCCTTCAGCACCACGCGCCGCAATATTTCCGGCGCGAAGTTCGGCAGCCCGGTGAAGCGCACATCGGCCCGCTCCGACAGCGTATCGCCGACGCGCAGCGTGCCATGGTTGGGAATGCCGATGATATCGCCCGGATAGGCTTCGTCGGCCAGTTCGCGTTCGCGCGCGAAGAACAGGATCGGCGAATGGATCGCGATCGGCTTGCCGTGCCCGGTCGGGGTCAGCTTCATGCCGCGCTTGAACGTCCCCGAACACAGCCGCATGAACGCGATCCGGTCGCGGTGATTGGGGTCCATGTTCGCCTGCACCTTGAACACGAACCCGGTCACCCGGTCGTCGGTCGGGTCGACCGGTGCCGGCTCGGCCGGCTGCGGGCGGGGCGGGGGGGCGTGGCGCGCGATCGCGTCGATCAGCGAATCGACGCCGAACTCCTTCAATGCCGACCCGAAATAGACTGGCGTCAGATCGCCGGCCCGATACGCCGCGCCGTCGAACGCAGCATAGCCGCCGGTCGCCAACTCGGCCTCCTCGCGCAGCCGCTCGGCACCCTCCGCCGACAGCACCGCATCGATCCGTTCGTCGTCCAGCCCGGTGAACTGTTCGACCTTGCCCTGGAAATCCTTGGTCCCGGCCTCGGGCTGCAACAGCCGGTTGTCGACCAGGTCGTAAATCCCCTCGAACTGTCCGCCCATGCCCGCCGGCCATGTCATCGGGCAGACGTCGAGTTGCAGCATGTCGGCAACTTCATCGAGCAGCGCGAACGGATCGCGCCCCTCGCGGTCGACCTTGTTGACGAAGGTGATGATCGGCACGCTGCGCAACCGGCACACTTCGAACAGCTTGCGCGTCTGCGGCTCGATGCCCTTCGCCGCGTCGATCACCATCACCGCCGAATTGACCGCGGTCAGCGTGCGGTACGTGTCTTCGGAAAAATCCTCGTGGCCCGGCGTGTCGAGCAGGTTGAAGGTCAGGCCGTTCCGCTCGAACGTCATCACCGACGAGGTGACCGAAATCCCGCGCTGCTGCTCGATCTTCATCCAGTCCGACCGCGCGCGCCGGGCGGCGCCACGTGCCTTGACCTCGCCCGCCAGATGGATCGCACCGCCGAACAGCAGCAGCTTTTCGGTCAGCGTGGTCTTGCCGGCGTCGGGGTGGGAAATGATCGCAAAGGTGCGGCGATCGGAAATATGGTCCATCGCCGGCCTTTAGGGCCGGGCGGGGAGGGCGGCAAGATTGGCTTCGTGTCGCGGGGGAAGAAGGCGGGTTCACGCGAAGGCGCGAAGGCGCGGAGTTTGGTTTCGCGCAAAGGCGCAAAGGACGCAAAGAGGTTGCGTTCGCGCGGAAGGTGCGCCGCGTCAGCGGCCTTACTTTAGCTGCAACCTAAGTAACGTTCTGCCGAACGCACCCGGTTGCCAAGACCGCAACCCCTCAGCGTCCTTTGCGCCTTTGCGCGAAATCGAACCCTACTTCTTCCCTTCGCGCCTTCGCGTGTACCTTAACCCTCCAACGTCACCGACATTGCCGCCCGATGCGACTGCCCCGGTGCGACACGGTGGATACCTGGCTTGTCGAAGATATCGCCATCGAACCCTTCGGGGTCCGCGATCCCGTCCCATGGCTCGATACAGACGAAGCTTGCACCGGGCTTGGTCCAGATGCCGAGCTTGGGCATCCCCGGGAAATCGACCCGCAACTGCGGCCCATCCTCGGCACCATAGCGGACCCAGCTGCTTCGAACCGGATCGAAAACCAGCGCATCGTCCGCGAACAGTTCGTCGGTCAGCGTCAACACCCGGTCGACCACCGGATCGGGCCGACGCTCGGGCGCGATCGTCCCGTTGGCGGCAATCGCGGCGACGGTGCCAACTTCCGCATCCGAAAACACCATCCGATGCGCCGCGCGGTCACGGCCATAGGGCAGCGGCCATGCGAAGGCCGGATGGAAACCGATGCTCGCCGGCAGGTCGCGGTTGCCGTTATTCGTCACCGTTACAACGCTGTGCAGCGTCGCGCCCTCCAGCGAATGTTCCACGTGGAGCATGAACGCGAACGGATACACCTTCCGCGTCTCTTCGTCGTCGACCAGTTCGAACCGGACGGACGTGTCGCTCTGTGCAACCTTCGTAAACTTCCGCCGCCGCGCAAAGCCGTGCTTGGCGAGGTGGAAGGTCTCGCCATCCACCCGATAGCGATCGTCCTGCACCGCGCCGATGATCGGGAACAGGATCGGCGCATGCCCGGTCCAGTATGCCGGATCGGCATCGGTCATCAGTTCGCGGCCCGCCGCATCCTTGATCGAATGCAGCTCGGCGCCCAGCGGTTCGACCGCCACGGTCAGCGTGCCGTTGGTCAGGGTCATAGTCATGCGCGCAGGCTCCCGCCGATCTTGGTCGCCGCAGCGACGATCTTGTCCGATATCGCCTTCAATTCGGCATCGGTGAAGCTCTTGGCGCCCGGCTGCAAGGTGACCTCGATCGCGAGGCTCTTATGCCCCGGCTCGACGCCGGTGCCGGCGAACACGTCGAACAGCCGCGCATCGACGATCGCCGCCTTGTCCGCGCCGCGCACCGCCCGCACCAGCTGGTCGCCCGCCACATTATCCGCCACCACGAACGCGAAGTCGCGCGTCACCGCCTGCAACGCCGGCGGCGCATAGGCCCCGCGCATCGCCCCGCCGCCACGCTTGGCCGGCAGGGCGTCGAGATAGAGTTCGGCCGCGACCGTGCCGGCCGGCAGGTCGAACGCCTTGGCAATCGTCGGATGCAGCACGCCGAAGCTCGCCAGCACCGTCTTCGGCCCCAGCCGCAGCGTCGCCGACTGCCCCGGATGATAGACGTCGCCCGGCGCCTCCATCACCTGCAGATTGCCGACCGGCGCCCCTGCCGCCTCCAGCAGCGCCAGCAACTCGCCTTTGGCATCGAACGCATCGAAGCCCTGCGCCTTGCCCCCGCGCCAGCCGCGCGGGGACCGCTCGCCCGCGAACACGATGCCCAGCGTCATCCGCTCGGCATCGGCCAGATAGCGCCGCCCGATCTCGAACAGCTTCACGCTGCTTGCCCCACGCTTCAGATTGCGCGCCGCCGCGCTCAACAATCCGGGCAGCAGCGACGGCCGCATGATCCGCATGTCGTTGGCGATCGGGTTCACGACCTCCCACGCGCCGCCGCCGAAGGGCGCGGCTTCGTCCTCGGCGATGAAGCTCCACGTAATCGCCTCGGCCAGCCCGCGCGCCGCCGCCGCGCGCCGGATGCGCCGCTCCAGCTTCTGTTCCGCCGTCGCGGTCGGCACCGCCACGCCCGCCGGCCGGTCGAGCGGGGTCGAGGGGACCTTGTCCAGCCCTTCGATGCGGATCACTTCCTCGACCAGATCTGCGGTCCCGTCGATATCGCGCCGCCACGACGGGACGGTCACCTGCCAGCCATCGCCGACCGTGAAGCCCAGCCGTTCGAGGATATCGCGCTGCCGATCCTCGGCCACGTCCAGCCCGCCCAGCGTCGCCACCCGCGCGGGTTGATGGATGATGGTGCGCGGCTCGACCGGTGGCGATCCCGCCCGGGTCACGCCGCTGGCGGTGCCGCCGCACAGCTGCAGCACATAATCGGTCGCGATCGCCAGTCCCTGATCGAGGAACGCCGGATCGACCCCGCGTTCGAACCGGGTGCGCGCATCGCTGGTCAGTGCCAGCTTCTGTCCGGTCCGCGCGATCGCTTGCGGATTGAAATAGGCGCATTCGATCAGCACGTCGGTGGTCGCCGTCGACACGCCCGAATGCTCGCCGCCCATGATCCCGCCAATGTCATGGACGCCGGCATCGTCGGCGATCACCGTCTCGCCGCCGGCCAGCGTGTAGGACTTGCCGTTCAGCGCGACGACGCTCTCGCCGGCCACCGCCTTGCGCGCGACCAGACCGCCGGTCAGCTTCGCCATGTCATAGACGTGCAGCGGCCGCCCCAGATCGAACATCACGTAATTGGTGATGTCGACCAGCGTCGAGATCGGCTTCTGCCCGATCGCGTTCAACCGCTTGCGCATCCAGTCGGGCGACTCGCCGTTGCGCAGCCCACGCACCGCCTGTGCGTAGAAGGCCGGGCAGCCATCGGCGTCCTCGACCCGCACATCGGGGCCATCGCCCTCACCCGCGACGACCGGCACCGCCAGCGGCTTCAGCGTGCCATAGCCCGCCGCCGCCAGATCGCGCGCGATGCCGCGCACGCCCATGCAATCCTGCCGGTTCGGGGTGACGCTGACGTCGATGACCGGATCGTCCAACCCGGCATAGGCGGGGAAGGGGGTGCCGACCGGCGCATCGTCGGGCAGCTCGATGATCCCGTCATGATCCTCGCCCAGCTCCAGTTCGCGGGTCGAACACATCATGCCGTTCGATTCGACGCCGCGGATCGCCGCGACCTTCAGCACCATGCCGTTGGCCGGCACCGTCGCGCCGGGCATGCCGAACACGCCGACCAGCCCCGCACGGGCATTGGGCGCGCCGCACACGACCTGCAACGGACCATCGCCGGCATCGACCGACAGCACCTGCAGCTTGTCGGCCTGCGGATGCCGTTCGGCGGTGAGGACGCGGGCGACGCGGAAGGCGGCCAGCTTCTCGCCCGGATTCTCGACGCCTTCGACCTCCAGCCCGATCGCGTTCAGCGCGCCCAGGATCGTGTCGAGCGTCGCATCGGTGTCGAGATGCTCCTGGAGCCAGCCATAGGTGAACTTCATGCCGTCACTCCCCCCGACAGCGTGGGAACGTCCAGCGCCGAAAATCCATAATGTTTGAGCCAGCGCAGATCGCCGTCGAAGAACGGCCGCAAATCGTCCATGCCGTATTTCAGCATCGCCAGCCGGTCGACGCCGGTGCCGAATGCGAAGCCCTGCCACTCGTTCGGGTCCAGCCCGCACGCCGCGATGACCTTGGGGTGGACCATGCCGCTGCCCAGCACCTCCATCCAGCCGCCATTGCCCTTGGTCGGATCACCGCCGACCACGCGCCGCCCCTTTTCTAGGCGGTAGCCGATATCGACCTCCGCCGACGGTTCGGTGAACGGGAAATAGCTCGGCCGCAGCCGCAGGACGATGTCGTCGCGCTCGAAATAGGCCTTCAGGAACGTCTCCAGCGTCCATTTGAGATGCCCCATATGGATGCCGCGATCGATCACCAGCCCTTCGATCTGGTGGAACATCGGCGTGTGGGTCGCGTCGCTGTCGCTGCGATAGACCCGGCCCGGCGCGATGATGCGGATCGGCGGCTTTTGCGCCATCATCGTGCGGATCTGCACCGGGCTCGTATGCGTGCGCAGGACGTAGCGTTCCGTAGCGCCGGTGGCGGAGCCAGCGTCGTCGGACGGCGCTTCGCCGCCGCCGGCCGCGCTTGTAGTTTCCTCGCCCTGCGGGCTTAGGCGCTGCGCGTAGAAGGTATCGTGCATCGCCCGCGCCGGATGCGTTTCGGGAATGTTGAGCGCGGTGAAATTGTGCCAGTCGTCCTCGATCTCTGGCCCCGTCGCCACGGCGAAACCCAGATCGGCGAAAATCTCCGCCAGTTCGTCCATCACCTGGCTGACGGGATGGACCCCGCCCGGTGCCGGCCGATCGACCGGCAGCGTGAGGTCGACCCGTTCGCTCGCCAGCTTCGCCGCCAGTGCCTTCGCCTCCAGATCGGCCTTGCGCGCGCCGATCGCACCCGTCACCGCCTCGCGCAGCGCATGGATGCCCGGCGCCACCGTCTGGCGTTCCTCGGGCGACAGCGCGCCCAGCGTCTTCAGCAGGCCGGTAATCGCCCCCTGCTTGCCCAGCGCATGAACGCGCACCGCCTCCAGCGCGTCGACGCCGGCAGAGGCGTCGATGGCGGCGAGCAGGTCGGCACGCAATTGGTCGAGATCGGGGGTCACGGTCGCTCCGCTGGTCTGGATATGGAGCGAGGCTTTATTGCGGAACGATGGCGAAGCCTAGCCCCGTGGCGAGGTCGGACCAGTGGGGGTTGTCCTGCTCGACCAGATTCTGCTTTCCAGTCGCGGTTCCGTTTCTTGATCCGCTTCTCACGCTGGATGACGGTTTCCATGGTCTCGTGGCGTTCGAACCAGACCAGGCGGGTACAATGGCGTTCGCTTGAGAAACCACGGAAGGTCCCGTCGCGGTGCTGATGGACCCGTTGGATCAGGTTGCTGGTGACGCCGATATAGGTCGTGCCGTTGCGGCCGCTCGCCATGATGTACACGCACGGCTCGAAGATGCGCATCACACCAGCCTCCACTTCGTCGTTCCCGCGCAGGCGGGAACCCATAGCCGGTGACGATGCTAATGGAGCCGGGACGGTAGCGTCTACGGATTCCCGCCTGCGCGGGAATGACGAAGGCAGGGTGCCTTCTTGGCCTTCGCGGGAATGACGCATGCACGAAAAACGCCGGCGGGTTACCCCACCGGCGTTTCTCATCCCGCAAACAGGAACCGCAGCGTTACGCGGCGGCCTGTTCCGGCAGGGCGGCCTTCGCCTGCGCGACGATCGCCTTGAAGGCGGCTTCCTCGTGCATCGCGATATCGGCCAGGACCTTCCGGTCGAGTTCGATGCCGGCCAGCTTGCAGCCGTGCATGAACTGCGAATAGGTGATGCCTTCCGCGCGGACACCGGCGTTGATGCGCTGGATCCACAGACCACGGAAGGTCCGCTTCTTCACCTTGCGGTCGCGATAGGCGTACTGACCGGCCTTTTCGACGGCCTGGCGCGCGATGCGGATGGTGTTCTTGCGACGGCCATAATAGCCCTTCGCCTGATCCAAAATCCGCTTGTGCTTCGCCTTGGTGGTCGTGCCGCGCTTGATGCGTGCCATGTCTCGTTACTCCTTAGCGAAGACCGTAGGGTGCCCATGCCTTGATGTGCGCGACATCGGCATCGGCGAGGACCGAGGTCCCCCGGTTCTGACGGATATACTTCGCATTGTGCGAGATCAGGCGGTGGCGCTTGCCGGCGACGCCGTGCTTCACCTTGCCGGTGGCGGTGAACTTGAAGCGCTTCTTGACGCCGCTCTTGGTCTTGAGCTTGGGCATTTTGGTCTCCTCAAAAATCACGACGTGCGGATTGCCGCGGCAGCCCCAGATGGCCGGGCGAATCCCGAAAGGTCGTGGAAAGAGCGCGCCCCTAACCCGGATGGGCGCGGAACGCAACCACCGGAACTCGTTACGGCTGCGAACGGTTGAGCGGCGATGGCCGAAGTTTCCCCGACGAACGGCGCCCCAGACGCCCCCCGCGCCCGCAACTGGCGGCGGATCGCGCTCAGGACGCTGGTCGGCGTGGTCGGAACGATCTTCCTGTCGTGGCTGATCCTGTTCGTCACCAAGGGCCGGTTCCTGAAAGGAACGTTCGAGCGGATCGCCTCGTCCCAAAGCGGTCGCACGGTCCGGGTCGCGGGCGATTTCCAATTCTACTTCAATCCGATCGATCTCAAATTCCTGGCGCAAGGGCTGTCGGTATCGAACCCCGACTGGGCCGGCGGCGGCAATCTGTTCGAAGCGAGGAAGCTCGACAGCTCGACCGCGACGCTCACCTTTCTGTTCGGACGCCGCCGGGTCAACTGGCTGGAACTCGACGGCGCACGCGCCGATCTCCACTGGGATGCGGCGCGCAAGCGCAACACCTGGACCTTCGGCGATCCGAACAAGCCGGGCAAGAAGCTCGAACTGCCGGTCGTGCGCAGCGGAATCTTCCGCGATACCCGCATTCGTTACCGCGACCCGCAATTCCTTCTCGACGGTACGTTCGACCTCGACACGACGATCAGCGAAGGCACGCAGTTCGTCAGTGCGATTCGCGCGACCGGACGCGGCACGGTGCGCGGCCGCCCGTTCCGCCTGACCGGCGAGCTGCAATCACCCAACGCGACGATCCGTGGCGGGCAGAATCAGCTGACAGCCCGGGTCGAGGTCGCCCGGTCGGTCGCGATCCTCGCCGGCACGCTGCCCGGCCCGACCCAGCTCGACGGATCGAACCTCGCCGTCCGCCTGAAGGGGCGCAACCTGTCGGATGTGTTCGCGGTGCTCGGCATCGTCACGCCGGACACCCGCCGCTATCGCCTGACCGGGCGGATGACCAAGGACGGGCCGGACTGGAAATTCACCCGGTTGGAGGGCGTATTCGGCGACAGCGATCTGGCCGGCAGCCTGACCGTGACGCAGCGCGAACCGCGCTTGCTGCTGACCGCAGACCTGACTTCGCGCACTCTCGACATCGTCGATATGTCGGCATTCGTCGGCTACGACCTCGAACGGGTCGAGGCGCAGGGCGCGGCAGGGGTCATCGAACGCGAAGGGGGCGCCCCCCGCCTGCTCCCCGATGCCAAGCTCAACGTCGAGGCATTGCGCAATTTCGATGCGAGGGTCCGTTACAAGGTCGGTACGGTCCGTGCGCGCAGCCTGCCGGTGTCGAATGTCGACCTCACGCTCGACCTCGACGACCGGCTGCTCAAACTTTCGCCGCTGACCTTTGCGATGGCGCGCGGCAATGTCGCATCGAACGTGGTGATCGATGCGCGTCGCCGCCCCGCCGTCACCGATTACGACATCCGCCTGTCGCCGACGCCGATGGGGCGGCTGCTCGCCGGCTGGGGCGTCGAGGAAGCGGGCACGTCGGGCACGGTCAAGGCGCGGGTGAAGCTGACCGGTACCGGCGATACGGTCCATGATTCGCTGGCCAGCTCGAACGGCCGTATCGCGATCATCCTGCCCGCCGGCAGTTTCTGGACGCGCAACGTGCAATTGTCCGAACTCGACCTCGGCACCTTCGCACAGAAGATGTTCGAGGGGCGGCTGAAGGAACCGGTGCGCATCAATTGCGGCCTGATCGGCTTCACCGTTCGGAACGGGGTCGCGGCGGCGGACCCGATCCTGATCGATACGCAAAAGAATGTCATGGTCGGACGCGGCGGGTTCAGCTTCCGCAACGAATCGATCGATCTCGCCGTCCGCGCCGATTCGAAGCGCTTCTCGCTGTTCGCCGGTCAGTCGCCGGTCGGCATCGGCGGCTATTTCGCGCAGCCGCGTTATTCGGTCATCAGCCCCGAACTGTTGGGGCGTGCCGGGGCCGGGCTGGGGCTCGCGGTGGTGGCGACGCCACTGGCGGGCGTGCTGGCCTTCGTCGATCCGGGCGATGCGAAGGGCGCGGCGTGCGGCCCGGTCCTCGCCGGCGCGACCGCCCGCGCGCAGCGGACCAAGGACGGCGAACCGCGGGATGACGTTGGTCGAGGGACGACCGCCAAGGCCGAGAATGGGCGGTCAAACCGGGGCGAGCGCAAGGAACAGCGCAAGAAGTTTCTCGGGATTTTTTGAAGAAGATCGGGGTTCGCGCGAAGGCGCAAAGGGCGCAAAGAGCGTTCTCACGCCGCGACGCGGCTCTTCCATCATTGTGCAGCGCATAAGAGGCTTCGCCGGACAGGCTACCGCCGTCGCGTACGCAACCCCTTAGCGCCCTTTGCGCCTTCGCGCGAAAACCATCCTTTCTATCTTTTCTTCGGGTCTCTGCCTTCGCGTGAAAATCACATAATCCCCGGAAACGCCCCGCCATCGATCAACAGGCTCTGCCCGGTGATGAACCCGGCCCGGTCCGAACACAGGAAGGCGCAGGCCGCACCGAACTCGGCCGGGTCGCCGATCCGCTTGGCCGGAATCGCCTGCGCCCGCTTCGCTTTCTCCTCCTCGGGCGTCGTTCCGTTCTTCTGCGCCGCCGCTTCGCTCATCGATGCGATGCGCGCGGTATCGAACGATCCGGGCAACAGGCCGTTGATCGTCACGTTCGATCCCGCCACCTGCCGCGCGATCCCCGCGACGAACCCGGTAAGGCCGGCCCGCGCCCCGCTCGACAGGTCGAGCCCCGGCAGCGGCATCTTGACCGAGCCCGAGGTGATGTTGACCACCCGCCCGAACCCGCGCTCGACCATGCCGGGCAACACCGCCTGCAACAGCAGCGCCGGGGTGACGAAATTGCTTTCCAGTCCCGCGCGAATGCCGTCGGCTGCCAGTTCGGTATAGGGTTTGACCGGCGGTCCGCCATTATTGTTGACGAGGATGTCGGGATCGGGACAGGCAGCGAGCAGCGCGGCGCGACCTTCCTCGGTCGACAGGTCGGCGACGACCTCGGTCACCGTCACGCCGGTCTCCTCTCGAATCGCCGCCGCCGTCGCCGCCAGCTTCGCCGCGTCGCGGCCGTTGACGACGACCTCGACCCCGGCCCGCGCCAGTTCCAGCGCGCACGCCCGGCCCAGCCCCGCGCTCGACGCGCACACGATCGCCTTGCGGCCAGCAATTCCCAAATCCATGCGGACTCCCTTACTTCTTCAGCCGCCATCCGGTGCGAAAGATCACGGCGATCACCGTGACGCAAATGCACAGAAACCCGAAGGTCGCACCCAGGCTCGCCGCCACCGGAACATCGCCGACCCCGAAAAAGGTCCAGCGAAACCCGCTGATGAGATAGACGATCGGGTTGAACAGGCTGATCGTCCGCCACACGCCCGGCAGCATGTCGATCGAATAGAAGGCGCCGCCGAGGAAGGTCAGCGGCGTCACCACCAACAGCGGGATGACCTGCAACTGTTCGAACCCCTTGGCCCATAGCCCGAGAATGAAGCCGAACAGGCAGAAGGTGACCGCCACCAGCAGCAGATAGCATAGCGCCCAGAACGGGTGCGCGACCTGTACATCGACGAACAGATGCGCGGTGGCGAAGATCACCAGCGCGACGATACACGACTTGCTCGCCGCCGCCCCGACATAGCCGACCAGCGTTTCCAGCGTCGAAACCGGCGCCGACAAGAGTTCATAGATCGTCCCCGACCATTTGGGCATGAAGATGCCGAAACTGGCGTTGAAGATGCTTTCGGTCAGCATCGTCAGCATCATCAGGCCGGGGACGATGAACGCGCCGTACGGCACGCCGCCGACCTCGTTCATGCGGCTGCCGATCGCGGTGCCGAACACCACGAAATAAAGCGAGGTCGTGATGACCGGCGTCATCAGCGAGGTCCAGATCGTCCGCCCGAACCGGGCCAGTTCGAAGCGATAGATGGCCAGCACGCCATGCCAGTTGAACGTCATGCCCGGCCCTCCTGTTCATGCACCAGGCCAACGAAGATATCCTCGAGGCTCGACTGCTTCGTCGCGATATCCTTCCACGCGATCCCCGCCTCGTCGGCGGCGCGCAGCAGCGCGCGCACGCCATTATCCTCGGCATTGGCGTCGAAGGCGAAGGTCAGCGCATGGCCTTCGTCGGTCAGCGTCAGCGGCCAGTGCGACAGCGCGCCCGGCACCTCGGCCAACGGTTCGGACAGGGTCAGGGTCAGCGTCTTCTTGCCCAGCTTGCGCATCAGCGCCGCCTTCTCGTCGACCAGGATCAACCGGCCCTTGGCGATCACCCCCACCCGGTCGGCCATTTCCTCGGCCTCCTCGATATAATGGGTGGTCAGGATGATGGTGACGCCGCGTTCGCGCAACTCGTGGACCAGCCGCCACATGTCGCGGCGCAACTCGACATCGACGCCCGCGGTCGGTTCGTCGAGGAACAGGATATCGGGTTCGTGGCTGAGCGCCTTGGCGATCATCACCCGGCGTTTCATGCCGCCCGACAATTCGGTCATCTTCGCATCGCGCTTGTCCCACAGGGTCAGGTCGCGCAGCAGCTTTTCGATAAAGGCCGCGTCGCCATGCCGCCCGAACAGCCGGCGCGAAAAGGTGACGGTCGCCATCACCGTCTCGAACGCGTCGGTCAGCAATTCCTGCGGCACCAGCCCGATCCGGGTCCGCGTCTCGCGATAATCGCGCACCGTGTCGAACCCGGCGGCGGTGATCGTCCCCGCGCTCGGCGTGACGATGCCGCACACGATGCTGATCAGCGTCGTCTTGCCCGCTCCGTTCGGTCCCAGCAGCGCGAAGATTTCGCCCTTGCCGATATCTAGATCGGTCGGCTGCAACGCGACCGTGCCGGACTTGTAGGTCTTGGCGACGCCCCGGATCGAAAGAATGGTTTCCATGGAACGGCTTGTTCCATGCTTTTATGACGGAGAAAAGGCTCAGGCGGCGGGCGTTGTCTTCGCCTTGCGCGCCTCCGCGACCGCGGCCTGCAATGCGGGCAGCGTCTGGGCACCGCCCAGCACCTGATCGCCCACGACCCATGACGGCGTGCCGCTGAAGCCGAGGACGCCGGCGGTCTTCAGGTTGCGTTCGATCTCGCCCGCAATCTGTGGTGACGCGATCGCAGCGCGCGCGGCATCGACGTCGAGCCCGGCCGCCTTCGCCGCCGCCTCGATCGTGGCATTATCGACCCGCCCGGCCGCGTACAGCGCGTCGTGGAACGGCTTGAACTTGCCCTGTTGCGCCGCCGCCAGCGCCCATTCGGCGGCGGTGCGGCTGCCCTGCGACAGGATCGGCAGCTCGCGATAGACGATGCGCACATTCGGATCGCTGGCGATCAACCCGCTGATCGCCGGCAGGCTCGCCCGGCAGAAACCGCAGGCATAATCCAGATAGGCAACGACACTGACATCGCCATTCGGGTTACCCGCGATCGCACCGGGAAAGGGTTCGACGATCGCGGCACGATTGGCGGCGACCGCCTTGCCCGCTTCCTTCGCCTGCAACCGCCGCATCGCTTCCGGCAGGATTTCGGGATTGGCGAGGATATAGTCGCGCACCACCGTCTCGGTCGCCGTCCGGTCGGTCGCCACGCGCTGCGCCACGATCGCCCCGCCGGCGCCGGCCAGCGCGGCCGCCGCCACCATCGCGATATTGCCCATCCGCCCCATGATCAGCCCCGCCGCCTGCGATTGCGCTTCTCTTCCTCGAACGCGGTCTGCGACGTCATTTGAATATCCTGTGCCCGTATCCAGTCGGTCGACCCCTGCGGCAACAGCGCCATCGCTCGTCGCGCACTGGCCAGCGCCATGCCGTTGTCGCCGATCAGCGACGTATATTCCGCCATTGCCAGCGCGACGCGCGCGGGATCGCCGCGCCGTTCGTAGAGGATGCTCAACTGGTACCACGCGAACGGATTCTGATTGTCGCGCGCCACCGCCTGTTTGAGCACCCGTTCGGCCTCGTCGAGCAGCGCCGGGTCCTCCGCCGCGATCAGCGCATGGCCGAAACTGGCGGCGATCAGCGGCGACGACCGGGTCCGCTCGGTCGCCTCGCGCAACGCCGACAGCGCTTCCTTCGGTTTCCCCGATTCGAGCAGGATCTGCCCTTCGAGCTCTAGGAAATAGGGGTCGTCGGGCGCCGATTTGACCAATGCCAGCGTCTCGTCCGCGGCCTGCTCAGGATAGCCCGACTTATGATAGGCGTAGGCACGCGCGTAATGGGCGTACACGCTCTGGTCGCTGGCCGGATAGCGACGCAGCGTATCCTTTGGGTCGCTGACATAGCCGCGCAGCTTCGCCTGTACCCGCTTGAACCGGACTTCCAGCGTCGGATCGGTCGGTGTCTTGAACGAAGGTGAGGACTGCACGTCCTGCGTCAGATTGGCGATGCGTTCCCCGCTCAACGGGTGGGTGCGCTGGTAGCTGTTGTCCTGCGGGATGGCGAGGCGATATTCCATGTTCTGGAGCTTCTTGAAGAAGTCCAGCATCCCCTGTCCCGAGACGTTGGCGCTGCGCAGAAAGCGGGTACCGGCGGCGTCGGCGGAACTCTCCTGCGTCCGGCTGAACGCCAGATAGCTGCTCATCGCCGCCTGCTGTCCCGCCGCGAGGATGCCGGCGCCCGCCTCGCCCGCGCCTGCCGCCATCGCCGCGACGCCCAGCAACAGGCTCAGCACGGTGATACCGGTCGCGGGAGCCATGCCCCGCCCGGCCAGCGGCACGTGCCCGCCGACGATATGGCCGATTTCATGGGCGATGACACCCTGGACCTCGTTGGCGTCGTCGGCGGCGTCGATCAGGCCCGAATGGATATAGACCGTCTGTCCGCCCGCGACGAAGGCGTTGATCGACTTGTCCTGCAGCAGCACAACGTTGAAGTTGCGTGGATCCAGCCCCGCCGCGACCGCGATCGGCCGCGACATGTCGTTCAGCAGCGCCTCGGTCTCGGCATCGCGCAGCAACGACTGCGCCGCGGCCGGCTGTACGAACAGGAGAATGGCGGCAGCGATGCCGCCCAGCGCGCGCTTCATGAACGTCCTTATCGGCCATCGGCCGGACACGGGTCAACGCCGCCTGTGACGGGGGCGCGCTGAACCGCGGCTTAAGCGATGGCGCGCACTTCGGGAGGAGCGCCGAACAGCTTGATGCCGAGCGGGGGTTCCGACCGGTCGCCATGGCGGGCACGTACGGCGAAATCGACGATCCGCCCGACCGAATCATATCCGCACGGCTTCGAAACGACACCCAGTGCGCCGTCGATCCCGTCGTGCAGCAAATTGGGGTTGGCGGTCAGGAAAATGACCGTGGTGCCGTAGTTGCGGCCCAGCATTCGCCCGATCATCGGCCCGGTCGGCCCGTCGCGCAGGTTGCAATCGACCAGCGCGACATCGGGCCGTGCCGTCGCAAGCTCCATCGCCCGCGTCATATCCGCGGCGATGCCGACGGGGCGATAGCCATGTTCCTCCAACGACGCTTCGAGGTCGATCGCGACCAGCATCTCGTCCTCGACGATCAGGACGGTGGGCAAGGAAGCGTACATTTCGGACATATCAATGGGTGGCAACGCCGAAAGGTCGCATCCGGTTCCGACACCCGGTTCCGGCAACGATCATGCGCGCGACCGCCGATATCCGCAACAACATGGGTTGTGTCATGCCAAACACGCCGCTAATGGCCGCGGCGGGCCACGCTGTCCCAACGCAGCGCGTGCTCTCTGTGAGGAGAGACTGACATGACTGATCTTCCGCCTAAGCCGGCGACGACCCCTGCGCGTCCCTATTTTTCGTCCGGCCCCTGCGCCAAGCCGCCGGGCTGGTCCGCCGACCGCCTAAATCCCGTCAGCCTCGGCCGGTCGCACCGCTCGAAGATCGGCAAGCAGCGTCTGCAATATTGCATCGACCTGATGCGCGAGCTGCTCAAGCTCCCCGACACCCACCGCATCGGCATCGTTCCCGGTTCCGACACCGGCGCATTCGAAATGGCGATGTGGACGATGCTGGGCGCCCGTCCGGTCACCGCGCTCGCATGGGAAAGCTTCGGCGAGGGCTGGGTGACCGATGCGGTCAAGCAGCTCAAGATCGATCCGACCGTCGTGCGCGCCGATTACGGCCAGCTGCCCGACCTCACCGCGATCGACTGGACCAACGACGTCCTGTTCACGTGGAACGGCACCACGTCGGGCGTGCGTGTGCCGAACGCCGATTTCATTCCCGCCGACCGCGAGGGACTGTCGTTCGCCGATGCGACCTCGGGCGTGTTCGCCTATGACATCGACTGGGCGAAGATCGACGTCGCGACGTTCAGCTGGCAGAAGGTGCTGGGCGGCGAGGGTGCGCATGGCGTACTGATCCTCGGCCCCCGCGCGGTCGAACGCCTCGAAACCTATACCCCCGCCTGGCCGCTGCCGAAAGTCTTCCGGCTGGTGTCGAAGGGCAAGCTGACCGAAGGCATCTTCAAGGGCGAGACGATCAACACCCCATCGATGCTGGCGGTCGAGGACGCGATCTTCAGCCTCGAATGGGGCAAGTCGCTTGGGCCAAACGGCTTGATCGCGCGCAGCGACGCCAATGCCGCCGCGCTCGACAAGATCGTCGAGGAGCGCGACTGGCTCGGCCATCTCGCCGCCGATCCGGCGACCCGGTCGAAGACCAGCGTCTGCCTGACCGTCGAGGGGGCCGATGAGGCACTGATCAAGAAGATGGCCTCGCTGCTCGAGGCCGAAGGCGCTGCCTTTGACGTCGCGGGATATCGCGACGCTCCGGCGGGCCTGCGCATCTGGTGCGGCGCGACCGTCGATACCGCGGACATCGAGGCGCTCGGCCCTTGGCTCGACTGGGCCTACGCGACCGCCAAGGCGGCATAAAGCCCTCTCCCCTTCAGGGGAGAGGGTTGGGAGAGGGGCAGTAGCGCCACCTTTCCGCCCGCTCCCCGACTCCCCCTCTCCCCGGCCCTCTCCCCTGAAGGGGAGAGGGAGAAGGAACGAAACATGCCTAAAGTTCTGATTTCCGACAAAATGGACCCCAAGGCCGCCCAGATCTTCCGCGAACGCGGGGTCGAGGTGGACGAAATCACCGGCAAGACGCCCGAAGAGCTGATCGCGATCATCGGCGACTATGACGGCCTTGCCATTCGCAGCTCGACCAAGGTCACCAAGGCGATCCTCGACGCCGCCAAGAACCTCAAGGTCGTCGGCCGCGCCGGCATCGGCGTCGATAATGTCGATATCCCCGCCGCGTCGGCCGCTGGTGTCGTCGTGATGAACACCCCGTTCGGCAACTCGATCACCACCGCCGAACACGCCATCGCGCTGATGTTCGCGCTCGCCCGCCAATTGCCCGAGGCGGATGCCTCGACCCAGGCCGGCAAGTGGGAAAAGAACCGCTTCATGGGGGTCGAGCTGACCGCCAAGACGCTGGGCCTGATCGGCGCCGGCAATATCGGCTCGATCGTCGCCGACCGCGCACAGGGCCTGAAGATGAAGGTCATCGCCTTCGATCCGTTCCTGTCGCCCGAACGCGCGATCGAGATCGGCGTCGAGAAGGTCGAGCTGGACCAGCTGCTGGCACGTGCCGACTTCATCACGCTGCACACCCCGCTTACCGACCAGACCCGCAACATCCTGTCGGCGGAGAACATCGCCAAGACGAAGAAGGGCGTGCGCATCATCAACTGCGCGCGCGGCGGGCTGATCGACGAGGCGGCGCTCAAGGCGGCGCTCGACAGCGGTCACGTCGCAGGTGCGGCGCTCGACGTGTTCGTGCAGGAACCGGCGAAGGAGTCGCCGTTGTTCAACACGCCGAACTTCATCTCGACCCCGCATCTGGGCGCATCGACCAGCGAGGCGCAGGTCAATGTCGCGATTCAGGTCGCCGAGCAGATGGCCGACTTCCTCGTGTCGGGCGGCGTTACCAACGCGCTGAACATGCCGTCGCTGTCGGCCGAGGAAGCGCCGCGGCTCAAGCCGTACATGGCGCTCGCCGAAAAGCTCGGCTCGCTGGTCGGGCAGCTGACCACCGGCGTGATCGCCCGCGTGTCGGTACATAGCGAAGGCGCCGCGGCCGAACTCAATCAGAAGCCGATCGTCGGCGCGGTGCTCGCCGGGTTCCTCCGCGTCCAGTCGGACACGGTCAACATGGTCAACGCGCCGTTCCTCGCCAAGGAACGCGGCATCGAGGTGCGCGAAGTGCGCAACGATCGCGAGGGCGATTACCACACGCTGGTCCGCGTGTCGCTCAAGACCGACGCCGGCGAACGCTCGGTCGCGGGCACGTTGTTCGGCAACGCGCAGCCGCGTCTGGTCGAACTGTTCGGCATCAAGGTCGAGGCCGATCTGGCCGGACACATGCTGTACGTCGTCAACGAAGACGCGCCGGGTTTCATCGGTCGCATCGGCACGACGCTGGGCGAGGCGGGCGTGAATATCGGCACCTTCCACCTCGGTCGCCGCGATGCCGGTGGCGAGGCGGTGGTGCTGCTGTCGGTCGACGAAGCGGTCACGCCCGAACTGGTGGCGAAGGTCCGTGCCCTGCCGGGCGTGAAGACGGTCATGCCGCTCAAATTCTGATCGGTTCATAAGGTTGGCGGACGGGCTGTCGGAGCGATCCGGCGGCCCGTCTGCGTATTACAAAGCTTCACCCCAGCGCAGGCTTGGGTCTCCCTCGGCTCCAGCGTGTCGTTCCGCCACGGTGAGACCCCAGCCTGCGCTGGGGTGACGGATGCGGCGGTTGGCAGTGGACAGGTTTCGTTCCGCATCGACTCACGCTAGGGGAACCCCATGAACGATACCGGCCTCCTGCCCGAAGGGTTTCACGACCGCCTGCCCCCCGCCGCCGATGGCCTGCGCCGTTTCGAAGGAGCGGTGCTGGGCGTCGCGCATGGCTATGGTTATGAACAGGTCGACCCGCCGCTCGCCGAGTTCGAGGCGGGGCTGGCCGGGCGGCTGAAGGGGACGGCGGCGACCGATGCGGTGCGCTTCGTCGATCCGGTCAGCCAGCGCACGCTGGCGATCCGCCCCGACATCACCGCACAGGTCGCGCGGATCGCGGCCACGCGCATGGGCCATCACCCGCGCCCGGTACGCCTGTCCTATGCCGGGCCGGTGCTGAAGCTGCGGGCTGGCGAACTCGCCCCGCGCCGGGGCTTGCGGCAGATGGGGGCCGAACTGATCGGCCGCGACAGCGTGGCGGCGGCGACCGAAATCGTGACGGTCGCGGTCGAGGCGTTGGCGGCGGCCGGGGTCACCGATATCTCGATCGACTTCACCTTGCCCGATCTGGTCGCGACGCTGGCCGGCGATCCGCCGGGGCCGCAGCATGATGCGTTGATCGCGGCGCTGGACGCGAAGGATGCCGGGCGCGTCGCGGCGATCGATCCGGCCTATCTGCCATTGGTCGAAGCGGCGGGACCGTTCGACGCTGCCCTTGCGCGCCTTCGGGCGACCGATCAGGCCGGGCGGCTGGCATCGCGGCTCGATGCGATCGAGGCGGTGGCGGCCACGCTTGCGGGCCGGGTGGCGGTGACCCTTGATCCGACCGAGCGGCACGGCTTCGAATATCAGAGCTGGTTGGGCTTTTCGCTGTTCGCGCAAGGGGTGCTGGGCGAAATCGGTCGCGGCGGCAGCTATACCGTGTGCCATGCCGATGGCCACGAAGAGCCGGCGGTCGGCTTCTCGCTCTACGCCGATGCGCTGCTCGATGCCGGTTTGGGTGCGAAGGACCGTCGGCGGCTGTTCCTGCCGCTTGGCACCGATCCGGCGGTGGCGGCGCGGCTCCGCGGCGAGGGCTGGGTAACGGTCGCGGCGCTCGATGCCGACGACACGCCTGCGGCGCAGCTCTGCACCCATGCATGGTCGGACGGCGCGATCACGCCGCGCCCATAAGAAAAGGGGCGGCACATCGGCCGCCCCTTTTTAATTATTCGGCAGCCTTGGGCTTGCGGCCACGGCGGCGCGGCGCGTCGCTGGCTTCGCCTTCGACGACGGCTTCACTCGCTTCGGCACTGCGCGCCTTGCGGCCCAGGCCGATGCGCTTGGCCATGTCGCGGCGGCTCTGCGAATAGGTTTCCGCGACCATTGGATAGTCCGGGCGCAGCCCGTAACGCTCGCGATAGGTCTCGGGTGTCAGGCCGTGGCCGGCAAGGTGACGGCGCAGCGTCTTGTACGGCTTGCCGTCGATCATCGAGATGATGTGGTCCTTCGACGCGAGCGACTTGCGCACCGACACCGCGGCGACATGCTCCTGCTGCGGCGCAGCCTCTTCCGGTTCGAGATTGCCCGATGCCAGACCGAGAACCGTCGCGTGCATGGTTTGCAGGAACGTCGGAACATCCTCTGCGGCGACACGGTTGTTGCCATTGTTCAACCAGGCGATGGTCAATTCGGTCGCCAGTTCGATCGCGTTCAGTTCGGATCCGTCTTCGGACATGGAGTTCTCCTTTTCTGATGCCGGCTTTGCGTCGCATCAATCTTCACGTCAATAGGTCCGATCTGGTTAGATGGCAGTTTTGAAACGTTTATGGGAAATATTTTACCCCTTTCAACAGTCCGGTGGCAATGGATCGTCGCGGATTGACTTGGGCAGGGCGAACAGGTCCGCGCCGTAACTGATTTGCGATAATTACGCGGTTTGGACCGGGAATGGGACAGTTTGAGTGCGGCAATGCTGCACCGCGAACGGCAGAAGGACGAAGAACGAATGGACGTGCCGGTGATCGAAACCAGTGATCCCGTGTGGTGCGATATCGCAGATCGGATACCGGTTCCGGCATGGATCGCCGACAGCAATGGTCGGCTCCTATGGACCAATCGTTCCTGGCAGGATGATAACGGTGCGGCATCGTCGGGTGATCTTTGGTTCTGTTCGCTCGCCGCGGAAACACAGGCGGCTGCGGTCGACGAATGGCGGGCGGGAACGGAGAGCGGCCGCCCCTTCGTCGTGCGGATCGGCGACCGCGACGCCGCAACCATCTTCTCCGTCGCACCGACGCGGCCCGATGCCGCCGGCAATCCCCGCTGGCTGGCGGTAGCGACCGGCGATGCCGCGCGACGCGAGGCCGAAAGCGCCCGCGCGGCCACCCGCGCCGAACTCGACACGCTGACCAACGCCATGCCGCAAATGGTGTGGGCGACGCGTCCCGATGGCCATCACGATTTCTACAATGCGCAATGGTATCGCTTCACCGGCGTGCCTGAGGGATCGACCGATGGCGAAGGGTGGAACGGCATGTTCCATCCCGATGATCAGGACCGGGCATGGGCTCGCTGGCGCCACAGCCTTGCGACCGGCGAGGATTATGAGATCGAATATCGACTGCGCCATCGCAGCGGTAAATATCGCTGGGTCTTGGGTCGGGCGCTGCCGGTGCGTGATGGCGACGGGCGGATCGTTCGCTGGATCGGTACCTGCACCGATATCGATTCGGCCAAGCGCGCCGCCGAGCAGAACGACATTCTCAGCCGTGAACTGAGCCACCGTATCAAGAACATCTTCGCGATCGTCACCGGACTGATCCGCATGTCCGCACGGCGGATGCCGGCGATGCGCGGCTTTGCCGACGAACTGGCCGCACGCGTCGCGGCGCTAGGCGCGGCGCACGACCTTGCCCGGCCGCACAGCGACATATCGCGCCCCTCGGTCGGTGAAGCGACGCTGCACAACGTGCTGCGCGACCTGTTGGCGCCCTATGCCGAGGAACAATGGCAGATCACCGGCGACGATGTGGCGATCGACGATCGCGGGGCGACCCCGGTAGCGTTGCTGTTCCACGAACTGGCGACCAATGCCGCCAAATATGGCGCGCTGTCGACGGCCGACGGACGGGTTTCGATCGATACGCGCTGTAGCGGCAACGCCCTGACGATCGACTGGCGCGAACTTGGCGGTCCGGCGATCCCCGGCGCGCCCGATACGGCAGGCTTCGGCACCCGACTGGCGACGCTCAGCATCGAACAGCAACTGGCCGGCACGATCATTCGCGACTGGCGACCCGAAGGGCTGGCGGTGCGGATCGAGGTCGCGTGCGACGCGCTGGTCCGCGAACCCCGGACCGACGCAGCCGGCTGATACGAAAAAGGGCGACCCGTCGGGGCCGCCCTCTCGTTCGTAGCGCTGAACGCCGCGATCAGTTGCCGAAGGTGCGCTGCCACCAGCCGCGTCGCGGCGTCGGGTTCTCGCCATCGGCGGCTGCGTCTTCGGCAGCGACCGGCTCCGCAGCGACCGGTTCGGGCGCTGCCGGTTCCGGTGCAGGCGCCGCTTCCACCGCTTCCACTTCCGCTTCGACGGCCTTGCGGCGCGGCGCGCGGCGCTTCTTCGGTGCGGGCGCTGCTTCGGCCTCGGCCGGTGCCGGTGCCGGTGCCTCCTCGGCGACGGCTGGCTCGGCATCGGCCTTGCGACGACGCGTCCGCTTCGGCTTGGGTGCCTCGGCAACCGGTTCGGCTTCGACGACCGGTGCCTCGACCGGTTCGGGAGTCACGATCGGCGCGGCGTCGCCCGCCTCGACGGTCACCGGTTCGGCCGGCGTGGCGTCGGCAGCGGCCTCGACCTTGGCACGCGCGCTCGGGCGACGACGCGTCCGCTTGGGTGCGGGCGTCGGTTCGGCCGCCACTACTTCCGCTTCGGTGACCGGCTCGGCAGAAACGGGTTCCTCCGTCACGGCCGGTTCGACGACGTCGTCCTCGGCCGGCAGCTCGGCGACGGTGCCGGCACCATCGGCGGCATCGAACGCGCCCTCGCTCCGGCGACCGCCGCGACGGCCACGACGACGACGCTTGCGCCGACCGCCCTCATCGGCGGTTTCGACAGTTTCCGCTTCGGGAGCGGCCTCGTCGTTCGCTTCGGCATCGCTCGCTTCGGCTTCGCCCGTATCGGCATCGGCCGGTTCGTCCGCGTCGATTTCGCCGTCGGCATCGTCGCCGGCATCGCCCTCGACTTCGCCTTCCTCCCGGTTGCGACCGCGACGACCGCGACGGCGGCGGCGGCGCTTGCCGCGACCTTCGCCCTCGTCATCGCCGCGCGGCGCACGCGCGACTTCCTCGACCGCTTCGTCCTCGACCTCTTCGTCGATCTCGTCCTCGATGTCGTCATAGGCATCGTCCTCGTCGTCGATGACGACCAGCGGCTCGATCTTCGGCGGATGCGCGGGCGGCGGGCCGGAGGCTTCGACCGCCATGCGCGCGCCCTCGATCTCGGCATCGGGCACGATCTCGACGGTCACGCCATAGCGATCCTCGACCTCGGCGATATCGGCGCGCTTCTTGTTGAGGACGTAGAACGCCGCTTCCTGGCTGGCGCGCAGCACGATCAGCGAGCCGCGACCGCGTGCGGCCTCGTCCTCGATCAGGCGCAGCGCCGACAGGCCGGCCGACGATGCGGTACGGACCAGCCCGGTGCCCTCGCAATGCGGGCACTGGCGGGTCGAAGCCTCCAGCACGCCGGTGCGCAGCCGCTGGCGGCTCATTTCCATCAGGCCGAAGGCGGAGATGCGGCCGACCTGGATGCGGGCGCGATCGTTCTTCAGCGCCTCCTTCATCGCCTTCTCGACCTTACGGACGTTCGATCCATGGTCCATGTCGATGAAGTCGATCACGACCAGACCCGCCATGTCGCGCAGCCGCAGCTGGCGCGCGATTTCCTGCGCCGCTTCGAGGTTGGTCGCGGTCGCGGTCTGTTCGATATTATGCTCGCGGGTCGAGCGCCCCGAGTTGATGTCGATCGACACCAGCGCCTCGGTCGGGTTGATGACCAGATAGCCGCCCGATTTCAGCTGCACGACCGGATTGTACATCGCGGCCAGCTGATCCTCGACATGCGCGCGCTGGAACAGCGGCACGGCGTCGGCATACTGCTTCACCCGCCGGGCATGGGCCGGCATCAGCAGCCGCATATAATCCTTGGCGTGGCGGAAGCCGTCCTCACCCTCGACGATCACCTCGTCGATATCCTTGTTGTAGATATCGCGGATCGCGCGCTTGATCAGGTCGCTGTCGCCATAGACCAACGCCGGCGCCGACGATGTCAGCGTCTGTTCGCGAATCCCGTCCCACAGGCGCGCCAGATAATCGAAGTCGCGCTTGATCTCCTGCCGGCTGCGCTGCAGCCCGGCGGTGCGAACGATGCAGCCCATCGACGCCGGCAGCGTCAGTTCGGCCATGATCGACTTCAACCGCTTGCGATCGGCGGCCGAGCTGATCTTGCGCGAGATCCCGCCGCCATGCGCGGTGTTGGGCATCAGCACGCAATAGCGGCCGGCAAGCGACAGATAGGTGGTCAGCGCCGCGCCCTTGTTGCCGCGCTCTTCCTTGACGACCTGCACCAGCAGCACCTGCCGACGGCGGATCACGTCCTGGATCTTGTAGCGGCGACGCAGGTTCAGCCGGCGCTGGCGCAGCGCTTCGACCGCGGCATCGTCGCCGCCATTCTTGCGCTTGCGCGGGGCGGGGGCGTCCTCGCCCTCTTCGTCGTCGTGATGCTCGTCTTCGTCCTCGTCACGCTCGACGACCTCGACACCGCCCTCGGCATCGTCGTCATGGTCATGATCGTCGTAATCGACATCGTCGTCATGGTCGCCGGCACGCAGCGCGGCTTCCTCGGCGGCGTGCGCGGCTTCCTCGGCCAGCAGCGCGTCGCGGTCTTCCTTCGGGATCTGGTAGTAATCCGGGTGGATTTCGCTGAAAGCGAGGAAGCCGTGGCGGTTGCCGCCGTAATCAACGAACGCCGCCTGCAACGACGGTTCGACCCGCGTCACCTTGGCGAGGTAGATATTGCCCTTGAGCTGCTTGCGCTCGGCCGATTCGAAATCGAATTCCTCGATCCGGTTACCCTTGACGACGGCGACCCGGGTTTCCTCCCGGTGGCGAGCGTCGATCAACATCCGCGTGGTCATGATAGTCTCTCCGGGCGCGCGGGACGGCTGTGCCAGTCGGCGCGCCTAAACGCGCGGCGGGGTCGGTGCCCGGTGCCTGCGCGCGATTGCTGGGATATGCGTCTGCTTGCACGGGCAGTCCGGAAACCTCCGGGCGGACAACCGTCGCCCCGACGCCGGCCGCGACAGCGGCACAGGCGGTACGGGACGGAACTTGCCACATGCGAACATCAACCTGAATAAATCCCGCAGGCGGTTGCGCGCGGGATGTCGCGTCGGCTCCGCCGGGACAGGCCCGGCACCGACGTGGGCATAGGCGTAGCATTCGTCACCGGGAACGGCAACAGCGCGGCCATGCTTCCTTATACGGTTAAATTGGCGGGCGTTTTAGGTTAAGTTAACCTTCACCATGATTATTAGGACCTGTTTGTCGCCGAAGCCGGTAGGACACGGGTTCGCGAAAAAGGGGGAAGAGGCGTTTCGTCATGGCTTTGCGCGGGACCAGCTTTCGGATCGGACGTCTGGGCGCACGGCACGCGGTCGCGCTGTCCCTGACGTTCGCGGCCGCTGCGTCGCCCGCCGCAGCCCAGCGAGTCGACGCGATCGCAGTAGATAGCGATCGGATCGTCATCCGCCTCGACACGCCGGCCCGTGCCGCCAGCAGCTTCGCCATGGCCGGCCCCGACCGCATCGTCATCGACCTCGACGGTATCCGTCCCGGCGGACGCGGCGATGCCGGCGGATCGGTCCGCGCGGTACGGCAGGGCGTGCGCGGCAACGATGGCAGCCGCATCGTGCTCGACCTTGCCGAATCCGCGATGGTTACCGGCGGCGGCTTTTCCGACGGGGGACGTCGTCTGACGCTCGACCTTCGCCCGGTAAGTGCGCAGCGTTTCGCGCGCGCGGCCGGGGGCGGACGGATGCGCTTCCTGCCCCAGCCGGTGGTCGGCGCGATCGTGCCGGCGTCTTCCTCCGCGGCGATGGTCGTCGACCGCCGTCAGCGCGCGACCGCCAGCGTCGCGGTGCCGGGGGGCCGCGCCCGGCGTGGCCTGCCATTGCCGAAGGTGGACGGCGATGCCGACCGGCCGCTGGTCGTGATCGATGCCGGTCATGGCGGGCATGATCCCGGCGCGATCTCGCCGCATGGCGGGCTGCGCGAGAAGGACCTGACGCTCAAGACCGCGCGCGCGATCCGCGACGCGTTGCTCGCCGGGGGCCGGGTCCGCGTCGCCATGACCCGCGACCGCGACCAGTTTCTGGTGCTGCAGGAACGCTATGCCATCGCCCGCCGGCTGGGGGCGAACCTGTTCATCTCGGTCCATTGCGACAGCGCCGACAATCCCGATGCCAGCGGTGCCAGCATCTATACCCTGTCCGAAGTCGCGTCCGACCGCGAAGCCGCGCGATTGGCGGCGCGCGAGAACAAGGCGGATATCCTTGCCGGGGTCGATCTCGGCCGGCAATCGGCCGATATCTCCTCGATCCTGATCGACCTGACGCAGCGCGAGACGATGAACGAATCGGCCGGCTTCGCCCGATTGCTCGGCCGCGAAGCGAAAGGCGTGATCCCGCTCAAATCCAACTATCACCGCATGGCGTCGCTGATGGTGCTCAAGGCGCCCGACCTGCCGTCGATCCTGTTCGAAACCGGCTATCTGTCGAACGAGGGTGACGCAAAGCGGCTCGATTCAGTCGAGGGCCGCAAGGCGATTGCGAAGAGCGTGACGCAGGCGGTGGAGATTCACTTCGCGCGGCGCATGGCGGCGCGGTGATTGCGCGCAGCGAACGAAACGCTATCCCCTCGCGTCGCCCCAGCGAAGGCTGGGGCCTCGTGCGGCTCTGGCCTCGCGTCACAACCGGGATACCCCAGCCTTCGCTGGGGTGACGCTGTCGCCGAAGCGGGTCGATCGTTCAGTCGTGCCCCGGCCCAAGGCTCGGGTCCAGATCGCGCGGCCGCACGAACGTGACCAGATGCCCGCACCCATCGCACGCGCTGGCCCAGTCGCCATCAAGTTCGAGCACCGCGACGCTGGCGGTCGGAAACTTCTCCTCGACCGCCCCACGCAGCGGATTGCTTTCGGCCGAGAGCAGCAGGACCAGGTCCTCCAGCCCCGGATTATGCCCGACCAGCAGCGCGCGATCGACCTCGGGCGGCAGCGCGCGAACGGTGTCGAGCAGCGTCCCCGCCGACGCCAGATACAGCGCACGGTTGCTCTGTTCGTCGGGCAAGGTGCCGTAACCGCGACGGAAATGGTCGAGCGTCTCGACGACGCGCACCGCCGGGCTGGCGACCAGATGATCGAACTTGCAGCCCAGTTGCCGCAGATGCGCACCCATCGCGGTCGCGGCGCGGGCGCCCTTCGCATTCAGCGGCCGGTCGAAATCGCGCGCGATGGCATCGTCCCAGCTCGACTTGGCGTGGCGCAGCAGCGTCAGCGTCTTCATGGCAAGGGCTCCATCGGCAGGGCATGCGCCCCATGCCCCACTTCTTTACCCAAGGAAAGAGCACGCGCGACCGCTTCGTCCAGCGTGCAGCGCACGACCGGTGTCCCATCGGGGAACGCGCCGAGCAGCCGCGACGGCATCGCCGCCGACAGCAGCACGAACAACCCGCGATCGTCGGCACGGCGGATCAGCCGCCCGAACGCCTGGGCGAGGCGCGCGCGCACCATCCGGTCGTCATAGGCGCTGCCACCCCCCGCCAGCCGGCGCGCGGCGTGCAGCACGCCGGGCTTCACCCACGGCACCCCCTCCATCACCACCATCCGCAGCGAATGGCCGGGGACATCGACACCGTCGCGCAGCGCATCGGTGCCGATCAGCGACGCGCGCGGGTCGTCGCGAAAGATATCGACCAGCGTGCCGGTATCGATTGGATCGACATGCTGCGCGTAGAGCGGCAATCCGTCGCGTGCCAGCCGGTCGGCGATGCGCGCATGGACGCCGCGCAACCGCCGGATCGCGGTGAACAGCCCCAGCGTCCCCCCCCCCGCCGCGACGATCAGCCGGCCATAGGCATTGGCCAGCGCGGGCAGGTCGCCGCGCTTCACGTCGGTGACGATCAGCACCTCGGCCTGTTGTGCATAGGCAAAGGGACTGGTCGCGGCGAAATGCGATGGCTGGCGCATCAGGTGCGGCGCCCCGACCCGCGCATCGGCCACGTCCCAGTCGCCGCCCGCGCGCAGCGTCGCCGACGTGACGAGCACGCCATGCGCAGGCTTCAGCACCGTTTCGGCGAACGGACGGCTGGGGTCGAGCCAGTGGCGATGCAGGCCCATGTCATATTCGCGCCCCTCGACGCGGTCGACGGCCAGCCAGTCGACGAAATCGGGATCGACCGGGCCGCCGACCCGCGCCAGCAGCCGCCCCCATGCCGCCACCGTCTCCGCCCGCCAGCCGAGCGAGGCGATCGCCCCCTCGATCCGCGCGCGCGCCGGACCGTCCATCCAGTCGGGCCCTTCGGTCAGCACCGCCTCCAGCCGCTTGCCCAGCGCAATGAGCGGACGCAGCAGCGCGTCGAGCGCCTGCGCCGCCGGTCCTGCCGCATCGACCAGTTCGGGCGGCGGCTCGGTCAGTTCGGTCTCCAGCCCATAGCCGGCCTCGCCATCCTTCGCCCGCGCGAACACCGCGCCGCGCACGCAGGCGAGCAGTTCCTCGACCGGACCGAACGCATTGCCCTCCTGCACCCGCGCCAGCCAGCCCTCGGCGGGCAACAGCCGTGCGGCATCGACCGCTGCCGCCACCGCCTCGGCGCCGGCTGAATCATAGCTGGCGACGTCGGACAGGCGCGCGGCCAGCCCCCGCCGCCGCCCGCGTCCGCCGCCCTCCGGCCCCAGCACCCAGCGGCGGATCTCGATCGCCTCCATGCCGGTCAGCGCGGCGGAGAACATCGCGTCGGCGGCATCGAACAGGTGATGGCCTTCGTCGAACACATAGCGGGTCGGGCGCGTGCCGGTCTCGCGCCCGCGCGCGGCGTTGACCATCACCAGTGCATGGTTGGCGATGACGATATCGGCCTGTGCCGACGCCCGCGCGGCGCGTTCGATGAAGCATTTCCGGTAATGCGGGCAGCCGGCATAGATGCACTCGCCGCGCCGGTCGGTCAGCGCGGTCGATCCGTTGCGCCGGAACAAGGTCGGCAGCCAGCCGGGCAGGTCGCCGCCGACCATGTCGCCATCGGCGCTATATGCCGCCCAGCGCGCGACCAGTTGCGCCAGCACTGCCGCCCGCCTCTGAAACCCGCCCTGTAATGCGTCTTCGAGGTTGAGGAGGCAGAGATAATTTTCGCGCCCCTTGCGGGTGACGACGCGCGCGCGGCGTTCGACGGGATCGGGAAAGACGCGCTCGCTTTCCTGCGCCAATTGGCGTTGCAGCGCCTTGGTAAAGGTCGACACCCACACCGCGCCATCGGCCTGCGTCGACCACAAAGATGCCGGCGCGAGATAGCCGAGCGTCTTGCCGATCCCCGTTCCCGCCTCCGCCAGCACCAGATTGGGCGTGTCGCGCGCCACGCGCGGGGCAAAGGCATCGGCGGCGGCGGCGGCAAAGGCGCGCTGGCCGGGGCGCGTCTCGGCCCCCTGGCCGGTCAGGGTCGTCAGCCGTTCGGCAACCGCGTCGGGAGCGAGCGTGACCGTCCGCGGGTGCCCCCGTGGCGGCGCTTCCTCCCACTCTGGTAGCTTCGCGAACAGCCAGCGTTCGGCGGTCGCCGGCTTGGGCAGCACCTGCCCCAGCGCCGGCGCCCACGGCCAGCGCAGCCGGAACAGCGATTGCGCGGCGGTCCACGCCCCCTCCTGTTCGGGCCATGGCGCCGACGCCGTCGCGATCAACGCCGCCGCCGCCGCGCGCAGCAGCGCCGCGACACCGGCCTCATCGACAGGCAGCGGCAAGCTCAGCGCCTGCGCGATGCCCTTGGGCGTCGGCACCGCGAAGCGCGCCGGATGGACGAAGGCGAAGAGTTCGAGCAGGTCGAGCCCCGACAATTCGGCATAGCCTAGCCGCTGCCCGATCAGCGGCGCGTTGAGGACGATGGTCGGCGTATCGGCGACGCACGCGATCGCCTCCCCCCGACTGACCTCGCGCGTGCCCATCGCATCGGCGATCCAGACACCCGAATGGCTGGCATGCAGGGCGGGATAGGGGAGCATTTGTGAGCCTTACCGCGCCCGGTGTCAGAACGGAAGTGGAACGCTAAAATCCTCCCCGGCACGGGGAGGATTCAGTCGCCGATCTTTTCCCGCTGCCGGTCGGCCCATTCCTTGCCTTCGTCGCCGCCCCACAATAGCCATGCGATATAGCCCGCCGACGGGTCTTCATCATCGCCCCAGCTATGGGCCTTGCCGTCCTTGTCGACGCCGTGCCGCGCGAAATAGCTGTGCATCGATTTGACGTCGGCATCGGACATCGGCCCGCCATCGACGATCTGCTTGGCGCGCTTCACCCCGGCCTCGGTCCCGCCGCGATCGAATTCCTCGCGCAGCTTCAGACCTTTTTCGGCATTCGCCGCCATCTTCTTCGTCGGCTTGTGTTCGTCGGCCATCGTCATCCTCCGTCAACGGCCCAACCGGTTCGTTCGCGGCCGGGTTCCGTCACCACAGCACGCCCTTCACGGGCTTGAGCGGTTCGGGCGCGGAATCGCCAATCGCCTGCAGCAGGTCGATCTCGATCGTACGGCACATCGCGGTCAGCGGCAGGTCGTGGACGTTGTTGGCGAACGGATCGGCCAGATCCTCGCCGATCTGCAGCACCGCGAGGAACATCAACCCGGCCAGCCCCGACCCCAGCGGCGTCGCGATGCCCAGCGTCTCGACCAGCCCGATCGGCAGCACGATGCAGAACAGCCGGGTGAACAACGACGGCAGGAACCGATATTGCACCGGCAGCGGCGTGTTCTTGATCCGCTCCATGCCGCCCTGCGCGTTGGCGATGTCGATCAGCACGCTTTCGAGGCTGGTCTGCTGGATGCTGTCGATCCACCCGCGCCGCTGCGCCTCGGCGATGCGCGCGCCGGTCCCGTCGAGCAGCCCGTTGGCGACGTTGGTCCGCCCCAGCGGTTCGCCCGCCTCGTCGCGGGACAGGAAGCGGTGGACCTCGTCCTTCGAATCCTGACGTCGCAACTGACAGCGCAGCGCATGGACATAGGCGATGTGCCGCAACACGATCGACCGCTTCAGGTCGCGCTTCTGCCCCTCATTCTCCGGCCCGATGAACGCAATCGCGCCACGCGCCAGGTTGCGCGAGGCATTGATCATCAATCCCCATAGTGATCGCCCCTCCCACCAGCGCGCATAGGCGGAATTGACCCGGAAGCCGAGGAACAGCGCCAACGCCGAGCCGAAGATCGTCAGCGGCAGCGACGGCGCCTTGAACGGCAGCACGAAATAGACGCCGGTGACGATCACGTCCCAGATGAACAGTGCCAGCGCGGGCTTCCATACTTCGGAGACGATGCGGGACAGGCGGGGTGCGTCGGATACGATCATCGCAACAGGCTACGCCCAACCTGCATCAAGGTTGCGTCGCAACAGGTGGAAATATTGCGGCCGACCGCGTATCTGGACCGGATGATCGACGCAGAAATCCGCAATGCAGCATTGGTTTCAAAGGCTTGGCCCTATGAAGAGGCGCGCAAGCTGCTCAAGCGCTATCCCGACGGGAAACCCGATGGCGCGCCGATCCTGTTCGAAACCGGCTATGGCCCGTCGGGGCTGCCGCATATCGGCACGTTCAACGAAGTGCTGCGCACGACGATGGTCCGTCGCGCGTTCGAGGAACTGTCGGACCAGCCGACCCGCCTGATCGCCTTTTCCGACGACATGGACGGCCTGCGCAAGGTGCCGGACAATGTGCCGAACGGCGACATGCTGCGCGAGCATCTCGGCAAGCCGCTCAGTGAAATCCCCGATCCGTTCGGCACCCATTCCAGCTTCGCCGCGCACAACAATGCCCGGCTCCGCGCCTTTCTCGACCAATATGGCTTCGACTATGAATTCGCGTCGTCGACCGACTATTATCGCGGCGGCAGGTTCGACGATGCGCTGAAGGGCGTGCTGCGCCATTATCAGGCGATCCTCGACATCATGCTGCCGACGCTGGGCGCCGAACGCCGCGCGACCTATTCGCCGGTGCTGCCGATCAGCCCGACCAGCGGCATCGTGCTGCAGGTACCGGTCGAGGTACTCGACGCCGAGACCGGCATGGTCGCGTTCATGGACGGCGACACCCGCGTCGAGCAATCGGTCCTGTCGGGCGGTGCGAAGCTGCAATGGAAGGTCGACTGGGCGATGCGCTGGGTGGCGCTGGGCGTCGATTACGAGATGGCGGGCAAGGACCTGATCGATTCGGTCACCCAGTCGTCGAAGATCGCCCGCGTGCTGGGTGCCCGCCCGCCCGAGGGCTTCAACTATGAAATGTTCCTCGACGAACATGGCCAGAAGATTTCGAAGTCGAAGGGCAACGGCCTCAGCCTTGAACAATGGTTGACCTATGGTCCGCCCGAAAGCGTCGCCTTCTATGCCTATCGCGAGCCGAAAAAGGCCAAGCAGCTCCACCTGGGCGTGATCCCGCGCGCGATCGACGAATATTGGCAGTTCCGGGCCAATTACGACGCGCAGCCGATCGAGCAGAAGCTGGGCAATCCGGTCCACCACATCCATGGCGGCCCGCCGCCCGCCGAAACGCTGCCGGTGACGTTCGGCCTGTTGCTCAACCTCGTCGGCGTGATGGGAGAGGCGACCAAGCCGCAGGTCTGGGGCTATCTCGCCAACTATGTCGAGGATGCGTCGGCGGAGCGCTATCCGGCGCTCGACGCGCTGATCGACCATGCGCTGGCCTATGTCCGCGATGTGGCGGAAAAGCCCGAACGCCGCGCCCCGACCGAGATCGAACGCGCTGCGCTCGAACGGCTCGATGCCGACCTTGCGGCGATGCCCGCCGACGCCGGTGCCGAACAGATTCAGAATGCGGTGTACGAGATCGGCAAGACCGCCGGCTTCGAGTCGCTCCGGGACTGGTTCAAGGCCTGCTACGAAACGCTGCTCGGCACGTCGCAGGGGCCACGCATGGGCAGCTTCATCGCGCTCTACGGCATCGACAACAGCCGGAAACTGATCGCCGACGCACTGGCGCGGTAGGAGGCGCGAACCCGGTTACGCCGGAGCCACAAGCGTCACCCCAGCGAAGGCTGGGGTCTCCTGCGGCTCCGGCCGCGCCCTGTAACCGGGATACCCCAGCCTTCGCTGGGGTGACGCCTGTGGCAAGAGCGGCAAGCCGCCCCTATTTCCGGTCCTCGTAGAATTTCTTGACCACGTTCCACCCTTCCTCCGCCGTTTCGACGAAGGTGATCAGGTCGAGATCGCGTTCCGAAATCACGCCTTCCTCGACCAGCGCGTCCCAGTTGACCACCCGGTCCCAGAATTCGCGACCATAGAACAGCACCGGGATCGGTTCGATCTTGCCGGTCTGGATCAGCGTCAGCAGCTCGAAGCTTTCGTCGAACGTGCCGAAGCCGCCGGGGAACACCGCGACCGCCCGCGCGCGCAGCAGGAAGTGCATCTTGCGCAGCGCGAAATAGTGGAACTGCATCGACAGCGCCGGGGTGACGTACGGGTTCGGCGCCTGTTCGTGGGGCAGGACGATGTTAAGGCCGATCGACTCCGCGCCGGCTTCGTTTGCGCCGCGATTGGCGGCTTCCATGATCGACGGGCCGCCGCCCGAACATACGACGAAGTGGCGCTTGCCATTGACGTCGTTGGGAAACTGGCTGGCGTTGAAGGCCAGCTCGCGCGCCACGTCGTAATAATGCGACTTGGCGACGATCCGCTCGGCGATCGCGCGCGCCTTGTCGTCCTGCGCGAGGTCGAGCAGCACTTCGGCCTTTTCCGGCTCGGGAATGCGTGCCGAGCCATAGATGACGAAGGTCGAGGCGATGTTCGCCTCGTCGAGCAGCAGCGAGGGTTTGAGCAGTTCGAGCTGGAACCGCACCGGCCGCAAATCCTCGCGCAGCAGGAACTCCATGTCCTGAAACGCCAGGCGATAGGCGGGATGCTCGGTCTGCGGGGTGGAAAGCTGGGCGCGGGCCGCCTCGGCCTCCTGCTTGGCCCCGCGGAACACGCGGGACGGTACTTTTGTATCGGTCATAGGTGGCGAAGTTGTAAGCACGCCCGCAGACAGCGGCAAGCGCCTTGCATCACCGGCACAGTGGCCGCCCGCCCATGTCGAAATGGAAATGGTTGGCGTGCGCTGCATTATATTCGGGGCCGAGCGTCGTGACGAAGCGCTTGCACGCCGATCGGTGGATGATGCGCAGGAATTCGCGAACCTGCGGGTCGGGACTGTTCCAGTCGCGCTCGATCGAGATACGCCGGCCGTCCGCCAGCACGAAGCTGCCGATATCGACGGCGTTGGCGAGGCCGTGTTCCGACACCCGCCCCGCCGCGCGGCTGCCACCGCCGACGATCCCGCGACAGACATAGGTGCCGTAGCTGTCGATGCGGGTCACGTCGCTGCCCAGCAATTGCCGCGCCGCCGGGCGCACGCCGTGGCGGACCCAGCCGACCAGCGCGCGCGCCGTCGGGCAGCGTATCGCCTTCAGCCCGTTTACCGGCGTGCCGATATCGAGGAGCTGCACCGCCCCCAGCACGACGCAGCCCGACCCGTAATCGCGATCGGGCAGCGGGCTGAAACGGACCTCGGCGCGCGACAGATCGGCGAAACATTGCTGGGTATCGCGCGGCGTCTGCCCCGACAGGGTGACCGGACCCGATGCGCGCGGCGCGATCGGCCGAGCCGGCGGCGGGGCGGGTTCGCGCCGGTCGCCACCGATACAGGCCGACAGCAGCAATATCGGCAACAGGGCGGTGAAACGGGGAACGGCCATCCCCATCTTGGTTCCACGTCGCCGCGGCTGCGACAAGCCGCGATGCGACCGACCGTGCTGTCGCGCCGTGAACCGGATCACCCGGTAACCGCTGTCACGAAAAGATTGATTACTGGCCGGTTTTTTGAATATGTACGACTTTTGGATGTCCGGAATTCGGATATCTTCGTCGTCATCCGGTAACGGACCGCTTCGCAAAGGAATGCAGCGTGACCATCGTCGTCCGAACCCTGTCCGATCGCGTGTTCGAGATCGTCCGCGAACGAATCGTCAGCGGTGCGTTGCCCGAGACCTTCCCGATCCGCCAGGACGCGCTGGCCAGCGAACTGGGCGTCAGCAAGATCCCGCTGCGCGAGGCGCTGGCCCGGCTCGAACAGGAAGGGCTGGTCGCCGGACAGGCCAATCGCGGCTATACCGTGCGGCCGATGTCGGCGATGCAGGCCGAGGAAATCTACGAACTGCGCCTGTCGGTCGAACCGGGGGCGGCGGCCTATGCCGCGATCCATGCCGACGAGCAGCGCCGCTCGGCGGTGATCGATGCGTTCGAACGACTCGACGGGGCGGCGCCCCGCGACCTGCTGGAGGCGGCGGCGCGCAACCGTGCCTTCCACGCGGCGCTGGTGGCGGCGAACGGGCGTGACCTGACCATCGAACTGGTACAGCGCCTGTCGGTGCTCGCCGAACGCTATGTCGTCGCACATCTGCGCCCGGCCGGCCGCGGCGACCGCGCCTATGTCGAGCATCGCGCGCTGCTCGATGCATGGCTGGCGCGCGACGGGGTGGCGGTACGCGAGATGCTGACCCGCCATCTGGAAGCGACGATCGAGGATCTGCGCGCGCAATTCGCCGCGGCGGCGGTCGCCTGACGCGGGTTGCTGGGGTAGAAGGGCGCATGATCCGTCTGCTCCTGACCCTGACCGCTCTTTCGTTCTCCCTCGCCCCGGCATCGGCGCGCGACATCCTGTTCATCGGCAACAGCTTCACCTTCGGCGCCGGGTCGCCGGTCGAGCGCTACCGCCCCGACAGCGTCACCGACCTGAACGGCGAAACCATCGGTGGCGTGCCCGCGCTGTTCCGCACCTTCGCCGAACAGGCCGGGCTCGACTGGACGGTCTCGCTCGAAACCTCGCCGGGCAAGGATCTTGCCTATCACGATGCCAACCGGCGCGCGGCGATCGACCGGCGCTGGGACGTGGTGATCCTGCAAGGCTATTCGACGCTCGACGCCAAACGACCGGGCGACGCCACGCGGCACGGCGCAGCGGCGGGCAGGCTCGCCGCGCTGTTTCATGCCCGCAACCCCCGTGCGCGGGTCGAGCTGGTCGAAACCTGGTCGCGCGCCGACCTGACCTATCGCCCCGGCAGCCGCTGGTCGGGCAAGCCGATCGCGACGATGGCCAACGATCTGGCGGCGGCCAATCGACAGGTGGCGCGGACGGTCCCGGGGATCGCCGGCACGATCCCGGTCGGCAGCGCGTGGAACGATGCGATCGCCATCGGCATCGCCGATGCCGATCCCTATGACGGGATCGACCCGGGCAAGGTCGGGCTATGGGCCGACGATCATTATCACGGCAGCACCGCCGGCTATTATCTGGAGGCGCTGACGATTTTCGGACGAGTCACCGGCTATGACGTCCGCCGGCTGGGACCGGACGAACGCGCCGCCCGCGACCTCGGCCTGACCCCGGCAGTCGTCAAGGCATTGCAGCGCGTCGCGTGGAAGACGCTGCGGCAGAACTGATGCGCTGGCTGTTCCTCGCGCTGCTGCTGGGGGCATGCGGCGGCGGCGATGCCGACCGCGCCGGCCGGCTGCGCGCGGCCGGGCCGAATGCCGACCTCACGACGCTGCTCGCCTATGCCGATATCGATGCCGGCCACCGCGCCTTCGGCCAGTGCGCGGCGTGCCATACGATCGGCAAGGGGCGGCAGGCGCTGGCCGGACCCAATCTGCACGGCATCCTCGGCCGTGCGGTCGCGAGCGATCCGCGCTTCGGCTATACCCAGGCGCTGAAGGACCATGGCGGCCGCTGGGACGCCGCGCGCATGGACGCATGGCTCGCCGCGCCGTCGCGGGTGGTGCCTGGCACCCGCATGGCCTTTGCGGGCGTCCGCGACCCGATGGAGCGCGCCGACCTGATCGCCTATCTCCGGTCGGAAAGCCGCTGACTATAGCTGGTGCCCGGTCCGGTCGCGCTTGGTCGCCAGATAGCGTTCGTTATGTGGGTTGGCGGGCAGGTGATGCGGCACGCGCTCGACGACGGTGATCCCCGTCGCCTCCAGCCCTGCGACCTTCGCCGGATTGTTGGTCAGCAACCGGATTTGCCGCTGCCCGAGCAGTGCCAGCATCCGCCCCGCGACGCCAAAATCGCGCGCATCGATCGCAAAGCCCAGCCGCGTATTGGCGTCGACCGTGTCAAACCCTTGATCCTGCAGCGCATAGGCACGCAATTTGTTGACCAACCCGATACCACGCCCCTCCTGCCGCAGATAGAGCAGGATGCCCCAGTTCGCGTCGGCAATGGCATGGATCGCGGCGTGAAGCTGCGGCCCGCAATCGCATTTCAGACTGCCAAGCACATCGCCGGTCAGGCATTCGCTGTGCAGCCGCACCAGTGGCGGGCGGCCATCGGGCTGACCGATCACCAGCGCGACATGTTCGCCCGCGGCATCGGGGGTGCGGAACGCGACGATCTCGCTGTCCTCGGCCCCCGCCACCGGCAACCGCGCACGGGTGACGATCGCCAGCCGGTTGGCATCCTCGTGCGCGTCGATCGCCGCCGGGCTGATCGTCACCTCCGCGCCGGTCCCGCCGGTCACGAAGGCCGGCAACAGCCCCGCCACCCGGGCAAGGCGCAGCGCGGCACCAGCGGCAACGGGTGCCGCCAACTCGACACTGCGAAACGGCCCCTTCATCGGCGTGGCGAGGTCGAGCTGCGGATCGGCGAGCGCGGTCGCAGCGGCGAAGTCGGTCCACGCCTCGCGCCGGATCGCCACCGGATGATCGGGCTGGGCGGCGGCGCGCTGGTTGACGATGCGCAGCGTCTCGGCCCGGCCAAACGACAACAGGATCTGGCCGGTGCCGTCGGGATCGAAGCGCGCCAGCCGTTCGGGATCGGCGGTCTCGATCGGCAGCAGCGTCAGCGCCGGCTCGCCCGGTGCCGCAATCGCGATCGGCCAGCCGCGGCGCAGCGCGTCGATCGCGCGCGCGACATCACGGGTCTCGCTCAAAATGCGAACTCGGTGACGATCGGGATATGGTCGCTGGGTTTCAGCCAGCCGCGGCAGGGTTCGTGGACGCGGTGCGCGACCGCCTTGGCCGCGACGTCGCGGCTGGCCCACATATGGTCGAGCCGCCGCCCGCGGTCCGACGCCGCCCAATCCTTCGCGCGGTAGCTCCACCAGGTATAGAGCCGCTGCGGCGCGGGGATGAAATGGCGGCCCAGATCGACCCAGTCGTTCGCCGCCTGCAACCGCGCCAGCGTTTCCACTTCGATCGGCGTATGGCTGACCACGTCGAGCAACTGCTTGTGGCTCCACACATCGCTTTCCAGCGGCGCGACGTTGAAATCGCCGACCAGCAGCGTCGGGATGCCCGCCAGCCCCTTAGACCAGTCGATCATGCGTTCGAGGAAGTCGAGCTTCTGCCCGAATTTCGGGTTCACCGCGCGGTCGGGTACGTCGCCGCCGGCGGGGATATAGACATTCTCGATGCGCAAACCGTTGGCCAGCCGCACGCCCAGATGTCGTGCCTCGCCATTCGCCTGCCAGTCGAGCCGGTAGTCCTCGGCCAACGGCACTTTCGAGATCACCGCGACGCCATGGTGCATTCGCTGCCCGTTGATCGCGATATGGGTATAGCCCAGCCGCCGCAGCGGATCGTGCGGGAAGTCGCGATTCTCGACCTTGGTTTCCTGCAGGCAGAGCACATCGGGCTGCGCCTCGCGCAGGAATTGCTCGACGATGTCCATGCGGAACCGGACCGAGTTGATATTCCACGAAGCGACCGAAAGCGTGTCCATGAAGCGCCTGTATCGTCGGAACAGCACCTGCGCCAGACATGGAAAGGCCCCCGCTCCGGGGGCATGGAGCGAGGGCCGACCTGGCGTTCGTTACGCAGGCGGGCGTTGGAGACCCGGGCAACAGGGGGGAAAATCCCGGACGCGCTCCAACACCGCGACATCAGCCTTAGGGCCGCGAACCTGTCGCCAAGATGAACACATTCCGTAATTTTGTAAAAAAGCCGGACAGATGCGATTCGCGGATCGGGGTCAGCGGCGGGTCCGGCGCGGTTCGTTGAACCGGAATGCGTTGTCGGCGACCGGCACGTTGAAACGCTGGTTGGTCAGCCGCACCGTCGTCCGGTTGGCCTGCGCATCAAGCGCGACCCAGCCCTGCAGCATCAGCCCGGCGGGGGCGGAGGGCTGGCGCGCGAACACCATCGTAATCCGGCCATATTCGGGGCGCTTGGGATCATAGGCCTCGACGCTGACGATCCGTGGATCGTTGGACGGGACGATCCGCGCATATTTCGACGCGTCGCGTTCGGGGTTCAGCAGGATGCCGAGCGGCGAATTGCCGATCGGCCAACGCTGCTTCTGCCCGACCTGATAGTCGAGGAAGTAAAGCGACTTGCCGTCCGATACGAGCAGGATCGGCACGCCCTTCTGATACTGAAAGCGGATCTTGCCGGGCTTCTTCAGCGTCAACTGCCCGGTCAGCACGCGGCCGTTGCGGTCGGTCTGGCTGAAATCGGCGGTCATCGTCTGCGTCGCCGACAAATGCCGCTGGACGGCGGCAAGGTCGTTCTGCGGGGCCTGCGCATGCAGTGCGACCGGCGCGGCAAACGCGACGGCGAGGGCGAGCGGGCGGATGGTCAGTCTCCGTGTCATGGGGCCGGGATAGGATCGGCGCATTGAACGCGGCGTGAACCCACGGGTTGCGCCGCGTTCATATCCAGCCCCGGTCGCCGTAAGCAGTAGGACACAATTCCAACCGATCCTTCCGTTCGTCCTGCGTAGCCATTGAGCCTGTCGAAATGGCGTATCGAAGGACCGTCTTTGGCGTGTGCTTCGATACGGGTCTTCGACTTCGCTCAGCACCTACTCAGCACGAACTATTCTGCCCTTCGTCGTTAGACCATAGCACGCAGCCGGTGACGATCAGCGTTCCATCGAACGCTTACAGCCGGTGCTCGCCCTTCACCCAGCGGACCGTGCCCGAACTGGCGCGCATCACGACGCTCTCGGTGGTCATCTTGCCCTTCAGCCGCTTGACCCCTTCGAGCAGCGACCCGTCGGTCACGCCGGTCGCCGCGAAGATACAGTCGCCGCGCGCGAGCTCGGTCAGGTCATATTGCTTGTCGAGGTCGGTGACGCCCCATTTGGCGGCACGCGCGCGCTCGTCGTCGTTGCGGAACAGCAGCCGCCCCTTGAACTGCCCACCGACGCAGCGCAGCGCGGCGGCTGCCAGTACGCCCTCCGGCGCGCCGCCCGATCCCATATACAGGTCGATGGTCGTGTCGGGGTCGCTGGTCGCGATCACCCCCGCCACGTCGCCGTCGCCGATCAGCATCACGCCGCATCCGACCGCGCGCAATTCGGCGATCAGTGCCTCGTGCCGCGGGCGGTTGAGGACGCAGACGATGATGTCGCGCGGATCGACGCCCTTGGCCTCGGCCACCGCCGTCACATTCTCGGTCGGCGACTTGTCGAGATCGATGATCCCGTCGGGATAGCCCGGCCCGCACGCGATCTTGTCCATATACACGTCGGGGGCGTTCAGCAGCCCGCCCTTTTCCGCGATCGCCAGCACGGCAAGGCTGTTCGGACCGGCGGTGGCGCAAATCGTCGTGCCCTCCAGCGGATCGAGCGCGATGTCGATTTCGGGACCGCTCCCGGTGCCGACCTTTTCACCGATATACAGCATCGGCGCCTCGTCGCGCTCGCCTTCGCCGATGACGACGGTGCCGTGCATGTCGAGTTCGTTCAGCGCAGCGCGCATCGCTTCGACGGCGGCGGCGTCGGCGGCCTTTTCGTCGCCCCGCCCGACCAGCGTCGACGCGGCGATCGCCGCGGCTTCAGTGACGCGCACCATTTCGAGAACGAGGACGCGGTCGAGGGTGTTGCTGACAGGCTGCATTGGACGAAGCTCCTAACCGTTAAACGGGTTAAACGAGCGATAGGCGAGCGATGCTTGCCGGGCAAGCCGCGTCGTTCGATAACAAGGCGACGGGTCGATCGCGAAAGGCACGGGCATGACGGTGTGGATCCTATTGCTGGCGATGGTGCAGGACGAAGGGCGGGCGGCGGCCATGATCGCGCGGGCGCGCAGCGTCACGCAGGTTGCGCAGGCGTGCCGTACCGATGCCGATCCCGACGAAATCCTCGTCTGCGCGGCGCGTACCGCCGACCGGTTCCGCGTACCGTTGACGACGGCGCCGGCCGATGGCGATCGGCGCGCCGTCGACGCATTGGGGGAGCGCGAACGCTTGCTGGCGGTGCCGCAGCCGTCGTGCGGCACCGCAGCGTTCCTGCAAGGGTGCGGCTTTGTCGGCGTGACCGCGTCGACCCGGCGCGGCGGCAGCATCGGCGCGCCGCGGCCATTAGCGAAATAGGCAACTATCGCCGGGATACCGAGTTCGGATATCGAGCCTTTTGGGAGGAGCAAGCCCATGTCGATGACGCTGTTGTTCGCGTTGGTCCTGCAATCGGCACCGGTCGCGACGAAGCTGAACGTCGCCGAACCGGTCGACTGTGTCGTCACGCCGCGCGCGCTGGGTTGTCCCGAGCGGCGCAGCGACCGCTACCGGTTGGGCGACGACGACGAACCGGCGTTCGATCGCAAGGCGGATGGATTGAAGCAGGACGGGCGGCAATGCGGGCTGCTCGGGGCGCAGCAATATTGCACGCGCAAGCCGCGCACGATCCTGTCGGCGCCGACCAACTGAACGGACGGGACGGCCCGGCGCCGCCCCGTCCCGCCCATCACGCTTCCGCCAGTTCGGCCTGCGCGTTGACCTTGTGCTCGGCCATCGAGGTCAGCTTCTCGTCGGTGGCGCGTTCCTCGGCCAGCGTCTCGGCCAGCAGCGCGGCGCAGTCCTCGCGGCCCAGTTGCCGTGCCCATGCGATCAGCGTGCCGTAGCGGGTGATCTCATAATGCTCGACCGCCTGCGCCGACGCGATCAGCGCGGCGTCGAGCACCTTCTTGTCGGCGATGTCGCCGGCGACCTCGTTCGCCTCCTTGATGATGCCGTCGATCGCCGGACAGGTCACCGCCTTCTTGGTCGCGCCGTGCAGTTCGAAAACCTGCTCCAGACGGCGAATCTGGCCTTCGGTTTCGGCCAGATGGCGTTCGAACCCGGCCTTCAGCTCGGGGTCGGTCGCCTTCGCGATCATCTTCGGCAGTGCCTTGGTGATCTGGTTCTCGGCGTAGTAAATGTCCTGGAGCTGATGGACGAACAGGTCGTCGAGCGTCGCGATATCCTTTGAAAACAGGCCCATGACGGTTTCCTTCGCTGCGGGGTGATGCCCCCCTCAACGATGCGGAGCGGCGCCGGTTGCGTCACCCACCGCGACAGGCCAGCAGTTCAACGACATCCTCAAGACGCGCCGCATCCCCCAGCGCAATCACCTCGCCGATGCTGCCGGCGTGGAGCGGATCGCCCGACCAGTCGCTCATCGTGCCGCCGGCACCCTCGACCACCGGCACCAAAGCGGCGAAGTCGTGCAGCTTCAACCCGGCCTCGACCACCAGATCGATATGGCCCGACGCCAGCGTGCCATAGGAATAGCAGTCGCCGCCGAGTACGGTCGAGCGCACCTTTGCCTCGACATGTTCGAAGCCGTGCAACTGCCCGTCATCGAACAGCGCCGGACTGGTCGTCGCCAGCAGCGCGTCGGCAAGGTCGCGGCAGCGGCGCGTCCGTGCCGGCTGACCGTTGAAGGTCGTGCCGCGCCCGACCGCGCCGACCCAGCGTTCGCCGATGATCGGCTGGTCAATGACACCGAGCACCGGCCAGCCATCCTCGACCAGCGCGATCAGCGTGCCGAAGATCGGCCGCCCGGCAATGAACGAGCGCGTACCGTCGATCGGGTCGAGTACCCAGACGCGGCCGCTGGTGCCGTCGCGGACGCCATATTCCTCGCCGTGAATGCCATCGGATGGCCGCTCGCGCTCGATCAGCGTGCGCATCGCCGCCTCCGCCTCGCGATCGGCAAGGGTCACCGGCGAGGCGTCGTCCTTGATCTCAAGGCCGTAATTGCTGCGGAAGCGCGGGCGGATCGCGGCACCGGCGGCGTCGGCGAGTTGCGCGGCAAGGGTCAGGTCGGCGGCGGTGACGGGCATGGTGGGCCTTTGCATTGCGAAGCGCCAGATAGGCGGTGGAGCGGGCAAAGCGCAAACGCTGCTCGCGGTTGTCGCAAATGGCTGGCACAGAGGAGCGTATGATCGCGCTCGCCCTGCTGCTCGCCGCCCCGCAAAGCTTGCGAATCGTTGCCGAACCCCCGGCATCAGCCAGTGCCGCCGAGGTTGGGGTGCAGGTCTTCGCGCTCAACGAAGGCAGCGAGCCGGTCGATGCGGTACCGGCCGAGATGACCGTCGTCGCCGCCGATGGCGCGCGGCTGCGCATCGTGCCGGTCGATCCGGCGTCGGCGACCGTCGCACCGGGCGGGTTCCGCGCGCTGCGCTACCGACTCGCGCCGGTCACGGTCGCACAAGTCGCGCCGCCAGCGTCGTCGGGCGAGACGGTCGTCGCGACGGCGGAAGGCAGCAGATCGGGGTTCCTCGACCGGTTCGAACCGCACGCGCCGATCTATGGCGTATTCGGGCTGGGGTCGGACGGTGCGAAGCTGCAATTCAGCCTTGCCGTCCGCCCCTTCGACGGTGCCGGACTGCTCGACGGCGTGCGGGTCGCGTGGACGCAGACGATGTTCTGGGCGATCGATGCGCCGTCCGGCCCGTTCCGCAGCACCAATTACAGCCCGGAAATCTATTATCAGCGCATGCTGGGCGACGGCGTGACCGGTGCGGTCGGCTATGCCCATGATTCGAACGGCCGCGATGCCGGGTCGATCGACGTCAACCGCCTGTACGCCACCGCCAGCTATGCCCTGCCGATCGGTGATGGCTGGCAGGTCGAAGCGACGCCGAAGCTGTGGACCTATGTCGGCACCGGCTATCGCGATCTCGACCGTTATTGGGGCAACTGGTCGCTGGCCGCCGCTGTCGGGCAGGTCGACGGATTGCGGATCGCCGCGACGCTGCGCAATCCGCTGGGCAGCCGGCGTGCGGGCGAATTGTTCGCCTCCTATCCGCTGACCCGGATCGGCGGCGGCACCGGACTGTACGTTTTCGGACAGGCATATAGCGGTTACGGCGAGGCGATCGACGATTATCGTCTGCGCAGTTCGAGCGCGCGGCTTGGCATCGCCTTTACGCGTTAGCATAACCGACGACGATCTTTCCGACCGAGGAACCCGCCCGATGCGTATCGCCCTGCTTGCCGCCGCCCTGACCCTGCCCTTTGCCGCGCCACTGTCGGCGGCATTGGCGCCCGGCGCGAAGGCACCCGATTTCACCACCAAGGCGGCGATCGCGGGCAAGGCGTTCACGCTCAACCTGCGCTCGCAGCTGCGCAAGGGACCGGTCGTTCTCTACTTCTTCCCGGCGGCGTTCACCGGCGGCTGCAATGCGGAGGCGAAGGCGTTCGCCGATTCGGTCGACCAGTTCAAGGCGGCGGGCGCGACCGTGATCGGCATGTCGGCCGACCCGATCGGCAAGTTGCAGGCGTTTTCGAACGAACATTGCGCCGGGCGCTTCGCCGTCGCCAGTGCCGGCCCGCGCGTGATCCAAGGCTTCGACGTGGCACTCAACCGCCCGGCCGGCGCCGATGGGAAGGCGCGGACGATGACGACGCGCACCAGCTATGTCATTGGTCGCGATGGCCGGATCGCCTTCGTCCATTCCGACATGAACCCCGCCGACCATGTCCGTACCACGCTGGCGGCGGTACGCGGGCTTGCCGCGCCGCGCTGAACGAGGGGGAGCCGCCCATCGTTAATCGTGCATAGAGGGTAAATCCCGATGCAACGCGATCTTAGCAATCGGGGCATACTCCATTGTCGACGGTTTCGCGGGGGCGGAGGGAAGACGCAGTGTATCTGGAAAGAATCGGTAGCGGGACCCCGGTCGGAAACGGCCTGGTTCGTGCGATCCTCGCTTTCCTCGAAAATCAGCGGCTCGACCCCACCCCGGTCAACTATAGCTTCGCCTATCAGGTGCTGAGCGATCCGGCGGGCGATCTCGCTCGCGAGGTCGCACGGCGGACCGATGGCGGCGTCCGGTTGACCGGCAGCGAGGTCGCGGAACTCGGCAACGCCATCGAAGCCGACAGCCAGGGCCGCGTCGCCCCAATGCCGAACAGGGCGGCCGCCACCGTCCCGGAAGAACAGGGGCTGCGCGCTGTCGAGACGCAGCGCCTGGTCGCCGGGTTCGAATCGACCGTCACGGCGATGCAGGATGAAACCCGCGATTTCGGCCGCGACCTTGCCGCCAGCGCCGATGCGTTGCGCGCGGTACCGTGCATCGATGTCGTCGCTGCGATCGCCGATCTGGCGAAGATCACCGCGACGATGCGCGCGCGTGTCGAAATCGCCGAGACGCGGCTGGCGCAGGCAAAGCGAGAGGCCAGCGAGCTACGCGAGGAACTCGCCGCCGCGCACGAGGACGCCCGACGCGATCCGCTGACCGAACTGCCCAATCGTCGCGCGTTCGAATCGGCGCTGGCCGGCAAGACCGGCGGCCCGTTCCACGTCGCCTTGTGCGACGTCGATCATTTCAAATCGATCAACGACCGATATGGTCATCCGGTCGGCGACCGTGTGCTCAAGGCGATCGCGGCAACGTTGACGCGCGAATGCGACGGGCAATTGGTCGCGCGCTATGGTGGGGAGGAATTCGCGGTGCTGCTGGACGGATTCGATCCGGCAGCGGCGAGCGCCCTGCTCGAACGCGCGCGACGGGCGGTGGGCGCCCGGCGCTATCGGCTGCGGGAAAGCGATATGGTGATCGACGGCATCTCGCTGTCGGCCGGGCTGGTGACGCTGCGTTCGGACGAGACGATCGTCGATGGCGTCGCGCGGGCGGATCGCCTGTTATATGCGGCGAAGCGTGGTGGACGAAACCAAATGGTTGGTGAAATCCACTAACTGCTGGTGGAAGATTCCGCCAATATCGGTCACGAGCGAGCGAGCGGTAAATTAAATCGTTCTGAATCAACTGCTTATAAAGTTGGCACGACCTCTGCAAAACTCTCTGCATCGCCGGTGAAATGGTTCACGCGGCCAAGCAGGGAGTAACTATCATGACCCGTCTCGACCTTCGCCAGCAGTTCGCCGCCGCCTTCGCCGCGTTCTTCGTTTCCGCCGTCCTGTTGTCGGCCGCCGCTCCGGTCGTGCCGATCGCCTGACCTATCGGACCAGGGCGCGGCCGACCGCCTCCGCGACCTTGATACCATCGACCGCCGCCGACAGGATGCCACCGGCATAGCCGGCACCTTCGCCGGCGGGGAACAGGTTGGCGGTGTTGACGCTCTGGAAATCGTCGCCCCGCGTGATCCGCACCGGCGACGATGTCCGGGTCTCCACCCCGGTCATCACCGCATCGGGATGGTCATAGCCCGGGATGGTGCGACCGAACGCGACCAGTGCTTCGCGCATCGCGGTCACTACGAAATCGGGCAGGCATTCCGATAAATCGGTCAGGTGAACGCCCGGTCGATAGGACGGGATGACACTGCGCAACGCCATCGACGGACGGCCCGCCAGGAAATCGCCGAGCAGTTGGGCCGGCGCGCGATATGCGCCGCCGCCCGCGGCAAAGGCGCGTTCTTCCCAATGGCGTTGCAGCGCGATGCCGGCCAGCGGATGGCCGGGATAGTCGCGCGCTGGATCGATGCCGACAACGATGCCGGAATTAGCGTTGCGTTCGTTGCGCGAATATTGACTCATGCCGTTGGTCGCGACCCGCCCGGGTTCGGAGGTCGCGGCGACGACGGTGCCGCCCGGACACATGCAGAAGCTGTAGACCGTCCGCTGGTTGGTGCAGTGGTGCGACAACGTATAGGCCGCCGCGCCCAGATCGGGATGGCCGGCACAGGCACCGAACCGTGCCTGATCGATCCAGCTTTGCGGATGTTCGATCCGCACGCCGATCGAGAACGGCTTGGGTTCGAGGAACACGCCGCGATCGTGTAGCATGTGGAAGGTGTCGCGCGCACTGTGCCCTAGCGCCAGCACGACCGGGCCGTCGGCGGCCAGCGTCTCGCCGGTCGACAGCTTCAGCCCGGTCAGCCGCCGCGTGCCATCGGGGCGTTCGTCCAGTTCGATATCGTCGACCCGGTGCGAGAAGCGATATTCGCCGCCCAGTTCCTCGACGGTCGCGCGCATCGATTCGACCATGGTGACGAGGCGGAAGGTGCCGATATGCGGATGCGCCTCGGTCAGGATCTCCTCGGGCGCGCCGGCCTTCACGAATTCGGTCAGCACCTTGCGGCCGAGATGGCGCGGATCCTTGATCTGGCTCCACAGCTTGCCGTCGGAAAAGGTGCCGGCCCCGCCTTCGCCGAACTGCACGTTCGATTCGGGGTTCAGCTCGCTGCGCCGCCACAGGCCCCAGGTGTCCTGCGTCCGCTGGCGCACGACCTTGCCGCGTTCGAGGATGATCGGGCGAAAGCCCATCTGTGCGAGAATGAGGCCCGCGAACAGCCCGCACGGTCCCGCACCGACGACGATCGGCCGCGGGCCGGCATAGTCGGCCGGTGCCTTCGCGACGAAGCGATAGCCGGTATCGGGCGTCGGGCCGACATTGCGGTCGCGCTTGGCGCGGTTCAGTACCTGCCCCTCGTTCTTCACCGTCACATCGACCGAATAGACGAGCTGGATATCGTCCTTGTCGCGCGCGTCATGCGCCCTGCGCGCGATCGTGTACCGAACCAGGTCGCGCGGGGTAATGCGCAGCCGGTCGCGGATCGCGGCGGTCAGTGCCTCCTCGGGATGGTTTAGGGGCAGTTTGAGTTCGGTGATGCGAAGCATCCGGCCATCTACAGCCTGTCGACGCGGCGGGAAAGCGTCCCGATTGTCCCCGCCGCGCGATGGCGATAGGCCGGGGGCATGATGGCATTGCTCCGAACCCTGTTGTCGTTGCTGCTGATGGTGACGGCGATTCCGGCGCTGGCGCAGGGGTCCGGCGATGTGGCCACCCGGCTGGACGGCGCCGCCAGCGAATTGGGACTGGTCGACGGGGCGCTCGACACCAAGCTGGAACAGAGCGACCGCGCGGCATTGCGCGCACGGGCACAGGCGGTGCGCACGACGACGCTCGATGCCGCGCAGCAATTGACCGCCGATCTGGCGCAGATCGACGCCCGGCTGGCGCAACTGGGTCCGGCGGCATCGGGCGAGGATGCATCGATCCGCAGCGAACGCACCGCACTGGCACGACAGCGGACGACGATCGATTCAGCGACGAAGCGCGCGCGGTTGTTGTCGGTGGAGGCCCAGCAACTTATCGATGAGATTCAGGAAGGGCAGGCGGCCGAGATCAGCCAGAAATGGTTCGGTCGCGGTGCGTCGCCGCTGACGCCGGCATTCTGGAGCGCGATATTGCGTGCCGCGCCGCGCGACGCGCACCGGATCGAGCGTTTCGTCGCGGCAGAGGCGCGCACGGTCGCCACCGCCGTGCCGGGGCGGATGTGGCCGGCGCTGCTGGGCCTTGCCATCGCGATCCTGTTGCTGGGGCCGGCGCGGCTGGCGGCGGGGCGGGTCGGGCAGCGGCTGCTGATCGACGGGGCGCCGGGGCGGCGGGTGCGGCGGTCGGCGAATGCGCTGGGCCGGGTGCTGGTCGGTACGCTCGCCCCCCTGCTCGCCGCCGCAGCCGTGCTGGCCGGACTGCGCTGGGCAGGCCTTGTCGCGCCGACGTGGAGCGCGATGCTCGACCAGTGGCTGGTGGCGATCGGCTTTACCGCCTTCACCAGTTCGGTGTTGGGATCGGTGCTGATGCGCGGCAGTCCGAGCTGGCGGATCGCGCCGATCGGCGATGCGCTGGCGGCGCGGCTGCGGCCCTATTCGTTCCTGCTGGCACTGCTGGCCGGGTTCGCGATCGCGATCGATGCAGCACATGGCGCGATCGGGACCAGCGCCGCCGCGCGCACCGCGACGGCCGCCCTGTTGGCGCTCACCCATATCCTGCTGATCGCGGCGGCGCTGTTCGCGATCGGCCGGTTGCGCGCGGAAACGAGCGCGGGCGAGGACGCGCCGGCGCGAACCGGACTAGCCGCCGTCACGCTGTTCGCATGGGGGGTGGCGGGCGTGGCGCTGCTCGCCCTGGCGGCGGGCTATATCGGGTTCGGCCTGTCGGTCGGGCAGATGGCGGCCTGGACGCTGGTGCTGGGCGCGGCGGTGTATCTGGCGCTTGCCGCCATCGACGATATCGCGACGACGGTGTTCGAACGGTCGAGCCCGCTCGGCCTCGCGCTGACCCGCGGCCTCGGCCTGCGCGGCGGGACGGTCGATCAGTTCGGGGTGCTGCTGTCGGGCGTACTGCGCGTCCTGCTGGCCGTGCTGGCGCTGGCGCTGTGGCTGTTGCCGTTCGGGGGCAGCGGCGTCGCCGATATCTTCACCCGGCTCGGCGATCTGGCGCGCGGCATCCAGGTCGGCGGGGTGACGATCTCGCCCGGCGCGATCCTGCGATCGGTCGCGGTGCTGGCGATCGGGCTGACGCTGGTGCGCGGCTTCATGCGCTGGCTGGAAGGGCGGTATCTGCCCGCGACCGAACTCGACGGCAGCGGCCGCAACTCGGTCAGCCTGGTCGCGCGCTATGTCGGCATCGCGCTGGCGGTGATCTGGGCGCTCGCCTCGCTCGGCATCGGGGTCGAACGGATCGCATTGCTGCTGTCGGCGCTGTCGGTCGGCATCGGTTTCGGTCTGCAGGCGATCACCCAGAATTTCGTGTCGGGTCTGATCCTGCTCGCCGAACGGCCGATCAAGATCGCCGACCTAATCCGCGTCGGGACGGACGAAGGCGATGTGAAGCGGATCAGCGTGCGGTCGACTGAGATCACGCTGGCCGATCATTCGACGCTGATCGTGCCCAATTCCGAACTCATCACCAAATCGGTGCTCAACAAGACGCTGGCCAGTCCGCTGGGACGGATCCAGGTGCAGTTTTCGGTGCCGCTCGGCACCGATGCGGCGCGCGTGCGGCGGCTAGTGCTCGACGCCTTTGCCAATGAGGAAGCGGTGCTTACCGATCCGGCGCCGTCGGCGTTCATCGACGCGATCATCGACGGCCGGATCGCGTTCAACTGCTTCGCCCATGTCGAATCGCCGCGTGCCGCCTATGGCGCGCGCAGCAATGTACTGCTCGAACTGCTGACCCGCTTTCGTGCCGAGGGCATCGAGATGGGCACGGTGCCGCAGCGGCTCGAACTGGTGACGGCGTCGCCCTCCGATCCCGTTCCCCCCTTGCCAGCCGATCCCGGCGGGGGCACGGCGCGGCCATGATCCTGCTGAGCGACGAATCTGCCAACCTGCCCTGCGCCGATGGCGGCGTGATGCGCACCCATGTCTTTCGCCCGGCGGGCGAGGGGCGGTTTCCGGGCATCGTGCTCTATTCGGAAATCTATCAGGTAACCGCGCCGATCCGGCGGCTGGCGGCGTTCCTTGCCGGCCATGGCTATGTCGTCGCGGTGCCGGAGGTCTATCACGAATATGAAGCGCCCGGCACGGTGCTCGCCTATGACAAGCCGGGCACGGATCGCGGCAACGACCTGAAATTCACCAAGCCGGTCGCCGGATTCGATGCCGATGCGACGCTGGTGATCGATTGGCTGGAGGCGCATCCAGCCTGTTCGGGGCGGATCGGCGTGGCGGGGGTCTGTCTGGGCGGACATCTCGCCTATCGCGCGGCGCTCGACGCCCGGGTGCTGGCGGCGGCGTGTTTCTATCCGACCGATATCCATTCGGGGACGCTGGGCGAGGGGCGATGCGACGATAGTCTGGCGCGGATCGGCGCGATCGGTGCCGAGATGCTGTTCGTCTGGGGGCGGCAGGACCCGCATGTGCCCTATGCCGGGCGGCAGGCGATCCGCGACGCGCTGGAGGCGGCGGGGACAACATATGAGTGGCATGAGGTGAATGCCCAGCATGCGTTTTTGCGCGATGAGGGGCCGCGCTATGATCCGGCGTTGTTCGTGAGCGCGACGGGGTGGATGCTGGCGATGTTCGCGCGGGTGCTGGGCGGGCGGGTTTGACGACTGGCTAACCCGCTCTATCCGTTTGCTTCGAAGCTGCTCGAACCGAACGGGTTTCAAGCATGATGACATGACCCTGATTCGTTCGTCCTGAGTAGCCATTGAGCTTGTCGAAATGGCGTATCGAAGGACCCGTGCCACAGGTGCTTCGATACGGGTCTTCGACTGCGCTCAGCCCCTACTCAGCACGAACGGTTCTACCGGCCGTCTTCAGACTCTGGTTGAGGGAGGGGAAGGCTACCCGACCGTTGCGACCCCCAGTCGCGGGATCTCGATCTTCGGGCAGCGGTCCATCACCACCTGCAGCCCGGCGGCTTCGGCCCGCACGGCCGCGGCTTCGTTGATGACGCCCAACTGCATCCACACCGCCTTCGCGCCCGCTGCGATCGCGGCATCGACCGCTTCACCGGCAGCCACCGAGTTGCGGAAGATGTCGACGATATCGATCGGCTCCCCGATCTGGTCGAGGTCGCGGAACACGAATTCGCCGTGCAGATGCTCGCCGGTGATCTGCGGATTGACCGGGATCACGCGATATCCCTGCCGCTGGAGATACGCCATCACGCCATAGGATGCGCGGTCGGGCCGGTCCGATGCGCCGACCAGTGCGATCGTTCTTGCCTCGGTCAACAGGGTGCGGATGCCGTCATCGTCGAGCATGTCAGTTTCTCGCCAGCCAGTCGCCGACCTGTGCGGCGATCTCCCTGAACGGATCGGCCTCCGCGCCGTTCCCGGCGGCCGGGGGCGTGCCGGCGTCCGAGGCGCTGCGAATGGCGAGGGTCAGGGGCACGCGGCCGAGGAACGGGATGCCGAGCGCTACCGCCTGTGCCTCCGCACCGCCGCTGCCGAACGGGTCCGACGTTTCCCCGCAATGCGGACAGACATAGCCGGCCATGTTCTCGACGAGGCCGATGATCGGAACCCCAGCCTTGGTAAACAGGTCGATCGCGCGGATCGCGTCGATCAGTGCAAGATCCTGCGGCGTCGAGACGATGACGGCGCCGGCCGGCTTGTGCTTCTGGATCATGGTCAGTTGCACGTCGCCGGTGCCCGGCGGCATATCGACGACCAGCGTGTCGGCCATCTCCCAATGCGCATCGACCAGCTGGGTCAGCGCGCCCGCCGCCATCGGCCCGCGCCACGCGATCGCCTGTCCGGCCGGAACCAGCTGCCCCATCGACAGCAACGGCACGCCGAGCTTCGTCGCGACCGGCACCAGTTTCTTGTCGTGCGCCTCGGCCTTGATCCCGTCGACGCCCATCAGGCGCGGCTGCGACGGGCCATAGATGTCGGCATCGACCATGCCGACCCGGCGGCCCGAACGGGCCAGCGCGATGGCGAGATTGGCGGCGAGGGTCGATTTGCCGACCCCGCCCTTGCCGCTGGCGACGGCAACGATGCGCTGGGCCACACGTTCGCTGGTCTGCGCCACGCGGACGCCGGCGATGCCGGGCGCGGTGAGGGCGGCGGCGCGGACATCGGCCTCCAGCGCGTCCCGCGCGGCGGGGGGCAGGCCGGTCACGTCGAGGATGATGCTCGCCTGATCGCCGGCGACGCGGACCGTGGCGCGTCCGGCGGCGACGGGGGCGAGCAGTGCGTCGAGCGCGGCGGCGGCGGGCGAAGGTGCGGTCATGGCCGCGATGTAGCGTCGGGGCAGCGCGTTACCACTGTAAAACGCAAGGCGGCCCCCTATAAAGGATGGATGCGATGGATCATGGGGCGGCGCCGACGCGCGCAAGTGGTGGGGATGAGCGACAAGGGCCCATGGGGTGGCGGCGGCGATTCGGGCAACGGATCGGGCGGCGGCGGCGATGACGGCCCACGCAATCCATGGTCGCTGCCGCCCGCCGGCAAGCGCGGCCGGGTCGGCGGATCGACCTCGCTCGATGAATTCCTGAAACGGGCGCGCAGCGGTGGTCCGGGCGGCGGGCCATCGTTTCCGGCCAATGCCGGAAAGCTGTGGCTGGCGGCGGTCGCGGCGCTGGTGCTGGTGTGGATCGCCTTTACCAGCTTCCATTCGATCGGGCCGCAGCAGCGCGGCGTGGTGACGATGTTCGGCCGCTATACCGGCACGCTGAACCCCGGCATCCAGTTCACCCTGCCCGCGCCGATCATGCGCGTGCAGGTCGAGGACGTGCAGAATACCCGCACCGAATCGTTCCCGGAGGGCAGCCAGCCCAATCTGATGCTGACCGGCGACCAGAATATCGTCGATCTGGCCTATTCGGTCCGCTGGAACATCAAGTCGCCCGAAGACTATGTCTTCGAGATCAAGAATCCGAAGGAGACGGTGCGCGCCGTCGCCGAAAGCGCGATGCGTGCGGCGGTGGCGGGTAAGAACCTGACCCAGGCGATCGGTTCGGGCCGTGGCGAGATCGAGGCCGAGGTGCAGACGCGGATGCAGGCGCTGCTCGACGAATATCAGTCGGGCGTGCGCGTGCTGGGCATCAGCATCCAGAAGGCGGCGGCGCCGGCCGAGGTCGACGACGCGTTCAAGGCGGTGACCGCCGCGCAACAGGAGGCGCAGTCGAACCTGAACCGCTCGCGTGCCTATGCCCAGCAGGTGATCGCGCGGGCGCAGGGTGACGCGACCGAGTTCGACAAAATCTACGAACAATATCGCCTGGCCCCCGACGTGACCCGCCGGCGGCTCTATTACGAGACCATGGAGCAGGTGTTGAACCGCGCCGACAAGACGATCGTGCAGCCGGGCGTGCAGGCCTATCTGCCGCTGCCCGAGGCGCGCCGCCGCCAGCAGGCGACCCCCGAGCCGGAGGCGCCCGCGACTCCGCAGGCGCAACCGACGGGAGCGGCACGATGACCCGGTGGCTGCGCAATCCGATGGCGGCGGGTATCGCGCTGCTGGTGCTGGTCATCCTGTTCTTCAGCACGATCGTGATCGTGCCGGAGACGCGACAGGCGGTGATCCTGCGCTTCCAGCAGCCGGTCGGCACCCTCAATCCCTATCGCGCCGACCAGCCGTTCGGCCGGACGGGCGCGGGGCTGGTCGCCAAGATCCCGTTCCTCGACCGGGTGGTGTGGATCGACAAGCGCGTGCTCGATATCGAGTTGAACAACCAGCCGGTGCTGTCGACCGATCAGCTGCGGCTGGAGGTCGATGCCTTTGCCCGGTTCCGCATCGTCGATCCGTTGCAGGCGGTGATCTCGACCGGGTCGGCGTCGAACACCGAGGAGCGGGTCGCGGCGCAGCTCGAACCGCTGCTGTCGTCGGCATTGCGCGCCGAGCTCGGCCGGCGGCCGTTCGCGACGCTGCTCAGCCCCGAACGCGGCGCGGTGATGGACAATATCCAGAACGCGCTGCAGCGGACCGCGCGGCAATATGGTGCCGAGATCGTCGACGTGCGGATCAAGCATGCCGACCTGCCCGATGGCAGTCCGCTCGAATCGGCGCTGACCCGGATGCGGTCTGCCCGCGAACAGGAAGCGGCGACGATCGCGGCCCAGGGTCAGCGCGACGCACAGGTGGTGCGCGCCAATGCCGAGGCGGAAGCGGCGCGCATCTATGCCGCGAGCTTTGGCAAGGACGCCGATTTCTATGCGTTCTGGCGGGCCATGCAGTCGTATCGCACGACCTTTGCCGGGGCGCCGAACCAGAGCGGATCGACATCGATCATCCTGTCGCCCGAAAACGGCTATCTTCGCGAATTCGGCGGGCGGGAACGCTAGACGTCCGCCGAACATTCAAACCGCGTTCAGCAAGGCAATGGCAGGTTCGCGCCCGAAGGGGTTGTGAGCCAATTTCGAAGAGGACCATCCGACTGTGCGTTACGCCTACGCCATTACTTCCGCTCTGTTGCTGGGCGGCGCTGCCGCGACCCTGACGCTCAATCCGTCCGGGGCGCAGACCGCGCAGAACGAACCCGGCGCGATCAACGCCATTTCCGCCCCGCGCGCCGGCGCGCCGATGAGCTTTGCCGACATGGTCGCGCGGCTGTCGCCGGCGGTCGTCAACATCTCGACCACGCAGCGCATCACCGTCCAGCAGCAGGCGAATCCCTTCCAGGGCACGCCGCTCGAGCAGTTCTTCGGCGGGCGCGGCGGCGGCGGCGGTGGCCGGACGCAGGAGGCACAGTCGCTGGGATCGGGCTTCCTGATCTCCAACGACGGGTACATCGTCACCAACAACCATGTCGTCTCGGCAGGCGCGGAGGGCGCCACGGTCGAATCGATCACCGTGACGCTGGCCGACCAGAAGGAATATAAGGCGAAGCTGATCGGGCGCGACGCGTTGTCCGACCTCGCGGTGCTCAAGATCGACGGTCCGAACTTCCCGTTCGTCCGCTTCGGTGATTCGCGGCAGGCACGGGTCGGCGACTGGGTGGTGACGATCGGCAACCCGCTCGGCCAGTCGGGCACGGTGACCGCGGGCATCATCTCGGCGCTGAACCGCGTGGGCCAAGGGCCGTATGACCGCTTCATCCAGACCGATGCCGCGATCAACCGCGGCAATTCGGGCGGCCCAATGTTCGACATGCAGGGCAATGTCATCGGCATCAATTCGCAGATCCTGTCGCCGACCGGCGGCAATATCGGCATCGGCTTCGCGATCCCGGCCGAACAGGCCAAGCCGATCGTCGACAAGCTGATGAAGGGCCAGTCGGTCGCGCGCGGCTATCTGGGCCTCGGGCCGCAGGACGTGAGCGAGGACATCGCCAACGCCCTGGGCATCCGCAAGGATCGCGGCGCGCTGGTCCGCAGCGTTTCGCCGGGCGAACCGGCGGCACGGGCCGGCATTCGCGTCGGCGACGTGATCCTCGCCATCAACGGTAAGGAGATCACGCCGCAACAGTCGCTTACCTATCTGGTCGGGCTGGAGTCACCGGGCAGCCGCGTCACGCTCGACGTGCTGCGCGACGGCCGTCGCCAGCAGATCCCGGTCACGCTGGGCACGCGTCCGTCGGAAGAGCAGTTGCTGGCGCAGGATGAGCGCTTCGATCCGAACGAGGCGCCGAAGACCCCGCCGGCGAATGACAGCCTGTCGGCAACCGCCGGCATCGCGGTGCAGCCGCTCAACCCGTCGATTGCGCGACAGCTCGGCCTCGAAGGGACGACGCGCGGCGTCGTGATCCTCGCGGTCGATCCGGACAGCGATGCGGCGGCCAAGCAGTTGCGGCGCGGCTTCGTCATCCTGTCGGCGGATCGCCAGCCAGTGACGTCGTCGGCCGAACTGGCTCGGGCGGTGGCAGCGGCGCGTGCCGCCAAGCGCAAGCTGTTGCTGCAGGTCCAGCCGATCGGCCCGGGTGGGTCGGTGCCCCCCGCGTTCGTCGCGATCGCCGTCGACAACCAGTAAGCGGCAGCAAATGAAACGGGGCGGCGGCGAAAGTCGTCGCCCCTGTTCTTTTGGATCACGCAATTTACGCGGGCGGCAAAGCGGGTAATATCTTGCCACGATAAAGGGCAGGGACATGACCGATACGACCGAATTGTTTCTGGGCGCGACCGCCGGGGGTGTCCGCCAGTCCTTGGTCCTCAAGCGCGCCAATCGCCACGGGCTGATCGCGGGGGCGACCGGCACCGGCAAGACGGTGACGTTGCAGGGCTTGGCCGAAAACTTCTCCGCCGCCGGGGTGCCAGTGTTCGTCGCGGATGTGAAAGGCGACCTGTCGGGCATCGCCATGGCCGGCAGCGCCACTGCCAAGCCGCACGCCGCCTTTGCCGAACGTGCCGCTGCGATCGGCGACAGCGACTGGCAGTATCGCGACACGCCGGTCGTGTTCTGGGACCTGTTCGGGGAAGCCGGCCATCCGATCCGGGCGACCGTGTCGGAAATGGGGCCGCTGCTGCTCAGCCGAATGCTCAATCTGAACGACGTGCAGGAAGGGGTGCTGACCATCGCCTTCCACGTCGCCGACGAGGACGGGCTGTTGCTGCTCGACCTCGACGACCTGCAGGCCATGCTGGTGCATGTCGCGAAGCGGGCCGACGAACTGACCACCCGCTATGGCAATGTCAGCAAGCAATCGGTCGGCGCGATCCAGCGCGCGCTGCTGCAATTGCGGACACAGGGCGGTGATCGCTTCTTCGGCGAACCGGCGCTCGACCTCGCCGATTTCCGCCGGGTTAGCGACGACGGGCGCGGCATCGTGTCGGTGCTGGCCGCCGACAAGCTGATGGCGTCGCCGCGGCTCTATGCGACGTTCCTGTTGTGGATGCTGTCCGAATTGTTCGAGACGCTGCCCGAGGTCGGCGACCCCGACAAGCCGGTGCTGGTCTTCTTCTTCGACGAGGCGCATCTGTTGTTCGACGATGCGTCCGACGCGCTGGTCGACAAGGTCGAACAGGTGGTGCGGCTGATCCGGTCGAAGGGCGTCGGCATCTATTTCGTGACGCAGAATCCGATCGATATACCCGATGCGGTCGCGGGGCAGCTCGGTAACCGGGTGCAGCATGCGTTGCGTGCATTCACGCCGAAGGAAGCACGCGCGATCCGCGCGGCGGCGGAAACCTTCCGTGCCAATCCCGGCGTCGACGTCGCGCAGGCGATCACCGAGTTGAAGACCGGCGAGGCGCTGGTGTCGGTGTTGCAGGCCGATGGATCGCCCAGCCCGGTCGAACGCACGCTGATTCGCCCGCCGCGATCGCGCGTCGGTCCGGTGACGCCGGTCGAACGCGGCGTGCTGATCGAAACCGATGTGATCGGCGACCGCTACGACACCGCGATCGACCGCGAGTCGGCTGCCGAATTGTTGGGCGCGAAGGCCGAGGAAGCCGCTGCCGCCGCCGCGGCTTCGAAGGCGCAGGTCGCCGCCGACAAGCAGGCGGCGTTGCAGGCGAAGGAGGATGCGCGCGCCGCCAAGGAGGCCGAGCGCCAGCGCATCGCTGAACAGCGGGCCGCCGACCGTGCAGCGCGCGAGGAGGAGAAGGCGGCACGTGCGGCCGACCGCGAGGCGGCGAACAATCCATGGGCGCGTGCGACGCAATCGGCGACGCGGTCGGCCGGATCGGCGGTCGGGCGGATCGTCGTCAACGAAATCGGCAAGCAGGTGTTCGGTACCGGTCGGGGTGGCCGGGCGAAGAGCGGTGGCGTCGTCGGCGGGCTGCTGCGCGGCGTGCTCGGTGGGCTGTTCCGCGGTTGAGCCGGATGCAGCCGGTCGTCGGAGGGACCGAGACGCCCGACATTCCACCCGCATTGTTCGCGATGCCGCCCGGCATGGCGATCCGGTACGAGCAGCCCGATCCGGCGCTGGCCGATTTCACGACCGGCTACCACCTCTATGCCGCCAGCGGGCCGGCATCGATCGGGATGGAGAACTGGTTCCTGCCGGGTACCGCCAATGTGCGGGTGACGCTGAACGCCGGGCCGATCGCGGTGTGGATCGGCAACCGGCTGTTCGATCCGATGCCGCAGGCCAGCCTGTGCGGGCCGAGCAGCCATGCACTGCGTACTATCACCAATGGCGGGATCATGATCGGTTTCGGCGTCAGCGCGCTCGGCTGGTCGCGCCTTTTCGCGGGGGGCGCCGACCTCTATGCCGACCGCATCGTGCCGCTGGCAGATGCCGCGCCGCCGGGCTTTGCCGAACGGCTGGTGGCGACGCTGTCGGCGGTCGAGAGCGAACATGGCGTGAAGGCGGCGCTCGACGCGTTCCTGCTCGCCGAAATGGGGCCGCCCAGCCCCGACGCGGCGCTGATCCGGCAGATCGCGCGGCTGGTGGTCGACGACGCCCCGGGGGGGCTGGCGCAAGCGGCGCGGGAATGGGACATTTCGCCCGAGGTGCTGCGCCGCATCTGTCGCCGGCATTTCGGGTTCCTGCCGAAGACGCTGCTGATCCGCGCGCGCTTTCTGCGGTCGTTGATCCCGCTGATCGAATCGCGGGGCGAGATCGATTATTCGACCATCGATCCCGCCTATTTCAGTGCATCGCATTTCCTGCGCGATGCCCATGCCGTGCTCGGGACCACGCCGCGCCGGTTCCTGCACGAGCAGCTCGATTTCCTGGTCGCCAGCCTACGCGCGCGCGCCGCGGTGCTGGGGAGCGCGACGCAGGCGCTGCACCGGTTGTGATGCTCCTTCGGCGATGTAAACCGTTCGTGCTGAGTAGGGGCTGAGCGCAGTCGAAGGTCCGTATCGAAGCACCTGTCTAAGACAGTCCTTCAATACGCTATTTCGACTTCGCTCAATGGCTACTTAGGACGAACGGATATTCCTCAACAGCGTATGCTTCGTCCCAGACTTACATCGCGCCGAGCAGCGCCTCGATCGTGACGAAGGCGAAGGCGACCGAGCTGTCGGCGACGCCGTAGGGAATGAAGATGCGGTCGCCATGGCGGATCGCGCCGCACGAATAGACGACGTTGGGGACATAGCCCTCGCGGTCCTCGTTCGCGGCGGCGAGGATCGGGTCGCGGGTGCGGCCGATGACCTTCGACGGATCGTCCTTGTCGAGCAGCACCGCGCCGATCGCATATTTGCGCATCGCGCCGACGCCATGGGTCAGCAGCAGCCAGCCCTCGTCGATCTCGATCGGCGGGCCGCAATTGCCGATCTGGACCAGCTCCCACGGATAGACGGGCTTGAGCAGCATCTCGCCCTCGTCCCAATGGGTCAGCGTGTCGGATTTGATCAGGAACAGGTTTTCGCCGTCCTGCCGGCCGATCATCATATATTGGCCGTCGACCTTGCGCGGGAACAGGCCCATGCCCTTGTTCCGGGCCGCGCTGCCGGTCATCGGCACGAGGTCGAACGCGCGGAAGTCGCGGGTGCGCAGCAGTTCCGACTGGATCATCGACCCGTTATAGGCGGTGTAGGTGCCGAGCCATTCGAAGCTGCCGTCGTCATGCTGGAAGCGGACGAGGCGCATATCCTCCAGCCCCTTCGACTGCGCCTCGGTAATCGGGAAGATCACCGTGCCCGACAGCGTCGAGTCGCGATGCCGGAACACGGTCACCTCGCCCTCGGGTGCTTCATCCTCTTCGCCGATCGCGTCGGCGGCGGTGGCGAAGGGTGGTTCGGGTGCGAGCGTCAGTTCGTTTTCGTCGGTGATGATGCCTTCGCGGAACGCGACCGACGAAATATGGCCTTCGCCGACCGCGCGCAGCGACATGAGAATGCGCAGCGACCCGTCCGGCATGCCCGACTGGTCGAAATGCGGAACCGCGCTGGGGTTCATCAGCGCGGCGGCGGCATAGCTGTATTCGTGGCAGAAATAGGCACCGATCAGCTGGCGCTTCTCGTCGCCGATCTCGGCGCCGTTCAGTCCCAGCACCGCCTCGATCTCGTCATAGCGGGTCATGAACACGCGACGCGTCTGCCAATGGCGCGCTTCGAAATCCTTGAGCACGGTTTCGAGCTGGGCACGCGTTTCGGCGGGCGACATCGCCAGCACTTCGCCGACCAGCCGCTCGGTACGGCTGGGAGCGGAGCCGTTACGCTGCCACGCGATATGAAACGGGCGCACCACCACGCGCGACGGATCGGCATAGAGCCGCAAGGGGTGGTTGTAGATATCCAGCATTCGCGCGTCCAACTAGTCCCGGCCGAAGCCGTGGCCGATCAGGCCACGGCGCGGCGAGGGTCTGCCACGGATGCGCGGCGCTTTGAAAGGGCTGAAATCGAGCAGGATGCCAATTGCAGCGCGAGAATCGACTCCGCCCCCTGATTGCGGTTGAGACCGGTCGGCATCAGCCCGTCGAAACAGCCGCCATCGGCAACCGTCGCCAGCGGCAGGTCGAGATCGTTGGCGCCCAGATACCAGTTATACGCCTTCACCGCTTCGTCGCGCCAACGCCCGTCGCCGGTCGCCTCGAACGCGGCGGCGCAGGCCTCCACCGTCGCCTGCGCTTCCAACGGCTGCTGGTCGAAGGGCAGCGGATCGGCATAGGCGCGACCGAAGCTTTCGGTGCCGACGGCGCGGAAGCGCCCCTCGGGCGAGGTCTGGCGGCTGACGATCCAGTCGAGCGTGTCGAGGCCGACCTTCAGGAAATCGTCACGCTTGAGCGCCTTGCCGGCGCGGATCATCGCTTCGGGCAGGCGGGCATTGTCATAGGCGAGGACGATTTCGAACCACTGCCATTCGGGCCGGCGGGTGGCGTCGAGCAGCGTCACCAGCTCGGCACCGAAGCGGGTCGCGATTTCCTTCGACAAGGCATGGCCGGCATTGACCTCGAGCATCGCCACCGCCGCCAGCATTGCGAAGGCGCGGGCGCGGGGGGAGCCGAGATCGAGCGCGATCGACGCGGTCTGTTCGTACAGGGCGGTCGCCCAGTCGCGATGCTTGTGCGACTTCGCATCGCGGGCAGTGATCGCGAGTGCCCACAACGTCCGGCCGTTCGAATCCTCCGACCCTTCGTCCTCGCACCAGGTCCGGTCGAAGTTCATGAAGTTGCGGAAGCGACGCTTGTCGGGGTTCCACGCATATTGGACGAACGATGCGTAGATCGTCATCCATTTGTCGCGCTGGACCGGATCGAGATCGTCGATCTGCGACATCAGGATCAGCGCGCGGGCATTGTCGTCGATGCAATAGCCGTGGCGGCGATCGGGCACCGAATAGATCGAATGCTGCAACATGCCGGTCGCATCGCTCATCCGCTCGACAGCGGCGAAGTCCGGCGTCAGCGCGGTCAGGTCGGCGCTGGGACGAACCCGGCTGGGACGGGCGGCGACTGCGCGCTCGATCTCGACCATCGCCGCCTCGGCAAGACAGGGGAACAACATGGTCCGGCCGCGGGCATAGGCGCGCTTCGCCAGCGTGTCGCGACGCAGATCATTGCCGAGCAGGTCGTTGATTTCCCGAGCGAACGCATCCGCATCGCCGAAATCGACGATCACGCCATGGTCGTCGGCGAGGATTTCGGTGGCGTGGACATACGGGGTCGACACCACGACCTTGCCCACCCCGACCGCGTAGGACAGCGTGCCCGACGTGATCTGCGCCGGGTTGCTATAGGGGGTGACGTAGAGGTCGGCGGCCTGGAGATAATCGAGCAGTTCGTCCTGTTCGACGAAACCGTCGAGGAAGCAGACATTGTCGGCGACGCCCAGCCGCGCGGCTTGCGCCTTCAACCGGTCGCGATAGGCCTCGCCTTCATGCGCGACCAGATGCGGGTGCGTCGCGCCGAGCACGACGTAGAGCGCGTCGGGATGGCTGGCCGCGACCTGTGGCATGGCGTCGATCATCGTCTCGATCCCCTTGTTCGGGGCGAGCAGGCCGAAGGTCAGGATGACCGGCCGGTTTTCCCAGCCGAAACGGCCCTTCATCGTATCGGGCGCGACGAACGGACGGTCATGGACGCCGTGCGGGATCATTACGATCTTGCGCGCATCGGTGCCATGGACGCGCATCAGGATCTCGCGACCCTTGTCGGCCATCACCACAACCTTCGCAGCGCGACGCAGCAGCGATTCGAGCACGCGGCGTTCATCGGCATTCGGGGTTTCGAGGATGGTGTGCAGCGTGATGACGACCGGCACGTTCACCCGGTCGAGCAGCGCGACGATATGTTCGCCCGCCGGACCGCCATAAATGCCATATTCGTGCTGGACCCACACCGCCTGCGCGCCGCTCGCCTCGATCCGGCGGGCGGCGTCGAGATAGGCGATGCGATCGTTCTGCGCGATCGCATGGGTGACTTCGGGCGGATAGGCATAGGCGCCGGGGCGGTCGTCCATCGCATAGACGTCGACCGCCAGATCCGGATAGCGGTCGCGCAGCGCGTTGTACGTGTCGGTCGTAAAGGTCGCGAGTCCGCATTTGCGCGGCAGGAAGTTACCGATCAGCGCGATACGGTCGAGCGGCTCCAAGGCGACCTTATGGTCCATCAGCGTTCCTCTTTGCGATGCAATAAACCGCTCCCGGAGGGCGGTGTCCGCAAATGGAAACATTTCGAAACGAAGAAAGGTTGCACGAATTGTGCATTGCGGCAGGTTAAGCGTGGCGAAACGTGGCCGCGCCGCGACGATCAGCCACGACCGCGATAGCCGGGCACGTCCTGGTGGGGAATCCAGACGCCGGCCGGTTGTTCCCCCGATTGCCAGAATACGTCGATCGGAATGCCGCCGCGCGGATACCAGTAGCCGCCGATGCGCAGCCACACCGGCTGCATTTCGCGGAACAGCCGCTCGCCGATGCCGACGGTGCAGTCTTCGTGAAATGCGGCATGGTTGCGGAACGCGCCGAGGAACAGCTTCAGCGACTTGGATTCGACGATCGTCGCGCCCGGCACGTAATCGATCACCAGATGCGCAAAATCAGGCTGGCCGGTCACCGGGCATAGCGAGGTGAATTCGGGCGCGGTGAAGCGGACCAGATAAGGCGTGGTCCGCGGGTTCGGAACATAATCGAGTTCGGCGGCTTCCGGGTTGGCGGGAAGCGGGCTGGCCTGGCCAAGGAATTTCGGGTCCATGGTCGCCATTTAAGGGAAGGCGCAGGCGAATGGAACGGGTGCTGATCCCTGTGCTGGGCGACCAGCTGTCGTTTTCGCTGTCGTCGCTGGCCGATGCCGAGCCGGACAACAGCACCATCCTGATGATGGAGGTGGTCGAGGAAGCCACCTATGTCCGCCATCACCCGAAAAAGATCGCGTTCCTGTTCGCAGCGATGCGCCATCATGCAGCGGCGCTGCGGGCGGCGGGCTGGACCGTCGATTACGTCACGCTGGACGATCCCGACAATGCCGGCAGCTTCACCGGCGAGATCGCGCGCGCGGTCGAGCGGCACGATCCGTCGCGAATCGTCGTCACCGAAGCCGGCGAATGGCGGGTGCAGGCGATGCTGGAAGCGTGGGAAACGATCTTCGGCATTCCCGTCGCCATCCGCCCCGACACGCGCTTCATCTGTTTGCACGACCGGTTTTCGGCATGGGCGGAGGGACGGCGCGAGTTGCGCATGGAGTATTTCTATCGCGACATGCGCCGCGAAACCGGACTGTTGATGGACGGCGACAAGCCGGTCGGCGGAAAATGGAATTTCGACCGCGACAATCGCAAGCCCGCCCAGCGCGACATGTTGATGCCCCGGCCGTTGTCGTTCGCGCCTGACGATGTGACGCGGGACGTGCTGCAACTGGTCGGCGAACGGTTCGGCGATCATGCGGGCACGCTCGACGGGTTCGACTTCGCGGTAACGCGCAAGGATGCGCTGCGCCAGCAACGCGCGTTCCTGACCCACGCGCTGCCCGGGTTCGGCGACAATCAGGACGCGATGCTGACCGATGAGCCCTATTTGTGGCATGCGGTGCTATCGCCCTACATCAACGCCGGGCTGCTCGATCCGCTCGACCTGTGCCGTGCGGTCGAGAAGCAGTTCGTTACTGGAAAGGTGAAGATCAACGCCGCCGAAGGCTTTATCCGGCAGGTGATCGGCTGGCGCGAATATGTCCGCGGCATCTATTGGCGCGAGGGGCCGGACTATGTGAACCGCAACTTCCTGAACGCGAAGCGCGACCTGCCCGGCTTCTACTGGACCGGAGAGACCGACATGCACTGTCTGAGCCAGGCGATCGGGCAGACGCTGGCCAATGCCTATGCCCATCATATCCAGCGGTTGATGATCACCGGCAATTTCGCGCTGCTGATCGGCGCCGAACCGCAACAGGTGCATCGCTGGTATCTGTAGGTTTATGCCGATGCCTATGAATGGGTCGAGCTACCCAATACGCTGGGGATGAGCCAGTTCGGCGATGGCGGGCTGCTGGGGTCGAAACCCTATGCATCGTCGGGCGCCTATATCGACCGGATGTCCGATTATTGCCGGTCCTGCCGCTATGACGTGAAGCAGCGGATCGGGCCGGACGCCTGTCCGTTCAACGCGCTCTATTGGGACTTCATCGTCCGCAACCGTGACAAGTTCGGCAACAATCCGCGCATGGCGATGCCCTATCGCAGCTGGGACAAGATGGCCGAGGATACGCAGCGGGATTTGCGAAAACAGGCGGCGGGGTTTTTGAAGGCGCTGGATAAAGCGCCGAAATACGAGGCGTAATTCTTCCTTTATGCGTCGTCCCGGTAAAGGCCGCGATCCATCATCACCACGATCAGAGATCAATCCGAAACATTGGCGCAGATGGATTCCCGCCTTCGCGGGAATGACGAACGAAGTGTCGTAGGGCAGCGAAGGGCATCCGACGCTTGACCGGCTGGGCGGGCAGCCTAAGCCTCTCGCCCATGCAATCGCTCATTTCCACCGCGTGGCTGGCCGATCGGATCGGCACTACCGGCCTGATCTGGCTCGACGCGACGTTCGTGCCCGTCCAGCCCGTTCCGCCGCGCGACGAGGCCGCCGAATATGTCGCCGCGCATATCCCCGGTACGCGCTTCCTCGATCTGCGCAGTCTGTCGACGGGACAGGCGACGTCGCTGCCGGCGGCGGACAAGTTCGCTGCGCGGCTAGAGACGATCGGGGTCGGTCAGGATGCGCAGGTCGTGCTGTACGACGACTCGCCGCATCATACGGCGGCGCGGGCATGGTGGCTGTTCCGGCGGTTCGCGCCGTCGCTGCCGGTCGCGATCCTCGATGGAGGCTTCGCGAAGTGGCGGAGCGAAGGCCGGCAGGTCGAGAGCGGGGAGGCGGTCACGGAACCGGTGCGGTTCGTCGCCGATCCCGATCTGGCGGCAGTGCGGACTAAAGCCATGATATTGGCAGGTGATGGTGCGCAATTGGTAGACGCTCGGTCTCCTGCGCGGTTCGACGGGAGCGAGGCCGATCCGCGCGGGCTGCCGTCGGGGCATATTCCGGGCAGCCGCAACCTGCATTATGCGCGCTTCTTCCGCGACGACGGGACATGGCGCTCGCCCGAGGAACTGGCGGCGCTGTTCGCGAGCGAAGGCGTCGATCTGGACCGTCCGGTGACGACGACCTGCGGTTCGGGCATCACCGCCGCGATCCCCGCTTTTGCCCTGCATCTGCTGGGGCGCGACGCGGCGCTGTATGACGGCAGCTGGAGCGAATGGGCAGCCGACCCGCAGACGCCGAAGGTGATCGCATGAGCAAGTACGACACGCCACAATCGCCCGCGACGCGCGTCGTCACCGGCGGGCGGCGCGAGGAATGGACCGGCGGCGTGGTCAACGTCCCCGTCTGGCGTGCGTCCACGATCCTGTACGACGATGTCGCCGACCTGCGCGCGGCGGCGGGCGCGGACACCCATCACCGGCTCTATTACGGGCGGCGCGGTACGCCGACCCAATGGTCGCTGGCCGAGGCGCTGACCGAATTGGAGCCGGGGGCAGAGGGGACGTTGCTCTATCCGTCGGGGGTGGCGGCGATCACGACGGCGCTGCTCGCCTATCTGAAGCCCGGCGATCACCTGTTGCTGCCCGACAGCGCCTACGATCCGACCCGCGCCTTCGCCAATGGCATGCTGAAGACGATCGGGGTCGAGACGACGCTGTACGATCCGGTCGTGGGTGCCGGCATCTCCGAGCTGATCCGGCCGAACACCAGGGTGCTGTTCCTCGAAAGCCCCGGCAGCCTGACCTTCGAGGTGCAGGACGTGCCGGCGATGACGGCGATCGCGCGGGAACGGGGCATCACGACGATCCTCGACAATACCTGGGCGACGCCGTTGCTGTTCCCGGCGATGGCGCATGGCGTCGACGTGACGATCATGGCCTGCACCAAATATGTCGTCGGTCATTCGGACGCGATGCTGGGATCGGCGACGGCGGTCGCGTCGCATTGGCAGGCATTGCGCGATGCGACCTATCAACTGGGCCAGCATGTCGGGCCGGACGATGCCGCGCTGGGCGCACGCGGTCTCCGGACGATGGCGGTGCGGTTAAAGCAGCATGGCGAGTCGTCGATCCGCATCGCCAAATGGCTGATGGCGCAGCCGGGCGTCGCGCGGGTGCTGCATCCCGCGCTGCCCGGCTGTCCGGGGCACGACGTCTTCGTCCGCGATTTCCGGGGCAGCGCCGGGCTGTTCGCCTTCGTCCTCGACGGGGGGAGCGACGATGCGCGGGCGGCGTTGATCGACGGCCTCGCGCTGTTCGGCATCGGCTATAGCTGGGGCGGGTATGAGAGCCTTGCGCTGCCGATCGATCCGCATCGCTATCGCAGCGTCACCCGGCGCGCGGCCGAGGGACCGATGATCCGGTTGCAGATCGGGCTGGAGGATACCGACGATCTCATCGCCGATCTCGACGCCGGCCTCGCACGGTTCCGGGCGACGCGGTGAACGAGGTCGCCGACTGGCTGGCGGCGCGCGGCCTGCCGGTCGGCGGCGGCGCGGGATTGATCGAGGCGGGCGTAGCGCTCGGCCTCGTGCTGTTGTCGTTGGCGCTCGGCTGGTTCGCAGGGCGCTGGGCGGGGCCGGGGCTGACCGGGCTGTGGCGTGAGCGGGTGGGCGAGCATGCCACCGGCATCGTCGGGCGGCTGTGCGACATCGTCCGCCACCTCGTCGCGGTGCTGGCGCTGGCGATCGTCGCGCAGGGACGCGACTGGGGGGCGCTGGCCGACATCGTCGTCGGCGTGGCGCTGGGCGCGGCGGTCGCGCGGCTGGCGGTGCAGTTGCTGCGCGGCGTCCATCTGGCGCGGTGGATGGCATGGACCGTCGGGTTCATCCTGTTCGTCGCCGTGCTGTCGGGCGCGATCGGCGGTCTGGAGCCGATTACCGACACGCTCGACGCGATCGGCTTTTCGATCGGGCGGCGGCGATTGTCGCTGCTGGCGCTGGTCAGCACGCTGCTGACCGCCGTGGTGCTCTATGCGATCGTGCGGATCGTCAACAAGCTGGTCGCGCATGGCGTGGCGCAGGCCAAGGGGCTGGACCCGGCGCAGAAACTGTTGGCGCAGAAGCTGGCGTCGATCGCAGTGGTCATCACCGCCTTCTTCTTCGGGATCGACCTGCTCGGCATCGACCTGACGACCTTTGCGATATTTTCGGGCGGATTGGGACTGGCGGTCGGCTTCGGGTTGCAGAAGACGGTCGGCAATCTGATCGCGGGGATCATCCTGTTGATGGACCGCTCGATTAAGCCGGGCGACGTGATCGTCGTCGGCGACAGTTTTGGGTGGGTCAACAAGATCGGGGTGCGCGCGGTGTCGGTCATCACCCGCGATGGCAAGGAACATCTGATCCCCAACGAAAATCTGATGACGCAGGAGGTCGAGAACTGGTCCTTTTCCGACCGCAACGTCCGGGTACGGATTCCGGTCGGGGTCGGCTATGAGACCGATCTGCGGCTGGCGCAGAAGCTGATGTTGCAGGCGGCGGTGGAAAGCCCGCGCGTGCTGCGCAGTCCCAAGCCGAATGTGTGGCTGATCTCGTACGGCGATTATGCGGTCGAGCATGAGATACTGGCGTGGATCAGCGATCCCGAACAGGGGGTCGGCAATGTCCGGTCCGACGTGCTCAACCGGCTGTGGGACCTGTTCAAGGAGAACGGGATCGAGATTCCGGTGCCGCGGCGCGAGCTGCTGTTCCGCGACGGGTTGACGGTGACGCGGGAGTAGGGTGCGCCTGCTTTCCTCATGTCACCCCAGCGAAGGCTGGGGTGAAGTGATGGGCGGCCGACACCTTTCCTCGCAACGTCTCACCCCCTATCTTCGCCACCGTGACGACCATCACCGCCCGCATCGCCGAGGGCGTCCGTGCCGTGCCCGCCGATCAGTGGGATGCGTGCGCGGGCACGGGCAATCCGTTCCTCTCCCACGCCTTCCTCTCGGCGCTCGAAGCGTCGGGCAGCGTCGGCGGGCGGTCGGGATGGCAGCCGCTGCCGATCATCGTCGACGATGCCGCCGGCATGCCGGTCGCGATCGCGCCCGCCTATGCCAAGGGGCACAGCCAGGGCGAATATGTGTTCGACCACGCCTGGGCCGATGCGTGGGAGCGGGCGGGGGGCGATTATTATCCCAAGCTGCAGATCGCGGTCCCCTTCACCCCGGTGCCCGGCCCCCGACTGCTGCTGCGCGATCCCGATCAGGCCCCGGCGCTGATCGGTGCGATCGAGGCAGTGGTGCGGCAGAATGGCCTGTCGTCGGCGCACGCGACCTTCGTCGACGAAGCGCAACTGCCGGCGTTTGAGGCGGCGGGCTGGTTGACGCGCGCGGGGACGCAGTTTCACTGGGCCAATCGCGGCTATGGCAGCTTCGACGATTTCCTGAACGACCTTGCCAGCCGCAAGCGCAAGGCGATCCGCAAGGAACGCGCGGCGGCGGTCGACGGGCTGACCGTGCGGCATTTGACCGGACGCGACATCCGGCCCGAACATTGGGATGCGTTCTGGGCCTTCTATCAGGATACCGGCAACCGCAAATGGGGGCGGCCCTATCTGACGCGCAGCTTCTTTCCGCTGTTGACGGAGACGATGGGCGACGCCGTGCTGCTGATCCTTGCCGAGCGCGACGGGCGGCCGATTGCGGGGGCGCTCAACCTGATCGGCGGCGACGCGCTGTACGGGCGCTATTGGGGCGCGGTGGAGGAGGTGCCGTTCCTCCATTTCGAGCTATGCTATTATCAGGCGATCGATGCCGCGATCGCGCGGGGCTTGCAACGGGTCGAGGCGGGGGCGCAGGGCGAGCACAAGCTGGCGCGCGGCTATGTGCCGGTGACGACGTGGTCGGCGCATTTCCTGCCCGATCCCGGTTTCCACCGCGCGGTCGCCGAATTTCTGGAACGTGAGCGCGCGGCAGTGGGCCAAGAGCAGGAATATCTGGGCGAGATGACCCCGTTCAAGCGGGGGTAACCCTGATCTGCCAACATCGGATCGGACGTCTTGCGCAGGCTCAGATCTCCCGGTGACGGCACGCGGCAGGAGCCGCCAGAGGCCCCAGCCTGCGCTGGGGCGACGTGTTCAGCCGGATGAATCGGGCTTTGCGTTTACTTCCGCCCGAACATCCCGCCGAGATTGCCGAGCACGTCGCCCGCACTTTTCGGATCGAGGTCGAAGCCAAATGCCTGCGCCACCTGTCCCAGCGCGTCGGCGCCGCCGATTTCGGACAGGATCGCCTCGATCTGATGGCGCGACACGCCGCTATGGTCGGCGGCGTCCTGTGCCGGGTCGGCATGGCCGGCGAACTTGCCGAGCAGGCCGATCACGGTCTGCACCTGTTCGGGGGTGATGCCCGCCTTTTCGGCGATGGCGGGCAGGTCGAAGCGGCCGGCAAGGTTCAGCGCGTTGTTGAGAAAGTCCATGGGCGTCTCCTTTACCGGACAATCGTGTCGCGTGCCGCCATCTGGCGTGACGGGCGGCGGCGGGGTTTGGCAAACGGCCGGTTGCCCAGATCGCTCCATGTCAGCACCGGCGGGGGCACGCGGTGGTCGATGCGGAACAGCGCGCTGCGACCGCTGCGCCAGATCGGCACCAGCCCCTGTTCCAGTCGGCGGTCATATTTGGGCGGGCGGATCAGCCAGACATAGTCGAAGGCGTCGCGCGGGAATTTGTACAGCGCGCCTGCGACCGGCCGCCAATATTCGCGCGGGCATTTGACGTCGGTGACCAGTTCGGACGGGTCGTGGGAGAAGCCGCGGGCGGGCGTATAGCGTACGGTCAGCAACTGGCCGCCCGCCATCGACCATTGGTCGTTGGCATAGGCGAGCCGCCGGGTCAGCGCCATGCCGGGCAGATGCTGCAGCCGGGTCATCCGCCATTCATTGTAGCAGGTTTCGCCGACGAAGGTGACCAGCCGCGCCCCGACCGGAACATGGTCGAGCGCCGCCAGTTCGCGGTCATAGTCGCGGTCGTACAGCCAGAAGCTGGCGGTGGTCGCGCCGATCCGCACGACGAAGATGGCAAGGCCGATCGCCGCCAGCACCCCGGCATGGCGGATCGAGAGGCCCGGTTTGGGGCGCAGCGCGATCAGGCAGATGCCGAAGAGATAGGGGACCAGCCGCATATCGGCATAGGCCGACCCGAACACGATGCGCGGCAACAGGATATAGACTGCGATCAGGAACAGCGCGGACAGACCCAGATTGCGCGAATAGCCGATATTGGGATCGCGCAGCCCCTTGAACAGCACGAGGTAGAAGACCGCGACCGAAGCGAGGTCGTAGAGCTGCCACCGGTCGCGCAGCGTCATGGTCAGCCACAACATCTTGGCCCGCCAGTTGAACCAGTCGGCGGTCTGCCCGCCGACATGCCCGCCCGAACGCCACAGCAGCATCAGCAGCGCCGGTGGAGCGAGCACGAGGCAGTGCAGCCCGGCATGAAAGGCGGCGGCGAACCAGTTGCGCCGCCGGTCATGTTCGCGGATCAGCTCGGCCGAGGCGGCGAGCACGCCCAATGTCCCCCAGCCGAAGGTATGGGTCAGCCAGATCAGCCCGGCGATGGGCACGAACACGATCCCGCGCAGCAGCAACCGCCCCTGCCGCCCCAGCCGCAGCCACAGCGCGAAGGCATTGAGCGCGAGCGCCATCGACAGCGCGAAATTGGCGAAGCCGAAATGGAGCGGAAAGCTGTAGACGATCGGCAGCGCGAACAGCGCGGTCGCCGGGATGCGGCCATGCACCTCGCGCGCGATCCACAGCAGCCCGACCGCGGTCAGCGGCGGGATCGCCATGATGATGAGCTTCACGGTCGGTTCGAGGCCGAGCAACGGCTCGAACAGCCAGACCAGCAGGTCGACGCCGAGATTGCCGATCAGGCTCCAGTCGAAATTATACCAGTCGTGGAACCAGGGGGCCTGACCGGTGTCCCAGAGCTGTTGAACACGGTAGCGCCCCATATGGCCGGGCAGGTCGACCAGCGGCGGAACGTCGGGCCATAGCAGCGGGACGACCGCCAGCACCGCCATCAGCGCGACGAACCATCGCGTCTGCCACCAAGCCGCTTTGCCCCCGTTCATGTGCCGCTTCTATAGGGTCGGCGCCGGTTCCGACAAGCGTTGTTGACAGGGTGCCGGAATGGCCGGCGCTGGCCGTGTCCGGTGCCGGTCAGGGCACGCGCCACAGTGCGGGCGTGGCGGTTGCGATCAATCCCCGCCCGTCGCATCCGACGACATAGTCCATGTCTAGACGATGCAGCAGCGTCCGGCGTTGCCGCTCCCCGGCGGCGGCAAAGCGATAGGTCGCAAGGATGCCGGCGGCGTTGCGGTGATAGGGTGCGGCAATGGCATGATGGCCGTGGCGCACGAGCCATGGGCCAAGATCGACCGGCGCGAGGATGCGGGCCGGCGGCAGCGTGGTTAGCGCCTGCAGGGTCGCTGGCGTAACGCAGGACGGGGGGCCGGCCGATCGGGCGGAGACGGGCAATGCGGCGGCAAGCAGCGGATAGGCGATACCTGCCCCCGCCAGCCGCATTGCCGATGTGGCGGCGACACCGTGCTGCCGGGCCGCGGCGATGGCGTCGGCCAGCAGGATCGTGGCCACCGCGATCCCGCCATAGGCGCCGCGCAATTGCACCGCCGCCAGCGCCAGCGAAGCGAACGCCACCGCCAGCAGCATACGACGCAGCCGGTCAGGCGAAGCGCGTTCGCGAACGACGCCGGCGACGATCGCGGCCGCCAGCAAGCCGGTATAGCTCAACGACCAGCGCGGATCGGCGGTCAGGATGCTGCCGGCCTCGCCGACCTCGCGCAGCCATAGCCGCGCCAACAGGGGATCGATTGCGCCATAGGGATTGCGACAGGCGGGCGCGAGGACGGCGATCGCCAGAACCGTGCCGATGCCGGCGATCGCCACGCAGCGATATCGCGCGACGCGAGTCGTTGCGAAGCGTCCGATCATGGCGAGCGAACCGAGTGCGGTCGCGCCGATCATCGTCGCGATCCAGCTCTGGCGCAGGAAGCCGTCGCATGCCGACAGCGCCCAGCTATCGGTCGTGAAGACCGGCATCGCCGCCACCGCCGCGCCGCCCGTCGCCAGCGCAAGGCCGGTCAGCCGCGCATCCTCCGATCGATCGCCACACCAGCGCAGCGCGAGGACGGCGACCGCCACGACGAACAGCGGCACCGTTTCCATTCCCACGACGATCGACGCGACCAGCGTCAGACCGCCGCCGATGCCGGCAAACAGCGTCGCACGGCCGCCAAGCGCCAGCAGTCCGGCGAGCAGCAGCACCATCTGCAACCCATGATGGTCGATCCGCCCCGGCGCGAACAATGGCGTCAGCGGATAGGCGAGCAGCGCCACCAGCATCGTTTCGATCGGGCGAACCCCGATGCGCCGCCCCAGCAATGCCGCAACCCACAGCAATGCCGCGAACAGCAGCGTCGGCCACAGTATCAGCATCGCCAGTTCGGCGGGCGGACCGCCGATCAGCGGACGCAGCGCGCGGAGCAGCGCGGCGGGGATCAGATCGGGAAGCCGCGACCAGTGCATCGCCACGCCATGAAGCCCGATGCGGTGCTGGGTCAGGTCCCCGAAAGCCTGTCCGGCCAGCCAGTCGTCAATCTGTTGCAGCCGCAGCAGATCGTCGGGGTCGGGCAGGTTGCGCGCCAGCAGGTCGCGCCACCGGACCATGGTCCATGCCGCGCCCATCCCCGAAGCGAGGCTGAGCGCGAGCAAAGCAGTGCGCGCGGCCGGTGCGGCAGGGGCTGGCATCGCCCCTGCCTATCCCGGCATGGTTAAGCGCGCGTTAGCGCCTTACCGGTCGCGCCGGCCCAGCAGGCGCAGGCGCAGCGCGTTCAGCTTGATGAAGCCCGCTGCGTCGCGCTGGTCATAGGCGCCCTGATCATCCTCGAACGTCACGACCTTTTCGCTGTAGAGCGAATTGGGCGAACGACGCCCGATGACATGGACGCCGCCCTTGTACAGCTTCAGGCGGACTTCGCCCGACACCTTGTGCTGGCTATGGTCGATCGCGGCCTGCAGCATCTCGCGCTCCGGCGAGAACCAGAAGCCGTTATAGACCAGCTCGGCATAGCGCGGGGCGAGTTCGTCCTTGAGGTGCGCGGCACCGCGGTCGAGCGTGATCTGTTCGATCGCGCGGTGCGCGGCGTGCAGGATCGTGCCGCCCGGCGTTTCGTACATGCCGCGCGACTTCATGCCGACGAAGCGGTTCTCGACCAGGTCGAGCCGGCCGATGCCATGCGCGCGGCCCAGCTCGTTCAGCTTCGCGAGCAAGGTCGCGGGCGACATGCCCTCACCATCGACCGCCACCGCATCGCCGCGTTCGAAGGCGACGGTGATGACCTGCGGCGTGTCGGGCGCGTCCTCGGGATTGACGGTGCGCGAGAAGACGTAATCCGGCACCTCGTCCCACGGATCCTCCAGCACCTTCCCCTCGGACGAGGTGTGCAGCAGGTTCGCATCGGTCGAGAAGGGCGATTCGCCGCGCTTGTCCTTGGGCACCGGAATCTGGTGCTGTTCGGCAAAGGCGATCAGCGCGGTGCGGCTCGTCAGGTCCCATTCGCGCCAGGGCGCAATGACCTTGATATCGGGCTGGAGCGCGTAATAGCCGAGTTCGAAGCGGACCTGGTCGTTGCCCTTGCCGGTGGCGCCGTGGCTGACCGCGTCGGCATTGACCTGACGCGCGATCTCGATCTGGCGCTTGGCGATCAGCGGGCGCGCGATCGAGGTGCCGAGCAGGTACAGCCCTTCGTACAAGGCATTCGAGCGCATCATCGGGAACACGAAGTCGCGAACGAATTCCTCGCGCAGGTCGTCGATGAAGATATGCTCGGGCTTGATGCCCATCAGCTCGGCCTTCTTGCGCGCCGGCTCCAGCTCCTCGCCCTGGCCGAGATCGGCGGTGAAGGTCACCACCTCGCACTGATATTCCTGCTGCAGCCATTTCAGGATGACACTGGTGTCGAGGCCGCCCGAATAGGCGAGGACGACGCGGTTGATGGACTCGGCCATGGACAGGCTCCTTGAGGATCGCGATAGGTATTGGCGCGCGACTAGGCGAGGCAGGGCCGGGGTGCAAGGATGCGCGGGCGGATGTCTTTCCTTCCCTCCACCACCGTTCGCTTCGAGCGGAGGTTCGAGCTTGTCGAGAACCGAAGTCGAGAAGGTGGTGCCCCAAGCGGGCGGGTTCTCGACCGACGCTTTTCGACTTCGCTCGAAGCTGCTCGAACCGAACGGGGTTGGGTAGGAAAAAGGGGGTGGTCCTTACTCCGCCGCCAGCAAACTGGTCGCGCCGCCCAGGTCGACCGATACCAGCCGGCTGACGCCGCGTTCGATCATCGTCACGCCGAACAGCCGGTGCATGCGGCTCATCGTCGCGGCATTGTGGGTGACGATCAGGTAGCGGGTGTCGGTGTCGGCGGCCATCCGGTCGAGCAGGTCGCAGAAGCGGTCGATATTGGCGTCGTCCAATGGCGCGTCGACCTCGTCGAGGACGCAGATCGGCGCGGGATTGGTCAGGAACAGCGCGAAGATCAGCGCGACCGCGGTCAGCGCCTGTTCGCCGCCCGACAGCAAGGTCAGCGACTGGAGGCGCTTGCCCGGCGGCTGGGCAAGGATTTCGAGGCCCGCCTCCAGCGGATCGTCCGAGTCGACCAGCTCGAGTTGCGCCTGCCCGCCGTCGAACAACGCCCCGAACAGGCGGCGGAAATGCGCGTCGACCGCCTCGAACGCCGCGAGCAGCCGCTGGCGACCCTCGCGGTTCAGCGTCCCGATCGAACCGCGCAGCCGCTGCACCGCTTCGGCAAGGTCGGCACGCTCGGCCGCCGTTTCGCCCTGCGCCGCTTCCAGTTCGGCGAGTTCGGTCTCGGCGATCAGATTGACCGGGCCGATCCGGTCGCGGGTCGCGAGCAAACCGTCATGCGCCGCCGTCTCGGCCGCGGCGTCGCCGACCTCCGCCGCGACGAAGCCGATGCGCGGCAGCAGCGGCGGCGGACATTGGAAGCGCTCCCCCGACAGGCGGCCGAGTTCGAGGCGGCGCTGCTCATGCCCCTCGGCACGCGCCGCAGCACCAGCGCGGGTTTCGCGGGCGGCGGCGATCGCTTCGGCGATTTCGCCGGCGGCGCGTTCGGCGGCGCGCAGCCGGGCATCGGCGGCCTGTTCGCCGGTTGCGGCCTCCGCCGCTGCGGTGCGCAACCGGGTGAAGTCCTGCTCGATCCGCGCGAGTTGGGCGGCAAGCGCGGCCGGACGATCCTGCAACGCGTTCCAATCGGCGGCGATGGTCGCCATGCGTTCGTCGATGTCGGCAATCCGTCCGGCGGCGTCCGTCGCGCGGGCGTGCCACGATGCGATTTCGGCCTCTGCCGTGACGGCCCGCGCCCGATCCCGGGCCAGTGCCGTATCCAGCGTCGACCGGGCGGCATGGGCGTCGGCGACACCGGAACGGGCGGCATTGGCTTGCGCCAGCAAGGCGGCGACGCGGGCACCGGCCAGCGTGCGGTCGGGTAACGCGCGGACGGCGTCGGCGGCGCGATCGGTATCGGCGGCCGCTTCGGCCAGTTCGCCGCGCAGACGCTCCAGTCTTGCCGCGACGTCGTCGGCGCGCGCCTGTGCGCGTTCGATCGCGGCGACGGCGCGGTCTTCGGCACGGGCGGCCTCGCGGGCGGTGGTCTCGGCGCTGTCGAGCGTGCGCCGCGCGGTGGTCAATGTCGACCGCGCTTCGGCGATGGCGGTATCGGCGGCGGACAATGCGGTGTCGGCAACGGCACGTCGATCGGCCAGTGCCGGGCGGCTCTCCCGCAGCGTACGCAGGCGATTGGTTCGGGCGAGGCGCTCGGCCGCCGCCGCTCCCGATCCGGCGCGGCTGCGCAGCCCGTCCCAGCGGCGCAGCGCACCGTCGAGCGTAACCAGCCGCTGTCCGACCGCCAATGGCGTGCCGTCGTCCCGCTCGACGACCAGGATCTGCGCCAGTCGCCGGGCGAGCAGCGGTGCGGTGACATGCGCAGACAGGCGGCCGATGCCGACCGGTACCGCCGGCTGTTCGCCGGCAATCGCGTCGTCGTGCCAATGGCGATCGTCGGCGGGATCGCTGCCGGCATCGAGGTCGTCGCCAAGTGCCGCCGCCAGCGCGGCTTCGAACCCCGGTTCGACCACGACCGAATCGATGATTCGCGCCCGCCCGGTCCGCCGCAGCGCGCGGTCGAGCGCGGCGATCTCGCTGTCGATCGCGGCGAGTTCGGCGGCGGCGGCGGCGCGGTCGGACTGGGCGCGGCCGCGCGCTTCCTGGGCGGAACGGTCGGCGGCTTCGGCAGCGGTAATCGCCGCGCGGGCGGTGTCGGCATCGTTCAGCGCCGCCGCGCGCCGTTCGGCGGCGGCGGTACGTTCGGCGAGCAACGGGGCGACCGCAGACAGGGTAGATTGCTCGGCGAGCAGCCGGGCCTCTTCACGCCGGGCCCGGTCGAGTCGCGCGCGGGCGGCATCGTGGGCGGCGGTGGCGACGCGCGCTTCGGCCAGTTCGGCGGCCTGTGCGGCCAACGCCTCGGCATGGGCGGCGTCGGCAAGGGCGGCCGCACGGGTCGCCGCGTCCAGTGCCGCATCGAGCAGCGGCAGGCGCGCCGTGGCGTCGGCCAGCGCGGCGGCAAGTTGCGCGCGTTCGGCGTCGAGCCGGGCGAGCGCGGTTTCGGCATCGCCGGCGAGTGCCGTTTCGCGCGCGCGATCTTCGGTCAGGCGCGTGGTCTGTGCGGTCAGGTCGGCCAGCCGCCGCGTCGCGGCATTGGCCTGCGCCTGTACCCGTTCGCGGGCATGGCCGACGTCGCTCAACTGCTGGCGCAGGCGTTCGGCATCGGCGCGGGCCGTCGCCAGCGCCTGGGTCGCCGCCGACAGGTCGCCGGCGGTCCGGCCCTGCATCCCGGCATGGCTGGCGACCAGCGCCTCGGCGGTCTTGGCTTCGGTAGTGGCGGCTTCGGCCGCGGCGACGGTGTCGCGCCAGCGGGCATAGATTGCCCGCGCCTCCGCCACCCGGATCGCATCGGTCAGTTCGCGATACCGTGCCGCCACGCGCGCCTGCCGCCGGAGCGTCGCGGCGCGCGCATCCTGTTCCTGCGCCATCTCGCCCAAGCGTTCGAGATTGGCCTCGGTAGCGCGCAGCTTGCCCTCGGCATCCTTGCGACGGACGTGCAGCCCGGCGATGCCGGCGGCTTCCTCCAGCATCGCGCGGCGTTCGGCGGGGCGCGCGGCGATGACCGCGCCGATCCGGTTCTGGCTGACCAGCGCGGGCGAATGCGCGCCGGTCGCGGCATCGGCGAACAGCAGCGACACGTCCTTGGCACGGACGTCGCGACCGTTGATGCGATAGGCCGAACCGGCACCGCGCTCGATGCGGCGGACGATCTCGACCTCGTCGCCCGCCGCGTCTTCGGCGAGGATCGCGACCTCGGCGAAATCGCGCTGCGGTCGCGTCGCGGTGCCGGCGAAGATGACGTCGTTCATCCCCGCGCCGCGCAGCGACTTCGCGCTGTTCTCGCCCATGGTCCAGCGCAACGCTTCGAGCAGGTTCGACTTGCCGCAGCCATTGGGGCCGACGACGCCGGTCAGCCCCGCCTCGATCACCAGATCGGCGGGGTCGACGAAGCTCTTGAACCCGCTCAACCGCAGCCGCCGGAGCGTCAGCCCCGGCGCGGAAGGAATGGCCGCGTCATCCGGCGCGGCCATGATGTCAGGCGCCGGCCGCCTTCAGCGCCGCTTCGACCTGCGGCCACGACAGCGCATTCTCGGCCTTCTCGCCGTTGATCAGGAAGGTCGGGGTGCCGGTGACGACCGCGCCGCCCTCTTCGGTGATCTTGACCACCTGTTGCAGCAGATTCTGGTCGGCAAGGCACTGGCGCGCCTTCGCCTCGGGCACGCCGCGCTGCTTGACGAAATCGACATAGCCCGCCGCATCGGCCCAGGCCGAGACCGCCTGCAACGGCGGGATCGACTGGAGCCGGGCCTGTTCGGCCTGTGGGATCGCCTGCATCCGGTCGAGCGTCGCGGCCTGGTCCTGATACATCGCCTCGAGCAGCGGGAAGAAGGTGGCGGTGCCGTTGCACCGGCCGAGGACGGCTGCGGCGAGGTCGGGTGCGCCATGGATCGCGAAGTCGCGGAATTCGAAGCTCACCTTGCCGGTCGAGACATAGTTGTTGATGAGCGGTTCGTTGCCCTCACGGCCGAACGCGCCGCAGGTCGGGCAGGTGCGCGAGCCATATTCGACCAGCTTCACCGCCGCATCGGGGTTGCCGATGCGATAGCCGCCCTCGGGCGTGACCGCGACCATGTCGGTCCATTTCTGCCCGGCAGGCGCGGCGACATTGGCGACCGGTGCGGCGGCGCTGCCATTGCCGCCGGCGTCACCGCCGCCGCCACAGGCCGACAGCGAAGCGAGCGCGATCAGGGGAAGTGCGAAACGCATGGGCGATACTCTCTTGGCGATAGGGGTTATTTGGCGGCGAGCAGCAGCGGCTTGAGCGTCGCCCAGTCATGGACGTCGGCCTTCTGCCCGTTGATCTCGAAGCTGGGGGTGCCGGCGACATTCGCCGCCTGTGCCGCTTCGGCGATGGCGATGACGCGCTTCTGCGCCGCTTCGTCGTTCAGGCAGGCGGTGATCTGCGCATCGGCGAGGCCGTGGCCACGCATCAGCGCGCGCAAGCCGGTGGCGTCGGCCAGTTGCTGCAGGCGGATCGCGATCGTCGCGGTCCGGGTCTGCGCGGCGGGCGTCTGCGCAAAGGCATCGGCCTTGTCGAGCATCTCCTTCTGCTGCGCCATGATCGCGTCGTGCGCGGCGAGGAAGCGGTTCGATCCGCCACAGCGCACGAGGATCGCGGCGGCAAGGTCGAGCGCGTCGCGCGGCAGCGTGCGATACTCGACCCGCACCCGGCCCGATTTCAGCATCGCCGGCAGATCGGCCTTCGCCTCCTTGGCGAAGGCGGCGCAGTGCGGGCAGGTATAGCTGGCCCATTCGACCAGCTGGACGCGGGCCATCGGGTTGCCGACAACGATACCGCCGGTCGGCAGCATCACGACATTGGTCGACCAGTCGCGGCTGGCAGTGGCGCGCGCGGGCGCCTGCGCCTTGGCGGGCGGCAGGCCGAACAGCGCGAGCAGGAACGAACAGACGAGGAGGAGGATACGCATCAGCGGACCTTGCCGAGGATTGGGATAGCGGGCGGCGGCGGGGCGGCGACGGCACCGGCGAGCGCGGCGAGCACTTCGCGCAGCTCGGGATCGGCGATGTCGCGGATCGATTCGCCCATATCGGCCGGGATCGGCGGCGGATCGCGCCGCACCGGCACCGCACGGCGCGCGCGGACCTCGCCATGGCGGAACTGCAGCCGGGCGACCGCCGGATAGCCGAAGAAGCGGTTGACCCGCTCGACGATCTCGGGCGCGATATGCTGCATCATCGTACCATGTGCGCCCGATACGATCAGGGTCAGCGTACCGTCGGCACGCTTGCCCGGCGGAAAGCGAATCGATTCGGGGGCGGATACGCGGGCGAAGCGCTCGCCGACGATCTCGCCCCAGCGGCTGACCACCGCCGACTGGACGAAACCGAATTTGCGGAAGGCCGCACCGCCGATTTCGGGCAGCAATTCGGCCACGGCGCGCGCTCCCCCACGGCGGCGGGGTTCGGGAATCGTCGCATGGGGGCGGGGACGCGTCGTCATTGTCGCCACCCCATGCCATAGAGCCGGTGTGGACGCCAAGCATCTCTCTGTCGCCGAACGATTGCTCGACTGGTATGATCGCCATCATCGCAGCCTGCCGTGGCGCAGCCCGCCCGGCACCCCGCCGCCCGACCCCTATCGGGTGTGGCTGTCGGAAGTGATGCTGCAACAGACGCAGGTAGCGAGCGTGCGGCCCTATTTCGAAGCATGGACCGCGCGCTGGCCATCGTTCGCGGCGCTGGCGGCGGCGGACGATGCCGATGTCATGGCGGCATGGGCGGGGCTCGGCTATTATGCGCGGGCACGCAACCTGCTGGCCTGTGCGCGGGCGGTCGCGGCGCTGGGGGCGCTGCCCGACAGCGAGGCGGGGCTGCGCGCCTTACCGGGGATCGGCGACTATACCGCCGCCGCGATCGCCGCGATCGCTTTCGGGCGGCGCGCAGTGGTGGTCGATGCCAATGTCGAGCGCGTCGTGTCGCGGCTGTTCGCGATTGCCGAACCGCTACCTGCCGCCCGTGCGGCGATCCGCGCCGCGACCGACACGATCACCCCCGACGACCGGGCGGGCGATTTCGCGCAGGCGATGATGGATCTGGGGTCGATGGTCTGCACGGTCCGCAACCCGCGCTGCCTGCTATGTCCCTTGCGCGACGATTGCGCCGCCTACCACGCCGGAACGCCCGAAGCCTTTCCGGTCAAGGCGGTGAAGAAGGCCAAGCCGCAACGCCATGGCACGCTGTTCTGGGCGGAGCGCGACGGACGGGTGCTGCTGGTCCGCCGGCCCGACAAGGGGCTGTTGGGCGGCATGCGCGCGCTGCCGACCGGCCCCTGGGCCGATAGCGATCCGGGGACCGAGGGCGCGCCGTTTTCCGCCGACTGGCGTGCGATCGGACTGGTCCGCCATGGCTTTACCCATTTCGATCTTGCCTGCACCGTCATGGTGGCGGATGCAGGCGACGACGTCGCGCAGGGCGAATGGTGGCCGGTAGCGAAGATCGCCGATGCCGGGCTGCCGACGCTGTTCGCGCGGGCGATCGCGGTGGTGGAGGGAATGCGATGACGATCGGACGATGGGCGCACGGATCGATGGCGCTGGCGGTGCTGTTGGCGCAACCGGTAGCGGCGTTCGCACAGGCCGCGCCGCCGCGACCGCCGGCCGCCCCCGCCGCCCGGACGCTGCCCGCGACCGAGGCGATGGTCCGGCGCTATGTCGCGGTCAACAAGGTACCGGGCATGGTCGTGGTCGTCGGCGGTCCGAACTGGACCAGCGCCCATGCCGCCGGACGCACCGCCGTAGAGGCCGGCGCGCCTGCCGCGACTATCGACACGCTGTGGCGCGTCTATTCGATGACCAAGCCGATCACCGGCATGGCGGCGATGATGCTGGTCGAGGACGGCAAGCTGAAGCTCGACCAGCCGATCAGCGACTTCATCCCCGCGTTCAAGTCGATGAAGGTGTTGACCGATCCCGACAACAGCCTCGCCAGCCGCCCGGCGACGAAGCCGATCACGGTCCGCAACCTGCTGACCCACACCGCCGGGCTCGGCTATACCATCGTGACCAAGGGGCCGTTGCTCAAGGAATATGAGCGGCTGGGCATCATCCCCGCCGCGGTGAATGCGCAGGCCGAGGCGGCGATGGCGCCGGTCCGGCCCAAATCGCTGGCGGAGTTCGCCGATCGCGTCGCGTCGTTGCCGCTGATCGCCGAACCGGGGACGAAGTGGAGCTATTCAATCGGGCTCGACGTGCTGGGGCGGGTCATCGAGGTAGCGAGCGGCATGTCGTTCGAGCAGTTCCTGCAGACGCGGATGTTCGGCCCGCTCGGCATGACCTCGACCTATTGGCAGGTGCCCGAGCGGGAGAAGGCACGGCTGGCGAGCAACTATGCCTGGGCAGGTGATACGCTGTTGCCGCTCGATCCGGCGGCGACGTCGGTATGGTTGCAGCGGCCGAGCTTTCCGTATGGCGGCGCGGGCCTTGCCATGTCGGCCCGGGATTACGACCGGTTCCTGCACATGTTGCAGAATGGCGGGACGCTGGACGGCAAGCGGGTGATGAAGGCGGAGACGGTGGCGCTCGCCATGTCGAACCTGCTGCCCGCCGGCGTCACCTTCGGCGGCGTCGACGGGGCGACCGGCGGACAGGCGGGGCCGCAAATGGGCTTTGGTGCCGGTGGTTCGGTCTATCTCGAAACGCTGCCGGGGCGGCCGGGCAAGGGCACTTATGGCTGGGGCGGCGCGGCGGGGACCGTCGCGTTCGTCGATCCGGTGCGGCAGGTGCGAGGTACCGTAATGGTCAATTATTTCCCGGCCGATCGCTTTCCGTTGCGCGACGATCTGGTCAAGGCGTTGGCGAGCGACCTGATGGCGGCGCGATGATCGGCTTTACCGGGGCGACGCTGGAACGGGTCGACCATGAACGCGACGATCCGGCCGCCTTCGCACGGGCGCTGGCGCATCCGGGCGCGCGTTTGCTGGTGCTCAACGGCCTCGAACCGCCGGTCGCGGACGATCGGCTGACGCTGGTGCCGATGGACCCGACGCGCGGCGACGCGCTGTTGCTCGGCAATCTGGGCGGAGCGCCGCTGTTCGCGATCGGCGACGGCGTCGCGACCGCGCCTGCCATGCGATCGCCGACGCTGATGACCGCGCTGGCCGCGATGCCGGCGGCAGAGGCGGCGCTGTATGGCATCGCCCGCAGCCTGATCGACTGGCATGTCCGGCATGGCTTCTGCGCCAATTGCGGGCAGGCGACGTCGGTGTCGCGCGCCGGCTGGGCGCGGGCGTGCGGCAATTGCACCGCGCAGCATTTTCCGCGGACCGATCCGGTGGTCATCATGGCGGTCGAACAGGGCGACCGGGTGCTGCTCGGCCGGCAGCCGAGCTGGCCGCCGGGGCGCTATTCGACGCTCGCCGGCTTCGTCGAGGTCGGTGAATCGATCGAGGAAGCGGTCAGGCGCGAGGTGTTCGAGGAAGCGGGCGTACGGGTGGGCGCGGTGCGCTATGTCGCCAGCCAGCCCTGGCCGTTTCCGTCGCAGCTGATGATCGGGTGCGTCGCGGTTGCCGAGGATGACCAGTTGCGGATCGACACGGCCGAGCTGGAGGACGCGTTCTGGGCGACGCGCGACGAGGTTCGCGCGGCGCTGTCAGGGGAGAACGGGCGGTTCGTGGCGCCGCCGGCCTATGCGATCGCGCATAGTTTGCTGGCGGTTTGGGTGGGGTGACGGCCTACCCCCGCTCGCGTGCCCGCCCATAGCTGCCCAGCAGCCGCATGCTCTTCGTATGAAAGCGTAGTTCCTCCAGCGCGCGGTCGACATGCGGTTCGCCGGGGCGCCCTTCGATATCGCAGAAGAATTCGGTCGCGGCGAAGGTGCCGCCGCGCTGATAGCTTTCCAGCTTGGTCATGTTGACGCCGTTGGTCGCGAACCCCCCCATCGCCTTGTACAGCGCGGCGGGCACGTTCTTCACCTCGAACACCAGGGTCGTCATGCACGGCCCGGCGGGCAGTTCGGCGAGCGGGGCGCGGGCGAGGACGACGAAGCGGGTCGTGTTGTGATCGGCGTCGGCGATGTCGTCGGCCAGTATCTTCAGGCCATATAGCGCGGCGGCGGCGGGCGGGGCGAGCGCGGCGACGCCGGGGTCGGCCATCGCCGCGGCGGAGGCTGCCGCGCCGGCCGTGTCGGGATGCGCCACCGGCTCGATCCCGCGCGCGCTCAACCAGTGGCGGCACTGGCCGAGCGCCTGTTCATGGCTCATCGCCTGTTTCACCGCCTCGACCGGGCCGAGCCCCAGTAGCGCGTGGCGGATCGGCAGGAAATGTTCGCCGGTGATGACCAGCCCCGATTCGGGCAGCAGGAAATGCATGTCGGCGACGCGGCCGTGCAGCGAGTTTTCGATCGGAATGATCGCGCAATCGGCCTTGCCCGAGCGCACCGCATCGATCGCATCGGCGAAGCCGAAACAGGGCAAGGGCAGCGCGTCGGGGAACGCCTGCCCCAGCGCGACGTGCGAATTGGCGCCGGGCGCGCCCTGAAACGCCACCGCGCGATGCGGTTCGCGGGCGGCGGCTTCGGTCATCTGCGCGACGAGGGGGCGGGCCGGTGCGGCATATTTGTGCATGGGTCGCGGCGATTATCGGTCAAGCGCGCAAGCGGCAAGCCTGTCTTGCCAGTACGAGATGCCGCCTCTAAGCATGGCCCCAAACAAAACCATCTTAGGCGAGACGGCTCAGCGCATGGACGACCGGACGAACACGATCGCGGGTTGGGTATTGGCCGGATGTGCCGCGGCCCTCGGACTGTCCATTGCCAGTGGCATGATCTTCCATTCCGGCCCGCCGGAAAAGCCCGGCTATCCGGTGGAGGGCGCAGCCGAGGCAGGCGGCGGGGGCGCTGCGGCGGCGGTGCCGATCGCGACGCTGCTGGCGACCGCCGACGTCGCCAAGGGCGCGGAAGTGTTCAAGAAATGCGCGGCGTGCCATACCGTCAACCAGGGCGGGGCCAATGGCATCGGCCCGAACCTGTGGGGCGTGATCGGCAAGAAGCATGGGCATCTGCCGGGCTTCGCCTATTCGAGCGCGCTGACCGGTATTCCGGGCAATTGGGATTTCGACGCGATGAATGCGTGGCTGACTTCGCCGCGTAAATATGCGCCGGGCACCAAGATGACCTTTGCCGGTCTGGGCAGTGCCGAGGACCGGGCGAATGTCATCGCCTATCTCAATTCGCAGGGTTCGAACCTGCCGCTGCCCGCCGCACCGGCCGCCGGGGCCGCGCCGGCCGACGAAGGCGTGAAGAATGTCGAGGAAGGCGCGACCGCCAATACTGCCGATATCGTGAATGCGGCCACGCCCGCTTCGGGTGCGCCGTCGGTCGATCCGGCGGCGGCGGAACAGGCGGCGAAGAAGGGCGAGTAACGCTTCGTTCCGCGTTCGGGCGGGCCATCAGGATGATGGTTCGCGCAAAGGCGCAAAGGACGCGAAGAGGTTGCCTATGTCGTGGTCTGATCCGCGTCAGCTATCTACTCTTTGATCGGAAACGAAGCATAGGTCTGCCGATCGGACGCGCCAATTACTGCACAACCATCCTCTGCGTCCTTTGCGCCTTTGCGCGAAACCCAATATTTTCTTCGCGCCTTCGCGTGAATCCGAAAAAATCAGACCGTCGCGGGTGCCAGTCCGAGCAACCTTGCCACTTCGTCGAAGCCGTGCGCGATCTCGGTCACGCCCAGTTCGCGCAGGCGGGCGTCATGGCCGACACCGCAATGCGTGCCCGCGCACAGGCCGATGACGCGCGCGCCCGATGCGACCGCGCCGGTGACGCCGACCGGTGAGTCCTCGAGGATCGCGCATTGCTCGATCGGCACGCCCAGTTGCTGCGCGCCGTAGAGATAGAGGTCGGGCGCGGGCTTGCCGTTCGCGACATGCTCCTTGCCGCTATAGATGTGATCGCCGAACGCGTCGGCGATGCCAAGATGGCGCAAATGCGTGGAAATCCAATGGGTCGTGCTCGACGACACGATCGCTCGCGGCAGGTCGGCGGGAAGCGAGCGGACGAAGGCGATCGCGCCGGCCACCGCCTCGACGCCTTCCTCCAGCACGCGTGCATCCTCGACCGCGCGGGCTTCGAAGAAGCCGGCGGGGATCGGTCCGCCGACCCAGCGTTCGATCGCGCTGGTAAAGTGCGCGCCCGACAGGCCCATGAAATTGGCCATCGAATCGGCGGCGCTGGTCGGGTGGCCGGCCTGGGTCAGAAACTCGGCGATCTGGCGGTTGCCGGCATATTCGCTTTCGAGCAGCACGCCGTCGAAATCGAAGAGCAGGGCTTGCGGACGGGTCATCAGAAGCTCCGGGAAAGGATCAGCCGCGCGGCCCGAACAGGGCCGAACCGACGCGGACATGGGTGGCGCCGAGCGTGACGGCGGTTTCGAAATCGTCGGACATGCCCATGCTGAGCCCGGCCAAGCCATTGTCGCGGGCCAGTTTGGCGGTCAGCGCGAAATAGGGCGCGGCGTCGAGCCCGGCAGGCGGCACACACATCAGCCCGGCGACCGGCAGCCCCGCCGCCTGTGCCTCGGCCAGCAGCGCGGGCAGGTCGGACAGCGCGCAGCCGCCCTTTTGCGGTTCGTCGCCGATATCGACCTGGACGAAACAGGCAGGCGCGCGACCGACCTTGTCGATCGCCCTGGCAAGCGCGGCGACCAGCGACGGGCGGTCGACCGAGTGGATCGCGTCGAACAGGCGGACCGCGTCCTCGGCCTTGTTCGATTGCAGCTGCCCGACCAGATGCAGTTCGATCCCGGGGGTAAGCACCTGCAACGCCGGCCATTTCGCCTGCGCCTCCTGCACCCGGTTTTCGCCGAACACGCGCTGTCCGGCGTCGATCAGCGGCTGGATGGCGGCGGCGTCATGGGTCTTGCTGACCGCGATCAGCGTCGTCGCGCCTGCGTCCCGGCGCGCGATCGATTCGGCATGGGCGATCCGGTCGCGAATGCGGCCAAGCGAGGTTGCGGCGTTGGTCATCGGGCGCGCTATAAAGGGGGTCATGGATCGCCGCCACCCTTTGCCGCGCCGCTGGATGATGACCGACGAGCGGCTGGGCGACGAGCTGGCGGCGAAGGTGGCGAAGTTGCCACGTGGGAGCGGTGTCGTCTTCCGCCAATATGCTACGCCAGAAGGGAAAAGACGGCGGATGTTTGCGCAGGTGCGGCGGATCGCACGGGCGCGGCGGATAACGCTGCTGATCGCTGGACCGTTTCTGCCGGGTGCGGACGGTGTGCATGGGAAAAAGGCGCGCAAGAGCAGGGGGTTGGCGACGCGGCCGGTGCATTCGGTGCGCGAACGCATCGCCGCCGAGCGCGCGGGGGTCGATGCAACCTTCGTCTCCCCCGTCTTCGCCACCCGCTCACATCCGGGCGCGAGGCCGCTTGGCCGCATCCGCTTCGCGCAACTGATCCGCGGCGCGCGCCTGCCGGTCATCGCGCTGGGCGGGATGACCGAGCGGCGCGCACGGACATTGCCGGGCATCGCCGGCTGGGCGGCGATCGATGCGTGGGCGGACGATTAAAGCTCAATGACGAAAGCAAGAACCGTTCGTGCTGAGTAGGGGCTGAGCTTGTCGAAGACCCGTATCGAAGCACCTGCTCGCGACGGCCCTTCGATACGCCATTTCGACAGGCTCAATGGCTACTCAGGACGAACGGGTTAGTCTTGCATCGTCATGTTCTCGATACGCACTGAAAGCGGGTTTGCAGGCCGAAGCTCAGAACCGCGTCCGTAGTTCGGCGAAGACGGTGCGGGGGTCGCCGGGAAAATGGCCGCTCATCGCGGTAAAGCCCGAGGCGGCATAGACTTTGTCGAAGATGTTATCGACGCGCAGCATCAGTTCGGCAAAGCCGAGCTGGTGGGTGATCGACGCATCGAAGACGGTATAGGGCAGCACCGGCTGGCCCGAGCGGCTGATCCGGCGTGAGACATGCTCGCCGCCAAAGGCGAAGGCGGTCCTGATCGGCGCGACCTGATAGCGGGTCCAGAAGCCCAGCTTGTGCGCGGGCGCGTTGGGAAAACGGCTGCCGACCGCATCGGTCAGCGCCTGTCCGGCGACGCTGCCGGTGACGCGGGTGTCGTTATAGCCGTAATTGGCAAGCAGCACCCAGTTCGGCGTCAGATCGGTGGCGAGGTCGAGTTCGAATCCCTTGCTGGTCACCTCCCCGATCGGGCGAAGCTGGTCGACGCCGCCGACCGGGGGCAGCGAGGGGTCGACCTGCAACAGATTGCGGCGGACGATGCGATACAGCGCGGCATTGGCCTGTAGCCGACCGTCGAACAGGCGCGATTTGGCGCCGGTTTCGATCTGGTTGCCGGTGATCGGCGCGAAGGGGCCGCCGGCGGCGGGGAGCTGGCTGGCCGGAGCCTGCGGATCGAAGCCCTGCGACCAGCTGACATATAGCGACAGATCGTCCTGCGGCTTGTAGATCGCGCCGGTGCGGAAGGTGACGTCGTTATCGGCATAGCGCGCATTGGTCGTCACCCGCCCGGCGGTGGCGACGCGGGTACGATCCTCGAACCGGTCATAGCGGACGCCCGCGACCAGCAGCAGCCGATCGGTCAGGTCGATCTGATCCTGCGCATAGATGCCGAAGCGGCGCGCATCGGTGTCGGTGACGGTGAAGCGCAGCGTCATCGCGCGCAGCGCGTCACCGTCGGAACGGCCATAGACCGGATTGGACAGGCTGAGCGGTGCCACGCCGGCCCGCAGGATGCGCGATTCGAGGCCATTCGCTTCGCGATACCAGTCGCTGCCGACCTGCAACCGATGCGACAGGCCGAACAATGTCGTGCGCGCGGTGGCGTTGGCCATGAACGACAGACCGTCGACGGGGCGGACCTGATCGCGGAATTCGCGCAGGACGAGGTCGGGGTTGGTCGGGCTTGTCCCACGCGGTTCGTGATATTTCTGCCGTTCGGTCGATCGGAAATAGCGCGCGCCAACATCGAACGTCACCGCTTCACCGATGGCGGTCGCATAGCGCGCGGCCCATGCGGTCGAGGTCAGGTGGAGATAGTCGCTCCGCTCATTGGCGTTCCAGTCGATCGACGTGCGAAAGCGCCCATCGTCGTCGACCAGCACCCCGCGCAGCCGGTTGGCGCGCAGATAATTGTCGTAGGTCGTGACCTGCAGCGTCAGCAGCCCGCCGGGATTGGTGCGGATCGACAGGCCGGCATCGCCGATCAGCGCCTTGTGCAGCGTGTTGAAACGATAGGGCCGCATCGATTCGGTGAAGCCGCCGATACGATAGGAGACGACGCCATCGGCATCGATCCGGTTCGTCGCCTCTGCCGAGATGCCGAACCGGTCGTAATTGCCGGCGGTGACCACGGTGCGCAGGCTGGCGCGATCGGACGGGGTCTTCGACACATAGTTGATGATCCCGCCCGGCGCGCCGGGTCCGAAGAACAGCCCCGCCGGACCTTTCAGCACCTCGACCCGGTCGATGTTGAACAATTGCGGCACGGTGAAGCCGACGAACGGATTGCCGCGCATCCCGTCGTAGAAGGATTCGTCCTGCCGAAAGCCGCGAAAGGTGACGCCGGCATAGCTATAGGCGCTGACGCCCGAGATGTTGCGATAGAGATCGGTCGCGTCGCGCGCGCCCTGATCGGTGAACAGGTCGCTGTTGATGACCTGCAACGCCTGCGGGATGTCGAGCGGGTCCTGCGCCGATTTGCCGATGGTGGTGACCGTGGTGCGATAGAGTTGCCGGGCGCGCCCTTCGACGATGATGTCGGCGTCGTCGTTCGACGAACGGTCCTGCGCCGCCGCCTGGCTCGCGACCAATACCGCCATCGCGGGCATCCACCAACGCTTCACTACCGTCCCCCTGATATTGATAGGCGGTCGCATTAGCGGCCGACTGCGGGGCGCGCAATTGGTTCGGATACGATTTTCGGATGATCGTGACGGAGCCGAACCGGAACGCGGCGGCGCCATGGTCCGTTCACGCACAAAGGGGAAGCGGCGATGGACGGCGAAACGGAACGACAGGGGCCAAGCTATGGCCGGGTCGCGGCGATGACGGTGATGGTGCTGGCGATTATCGGCACCGGCTATCTACTGATTTCGATGATGCGACTGGTGCTGCTGGTGTTCGCGGCGACGGTCATCGCGGTGTTGTTCAGCGCGGTCGCGCGGCGGATCCAGAAATGGACCCGCCTGCCGCGCGGACTGGCGCTGGCACTGTCGATCATCCTGCTGCTGGGGATCGTGATCGGCATCTTCTATGGCTTCGGCGCGCAGTTGGTGCAGCAGTTCGACACGATCCGCGAGCAGATTCCATCGGCGTTGCAGGCGATTCAGCGACAGTTGGACGCATGGGGGCTGGGCGAGCCGGCGCGCGACCTGTTGTCGCAGGGGAGCAGCGACCTGTCGACGATCATGTCGCGGGCGGGGACCTATGTGCTGTCGATCGGGTCGGGGCTGTCGGATGCGGTGCTGGTGCTGGTCGGGGCGATCTTTCTGGCGGCCGATCCCGAACTGTATCGCCGGGGACTGGTGAAGCTGGTGCCGCCCAAGGCCGAGCCGGTCGCGCGCAAGGCGGTGGACGATGCCGCAGGCGGCCTGCGCGGCTGGATGAAGGGCGAGGCGGTGGCGATCATCGTCGTCGCGGTGCTGACCGGGACCGGATTGTGGCTGCTGGGCGTGCCCGCCGCGATCGGGCTGGGGCTGATCGCGGGGTTGATGGACGTGGTGCCCTATGTCGGGCCGATCATCGCCGGGGTGCCGGCGGTGATGCTGGCCTTTACCGTGTCGCCCTCGACCGCGTTGTGGACGATCGGCGTGTTCCTGATCGTCCAGCAAATCCAGGGCAATATCCTGCAACCCATCGTCCAGAAACATGCGGTCGACGTGCCGCCCGCCGTGCTGTTGTTCTCGGTCATCGGCATGGGGCTGATGTTCGGGTTCATCGGCGTGTTGCTGGCGGCGCCGCTGACCATCGTCGTGTTCGTGCTGGTGCAGCGGATTTACGTGCAGGCGTTGCTGGGGCGCGACATCACGGTGGCGACGGACAAGGTGAAGGAGGAAGAGGAGTGATTCCCCCGGGCGAGCCTAGGTCATTCCGAACTTGAGCGAGACGACCGCTAAGGTCCGTATCTTATCAGAGAACGCAGCCGTACCCCCGCGCAGGCGGGGGGCCAGAGCCCGGCAAAACAACGGTTTGCGCATGTGGCTCTGGATCCCCGCCTGCGCGGGGATACGGTAAGATCAGGCGGTGCGCGTCCACAGCACGGGATCACGCGGGGCATCCGGTGCCGGGCGCCAGCGGGCGGCGATGAAGGCGCGGGCGATGGCGGCGATCTTTTCGGCCTTCGACGTCGTTTGACGCTTGTCCCATGCGGCGGGGCCGGCGGCGGCGACCTTGCGGGCGATGCCGCCATAGATGTCGGCGGCGGCGAGCACCGCCCAGGCCGATCGCCACGGCAGGCGGGCGGCACCGACGCGGGCGCTGTCTTCGTGGAGCGCGGCGCGCGCCGCCATGCGCCGGGCGAGGATCGCCACCCGGTCGGGCGTCGCCATCGGGTCGGCCGGGTCGATACGCTGTTCGGCCAGCCAGTCGCGCGGCAGGTAGCAGCGGCCGGCCTCGGCATCCTCGCGCACGTCGCGGGCGATATTGGCAAGCTGGAAGGCGAGGCCGAGATCGCAGGCGCGGTCGAGGGTATCCTTGTCGCCAGCGGGCACGCCCATCACCACCGCCATCAAGCCACCGACTGCGCCCGCGACATGATAGCAATATTGGTAGAGATCGGCTTCGCTCACCGGTTGCCAGCCATCGGCGTCGAGCTGGAACCCGTCGATGACGTCGTACACCAGCCGGTGCGGCAGGCCGACCTCGGCCGCGACGACGCCCAGCGCGTCGAAGGCCGGATCGCCGGTCGGCTGCCCGGCCAGTGCCGCTGCGGTACGCTCGCGGATCAGTAGCAGGCGCGCAGGAGCATCGTCGAGCCGCTGCATGCCATGGCCCATGTCCTGCCCGTCGGCCAGATCGTCGCAGGCGCGGCACCAGGCATAGAGCAGCCACGCGCGTTCGCGGGTGACCGGGTCGAACAGCTTGCTCGCCGCCGCGAAACTCTTCGAGCCGCGCGCGATCGTGTCGCGTGCATGCGCGACGAGGTCGGCGCGGGGCGGGATCAAAGGTCCTTGCTGCTCATCTGGATGATCGGCATCACCGGCCTATGCGCCGCCATCTTGTCGAGCAGGTCGCCCAGCGTATCGGCGACCAGCAGAATATCGCGGTGCATGGGACGCATGAAGCCGACCTCGGCCATCTTTTCGACGAAGGCGATCAGATGGTCGTAATAGCCGGCGGTGTTGAGCAGCCCGACCGGCTTGGCATGATAGCCGAGTTGCGCCCAGCTCATCGCTTCCCACAATTCGTCCATCGTGCCGGTGCCGCCGGGAATGGTGACGAAGCCGTCGGACAGGTCGGTGAACGCCTGTTTGCGCTGGTGCATCGTGTCGACGACATGGAGTTCGGTAAGGCCCTTGTGCGCGGCCTCCGCCTTGACCAGCGCGGTCGGGATGACGCCGATCACCTCGCCGCCCGCCTCGATCGCACCATCGGCGACCGCGCCCATCAGCCCGAGGCGGCCGCCGCCATAGACGACGCCGATATTGCGTTCCGCCAGCGCACGGCCGACGGCGCGGGCGGAGTCGATATAGACGGGATCGGCGGGGGTCGCGGACCCGCAATAGATGGCCAGACGCTGCATGGCGGGGAGCGGTAGGCGATCGGGGGGTGGGGGGCAAGGTCTAGCCCCGGTCCCTTTCCATTGGGTTCGAGCAGCTTCGAGCCTGTCGAGAAGCGAATGTCGAGAACGCCCCGTTTGAGGCACCCCGTTCTCGACGGACGCTTCTCGACAAGCTCGAAGCTGCTCGAACCGAACGGTTGGGGGGGATGGTGGGGCTTAGTCCTCGCCGCCCAGCATCAGTGCCGCCGTCGCCTTGGCACTGCCGACCACGCCCGGGATCCCCGCGCCGGGATGCGTTCCTGCGCCGACGACATACAGGTTCGGGATGTCGTCGTCGCGGTTGTGCGCGCGGAAATAGGCGCTCTGCGTCAGGATCGGCTCGAGCGAGAAGGCCGAGCCCTGATACGCATTCAGGTCGCGGGTGAAGTCGCTCGGCATATAGCTGAACTTCGTCACGATCCGGTCGTGAATGTCGGGGATCAGGCGGCGGCCGACCTCGTCGAGGATGCGCCGCTCGAGAATCGGGCCGATCTGGTCCCAGTCGACCGGGAATTTGCCGGTGTGCGGCACCGGGCACAGCGCATAGAAGGTCGAATGCCCCTCGGGCGCCATCGACGGGTCGGTGACGGTCGGGTGGTGGAGGTAGAGCGAGAAATCCTCCGACAGCACGCCATGGTCGTAAATGTCGGCGAGCAGCCCCTTATAGCGCGGGCCGAACAGGATCATGTGGTGCGGGATGCCCGGCCATGTGCCCTTGATGCCGAAATGGACGACGAACAGCGAGGGCGAGAAGCGCTTCTTCTCAAGGCGTTGCGCCCGGCGCTGCCCGCTGCGCGAGCCGGACAGCAGGTCGCGATAGCTGTGGACGATATCGGCATTGGTCGCGACCATGTCGGCACCGATCACCGTGCCGCTCTTGGTCGTGACGCCGGTCGCGCGGTCGCCAAGCGTGTCGATGCTCTTGACCGGATCGTTCAGGATCAGCGTGCCGCCCAGCTTTTCGAACAGGCGGACCATGCCGGCGACCAGCTTGTTGGTGCCGCCTTGCGCGAACCACACGCCGCCGTCGCGCTCCAGCTTGTGGATCAGTGCATAGATGCTGCTGGTCTTCATCGGATCGCCGCCGACCAGCAGGGTGTGGAACGACAGCGCCTGGCGCAGCTTCTCGTTCTTCACGAACGACGACACGATCGAATAGACCGACCGCCATGCCTGATATTTCGCCAGCGCCGGCGCCGCCTTGATCATCGAGGCGAAGTCGAGGAACGGCACATGGCCGAGCTTCACATAGCCTTCCTCATACACGCCCGCCGAATATTCGAGGAAGCGCGCATAGCCGGCGATGTCGCCCGGATCGAGCTTGGCGATTTCCGAGCGCAGCAGCGTGTCGTCGTTGGTATAGTCGAAATTGGTGCCGTCGGGCCAGTTGAGCCGGTAGAAGGGCGATACTGCCTGCAGCGTCACGTCCTCGGCCATGTCGCGGCCGGTGAGCTGCCACAATTCCTGCAGCGCTTCGGGGGCGGTGATGACGGTCGGGCCGGCGTCGAAGACGAAGCCGTCGCGTTCCCAGTAATAGGCGCGGCCACCCGGCTTGTCGCGGCCCTCGACCAGGGTCGTCTGGACCCCGGCGGATTGCAGGCGGATGGCGAGCGCGAGGCCGCCGAACCCCGCGCCGATAACGGCTGCCGTCTTCACCCCTGTCTCCCCATCAACGCCTGTACCGCACGTCCGATCGGTACCGGCGGTTTGCCTGTCAGCACCCGCATCTTGTCGAACAGCGTCGACCGCCCGGCATAGAAGCGCCCGACCAGTCCCGCGTCCAGCCGGTAGAAGCGTTCGAGCACCCGGTAGCGTTCCGCCGGATCGGCCGCGCGGAACAACATCGTCGCCAGCATCCGGTAGAATCGCCGCTGCCGCCACAATGTCGCGGCATAATCATGGGTCAGCGTGTGCAGCGCGCCGCCCGACCAGTCGCCGCTGTCGGCGACCAGATGCGCGAGGCGGACGGCATCGGGCAGCGAATAGCCGGTCAGCGGATGGAACAGCCCGGCGCGCATCCCGCCCTTCGCCACGCGATTGCCGCCCGAACGCCAATATTCCTCGAAATCGCCGCCCATCGCGACCGGCAGCACCCCGGTCTCGCTGCGGCCGACGCTGACGCCGTCCCAGCCCTGCGCGGCGGCATAGGCCGAGATGCGCCGGGCGAGCGTTTGCGTATCGAGATCGGGAGTGTCGCTATAATAGGTGTCCTCGACGAACAGCGTCGAGGTGTCGAACGGCAGGGTATAGACGAAGCGATAGCCGTCGAGCTGTTCGACCGATCCGTCCATTACGATCGGACGTTCGACGCCGTGGGGATAGGCGGTCTTGAGCTCCATCCCCATGAACTTCTGCCAGCCGAGATCGAGATGCGACACGTCGCCGGGACCGCGACAGTCGATCACGCCCTGCGCCTCGACCCGGTCGCCATCGGCGAGGACCACGGCGGTCGGGCTGGCGCCGAGCACGCGCGCGGAGGCCATCAGCGTTTCGGGCGACAGCGTCCGGCGGACGACCGTGTCGAGTCGTTCGGAGGTGATCGAGTAATAGGTGGTGTCGAGCGTCCGGGCATGGGCCGGAAAGGCGATGTCATAGCCGCGCCATGCATGGGCGACGAGCGGGGCGACCAGCGCCCGATGTTCGTCCGCCACGTCGCTGCCGAAGAACGACCAGACATGGTTGCCGCCGAACTGCGCCGCCCCCTCGATCAGGCGGATGCGCGCATCGGGCCGCCGCTTTGCCGCCGCCAGCGCGATCAACGCACCGGCAAGGCCACCGCCGACGATGGCGAGGTCGCAGTGATGGATGGTTGGCATGGGGGTGCACTAGGGGAGGGGCGTCCGGGTAGCAACCGCGGTCCTCAGATCCTCCCCGGCACGGGGAGGGGGACCGTCGCCGAAGGCGATGGTGGAGGGGGTTGGCGGCGCAACGCAGCGGTCTCGTATGCGGATACCCCCCTCCACCATGCTGCGCATGGTCCCCCTCCCCGTGCCGGGGAGGATTTTGAGACGCCCCTTCTGCCGGGGAAGTTGGGGTGTCATCCGTCCCCACAATCCGCTACAGCGCCATCCATGTCGATCCCGCTGGCTATCCTTTTGTCCGCCGTGGCGATGACGGTGATCGTCGGCGTCCGCTATCTGCTGGCGTCCGCCGGGTTCGCCTTTGCGACGCGCAGCCGCCATCCGGGGCTGTATCGCGGGCTGGACGCGCAGATCGCCAAGGAAATCCGCTGGTCGCTGCTGTCGGCCGCGATCTATGGCATTCCGGCGGGGATCGTCGCATGGGGATGGGAGCATCGCGGATGGACCGCGATCTACCGCGACATCCATGCCTATCCGCTCTGGTATCTGCCGCTGTCGGTGCTGCTGTACCTGTTCGCGCACGATACGTGGTTCTACTGGACGCACCGCTGGATGCACCGGCCGAAATGGTTTCGGATCGCCCATGCCGTCCACCATGCCAGCCGACCGCCGACCGCATGGGCGGCGATGGCATTCCACCCGATCGAGGCGCTGACCGGCGCTGTGGTAATTCCGCTACTGGTGTTCGTCATTCCGATTCACATCGGCGCACTGGCATTGGTGCTGACGATCATGACGGTTATGGGCGTCACGAACCATATGGGGTGGGAAATGTTCCCCCGGTTCATGTGGGCGGGGCGATTGGGCGGCTGGCTGATTACCGCCAGCCATCATCAGAGGCATCACGAGCGCTATGGCTGCAATTTCGGGCTCTATTTCCGCTTCTGGGACCGGGTGTGCGGCACCGATGGCGGTCTTGGCGATTTCGAAAAGGAACGTGCGCGCGTCGCGCGGCGGGCGAATCGCGCTGGCGGCGCTGGCGCTGGCGATGCTGCCCGGGGCCATGCCGACCGGCACGCTTGACGTCCGCATCGCCGACCTGCGTTCGACCAAGGGCGTCATCCGCCTCTGCCTGACCGCCGATCCGAAGAATTTCCCTGGCTGCACCGACGATCGCAATGCGGTCACCCGCACCTTCGCGGCCGATGAGCGCGGGGTGCGCATCGCGGGATTGGGGCGCGGCGACTATGCCGTGTCGGTGATCCATGACGAGAACAACAATGCGAAGCTCGACACCTTTGCCGGCATCCCGCGCGAAGGATTCGGTTTTTCGCGCAACCCGGCGATCCGCTTCGGCCCGCCCAAGTTCAGCGCGGCGGAATTCCCGCTGGCGGGTGATGTAACCATGCAACAGGTGCGGATTCGCTATCTCCTCTGATCGTCGGCACGGACCGAAGCGGGCGGGATAGCGTTACGGGGGAGTAATATTTTCTCGGAGCCACGCCCTTGCGCGCCATTTTCGCCGCCGTCCTGACCGCCGCCGCCTTCGCCACGCCCGCTTTCGCACAGGAAGCGGCGACGCCGGCGGTGCCGGCATCGGCGCTGCCCAACACCGATACCGGTGCCGATTTCTATGTCGTCGGGCTGGGTGCCGCCGTGCTGCCCGATTACGAGGGGTCGGACGATTATTCGTTCAGCCCGGTGCCGGCCGCGACCGGCCGCGTCTCGGGCTTCAATTTCCTGCTGGCCGGCAACCGCTTCAGCGTCGACCTGATCCCCGACGGCGTCGGGCCGACCTGGGATTTCCAGGCGGGGCCGATCGCGGTCGTCAACCTCAACCGCAATTCGACCAAGGGCATCGACGATGCGCAGGTCCGCGCGCTGGGCACGGTCGATACCGCGATCGAACTGGGCGGCTATGTCGGCATCGGCAAGACCGGGGTCGTCACCTCGCAGTTCGACCGGCTGTCGGCGTCGCTCAGCTATCGCAAGGATGTCGGTGGCGGGCACAAGTCGACGGTACTCGCCCCCACGATCAACTATGTCACCCCGCTGAGCACCCGTGCCATCGCCGGGGTGATCGTGTCGGCCGAGCGGGTCGGCGAGGGCTATGCCGACAGCTATTTCTCGATCACGCCGGCCCAGTCGCTGGCGAGCGGCCTGCCCGTCTATAACGCGCGCGGCGGGTGGAAGAACTGGACGCTCGGCGTTCTTGGCGGCCGGTCGATCAGCGGCGACCTGCGCTCGGGCTGGCAGTTGTTCGGGACGGTCGTCTATCGCAAGCTGCTGAACGATTTCGCCGACAGCCCGATCGTCGCGCGCAACGGGTCGAGCAACCAGTGGCTCGGTGCGGTCGGGATCGCGTACAGCTTCTGATCCGAAACCGTCGAAGCGGCTTGTGCCGTGCCGGCCGATCGGGCAGTTTCGATCCCGGGTGTCCGTCCCGGTCGGGGGCGGGCAGGTTTATGCGCTGGTCGGGCCGCCAGCGGTGAACCCTGCTGCCCGGAGCATCGGTTTGTCCGATCGAGCTGTTTCGTCGCGATGTGTTGAGAAGTGGGCCGTGGTTGGCGATGCCGGCCGTTGTTCGGGCTGGCTCGGCGCAACCGACGGCGCGAGCGCGCGGGGGCGCGGGGTATCGCGGTCTTGCGATGGCATCGGTTCGGTGCTGCGCAAAACAACGGTGTGCGTCCGGGGCGCCGGATCCCCGCCTCTGCGAGACCACGGCGAAAGCCATTTACGTATCGCGGAACCTTGCCGTACCCTCGCGAAGGCGGGGGACCAGCGCCAAGCAAAACAGCGGCTTGTGGGTGTGGCCCTGAGTCCCCGCCTTCGCGGGGACACGGTGCGGTCGACGTTCGCGAAGGTCTGTCCTGCGCGGGGATATTGTGCTGCCGACTGGCGCACGGCTCGCGCCTGTGCGGGGGCAGTTCGGCCTCCTGCTTCCAGCGTAGGGCGGTTCAGCGACGTTCCGGCGGAAGGTCGATCGGTGGCTCGCACGGGAGGCGGCGGATGGCGTTGCTGATCCTGTTGTCGCTGCCGTTCGTGGCGGTGCTGCTCCTGCTGGCGCGCCGGCGGGCGGGGGGGGGCGTGCAGGTCGGCATCGCGGCGGCGGCCAGCGGCGCCGGGCTGGCGGTGCTGCTGTCGCAGGCCGGGGCGGCGCTGTCCGGGACGGTGCCGCGACTGACCATCGCATGGGTGCCGGCGCTGGGGCTCGACCTTGCGCTGTGGCTCGATCCGCTGGCGCTGCTGTTCGCCGGGCTGATCCTCGGCATCGGGCTGTTGGTCGTGATCTATGCGCAGGGCTATCTGGCGACGACCGAGCCGATGGCGCGGTTCCTGTCGTTCCTGATGCTGTTCCAGGGGGCGATGATCGGCATCGCATTGTCGCGCAACATCCTGTTGATGCTGGTGTTCTGGGAATTGACCAGCCTTGCCTCGTTCCTGCTGATCGGCTTCTGGCGCGAGCAGGCGGCGGCGCGACAGGGGGCGCGGATGGCGCTGACCATCACCGGTGGCGGCGGGCTGGCGCTGATCGCCGGGATGGTGCTGCTGGGCAAGGCGGCGGGCAGCTACGACCTCGCCACCATCCTGACGCGTGCCGATGCGGTGCAGGCGTCGCCGCTATATCCGGCGATGCTGGTCCTGATCCTGATCGGCGCCTTCACCAAATCGGCGCAGTTTCCGTTCCATTTCTGGCTGCCGCACGCCATGGCCGCGCCGACGCCGGTCAGCGCCTATCTCCATTCGGCGACGATGGTGAAGGCGGGGGTGTTCCTGCTGGCGCGGCTATGGCCGGTGCTGGCCGGCACCGAATGGTGGTTCGGCATCGTCGTGCCGGTCGGGCTGGCGACGATGGTGTTCGGCGCGGGGGTCGCGCTGTTCCGCCACGATCTGAAGGCGATCCTTGCCTATTCGACGATCAGCCAGCTGGGGCTGATGGTCATGCTGCTGGGGTTCGGCACCGGTGCGGCGGTGAGCGCGGCGATCTTCCACCTGCTGAACCATGCCGCGTTCAAGGCGGCGTTGTTCCTGCATGCCGGCATCGTCGATCATGAGACCGGGACGCGCGACATCCGCCGGCTGGGCGGGCTGGCGGCGATCATGCCGCTGACCGCGACGCTGGGGGTGCTCGCCGCCGCCGCGATGGCCGGGCTGCCGCCGATGGGCGGGTTCGTGTCGAAGGAGATGATGCTGGAGGAGAGCGCGCACGCGGTGTTCGCCGGACGGCCGCTGCTGGTGCCGGTGCTGGCGACGATCGCCGCGCTGCTGTCGGCGGCCTATGCGCTGCGCTATGCGGTCGCGCTGCATTTCGGGGCGCGGCGGACCGGCGAGGTCGCGGCACCGCACGACCCGGGGGCGATGCTGCTGGCGCCGCCGGCGATCCTCGCTTTCGCCGCGCTGGCGCTGGGGCTGGCGCCGATGACGCTGGCGGGGCCGCTGGTGGCGGCGGCGAGCGCGGCGGTGACCGGCGGCGCACCGCCGGTGCTGCATCTGGCGCTGTGGCATGGCGTCAATCCGGCGCTGTGGATGAGCATCGGTGCGGTGCTGGGCGCGATCGTGCTGCTGGGACGCTATCGGTCGATTGCCGCAGGCGTGGCACGCATCCCGGCACCCGATGCCAAGCGGCTGTTCGATGCGACGATGACGGTGGCCGTCGCCGGATTGCGGCGGCTGTCGGGATCGGTCCATGCCGCGTCGCTGCAACGGTATCTGGCGGTGCTGTTCGTCGTCGCCATCGCATCGGGCGTCGAGGCGGGGTGGTGGTACGCGGTGCCGGCGGGGGAGGGCGCGACGACCCCTGCCTCGCCGGTCGCGATCGTCGCATGGGGGGCGCTGGTCGCGGCGACCGTCGCGGTGGTCGCGGTCGACCGGCGGCGCTATCTGGCGCTGCTGTTCATCAGCGTCATCGGCCTCGTCATCGCGCTGGCGTTCGTGCATCTGTCCGCCCCCGACCTCGCGCTGACCCAGATCGCGGTCGAGGTGGTGACGATCCTGCTGATGCTGCTGGCGCTGCATCTGTTGCCGGGCAGCCCGCCGCGCCTGTCGAGCCTCCCGCGCCGGATGCGCGACGGGATCATCGCCGGTGCCGGCGGGCTGGGGGCGGGGTGGCTGGCATGGGCGGTGCTGACCCGCCCGGCGCGCGACGGCATCGCGCGCTTCCATTGGGACAACAGCTATGCGGGCGGGGGCGGGACCAATGTCGTGAACGTCATCCTGGTCGATTTCCGCGGCTTCGATACGCTGGGCGAGATCATCGTGCTGGGGATTGCCGGTCTCGCCATCTACGCGCTGCTCGAACCGGCGGCGCGCGGGGTGGCGGGGCGGCGGCTGCGGACATGGCGGTCGAGCGATCCGCATTCGCCCGAGCGGCATCCGATGATGTTCGTGATGGCGACGCGGCTGCTGTTGCCGCTGGCGCTGCTGGTCGGCAGCTACATCTTCCTGCGCGGGCATAACCAGCCGGGCGGCGGGTTCATTGCCGCGCTGGTCTTTTCGATCGCGATCCTGCTGCAATATCTCGCCTCGGGCTTCGACTGGACCGACGAGCGGCGCCGGTTCGGCGAACATGCGCTGATCGGCACCGGGGTGTTGATCGCGGCGGCGACCGGCGCGGGGTCGCTGCTGTTCGGGGCGCCGTTCCTGACCAGCAGCTTCGGCTATTTCCATGTGCCGCTGATCGGCGAGGTCGAGCTGGCGACGGCGATGCTGTTCGATCTGGGCGTCGCCTGCGTCGTGGTCGGGGCGGTGCTGATGGCGCTGGCGCAACTCGCCCATGTCGCGCAGCGTGCCGCGCGGCACGACGCGGAGGGCGCGGCATGAGCCTCGAATTCCTCGTCGCCTCCGCCATTGCGGTGCTGGTCGCGGGCGGCATCTATCTGGCGCTCAGGGGCCGCACGTTTCAGGTGGTGCTGGGGCTGACGCTGCTGTCCTATGCGGTCAATCTGTTCCTGTTCGCGGTCGGGCGGCTGGTCGTCGACCGCCCGCCGCTCTGGGCAAAGGGGGTGGTCGACCATGCCGACCCGCTGCCGCAAGCGCTGGTGCTGACCGCGATCGTCATCACCTTCGGCATGACCGCGCTGACCGTGATCCTGAGCCTGCGCAGCTTCCTCGAAACCGGATCGGATCAGGTCGATGGCCGTGCCGATCGCGACGGGGAGGACGGCGCATGACCGCGTCCGACCATCTGCTGGTCGCGCCCATCCTCGTGCCGGCGGTCGTCGCGCCGGTGACGATGCTGCTGATGCGGCGGCGACGGGTGTTCAGCCTGATCCTGTCGATCGGCGGGTGCGTCGCGATGCTGGCGGCGGCGATCGCGCTGTTCGCCATGGCGCAGGACGATGCGATCCGCAGCTATGCGCTGGGAGACTGGGGCGCCCCGTTCGGCATCGTGCTGCTGCTCGACCGGCTGTCGGCGACGATGTTGCTGCTCTCCGCCGTGCTGGCGCTGGTCGTGCTCGGCCATGCGATCGTCACCGCCGCCGATCGGCGCGGGTGGCATTTCCATCCGCTGTTCCATTTCCAGCTGATGGGGCTGAACGGTGCATTCCTGACCGGCGACCTGTTCAACCTGTTCGTCTTCTTCGAAGTGCTGCTGATCGCCTCCTATGGACTGATGCTCCACGGGCAGGGGGCGCTGCGGCTGAAGGCGGGGATCGCCTATGTCGTCGTCAACATCGTCGGATCGGCGCTGTTCCTGATCGCGCTGGGACTGTTCTATGGCCTGACCGCGACGCTCAACATGGCCGATCTCGCGCGGCGGATCGCGACGCTCAGCAGCGACGATCAGGGATTGCTGCGCATCGCCGCGCTGCTGCTGATGACGGTGTTCGCGCTGAAGGCGGCGGTGGTACCGATCCATTTGTGGCTGCCCCGCACCTATGCGGCGACGATGCCGGTCGTCGCCGCGCTGTTCGCGATCATGACCAAGGTCGGCGTCTATGCGATGATCCGCACGGTGCCGCTGTTGTTCGGCAGCGGGGCGGGGGCCGCGGCATGGGTGCCGGCGCCGTGGCTGCTGCCCGCGGCGATGGCCGGTGCGATCCTCGGCTTTATCGGCGTGCTGGCGGCACGGGGATTGCGCGAGCAGGCAGCGTTCGCGGTGCTGGCCTCGACCGGCACGCTGCTGCTGGCGGTGGCGCCGTGGCGTGAGGCGACGCTGGCCGCAGCACTCTATTATCTGGTGCAGGCGGTGCTGGCCGGGGCGGCGCTGTTCCTCGTCGCCGACGTGACGCTGCGGCGGCGCGGGCAATATGCCGATGCGATCGTGCCCGCGCCGCATTTCGTCGGACGCGATGCGGCGGGGCTGCTCTACATGGTCGCGGCGATCGCGGCGGTCGGGCTGCCGCCGCTCGCCGGATTCGTCGGCAAGCTGCTGATCCTGAATGCCAGTTTCGCCGCGCCGGGATGGCAGGCGATCTGGGCGACGATCCTCGGCACCACGCTGATCGGCGTGATCGGTTTTTCGCGCACGGGATCGACGCTGTTCTGGAAGGCTGCCCCGCCCGAGGCCGACCCGGTCGCCGGACCCGCGCGATCCGCCGCCGAGTTCGCCGCGCCGCTGGTGCTGCTGACTCTGTCGGCGGTGCTGACCGTCGCCGCCGGCTGGGCGACGGCGCAGGCGGGTGCCGCCGCCCGGCAGGTCATGGCCCCCGAACGCTATGCCTCCGTGATCCTGGGAGCGGCACGATGAGGCGGCTGCTGCCCCATCCGGCGCTATCGGCGATGCTGCTGATCGTCTGGCTGCTGATGGCCAACAGCGTCACCGTCGGCGGCATCGTGCTGGGCGGATGCCTCGCGCTGGTCCTGCCCAAATTCACCGAGCCCTTCTGGCCGGCGCGACCGCGCATGCGCTTCGGCCGCGCGTTCGTCGGCTATCTGGCGATCGTGCTGTTCGACATCGTCGTCGCCAATTTTCAGGTGGCGGGACTGATCCTGTTCCGCCGCAACGCCGATCTGCGCGCGCGCTGGCTGGTCGTGCCGATCGCGCTGACCAGTCCGGAGGCGATCACGATGCTGGCCGGCACGATCAGCCTGACGCCGGGTACGGTCACGGCCGACGTGTCGGCCGATGGCCGGTTCCTGCTGGTCCATGCCCTCGACGTCGCCGACCCGGCGGCGGAGGTCGCGCGGATCAAGACGCGCTACGAAGCACGACTGCAACGGATTTTCGCATGATCGACATCGCGCTCCCCATCGCCGCTGGCTGCATCGCGCTCGCGCTGATCCTCGATGGCTGGCGGCTGCTGCGTGGGCCGGGGCTGGGCGACCGGATCGTCGCGCTCGACACGATGGTCATCAACGCCATCGCGCTGATCGTGCTGATCGGCATGATCGGCGGCAACGCCACCTATTTCGAAGCCGCGCTGCTGCTGGCGATGGTCGGGTTCGTCAGCACCATCGCCTATTGCAAGTTCGTGTTGCGCGGGGACATCGTCGAATGAACACGCTGGCGGAGATCGTCGTCGCCGTCCTGTCGCTGCTGGGGGCGGGATTTGCGCTGATCGGGAGCTGGGGGCTGGTGCGGCTACCCGCGACGATGGAGCGGCTGCACGGGCCGACCAAGGCGACGACGCTCGGCCTCGGCGCGCTGCTGCTCGCTTCGGTCGTCTATTTCCGGACGCAGCAGGGGGTATGGACCGCGCACGAATTGCTGATTTCGCTGTTCCTGTTCCTGACCGCACCGATTTCGGCGAACATGATCGCGAAGGTCCATCTCCACCGGCTGCGCAGCGGCGCGGCGAACGAGTCCGCCGGGATCGCCGGACCGCCGCCCCGGCCGGGCGGAGAGGGCGACTGGGCGACGTTCGAGGCGCCCGCACGCGATACGCCGGCATCGACCGCGAACAGCTGACCCGGCCGGAACGTAGCAACCCACTGCGCCATAGCCCTTTGTGCTCGGCGATCCACCATAAATCGGATTGCCCGGCCGGATGATATGTCGTTACGCTATAACGGCATGGATCAGGGGTGGTCCGTCATCGGGGAGGGAAACGAACGTCGCGCCGCACGGCCATGGCAATGGACCGGGGCGCAGGAAAAGGGGTGTGTTTTGGCGACGCAACGACTGGGGTTCCGGGATGCGATCGGCTGGCTGTCGCAGATCATCGGACCTGATTCGGCCTATGTGCGGCTCGGCATCGTCTATACCATCGCGATCAGCCTGCTCGCGCTGGCCACGCCGATCTCGGTCCAGCTGCTTATCAACAGCGTCGCCAATACGGCGATGCCGGCCCCGCTCTGGGCATTGTCGGGCATCCTGCTGCTGCTGTTGCTGATGGTCGCGGTGCTGAGTGCGCTGCGGGTGTGGATCATGGCGGCGTTCGAACGCCGGCTGTTCGCGCGCGTCGTCGCGGAGGTCACGCTGCGCGCGGTCCATGCGCAGGACCCGTTCTTTGCCGATGGCAATCGCGGCGACCTGTTCAACCGTTTCTTCGATCTGGTCGTCGTGCAGAAAGCGGTCCCCAGCCTGGTGATCGGTGCCTTCACCATCATGCTGCAGGCGGTGATCGGCCTGACCATCACCAGCTTCTATCACCCGGTCTTCCTCGCCTTCAACGCCGTGCTGGTGGCCGCGCTGCTGCTGGTATGGATGTTGTGGCGGCGTGGCGCGATCACCAGCGCGGTGGGGGTGAGCCATGCCAAGCACAATGCTGCGCGCTGGCTCGAAAGCGTCGGCGGATCGAACGGTTTCTACAAATCGTCCCGTCACCTCGATTTCGCGATGCAACGGTCGGAGGCAGTGACCGCCGCCTATGTCGCCAGTCACCGGCGCTATTTCCGCTATCACTTCGCCCAGACGGTCGCGTTCCTGCTGACCTATGCGCTGGCGAGCGCCGGGTTGCTGCTGCTCGGCGGGATGCTGATCCTGCGCGGGCAATTGTCGCTGGGACAGCTGGTCGCGGCCGAACTGATCCTGTCCGGGGTCTTTTACGGCATCTCGCAATTCGGCTGGTATCTCGACACCTTCTACGACCTCGTCGCCAGTTCCGAGGAATTGTCGCTGCTGTTCGCGATCCCGCAGGAAACCACGGTGCGCGGCGAAAATGGTCCGCGCGACGGTTCGGTCAAACTGACCGACGTGGTGTTCGACGATGCCCGCTACGACCTGACGCTGGCGGCGGGCGAACAACTCGTGACCGTCGCCGAACCGGGGGCCGAGCGGCGACTGTCGATGCTGCTCAAGCGGCATGCGGTGCCCGAGCGCGGTCTGGTGCGCATCGGCGGGGCCGATCTCGGCTCGTTCGACATGTACCGGCTGCGATCGGACGTGACGGTGCTCGACCGATCGACCATCGTCGAGGCGACGATCCGCGAATATCTGCGGCTCGCCTCCGAGCAACTCGATACGGCGGCGATGGAGGCGCTGGCGACGGTCGGACTGGAACGCCGCATCGCCAGCCTGCCCAAGGGGCTCGACACGCAATTGGGGTCGACCGGCTATCCCCTGAGCGTCGGCGAGACCATGGCGCTCAAACTCGCCAATGCGCTGCTGGTCCGGCCCAAGCTGCTGCTGCTCGGCCAGCTCTTCGACCTGTTGCCGCCCGAACGGCTGGTCGCAGCGCTGCGGCTGCTCAAGGCGCATGGTACGACCGTGCTGCTATGTACCGGCCGTCCCGAGGATCTGACGCTCGACGGCTATCTCCATCTCGGCCTGACCCGGCAACGCCGGTTCGAACGGCTCGCCGACCTGAAGTCCGCCGCCAACCAGGAGGGCGAAGATGTCGCATCCGCCTGAAACCATGGCGCATTTCCGCACGCTGGCGACGCTGCGCCCGCCGCGCGTCGCCGTTGCCGTCGCGTGGCTGCTGACGATCGGGGTCGTGGCGGCGGTGTTCGTCCTGTTCTTCGTACCCTGGCTGCAGACCGCGCAGGGGCGGGGGCAGGTCGTGTCGCTCGATCCCGAGGACCGCGCGCAGGAGGTGACGGCGCTGGTCCCCGGGCGGGTCGAGCGCTGGTATGTCCATGACGGCCAGCATGTCACGCGCGGCGATCCGATCGCGCAAATCGTCGATCTCGATCCCAACCTCCTGTCGCGGTTGGCCGCCGAACGGGCACAGGTGCAGGCGGAGATCGCCAGCGTGCAGCAGTCGCAGGCGGTGGCACAGATCGATGTCGGCCGGATGCGGCAACTTTTTTCCGAAGGCCTGGCATCGCGCCGCGACTATGAACAAGCCCAGATCAAGGTCGCCGAATCGGGGGCGAAGCTGGCCGAATCGCGCGCCAAGCTGAACCGCATCGACGTGCAGCTCAACCGCCAGTCGGCGCAGCTGGTCCGTGCGCCGCGCGACGGCCGCATCCAGAATCTGAGCGCCGCGACCGGCGGCGCGCTGGTGTCGGCGGGCACGGTGCTGGCGGTGGTCGCGCCCGAACGGGTCGAGCGCGCGGTCGAATTGCTGATCGACGGTCGCGACGTGCCGCTGCTGCGGCCCGGACGGCCGGTGCGGCTGGAGTTCGAAGGGTGGCCGGCGATCCAGTTCAGCGGCTGGCCGTCGGTCGCCTATGGCTTTTTCGACGGGCGCGTCCGTACGATCGATCCCAATGCCAATGCGCAGGGGCTGTTCCGCATCCTCGTCGAACCGGCGCCGGGCAAGCCCGCCTGGCCCGAGCGGCGCTTCGTCCGGCTGGGTGGCAAGGTCTATGGCTGGGTACAGGGGGAGACGGTCACCGTCGGCTATGAATTGTGGCGCCAGCTGAACGACTTCCCGCTCGAATTCGGGCAGGCCGCGACTGACAAGACGGGGCAGGCCGGCGACAAGGAGGAGGACAAGAAGATCGCGACGAAGGCGGGCAAGCCGAAATGATCCGCTTCCTGTCCGTGTTGCTCGCCGCGCAGCTTCCGCTCGCCCCCATGGCGCGCGGGCAGACTCCGCCCGCGGCCCCGGCGCCCGCCGCCGCGCCGTTGACGCTCGACGAGGTGCTGCGTGCCTCCGCCCGGGCCGCGCCGCAGATCGTCGAGGCATTGGCCAAGGTCCGCTCCGCCGAAGGCCGCGCCATCACCGCCGATGGCGCCTTCGATACGGTGTTCGATGCAGAAGGGCGCTCGCGCGCGCTCGGCTATTATGACGGCACCTATGTCGCCGGGCGCGCGACGCGGCCGCTGACCGGCAATGGCGGCTATGTCTATGGCAATTACCGTGTCAGCCGCGGCGATTTCCCGGTCTATGAGGACGAGCAATATACCAACCGGCTGGGCGAGGCGAAGGTCGGCGCGCTCTATGCGCTGCTCCGCGACCGGCTGATCGACGAGCGGCGGACGAAGCGGACGCTGGCGGCGGGGGATATCGACATTGCCCGGTTCGAACGCGGCGCGGTGGCGATCGGGGTGCAGCGCCGCGCGATCGATGCCTATCAGAACTGGGTCGCGGCCGGGTTGCGGCTGCGCGCCTATCGCGACCTGCTCGCCTTGTCCGAAAGCCGGCGCGGCGGGCTGGCGCGGCAGGTCCAGATGGGCGCGCGGCCCGAAATCCTGTTGGCCGAGAATGATCAGAATCTGGTCCGCCGCCGCGCGCTGGTGGTACGGGCCGAGGGGGATTTCGCCGCTGCCGCCAATGCGCTGTCGCTCTATTATCGCGATGGCAGCGGCGAACCGGTGCTGGTCGGCCCGGAACGGCTGCCGAGCGATATCGGCGCGCTGGCCGGGGTCGCCGCGGTCGCCCGCGACGATTTCGTGCAGCGCCGCCCCGACCTGCAGATGCTGTTGACGCGGATCGACCAGGGGACGGCGCGGCTGGCACTGGCGGAAAACGACCTGCGCCCGCGGCTCGACCTGCGTGGCGAGGTCGGCAAGGATGTCGGCCCGGTCGGGCTGGGCGGGCCGTCGCGCACCCCGCTGGAGGCGGCGGTCGGCTTCCGCTTCTCGCTGCCGCTGCAGAACCGCGCCGCCAAGGGACGCGTGGTCGAGGCGCAGGCCGAGCTGGACGCGCTGTCGGCGCGCAGCCGTTTCCTGCGCGACCAGATCGCCGTCGAGGTGGAGGGGATCGCGATCGGCGTCGGCGCGGCCGAGCAGCTGGCGGCAATCGCCGACCAGGAACGGCAACTGGCCGAACGGCTGGCGGCGGCCGAGCGGCGCCGGTTCGAACTGGGATCGAGCGACTTCTTCCTCGTCAACCAGCGCGAGGAGACGGCGAACGACGCCCGGGTCCGCCTGATCGACGCGCAGGCGCGCATCGCCGCCGCCCGCGCCGAACTCGCCGCCGCCACGGCGGATCGCGCGGCGCTGGGGCTCGATCGCTGAAGGGGTAATCGGGGGCGGCCGGTCGATCACCGCCGCGCTGAAGGTTACGCCCTGCCCGGTCCGTCGACACCGGTCAGCGCCAGCAGGGCGAAGCTGGCCAGCCAGTGTTCGCCCATATAGTCGCCCGCGACCTCGCCGAGCGCGACGGCCAGATGGTCGGCAGCGGCCGCCTCCAGCACGCGACCGGTCGCGCCGCCGACGGCCGGCGCCAGCGCGCGCATCACCCAGGCGCGGCTGAGGTTCAGGCCGTCGAGATGCGCGATGCGCCCGTCGCTGCGGTCGCTGACGCGCGCCGGGGTCAGCAGCGTGGCGGGATCGCCCTCTCCAAGCGCCGGCAGATAATCCGCGAACCATGCGGCAAAGGCATCGGCCGGCAACAGGCGCTGCATCGCCATCGCCTCCATCAGCACCGGCGACAGGAAATCCTCGCCGCTCGGTTCCCAGGCCTGCGCGGCGCGGTCGGCCCCGAACCAATGCTCTGCCCGCTGCGCCATCAACGCGCGCAGCGCCGTATCGCCGGTAACCCGCGCATAGCGATCGGCCAGCACCAGTGCGAAGCCGGTATTGGCATGGGTCCCGACGCGCACCGGATAGGTCATCAGCGGCAGATGCGCGCGCCAGCGCTCGGCAAAGGCATGCGCCAGCGGCCTGAGCGTCGCGGCATGCGGCGAGTTCGCGACGATCAGCTCGGCCTGCAACATCAACAGCCATGCCCAGCCATAGGGCCGCTCGAACCCGCGCGACAGCGGATCGTCGAGATAGGCGCGCTCCGCCTCGACCTTGTCCGTGGTGAAGGCGTCGGCGAACAGCGCGTCGATCGCGGCGGCTTCGGCCAGGTCGGGGAACAGCCGCCGGATACGCGCGAGCAGCCAATAGCCATGGACGCAGCTATGCCAGTCGAAGCTGCCGAAGAAGATCGGATGCACCCGGCGCGGCAGATAGACGTCGCCATCGCCGGCCATCACATGGTCGGCCTTGTGCGGATATTCGCGGGTCACATGGCCGAGCGCGATCCGGGCAAAGCCTGCGGCCTGTATGGGTGTCATCGAACCGGTCCTCCGGGAAAGGCGCACAGCGCCAGCACCGCGATGTTGAAAAGGAGCAGGACGATCGCGGTCGGCCACTGCACGCGAATGACGCCGAACCGGTCGCGCAGTTCGAGGATCGCAGCGGGCACGATGTTGAAATTAGCCGCCATCGGCGTCATCAGCGTGCCGCAGAAGCCCGACAACATGCCGAGCGCCGCGACGATCGCCGGATCGCCGCCGAACTGGCGGATGACGATCGGCAAGCCGATGCCGGCGGTCATGATCGGGAAGGCGGCAAAGGCATTGCCCATCACCATCGTGAACAGCGCCATGCCGACGCAATAGGCGATGGTCGCGACGAGCGGCGTGTCGAGCGCGACGACGTTCACGACCAGTTCGGCCACCACCTTGCCCACACCGGCCAGCGCGAACACCCCGCCGAGCGCCGCCAGCATCTGCGGCAGCACCATCGCCCAGCCGATCGAATCGACCAGCCGCCGCGCCTCCGCCACCGGGGCCGATCGCGGCGCGCGGGTCAGCCGGGTCGCCAGCAACAGCGCGACGCCCGCACCGATCGTCAGCACGACCAGCGTCACCTGTTTCGGGTCGATCACCGCGACGCCGGCGATGCGCCCGTCGCCGATCGCCAGCGTACCCGCCAGCGTGACCGCCGGGATCGCCAGCGCGGGCACGAACAGCCGGTTGCCCAGCCGCGCCGCCTGCACGACCTGCGCCTCGACCTCCTGGCCGGCGGGTGTCGAAGGCCGCAGCCCCCGGGTCGCGAGGCCGACCATGACGAGGACGAGGCAACCGTTCAGCAGGTCGGGAAGCCATGGCCCGGCACCGAGCAGGACCGCGAACAGTCCCCAGAATCCGGCATTGCGCCACCGCGTCGCCTCGTGATGGTCGCGCGCGTGATGCAGCGCGACCGCCGCCGGCAATATGGCCGCCGCGATGCCGAGCGCATCCAGCCCGATCATGCGCGCCGCTTCAGCCGGCGGTCGAGCAGCAGCAGCCGCACGCCATGCACCACGAACGCCGCGATCGCGGTCGGGATTGCCCACACCGCCACGTCGAGCGGCGCGACGGTTACGCCATCCTGTTCGAGGATGGCCCGGATCAGCAGGATCGATCCGATCGCGATGAACACGTCCTCGCCAAAGAACACCCCGATATTGTCGACGGCGGCGGCATGGGCACGGATATGGTCGCGGGTTTCGGGGTCAAGCGGGCGGGCTTCGTCGCGCTCCTCCGCCCCTTCGGCCATCGGTGCGACGATCGGGCGCACCATCTGTGGATGACCGCCCAGCGAGATCAGTCCCAGCGCCGCCGTGATCTGGCGCAGCGCGAGATAGCCGATCAGCACCCGCCCGGTCGTCGCCCGGCGCAGACCTTGCACGATGGCGCGCGCCCGGACGCGCAGCCCGGCGCGTTCGAGCAGGCCGATCGTCGGCAGCACGAGGAACGGGACCGCCAGGAATCGCGCGTCGACGAACGCCTTGCCGATCATCGCCACGACCTCGACCGGACCATGGCCCGCCGCCGCCGCGCTCGCCAGCGCCGCGACGGTGACGACCAGCATCGGATTCACGCCCAGCGCGAAGCCGATGACGATGATCGCAATCCCCGACAGGACCAGCATCGCGCCGGTCCCGCTACAGGGTCGCGGCGGCGCGCGCCGCCTGGTTATACTGGCCCGACAGGCGGCGCAGCAGGTCCGCCGCCTCGGACAGATGCGCGCTGTCGGGCCCGTCGGCGACGATGGCGGAGGCGAGCACCCGTTCGCGAATGTCGCGATATTGCGCACAGAAATCGCGCCCGGCATCGGTCGCGGCGACCAGCTTTTCCTTGCCCGCGCGGTGGGTGGTGATCAGCCCGGCGCGCTGCAGCTTGCCGATGGCATAGGTGACGAGATGCGTGTCCTCGATATCGAGGACGAGGGTGATGTCGGCGATCCGCTTCGCCCGGTCGCGATGGCGGACGGTGTGGAGGATCAGCACCTCCAGCGGCGACAGCGCAAGGCCCGCCGCCGCCGCACAGCGCGCGATCCACCGCTGATAGGCCGCCGCCGCCAGCGTCAGGCTGAACTCCAGCTCCGACAGGGCCGGGGCCGCGCCATCGGCCAGATGCGCCGACGAGACGATGGCGCGCTTGTCCCCAGTCATGATCCTGTCCCCTTTCGACGCCGGAGGGTTGCGCCGACGCGCGAATCTGTCAATCCTCGTAAATCATTTATCGACGATTTATCGACGATTCGTCGTAAAAGGGGAATGGGCATGGCGGGCTGGTCTTTCTGGATCGATCGGGGCGGCACCTTTACCGACGTCGTCGCCCGCGCCCCCGATGGCGGGTTGCAGACCGCCAAGCTGCTGAGCGAAAATCCCGAACGTTATGCCGACGCCGCGATCGCCGGCATCCGCCTGATCCTCGGGCTGGCCGATGACGCGCCGCTGCCGACGGACGCCATCGCGGCGGTGAAGATGGGGACAACCGTCGCGACCAATGCGCTGCTCGAACGCAAGGGCGCGCGGACGTTGCTGGTGGTCGATCGCGGCTTTGCCGATCTGCTCGCGATCGGCGACCAGACCCGGCCGCGATTGTTCGACCTCGCCATCCGCCGGGCCGATCCGCTGTATGACGGCGTGATCGAGATTGGCGGGCGGATCGATCGCGACGGGGCCGAGGTCACGCCGCGCGACGACGGTGCCATCCTCGCGCTGCTGACCGCGAAGCGCACCGAGGGGTTCGAGGCGGTGGCGATCGCCCTGACCCATGGCTGGGCCCATGGCGCGACCGAGGCGCGGGTCGCCGCGCTCGCCCGACAGGCCGGTTTTGCGCAGATATCGGCCAGCCATGCGGTCAGCCCGCTGATCGGGCTGGTCGCGCGCGGGCGGACAACGGTGGTCGACGCCTATCTGTCGCCGGTGCTGCGCCGCTATGTCGACCGGGTCGCGGGCGCGCTGGGCACGGTGCCGCTGCAGTTCATGCAGTCGAGCGGCGGCCTTGCCGATGCACATGCGTTTCAGGGCAAGGACGCGATCCTGTCCGGCCCCGCCGGTGGCGTCGTCGCCGCGGCCCGTACCGCCGGGGCGGCAGGGTTCGATCGGGTGATCGGGTTCGACATGGGGGGCACCTCGACCGACGTGACCCTGTACGCCGGGCGGTTCGAACGCGTGCTCGACGCCATGGTCGCGGGGGTCGAGATGCGGGTGCCGATGATGGCGATCGAGACGGTCGCGGCGGGCGGCGGATCGATCCTCCATTATGACGGACAGCGGTTCCGCGTCGGCCCCGACAGCGCCGGCGCCTTTCCGGGACCGGCCTGCTACCGGCGCGGCGGGCCGCTGACCGTAACCGATGCCAATGTGCTGGTCGGCAAGATCCAGCCCGCTTATTTCCCGGCGGTGTTCGGGACGACGGGCGACGAACCGCTCGACGTCGACGCGACGCGGCGCGGCTTTGCCGATCTGGCCGCCGCGACCGGCATGGACGACCCGCGCCGGGTGGCGGAGGGGTTTCTCGACGTCGCGGTCGCGCAGATGGCCGCCGCGATCAAGCGCGTCGCGCTCGAACGGGGGGAGGATGTCGCGACCTTCGCCCTGCAATGTTTCGGTGGCGCCGGGGGGCAGCATGCCTGTCGCGTGGCCGAGGTGCTGGGGATGCGCACCGTCCTGATCCATCCGTTCGCGGGCGTGCTGTCGGCCTATGGCATGGGACTGGCCGACAAGGTCGCGATCCGCCAGCGTTCGGTCGAACGGCCGCTGGGGACGATGCTCGACGATATGGTCGCGACGCTGGGCGACGAGGCGGCAGGCGAGGTCGGCGACGGCGCGCACCGGGTCGCGACGGTCAACCTGCGCTATACCGGCACCGACACCGCGCTCGCCGTGGACTGGGGCGATGCCGAAGCGATGCGCGCCGCGTTCGAGGACGCGCACCGTGCCCGCTTCGGCTTCGTCAGCCCGGACCGCGCCATCGTCATCGAAAGCGTGGTGGTGGAGGCGGTGGTCGCGGGCGAACCGGTCGCGCCGGCACCGCTTCCGCCGCGCGACGGCGGTCTGCCCGCACCGCTCGACCATGTCACCGTCTGGACCGGCGGGGCCGACCATCGCACGCCGGTCCATGACCGCGCTACCTTGCGTCCCGGCGACCGGATCGCCGGCCCCGCCCTGATTCGCGAGGCGATCGCGACGACGATGGTCGAGCCGGATTGGGTGGTCGAGGTGGGTGCCGGCGGCGAGCTGGTCCTGCGACACGAACGCGCCGCCGCGCGCACGGCGCAGGATGGTGCGACCGCCGATCCGGTCCAGCTCGAACTGTTCAACACCCGGTTCATGGGGATTGCCGAGCGGATGGGCGTCGTGCTGCGCAATACCGCCAGCAGCGTGAACATGAAGGAGCGACTCGACTTCTCCTGCGCGCTGTTCGATGCGCAGGGGCGGCTGGTCGCCAACGCCCCGCACGTGCCGGTGCATCTCGGCGCGATGGGCGAAAGCGTGCGCACCATCCTTGCCAGCCGGGGCACGACGCTCAAGCCCGGCGACGTGGTCGCGCTGAACAATCCGTATAACGGCGGCACGCACCTGCCCGACGTGACGGTGATCGCGCCGGTGTTCGACGATGCGGGACGCGAGATCCGCTTCTTCGTCGCCAATCGCGGCCATCATGCCGATATCGGCGGCCTGACTCCGGGATCGACCCCGCCCGCCTCGCGCACCCTCGAAGAAGAAGGCGTGGTGATCGACGATTTCCTGCTGGTCGATGGCGGTCGCCTGCGCGAGGACGCGTTCCGCGCGCTCCTGGCCGGGGCCCGCTATCCGGCGCGCAGCCCCGATACGAATGTGGCGGACATCAAGGCGCAGCTCGCCGCCAACGCCACCGGCATCGCCGAACTGACCGCGCTGGTCGCCGCCAGCGGCTGGAGCGTCGTGCAGGCCTATATGGGGCATGTCATGGCCCATGCGGAGGAGAGCATCCGCCGCGTGCTGACCCGGCTGTCGGACGGGCAGTTCGACTATGCGATGGACGACGGCACGCCGCTCAGGGTCCGCGTGACGATCGATCGCGCGGCCCGGGCGGCGACGATCGACTTCACCGGTACCGGTCCCGCCAGTGCCGGCAATTTCAACGCGCCGCCCGCCGTCACCCGCGCGGTCGTCCTCTATGCGTTTCGCTGTCTGGTGGGGGAGGATATCCCCCTCAACGAAGGCTGCCTCGCCCCGCTCGACATCGTCATTCCCGAAGGCTCGTTCCTCGCGCCCCCGCCGGGCCGGGCCGTCGTCGCGGGCAATACCGAGGTCAGCCAGGCGGTCTGCAACGCGCTGCTGGGGGCGCTGGGCGCGTGCGCCGCGGCGCAAGGGACGATGAACAACTTCCTGTTCGGCAACGATCGCTACCAATATTATGAAACCATCTGCGGCGGGACTGGTGCCGGACCGGATTTCGACGGCACCGCCGCCATCCACAGCCACATGACGAACACCCGGATCACCGACCCGGAAATCCTCGAGCATCGCTATCCGGTAAGGCTCGATCGCTTCGCCATCCGTCGCGGCTCCGGTGGGGGTGGCGCGCATCGGGGCGGAGACGGGGTGATCCGCGCGATCACCGCGCTGGAGCCGATGACCGCGACCATCGTCGCCTCCCGCCGCACGGTCGCCCCCTTCGGTCTGGCGGACGGTGGCGACGGTGCCGTCGGCATGCAGCGTGTCGAGAGGCATGACGGCAGCACCCGGCCGCTGGCCCGCACCGATCAGGTCGAACTCGCGCCCGGCGACCGCTTCGTGATCGAAACACCGGGTGGCGGCGGTTACGGTCGCCCCGGATCATGAACCACTTGCCCGAACGTGCAGGACCTCGGCACCGGTCCCCCGCGATCGGTAGCCGGCTGCCCAGCGGCCGGTCGCGTTACAGGCTGGCGGCCAGCGCGTCGATGGCAGCCGGAGTCGTTGTCGTGACGTTGAACCGCATGTAGGAATTGTCGCTCTTCGGCTGCGAGAAGTGCGATCCCGGCGCGGTCAGGAATCCCCGTTTCAGCATGCGTCGCGCCACGTCGATCCCGCTTTTTCCCGTGCCCAGATCGGCCCATAGGAACGTGCCGCCGCTCGCCGGCGCGACGGTGCAGGATGTCGCCGCGAGCGCGTGGCGGACGGCGGTCGCGCGCTGGGCGAGCAGGGCGCGGATGCGGTCGCACCGCCGACGATAAAGGCCGTCGCTCAGCAGGCGATAGAGGACACGTTCCTGGATCAGCATATTGCCGAGCCCCTGGGCCGAACGGAACAGGTCCAGCCACCGCATCCGCTGTTCGTTCGCGACGATGAAGCCAGCCCCGATTTCGGGCGCCAGGATGTGCGACGACCCGCCGACATGAATCACATGCTCCAGCTGGTCGAGCACGACGAGCGGCACCACCGGCCGCCCGCCGGACGATGGCGCGAGGTCGACATAGCTGGCGTCATCGACCAGCTTGAAGTCGAATTCGGCGGCAAGCTCGAGCAGCTTGCGCGCCTTGTGCAGCGAAATCGAACTGCCCGTCGGATTGTGCAGCACCGATGTCATCAGGAACATCGTCGGTCGATAGCGTTCGCACAGCAGGCGCAGCACGTCGAGATCGGGGCCGTCGGCCTCGCGCGGGACTCGCATGATCTCCGCCCCCTGCGCGAGCAGGACCCAGGAATGGATGAAGGACGACGGATCCTCGACCAGCACCAGCGAGCGTTGCCGGATAAAGGCCCGGATGACGAGGGTCAGTCCGGCGACGCAGCCCGGAACGGTCAGGATCGAGGAAAGCGGCACGTCGACGCCATCGATACGCAGCTTGTTCTGCAGTTGCTGGCGCAGCGGCAGGTAGCCGGCCGGGTCGCCATAGCTGCCCAGCCGATGGCCACTCGACGCGACGCTCCTCACGATCCGGTGCAGTTCGTCGACCGACCCGTCGTCGTGCAGCAACAGCCCGCTGCCCGGGCAGCGATCGAGCGGCAGGCTGGAATGGATGAGCTGGAACGGTTCCAGATCGACCGCCGGCCGCGGTGCGGTATCGCGGACATTCGGCACGACGGTCGCCGCGACGTAGAAGCCGGCCCCCCGGCGCGCATAGACGTACCCGCCTGCAACCAGTTTGTCATAGCCCCGCTGTACGGTGTCCCGGCTGACACCGAATTCGGCCGCCATGGCGCGGATCGAGGGGAGCCGCTGATCGGGGATCAGCCTGCCCTCGCCGATGCGCTCTGCGATCGCGCGGACGATGCGGGCAACCTGCCCGCCCTCCGCCATCAAAGGGTCGGAAAGCGGGTCGAAATTGTCCTTGTCATCAAGGTAGGACAGGCTGGTCATCTTTTGTGATTTTGGCCTGAAGCCAAGCTCGTCGCAATCGGTAATGTTCCGGGCATGGCTACATCCTTTCCGTTTATTGCGCTGATCGCAGCTTCCATGGGCGGAATGATTTCCGCTCCGGTGGCCGCCCAGAACGCGTCCACGACGAAGTCGGCCAGCGCCAGCGTCGCCCCGCGAAAGGCCATTACCGATCCGGTCACGCGGTTCACCCTGGCGAACGGCCTGAAGGTCATCGTGCAGACCAACCGTCGCGTGCCGCTGGTCAGCGCGACGCTGGTCTATAATGTCGGATCGAAGGACGAGAAGCCGGGCCAGCATGGCTATGCCCATCTGTTCGAGCATCTGATGCTCGACGGCAGCGAGCATTGGAACCAGAGCGCGTTCGTTTCGCTGCGCGACCTGGGCGCTACGGATGTCAACGCCGCGACGAACCAGGATACGACCCGCTTCTACGAGACCTTCCCGAAGGCGGCGCTGGAACGCGTGCTGTTTCTCGAAGCCGACCGCATGGGCTATATCGGCGCGGCGCTGACACCCGACCGGATCAAGCGCGAGGTCGGCGTCGTGCTCAACGAAAAGCGCCAGCGCGCCGGCCAGCCCGACGGCACGACCGACGCGATCACCTTCGCCGATCTCTACCCCGCCGACCACCCCTATCACCACAGCACGATCGGCGAGGAGGCCGATCTGAATGCGGTGACCGTCGATACGGCGCGGCAATGGTTCGACGCCTTTTACGGTCCGTCGAACGTCACGCTGATCCTGGCCGGCGACGTGACCGGCGAAGAGGCGCGGCGGCTGGTCGAGAAATATTTCGGCGGCCTGGCACCGCGCCAGCCGCTCGACCGCCTCGTGACGCGCAGCATCCCGCTGGCCGGACCGGTCCGGCGCGAAGTGTACCGGGCGGTGCCGAAGGGCCGTATCTACGCCACCTATATCGCCCCGCCGCAGGGATCGCCGGACATCGCTTCGTTCGATCTCACCGCGCAGATCATGGCGGCCGGCGTCCGTTCGCGGCTGAACCGGCGGATGATCGAGGAACTGGGCATCGCCACCGCCGCCTATGTGACCTTCGACGAGGGCAGCCTGTCGAGCCGCATGGGTTTCGTGGTCGATGGCATTCCGGGCGACCAGATGGCGCGGGCAGAGGCGGAGATGGACGCGATCATCGCCGACTATGCCGCGAAGGGGCCGACCCCGGCCGAACTGGAGGCGGCCAAGACGGCGCGCATCCAGTATCTGCTGGGATTGCAGGGCAGCACCTCGGGCAAGGCGTTCCTGCAGGCGCGGGTTGCGGAGCAGGCGACCAACCCGGACTATGCCGAAACCTATCTCCAGGAACTCCGTACCGCGACGCCGGACAGCGTCCGCCGCACCGTCGCGCCCGTCTATGGCAGCCCGGGCTATCGCCTGATCGCGCGGCCGAAACCGCAATTGCAGGCGACCGCCGGCGGCTATGATCTGAACCAGGGACCGCCGCCGATGGGCGCGATGGCGCCGATCACCTTCCCGGCGGTGGAGCAGGCGCAACTGTCGAACGGACTGAAGGTCGTGCTGGTCCCACGGACCGGCATCATGACCGATGTCGTTCGCCTGCGCTTTGCCGATGCCGGCCTTGCTGGGGCGTCGCGCAATATCGCGCCGATCGCATTCGACCTGCTGGCCGGCAAGGGGACCACCCCCGAACAGCGCGTCCGCGCCGAACGCGCCGAGCGGCTGCGCGGCGGTATCAACGGCGTGACCGAGCTCGACTATGCCGATCTGACGATGGGCTGGAGCGCGAGCGATCTTGCGGCGGGCGTCGCGCTGTTCGGCGATCTGCTGACGAAGCCGGACCTGACGCCGGAGGCGGTCGCCGCGCTCAAAAAGGCGCGGATCGACATGCTGCGGGCGGCGCAGTCGAACGGCAGCGCCATGGCCGATCGCGCGCTCTACGCCGCGATGTACGGCGATGGTCATCCCTATGCCAAGTCGCCGTCGCCGGCAGCGGATATCGCGGCGGTCGAGGCGATCGATGCGACGACGCTGCGCGAATGGCTGCGCGGCCATGTCCGCCCCGATCGCGCGACGCTGTATGTCGCGGCGGACACGACCATGGCGACGCTGCGCCCGCAGCTGGAACAGGCGCTGGCCGGCTGGAAGGCGGTCGGGCCGGCGACCCCGGCACCGGCAATCCCGCCGGCCCGGGGAGAGGCGACACCGTCGCTGACGGTCATCGACCAGCCCGGCGCATCGCAGACCTTCATCATGGCCGGCCAGGTCATGCCGGCGGCCGACCGTCCCGACGGCGTCGACGCGACCGCGACCTGGGCCGCGAACGAGGTCTATGGCGGCAATTCGACGGCGCGGATCGGCAGCAACCTGCGGGTCGACAAGGGCTGGACCTATGGTATCGGTTCGGGGCTGTACGACACGCGTGGCGAACGGCGCTGGATCCTCGCCGGTCGGGTCGAACGCGATCACAGTGGCGAATCGGTCGCCGAACTCATCAAGTAAATGCGGGGCCTGACCGGCGACCGTCTGCCGCAGCAGGCGGAACTCGACCGGATCGCCTCTGCCGCCGCGAACCAGAATGCGGCGAAGCTGGAAGGCGACTGGGACATTCTGACGGCGATGGCCGACGCGCAGTCGGACGGACTGCCGTACGACGATGTCGTGCGCCAGCCGACCCGGTTGCGGGCGCTGACGCTTGAACAACTTCGCGGCAGCGCCGGTCTGTTGGCCGATCCGGCCAAGGTGCACTGGGTCCTGGTCGGGGACTGGCAGCGCATTCGCGATCAGTTTGCGAATCTCAAGCTCGGCACACCGAAGGTGGTCAGGCTGGATCGCTGAAATCGGTTCGTGCCGGCACGTCAACGGGCGGCCGGGCAGGGCGCGAACCTCATCAAGGGGAAGGGAAATATGCGTTCACGTCACGTCGTCGCCGCCAGTCTGCTGGCACTTGCCATCTGCGCACCGGGCGTCGCCCTCGCGCAGGCGAAAACCCTGTCGCAGCCGGCGCTGCCGCTCAGCGAAGCGCTGCAGCGGATCGCCGCCGAATGGGGTACGCCGCTGAACATCGATCCCGACGCGGTAAAGGACCTCACCTCGCGGCCGGTCACCGACGCGCAGTCGCAACGCGACGCCATCGCCCAGGCGACGCGCGGTCTGCCGGTCGCGGTCGTGGTCGACGCGTCGGGCATCTCGATCGTCAACGACATCGTCGTGACGGCGCGGCCGAACGAAGCCGAAAACAGCGTGCTGGTGCGCGGCGCGACCAGTTCGTCGCGCCTCGGCCAGTCGCTGCGCGACCAGGCGCGCAACACGCAGGTCATCTCGGCCAAGCTGCTCGAACGGCAGCAGGCGCAGACGATCCCCGAAGCCCTGGCGAATGCCGGCGGCGTGGTCGTCAACTCCGCCACCGTCCAGGGCGGCGTCGGCTATTCGGTCCGCGGGTTCGATTCGGCCGGTGCGGTCAACGGCCTGCCCTCGGCGTCCAATTCCAGCTTCGCCGCCGGCACGACTCAGTCGCTGGCGAATATCGAGCGGATCGAGGTGCTCAAGGGTCCGGACGCGATCCTGCTGGGCGGCGAGAATCTGGGCGGCACGATCAACATCGTCACCAAGAAGCCGAATGCCGAAGAACGGCTCTATGTCTCGGCGGACACCGGATCGTTCGGCCTGGTACGCGGCACGATCGATGCGAACCGCGCCATCAGCGACAATGATCACCTTAGCGCGCGCATCATCGCCACGGCGGCGACCGCCGACCGGAACTTCGGCGGCTATCGCGGCAACGAGGATTATCTGTTCGCACCGTCGCTGCGTTACAAGAACGCGACGACCGACATCATCCTGTCGGCGACGATCGGCGACCAGATTTTCGGGATGGTGCCCTACACGGTCCTGAACACCGCCACGAAGAAGCCGTTCGACGTCGCTTTCGACCGCCCGCTGGTCGGCGGCAGGGAACAGTTCATCCGTATCGGCACGACCCAGTTCAACGGCGAACTGACGCAAAAGGTTACCGACTGGCTGACCGTCGTCGCACGCGCGCAGCATCAGGAGGTGACGTTCGCGCAGTCGCAATATTCGCCCTACGTCGTGCTCGACAGCAGCGGCGAGTTGCTCATCTCGTCCAGCGGCGTCCGGCAGAAGTCGAATGGCGATGCCCTTGACGGCTTTGCGCGCATCGCGTTCGAGACCGGTCCGGTGAAGCACAAGATCGTCGCCGGTGGGTCCTATGTCGATATCGGCGTCAAGGCGATCTATGCCGAAGATGGCAGCATGTTCCCCTACAATTTCCTGAAGCCCCCGGCCACGTTGCGGCCGCTGGCGCGGGTCTATAACCTGTCGTCGACCGTGACCTCGCAACAGCATGGTTATTACGGGCAGTATCTGCTCGAAACCGGTCCGATCCACCTGATGGCGGGCGTCCGCAGCAACACCAACGATGCGATTTCGATCACGCCGAGCGGCAGGGTCGAGACGCGTTCAACGGCAACGACGCCCAATTATGGTGCGGTCGTCGATATCACCGACGACCTGTCGGTGTTCGGGTCGCTGGCCTATGGCTTCTTGCCCACCTTCGTTTCGGATCGGAACGGCAACCAGCTGCCCAATGTCGAGACGCGCAACGCCGAAACCGGCGTGAAATGGGACCTGTTCGGCGATCGCGTCCTGATCAACGCATCCTATTTCAGCATCCGGCAGAGCAACTTCCTCGACACCGACCCGGCCAATCGCCGGTACCAGATCGCGCTGCCGGGTTTGCTGGGCCAGGGGATCGACCTGAACGTCGCCGGTACGCCGCTGCCCGGACTTACCGTCTCGGCCGCCTATACGCGGACGCTGTACAAGTTCCTGCGTCCGACGAATACGATCGGCAACACCCCCAACGGCCAGCCGCGCGACATATACAACGTCTATGCATCCTACGAACGCAAGATCGCCGGTAACACCCGCGCCGGTCTGGGCGCAGGGGTCGCCGGACGGTCGAGCTCGGCCATCGACCGGCGCAACACCTATCGCATCGATGGCGCGGCGCTGGTCAACCTCAACGGCTTCCTTTCGGTCGGCCCGCTCGACATCAACGTCGGCGTCCGCAACCTGTTCGACAAGGAGAGCTACGCGCCGACCCGCTTCGACAGCTATATTCCGCTTGGCGAACCGCGCACGTGGCGGCTCACGGTTGGCTATCGTTTCTTCTGATCGGGGATTGAGCGCCGATGATGCCGCAACCCACCCAGAGCGGGGAGGTCCGTCGCGAGACGGGCCTCGCCCCACCCCAGGCCGCCACTGCCCGGTGGCGCGACGCGTGGCGGCTGGTCAGCGCCTATTGGCGATCGCCGGACTGGAAGTTCGCATGGTTCGCGTTGATAACCCTGCTGTTCTTCCAGTTCGGTACCGCTTTCATCCTGCTGCGCACCAACCAGTGGCAGCGGCAATTCTTCGACGCGATCGAACAGCGTGACCAGGGGGCGATGATCCCGCTGTTGATCGTGTTCCTGGCGATCATGGCGCTGCAGGTCGCGATGATCCTCGCCGAGAGCCTGATCGACGGTTTGTTGTCGATCCGGTGGCGGACCTACCTGACCCGCGACTATATGGACCGCTGGATGCGGCGCAATCGCTATGCCGAGATCGAGCGGCTGCGGATCATCGACAACCCCGACCAGCGTATCGCCGACGACCTCAACAACATTACCGCTGCGGTCGGCATGAACATCGGCGCGCTGCATATCGTGCTGCGGCTGATCGCATCGATCGTATCGGCCGTCACCTTCGCGATGATCCTGCTCGAAACGGCGCCGCCGATCGAATTCTCGCTGGGCGGCACGGCATTCTCCATCCCCGGCAGCACGGTGTGGTATGCGGTCGGCTATGCCCTGATCGGGTCGTATCTGACGACAAAGATCGGCCAGCCCTTCGTCCGCGCAATGATGCGCCAGCAGCATCGCGAAGCCGATTTCCGGGCCGGGCTGATCCATGTCCGCCGCAACGCCGCGCAGATCGGCCTTGCCGGCGCGGTCACGACCGAACGGCAGGCGATGGAACAGTCGTTCGACGCGGTACGGCTGAACTTCCGCTCGGTCATCTACAGCTCGCTCGGCCTGACCGCCGCGGGCAGCATCTACGACCGGATGGGGGCGGTCGTGCCGCTGTTCATCATGGTGCCGACCTATTTCGCGGGCGGCATGTCGTTCGGGCAGTTGATGGCGGGACAACAGGCGTTCAACCAGCTCGGATTGCAACTCGGCTATTTCGTCAAAAGCTATCAGCTGATCGGTCAGCAGATCAGCTACTTCAATCGTATCAAGGGGTTGGATGATGCCCTCGACGATGCGCGGCCGGCCGGCATTTCCGTGGGGGCCGGGACCGCACCGGGTATCGCCCTCGCGACCGATAATCTGGCGATCCATCGTCCGCATGGCGGGACGCTGGTCAACGTCGGCGACTGGAAGGTCCGGGGTGGCGAGCGCTGGGCGGTCCGCGGCGCGTCCGGCACCGGCAAGTCGACGCTGGTCCGCGCGCTGGCGGGTTTGTGGCCCGATGGTCATGGCGGCGTCGCGCTGGCGAACGATAGTCGCGCGATGTTCGTGCCGCAACGGCTCTATCTGCCGCTGGGTACGCTCAAGGCGGCAGTCTGCTTCCCGGACCGGCCGGAGGACCATGACGACGGCCTGATCGACGCCCTTCTCCACAGCGTGCGGCTGGGCGATCTCGCCGACCAGATCCATGGCGTGCGGCTCTGGCAGGAGGAACTCTCGCCGGGCGAGCAGCAGCGCATCGCCCTGGCGCGCATCCTGCTCCATCGCCCGGACGTGCTGGTTCTCGACGAAGCGACCAGCGCGCTCGACGCCGACAATACCCGGCATTTCTATGACTGCGTGACCGGCGAATTGCGGCGGGCGACGATCGTCAGCGTCATCCATGACGAAACGCTGCTGGCGTACCACACGCACGCGCTCACCTTCGCCGATGGCCGGGCGCATGCCGCCGCCATCGACCATTCCATCGAACGCGGCTGACGGCCCCGCACGCACGGAGCGCCCATATGCCGCAAAGGATCAGGACAGCAATGAATCGCAAGGTTTCCGACGTCACCGGCATGGATTTCGCCGACGTTACCGCACAGCAGGGAACGACCCTGTTCGACCTGTGGTCGCCGAGCTGCGCGCCCTGCGCGGCACTGGCCCCCATTCTCGACGACCTGGCCAATGATTTCGCGGGCGAGGTCCGCATCTGCAAGGCAGACATCGTTGCCGACACCGCGCTGGGCGAAGGGTTCGGCGTCCGCTCGTTGCCGACGCTGGCGCTTTATCGCGACGGGACCGAGGTCGACCGGATCGTCGGTTTCCGTTCCCGGGCACAGCTTACCATGTGGCTCGAGAGTCATTTATGACCATCGCGTTCGGGGGTGATGCGACGGTCAAGTCCGGCTTGCTTGCGCGGTTGCAGTCGCATGTGGCCGACGGCACGCTGCGGTTCGGCGCGACGGCATGGGACGGGCGGGGTGGTACGCCGCTCGGCGTGTCGACCCGGGGCGGCGACAGCGCCGACTATGCCGCGCAATTCGGCTATCCCCTCGCGCTGGCCGGGCTGCTCGACCCGTTGACGGCCTATGCCAGCCCCGACCGCGCCAGCGACGTAGCGCTGGCGTGGGTCGATCGGGTCGCGGTCGGGGCGGACCTGTCCTTGGTTCCCGGACGGATCGTCGACCATCTGCTCGGCGCGATGGGTGCGGACCGGCTGGCGGCACCCTATCGTGCGGAGCTGCGGCAATTCCATCATGCCGAAACATCGTCCGCGCCGCCCGCGCGCCGCGACTGGGCGGACCTGCGCGCACGGCTGGAACAGGCGGTGGAGGCAGTGCCGCCCGCGAGCGACGCCCGGGCGGCACTGGCGGCGTGCGCCACCGCATGCTGGCCGCTGACGACCAGCAGTTCGGTTCTGCCGACGTTGCTCGCCGTCTGGGTCAGGGACGTCAATCGCTTCCCCGATCCGGAATTCAGCGAAGAGGTACGCGCCCGATCGCACGCCATGCTCGACGAAATTTATCGTGAGACCCAGCCGCAGCGCGACGCGGACGAACCGGTGGACATCCCGGCGATGTTCCGAGCCCGCGCGCCCATCCTCTCCGCCGCGTTCGAGGCGCAACTCGCCCGATCGACCGCCCGCTTCCACGATCGCGCGCATGCGGTGCCGGACATGGTGCTGACGCATCTCGTGGCTGCCTGATTTCGACGAACCTTTGCAGGAACCATCATGCCTCACATTCTTGCGGACGCGACCGCATTGCCGCCCTTTGCCGCCATCACCCCCGATGCGATCGGACCCGCGATCGACGCGGTGATCGCCGATCGCGACGCGACCGTCGACCATCTGCTGGCGACCAGCCCGACCAGTTTCGACGATGCGTGGATGCCGCTGGAACGCGGCGAAGTCGCGATCGGCGCCTTGTGGTCGGCCGTGTCGCATCTTCAGGCGGTGGCAGACACGCCCGAATTGCGCGCGGCCCATGCCGAAGGGCAGGCGAAACTGGTCGAGGCGAACATGCGCGTGCAGCAGAATCGCGACCTGCACGACCTGTTCGGCAATCTCGCCGCCAGCGCCGACTTCGCCACCCTGCCGCAGGCGGACCGGGTGGCGGTGGAACAGGCGATCCGCAACGCCACGCTGTCCGGCGTGGCGCTCTCGCCCGCGGGACGGGCGCGCTTTGCCGAAATCTCGGTCGAACTGTCGGCACTGTCCAACGCGTTCGCGAGCGCGGTCCTCGACGCGACGCAGGCGTGGAGCGAGCATGTGACCGACGAAGCGCTGCTTGCCGGCGTGTCGAACGGCGACAAGGCGATGTTCGCTGCCGCGGCCCGTGCGCGCGGCCTCGATGGCTGGCTGGTGACGCTGCAGATGCCGAGCGTCGCGGCGATCCTGACCTTCGCCGAAGATCGCGATCTGCGCGAACGCGTCTACACCGCCTTCGGCACCCGCGCATCCGATCAGGGGCCGCATGCGGGACAGTTCGACAATAGCGAACGGATCGGCCGCATCGTCGCGCTCCGGCGCGAGGGGGCGAAGCTGCTGGGGTTCACCGATCCGGTCGAATGGTCGCTCGCGACCAAGATGGCACCGAATGCCGGCGAAGTGCTGACGTTCCTGCGCGATCTCGCCGCCCGTGCGCGCCCGTTCGCCGAGGCGGAGATGGCGACGCTGCGCGACTTCGCCGCGACCGAACTGGGGCTGGACGATCTGCAGCCCTGGGACGTGGGTTTCGCGTCGGACCGGCTGCGCGCGCGCCGGCACGCCGTCGACGAAGCGGAAGTGCGCACCTATTTCCCGGTGCAGCGCGTCCTCGCGGGGTGGCATGACCTTGTCGGGCGCCTCTATGGCATCCGCCTGATCGAACGCGGCGATGTCGACGTGCCGCACCCCGATTGCACCTATTTCGACGCCGTCGACGCCGATGGTCGGGTCTTTGCCGGCCTCTATCTCGACCTGCATGCCCGGCCGGGCAAGCGGGGCGGGGCATGGATGGCGGATGCCCGTTCCCGGCTGAACGACGGCAATGTGCGGCAGGTCCCGGTCGCCTATCTGACGTGCAATTTCTCGCCCGAGACCGCCGATGCGCCGGCCCTGCTGTCGCATCGCGAGGTCGTCACGCTGCTGCACGAAACCGGGCATTGCCTGCATCATCTGTTCACCGAGGTCGACCGACCCGGCATCGCCGGCACCTCGGGCGTCGAATGGGACGCGATCGAGTTGCCCAGCCAGTTGATGGAGGACTTCGCCTGGGATCGCGGCGTGCTGACCGGCATGTCGGGGCACCATGCCACCGGCGCCCCGCTGCCCGGCGACCTGTTCGACCGGATGGTCGCCGCGCGCCATTTCCAGGCGGGCATGTTCCTGGTGCGACAGATCGAGTTCGCGATGTTCGACCTGTTGTTGCATCTGGGAACGCTGGGCGACGATCCGATGTCGGTGATCGAGGCGGTTCGGGACGAAGTGGCGGTCGTCCGGCCGCCGGCATGGCACCGTTTCCCCCACGGCTTCCTGCATATCTTCGCGATGAACTACGCCTCGGGCTATTACAGCTATCTGTGGGCGGAGGTACTGGCCGCCGACGGGTTCGCGAAGTTCGTGGAGGCCGGCATCGTCGACCGGGCGACGGGCGACGCGTTCCGTGCCGAGGTGCTGGCACGCGGTGCTACCCGCCCGGCGGCGGAAAGCTTCCGTGCCTTTCGCGGCCGCGACGCCGATCTGGCGCCGCTGCTGGCGCGCCACGGGCTGGTATGACGAACGACGTCCGGACGTGGCGTGCCGAGGCGGTGCGCCTGATCGAGGCGGATTACAACCGCTCCGCCGATACGCACCTCGTGCCGATCGCACTGCCGCGCCATGGCGGCGTGACGCTGTACCTGAAGGACGAAAGCAGCCATCCGACCGGCAGCCTGAAACACCGGCTGGCGCGCTCGCTGTTCCTCTATGCGCTGTGCAACGGCTGGATCGGGCCGGATACCTGCGTCATCGAGGCGTCGTCGGGCTCGACGGCGGTCAGCGAGGCGTATTTCGCGCGCATGCTGGGGCTGCGTTTCATCGCGGTCGTGCCGGCGGCGACCGCCGCGCCCAAGATCGATGCGATCCGCTTCTATGGCGGGGAAATCCATCCGGTCGACGATCCGCGGACGGTATATGCCGTCGCGCAGCGGCTGGCGACGGAAACGGGTGGCCACTACCTCGACCAGTTCACCAATGCGGAACGCGCGACCGACTGGCGCGGCAACAACAATATCGCCGAGTCGATCTTTGCGCAGATGGCGCGCGAGGAACATCCGATCCCGACCTGGGTCGTGTGCGGCGCGGGAACCGGCGGCACGTCGGCGACCATCGGCCGCTATCTGCGGTACCAGCGGCATGCGACCCGGCTCTGCGTCGCCGATCCCGCCCATTCGGTCTTCCACCGTCACTATGCCGATCCGACGGTAACGACCCTGCCCGAAGGGTGCGCCAGCCGCATCGAGGGCATTGGTCGGCCGCGCGTCGAACCCAGCTTCGTGCCGACCGTCATCGACCGGATGTTCGCGGTCGAGGACGCGGCGTCGATCGGCGCGATGCGCGCGCTGTCGGAACGGCTGGGACGGCGGGTCGGTGGTTCGACCGGCACCAACCTCGTCGCCTGTTTCGCGCTGGCGGACGAAATGGTGGCGGCCGGCCAGGCGGGAAGCATCGTTACCCTGCTGTGCGACGGGGGCGAGCGGTACGGCTGTACCTATTATGACGACGACTGGCTGAACGAGCGCGCGGTCGATTGGCGCGCGGCGAGGCAGGCCTGTGCGGCGATGCTGTGAAGCATCCGGTTCGCGCCGGTCGGCCGCGAACCGGGCTGCTGCCGTTGCCACAGGGACCGGGTCCGGCCTGAACCCCCGGCTATCGCGATCGGACCAAGCTCCTCGGCGAATGTGCGACGAACCGCGGATCGCCGACGCCGACTCCGTTCGCGCGCCTTTCCCGACAGCCGCGCAGACCCCCCGACCCGGTTCAGGTCCGCCGTCCGAAATTTTCTGAACCGGGCAGTGCCGCGAATACGAGCAGCCTGACCAATTTTCAGGCAAGGCCCGCATCTCCGCGTTCGAAGGCAAGGGGCTGATTCAATAACGAAAATGTCTCGGCAGGTCGTTGCGCAATGCCGATATTGCAATCGACTGCCTGATTAAGCGGCGGATACTGCGAACGTCGCAGGACAAGTTGGTCTAGATTGGTATTTTTTTTGGTAAGACCATCTTGACGACCAATTGCATTCGTCTGACAAGTCGTCATCCGCATACGGAATACCGTGTCGGAACCTAGTCAACGGGCCTCGCCCGATCCCGCGTATCCGCCGATCCTTTCCATGCCTTTGACGAGGTAGATGATTATGCGCGTCCACCAGTTTTCCCCCGCCGCCTCGCGCATTTCGTGGCGCGCCCTGCTGATCGCGGGCAGCGCAGCGATGCTGACCAGCCCCGCTTTGGCGCAGGAGTCGACCACGGCACAGCCGCCCGCCGACCCGCTGGCGCAGGCGCAGACGCCCAAGCCGAGCCTGCCCGCGCCGCAGACCGCGCAGGAAGTCGTGACCGGACAGGAGGATGCGGGCGATGGTGAGATCACCGTCACCGGATATCGCCGCTCGATCGCAACCGCGCTGGAGGCGAAGCGCGCCGATGTGCGCGTGACCGACGGCATTTCGTCGGAGGATATCGGCAAGTTCCCGTCGGAGAATATCACCGAGGCGGTGCAGCGCATCTCCGGCGTGCAGATGTCGAACGTCAACGGACGTGGCGCGACGATCAGCATCCGTGGTCTGGGGCCGCAATATGCCAACACCACGATCAACGGGCAGACGTTCCAGAGCGCCGACTTCACCGACGGCTTCCGCTATGACGTCGTCCAGACCGATCTCGCGTCGAGCATTCAGGTCATCAAGTCGCCGACCGCCAATATGGATGCGGGCGGCCTGTCGGGCACGGTCAATATCGATACGCTCAAGCCGCTCGAATATCGCGGCGACCATATCATCCTGTCGGTAAAGGGGCAGAAGGCGGAGAATGCCGATGGCGGCATCACGCCGAAGGTCAGCGCGACCTATGTGAACAAATATCTCGACAACAGGCTCGGCGTGTTCCTGAACGCCAGCTACCAGAAGCTGAAGGATCGCGCCGATTATCTGTGGATGGACCGCTGGTTCACCACCGAGACCAGCGCCGGCACCGTCTATACACCGCGCCGCCTGCGCTATCGCCGGATCGATCGCGAGACCAATCGCCTGTTGCTCAACGCCGGGCTGCAATATCAGCCGACGGAGACGCTCGAACTGGCTGCCAGCGCCATCTATGCCCGCGACCACACGACTTATGACGTCAACCAGCAGGTATTCGGGTTCGACCGCACCCGGCAGACCGTCACCAAGACGCAGGGCCTGACCAATTCGGCGATCACCGCCGACAATGTCTATACCGACAACAACCGGCAGGCCGAAAAGCGCAACCTGTCGAGCGCCGCCTATACTGCGACCGCCAAGTGGAACAGCGAGGGCTGGCACGCGCAACTGGTCGGTCACTATACCAAGGGCGACTCGCTGCAGCGTGAGGATGCTGCGATCTATTCGGTCTATATGAACGGACTGTCGCTCGACTATTCGGACCCCGACGATGTGAAGTTCAGCGTCACCACGCCGCTGACCGATACGAACCAATATGCGACCAATCGCCTGTTGCGCGCGACCTATCCGAACGGTGCCACCCGTCTGGCCGACGCAGCGGAACGCGCGACGCAATTCGACCTGACCCGCGATCTCGACGGTGGCTTCCTCAAGTCGGTGACGATCGGTGCGAAGTATCGGCACGAAAGCTTCGACCGGCATGTCTCGCGCCATGATCGCGACGCATCGGGCGCGGTACCGTTCACCGCCTTTCCGACGATCGCCAGCGCCAATTACCTCGTCACCGACTTCCTGAACGGGCGGATGTCGATCCCGAACAGCTGGGTCGCGCCGTCGCTCGCCGCCAACGAACAGGCGTTGAAGGACCAGAACGTCACCGTGCCCGACCTGTTCGCGCCGGAATCGAGCTATCAGGTCGATCGCTTCATCCCGGCGGTCTATGCGATGACCAACATCGACACGACGCTGTTCGGCATGGGGGTGCGCGGCAATATCGGCGCTCGCTACGAACGGACCAAGCAGAAGATCGCGGGTTATCTGACCCGCGACGTGCCGGGGGCCGAGGTCGATGCGGTCGCGGGCACCTATGTCACGCGTAAGGACTATGGCAATTTCCTGCCGAGCGCGGCGCTGATCCTCGACGTGACCGACGGGGTGCTGGTGCGCGCGGCGGCAGCCAAGGTGCTGGTGCGCCCGCTGCTCAATTCGAACACCTCGCTGGCGCAGGTCCGCTCGACCACCCGCGACAGCCAGAACCGGGTGTTCAACAATATCGACCTGGGTCAGGCGAACCTGTCGCCGCTGACCGCCAAGCAGTACGACCTCGGCGTCGAATATTATTACGGACAGGGCAACGCGCTCAGCCTGAACGGTTTCTGGAAGGATATCCGCAACGGCACCTTCTCGCGGCTGATCTGTCCCTCGACGTTCGAAGGGGCGTCGCTCGCGATCGACGGCGACGGCGAATGCCGGGCTTCGAACGGCGAATATTACGACATCACCGAAACGCTGAACGACAGCTCGACGGTGACGATCAAGGGGTTCGAGGCGGCGTGGACCCAGTCGCTCGACAATCTGCTGCCGGTCGACGGCTTCGGCTTTACCGGCAACTATACCCGCGTGATCCCGGAAAAGGTCGCGAACGGCCAGGGCTACCGCGTCCGCAACCTGTCGCGGCAGACATGGAACTTCACCGGTTATTGGGAGGACGACACCTTCTCGATCCGGGCATCGGTCAATCGCCGCAGCTCGTACGAACAGGATTTCTCCGACAGCTTCTTCGCGCGCGAAGGCCATACGGTGCGGGGCCGCACCCAGGTCGATCTGGCGCTCGGCTATGCGGTGAACGAGCATCTGAACTTCGCGGCGGGGGTCATCAACCTCAACGACGCCAGCGAGGAGGCGTATAAGGACTTCACCGATCGCTGGCAGATGAGCAGCGTCACCGGCCGGAATTACTATCTGTCGGCGACCGCGCGCTTCTGATCCGGTGATGGCGGGATGGGGGGTGCCGGACCTACCCCCATCCCGTCGCTATCGCGTTCCGGCGGGGGTGTGCGATGACGATTTCGAGGACGCTGTTCTGGGCCGGGGCGATGGTGCTGGCCGGGATCGCCACTCCCCTGTCCGCCCGCCCCGCCCCGACGGCCCCCCCGCTGAAGGCCGAACCGAGTGGCGTCGCGGCGGCACGGGCGGCGCTCGCCCGGTTGCGGCTCGCGCCCGAACGGCTCGCGCTGACGCTGACCCCCGGTACCGATCCGGCCTATAGCATCACCGCCGATGGTCGCCGCACCCGCATCGACGCGACCTCGCCGGTGGCGCTGGTGCGGGGCGCCTATAGCTATTGGAACGCGGCGGGCGCGGCGTCGCTCAGTTGGGAAGGCGACCGGATCGCGCTGCCCGCGCGGCTGCCACAGGGCACGACCGGACCGGTGACCTCGCCCTTCGCGCACCGCGTGTATCTGAACACCTGCACCTATGGCTACACCACGCCCTTCTGGGATTGGGCGCGCTGGGAACGCGAGATCGACTGGATGGCGGCGCAGGGCGTCGACATGCCGCTGGCGATGGAGGGGCAGGAATATATCTGGCGCGCGCTGTGGCGGGAGAACGGCCTGTCCGATGCCGCGATCGCCGCGTCGATGTCCGGTCCCGCCTTTCTCCCGTGGCAGCGCATGGGCAATATCGAGGGGTATCGCAGCCCGTTGTCGGCCAACTGGATCGACGACAAGCACGCGCTGCAACGCCGTATCCTGTCGCGGATGCGCGCGCTCGGCATGACGCCGGTGCTGCCCGCCTTTGCCGGCTATGTGCCCAAAGCCTTCGCCGACGCCCATCCCAAGGCGCGGATCTACAGGATGCGGGCATGGGAAGGGTTCAACGCCACCTATTGGCTCGACCCGTCCGATCCGCTGTTCGCGGTGCTGGCGAAGCGGTTCATCGACCTCTACACCCGCGAATATGGCGCGGGGCGATATTACCTGGCCGACGCCTTCAACGAAATGGTCCCGCCGATCGCCGAGGACGGCAGCGACGCCGCCAGCGCGGTGTATGGCGACAGCATCGCCAACACCGCCGCCGCCCGCGCCGCTGCCCTGCCGCCCGAAGTCCGCGCCGCCCGGCTCGCCGCCTATGGCGAACGGCTATATCGTTCGATCGCCGATGCCGCGCCGGGCGCGACATGGGTCATGCAGGGCTGGCTGTTCGGCGCGGACAAGCATTTCTGGACGCCCGATGCCATCGCCGCCTTCCTGTCGAAGGTGCCGGACCAGCGGATGCTGGTGCTCGATATCGGCAATGATCGCTATCCCGGCATCTGGCACGATACCAAGGCGTTCGACGGCAAGAACTGGGTCTATGGCTATGTCCATAATTATGGCGGGTCGAACCCGGTTTATGGCGATCTCGACTTCTATCGCCGCGATCTGGCGGCACTCGCCGCCGACGCGGGCAAGGGGCGGCTGACCGGGTTCGGCATGTTCCCCAAAGGATTGCACAATAACTCGATCGTCTATGCCAACAGCTATGATCTGGCGTGGAATCGGGGCGGCGCGTCGACCGCGAACTGGCTGCACGACTATGCAGCGGCACGCTATGGTTCGGCGACCCCGGCGATCGATGCCGCCTGGGCCGATATCGCGAAGGGTGCCTATAGCAGCCGTTACTGGACGCCGCGCTGGTGGGAGAGCAAGGCCGGCGCCTATCTGTTCTTCAAGCGTCCGACCGAGGCGGCGACTGGGTGGCCGGCATCGCCGGGCGACCCGGTGGCGCTGCGCGCCGGGATCGACCGATTGCTGGGTCAGGCACCGCAACTGCGCGGGGAGGCGCTCTATCGCTTCGATCTGGTCGACTTCACCCGCCATTATGCGCTGCTCCGGCTCGACGCGCGGGTGAAGCGGGCGGTGACCGCCTATGCTGCGGGCGACGTGGCTGGCGGCGACCGGGCCGCAGCGGGGATCGCGCCGCTGGCGCGGGCCATCGACCTGCTGCTCGGCAACCAGCAGGAGACGCTGTCGAGCTGGATCGACATGGCCCGTGCCTATGCCCGCACCCCCGCCGACGCACGCGATTTCGTCGCCAATGCCAAGGCGCAGGTGACGATCTGGGGTGGTGACGGCAATCTTGCCGATTATGCGTCGAAGGCGTGGCAGGGCATGGTCGCCGATTTCTACCTGCCGCGCTGGCAACGCTTTCTGCAGGACCGCCGCGCCGCCGCCGTCACCGGCAAGCCGTTCGACGATGCCGCCTTCCGCACCGCGATGAAGGCATGGGAACGCGATTGGGTGCAGGACGACAAGGCCTATCGCCGCACCCGCCCGCGCGATGTCATCGCACAGGCGCGCACGGTATTGGCACTGGCAGACGCCGAATGAGCGCACCCGGCCGCGCGCGCTTCGTTTCGCTCGACATGTTCCGCGGCGCGACGATCTTCCTGATGATCGTCGTCAACACCGCCGGGCCGGGCGCCGCGCCCTTCGCGCAACTTAGCCATGCACCATGGTTCGGCTTTACCCTGGCCGACCTGATCTTCCCGACCTTCCTGTTCGCGGTCGGCAATGCGATGAGCTTCGCGCTGCGGCCCGACCTTGCCGCCCCTACCTTCCTTGCGCGGGTGGCGAAGCGAGCGGGACTGATCTTCCTGCTCGGCTTTCTGATGTTCTGGTATCCGTTCGTGGCACCCGGACCCGATGGCGGCTTCGTGGCAAAGTCGCTCGGCGATGCGCGGATCCCCGGCGTGCTGCAACGGATCGCGCTATGCTATCTGCTGGCCGCGCCGATCGCCCGCTATTGCTCGCCGCGCGCCATACTGATGATCTGTGCTGCGTTGCTCATCGGCTATTGGCTGATCCTGCTGGGGTTCAGTCCGGCGGGACAGGCCTATGCCCCGCTCGGCAATATCGGCACGACGATCGACCTGACCCTGTTCGGGCGCGATCATCTTTATCGCAAGATGGGTGGGTTCGATCCCGAAGGGCTGCTCGGCACGCTGCCGGCGACGGTCAACGTCCTCGCCGGCTTTCTGGTCGGCCGCCGCGTGCAACGGGCCGGCAACCATGCCCGGTCGGTCGCGGGGATCGCAGTCGCCGGCGCGGGATCGATCATCCTCGCCCTTCTCTGGTCGCCATGGTTTCCGATCGGCAAGCGGCTGTGGACCGGGCCGTTCGCGTTGCTGACGATCGGCATCGACATGCTGTTCCTGGCGGGCTTCGTGTGGGCGATCGAGCTGCGCAAGGTTGCGGCCGGGCGCCGGTTCCTGACCATCCTCGGGCGCAATCCGCTCGCGATCTACATCTTCTCCGAACTGCTGGTCGTGACACTGCAACTCGTACCGGTGCCGCCCTATGGCGGGCTGTACGACTGGATCGGCATCGCCGTCTTCCAGACCGTTATCCCGGGTCCCGTCGGGTCGCTGGCCTGCGCCCTCTGCTACGCGCTGGTCTGCTGGGCGTTTGGCTGGTGGCTCGACCGCCGCGGCTGGCTGCTGAAAGTCTAGGCACCGGCCGCGACGGGATCAGGTCCATCCCTCCAGCACGATCTTGCCGCGCATGGCGCCGCTCTCGACCTTGCGATGCGCTTCGGCCAGCGTGGCCACGTCGATCGGCGACAGCCGTTCGGTCAGGGTCGAGCGGATACGGCCAGCGTCGACCAGCCGGGCGATCTCGTTCAGAATCTGGCCCTGTCGCCCCATATCGGGTGCCGGCGGGAGCGACCGGGTGAACATCAATTCCCAATGGATCGATACCGACTTCGCCTTGAACGGCACGATGTCGAACGTCTCGGGGTCGTCGATCAGCCCGAACCGCCCCTCCGCCGCGATCAGCTCCGCAATGTCGAGGCGATGCCGGTCGGAATGGGTGGTCGAGAAGACGAAGGCCGGCGCGCCGATCCCGAGTGCCGCGACCTGCGGTGGCAGGGGTTGCGCATGGTCGAGGACATGGTGCGCGCCCATCGCCTCCGCCCAGGCCCGCGTTTCGGGGCGGGAGGCGGTCGCGATCACCGTCAGGTCGGTCAGCTGCCGTGCCAGCTGGATCGCGATCGACCCGACCCCGCCCGCGCCGCCGATGATCAGGATCGCGGGCGCGGCGCCGACGACGGGACGATTCACGTCGAGCCGGTCGAACAGCATCTCCCAAGCGGTCACGCCGGTGAGGGGCAGCGCGGCGGCTTCGGCCCAGTCGAGATTGGCGGGCTTGGCGCCGACCAACCGCTCGTCGACGATATGCAGTTCCGCATTCGCGCCCGACCGCCCGATCTCCCCGGCATAGGCCACCGCGTCGCCGACACGAAACAGCGACACGTCCGGCCCGATGCCGCGGACGATACCGCTGGCATCCCAGCCGATCACGCGCTCGCCCTCCTGTTGCAGGACATGGCCGCCGCGCACCTTCACATCGACCGGATTGACCGACACCGCCTTCACCTCGACCAGCAGTTCGCGGCCGGTCGGGACGGGATCGGGGCGGTCGAGTTCGACGAGGGCGTCGGGACGGTCGATGGGTCCGGTGTCACGATATCCGATGGCGCGCATGGTCATTCTCCGAAAGGCTATGGTTCAGTGTTGGACGATCGGGGAAGATCCCCCGCTGCGACGGGCCGGACGGTCGCGAACGGCGAACAGCATCACCAGCGCCGCCGCCGCCATCGCGGCACCCGCCAGCGACACCGCCGGATAGCCCCATCCCGCCCCGATCACGCCGCCGCCCAGCGCCGCGCCGATGGCGTTGCCAAGGTTGAACGCACCGATGTTCATGGCGGATGCGAGGTTCGGTGCCTCGGCGGCCGCTTCCATCACTCGCATCTGCAACGGCGGCACGATCGCGAAGCTGGCAATGCCCCAGACCAGGATGGCGATGGCGACCGCCACCGGCCAGTGCATCATCCCCGCGAACGCGACCAGTACGGCGGCAAGGACGAGGAAGCTGCCGACCAGCGTCCGCTCGACCGAACGGTCGGCCAGCCTGCCGCCGACCATGTTCCCGATCGTCAGGCCGATGCCGTACAGCACCAGCATCGCGGTCACGAACCCGGTCGAGGCCTGCGTCTCATCGCGCAGGATCGGCACGATATAGGTGAAGACGGTGAACATCGCGCTCGCGCCCACGACCGTCAGCGCCAGCGCCAGCAGCACCGGCCTTCGCGCCAGCACGCCCAGCTCGGCGCGCATGTCGCCCCCCTCGGCAGCGGGCAGCGACGGCAGCGCGAACCGCAGCGACAGCATCGCCACGACGCCGACCCCCGCAATCCCGGCAAAGGCGGTGCGCCAGCCCAGCGCCTCGCTCGCCCAGGTCGCCAGCGGCACGCCGCCGATCGTGGCGACCGTCAGCCCGGTGAACATCGCCGCCACCGCGCCTGCACGCTTGTCCGGCGCGACGAGGCCCGCCGCGACCACCGATCCCACGCCGAAGAAGGCACCGTGGTTGAACGACGTCACGATCCGCGCCGCCATCAACATCCAATAGCCATCGGCCAGCGCCGACAGCAGGTTGCCGAGCGTGAAGATGCCCATCAGCGCGATCAGCAGCGTCCGCCGGTTCATGCGGCCGGTGGTCAGCGTCATCAGCGGCGCGCCGACCACCACCCCCATCGCATAGGCGCTGACCAGCAGCCCCGCGACCGGAATGGAGACGCCTAGATCGGTCGCGATCGACGGCAGCATGCCCATCGGCGCGAACTCCGTCACGCCGATGCCGAAGGCACCGGCCGCCAGTGCGAGAAGAGCGGGGTTGAAGCGCATATCGACCTCCATCGTTGCTCGGGATGGAATGGCGATCGGCATCCAACCTGTGTAGCCTGTGATTCTGGCAAGCAGCTTTGCGGCGGAGGCACGAATGGACGTCAGCGGGCGATCGGGGGAAATGGCGGTGTTCGCCGCCGTCATGGAGCAGGGCAGCCTGTCCGCCGCCGCGCGCGCGCTCAAGCTGACGCCCTCGGCGGTCAGCCGGGTCATCGCGCGGATCGAGGCGCGGCTCGGCGTGCGGCTGCTGATCCGCACGACCCGGACGCTGTCCCTGACCGCCGAAGGTCAGGCCTATCTGCGCGCTGCGCGCCGCATCCTCGCCGACCTGACCGAGGTGGAGGAGGCCATCGCCGACCAGGCGTCGCCACGCGGGCGGGTGCGCCTCACCGCCTCGCTCGCCCATGGCCGTCTCTATGTCGTGCCGCTGCTGGCGGAATTCACCGCGCGCTATCCAGACATCCTCGTCGACCTCAACCTCAGCGACCGGGTCATGGACGTGCTCGCCGGACAGGCCGATGTCGCGATCCGCTTCGGCCAGCTCGCCGACAGTCCGCTGACCGCGCGCCGCATCGGCGTGACCGGTCGGGTGGTGGTCGCCTCGCCCGCCTATCTTGCGCGCCACGGCACCCCGGAGCAGCCCGAAGACCTGTTCCGGCACAATTGCCTCAGCTTCAACTTCCGCCGTGCCGAACCGGGCTGGCCGTTCCGTCGCGACGGCGTCGACATGGCGCTGGACGTGACCGGCTCGATCGAGGCCAATAGCGGTGAATCGCTGGCCCAGCTCGCGGTCGGCGGTGTCGGGATCGCCCGGATCGGGCGGTTCGCGGTGGTGGACGAACTGGCCGATGGCCGGCTGGTCCCGCTGCTCGAAGCGTTCAACCCGCAGGACCGCGAGCCGCTCCACTTGCTCTTCGTCGGCGGCTCGACCACCCCGGCGCGGGTGCGCGTGCTGGTCGACTTCCTCGCCGAACGGCTCGGCGACCGGGCGTAAGGCGGTCCGTTGGACGATGCGCAGCGCCAATGTCGGACCGGCGAGCGGAAAAGCCGATCCACCCGTTCCGATCCTTCCCCGACCCCACCGATACGGCGAAACCTTGCTCGTTGCGCGCAACGGCGCATCCGACCGGACCATCCCGGCACGACAGGCGCCTCGGGCAAGCTGCCGTGCGCGCCCCATCGCACCTTAGCGACCCATGGCCATGGCCGGTCGAACCTGCCGTCGGCGCGTGGCTTGCGCAGCCTTCGCTTGTCACGCCCCTGCAAACCCGCATAGTCGCGCGTCCTACCGATCGGAGCACCTCTTGTCCCACGACCCTGCCCAGACCGACATCCTCATCATCGGGTCGGGCGCCGCCGGCCTGACGGCCGCGCTGCACCTTGCCGAGCGGTTCCGCGTCACCGTGCTGGCCAAGGGTGCGCTGAACGAAGGGTCGACGGCCTGGGCGCAGGGCGGGATCGCGGCGGTGCTGGAGCCGGGCGATACGTTCGACAACCATGTCGACGACACGATGGTCGCCGGTGCGGGTCTCAACGACCGTGCCACTGTCGAGTTCGTGGTCGAGGGCGCCCCGGCGGCGATCGAACGGCTCGCGGCGCTGGGCGTGCCGTTCAACATGGATGGCGAGGCGCTGCACCTGACGCGGGAGGGCGGCCATTCGCACCGCCGCATCGTCCATGTCGACGACGCGACCGGCTGGGCGGTGCAGGAAGCGCTGATCCGCGCGGCGCGGGCGCATCCCAACGTGACGCTGCTGCCCGACATGGTCGCGGTCGACCTTGCCACCAGCCGGCACGAGCAGCGTTATTCGGGCGCGGGCAATGTCTGGGGCGTCTATGCGTTCAACCGCGCCACCGACCGCGTCGAACTGTACACCGCACGCGCGACCATCCTCGCCACCGGCGGGGCGGGGCGGACCTATTTGTTCAGCACCGCCCCGCGCGGCGCGACCGGCGACGGGATCGCGATGGCGTGGCGCGCCGGGTGCCGCGTGTCGAACATGGAATTCATGCAGTTCCACCCGACCTGCCTCTACAATCTGGAGGTCAAGAACTTCCTGATCACCGAAGCGGTGCGCGGCGAGGGGGGCAAGCTGATCAACCCGACCACGGGCAAGAATTTCATGCCCTATTACGATGCGCGCGCCGAACTGGCGCCGCGCGACATCGTCGCACGCGCGATCGATGCCGAGATCAAGCGCTTCGGCCTCGACTATGTCCATCTCGACATCAGCCATATGCCGCCCGAATTCGTGCGCGGCCATTTCCCCAATATCTACGAGAAACTGCTCGGCCTCGGCATCGACATGACGACCCAGCCGATCCCGGTCGTGCCCGCGCAGCATTACACATGTGGCGGCGTGGTGATCGATCGCGACGGGCGCACCGACCTGCCCGGCCTGTATGCGGTCGGCGAGGTATCGCAATCGGGGCTGCACGGCGCCAATCGCCTCGCGTCCAACTCGCTGCTCGAATGTTTCGTGTTCGGCGAGGCGGCGGCACGCGACATCGCCGCGCGCTGGGACACGCTTCCGCCGCCGCCCGCGATCCGGCCATGGGACGAAAGCCGCGTGACCGATTCGGACGAAGAGGTGGTCATCAAGCAGAACTGGACCGAGATCCGCCGCTTCATGTGGAATTATGTCGGCATCGTCCGCTCGACCAAGCGGCTCGAGCGCGCCCGGCACCGTATCGCGATGCTGACCGAGGAAGTCGCCGACTATTACGGCCATTTCCGCGTCACGCCCGACCTGATCGAACTGCGCAACCTGTTGCAATCGGCCGATCTGATCGTGCGCTCGGCACTGCATCGCAAGGAGAGCCGGGGCCTGCACTATACGCTCGATTACCCGGAAACGGCGGCGGAGGCGGTCGACACGATCCTCGTCCCTTGACGCTGGCGCTCGATCCACTTGCGTGGAAGCGGCACCGGTCCACTCCCCCACCCGACCACCCATAGCATATCCTGACTGGGTGGTCGGGTGGGGGAGTGGACCGGTGCCGCCCTGATCCGGCTTGGCCGGATCAGGTTAACCTGATCGGTTTCCGCCATTCGTCGCCGCTGCGGGGGGATTCGTCGCAACTGCCGATAGATGCCTTGTACTATTAACCTCCATCGCAGCATGGTCGCCGCTGGACGGGGTGAGATGATCGTGCAGATGCTGAAGAAGGTCCGGCCGCTGAATGCGGCGCTGGTGTTGGGACTGATCGCGCTGGGCGGCGTCGGGCTGACGACGCGTACCTTGCCGCCCGCCGCGCAGGCGGCGGTGCCCAAGGCGGCGGTGCCCGTGCCGTTGCCCGCGGCGACGCGGCCTGCTCCGGCGGCGCTGGTCGCGGCGATCAACGCGCTGGGCGGCGGGTTCCAGGGCAAGGTCGGCATCGCGGTGCGCAGCATCGACGAGGGCTGGGTCGTCGGCCATGCGATGGACCAGCGCATGCCGCAGCAATCGGTCAGCAAGCTGTGGGTCGCGCTGACCACGATGAACGCGATCGACGAGGGCAAGCTGTCGCTGACCACGCCGGTCACGATCACCCGCAGCGACCTGACGCTGTTTCATCAGCCGATCGCCTATCTGATGAAGGACGGCGTGTTCAGGACGACGGTCGGCGACCTGCTGCGCCGCGCGCTGACGCTCAGCGACAATACCGCCAACGACAAGCTGCTGAACCTGGCGGGCGGGCCGGTGGCGGTACGCGACTTCATCGCCAGCCGGGGCCTCGGCAATATCCGCTTCGGTCCGGGCGAACGGCTGTTGCAGGCAAAGACCGCCGGGCTGCCGTGGAAACAGGAATATTCGCAGGGCAATGCCTTTGCCCAGGCGCGCGCGCGGCTCGATCCCAATGTCCGCCGCGCCGCCTATCAGGCCTATGTCGCCGATCCGCCCGATGGTGCCGGGGCGGGCGCGATCGCCGACGCGCTGGCGCGGCTACGCCATGGCATGTTGCTGACGCCGCAATCGACCAGCTGGCTGCTCGACACGATGAGCCATACCCGCACCGGCCGTGCCCGCCTTCGCGCGGCGCTGCCCGCGGGATGGAGCGTCGCGCACAAGACCGGGACCGGACAGGATCTGGGCGGGCGGACGGCCGGCTTCAACGATGTCGGCATCCTCACCGCGCCCGACGGCAAATCCTATGCCGTGGCGGTGATGATCGGCGACACCGCCCGGCCGGTGCCCGAGCGGCAGCAGTTGATCCAGACGGTGGTGTCGGCGATCGTCGCGATGCACGGATAGGGACGCTACCCCTGGCCCCCCGCCTGTGCGGGGGTACGGTTCACCGTCTTGCCAGCACCCGCGGCCCGACACCCTTGTCGGTAATCACCACCGGCGCGATGCTGCCATCGGCCCGGAAATAGAGTCGGTCGATCGCGATCTCGCGATGGTTGCCGTCGCTCTCGCTCAAGGGACGGCGGTGATAGACGATGTACCAGTCGTCGGTGCCCGGGATCTGCAACAGCGAATGGTGCCCCGCCCCACGCGCCACCCGCGCATCCTGCTGCAACACCACGCCGCGCGGGCTGAACGGCCCGGTCGCACTCGGCCCCGTCGCATAGGCGACACGGTAATCCGGCCCGGTCCAGTCGCCTTCCGACCACATCAGGTAATAGACGCCGTTCCGCTTCGCCATGAACGGCCCCTCGACATAATCGGGCGAGGGGGTGATCGACTTGAACGTCGTCCCGTCGGCGAACGGCACGATGCCGGTCAGCGTATCGGACAGCCGCACGACATTGCAGTGCTTCCACCCGCCATAATAGAGAAAGACCTGTCCGTCATCGTCGCGGAACGCCATCTGGTCGATCGGCTGCGCGCCGTTCACGATCCTGCCGATCAGCGGTTTGCCGATGGCATCGCGAAACGGCCCCTCCGGCCGATCCGCCACTGCGACGCCGATCCCGCCGGTCTGGGCATCGTTCTTGATGTCGTTCGCGCCGAAGAACAGATAATAGCGCCCGCGATGTTCGATGGCCGAGGGCGCCCACATCGAATAGGCCGCCCAGCCGACCCGTTCGACGTCGAGCACGCGCGGGTGCCGCGTCCATCGGACCAGATCGGGGGAGGAAAAGGCGTCGAGAAAGGTCTGGCGGAGGAACGGGTGCCAGATATGCGGCGCGCGGCGTTCGGTCGCCTGCCATGGCGTGAAGCGGCTCTGCGGCGCGGGCGTGCCCTTGTCGGCGCTGTAGGTCGGATAGATCCAGTAGCGATCACCGAAGATGCGGATCTCGGGATCGGCATACCAGCCGGCGATCGGCGGATTGGCCGCCAGTGCCGCGCGCGGCAGGGCCAGTGACGCGCCGAGCCCGGCCAGCAGCGTCCGGCGGTGGATGGTCAGGTCAGCGATAGTCGGCAATGGCATAGGTCCCCTCCGTCGCCGCAACGCGCGGCCCGACGATCGCGACCGCGGCACCCGCTGCCTTGCCCGCCGCGACGCCGGCCGGCGAATCCTCGAACACCAGACAGTCGGCGATCGCGACGCCCAGCCGGTCGGCGGCGAGGCGGAAGCCCTGCGGGTCGGGTTTGCCCTGTGTGACGTCCTCGGCAGTGACGAACACATCGGGCGCCGGCAATCCGACCGCGCGCAACCGCACTCCGGCGAGATTGCGCGGCGCGGAGGTGACGATCGCCCATTGGTCGGGCGTAAGGCTGGCGATCAGGTCATGAATGCCCGCGATCGCAACGACGCCCTCGACATCTTCCAGCTCGGCGGCGTTCAGCCATGCCGCTTCGGCATCGACATCCATGCCCGGTGTGGCGAAGCGGCGCACGGTGTCCTCGCCGCGCACCCCGTGACAGACCGCGATCAGCGCCTCCGCATCGATGGCATGGCGGTCGCACCACCGCCGCCACACGCGTTCGACGGCTTCGGACGAATCGAGCAACGTTCCGTCCATGTCGAACAGGAACGCGGCGTAATGGGTGTCACGGAACAACGGCATCGCGGCGTCGTACCGGGTGACGGCGGGGGAGGCAAACGAACCTTGGTTGCCCCATCCCCGGAGGTGCCCCCGCGCAGGCGGGGGCCTGGAGCCAAGCAAAACAAGCGCTTGCGTTTGCCGCTCTGGACCCCCGCCGGCGCGGGGGTACGGTATCGACGGGGAAGTGTACCGCCCCGATCAATGCCGGAAGTGGCGCATCCCCGTGAACACCATCGCAAGGCCCGCTTCGTCCGCCGCCGCGATGACCTCTTCGTCGCGGATCGATCCGCCCGGCTGGATCACCGCCGTCGCCCCCGCCTCGACCGCCGCCAGCAGCCCGTCGGCGAAGGGGAAGAAGGCGTCCGACGCGACCGCCGACCCGATGGTGCGTGGGGTTGCCCAGCCGGCCTTGTCCGCCGCATCCTTTGCCTTCCATGCGGCGATGCGCGCCGATTCCAGCCGGTTCATCTGCCCCGCACCGATGCCGGCGGTGCTGCCGTCCTTGGCATAGACGATCGCGTTCGACTTGACGTGCTTGGCGACCGTCCACGCGAAGCGGCAGTCGACCAGTTCCTGTTCGGTCGGCTGACGCTTCGTCACGACCTTCAACGCGACCTGCGCCAGATTGCCGGCATCGCGCGACTGGACCAGCAGCCCGCCGGCGATGGTCTTGACGGTCAGCCCGCCGCGCGCCGGATCGGGCAGGTCGCCGGTCAGCAGCAGGCGCAGATTCTTCTTGGCGGCGAACACCGCCTTGGCTTCGTCATCGGCCGCCGGCGCCGCGACGACTTCGGTGAAGATGCCGCTGATCGCACGCGCGGTTTCGCCGTCCAGCGGGCGGTTGACGGCGATGATCCCGCCGAACGCCGACACGCTGTCGCACGCCAGGGCGGCCTGATATGCCTCGATCAGCGTCGCACCGGTCGCGACGCCGCACGGATTGGCGTGCTTGACGATCACCACGGTCGGCGGCCCGTCGCGGAATTCGCTGACCAGCTCCAGCGCGGCATCGGCGTCGTTGTAGTTGTTGTAGCTCAGCGCCTTGCCCTGCACCTGCTCGGCCTGCGCGATGCCACGCGCGGCGGGGCCGCGCGGAATATAGAGCGACGCCGACTGATGCGGGTTCTCACCATAGCGCAGCTCTGCGCCGCGCGTGAAGGCAAGGGGAAGGGTGTCGGGAAATGCCTGCCCCTGATCGGCAAAGGCGAACCACTGCGCGATCGCCGAATCATATGCGGCGGTCGCGGCATAGGCTTTCGCGGCGAAGCGACGACGGGTGGCGAGGCTGGTGCCGCCATCCGCGTCCAGTTCCGCGATCAGCGTGGCATAATCGGCCGGATCGGTGACGATCGCCACCGCATCATGGTTCTTCGCGGCCGATCGCACCATCGACGGGCCGCCGATATCGATATTCTCGATGATCGTGTCGCGATCGGCGCCCTTGGCCACGGTCGCCTCGAACGGATAGAGGTTGACGACGACGATATCGATCGCGCCGATGCCATGTTCCTGCATCGATGCGACATGTTCGGCATTGTCGCGCACCGCCAGCAACCCGCCATGCACGATCGGGTGCAGCGTCTTGACCCGTCCGTCCATCATCTCAGGGAAGCCGGTCAGGTCGGAAATATCGCGGACGGAGAGGCCGGCATCGCGCAGCGTCGCGGCGGTCCCGCCGGTGGACACCAGTTCGACCCCATGGCGGGCAAGGGCGGTGGCGAGGTCGACGATGCCGCTCTTGTCGGAAACCGAGAGGAGCGCGCGCTGCGGGGTGACATGATCCATGGGCGCGCCCTTTCGCGCGAATGGGGCGAATGGGCAAGGGGGCGCGGCTTGCGACCTCTGGACCGGTACGATAGCATCGCCGCGGATTGGAACCGGGGTAGGGAAAATGGTCCAGTAGTTCCGCTGATACGCGGCACGAAGGGGCGGCACGGTCCGCCCGATGACCCTCTTTATCCGGAATCCATCATGCAACGTCTGCAATCGAAGATCTGCGTCGTCACCGGCGCGGCGCGCGGCATCGGCCATGCCATCGCAGCCCGCTTCCACGAAGAGGGCGGCACCGTCATCCTGACCGATATCGACGAGGCCGCCGGCCGCGCCGCCGCCGCCGCGATCGGCTGTCGCTTTCTGCCCCTCGACGTACGCCAGGAGGATGACTGGGCGCGCCTCGCCGCCGGAGTGCCGATCGCCGATGTCGTCGTCAACAACGCCGGGGTGACGGGGTTCGAAGGCGGCATGGTTGCGCACGATCCCGAACATGCGTCGCTGGCCGACTGGCGCGCGGTCCATGAAGTCAATCTCGACGGGACCTTTCTCGGGTGTCGCTATGCGATCGGCGCGATGAAGGCGGAAGGGACCGGATCGATCATCAACATCTCGTCGCGGTCGGGGCTGGTCGGTATCCCCGGCGCAGCGGCCTATGCATCGTCGAAGGCCGCGATCCGCAACCATAGCAAGAGCGTCGCGCTCTATTGCGCGCAGAACGGCTGGCGCATCCGCTGCAACTCGGTCCACCCGGCGGCGATCCTCACCCCGATCTGGGAACCGATGCTGGGCGACGGCGCAGACCGGGAGGCACGCATGGCAGCACTGGTCGCCGACACGCCGCTCAAACGCTTCGGCCTTCCGGAGGAAGTCGCCGCGGTGGCGGCGATGCTCGCGTCCGACGAAGCGACCTATATCACCGGGACCGAAGTCAATATCGACGGCGGATTGCTCGCCGGATCGGCGGCGTCGCCGGGGTGATCCCCTACCGCGCCCGGTGGAACCGCCACGAAAAGTCATGCCCCCCCGGCGGGGTCGCGCCCGACAGCACCAGCTGGAACGTCGCGACCGGCATGCCCGCATCGTCGATCCACAGGCTTTCCTCGACACCCAGCGTCGCGCCCTTGCAGCGGAATTGCCACACCGGCCCGTCGGGCACGCGCAGGAACGCGGCCTGCCCATCGGGCGTCGGCGCGATCTCGATTCCCGGCGCCAGATGAAAGCGTGCGACGAAGCCGGTATCGCCCTTGCGCCCGCGCCGGCCGGTCGGGATCAGCATATCCTCGCCCTGCACGTCGCGTCCATCGGCGGAAAGGGTCAGGACGCGGCGATGCTGGAAGCCGAGACGCTTGGCATAGCCGTCATGCGCGACCTCGATCCGGCTGATCGCGTCGCTTTCCTGCCGCGCCATGTCGACCACGCCGACGCCCTTGCCCAGCGATCCGTCGGCGTGGATCGCGGTCGAATTGGCATCGTCGAGCACCAGCGTCGAATGCGCGGCGGTGGTGCGCAGCGCGCGGCGCAGTTCGGGGGACAACGTCAGCAGCGCCGCGCCCGCCCCGCCGCAATTGACGACGATCCGCTGCCCCTGATCGGACAGTTCGAACGCCAGCGTCGACGCGCAGCCTTCGCGCGCCGCCCGCGCCACCGGCGGCGGCGCGGAATCGACGATCAGCACGGTCCGCCCCGCCGCCAGCCGTTGATAGCCCCAGTCGCCGGCATGGCGAAGCGGCCGGGTGCGCACGCCGGTCGCGGCGACGACATCGGCGATGCGATCGCCATCGACCGGCCCCGATCCCTGCCAGCAGGCGAGGCCACCCTCGCCATGACACACGCCCAGCAGCGCCGCGACCATCCGGGTCAGCGCCAGTTGCTGCGCCTCGGGCACGTCGAGCCGCCGCGCGGCATAGATTTCGCGCAGTGCCGTCAGCGTCATCACCACGTCGAGCTGATCGGCCGGCGATCGGCTGACGATGCCGCCATCCTCGAACACGCCGGTGGTCAGCGCACGCGCAAGACCATGCTCGCCGAAGCTGCGCCGGGGATCGCCGCCGGGAATGACAAGGCCCGCCGCCACCACGCCCGCCCATGCGGTGATCGCGCGGATCCCCGCCGGGGCCTTGCCCGCCTCGCCGTCCAGATGCCGGGCGGCGCGGGCGATGGTGTTGAGTACGCGCGACCGATAGACGAGGTCGGTCGACGACAGGATCAGCGGCGCATGCGCGATCCAGAACAGCAGCCGCCGCCCGGTCAGATGCGGGCCCCAGGCCGGTTCCGACACCCGGTCGCCATGCGCGTTCAGCCATTGCAGCATCAGCGTCTCGGCGATCGGCACCGCCGTCACGCGCGGCGCGACGCTCGACAGGTCGCGCAGCCACGCAAAGCTATGGAGATGCTCGGCAAAGGCGGCGGAGAATTTCGGCCGGTCGAGGCCCAGCCGATCGATCGGCACCGCTTCGCCACGAAACATCAGTTCGCCGCCCAGCAGCGCCTGCCCCCGGGCCAGATCGCCCAGAAACGGATCGTCGGCGATCGCGATCAGCTTCAGCGGATGCCGCCCTTTCAGCCGCAACCCGTGCAGCGGCGTGCGCCAGGCGAGGCGTTGCAGTTTCTCGGCAATCCGTTCGGACAGCGACAGCCCGGTGCCGCCGCCCTGCCGGACCAGCCTCTTGCCGACGTCGATGCCGTCGCGGGGTTCGTCGATCGGCTGGGGCGGGGTCATGCGCCCCGCAATGCGGCGATGTTCGCGGCATAGGCGGTGGGGCCGCCGGTAAAGGTCGCGGTGCCGGCGACCAGACAGTCTGCCCCCGCCGCGATCGCCTTGGGCGCGGTCGCGCGGTCGATGCCGCCATCGACCTGCAAATCGATCTGCCGCCCGGTCGCGTCGATGCGGGCGCGCAACTGTTCGATCTTGCGCAACTGGCTGTCGATGAACTTCTGCCCGCCAAAGCCGGGATTGACGCTCATCACCAGCAACAGGTCGGTCAGGTCGAGGACATGGTCGACCACCTCGACCGGCGTTCCCGGGTTGAGCACCACGCCCGCACGCTTGCCCAGCGTCTTGATCCGCTGCAGCGTGCGATGGAGGTGCGGCCCCGATTCCGGATGCACCGACAGGATATCGGCCCCGGCCTCTGCAAATGCCTCGACCAGCGGATCGACCGGCGACACCATCAGATGGACGTCGAACGGCTTGGCGCTATGCGGGCGCAGCGCCTTCACCACCGCCGGGCCGATCGTCAGATTGGGGACGAAATGCCCGTCCATGACGTCGATATGGATCCAGTCGGCGCCGGCGGCATCGATGGCACGGACTTCTTCGCCCAGCTTGGCGAAATCGGCGGACAGGATGGAGGGGGCGATGCGGACCGGTTGCATGGAATGCGTCCTAGCATGGTCTCATCATGCGGCAAGGGAAGGGTAGGAGAAGAAGCAAGAATTGGTTCGCGCGGGCGCGGAAGAGGAAGAATTTGGTTTCGCGCGAAGGCGCGAAGGACGCAAAGGGGTTGCGTCACGGGCGACCCGACCGCGATCGGAAGACCCCGCTGCCGAATGCCGCTACCGCGGCGAGACACGCAACCCCTTCGCGTCCTTTGCGCCTTCGCGCGATCAACCCCTTTTTCTACCCGCGCCTTCGCGTGAACCAATCCTCCCTAGGAACGCCGCAACCGCACGATGAAGAACCCGTCCATCCCGCCCTTGTCGGCCAGCATCCCCGGCAGCGTCCGCACATAGCCTTCGCGGTGCGGCTCGACGCCAACGGGCAGTTCGTCCGCCGTCGCCGGCTCGATCGCGTAATCGCTGCGGCTGCCCAGAAACCGGGTAAGCTGCGCCTCGCCCTCAGCGGGTTCGAGCGAACAGGTGGCATAGACCAGCCGCCCGCCCGGCTTCACCCAGTCGGCGGCGCGCGCCAGCAACCTTGCCTGAAGCGCCGCCGTCTCGGCGATCACGCTCGGCCGCACCCGGTGCAGCACGTCGGGATGGCGGCGGAAGATGCCGGTCGCGCTGCACGGCGCGTCGAGCAGCACCGCATCGGCCGGCGCCCCCGGCTTCCATACCAAAGCATCGCCGGTCACCACCGACGCCGTCAGCCCGGTCCGCTCCAGATTCTCGCGCAACCGCCCCAGCCGGCTCTCCGAATTGTCGAGCGCGGTCACGTCCCACCCGGCGGCGGCGAGTTGCAGCGTCTTGCCGCCCGGTGCCGCGCACAGATCGATCGCGCTGCCCGGCCCCTTGCCCAGCAGCCGCGCCGGGATCGACGCCGCCAGATCCTGCACCCACCATTCGCCCTCGGCATAGCCGGGCAGGTCGGGGATCGACACCGCATCGGTGAGCCGCCGGTGATGCGCCGCGAGCGCCTTGCCCTCCGGCCCGGCCTCGCCCTTCAGCGACAGGTCGACCGGCGGCTGTTGCGCGATGGCGCGTGCCGCCTCAATCACCATGTCCTCGCCCCATGCCGCGCACCAGCGGGCATCGGTATCGGCGGGCAGCGTCGCCGCATCGGGCAGCCGTGCGTTGTTGCGCATCAGCGTCCCGAACACGCCATGCACCAGCTTGCGCGGCCCGCCATCGACCAGCGGCAGCACCGTCGCGATCGCCGCATGCGGCGGGGTGTTCAGCACCAATGCCTGCCCCAGCGCGATACGCAGCACGAACCGCGCCTTGGCATCGTCGGGCAATTGCCGCTGCGTCGCGCTGTCGATCAGCGCGTCGAGATCGGGCAGCCGCCGCAGCACCGCCGCCGCGATCGCATGGGCGAGGCCACGATCCTCGCGCCGGTCGAGTTCCTGCGTCGCGCTGGCCAGCGCCGCCTCCAGCGGCAATCCCCGCCGGATAACGGCGTCGAGCAGCCTGAGCGCAGCCCGCCGCGCGGGCACGCCGGGCGGTTCGGGGGCAAGGCGGGGCCGGGCCGCGCGGCGGCGTTCCGGCGAAGTTGGTCGATCGATCACTTGAATCCTGTCGCTGGTCCGCCAAGTGCATCCTGACGAACCGTGATGGAGTCTCCTATGGGCAACCGACCCCCGCATGTGAAGCCACCCGCGCACCTCTCCAAGTCGCCGCCGGTGCCGACGCCCGAACCGATGCCACCCAAATCGGATGTCGACGATCCCTTGGGGCTGAGCCCGACGCGCTATGGCGACTGGACGCACAAGGGGATCGCTGTCGATTTTTGAGGGGGGTGAGGGTATCGGTATTCCCGTTTCCGCATGTCGGACCGGACGTTTTGGGAAAGGCGATCGGGAACAGGTTTTAGGAAACACGGCAAAAGAAGGCGGCTTAATCGCATTCTGTGCGGCCGGTATCTCGGTAGTGTTTCTTTCGAGATTGGTGGAGCGCGCTTTGGTAGGCTTCCGGGAAAATTGCTCAGTTGGAGGCGGTTCTAAACAGCCACTCATTACTAGCTGTTGAAGCAGACGTATTCTTCATTGCCAGGATCGAGGCGTTATAGATTTTGGCATTCACAAAGTCGTTGGTGCTGACAAGCCGATCACGATCACGGGTCAGTTCCCTAACTATGTTTCTAGGTGTCGTCCAATCGATAGCACTTCCAAATGATGTTCCTCCATCGGCCTTTTGGAGTCCGATGCTCCATGTCGCCGATAGCTCTTCCGACGTATAGCCGAGGTTCTGAACCATGTTGGCCCTCACGACGGATAACTGTCCCACTGTCATGTGTTCATAGTCGTACTTACCAGATGGAAGCCCCTGAGATGCACTGATCGCATCAGCCTGCTTCTTGACGGCGAACCTTCGTTCGTTTTCGGGGATTTGCATGAGGCGGTTCCAAGAAGCCTCATCGACTACCGCACTAGCCGTCAATGACTTATCCGATAAAGCTGCTGCCGTTGCAGAAGTCTCATCCCGATCTCCCGAGGGCATCCTATTTGTCGATTTCGCTGCGGACAGGGCGTTCGCGAATGCGGCACCGGCAGTCGATACCTTCGATGGGTGCAAGATGGTGACCTTGGAAAAGCCACGAACTGATATCGTCATGCCCTTGCCCCGCTTTGCTGTTGTCCCTGCTGGTCAGCAAAATAGTGTAACGTGGTTAACCAAACGTGATTATGCGAAATCCAGAAGCTGTTCGCCAGACTCTTTACTATCGGCAAATCTCTTGCGCTTAGTTCCGACGCTTCCCAAAACACCATCCCAATTGGGAAGGCAGCATCGCCACCGCCATGAACCTGGCTACACGCAACGTTAGCGATTCCATTGCGCCCATGGAACGAACGCCCCCGTTCCGACTTATCGCAAGATGGTCAGGCTCGCGCGCCCGTGGCGGTTCATCCTTGGCGGCATCCTCGGCCTCGCACTCCTCATCCTGCTGATTCTCGCCGCCTTTCCGTGGGGCGTCCTCCGCGACCGGGTGAGCGCGCGTCTCGCACAGCGTTTCGGGTCGGACGTGTCGATCGGTACGATCGAACGGGTCGAGCCACTGTCCTTTTCGCCGACTCTGATCGTTCGCGACCTGACCATCGCCCAGCCGCATTGGGCTGGAAACGGCGATCTGGTCCGGCTGAAACGGGTGGATTTCCGCTTTAAGGTCTTGCCGTTGCTGCGCGGCAAGTTCGATCTGCAGGCACTCGCCATCGACGGCGGACGCGTCGCGATGGTCCGCACCCGCGACGGGCGCAAGAACTGGCAGCCTGACAAGCGCGGCGACAAAAGCTCGGCGGCGGCGATCACCAGCCTGTCGATCCGCGACCTCGTGATCGACTATCGCGACGCGGTGCAGAACCGCCGCTTCGCCGTCACCGTCGCCTCCGACGCCAACGGCTTCCGCGCCGGTGGCAATGGCGCGATCGACGAACGGCCGGTGCAGGTCGCGCTGACCGGCCCGACCATCCGTGGTGACGGACCCTGGCCGTTCCGGGCGCGGGTCGATGGGCCGACGATCACCGTCGATGCCAAGGGGGTGATGGCCTCGCCGCTCGGCACCAACCGCATGACCGTCGACCTGACCGCGCGCGCCAACGACCTGAAGACGCTCGACGCGCTGATAGAGGCCGGGCTGTTCGGTACCCAGCCGGTCAGGCTGACCGCGCGCGTCCGCCACGACGATCCGACCTGGGTGATCGAACGGCTGTCGGGCACGATCGGCCGGTCGAGCCTGACGTCCGCAAAGGCGACGGTCGGCAAGGAGGGCGACCGGACGAACATCGACGGCAGCCTGCATTTCGCCGACCTGTCGTTCGACGACCTCGCCACCGACGAAGGCCGCGCCCGTGCCATCGCGATCGAACGCCGCATCGGCCCGCGCGTCGTGCCGGGCACCCGCATCAATCTGGAGAAGATGGGCGGCGTCGACGGGCGGCTGGCGATCCGCGTCGACCGTCTGCTCGACATGGCGGGTTTGCGCAGCCTCGATACCGTGCTTGCGATCGATCGCAGCCGCCTGACCGTCGCCCCGTTGACGGTGCGTTTGGCACAGGGTCGGATTACCGGGCAGGTGGTGGTCGACCAGCGCGAGCGGACGACGCCCCGCGCGACCTTCGACCTGAAATTGGTCGATTCGCGTATCTCGACCTTCGCCGGCGGCGCCCCGGTCGATGCGCCGCTCCGCGCACGGCTGAAGCTGGTCGGTAGCGGCGACACGATCCGCGACGCGATCGGCCGGTCGGACGGCATAATCGGCTTTGCGGCGGCGGGCGGCACGTTGCCGGCGAAGATGGCCTCGCTGCTCGGCGCCGATGTCGCGCGCGGGCTGACCACCGACGAGGATGCGCGCGCCCGGCTGCGCTGCCTCGGGCTGCGGCTGAACGTCACCAACGGTATCGGCCGGATCGATCCGCTGCTGATCGACACCTCGCGCGCACAGACGCGGGGGCAGGGGGTGGTGCGCCTGTCCGACGAACGCCTGTCGATCGCGCTGACCGGCACGCCGAAACAGCGCACGCTGCTGCACCTCGATCAACCGGTCCGCATCGGCGGCCGCATCCAGGACCCCGACATCCGTATCCCGCCGGGCGTGAAGAGTGCGGGCGGCATCCTGCGCATGCTCGGCCGTGCGATCGGCGGCGACGATACGCCGCGCGCGGGCAATGCCGATTGCGGTGCGCTGGTGCGGCGGGTGCTGGGTTAGCGCTTTCCTACTTGTCCGCCCGGCGGCAGGATCGGCGACATGCCGGTCCCGTTCGTCCCTCCAGCCGCCGGATATCCCGATGATCGCACGAGGCAAGAGCCGCGCAAAGCTCCCTTCGTTGCGACGACGTTTCCGGTTAGCTGGATCGGGCGCTGGCCCGACGCGCGCTGTTGCGAACGCCACGCAACAAAATGCGTGCGAGTGTGAACTTTGTGAACTTTGGCGCCGGAATCAGGCGTCCGGCCGCGCCGGCGCGCCGCGCTCGGCGACCATCCGCTCGCCATCGATGACGATCGGGCTGGCAAGGCCGGGCAGGCCGTCGGGCCGGATCGCCATGCCCCGCGCCGCCACCTGCGGGTCGGCGAACACGTCGTCGACGGCGTTGATCGGCCCGGCGGGGATGCCGGCGGCCTCCAGCGCCTCGTACAGATCGGCCTTGCGCCACCTCGCCACCGCCGCCTGCACCGCCGGGATCAGGTCGCGACGGTGCACCACCCGTGCCGGATTGGTCGCGAAACGCGGGTCGAGGTGCAATTCCAGCCCCAGTACGTCGCACAGCCGCGCGAATTGCCGGTCGTTGCCGACCGCGATGATCAGCGCGCCATCGGCGGTTTCGAACGCCTGATAGGGGGCAAGGTTCGCATGGCCATTGCCCATCCGCGTCGGCACGACGCCGCTCGCCATCCAGTTGAGCGCCTGGTTGCCGAGCACCGCGACCTGCGTGTCGAGCAGCGCCATGTCGATATGCGCTCCTTCGCTGGTCAGGTCGCGACGGCGCAGCGCGGCGAGAATCGCGACCGCGGCATAGGTCCCGGTGAAGATATCGGCATAGGCGACGCCCGCCTTTTGCGGCGGTCCGTCCGGCTCGCCGGTCAGCGACATGGCCCCGCCCATCGCCTGGATGATGAAGTCGTAACCGGCGCGGTGGGCATAGGGGCCGTCCTGTCCGAAGCCGGTGATCGAACAGGTGATCAGCCCCGGCCGCACCGCCGACAGCGCAACGTGGTCGAGACCGTATCTGGTCAGGCCGCCGACCTTGTAATTCTCGATGACGATATCGGCTTCGGCGACCAGCGCGCGAACCTCCGCCTGCCCCTCCGGCGTCGAGATATCGACCGCCACCGACCGCTTGCCGCGATTGGCGGCGTGGAAATAGGCGGCGTCGCGGTCGCTGCCATCGGGCGCGGTGACGAAGGGCGGCCCCCAATGGCGGGTGTCGTCGCCGGCACCCGGCCGCTCGACCTTCACCACCTCCGCCCCCAGATCGGCGAGCAACTGCCCGCACCATGGCCCGGCGAGGATCCGCGCCAGCTCGACCACGCGGACCCCGGCCAGCGGCTTCACGCGCGGCGCAGTTCGTAGACGACGTGCGGTACCATCCGCCCGCCACGCGGCATGGCGACCGTGCCGGGACGCAACGTCGCACCCAACGCCTCGACAGCGGTCCGCGACCGGCGATTGTCCTCGCCGATATGGAAGGTGATCGCCGCCACGGCCGGGGCGATATGGTCGATCATCAGCCGTTTGGTCTCGCGGTTATAGCCCCGCCGCCACCGATCGCGCGCGAAGAAGGTCCAGCCGATCTCGATCTCGTCGGCTTCGCGGTCATAGGGGCCATAGCGGCTCGACCCGGTCACGCTGCCGTCGCCCGCATCGCGGATGGTCAGCATCCCGCCTCCGGCCAGCCCTTCGTCGAAGAACGCACGGAACACGTCCGGCTGCCAGCGGTCATGCGCGGGATGCTGGTCCCAGATCGCCGGGTCCGCCGCGACCGCATACAGCGCGGCGTAATCCGCCGGCACCGTCGGCGCGACGTGCACCAACTCCCCCCGCAAGTCCGGCTGGCGATCCATCAGAAGGCGGCGATCCCGGTGATCGCCCGGCCCTGGATCAGCCCATGTACGTCGTGCGTGCCCTCATAGGTGTTGACCGTTTCGAGGTTGATCGCATGGCGCATCACATGGAATTCGGCGGCGATACCGTTGCCGCCATGCATGTCGCGCGCGGTGCGGGCGATGGCCAGCGCCTTGCCGCAATTGTTGCGCTTGATGATCGAGATCGCCTCGGGCGCCAGCGTCCCCTCGTCGAACATCCGCCCCGCGCGCAACGCCGCCTGCAGCCCCAGCGCGATCTCGGTCTGCATGTCGGCCAGCTTGAGCTGCACCAGCTGCTTCGACGCCAGCGGCACCCCGAACTGCTTGCGGTCGAGCGTATATTGCCGCGCGGCGTGCATACAGAACTCCGCCGCCCCCATCGTGCCCCATGCGATGCCGTATCGTGCGCGGTTGAGGCAGCCGAACGGCCCCTTCAGCCCCTCGACATTCGGGAGCAGCGCGTCCTCGCCGACCTCGACCCCGTCCATCACGATCTCGCCGGTGATCGACGCGCGCAGCGACAGCTTGCCCTCGATCTTCGGTGCCGACAGCCCGTTCATGCCCTTTTCCAGCACGAAGCCGCGGATCTTGCCGTCATGCGCGTCGGATTTGGCCCAGACGACGAACACATCGGCGATCGGCGAATTGGTGATCCACATCTTCGCACCCGACAGGCGATAGCCGCCATCGATCTTCTCGGCCCGCGTCCGCATCCCTGCGGGGTCCGACCCGGCATCGGGTTCGGTCAGCCCGAAACAGCCGACCCATTCGCCGCTGGCCAGCCTGGGCAGATATTTGCGGCGCTGTTCCTCCGAACCATAGGCATTGATCGGATGCATGACGAGGCTCGACTGCACGCTCATCGCGCTGCGATAGCCCGAATCGACCGCCTCGACCTCGCGCGCGACCAGTCCATAGGCGACATAGCCGAGGCCGGCCCCGCCATATTCGGGATCGATCGTCGGGCCGAGCAGCCCCAGCTCGCCCATTTCCGACATGATCTCACGCGCGAAATCCTCGTCAAGGAACGCGCGGGTGACGCGCGGCAACAGCTTCTCGCGAGCATAGCCATGCGCCACGTCGCGAACCATGCGCTCTTCGTCGGTCAGTTGCGCGTCGAGCGCGAACGGGTCTTGCCAGTCGAAACGGCCCATCTCGGCCATGTTCTCGTTCCTTACAGCGTCGGGTCGACGGGATCGGCGGCGACCGGAGAATCGGGTTGCACCGGCGCGGCCTGCACCGGTGCCGGCGGCGCGGCAGGCGCCGGGCGCGGGGTGGTCAGCGCGACCGATTCGAGGTCGATCAGTGCCTTGCGCGCCTCGACATATCGTCCCGCGGCCGTGGTCCAGCGGCGCGCACTGGCGGCGCCGGGCATGCGTTCGATCTCGGCCATCGCCAGCTCGACCTGCCCGGTGTCCAGCCGCCGCCGGGCGCGGTCGAGCCGGTCGATCGGACGGCTGCTGGGCGTCGGCCCCTGGCGCAGCACGACCAACTGGCCGAATTCGCGGCGCAGCCCGTCCCAGAAGCCTTCGCCCGAACGGCCCGCGACCAGCGGCGTCGCCACCGCGTCGAGCGCGCTGCGCAGATCGTCGAGCGTCACCGGGTTCTGCGCGGCGGCGATCAGCGTGCGGACGGCGTCGGGGCGGCTCGCGCCGAAGCGGTCGCGCAACTGCCCCTCGAGATAGTCGAGCGGACGGCCGCGATCGAGCGCCCGGCGGGTCGCGACGATCACCATCATGTCCTCGGCCCGCGTCGCATAGCCCGCCGCATTGCGCGCGCTGGTGTCGAGCCCGACGATCCGCGTTTCGAGTTCGCTGATCCGCGCCGCCAGTGCCGCTTCCCGCGCCGACAAGATCGGCAGCGCGGTGGCCGCGACCGGTTGCGGCGTCGCGGCGGGCGTCGGTTGCGCGACCGGCGTCGTGCCCTGCGTCGTCCCGCTCCAGCCGAGCCGGGGGGCGACATAGCGCAGCACCGCCAGCGTCGCGCCGATGCCGATCAGGAAGGCGAGGATGGCGATAAACAGCCATCCACGGCTTCGTCGCGGCCGGTACGGGCCGCCGGTCGTCGCAAAGGACGCGTCTTCGCTGGTCATGCCGCCTTATCTCCGCGCCCGTCCGCCGGGTCAATCGCGTGCGAGCGTGTCGGCAAGGGTCATGGCGGCGGCGATGACCGCGGCATCGTCGGGCCGTGCCGCCACCGTCACCGCCCGCCAGTCGCCGCCCAGCATCGCCGCAGCGGCGCTGGAAATCGCGACGACCGCGACAGGGCTGCGATCGGGGACGATTTCGGCCAGCCTTGCCGCAGCCCGCGCCGAATGGACCAATGCGATCGATCCGGCGAGCGGCGCAGGATCGACCCGCTCAATGGCTTCGCTGGCATAGACCGCCGCGATCGCCGTCACCGCCGGATGCGACGCCACCGCCCGCTCGCGCGCGGTCAGCAGCAACGCCGCCCGCACGCCGCCTGCCTGCGCCGCATCGAGCAGCGCCCGCCCATCGCCACTGCCCGTCGCGACCACCTGCAGCCCCGCCGCCCGCGCCGCTGCCGCCGTCGCCGCACCGACCGCATGCACCGGCAGCGTAGCATAGCGCGACAGCGCCGGTCCGGCATGGCGTACGGCATTGGCGCTGGTCAGGATCAATGCGTCATGGGCTTCCGGGTCGGGACCGTCCCATGGCAGGGCCACGATCCGGAACAGCGGCAGGCGGATAGCCTGCCGGCCGTGTGCCTCGATCGCGGCGGCGGTCGCGGCATTGCCCGGTTCCGGACGCAACACCGCGATCGGCAGGGTCATTGCGCGAACAGCCTCGCGACATGCTCGGGCGCACCCGCCAGCAGCGTTTCGGCAAGGGCGCGCGGCAGGTCGATATCGTCGATCGCCCCGCTGACGCTGCCGCGCACCTGCGCGCTGCCGTCCTGCGCCAGCAACTGTCCGGTCAGCGTCAGCACGTCGCCCGCGATCGTCGCCAGCGCGGCGACCGGCGAGTGGCAATCCGCCCCCAGCGCCGCGAGAAAGCCGCGTTCCGCCCGCACCGCCTGATGCGTCGGGGCATCGTCGATCGCGCGGACGAAGGCGAGGGTGCGCTCATCCTCCGCCCGCACCTCGATCCCGACCGCGCCCTGCGACGGGGCGGGCAGCATGTCGTCGATCGCGACCGCCGTCCCGACATCGGGACGCCCCAGCCGGGTCAGCCCGGCGGCCGCGAGCAGCGTCGCATCGACCTCGCCCGCCGCCAGCTTGGCGAGGCGCGTGTCGACATTGCCGCGGAACAGCACGATCTTCGCATCGGGCCGGTGGTGCAGCACCTGCGCGGCGCGACGCGGGCTGCTCGTGCCGACGACGCCGCCCGCGCGCAGTTCGGCCAGCGACGCGACCCCGACCAGCCGGTCGCGGACATCGGCGCGCGGCAGCATCGCGGCGATGCGGATCTCGGTCGGGCGGATCGTCTCGACATCCTTCATCGAATGGACCGCCGCGTCGATCTCGTGCGCGCACAAGGCGCGGTCGAGCTCCTTGGTCCACAGCGCCTTGCCCCCGATCTCGGCCAGTGCGCGGTCCTGCACCCGGTCGCCGGTGGTCTTGATCGTCACGATCTCGATCGTCGCCGGATCGATCCGATGCGCCACCGCCAGCGCGTCGCGCGTGGCATGCGCCTGCACCAATGCCAGCGGCGATCCGCGCGTGCCCAGTTTGAACGTCATCATCGCTCGCTATCTATCGGGTTCGTTCGGGGCAAGAAGGTTGGTTCACGCGAAGGCGCGAAGGCGCAAAGAAGATTGTGTTCGCGCGGAGGCGCTGAGGCGCAGAGGGGGTGTGAGCCTGTCGCCGCGGCAGCGGCTTTCAAACAAGGGTCTTCCGATCGCGCGCCATTCGCCCCGATCCCAACCCCTCTGCGCCCTTTGCGCCTCTGCGCGATCAAAACCCTCTCTGCTTCTTCTCCACGTCTCCGCGCCTTCGCGTGAACCAATCTTTCTTCTGGCCCCCCATCCGCGCTACAGCCGGGCGAATGGCCAACCCCCTCATCCTCGGTATCGAATCCAGCTGCGACGAAACCGCCGTCGCGCTCGTGCGTGGCGACCGCACGATCCTGTCGCACCGCCTGGCGGGACAGGAGGCGGCGCATGCCCCCTATGGCGGGGTCGTCCCCGAAATCGCCGCGCGCGCGCATGTCGAGATTCTGCCGTCGCTGGTCGAGGGGGCGCTGGCCGATGCCGGACTTGCGTTGGCGCAGGTCGATGCGATCGCGGCGACGGCGGGGCCGGGGCTGATCGGCGGGGTGATGGTCGGGCTGGTCACCGCCAAGGCGCTGGCGCTGGCGGCAGACAAGCCGTTGGTCGCGGTCAACCATCTGGAGGGGCATGCGCTGTCCCCCCGGCTGACCGATCCCGACCTCGCCTATCCCTATCTCCTGCTGCTGGTGTCCGGCGGTCATTGCCAATTGCTGCGAGTCGATGGCGTCGGCCGCTATCGCCGGCTCGGCACGACGATCGACGATGCGGCGGGCGAGGCGTTTGACAAGACCGCGAAGGTGCTGGGGCTCGGCTATCCCGGCGGTCCGCGCGTCGAGGCGGCGGCGCTGGCGGGCGATGCGCGCGCGGTGCCGCTGCCCCGGCCGCTGATCGGTACGCCCGATCCGCATTTCTCCTTTGCCGGCCTCAAAAGCGCGGTGCTGCGCGCACATGAGGCGGGCGCACATTCGGTCGCGGATATTGCCGCATCGTTCCAGCAGGCGGTGGTCGACTGTCTGCTCGACCGGACGCGGCTGGCGCTCAAGCTGGCCGGGCCGGTCACTGCGCTGGTCGTGGCGGGCGGAGTCGCCGCCAACCGTGCGGTGCGCACAGCTTTGGAAGACTTGGCAGGGACGAACGGCCTCCGCTTCGTCGCGCCGCCGCTGTGGCTGTGTACCGACAATGCGGCGATGATCGCCTGGGCCGGTGCGGAGCGGTTCATGGCGGGGCATAGCGACCCGCTCGACGTGGCGGCGCGCCCGCGCTGGCCGCTCGATCCGTCGGCGGAAAAGGTGCGCGGGGCAGGAGTGAAGGCATGAGGATCGGGGTCATCGGCGGCGGCGCATGGGGCACGGCGCTGGCACAGGTCGCTGCCCGCGGCGGCGACGTGACGCTGTGGGTCCGGGAAGGCGACGTCGCCGACGCGATCAACCGGACCCGCGAAAATCCCGTATTCCTGCCGGGCGTCGCATTGTCGCCGGCGATCCGCGCGACGACCGACAGCGCCGAACTGGATGCCGCCGATGCGCTGCTGGTGGTGACGCCCGCCCAGCATGTCCGTGCCGTTCTGTCGACGATCGATGTCGGTGGCCGCGCGCTGGTGCTGTGCGCCAAGGGGATCGAGGCGGGCAGCCGGATGCTGGTCGGCGAGGTCGCGCGCGCGGTGCACCCCCAGGCGCCGGTCGCGGTGCTGTCCGGCCCGACCTTCGCGCACGAGGTCGCGGCGGGCAAGCCGACCGCCGTTACCCTGGCCTGCGCCGATGCGGGTTTGCGCGACCGGCTGGCCGAGCGGCTCGCCGCGCCGGGATTCCGCCCCTATGCGAGCGACGACGTGATCGGCGCGGAGATTGGCGGCGCGGTCAAGAACGTGCTCGCCATCGCCTGTGGCGTGGTCGAGGGGGCGGGGCTGGGCCAGAATGCGCGGGCGTCGGTGATCGCGCGCGGCTTCGCCGAAATGACGCGCTTCGGCCTGGCGCGCGGGGCGCGGGCGGAGACGCTGGCCGGGCTGTCGGGACTGGGCGATCTGGTGCTGACCTGTTCCTCGACCGCGTCGCGCAACTATTCGCTGGGCGTCGGGCTGGGACAGGGGCGCGCCGCCGCCGAACTGATGGCGGATCGCCGGACGGTGGCGGAGGGCGCCTTTACCGCGCCGGTACTGTGCGAGGCGGCGGCCGGCGCCGGTGTCGACATGCCCGTGACGGCGGCGGTCGGCGCGTTGCTGACCGGCACGCCGGTCGGGCAGGTGATCGATACGCTGCTCAGCCGCCCGCTGCGCCGTGAGGGCATGTGATCATCGGAGGCGCTCGATCAACGCCTGTGCACCCGCCGGTGCCCTGACCTTCGCCCCATTGATGAAGAAGATATAGGTTTCCCTCGGTTTTTTCAGCGGTGGAGTCGGGTCGGCATAGGGCAATCCGTCGGGCGCGCCACCCGCCGCCCAGGTCCGCGCCGCCTGTGCCCAGCGATCGAGCGCGGCGTTGTCATAGCCGGTGGCGATCTCCTCGACCGCATTCTCCAGCCGGGCGTAGACGAAGTCGCCAGTGATATCGGCGATCGCCGGATATTCGGCGGCGTCGGCATAGACAATCGCGACCCCGACCTTGCGCGCCATGCTCACGAATTCAGGGACATGGAAGCTGTCATGGCGGACCTGTACCGCATGGCGCAGCTTGATGCCGGCATGGGTTGCGGGGAGCAAAGCGAGGAAGGCGGCGAAGTCGTCGGCGTCGAACTTCTTCGTCGCCATGAATTGCCACAGGATCGGACCCAGCTTGTCACCGAGTTCGGTAATGCCCGAGCCGACGAATTTCGCGATCGATTCCCCGGCTTCGGCCAGCACCTTGCGATTGGTGCAGAAGCGCGACGCCTTTACCGCGAAGACGAAGCCATCGGGCGCGGTCGCGGCCCAGTTGGCGAAGCTCGCCGGTTTCTGCGTACCGTGATAGGTCGCGTTGATCTCGATCGCGGTCAGTGCGTGGCTCGCAAACTCCAACTCACGCTTTTGCGGCAGTTTTTCGGGGTAGAAGCTGCCGCGCCATGGCGGGAAGGTCCAGCCGCCGATACCGATGCGAATGGGTGCTTGGGACATGGTGACGAAGGTGTCGCGTCAGCGTGGGTCTGGCAAGGGTCAGTGGGCGGTCACGTCGCTGGAAGTCGTCAGTATTTTCGGATCGACGGTCAGCACCGGCGGCTGTGCGGCGGTCCAAGTTGACAGGGCCGCGCGATATTCGTCGTAGGCGCGGTAGAAATCGATGAACGGCGCATCCAGCGCGGCGATCCCCGGAGTGGCGAAGGCGTCCAGTTCGCCCGCGGGCATGTCCGCCACCTGTGTCAACATCGGCAGCGCCCGCGCGCAAAAGGGTTCGCGGACCGGCGGCTGGGCGAAATAATTATAGACGCGGGTCATCGCGTCGTCGAACCGGTCCTGCCAGTCGCCACCGCCGCGCTTATATTCGGTTTCCAGTGCCTTGAACGCGGCGGCGAAGCGCGCGGCATGGGCCTTGAGCAGCCGGTTGTACGCCGCGACCCCGGCCGGATCGCCGATATTGCACTGGAGCGCGGCAACATTGAGCGCGGCGCGCAAATGCCACAGCGCCGCGTCGGACGTCAGCCCCCGGTTGAGCGTGGCATAGCCGCCATCGGGCGTCGCCGCCGGAATGGTCAGGTTCGGCGCAGCCCCCTGTGGCGGCTTGGGCTTCGGGGCGGGCGGGGGGACCAGGATCGGCGGCGGGGTGACGGTCGCGACCTCGGGCGTCTTGCGGGCGCACCCGCCGAGCAGGGCGACACTGCATGCGATGACCAATAGCAGGCGGGTACGCATGACATTCACTCCCCTTCGTCGCCCCTTCTTCCCCGGCGCGATCAACGTCGCAGCAGGAACACCGCATGTTCGGCGCGGAAATTGGCCGCTGCCGCTGTGGTACGCTTGCCCCCCGACAGGAACCACGCATCGACGACGGTGATCCCCCGCTTTGCGACGAACGCCCGGAAATCGTCGATGGTGACGTGGTGGATGTTCGGCGTTTCGTACCATTCGAGCGGCAACAGCGCGGTCACCGGCATCCGTCCGCCCCACAGCAGCGACGCGCGCACCCGCCAATGCGCGAAGTTCGGGAAGGACACGAATGCCTGCGCGCCGATGCGCAGCAGATGGTCGAGCACGACATGCGGCCGCATCGCGGTCTGCAACGTCTGGCTGAGGATCGCATAGTCGAAACTGGCGTCGGGATAATCGGCAAGGTCGCGATCGGCATCGCCCTGCATCACCGACAGCCCGCGCGCCATCGCATCGGCGACATTGCCCGGATCGATCTCCAGCCCGCGTGCGTCGACGTCACGCGTGTCGCGCAGCGCCGCCATCAACTGCCCGTCGCCGCACCCGACATCGAGCACGCGCGAGCCGCGCGCGACATGGGCGGCGATGATCGCGAGGTCGGGGCGCAGGCTCATATCGTCGCCTCCAGAAAGCCGCGCATGATCCGGTCGAGTTCGGGCGAATCGAGCAGGAACGCGTCGTGCCCGAAAGGCGAGGACAGTTCGACGAAGCTGGCCGGCGCGCCGGCGGCGTTCAGCGCGTGGACGATATTGCGCGACTCCGCGGTCGGATAGAGCCAGTCGGTATCGAAGCTGACGATGCAGAACCGCGCCTTCGTCTGCCGGAAGGCGTTGGCGAGCACGCCGCCATGTTCCTCCGCCAGATCGAAATAATCGAGCGCGCGGGTGATGTAGAGATAGGAGTTGGCGTCGAACCGGTCGGTAAAGGCCAGCCCCTGATGCCGGAGATAGCTTTCGACCTGGAAATCGGCGTCGAAGCCGAAGGTCTTGGCGCCGGCCTGTCCATCGGCGCGCGCCTGCAGCTTGCGGCCGAATTTGGCGGTCAGGCCCGCTTCGGACAGATAGGTGATGTGCGCCGCCATCCGCGCCACCGACAGCCCGGCGGCGGGCGGCGATCCGTCGGCATAATAGTCGCCGCCGCGCCAGTTGGGATCGGCCATGATCGCCTGCCGGCCGACTTCGTGGAACGCGATATTCTGCGCCGAATGGCGCGCGGTCGAGGCGATCACCACCACCGCCTGCACCCGGTCGGGCAGGGTCGCCGACCATGACAGCGCCTGCATCCCGCCCATCGACCCGCCGACCACCGCACGCAGCCGATCGATGCCGAGATGGTCGAGCAGCATCCCCTGCGCGCGCACCATGTCGCGGATGGTCAGCACCGGAAAGCGCATCGCCCATGGACTGCCGGTGGCAGGGTCGATGCTGGCGGGGCCGGACGAACCCATGCAACTGCCCAGCACGTTCGAACAGATGACGAAATGCTTGTTGAGGTCGATCGGCTTGCCCGGTCCCACCATGCGCGACCACCAGCCCGGCTTGCCGGTGCGCGGATGGGTGGAGGCGACATGCTGGTCGCCGGTCAGCGCATGGCAGATCAGGATCGCATTGTCGCGCGCCGGCGACAGTGTGCCATAGGTTTCATAGGCGATGTCGATCGCGGGCAGGGTCGCGCCGCCATCCAGCGCCAACGGGGTGGCGAGGGTCGCGCGGCGATCGGGACCGAAACGGGAATCCATGGGCGCTGCGGTAGATGCGCGGGGCGGCGGGTTCAAGCGTCGCGGCCGGGTTCAGCCGAACGGCGGATGTCGCTACGCCGCCAATGGAAAGCGTAGCAGCCGGTCCTCGAGCGCAATCAGCGCCTCGGCCCCGCCGCCGACCGCGCGGACGATTTCGGGATGATGTGCGTCCAGTCCGCCGGTCAGCGATCCGAAGGCGGGCAGGATCAGCTTGGTCGCGGTCGCCACGAAACAGCGCCGCGACACGCCGCGCCCGCGCAGCTTCACGCGCAGCTTGGGATGGAAATGGCCCGACAGCTCGGGTCGGGTCTCGCGCGGATCGGCTTCGTGGCGCAGCACCAGACCGTCGACCACCGCTTCGTCGATCACCCGCCCGCCGCAATGGTCGGCGACGATCCGGTCGTGATTGCCGGTGATCCACGTCCAGTCGCTTGCCGCCGTCAGCGCGCGCAGCCGCGTCTGCGCTTCGTCGGACAGCCGGTCGCAGCCGCCGATATCGTGGAAACTGTCGCCCAGACACCAGATTTCCGCCGGCTGCGTCCGCGCGACCACCGCCTCGATCCCCGCCAGCGTCTCCAGCGTGTCATAGGGCGGCAGCATCTGCCCGAACTGCGCGAACCAGCTCGCCTTCTCGAAATGCAGGTCGGCGAGCAGCAACGCGCGCCGCGCCGGCCAGAACAAAGCGCCGGCGGCAAGGGCGTCGAAAGCGTGACCGGCGAACGAAAGGCGAACCATGGCGTGCCTATAGCGCAGCCGATGCGGCGCTCAAGCCATGGGGGCGTAACGATCCGCCTGTTTCGATCGGCCGTCGGCGGTGCGTGCGGGCGGCTGGGGCGCTTCGGCCGCCGTTTCGGCCCTTGTGCGGAGCGTTGGGGAGAAAAAGTAGGTTGATTTGCGCAAAGGCGCAAAGGACGCGAAGAGGATGCGTATGCCGCGACTGCGGCTTTCCGTCTGAGCGGGCCGAAAGGAAGCGGCTTCGCTAGGCAGGCTGCGATCGCCTGCTGGATGACGCCTTTGCGTCCTTTGCGCCTTTGCGCGAAACAATCTTCTTCGACAGCGGGACGGGTAGACGCAATCGGCGGTGCAGGCGGGCGAGCGCTGCCGCAGTTTCGCCCTCATGCGGCACGTTCGGGATACAAAGTAAGGTTGTTTCGCGGAGAGGCGCAAAGGCGCAGAGGGGTAGTGTTGCAGGCGATCACGGGCTGCCCGGCGAAGCCTTTCTTCTTATGGGTTGCTCGAATGAAGCGCCGCAGTTGCGGCATGCGCAGCCTATCTGCGCCTCCGCGCCTCTGCACGAAAAACCCTTCTTCTGTACGTATCGGTAAGAACCGCCTCGCCGGACCCTCGCGACGATCGCGCACTACAGCCAGATATCGACGACATGGATCGCAAGGCCCACGGTGCCGCCGACCAGCGTGCCGTTGATGCGGATGAACTGCAGATCGCGGCCGACGGCATTTTCCAGCCGGCCGGTGATCGTCCGCGCATCCCAGCCGCGCACCGTGTCCGACACCAGCCGGACGATGCCGTCGCCATAATCGGCGACCGCGCCCACCACCGCGCGGCGGACGAAGCGATTGACCTTCGCCTTGAGCACCGGATCGTTCTGCAGCGTCTGCCCCAATTGCCGCATCGCGTCGCCGATCGGCCCGGCCAGCGCCCGGTCGGGGTTGCGCGCCGCATTGAGCAGGCCGCCCCGGATCCGCTCCCACACGCCCATCCACCAGCCGGCAAGCGCGGGGTTCTCGATCAGGTCGTTCTTCAGCCGTTCGACCTTCGCCTGCATCTCGGGCGAATGCTGCAGGTCGTGGGCGAGCAGCGCGAGGCCTTCGTTCGCCTTGGCGCGCAAGGGGTGGGCGGGGTCTTCGGCGACATCGGCCAGCATCTTGTGCAGGCCGTTCAGCACCGACGTCGCCAGCGTCGCATCCAGCCCGGTCCAGCGCAGCACCGCGCCCGCGCGCTTCTGGATCATCGCCCGGACCAGTTCCTCGTTCGCGTCGAGTGTCTTGGACGTCCAGCGGATGATCGCATCGATCAGCGGCAGGTGCCGATCCTCGGCGATCGCCGCCTCGAGCGTGCGGCCGAGCGCCGGGGACACCCGCATCGCGCGCAGCCGGTTGGCGAGCGCGCCGCGCACCATCGTCCCGAACTGATCGGGGTCGAGCCCTTCGAGGACGTTCACCGCGAGGCGCGAGGCACCGTGCCGCAGCCGCCCGCTGCGCGTCGCCGGCTCGGCCAGCCATTTGCCGGCGATCGCGGCGGCGTCCATGCGGAACATGCGGCGCGCGACGACATGCGCGGTCAGGAAATTGTCGCGTAGAAAGGCGGCGAGCGTGTCGCCGATCCGGTCCTTGTTGCGCGGAATGATCGCGGTATGCGGGATCGGCAGGCCGAGCGGATGGCGGAACAGCGCGCTGACGGCGAACCAGTCGGCCAGCCCGCCGACCATCGCCGCCTCGGCAAAGGCCTGGACGAAGCCCCATGCCGGATGCACCCCCTCCATCCGTCGCGACAGCAGGAACAGCGCCGCCATCGCGACCAGCATGAGGGTCGCGACCCGTCGCATCCGCCGCAGGGGCAGGGGAACCGTATCGCTGCCATGGGGAAGGGTCGGGGATCGTGGCATCGGCGAAACAATCGCCGGCTGCGGGGAAAGTTCAATAGGCAGATCCCGTCCGGTTCGCTTGTCACGAACCGGACGGGAAATGGATCACTCCGCGGCGGGCAGCGATCGCGGCCCGTCACCCGGCGGCAATTGCCCGCCCGGCTGATGCTCGATCGCCGGGCGGTCGGCGTCGCCCGGACGATAGGTGAGCAGCCGCCGCGACAGGCGCGGACCGACCCAGCGCTCCAGCCCGACGGCAAGGCTGAACGCACCCGGCACGATCAGCAGCGTCAGCAGCGTCGACAGGGTGAGGCCGCCGATCACGGTGATGCCCATCGGCCCGCGAAACGATGCGTCCCCCGACAGCGCCAGCGCGGTCGGCACCATGCCCGCGACCATCGCGACCGTGGTCATCACGATCGGCTGGGCGCGCTTGTGCCCGGCGTCGAGGATCGCGACCTCCTTGTCGACGCCCTTCTCCATCTCCTCCAGCGCGAAGTCGATCAGCAGGATCGAGTTCTTGGCGACGATGCCGAGCAGCATCAGCAGCCCGATATAGACCGGCATCGAGATCGGATTGCCGGTGACCCACAGCGCCAGCAGCCCGCCGAGCGGCGCCAGCAGCAGCGACCCCATGTTCACGAATGGCGGCATGACCCGCTTGTAGAGCAGCACCAGCACGCCGAAGACGAGGAAGATGCCCGATATCACCGCGACGATGAAGTTCTGGATCATCTCGCCCTGCCACTTCGCCTGACCGACGGTCAGTTCGGTGACGCCAAGCGGCAGGTTCTGCATGATCGGCAGGTCGTGGATCGCCTTTTGCGCGACGCCCGACACCACGCCCGGCGCCAGATCGGCACCGACGACCAGACGGCGTTGCTGGTTGATGCGGTCGATCTTGGTCGGGCCCGCGCCGAAGCCGATATCCGCGACCACCGACAGCGGCACCGATCCGCCATTGCCGGTCGGGACCGGCAGGTTCTGGATCGTCGACAGCCGCGACCGCGCATCGCGCGACAGGGCGACGCGGATCGGAATCTGCCGGTCGGACAGCGAGAAGCGCGCGCTGTTCTGGTCGATATCGCCCAGCGTCGCGATGCGGATCGCGCCCGACAGCGCGGCAGTGGTGACGCCGAGGCTGGCAGCGAGGTCGCTGCGCGGACGGATGATGATCTCCGGCCGCTTCAGGTCGCCCGACACGCGCGGGGCGACGATCATCGGCAGCTTTTCCATCTGCTTGACCAGCTGGTTGGCGGTCTCGTTCAGCTTGACCGGATCGTCGCCGCCCAGCGTGATCGACAGGTCGCGGTTGGACCCGCCCCAGCCGAATTGCGACCGGAACGACACCCGCGCATCGGGGATCGCCGCCAGTTGCGGGGCAAGGCCACGCTCGAACTCGGTGCTCTTGGTCGTGCGCTTCGCGGCATAGGTCGCGTCGTCGACCAGGCCGAGGCTGTGGCGCAGCCGTTCGCCAAAGCTCGGCTTGTCGATCAGCTCGGCGGTGACGCGGCCATTGCCGGCATAGCTCGACGAATAGACCGATTTGACCAGCGGCTGGGCGCGCAGCAGATTCTCGACGCGCTTCACGACGACCGCGGTCTGTTCGAGCGTGGTGCCGGGCACCATCTCGACGCTGGCGGTCACGCGCTCGCGATCCTGCGGCGGTTGGAAGGTCTGCGGCAGGACCATGAACATCACCACGGTCAGCACCAGCGCGACGACCGCACCGACGATCGTCGACCAGCGATGGCGCAGCGTCCAGCGCAGCACGCCCATATAGCGGTCCATCAGCCAGCCCTCGCCATGGCTGGCATGCCCATGCGCCTTCAGGAAATAGGCGGCGATCATCGGCGTGATGAGGCGCGCGACGGCAAGGCTCATCAGCACCGATGCGACGACGGTCAGGCCGAAATTCTTGAAGAACTGGCCCGAAATGCCCGGCATCAACCCGACCGGCAGGAAGACCGCGACGATCGCCATCGTCGTCGCCAGCACCGCGATGCCGATTTCGTCCGCCGCGTCGATCGATGCCTGATAGGCGGATTTGCCCATGCGCATGTGGCGGACGATATTCTCGATCTCCACGATCGCGTCGTCGACCAGCACGCCCGCGACCAGGCTGAGCGCCAGCAGCGTCATCTGGTTCAGGGTGAAGCCCAACATGTCCATGAACCAGAAGGCGGGGATCGCCGACAACGGGATGGCCAGCGCCGAAATGATCGTCGCCCGCCAGTCGCGCAGGAACAGGAACACGACGACGATCGCGAGCAGCGCGCCTTCGACCATCGCGGTCATCGCCGAATGATACTGGATCTCGGTGAACTTCACCGAATTGGACAGCAGCGCGAAGCGGACCTGCGGATTGCGCTTCTGCAACTCGGCAATGCGCTTTTCCGCCTCGTGGAACACGGTGACGTCGGACGCGCCCTTGGCACGCTTGATATCGAACGCCAGCACCGGGCGGCCATTATATTCGGCGCGGCTCTTCGGCTCGGCATAGGCGTCGCGCACCTCGGCGATGTCGGCGAGGCGGACCGAGCGGCCACCGCCGACCGGCACCTGCGTCTGCGACAGGGCATAGGCGGTGGCGGCGTTGCCCAGCACGCGGACCGATTGCTGCGACCCGGCGATTTCCGCCTGCCCGCCCGCCGCGTTCAGATTGACCTGGCGCAGCGCCTGATTGACCTGGCTCGCGGTCAGGCCCTGCGCCTGCAGGCGCGCAGGATCGAGCGTAACCCGAATCTCGCGGTCGACGCCGCCGACCCGCTCGACGGTCGCCATGCCGTCGATCGACAGCAATTCCTTGGCGACGGTATTGTCGACATACCAGCTGAGCTGTTCGGGCGTCATGTCGTCGCCAATCGCGGTCCACGACGCGATATCCGAATCGGTCGTGTTGGCGCGATAGATTTGCGGTTCCAGAATGCCGTCGGGCAACTGGCTGCGGATCTGGTTCACCGCCTCGCGCACGTCGTTCACGGCGCGGTCGATCGGCGTGCCGATGTCGAGCTGGATGACGGTGGTCGAGGTGCCTTCGGTCACGCTCGATTCGATCTGGTCGATACCCTGCAACGCGCGCACGGCGGACTCGACGCGCTGCGTCACCTGCGTTTCGAGTTCGGTGGGGGCGGCGCCGGGCTGGGTGATGACGACGATCGCGACCGGGAATTCGATGTCCGGGTCCTGGTTCACGTCCATGCGCATGAAGCTGACGATCCCGGCGATCGTCAGCGCGAGGAACAGCACCAGCGGCGGTACCGGGTTGCGGATCGCCCATGCCGAAATGTTGCGAAAGCCCATGGCGCTATTCCTTGCGAGCGGCGGCGGCGGCGGCGCGGATCGGCACCACCTCCTGCCCGACATTGAGGAACGCGCCGGCGCTCGCCACCACACGTTCGTCACCCATCAGCCCGGAGGCGATGAGAGCTCCCTCGTCCGACACCTCGGCCACGCGGACGTCGCGGCGCACGACCTTGTTCTGCGCATCGACCAGATAAACATAGCTGCCCTTGTCGTCGCTCAGCACCGCCGATTCGGGCAGCAGCGGCGCGGTCGACGCCCCGGCACCGATGCGGGCGCTGGCGAAGCCGCCGGGGCGCAGGGCAGGGTCATAGTTGAGCGCGATGCGGGCGATGCCCTGCCGCGTCTGCGGATCGATGACCGGCGCGACCTGCCACACCTGCCCCTTGAATACGCGGGTGTCGCCGACCGGCACGACCTGCGCCACCGAACCGGCACGGACATTGGCCAGATCGGCTTCGGAAAGCTGCGCGCGCATTTCCATCTGCCCGCCCATCGCGATGCGGAACAGCACGCCGCTGCCGCTGCCGACGACCTGTCCCGGCTCGACCGCGCGGGTCAGCACCAGCCCGGCGGCGGGCGCGCGGATGTCTAGGCGACGGTTGCGCGCCTGCGTCTCGGCAAGCTGGGCCTGCGCCACGCGGACGCGGGCATTGGCGGCGTCGCGGGTCGCGGTCTTGCGATCGATATCGGCCTTCGACACGAAGCCGCGCTCGACCAGCTGGTTCGACCGGTCGAGTTCGGTCTGCGCGATCTGCGCATCGGCGCGGGCGACGCGGACCTGCGCCGACAGCGATTCGGCGGTTTGCGCCTGTACCGAGCGATCGACCGTGGCGAGAATTTGTCCAGCGCTTACCCAGCTACCCGGCTCGACCAGCACTCGCGTGACCAGACCGCCTTCGCCGACGACCCCGACCGGCATTTCGCGCCGCGCGGCGAGCGATCCGGTGCCGGTCACCGCACGGGTCACCGTATCGCGGCCGGGGACGACCACCGTCACCTTGGGCAGCGCGCCCGCCGCCGCAGGCGCCGCACCCTTTGCAGCAGGCGCCTCCGATCCCTTGCGACCAAATGCCCAGACGGCGCCGACCATGACGAGCAGGACGATCACGATCCCGACGATGACGGCGCGGCGGCGCGACCGCGGCGCGCCGTCGGGTCCGGTCAGCAACTGGCGGTCACCCGCGATCGACGTCGATTCGTAATTCATCCACCCCATCCTGTTGGAGGGCCCCCAGCCCGTTTCGTGCTGTATTACATCAATACAGCACTACCCTCAAGCATAGACATCGCGTTTTTCGATAAGAACAGCAAGCGCTGCATCGATTGCGTTCATGTCACGTTTTACGGCGGGTGCGTAACGACCGATCGTTCGTCGTGATTGTATTCGAAAGGGAAATGTCGATGCTCCGTTCCGTCTTGATCCTCGCCGCCATCGGAACCGCGCTGCCTGCGACGGCACAGCAGGCGGTGCCGGCATCGGCCCCGATGTTGACCGACGGAACGCTGCTCGACGTCAGCGCGACGGGAAAGGCGACGCGCGTACCCGATATCGCCACCATCCGTTCGGGGGTGGTCAGCCAGGCGGCAACCGCCGCCGCGGCACTGTCGGACAATGCCCAGCGCATGACCCGCGTCGTCGCCGCGCTGCGCCGGGCCGGCGTCGCCGATCGCGATATCCAGACCGCGCAGATCCAGTTGCAGCCGCAATATCGCTATGCCGAGAATCAGCCGCCGGCGATCACCGGCTATCAGGCGAGCAACAGCGTCTCGGTCCGCTTCCGCGACGTGGCAAAAAGCGGCGCGATCCTCGACGCGCTGGTCGCACAGGGGGCGAACCAGATTGACGGGCCGACGCTGTCGGTCGATGCCGCCGACGCCGCGCTCGACGAAGCGCGCACCGACGCGATCCGTCGCGCCCGCGCCCGCGCCGACCTCTATGCGCGCGCCGCCGGGCTGCGCGTCGATCGCATCCTGCTGATCTCGGAAGATGGCGGGCAGTTGCCGCAGCCGCCGATGCCGATGCTGCAAATGGCGCGCGCGGCGAAGATGGCCGATTCGACTCCCGTCGCGGCGGGGGAGCAGGATCTGACGGTCAATGTCTCGGTGCGGTTCCTGTTGCGGTGAGCATGGTCACCCACCGTTCGTGCTGAGTAGGGGCTGAGCGCAGTCGAAGACCCGTATCGAAGCACTTGGTCAGCGGTCCTTCGATACGCCGCTTCGACAAGCTCAGCGGCTACTCAGGACGAACGGGGACACCCGGGCGATTCAGATCAGCGCGTAAACCGCTCCACCACCTCGGCCGGTACGCGCAGCAACCGGCCGCTCGCCCGGTCGAGCAACGCCCATGTCGTCCGCGCCTCGACCTTCACCCGGCCATCGGCCCCGGTGAAGCGCATCAGCCGGTCGAACCGGGCACCCTTGGGCGCATCGTCGACCCACGTCTCCGCCGTCACCGTCTCTCCGGCCACCACATTGCCCCGATAGTCGATCTCGTGGCGGGTGATGACCCAGACATAGGCGGCATGCTGTTCGGGCGTGGCCAGCGCATGCCAATGCTCGACCGCCACGTCCTGAATCCAACGGACCCAGACCGCGTTGTTGACATGGCCCAGTTCGTCGATGTCGTCGGGACCGGCGGTGATCGTCCGGGTATAGCGGGGCGAGGTCATTGCTGCGTGGCGGGGTCCGTTGCGGGGCGCGGCTTCAGGCCGCTGGTCTGGATCCGCCATGAACGTTGTTCGGCGGTCGCGCCATCGATATCGCCGGAACGGTGCAGCGTGACCGGCCCGGCCAGCGACACCGGCGTCCCGTCGCGCAGGCGTCCGGTAACCCGCACCGGTATCTCGATATAGCGCTGTCCCGCACCGGCATCGATCCGGCCGGGCGTGCCGATCGTCGCACGATACTCGGCATATTTCGCGAAGGAGTCGGCGAACGCCTTGGCCGACATGCCCGATGCTTCGCCCCGGCCGTTCCACAGGCGATAGGCATCGTCGTAACGCCGGGCGGCGATCGCGGCAAAATAGTCGGTCAGCACCGCCACGGCCTCCTGCGGTCCGGCCTCGGTCGCGACCGGCGCGCCGGCGTCGGCCGGGCGAACCTCGTTGGCGGGCAGCGGTGCAGAGACTCCCGGAATGCCATCGCCGGCGGGCAGGGGCGTCGACGGCGTCACCGGCGTCGGCTGACCCGCGATCGGCGTCGGTTCGGCCGCGGCGGCGTTGTCCGCCGCCGCCCCGTTGCCTTCATCGCCACCGCCGCAGCCGCTCAGCAGCAGCGCCAGCCCCGCGACGGCAAGCGTCCTCACGGTTCGATCGCGTCGCGATCGGCGTCGTTGAGATCGCCGTCTTCGGCAAGATTGTCGTCGTCGAAATCTTCCTGCAACTCGTCCTCGGTCTGGTCGCCCTGACCGGTGATCGTCACATCCTCATCCTCTTCGGCAAGTTCGTCGTCGACCATGTCGAGTTCGTCCTCATCCTCGTCGTCGGACATGCCGAGATCGGGTTCGAGGTCGGTCAGGATCGTGCCGTCGCTGGGTCCGTCGCGGGTCGCTTCGAGGATTTCGGCGCGCTGGCTTTCGTCATAGCCGTCCTCGTCATAGCCGTCGTCGCCCGATCCCTGACCATTTACCTGATGACCGCCCATCGAATGACTCCTGCTGGTTAGGACAGGGAAACCCGTTGCGGGCGGCGCCGGTTCCTATCCGCGACGGAACAGCCGGCCATGTTCGGTACGAAACACGACGAATACCGCGATCAGGCCGAGGAACAGGAACCCGCCGTACAGCGGCACGGTGGTCCCGTCGAACGCCTGCCCGATCACCGCCCCCAGCACCGCCCCGCCGAGCATCGACACGAAACCCTGCAGCGACGACGCCGTACCCGCGATCGACCCCATATTCTCCATCGCCATCGCCGAAAAATTGGAGGAGGCGAGGCCGAAACAGGCCATCATGATCGCCTGCAGGATGATGAAGCTGGTCAGCGACTCGACCCCCGCCAGCGTGATCGCGAGGTGGATCGCCGCGACCGCGACCAGCCCGAGCAGGGCCGCGTGCGAGATCAGCCGCGTGCCGAAGCGCATCACGATCCGCGAGTTAAAGAACGACCCCGCCGCCATCGTACCGGCGACACAGGCGAAGACGACGGTCAGCAGCTTGGGCTTGCCGAACGTCACCTCCATGATCTGCTGGATCGATCCGACGAACCCGAACAGTCCGCCCGACAGCAGCGCCGCCGCGACGGTATAGCCGACCGCATAGCGATCGCGCAGCACGATGCGATACCCCTCCATGATCCGGCCGGGGTCGAGCGGCTGGCGTTCGGCAACGGGCAGCGTCTCGGGCATGCGCAGCACGAACCACGCGAACACGGCGGCGGTGACGATCGCGATCCCGCCGAAGATCCACCGCCACGAGGCGAAGGCGAGCACGAATTCGCCGAAGGTCGGCGCCAGCACCGGGGCGGCCATGAAGAAGATGAAGGCGAGGCTCATCACCCGTGCCATCGCCCGGCCCGAATAACAGTCGCGCACCAGCGCCACCGTCACCACACGCCCGCCCGCGACCGCCGCACCCGATGCGAAGCGCGCGATCAGCAGCAGCAGGAAACTGCCCGATACCGCCGCGACCAGATTGGTGATCGTGCTGGCGATCAGCGCGAAGATCAGCACCGGCCGCCGGCCATAGCGATCGGCGAGCGGACCATAGGCCAGCTGCGCGATCGAGAAGCCGAGCAGGAACGAGGTGACGACGAACTGCCGCGTATTGGGTTCGGCGACGCCCAGCGCGTCGCCGATCGCGGGCAGCGCCGGCAGCATGGAATCGATGCCGAGCGCGGTTAGCGCCATCAGCGCCGCGATCAGCGTCACGAACTCGCCGAACGGCAGCGGTGAACGGTCCGCCGACCCACTGCCGCTCGGGGCAGGAGCGGCGTCGGTCAGCGCGGCGGAGGTATCGGGCGACAGGGGATCGGTTCTTTGTTGCATCGCATCATCCCCATGCCGCAACTCGCGGCTCGCGTCACGTAAAGGATGACCCTGTTCGGCGGCGGGCCGTGCGTCTATCTTGATGGCTTCGTTCCGGTATCTTTCAGGATTTGAGACCAATGGCCGACACGCCGCTTTCGCAGGTTCCGCTGATTTCGATGGCGCAGGCCGAGCGGGACCCCGATGGCTTCGCCCGCGACTTTGGCGAGTCGTTTCAACGCTTCGGTTTCGCGATGGTATCCGACCATGGCGTCGACCAGGGCGTCATCGACCGCGCCTGGGCGATGACCAAGGCGTTCTTCGACCTGCCCGAAGCCGAAAAACGCGGCTATTTCGTTGAGGGCGGCGGCGGTGCGCGCGGCTATACCCCGTTCAAGACCGAGATCGCCAAGGGTGCGACCCATGTCGATCTGAAGGAATTCTGGCATGTCGGTCGCGAGCTGGCCGCCGGCCACCGCTATGGCGACGTCATGCCCGCCAATGTCTGGCCCGACCGGCCCGAGGGGTTTCGCGAGGCGTTCCTTGACCTGTTCGCCGCGCTCGATGCCGCGGGCGACCGGCTGCTGTCGGCGATCGCCCGCTATTTGGGGCTGGAGCCGAACTGGTTCGACCGCGCGGTGAAGGACGGCAACTCGGTGCTGCGCCTGCTCCATTATCCGCCGGTCGCCGCCGATGCGCCCGAAGTACGTGCCGGCGCGCATGAGGACATCAACCTCATCACCCTGTTGCTGGGGGCGGAAGAGGCTGGGCTCGAACTGCTCGACCGCGACGGGCGCTGGCTGCCGGTCGCGCCGCCGCCGGGCGCGATGGTCGTCAATGTCGGCGACATGCTGCAGCGACTGACCAACCACGTCCTGCCCTCGACCACCCACCGCGTCGTCAATCCGGCGCCCGAACGGCGCGGCCATTCGCGCTATTCGATGCCGTTCTTCCTCCACCCCGCGCCCGATTTCCTGATCGAGACGCTGCCCGGCTGCATCAGCGAGGAACGCCCGAACCGCTATCCCACCCCGATTAGTTCGCACGACTATCTGTACGAGCGGCTGGTCGAGATCGGCCTCATCAAGAAATAGCGCCCTTCCGGCGGCGGCAGGCAAACCCTTCCCCTCCCGCGCCACAGCTACTAGAGACACGAAACCGGCCGGGGCGATGCTCCGGCCGCAATTTTGTTACGTCAACAAGTTGAGGGACCTATGACCGAACCGCTCCGCGTCGCCATCGCCGGCCTTGGAACCGTGGGTGCGGGCGTGATTCGGTTGATCGAGACTAATGGCGAACTGATCGCGCGCCGCGCCGGTCGCCCGATCGAGATCGTCGCGGTATCGGCGCGCGACCGCAGCCGCGACCGCGGCGTCGATCTGTCGCGCTATCAATGGGTCGACGATACCGCTGCGCTGGTGCAGGCGGGCGATGCCGATGTCGTCGTCGAGCTGATCGGCGGATCGGACGGACCGGCGCTGACGCTGGCGCGCGGTGCGCTCGCGGCGGGCAAGGGCTTCGTCACCGCCAACAAGGCGATGATCGCGCATCACGGCCTCGAACTCGCCCAGGCTGCTGAGGACAAGGGCGTCGCGCTGAAGTTCGAAGCGGCGGTCGCCGGTGGCGTCCCGGTCATCAAGGGGCTGCGCGAAGGGGCGGCGGCCAACGAGATTTCGCAGGTCTTCGGCATCCTCAACGGCACCTGCAACTTCATCCTCTCGAAGATGGAGGCGGAAGGGCGCGACTTCGCCGAGGTGCTGGCCGAGGCGCAGGCGCTGGGCTTTGCCGAAGCCGACCCCAGCTTCGACATCGACGGGGTCGATGCCGCGCACAAGCTGTCGATCCTCGCCAGCCTCGCCTTCAATACACAGCCGGCGTTCGATGCGGTGGCGGTCACCGGCATCCGCCACGTGCTGGCCGCCGATATCGCCGAAGCCGCGGCGCTCGGCTATCGCATCCGGCTGGTCGGGGTCGGCGAAGCGGGGCCGCGCGGTCTGTTCCAGCGGGTCCATCCGCACCTCGTGCCGCTCGACCATCCGCTGGCGCATGTCACCGGTTCGCTCAACGCCGTCGTCGCCGAGGGCAATTTCGTCGGACGGCTGTTCTTCCAGGGGCGTGGGGCCGGCGACGGTCCGACCGCGAGCGCGGTGGTCGCCGACCTGATCGATATTGCTCGCGGCGAATTCGGCCCGCCCTATGCGATGCCGGTCGCCGACCTGACCCCCGCCGCACCCGAACCGACCGGCGAACGCCGCGGCCGCGCCTATCTGCGCCTGCAGGTCGCCGACAAGGTCGGGGTGCTGGCGGAGATCGCAGCGGCGATGCGCGATGCCGGAGTGTCGATCGAAAGCCTGATCCAGCGCGGCGCAAATGCCGATGGTAGCGTGCTGGTTGCGATCGTGACGCACGAAGGGCCGGAACGCTGCGTCGCGCAGGCGCTGGAAAAGCTGGAAAGTTCGGCCAGCGTGCTCGGCCAGCCGATGTGGATGCACGTGCTCGGCGGATAAGATCCGGGCGCCGGGCCCGACGGCGGATCAGGGCAGCGGGATTGCCGCTTCCGCATCCCGCCGCGCCCGGCGTTCCGCCCGTGCGGCATTGGCGCGCTGGATGAAGCAGCCCGTCTGTCCGCCGACCCCGGCGGTCGAGCAGCTGCCGATCCCGCTCGACCCGGCGTTCAGATTGTCCTGCACCCGCGTCGCCCAGCTTTCGCCGTCGCGGGTCGGTTCGACGTCGCGCAATTCCTTGGGGATACGGAAGCGTTCCTGCTCGCCCCGGCGGACGCAGACCACGATTTCCTCGCCATCGGCGTTGGTCGGGCATTTGTCGTTGCCATAGATGACGAGCGTGCCGTTGCGGACCTGCGCAGCGGCGGGCGCGGTCGGCATGGCAAAGGCGACGATCGCGGCGGCACCGGCCAGAAGCGTGCGGGTCATCACAAAATCCTCCTGTCCGGGTAACGCCCGGACGATCAAATGCGTTTCGAAACTTCGATGGCGATGCGGCAGCCCGCGCGGATCGCCGCCGACAGCAGGGGATAGGCGGGCGCGCGTTCGGCGCCATGCGCCAGCGCCGCTTCCTTATGCTCCAGCTCCTCGGCCTGGAACTTGCGGATCGCGGCACCCAGTTCGGGATCGTCGTCGCCCAGTTCGGCGAGCTGATCCTCATAATGTTTGTCGATTTCGGTCTCGACCGCCGCCGTGCAGGCCATTGCCGCCTCCGGCCCGATCGCCGCCGTCGCCGCACCCAGCGCAAAGCCGGCCACGTCCCAGATCGGCTGGATGATCGTCGGGCGTACGCCGCGTTCGGCGATCAGCGCGTCGAAATAGGCGCGATGTTCGGCCTCCTGCAACGCCATGCCCTGGATCGCCGCCGACATCGGACTGCGGTCGCCCATCACCGCCAACTGTCCGGCATAGATGCGCGTCGCGCCATATTCGCCGGCTTGATCGACGCGGATCATCGATTTGATTCCGCCGGGCCGGGGATCGCCGGGTCGCCACTTGCTCATGTCCGCCTCCGTGTCGCCAGCATCAGCACCACCAACGCGCCGACGATCGAAAAGATCGCGTTGAATCCGGCCAGCGAGATGCCGAGGAACGACCATTGCGGCACGTCGCAGCGGACCACCGGTTGCCGCACGATCGCCGCCAGCAGGTCGTCGCCGGTCGCGTGCAGCGTATTGGCGCAGGCGGTGACCCCCTGCCACCAATGATATTCGACGCCGGCATGGAACACCCCGATCGCCCCGCTGGTCAGGATCGCCAGCCCGGCAAGGATCACCAGCAGCCGCTTGGCCGAGGTGCGCGGCGCGAAGAAGGACAAGGCCGCCAGCACGATCGCCGCATAATGCGGCCAGCGCTGCCAATGGCACATCTCGCACGGGTACAGCCCGCCCAGAACTTGCGAGCCGAGCGCCCCCGCGATCAGCGTGAGCGGTAGCAGCAGCGCGATCCAGCGCGCGAGCGGCAGGTCGTTGGCACGCATCGGTTCAGCGCTTGCCGGGCTTGGGAGCAGCCGCCGCCATGCGCGTCGGCGGACCGACCCGGCCCATCGTCTGCAACGCATAATAGAGCTGGAAATCGTCGATGCCGCGCTTCTTGAGCGACTCCGCGGTCTCGGCAAAGCGCGGATCGTCCTTGGTATCCTCGGTCAGCGTCTTGTCGTCGATGCCGGCCTCGTTGACCAGATGGCGGCGCAGATCGGCCTCGCGATAGACCGGGCGGCTCTTGTAATCGGGGTCCGAAATCTGCGGCACCTTCAAATCGGGGTCGATGCCGCCTTCCTGCACCGACCGGCCCGACGGCGTGTGGTAACGCGCGGTGGTCAGGCGCAGCGCGGTGTTCTTCGACAGGTCGAAGATCGACTGCACCGATCCCTTGCCGAAGCTGCGCTCGCCCATCACGATCGCGCGGTGATGGTCCTGCAGCGCGCCGGCGACGATCTCCGATGCCGATGCGGTGCCGGGATTGGTCAGCACGATGATCGGCAGCCCCTGCGCCAGATCGCCCGGCACCATCTCCTCGGCGAAATAGCGTTCGGTATCCGCCTTGTCGCGCCCGCGCTGCGACACGATCTCGCCGCGCGCCAGGAAGGTGTCGGATACCTCGATCGCCTGGGTCAGCAGCCCGCCGCCATTGTCGCGCAGGTCGATGACATAGCCCTTGGGCTTGTGGCCCAGCGCCTTGTCGATCCCGGCGATCGCGGCGCGGGTGTCGGCGCCGGTCGTCTCGCTGAAGGTGTTGATGTTGATGACGCCGATGCCGTCCTTTACTTCCCATTTGACCGGCTTCTGCACGATCGTGCTGCGCACCAGCGTCAGTTCGATCGGCTTGTCGCGGCCGGGGCGGACGATGGTCAGCGACACCTTCGATCCCGTCGGCCCGCGCATCTGCGCGACCGCTTCGTCGAGCGTGCCGCCGACGATCAGCTTGCCATCGACATGGGTGATGTAATCGCCCGATTTGATGCCGGCACGCGCCGCCGGCGTATCCTCGGTCGGGGTGATGACCTTGACCGCGCCGTCCTCCAGCGTGACCGACAGGCCCAGCCCCGAATAATTGCCGGTCGTGGCGATGCGGAGATTCTCGAAATCCTTGGCGTCGAGATAGCTCGAATGCGGGTCGAGCGCCGCCAGCATGCCGCGCATCGCGCCTTCCATCAGCGTCTTGTCATCGACCTTGTCGACATAGGACGCCTTCACCCGGTTGTAGACGTCCATGAAATTGTCGAGTTCGCGGAAACTTCCCGCATCGGCCTGCGCCATCGCGCCGGTGGCGACGGGGACCAGCGCGAGCGCACCGACGATCGCGGTTGCCTGAAGGAACGGACGGGACATACGCATATACGCTTGATGCTTTCGACTGCGGTACGGAAGCCACACTAGCGGGAAATCGTTCGGCGATCAAAGCGCCGTCTCGCTGAACCGGACCTGACGTTCGACCACGGCCGCACAACGCCCACGCCGGATGCCGGAATCGAACCGGCACCCGACCATGTCGTCGCGCCGGATGAAGTCGAGATCGCTGCGAAAGTCCGTGTCACCGTATCGCCGCAAAGGCGGGGATCCGGGACCTTACCCGCAAACCCTTGTTTTGCTTTCCTCTGGACCCCCGCCTTCGCGGGGGTACGGAAGGATTCCGGGATCGGCGAAGAACGTTCGCAGAAGTCTCCAACAAGTCCGTGGTAACGCCAAGGGACTTCGATTCGTTGAGCGCGATCCGCACTAGAATGCCGACCAGTCGTCCTCCGCCACCGCCAGCGCGGTGTTGCCGGCACTGCGCGGGCGCATCGGGACGACGGTGGCCGGCGCGCGGGGCGGCGGGGCGACGCGATGCCCGGTGTCGCCAAGGCGGAAGCTGCTGATCTGTCGCGCCATGCCGTCGGCGTCGGACGCGAGGCTGCGCACCGCCGCGGTCGCTTCCTCGACCATCGCCGCATTCTGCTGCGTCATGCCGTCCATTTCCGACACGGCGGTATTGATCTGATGCAGGCCCGTCGCCTGACGCTCGGCCGAGGCGGCGATGCTGGCGACCAGTTCGTCGATCTGTCCGATACGGCTGATGATCCGCCCCAGCGCGTCGCCGGTATCGACCACCAGCTGCACGCCGGTGTCGATCTGGCTGGACGATGCGGTGATGCGGGTCTTGACGTCCTTGGCGGCATCGGCGGAGCGTTGCGCCAGCGCGCGAACCTCGTTGGCGACGACGGCAAAGCCCTTGCCCGCATCGCCCGCCCGGGCCGCTTCCACCCCGGCATTCAGCGCCAGCAGGTTGGTCTGGAACGAGATGCCGTCGATCACGCTGATGATGTCGCTGATTTCGCTCGAGGCGCGTTCGATGCCGTGCATTGCCTCCACCGCGCGACGGACGATCTCGCCCGACTGGTCCGCCTCGGCGCGTGCCTCGCTGACGATGCGGTTGGCCTGGGCCGCGCCGGCCGCGGTTTCGCGCACGGTCGAGGTGATCTCGTCCATCGCCGCCGCCGTCTCTTCGAGGCTCGCCGCCTGTTGTTCAGTCCGCTGCGACAGGTCGTCGGACGCCTGACGAATGTCGTCGGCCCCGTTGTTGATGCTGCCCGCCGCTTCGGTCACGGTCGCCAGCGTCGATTGCAGCGCGGCGACGGCGGAATTGAAGTCCGCCTTGATCCGACCGAACGGCCCGGTCAGCTCGGCATCGACGCGCGAGACCAGATCGCCTTGCGCCAGTCGCGCCAGTGCCGAACCGAAGCTGTCGACGATCAGCGTCGTCTGTTCCTCCTTGGCACGTTCGGCCGCGACGAGCTGGTCGCGCAGTGCCTGGGTCGCGCCGGCCAGCTGGCCCAGTTCGTCGCGCCGGCCGCCGGCCGGGATCGCGACCGCCATGTCGCCCGACGTCATCCGCTTCAGCGCCGCGACGAGGGCCAGCAGCGGCACGACGATGAACCGGCGGGTGGCAAAACCGATGGCGAGAACGACGGCCAGGGTCGCACCCGTGGTGAAGACGAGCAGGATATTGGCCAACCGGGCGATCGCGTTCGCTTCGGCGCTGACCTCGGCCAGATGCGCTTCGATCGCATCGGACAGGGTGCTCATCCCGCCCTCCAGCTTTTCGAACGCTTTCAGAAAGCCGGGCAGCAGCGCCTTGGCGTGGGCAGGGTCGGCGGCGGCGGCATCGGCGATCCGTTCGGCGGTGTCGATATAGGCGACGGCCAATGGCTGGATATGGCGGGCCTGTGCCGAGATGGCGGGAGCATCGGCATAGGCGGCGTCGGCCGCCAGCGCCTTGCGCAGCGCCGCCGAGTCGTCGGTCAGGGCCTTGCGATTTGCCGCCAGATCGAGATCGCCGGTCGAGCCGGCGCGCAATACCGAAAGCACGTCACCGCGGATCGCGTCGTGCATCATGTCGGCGGTCATGTGGTTGCGCAGCAGCGCCGTTCCCCGGCTGATGCTTTCGCGCGCGTCGGATTGGCTGCCGTTCGACCAGACTCTGGCACCTGCCGATCCCAATACCAGCAGCGCGATCGCAGCGATTGCCGCCAGTACCATCCGGTTGATCGATTGCATGCGGCCGTACTCCGATTCGTTCGTTCGGTACGGTCTGGACGAAATCGGATAATATACGGTTATCGGGCTGTTGACCGTGCGCCTACAACATGGCCGCCAGGTCGACCGGTACGCCGTGACGGCGCAGTTCGATCGTCACCACCGGCCCCTCGCCCTGCGGTGCGCGACCGATCGGCGTGCCGGCGACGACCCGCGCGTCGACCGGCCCGACACTGGCCGCAAGACCGGAAACCGTCGTCGTCCAACCGCCGCCATGGTCGAGGATCACCACCCGGCGATAGCCCCGGAACCGCTTGCTGAACGCGATTCGCCCCGGCGCGGGTGCGATGACGGTGGCCCCCGGGGCAACGGTCAGCGTCAACCCGCGCGCCCGCACGCCGCTGTCGCTGATCTCGCCGAAGCCGGTCGCGACGCTGCCGCTGACCGGCAGGCGATAGGCAGGCGGCGGCAGCGCCGGGGTTGCGGCATCGGGCCGGGGGAGCGGCCCGGGCAGGGCGGTCAACGCCGCGCGGGTGTCGCGCGCCTCGCCCAGTTCCTCCAGCCGGTCGACGATGTCGCGCGCCTGTTCGCCCAGCGCGATCGCCCGGTCTGATTCGATCAGCGCGCCGCGTGCCAGCGCCCGCGAACGCAACCGCTGTGCCGCCTCCGCCTGCACCAGGGCCAGCCGCTCATTCTCCAAGCGAGCATTGCTGGCCGCCAGTGCCGCGAGCGCGACACCGGCCTGCGAGCGCAATCGCGCCGCATCGGCGATGGCCGTGCGGACCGCGGCGGTGCGCTGCTGCATCGCCGGGACGACGGTGCCGAGCACGGCGCGGACATGGACCAGATCGTCGGTCGATCCCGGTTGCGCGACCGCCAGCCATGCCGGGCGGCTGGCGAGCGACTGCAACGCCCCGACCAGCCGCGCCACCGGGGCCTGCCGGGTCGCCAGTTCGCCGCGGCGGCGGGCGAGCAATTCGCCGATCAGCGCGACGCGCGCCTGTGCGGCCTTGCGGTCCGCTTCGGCCGCGACGATGCGGGCGGTCAGCGCCGCCTGCGCGGCCCGGCTACGCTTGGCCCCGGCGTTGGCGGCTCGTGCGGCGCGGTCGAGCAATTGCGATCGCGCGCTGGCCGCCGCCGCTGCCCGGCGCGCGTTTTCCAGCCGTTCGCGGCCCGCGGCGACCGGATCGTCCTGCGCCCACGCCGCCGCACCCGCCAGCGCGGCCAGAGCAACGAACAGGGCGAGCGCGCGCCTCATCCCTCGCGGTGATAGGGGTGGCCGGCGAGGATGCTGGTCGCACGCCATAATTGTTCGGCCAGCATCGCCCGCGCCATCAGATGCGGCCATGTCGCGCGGCCGAATGCCAGCAACAGGTCGGCCTGCGCCCGCTGCGCATCGTCGAAGCCATCGGCGGCGCCGAGCAGGAACCGGGTCTCGCGCACCCCGTCGTCACGCCACCGGCCGAGCTGGGTCGCGAACGCCATCGACGGCAGGTCGCGCCCCTTTTCGTCCAGCATCACGATGCGCGTGCCCGGATCGACCGGCGGTATTTTGCCCCCGCTATCGGGCAGTTCGGTGATCTTGGTCGGCCAGCCGACCCGCTTCAGATAGCGGTCGATCAGCTCGGCTTCGGGACCACGCCCGATCCGCCCGCGCGCGACGATATGCAGCAGCACGGGCGGACAGGCTTTACGCGTGCGCGGTCGGGTTCAGCGTATCGCCGAACGCCCACATCCGCTCCAGATTGTAGAAGGTGCGGACTTCGGGGCGGAACAGGTGGACGATCACGTCGCCGGTGTCGATCAGCACCCAGTCGGCGGTCGGCAACCCTTCGATGCGCGACGGGCGGCCGAACTCGGCCTTGACCCGCTCGGCCAGCTTGGTCGCCATCGACGCCACCTGCCGACTCGACCGGCCGCTGGCGATGACCATGTAATCGGCGATGCTCGACTTGCCCGCGAGCGGGATCGACACCGTCTCGACCGCCTGGTCGTCGTCGAGGCTGGCGAGCACCATGCGGTGCAGCGCTTCGGTCTCGCTCATGGCATCGGTCGGGTCGGTAGGGGTCGGCAAGGGTATCAGCTTTCAGGGGCCTGTGCGCCGGACCGGGCGGGTGGAATTACCCGACGGTGCCAGGCGGGATCGGCGGCGCGGATCGCGGTCGCCGAGGTTGGATCGGGGCGGAAGCGTAAGCGGACCAGTGCCGGCAAACTCCACATCGTCCATCGTCTCGCCTGGCCTGCGGGCCGCGCATGGCGCCGCAACCAGCCCATCGCAGGACTAGCGAGGGCGCGGCCATCATAGCCCGGACGCGCGACGACCGCAATCGCCACCGTCCGCGCAATGCCGCGCCAGTCGCGCCAGCGGTGAAACTCGGCGAGATTGTCGGCCCCCATCAACCAGATGAAGCGATGCTGCGGGTAGAGCCGCACCAGTTTGCGCAGGGTATCGACGGTATAGCGCGTTCCCAACCGCCCTTCGATCGCGGTCGGCCGGATCGGCGCATGCCGCGCGACCCGCCGTGCCGACGCCAGCCGCGCGTTGAGCGGTGCCATGCCGGCGGCGGGCTTCAGCGGGTTGCCCGGCGACACCAGCCACCACACCTCGTCCAGCGCCAGCGCGCGCTTTGCCGCCAACGACACCCGGCGATGGCCGCGATGGGCCGGGTTGAACGATCCGCCGAGCAGGCCGATACGGCTCATCTATCCCAGTCCTCACGATCATGGCGGATGCGCAGGATTTCGACCTGATCGGGCAAGGTACGGTAGATCAACAGATAGGGCGCGCCGCGAACCCGCAGCACGCGGCTGCCTCCGCTGACCGGCCGTCCGACGCCTGGAAAACTGTCGAGGATCGCGGAGCGCTGCGCCACCGCAGTCAGCATTTCAGCTGCCACGATCGGTGCTGCGTTATCCGACAGCCACTGGTTGATCCGGCGAAGATCCTCAAGCGCGGGTCTTGTCCAAACGATCAGCGGACTCGGCTCCGGTGCCGTTCGATCATCGCGTCGAGTTCCGCCATGACGACTTCGTGCGGAATCAGTTCGCCCCGGTTGGCCGCATCGATGCCGACTTGAACGAACGCCGCCAGTTCCTCATCCGCCCGCACCGCGCGACGCAGCGCATCAGCGGCGAATTCGTCGCGGGTGATGCCGCGTCCGGCAGCCAGCCGACTGATCGCATCATCGGTCGCGGCATCGATGGCAGTGGTGATCGGTCGCATCTCCATCCACCCAACCTATGCCGCGCGACCCCCGCCATCAAGGCCGGGTCTGACCGGTCCCGCGCACGATCCACTTGTACGTCGTCAGCCCCTCCAGCGCGACCGGGCCGCGCGCATGGAGTCGGCCGGTGGCGATGCCGATCTCCGCACCCAGCCCGAATTCGCCGCCATCGGCGAACTGGGTCGATGCGTTCCACATGACGATCGCCGAATCGACGCGGGCGAGGAAGTGCTCGGCGGTCGCGTCGTCGGACGTGACGATCGCGTCGGTATGGTGCGATCCGTGCGCGGCGATATGCGCGATCGCGTCGTCGACCCCATCGACCAGCTTCACCGACAGGATCGCATCGAGATATTCGGTGTCCCAGTCGTCGTCATTCGCTTCGAGGATAGCGGGATGCAGCGCCCGCACCTCGGCATCGCCGCGCAATTCGCAGCCGGCATCGAGGAGACCGGTCAGGATCGGCAGCGGATCGGCATAGGCACGGTCGATCAGCAGCGTCTCCGTCGCGCCGCAAACGCCGGTCCGCCGCAGCTTGGCATTCACGACGATCTCCCGCGCCATCGCCGGATCGGCGGCACGGTCGACATAGCTGTGGTTCAACCCGTCGAGATGCGCCAGCACCGGCACCCGCGCCTCTGCCTGAACCCGCGCGACCAGGCTCTTTCCCCCGCGCGGCACGATCAGGTCGATCAGCCCTTCGGCCGCCAGCATCGCGCCGACCGCCGCACGATCTGTCGTCTGGATCAGTTGCACAGCCGCTTCGGGCAGTCCGCCCGCGACCAGCCCACGCACCATCGCCGCGTGGATCGCGCGATTGCTGTGGATCGCCTCGCTCCCGCCGCGCAGGATCGCCGCGTTCCCGGCCATCACCGCCAGCGCCCCGGCATCGGCGGTAACGTTCGGCCGGCTTTCGTAGATGATGCCGATCACGCCGATCGGCACACGGACCCGGGTCAGCACCAGTCCGTTCGGCCGCTCGCTGCGGTCGATGACCTCACCGACCGGATCGGCCAGTCCCGCCACCGCCTCGACCCCCGCCGCCATCGCCTCCAACCGGCCCGGGTCGAGCCGCAGCCGGTCGAGCATCGCACCCGACAGGCCGTTCGCCTGCGCAGCCGCGATATCGCGTGCGTTGGCGGCGAGGATGGCGGCGGCGTCGTCGCGGATCGCCGCGGCGGCGCGGCGGAGCGCGGTGGATTTGGTCGGGGTGGGCGTCGCGGCAAGTCGCTGCGCTGCGATCCGGGCGTCAGCGCCATAGCGGGCGATCATGTCGGCGGTGCTGTGTTCGGCGGTCATCGCGCTACCCCATCGGTTTGCGCCGCTTTCGCGCAACCGGCAGGCCGCGTCCAGTCGACAAAAAGGGGGCGCCCTCTCGGACGCCCCCTTCCTCCCTTGGCGTTATCGATTAGAAATTGACGCGCGCACCGGCATAGAAATACCGCCCGGTCACCGGGAATATCCCGCTGTCCGTCCCGGTGCCGGTCAGGCCATAGGGCGGCAACTGGTCGTTCACATTGTCGACGCCGACGTAAAGGCGGAAATTCTTGTTGGCGCGGATGCCGAACTGAATGTCGTGAATGAACACTTCCGGCAAATAGATGATCGGAAAGGCGTCGGCATTGGTCGGCGGCCGATCCTGTTCGTAATTCTGCAGGTTCCACGACCCCAGCGTCTGGCGACCGATATACTGGGTGGTCAGCGCGATATCGAACGGCCCGGCAAAGAAATTGGCGGAGAACAGGCCACGCCATTCGGGATCGCCCAGCACATTGTTCCGGCGCGTATAGCGGTCGGGATCGGTCAGGAACGTATATTGCCGCCGGGTTTCCAGCCAGCTGACATTCGCCGACAGGTTCAGGCGGATGTCGTCGGTGAAGCTGTGACGATAGGCGACTTCGGCATCGATGCCCGACGTGGTCAACTTCGCATAGTTGAATGGCCCGTTGGTGAAGCCATTGCCCTGCAGGCCGATGTTGAAGTCCGGGAAGCCGGCGAAGCGGCGGCCCTGCTGTCCCGCAAAGGTGAAGTCCGCGATCGGATCGCTCGACCGGCGGCGAATGACCTGCGCGCAGAACGGATTATTGATGCCGCCCGGATCGTCATAGCAACGATTCACCAGCGCCTGCGGGGTGATCGTGTCGATCGCCTGCTTGATCTCGATATTATAGTAATCGACCGTCACCGAGAAGCCCGGCAGGAAGCGCGGCGCGAACACGCCGCCCAGCACGAAGCTGCGGCTGACTTCGGGTTGGAGCCCGGTATTGCCGCCATTGGTGCCGAGGATGCCCGAGGTAGGCGCATTGGTCCACGGAACGACTTGCCCGTCGGGTAGGGTGATAGTGGTCGGGATGCCCGCCGCCGCGCAGTTGCGCGCCCGGTTCGGGTCCTGGTTGATGACGGTCTGGCTACACGGATCGGTGAAGCTGTTGGCGAAGGTCTGGCTGGTACCGGCATAGAGTTCGGCCAAGTTCGGTGCGCGCGTCGCCTGTGCATAGCTTGCCCGGAAACGCAGACCGCGCACCGGCGAATAGATGCCGGCGACGGTGTAGGCATAGACCGCGTCCGGGAGGAAGTTATACTTGGACGCGCGTCCCGATGCCTCGACCGACAATTCCTGGACGAAGGGCAGGTCTGCCAGGACCGGTACGCGGATTTCGCCGAATGCTTCCGTGACGCTCACCGCATCGGGATTCGAATCCTGGATCGAATTCAGGAAGGTATTGGATTGGCCTGGTGCATATTCGCCCTTGGTAAAGTCGTCATATGCGGAAAAATAATCCTCACGGCGATATTCGACGCCGAAGGCGATGCCGACCGGACCGCCCGGCAGGCGCAAGAATCCCGATGTATCGCCCGACACCGAATAGACGGCGTTAAGCTGTTCGGCCCATTGCTTCCGCGACGAGGTGTAGAGCGAATAGGCGATGCCGTCGGGCGTGGTCAGCGGGGCACCTTCGCCAAACAGGTTCAGCGGTCGGCAGCTTGCATCATCATTTGCCGCGCTGGCATCGGCGTTGATCCGACACACGATCTGGCCCGATACCGGGTCGCGTACGGCATTGGCGGCGTTGTTGAACTTGCGGATGTCGACGTTGCCGCCGGTTTCGTAATAGGTTTCGGTCCGGCCGTAATTGACGAACGCGTCGTAATTCCAGTTGCCGGTGTCGAGCAGCACGCCTCGCGCACCGGCGACCGCGCGATAGGTCTGGCGTTCATGCTGTTCGGCGCGGGTGCCGATGTCGTTGTTGAAGCGGAAGAAGGTGAACGCGCTACTATTGTCGGTCGCGGCCAGTCCGTTGAGCACGCGGATCGTCGAACGTGCCTGTTCGGTCAGATACGGATTGTCCAGATAGAAGGTCGGCGTCAGGCGACCATTCACAAAGGTCGGCTGGGTCGAGGTCTGGTTGGCGGTGACCTTGACGTACTTCGCTTCGATATAAGGTTCGAACGCGCTCGACACCTCGAAACGCGACAGCAGATTGACGTTGATGCGGTCCAGCCCCGGCAGGAGCATCGCGCCTTCGACGCCGCTCGCGGTGCGGCCGCCCAGGACGCCGCCGCCAGTCGGGCGAAGGTCGATGGTCGGCGTATCGCGGACCAGCGTGCCGTCGGGTAGGAAGATATAGTTGCTGTTGATGCGTCCGTTGGTCGGGGACAATTGTCCGGTACAGACTGCGGCACGGCGCGCGCCGTTGGTCGCGGTCGCGACCGGGCAGGCGGTGATGACGGTGCCGCCCAGCGAGATGATGCCGAACTTCGATCCCGGGTTGCGGAAGAAGGTCGCGTCGGGGATGCCGTCGCCCGCCGGCGGTTCGTTGCGCGCCGTGCCGTCCGGGTTGACGAAAGTGGTGCGCTGCGTCTGATAGAATCCTGGAACGCCCGAGAAGGCGCCGGTCTGCTCATCCCGGTCGCTGAACAGCACCTGGTCGGAATAGGCATATTCCGCCGAGATCGCGATGTTGCCGCGGCCTTCAGCGAAATTCTTGCCCCACAAACCGGTCACCAGATAGGATCCGCGGTCGCCACGGCTTGACACGCCGCCCTGCACGCGGGCGTCGAAGCCCTCGTAATCGCGCTTCAGCACGAAGTTGACGACGCCCGATACCGCGTCCGACCCGTACACGCCCGAATTGCCGCCGGTGACGGTTTCGACGCGTTCGAGCAGGGCGTTCGGAATGGTATTGGTATCGACGCTGAAGGTGCCGGGGTTGCCCGATACGTGGCGACGCCCGTTGACCAGCACCAGGGTCCGCGCAGGGCCGAGACCGCGCAGATCGAGCGCGTTGATACCGGCAGTGCCAATGCTCGCGGTCGAGTTCGCCTGGTTGAAGGTCGAGCGGAGCGCGGGCAGGCGGTTCAGCGTTTCGCCGACCGACACCTGACCGACATTTTCGAACTGCTGCACGGTAAGCGTCGTGACCGGAACGGCGGTATCGAGGTTCGGCCGCGCGATGCGCGATCCCGTGACGGTGATGACCTGCGTCGGGTCCTCCGCATCGTCGGTAGACTGGCATTCGACGCGCGTATCGCCAGCAATGCAATCGGCGGGACGCGGCGATGTCGCGGTGTCGGTGGTCTGCGCGAAGGCGAGTTGCGGTAGCAGCGCGACGCCGGCAAGCGCCGTCGCACCGAGAAGACGGTGTGTTTTCATTGATTGCCCCGTTTTGAACGCGGGAAATATCCAGCGTTTGCAGCAGGAAAATCAATAATCGCGGCCTTGGCAAGCCGTACCCGGCCTTCCGTACGGCAAGGCAACAAATTGTTACAGAATCGTGATCAGCGCATCAACGCGCCGCGCAGCACTCGCAACATACATAAAAAATACGCGTTGAGATTATAATAATGCTGCACGGCAACGCTTTGTTACAACGGTAGGATCAACGCTCGACGCACATCGCGATACCCATGCCGCCACCGATGCACAGAGTCGCCAGCCCCTTCTTCGCGTCGCGGCGCTTCATCTCATAGATCAGCGTGGTCAGCACGCGCGCGCCCGATGCGCCGATCGGGTGGCCGATCGCGATCGCTCCGCCGTTCACATTCACCTTGTCGGCGCTCCAGCCCATGTCCTTGCCGACCGCCAACGCCTGTGCGGCAAAGGCTTCGTTGGCTTCGACCAGGTCGAGATCGTCGACGCTCCAGCCGGCCTTTTCCAGCGCGCGGCGCGAGGCGGGGACGGGGCCGATGCCCATGATCGACGGATCGACGCCGGCCGTCGCCCAGCTCTTGATCGTGGCGAGCGGTTCGAGGCCGCGCTTGGCGGCCTCGTCGGCGGACATCACGACCAGCGCGGCGGCACCGTCGTTCAGGCCCGATGCGTTGGCGGCGGTGACCGACCCGTCCTTCTTGAACGCCGGGCGCAGGCCCGACACGCCGTCGATGGTCGCACCGGCGCGGATATATTCGTCCTGATCGACCACGGTGTCGCCCTTGCGGCCCTTGATCGTGACCGGCGCGATCTCGTCGGCGAAGCGGCCCTCGCCGCGCGCGGCTTCGGCGCGGTTCTGCGAGCGGACGGCGAATTCGTCCTGCTCGGCGCGGGTCACCTGATATTGCTCGGCGAGGTTCTCGGCAGTGATGCCCATGTGATAGCCGTTGAAGACGTCGGTCAGCCCGTCCTTGATCATCGTGTCGACCATCGTGCCGTCACCCATCTTGGTGCCCGCACGCATCTGTACGGCATGCGCCGACAGCGACATGCTCTCCTGACCGCCCGCAACCACGATCGTCGCGTCGCCGGTCTGGATCGCCTGCGCCGCCAGCGCCACGGCGCGCAGCCCCGATCCGCAGACCTGGTTCAGCCCCCATGCCGGCACTTCCTTCGGTACGCCCGCCGCCATCGATGCCTGCCGCGCCGGGTTCTGGCCCTGCCCGGCGGTCAGCACCTGGCCGAGGATCACTTCCGACACGTCCTCCGGCGCGACGCCGGCTTGGGTCAGCGCGGCGGCGATCGCCTGCCGGCCCAGTTCGTGCGCGGGGACCGCGGCAAAGGCGCCGAGAAAGCTTCCGACGGGGGTACGCTTGGCGGCAACGATGACGGCGTCGGTCATGGGCAATCCTTCTCCTAAAGCTTCGCAGGCTATCTAATGTGGGGCGCGTCGCTTAGCCAGCGCGCAAGCGGTTCCCACAGGACGCTTCGTCCGCGACTGCCGACGATCATGCCGACATGGCCGGCGGGGACGATGCGCCGGTCGGCGAGGCCGATCGCGCTGGCGGCGGGGACGATCCGGTCGCTTTCGGCGACGAACTCGACCATCGGCACGGCGTGCGCGGCGGAGGCGACGCCGCCCGCGACCCGCCAGCGTCCGCCGCCCGGCAGGTCGGCATCGAACAGGTCGTCGAACAATTCGCGTCCTGCCGCATAGGGAAGCGGCGCCCCGGCATTGGCCCAGTCCTCTAGCGCGAGGAACGCCTGCGCCTTCGCCGATGCGGGATCGAGATCGGCGAAGGCGACATATTTGTCGACGGTGCGCCCCGGATCGAGCTGCCAGAACATCGCCTGGAGAAACTCCATGGGGACCAGCCCCATCTGTTCGGCGGTCGGTTGCGCCATCGTCCATTGATCGGCGATGGCGGCACGCGTCGCCTCGCCGAAGCCGGCGAAATGCCATGGCGTCGCGATCAGCGCGATGCCGGCGGTGTCGACGAACCCCGCCGCGGCCAGCGCGATCGTGCCGCCCAGACAATATCCGACCAGCAGCGGCGGCACGTCGAGCGTCGCGCACAACCGCGCCGCCGCCTGCGCATGATCGCCAAGGTCCATCGATCGATCCTCTGGTCCCGGCGTTCCCCAATCGACCAGCAGCACCCGCAACCCCCGTCCCGCCAGCCAGCGCAGCAGCGAATTGTCCGGCGACAGGTCGAGGACGAAGGGCGGATTGATCAGCGAAGGGACCACCACCACCGGTCGCCCGGTCCCGCCATAATCGCGCAGCACGATCCGCCCGTCGCGCGCGACCGGTTCGGGCATCGGTGCGCGCGGCAGGCGCGGCGCGTCCTGATAGGCGCGCAAGCCGGCCAGCGCACGGGCGCGCCGGGCCGGGTCGTCGGCGGTTTCGCTGCGCAACATCGAGAGAAACAACGGTAAAGGCCGTGGCCCGTGTTGCGGCGCGGTATCAACCGGTGTAGCCATGAGCATATCTTTCGCGCAAGGATTTCGCATGAAGAAGGCAGCGGCCGACGGCAGCCCCGTCATCATCAAGAAATACGCCAATCGTCGGCTCTATAATACCGAGACGTCGTCCTACATCACGCTCGAGCATCTGGCGGCGATGACGCGCGAGCATCGCGACTTCAAGGTGGTCGACGCCAAGACCGACGACGACATCACCCACAACGTGCTGACTCAGATCATCATGGAGGAAGAGAGCCGGGGCCAGACGCTGTTGCCGGTCAGCTTCCTGCGGCAACTCATCACGCTGTACGGCGATTCGATGCAGGCGATGGTCCCGGGTTATCTGGAGGCGTCGATGGACAGCTTCCGCCGCAACCAGGAACAGTTCAAGACCGCGGTCGAGGGCGCCTTCGCCCATTCGCCCTTTGCCGAGATCGCCAAGCGCAACCTCGCGATGTTCGAGGCGGCGGCCCATGCGTTTAAGCCGGGCGCGGCCGGTACGCCGACCCCCGCGACCTCGACCGAGGCGCCCGCCACCAAGGTCGACGAAATGGCCGCGCTGCGCGCCGAACTGGCGCGGTTGCAGGACAAGGTCGACAAGCTGGGTTGAGCCGGGCGGGGGAGGGGCCGGGCGAACGGCGTTCCGCCGGGGCAACCCTATCGCTTCCCCCGATAGGCCGGGAGCGCGATGCGGAACCGGATCGCCGCCCCGCGCAGTGCGAACCCCGCCGTCGCCGCCGGCAGCGCGGCCATGAACGGCGGCAGCCCCGCCGCCACCAGCACGACGTGCAGCCCCGCCGCCAGCGCCGCCGCCGTCACATATAGCTCGGGTCGCATCAGGATCGACGGCACGCCGGCCAGCACGTCGCGGATGATGCCGCCGACGCACGCGGTCAGCACCCCCATCAGCGCCGCCTGAAGCGGTGGCACGCCATAGGTCAGCGCCTTGGCGGCACCGAACACCCCGTACGCCGCCAGCCCCGCCGCATCGAGCCAGTCGAGCGCCTTCTCATGCCACCAGCGTTCGGGCGTGAACCACACCAGCAACGCCATCCCGACACAGATCGCCGCGACCGGCGATCCATGGACCCAGAAGACCGGCGCCCCGATCAGGAGGTCGCGCACCGTCCCGCCACCGACCCCGGTGATGAGGGCGAAGAAGGCGGCGGTGACGAAGGTCTGTGCCGCCCGGGTCGCCGCCAGTGCGCCCGACGCCGCGAACACCGCGATACCGATCATGTCGAGCGCGCCGAGCATCTGCCCCAGCGCCTGCGGAGAAGGAACCATGGCGTCTCGCTAACGTACCGCAGGATATGTGGCGAGCGATAGCTTGCCGCACCACCGCCCGATCGGGCAAAGGAACGCCATGCGACGCCTGTCCTCCGCCGCCACGCTTACCACCGTCCTGTTGGCCGCGCTGGCCGGTACCGTCGACGCGCTGGCGTTCAGCGGGCTGGGCGGCTTCTTCGCCTCGTTCATGAGCGGCAATTCGACGCGTTTCGGCGTCGGCCTCGCCCATGGCTGGGACTATACCGCCGCGACCGCCGCCGCGCTGGTCCTGTCCTTCGTCGCCGGGGCGATGCTCGGCACCATCGCCGGTGCGGCGGCGGCCGAACGGCTGGGGCAGGGGCGGCGGGCGGAGGCGGTGATGGGCCTCGTCACGCTGATGCTCGCGATCGGCGCGGCGATGGCCGCCTTCGCGCCGCTGACGCTCGCCATGCTGATGCTGGCCGGCGCGATGGGCGCGCAGAACGGCGTCGTCGCCCCCGATGGCGAGGTTCGGATCGGCCTGACCTATATGACCGGTACGCTGGTCCGCATCGGCCAGCGCCTCGCCCGCCGCCTGCTGGGCGACCGCTCCGCCCCCGGTCTGCGCCGCGACGCGCTGTTGTGGCTCGGCTTCGTCGCCGGGGTGACGATCGGTGCGATCGGCTGGAACTGGCTGGGACTGGCGGCCTTGTGGGTCGTCGCCGCGCTGTCGGCGCTGCTGACGATGCTGGTCGCCCGCGTCGAGCTGCAATAGCCGCGCGTTCCCATCGCTGTTCTCCCCCGTTCGGTTCGAGCAGCTTCGAGCCTGTCGAGAACGCCGTTGTTTGGAGGGACCCCCTTCTCGACTGCGGTTCCCGACAGGCTCGAAGCGAACGGGGGCGGGGGAGGCGGTGGAAGGCGTTACGCCTCCCCCTCCAGCGGCAACAATCCGCGGACCTCGCCGATGAACCGCACCACCGAAATCGGCTTGGTGACATAGGCGTTGGCCCCTGCCGCGCGTACCCGGTCCTCGTCGTCGCGCCCCGAATAGGCGGTGACCGCCATGATCGGGATCGTGCGCAGCCGCGTATCGCCCTTCAGCATGGTGATGAGTTCCAGCCCGGTCATATGCGGCAGCTGGATATCGGTGATGATCAGGTCCGGCAGGAAACCGCGCGCCTTCGTCACCGCCTCGCGCCCGTCGCGGACCGGTTCGGTATCATAGCCATGCGCGCGCAACAGGTCGCAGAACAGCTTCAGGTTCAGTTCGTTGTCCTCGACAACGAGTACCCTTTTTGCCACGCGCGTTGCATCCTTTGATGATCGTGGGGACGGTGTAGGCGATGCGGCAGCGTGAGACAAATATTGACGCAGCGACACTTGCTTTACAAGCACTTGCTTGGATCATCGGCGATGAAGGCCGTGCGTCGCGCTTCCTTTCGCTGACCGGTGTCGACCCGGCCGACCTGCGCGAGCGTGCCGGACAGCCGGCATTTCTGGTACAAGTGCTCGCCCATCTCGAATCCTACGAACCCGATCTGATCGCCTGTGCCGATGCGCTGGACGTGCCGCCCCCGGCGTTGGTGCGTGCCCGCGCCGAACTGGAGAATGCATGAAACCCTTGCTCATCACCGATTGCGACGAAGTCCTGCTGCACATGGTCCGCCATTTCGGCACCTGGTTGAAGGACGCACATGCGATCGACTTCCGTCTGCACGGTGGCGGCTTCGCCGAATCGATGACGCGTGCGGACGGCACGACGCTCGAACCACTGGAAATGTGGGGCCTGCTCGACGGCTTCTTCCCCGCCGAAATGGCGCGGCAGACGCTGGTCCCGCATGCGCGCGAAGCACTGGCCGCGCTTGCCGAACAGGCCGATATCGTCGTCCTGACCAACTTGCAGGATCATTGCCGCACCCATCGCATCAATCAGCTCGCCACGCACGGCATCGTCCACCGCGTCGAATGCAATCAGGGGGGCAAGGGGCCGCCGGTCGCACGGCTGGTCGCCGAATATGGCCCCAGCGTCACCGTGTTCGTCGACGACCTGGCGGTCCATCACCAGTCGGTCGCCGACACCGCGCCGCAGGTCTTTCGCCTGCACATGGTGTCCGAACCCGACCTCGCCGTCCATGTCGCCCCGGCGCCCGCCGCCCATGCCCGCATCGACGACTGGGTCGAGGCGCAGGGCTGGATCGAGGCCCGCTTCGCCGAAGGGCGTGGGCCACAGGCTTGACCTCGTCCCCGATCAACGGAAAGGAACGCATCCATGGCATATGACATCCCCGCAAAGCTGGCCGAACGCGGCCTTTCGCTCCCCGCCGCCGCCGCCCCGGTCGCCGCCTATGTCCCGGCGGTCGAGGCCGGCGGGCTGCTCCACCTCTCGGGCCAGCTGCCCTTCGAGGACGGCAATCTGATGACCGGCCGCGCCGGCGAGGACCGCGACCTCGCCTATGCGACCAGCGCCGCCCAGAAATGCGCGCTGATGATCTTGGCGCAGGCCGAAAAGGCGCTCGGCAGCCTCGACCGCATCGAACGCGTCGTGAAGCTCGGCGTGTTCGTCAACTCGGCCGGGACCTTCACCGACCAGCCCAAGGTCGCCAACGGCGCATCGGAACTGATGGTCGAGCTGTTCGGCGATGCCGGCCGCCATGCCCGCAGTGCGGTCGGCGTGCCCGTCCTCCCGCTCGGCGCCGTGGTCGAAATCGACGCGATCCTCGCCATCCGCGCATAAGCCCGTTCGGACCCGCTGCTGTTGCGATCGCGCAACAGCGGCGGGCCACTGCGTGTCTCACAAGCAATTTCCGTTGTGCGGCGCGGCACGCTGGGACATATTCGGTCGCAGGGCGTCAGACCGCACGGGCCGGAAAGGTCCACCGAATCGCGGCGACGTTCGAACGCAGGAGAATCACCACGGAACCTAGAAAGGGTTTACGATGCGATTCTCGACCTTCCTTCCGGCCGTCGTCCTGGCCGCCACCACCGCGATGCCTGCCTTTGCGCAGGAGGAAACCGCCCCGCCCGAACCGATCACGATCAGCGGCAGCGCGAGCGTCGCCTCCGACTATCGTTTCCGCGGCGTGTCGCAGACCGACAAGAACGTGGCGGTACAGGGCGGCATCACCATCGCCCATGAAAGCGGCGTCTATATCGGCACCTGGGGTTCGAATCTCGCCGGCTGGGGCACGTTCGGCGGCGCCAATCTCGAACTCGATCTGATCGCGGGCTACAAGAAGACCTTCGGCACCGCGACCGTCGATGCCGGCGTCACCTGGTACACCTATCCGGGCGGTGCCGACGAAACCGACGTCGTCGAATTCTATGGCAAGCTGTCGGGCACCGCCGGTCCCGCCACGCTGACCGCCGGGGTGTTCTACGCGCCCAAGCAGACCTCGCTCGGCTATTTCACCGCCTCCGCCACGCCGCCGGTCGCGGGCGACGGCAGCCGTCAGAAGAACCTGTACCTGTCGGGCGACGCCGCCGCCGGCATCCCCGAAACCCCGGTGACGCTGAAGGCGCATATCGGCTATTCGGACGGCAATCCCGGCCTCGGCCCCAACGGCACCAGCCTTGCCCCCACCGGCAAATATTGGGACTGGCTGATCGGCGCCGACTATACCTACAAGAATCTGACGCTGGGCGTCGCCTATGTCGACACCGACATCTCGCGCGCCGAGTCGGCCTATATCGAGCCGAACTTCAGCAAGACCACCAACGGCAGCCCGATCGCGGCGAGCACGGTCGTGGTATCGCTGACCGCGGCGTTCTGATCGGGGGCGGGCGGAACGCCGCCCGCCAACCGGACTGCGGTCCATCCCGACGTCATCCCAGCGCAGGCTGGGATCTCCTGCGGATAGCAGGACACCCTTGTCCCGGGAGACCCCAGCCTGCGCTGGGGTGACGTTGCTGGTAGGGGCGAAACACAGGTTCGCAAGCGGCCTTTGGCACCTCCCGTCATCCCGTTCGGTTCAAGCAGCTTCGAGCTTGTCGAGAAGAGGGTCGGGTGAACCATGCCCCGCATGGTTCAGGATTGTCCGGGGGACAATCCGACCCGCCCCTCGTCGAGAACGGGGTCGCTTGTGGCACCGCCTTCTCGACAGGCTCGAAGCGAACGGGGAGGGGGAGAACACAAGGAAAAAGGCCGGCCGCCCCCTCGGGCAGCCGGCCTTTTTCCTTAACCAAACCGCAAACCCTTACGGCGTGGTCGTCCGCGCCGTCTGTCCATCGCCCGCCGGCGCCGCGATGATGTCGCGGGTCGTCGCCCCCTTGTCGATCACATTGGTGTTCGGATCGGCCACGCCCGAACGGATACCGGTATCGGCATCGGCATTGCCCGCCTGTTCCAGCGTCAGCCGCTCGGTCGCGCTGCGCGGGGCCGGGCCACCGAACAGCGCCTGCATCGCCTGGGTCGACGCGGCGGTGTCCTGCGGACGCGCCGCGCCCGGTTGCGGCGGCACCAGCGAATAATCGGGCGGGATCACCAGCGGCGCCTGTCGTGCGACCGCGAACTCGTCGGGGCGCGACCGGTTGAGGGCATTGCCCTGACACCCGGCAAGGATCAGGCCCAGGCTGCCGAGAATGATGAACTTACGCATTGGCCTTCTCCACAGGAACATCGGTCTTCGGCTTGGGGGTGAACAATGCCCGGACGAGCAGGATCACGACGCCGATCGAAATCGCCGCATCGGCGATGTTGAATACCAGAAACAGGCTGTAGCCGAAAACATGCAGGTCGGCATAATCGACGACATAGCCGAAGCGCACCCGGTCGACGATATTGCCCAGCGCCCCGCCCAGCACCAGCCCCAGCCCGATCAGCTCGGGGCGTTGCGTCTCGCGTCGGATCCACACCGCCACGCCGGTCGCGATCAGCGCGGTCATCGCCACCAATGCCCAGCGCGCGGTCTCGCTCCCCGCCTGCAACAGCCCCAGCGACACGCCGAAATTCTGCACGAAGCGTAACGTGAAGATCGGCAGCACGTTCAGTTCGGCGCCGGGATAGTCGATGCCCATCGGCCCGGTGACCCAGTATTTCACCAACTGGTCGACCGCGAAGACGAGCAGCGCGATCCCGATCGCCATCTTTCGCATCACGCCACCACCTTCGCGCATCGCCCGCACAGATCGCCGTCGGTCGCGACATCGGGCAGGTGCCGCCAGCACCGCCCGCACTTGGCTTCCGCCGTCCGCGTCACCGCGATCTCGCCATCGGCCTCGCCGACTTTCGCCACGATGAACAGCTCGGCCAGTTCGTCCGTCGGCAACGGCAGCGTCGGCACCGTGACCTCGGCCTCGAGGCTGGAACGCACCGTCTTGGCTCGACGCAACGGCTCGATCGCCTCGGTAACCTGTTGGCGCAACCGCCGCACATCGGCCCATTCGGTGCCGAGCGGCTGGTCGGCGGGCAGATGCGGCAATTCGGGCCATTCGAGCAGATGGACCGACCCGTCCTCGCTCGGGAAGCGCGCCTGCCACACTTCCTCCGCCGTGAACGCCAGGATCGGCGCGGCATAGCGGACCAGCGCGTGGAACAATATGTCCAGCACGGTGCGATACGCCCGCCGCCGCACGTCGTCGGCCGCGTCGCAATAGAGCGAATCCTTGCGGATATCGAAGAAGAAGGCCGACAGGTCCTCGTTGGCGAAGTCAGTCAGCGCGCGGGCATAGCGGTTGAACTCGAACGCTTCCGCCGCACTACGCAATTCGGTGTCGAGCTGCCCCAGCAGATGCAGGACATAGCGTTCCAGCCCCGGCATCGCCGCGACCGCAACCCGCTCCTCCTCGCCGAACCCGTCGAGCGCGCCCAGCATATAGCGGAACGTGTTGCGCAGCTTGCGATAGGTATCGCCGGTGCCGGCCAGCACTTCCTTGCCGATCCGCACATCCTCGAAATAATCGGTCTGCGCGACCCACAGCCGGAGGATGTCCGCGCCCGATTCGCCGATCACCTTCAACGGATCGACGACATTGCCGAGCGATTTCGACATCTTGCGGCCATTGCCGTCGAGCGCGAAGCCGTGGGTCAGCACCGCCTTGTACGGTGCCTGCCCCCGCGTGCCCGAACTCTCCAGCAGCGACGACTGGAACCAGCCGCGATGCTGGTCCGACCCTTCGAGATACAGGTCGGCCCGCGTGCCCTCGCCGAAGCGCTTCTCGATGGTGAAGACATGGGTGCAGCCTGAATCGAACCACACGTCGAGAATGTCGGTCACGACCTCATAGTCGGCGAGGTCGTAATCGGACCCCAGCAGCGCCTGATGATCGGCCGCATACCACGCATCGGCCCCGCCCTCGCGGAAGGCGGCCAGGATGCGATCATTGACCGCTTCGTCGCGGAGGTAATCGCCGGTCGCCCGGTGCACATACAGCGCGATCGGCACGCCCCAGGCGCGCTGCCGGCTGATGACCCAGTCCGGCCGCCCCGACACCATCGCCCCGATCCGGTTGCGCCCCTTCTCCGGCACGAACCGCGTATGCGCGATCGCATCCATCGCGATTTCACGAAGCGTAGCGCCATTCGACGAAGCAGACGCCACCCCGGCCCCACCCGTCACCCCAGCGAAGGCTGGGGTCTCAAGCGATTCCAAGCCGACGCTCGCCAGCAACGGATCGCCCGCATCGCCGACAGATGCCCCAGCCTGCGCTGGGGCGACGTTCCTGGTGACGGCGCTCCGGTCCATCGGAATAAACCACTGCGGCGTAGCCCGGAAAATCACCTTCGCCTTCGACCGCCAGCTATGCGGATAGCTGTGCGCGAAGTCGTCCGACGCCGCCAGCAACGCGCCCGCTTCGCGCAGGTCGCGACAGATCGGCCCTTCCTCCAGCTTGCCGCCACGCCCGGCGGCAACGAATTTCGGGTTGATGACGCTGCCTTCGCCGCCCAGCCATGCCCAGTCGTCGCGATACCGCCCATCGCCCTGCACCGCGAACACGGGTTCGATGCCATGCGCCTTGCACAGCTCGAAATCGTCCTCACCATGATCGGGCGCCATATGGACGAGGCCGGTACCGGCATCGGTCGTAACGAAGTCGCCCGGCAGCAGCGGACGCGGCTTGGCAAAGAACCCGCCGCGTGCGTGCATCGGGTGACGGGCGGTTGCGCCGGCGAGGTCCGAGCCTTTACCTGACCAGACAATCGACCAGCCGGAACCATTAGAGAGCCACGGGCTGCTGCCATATCGGCCCAGAGCCGAAGCGACCAATTCGGTGGCGAGCAAATACACTCGATCGCCAGCCCGAACAGCCGAATACTCAACGTCCGGCCCATAAGCCAAAGCCTGGTTCACCGGAATCGTCCACGGCGTCGTCGTCCAGATCACCGCATGCGCGCCGACCAGTTCCGGTGCATTCGGCGCATCGACGATCTCGAATGCCACGTCAATTTGAGTGGAAACGACATCCTCATACTCGACCTCGGCCTCGGCCAGCGCGGTCTTTTCGACCGGCGACCACATCACCGGCTTGGCCCCGCGATACAGCTGCCCCGACATCGCGAACTTCAACAACTCCTCGGCGATGGTCGCCTCGGCGTCGAACTTCATGGTTAGATACGGGTCGTCCCAATCGCCCATGATGCCCAGCCGCTGGAACTGGCCCTTCTGCACATCGACCCATTTGGCGGCATAGGCGCGGCATTCGGCGCGGAACTCGGCCGGGGGAACCTCGTCCTTGTTGCGCTTCTTGGCGCGATACGCCTCCTCGATCTTCCATTCGATCGGCAGGCCGTGACAGTCCCAGCCCGGGATGTACGGCGCATCCTTGCCCATCAGCGACTGGGTGCGGACGACGATGTCCTTGAGCACCTTGTTCATCGCATGGCCCATATGGATGTCGCCATTGGCGTAGGGCGGGCCGTCGTGCAGCAGAAAGCGTTCGCGCCCCGCGCGTTCGGCGCGCAGCCGCTCGTACAGCCCGATCCGCGCCCAGCGGTCGAGGATCGCCGGTTCCTTGGCGGCAAGGCCCGCCTTCATCGGGAAGTCGGTCTTCGGCAGGAAGACGGTGTCGCGCCAGTCGCGCGTGGTGTCGGGCGTATCGGTCATAGGAATGCCCGCGATTAGCCGATGCCGCGCCGCTACGCCAGCGGGTGATATCGCGGCGACCGCGGCGCTTTCCTACATGCCGGCGACCGGTCAGGATGGCGGCGTTCTTTGCATTGTCGATCTCCCTGCCACATCGGACAGAAATGTTCGCGCGAAGGCGCAGAGGACGCGAAGGGGTCGCGTCCGGGGCAGGTGTCCCGCGACCGGGAGACCCTGCCGCCCGCCCAAACAACGAACGATCGTGGGAGCCGCCGGGCTCGCCCGGAACGCAACCCCTTTGCGTCCTTAGCGCCTTCGCGCGAATCCAATTTCTTCTTCCAAGCGCCACCGGCGCCAACTTCCGCGCCCGAAAGTGACGGACCAGCCCTTCAAGCCATTTAAAAGACTTAAGCGAACGGCCCGTGCAAATCCACGAACCGTGTCACCTTCGCCAACTTCCGCCGCTACCCCAGCGCCGCCCGCGCGCGCTCGCAGTCCAGCGCCATCTGTACCTTCAGCGCATCCAGCGACTCGAACTTCGCCTCCGGCCGCAGATAGTCGATCAACGCGACCTCGATCGTCTGCCCATAAAGATCGCCGGAAAAATCAAAGAAATACGGCTCGAGCAACTCGATCGGCTCGCCCGCGATCGTCGGCCGGATGCCCAGATTGGCCGCACCCTTCAACACCCGCCCATCCCCCAGCCGCCCGGTCACCGCGTAAATGCCATAAGCCGGTCGCAGATACTTGCCCATCGACAGGTTCGCCGTCGGATAACCAAGTTGCCGTCCCAGTTGCGCGCCCGGTTCGACCACCCCCTCGACAGCGAACGGCCGGGTCAGCATCGCCGCCGCCTCGCGCGGGCGCCCTTCGCGCAACGCATCGCGGATGCGCGACGACGATACCACCGCCTGTCCGTCCCCGACCGGCGCAACCGTCTCGGCGACGAAGCCATATTGCGCACCCAGCGACCTGAGCACAGCGACATCCCCGCTGCGACCTTTGCCGAAGGTGAAGTCGGTTCCGGTCACCACCCCCGCCGCCCCGACCATGCCGGCCAGCCGTTCGGCCGCGAACGCCTCCGCCGACAGCCCGGCCAGCGCCGCGTCGAAACCGAATACCAGCATCGCATCGGCCCCGGCCTGGCCGAACAGCCGCTCGCGCTGGTCGAGGCTGGTCAGCCGGAACGGCGGCAGATGCGGCTGGAAATAGCGCCGCGGATGCGGGTCGAACGTCGCGACGATCGCCGGCCGCCCTTCGGCCCGCGCGCGCGCGACCATGCGGGCGACCACCGCTTGGTGCCCGGCATGGAAGCCGTCGAAATTGCCGAGCGCGACGATCCCCCCGCGCATCGCCGCCGGAATCGCCGCCCCTCCGTCGAGACGCTGCATGGGGTCGCCCCCTAGCGCCCGGCGGGCGCGGACGAAAGGGGCTGCATGCCCGCGCGCAGCACGCGCAACGCGTTGCCGCCCATGACCTTGCCGATCTCGCCCTCGTTCAGCCCCTGCGCGTGCAGCGCTTCGGCGACCAGCGCGACCCATGCCGTATCGAACCCGGTCGTCACCGCCCCGTCGAAATCGGACCCCAGCGCGACATGATCGATTCCGGCAATGTCGCGGACATGGACGATGGCGCGGGCGATCGCCTGTGGATCGGTCGAACATACCGCGCCCGGCCAGTAACCGATGCCGACGATCCCGCCGGTCCGGGCGATGCCCCGCACCTCGGCATCGGTCAGGTTGCGGTTGACCTTGCACGTCGCCTGCACCCCGCCATGGCTCGACACCACCGGCCGCTTTGCCACCGCCAGCACATCGGCCAGCGCGGCATGGCTGGCATGGGCGACGTCGACGATCATGCCCATCGCCTCCATCCGCGCCACGACCTGCCGCCCGAACGGGGTCAGCCCGCCCTTCGCCACGCCATGCATCGACCCGGCGACCTCGTTGTCGTAGAAATGGGCGAGGCCGGCCATGCGAAACCCGCTGCGGTACAGCCGGTCGAGATTGGTCAGGTTGCCGTCCAGCCCGTTCAGCCCCTCGATCGACAACATGCCGCCGACCGGCCGCACCGGCCCGCCCGCCGCCCGCGCCGCCAACAGCGCGTCGAGCTCCCTGGCGCTGGTCACTACCCGCAACTGCCCGTCCGACGCGTTGGCCGCGCGCCGCAGCCGGGTGGCGTGCCACAGCGACCGGTTGAGCAGCGATCCCCAGGTGCGCACCGGCTGCAACTGTGCGATCACCAGCGGGGTGATATTGTCGCTGTTACCGTCGTTCGCGTCGTAATTCTGCCCGCGCGGCGTTTTCGTCACCGACGAAAAGATCTGCAGCGCGACATTGCCCTCCTGCAATCGCGGCAGGTCGACCTGTCCCCGCGCCGCCCGCGTCAGCAGGTCGCGCGACCATAGCAGCGTGTCGGCATGCAGGTCGACGATCGGCGCGGCGAAGCGCGGGCGGGGCGGGGTCGCCATCCGCTTTGCCAGCGCCGCCGACGGCTCGACCCGGTTCATCGACCGTTCGACGATCCCGGGCACCAGCGCGAAAAAGGCAGCCGCCAGAACCGCCAGCAACGCGACGCCCCACCAAACCGCCTTCCGCATCGATCGTCCCCGCAGCGCCGGGTTCGGCGCCGGCGCGTCCCTTAGCGGTTCGGGGCGGTGCGGAGCAATGTGACGAAGCTGTACGCCGGGCGATCTCCGTCCGCACTGTGCTCCTCGCGCCACGTTTCATGCCAACCGGTAAAGGGCGGAACGACCGCGTCGCCCTCCGGCGCGGCATGGACCTCGGTGAGTTCGACCCGTTCGATCCGCGGCAACAGCAGCGCGAAAATCTCCGCCCCGCCGATCACCGCCGCTTGCGGACCGGCGAGCGTCAGTGCCGAATCGACGTCATGCGCCACCTCCGCCCCGGCCGCCTGCCAGTCGCGGTCGCGGGTCAGCACGATATGGCGGCGGCCCGGTAGCGGCGACGGAAAACTCTCGAACGTCTTGCGCCCCATCACCATCACCCGGCCCATGGTCAACGCCTTGAACCGCTTCAGATCGGCGGGCAGATGCCAGGGCAGCCGCCCGTCGACGCCGATCACGCCATTGTCGGCGCGGGCGAGGATCGCGTCGATCATATCGCCACCGCCGCCTTGATATGCGGTTGTGCGACATAATCGTGCAGCACGAAATCCTCGTATCGATAGCCGTCGATCGCCTCGGGCCGCCGCGCGATCTCCAGCCGGGGCAGCGGACCGGGCGTCCGCGCCAATTGCTCGCGCGCCTGGTCGAGATGGTTTTCGTAGAGGTGGCAATCGCCACCGGTCCAGATGAACTCCCCGACCTCCAGATCGCATTGCTGCGCCAGCATATGCGTCAGCAGCGCATAGCTGGCTATATTGAACGGCACGCCGAGAAAGATGTCGGCGCTGCGCTGATACAGTTGCAACGACAGCCTGCCGTTCGCGACATGCGTCTGGAACAGGCAGTGGCACGGGCTGAGCGCCATCGCCTGCAACTCGCCCGGATTCCATGCGGTCACGATCTGTCGGCGCGAGGCGGGATTGGTGCGGATGGTGTGGATCAGCTCGGCGATCTGGTCGATATGCCGCCCGTCCGCCGTCTCCCAGTCGCGCCACTGCTTGCCATAGACCGGACCGAGATCGCCATTGGCATCGGCCCATTCGTCCCAGATGCTGACCCGCTGCTCCTGTAACCAGCGGACATTGGTATCGCCGCGCAGGAACCACAGCAATTCGATGATGATCGAGCGCAAATGCAGCTTCTTGGTGGTCAGCACCGGGAACCCGGCCGACAGGTCGAACCGCATCTGGTGCCCGAACACCGACCGGGTGCCGACCCCGGTGCGGTCGTCGGTCGGTACGCCATGGTCGAGGGCGCGCTGCATCAGCTCTAGGTAAGGGGTCATGGTCGTCGTCTTAAGCCGCAAAGCAGAAGAAGAAAGAGGAGTTCGCGCAGAGGCGCGGAGGCGCGGAGGGGGTGCTTGCGGCACGGTCCCTCCGCGCCAGTGGCCTCATCCCCGCCGCCAGCAGGCGAATAGAGAGCGCTAACGCGCAACAGCACCTTCGAACGCAACCCCTCCGCGTCTCCGCGCCTCCGCGCCTCCGCGCGAACCCAATCTTCTTCCCTTCGAAGCCCGAACAAAAAAAGGGCCGATGCGTCGCCGCACCGGCCCAGGGGTTTTCCGCAGGAGGAAACTGTGGTCCGGGCGGCAGGGGACTAGGCCGCCGCCCGGTAGAGAAACTCAGTAGTTGTAGGCGCGCTCGCCATGCTCGCCGAGGTCGAGACCTTCCAGTTCGACTTCCTTCGAGACCCGACCGCCGGTCAGCGCCTTGGCGACGAACCATGCGATGGCGGTGCCGACCGATGCCCACACGATGGTGACCAGCACCGCGAACACCTGCACGCCCAGCTTGGCGCCCATGTCGTAGTCGGCCGCACCCGGGCCGCCCAGCGACGGGGCATAGACGACCGCGGTGCCGATCGCGCCGATGATCCCGCCGACGCCATGGATGCCGAACGCATCGAGCGAGTCGTCATAGCCGAGCTTGGGCTTGAGCACGGTCACCGCGAAGAAGCAGACGACCGAGGCGACGGCGCCCAGCACGATCGCGCCGAACGGACCGGAGTTGCCGGCAGCCGGGGTCACCGCGACCAGCCCGGCGATGATGCCCGAGCAGAAGCCGAGCGCCGAACCCTTATGCCCCGAGAATTTCTCGGCCAGCATCCAGAACAGCCCGGCCGAAGCGGTGGCGACGAAGGTGTTGATCATGGCCAGACCCGCGGTGCCGTTGGCTTCGAGCGCCGAGCCGGCGTTGAAGCCGAACCAGCCCACCCACAGCAGCCCGGTGCCGACCATGGTCAGCGTCAGCGAATGCGGTGCCATGCGCTCGGTCGGGAAGCCCAGCCGCTTGCCCAGCAGGATGGCGAGCACCAGCGACGACACGCCGGCATTGATGTGGACCACGGTACCGCCCGCGAAGTCGAGCGCGCCCGCCTTGAAGAAATAGCCGCTGGCCGCCCACACCATGTGCGCGATCGGGAAATAGGTGATCGTCAGCCACACGATGGCGAAGACCATCACCGCGGCGAACTTGATGCGTTCGACCACCGACCCCAGCACCAGCGCGATGGTAATCGCGGCGAAGGTCATCTGGAAGCTGATGAAGACATATTCGGGGATTTCGACCCCGGCGGTGAAGGTTGCGGCCTGCGACGCCGAGGTCACGCCCGCGAGGAACGCCTTGCCCGGGCTGGAGATGAAGTTCGACAACGTCGCGTTGGTCACGTCGGGACCGAAGGCGAGCGAATAGCCGTACATCACCCAGATCAGCATCGCGAGCGAGGCGACCGCGCCGATCTGCGTCATCACCGACAGCATGTTCTTCGTCCGGGTCAGGCCGCCATAGAACAGCGCGAGGCCGGGGACGATCATCATCAGCACGAGGACGGTCGACACCATCATCCACGCCGTGTCGCCCTTGTTCACCGTCGCGACCGGTGCGGCGGCGGCGGCCGGCGCCTGCAGCGCGGCGTCCTGTGCCCAGGCGGGCAGCGCGGCGAACAGGCCGAGTGCCGCGCCCGCCATCAATTTCTTCGGATGTTGCATGATGCCCCCCATCACAGCGCGGTCAGGTCGGTTTCGCCGGTGCGGATGCGCACCGCCTGTCCGACGTCGAGAACGAAGATCTTGCCGTCGCCGATCGCGCCGGTGTTGGCGGCGGCCTGCACCGCTTCGACCACGCGTGCGGCGATGTCGCTGTCGCACACCACCTCGATCTTGATCTTGGGCACCATGTTGGTGCTGTATTCCGCGCCGCGATAGATTTCGGTCTGGCCCTTCTGCCGGCCGAATCCCTTGACTTCGGTCACGGTCATGCCTGCGACACCGATCTCGGTCAGTGCTTCGCGTACCTCATCCAGCTTGAACGGCTTGATGATGGCGATGACTAATTTCATGTCGCCCCCTCGTCGCATGATTGCTCAAGGGGACGCCTCGCAACCTCCGTGCCAAACCGCATTTCGCCGGTTTCGAACGGGTTGCCGGCTGGCAACCATGGTTACCAAGCGGTTAATTTGTGCAACGCGGCGCGATTGCCTGTTTTTCAGGCAGGTTGGTCGACGATCTTCCGGGCACCGTCCAGATCGTCGGCATCGACCATGACCCGGACCGGGATCAGCAGCCAGCTGCCGTCGCCGATGCTCGCCTCGCCATCGAAGGCGACCGCCGGAATGCCTTCGCTTTCCAGCCGCCCGACGATGATCTGCGCCTCGACGCGCGGAAAGCGACCCAGCTCGACCAGCGCCATCAGGCGGTGCCGCCGACGGTCAGCCCGTCGATCAGCAGCGTCGGCTGCCCCACGCCCGCGGGCACCGACTGCCCCGACTTGCCGCACATGCCGACGCCCTCGTCGAGCGCGAAGTCGTTGCCGATCCCGCGCACCTGCTTCAGCACCTCCGGCCCGTCCCCGATCAGCGTCGCGCCCTTGATCGGCGCACCAATCCGCCCATTCTCGACGCGATACGCCTCGGTGCAGGAAAACACGAACTTGCCCGACACGATGTCGACCTGCCCGCCGCCGAACGACTTGGCGAAGATGCCGTTCTTCACCCGCGACAGCAGCTCGGCGGGATCGTCCTTGCCCCCCGACAGGAAGGTGTTGGTCATGCGCGGCATCGGCGCATGCGAAAAGTCCTGACGCCGGCCATTGCCGGTCGGCGCGACGCCCATCAGTCGGGCGTTCAGGCGATCATGGATATAGCCTTTGAGGATGCCGTCCTCGATCAGAATATTCTCCTGCGTCGGCGTGCCTTCGTCATCGATCGACAGCGATCCGCGCCGGTCGGCGATCGATCCGTCGTCGATCACCGTCACGCCCGGCGCCGCGACCCGCTCGCCGATCCGCCCCGAAAAGGCGCTGGTGCCCTTGCGGTTGAAATCGCCCTCCAGCCCGTGGCCGATCGCCTCGTGCAGCAGGATGCCGGGCCAGCCATTGCCCAGCAGCACCGTCATCTCGCCCGCCGGCGCGTCGACCGCCTCCAGATTGATTAGCGCCTGCGCCAGCGCGACGTCGATCGCGCGGTTCCACGTCTCGGGCGCGAACAGCGAGTCGTAGAGATAGCGCCCGCCAATCCCGAAGCTGCCGCTCTCGCGCCGCCCGTTCGATTCGACGACGATCGACACGTTCAGCCGCACCAGCGGCCGCACATCGGTGGCGACGAAGCCATCGGGACGCACGATCTCGACCACGCTCCACGATCCGAGCAGGCTGGCCGACACCTGCACCACGCGCGGGTCGCGGGCACGGGCAGCGGCATCGATCGACTGGCACAGCGCCACCTTGTCGGCGAACGGGATCAGGTCGAGCGGATCGGCGGCGGTATAGAGGTGGCGGTTGTTGCCGCGCGGCGGCGATGCCTTTGCCCCTTTGGCCGGATCGATCAGCGCCATCGTCTCGCCTGCCCGGCGGATCGCCGCTTCGGACAGTTCGTTGGCATGGGCGAAGGCGGTCGTCTCCCCCGACACCGCGCGCAGGCCGAAGCCGGCATGGGTGTCGTAGGACGCTGTTTTCAAACGCCCGTCGTCGAAGCCGAACGCTTCCGAGCGGCGATACTGGAGATAGAGCTCGCCATCCTCGGCATTCGCGAGCGTCGCCTGCGTGGCGCGCAGCGCAGCGGCGGGATCGAGGTCGCCGGAATAGAGGTAGGAGCGGGGATCGGTCGGGGTCATCGGTGGAATATAGGGTGGCGGTGGCGTGGGGGAATGGGGGCGCATCGCCGTTCGATGCTATCGATCCTCCGCACGGATTGTCCCGACACGAATGAACTGGCGGAATTCTTTCCATGGGGCGCAGACGACAGGAACGGGCGAAGCTCGCCGGGCAACGGTGGCCGCTGCTCTCCAATTTGCTTCTCTGTTACTTCAACCAGGACTTCGACATCCTCTACGGCTCCCTCGCCGGCGCGTTCGACGCCGCCGTACGAGACGGCTCGCTCGAACACAGGCGTGCCCTCCTGATCGAATGGCGCGACTGGAACGCATCGGAAGGCGCGATCGACGATGTTCGGTCCAGCCTGTACTACGGTTTCTTGATTTCCGTCCGGCTGAAGAAGCCTATCGACGGACGCAACTTCATGAACCGTCTTTACGATGGCTTGATGGAAGGGGTTCGGAAGGAAACCGCCTTACGCAGAAATCAGGACATGCCGGATCGGTAGCTGGCGAAAGTGCCTGTTCGCTCGATACCGTCACCCCAGCGAAGGCTGGGGTCTCTACCGGCTCCTGTCCCGCGCTATCACCATGAGATCCCAGCCTGCGCTGGGATGACGTGCGGAACAGGGGCGGGACCTTCTACCGCCGCGGCGAAGCCGCGTCGTCGGTCGACGGGCAAGGGCGAGCTTGCCCGTCGCCGGCCGGGCGCGGGCCTCGCTGGTCGTCCGAACTGCGTTCGGCCTTACCGGCCCGCGCCGTCCCCATGATCCTTCAGCTTGCTCTGATCCGCGCCATCCGCCGGGCCGCCGATGAGCACGAAACGCCGGTCGCAATAGCCGCAATCGACATAGCCCGTCTCGTCGATCTGCAGCCACACGCGCGGGTGGCCGAGCGCGGGGGCGATCTCGCCGGCTCCGTCGCAGGCGACGCGGGGGGTGGTGACGCGGAGGAGTTCGGGCGGAGGCAGCATGTCTGCGCGAATAGCAACGCCGCGAACCCTCGACAAGTCGGTGCTTGGCTTGGGGACGGGGCGGGCGTATCGGACGACCCCATGGAAACCCAAGCCGCCATTTCGATCCGCGACCTGTGCAAGACCTACGCCGCGGGGAAGGGCGGGGCGCCCGCCAAGGTCGCGCTGGACGGCGTGTCGTTCGACGTGCCCCGCGGCCAGATCTTCGGACTGCTGGGGCCGAACGGCGCGGGCAAGTCGACGCTGATCAACACGCTCGCCGGCCTCGTCAACAAGACCAGCGGTTCGGCGTCGATCTGGGGCTTCGACATCGACCAGCATCCGCGCAATGCCAAGGCGTCGATCGGTATCGTCAATCAGGAAATCCTGTTCGACCCGTTCTTCACGCCGGCCGAGACGCTCGAGATTCAGGCCGGCCTGTACGGCGTGCCCAAGGCGCAGCGCCGCACCATGGACCTGCTGCGCGCGGTGCATCTGGAGGACAAGGCCGATGCTTATGCCCGCACCCTGTCGGGCGGCATGAAGCGGCGGTTGATGGTCGCCAAGGCGATGGTCCATTCGCCGCCCGTGCTCGTCCTCGACGAACCGACCGCAGGCGTCGACATCCAGCTTCGCCAACAGCTATGGGACTATGTCCGCGAACTCAATGCCGATGGCGTGACGGTGGTGCTGACGACGCATTATCTCGAGGAAGCCGAGCAATTGTGCGACCGCATCGCCATCATCAACCATGGCCGCGTCGTCGCCAACCAGCCGACCCGCGAACTGGTCGGCATGGCGCAGGAAAAGGCGGTCGAGCTGACCCTCGACCGCGACGTCGCCGACCTGCCCGATGCGAGCTGCTTCGAGAAGGTCGAGCGCAAGGGCGACCGGTTGCTGGCGATCACCTATCGCAAGGACGTCGCGAACGCGGGTGAGGTGCTCGCGGCGGTCAGTGCGCAGGGCTATGGCATCGTCGACGTCGTGACGCGCGAGGCGGACCTCGAGGACGTGTTCCTCAACCTGACCAATAGCTGAGCGCCCATACCGCGCGTAACGTACCCCCGCGCAGGCGGGGGTCCAGTGCCCAACAAGTCAACGTTGGTGCTCGTGCCCCTGGACCCCCGCCTGCGCGGGGGTACGGGGGGCGTCTATTCGCCTTTTGTTCTTGCGCGTGTCTCCGCCACAGGGCAAACCCGCGGGCAGGCCACTGAAATCGCGCAGCATGTCGGACCCCACCCGCAAGATCATCCATGTCGACATGGACGCCTTCTTCGCGTCGGTCGAACAGCGCGATGCGCCCGAGCTGAAGGGCAAGCCGGTCGCGGTAGGCGGGTCGAGCGGGCGCGGCGTGGTCGCCGCCGCTTCGTACGAAGCGCGCGTGTTCGGGGTGCGCTCCGCCATGCCCTCGGTCACCGCGATCCGCCGCTGTCCCGACCTGATCTTCGTCCGCCCCCGCTTCGAGGTGTACAAGGCGGTGAGCGGCCAGATCCGCGATATCTTCCACGACTATACCGATCTGGTCGAGCCGCTGTCGCTCGACGAAGCCTATCTCGACGTCACCGCCAACCGGCGCGGCCTGCCCAGCGCCACCGCGACGGCCGAGGAGATCCGCGCCCGCATTCTGGAGACCACCGGCCTCACCGCCTCTGCCGGGATCAGCTACAACAAGTTTCTCGCCAAGCTGGCCTCCGACATGAACAAGCCCAATGGGCAGTTCGTCATTCCGGTAAAGGCCGGCCCACGCGTCGTCGCGTCGCTGCCGGTCGGCAAGTTCCACGGCATCGGCCCCAAGACGGTCGAGCGGATGGAGGCGCTCGGCATCCGCACCGGCGCCGACCTCGCCGGCTGGAGCCTGCCCGACCTGCAACGCACCTTCGGCAAGGCGGGCGGCTGGTATTACGGCATCGCCCGTGCCGAGGATCACCGCCCGGTCCGCCCCAACCGCGTGCGCAAGTCGTCCGGCTCCGAAACCACCTTCCACCACGACCTGACCGACCCGGCAGCGATCGAGGAGCGGGTGCTGGCGATGGCGGACGACGTCTGGGACTGGGTCGAGAAGACCGGACAGCATGGCCGCACCGTGACCGTGAAGGCGAAATATGCCGATTTCCGCATCGTCACCCGCAGCCGAACGCTGGGCGCCCCCGTCGCCGACCGCGCGACGCTCCACGCCACCGCCCGCAGTCTGATCGCGACCCTTTATCCCCTACGCATGGGATTGCGGCTGGTCGGGGTGACGATGGCCGGCTTCGGCGCGGGCGAAGCCCCCAGCGGCCAGCTCGACCTGTTGTAGTGACCGCCCAGCCCGTACCCCCGCGCAGGCGGGGGGCCAGAGTCATCGGCGCCCATGGCAGTTTGCTTGGCCCTGGATCCCCGCCTGCGCGGGGATACGGCGCGCAACACTTTGACGCCCACGCTCAAGGCGCCTACAACCGCACCGTCCCCGGGGGAGCGTTTCGTCACGCTTGAGAGGAAGGCCGCAGCCTTCGACCCGCTGAACCTGATCCGGCTGACACCGGCGTAGGGAGGGAGCGGCCAATTCAGTCCCGCCCCCTCCGCATGGAGTGGAATATGGCAGACATCCCCGCAAAGGCCGAAATCGGCGTCACCACCGGCCCGATCCGTGGCAGCCGCAAGATTCACGTCGGCCCGCTGAACGTCGCGATGCGCGCGATCGACCTCGACCCCGGCTGCGGCGAACCGCCGCTCAACGTCTATGACACGTCGGGGCCGTACACCGACCCCAATGCCCGCATCGACATCATGGCCGGCCTGCCGCAGCTTCGCCGCGACTGGATCATGGCCCGTGGCGATGTCGAGAGCTACGACGCCCGCGAAATCCGCCCCGAAGACAACGGCCAGCTCGGCCCCGACCGTTCGGGCGGCGTCCAGCCCTTCCCCAACGTCGTCAAGCGTCCCCTGCGCGCGAAGGCGGGCGCGAATGTCAGCCAGATGCACTATGCCCGTCGCGGCATCATCACCCCCGAGATGGAATATGTCGCGACCCGCGAAAATCTCGGCCGCGAGATGCTGCGCGACTATGTCCGCGACGGCGAGAGCTTCGGCGCGAGCATCCCCGATTACGTGACCCCCGAATTCGTCCGCGACGAAGTGGCGCGCGGGCGGGCGATCATCCCCAACAACATCAACCATCCCGAAACCGAGCCGATGGCGATCGGCCGCAATTTCCTGGTCAAGATCAACGCCAATATCGGCAACAGCGCGGTCGCATCGAACGTCGCCGCCGAAGTCGACAAGCTGGTCTGGTCGATCCGCTGGGGTGCCGACACGGTCATGGACCTGTCGACCGGCCGCAACATCCACGACACCCGCGAATGGATTTTGCGCAACTCGCCGGTGCCGATCGGCACGGTGCCGATCTATCAGGCGCTCGAAAAGGTCGGCGGCATCGCCGAGGAACTGACCTGGGACATCTTCCGCGACACGCTGATCGAACAGGCCGAACAGGGGGTGGATTACTTCACCATCCATGCCGGCGTCCGCCTGCCGTACATCCCGATGACCGCGAAGCGCGTGACCGGCATCGTGTCGCGCGGCGGGTCGATCATGGCCAAATGGTGCCTCGCCCATCACCGCGAATCGTTCCTCTACGAACATTTCGACGAGATTACCGAGATCATGAAGGCCTATGACATCGCCTATTCGCTGGGCGACGGTCTCCGCCCCGGTTCGATCGCCGATGCCAATGACGAAGCGCAGTTCAGCGAGCTCTATACGCTGGGCGAACTGACCCACCGTGCGTGGGCGCAGGACGTACAGGTCATGATCGAAGGCCCCGGCCATGTGCCGATGCACAAGATCAAGGAGAATATGGACAAGCAGCTGCAGGTCTGCGGCGAAGCGCCCTTCTATACCCTCGGGCCGCTCACCACCGACATTGCGCCGGGCTACGACCATATCACCAGCGGGATCGGCGCGGCGATGATCGGCTGGTACGGCACGGCGATGCTCTGCTACGTCACGCCCAAGGAGCATCTGGGCCTGCCTGATCGCGACGACGTGAAGGTCGGCGTGGTGACCTACAAGCTCGCCGCCCATGCCGCCGATCTGGCGAAGGGCCACCCCGCCGCCAAGATGCGCGACGATGCGCTGAGCCGCGCCCGCTTCGAATTCCGCTGGCGCGACCAGTTCAACCTGTCGCTCGACCCCGACACGGCGGAAAGCTACCACGACCAGACGCTCCCGGCCGAAGGCGCCAAGACCGCGCATTTCTGTTCGATGTGCGGCCCCAAATTCTGTTCGATGAAGATCACGCAGGAAGTGCGCGACTTCGCGGCGAAGCAGAACGCGCCGGCGGACACGTTCATTGCGGCCGACAAGGCGGACGCGGAGCGCGCAGCGTTCGCGGGCGGATCGGCTGCGGCGGACGCCGGCATGGCGCAAATGAGCGAGAAGTTCCGTGAGAAGGGCGGGGAGGTTTACCTGCCGGCGGAGTGAGGTAGCGGGCGGGGGGTGTTTCACCCTCCCGCCCGTTCGTCCTGGTAGTCGCTGGGCTTGTCGAAGCGACGTATCGAAGGACCGCTAAAGGCGCTTCGATACGGGTCTTCGACTTCGCTCAGCCCCTACTCAGCGCGAACGGTTGCGTTGAAATGCCCGACCCAAAAATCCTCCCCGCTATGCGGGGAGGGGGACCATGCGCAGCATGGTGGAGGGGGCGTGGCCGCAATCGGGCAGCAGTTGCATCCCTCCACCCAGTCGATTCATTCAGCGGGCAGTCGAGAAGCCTCAGCAGGTTGTTGGGCTGTTCGCCGTCATTGTCGGTGCTTATTTCCTATCGGCTTCGCTAGTTTTTGCCTCGTCCCGTACACGCTGTTCGTCAATCAATGCGTTTGCAGTCTTGTCGACATGTTTCGCGAACGTTGTAGCTTCAACTATCAGTCTTAATGGTACAATATCTACCGCCAATCGACCGAAGCTTTCCGCAGCTTCGAATGGTAGAAAGACCAGCCGGTCGGGTGCCGTAAGAAATCCAACGCAAGCAGCGTGTGCAATTGTATTTCGCGGTTCCGAATGCTTCTCGTATTGATCCTTAAGTTTTCGAAGCGCCTTTGCATTATCAAGTCGCCCAAGTTGTAAATTCAGTTCGCGCATTTTACGCAGGCGATCGGGAACAGGTGTGCGCTTGAAAACAACAGCGCCTACCGTAGGATCCATGCCGAATGCGGCCGTGGCCAACTGAGCGATCGTCGTGTCGACCCGCGCCCACGCAAGCACTAGGTCGAGCATGGCCAGCCGGACGCGCTTGGGGATGTAGCGATCCATCTCCGCGATGACGGCGGAGAAGTCGCCATCGCTACCCGGCGCTGTCATTGAAAGCGGGCAACGATGGCATCGCCTTGCGCTTCTGCCCGTTTCGCTTCGGTGTCCCGGTTCACCAGCTCCACGCACGCGACCGCGGCCATGTGATAGAATGTCAGGATGCCCTCTACAATTATGACGAACATTGGCCCATCAACGTCGACTACCATCCCTTCACGACTGGTTGCGCCAGCCTGAAATGGCCACACGCGGTATTCTAATCCCGGTATTAGCATAACACCTCCCCTGAACAATTAGAGATCATGTGGCGCGAGCAGCGCGTCAACGATTCGACGGGCGGTCCGCCGGCCGCCCCCTGAAAAACCCCCTGTCCTACAAGTTCCCAATATGTTCCCATCGCGCCCATGCGCAACGACACCCAGCTCCCGGAGCATTCGCCCGCGCCCATCCCGGCGCTCGACCCCTCGAACCTGACCGTTCCGTCCGAGACGCCGTATCTCGACGCCAACGGCTATGATCCCGCCGACTATCAATGGGTCCCCGTCCGCCGCAAACCGCGCAGCGACGGCTGGTCCGATGCCAAGCAGCGCGACTTCATCGAAGCGCTCGCCGATGGCGGATCGGTCACCGAAGCGGCCCGCGCCGTCCATATGTCGGCCAGCAGCGCCTATCGCCTGCGCCGCTCGCCCGGCGGCGAGGCCTTTGCCCGCGCATGGGATGCCGCCGTTGCCCAGGCGGTGTCGATGCTGGTCGACGTCGCGTTCGACCGCGCGATCAACGGCACCGTCGAACCGGTGCTCGATGCCAATGGGCGGCGGATCGGGTCGCGGCATCGCCCCGGCGACCGGATGCTGATGTTCCTGCTCGCCGCCCATTATCCCGACCGCTACGGCAAACAGCAGCGTCGCCGTCCCGGCCGTGGCGAGGCGGAGGCGTCGCCCCCCACCCCGACACCCAGCGTCGCCGAGGCGCTCGACGCATTGACCCCGGTCCCGCCGGCCGAGCCCGAAAAGCTGATGGCCCCCGCCGATCTCGACGTCGCGATCGAGGTCGCCGACCTGAAGGATGGCGAACTGCCCGGCTGGCTCGACCCCGATCGCCGCTGCGAACCCGTCGCGCCCAGGGTCGAACCGCCGCTACACGACGCGCTCGCCGCCGCGCTCGCGGCGCAGGACGATATCGATATCGGCGAACCCGGCCCGCTGGGTGCAGCGTTCGAGGTCGAGCTGGAACTGGCCAAGCGCGGCATCGTCGTGCCCCGCCCCAAGCCGAAGCCCAATCGCCGCGCGCGCCGCGCGCAGCGACGAGTGTGAACTTCGTGAACTTTGGACGCAAAACCTGCCGCTGCAAGACCCGCTCGCCCCCCGGTCCTTCGCCGGACCAGCTTGCCCCACGGGGCCGTGCACCGCCCATACGCAAAAGGGGCGCCGCGATTGCCGCGGCGCCCCCTTCGGTCCGTCATGCCGCGTGGCGCGACTTACATCGCGTTCTTCACGGCCTGTTCGACCTGCGCATTGTCGTTGTCGTCGGCCTTGTCGGCGGCGTCCTCGCCCATGTCGCGGACGTTCTCGGCCTGCGCTTCCAGCGCGTCCTCGACCTGTTCGTTGCTGGTCATGTCGGCCTGGTCTTCCAGTGCGTCGGCCTTGTTCTCGGTCATCGCCTCGATATTGTCGGCGGCCTTGTCGTCGGCATTGCCACCGCACGCGCCCAGCAGCATCAGCGCGGCCAGACCGGTCGCCGTCATCATCGTCTTCATGGCAAATCCCTTTTATCTCGTTCCCGCCGGATTGGCGGTCGGGCGCATCAATCGCCGATACCCGCCGATGGTTCCGCCAGCGTATCGAGCGCGGGCAGCGACCAGTCGATCGTGCCACGCCCATGTTCGGCCAGAAAGGCGTTGGCCTGGCTGAACGGACGGCTGCCGAACCACCCGCTATGCGCCGACAAAGGCGAGGGATGGCGGGCGCGCAGCACGAGGTGACGGCCGCCCGCGCCCACGTCGCGGACGAACGCGGCCTTCTTCTGCGCATGCGATCCCCATAGCAGGAACACGCTCGGCTCCGCCCGGTCGGCCACGGCATGGACGACCGCGTCGGTGAACGCCTCCCAACCACGCCCGGCATGCGACGCGGCACGATGCTGCTCGACGGTCAGCACGCTGTTGAGCAGCAGCACCCCCTGGCGCGCCCAATGCTCCAGAAAGCCGTGCGCCGGCGGGGTCAGCCCCAGATCGGTCTGCAATTCCTTGAAAATGTTGCGCAGCGACGGCGGCACCGCGACGCCCGGCCGGACCGAGAAGGACAGGCCATGCGCCTGTCCCGGCCCGTGATAGGGGTCCTGCCCGAGGATGACGACCCGCACCTGATCGAGCGGGGTCAGCGCCAGCGCCGCGAACCAGTCGCGCGAATGCGGCAGGATGCGCTTGCCCGCCGCCTTCTCTGCGGTCAGGAAGCTGCGCAGTCCCGCCATCGCATCGCCGGCCAGCACCGGGGCCAGCGCATTCGTCCAGCTCGGATCGATGCCCGCGATCATGTCCGCTTGCGGACGAACTCGGCGCGCAGCACCAGCCCCTTGATCTCGTCATATTTGCAGTCGATCTCCTGCGCGTCGCCGGTCAGGCGGATCGACTTGATGAGCGTGCCGCGCTTCAGCGTCTGGCCCGCGCCCTTGACGGTCAGGTCCTTGATCAGCGTCACCTGATCGCCATCGGCCAGCACGTTGCCGACCGCGTCGCGCACGACGATCGCGTCGTCGTCGCCCGCCGTCGTGGCGCCCGCCTGCGATGCCGGCACCCATTCGCCGCTCGCCTCGTCATAGATATAGTCGTCGTCGCTCATGCCGTCCCCCTTGTCGCCGCGGGGTAGCCGAGCGGACCGCCTCAGAACAAGCCCGGCACCTCGCGCTGCACGGTCGACGGGCGCTGGGGTTGCAGCAGCGTGCGTCCCTCGACGCCGTCGCCACCGACGCGCAGTCCGTCGCGGGTCGCGGCCGTCGCCGCCGCCGATCCGATCCGCGTGCAGCTCCGCCCGGCAAGGAAGTCGAGCGCGCGGGCGACCGACTGTTCGCGCACGTCGCCCAGCGGATAGTTGATGTCGTCGTTGGCGACGCAGGTGTTGGGGACGACCGTGGCAAGCCCGTCATAATAGGCCGCCGATCGCGCCGAATTCTGCACCGCCAGCGCGACCACGCGCAACCGGTCGTCGCACGCCGCCTTGTCGAGCGCGATCTGCCCGACCGGCTTGCCATAGGTGTTGGTGCCGATCAGCGCCATGTTGTTGCCGAGATAGGGGACGAAGGCATTGATGACCAGTTCGCTCGCCGATGCGGTGCGGCCGGTGCCGATAAAGGCGATCTTGGTCGGCGTCACCGACTGCGCGGTCGGGGCGAAATACTTCGTCTCGTTCTCGGACGATTTCTCGGGGCGGAAGGTCGTGTAGCTATACACCTGGCTGGTCGACTTGCCGCCGCCCAGCAGGTCGCCCATCAGATCGGCGACCGAGATCAGCCCGCCGCCATTATAGCGGAAATCGATGATGAACTCGGTGATCCCCTGCGCGCGGAAGCTGGCGAACGCATCGCGCAGCGGCTGGTTGGCGGTGGTGATGAAGGTGCGCAGGTTGATATAGCCGACCCGCTTGCCGCCATCGGTCAGCACCTTGGCGCCATAGCGCGTCGATACCGGCAACAGCGCGTAATCGGCCTTGGCGACGGTCTCGGTGCGGGTCGTGCCCTCGGCGGTGACGAACTGGAAGGTGCGGCTGGTCCCGACCGTATCGGGGCCGAGCGCGTCGTTCAGCCCGTCGACGCCGCTGCTGTCGATGATCGACGACACGCTGCGCAGATTGCCGCTGCTGGTCCCGATCTGCAGGATCTCGGTCCCGCGATCGATGCCGGCGTTGAGCGCCGGGGTGCCTTCGAACGATTCGATCACGAACAGGCGCCGGCCGCTGGTATCCAGCGCGAAGCGGGTGCCGAAACCGGCGGTCTCGCCCGCGTCGTAATAGGCGTCCTCCTCGGCGATCGAGGTCAGATAGGTGAAATAGCGGTCGCGCCGCTGCGCCCGCGCGGTCGCGGTCAGCGCGTCGATATAGGCATCGACCGTGGCATAGGGCGTGGGGTCGAGGCTGGCGGGCAACGTTTCCGGGAACAGATACCATTCGCGCAGCTGCGCCAGCGCCCAATCCTGCCGCTCGCGCAGCGAACAGCCCGCGGTACTGGTGGGCGTCGGGGTCGGCGTGGGCGCAGGGGTCGGCGAGACGCCGCCGCTGCTTCCTCCGCCCAGGATGCTGCCGCCCCCGCCCCCGCCGCCGCAGGCCGACAACATCGCCAACACGCCCAACGCCGCACCGAACTTTACCCGCACAACGCGCACTCCATGATGTCGCGACAGCCTAAGCCGCGCATCGCCGAAGGGAAGGGGGATTCGCCCGTGCGCTAACGTACTGCGTCGGTTCAGTTCCCCTTCATCGCGTCGAGCAGCCGCTTGACTTCCTGCGACCGGCCGCGCGGCAGGATCAGCACGTCGTTGCCGCTGGCGACGACGATCAGGTCGCTGACCCCGACCATTGCGATCCGCACCCCGTCCGACCGGATGAGACAGCCGGTCGCATCGAGCAGCGTCACGTCGCCGCCGGTCGCGTTATGGGCATCGTCGCGGTCGCTGATCATGTGCAGCGCGTCCCAGCTGCCGACATCGCTCCACCCCATCGCCACCGGCGCGACCGCGACCCGGTCGTCGCGCTCCATCACCGCATAGTCGATCGAATCGGACGGGCTGGCGGCAAAGGCTTCCGCGTCGGGGCGGATGCAATTGCCGTCGCGCTGCGCCCGGTCCATCGCGCTCTGCGCCGCGTCCAGCATCGCCGGCACGAACCGGCCGATTGCGTCGAGAAAGCGGTCGGCGCGGAACAGGAAGATGCCGCCATTCCACGCATGGTCGCCCGATGCCAGCATCGCCTGCGCCGCATCAAGCGGCGGCTTCTCGACGAAACGGTCGACGCGGTGGACCCCCTCGGCCAGCGGCTCGCCGACCTGGATCCAGCCATAGCCGGTTTCGGGCGCGTCGGGGGCGATGCCGAACGTCACCATCCAGCCATCCTCGACCAGCGGCAGCGCGCGGTCGATCGCGGCGCGGAAGGCGTCGAGGTCGTGGATGACGTGATCCGACGGCATGACCAGCAACGGCGCGTCGCCGCCGCCCGCCGCGATCGCCGCCAGCGCGATGGCGGGCGCGGTGTTGCGGCCCATCGGTTCGAGGATGATCGCCTGCGGGTCCGAACCGATGGCGGAAAGCTGTTCGGCGACGGCATCGGCATGGGCGGCATTGGCGACGACGATCGGCGCGGCAAAGCCGTCGCCCGCGGCACGGCGTGCGGTCAGCTGTAACATCGTCTCGGCGGCGGTCAGGGCCAGGAACTGCTTGGGCCGTTCGGGACGCGACATTGGCCACAGACGGGTGCCCGCCCCCCCGGACAGAATGACGGGGACAATGGCGGACGAAACGGGCATGGATCGGATCTCCGGAAAGGATCAGGCAGGCGGAATCCGCCCGCCCGGACGGGCAAGCGACTGTTGCGATACAACAACGATGTGACAATGCGTATCCATCGCGTTCAGTATTTCTTTGCCCTTTCGCGCGATACGGGCTGGGTGTCGGACTGGCTTACACCTGTATCGAGAGCCCGGCGATGATTCGGCTGTTCAAACATTATATCCCGCACGCCGTCTTGTTGCTGGGGTTGCTCGACTTTCTGGCGCTGCTGGTCGCGGCCGAACTCGGCTGGGTCACGCGGGCGATGCAGATCGACATGGGCATCGACCCGATCCACACCCGCATCCCGCAATTGCTCAGCTTTGCGATCAGCCTAGAGACCGCCCTGGTCGCGGTCGGCATCTATGGCACCGATGCGCTGCAATCGATCAAGTTCGCCGCAGCGCGGCTGATCGTCGCGGTCGCGGTAGGCGCGATCCTGCTGGCGGTCGTGTTCTTCCTCGCACCGTCGATCACCTTCTGGCGATCCAACCTCGTCTATGCGCTGGGCTTCGCGGCGGTGCTGCTGCTGGTGCTGCGCATCCTGACCGGCGCGCTGCTCGGCGGGCAGGCGTTCAAGCGGCGGATCATCGTGCTGGGGGCGGGGCCGCGTGCACAGCGGCTGAAGGAACTGTGCCAGACTCCCGGCGCCGGTTTCGTCGTCGTCGGCTATGTCGCGATGAGCGAGGCGAACCGGGTAATCCCCGAGGCGATCGCCCGCGACGCCATCTACAACCTTGCCGACCATGTCGTGCTGCTCGGCGCATCCGAAGTCGTGCTGGCATTGGAGGAACGCCGCAACGCCCTGCCGCTCAAGGACCTGCTGCGCATCCGCACGACCGGCGTGCACGTCAACGAAATCTCGACCTTCCTCGAACGCGAGACGGGCCGCGTCGACCTCGACAGCGTCAGCCCGTCCTGGCTGATCTTCTCCGACGGCTTTTCGTCGGGGCGCATGGTGTCGAGCGCGTTCAAGCGGCTGTTCGACGTCACCGCCAGCCTGTTGCTGCTGACGCTGACACTGCCGGTGCTGGTCGTCGCCGCGATCGCGGTGAAGCTCGACAGTCGCGGGCCGGTCTTCTACCGCCAGCGCCGCGTCGGGCTGTACAGCACCGGTTTCGACATCCCCAAGCTGCGTTCGATGCGCACCGATGCCGAAGCGGCGGGCACTGCCGTCTGGGCCGAAAAGAACGACCCGCGCATCACCCGCATCGGCCGCATCCTGCGCAAGACGCGGATCGACGAACTGCCGCAATGCTGGAGCGTGCTGATCGGCGAGATGAGCTTCGTCGGCCCCCGCCCCGAACGCCCCGAATTCGTGTCGGCGCTGGAGGACAAGCTGCCTTATTATGCCGAACGGCATATGGTGAAGCCGGGCATCACCGGCTGGGCACAGATCAACTATCCCTATGGCGCGTCGATCGACGATGCCCGGCAGAAGCTCGAATACGACCTGTATTACGCCAAGAACTATTCGCCCTTTCTCGACCTGCTGATCCTGCTGCAGACGCTGCGCGTCGTGATCTGGTCGGGCGGGGCGCGGTGAGTCGATGCTGACCGGCATCATCGTCTGGGGTCATGCGATCGCCGCCTTGCTGTTCGGCGCGCTCGCCTTCTGGACCGCCGATCGCGGCGCGGCCGATGCCGCCTTGCCGCGCGGCTGGCTGTCGCTGTCGCTGGCGCTCACCGCGCTGTGGACGCTGTCGGTCGCCGGGATCGGCGACGGGCAGGCGATCTCGCATCTGTTTGCCGGGCTGCGCACGCTCGGCTGGCTGGTACTGCTGATCGCGATTCAACATCGTGCCGGGGCGACGGGGGCGGGGCTGGGTCGCACGCTCGCTTACGGCAGCGTCGCGGCGGTTGATCTTGCGCAACTGGTCCTCGACCTCGCCGCCGCCGCCGCGCCCGCGACCCCGGCGGCGGCAATGATTGCGCAGGTGTCGACGGTGCTCGGCGTGCTGGCCGCGCTCGGCGCGTTGCTGCTGCTGCACGGCATGTTTCCGGCAGTGACCGGTGCGGCGACGCGGCTGGTGCTGTTCGCGGCCGGTGCCTTCTGGCTGATCGACGTCAATCTGTGCATCGCCGCCCGTCTGCTGGGCCAGGTGCCGGGCGAGCTGATCGCGGCGCGCGGTGTCGCGCTGGCGGCGCTGGCGCTGATCGTCGGGCTCGCCCTGTCGCGGCCGGGCGAGGGCGGGGTGCAATTGTCGCGGACCGCCACCTTCCACACGCTGTCGGTGCTGGGCCTGATCGCCTATTTCGCGGTGACGATCATGGCGACCGGCCTGATCGCGACGCTGGGTGGCGGATATGCCCGGATCGGGCAGACCGCGTTCGTGTTCGGATCGACCGTCGCGGTGCTCACCGCCGCTTCGTCGGGCTGGCTCCGGGCCTGGGTCAAGGTCAAGCTGGTCAAGCATCTCTTCGCCCATCGCTACGACTATCGCGCCGAATGGACCCGCTTCACCGAGACGCTGGGCGAACCGAAGGGCGCCGCGCCGCTCGACGAACGGCTGGTCAAGGCGGTCGCCGACCTGACCGATTCGCCCGCCGGGCTGCTGCTGGTCGCGGAAGGGGAAGGGCTGGCGGTAGAGGCGTCGTGGCGCTGGGAGGGGGATGCGCTGGGCAATGCCGGGGACAGTGTCGCGCTGGCCGGGCATCTGCGCGCGACCGGTCGCATCCTCGAACTCGATCCGCTGCGTTACCGTCCCGATGGCGCCGACGGGGCGGCGGTCCCGGCGGCGATGCTGGCGCATGGCGAGGCATGGGTGGTCGTGCCGCTGCCGCATCTCGGGCAGCTGACCGGGGCGATCCTGCTGGCGCGGCCGCTGGTCGCGCGCGCGCTCGATTGGGAGGATTTCGACCTGCTGCGCATCGCCGGGCGACAGGTGGCAAGCTATCTGGCCGAGGAGCGCGCGCAATCCGCACTTGCCGAAGCGCGCCGGTTCGAGGAATTCAACCGCCGCTTCGCCTTCATCCTGCACGATGTGAAGAACATCGTCAGCCAGCTCAGCCTCGTCGCCCGCAATGCCGTGCGTCATGCCGACAATCCCGATTTCCGCGCCGACATGGTCGCGACCCTGAACGAATCGGCCACACGAATGAACGACCTGCTCGCCCGCCTCGCCGAACGCGAGCCTGCCCGGGAACAGGCGCTGCGTCCGGTCGCGCTGGCGACCGTCGCGGCGGGATCGGCGGCGCGGTTCCGGTCGCGCGGGACCGTGGTGGTCGAGGGCTCGGCAACGCTCCATGCCTCGGCCGATCCGGTGCGGTTGCAGCAGGTGATCGACCATCTGGTCCACAACGCGCTCGATGCCGGTGGCGATGATCCGGTCCGTATCGTGCTGGGCGAAACCGGCGACCGGGTCTGGGTCGAGGTGGTCGACACCGGCATCGGCATGACGCAGCAGTTCATCCGTGACGACCTGTTCCGGCCGTTCGTTTCCTCGAAGCCGTCGGGCTTCGGCATCGGCGCGTTCGAGGCCCGCCAACTCGCGGTCGCCATGGGCGGCCATATCGACGTCGACAGCCAGCCCGGCCGGGGATCGCGCTTCCGCGTGACGCTGGCGGCGGCTGCGCCCATGCTGGAGCAAGCGGCATGACCATCCGCAAGTGCCTGTTGATCGTCGAGGACGATGCCGGGCTGCAACGCCAGTTGCGCTGGGCCTATGAAGGCTATGACATCGTCGTCGCGGGCGACCGCGAGGCGGCGATCGCCGCCGTCCGTGCCGAAGAGCCGCAGGTCGTGACGCTCGACCTCGGCCTGCCGCCCGATCCCGATGGCGTGAGCGAGGGGTTCGCGACGATGGAAGCGATCCTGCGCATCAAGCCCGATACCAAGATCGTCGTCGCCAGCGGCCATGGCGACCGGGCGAGCGCGCTGCGTGCCATCGATCTGGGCGCATGGGATTTCTATGCCAAGCCGATCGATATCGACGCGCTGGGGCTGATCGTCGCGCGCGCCTTCCACGTCCATGCGCTCGAGGCCGAGAATCGTCGGCTGGCCGAGCGGATCGAGGGGCAGGCGGTGCTGGGCGGCATGATTACCGCCGCGCCCGAAATGCTGAAGGTCACGCGGACGATCGAGCGCGTGGCGCCCGCCGACGTGTCGGTCATGCTGCTCGGCGCATCGGGCACGGGCAAGGAATTGCTGGCGCGCGGGGTCCATGACGCATCGCGTCGCAAGCGCGGCAATTTCATCGCGATCAACTGCGCGGCCATCCCCGAAACGCTACTCGAAAGCGAGCTGTTCGGGCATGAGAAGGGCGCGTTCACCGGCGCGGTCAAGACGACCGAGGGCAAGATCGAACAGGCCGCGGGCGGCACGCTGTTCCTCGACGAAATCGGCGACGTGCCGCTTGCCCTGCAGGTCAAGCTGCTGCGCTTCCTCCAGGAACGGGTGATCGAACGGATCGGCGGGCGCAAGCCGATCCCGGTCGACACGCGGATCGTGTGCGCGACGCATCGCGATATCGACGCGATGGTCGCCGATGGCCGCTTCCGCGAGGACCTTTATTACCGGCTGGCAGAGATCGTGGTGCGCATCCCGTCGCTCAGCGAACGACCGGGCGACCCGGCGCTGCTGGCGCGCCATTTCCTCGATCGGCACGCGGCGCAGATGGGATTGGGGCAGAAGCGTTTCGCCCCCGACGCGCTCGCCGCGATCGAGGCATGGGGCTGGCCCGGCAATGTCCGCGAGCTGGAAAACCGGGTGAAGCGCGCCGCGATCATGGCCGATGGCAAGGCGGTGACCGCCGCCGATCTCGATCTGGGTGCCGCGCAGGCGACATCGGGACCGATCAACCTGAAGGCGGTGCGCGAGGCGGCAGACCGGTCGGCGATCCGATCGGCGCTGGCGCAGGCGAAGGGCAATATCTCGGGCACCGCGCGGTTGCTCGGGATCAGCCGCCCGACGCTCTACGACCTGATGAAAAGCTATGACCTGCAACCCTGACCGATCGATCCGCGCGCTGCTCGGCATCAGCGGGCTGGCGATCGTCGCGGGCATGCTCGCGACGATCGGCGGTGTGCTGCCGGCGCATGCCGATGCCGCCGATGCGAAGACCAAACTCGCCCAGGCGTTGGCGCAATATGAAGGCGGGCATTGGACGCAGGCACGCCAGGCGGCACAGGCGGCGACGGTCGCCGATCCGAACTACGGTCTGGCGCAGGCGGTGTTGGCGCGCACCCATCTGGTGCTGGGCGAAGGGGCGGCGGCACAGGGCGCGATCGACCGGGCGGTGGCGGCGGGCTTCGATCCCGAGCGGGTCCATCAACTCCGCGCCCATGCCAGGCTGCTGCAAGGCGACGCGACCGGCGCGATCGCCGAGGCCGGTAAGGCCCTTGCGCGCTACCGCCCCTATGCCGACCGCATCCGGGCACAGGCGGTTGCGGCGGGTGGCGACGTCGCCGCCGGGCTGAACGCGCTCGAAGCCATCGTTGCGCGGGCACCTCGGGATGCCGCCGCGTGGGTCGCGCTGGGGCAGATGCGGCTGGGCGCCGGCGACATGGTCGGCGCGATCAATGCCGCAGCGGTGGCGGTGAAGGCGGCGCCGTCGTCTCCCGACGCGCTCCGCCTGCGCGCCGAAACGGTGCGCGCGCAATATGGGCTGGTCGCCGCGCTGCCGTGGTTCGAGGCGGCGTTGCAGCGCGATCCATATGGTTACGACACCCTCATCGAATATGCTGCGACGCTCGGCGATGCCGGCCGGGCCAGCGCGATGCTGGACGCGGTGCGGCGGGCGATGGCGGTCCGGCCCGACAGCGCGCAGGGCTATTATCTGCAGGCGGTGCTCGCGGCACGCGCGGGCGATTACGATACCGCGCGCAGCATCCTCGACAGGACCGGGCGCGGCGTCGCCGGGGTGCCGGGGGCATTGCTGCTCGGCGCCTCGATCGATCTCGCGCAGGGGAATGAGGGGCAGGCGGCGGTCGCGCTACGCGAACTGGTCGCGCGGCAGCCGACCAACGTCACCGCGCGCAAGCTGCTGGCCTTGGCGCTGTTGCGGAGCAATGCCGCGCAGGACGCACTCGACTATATCCGCCCGGCGGCGGTGCGCGGCGATGCCGACAGCTATACGCTGACCCTGACGGCGCGGGCGATGGAGCGGCTGGGCGACCGCGCAGGTGCGGCGGCGATGCTCGACCGCGCCGCCTCGCCCGCGCGCGGTCGCTCGAGCGCATTCGCGCCTGACGACGATCTGGCGATGCTGGCCGAGGATGCGCGGCTGACCCCCGGCGATCCGGCGGTGGCGGTGCCCTATATCCGCGCGCTGGCGGCGGCGGGCAACACCGCCGAAGCGGTCGCGGCGGCCCGGCGGGTCACGGCGGCCAATCCCGGCGCGCCCGCCGCGCAACTGGTGCTCGGCGATGCGCTGTCCGCCGCCGGGCGGATGGGTGAGGCGGCCGATGCCTATGCCCGCGCTGCCGCGACCCGCTTCGACGAGTCGACGATGCTGCGACTCGTCGATGCCCGCGACCGCGCCGGGCAGCGCGCGCAGGCGAGCGCGGCGCTGTCGCTCTATCTTGCGCAGAACCCGACGAGCGTCGCCGCGCTGCGGCTCGCGGGGCAGTGGCAGGCGGCGGCAGGCGACGACGCTGCCGCGATCGACACGCTCGAACGGCTGCGCGCGCTGGTCGGCGATGGCGATGCGGCGGTGCTGGCCGGACTCGCCAACGCTTATGCCGGCACCGGACAGCCGGGCATCGCGCAGGATTATGCCGCTGCCGCCTACCGCATCGCGCCGGCCAATCCGCTGGTCGCCGATGCGCTCGGCTGGGCGCTATTCGCCAACGACAATATCGGCGCGGCGATCCCGGTGATGGCGAAGGCGGTGCGGATCGCCCCCGCCCATGCCGGCATCCGCTGGCACATGGCACAGATCGCCGCCGCTGCCGGGGACCGTCCGGCGGCCATCGCCAATGCCCGCGCGGCATTGGCGGACAAGGGCTTTGCCAATCGCGCCGCGGCGCAGGCGTTGATCGCGGGGTAGCGGCTGGTTAGGGCGGCGGCATGACCGATCCGCTCCTTCGCATCGCCGCCGCGCTCGAACGCCTGTCGCCACCGCCGCCGCCCGCCGCCGATCCGCTGGCGCATCCGGCCTATGGCTGGGACGGGGCGGTGCTGTCGGCCGCGCGCGGGTTCCGGCCGTTGCCGATCGGGCGGCTGGTCGGGATCGATGCGCAACGCGACGCGCTGACCGCCAATCTCGCAAGGCTGTCGGCGGGGGCGGCGGCGCATGACGTGCTGCTCTGGGGCGCGCGCGGCACCGGCAAGTCGGCGCTGGTCAAGGCGGCGGTGGGGCAGGTGCAGGCCGATGGCGGCAGGCTGGCGCTGGTCGAGGCACCGGCGACCGCCCTCGCCAGACTGCCCGCGCTGTTCGCGCTGCTGGCATCGGTCGAGCGGGCGTTCGTGGTGTTCGTCGACGATCTGGGCTTCGACACGCCCGCCGATGGCCGCGCGCTGCGATCGTTGCTGGAGGGCGGCGCGGAAGGGCGCCCGCCGAACGTGCGGCTGATCGTCACCGCCAACCGCCGCCATCTAGTCCCCCGCGACCTCAAGGAACAGGACAGCGCCATCAACCCGCGCGACGGCATCGACGATGCGCTGGCGCTGGCCGACCGCTTCGGCCTGTCGCTCGGCTTCCACGTCGTCGATCAGGACCATTATGTCGCGATCGTCGAACGCTATTGCGCCGCGTACGACCTGCCGTTCGATGCGCAGGCGGCGATCAACTGGGCCACGAAACGCGGCAGCCGCTCCGGGCGCGTGGCGTGGCAATATGTGACCGAACTGGCCGGACAGCACGGCAAGGCCATCTAATTCCTCCCCGGCACGGGGAGGAGCTTCAGGCCTCGGCCATCTCCGCCAGCGCCAGCCAGCGCTCCTCCGCCGCATCCTTTTCGGCCCGCGCTTTCTCGATCTGCGCGGTCAGTGCTGCGAAGCGTTTCGGGTCTTTGGTGTACAGCACCGGATCGGCCAGCAGCGCCTCGTCGCGTTCGATCGCCGCCTCCAGTTCCTCGATCCGGCCGGGCAGCAGGTCGAGGTCCCGCTGGTCCTTGTAGCTCATCTTGGTCGATTTGGGCTTCGGCGCGGCCTCGACCGGCTTCGCGGCCTTGGCCTTCGCCACGGTCCGCTCGCGCCGTTTCGCGACCCAGTCGGCATAGCCACCCGGCACGACATCGACATGGCCGCTGCCGTCCAGCCCCAGCGTCACCGTCACCGTCCGGTCGAGAAAGTCGCGGTCGTGGCTGACGATCAGCACCGTGCCGGCATAATCGCCGATCACCTCCTGCAACAGATCGAGCGTTTCGAGGTCGAGATCGTTGGTCGGTTCGTCGAGCACCAGCAGGTTCGACGGCCGCGCGAACTCGCGTGCCAGCAACAGCCGCGACCGCTCACCGCCCGACAGCGTGCCGATCCGCGCCTCGGCGATTGACGGGTCGAACAGGAACTCCTTGAGATAGCCATGGACGTGCTTCTTGGATCCGTTGACCTCGATCCAGTCGCCGCCATCGGCCAGCACGTCGCGCACGCGCTTTTCGGGCGCCATCAGCTTGCGCTGCTGGTCGATGACGATCCCGTCCAGCGTCTGCGCACGCATGATCTTGCCCGCATCCGGCTCCAGATCGCCGGTCAGCAGCCGCAGCAGCGTCGTCTTGCCCGCGCCATTGCCGCCGACGATGCCGATCCGGTCGCCGCGCCGCACCCGCAGCGAAAAGTCCTTGAGCACCGTGCGGTCGCCGAACGCCTTGGTCACATGCTCGGCGTCGATCACGACCTTGGTCTTGGTGTCGTCGGCCTCGACCTGGATCTTGGCGGTGCCCTGCGGCCCCTGCATCGCCGCGCGCTGCGCCCGCAATTCGTGCAGCTTTTCGAGCCGCCCCATGTTGCGCTTGCGCCGCGCGGTGACGCCGCGGTGGAGCCAATGCTCCTCGATCTTCAGTTTCGCGTCCAACCGCTGCGCCGCGCGCTCCTCTTCGGCGGCGGCCTGTTCCATCCACGCTTCGAACCCGCCGAACCCGATCTCCGCCCGGCGGATGCCGCCGCGGTCGAGCCACAGGGTCGATTTGGTCAGCCGCGTCAGGAAGGTACGGTCGTGGCTGATGACGATGAACGCACCGTTGAAGCGGTTGAGCCACTCCTCCAGCCATTCGATCGCCGACAGGTCGAGATGGTTGGTCGGCTCGTCGAGCAGCAGCACGTCAGGATTTTCGGCCAGCGCCCGCGCGATCGCCGCGCGCCGCCGCTCGCCGCCCGACGCCGTGGCGGCTTCGCGGTTCAGGTCGATGCCCAGCTGGTCGGCGATCGCGTCGACCTCATGCTCGGCGGGGGCCCGCGGCCCGCGCAGGGCGAAGTCGCGCAGCGTCGCATAGCCGTCGACCTTCGGATCCTGTTCCAGCAGCACGACATGCGTGCCCGGTACGATCGTCCGCCGCCCTTCATCGGCATCGATCGACCCGGCGATCAGCTTCAGCAGCGTCGTCTTGCCGGCACCATTGCGCCCGATCAGCGCCAGCCGGTCCCGCTGCCCGACATGGATGTCGAGCCCGCGAAACAGCCAGCCATTGCCCTGGATCAATCCAAGGCCCTCATAGGACAATATCGGTGCAGCCATGTGTGGCAGGTAAGCCGCAGTCGCGAACGAAGCAAGTTACGCCAGCCTGTCTGCCCTATTCACGGGGTGTTCAACGCCCTGCCCCTATGCCACGCCCTATGTCGATGGTCGTTCGGTTCCTCGTTCTGGGATTGCTGGCGGTATCGGGGGTCGCGCAGGCGATGCCCGATCAGTTGCTGCGCGATCATCAGGCGGCCCGGACCGCGCGGGCGGAAGGCAGGATCCTGCCGCTGCGCGAGATCGAGCGCCGCGTCGTGCCACAGGTTCGCGGCGCGCAGTATCTCGGCTTCGACTATGATCCCGATCGCGGGATTTACACGCTCAAATTCCTGCGCGATGGGGCGGTGATCTGGGTCGATGTCGATGCCCGTACCGGCCAGGTCACCGGCCGCAGTCGTTAAGCAACTAGGGGAGAACAGCCGATGCGCGTCCTGATCGTCGAGGACGAACCCAATCTCGGCCGCCAGCTGCGTGCCACGCTGGAGGGCGCGGGCTATGCCGTCGACCTCGCCACCGATGGCGAGGAGGGGCATTTCCTCGGGTCGACCGAAACCTATGACGCGATCATCCTCGACCTCGGCCTGCCCGAGATCGACGGGCTGACCGTGCTCGACCGCTGGCGCAAGGAAGGGCGCAGTGCCCCGGTGCTGGTGCTGACCGCGCGCGACAGCTGGTCGGACAAGGTCGCGGGGCTGGATGCCGGCGCCGATGACTATGTCGCCAAGCCGTTCCAGACCGAAGAGCTGATCGCCCGCCTGCGCGCGCTGATCCGCCGCGCGTCGGGCAACGCCTCGGCCGAACTGACCGCGGGCGACATTCGCCTCGACACGCGTTCGGGCAAGGTCACGCGCGCCGGCGAGCCCGTCAAGCTGACCGCGCAGGAGTATAAGCTGCTGAGCTACCTGCTGCATCACAAGGGCAAGGTCGTCAGCCGCACCGAGCTGATCGAACATATCTACGATCAAGATTTCGACCGCGATTCGAACACGATCGAAGTGTTCGTGACGCGCATCCGCAAGAAGCTGGGCGCCGACGTCATCACCACGATCCGGGGTCTCGGCTACAGCCTCGACGAACCGGGCGCGCCGAAGCCGGCGGGCGCCGAGGACTGAGCACAACATGGCGACCGGCGCCGACCCTGCCCCCCGCGCGCCGGCGCCGCGGCCCTATGTCCGGGTGACGGGGTCGCTGTCGCGGCGGATGATCGTCGTCGCGGCGCTGTGGATCATGCTGCTGCTGGCCGGCGGCGGCTTCGCGCTCGACCGCGTGCTGGTGTCGGCGGTGACGCGCAACACCGATGACGGGCTCGAATATCTGCTCAACTCGTTGATCGTTTCGGCAGAGATCGATTCGACCGGCGAGGTGACGTTCAACCGCCAGCTGTCCGACCAGCGGTTCCTCGAACCCTATTCGGGGCTGTACTGGCAGGTGAGCGGCCCAGGGCACGAAACCTGGCCGTCGCGTTCGCTCTGGGACCGCAAGTTGCCGGTCGATCGCAGCCATCGCTACACTGATATCCGCGTCTATGACGCCAAACCCTTTCCCGAACAGAAGCTGCGCATCGTCGAGCGCGACCTGACGCTGCCGGGATCGCCGACCGTCTGGCGGTTCCAGGTCGCCGAATCGCGCGACGTGCTCGACGGGCTGATCGCCGCGCTGCGCAAGACGCTGGTACGCTCCTTCGCGCTGCTTGGGCTGGGGCTGATCGTCATGGCGACTCTCCAGACCTGGTACGGCCTGCTGCCCTTGCGCGCCGTGCGCGATGCGATCGCGCGGCTGCGCGCCGGGCAATCGGCGCGGGTCGAGGGATCGATGCCCGCCGAGGTCGCACCGCTGGTCGAGGAACTCAACGCGCTGGTCGAACATAATGACCGGCAGGCGGAGGAGGCGCGGCGCCATGCCGGCAACCTCGCCCATGCGTTGAAGACCCCGCTGACCGTCATCATGAACGCCGCCGCTGCCGGGCAGGACGATCTGGCCGACACCGTCATCCGCGAGGCGCGGACGATGCGGCGGCAGGTCGACCACCATCTCGCCCGCGCCCGCGCGGTGGGGCGGCGCGGATCGGCGCACAGCCGCGCGGAGGTCTGGACGTCTGTCGAGGCGGTCGAGCGTGCCGTCGCCCGTCTCTATCCCAATGTCCGCATCGATATCGACGGGCAGAAGGATCTGGTGGCGCGGATCGAGCGGCAGGACCTCGACGAAATTCTCGGCAATCTGGTCGAGAACGCCGCCAAATATGGCGGGGGCAGCGTATTCGTGACCGTGCGCGCCGATGCCGGCTTCGTCGAACTTCTGGTCGAGGATGACGGGCGCGGCATCCCGGAGGCCGACCGGCTGCGCATCTTCGACCGTGGCGTCCGGCTCGATTCGGGAAAGCCCGGCACCGGTCTCGGCCTCGCCATCGTCCGCGACGTCGCGGAGATTTACGAGGGCACCGCCTCGCTCGAGGAAAGCGAGGACCTGGGCGGATTGCTGGTCAGGTTGCGGCTGCCGGCTGCCTGAAGGTCGCGCATCGCCTCTGCGGCGATCGTCACGCTGCGCTTGCGCGCCTGCGGATCGAACATCGCGCCGGTGATGATGACCTCATCGACCTGCGTGCGATCGATGAACCTTGCCAGCTCCGCGCGCACCGTCTCCGGCCCGCCGATCGCCGAACATTCGAGGACATGGTCGAGAATCGCATTGCCCTGTGCCCCGATCCGCTCGCGATAGCCGTCGACCGGCGGGGGCAGCTCGATCGGCTGACCGGTACGGATCGCGACGAACATCTGTTCGGTCGAACTGGCAAGCAGCCTTGCCTCGTCATCGGTATCGGCCGCGAGCACGTTGAACGCGGCGGCGGCATAGGGCTTGTCGAGCACTGCCGATGGCCGGAAGTTGCGCCGATAGGCCTCCAGCGCCTGATCGAGCGCGGCCGGCGCGAAGTGCGAGGCGAACGCATAGGGCAGGCCGAGCATGGCCGCCAGTTGCGCACCGAACAGCGACGATCCGAGAATCCACAGATCAACCTTCGCCCCGGCCCCCGGCACTGCACGAATGCCCCCGCGCGCGTCATCGGCGAAGTAGCGCTGCAACTCGACCACGTCCTGCGGAAAGGCGTTGGGATCGCTGTCCAGGGTCCGACGCAGCGCGCGGGCGACGATCTGGTCCGATCCCGGTGCACGACCCAAACCAAGGTCGATTCGCCCCGGATACAGCGCGTCGAGCGTGCCGAACTGTTCGGCGATGGTCAGCGGCGCATGGTTGGGCAGCATGATCCCGCCCGCCCCGACGCGGATCGCCTTGGTGGCGGCGGCGATATGGCCGATCACCACCGCCGTCGCCGCGCTGGCGATGCCGGGCATGCCGTGATGTTCGGCCACCCAATAGCGGTGATAGCCAAGGGCTTCTGCATGGGCGGCAAGGTCGGCAGCGGCGGCCAGCGCTTCGCTGGGAGTGCCTCCCTGACGAACGGGGACGAGGTCGAGCATCGAATAGCGGGTCATGGCAAGGAGATGGGGCGTCGGTTGCCGATTGCTACCCAACGCCGCATTGCCCGGCCCCAAGCAAAGCTACGGCAACAACTCGCCTCGCATCACGGTGACGCACTGCCCGCCCAATAGGGCACGATCCCCGGCCAGCCGACAGGTCAGATGCCCGCCCCGCGCGCTGGCCTGATAGGCGGTGAAGCGCTCGCGTCCCAGCCGTTCGGCCCAGAAGGGGGCGAGCGCGGCATGGGCGGATCCGGTCACCGGATCCTCATCGACGCCCCATGCGGGCACGAACACCCGGCTGACGATATCGGCGACATCGCCGGGCGCGGTGACGATCGCCATCACCTCGCACGCCGACAGCGCCGCCATGTCCGGCGCACAGGCGCGCACCGCCGCCGCGTCGGAGAGCAGGATGATGCTGGTCTGCTGCGCGCCGGAAACGCTGGCGAACACCTCGCCCTCGCAGCCCAGCGCCGCCAGCAACGCCGCATCCGGCGCGGGTGCGACGCGCGTCACCGGCAGGTCGAGCGTATAGCCATCGCCGTCGCGCCCGACGGTCAGCACCCCTGCCTTGCGCGTGGCGAAGCGGACCGCGTCGCGATCGCCCAGCACGACATGCCCGCTCGCCAGCGTGGCATGGCCGCACATCGCGACCTCGACGGTTGGGGTGAACCAGCGCAGTTCATAGTCTGCCGCGCCGTCTATCGGCACGAGGAACGCCGTTTCCGACAGATTATGTTCGAGCGCGATCGACTGAAGCAAGGCGTCGTCGGGCCATGCGTCAAGCAGCATCACCGCCGCCGGATTGCCCGCGAACGGCCGGTCGGCGAACGCGTCGACGACCGTGAAAGGCATTGCCATCAATAGCTGCCCACGCGCTTGCCGAACCAATGCGGGGTCACGTCTGCTTCCACCAGCGGGTTGTCGGTGTCGACATGGCCTTCGGGATCGAGATGTATAAGCACCTCCACCTTGGGAAAGGCGCGGCGCAGCGCGTGTTCGACATTTTCCACCACGTCGTGCGCATCGGCGACGGTCATGTCGCGCGCGACCTCCATATGGAATTGCGCGAAGTCGTGGCTGCCCGAACGGCGCGTGCGGAAGTCGTGGATGCCGCGCAACCCGTCCTGCCGGGCGGCGACGTCGAGGAACGCGCGGCGTTCCTCCTCCGGCCATTCCTTGTCCATCAACTGGTCGATCGCCTGGCTCGACGCCTGGAACGCGCCCCAGCCCAGCCATAGCGCGATCAAGATGCCCATCACCGGATCGGCGCCGCGAATGTGGAAGACCTGGTCGAGCACCATCGCGACGATCACCGCGAGGTTGAGCAACAGGTCGGACTGGTAATGGACATTGTCGGCCCGGATCGCGACCGATCCCGTGCGGTTGATGATGCTGCGCTGGTAGGCGAGCAGCGCGAAGGTCGCGATCATCGCGATCACCGACACGCCGATGCCGAATTCGACATCCTGCGTCTCGCCCGGCGCGCCGAAGGCGGCGATCGCCCGCCATGCGATGCCCGCTGCGGAGGCGGTGATGAGCATCACCTGGAACAGTGCCGCCAGCGCCTCCGCCTTGCCGTGGCCGAAGCGATGGTCATGGTCGGCGGGCGTCGCGGCGAGGCGCACGCCGTACAGCGTCACGAGGCTGGCGAGCAGGTCGAGCGCGGTGTCGGCAAGGCTGCCCAGCATCGCCACCGACCCGGTATGCCATGCCGCGAACCCCTTCAGTCCCAGCAGGAACAGCGCCATCGTCACCGACGCGATGGCGGCGCGGGTGGCGAGCGGGATCACCCGCTTGCGTTCGGTCTCGGTCATGGGAACAGCAATCCTTCCGACCAGCCATGGGCGGTCGCGGTGAACAGGCGGCGTTCGTGCAGCCGGTGCGCACGATCCTGCCAGAACTCGATGACCTTCGGCGTCACGCGATAACCGCCCCAAAAGGGTGGGCGCGGCACGTCTTGCCCCTCGAACCGCGCCGACATTTCGGCAAAGCGGGTCTCGAAGGTTTCGCGCGAATCGAGCGGACGCGACTGGTCGGATGCCCATGCGCCGAGCTGCGAATCGCGGCCGCGCGACGCGAAATAGGCGTCGGATTCGGCATCGCTCGCCAAGGTCACCGGCCCTTCGATCCGGATCTGCCGACGCAGCGATTTCCAGTGGAACAGCAACGCCGCATTGGGATTGGCGGCGAGATCGGCAGCCTTGCGCCCCTCACGATTGGTGTAGAAGACGAAGCCATCGGGGCCATGACCCTTGAGCAGCACCATCCGCACCGAAGGGCGTCCGGCGGCATCGGCGGTCGCCAGCGCCATTGCATTGGGATCATTGGGTTCGCTGGTTTTGGCTTCGGCGAACCATTGATCGAACAGGTCGAAAGGATCGGTCATGCGGCGCCACATACGCGCTTTCGTCGATCATTTCACCCCGGCGCGATCGATGCGCGCGGAACGACTCATTCCGCTGCGAATTGAATCGGTTGAGCAACGATCCAGGGGAAAATGGCGATGGCGGCGCGCGCATATTGGCAGGGGCAGATCCGCCTCGCCCTCGTCTCGATCCCGGTCGAAATCTACAGCGCGACCAAATCGGGGGCGAGCATCAGCTTTCGCCAGATCCACGAACCCAGCGGCAAGCCGATCCATTACGAGAAATCGGTGACCGGCATCGGCCCCGTCGACCCCGACGAGATCATGAAGGGCTACCAGATCGAGAAGGGCGAATATGTCCTGCTCGATCAGGAAGAGATCGACGCGGTCAAGCTGGAGTCGAAGAAGACGCTCGAGTTGACCCAGTTCGTCGACGCGCACGAGATCGACGTGATCTATTACGAGAAACCCTATTTCGTGGTGCCCGCCGACGATCTGGCCGAAGAGGCGTTCATCGTGCTGCGCGAGGCGCTGAAGCGCACCAAGAAGGTCGGATTGGGCCAGTTGGCACTGCGCGGGCGCGAATATGTCGTCAGCCTCAAACCCTGTGGCCGCGGGCTGGTGCTGGAGACGCTGCGCTATGCCGATGAGGTCAACCGCGCGCAGGGCTATTTCCGCGATATTCCCGATGCCAAGCCCGACGAGGACCTGCTCGACCTTGCCGAGACGCTGATCGCCAAGAAGACCGCGAAATTCGATCCGCAGGAGTTTCACGACCGCTATGTCGACGCGCTGAAGGATCTGGTCGAGCGCAAGGTGAAGGCCAAGGGGCGCAAGATCGTCGATACCAGCGAAGAGGAACGCCCGAGCGGCGGCAATGTCGTCGACCTGATGGCCGCGCTCAAGAAATCGCTGGAGAAGGGCGGCGCGGCCAAGGCGAGCGACGACAAGCCCGCGCCCAAGAAACGCGCCGCCCCCAAGGCCAAGCCGGCCGCCAAGACCACCGCCCGCAAGCCGGCGGCGCGCAAGCGCGCCTGACATGGCCGGCAAATCCGATCCGCTGGCAAGCTATAACGCCAAGCGTGATTTCGCACGAACCGCTGAACCGGCCGGGACGCTGGCGAAAGGCAAGGGCAACCGCTTCATCGTCCAGAAGCACGACGCCACCCGGCTGCATTATGATTTCCGGTTGGAGGTCGATGGGGTGCTCAAAAGCTGGGCAGTGACGCGCGGCCCCAGCATCGACCCGGATCAGAAGCGCCTTGCCGTCCGCACCGAGGATCATCCACTGTCCTATGCGGAATTCGAAGGCGTGATCCCGGCGGGCGAATATGGCGGCGGCACGGTGATGCTGTGGGACGAGGGGACATGGTCGCCGATCAAGGGCAAGTCGGCGAAGGATTTGGAGAAGGGGCATCTCCATTTCGTGCTGGCGGGGCAGCGAATGGGCGGCGAATGGCTACTGGTCCGGCTGAAGCCCAAGGGCAAGGAAAAGCGCGAAAACTGGCTGCTGCGCAAGGTTGCCGATGGCGAAGCCGGTGGCACCGACACGCTGACCGATACGCTGCTGACCAGCGTCAAGACCGGGCGGACGATGGAGGAGATCGCCGCCGAAAAGCCGCCAGCGAAGGCGAAGAAGCGGGCGAAGGCCAAGGCAAGTCGACCCGATTTTACCGAACCGCAACTGGCGACGCTGGTCGACAGCGTGCCGGCGGGCAGCAACTGGCTGCACGAGGTCAAATATGACGGTTATCGCATCCTGATCGCGACCGGTGGCGACGGTCCGCGCCTCTATACCCGCACCGGGCTGGACTGGACGGACAAGTTTCCGGGCATCGCCGACGCGGCGGCGAGCCTGCCGCCAGGGTTGCTGCTCGATGGCGAGGTCGTCGCGCTGCACGACGGCAAGCCCGATTTCTCGACGCTGCAGGCGGCGATCAAGGAAGGCGGCGACATGCGCTGCTTCCTGTTCGACCTGCTGGTGGATCGCGAGGGCGACCGGCGCGACGAACCGCTGGTGCGGCGCAAGGAACGGTTGCAGGCGGCGCTGGCCGATGTCGATGCGCGGCTGGCCTATTCCGAGCACGTCACCGGATCGGGCGAGCAATTGTTCGAGGCGATGTGCCGCGAAGGCTATGAAGGGATCGTGTCGAAAGCGGCCGACGCCCCCTATCGTGGCATCCGGAGCAGAGCGTGGGTGAAGGTCAAATGCACCCACCGGCAGGAATTCATCATCGTCGGCTGGAGCCCCAGCGAGGCGCGCGGGCGGCCGTTCAAGTCGCTGTTGCTGGCGGTGCAGGGCGAGGACGGGTTGCGCTATGCCGGGCGGGTCGGCACCGGCTTCGATGCGGCGACGATGGCGGAAGTGCGCGACGCGCTGGCGCCGCTCGAACGCAAGACCGCGCCGCTCGACCTGCCGGCACCGGTGCGGCGCGGGGCGCGGTTCGTAAAGCCCGAACTGGTCGCCGAGATCGCCTTTGCCGAATTTACCGCCGACAATATCGTCCGCCATGCCAGCTTTCTGGGTCTCCGCGGCGACAAGGCGGCCAAGGACGTGGTGCGCGAGACGCCGGCGCCGGTCGAGCGGACATCGGCGGTGCGGATCACCAGTGCCGACCGGGTGATCTTTCCGGGCGACCGGCTGACCAAGGGCGATCTGGCTAACTATGTCGATGCGGTCGCGCCGCTGTTGCTGCCATGGGCGGCGAACCGGCCGATCAGTCTGGTGCGCTGTCCGCAGGGGCGGGCAAAAGCGTGCTTCTTCCAGAAACATGATGCGGGCAGCTTCGGTGATGCCGTCGACCGCGTCGAGATTGCCGAGAAGGATGGCGGGCGCGAACCCTATCTTTTCGTCTGCGACGCCGCCGGTCTGCTGGCCTGCGTGCAGATGGGGACGATCGAGTTTCACGGCTGGGGCGCAGGCGTCGGCGATGTCGAGCGGCCCGACCGGATGGTGTTCGACCTCGACCCCGATGAGGGGCTCGATTTCGGCGACGTGAAGCGCGCGGCGCATGACCTGCACCGGCATCTCGCCGATCTCGGGCTGGCCAGCTTTGCGATGCTCTCGGGGGGGAAGGGCGTGCATGTCGTCGTGCCGCTGACCCCGCAGGCGCAGTGGCCGGCGGTCAAGGATTTCGCCGACCGCTTCTCGCGCGCGCTGGCGCAGGCCGAACCCGATCGCTTCGTCGCGACGATGGCGAAGGCGAAGCGCAAAGGGCGCATCTTCATCGACTGGCTGCGCAACCAGCGCGGCAGCACCGCCGTGCTGCCCTATTCGGCGCGGGCACGGGCCGGGGCGCCGGTGGCGGCCCCGGTCGCATGGCGCGAACTCGACGACATCGACAGCCCGGCACGCTGGACGATTCGCGACGCCGCCGACCTGCGCCAGCGCGCCGACAGCCGGCTGCTCGCCGGCTGGGGCGTCGCCGATCAGGTGCTGCCCGAACGGTGATTACTGGGCGTGGCGCTCTGCCAGCGCGCGCTCCCACGACAGCGCGTCGCGGACGATCTGGTCCAGATCGGCATGTTGCGGGCGCCAGGGTAGCGTCGACAGGATGGTGCTGTTGTCAGCGACCAGCGCGTCGGGATCGCCGGCACGGCGCCCTTCGAGACGGCGGTCGATGGTCAGGTTGGTGACCCGGTCGACGGCGTCCAGCACCTCGAGCACCGAATAGCCGCGGCCATAGCCGGCGTTCATCGTGTGGTTCTTGGTCGGATCGGCCATCAGCAGGTCGAGCGCGTGGACATGCGCATCGGCCAGGTCGGTGACGTGGATATAATCGCGCACGCCGGTGCCGTCGGGGGTCGCGAAATCGGTGCCATAGACGCCGACATGGCTGCGCTTGCCGATCGCCGCCTCGACCGCGACCTTGATGAGGTGGGTGGCGCCCGCCGTCGACTGACCCGAGCGGCCCTTGGGGTCGGCGCCCGCCACGTTGAAATAGCGCAGCGCCGCATAGTTGATCGGATGCGCGGCGGCGACGTCGGCCAGCATGATCTCGGTCATCAGCTTCGACATGCCGTACGGATTGATCGGCTGTTTCGGGCTGTCCTCGCGCACCGGCACGACCTCGGGAATGCCGTAGGTCGCGGCGGTCGAGGAGAAGATGAAGTGCTTCACCCCTTCGGCCACCGCGCTTTCGATCAGGCTGCGCGAGGCGGCGGTGTTGTTGCGGTAATATTTGAGCGGGTTCTCGACCGATTCGGGCACGACGACCGATCCGGCGAAATGCAGGATGGCATGGACCTTGTGCTCGCGCAGCGCCGCGCGGACGGCATTGTCGTCGGCGATGTCGGCGACGACCAGTGTGGCGCGCGAATCGACCGCCCAGTCGAAGCCGGTGACCAGATTGTCGATCACGACGACATCATGTCCGGCGTCGAGCAACGCCAGCACCGCATGGCTGCCGATATACCCCGCCCCGCCCGTAACCAGAACCTTGCCGTCGCTCATCTTGTCTGTCCCCGATTGTACCGCCGAAGCGCGCGCCTATCTCCCTGACAGAAGGAGATTACGCAATGGCTACCGAACAGGCGATCTTCGCCGGTGGATGTTTTTGGTGTACCGAAGCGGTATTTCGCGATGTGATCGGCGTCGAACAGGTCGAAAGCGGCTATATCGGCGGCACGACCGAGCATCCGACCTACAAACAGGTCTGTAGTGGCGATACCGGCCATGCCGAGGCGATCCGCGTCACCTATGACCCGGCGGTGATCGGCTATGACGAGATGCTCGACATCTTCTTCGCGACGCACGACCCGACGCAGCTCAACCGGCAGGGCAATGACGTAGGTACCCAATATCGTTCGGCAATCTTCCCGATGTCGGACGCGCAGGAAGCGGCGGCGCGCGCCGGGATCGAGCGGGCGGGCGAAGGTCGCGGAAAGATCGTGACGACCATCGAACCGCTGACGACCTGGTATCCGGCCGAGGATTATCATCAGGAATATTGGGAAGGCGAAGGACAGCGCAATCCCTATTGCCTCGCGGTCATTCCGCCCAAGTTGCAGAAGCTTCGCAAGAGCTTTGCCGCGCGGACGCGGAGTGCCGAGACCGCCTGATCGCACCCGGAACCGATGTAAATGGCGCTGGCCTGTTACGGGCCTTTTGTGCAAGGGCCGTGCCAACCATGGCGCGGCCCTTGTGTCGTCCCCGGGAAATTGCTATTCGGAACATGGCCTTGGGGGCATATGACATGGGGGCGATGGACGACCCCGCGGCGACGGAGCGGCTGGCGGCGATACGCGATTATCGCCTGACTCAGCCCACCGGGGACGCGGCGCAGGACGATCTGGTTCGGTTGGCGGCACAGATTTGTGCGGCGCCGGTCGCGCTCGTCACCGTCATCGATACCGATTGGCAGTGGTTCTCCGCCCGGGTCGGCACCGACGCGCCCGGCACCTCGCTCGACGACGCGATCTGCGTCCACGCGCTCGATGCCGAGGACATGCTGGTCATCCCCGACCTGTCGACCGATCCCCGCACCCGCGACAGCGGGATCGTGACCGCCGGACCGATGGTGCGCTTCTACGCCGGCGTGCCGTTGCGCCTGAACGGTGTGGCGATCGGGACGCTGTGCGTGCTCGATGTCTCGCCCAGGCCGGAGGGAATGAGCGACCTCCAGCGCGAGATGATGCACAGCCTCGCGCGACAGGTGGTGACGACGCTGGAGACGCGGCGGCTGCTCGCCGAACGCGAAGCCACGCTGGCACGCATCGCCGATGCCGAGACGGCGCTTAGCGGCAACGAGCAGCGCTGGCAGGGATTGTTCGAGAATCTGGGCGATGGCTTCGCACTGGGCGAGGCGCTGCGCGGCGAGGATGGTCGGGTCGTCGACTGGCAGTTCTTCGACGCCAATCCGGCGTGGTACGCGCTATGGGGTATCGATCGCGCGGCGATGCTGGCCAAGACCGGGCGGGTGCTCGATCTGGCCGCGCCGGCGCGCTGGGCGGACGACCTGCACGGATTGTTGCGTGACGGGACGCCGGTCGGCTTCGTCCACCATATCCCCGCGCTGCGTCGCTGGTTTCGCGGACATTGTTTCCGCATCGACAGCGAACGCTTCGGCGCGATCCTGCAGGACATTACCGACGAACGCGGTGCCGATGGTCGGCAGAACGCGCTGATCGAACTCGGCGACATGTTGCGTGACTGTCACGATGCCGCAGCGGTGGCGCGGGTCGCCTCGACACTGGTCGGCGAGACGCTGGACGTCGCCGGGGCCGGATTCGGCCGCATCGATGCGACGACGACGCATATCGAGATCGAACCCGACTGGACGCGCGCGGGCGGGCCGATGCTGGCCGGGCGGCGCAATCTTTGCGATTTCGGCGCGCTCCACGACGCGATCGAGCGCGGGGAGGCGGTGGTCGTACGCGACGTGCAGACCGATTCACGCACGCTGGGTCGCGCCGATGCGTTGCTGGCGATGCCGATCGGCGCCTTCGTCATCGTGCCCGTGCGTCGCGACGGCCGTACCGTGTCGGCATTTCTGGTCCACGACCCCGCGCCCCGCAGCTGGCGGGCAGAGGAGATCGGGTTCCTGCGCAAGGTCGCGGACCGGGTCGAGGTCGGCATGGGGCAGGTCGAATCGGAGGCGCGCCAGAGCCTGCTGATCCAGGAACTGGCGCACCGGTTGAAGAATACGCTGTCGATGGTGCAGGCGATCGCGTCGCAGACGTTGCGCGGCGCGGTCGATCGCGAGCCGCTCGCCGCGTTCGAGCGGCGACTACAGGCCTTGGGTGTCGCGCATGACGTGCTGGTCGACCGCAACTGGGTCGGTGCCGACATGCGCGCGACCATCGGTCAGGTGCTGGCGGTGTTCGGCTGCGACGATCGCATCGTGCTGTCGGGCGGCGACGTCGCGCTTGGCGCGCGCGCGGCGCTTTCGCTGGCGCTGATCCTGCACGAACTGGGCACGAACGCCGTCAAATATGGCGCGCTCTCCAACGCTGACGGCCGGGTATCGATCGACTGGACCGTTACCGACGGCGTGCTTCGCTTCGACTGGCGCGAGGCGGGCGGTCCGCCCGTATGGACGCCGAGCCGGCGCGGTTTCGGATCGAAGCTGTTGCGATTGGGACTGACCGGCAATGGCGACAGCGAGATCAGCTTCGATCCGGCGGGGATCATCGTGACCATGCGAGCGACCCTGTCCGACCTGACCGCAAGCTGATCCGGGTCCGGTCGCGCGCGACCGCCATGCCGTACTCGATCTTCCAAAACAAAAAGGCCGCCCGGTGAGGGGCGGCCCATTGTTCTTCGTGCGGAAAGCGGATGCTTAGCGCACCGTACCGCGACGAACGAGGTTCACGATCGCCAGCAGCACGATCGCGCCGACCAGCGAATACAGGAAGCTCATGACGGTAATGCCGTTATTGATGTTCGCCCCGGTGACGAAACCGGCGATCACCGCACCGACGATCCCGACGACGATGTTCAGAAAGATGCCCTGCTGCGCGTCGGTCCGCATGATGATGCTGGCCAGCCAACCAACGACACCGCCCACGATGAGCCAGAGAATGATACCCATTTGACGTCCCTCCATTTGGTGCCTGCGACCCGGTCCGTGCGTACCGGGTGTACAGATGGAAAGACTCATAACGGACTAGCTTGTTCCGCCCCCGTATTTAACGGATACTCAATATTTCCGCTGCTGCCGTTCGTACAACGTCTTGTAGTGCTGGATCCGCGTAACCCGCAGCCCCGGCATCCCCGACCGGTCGACCGCACGTTGCCACCCGGCGAATTCCTCCGCCGACAGGTTGTAGCGCATGCAGACGTCGTCGACGCTCAGCAGCCCGCCATTGACCGCCGCGACCACTTCCGCCTTGCGTCGCACGACCCAGCGGGTCGTGTCGGGCGGCGGCAGCGAGTCGATCGTAAGCGGTTCGCCGAGCGGACCGATCACCTTTGCTGGACGGATCTTCTGGTTCTCAATCATACTGGACCTCGAGCCGGGGTGGGGACCCCTGAAACCTACTTCTGCGGTCATGCGGGCATACGTTTGAACATGGGCTAAAACGGCTAGGTAAACATGGTCTTCATTCGCGGGCGGCCCATGCGGGTTTCGCGACGGATCGGTGTTCCGTCACGATGCACGGTTCGAGCAACGCCGCCGTCCAGCCGTTGAACGCTCCATCGGTCGGGGTCAGCAGCGATACCGGCGCGCGTTTCCACGCCAGCCGCGTCTGCAACCGAGCCGTCGGCGTCGCCGCCTGCCGCCCCGTCGCCGCAGCCAGCAGCACGGCCAGCTCGGTCGGCAAGGGCGTGACCGCTATTCCACGGTCGAAACGGGCGAAACTCAGATCCAATGCATCTTTCCCTCATGGGTTTCGAACGACATAGCTACTCCGTACAACTGAAGGTCCGGTAAATGGCCCGGTATTTTTGCAAGCCGGCCGTGAAAGGATTATCGGCGGGATCATGAATGCCGCTGATTTTCAACTCGAATCACCCATTTCCGCCCGACGGATCGTCGTTGCCATGTCGGGCGGGGTCGACAGTTCGGTCGTTGCCGCCCTTGCCCATGCGACCGGTGCGGAGACGATCGGCGTGACGCTGCAACTCTACGACCATGGTGCCGCGGTGGGTCGTGCCGGTTCCTGTTGCGCCGGACGCGACATTCGCGATGCGCGCGCGGTATGCGACCGGCTGGGCATCGCGCATTACGTCTTCGATCACGAAACCAGTTTCCGCGAGACGGTGATCGACGATTTCGCCGATGCCTATCTGGCCGGGCGCACCCCGATCCCGTGCGTGAAGTGCAATATGGGGCCGAAATTTACCGACCTGTTCGCGCTGGCCCGCGATCTGGGGGCGGATTGCCTCGCGACCGGCCATTATATCCGGCGGGTGATGGGGCCGCAGGGCGCGGAACTGCACCGCGCGGTCGATCCGGCGCGGGATCAGAGCTATTTCCTGTTCGCAACGACGCAGGACCAGCTCGATTTCCTGCGCTTTCCATTGGGCGGCATGCCCAAGGCGCGAGTGCGCGAAATTGCCGCCGAACTGGGCCTCGGCGTCGCCGGCAAGCCCGACAGCCAGGACATCTGCTTCGTCCCCGACGGCGACTATGCCGGACTGGTCCGCAAGCTACGCCCGGAAGCGAATGAAGGCGGCGAGATCGTCGACCTCGGCGGGCAGGTGCTGGGCCGGCATGGCGGCCTGGTCGGCTATACCGTCGGGCAGCGGCGCGGGCTGGACATTGGCGGCCTTGCCGAGCCACTCTATGTCGTGCGGCTGGAACCGGCGACGAAGCGGCTGGTCGTGGGACCGCGCAGCGCGCTGGCGGTGGGCGCGGCGCGCCTGTCGGAGATCAACTGGATCGGCGGGGACCATGCAGGGCCGCTGACCGCCAAGGTGCGGTCGATGGCGAAACCGGTGTCGGCACGGCTGCACGGCGAACGGCTGGTGTTCGACGCACCCGAATATGGCGTCGCACCGGGACAGGCGGCGGTGCTTTACGCCGGCGACCGGGTGCTGGGCGGCGGCTGGATTGAGGGGACAGAGGCCGCCTGAGAAATCCTCCCCGGTACGGGGAGGGGGACCGCCGCGCAGCGGTGGTGGAGGGGGGTGTCGACATACGGCACGGTTGCGTTGCGCGGCCAACCCCTCCACCATGCTGCGCATGGTCCCCCTCCCCGTACCGGGGAGGAACTTGCGGCCATCGCCACCACCGCCTACAGCCCGCGACCGATGCTACCTGCGCTCGCCCATGTCCGCGACTGGATCTTCGATCTCGACAATACGCTGTATCCGGCGTCGTCCAACCTGTTCGCCGAGATCGAGGCGCGCATGGGGCAATATATCTGCGACCTGCTCGACTGCGACGCGGCGGAGGCGCACCGGGTGCAGAAGATGCATTTCCATAACCACGGCACGTCGCTGTCGGGGCTGATGGCGGAACAGGCGGTCGATCCGCACCATTTCCTCGATTTCGTCCACGACATCGACCTGTCGCCGCTGGTGCCCGATCCCGATCTGCCGCGCCTGTTGGCCGCCCTGCCGGGACGCAAGCTGGTCTTCACCAATGGCGATGCGCCCTATGCGCGGCGCGTGCTGGAAAAGCTGGGCCTGTCGGACAGCTTTGCCGGCATCCACGACATCCATGCCACCGCCTATCGCCCCAAACCGCATGTCAGCGCCTATGAAGGACTGTGCGCGGCGTGGGAGATCGACCCGACGACCGCGCTGTTCGCCGAGGACATGGCGCGCAACCTTGTGCCGGCCAAGGCGGCGGGGATGACCACCGTCTGGGTCGACAACGGATCCGAACAGGGGCCGGGCGTGGCCCGCGACCATATCGATTACATCACGCACGACATCGTCGCGTGGCTACGCTTCGTGGAGGAATCATGACCGACCTTGCCGCCCAGATCGACGCCGCATGGGAAAACCGTGCCGAACTGACCGTCCACACGCAGGGAGAGGTCCGCGAGGCGGTCGACGCCGCGCTGGCGCTGCTCGATTCGGGCGAGGCACGCGTGGCCGAACCGGTCGGCGACGGCTGGCAGGTCAATCAGTGGCTGAAAAAGGCGGTGCTGCTGTCGTTCCGCCTGAACGACAACCAGATCATGGACGGCCCGGGCGGCGCCAACTGGTTCGACAAGGTGCCGAGCAAGTTCACCGGCTGGGGCGAGCATCGCTTCCGCGAAGCCGGTTTCCGCGCGGTGCCGGGCAGCATCGTCCGCCGCGGCGCGTTTGTCGGCAAGGGCGCGATCCTGATGCCGAGCTTCGTCAATATCGGTGCCTATGTCGGTGAGGGCACGATGGTCGACACCTGGGCGACGGTCGGCAGCTGCGCGCAGATCGGGCGGAATGTGCACCTGTCGGGCGGCGCGGGCATCGGCGGCGTGCTCGAACCGCTGCAGGCCGATCCGGTCATCATCGGCGACGGCGCGTTCATCGGCGCACGGGCCGAGGTCGCTGAGGGTGTCCGCGTAGGTGAGGGCGCGGTGCTGTCGATGGGAGTGTATCTGGGTGCCTCGACCAAGATCATCGACCGCGCGACCGGCGAAGTCTTCCGGGGTGAAGTACCTCCCTATGCCGTGGTCGTGCCCGGATCGATCGGTGGCGGCGACGGCAAGCCGGCGCTGTATTGTGCGGTGATCGTCAAGCGCGTCGATGCACAGACCCGGTCGAAGACCAGCATCAACGACCTGCTGCGCGACTGATGCCGGCCCCGCCGCCGGTCAGGGCGCGGTGGCGTCGACCGGCGGCTGGTTCGCCAGCGACTTCGCCACCGCTTCGGCCTGCGCCAGCACGCGCAGGACATTGCCCTGCGCCAGCGCGCTGAGGTCGCTGTCGGACCAGCCGCGCTGCGCCAGTTCGGCGAAGAGCAGCGGATAGCCGTCGACGCCGCCCATGCCTTCGGGACCGGTGCCCGAAATGCCGTCATAATCGCCGCCGATGCCGACATGCGCGCGCCCGGCGACCTTCGCGATATGCTCGACATGATCCGCCATGGTCGCAGCGGTGACGCGGGGGGCCGGGTTGGCCGCTTCCCATGCCTGCAGCGCCGGTGGCGTCTCGCGACCATATCGGTTACCCGGCAGCCCCTGCGCCTTGGCATAGGCGCCGCGCCGATTGTCCCAGTCGTTCCACGCGCTCGACAGGAAGGCGGGATAGGCATTGACCATCACTACCCCTTCGTTGCGGCCGATCGCCGCCAGCAACGGATCGGGAATGTTGCGCGGCCGGTCGGCAACGGCGCGGGCGTTGGAGTGCGAGGCGATCACCGGTGCCTTGGTCACCGCCAGCGCCGCCGCCATCGTCGCGTCGGACACGTGCGCAACATCGACCAGCATCCCCAGCCGGTTCATCTCCGCCACGACCTTGCGGCCGAAATCGGTCAGCCCGTTCGCCTGCGGCGCGTCGGTCGAGCTGTCGGCCCAACCGACGCTCTTGCCATGGGTCAGCGTCATGTAGCGGACGCCGAGATTGTAATATTGGCGGAGCACCGACAGGCGGCCGTCGATCTGATGGCCGCCCTCCACGCCGATCAACGAGGCGATACGGCCGCTCCTCGCGATCCGGGCCATATCGGCGGCGTCGCGGGCCAGCACCATGCGCGTCGGATTGGCGGCGATCATGCGGCGGACGATGTCGATCTGTTCGATCGTGGTCTCTACCGCCTGCGGACCCGTCGTCGTCGCCGGAATCCATACCGACCAGAATTGTCCACCGACATGCCCCCTGGCCATGCGCGGCAGATCGGTCTGGAGCGGGGGGTCGATGCGGCTGGTGTCGACGGTCAGGTCGACTGCCTCGACCGCGGCATGATGGCCGTCGCGAATTTCCCAGGGCAGGTCGTTATGCCCGTCGATAATCGGGGTGCGCGCCAGCACGCGTTCGGCACGCGCGGTATCGGCGGCGGACGGGGCGGGGGCCTGCGCGGCGAGCAGGAGCAGGGGGAACAGCATCGGCACGCACGCTACCGCGTCGCGTCGGACGGCGACAAGTGCTACAGCGGGATACCCCCATGCGCTTGCTGCATGGCCGATGGGAGATGCGCCGATGGTTGCCCTGTTGCTGCTGCTGGCCGGTCAGGCCGCGACGCCCGCCCGAGCGATCCCGGCACCGCCCGAACGGATCTCGATCCTCGTCGATCCGTGCGCGTCGCAGCGGCGCAATTCGCAGGACGACGAAATTCTGGTGTGCGGCGAGGCGGCACGGACACCACGGATCCCGCTGCCATCGGAGCGTACGCCGCCCGACCGGCCGCTGGCGTCGAACCCCTATGCCGATGGGCGCGGGGTGATGGGCGCGACAGCCAGCCCGTGCGCAACCAAGTCGGAAGGCTGCACGACAGGGGTCGATATCCTCGGTGGGGGCACGTTCCTCGTCCGCGCTGTTGGTAAGCTGATCGATCCGAAGAGCTGCTGCGAAGTATCGGGCGAGGCGACCAATTTCTTCAAGCTGCTCGGCGATGTCGTGGGCGGAGCGAAGGGTAAGCCGTCGAAGGAGGACCGCGCCAAGCGGGTGGCGATCCCGCTCGATCCTGCGGTGCCGTTGCCGGTGGCGGTCGCGCCGTAGGAGCTGCTTGAAGGCTTTGAGCGACCGATCCTCCCCGTACCGGGGAGGATTCATGGTGCGTTTGTTTCAGGGCATTTGCTTGACGCTGACCTTGAGGGGCAGCGCTTGATCAGACGGACTCTCCCGACAACCGCCGACGCGGGCGTAAATCCCGCGTCGGCGGTCGTCGCTTTGGCGACGCCGACCGTCGCTGCCTTGTGCGCTCGGGACTTTGTCCCTTGCGCACCGGCGTGCAGCGTCGCTGCGTGCCTCAAAGCTTTGCGGTAAGCTCCGGCACCGCGGTGAACAGATCGCCGACCAAGCCAACATCGGCGACCTGGAAGATCGGCGCATCCTCGTCCTTGTTGATGGCGACGATGACCTTCGAATCCTTCATGCCCGCCAGATGCTGGATCGCACCGGAAATGCCGACCGCGATATAGACTTCGGGCGCGACGATCTTGCCGGTCTGGCCGACTTGATAGTCGTTGGGGGCATAGCCGGCATCGACCGCCGCACGACTCGCGCCGACCGCTGCGTTCAGCTTGTCGGCGAGCGGATCGATCAGCGCGTGGAACTGTTCTTCCGATCCGAGCGCGCGACCGCCGGAGACGATGATCTTGGCGCTGGTCAGCTCGGGGCGTTCCGACGCGGCGATTTCAGCGCCGACGAAGCTCGACACGCCCTTGTCACCGGTCGAGGTGACGGCTTCGACCGCAGCCGAGCCGCCGGTCGCTTCCGCCTTGTCGAACGCCGTGCCGCGCACCGTCAGCACCAGCTTGGGATCGCTGGTCTTGACCGTCGCGATCGCATTGCCGGCATAGATCGGGCGGGTGAAGCTGTCCGGCCCCTCGACCGACAGGATCTCGCTGATCTGCATGACGTCGAGCAACGCGGCGACGCGCGGCGCAATATTCTTGCCGGTGGTGGTTGCGGCGGCGACGAACGCGTCATGGCTGCCCATCAGCTCGACGACCAAAGGCGCAACATTTTCGGCGAGGTTGTGCGCATAGGCTGCGTCGTCGGCTACGAGCACCTTGGCGACGCCGGCGATCTGCGCGGCGGCCTGTGCGACGCCATCGACGACTTGGCCGGCGACCAGTAACTCGACCTCGCCCAGCTTTCCGGCTGCAGTGATCGCCGCGTACGTCGCGTCCTTGACCGACTGCCCGTCATGTTCGACCCAAACCAGCGTCTTCATGCGACCACTCCCAGAGTCTTCAACTTGCCGACCAGTTCGTCGACATCGGCGACCTTCACGCCCGCCTGCCGCTTCGACGGTTCCTCGACCTTGACCGTCGTCAGGCGCGGGGTGACGTCGACGCCGTAATCTGCGGCGGTCTTGGCGGCGAGCGGCTTCGACTTGGCCTTCATGATGTTGGGCAGCGAGGCATAGCGCGGTTCGTTGAGGCGCAGGTCGGTGGTGACGATTGCAGGCAGGGTGAGCGCGACCGTCTCCAGCCCACCATCGACCTCACGCGTCACGTTGACCGTGTCGCCCGACACCTCGACCTTGCTGGCGAAGGTGCCCTGCGGATAGCCGGTGAGCGCGCCCAGCATCTGGCCGGTCTGGTTGTTGTCGTCGTCGATCGCCTGCTTGCCGAGGATCACCAGCTGCGGCTGCTCCTCGTCGATCACCGCCTTCAGCAGCTTGGCGACGCCGAGCGGCTCGACCTTGGTGTCGCTTGTGATCAGGATTGCGCGATCGGCACCCATGGCGAGGGCGGTGCGCAGCGTGTCCTGCGACTTCTGTTCGCCGATCGAGACGACGACGATCTCGGTCGCGACGCCCTTTTCCTTCAGGCGGATCGCTTCCTCGACCGCGATCTCGTCGAACGGGTTCATGCTCATCTTGACGTTGGCGAGGTCGACGCCCGACCCGTCCGCCTTCACGCGGGGCTTCACATTGTAATCAAGCACACGCTTGACCGGCACCAGCACCTTCATGGGCACTCCCTCTCAAAACGTTTTGCGCGGTGGCATCGCGGGTTTCTGTGGCGGTTCTGCGTGGGTTTCGCAAGTCCGGTATGGAAACGCCGGGACGCCGTAGCGGCAGGCAGCGACCCTAGCGCGAATCGCCCTGTCCCCCCAACGAAAAAGGGCCCGGACGTTTCCGCCCGGACCCCTTTATCCGTCACAGGCAGCGGGCGATCAGGCCGCCTTCTGCACTTCCGCGACGATCTTCTTGGCGGCATCGCCGAGGTCGTTGGCGGGAACGATCGCCAGGCCCGAATTGGCGAGGATGTCCTTGCCGGCCTGCACGTTCGTGCCTTCGAGGCGGACGACCAGCGGCACCGACAGGTTCACTTCCTTCGCGGCGGCGACGATGCCCTCCGCGATGATGTCGCACTTCATGATCCCGCCGAAGATGTTGACGAGAATACCCTTCACCGCCGGATCGGCGAGAATGATCTTGAACGCCGCGGTCACCTTTTCCTTGTTGGCGCCGCCGCCGACGTCGAGGAAGTTGGCCGGGAACATGCCGTTCAGCTTGATGATGTCCATCGTCGCCATGGCGAGGCCGGCGCCGTTGACCATGCAGCCGATATCGCCGTCGAGCTTGATGTAGGCGAGGTCGTACTTCGACGCCTCCAGCTCCATCGCGTCTTCTTCGGTGGTGTCGCGCAGTTCCATCAGGTCCTTGTGACGGAACATGGCGTTGCCGTCGAAACCGACCTTCGCATCGAGCACGACCAGCTTGTTGTCTTCGGTAACGGCGAGCGGGTTGATCTCGATCTGCTCGGCATCGGTGCCGAGGAACGCGTCATACAGCTTCGACGCGACGCTGGCGGCCTGCTTGGCGAGGTCGCCGGTCAGTTCGAGCGCGGCGGCGACGGCGCGGCCGTGATGCGGCATGAAGCCGGTTGCGGTGTCGATGTCGATCGAATGGATCTTTTCGGGCGTGTCGTGCGCCACGGTTTCGATGTCCATGCCGCCTTCGGTCGAGGCGACCATCGAGACCCGGCCGGTCGCGCGGTTGACGAGCAGCGCGAGGTAGAATTCCTTCGCGATGTCGACGCCGTCGGTCACGTACAGCCGGTTGACCTGCTTGCCCGCGTCACCGGTCTGGATGGTGACCAGTGTGTTGCCGAGCATGTCGGTGGCGTGGGCGCGGACTTCGTCGGCGGTCTTGGCGAGGCGGACGCCGCCCTTGGCATCCGGACCGAGTTCCTTGAACTTGCCCTTACCGCGGCCGCCGGCGTGGATCTGCGCCTTCACGACATAGAGCGGTCCGGGCAGCTTCGACGATGCCTCGACCGCTTCCTCGACGCTCATCGCCGAGAAGCCGGCGGGCACCGGCACGCCGAACTTCGCGAGCAGTTCCTTGGCCTGATATTCGTGAATGTTCATGGATTCGCCTTCCGCCTCTCGGGTGGGTGTCTGTAAGTTGGCAAAGTTGCCACGCCTAGAGCACATGCCGGAGGCCAAATCCAGCCCAAATCGACCTTAATGCAACTGCGTCGCAGGTGCTTTACCTTGCGCTCCGGGGCGAGGGGGCGCAGGATCTACCGATCGCGATTTGCCATAGGCCCCCGCAATGGCGTCGCAATGTCCCGTCCGAGCCGCTATATGCGCGCGATGCACTGGGCAATCGGCATCCTGATCTTCGTCGCGACCGTGATCTTCATGGAAGGGTTCGCCTATGTCGCGCATCGCTGGCTGATGCACGGGCCGGGCTGGTTCCTGCATGCCAGCCACCATCGCCCGCGCCACGGCAATTGGGAGTGGAACGACCTGTACGCCGCGATCTTCGCGGTTCCGTCGATCGTCCTGCTGCTGGGCGGGGTGCAATGGGGCTGGTGGCCGGGCACGATCTGGATCGGCGCCGGCATCGCCGCGTATGGCGCGATCTATTTCGGTTTCCATGACATCATCGTCCATCGCCGGCTGCAGCACCGTTATCTGCCGAAGTCGAGCTATATGAAGCGGATCATCTCCGCCCACCGGCTGCACCATGCGGTCGAGACCAAGCAGGGCACGGTCAGCTTCGGATTTCTGTGGGCGCCAAAGCCTGAAGAACTGAAGGCCGAACTCAAGCGGCGCGGCAATGCCGGGGTGCGCGCCGCGACCGCCCGGACCCACGACCCCGTCGAGCATCCATGACGCCGGAGGGCTGGCAGGCACGCGCGCTGTCATGGGCGCTGGCGATCTTCGCGACGCTGGCAATGGTCGGGGCGGTCGCGACCATGTCGACCGATGGCGGAACGTCGCGTTCCGGCGCGGAAGTTGACACCGGCGCGGTGCAGCGGGTCGATCCGCGCACCGGCAAGCCGGTGCCCGCGACCCCGCCTGCGCCGTTCACGACCGGCGCGCCCCGCATCGAAACGCCGCAAAGCATCGCGACCGCGCGACAGGCCGACGCCACCCGTGCCGTCGCGCGCTGGCTGGAGGTACTGACCTATGCCGTGCTGGCGCTGGTCGCGGTACTGGCGGTCGGGGTGCTGGCGCTGTTCCGCATCGCGCAGGCATTGGGCGAACGGCGCGACTGACGCGGTGATCGACGATCCGTTCTTCTATGCGCTGGCGGTGCCGGCGGTGGTGATGCTGGGCCTCGCCAAGGGCGGCTTTTCGGGCATGGGCGCATTGTCGCTGCCGATGTTGGCACTGGCAGTTGATCCGGTGCGCGCGGCGGCGATCCTGTTGCCGATCCTGATCGTGCAGGACGTGGTCGGCGTCTGGGCGTTCCGGCGGACGATCGACTGGCGTGTGATCGGATGGATGCTGCCCGGCGCCGGGATCGGCATCCTGCTTGGCTATCGTTTTGCCAGCAGCGTGCAACCTTCGGCGGTATTGGCGCTGGTCGGGGGGATTTCGATCGCGTTCGGACTGTGGCGGCTATGGACCGAACGGCATGGGATGCCGGTCGCACGGTCCTCGCCCGGCTGGGTCGGCACGCTGTTCGGTGTGGCATCGGGTTTTACCAGCCAGATCGCCCATGCCGGACAGCCGCCGTTCCAGCTATGGGTGCTGCCGCGTCAACTTCCGCGCGATGTGCTGGTGGGAACGACCGCGCTGTTCTTTGCGGCGGTCAACTGGCTGAAGGTGCCGGCCTATCTGGCGCTCGGGCAGTTCACGCCCGCCAATCTGGCGACGGCGGCGTTGCTGCTGCCGGTGGCGATCGTGTCGACGGTGGCGGGGGTGTGGCTGGTGCGGCGGGTGGCGGCGCGGCGATTCTATACCGCGATCTATGTGCTAATGATCGTGGTCGGCGTGAAGCTGGTGTGGGACGGAGTAGCTTGATCCGATTCGGTTCGGACCCGTTCGAAAGGCTATGGTATACGTCTTTTTGGCGATCTAGCCTGCGGCATGCGCGCTGTCCTTTCCCGCTCCTTGGCCTTGATCCTTTGCATGTCGGCGTCGGGATGTGCCGGGCGGATAACCCTGGTTCCGCCGGCGTCGATCGCCGCAGCGCCGATCTCGAAGGACGATTACAAAATCCGGTCGCTCGCGGAAATCGATCCGGCCCGCCCGCTGGCCGACGACATGGCAGGACAGACGCTGAGCATGTACGGCCGCGAGGACCTGATCGCCGCGACCAGTAGCGACATCAAGCCGAAGGCATGTCAGCCGATCGCGGGGGCGGGCGATCCGATCGACGTGATCGTGCAACGTGCACGCCAGACGTCGGTGGTCATCGTCAACGAAAGCCATGAACGGTCCGAACATCGCGGATTTTCGGCGCGGGTCGCCCGCGCGCTGCGTCCGCTGGGATATGATACGCTGGCGATGGAGACGCTTAGCAACCCGATGCCAGATCAATTCGTGCCGCCGTATCGCACGCGCCCTGCTCAGCCGTTCTTCGAGGACATGGACGGATATTATCTGTCCGAGGCTGGGTTCGGGCGGTTGGGCCGTACGGCAAAGGCGCTAGGTTATCGTCTCTTCGCCCACGAAGAGCAGTTTGGCCCTTCGACGCCGAAGTTGTCGCTAGAGGAAAGCATCACCCAGCGCGAGACCGCACAGGCCAAGCAACTTGCCGATTACATCGCCGCGCATCCCAGAGCCAAACTGCTTGTGTATGTCGGCTATTCGCACGCGACCGAAGTGCCATTGAAGAACGGTCAGAAGTGGATGGCGACCCGGTTGAAGGCGTTGACCGGCATCGATCCGCTGACGGTGTCGCAGACCATCTGTCGGGGCGGGGCGACGAAGGATCGGCTGGTCGAGTTACCGACCGATGAGCCTGTCGGGATGTTCGACCTTATCGTCGATCATCCGACGGCACAGTTCGTGCGCGGGCGTCCGGCATGGCGCGTGGCGGCAGGCGACCGGGTGGTGTCGATCCCCAAGGCGTTGCGTCCGGGCAAGGGTTGGCGGATCGTCGAGGCGCGGCCGGTCGGGGAGAGCGACGCATCGGTGCCGATGGACCGGGTGGCGATCCGGCCGGGGGAGGATGTCGCGCTGTTGTTGCCGCCGGGGCGGTATCAGTTGAAGGTCGTCGACGTGCCGTTGGGTGCAAAAAAGACTCCCGAATAGCCGGGGGCCTTCGATCGACCTGGCGACCCGTGAACTAACTATTTGTTTCCTATCGGTATTGGTCGAAGGTTTCGGAACTGGCCAGGATGAAGCCAGTCGAGGTGACGCCGATCCACAGCGTATGTCGACCTGTTTCCCGCCCGGACCCGAATAAAATAATTCTGCAAAGAATGCAGGTGCTTGGGCATTCTTGCCATCATCTTCAACGGGCAGAAATCCGATAGGATATAATCGCGTTGAATGGTCGGGCATCGTGGATGACATGGTCACGATCGTCTCGCGATATTGCCGAATACTGTTGTACGCATTACCGGTTCGTCCCGCTTTGAACGGCGCGTTGCGGGCGGTCCGGTCGATCCGTCCCACTCGCGTCCAGCGAAGGGGAGAACAGCAGTGAAGACGCGTTTGATCGCCGCCGCGATGGTGGCTGCCAGTTTCGCATCCGCAACGCCCGCCATCGCGCAGAAACTGGCCAAGCCGTCGTCCGGTCAACGGTTGCAGGAGCAGACGGCGAACGACGTGCCGCGCTGCACCCGCAAACTGGGCACCGTTTCGATCGTCGATGGCGACAATTCGTCTTACTGGACCGCATGGAACCTCGCGCCGCCGTCCAAGCTGCTGAAGGTGTTGGTCGCCCGGTCCGGCTGCTTCAATATCATCGATCGCGGCAGCGGGCTGAACGCCGCCGAGAGAGAGCGCGCGATCGGCGGCAATCTGGGCCTGCAACGCGGATCGAATGTCGGGCAGGGGCAGATCAAGGCCGCCGATTATGTGCTCGTCGCCGAGGTGCAGGGCGCCAATTCGAATGTCAGTGGCAACGGTATTGCCGGCGGGATCGGCGGATTGCTGGGCGGGCGCGTCGGCGGGTTGATCGGCGGACTTCGCAGCAAGAAGATGGAGGCGAACACGGTGCTGTCGCTGACCAACGTCCGCACGACCGAAACGATCGCGACCGAAGACGGCTATGCCGCGAAGAACAACATCTCGCTGGGCGGGGGCGGGTTCTTTGCCGTGGCCGGCGCGGTCGGCGGCGGATATGACAATACCGATATCGGCCGGATCGTAACCCTGTCGTTCATTCAGGCCTATGCCAAGATGGTCAACGGCCTCGGCCTCGTCCGACCCGGCGCGGAAGGGACGGCGCAGGCCGCCCCGGCCAAGACCTTCACCGCGCAGGCGCCGGTGGCGATGCGGGCATCGGCGGTCGCCTCCGCCAAGGTCATCCGCACCTTGCCGGTCGGCAGCATCGTCTATCCGACCGGCAACAAGAACGGGCTGTTCTGGGAGGTCGCCGATGAAAACGACAATGTCGGCTGGGTGCTGAACACGAAGCTGGCGCCGTCGCAGACCTCGCCCGACGCGCCGGATATCCATTGATCGGTTACAGGCTCTGAAGCCCGTTACGTCGAACCGGCGTCATCCCAGTGCAGACTGGGATATGCTGGTGTCCGATCCTGCCAACCGGAACGTCGCCGCAGCGAAGGCTGGGGCCTCGCGCGGCTCTTGTTCCGCGCCATCACCGGGAGATCCCAGCCTGCGCTGGGATGACGTTTTGGTCGGCTGGATCAGCCCTTGAGGATGCGGTCGCCGGGCAGGAGGTGGAGGAAGGCGTTTGCGCGACGGCAGGGGCACGCGCGGGCGTTGCGTCCGAGGCACGCCCCTCCACCGACCTGCGGACTTCCCCCTCCCCGTGAACGGGGAGGATCACCGATCAGTCGAACAGGCTCGACACCGACGATTCGTCGGCGATGCGGCGGATCGCTTCGGCCAGCAAGGGCGCGATCGTCAGGTGGCGGATCTTCTTGCCCTGCGCGATCACGTCATGGTTGCCGATCGAATCGGTGATCACCAGTTCTTCGAGCGCCGATGCCTCGACCCGGGCGACCGCGCCGCCCGACAGGACGCCGTGGGTGCAATAGGCGACGACGCCGACCGCGCCGGCCTGTTTCAGCGCAGCGGCGGCGTTGCACAGCGTGCCGGCCGAATCGACGATATCGTCGATCAGGACGCAGAAGCGACCCTCGACATCGCCGATGATGTTCATCACTTCCGATTCGCCGGCGCGTTCGCGACGCTTGTCGACGATGGCGAGGGGGGCGTTGTGCAGGCGCTTGGCGAGGCTGCGGGCGCGGACCACGCCGCCGACGTCGGGCGAGACGACCATCAGATTGTGTTCGCCGAAGCGGGTCTTGATATCCTCCGACATGACCGGCGCGGCATAGAGATTGTCGGTCGGGATATCGAAGAAGCCCTGGATCTGCCCGGCATGGAGATCGACGCACAGCACGCGGTCGGCGCCGGCCTCGGTCACGATATTGGCGACCAGCTTGGCCGAGATGGGCGTGCGGGGGCCGGGCTTCCGGTCCTGCCGCGCATAGCCGAAATAGGGGATGACCGCGGTGATGCGCCGCGCCGACGCGCGCTTCAACGCGTCGATCATGATCAGCATTTCCATGAGGTTGTCGTTGACCGGATAGCTGGTCGACTGAACGACGAACACGTCCTCGCCGCGGACATTCTCCAGCACCTCGACGAAGATTTCCTCGTCGGCGAAGCGGCGCACGCTGGCTTTCGTCAGCGGGATTTCCAGATAGTCCGCGATCGCGGTCGACAGGGGAAGGTTGGAATTGCCCGCCAGCAGCTTCATGGGTGCGCCCGTATCCATGATGGAAAGAATGGGTGCGCCATAGAGCGCGCGGACGAATTGTGAAACCCATGTGACGCCCGCGTTTGCGCCGATGCGACAAATGGGCGATTGGGCAGCCCATGACCGTCACCCGTTTCGCCCCCAGCCCGACCGGCTTCCTCCATATCGGCAATCTGCGCGCCGCGCTCCACAACTGGATGTTCGCGAAGAAGGCGGGCGGGCGGTTCCTGCTCAGGATCGACGATACCGACGCGCAGCGCAGCGAGGAGCGGTTCGTCGAGGCGATCCGGCGCGATCTGGCGTGGCTGGGGCTGGTACCCGATGGCGAGGAGCGGCAGTCGGCGCGGTTCGACCGGTACGAGGCGGTGTTCGCCGATATGGTAGCGCGCGGGCGGATCTATCCGGCCTATGAGACGCCCGAGGAGCTGGACCTACGGCGCAAGATTCTGGCGGGGCGGGGGTTGCCGCCGGTCTATGATCGCGCGGCGCTGAAGCTGAGCGACGACGACCGGGCGCGGTTCGAGGCAGAGGGGCGGCGGCCGCACTGGCGCTTCCGGCTGGAGGCGGCGCCGATCGAATGGGACGATATGGTGCGGGGGCCGCAGCGGTTCGACGGGGCGCTGCTGTCCGATCCGGTGGTGCGGCGCGCCGACGGGTCGTGGCTGTATCTGCTGCCCTCGGTCATCGACGATGCCGATATGGGGGTGACCCATGTCGTGCGCGGCGAGGATCACGTGTCGAATACCGCGACGCAGATGCAGATGTTTCAGGCGATGGGGGCGGTGCCGCCGCAGTTCGCGCATGAGGCGCTGCTGGTCGGGAACGAGGGCAAGCTGTCGAAGCGGCTGGGGTCGCTGGGCGTCGAGCATTTCCGCGAACAGGGCATCGAGCCGGAGGCGGTCGTCGCGCTGCTGGCGCGGCTGGGGACCAGCGATCCGGTCGAGGCGGTGGTCGATCCGGCACCGTTGATCGATGCGTTCGATTTCGCCCGGTTCGGACGCGCCCCGGCACGGTTCGACGAAGCGGAACTGGCGCAGGTCAATGCGCGGATCGTGCATCAGTTGCCGTTCGAACGGGTGGCGGACAAGCTGCCCGCGGGGATGGATGCGGCGGCGTGGGAGGCGGTGCGCGGCAATCTGGAGCGGGTGGCGGATGCCGCCGACTGGTGGCGGGTGGTGACCGGGCCGGTCGAGGCGCTACCGGTGGCGGAGGAGGATCGGGCGTTCCTGGCGCGCGCGGCGGAAGTCGCGGCGGGGCTGGACTGGAGCGATCCGTGGGCCGGACTTACGGCCACGCTGAAGGCGGAGACCGGGCGCAAGGGCAAGGCACTGTTCCTGCCGCTGCGCCGCGCGCTGACCGGCATGGACCATGGACCGGACATGGCGGCGCTGTTGCCGCTGATCGGTCGCGAACGGGCGTTGGAACGGTTGCGAAGCTGACGCGCACGTCAGCTTTACAGACCCGACGATAGGGTATCTCATCGCATCAGCCGACTGGACGGCAGGAGATACGAATCGAAGGGACGGTGGCATGGCATATCAGGGACAACGTGGCCTGAGCCCGGTGGGCTTGGGGATTGCGATTGCGATCAATGGCGGCCTGCTGGCGCTGGCGATGATGACGGCGACGACCGTCATGCGCGGGCCGGTCGACAAGCCGCTGACGACGACCAACATCCCGATCGAAGTGCCGCCCCCGCCGATCCCTGACGAGGTGAAGCCGGTCGAGCGGGTCGTCACCGATCCCGCGCCCGCGCCGCTGCCGGTCGTGCCGCCCGCGCCCTATCCGGTGCCGGGGCCGATGATCGATAGCACCGACGTCGTTCCGCCCGCGCCGCCGCCGCCGGTACCGCTGCCGACGACGCCCAGCGGGGTGGGTACCGGCACGCCGGTGACGGTCGCGACGCCGCTGCCGGTGCTGGTCGAGGCGAGCGTCGACCCGCGCTATCGCGCCGATTTCCAGCCCGACTATCCCGCGTTCGAACGCAATATTGGCCGCGACGGGGTAGTCGTCGTCCGGGTGCTGGTCGGCAGCAACGGGCGGGTGAGCGCGATCGAACCGGTGCGTGCGACCAGCGACGCGTTCTTCGAAGCCACGAAGAAGCGCGCGCTGTCGAAATGGCGCTTCCGCCCGGCGACGCGCGACGGGGTGGCGACCGAAAGCTGGCGGCAGATGACGGTGCGGTTCACGATGCAGGATAGCTGAAGGCTAGATGAATGGGTTCACGCGAAGGCGCGGATCAGCTTGCCGCGGGCGCAACCTCCTTCGCGTCTTCGCGTGAATCATCCTTTTCCGAAGGCGGCACCGGGGGCTGGCGCAGATACGCCCCCGCGCCTATCTTGGACGGCGTGAAGCTGCGTCACCTCTTCTCACCGGTCCATGCCATCCGCGATTTCGCGAATTTCGCCCGTGCGCGCGAAAAGCATGAATGGTGGTTCCTGCTGGCGTCGATCTGCGTCGTGCTGGTGATCGGCTGGGCATTCGTCCACGATTCCTATTTCGAACGGGCGTACAAGCCGAACATCATCTATTTCGAAAGCTGGCCCGCGAACCGCACCGATGCGGAGATCATCGCCCAGCAGAAGATCGACCAGGCCAAGCAGGAGGCCGAGGAGGCCGAGTTCGAACGCGAACGCGCCAAGCGGCAGGCCGAGTGGAAGAAGATCGACGACAAGCTGAAAAGCTGGGGCATCTGAACCAGTCTGGCGAGGATGCGCGCTGGATGGGCGCGGCGCTGACGCTGTCGGCGCGAACGCGGGGGGGCACCGCGCCCAACCCCAATGTCGGTTGCGTGATCGTCGCGGACGGGCGGGTCGTCGGACGCGGCTGGACGCGCACGGGCGGGCGGCCGCATGCCGAAGCCGAAGCGCTGGCGCAGGCGGGCGATCGGGCGCGGGGTGCGACCGCCTATGTCACGCTGGAGCCGTGCGCGCATGTCTCGGCGCGGGGGCCGGCCTGTTCCGATTTGCTGATCGAGAGCGGCGTGGCGCGGGTCGTCATCGGCCTGACCGATCCCGACCCGCGGACCAATGGCCGGGGGATCGCCCGGTTGCAGGCGGCGGGGATCGGCGTGGTTGCCGGCGTATGCGCCGAGGATGCGGCGCGGGCGATGGCCGGGTTTCTGACGCGGCGCGCGCTGTGGCGGCCGTTCGTCACGCTGAAACTGGCGCTGTCGCTCGATGGCGCGGTATCGCGTGCCGACGGGCAGAGTCAGTGGATCACCGGACCACGGGCGCGCGCGCACGGCCATGTCGAGCGCAGCCGCCACGAAGCGATCCTGGTCGGGCGCGGTACGGCGGAGATCGACCGACCGAAGCTGGACGTGCGGCTGCCCGGCCTGACCGGTCGCAGCCCGCAACGAGTGGTACTGTCGGCCGATTGCGAAGCCATGGACGGGTTCACGATGCTGCCGGGGGTCGAGGCGCTGGCCGAGCTGCCGGGCGACCATGTGCTGGTCGAGGGCGGGGCGGCGACGGCGGCGGCGTTCCTGCGCGCCGATGCGGTCGACCGGCTGTTGCTGTACCGCGCGCCGATCCTGATCGGTCATGGTCGAACGCTGCCCGATATCGGGCTGACCGATCTGGCGGCGGCGCACGGGCGATGGCGGCTGGACGACGCCCGGATGCTTGGCAGCGACCGGTTGGAAGTCTACGAGCGCGTCAGGATCGAGCGATAGACCGACCGGTGCCTCCCGCCCGCGCGGGAATGGCGCGGTGGCTGCCGAACGATCCACGATGAGGAGCGAAGCGTGTTTACCGGAATAGTCAGCGACGTGGGGCGCATCGAATCGATCGACGGGCCGGGCGACCTGCGGGTGCGGATCACTTGCGCCTATGACACGACCACTATCGACATGGGGGCATCAATCGCCTGTTCGGGCGTGTGCCTGACGGTGGTCGACAAGGGGCCGGGCTGGTTCGCGGTCGATGTGTCGGGCGAGACGGTGTCGCGCACCGCCGATCAATGGGCCGCGGGACGTCCGCTGAACCTCGAACGCGCATTGAAGTTGGGCGACGAACTGGGCGGGCATATCGTTACCGGCCATGTCGATGGCGTCGGCACGGTCGTCGCGACCGAGGGCGACAAGGATTCGACCCGCGTGACCTTCGCGATCGATCGCGCGCTCAGCCCGTTCGTCGCGACCAAGGGGTCGGTGACGATCGACGGCGTGTCGCTGACCGTCAACGACGTCGCGGACGATGCCGAGGGCACCCGCTTCACCGTCAACCTGATCCCGCATACCCAGGCGGTCACGACGCTTGGGGGCCTCACGCAAGGGCAGTCGGTCAATATCGAGATCGACGTGCTCGCCCGTTATCTGATGCGAATGGAACAAGTCCGTGGCCAACGCTGAACTGGCGGGTCTCCGCCACGCTTTCCTGTCGTCCCCCGAAGAGATCATCGACGAGGCCCGCAACGGGCGGATGTTCATCCTGGTCGATGACGAGGATCGCGAGAATGAAGGCGATCTGGTCATCCCGGCGCAGATGGCGACGCCCGACGCGGTCAATTTCATGGCACGCCACGGGCGGGGGCTGATCTGCCTCGCCATGACCAAATCGCGGGTCGAGCAACTCGGCCTCGACCTGATGGCGCGCAACAACGGTACCCGGCACGAAACCGCCTTCACCGTCTCGATCGAGGCGCGCGAGGGGGTGACGACCGGCATCTCCGCCGCCGACCGCGCGCGGACGATCGCGGTGGCGATCGACGCCAGCAAGGAAGCGTCGGAGATCGTGACGCCGGGCCATGTCTTCCCGCTCGTCGCGCGCGAAGGCGGGGTGCTGGTGCGCGCCGGCCATACCGAGGCGGCGGTCGACGTGTCGCGCTTGGCCGGCCTCAACCCCTCGGGCGTGATCTGCGAGATCATGAACGAGGACGGGACGATGGCGCGGATGGACGACCTGGTCGGCTTTTCGCAGCTCCACGGCCTGAAGATCGGGACGATCCGCGACCTGATCGCCTATCGCCGCCGTCACGACCATCTGGTCACCAAGCGCGCCGAAACCGTGTTCGAGAGCGAGTGGGGCGGCGAGTGGCGTGCCATGACCTTCTGGAACAAGGCGACGGGCAGCGAGCAGGTCGCACTGGTCAAGGGGCTGATCGATCCGGGCAAGCCGACGCTGGTACGGATGCATGCGCTGTCGCCCTTTGCCGACCTGTTCGGCGAAGGCGGCGACCGGGGCGGGCTGCTGCGCAAATCGATGCGGATCATCGGCGAGGAGGGTGCCGGCGTCGTCGTGGTCATCAACCGGCCGCGGCCCGATGGCCTGACGCTGGCGATCCATGCGCGCAGCGGTGCGCCGGTGCCCGACATGGAGGAATTGCGCGACTATGGCGTCGGCGCGATGATCCTGAACGAACTGGGCGTCGAGGACATGGTGCTGCTGACCAACACCCACCACACGCTGGTCGGGCTGGACGGCTATGGGCTGAAGATCGTCGGCGAACGGCCGATCACGGAGAATTGATATGGCGAAGGTGCTGATCGTCGAGGCGCGGTTTTACGATCATCTGAACGATTTGCTGCTCGAAGGCGCGCGGGCGGCGATCGAGGCGGCGGGGCATGACCATGAGACGGTGACCGTGCCGGGCGCGCTGGAAGTGCCCGGCGCGATCGCGATCGCCGATGCGGCCGAGACCTATGACGCGTTCGTCGCGCTAGGCGTCATCATCCGTGGCGAGACCTATCATTTCGAGGTGGTGTCGAACGAGAGCGCGCGCGGGATCATGAACCTGTCGCTGGAAGGGGTGCCGGTCGGCAACGGCATCCTGACCGTCGAGAACGAGGCGCAGGCGCTGACCCGGGCGAAGAAGGACGAAAAGGACAAGGGCGGCGAAGCGGCCAAGGCGGCGTTGGCGATGCTGGCATTGCGCGAGCGGTTCTCGGTTTGAGGTAATTCCTCCCCGGCACGGGGAGGGGGACCGCCGCGAAGCGGTGGTGGAGGGGGCTTTCGGCAAGCGAAGTGTTGGCGGCGCTCCCCCTCCACCAGCCTGCGGCTGGTCCCCCTCCCCGTGCCGGGGAGGATTTCAGGCTGGCGCCGTGGCCCCGACCGGTCCCACTTCCGCCGGTTCGCCGCGCGAATAGATGCCGGTGAGGAGGCCTGCCGCCAATACCCGGCCGGCCATCGCCTCGACCACCGCGCTGCGGCCCGGATTGGGGTCGAGTTGCGGCGCGTCCTTGAGCGCGAACAATTGGAAGGCGTAGCGATGCTCGCCATGGCCGGTCGGCGGGTCGGGCGGCAGCCAGCCTTCGCGTAGATAGCTGTTGCGGCCGACATCGCCGTGCGTCGTATCGCCGTCGCCATCGGGCCGGATCGCGCCTTCGGCGAGCTGGCCGTCGCCGGGCGCGATATCCCACAGGATCGCGTGGACGAGGGGCTGGGTCGAGGGAGCGTCGGGGTCCTCGACGATCAGCGCCAGCGAGGTCGCCTCTGCGGGCACGCCACGCCAGTGCAGCGGGGGCGACACGCCTTCGCCATCGGCGGTGAAGCGTTCGGGCAGCCGCTGTCCATCGGCAAAGGCGAGGCTGGCGAGATCGAGGCTGGCGAAGCTGCCCAGTGCCGGATCGACGATCGTCAGCTTCGATGCGCCCGCACGGACATTGTGCAACAGGGCGCCAAGCCACCCCGGAACATGTTCGAGCATGTTGGTCCTTTCGTCGCGATTTCCCGGCCATAACCGGTGAGACCGTCGCCGGGGTCCGCCGGGCCTGCATAAATCGGTGCCGCGATGCGGCGATCCCGCCCGTTGATGCGTTGGCGGACGGGGACAGGGAAACAACCAATCGACAGGGTGGCGATGATCGACTGGTGGCGAAGCTATTGCGGGGACGCGCCCGTGGCCGGCGACTGGCTGGCGCGGTGGAATGACGATCCGGTATTGATCGCGCTGCTGCTGGTCACGTCGGTGTTGGCGATGCGATTGCCGGCCGGGCGGCGGGGCGCCGGGCTGGCTGGTATCGCGGTGCTGGCGATCGCCTTCGTCTCGCCGCTCTGTGCCTTGAGCGTCGCGCTGTTTTCGGCGCGGGCGGTGCATCATCTGTTGCTGATCGGGGTCGCGGCACCGTTGCTGGCGATGGCGTGGCCGGTGCGCGGGCGGGTGGCGGTGACGCTGCCGCTGTCGACGGCGATCTTGTGGGCATGGCATCTGCCGGCGCTGTACGATGCGGCATTGGCGCATGTCGGCGTCTATTGGCTGATGCAGGCGACGCTGCTGGCGAGTAGCTGGGCCTATTGGGCGTCGATCCGCCGCGCGGCGGCGATGGAGGCGGTGGCGGGCATCGCCGGTGGTGCGGTGCAGATGGGTTTTCTGGGCGCGCTGCTGACCTTTGCCGGGCGGCCGCTGTACGAATCGCATCTGGCGACGACCTTCGCGTTCGGGATCGGGCCGCTGGCCGATCAGCAGATGGCGGGGCTGATCATGTGGGTGCCGGGCATGGCACCCTATGCGGTCGCGGCAGCGTGGATCGCGGCGCGGCGCTGGCAGGACTTCGCGACCGGGCGGGCGGCGGCATGATCCTGACGTGGATCAAGGGGCTGCATATCGCCGCGCTGATCCTGTGGTGCGCGGGGCTGGTGGCGCTGCCGCTGGTGCTGTCGAAGCATGACGTGGGCGAGCGGCAAGCCGATTATGCGCGGCTGCGGCGCATCACCCATTATGGCTATACCCGGATCGTCACCCCCGCAGCGGTGATTGCCATCGCCGCCGGTACCGCGCTGATCTTCCTGCGCGGGGTATTCGTGCCGTGGATGTTCGCGAAGCTGGTCGCGGTCGGGCTGCTGGTCGTGATCCATGGGCTGACCGGCCATGTCGTGGTGCTGATGAGCGAGCGGCGCGGCGAATATGCGCCGCCATCGTCGAAGCCGCTGCTGGCGGTGACGCTGGCGACGATGACCGCGGTGCTGACGTTGGTGCTGGGCAAGCCGGTCCTGCCCGACCTGGTTCCGGCATGGCTGAAGACGCCGCAGCATCGTCAATTGCCGGTAGAGGCGACCCCGACTTGATATTCGAACACCAACTTGCCGCCATGCCAGCCGGTAAAGCCGGTGAAGCCGAGCGCGAACAGCGAGAGCAGGATGCCATAGGGCAGCACCGCCGTCTCATAGCCCGTGCTGAGCCGATAGCCCCAGTTCGCGCCGAGGATCGAGAGCAGCATCACCGCGATGATGAAATGCGTCCAGCTCGCCGCGCGCGCCCGGATACCGGGGACGGCGAGCAGCTCGACGGTACCGGCGATCCCGGCGAGGACGCCGAGCAGGAATCCCGCGCCCGATGCCCAGAGTGCGGCGCGCGCCCAGAAACCGTCGCCGGTCCACCAGTAAAAGGAATCGGCGCCGAAGGTGCAGGCGGTCAGCGCCACCGGAAAGGCGACCAGCATCGCATGGATCGGGTGACCGGCGACCGCGACCTTCGATTCGGTGCGATGGAACGCCGGATTGGCGCGGATCGGGTCGACCAGTCGTTCGTCGACCGCGGCATCCGGTTCGGTCATGCGGCATTCCCCCTGCGGCGCTGTATCGTCGGGGGGACAACGGTGCTGGCCGCCGGTGGTTGCGCCGGGCCGTTGTCGGTGCTCGACCCCGCCGGGCCGCATGCCGCGTCGGTCGCGACCCTGTGGTGGGTTATGCTGGCGGGCGCGGTGCTGCTCGCCGGGCTGGTCTTCGCACTGCTCGCGCTGGCGATGGTGTGGCGGCACGGCAAGCGGCAGGTGGTCGAGCGGCGCTGGATCATCGGGCTGGGGCTGGTGATGCCGAGTGCGGTGCTGCTGGCGCTGCTCGGCTATGCGCTGTTCCTTGGTGGGCGCATCCTGCCGACACCTGCGCCGGACACGGTGACGATCGGGGTCGAGGCGCGGCGCTATGCATGGGCGTTTCGCCATCCCGGCGGGCAGGTTACCGACGGTGTGCTGCACATCCCCGCCGGGCGGCCGGTCGATCTGGTCATCACCGCCACCGACGTCATCCACAGTTTCTGGGTGCCGCGGCTGGCGGGCAAGATGGACGCGATCCCGGGACATACCAACCGGTTGCGGATCGTCGCGGCACGGCCGGGCACCTATCGCGGCGAATGCGCCGAATATTGCGGCACCGGTCATCGCGACCATGGCTTCACGGTGATCGCGCATGATGCCGCCGGCTGGGCGGCACTGGGGCAGGACCGATGAAGGCGCTGAAACTCCATCGCGACCTGACCGCGATCTGGCGGACCGAACCGGGGCTGCGCGGGCAGTTGCGATCGGTCAACCATTCGGACATGGGACGGCGCTTCATCCTCGGCGCGTTCTTCTTCTTCGCGGTCGGCGGGGTGCTGGCGATGCTGATCCGCGCGCAGCTCGCCACGCCGCACAGCGCGTTCGTGGGACCGGCGGTCTATAACCAGCTCTTCACGATGCATGGCAGCATCATGATGTTCCTGTTCGCCATCCCGATGTTCGAAGGGCTGGCGATGTACCTGCTGCCCAAGATGCTGGGCGCGCGCGATCTGGCCTATCCGCGGCTCTCCGCGCTGGGATGGTGGTGTTACGTGTTCGGCGGCAGCATCCTGATCGTCGCGATGCTCGCCGGGGTCGCGCCCGATGCCGGCTGGTTCCTGTACCCGCCGCTGTCGGGACGGACCTATACGCCCGGCATCAATTCCGACGTCTGGCTGCTCGGCGTGACCTTCGTCGAGATTTCGGCGATGTGCGCGGCGATCGAGATCGCGGTATCGATCCTGAAGCTGCGCGCGCCGGGCATGCGGCTGGACCAGATGCCGCTGTTCGCATGGTATATGCTGGCGACCGCCGGCATGATGCTGTTCGGATTTCCGCCGCTGATCCTCGGATCGATCCTGCTGGAGGTCGAGCGCGCGTTCGGCTGGCCGTTCTACGATCCGCAACTGGGTGGATCGCCGCTATTGTGGCAGCATCTGTTCTGGCTGTTCGGCCACCCCGAAGTCTATATCATCTTCCTGCCCGCCGCGGGCACGGTCTCGACGATCCTGCCGGTGATGGCGCGGACAAAGATCCTCGGATACGGCGCGCTGGTCGCGGCGATCATGGCGCTGGCGTTCCTCAGCTTCGGGCTGTGGGTCCACCACATGTTCACGACCGGCATCCCGCACATGGCGCTGGGCTTCTTTTCCGCCGCGTCGACGCTGGTCGCGATCCCGACGGCGGTGCAGATCTTCGCATGGCTCGGCACCCTATGGGCGGGGCGGCCGCAACTGAAGCTGCCGATGCTGTATCTGATCGGCTTCTTCGTGGTGTTCGTGCTGGGGGGCCTTACCGGGGTAATGCTGGCGGTGGTGCCGTTCGACGCGCAGGCGCACGATACCGCCTTCGTTACCGCGCATCTCCATTATGTGCTGGTCGGCGGGTTCGTGTTCCCGATGCTGGCCGCCGCCTATTACTGGCTGCCGCATTTCACCGGGCGGGGGCGGGTGATGCGGCTGGGCGAGGCGGCGTTCTGGCTGATCTTCATCGGGTTCAACATGACCTTCTTCCTGATGCACCTGACCGGATTGCTGGGGATGCCGCGGCGGATCGACACCTATCCGGCGGAGATGGGGTGGACGTGGCTGAACCTGTTGTCGTCGGTCGGCAGCTTCCTGATGGCGTTCGGCTTCGCGCTGTTCGCGATCGATGTCGGGTTGCAGATCTGGCTCGGTAGGTTCCATCGCCGCAATCCGTGGAATGCGGCGACGCTGGAATGGGCGATGCCGACGCCGCCCGCCGCCTATAATTTCGCCAGCCTGCCGCGCGTCGCGGGGCGCGATCCGGTCGAGGACCGGCCGAACCTCGCGGTCGAACTGGCGCGGGGCGAGGGGTGGCTGGGCCACACAAGGCATGGCTGGCGCGAGACGATGGCGGTCGACATGGTCAGTGGCGCGCCCGATCATATCGTGATCCTGCCGACCAATAGCTGGCTGCCGATCACGACCGCCGCGGTGCTGGGCGGATTTTTCCTGTCGATGCTGTTCGGACTATATCCGGTTGCGCCGATGTTCCTGATCGCGGTCGTGTTTCTCGGCTGGCGCTGGGCATGGAGCAACGGACGGCGGCGCGATTACGGCCCGTTGCCCGCCGGGCCCGGCGGGGCGATGCTGCCGATCGCAAACGAGGTTACGGGCACGACCGGCTGGTGGGGCAGCGTCTTCGCGCTGTCGGCCAGCGCGACGCTCTTCGCCTCGCTACTGTTCGGCTATGCGTTCCTGTGGACGGTCGCGCCCGACTGGCCGCCGCCGGTGCGGGTAGCGCGGGCGCCGTTCGAACTGGTGCTGGCACTGGCCGGGGCGGCCGTCGCGATCCTCGCCATGCGGCGGGAGCGATGGGCGGCAGCATGCTGTGGGCAGGTTGCGATCGTCGCGGCGCTGCTGCTTTTGGTGACGCTGCGGCTGCCCGGGCCGACGACGCATGCCTATGCAGCGACCGGAGCGATGGTTTCGGCCTATGCGATCTTTCATGCCGCGCTGGCGGCGGTGATGCTGGCGTTCCTGCGGGCGCGGGCCAGGGCCGGCTTCATCGGCGGGGCACGGCAAGGCGAGCCGCGCATCGTGCGGTTGTGGAGCGATCATGCAGCCGTGAGCGGGATCGTCGCGGCCATGGTCGTCGCGCTGCCGGGATGGTTCGCGTGACCGCGCTGCTGCGCATGACCGCCGGCCTGACCCATTGGGCGGTGGCGTTTTGCGTGTTGTACGGCCTGCATGGCATTGGCTGTGCCGGCGGATGGGCGGCGGTCGCGATCGGGCCGGTCAGCGTGCAGCGGCTGGTACTGCTGCTGTCGTGGATCGGCGGGATATTGGCGGGCGTCGCGCTGGCCCTATGGTTGTACCGGACGCGCGGCGACGCGGCGACCGACCAGATCGGCATCGTGCTCGGCTGGATCGGGGTCGCGGCGATCGTCGTCACCGGGCTGCCGATCGTGACGCTGCCGGCATGTCTATAGGATACGAACGGCGTCTGCTGCGTTGCAGCATCGATTGACAACCGGGAGATCGACATGGCCGCATCCGACCGACCGCGCCTCGCGCTGGCGCTGCAGGGTGGTGGCGCGCACGGCGCCTATGGCTGGGGGGTGCTCGACCGGCTGCTCGAAGAGGATTTGCCGATCGTCGCGGTCAGTGGCGCGTCGGCCGGGGCGCTGAACGGGGCGGCACTGGTCAGCGGCATGGCGATCGACGGGCGGCAGGGGGCCAAGGATGCGCTCGCGCGGCTCTGGGGGAGCGTGTCGCGCAACTCGCCATTGCAGGCGTTCGATACCGATTTCTGGATGATGCCGGCGTTCGAGCCGCTGCTGCGGCGGTCGCTGGAATTCAGCAAGCTGATCAGCCGCTATATCGCGCCGCTGTCGCCGGGGTTGCGCGACATGCGGGCGCTGCGGCGTGTGGTCGGCGACAGCCTCGACCTGACCGCGCTGACCGCGCGCCATGCGATCCCGCTGTCGATCGCCGCCACGCGGGTCGCGACCGGGGCGGCGCGGCTGTTTCACAATGACGACATCACGCTCGATGCGCTGATGGCATCGGCCTGTCTGCCCGAATTGTTCGGGCCGGTGACGATCGACGGCGAACCCTATTGGGACGGCGGCTTTTCGGCCAATCCGGCGCTCGAGCCGCTGATCTTCGGCGGGCATGGCCAGACCGACATGCTGATCGTGCAGATCACGCCGTTCGCCACGCGCGAGACACCCGATACGCTGGTCGAGGTGATGGGGCGGATGAGCGATATTGGCTTCAACGCCTGCCTGCTTCGCGACCTGAAGGCGCTGACCGAGGTGCAGGCGATCGCACGGCGCGCGCCGCCGATCGACGACAAACTCACGGCGCTGGCACGGACCAATCTGCATTTGATGGAGGCGGCACCGGCGCTCTCGGACCGGGGACCGACCGGCAAGAGCGATACGCGTCGGTCGCAGCTGGAGGGCCTGCGCGAACTGGGCCGGGCGACCGCCGATGCGTGGCTGGCCGAACATGGCGCACGGCTGGGGCAGGGATCGACGCTGACCGAATTGCCCGAGGCGGTGGCGGCCTGATCAGGCGGTGACGATCGCGCCGTCGTCGACCGTCACCGGCCACGGCGTCAACGACTGACCGGGGCAGGGGCCGCCAAGGCATTTGCCGTCCTCGATCGCGAACAGCGCGGCGTGCCAGCTACAGGTGATCGCGCTGCCATCCGGGGTCAGATAGGCGTCGAGCGTCTGCGCGAGCGGCAGGCCCATATGCGGGCAGCGATCGACATAGCCGACCACCGCATCGCCGCGCCGCACGACGAAGCCGTGGAACCGGCCGGCGCGCAGTTGCAACACATAGTTGCGCGCGCGCCCATCGGCGATGTCGGTCAGCGGGCCGAGCGTGACCCCCGCCGGGGTGGCGAAGACGCGGTTGTCGCTCATCCGGGCAGACGCGCCTTGGCGAAGCCGGTCCAGACATCGTCGTAATCGAGCTGCATGGTCGGGGAAGCCATCGCCCAGCGGCTCGGTTTCACGACGTGACGGGTTTCGAACATGAACGCCATGGTGTCCACGATCCGGTGCGGCTTCAGGTCGGCGGCGACCGCCTTGTCATAGCTTGCCTGATCGGGGCCGTGGCCGTTCATCTGGTTGTGCAGCGATGCACCGCCGGGCGCGAAGCCGCCCTCCTTCGCGTCATAGGCACCGGTGACGAGGCCCATGAACTCGCTCATGACGTTGCGATGGAACCAGGGCGGGCGGAAGCTGTCCTCGGCGACCATCCAGCGCGGGGGGAAGATCACGAAATCGCAATTGGCGGTGCCGGGCGTGTCGCTGGGACTGGTCAGCACGGTGAAGATCGACGGGTCGGGATGGTCGAAACTGACGGTGTTGATGGTGTTGAACCGGGTCAGGTCGTAGCGGCAGGGCGCGAGATTGCCGTGCCAGGCGACAACGTCGAACGGGCTGTGGTCGAGGGTAGTGGTCCAGAGATTGCCCTGGAATTTCTGGACGACCTCGCAAGGGGTGTCGCGGTCCTCATACCATGCGGACGGCGTCTCGAAATCGCGTGGGTTGGCGAGGCCGTTGGCACCGATCGGGCCGAGATCGGGCAGGCGGAACAGACTGCCGTAATTTTCGCAGACATAGCCGCGCGCCGCGCCCTCGGGCAGTTTGATGCGGAAGCGGACGCCGCGCGGAATGACCGCGATCTGCAGCGGGGCAAGGTCGATCCGGCCGAGTTCGGTGTCGATCGCGAGGGCACCTTGCTGCGGCACGATCAGTAATTCGCCATCGGCCGAGAAGAAGGCACGGTCCATGTCCTTCGTCGCGGCATAGAGGTGGATGCCGACACCGCTCTGCGCGGCGACGTCGCCGGTCGCACCATAGGTGACGAGGCCGTCGACCCAGTCGGTCGGTTCGGTCGGCAGCGGCAACGGATCCCAGCGCAGGCGGTTGGGGCTGGGCGGCGGGCCGGCGATGGGGGCGGTTTCGAGCGTCTTTGCGCCGGTATAGGGGGTGAACGCCCCGTGATTGGCCGTGGGGCGCAGGCGGTAGAGCCACGAGCGACGGTTTTCGGCGCGCGGCGCGGTGAAGGCGGTGCCGGAGAGTTGTTCGGCGTAGAGGCCGAAGGGGACATGCTGCGGGCTGTTGCGGCCGATCGGCAAGGCGCCGGCAACGGCCTCGGTGGCGATATGGTTGGCGAAACCGGGGTGGTAGGTCATGGTCACCTTATCCTTCCTTCCCGCGGGCGGGGAGGATTTGCAGCGTTGCCTGCCCGCCGGGCCGTCAGTCGCGGCGGAGCCGCGCCTTGTGGCCCGGCTCCGTCGCGCTGGCCGAGCGGGGCCGGGTGCCTTCGCACCCGCATCCGGTCGATGCCTCAGGCATCGACCGTGATGACGCCCCGCCGAATCTGATCCAGTTCGATGCTTTCGTACAGCGCCTGGAAATTGCCGTTGCCGAAGCCCTCATTGCCCTTGCGCTGGATGATCTCGAAGAAGATCGGGCCGAACATCGGTTCGGTGAAGATCTGCAGCAACAGTCCCTCTTCGCCGACATTGCCGTCGATCAGGATGCGGTTGCGCTTGAGGCGTTCGAGGTCCTCGCCATGACCGGGCACGCGCTTGTCGACCAATTCGTAATAGGTCTCGATCGTATCCTGCAGCTTCACGCCGCGCGCGCGCAGTTTTTCGACGGTTTCGAAGATATCTTCGGTGGTGAAGGCGAGGTGCTGGATGCCTTCGCCATTATAGTCGCGGATGAATTCCTCGATCTGGCTCTTGTCGTCCTGGCTTTCGTTCAGTGGGATGCGGATCGCCTTGTCCGGTGCGATCATCGCCTGGCTGAACAGGCCGGTCGCCTTGCCCTTGATGTCGAAATATTTCTGCTCTTCGAAGCCGAAAATCTGGTTGTAGAAGGTCGACCAGGTCCGCATCTGCCCGCGCTTCACATTGTGGGTCAGGTGGTCGAGCAGGTCGAGACCGACATTGTTTTCGGCCTCCGCTTCGGCAGCACCGGGGATGGCGTCCCAATCGTCGTACAGCGACCCGGCCGCACCATGGCGGTCGACCAGATACAGCATCGATCCGCCAATCCCCTCCAGCGCATAGCCTTCGCCCAGCACGCCGCGCGAAGGATTCGCCGGTTTGGCACCGCGCGTGACGGCGGCTTCGAACGCAGCCTTCGCATCGGCGACGCGGAACGCCATGCCCGCGGCCGATGGACCGTGCTGCGCAGCAAAGTCCGCAGCATGGCCGTTGGGGATACGGTTCAGCAACAGGTTGATGCGGCCCTGTTTGTAGCGGACGACGTCGCGCTCACGATGCTTCGACGCGGCAACGAAACCGAACTGTTCAAGCTGCGCGGCCATGCGATCGAGATCGGGGGCGGTGAATTCGCAGAATTCGAACCCGTCGAGACCCATCGGGTTGACGTCCATATGCTCCACCGGTGCATCCTCCTAATTGGTATCAATTGATACCAACCTGATCCTAACCATGGCCCGTGTCAAGCGTCTCCCAGGGTGGTGGCGAGAAGCGGTCGGCAAGGAAGTCGACAAAGGCGTTCACCGCCGGGCGCGGTTGCGCGGCGTGCAGCGCATGGATGGCGAGGTCGCGCGCTCCCGCCCATTCGGGCAGGATATGGATCAATCGCCTGTCGGCGAGCGCTGTGCCGACGTCCCAGAGCGAGCGCAGCGCGATGCCGACCCCGGCAAGTGCCAGTTCGCGGACGATCTCGCTGGAGTCGGTGCGGACGTGCGATATCCCTTCGACCAGCGCGCGCTTGCCGGGACGCAGCAGCGTCCATGGCAATTGCCCGTCGGCGGCGAGCAAGCGGTGACCGGCGAGTGCCGCGGGAGTGGTCGGCGTGCCGTGCGCGGCAAGATAGGCGGGGCTGGCACAGACCACGCGCCGATTGCCGGCCAGTCGCCGTGCGGCATAGCCGGTGGGCGGATCGGCAGTAATGCGGATCGCGCAATCGATCCGCTGCGCGGCAAGGTCGACATAGCCATCGGACAGCGTCAACTCGAGCGCGATCGCCGGATAGGCGCGCAGGAAATCGCCGAGATGCGGCGCGATATGCAGCCGCGCGAACGAGGTCGGTGCGGCGATCCGCAACGGACCGGCGGGGGTCGCGGCGGCGCCGGTGACACGCGCCTCCGCTTCGGTCAGCGCGGCGAGGATCTGCGTCAGTTCGGCATGGAGTTGCGCGCCGACCGGAGTCGGGTGGAGCCGCCGCGTGGTCCGCTCGATCAGCCGCACGCCGAGCCGCGCCTCCAGCCGCGCCAGCCGCTTCGACACCATCGCCGGGGAGATACCCCAGCCCCGTGCGGTTGCGGCGATGCTGCCGCTGTCGAGGATCGCGACGAACAGCGCATGGTCGGGATCGAAGGCCATTCGTTCCTCCATGGAATGACTGTGCTGCGATTATGATCGCTACCGATGCGAAATACGAGGTGGTAATCGGGTCCCGGGAAACGAGGAAAGGTGCCGTGATGCCGCAAGCCTATGTCGATCGCGCCGGATTGTCGGTCGCCGCCGAACTGGCCGAGTTCGTCGAGGCGCGGGCGCTGCCCGGTACCGGCATTCCCGCCGATTCCTTCTGGGAAGGTGTTGCCGCGATCTTCGCCCGCTTCGCGCCTGAGAACCGCGCGCTGCTCGCCCGGCGCGATGCGTTGCAGGCGCAACTGGATGCGTGGTTCGTCGAGCGCGCGGGCCAGGCGATCGACCCGGCCGAACAGGAGGCATTCCTGCGTTCGATCGGCTATCTGGTCGACGAACCCGCGCCGTTCACGATCGATCCGACCGATGTCGATCCGGAGATCGCGACGCTGGCCGGGCCGCAACTGGTCGTGCCGATCCTGAATGCGCGGTTCCTGCTCAACGCCGCCAATGCGCGCTGGGGCAGCCTGTACGATGCGCTGTACGGGACCGATGCGATCCCCGGTACGGCGGCGCCCGGCGGCTATGACGCGGTACGCGGGGCGGCAGTGATCGAGCGGGCGAAGGCGTTTCTGGACGAAGCGGTGCCGCTGGCGGAGGGAAGCTGGCGCGACTGGGCTGGAGACGCGCCGCAACTGGCCGATCCGGCGCAATTGGTCGGCCGGGCAGGCGACCATCTGCTGCTGCGCCATCACGAGCTGCACATCGAACTGGTCATCGATCGCGACCACGCGATCGGCCGCACCGATCCGTCGGGGCTGGCCGATATCCTGCTCGAATCGGCGCTGACCACGATCTGCGATCTGGAGGATTCGGTCGCGGCGGTCGATGCCGAGGACAAGGTCGCCGCCTATGCCAATTGGCTGGGGCTGATGCAGGGCGATCTGTCGGCGAGCTTCGCCAAGGGCGGACGGACGGTTACCCGAACCCTCGCCGCCGATCGCCGCTATGTCGGCAGCGATGGCGGGGAACTGGTGCTGCCGGGGCGATCGCTGTTGTTCGTCCGTAATGTCGGCCATCTGATGACGACGCCCGCGCTGCTGCTGGCCGACGGCAGCGAGGCCCCCGAAGGCATACTCGACGCGATCGTCACCAGCCTGATCGCGCTGCACGACGTGAACGGTCCGCGCGCCAACAGCCGGACCGGATCGATCTATATCGTCAAGCCCAAGCAGCATGGGCCGGAGGAGGTCGCCTTCACCGACCGGCTGTTCGACGCGGTCGAGGATCTGCTGATCCTTCCCCGCCACACGATCAAGGTCGGGGTGATGGACGAGGAACGGCGCACCTCCGCCAATCTGGCGGCGTGCATCCATGAAGTCCGCCACCGGATCGTGTTCATCAATACCGGCTTTCTCGACCGCACCGGCGACGAACTGCACAGCGCGATGCATGCCGGGGCGATGATCCCGAAGGGCGAAATGAAGGGGGCGGCATGGATCGCGGCCTATGAGGATCGCAACGTCCAGATCGGCCTTGCCTGCGGCCTTGGCGGGCGGGCACAGATCGGCAAGGGCATGTGGGCAGCGCCCGACCGGATGGCTGACATGCTGGCACAGAAGATCGCGCACCCGATGAGCGGGGCGAGTACCGCATGGGTGCCGTCGCCGACCGCCGCGACGCTGCACGCGCTGCATTATCATGGCGTGGATGTTGCGCAGCGACAGACGGCGCGGGTGAGCGAACCGGTCGCGCCGCTGGCACAGTTGCTGACCCTGCCGTTGGCGACCGGGCGCAATTGGGTTGCGGACGAGGTCGCGCGTGAACTCGACAATAATGCGCAGGGGATCCTCGGCTATGTCGTGCGCTGGGTCGATCAGGGCATCGGCTGTTCGAAGGTGCCCGATATCCATGACGTCGGGTTGATGGAGGACCGCGCGACGCTACGCATCTCGTCGCAGCATATCGCCAACTGGCTGCTGCATGGCGTTTGCACGGCAGCCGACGTCGATGCGGCGTTCGATCGGATGGCGGTCAAGGTCGATGCGCAGAATGCGGGCGATCCGGCGTATCGGCCGCTCGCGGGCGGCGTCGCGCTGGCGGCGGCGCGGGCGTTGGTGTTCGAGGGGTTGGAGCAGCCCAATGGCTATACCGAGCCGTTGTTGCATGCGTATCGGAAGGTGGCAAAGGCAGCAGGGTGATGGCAGGATGGCGACATGTACGACCTTCGCCGCTTTCTTATTGAGGCACTCACGCGGGTCGCAAATGGCGGCGACATCGATAACGCGGAACTCGATGTTGCCGTACCTGACCCGTTTGTCCTCCATCCCGTTGAGCGGACCGCATGGCGAGAGTTGAGTCACTGGGCGGACGACGATGACATCAGAACGAAAGACGCGCGCTACGCCATCCTGAAGCGCGAGCGTATGCGAGATTGTCTGTTGGAGTTGAAAGGGGCCAGCCGCTGACCGCCTAAGCACTCACTTTACCGCCACGCCCCCCGCCGCTGGTTCCAGCGCGTTGATCGCGGCATGGACCCGCGCCTCGATCTCCTCGCGCGGCAGGCCCGGCGGGATCGGGTCGAGCAGGCGGATCGTGATGACCCCCGGCCGGCTCGGCCCCTTGCGCGGCATGCAGTGGCCGCTGTCGAGCGCGACCGGGATCACCGGCAGGTTCAGCGCCTTGTACAGGCCGGCAAAGCCCGAGCGCAGCGGCGGGGCTTCGCCGACGGGGACGCGTGTTCCTTCGGGGAAGATCAGGACCGATCGGTTTTCCTTCCGCGCGGCGGCGGCTTCCTTCAGCATCTGGCGCAGCGCCTTGGACGACGCATCGCGGTCGACGCCGATCGCGCCATAGGCGCGGGCGGTGCGGCCCCAGAAGGGCATGTCGATCAGCTCGCGCTTCATGACGATCAGCGGGCCGTCGATCAGTTCGGCCATCTCGAGCGTTTCGAACATTGCCTGATGCTTGACCGCGAACAGATAGGTGCCGGGCGGGCGTACCCCTTCGACGCGGACCCGCACGCCCAATATCCAGCGCGCGAGGAAGCGGTGCACGCGGATCCAGACATGGGCGTGGGTGTGCATCGCATCGCGACTGACCGCGGCCGATAGCGGCGCGCTGAGCACGATCGGCACCGACGCGCCGTAGAACAGGATGCGGAACAGCCAGGTGCGGACCCACGCGATCACAGGTCGATCCCCAGTCGCATCACGATCCCCCGCACGACATATTTGTTATATTCGCCGAACAGCAGCGCGAAGCCCGGGTGGCCGGTCACCGGATCGGGGACGATCTCGACTGAATTGCCCAGCGCATGACGCAGTTCCATCGTCGCACGCGCCATATGCCAGTTCGAGGTCACTAGCCGGATCGAGCGATAGCGGTTGCGCCGCACCCATTCGGCGGTCTCGTCGGCGTTGGAGCGGGTGTCGACCGCCTCCTTGCCCAGATCGACGCAGCAGCGGAACAGCGCGCGCGGTGCCCCGATCGCGGCGGCCAGTTCGCGCGGGCGGACATCGGGATCGACGCCGGTGATCAGCATCCGCCGCGCCTGTCCCGCTTCCAGCACCGCGAGGCCGCGATCGATCCGGCCCGACCCGCCGGTGGGCACGACGACGCCATCGGTCCGCTGGGTCAGGACAACGGGTTGCGGCAGGGTCACCGCGAACAGCGCGAAGCCGAGCGCGTAGAGCAGCAGCAGGACCGAAAGGATGCGCCCCATCACAACACCCGTGCCAGCCGCCGCAACACCGCGATCCGCGCCGCGAACATGGCGAGCAGGGTGAAGGCGACGGGCAGCAGCGCGATCAACAGCCAGTCGAGCGGTCGCAGCGAGACGCCATCGGCCAATTGTGAATCGAGCGATGCCATACGCTGGCCGAGCAGCACCACCAGCAGACCGCCGGCCAGCGCGCCGATCAGCCCGCCGGTCAGCGTATCCTGCCCGATGCGCCGCTGGAACAGGCGCGCGATCTGAAGATCCGTCGAACCCAGCATGTGCAGGATGTCGATTGTCCCGCGGTGCGTATCAAGCCCCGCCCGTGCCACCAGCAGCACGACTGCCGCCGTCGCGCTGGCCATCACCAGCACCAGCCCCAGCGCGGTCCAGCCGAGCGCGGCGACGAAGGCGCGGACCGGCGCCAGCCAGGTCGCATGGCGATCCACGCGGATGCCGTCGCCGGCGGCCTTTGCCAACGCCTCGACCCGCTTCACCGTCGCGTCGTCACCGCTGCGCAGGTCGACATCGACCATCGCCGGCATCGGCAGGTCGGCGTCGAGCCCGGCCTCGCCCAGCCATGGTTCGAGCAGTTCGGCGAGGCGGGCACGGTCGACCTCGTTCGCGCGCGCGACGTCGGCCGAGGCGCGCAATCGGCCGAGCAGCGCGGCGGTGACCGCGTCGCGCCGCGTGGCGTCGCCCTCGATCACCTGTACCGTCAGCCGCGCCGCCAGTTGCCGGTCGATTGCGCGGCCCGCCCCGCGTGTCGACAGGCCGAGCGCCGCACTCAGGGTCGTCAGGAAGATCATGATCGCCATGATCCACACCATCGCCCGCCGCCCCTGCCGGTCGTCGAGCAGCGGCTGCACCGCCGCGCGCCCGATCATGCCGCAACCACGGGGTCGAGCAGCCGGCCGCCATCCAGCTCCATGACCAGTGCGTCGGGGACGCGGTGGAGCAGGTGATGGTCGTGGGTCGCCATGACGACGGTCGTGCCGAGCCGGTTGAGCGAGGCGAACAGCTTGAGCAGGCGTTCGGCCATGATGGGGTCGACGTTGCCGGTCGGTTCGTCGGCGACGAGGATTTCGGGGCGGGTGATGACCGCGCGGGCGATGGCGACCCGCTGCTGCTCACCGCCCGACAGCGTCGGCGGACGGGCATCGGCGCGGTCGGTCAGACCGACCCATGCCAGCATCTCCGCGACCGGCCCGGCCAGTTCCTCTTCGGGCATGCCGGCGACGCGCAGCGGCAGCGCGATATTGTCGCGGGCGGACAGATGCGGGACCAGCCGGAAATCCTGGAACACCACGCCGATCCGCCGCCGGAACCCCGGCAGGCGTTCGCGTGGCGACAGCACCATATCCTCCCCGAAAAGGCGGATCACGCCGCGGCTGGGCCGCTGCGCAAGATAGAGCAGGCGCAGCAGCGAGGTCTTGCCCGCGCCCGACGCGCCGAGCAGGAAATGGAACGTGCCTTCGCGGAGCGTGAAGCTGAGGTCGCTCAGCGTTTCCGGCCCGTGACCATAGCGAAGGCCGACATTCTCGAACTGAACGATACTGGCCACGTGCGCCCTTGGATTCCGCCGGTGACCCACGCCAATCGCACATGGGGGCGTTTGTCTCAAGCCGGGCAACATCGCGCCTTGCCCGGATGGCGTCTGCTGCGTAGATTCAGCGTTCGATTTCAAGCCGCGCCCGGTTCGCTCCGCATCAACGGTGGCGTGGCGCGGCTCATGCAGGGGGCAGGGGACGCGATGATCCTCGAATGTACGCAATGCCATATGCGCTATCTGGTCGCCGATTCGGCGATCGGACCGGCCGGGCGCACGGTCCGTTGCGCGGGATGCCGGCATAGCTGGTTCCAGCCGCCGGCGATGGTCGATCTGGGCCATGGCATGCCCGAAACCCCACCGCCCGCTGAACCGGTCCGCGTGCCGCAGCCGGTGGTTGCCGATGCCGCGCCCGAGATCGCCCGCGCCGCGTCGGCCAGCGATTATGCGCCCGCCGCCGCCCCGGCCTTTGCCGAATCGGCCTATGCCGCCGACGTGCCGCGTCCGCTCCGCGCGCGCAGTGCCGAACCGGCGCGCCGCTATGTCGACCCCGATGCCGAACGCGTCGAGCGCGGCGAGACGTTCAGCGCCTTCGCCCATCAGCCGCCCTTCGTCCCGCGCCGCAATCCCGCGCGCCGCCGCACCGCGATGGCGGTCGCCGCCGGCGTCGCGATGCTCGCCGCGACGGGCGCGATCCTCTACACCGGAACGCCGGGCATTGCCGAACAGCTAGGCCTGCCGATCGCGGCCAACGCCGACAATGCGCTGAAATTCGCGATCAACACGCCCGAGCGGCGGCTGTTGTCGAGCGGCAACGAATTGTTTGCGGTATCGGGCAAGATCATCAACGAGACCGGCAGCCGCCAGCGCATTCCCGATATCCGCGCGGTGCTGAAGGACGATCAGGATCGCAGCGTCTATAGCTGGACGATCAAGCCGCAGACCCGCGTGATCGGGCCGAGCGGAGCGCTGAGTTTCAACAGCGCCGCGCTCGACGTGCCGGCCAATGCCAAGGAACTCGAACTGAGTTTCGCCTCGGGACTGTAAGGGTCGCGCAACGACCGCTGATCGCCGGGCTACGCCTTGCGTTCGGCGGCGGCATTTGCCACTGCGCGGACCCATGAACGCGCCCGCTCCCAAGCCCTGGATCCTCGACATCGCTCCCTATGTCCCCGGCCGGTCGAAGACCGATGACGGGCGGCAGGTGGCGAAGCTGTCGTCGAACGAGAATCCGCTCGGTACCTCGCCGCATGCCCGCGCCGCCTTCGCGACCGCCGATCGGAGCCTCGAACGCTATCCCGATGCCGGTGCCGCCGATTTGCGCGTCGCGATCGGGCAGGCGCATGGGCTGGACCCGGCACGGATCATCTATGGCACCGGATCGGACGAGGTGCTGCATCTGGCCGCCGGCGCTTATGCCGGGCTGGGCGATGAGGTGATCTTCGTTCGCTATGGCTTTGCGGTGTATGAGATCGCGGCGCGGCGGGTCGGGGCGACGCCGGTGATCGCGCCGGACAAGGACTATGCGACCGATGTCGACGCGATCCTGGCCTGCGTGACCGATCGGACGCGGGTCGTGTTCGTCGCCAATCCGAACAATCCGACCGGCACCTATGCGCCGCGTGTCGAAATCGCGCGGTTGCATGCCGGATTGCCGTCGGACGTGCTGCTGGTGCTCGATCAGGCCTATGCCGAATATCTCGATCCCGCAGAGGACGATCACGGCCTCGAACTTGCCAAGACCCAGCCCAACGTGCTGGTCACGCGGACCTTCTCGAAGATCCACGGGCTTGCCGCCGAACGGATCGGCTGGGGCTATGGATCGGCGGAGGCGATCGATGCGATGCACCGCATCCGCGCGCCGTTCAACGTCACCACCGCCGGACAGCAGGCGGCGATCGCCGCGATCCGCGACAAGGGCTTCGTCGAGGCGAGCCGCGAACATAACCGCCAGTGGCGGACCTGGTTCGAGGGCGAGATCGCGGCGATGGGCAATGCGGGCCTGCGCGCCGTGCCGTCCAAGGCGAATTTCGTGCTGGTGCTGTTCGAAGGGCCGGTCAGCGCGGGCGATGCCTATCAGGCGCTGATGGACAAGGGCTATATCGTCCGCTGGCTGCCGGGACAGGGGCTGGCCAACGGCCTGCGCATCTCGATCGGCACCGAGGCGGAGGTGCGCGGCATCGCCGCCGCGCTGCGCGAGATCGTGGGCGGCTGATGCTGCCCTTTTCCCGCGTCGCCATCATCGGGCTGGGGCTGATCGGATCGTCGATCGCGCGGGCGGTGCGTGCCGAGATGCCGACGGTGCGGCTGACCGGGCATGACGCCTCGGCCGAGGCGCGCGAGCAGGTCCGCGCGCTGGGGCTGGTCGACGATTGTACCGACCATGCCGGGGCGGCGGTGATCGATGCCGATCTGGTCATCCTGTGCGTGCCGGTGGGCGCGATCGGCGCGGTCGCAGCCGAGATCGCCGACGATCTGCCGGTCGGCGTGATCGTCAGCGATGTCGGGTCGAGCAAGGCGGGCGTCGCCGCCGCCTTTGCCGAGGCGTTGCCGGGCGTGACGGTGGTACCGGCGCATCCGGTGGCGGGGACCGAGCGCAGCGGGCCGGACGCGGGCTTCGCCACGCTGTTCAAGGGGCGGTGGTGCATCCTGACCCCGGCGGCCGATGCCGATCCGGCGGCGGTCGAGCGAGTGGCTGAGTTCTGGCGGCGGCTGGGTGCGGATATCGATACGATGGACGCGCAGCATCACGACCTGGTGCTGGCGGTGACCAGCCATTTGCCGCATCTGATCGCCTATACCATCGTCGGTACCGCGTCCGACCTGGAGGCGGTGACGCAGAGCGAGGTCATTAAATATTCGGCCGGGGGATTTCGCGACTTCACCCGCATCGCCGCGTCGGATCCGACGATGTGGCGTGACGTGTTCCTGGCCAACAAGGACGCGGTGCTGTCGATGTTGCAGCGCTTTTCCGAGGATCTCTTCGCGCTGCAACGTGCGATCCGCTGGGGCAATGGCGACGAATTGTTCGACCTGTTCACCCGGACGCGCGCGATCCGGCGGTCGATCGTCGAGCAGGGGCAAGACGATGCCCGTGAGGATTTCGGGCGGAACCACGGGTAGGGGGCACGCACACCTACTCACCACGAACGTCACCCCAGCGCAGGCTGGGGTCTCGCTGTTGGTTGGCGGATCGCCCCCCTTCAAGAGATTCCAGCCTGCGCTGGGGTGACGTCGGGGTCGGGGGCGTGCCCGATCCCCGCCCCTATTTCCCCTCCACCACCGGCAGCCACACCGCGCTAGGGCTGTCGCCGCCGCGTTCGATCGTCACCGTCGCCTTCTTGTACGCGTCCTTGGGCGCGGTGAAGATGTTCGGGACATAGGTTTGCGGGTTGCGGTCGTAGAGCGGGAACAGCGACGACTGGACCTGCACCATTATGCGGTGGCCCGGCTGGAACACATGGTTCACCGTCGGCAGGCGGAAGCGGTAGCGCTGCGTCTTGTTCGCCGGGATCGCCGAGGGCTTGGCGAAGTCGTTGCGGTAGCGGCCGCGGAAGATGTCGAGGCTGATGGGGAGCTGATAGCCGCCCATCGCCGGCTGGCCGGGCACGACGTCGGGATAGACGTCGATGACCTTCACCACGAAATCGCCGTCGGTGCCGGTCGTCTTCGCAAAGATGTCGGCGATCGGCGCGCCGGCGACCTTGACCGGCTGGGTCAGGACCGGGGTCTGGTAGGTCATGACGTCGGTGCGGCCATCGGCATGGCGCTGGTCGCTGACCAGCCATGCCTTCCACCGGCCGTCGTCGAAATTGACCGGGCGCGACAGGTGCGGGACCGGCTTGGCGGGGTCGGAGACATAGGCGTCGCCGCCGGCCTTGGCAGTTGTGAAGCCAAGATCACCGTCGGCGCCGAGATAGATGGGCTTCAGCGGCGCGGTGCATCCCTTCTCGCACGACAGCGGCCACTGGGGCAGTTCGTCCCAATGATTCTCCCCGGTATTGTAGATCAGTGCCTGTGGCGGGGTGAAGGCGGGGCGGCCGTCGCGCAGATATTGGTCGAAGAACGGGAACAGATAATTCTCGCGCCATTGCAGCGCGGTATCGCCGTTGAACTTCAGGTCGCCGAGCGTCGAGCCGTCGTAATTCGCGCCGCTGTGCCGCCAGGGCCCCATGACGAGGAAATTGTTGCCGCCCTTGCCCTTCGCCTTCAGCGCCTCCCATGCGGTGATCGCGCCGTACATGTCCTCCTGATCCCACAGCCCCTGTTCCCACATGGTCGGCACGTTCGAGGGATTGGCGGCGATCAGCTTGTCGAGCGCCTGCCCCTCCCAATAGCCGTCGTAGGCAGGGTGGGCGACGAAACGCTGCCAGAAGGGAAGCTGGGCATAGCCCGACGCCTTCGCCCAGTCATTGGCCGAGCCGACGTTGCGGAACTGGTCGTAATCGTCATAGGTGGTGGAGGGCGGCGCGGCGCCCGCGCCCTTGTAGCCCGTCTGGCTGCCGATCCAGCCGATATTGGCGAGGCGGAACGCGCCGTAATGGAACCAGTCGTCGCCCATCCAGCCGTCGATCATCGGGCTTTCGGGGGCGGCGACCTTCAAGGCCGGATGCGGGTTCAGCAGCGCCATGACGACGGTGAAGCCCTCATAGGACGATCCCAGCATGCCGACGCGGCCGTTGCTTTCGGGCAGGTTCGCCTTATTCACCAGCCAGTCGATCGTGTCATAGGCGTCGGTGACGTGGTCGACGTTCGTCGGGTTGAGTGGCCCGCGGACCGGGCGGGTGACGACATATTCGCCCTCCGACCCGTATTTGCCGCGAATGTCCTGGAACACGCGGATATAGCCGGCGCGGGTGAACACCTCGTCGCCCTGCGGCAGTGTGGCGACATAGCTGGTGCTGTCGGCACGGGCGACGCGGCCCGACGCGTTATAGGGGGTGCGGGTCAGCAGGATCGGGGCGTTGACCGCGCCCTTCGGGATCATGATGACCGTGTGCAGCTTCACCCCGTCGCGCATCGGGATCATCACTTCGCGCTTCACATAGTCATATTTGTCGGTCGGCGGGACGAAATTGGCCGGGATATCGCCCTTTGGCGGCCAGATATCGGGGCCGGGGGCGGCAGTCTGTGCCGCAAGCGAGGTGGCGCCGAGCGCGAGGGTGCAGGCGAGAAGCAGCGGGCGGATACGCATCGATACGGGCTCCGGGGGAGATGATGTTTCATCGTCCGGCGGTGCGAGCATGAAGTCAATACGGACTGTTTCGAAGGTTACGAAGTTGCCACGCAGCGAGCATCAAACAGCAGCGGCGCCGACCCTGTTACAGGGGCGACGCCGCGGCATAAGTTGACACTCGAAGGCTCAGGCGCCCTGCGGGGTCGGCGATCCGAAGGGGCCGCGCGGGCGGCGGGTCTTGGGGATCGACGTGCCGCCAGCCGCCAGCGGGGCGGTAGGCGTCCCTTCGTCGCGGCCGATATCCTCGCCTGCGATCAGGCGCTTGATCTCGTCGCCCGACAGCGTTTCATATTCGAGCAGCGCGCCGGCCAGCAGGTGGAGCTGATCGACATGATCGGTCAGCAGCTTGCGGGCGCGGTCCAGACCACCTTCGACGATGCGCTTGATCTCGCTGTCGATCAGTTCGGCGGTCTTGTTCGACATGCGTGCCGGCGCCGAGGACGAATAGCCGAGGAAGCTTTCGCCCTGCGGTTCGGCATATTCGACCGGGCCGACCGCATCGGACATGCCCCAGCGGGTGACCATGTCGCGGGCGAGACTAGTCGCCTGCTGAATGTCGCCCGAGGCACCCGACGACACCTTGTCGTAACCGAAGATGATTTCCTCGGCGATGCGACCGCCCATCGCGACCGAGAGGTTCGCGTACATCTTGTCGCGGTGATAGCTGTACGAGTCGCGTTCCGGCAGACGCATGACCATGCCCAGCGCACGGCCGCGCGGGATGATCGTCGCCTTGTGGATCGGGTCCGAGGCCGGCTCGTGGAGCGAGACGATGGCGTGGCCGGCTTCGTGATAGGCGGTCATGCGCTTTTCATCGTCGGTCATGACCATCGAGCGCCGTTCGGCACCCATCATGACCTTGTCCTTCGCTTCCTCGAATTCCGAGTTGGCGACCAGCCGCTTGCCCTTGCGCGCCGCCATCAGCGCGGCTTCGTTGACGAGGTTGGCGAGATCGGCACCCGAGAAGCCGGGCGTACCGCGCGCGATGACGCGCGGATCGACATCGGGTGCCAGCGGCACCTTCTTCATATGGACCTGCAGGATCTTGATCCGACCCTCGATATCGGGGCGCGGCACCACGACCTGACGATCGAAGCGGCCCGGACGCAGCAGTGCGGGATCGAGCACGTCGGGGCGGTTGGTCGCGGCGACGATGATGATGCCCTCGTTCGCCTCGAACCCGTCCATTTCGACCAGCAGCTGGTTCAGCGTCTGTTCGCGTTCGTCATTGCCGTTGCCCAGACCCGCGCCACGATGGCGGCCGACCGCGTCGATTTCGTCGATGAAGACGATGCAGGGGGCCGACTTCTTGGCCTGTTCGAACATATCGCGGACGCGGCTGGCGCCGACGCCGACGAACATCTCGACGAAATCCGAGCCGGAGATGGTGAAGAACGGCACGCCGGCTTCCCCCGCAATGGCGCGGGCGAGCAGCGTCTTGCCGGTACCGGGCGAACCGACCAGCAGTGCGCCCTTCGGGATCTTGCCGCCGAGGCGAGCGAACTTGGTCGGGTCCTTGAGGAAGTCGACGATCTCGGTCAGCTCGGCGCGCGCCTCGTCGATGCCGGCGACATCGTCGAAGGTGACCTTGCCTTCCTTCTGCGTCAGCATCCGCGCGCGCGACTTGCCGAAGCCCATCGCGCCGCCGCCGCCGCCGCCCTTCTGCATCTGGCGCAGGACGAAGAAGGCGATGCCGAGGAACAGCAGGAAGGGCAGCGACTGGTAGAGCATGACCAGCCAGATATTCGGCCCTTCATCGGGACGCGCGTTCATGACGACGTTCTTCGCGCGCAGCCGTTCGATCAGATTGGGATCGTTCAGCGCGTTGGTGCGGAACTTGTCGTCATTGGTATAGGTGCCGGTGATGGTGCTGGTCGCGATGTTGACGTCGCGGACCGACCCTTCGTCGACCTTGTTCAGGAAGGTCGAATAGGGGATCACCTGACCCTGATTCTGCGTCGACGGGCCGTTGAACAGCTGGACGAAGATCGCCAGCGACACGAGGATGCCGACCCAGATCAACAGGCTCTTCATCCACGGATTGCTGCCGCCGTTATTGTCGGGGCCGTTCTGCTTGTCGTTGTCGTTCATGCGGACGTGCTACCTCTCAGTAACCACAAGATAGGCTAGTGAAGGTTAATGACAATGGAACAACGTCGATCAGACTGATCGACGCGCCGGAGCGGGTGAAAACCGCCAGATTTGGCGTCTGGGCGTAACGAGGATGCCGGCCTGGGTTGCGGATTTTCCGGACTCGAGGGCGTCGAGCAGCGATTCGATGTTGGTCGCGTCGGACCAGCGGCCTTCGGTGACGTGATGAGTCGCGCGGGCCTCGCCGATCGCGCGGCGGGCGAGGCGGCGGCGGAGTTCGCGTGAACAGTCGGTGACGTCGATGCGGGTTGCCGCGTCGTCCGACGTGCGGTGGGTGCGCCAGCGTTGGTCGACGATATCGTCGAGCGCCGCATCGACCTCGCGGCAATGGGTGGCAGCGGCGGCGAGGGCGAGCGGGTCGAGCTGGCCGGTGGCGAGCAGGGCGCGGGCGTGGGTGCGGTCGTGGCGGGGGTCGGTGTTCGACGGGTCGTCGATGAAGGGGAGGCCGGCGGCGAGGGTGCGCAGCTCGGCGCGGCGCCAGTTCAGGAGCGGGCGGACGATGGGGAGGCGTCCCGCAGTGCCACCGGTGTGTCCCTGCGGAGGCGGAGAGCCAAGGTCTCCCGTCTCGGCAGTCGCGTCCTGCAGCTCTGGACCCCCGCCTGCGCGGGGGTACGGTTCCCGTTGGGGCATTGCCGCCGCCCAGCGATCGGCGCGGAACTCCCAGCGCGGGCGGATGCCGGCGAGACCGGCGGGGCCGGAGCCGCGGGCAGCGCGCATCAGGAAGGTTTCGGCCTGATCGTCGGCATGGTGCGCGGTGGCGAGGGCGATTGCGCTCGCGCCGAGCGCCCAGTCGGCGAGGAGCGCATAGCGGAGGTGGCGGGCCTGTGCCTGGACGCTGGCGCCGGCGGGTGGGTGCGGGGGGGTTAGGATAGTGTGGGGGATGTAGTTGCCGTGGCACCAGCCGGCGACCATCGCGGCTTCGTGCGCTGAGGCGGGGCGCAGGCGGTGGTCGACGGTGGCGGCGATGACCGCGTTCGGGAAGGCGGCGGCGGCGAGGGCGAGCATCGCCATCGAGTCCGGGCCGCCGGAGACGGCGAGCGCGAGCGGGGTGGCGGGGGTCGGCATGGGCGCGAGCGCGCGGAGGTCGGTGGTGAAGCGGGTGACGGCTTCGGGGGGGAGGGTCATCAGGGGACGTGGGGGCGTGTGGTTGGGCGGGGTCGCGCCGTGCTTACGATCCGTTTTCCGGTCCTTCCCCGTTCGCTTCGAGCCTGTCGAGAATCGTAGTCGAGAAGGGGGTGCCACAAATGACCCGTTCTCGACGGACGCTTCTCGACTTCGCTCGAAGCTGCTCGAACCGAACGGGTTGGGTGGGGGGAGGTCATCGCGGCAACGACGACGCACCCAATCTGGTCGGATCGCCTGCGCGCAAACATACGCCGTTCGTCCTGCGTAGCGGTCGAACCTGTCGAAACAGCGTATCGAAGGACTGCTGTTGGTGCTTCGATACGGGCCTTCGACAAGCTCAGTCCCCACTCAGCATGAACGGTGTGGGTCAGGTGCCCTCACGCGCACTTATTCGCCGTACGCCCCTTCGCCACATCGGCCTTCATCGTTGCCGAAATCTTGTCGCCATAGACATCGGTCAGCTCGCCATAGACGTCGCAGGCTTCCTTGCTCTTCTTCAGCTTCGTCAGCGCGTCGGCGAGGTAGAACAGGCTGTCCGGCGCACGTTCTCCGTCGGGCAGGTTCTTGTAATTATCGTAGAATTCGCGGCTGGCGAGGCTGGGTTTGCCGTCGTCGAGATAGGCGCGGCCGATCAGGTTCTGGGCGAAGCTGGCGCGGCGGTGCTTGGGATATTGCTGGACGACCGGGCGGAGCGCGGCGATCGCTTCGGGATAGAGCTTCGCGTTCCACAGGCGATAGCCATAGGTATAGCCGTCCTCGGCCGCGTCGCCGGTCGAGGGTTTTTCGATCGCGTTGACGCGTGCGGCGCGGGCCGGGTCGGCGGGCGTCGCGGCGGGAGCGCCGAGCGTGCCGTTACCATTGCCGGGGCCGCGCGTAGCCGGCGGCGGCGCGTCGGTGCTGGTGTCGCCCGAGGCGGCGACCGCGCCGGGCGTGGCGGGGGGCAGGGCGCCCGCCTCGATCGTCTTGAGACGCGCGTCGGTCGCGGCCTTGTAGGCGGCGAACGCCTCTTCGAGCTGGCGCTGCTTGTACTGGACCTGTTCGAGCTGGCCGGTCAGCGACTGTTGCTGCGATTCGAGCGCGTCGACGCGCGCGGTCAGCGTGGCGAGCGGACCGCTCGACGGCGTGCCGGGGATCTCGGTCGGCTGGGTCGGCGCGGTGATCTGCGGCTCGACCTGATTGGGGGCGCCGCCGGGAAAGACCTTCCGCTGCACGGCGCGCATCTCGCGCTCCAGCTTGTTGACGCGACCGTCGAGCGCGCCCTGATCCTGGGCGGCGGCGGGCAGGGCGAGGAGCAGGCCGAGCGCCATGAGCGGCAGGCCGATGGAAGTACGCATGGAAGGCCCCTTCGAGGCGGACAAAACAGGGATATGGCGCATGCCGCCTGTCACCACGCTTAACCCGCCGGGCTGGGGGTCGGGGTGGGCGTGGCGCGGTTGCGGATCGCGTCGGCGCTGATCCCGGCGGTAATCGCGCGTTCGGCGGTGCCGAGCGGCGGCACGTTCGATCCGTTGAGCGTGACGGTCAGCAAATCGGGGCGTCCGGTGCGGATCTGCGGATTCTTCGCGGTTTCCGGCACGTCGTAGCGCTCGTTCGCCGCCATCTCCTTGTTCACCAGCGTCCCCGAATCGTCGAAGATGCGGACCCAGACCGGACCGGTGGCGGTCAGCGTCACCTGTCCGCCGCTGGCAGGTGCTGCGACCGGCACGCTGGCGCCGCCCGGAGCTGCGGTCGGGGTGGCGGCGGGCAGCATGCCGAGATCGCCGGCGACGGTCGCGGCCGGGGCGGCCGGTTCGTCCTGCCGGAACAGCGAGGTACCGAAGAACACGCCGACGATCAGTAGCACCACGATCGCAATCGCGGCGGCGGCGGCGACCAGCCCGCCCGACGGACCGCGGCGCGCATCGATCGGCTCAAGGTCCTGTAAAGGCTCGGGCCGCTGGTAGTTGGCGGCAAGTTCGGCGCGCAGCGCGCGGGCGACCTCGGTCTCGTCCACGCCCACCGCGCGGGCATAGGCGCGACCGAAGCCCATCGCATAGGTGGTGGAGGGCAGCGCCTGGAACTTGCTGTCCTCGACCGCTTCGAGGTGGCGGAGCGGGATGCGGGTGCGCTGCGCGATATCGGACAGGGTCAGGCCCTGCGCCTCGCGTGCGGAGCGCAGCATCATGCCCGCCGTCCGTGGCGTGCCCGTGGTGCCGTCGCCGTCCATCATCACTGTCCTTCTTACCCGCTGCTGCCCGCCCCCGGTCGCGGAGGGGTTTCGGCCAGCGGGCAGCGCCTGTCAACGCCGGAGCGGGGAGGTGGCGGGGAATTGGGGTGGAGGAGGGGATCGGGACGCAAATCCTCCCCGGGACGGGGAGGGGGACCGTCGCCGAAGGCGATGGTGGAGGGGGTTGGCAGCGTAACGCAACGGTTTCCGTATGCGGACACCCCCCTCCACCACCGCTTTGCGGTGGTCCCCCTCCCCGCGAGCGGGGAGGAATTAGCTTAGTTCCACGCCGTTGGTTCTGGCCCATTCCTCCAGCGCGGGGCGGAGGGTTCTAGCGGGGCTTGCCAGCAACCGGTCGATTTCGGCCATCGCCGCCTGCCGGTCGAGCGAGCGGATCATCGCTTTCACCGGGCCGACCGCCGCCGGAGTGATCGACAGGCGGTCGATGCCGAGTGCGATCAGCGCCATCGCTTCCAACGGCCGTCCGCCCATTTCACCGCAGACCGCGACGGGCTTGCCCGCTTCGTGTGCGGCCTTCGTAACCCGGCGCAGGAAGCGCAGGATCGCAGGCGACAGCCAGTCGTAGCGCATGGCGAGGCGCGGGTCGGCGCGGTCGGCGGCGAACAGGAACTGCGTCAGGTCGTTGGTGCCGATCGACAGGAAGTCGAGTTGCGGCCACAGGAAATCGAGCACGTCGGCGAGCGCGGGCACCTCCAGCATCGCGCCATAGCGGATGTCGGTCGGCAGCGACTTGCCGCGCCCGCGCAGCCATTCGCGCTGCGCCTCGAAAATGCCGCGGGCTTCCTCGAATTCCCAGGGTTCGCTGACCATCGGGAACATGACGTTGAGCGTCCGGCCCGAGGCGGCCTCGATCAACGCGCGGGCCTGTGCCTTCATCAGCCCCTCGCGGCCCAGCGCGAGGCGTAGCGCGCGCCAGCCCATCGCCGGATTTTCCTCGTCATGCCCCTCGGCATGGTCGAGATAGGGCAACGCCTTGTCGCCGCCGATATCGACGGTGCGGAACACGACCGGACGGTCGCCCGCCACGTCGAGCACGTCGCGATACAGGCGCTGCTGACGTTCGCGCTGCGGCAGCGTCGCCGACACGAGGAACTGGAATTCGGTGCGGAACAGGCCAATGCCGTCTGCGCCGGTCAGGTCGAGCGCGGCCACGTCGTCGCGCAGGCCGGCATTGACCATCATCGTGACGCGGTGACCGTCGCGGGTCACCGGCGGCTCGCCCTTCATCGCGGCGAAGGCGGCGCGGCGCTTCTGGGTCAGCGCCAGCTTGGCCTCGAACGCTTCCTCCATCGCCGGGGTGGGGCGGAGGATGAGCAGATCCTCGACCGAGTTGAGCAGCAGCCGGTCGCCCTCGGCGATCTGGCGCTTGATATCGCGGACGCGGCCGAGCACCGGCACGCCCATCGCCCGCGCGACGATGACGACATGGGCGGTCAGCGACCCTTCCTCCAGCACGACCCCCTTCAGCCGGCGGCGGTCATATTCGAGCAGTTCGGCCGGCCCCAGATTGCGCGCGATCAGGATCGTGTCCTGCCGCAGCCCCATCTGCGCGGCGGTGCCGAGCTGTCCCGACACGATGCGCAGCAGCCGGTTGGAGAGGTCCTCCAGATCGTGCATCCGGTCGGCGAGCAACGGATCCTTGATCTCGCGCATCCGCATCCGGGTGCGTTGCTGGACGCGTTCGATCGCGGCCTCGGCGGTCAGGCCGCTGTCGATCGCCTCGTTGATCCGCCGCGCCCAGCCTTCGTCATAGGCGAACATCTTGTAGGTCGCGAGCACCTCGTCATGTTCGCCGCCGACGCCGAATTCGGCCTGGTTCGACATGCGTTCGATCTGGTCGCGCATCTTGTCGAACGCGGCATAGACGCGGTGGCGCTCCGCCTCGACATCCTCCGCGACCGTATGTTCGATGACGATGCGCGGCTGGTGGAAGACGGCGACGCCCGCCGCCATCCCCTCGACCAGCTTGAAGCCCGGCACGCGCACTGCGCCGGTCGCCTGCGGCCGGATCGACGTGCCGCCGGTCGCGTCGATCAGATCGGCATTGGCGATGAGTTCGGACAGCACCATCGCGACGGTCTGCAGCGCCTCGATCTCGACATCGGCATAGCGGCGCGGATCGGCATGCTGCACGGTCAGCACGCCAACCGCGCGTTCGCGGCGGATGATCGGCACCCCGGCGAAACTGTGATATTTGTCCTCGCCCGTTTCCGGGCGATAGGCGAAGTCGGGATGGCTGGCCGCTTCGGCGAGGTTCAGCGTCTCGACATTGGCGACGATCGTGCCGACCAGCCCTTCGCCGGGCGCGAATTTGGTGACATGGACCGCCTCCTGCGCCAGCCCGACCGTCGCGAAGAGTTCGAGCAGCCCCTCGCGCAGCAGATAGATCGAGCAGACTTCGCTATCCAGCGCCTCGGCGATGATGCGGACGACCGAATTGAGCTTCGACTGTGCCGGACTTCGCGACGCCATCACGTCGTGAAGGTTCGTCAGGATTTCGCGGGCGGAAGCGGTGGCCGAGGGCATGGACGAAAGGGCTAACACGGGAAGGCGGGGGCGTCACGACGCTTTAGGTCGAGGGTGGGGGAAATGGGGTTTGTGCCGGGTGTCGTCGTGCCCCTCGCCCGTCGGGGAGGGGTGCGGCGTTACAGGTTCCGCACCAGCCGTTCCGCCACCGCGATCCATGGCGCGAGCAGCCCGACCGGGCTGGCGCCGAGGCGGGTCGGCAGCAGCGACACCGCATCGGCGTCGAACGCCAGCAGCCGGCCGAACAGGAAACGACCGGCGGGGCCGGGGGCCAGCACGTCGCGGTGGAGCGCCGCCAGATAGTCGGCGGGTGCGAGGCGGCGGCACCAGACCATGTCGCCGGCACGGTAGTCGCCGGTCGCGCTCTGCACGATCACCGCGACCAGATCGGGTTCGGCGCGCGGCGGGGTGACGCTCATTGCCCGGCGCGGGGCGGTGGCGCCGGTCGCGTCGAGCAGCGCCGCCACCGGCAGGTCGGGGCGTTCGGGCAGGCGGACGAGATCGGCAGCATCGACCGCCAGCGCCTCGGCAATGCGGTTCAGCCAGCCGACCGACACGGTGCGCGTCCCGGTTTCGAGACGGCCGATTGTCTGTGCGGTCGTGGGCGGCACGCAGCGTATCGCCACCTCCTCCAGCGTCAGTCCGCGCGCGCGGCGCACCTCGCGGATGGCGGTAATCATGCATGGCCCTTTCGCAAACCCATCTGGTTCAAACGCTTTCCTACAAGCGTCGAGCTGTGACAAGCCCGTCGAGGCGAACGGGAGATGCAGGATGCGCGAACTGGTGGAACGGCGGCTGGCGGCGGGACGGATCGACGATGCGCCGGGCGGGCGGCGGGTGACGGTCAATCTGCGCGAATCGCCGCTTGACTGGCTGCGGTCGCGGTCGCTGGTCGACGGGCGGCAATATGATGCGGGCGAGCGGCTGCGCGGCGATTACGAGCGTGCGGCGCTGGGGCCGCAGGTGACGATGCGCTGGGACGGGGCGCCGCGGGGGAACAAGGGCGTCGCCGTCGATCCGTCGGGCGGGCAGATCGCGGCCAAGGCGCGGTTCGACGCGGCAATCGCGGCGGTCGGGCCGGGGCTGTCGGATATACTGTGGCGGACGGTGTGCGCGAACGAAGGGCTGCCGGCGGCGGAGAAGGCGCTGGGCTGGCCGGCACGGGCCGGGCGGCTGGTGCTTACGCTGGCGCTCGATCGGCTGGCGGCGCATTATCGGTTGGGGTGAACTTCCGATAGGCCCAGCCGATCGCGATCAGCGCTGCGCCCAACCCCATGAAGGAGAGGATGCGCAGCACGCCTGCCAGCGCGGCGGCGTCGATCAGGAAGACTTTGAGGGTGGTGAGGGTCAGCAGCGCGAGGCCGAAGCGGCGCAGGTCGGCGCTGCCGACCGACAGGCCGCGCCACAGCCAGACGATGGCGAGGCCGAGCATCGCCGCCGAATAGCCCCAGTTTTCGGGCGTCGAGACGGGGCCAGTGAGGATGCTGCCATGGGCGAGCTGGCGGATGGTAGCGAGGGTCGCGGCGAGGGTGAGCAGCGCCGCGATCAGGCTGCGGCGGGGGAAGCCGGCCAGGCGCCAGATGAGCGCGGCGGCGAAGGCAAGATGGAGGGTGGCGGCGTTGAGGATCGGCAGCGGGCCGACGGCTTGCGCGATCCACACCGGGTTGAGGCCGAGCAGATCGTACCAGACGAGCCGCGCGAGGCCGAGGGCGAGGAAGGCGGTGGCGAGGCGGCGGTTCGGTTGCCACAGCAGCGCGCCGATCAGCAGCGCGAGATCGGTAAGCAGCGCGCGTTCGAGGAAGCCGTTCGCCTGAAAGGCGGGCGGGGTGGCGATGGCGAAGGGCTGTTTGAGCAGAACATAGCCGCCGAGCATGGTCAGCGCGATCTGCACGGGCAGGATCACCCGGCGGAGCGGGCCGAACAGGGCGGGCGCCCTCCATGAAGTTGCCAGTATCGCGATGCCGGGGAGCAGGAGCAGCGTGGCGGCATCGATAGCGGGCGGCAGATAGGCATAGGGGAAGACGTCGAAGCCCAAAGACTTGCCGAGCGCGATGCCGATCTGCGCGATCGGTTCGGCGGCGGCGAGGAGCAGCAACAGCCATGGCAGGGCGGCGAGTCGTCCGATCGCCTGCGCGTCGAGACGGAGCGCGGCGAGCAGCACGCCGCCCGCCGCCAGCGGGGCGAGCGCCAGCCATGGCGCGGGCAGATAGGTGGCGAGCAGGATGCCGAGCGCCAGCGCGACGGTGGCGACCCCGCCGACCAGTCCGGCATCGCCCGCAGCGGTGCGGTCGCGGTGGCGCCATGCCAGTGCTGCGCCGGCCAATGCGAGCAGCAACCACAGTATGGGACGGGCGATCCATGGCGTACAGAGCTGCAAGGCGAGCAGCGGGCCGATGCTGCCGGTCAGCGCGACCCATGCCCAGCCGGGACTGCGGCGCGACAGGGCGGCACCGGCGGCGGCGAAGACCAGCATGGCGAGCGGGACCATCGCTTCGGTGGCGTTGCCGATGTCCTGCACCATGCCCGCGCCGGTCAACAGCGTGACGAGGATCGCGGCGGCGAGCGCGGCGGGAAGCAAGGTCGCGTCGCGCCATGCGAGGAACAGCGCCGCCGCCGACAGCGTCAGGTAGAAGCTCCAGGCGAGCGGCGAGAAATCGAGCATCGGCGCGATCGCCAGCATCTGCACCAGCGCGGCGAGCAGGGGGGCGGCGCGCAGCCAGCGACGCTCGATCGCGGCGCGCGGGGCGGCGAGGCTCCCGGCGATCGCCAGCGCGACGAGGAACGCGCCGATCCCGGCCAGCCGGTCTGGCGGGACTAGCGCGATCAGCAGCGCCGCCCAGCCAAAGGCGGCAACCAGCGCGCTGACCGCCAGCCATGCCCAGCCGCGCACGATCGCGAGGGCGAGCAACGCGGCGACGAACAGGCCGAGATAGGCGAGCAGCGCGCTGATGCCGGCGACATCGTAGCCGGCGACCAGAGGTGCGGCGAACCCGCCGATCAGCGCCATGATCGCGGTCGGCGGGCCGTGGCGCAGCGCCAGGAACAGGCCGAGCGCGGTGATGGCGAGCATGATCGTGAAGCCACCAAGTGGCGCGACCAGATGATAGAGCGCGGCGGCGAGATAGAGCGTCGCATAGGCCGAGGCGATGCCGGCGCCCGCCAGCACCTGCGCGATGCGCGGGTCGTCGCGGGTAGCGGGCAGGCGGCGGGCGGCTTCGCTGCCGATCAGCAGGGCGAGCGCGAACAGCGCGGCGAACGCGGTGCGGATTGCCGGGGTCAGCCATCCCGCCTCGATCGACAGGCGGACGAGAAAGATGCCGCCGACGACCAGCGCCAGCCCGCCGATCCATACCGGCAGGCGGCTGCCGACCAGCGTTTCGAAATCGATGCTCGGCAGGCTCGGGTGCGGCAGGCTGGGGCGCGGCAGGGCGCGACGGCGCGGCGCGGGCGGTGGTTCGGCCGGTTCGGCCAAAACGACCGGATCGGCCAGCCGCGCCTCCAGCGCAGCGACGCGCCGGTGCAACCGGGCCAGCGCGATCGACAGCGCGATCACCGCGAGGAGGAGGACTATCGTCACCGCCACCGGTTGTGGCACAGGCGGGGGGCCGGTGTCGCCCCTTGTCGGGGCCAATGGAGACGCACCCATGAAGATATACGGATCGACCATCTCGCCCTTCGTCCGCAAGGCGGTGGTCTTTGCCGAGGAAAAGGGGCTGGCGGTCGAGCTGGTCCCGACCGCGCCGGGCGATACCACGCCCGCGTTTCGCGCGATCAGCCCGTTCGGGCAGATTCCGGCGATGGTCGACGACGACTTCGCGCTGGCCGATTCGAGCGCGATCATCGCCTATCTGGAGGCGAAACACCCCGAACCGGCGCTGATCCCCGCCGAAGCGCAGGCGCGGGGCCGGACGATCTGGTTCGACGAGCTGGCCGATACGGTGATCTTCGCCACGGGCCGCACGATGCTGTTCAACCGGGTGGTCGGGCCGTTGCTGCGCGGGGTGCCGGGCGATGCGGCGGCGGCGGACAAGGCGGAACGCGACCAGTGGCCGGCGATCCTCGCCTATCTGGAGCAGGCGGTGACCGGGCGGGCCTATCTGGTGGGCGACGCGCTGACGCTGGCCGATATCGCGGTGACCAGCGCGCTGGCGAGCTCGCTGCATGCGACCGCGCCGATCGAGGCGGCGGGCCATCCGGAACTGGCGCGCTATCTGGACAATATGCTGGCGCGACCGGCCTTTGCCCGGCGGCTGGAGGCGGAACGCGGGTTTCTGGCGAAAGTGCGGAGTAAGGTGGCGTGAGGTTTTTGTTCGTGCATTGCCATGGGTCGGGCAACGATTTTCCGTTGATCGATGCGCGGGGGATCGAGCTGTCCGATGCGGAATGGGCGCGGGTGGCGCGGGCGTTGGCGGACCGGTCGGGCGATGTCGGCGGGGATGGGTTGTTGCTGCTAACTGCCCAGGATAGCTCGCATATTTTCGGGATGCGGATGTTCAACCCCGACGGGTCGGAGGCGGAGACGTGCCTGAACGGCCTGCGCTGTACCGCGCGGCTGGGGTTCGAGGTCACGGGGACCGAGGCCGGGCGGGTGCGGTTGAAGGTCAGCGATGCCGAGGCGCGGCGGGTCGCGCCGATCGCGGACGGCGTGACGACGATCGAGACCAAGGTCGGACCGGTGTCGCTGGCACCCAGGGATGTCGGCCTGAGCGTCGGCGATGCGGCGTTCGTCGAGGCGGAGATTCCCGGGTTGCCGAGCGAGCGCAAGTTCACCGCGGTCGCCATGCCCAACCCGCATCTGGTGGCGTTCGTCGATGCGGTCGACGATGGCGAACTGGTGGCGCTGGGCGACTGGTGCGAGGCGGGGCCGGCGCTGATCCCGGCACGGGCCAATGTCAGCTTCGTCGAACTGCGCGAGAAGGGCCATGCCCCGGCGCTGTTCGTGCGGACCTATGAACGCGGCGTCGGGTTGACCAACAGCTGCGGCAGCGCGATGGCGGCGTCGACGCTGGCGGCGGCGCGGACGGGACGGATCGGCTGGGGCGTGGAGACGCGGGTCTTCAATCGCGGCGGCATGGTGCGGGCGACCGCTGCGATCGGCGACGTGGTGACGATCGCGGGGAATGCCACGTTTACGTGGGACGGGGAGATCGAGGTCGATCCGGCGACCGGCGCGGTCGGTCCGGTGCGGATCGTCGGGCGGCGTGACGAGGAGGTCGCGGCGTGGGAGGGGATGTTGGCGGGGTTGTGAGGACCGCCCCCGTCCCCTGATCCGGTTGGTTCGAGCTTGTGGAGATGGGGCTGTCCCAAACAACGGCGTTCTCGACGGACGCTTCTCGACAAGCTCGAAGCTGCTCGAACCGAACGGGTAAGAGGCGAACGGGTTCGGGGACAGGGGACCGAGCTACCCGTGCTTCGATACGGGTCTTCGACTTCGCTCAGCCCCTACTCAGCACGAACGGTGGAGGTAAATCAGCCTGGGCGCCTCACCCCGTCCGCTCCGCCATCGCCGCCTCGACGCTTGCCAGCCCCTCGGCACTGGCGATGGCAAGGTCGAGCGGGCGGCCGCCCAGTGCCTCGTCATGGCCGTTGAGAAAGGCCATCGCCTTGTCGCGTTCGCCGAAACGGCGGAAGGCGCTGGTGGCGACCTGGCCCTGACGGCTCGCCTGATCGGGGGTCAGGCGGACGGTGGTGTATTTGCGCTGGAAGCGCATCGCGCCGGGCTTGCGCGGGTTGGTGGCGGGTGCCTCGGCCGGCACCTCGGCGAGTGTTTCCGCAGGGGCGGTCATGCCGCCACCATCCGGCCCGACGCGCCGAGCATCGTGCGCAGCGTGTCGATCTTGTTCTCATAGCAGCGTGCGGTGCCGTCGTGCGACTGGCGCGCCTGCGGCGTGGCGGCGGTGGCGGCGCGCATCAGCGCAACCTGATGGCGGTGCAGCAAATCGTTGAGGTCCATGGATGACGCTCCCAACAGCGTAAGCGGAAGCGCGTGCGTCTCCCGGTCGCTGGCGCCTACGGACCATCTGCCAGCGATGACCGGGATATGGGGACGCATGGGGTTGCGCGCCATGGCTACAGTAAAACGAACCAAATGGGAACATTGTGCTTGACATCGTCACGCTGATATGGCACAAAACAGGAACAGTGAGGAATTGCGGATCGGGGCCGGGCGGCGACGCCTTCGGCCCCGAATGGCGTCTTGGGGGTGGGGATATGGCAACAGCTAGCGTGATCCGCAGTGCGACGAACCGTCCGCTGCAACGGCGACGTGTGGTACATGGCTGGACCGACGCGCGTCGTGCGGCGTTTCTCGATCAGATTGCCGCTACCTGCAACATGGCAGCGGCGTTGGCGGCGGTGGGGATGACCAAGCCCGGCCTGTACGCCCTGCGCCGCCGCGATCCGGTGTTCGCCGAACAGATGCGCAACGCAATGCTGGTCGGGTATGAACGGCTGGAAGCCGAATTGCTGCGCAAGGCGGTGGCTGCGTTCGAGGATGGCGATACCGGCGGTACGGATACGGGGGACGTGATCGTCGCGCCGATGACCGTCGAGCAGGCGATGCGGCTGCTCGAACGCTATCAACTATCGCAAAAGGGGACCGGCGGTCCCGGAGTTCGCGAGGTCCGGCATCGCGCGACCCAGGCCGAAACCGATGCGATGCTGCTGGAACAGCTGCGCATCCTGCGCCGCCAGCGTGAGAAACAGGCATGACGATGCGCGATCCGATGGTCGAGGAGCTGATCGGCCTGAACGATGCGGATCAGGCGCGGATCGTGTCGCGGCTGACCCCCAGCCGGCGGTTAGAACTGGCGACGCGGTGGAGCGCCTATGCCCATGCCGGACAGACGGTTGCGGACAATGACTGGACGGTGTGGTTGATCCAGGCGGGTCGCGGCTTCGGCAAGACGCGCGCCGGGGCGCAATGGGTATGCGCGCAGGCGGCGGACCGGCCCGATCTGCGGATAGCATTGGTCGGGGCGAACCGGCGCGACGTCGAAACGGTGATGGTGCGGGGACCGGCCGGGTTGCTGGCGGTCGGGCGGCATTATGGTACCGTCCATTACCGGCCGTCGCACAACATGGTCGAATTCGGGTCGGGCGCGCAGGCGTTCGTCTATGCCGCCGAGAGCCCGGACGGGCTGCGCGGGCCGGAGCATCATATCGCGTGGTGCGACGAACTGGCGAAATGGCGCAACGCCGATGCGACGTGGGACAATCTGATGATGGGGATGCGGGTCGGGGAGCAGCCGCAGACGCTGGTCACGACCACCCCCCGCGTAATCCCGCTGCTGCGGCGGATCCGCGCGATGCCGGGGGTGCGGATCACCGGCGGACGGTCGCGCGACAACCGGCATCTGGCCGAAAGCTACTTCGCGCAGATCGAGGGAGCCTATGCCGGCACGCGGCTGGGGCGGCAGGAGCTGGACGGCGAGCTGATCGAGGATGTCGCCGGCGCCCTGTGGTCGCGCGCGATGATCGAGCAGTGTCGGGTCGACGCGGTGCCGACATTGGTGCGGGTCGTCGTCGGGGTCGATCCGCCCGCCGGGGTGGGCGGCGATGCGTGCGGCATCGTCGCGGTCGGGCTGGGCGAGGATGGCCATGGCTATGTGCTGGCCGATGCGAGCGTGCAGGGCCTGTCGCCCGAGGGTTGGGCGGGGGCGGTCGCGGCTTGCGCGGCGCGGCATGGCGCCGACCGGGTGGTGGCGGAATCGAACCAGGGCGGGGCGATGGTCGAAAGCGTGCTGCGCGCGGCGGATGCCGGGCTGCCGGTGACGCTGGTCCATGCGTCGCGGGGCAAGGCGGCGCGGGCCGAACCGATCGTCGCGCTGTATGAAAAGGGCAAGGCGTTCCATGTCGGAGCCTTCCCCGCGCTGGAGGACGAATTGTGCGGGATCGTCGCCGGGGGCGGCTATGAGGGGCCGGGACGTTCGCCCGATCGCGCCGATGCGCTGGTATGGGCGATGCAGGAATTGATGCTGGGTAAGCGCGGGGTGGCGACGGTGCGGGTGTTGTGAGGAACCGGCATCGCAACCACCGCGTAATATCATCGTGCCATGGTCGTTGCGACGGCCATCGATTTGAGCGATGAAGAAGGCGATGCGAATTACCCCTGCCCGGACCGGTAAATCCCTGTTGGATGGCGCGATGCGGATCGTCGTGCCGTCGCGCATGGAAAAGACATGGTCGTCGCTGGAACAGGGATCGATCGTGTCCGATTGGCAGGCGGTCGGCGACGACCTGCGCCGGTCGATGAAGCACAAGGGCGATCGCGCCATTGGGTGACGGTCCGCGGCCGGACGATCGAGACGGGCGGAACGCGCGGGCGATCGTTCCCGACCGCAGCAGCAGCAGCGAGGAAGAGGCCGTGGAACGGGTCGAGGCGATACTCGAACCGTTCGAGCCGGAGGTTCGGCGGGAGATCGTCGAACGGACGATGCTGGTCCATCAGGGGCCGTTGCCGCCGGCCAGTCTGCTGCGCGATTATGATGCGGTCGTGCCGGGGCTGGCGCGCGAGATCGCCGATGGTGCGGCGGAAGAACGGCGGTTTCGCCATGCGATGGTGCGGCGGACGGGCACGCAGGAGTTCATCCTGAACATTGCGGGGCTGGCGGCGATGCTGATCGCGCTGGTCCTGATGCTGGGGATCGTAGCCTATATGGTGGCGAGCGGCGAGGCCAAGGCGGGAGCGGCGCTGGGCGGCGCGATCATCGTCGGGGTGACGGTGGCGCTGTCCAATTACCGCAGGGCGCAGGGGACACGCGAGACGGCGGACAAGCCGGAGGAATAGGCGTTCGCCGGGGTAGGGCGAGCGGATCTTGCTAACGCCTCTAGCTTTGCGAACGTCGGGCCTTCGATCCCAACTCGGTCGTGCCCCGGCGGAGGCCGGGGTACGGGAGAAGTAATTTCTGAGAGGTCTCGCGGAGGGGATCCAGGGTTACGGGCGATCGCGCTCGTGGCTCTGGACCCCCGCCTGCGCGGGGGTACGGCAAAGATGCGGTAGGGCGCGCGTTTTTCGCAGCGGTATCGCCTGTGCGAGCGAGCCTTTCGCTCGCGCGCTGCGCTTACCCCTCTCCCAGCTTCGACCAGGCCTTTGCCTTGCAAAGACCAAGTCTGCGCATCCCTCTCCCCTTGGCAGGGGAAAGGGAAATAATCGCTTCGGTTTCAGGAGGATCACCATGAAATGGTTCGGACGCAGGTCCGGGCGCGACGGGTCGCGTCCGGTGTTGGCGCGCGGCGGCGCGGGGGCGGTGCTGTGGCGGGAGGGGAGCGGACCGGCGGCGGGCGGCTGGGCGCAGGGCTATGAGGCGCAGGTGCGTGCGGCGTATCTGAACAATCCGGTGGCGCAGCGCGCGGTGCGGCTGGTGGCCGAAGGGGTCGCGGCGATGCCGGTCACGGGCGATGCGCGCGCGGTGGCGCTGGTCGCGGCGCGATCGGCGGGGCAGGAATTGCTGGAGAGCGTGGCGGCGCAACTGCTGCTGCACGGCAATGCCTATGTCCAGTTGATCGAGGATGGGGCGGGCGGGATCGGCGAACTCTATGCACTGCGCCCCGAGCGGGTGACGGTCGAGGCCGATGCGGCGGGGTGGCCGGTCGCATACCGCTATCGCGTCGGCGAGCGGGTGGCGCGCATTGCGGCCGAGGATGGGGCGGGGCGGGCGGCGGTGGTGCATATCCGCGGCTTCCACCCGCTCGACGATCATTACGGGCTGGGGTGCCTGGGGGCGGCGGCAGGGGCGGTGGCGATCCACAACGAGGCGGCGCGGTGGAACAAGGCGCTGCTCGACAATGCCGCGCGGCCTTCCGGGGCGCTGGTCCATGATCCGGGCGATGGCGGGGTGTTGTCGGGCGAGCAGTTCGACCGGCTGCGCGCGCAGATGGACGATGCCTTTGCCGGCGCGGCCAATGCCGGGCGGCCGATGCTGTTGGACGGGGGGCTGAAATGGCAGGCGATGAGCCTGACCCCGGCGGACATGGATTTCGTGGGGTTGAAGGCGCAGGCGGCGCGCGAGATCGCGCTGGCGTTCGGGGTGCCGCCGATGCTGCTCGGGCTGCCGGGCGACAACACCTATGCCAATTATCGCGAGGCGAACCGGGCGCTGTGGCGACAGACGATCGTGCCGCTGGGCGAGCGGGTGCTGGCGGCGCTGGGGCAGGCGATCGACGGGTGGATCGGGAGCGGGGCGCTGGGCGTCGATCTCGACCGGGTGGTGGCGCTCAGCGACGAGCGCGACCAGTTGTGGGCGCGGGTCGGGGCGGCGGATTTCCTGACCGCTGAAGAGAAGCGGGCGTTGGTGGGGATGTGATTTTCCACGCCGTACCCCCGCGCAGGCGGGGGTCCAGGGATCGAGGTGCAGGCCGCTGTTTGCTGGGCTCTGGACCCCCGCCTGCGCGGGGGTACGGCTTCTTCAGGGAGCGGGTCAGTAGGGCACGCTGCACGTCATGGTCATGCGGTCGAAGCTGCCGCCCGCCTGGGCGCAGCGTTTCCCCTTCAGGACCGGCATGGCGAAGGTGAAGGCGAGGAGGGCCGCACCGAAGGCGGCGAGGATGATGCGCAGGCGGGGTCTCACGGACACGCCGCCTAGCACGGGATCAGGAGACAGGCGATGGGCGACGGGGTGCTGCTGGCGCAGTTGATGGGACAGGCGGCGGACGATGGCGCCGACCTGCAGACGCTGCGCGCGATTGCGGAGGAGGCGGGGGAGCTGGGCGCAAGCCGGGCGATGGCGCGGATCGGGCTGTCGGACGCGGCGGCGGCGGGCGATGTGCAGGAGCTGCGCGAGCTGCTGAAGGCGTGGCGCGATGCGAAACGGTCGGCGGTGCGGGCGGCGCTGGCCTGGGTGATGCGGATGGTGTTCGCGCTGCTGCTGGTCGGGATCGCGGTGAAGAGCGGGTGGCCCGAATGGGCGCGGTGAGGTTCGCAGGGTACGCCGCGATCTTCGGGCGGGCGGACCGGGGTGGCGATGTGGTCTTGCCCGGTGCGCTGACGGCGGCGGGGCGGGTGCCGCTGCTGTGGCAGCATCGGGGCGAGCCGATCGGGACGGTCGAGCTGCTCGGTGAGGATGCGCGGGGGCTGCGGGTCGTCGGGCGGATCGAGGGGGGCGAGCCGGCGCGGCTGGTCGGCTGTGGCGCGGTGACCGGGCTGTCGTTCGGGTACCGCGCGACTGAGGTGCGGCAGGGGGCGTGGCGGACGATCGCCGCCGCCGAGCTGGTCGAGGTCAGCATCGTCGCGCAGCCGATGCAGCCGCTGGCGCGGATCCATGCCGTCGAGGACGTATAATTGACGGTTCTGCAATCATATTTTCAACCGAAGGGGTGTCGCCAAGTGCGGCGCCCCTTTTTCTATGGGGAAGACGGGTATGACGATCGAGACGCTGGTGGGGAGCTTTTCGGGGACGGGTGTCGGGGGTAGCCGGCCGATGCTGAGCGGGGCGGCGCCGGGGGGCGGCTTCGGTGCGTTCGTGCGTAGCGGGTCCGAGGTCGAGACCAAGGCGGTGGCGGGGACCACCGACGCCGCGGGCGGCGTCGCGGTGCCGCGCGAGATCGACGCGATGATCGGCGCGACGCTGAAGAGCGCCAGCCCGATCCGCCGCATCGCGCAGGTGGTGAGCGTCGGCACGGCGGGCTATCGCAAGCTGGTGACCAGCGGCGGCACGCCGTCGGGCTGGGCGAGCGAAGGGGGCGCGCGGCCGGAGACGGCGACGCCGACCTTCAACGAGATCGCGCCGCCGATGGGCGAGCTTTATGCCAATCCGGCGGCGAGCCAGGCGATGCTGGACGATGCGGCGTTCGATGTCGAGCAATGGCTGGCGGGCGAGATCGCGAGCGAATTCGCCCGCGCCGAGGGGCAGGCGTTCGTCGGCGGCAATGGCGTGGGGCGGCCGCGCGGGTTCCTGACCGGGCCGACCGCCGCGACCGGCGATGCGACGCGGCCGTTCGGGACGATGCAGTATCTGGCGAGCGGGGCGGCGGCGGACTTCGGCGCCGAACCGGAGAACCGGCTGATCGACCTGGTGCAGGCGCTGCGCGGGGCATATCGGCAGGGGGCGAGCTTCGTGATGAACGCGCAGACCGCGGCGCGCATCCGCAAGTTCAAGAGCGCCGAGGGCGCGTTCCTGTGGATGCCGGGGCTGGCGGCGGGGCAGCCCGATACGCTGCTGGGATATCCGGTGGTCGAGGCGGAGGACATGCCGGATATTGCCGCCGGTGCCTTCCCGATCGCGTTCGGCAATTTCAAGGCGGGCTATCTGATCACCGAGCGCGCCGAGACGCAGATCCTACGCGATCCCTATTCGAACAAGCCGTTCGTCCATTTCTACGCGACCAAGCGCGTCGGCGGGGCGGTGGTCAATTCGGAGGCGATCAAGCTGCTGAAGATCGCGGCGGCGTAGGGTCTGATCCATCTGCCTGGAACCGTCGCCCCAGCGAAGGCTGGGGCCTCTGGCGGCTCCTGCCCCGCGCTATCACAGGGATATCCCAGCCTTCGCTGGGATGACGTGGTGGGTCGGCCTTGGGGCATCGTGATCGGGCGGGGCGGGGGGATGCTTCGCCCCGTCTTCCTCGAATTAGGAGACATTTATGAGCGCAGCGCCTTTTCCGGCGGCGGCGATCGCAGGCGTGCGCGATGCATCTCGCGCATATCTGCGGATCGGCGGGACCGCCGAGGATGCGGTGATCGATCGGCTGGCGGCGAGCGCGCTGGCGCTGGCCGAGGCCTATACCGGGACCGCGATCATCGAGCGGAGCCATGAGGCGATGATGGCGGCGGGCGACGCGTGGCGGGCGCTGCCGGTGGGTCCGGTAAGTGCGATCGTCGCGGTCGCGCCGGTCACGGCGATCGATATCGATGGCGACGGGACCGGATGGGTGCGGATGGCGGCGGCCAGCCCGGTGCACTTCACCGCTGGCATCGCCGCGACATGGGAGGCAGTGCCGGCGGCGGTGGCGCAGGGGGTCGTGCTGCTGGTCGCGCATCTGTTCGACCAGCGGACGGCGAGCGCCGCGCCGCCGGCGGCGGTGGGGGCGCTGTGGCGGCCGTGGCGGCGGATGCGGCTGACGGGGGCGCGGCGATGAGGGCGGCGCTGGAGAAGGGCGAAGCGGTCGCCGGGCGGCGGGCGGCGGTGGTGCGGGCGCGGGTCGCGGCGATGGCGGAAGCGGTGCCGGGGGTGGCGGTCTCCGTCAACGGCGATGCGGTGGTGCTGTCGGGGCGCGGCCTCACGCGGCGGACGATCGTCGATCCGCGATTGCAGGATATCGCGGGGTGGGGGCGATGATCGCGGGGACGCTGTTGCAGGCGATGCTGGTCGCGCGGCTGCGCGCGGTGCTGGCGGGGGCAAGCGTGTTCGAAGCGCCGCCGGTCAGGAGCGCGCGACCGTTCGTCGTGATCGATATGCCGGTGCTGTCCGACTGGGGGACCAAGGATGCCGCCGGGCGCGAGGGGCGCGTGGTCGTGCAACTGTTCGACGATGGCGAGGTGCCCGATCGGCTGCGGACGCTGGCGGCGGCGGCGGAGGGGGCGGTGCTGTCGGCGCCTGCGGTGCTGGCGGGATGGCGGATCGTCAGCCTGGTGTTCGTGCGCAGCCGGGTGGTGCGCGACGGCAAGGGCTGGGTCGGGTCGGTCGAGTTTCGAGTGCGGATGCTGGCGGGGTGAGGTTCGCAGTTGGGGGCCGGCATACTTCGGCGCAGGCGAGACCCTTGCGAAAGCCCCGATCGCCAACCTTCTTGCGTAGCCCCGCGCAGGCGGGGTCCAGGGTTAAAAGCGCAAGCGGTTGTTTTGCTTGGCTCTGGGCCCCCGCCTGCGCGGGGGTACGGCAAATATGCGGCGTAGCGCGGACTTTCGCAAAGGTCTCGCGAAGGCCGGGGTCCGGTTGCGGCACGGTTCTGAAGACACAGCAGCGTCCCCCAACTGGGCCCCGGCCTTCGCCGGGGTACGGGTGGGGGGAAAGGGTAGCGTGTGTCGCACTGGGTCCCCGCTTTCGCGGGACCGCTGCGAAAATACCCTACCCAAAAATCCATCCGTACCCCCGCGCAGGCGGGGGGCCAGAGCCAAGCAAAACCACGGCTTGCGCATGTGGCCCTGGGTCCCCGCCTTCGCGGGGATACGGTGAACTTTCGCAGGGGTCTCGCCCGCGCGGGGGGGGCGGCGCGCATCGACACATCAGGAGGAAAATATGGCGGCGGAGAAGGGTAGCGCGTTTCTGTTGAAGATCGGGAACGGGGCGGTGCCGGTGGCCTATGCGACGGTCGCGGGTCTCAGGACGACGCAGTTGAGCGTCAATGGCGAGGCGGTAGCGATCACCAGCAAGGATTCGGGCGGGTGGCGCGAATTGCTGTCGGGGGCGGGGGTGCGCTCGGTCAGCGTCAGCGGGGCGGGGGTGTTCACCGGGTCGGCGGCGGAGGTGCGGCTGCGCGGCAATGCGCTGGCGGGGACGATCGACGATTACCGGCTGACGTTCGAAGGGGGCGAGACGATGACCGGGCGTTTCCTCGTCACGCGGCTCGACTATGCCGGCGATTATAATGGCGAGCGCAACTACACGCTGGCGCTTGAATCCTCCGGCCCGGTGGTGTCGGCATGAGCGGCGCGGCGAACGCGGCGCGCGGCGAGGCCAGTCTGCGCGTCCGGGGCGAGACGCTGGTGTTGCGGCCCAGTTTCGCGGCGCTGGTCGCGGCGGAGGGGGAAGTTGGCTCGTTGTTCGCGCTGGTCGAGCGCGCGGCGGCGGGGCGGCTGATGCTCGGCGAACTGGTCGCGCTGTTGTGGCATTGCCTGCGCGATCCGGTGGCGATGTCGCGCGAGGAGTTTGGCGAGGCGGTGACGGCCGCCGGGATCGCGGCGGCGACGCCCGCGCTGAAGCAACTGATCGCGCAGATATTGGGCGGGCGGTGACCTTCGCCGAAAGCGCGGCGCGGGCGGCCGGGCTGGCGGGGGTGGCGTTCGGGTGGAGTCCCGATGCCTTTTGGGGCGCGACGCCCGCCGAACTGAATGCGCTGGTGCAGGCGGTGCGGGGCGATGCGCCCGCCCCCTGCGACCGCGCGACGATCGACATGCTGAAGGAGCGTTTTCCCGATGGATGAGGAAATCGAACGGCTGATCGTGCGCGTGCGCGCCGATACCGCCGGGTTCGCGAGCGACGTGGCGGCGATGCAGGCCAGTCTGGACGGGCCGTTCAAGGGCGGGGTCGAGCGGGCGGGGCGCGCGATCGAGAGCGCGCTGGGCCGCGCGATCCGCACCGGCAAGCTCGATCTGGACAGCCTGCGCGACACGGCGCTGAAGATATTGGCGGAGATCGCGGCGGCGGCGGTGCTGGGCAAGACCGGCGCGGGCGGCGGCACGGCGGGCGGGATCGCCAGCGTGCTGGGGGCGCTGGTGAGCGGTGCGCCGGGACGCGCGACCGGCGGACCGGTCAGCCCGGCGCGACCCTATATCGTCGGCGAGCGCGGCCCGGAATGGTTCGTGCCGACCAGTAGCGGGCATGTCGTGCCGATGCAGGCAGGGCAGGCGCGCGAGGTGCGGGTCGCGATCACCGTCCATGCACCGGGGCAGGATGCGCCGCGCGCGCTGCAACAATCGAGCCGGCAGGTCGCGCGGGCGGTGCGCGCCGCGCTGATGGAGGCGTGAGATGGGGCATTGGCTGGCCGAGCAGCGGACGGTGCAGGAAGCGGGGGTGCTGACGCGGTTCGACCCCGTTTACTGGACCGTCGATTTTCCAAGGCCGATGATGGCGTCGGTGGTGACGACCGGGCCGGATGCGCTGCGGGTCGACTGCGTCTTCTACCGGCGCGACGACCTGGCGGGGCTGATCTGGGCATCGGAGGACCGGCACGATCATCCGTTGCTGCGCTATGAGACGTCGCGCGATTATCGCGGCTGTTCGCTGCGGTTTCGCTGGCGGTCGGGCGGGGTGCGGGCGCTGGATGCGACGCATGGGGCCGTGCTGACGATCGAGGGGCGCGATGCCGATGGCATGGCCCGCGCCTGGTATGTGCGGCTGTGGAATTATGCGAACGGCACGCCGGACGATGCCGAGATCGCGATCGATTTCGCGAATGTCGTCGGGGGCTACAAGCTGCCTGACGATGCGGTGCCGGTGTGGGCGGGCGATGTCGACCGGATGTTCGTGTCGCTGGTGCCGCCCGATTATGATGCGGCCGACGCGCTTCTGGCCGTGCCGGCGGAGGGCTGGGTCGAACTGTCGGCGATCCGGTGCGAGGGGCCGGGATCGGTGCTGACGGTCGGCGACGTGATCGTGCCCGAACATGGGCTGCGCATCGCCAGCGGCTATGACGACAGCTATCACCTGACGCCCGCGCGGTTGCTGCACAATGCGTTGCGGCTGGGGTATCGTGGTGCCCTCGTCCATTATGTCGGGATGAGCCATTATTTCCGGCTCGAACGGTCGGGCGACGGGTTGTTCGTGTCGCTGGCGGGCGGCGTGCTGAACGCGTCGTGTGTCGCATGGCATCGCGACTTTGCGGGGCGTGCCCGGACGCTGGGCTATGATGTCATCTGGTCGCTCAGCTACGAATTGTTCGATGCGCATTGCTGGGGCGACTGGAAACAGCGGGCGAGCGACGGGTCGCCGGCGCTGACCGGATGGGTGCCGCCGTCGACGCTGCTGTCGCCGGCGCATTCGGGGGCGATGGCGTATCTGCAGGCGGTGGCGCGGGCGTTCGTCGGGATCGGGCGCGCGGCGGGGGGCAAGGGCCGGTTTCAGGTCGGCGAGCCATGGTGGTGGGTGACGGCCGACCATCGCATCTGCCTGTATGATGCCGCGGCGAAGGTGGTGCTGGGCGGCGATCCGGTGGTGATCGACGATGTGCGCGGCGATCTGAACGCCGCCAAGCGGGCGCTGCTCGACCGGGCGGGGCAGGTGCTGGCGGCATCGACCGCGGCGCTGGTCGCGGCGGCAGAAAGTGCGGGGGCGGAGGAGGCGTTGCTGCTCGCCTATCTGCCGACGATCCTCGACGCGGCCAGTCCGCAGGTGAAGCGGGCCAATCTGCCGGTCGGCTGGGCGAAGCCGGCATTCGATGTGCTGCAACTCGAGGATTATGACTGGGCGGCGACCGGCAATGTCGGCGCGACCGCGCGCGGGGTGACGGCGGCGGGGGTGCGGCTCGGCTATCCGACCAGCGAACAGCATTATTTCTCCGGGTTCGTGTTGCGGCCGGAGGATCGCGCCCAGTGGCGGTCGATCGCGGCGGCGGCGGAGGTCGCGCGGGGGCGGGGGGTGGCGGAAACGTTCGTCTGGGCGCTGCCGCAGGTGTTGCGCGACGGGTTCATCTGGTTCGACGAGGAGGGGGCTATGGAGGCATTCGATGACGTGCGCTTTCCGCTGGCGCTGGGTGCGCAGGCGGAGGTGATGCCCGAGACGTCGACCGCGATTGCGGTGGCGGCGGGGGGTGCCGAGGCGCGCAATGTCAACTGGGCCGAACCGCGCACCCGCTATGATGTCGGGCCGGGGGTGCGGTCCGAGCGCGACGTGGCGGTGCTGCTGGAGTTTTTTCGGGCAAGGCTGGGGCCGGCACGGGCGTTCCGCTTGCAGGATCCGTTCGATCACGCGACGGGCGCGCCGCCGGCGTTCGGCGACGTCGCGATCGGGACCGGCGACGGGGTGACGACGCGGTTCGCCTTGGTGAAGCGATACGGTGCGATGGAGCGGCGGATTACGCGGCCGGTGGCGGGGAGCGTGCGGGTCGGCGTCGACGGGGTCGAGACGCAGGGCTTTGCGGTGGTCGCCGGGGGCTGGGTGCAACTGGATGCGGCACCGGCCAAGGGCGTGGTGGTGACGGCGGGGTTCGCCTTCGACGTTCCGGTGCGCTTTGCCGAGGACCGGTTGCAGGTGGCGCGCGCGACCCATGGCGCGGGCAGTGCCGCCAGCGTGCCGCTCATCGAGGTGCGCGAGGCATGAGCGCGGTGACGACGCTGACCTGGTGCTGGCGGATCGACCGGCGCGACGGGGTGACGATCGGGCTGACCGCGCATGATCGCGATCTGGAGGTGGAGGGGCTGACCTATCGCGCGGCGCCGGGGATGGTGCCGTCGGCGATCGTGCGCGACGATACGCTCGATACGGCGGTGATGGCGGTCGAGGGGGCGTTGTCGCATGGTGCGATCGGGGCGGGGGACCTGCTGGCGGGGCGCTATGACGGGGCGCGGGTGGCGGTGTTCGCGGTCGATTGGGATGGGCCGGGGGCGATCGTGCCGGTCGCGACCGGGCGGATCGGCGGGGTCGAGACGCGGCGGGGCAGCTTTTCGGCGGAATTGCTGGGGGGCGAGGTGCGGCTGGACGCGCCGGTGGTCGAGGCGACCTCGCCCGGCTGTCGCGCGACGCTGGGCGACCGGCGGTGCCGAGTGGCGATGGCGCCGCGGCGGCGGATCGTGCGGGTCGTGGCGCAGGACGGGGCGCGGCTGACGCTGGCGGCGGGTGCGCCGTTCGCGCGCGGTCGGCTGCGGTGGATCGGTGGAGCGAATAGCGGGCTGTCGGCGATGATCCTCGGCGGCGATGCCGATGGCGTGACGCTGGAACTGCCGCCGCGCTTCGATGGTGTCGGAGCTTTGGTCGAGATCGGCGAGGGGTGCGACGGGACGCTCGCCACCTGTCGCGACCGGTTCGGCAATGTCGCGAACTTTCGGGGCGAGCCGTATCTGCCGGGGATCGACCTGCTGACGCGCTATCCGGGGGCATGACCCCGGTCGAGCGGGCGCGCAGCGTCGTCGGCACGCGGTTTCGGCGGCAGGGGCGTGGGCGCGACGGGTTTGACTGCGTCGGGCTGGTCGGCTGGGCGCATGGCGTCGTGGTGCCGGCGGATTATCCGGCGCGGTGCGGCGACGCGGCACGGGTCGCGGCGGTGCTGGCGGAGGCCGGGTTCCGGCAGGTTGTTAAGGCTGCGGCGGGCGATGTGCTGCTGGTCAGGAGCGGGCCGGGGCAACTCCACCTGGGGCTGTCGACCGGGGGCGGGATCATCCACGCCGATGCGGTGGCGCGAGCGGTGGTCGAGCGGCGCGACGTGCCGTGGCCGGTGATCGGTATCTATCGGCGTTGATTTGATCCGCTCGCGCGGATGGGGGAGCGGGCCGGCACCGCTCTGGTATAAAAGGAGGTGGGCATGGCGACGGTGGTGCTGACCGTGGCGGGTGGCGCGATTGCCGGGCCGATCGGGGCGGCGGTGGGCGCGATGGTCGGGCGGGCGATCGACGACCAGCTCTTTGCCGGCCCGCCGCGCGAGGGGCCGCGGCTGCGCGAATTGCAGGTGCAGCTTTCCAGCTATGGCGCGGCGATCCCGAAGCTGTTCGGGACGATGCGCGTGGCGGGGACGGTGATCTGGGCGACCGACCTGCGCGAGGCGGCGACGACCAGCGGCAAGGGGTCGTCGCGGATGCGGCAGTACAGCTATTCGGCGTCGTTCGCCGTGGCGCTGTCGGCGCGGCCGATCCGGGGGATCGGGCGGATCTGGGCAGAGGGGAAGCTGCTGCGCGGGGCTGCCGGCGACTGGAAGACGCGGACCGGGTTTCGCTGGTATCCCGGCGACGAAACGCAGGCGCCCGACCCGCTGATCGAAAGTATCGTCGGGATCGGCAACGCGCCGGCGCATCGCGGCATCGCCTATGCGGTGTTCGAGGATCTGGCGCTCGCCGATTTCGGCAACCGGATTCCGTCGCTGACCTTCGAAGTGATCGCCGACGACGCAGCCGTGCCGGTCGGGCGGATCGCGGAGGTGCTGGGCGAGGGTGCGATCAGGGCGGAAGGCGAGGGGCCGGCGCTGATCGGCTATGCGGCGAGCGGGTCCAGCGTGCGCGATGCGGTGGCGGCGTTGGTCGATCCGCTGGGCGGCTGGTATGCGCCCGATGGCGACGGCACGCTGCTGCGGATCGGGTCCGGGGCGGCGCGGACGATCGTGGATGACGGGCCGGTGGGGGAGGCGCCCGCATGGCGGCGACCGCCGATGATGCCGAGCGACGTCGCCATCGCCTATCACGACATCGCGCGCGATTATCAGGCGGGGGTGCAGCAGGTGCTGCGGCCCGACGGGGCGCGGCGGATGCTGCGGGTCGAGCTACCGGCGGTGCTGGATGCGGCGGGGGCGGCGACGATTGCCGGCGACGTGGCGGCGCGGGCGGTGCTGGCGGGGGAAGTGCGAACGGTCGTGCTCGACTGGCGGACGATCGATATCGCAGCCGGCGATCGGGTGACCATTGCAGGCGAGGCCGGGCTGTGGCGGGTGCGGCGGACCCGGATCGAGGCGATGCGGATCACGCTCGAACTCGTGCGGATCGCGGCGGCGACGCAGCCTGCGCCAGCGGCGGTGGGGCAGCCGCAACTGGCGGCCGATTGGGTCGCCGGCGCCACCCGGTTGATGCTGGTCGAACTGCCGGCGGAGGCAGGCGATAGCGTGCCGAGCGTCGCGGCGGTGGCGGCGGGCACGCGCGACGGCTGGCGACGGGCAATGCTGTCGATCGGTGACGATTCCGGCGGCTGGACCGAGATCGGCGACAGCGCGGCACCGGCGGTGATGGGCACGGTGACGCTGCCGCCCGGCCCGGCAAGCGCGCTGATCGAGGTTCGCAGCAACAGTATCGAAGTGACGTTGCTGCACGATGCGATGACGCTGACCGGAATCGACGGACCAGCGATGGAACGCGGCGGCAATGCGGCGCTGGTCGGCGATGAGATCCTGCAGTTCGCGCGGGCCGAGCGGATCGGTGCGGCGCGCTGGCGGCTGTCGCGATTGTGGCGCGGACGACGCGGGACGGGGGCGGCGATGGCCGGGCACCGGGCGGGCGAGGCGTTCGTACTGCTCGACCCTGCCACGCTGCGGCGGATCGAGGAGTCGGTGCCGATGGTCGGGCGGACGCTGACAGCGATGGCGGTGGGGATCGCCGCCGACGATGTCGCGACCGCGACGATCGTGCCGGCGGGGCCGGGGCTGGTGCCGCCGGCCCCGGTGCATCTGACCGCCGAGCTGCGGGGCGGGATGCTGGAGCTGCGCTGGATCCGTTGTGCGCGCGGCGTGGTGGCGTGGCGCGACGGGGCGGAGGTGCCGATCGGCGAGGAGCGCGAGGCGTATCGCGTGACGCTGGACGACGGCCGCACGATCGAGGTGGCCGAGCCCGTGCTGCGCATCGCGCCGCCGACCGCGCCGCTGTCCATCGCGGTCCGCCAGATCGGGACCAATGGCGCATCGGCCGCCGCGACGACGACCTATCGACCGGAGACGAAGTGATGACCGAACAGACCAGCCGCCTGTCGCTGCCGCTGCTGCACGCCTCGCAGGCGCAAAAGGAAATGACGCATAACGAGGCGCTGACCCTGATCGACCTGCTGTTGCATGGATGCGTCGCCGGCGTTGCCGAGGACGTGCCGCCGGCGAACGCGACGCCCGGTAGCTGCTGGATCGTCGGACCGGCGCCGACCGGCGTCTGGGCGGGCAAGGCGCGGCACATTGCGGGCATGACCGAGGGCGGATGGCGATTCGCGGCCCCGCGCGAAGGCATGCGGCTATGGTGGTCCGGCAGCGAAACGACCGTGGAGTTCCGCGGGGGCGCGTGGCGCGTCGGCGAGCTGCGCGGGGCTCGTTTAGCCATCGACGGCGTGCAGGTAGTCGGCGCGCAACATACTGCGATTGCTGCCCCCGAGGGCGGATCGGTACGCGACGAAGAGGCGCGGAAGACGCTCGCGACGGTGCTGACGGCACTGCGCGGGCATGGCCTGATCGCCAGCTGAATCCGTGACAATCGTGCAACACCGCGAATTTTGTGCGCTTGCGCGGAAACTATCGCTTCGATACTTGGTTTGCGCTGTCCGTAGGACAACTGTGAAAGGGGACTAGAATGCGGAAGCTTGCCGTCACTTTGGCGCTCGCGACCACTGCGCTCGCAACTCCCGCCCTCGCCCGCGACAACGCGTGGTATGTGGGTGTGGAAGGCGGCGCGATGATCGTCGAAGACATCGACTATGATCTGACCACGCCGGCCGGTGGCGTCACCACCGTCGACAGCAACTATGGCTATGACGTCGGTGGCACCGTCGGTTACGATTTCGGTGCGCTCCGCATCGAAACCGAAGTCGCGTACAAGAGCGCGACCGTCGACGAACTGCGCACCACCGGTTCGATCGCAACTGGCGCGACCACGTCGGTCGGCGCAGGCACGTACAGCGGCGGTGGCCGCACCTCGGCGCTGTCGTTCATGGCGAATGCCCTGCTCGACTTCGGTGACGACGACGCCATCAGCGGCTTCGTCGGCGGCGGTGCCGGTGTCGCGCGCGTCAAGGCGCACGACTATCGCGTCGTCAACAGCTTCGCTGCGCTCGACGATTCGGACACCGTGTTCGCATGGCAGGCTCTGGCGGGTATCCGCGCGCCGCTGAGCGAAAATGTCGACGTTTCGCTGAAGTATCGCTTCTTCAACGCCGATGACGTCCGCCTCGTGAACGTCCGTGGCGTCGGCTATGATGGTCGTTTCCGGTCGCACAGCCTGCTCGGCGGTCTGACCTTCAACTTCGGCGCGCCGACCCCGCCGCCGCCGCCGCCGGCTCCGGAACCCACCCCGGTCCCGCCGCCGCCGGCTCCGGAACCGACCCCGCCGGCCCCGGTCGTGACCTGCACGCCTGGACCGTACATCGTGTTCTTCGAATGGGATAAGTCGGACGTCACGCCGGAAGCGGCTGGCATTCTCGACAACGCCATCTCGAACTACCAGTCGTGCGGCAATGCCAACGTCATGCTGGCAGGCTTCACCGACCGTTCGGGTTCGGCCCAGTACAACGTCGGTCTGTCGCAGCGTCGCGCTGATGCGGTCCGTGCGTACATGGAAGGCCGTGGCATCTCGGGTGGCGTGATCTCGACGGAAGCGTTCGGCGAAGCCCGTCCGCGCGTCGAAACCGCCGACGGCGTCCGCGAACTGCAGAACCGTCGCGTGGAAATCACCTACGGTCCGGGTTCGGGCATGTAATTCAGCTTCTTTTCGAAGCAGAATTTCCGGAAGGGAGGTCGGGCAACCGGCCTCCCTTTTCGTATGGGCAGAACAGGGTGCTCAAAACGGGGGCGGACATGAACGAGCGGGAGCACGCTTGCGCACCGATCGCGGTGCCGGGCGGAATGGTCGCCGACGTCGCGGGGTATCGATGGGCGCGCGACCGGGTCGGCGAGTCCGGCGGGGTGATCCATCGTTTGCATGGCAAGTCGGGCGCACCCGACCTGTTCCTGAAACACGGTGACGGCACGGTCGCCGGCGATATCGTCGACGAAATGGTGCGGTTGCGCTGGCTGACCGGCCGGATCGCGGTCCCGGCGCTGGTGCGGTGCGAGGTGAGCGTCGATACCACGTGGCTACTGACGACGGCGTTGCCAGGGCGGACGGCGTGGCAGATCCTCGATACCGAGCCGAAGCGGAGCGGCGAGGTTGTCGATGCGCTGGCCGATTTCCTGAAGTCGCTGCATGCTATTCCGGTCCGTCACTGTCCGTTCGACAGCGGGCATGAAGTTCGGCTTGCGGCAGCGCGGGCGCGGATCGACGCAGGGCTGGTCGATACGGACGATTTCGACGCGGCGCGACGGGGGTGGAGCGCGGAACGTTTGTGGGATGCGATGCGGCGGTTGGTGCCGATCACGCCCGATCCGGTGGTGACGCATGGCGACTTCTCGCTCGACAATCTGCTGATCGACGATAGTCGGGTCGTCGGCTGCATCGATCTGGGGCGCGTCGGGGTTGCCGATCGCTATCAGGATCTGGCGATCCTCGCCAACTGTCTCGACGAGTTCGACGGCGATCTGACCACGCGGATGTTCGAACGCTATGGAATTATCCAGCCCGATCGGCGGAAGATCGACTTCCACCTGATGCTCGACGAATTCTTCTGAGGCCGGAGCATTCGATCGGCGCCAGGCGGATCGGAATTTACCCCGTTGTATCCCGGCCAAGGGCCGCGGTCAGCCAGTCGGGGCGAAGGGCATCGCCCAGATCGTCGACCTTGCGATGTTCGACCGCGAGGCCGAGGTCTTCGTATATCAGCCGGGTGCGCGGGCCGGGGGTTGTCGTCGGCACGACGACCAGCCGCCGGTTGACGGTCGAGCGATAGTTCATCCGCGCGGTATTTTCCTGGCCGACATAGCAGCCCTTGGAAAAACTGACCCCGTTCAGTTCGCGGGCATTGCATTCGAGCCAGAGCGTCTGGCCATCGCCGAGTTCGGCGCGCCCCTCGGTCACGCCGTGGCGGAGGCGGTGTTCGGTCCAGCCCTCCGCACGATCGCCGGGCGAAGCCAGCCAGCGTCGGCCGAGCGCAGCCAGTCGGGGATCGGGAACGCCGTGCGTGCCGGTCGGGGACCAATGCACAGCGGTGTCGCTGCGCTCGATCGTTACCGCGCGGCGCAACCGGTAGAGCGTCAGTCGTTTGGCGAGTGCATCGGCAGCATCGGCTTCGCAATCGATCAGGATCGCATCGTCGTCGGCCCATAGGATGAAGTCGAACAGCGCCTTGCCTTGCGCACTCAGCAACGCTGCCCATTGCGGCGCACCGGGCGTGACCGCCGTCATGTCCTGCGTCACCAGCCCTTGCAGAAAGGGTCGCGCTTCGTCTCCGCCGATGCGCAGGACCGTGCGGTCGGCGAGCCAGGTTCCGGGGGTGGTAACGGTCATGGTCAACAGGTAGGACGGCCCACCCCCTGGCTACAAGAGGCGGCAATGGCGACCTTCGATACCAAGCTTACCGGTGGCACCGTCCACCTTCCCGGCGGCCCGGCGCGCGTCGATATCGGCATCACCGATGGCCGCATCGCCGGCATCGGCGTGGCCGGCGATGCGGGCGAGACGATCGACTGTACGGGCCTCGACATCCTGCCGGGCGTCATCGACACGCAGGTCCATTTCCGCGAGCCCGGGCTGGAGCATAAGGAGGACCTCGCCAGCGGATCGATCGCAGCGGTGATGGGCGGGGTGACCGCGGTGTTCGAAATGCCGAACACCAAGCCCGCGACCGATACCGAGGAAGCGATCGCCGACAAGCTCGCCCGCGCCAAGGGGCGAATGTATTGCGATCACGCCTTTTATGTCGGGGCGACGGCACGCAACGCCAATCATCTCGACGAACTCGAGCGCTTGCCGGGGACGGCGGGCGTGAAAATCTTCATGGGATCGTCGACCGGCGACCTGCTGGTGTCGGAGGATGACGATCTGCTCCGCGTGCTGCGGTCGGGCCAGCGGCGCGTGGCGATCCATGCCGAGGACGAGACGCGGATGATCGCGCGCGAAGGCGAGCGGGTGAGCGGCGATCCGTCGTCGCATCCGGTGTGGCGCGACGATGAGAGCGCACTGATCGCGACGACGCGCATCCTGCGGCTGGCGCGGGCGGCCGGGCGGCGGGTGCATGTCCTGCACGTGACGACGCCCGCCGAGCTGGAATTGCTGGGCGCGAACAAGGATATCGCGTCGTGCGAGGTGACGCCGCAGCATCTGACGCTGGCGGGAGAGGACGCCTATCCGCGGCTCGGCACCTATGCGCAGATGAACCCGCCGATCCGGTCGGGCGCGCATCGCGACGGGCTGTGGTATTGGCTGAACCAGGGCGTTCCCGACGTGATCGGATCGGACCATGCGCCGCATACGATCGAGGAAAAGGCGAAGCGCTATCCGGCGACGCCGAGCGGCATGCCGGGGGTGCAGACGTTGCTGCCGCTGCTGCTGAACCATGTCGCGGAAGGGCGGCTGACCTTGCCGCGGCTGATCGACCTGACCAGCGCCGGGGCGCAGCGCATCTTCGGGCTGGCGGGCAAGGGCCGGATCGCGTTCGGCTATGACGCCGACTTCACCGTGGTCGACCTGAAGCGGCGTTGGACGGTCGAGGAAAGCTGGCTGGCGTCGCGTGCCGGCTGGTCACCCTTCACCGGCGATACGCTGACCGGGCGGCCTGTCGGCACGATCGTGCGCGGCCGGACGGCGATGTGGGAAGCGGAACTGGTCGGTGACGCGCAGGGGGCGCCGGTGCGGTTCGAGTCTACTGCTTTTCGGCGTTGAGGTGGGCGGCGACGCGGGCAAAGCCCGCGTCGCCGGTCGGCTTTCCGCCGCCGGCCGGGCTGGCGGGAGTCCGGCAGTGGCCGGCCCCGCTGCGCCTTAAAACGGTAGCCATTTCTGCTTTTCGCTGAAGCGCATGTACCCGACATTGGCGCCCAGCCGCCAGCCCACGCCAAGGCGCACCGGGATCAACACCACGTCGCCGCGCCGCAGATAGCTGGCCGAAAATCCGCCGACGAAATAGGCGCGCCCCTCGGCCGCGGGGAAGCGTTTGTACAGCTCCTGCGAATCATAGAGGTTGTAGACCAGCACGAAGACCTTGGTCGCGTCGCCGCCGACGTCGAAACCGACCGATGGCCCGGTCCAGTACACCGGGCGCTGCCCCTCTACGCGGTGATTCAGGATACCCGAGCCATAGCGCAGGCCGACGACGAAGGCGCCCGCCGCCTCGCGCCCGGCGATATAGGCGTTGGGCTTGCCCTGATCCTTCAGAATATTTTCGATGATGCCGGCCAGCCCCTCGGCGCCGCGCCCGAACACGCCCTCGGCCGCGCCGATCAGGTCGTCGCGTTCGAACGTGTCGTTGGCGGCGCTGGTCGCGGTGGTGCTTGGCGGCGTCTGGGTGACCGGCGGCTGGGTCTGGGCCGGCGGTACGGGGTCCTGCTGATAGGCGGGCGGCACGTCGCTGCGCTGGGTCGGCTGTGGCGCCGGGGCAGGCGCCAGATCACCATCGATCGCGTCATTGGGATCGACGGTACGCACCTGCGCCTGGGCAGGGACCGCCACCAGCAAGAGCGGCGCCATCCACCCGATCAACCGTTTCATTACGCTACTCCCCGCATGCATGCCCGTACGCGCACGATAGCGGCCAAGCGCCTGTCCCTGCAATGAACGCGCGTTCGATCGGCGCGCAATTACGTTCAACGTAGGGAGTTGATCGATGTCACAACCCCCGCTATAGGCCCGCACTCCAAGGCGCGACGCGCTTGGGAGACGTGGGTGAGTGGCTGAAACCAGCGGTTTGCTAAACCGCCGTAGGGGGATTACTCCTACCGAGGGTTCGAATCCCTCCGTCTCCGCCAGTATCTGGCGTATGCAATTTCCAGATAGATCGAAACTCATCCCGCGTCAGGCGCGCGACCGCAACACGGCGGTGGTGCTGCATGGCGCGTTGGCGCTCCGGGCGGTTGTTCGATGTCGATGACCTGGTCGCCGGTGGCGCCGGCCTGTGCGGTTCGTCCGCCATCCTCCGCTATCGGAGGAAAATGGTGCTGCCGGTGAGGATTGAACTCACGACCTCAGCCTTACCAAGGATGCGCTCTACCACTGAGCTACGGCAGCACTCCGAGCCGGGGGAACCCCCGGCGGCGGGAGGGGCCTATGTGCAGGCATTGGTCGGGAAGTCAAGCGACTGTTGTCGGATTGGTCGCGAAAAGCGTAGAAAGCTTGAATGAACGACGAAGAACGCAAGGCGCGACTGGCGCAGGCGCTCCGCCAGAACCTGCGGCGGCGCAAAGGGCAGGCGCGCGAACTGGCCGATTCGCCGTCGCCGCCCGAAGCGGACACGCCGACGCCACGGTAATCTGCCGCAGGTGGCCGCGTTGACACCGTTGACACGGATCGGCACCCTCGTCGCAAGAACAGGGAGAGGTGCCATGCGTCGCTGGTGGGTGTTGCTGGTCGCGTTACTGATCGGCCGAGCGGCATGGGCGGCGCCCGGCGCCCCCGCCGGATCGCCGGTCGCGGCGCATGGCCGGCTGGCGGTCAAGGGCAATCGCGTGGTCGATGCACGGGGCAGGCCCTATGCGGTTCAAGGCATGTCGCTGTTCTGGAGCCAGTGGCAACCGCGTTATTACGACGCGACGACGATCGACTGGCTGGTGCGGGATTGGCGGGTCAACGCAGTCCGGGCGGCGATCGGGGCGCAGTCGGGCGGCTATGACAAGCAACCCGCGGCCGAAACCAGGCGGGCGGAGACCGTCATCGATGCGGCGATCGCGCGCGGAATCTATGTCGTGGTCGACTGGCATGCGCATCAGCCGCGTGCCGACGATGCGATCGCCTTCTTCGCCCATATCGCCCGCAAATATCGCGGCGTGCCGAACCTGATCTACGAAACCTATAACGAGCCGTTGCCCGAACATGGCTGGGCCAAGGTGCTCAAACCCTATCATATGCGCGTCATCGGCGCGATCCGGGCGATCGATCCGCACGCGTTCGTGGTGGCGGGTACGCGCAGCTGGTCGCAGGATGTCGACGAAGCGGCCGCCGACCCGCTGCCCTTCGCCAACATCGCCTATACGCTGCATTTCTACGCCGCGACCCATAAGGCGGACCTCCGCGCCAAAGCCGATCTGGCGCTGCGCCGGGGGATCGCGTTGTTCGTCACCGAATATGGCACCACCGCCGCCAATGGCGACGCGCCGATCGACGCCGCCGAGACGCGGACATGGTGGGACTGGTGCGCGAGGAACGGGGTAAGCTATCTCAACTGGTCGGTCGCCAACAAGGACGAAGCCTCGGCGATCCTGAAGCCGAAGACACAGGCGCTGGCGGGCTGGCGGGAAAGCGACCTGACCGAATCGGGGCGGCTGGTGCGGGAGCATCTGCGCGGACGTCGCTGAGCGCGGCTTTCGTCCCGGTGTGGCCCGTGGCATGGACGCGGACATGACTGACCCCCGCCCGCTCGCCTATCGTCACACCCCCGGCACTGGCCCGACGATCCTGTTCCTGCCCGGCTATGCGTCCGACATGACCGGGACCAAGGCGCTGGCAATCGAAGCCTGGGCAAAGGCGCGGGGGCAGGCCTTTCTGCGCTTCGACTATGCCGGCTGTGGCGAAAGCCCGGGCGTGTTCGAGGAACAGACGCTGGCCGGCTGGGTCGACGATGCGCTGGCGATGATCGATGAAGCCATTGAAGGGCCGGTGGTGCTGGTCGGATCGTCGATGGGCGGCTGGATCGCGCTGCTTGCCGCCCGGGCGCGGCCGGAGCGGATCGTCGGCATGGTCGGGATCGCGCCCGCGCCCGACTTCACCGACTGGGGCTTTTCGCAAGCAGAGAAGATGGCGATGCTGACCCAAGGGCGGATCGAGCGTCCTTCGCCCTATGCCGATAGCCCGACGGTGTTTACCCGCGCCTTCTGGGCGTCGGGTGAAGCGAACCGGTTGATGCATGGCGAGGTGCCGATCGACGTGGCCGTCCGGCTGGTGCAGGGACAACGCGATGCCGATGTGCCGTGGGAACGCACCGTCCATCTCGCATCGCGGCTTCGTTCAGCCGATGTGCAGACTATTCTGGTCAAGGATGGCGACCATCGTCTGTCGCGCGACGGCGATATCGCGCTGATCCTGCGCGCCATCGAGGATGTGTTGCCCTGATGCTATCGCCGCTGCTGTTCCTCGCCCTGCAAGCCGCCGCCGGGCCGCAACTCCCCACCGGGGCGACGCCCGAAGCACGGTACGACCAGTGCGTCGATGCGGCGACGACGACACCCGACGTGGCCGAGCGGATCGCGGGACAGTGGCGACTGGCCGGGGGCGGGTTCCTCGCGCGGCAATGCCTCGGCATGAGCTATGCGACGCGGCAGAAGTGGAGTGCGGCGGCCGAAGCGTTCGAACAGGCGGCGCGCGAGGCCGAGGTCGCGAAGGATGCCCGCGCCGCCAATTACTGGGCGCAGGCGGGCAATGCGCGGCTGGCCGATGGCGATACGGCCGCGGCGGGAACGGCGCTGGATGCGGCGCTGGCCAGCGGCACGCTGAGCGGGCTGGCACGCGGCGAGGCGCAACTCGACCGCGCGCGGGTGCGGGTCGCGGCGGGCGATCTGGCCGGTGCGCGCGGCGATATCGATCGCGCGCTCAAGGATGCGCCGGCCGATCCGCTGGCGTGGCTGCTCTCGGCGACGCTCGCGCGACGGACCGGCGATCTGCCCCGCGCCCGGACCGACATTGCCGAAGCGGTGCGGCGGTCGGCCGATGATCCGTCGGTACAGCTGGAGGCAGGCAATATCGCCGGCTTGTCGGGCGATGCCAAGGCGGCGCGCGCGGCGTTCGAGGCGGTGCAGCGGCTCGCCCCCGACAGTCCGCAGGCCAAGGCGGCATCGGCGGCGCTCGACACCCTGCCGCCGGCCTGAGTCCGGTTGCGGCGATGCGGTGGCGACCCGATATGCCGGGCTTCCACCAACGGAGCCGCCGATGACCCGCTATCTCCACACCATGATCCGGGTAAGCGACCCGGACGCCACCATCGCCTTTTTCGAGATGCTGGGCCTGAGCGAGGTTCGGCGCATGGACAATGACCGCGGCCGTTTCACGCTGATCTTCCTCGCCGCGCCGGGGCAGGAGGGGGTGGCCGAGGTCGAGCTGACCCATAATTGGGACCCCGAACCTTATGGCGGCGGCCGCAATTTCGGCCATCTGGCGTTCCGCGTCGACGATATCTATGCGACGTGCCAGCGGCTGATGGATGCGGGGGTGACGATCAACCGCCCGCCGCGCGACGGGCATATGGCGTTCGTGAAAACGCCCGACGGTATCTCGATCGAGCTGTTGCAGGACGGATCGCTGCCCGCCGCCGAACCCTGGGCATCGATGCCGAACGTGGGGACGTGGTGATGGAAGTCGTCCGCGTTCCGGTCCTGTCCGATAACTATGCGTGGCTGCTGCATGACGAAGCGAGCGGCGAGACGGTGGCGATCGATCCGGGCGAGGGGCAGCCGCTCCTCGACGCAGCGGGGACACGCGGCTGGACGATAACCGCGATCTGGAACACCCACTGGCATCCCGACCATGTCGGCGGCAATGCGGTGATCAAGGCGGCGACCGGTGCCGAGGTGACCGGGCCGGAGGCAGAGCGCCCGAAGATCGCCGATCTCGACCGCGGCGTCGGCGAAGGGGCGATGCTGTCGATCGGTGACGCGCAGGCGACCGTGTGGTCGGTGCCGGGCCATACTGCGGGACATATCGCGTTCCACTTTGCCGACGACGCGCTGCTGTTCACCGGCGACACGCTGTTCGCTATGGGTTGCGGGCGGCTGTTCGAAGGGACGGCGGCCGAGATGTTCGCCAATATGCAGCGTTATGCGGTGCTGCCGCCCGAGACGCGGGTTTATTGCGGGCACGAATATACGCTGTCGAACGGCCGCTATGCGCTGGTCGCCGAACCGGACAATGCGGCGCTCGTCGAGCGGATGGCGGAGGTCGAGGCGATGCGCGCGAAGGGCGAGGCGACGGTGCCGACCACGATCGGCGCGGAACTGGCGACCAATCCGTTCCTGCGCAGTCGGTCCGTCGAGGAACTGGCACGGCACCGTGCGGCGAAGGATGCGTTCTAACCGTAGAGGAGAGGCGCGATGAAGCGAATGGCATGGACGGCGGCGCTGCTGTTGGGGGCATGCGCGACGCCGCAGCAACAGGCGGCGATGCAGGAGAAGGGCGACCGGCTGCTCGCCAAGACGCTGGAAGGGCGGGTCGCGGGCAAGCCCGAAAACTGCCTGCCGACCGGGTTCACGGACGGGCCGCAGATCGTCGGTGACTCGTTGATCTATCGTCAGAGCGGCAAGCGGCTGTGGCGAACGCAGGTGCGCGATCGCTGCCCGTTCCTGCGCGACGATCAGATCGTGGTGTCGATCCTGTACGGGACCAATGTGTGCCGCAACGACCGCTTCCGACTGGTCGATCGCGGCGTGCCGATCGCGTCGGGCGACTGCACGTTCGGCGACTTCGTGCCGTATGACAAGGTGGGGTGAGACCGGTCCATTCCGTTTGGTTCGAGCTTGTCGAGAACCTGGGTGGCCCAAGCGGACGGGTTCTCGACGGACGCTTCTCGACTTCGCTCGAAGCTGCTCGAACCGAACGGGGAGGCTAGGGGTACCCAAACCACCCCCGTTCAGTTCGAGCTTGTCGAGAACCTCTTACAGCACGTAGCGGCTCAGGTCCGTGTTCCGCGCGATGGTCGCCAACTGCTTGTCGACATAGGCGGCGTCGATCGTCACCGCCTGTCCCGCGCGGTCCTCGGCATCGAAGCTGACCTCTTCGAGCAGCTTTTCCATGACCGTCTGCAGGCGACGGGCGCCGATATTCTCGACCTCGGCATTCACCTCCGCCGCGATACGGGCGATGGCGGCCAGCCCCTCGTCGGTGAAGGTCACCTCGACCGATTCGGTGCCGAGCAGCGCGCGATACTGGGCGGGGAGCGACGCCTTGGTATCCGACAGGATCGCGATGAAATCGGCTTCGGTCAGCCCCTTCAGCTCGACCCGGATCGGCAGGCGGCCCTGTAGTTCGGGCAGCAGGTCGCTGGGCTTGGCGACATGGAACGCGCCGCTGGCGATGAAGAGGACATGGTCGGTCTTCATCGGGCCGTATTTGGTGGCGACGGTCGTCCCTTCGATCAGCGGCAGCAGGTCGCGCTGCACGCCTTCGCGGCTGACGCTACCGCCGCGCACGTCGCTGACCGCGATCTTGTCGATTTCGTCGAGAAAGACGATGCCGTTGGCCTCGGCATCGGCAAGGGCGGCGCGGCTGACCTCGTCCTGGTCGAGGCGCTTGTCGGCCTCTTCCTCGACCAGCTTGTCCCAGGCGGCGCGCACGGTCAGCTTGCGGCGCTTCTGCTGGCCGCCGCCGAACGCCTTGCCCATCATTTCGGACAGGTTGATCATCTGCGGCGCGGCGCCGGGGATTTCGAACGGCATCTGCGGCGCGGCGTCGAGTTCGATCTCGACCTCCTTGTCGTCGAGATGGCCGTCGTGGAAGCGCTGGCGGAACGCCTCGCGGGTAGCTTCGCTGGCGCCCTTGCCGGTCAGCGCGTCGAGCAGGCGGGCCATCGCCGCTTCCTCGGCCTTGTCCTTCACCGCGACGCGGCGGCGTTCGCGCTCCAGCCGGATCGCTTCCTCGACGAGGTCGCGGGCGATCTGTTCGACGTCGCGGCCGACATAGCCGACCTCGGTGAACTTGGTCGCCTCGACCTTCACGAACGGCGCGTCGGCCAGCTTGGCGAGGCGGCGGCTGATCTCGGTCTTGCCGCAGCCGGTAGGGCCGATCATCAGGATGTTCTTCGGCGAAACCTCGTCGCGCAGGTCGGGCGAGAGCTGCTGGCGGCGCCAGCGGTTGCGCAAGGCGACCGCGACGGCGCGCTTGGCGTCCTGCTGGCCGATGATGTGCGCGTCGAGGGCGGCGACGATCGCCTTGGGCGTCAGATTGTCTTGCATGGAATGTCCGTCAGTTCGCGCTGTCGAGCGCTTCGAGGGTGACGCGATCGTTGGTGTAGACGCACAGGTCGGCAGCGATGGCGAGCGCCTTGCGCGCGACCTTTTCGGCGTCGCCTTCATAGTCGGAAAGGGCGCGGGCGGCGGCGAGGGCGAAATTGCCGCCCGATCCGATCGCGGCGATGCCGGCTTCGGGTTCGAGCACGTCGCCATTGCCGGTGACGACCAGCGTCACGTCCTTGTCGGCGACGATCAGCATTGCCTCCAGATTGCGGAGGAACTTGTCGGTGCGCCAGTCCTTGGCCAGTTCGACCGCGGCGCGCAGCAGCTGGCCCTGATGGCGCTCCAGCTTCGCTTCCAGCCGTTCGAACAGGGTGAAGGCGTCGGCGGTGGCGCCGGCGAAGCCCGCGATGACCTTGCCATCGCCCAGCGGGCGGACTTTCCGCGCATTGGGTTTCATGACCGTCTGTCCGGCCGAAACCTGCCCATCCCCCGCGATCACCACGCGACCGCCGCGACGCACGGATACAATCGTGGTGCCGTGCCACACCGTCTCTTTGCTCATGGGCGCGGATATGGGGAGGGGGTTCGGCGGTACAAGTTCCTCCCCATTCATGGGGAGGGACCATGCGCAGCATGGTGGAGGGGGCAGGCCTCACACACCGCCGTTCCGTGTGTGAAGACCCCCCTCCACCAGCTTCGCTGGTCCCCCTCCCCGTGCCGGGGAGGATTTTTAGCGTTCTACGCCCTTGGCTTTCCCCTATGCCCGGGCGGCGGTGTAGCCGAGATAGCCGGTGCCGAAGAGCGCGTACAATTCCTCGGGGATGCCGCGCAGATAGGCGGTCATCCCCCGCGCGATGCCGGCCGCCATTTCGGGCTGGACCGCCGAGATCAGCCCCATCGGGATCGCCCAGAGCAGCAGCGCATACATCACGTAGAGAAAGCCGGGCCTTGCGCGCGAGGTCCACGGGTCGGTCGACTGCGCCTCCGCCACGATCGCCGAGAGTTGCGCCTTGACCCGGTCGAGATCGGCGGTGCTTTCGAGTTTAAGCAGTTCGAGCTTGGCGGCGTCGCGCGCCTTTGGATCGGGGATGAGCTTGTCGAGCAGTGCCGCGATCGGCGCGATCAGAGTGTTGAGCATCGTCGTTCCTGTCGTCGGAAGTTGACAAAGGTTACACGGATCAGCCTGCGCGATGGGCCAGCCAGCCGTAGAGAAAGGCTTCGTTGGCGGGGCGACGTTCAGCGAGGCGGAGATAGCGTTCGCCCTGCAAGGCGTTGATCGCGCGGACCAAAACCGCCTCCGCCGCCGGGCCGCGCGTGGCGAGCAGGGCGTCGAGGGCGTGCAACGTTTTCGCGCCGATGTTGCCATCGACCACGATATCGGCCCAGTCGCGTTGTTCGCGGTTCAGGGCGTTGAGCACACGTTGCAGAAAGGTCGCGGCGACCGCCGGTCCCATGTTGACGCCGGTGTCGAACAATTCGGCGGCAAGCGCGGGCGCGCGCAGCGCGACGCGGTCGAAGGCCGGCGCCTGCCAGTAGCGGCGGCGGTAGAGCGTCGCGGCGAAGCTGCGCGGCAATTCGCGGATCGGGCCGTCATAGCCTTCGGCGCGGGCAACGGCCTGGGTGATGCCGAAACGGGTCGGGCCGCCGCGATCGGCGGGGTGGTCGACATAGCCGCCTTCGCGGTCGATGACGTTTTCGATCAAATTGGTCGCGTCCATATCATCCTCCTGCTGGAGGTGGAACGTAACCAGAACGGTTCGTTGTAGGAAAGCCGGGCGATACCTAGCTGAACAGTGCGTCGGCGCGGTGGCTGGTGGCAACTTCGGCCGAAGTCGGATGGCGCAGCAGCGTGATCGCATCGGCATCGGGCGACCAGCCTATCAGTCCCATGTCGGCGAATTGCCCGAGCCAATAGTCCATGCACCACCGCCCCCAGCGCGCGCGAAAGCGGGTGGCGTTGCGCAGGATCGCGTCGAATTGGTGCAACGGCGGGACATGGACGGCGTGATGCTGATGCCACGCGACCGCCCCGCCGACCCACGCCATCGGCACCCCTGCCGCCGCCAACGCCCAGGCGAAGTCGGTCTCCTCGCCGCCATAGCCGACATAGCCGGTGTCCATGCCGCCCGCCGCGTCCCACGCGCTGCGCGGGAGGGCGAAGGACAGGCCCCATAGCTCGCCATGGCTCGGCACCGGGCGGACTTCGTTATCGGCCAGGGCCGGCTTGGCGGGGTGGCGGACGGCCCTGTCCGGATCGACGGGGCCGGGCGGGAGATAGCGGACCTCGCCCAGATAGCAGGCGGGACGTTCGTCGAGCACCGTGGCATAGCGCGCGACCAGCGTGGGCGAGGGGATGCAGTCGACGTCGAGGAAGATCAGCCGGTCGCCCCGCGCCGCCGCCGCCGCTTCGTTGCGCGCCCGCGCCAGCGGCATCGGGTCGCCGGGCACGAACACCTCGCGCACCGGCACGCCGGGATCGGGCAGGCCGGCGGGGGCGGCGTCCTGCATATAGGCGATGACCAGTTCGTCGGGCGCGCGCGTCTGTCCGGCCAGCCCCGACAACAGATTGGCGAGATGCGCGGTCCGCCCGCGCACCAGCGTACAGACCGAGATCACGCCGACAGGCGCTGCTGCACCGGCTGCGGCTGCGCCCGGAAATGCGCGACCCCCTCCATGATGCCGAACGCATAGCCGCGCCGCGCGACATAGCTATGGGCGAGGTCGGGACGCTGGGCGAGGCCGTCCGAATAATTGCCGACGATGATGGCATGGGCGCAGGCGCGCAGCATTTCGACATCGTTGCCGCTGTCGCCGGCGACGATCACCTGATCGCGGCGCATCCCCGCGCGTTGGCGCACATAATCGACCGCCGTCCCCTTCGACGCGGCGAGCGGGAGGATGTCGAGATAGCGGCCATGGCTGTGGATCACCGACGCGGCGAAGCCGGCATCGGCGAGCAGGTCGCGGATCCGCTGGGCGATGTCGGGTTCGCCGGCGGTGAAATAGCTCAGCTTGTGGCTGCGCTGTTCGAGCGGGCTTTGCGGACGCAGATCGCCCTGCGTGGCGAGCAGCGCGGCGATCGCCTGCCGATCCCAGCCGGCATCGATCGTCGCGGTCCATGCGTCGTCGCGGACATAGATGCCGCCATGACCGCGGTGGTAGATTTCCGAGCCGACCGAGGTGATCATGACCGCAGGCGGGGCGACCTGGTTCTGGGCGAGGATCGCCAGCGCGCTGTGCAGGCTGCGCCCGGTGGCGATGCCGAACATCATGTCGTGCTGGTCGCCATGCCACAGATTGAACGCCTGCGCCGCTTCGCTTTCCCCCAGCAGCGTGTTGTCGATGTCGGAGATCAGCAGCAGGCGCGGTGCCTCGGCGACCGGGGCGGGCGGGGCGATCACCGCCTGCGCCAGTTCGGCATAGCGCGCGACATGGCCGTCCCAGTCATAGAGTTCGGCGGCGGTCGCGCCTGCCTGCGAATAGCGGTCCCACAGCGCGTCGTCGGACAGGATGGTCAGCATCGCCCGGCCGATCGCCTGCGGATCGCGCGGGTCGACGAGGATGCCGTTGCCGCAGCCCTCGATAATATCGTTCGGTCCGCCGCTGTCGGTCGCGACCAGCGGCAGGCCCGATGCCGCCGCCTCCAGCAGCGTCAGGCCGAAGGGTTCGTTGAGCGCCGGATTGACGAAGATGCCGCGCCGCGCCCGGGCATGGGCATAGAGGGCGGGGACTTCATGCGGGGCGTGGCTCTTGGGAATCGCGACCGAACCATAGAGGTCGTAGCGGTCGATCAGCGCGAACAGTTCGGCCATGTTGCCGGCCAGTTCGGGTTCGAGGCTGCGCGGATCGTCGCGCGTGCCGGCGACGATCACCAGATTGGCGGCGGTCTGCAGCGCCGGGCAGCGGCCATAGGCATGGACCAGCGCCGCGAGGTTCTTCTTGCTGACGGGTCGTGCCAGCGCGAGGATTACCGGCTTGGACGGATCGGCAAGGAAGCGATCGATCCGCGCATCGACCATCGCATCGCTGCAGGTACCCGCGAACATCGCCAGATCGCTGCCCGGCGGGATGATGCGGATGCGGCCGGGATCGTAGCTGGGATAGCCGGCATATTGCACCTCCGCCTCGTCACGCGACGAGGCGATGATCGCATCGGCATCGGCGATGGCGCGGTCCTCGATATCGATACGGCGCTCCAGCCCCTGCGTCTCGGCACAGTCGGTGCCGAAGGCGATGCGCTTGACCCGCCCCAGCGAATGGGCGGTGAAGAGATAGGGGATGCCGAGGCGCGCCTTCACCGCTGCCGCCACCGCGCCGGCATCGGCATAATGGGCGTGGATCAGGTCGGGGCGGCAGTCCAGCCCGTCGATATGCGCGACCAGCGCGTCGACCAGGCTGTCCTGTTCCTGCCACAGCGCTTCTTTCGCCAGATAGGCGTCGCTGGCCGAGCGCAGCCGGACGATCCGGGTGGTGTCGTCGATCGTTTCCACCTCGCGCCAGTAACCATCGCCGAGCGGGCCGCCGCGAAAGGCGCGGGTGACGATCTCGGTCCGGGTGATCGCGTCGTTCCGGCCGGTGGCGGCGACCAGATCGAGCAGATAGCGGATATGGCCGCCGGTGTCGGCGGTAACGCCATATTCAACCTCGCGCGCACGAAGACAGCCCTGTAGCGCGAGGTGCAATATGAACATTACGGAACTTTCCCGTTAAAATTTGCGGACTTGTGCCCGCCCCGACAGGAACCGTTCGGCTCCCGCTTGGTTCCGGTGGGCGATGGTATCCCCGCTTCGGATCGCGCAGATCGCCCCCGTCATCTACCCCACGCCCCCCGGAAAGACCGGCGGGACCGAGCGCGTGGTATCCGACCTGACCGAGGCGCTGATGGCGATGGGCCATGACGTCACGCTGATCGCACCGAGCGACAGCGTGACCACTGCGCGCCACCTGTCCGCCCATCCCAGCCTGCGCGCGCTACAGGCCTATCACGGACCGGTCGCGCCCGGCGTGCCCGCCGCGCTGGAGGCGGCGCAGCTGGGGTTGCTGGCCGAGCATCTGCACGAGTTCGACGTCGTCCATTGCCATGGCGAATTCGCCCATGCCGCGGTGCTGGGCGACCGGATCGGACGGAGCGTGACGACGGTGCATTGGCGGCTCGACGAACTCGACCGCAAGCTGTTCTTCCACAGCTTTCCCGAATTGCCGGTCGCGGCGATCTCGGCGGCGCAGGCGCGCGACCTGCCGCGCGCCAATCGCGCGGGGGTGGTGCATCACGGTATCCCGGTCGACCGGTTCGAACCCGGCGCGGGCGGGGAGGGAGTGGCCTTTATCGGGCGGATGACCGACCAGAAGCGGCCCGACGTCGCGATCCGCGTCGCGCGCGCGGCGGGGCGGCCGATCCGGCTGGCGGGCGGTATCGATGTCGGCAATCCGCGCTATTTCGACGAACAGGTCGCACCATTGCTGGGTGCGGATGCCGAACATGTCGGCGAGGTCGACGATCGCGCCAAACAGGCGCTGCTGGGCGGGGCGGCGGCGCTGATCTTCCCGATCGACTGGCCCGAGCCCTTCGGGTTGGTGATGATCGAGGCGATGGCGTGCGGCACGCCGGTGATCGCATGGGATCGCGGCAGCGTGCGCGAGGTGGTCGAGCATGGCGTCACCGGTTTCGTGGTGAAGACCGAGGAAGCGGCGGTCGAGGCGCTGGCGCGGATCGACACGATCGACCGGGCAAAGGTGCGCGAACGGTTCGAGGCGCGCTTCACCGCGACACGAATGGCGGAGGATTATGTGAAGCTGTACCGCGAACGGATCGCGCTGGCGCAGGGCGCGGCGGCATGAGGGTCGGCTTGATCAGCTGGGCCTATCCGCCAGAAAAGAGCGGCCTGTCGCGTGCGGCACGCGAGATCGCGCAGGCGCTGGCCGAGGCGGGGCATGACGTGCGCGTCGTGACGATGGACCGCGCGGACCGCAGCATGGACGGCGCGGTCGAGGTGGTCGGGGCGCAGGCCGATGACTGGCTTGCCAGATTGCGCCGCTGGCCGGCGATCGGGCATTTGTGCGGTCCGGCAATGGTCGCGCGGGTGGTGCGGCGACTGCATGCCGAACGGCCGTTCGACGTGGTCGAGGCGACCAACTGGTATGCGCCGGGGCTGTGGGTCGCGCTGACCGGGCCGGTGCCGCTGGTGACGCGCAATTCGACGCCGGTCGCGACGAGTGCGGCCAAGCCACGGTCGGTGCGCGACCGGATCGATCGCTGGGCGGCGGTGTCGCTGGAGGCGCTGTCGGCCCGCCGGTCGGCGGGGCTGATTTCCAATACCGAAGCGCATGGCGCGAAGGTCGCGGCGCTCTATGGCACGCAGCCGCCGGGGCCGGGCCATGCGGTGATCGGCCTCAGCCTACCCCCCGCGATCGTCGATGCGGGACGTGCGGCGCCCTATCCGCCGGGCAATGCCGTGCTGCGGATGCTGTTCGTCGGGCGCAACGAACCGCGGAAAGGGACCGACGCGCTGATCGGCGCGCTGCCCGCGCTGGCGGCGGAGGCGGATGCCGGGACGCTGCCCGATTTCCGGCTGACGATGATCGGGCTGCACCGCCAGGAACTCGACCGGCTGCCGCCCGCCGCGCTCAAGCGGATCGATAGCTACCATCGGGTCGATGACGATACGCTGCATGCCGCGCTGGCGGCGGCGCATATCGTCGTCGCGCCGTCGCGGTACGAAAGTTTCGGGTTGGTCTATCAGGAAGCGATGACGTTCGGCCGGCCGATCGCCGCATGCGGCGAGGATCCGAGCGCCCAATTGTTCGTCGGCGGCAGCGGTGCGGGATTGCTGGCACAGGATTGCACGGCGGCGGCGCTGGGCGCGATCCTGCGGCGGATGCTGCGCGATGGCGAGCTGCGGCAGGCCTTGTCGGCGGCGGCGCGGGTCGCGGCGGGGCGCTTCACCCGCGCCGGACTCGCGGCAGAGACGGTAGCGGCCTATGTCGCGGCGGCGAACGGGCGGAGCAGCGCGGCTTCGTCGCTGGGGCGGCCGGCGCCGGTCGACATGGCTTCGTAGACGACCGAGCGTTCGACGACGCGCGCCCGGCTGAGATGATGATCGATCGCGCCCGCAAGGGCCAGCGAGGTGCGCTCGAACGGCACGACCGGGCGTTCGTGAACGGTGCCGGCGAAACGGAGGCCGGCATGGTTCAGCCGGTACTGGATATCGGGCCACAACGCCGACTGCACGCCATCGACCCAGTTGCGGCGCGGCAGGCCGAGCGATTGCAGGCCGTCGCGGTCGGCCGCCTGCGTCAACCAGCCGAGCGACGCCAGCAGCGCCGCATCGGGCCGCTCATCGGTGTCGAGTTGCAGCACCCAGCCGCTGGCCAGCGCCTGCACCCGGTTACGCTGCGCCGCGAAGTCGCCGTTCAGCGGATGGGCGACGATCTGCGCCCAAGGCGTCCGTTCGGCCAGGGCCGCCGCGTCGGCGGGTGTGCCGTCGAGCAGGACGATGGCGTGGGGGAAGGCGGGGCGGAGGTCGGCGAGCATCGTGGCGATGGTGTCCGCCTCGCCGGCGCGGGCGATCATGCCGAGGGTGACGCTGTGCGGTCGGGGGGTGGCGGGCCGGCCATCGACCAGTCCCAGTGCCCATGCCGCATTGCGCCGGGCATGGGGGGCGAGCGCGAAGTCGCGTTCGGGAGTGTCGCGGCACAGATGATCGGCGATGGCGTGGCGTAACCGCTTGGCGTCGAAATGAAGGTCGACGACCGCCAGCCCGCAATGGGTGCATTCGGGCAGTGCGCGGTCGTGCCAGTTGGCGTTGCCGCAGATCGGGCAGCGCGGTGCCGTGCCTTGACTCATGTTAATCGCCCCCTTGCGTTGCCGCGACGGGGAACGCACGACACGCCCTGACGGTTCGTCGGAACGACAGGCGGGAAACGGACATGGACACGATCATCGTCGCGGGGGCGACCGGCGATTTGGGCGGGCGGATCGCGAAGGCGGCAGTCGCGCGCGGTGCGAAGGTGCGCGCGCTGGTCCGGCCGGGCACCGCGGCCGACCGGATCGCGGCGCTGGAGGCGATCGGGGCCGATCCCCACCCGGTCGATTTCGGCGACGCGCAGGCGCTGGCCCATGCCTGTCGCGGCGTGGTGTGCGTGGTGTCGGCGCTGAACGGGCTGGGGGAGACGATCCTCGATGCGCAGACGCGATTGCTCGACGCGGCGCTGGGCGGCGGCGCGGCGCGGTTCATTCCGTCCGACTTCTCGATCGACTATCGCGCGCTGCCGACCGGCACCAACCGCAATTTCGACTTGCGCCGCGCCTTCCGCACCCGGATCGACACCGCGCCGATCATGGCGACGTCGATCTTCAACGGCGCGTTCGCCGATATGCTGAACGGGCAGATGCCGCTGGTCCAGCGGCGGGTGCGGCGCGTGCTGTACTGGGGTGATGCGGACGTGAAGTTCGCGCTGACGACCAAGGACGATGTCGCCGCCTATACCGCCGCCGCCGCGCTCGACCCCGCCGCGCCGCGCGACCTGCATATCGCGGGGGCCGAGGTCAGCGCGCGCGACCTGGCGGCATTGATGGGCGAGGTGACGGGCCGGCCCTATGGACTGTTGCGCGCCGGGTCGCTGGGGTCGCTGGCGCGGATGATCGCCGTAACGCGCCGGCTGTTTCCGGCACGGGATCAGGTGTTTCCGGCGTGGCAAGGCATGCAGTATCTGCACAATATGTTCGATGGTCGGGCGCCTAGCGCGCCCGTGGACAATGGGCGGTATGATGTGGACTGGACCCCGTTGCGGGACGTGTTGGCCGACCGCTCGTAAGGTACCGTCGCCCCAGCGCAGGCTGGGGCATCGGGCCGCAGGCGCGCGCTTGTGGACGGAGATCCCAGCCTGCGCTGGGATGACGCCAAACTGCGGTCATGGCTCGAACCGCTCCAGCGGCAGCACCATGCCCGCCACGACGAACCAGCAGCGATCGACCTTCGCCGCCACCGCCTGGTTCAACCGCCCCGCGGCATCGCGAAACCGCCGGCCAAGCGGATGGTCGGGGACGATGCCCATGCCGACTTCGTTGCTGACCAGCAGCACAGGGTGCCGCGCCCGGCCGATCGCGGCGAGCAGGTCGGCGGTATGGCGGTCGATATCATGGTCGCCAAGCATCAGGTTCGACAGCCATAGCGTCAGGCAATCGACCAGCACCGGCCCCGTCGCCGCATCGATCGCCGCCGCCAGATCGACCGGGCATTCGACCGTATGCCAGCCGGGGCCGCGATCGGCGCGGTGGCGGGCGATGCGGTCGGTCATCTCCGCGTCCCACGCTTCCGCCGTCGCCAGATAGGTCCAGGGTCCGGCCAGCGCCTCGCACGCCTGCTGCGCCAGCCGGCTCTTGCCCGAACGCGCCCCGCCCAGGAACAAACTCGTCGCCATCTTGTCCTGTGCCCCGATGCGCTCTAAGGGCGCGGATGCGACAGGTTCCCAGAAATGGGATGAAAAGGGAACCCGGAAGCGCGTCGCGAACGCGTCATCCGGGGCTGCCCCCGCAACTGTGACCGGCGAGCCTTGCTCCCCCGCGTGCCACTGGACATCCGTCCGGGAAGGCCGGGCAAGGCGACGACCCGGGAGCCAGGAGACCTGCCCGTCGCGGTTGTCCTTCGCGCGGACGGGGTGTGCCGGGTGATCGAGGGTTTCCTCGCGTGACGACGTCGTTGGGGTCGTGTGTGCGCGGGGGACAGCTGTCTGCCGCTCCTGTCGCGTGCGCCCCCGGATTGCATCTAGGGGGATTACCCGAATGAAGACCCGTTTCCTGTTGCTGCCCTGCCTGTTGGCGGCAACCCCGAGCTTCGCGCAGAGCGCGCAGTCGTCGGCCGGCCTCGAACGCGTGGCGCAGGGCGATGACGAGATCGTCGTCACCGCCAATCGCGAGGCGCGGCCGGTCGATACCGTCGGGCAGGCGGTGACCGTGCTCGACCTCGCCACCATCGAACAGCGGCAGGCAGTGGTCGTGTCCGACCTGCTGCGCCAGACGCCAGGCGTCACCGTCACCCGCAATGGCGGCATCGGCACGACGACTAGCGTCAACATCCGCGGCGCCGACAGCGACCAGACCGTGGCGCTGATCGATGGCGTCAAGCTGAACGATCCGTCGTCGCCGGGCGGCGGGTTCAATTTCGGCAACCTGCTGGTCGGCAATATCGCCCGTATCGAAGTGTTGCGTGGCGCGCAGTCGGTGCTGTGGGGCAGCCAGGCGATCGGCGGCGTCGTCAACCTCATCACCCGCCAGCCGACCGACGACCTGTCGATCAACGTGCGCGGCGAAGGCGGTTCGTTCGGCACCGGACAGGGGTTCGCCAATATCTCGGGCAAGGCCGGACCGGTTTCGGCCAGCATCGGCGGCGGGTTCCTGACCACCGACGGCATTTCGGCCTATGCGCCAGGGCGTGAGGCCGACGGTTATCGCAACTACGGCGCGAACGGCAGCGTATCGGTGGCGCTGGCCGACAGCGTGTCGGTCGACGTGCGCGGCTTCTATTCGAACGGGCGGACCGAGATTGACGGGTTTCCGGCACCGACCTTTTCCTTCGGCGATACGCGTGAAGTTGGCGATGCCGAGCAATGGACCGGCTATACCGGGCTGAACGCCGCGCTGTTCGACGGGCGGTTCCGCAACCGCATCGGCTATGCCCATACGTCGAGCAACCGCACCAACACCGATCCCGATAGCATCCCGACCGAGACCTTCCGGGGCAAGGGGCGCAACGATCGCTTCGACTATCAGGGGTCGTTCGACGTGACCGATGCCGTGTTCGCGACCTTCGGCGTCGAACGCGAAGTGTCGCGCTTCACCTCTTCCAGCTATGGCGGCACACCCACCACCGGTCGCGCGCGGCTGTTCGGGGTCTATGGCCAGTTGGCGGTGACGCCGATCGCGAACCTGACGCTGACCGGCGGGGTGCGGCACGACGACCATAATGTCTTCGGCGGGGCGACCGTGTTTGCGGGCAGCGGCGTATGGTCGCCGAACCGGGGCAACACGCTGCTGCGCGCCAGCTATTCCGAAGGGTTCAAGGCGCCGACCCTGTACCAGTTGCAGAGCGAATATGGGAATGCGCTGCTGACCCCCGAACGTTCGCAGGGCTGGGACGCGGGCATCACCCAGCGCGGGCTCGACGGCGCGGTCGAGGCGAGCGCGACATGGTTCGACCGGACGTCGAAGGATCTGATCGCGTTCATCTCCTGCCCGCCGGCGGGTACCGGCATCTGTGCCGGACGGCCGTTCGGCACCTATGACAATATCGCCCGTGCCGAGGCGAAGGGGCTGGAATTCGTGCTGAAGCTGCGTCCGGTGGAGGCGTTCACCGTCGCCGCCGCCTATACGTGGCTGGATGCCGAGAACCGCTCGGCCGGCACCGCCAATTTCGGGCGCAAGCTGGCGCGGCGTCCTGCCGACAGCCTGACGGTAAATGCCGATTATCGCTGGGGCTTCGGGCTGGGCGTCGGCGCGACCGTCACCATGATCGGCGACAGTTTCGACAATGCGTCGAATACGCGGCGGCTGGACGGCTATGTCCTGACCGATCTGCGTGCGTCGTTCCCGGTTACCGAGCGGATCGAAGTCTATGGCCGCGTCGAAAATCTGTTCGACGAACGCTATCAGACGATCTTCCAATATGGGACGCCGGGGCGCGCCGCCTATGGTGGCGTAAGGCTCAGCTACTGATGACCGACCTCGCCGAATTCTGGGCGCATGGCGGGCGGGTGACCGCCGCCGCGCGCGTGTTCGGCGGGGAGGACTGGATCGACCTGTCGACCGGCATTGCGCCATGGGTGTATCCGCATGGCGCGATCGATCCCGGCCATGATCGCCTGCCCGAACCGGGCGAACTGGCGGTACTGGAAGCGGCGGCGGCGCAGGCATTCGGCGTCGCCGATCCGGCGCGGGTGGTGGCGGTGCCCGGGACCGACCTGGCGCTGCGGCTGCTGGCGGTGATCCTGAATGTCGAGCGGCCGGCGGTGGTGTGGCCGGGCTATGCCGGTCATGTCGCCGCATGGCCCGATGCGCGCCCCGTCGCGGCGCTCGCCGATCCGGGCGATGCCGACCTGCTGGTGCTGGCCAGTCCCGCCAATCCCGATGGCCTCGTCACGCCGCCCGAGCATCTGCTGGCGCTGATGCGGCAGCGGATCGTGATGGTCGACGAAGCCTATGCCGATCCCGCACCCGGCCTGGGTGCGCAGGCGTCCGACCGGCTGATCGTGCTGCGATCCTTCGGCAAATTCCATGGGCTGCCCGGATTGCGGCTGGGCTTCGTGATCGCGGGCGGCGGAGTGACGGCAGCGCTGCGGCGGTTGCTCGGCGACTGGCCGGTGTCGAGCGCGGCGGTGCGGATCGGGGCGGCGGCCTATGCCGATCGCGACTTTGCCATGGGTCAGGCCGGGCGCATCGAGACGGTCGGCGCACTGCTCGACAATGCGCTGGCGGGGTGGCCGATGGTCGGCCATGCGCCGCTGTTCCGGCTGATCGAGACCGGCGATGCGCATGCGCTGTTCCGTCACCTGTGCAACCATGCCATCCTGACCCGGCCGTTCGCCGACCGGCGCGACCGGTTGCGGATCGGCCTGCCGCCCGATGGCGCGGCGCTTTCCCGCCTGACCACCGCCCTATCGGAGTATGACCGATGACCGAGACCCCCGACGACTATGCGAAGCACAATGCGCGGATGCAGCGCATGGCGGTGGCGCGCGAAAAGATGCAGGCGCGCCGCACGCTCGAACGCGGGCTGCTGATCGTCCATACCGGCAATGGCAAGGGCAAGTCGTCGAGCGCGTTCGGCATGGCGATCCGCAGCATCGGCTGGGGGATGAAGGTCGCGATCCTGCAATATGTGAAGGGCAAGTGGGAGACGGGCGAGCGCAACTTTTTCGACGCGCATCCCGACCTCGCCAGCTTCGAGGTGATGGGCGAGGGCTTCACCTGGGAAACGCAGGACCGCGCCCAGGACATCGCCGCCGCGCGTGCCGCGTGGGAGCGCTCGAAGGAAATGATCCTCGATCCCGCGATCGACTTCGTGATTCTGGACGAACTCAACATCGTGCTGCGCGACGACACGCTGCCGATCGCCGAGATCGTCGATTTCCTCAAAGACCGTCCGCTGACCAAGCATATCTGCATCACCGGTCGCAACGCGAAGCCCGAATTGCTGGAGATCGCCGACCTGATCACCGAGTTCGGCGAGGTCAAGCATCCCTATCATGCCGGGTTCAAGGCGCAGAAGGGCGTCGAATATTGATCCGCCTCTTCGCCCTGTTGCTGGTGGCGCCGGCACTGGTATCGGCCGCGCCGCGTGCGCCCCGCATCGTGTCGATCAACCCGTGCGTCGATGCGGTGCTGGCCCGCGTCGCCGATCCGGCGCAGATTATCGGCATCAGCCATTATTCGCAGGATGTGCGGGCGACCTCGGTGCCGCTGGCGTGGTCGAACCGGTTCAAGGCGACGTCGGGCACGGCGGAGGAAGTGGCGGCGCTGCGCCCCGATATCGTGCTGGCGGGGCCACATGTCGAACCCGCGACGATCGCCGCGCTGAAGCGGCTGCGGATCAGGCTGGTGCAATATCCGGTCGCGGAATCGGTGCCGGAAAGCATCGCGCAGGTCCGCGAGATCGCCGCCGCCACCGGCCATGCCGCGCGGGGCGAGGCACTGGCCGCGCGCATCGCGATGGCCGCGGCACCATCGTCGGCGCGACCGGTCAGCGCGCTGGTGTGGCAGGGGAACGGGCTGGTGCCGGGTAGCGGCACGCTGACCGACGACCTGCTCAAACGCGCGGGCTTTCGCAACATGAGCGCGACATATGGCCTGAAGCAATGGGACGTCCTCCCCCTCGAATATCTGGTCGCCGATCCGCCGCGCGTGCTGCTCTCGACCGCGCCGGCAGGGGTGCAGGACGACCGCATGACCGGCCATCCGGCGGTGCGGCGGCTGGGGAAGCATATTACCGTCGCCGCATACCCCACGCGGCTGATGAATTGCGGCGGACCGACGATCGTTGCGGCGATGGCGCGGTTGCGGCAGGTGCGTGCGCAGGTGGCGTCGTGAAGCGGTTGACGCTGGGGCTGATCGTCCTGCTGCTGCTGGCCGCCTGTCTGTCGGTCGCGGCGGGGAAGGTGTGGGTGCCGCTCGATGCATGGACCGCCGCCGATCCGCGTTCGATCATCATCGTCGAACTGCGCCTGCCGCGTACCGTGCTGGCGCTGCTGGTGGGGAGCGCGCTCGGCCTGTCGGGCGCGGTGATGCAGGGCTATCTGCGCAATCCGCTGGCCGATCCGGGGCTGTTCGGCGTGTCGTCGGGCGCGGCGTTCGGCGCGGTGATCGCGCTGTATTTCGGCTATGCCGTACAGATGTGGCTGTTGCCCGGTTTCGCATTGGTCGGGGCGGGGGTGACGATGGCGTTGCTGGCGCTGATCGCGGGCCGTTCGGGCAGCCTGATCCTGTTCACACTCGGCGGCATGATCCTGACCAGCATCACCGGATCGCTGACCGCGCTCGCGATCAGCCTTGCCCCGACGCCGTTCGTGTCGTCGCAGATCGTGACGTGGCTGATGGGCGCGCTGACCGATCGCAGCTGGGACGATGTGCTGGTCGCCGCACCGCTGATCGTCGCGGGGATGGTGGTGCTGGCGATGACCGCGCGGTCGCTCGACGCGCTGACGCTGGGCGAGGCGGCGGCGCGGTCGATGGGGGTCGATCCGGCGCGGCTGCAGCGGCTGGTGATCGCGGGCATCGCGCTGACGGTCGGGGCGTCGGTGGCGTCGGCAGGGATCATCGGCTTCGTCGGGCTGATCGTGCCGCACATGGTCCGGCCCTTTGCCGGCAACCGGCCCTCGGCGATCCTGCTGCCCTCTGCGCTGGCCGGCGCGGTGCTGCTGACCCTTGCCGACAGCCTCGTACGCCTTGCCCCGACCGTTAGCGAGTTGCGGCTGGGCATCGCCATGTCGATGCTGGGCGGGCCGTTCTTCCTCTATCTGCTGATCGCGATGCGGCGGAGGCTGGCATGACCGACCTGACTGCCGATGCGATCGGCCTGACGCTGGGCGGCAAGCGCGTGCTGAATGACGTGTCCTTCGCGTTTCGACCCGGGCGGGTGACCGCGCTGCTAGGGGCGAATGGCGCGGGCAAGTCGAGCCTGCTCGCCTGTCTCGCGGCGCTGCGCCGACCCGATAGCGGTGCAGCGCGGCTGGGCGGCGAGGATGTGCAGGCGATCGACCGGCGCGCTCGGGCGCGGGCGATCGGGTTGTTGCCGCAATCGGCGGATGTGCATTGGGATATCGATGTTCAAACGCTGGTCGGGCTGGGGCGGTTCGCGCATCGCGGTCGGTGGGGCGAGACGCAGGCCGATCGCGATGCGGTCGCGGCGGCGCTGGCCGCGACCGACATGACCGCGCTGGCCGACCGGGGCGTCAAGCGGCTGTCGGGGGGCGAGCGGGGCCGGGCGCTGCTGGCGCGGGTGCTGGCGGGAGAGCCCGACTGGCTGCTGGCCGACGAACCGCTCGCCAGCCTCGACCCCGCCCACCAGCTGGACGTGCTGGCGCGGTTGCGCGGCGTGGCGGCGGGCGGGCGCGGCGTGGTGCTGGTGCTGCACGACCTGCATCTGGCGGCGCGGGTCGCGGACGATGCGGTGCTGCTGAAGGACGGGCGGATCGTGGCGAGCGGCGAGGCGGATGCGGTACTGACCGCGCCGGCCATCGCCGAAGCCTATGGCATCGAGGTCGAGATCGGCCGGACGCCGCAGGGCCATCGCTATATCCTGCCGGTCGCGCGGTGATCGCACTCGCCGCGCTGATCGTCGAGGCGGCGGTCGGTTACCCGCGCCGCTGGTGGCATCCGGTGATGGGCGTCGGCGCGCTGATCGACGGGTTCGAGCGGCGCTGGAACCGGCGGCGTCGGTTGGAGGGGGTGGCGCTGGTCGTGCTGCTGGTCGCGCTGTCGGTCGTGCTCGGCGTCGCGATCGAGCGGCTGGGGACGATCGTCACCGTGGCGGTGGCGACCACAGGGCTGGCGCAACGCAGCCTGTACGATCATGTCGCGGCGGTCGCGCGGCCATTGGCGGCGGGCGATCCGGGCGCGGCACGACAGGCGGTGGCGATGATCGTCGGGCGCGATACCGACCGGCTGGACGAGGCGGGCGTAGCGACGGCGGCGATCGAAAGCCTGGCGGAGAGTTTCTGCGACGGGGTGGTCGCGCCCGCGCTGGGGCTGTTGCTGTTCGGGCTGCCGGGACTGTTCGCGGTGAAGGCGATCAACACTGCGGACTCGATGGTCGGGCATCGCACGCCGGACCTGTCGGCGTTCGGCTGGGCGGCGGCGCGGGCCGATGACCTCGTCAATTTCGTACCGGCGCGGATCGCGGGCGTGCTGATCGCACTGGCCGGACAGGGCGGCTGGCAGACGATGCGCCGCGATGCGCCCGCCCATGCCTCGCCCAATGGCGGCTGGCCGGAAGCGGCGATGGCGGGCGCGCTGGGCCGGCGGCTGGGCGGCGCGGTGACCTATGATGCCGAGCCGGCGCACCGCGCGGTTCTCGGCGACGGGCCGCTGCCCGATGCCAACGATCTGCTGCGGGCGCTTCGCATCTGCCGGACGGCCTGCCTGTTGCTGTGGATGCTGGTCGGGATCGTGCCATGGCTGGGGTGATGATTCAGGGGACCGGATCGGACGTCGGCAAGTCGGTGCTGGTCGCCGGGCTGTGCCGCCTGCTGACCAATCGGGGCCTGCGGGTACGTCCGTTCAAGGCGCAGAATATGTCGAACAACGCCGCCGTCTGTGCCGATGGCGGCGAGATCGGCCGGGCGCAGGCGCTGCAGGCGATGGCGTGTCGCGTGCCGCCGACCACGACCATGAACCCGGTGCTGTTGAAGCCGCAGAGTGACCGCACGTCGCAATTGGTCGTCGCCGGGCGGGTGGCGGGCACGATGGCGGCAGGCGATTATCGGCGGCGACGCGAGGAATTGCTCGGCCAGGTCGTCGCCGCCTATCGCCGGCTGTCGGCGGAGGCCGATATCGTCGTGGTCGAGGGTGCGGGATCGCCCGCCGAAATCAACCTGCGCGCGGGCGATATCGCCAATATGGGCTTTGCGCGGGCGGCAGGCGTGCCGGTGGTGCTGGCGGGCGATATCGATCGCGGCGGGGTGATCGCTTCGCTGGTCGGGACGCAGGCGGTGATCGACCCGGCCGATGCGGCGATGATCCGCGGCTTTCTGGTCAACAAATTCCGGGGCGACCCGGCACTGTTCGACGACGGCCGCGCCGAGATCGTGGCACGGACCGGCTGGCGCGATATCGGGCTGGTGCCGTGGCTGCCCGACGCTGCCCGCCTGCCCGCCGAGGATGCGGTGGCGCTGGGGCGGGGCGGCGAGAGCGGCGAGGGGCCGCTGATCGCGGTGCCGATGCTGTCGCGCATCGCCAATTTCGACGATTTCGACGCGCTGGCGCACGATCCCGCGGTCCGGCTGCGGATGATCCCGCCGGGCCAGCCGCTGCCGGGCGATGCCGCGCTGGTGATCCTGCCCGGGACCAAGGCGACGATCGCCGACCTCGCCTTCCTGCGCGAACAGGGTTGGGATATCGACCTTGCCGCACATGTCCGGCGCGGGGGACAAGTGATCGGCATTTGCGGCGGCTATCAGATGCTGGGGACCGGCATCGCCGACCCGGACGGAATCGAGGGGCCGGCGGGGAAGGTCGCCGGTCTTGGCCTGCTGCCGGTCGAGACGGTGATTGCCGGCAACAAGACGACGCGGCTGGCCTCCGGTACATTGGCCGATGGGGCGGCGTTCGCGGGCTATGAGATCCATGCCGGCGTCACGACCGCCGCGCCGGGTACGCTCCCGTTTCTTCGATTTGCCGATGGCTCGCCCGACGGAGCGGTCGCGCGCGACGGGCAGATCGCCGGCTGCTACGTCCACGGCCTGTTCGACGCAGCCACGGCGCGCGCCAGTCTGCTGGCGCGGATCGGCGCGGCGGGCGATCCGCTCGACCGGCGCGAGGCGATCGATGCCGCACTCGACGGGGTGGCGGCTGCGCTCGAAGCGGCGCTCGATATCGACTCATTGCTGGATATTGCCGGGGAGGCACCATGATCGACGACATTCGCGCCCATCTGGACGCGCTGGCCAAGCCGCGCGGGGCGATGGGGCGGCTGGAGGCGCTGGCGACCGAACTGGCACTGACCCAGCGGCGCATCGATGCGCGGACCTCGCCCCGCCGCGCCGTGTTGTTCGCAGCCGATCATGGCTGTGTCGCGGAGGGGGTGTCGGCATGGCCGTCGGCGGTGACGGCGATGATGGTCGCGACGATCCTGTCGGGCCGCGCCACCAGCAACGCGCTGGCCAGCGCCGCTGATTGTCCGCTGCGGCTGGTCGATGTCGGCATGATCGGCGCGCGGGTCGAGGGGCCGGCGTTCTTTCGCGACGCGCGGGTGGCCGATGGCACCGAACCGCTGGGGGTCGGGCCGGCGATGACCGTGGCGCAGTTCGATGCGGCATGGGCGGTCGGGGCCGACGAAGCCATGCGCGCGATCGACGAAGGCGCGGTGCTGCTGATCGCGGGTGAGATGGGGATCGGCAACACCACCCCCGCCGCCTGCCTGACCGCGCTGCTGACCGGGATCGATCCGCCAGCGGCGGTCGGGCGCGGGGCGGGGGCGGACGATCCGGTGCTGGCCGCCAAGCGCGGCGTGGTGGCCGCTGCGACGGCGCGCGCACGGGCGATGGCCGATCCGCGCGAAGCGATCGCGTCGGTCGCCGGCTATGAGATTGCGGCGATGGCGGGTTTCTATGCGACCGGCGCGGCGCGGGGGGTGACGTTGCTGCTCGATGGCTATGTCAGCACCGCCGCCGCGCTGATCGCCGAACGGCTGGTGCCGGGTAGCGTACGGGCGATGATCGCCGGGCATCGTTCGGCCGAACCGGGGCATGGTGCGGCGCTCGCCGCGCTCGGGCTGGCGCCGGTGCTGGAATGGGAGATGCGGTTGGGCGAGGGCAGCGGGGCGCTGACCGCGCTGCCGTTGCTCGACGCGGCGGCGGCGTTGCTCAACGACGTGGTGCGGCTCGACCAGATCGGGGCGGATCGTGCCGATTGAGGTGCCGCGCTGGGCCGCGCCGTTGCTGGCGGTCCAGTTCCTGACGCGGCTGCCGGTGCCGATCCTGAACCGGCTGACGGGTGAACAGGCGGCGGCGGGGCTGGCGCGGGCGATGGCGTGGCTGCCACCGGTCGGCACGCTGATCGGCGCGATGACGGCGGGGGTGTTCGTCGTTGCCGGCTGGCTCTGGCCGCCGCTGGTCGCCGCGATCCTCGCGCTGATCGTCGAGGCGCTGCTGACCGGCGCGTTTCACGAGGACGCCGTCGCCGATTTTTGCGACGCGTTCGGTGGCACGGCCAGCGGTGAGCGCGCGCTGACGATCATGAAGGACAGCCGCATCGGCAGCTATGGCGCGTTGGGGCTGGGGCTGACGGTCGTGCTCCGCATCGCCGCGATCGTTGCACTGCCAGCGCCGGTCGCGGCGGCGGCGATCATCGGTGCGGCGACGGCGGGGCGGCTGTGCGCGGTGACGCTGGCAGCGATCGTCGCGCCGGTGGGGAGCGGCGCGGGGATGGCGGTGCGCGCCGGACGGATGCCGCCGGCGCGGCTGGCGCTGGCGGGGGTGTTGGCGCTGCCGGGCCTGGCGCCGATCCTGTGGCTGCGACCCGGCGTGACCGGTGCGGCGGGTGCGGCGATGCTCCTGTTGCTGTTCTGGCTGCGGCGGTTCCTGCTCGCCCGGATCGGGGGAAGTACCGGCGACTGTCTCGGCTTCGCGGCGGCGATGGGGCAGCTGGCGCTGTTGCTGGCGGTCGCTGCACGGTGAAGCTGTTGTTGCTGCGCCATCCGCCGGTCGCGAAGGCGTGGGAGGGGCGCTGCTATGGCCGGTCCGACATGGGGTTGAGCCGGGCGGGTCAGGCGTTGGCAGCGCGGATCGCCGCCGATCTGGCCGCCACGCCGATCGACGCGATCGTCCATTCGGGTGCGATCCGAACCCGGCGGCTGGCCGAGCATGTCGCGCGCGGCCGCGACGTGCCGGTCGCCACCGATCCCCGCTGGCTCGAACGCGATTTCGGCGCATGGGAGGGCCGGTCGTGGGACGCGATCTGGCGCGAGACGGGCGCAGAGATGGACCGGATGATGACCGAGCCGACCTATCGCCCCGGCGACGGGGAAAGCGGGCGCGACCTTGCCGAGCGGGTGCTGGCGGCATGGCAGGCGCTGCCCGAGCGTCCGTGCGTGCTGGTCGTCGCGCATGGCGGGCCGATCGCGACGCTGCGCGCGCTGCTGGCCGGGCAGCCGGTGACGCGCGCGGTCGACTTCATTCCCGCCTGTGGCGAACTGGTCGTGGTTCAGCGCCGCCAGTAGCGGACATAATCGACCTGCATCGATTGCGGGAACTTGCTGTCGTCGATGCCCATCTTGCCGCCCCAGTCGCCGCCGACCGCGACGTTCAGGATCAGGTTGAACGGCCGGTCGAACGGCCATGCCGCGCGTCCGCCCGGCTGGTCGTTGGCGACGCGCATATAGCCGCGCCCGTCCACGCCGATGGTGATCGCCTGTGGCGTCCAGTCGAGCTGGTAATTATGCCATTGGCCGCACACGTCGGTCATCCGGCGCGCGCCTCCACGCTGCGTGCCCTTCGCATGATTGAAGGCACCGGTATGCAGCGTCGCATGGACCAGATCGGGTTCGTAGCCGACCAGTTCGAGGATATCGATCTCGCCCTCGTCGGGCCATTTGCCGTCGGGCGGCAGCATCCACAGCGCCGGCCAGATGCCGCGTCCGCACGGCAGCTTCGCGCGGATGTCGTAGAAGCCATAGCCCATCGGCTTCGTCGAGACGATCCGGGCGGAGGTATAGTCCTGCCCGCCCGAATCGCTGCCCTTCGGCTTTTCGCGTCGCGCCTCGATCACCAGCGCGCCGTCGGCGATCCGGGCATTGGCGGGGGTGTTGGCGGGGGCGTAATATTGCGCCTCGTTATTGTACCAGCCGTCGCGATTGCGGCTGGTGTCGAAGCGCCAATGGGCCGGATCGATCCGCTTGCCCGCAAACTCGTCGGCGAAGGTCGGGGCACCGGCAGGCGTGACGAGGGCGACGTCGACCGCGTGGTTGCTGGCGCCCAGCATGGGCGCATCCTGGGCCAGGGCGGCGGTGGCGGTTGCCGCCAACAGGGTCGCCAACATCGTGCGCATCGCTCAACCTCCTGTGATCGCGCCTGTATTTCGGCGCTTCGTCGACATCGTACGAAGAGGCGTCGTGCTTGCGCAACCCCCCGATGCTATCGACCGTTCAGGCGGCGATATCGAGAAGGAAGGCGAAGAATGACGGTTGCGTATTTCGACTATCGCGATGGCGACACGGTGTTGCAGGCGGGCATCGCCTTTCCGGCGGCGGACGGTCCGGCCCCGGCCGTGCTGATCGCGCACCAATGGGCCGGGCGCGGCGAGGGCGAGCACAAGACTGCCGAGCGCCTTGCCGAGCTTGGCTATGTCGGCATCGCCATCGATATGTTCGGCAAGGACGTGCAGGGCGATCCGGCGGGCGACAACAGCCATCTGATCGGCCCGTTCCTGTCCGACCGCGCGGCATTGTTGCAGCGGATGCGGGCGGCGGCGACGTTCGCGGCGTCGCTCGACCAGGTCGATGGGAGCAAGATGGCGGCGATCGGCTATTGCTTCGGCGGGCTGTGCGTCCTCGACCTCGCGCGCGGCGGGGCGGACGGCGTGCTCGGCGTGGTCAGCCTGCACGGGTTGCTCGACGGCAACGATCTGGCGAACGACGGTCCGATCGCGGCGAAGATACTGGTCGAACATGGCTGGCAGGACCCGATGGCCGCGCCGGACAAGGTGCTGGCCTTTGCCGAGGAGATGCGCGACCGCGGGGCCGACTGGCAGTTGCACGCGCATGGCCGGGCGATGCATGCCTTCACCAACCCCCATGCCGCGGCACCCGAAAAGGGCATGGCCTATGACGCCGATGCCGATCGCCGGTCGTGGGCCTCGGTCGTCGCGTTCCTTGGCGAGTTGTTCTGATCCGGTTGCGTGGGGCCGGTTCGGCCCCATCTAGGCGGTAACGAAGGAACGACAGCATGACCGACTATCGCAAGACCGAGGAGGCGCTCGCCCGCCTCACCCCCGAACAATATTATGTGACTCAGCAAAGCGGCACCGAACGCCCCGGTACCGGCGAATATCTCCACGAGAAGCGCGCCGGCATCTATGTCGACATCGTGTCGGGCGAGCCGCTGTTCGCATCGGCCGACAAGTTCGATTCGCATTGCGGCTGGCCGAGCTTCACCAAGCCGATCGAACCGGCCAATGTCGCCGAACTGCGCGACACGACGCACGGGATGGTCCGCACCGAAGTCCGGTCGACGGGCGGTGACAGCCATCTCGGCCATGTCTTCCCCGACGGGCCGCGCGATCGCGGCGGTCTGCGCTACTGCATCAATTCGGCTGCTTTGCGCTTCGTCCCCAAGGAGGCGATGGAAGCGGAGGGATATGGCGCCTATCTCGATCAGGTCGAGGGATAGGTTACCTCGCCGGCTGTTGCCAATCGGCAACAGCCGGTCCTGTAATGATTACGTAACGCCTCCGTAATCGTCGTTTCATGCCCTGCCGTCAGGGGCAGCCCCAAGGCGGGAGCGGTCAATGCTCCCCTAAAAAGGGGCTTTCTTACATGGTTGGTATCTTCGCCCGGTCCTCGCGGGCCGTCGTCGTGCGTGCGCTGCTGGCGGGCGCCGCATTCCTGCCCGCTGCCGCGCTGGCCGATCCGGTCGAAGATGTGTCGGTCGCCGCCGATCCCGCCGCGCCCGAGGATGGCGAGCAGGAAATCGTCGTGCGCGGCAGCCGCCCGATCGCCGAGTCCGAAGCCGCCGCACTGGAAATCCAGCGGAACAGCACCGCGCTCGTCTCGGTCATCGCATCCGACGCGGTCGGCCGCCTGCCCGACCAGAATATCGCGCAGGCGATCAGCCGCCTGCCCGGTGTCGGCGTCGAGCGCGACCAGGGCCAGGCGCGCTATGTCAACCTGCGCGGTGCGCCGAAGCGCTGGACCACCTTGTCGTTCGACGGCGTCAACGTCGTCAGCCCCGAAGGTCGCGCCGCACGGTTCGATTCGATCCCTTCGGCGATCGCCAAGCAGATCATCGTGCGCAAGGCGGTGACCCCGGACATGGTCGGCGAGACGATCTCGGGCAATGTCGACATCATCACCCGTTCGGGCTTCGACCAGAATGGGTTCCACGTCGCGGGCAAGGCCGGCTATGGCCTGGTCGAACTGGGCGACCGTCGCGAATTCGAAGGGTCGCTGGTCGTTTCCGACCGGTTCGACACCGGCATCGGCGAATTCGCCGTCGCGTCGTCGGCCAGCCTGTACCGGCGCGGCATGGTCACCGACAATTTCGAGACCGATTGGGAAACCGTCGCGCAGGACGCACGCCCCGGTTTCGCCGACCGCATCTGGGCGCGTGAGACCGAGAACAAGCTTTATCGCCTCGTCCGCAAGAACTACGCCTTGTCGACGCGGATCGACTGGAAGCCGTCGCCCGATCACCGGATCTTCGCCGAAACCATCTATTCGGCGTTCCAGGACGACGAACAGCGCAACAACTATATCTTCGACCTCGACGACCAGCAGTCGCGCCTGTCGAACGCCACCGCCGGCTGCGCGGTCAACGCGACGCCCGCTGCCGGCACGACCGGCTATGCGGACGTCTGCACCGGCAACACCCCGCTGCGCGGCACCGTCTATGGCATCGACCTGAACTCGAACTTCACCGTGCGCGCCTACAAACAGTCGGTGTTCACCAACACGCTGGGCGGCGACCACGACCTCGACGCATGGCGGGTGTCGTGGCGTGCGAACTATACCCGGTCGATCGACGACCGGACGCAGCCGGCGCAGCTGAACTATGACAGCCCGTCCTTCGGCAGCAACGGCGCGAATGCCGCCAACCGCCTGACCGTCGGCTATGACCTGACCGATCCGCAGCTGGCGCGGGTGCAGTTGTTCCGCACCATTCGCAACGCCAACGGCACCTTCGCCCGCGGCGACCGGGTGACCGCGATCGAGGATTTCCCGCGTTCGCTCAGCCGCCTGCGCTCGCTGTTCGCCGCCGACACGACCGAGGCGTACACCGCGCGGGTCGACCTGCAGCATGACGTCGATGGCCTGTTCGGGGAAAAGACGACGTTCGCGGTCGGGCTGCGCTTCGACGATCGGACCAAGTCGGTCGACGAACGCTTGCTCGAACTGAACAGCGCGGCACAGTTCACCGCCGCCAACATCCCGACCGGTTACGGCCAGATCGCGATCCCCGGCGGGTTTCAGGGTCAGATCCCGCTCGGCTACACCTTCCAATATTTCGGCAGGGACCAGATCCTCGACCTGGTCGATCGGGCAAAGACGGTCGGAACCTATCGCGACCAGACCGCCAATCTGTACGACGTGAACGAGCGCATCTACTCGGCCTATGCGATGGCGACGGTCGTCACCGATTGGGGCAATGTCGTCGGCGGCGCGCGGATCGAGCATATCCGCAACACCTCCTCGGCGTTCGCGACCCCCAACGGCACGACCTTCACCCCGCTGACTGCCAAGAGCGACCTGACGCTGGTCTATCCCAGCCTACACGTGAATTACGACGTCAGCGACCAGATGAAGGCGCGGCTGTCGTTCAGCACCGGCGCGGCGCGGCCCGATTACGACCAGCTTCGCCCGAATCTGACCTTCAACGACGCCAATTTGACGATTTCGGGCGGCAATCCCGATGCGAAGCCCGAAAAGGCGATGGGCGTCGATGCCTATGTCGAATATTATGGGTCGACCGGCGGCTTCCTGTCGTTCGGTGCCTATTACAAGCGGCTGCGCGACGTGCTGTTCGACACCAGCCGCACCTTTGGCCGCGATATCCTGAACTTCGGCGGCGTCGATCGGTCGCAATATGACTTCGCGACGATCGACAATGGCGGCAACGGCTCGATCCTCGGTATCGAAGGCGCGATCCAGCAGCAGCTCGATCCGTTCGTTGCCGATCTCGGCCTGCCCGAATGGGTTGGCGGCTTCGGGGTGCAGTTGAACGCGACGCTCAACCGCAGCCGTGCGGAAACGCCCGATGGCCGTCGCGTGCCGCTGCCCGGCGCATCGGACGCGGTGTACAATATCGGTGCCTATTACGAGAAATACGGCTTCTCGGCGCGCGTCCAGTATCAGAACCGCTCGCGCTGGCTCGACGAACTGGGCGATTTCCAGAACATCAACGGCGTCGTCCGCGGCGTCGATGGCGGCGACTTCTACTGGGCGAAGGACAACGAACTGGATGCATCGGTCCGCTACGCGATCAATTCGAACGTCGAACTGTTCGGTAATTTCAGCAACCTGCTGAACGGCCCCGGCCGTCGCTACGTCCGCAACAGCCAGTACACGATCGAACGCGAGACCTTCGGTCGCCGCTATCAGGCTGGTGTGCGGGTGAACTTCTGATGCGGCGGCTTGTCGTTTCGGCATTGCTGCTCGGCGGGTGCGCGGTGACGCCCCCGCCGGCGGCGACGCCGGGCGCAGTGCCGCTGGTGGCGGCGGTGGCGGAGACCGATCCGGTCGACACCGCTGCCGACGCCGCCGACGATCCCGCCATCTGGCGCAACCGGCGCAGCCCCGCCGATAGTCTGGTGATCGGCACCGACAAGAAGGCCGGCATCCATGTCTATGCGCTGTCGGGCAAAAGGCTGAGCTTCACCCCGGCCGCGCGGCTGAACAATGTCGATCTGCGCGAGATTGGCGGCCGGGTCATCGCCGCCGCCAGCGACCGCGCGGATGAGACTCAGGCGCATGTCGCGCTGTTCACCCTCGATACGGTGGCGAAGAAGCTGGTGCCGATGGGGCGTTATCCGGTCGGTCCGGGCGAGGCCTATGGCATGTGCCTGTGGACCCGCATGGCCGACAAGGCGCTGTTCGGCTTCGTGGTGATGAAGGACGGGCGCATCGATCAGGTGTCGATCGACACCCATGGCGCAACCCCGGTCGTCCGTACCGTCCGTTCGATGAAGGTCGGTACCCAGGCCGAGGGCTGCGTCGTCGATGACCGGACGGGCATGCTCTACGTCGCCGAGGAAGATGTCGGCCTGTGGCGCTTCGCCGCCGATCCCGCCGCGCCGGTCACCGGTACGGCGATCGCGAAGGTCGATGGCACGACGCTGGTCGCCGATGCCGAAGGGCTGGCACTGGCTCCCCGCGGGCGTACCGGCGGCTATCTGGTCGTCAGCAGCCAGGGTGACAACGCCTATACCCTCTACCGCCTGCCCGACGTTAGCTATGCCGGCCGGTTCCGCATCGGCGGCGGTGCGATCGACGGGACCAGCGAGACCGACGGCATCGACCTGATGCCCGGCGATTTCGGCCCCGGCCTGCGCCACGGCCTGTTCGTCGCGCAGGATGGCGATAACGCACCCGAGACTCAGAATTTCAAGTTCGTCGCGTGGGATGCCGTCCGCAAGGCGCTGAAATTGCGCTGACGGCCCGCCGGCCGCGGACATAAATTACGGCACGAAGCGGTACTCCCCGCGAAATCTTGTGTATCACAAAGCGATAACCAAGGTCGAAATGGAGCGGATGCCCATATGCATATGGTGCGAAAGGGCACGAACGCGAGTGGGATGCGTCGGTATAACGAACGGCTGATCCTGTCGGCGATCCGGCGATCCAACGGTGCGTCCAAGGCGGAGATCGCACGGCTGACGGGACTATCGCCCCAGGCGGTGGTGCGGATCATCGACGAACTCGACAGCGACGGACTGCTGTTCCAGGCCGAGAAGCGCACCGGCGGCATGGGACAGCCGGCCACGGTCTATCGCATCAACGGCGCGCGCGGCTATACGGTCGGGGTGGAGATCGGGCGCAGCGCGATGACGTTGGTGTCGCTCGACTTCGACGGGCAGCAACGTGCGGTGCAGTGCGATGCCGGCGCCTTTCCGACCATCGACCTCGCCGTCGAGCGGATCGACCGGTTCCTGCAGGAACATCTGCCGGCGTCGCTGCGCGATCCCAGCACCTTTCTGGGCATCGGCATCGCAATGCCGTGGTTTCTGGGCGAATGGCGCGACGAACTCGGCATTTCGGAAGATCAGGCCGAGGAATGGCGCCGTGGTGACGTCGCCGACCGGTTGCGTGCCGGGCTGCAATGGCCGACCTTCTTCGACAATGACGGCAATGCGGCGGCGCTGGCGCATCTGTTGTGCGGGGCGGGGGCCGATCTCCAAAATTATCTGCTCATCAACCTCGGCACCTTTGTCGGCGGCGGCCTCGTCCTGGGCGGGCAGGTGGTGCAGGGGCGGCATGGTAATGCGGGCGCGCTGGCGTCGATGCCGGTTCTGGCAGGTGGCCGGCGCGACTCGCTGATCCACCATGCGTCGCTCTATGATCGGGACCGGGCGACCAGCCCGGCCGCGTTGGAGGGCTGGCGACGTCGATGTGCCGAAGCATTGGCATTTGCGATTTCGGGGGCGAACAGCCTTCTCGATCTCGAGGCGGTCATTCTCGACGGATCCTTGCCGCCGGAGGAACTGGCCGAGATCGCGGCGACGGTCGAACGACAGCTTGGCGAACATGCCCCGCCCGATTTTTTCGCACCCGAATTGCGGATCGGCACGCTGGGACGACAGGCAGCGGCGATCGGTGCGGGACTGTTGCCACTCCACGCGCAATATGCGCCTGATCTCAGCAGTTTGTTCAAGCGCAGCTAACGAATTCGGGGTGCGGCGCCTGCTCATGGAAGCGCTCTGGTATCGCTAACCACAAACGATTGTGTGGCAAGCCGCTGAAAAAGCGGAAAAATCGCACTTGACCAACTAAATCACACTAGTAGATTTAGTGCCATCGACCGTAAGAGCGGCCTATGATGGGAGGGTGACGATGGCGACGATTTCGCAGCGTGCAGGACCGATGGGATACGGGTGGTGAGCGAGCCGCTGCTGCTCGGCGCGATCGAGGCGGGGGGCACCAAGTTCCTGTGCGCCATCGCCGACCGCGATGGCACGGTCCTCGCCGAAACCCGGATCGCGACCACGACCCCGGTCGAGACGCTGGGCGCGGCCAGCGCGTTCTTCCGCGATACGCAACGCGTGCACGGCGACCTGTCGGCCTTGTCGGTCGGCAGCTTCGGACCGCTGTCGCTCAACCCCCTGGCCGGCGATTATGGGCACATCACCTCGACCCCAAAGCCGGGTTGGGAGAATATCGACCTGCTCGGCCATCTGCGGCAGACGGTCGATGCGCCGGTAACGCTCGACACCGACGTCAACTGCGCCGCGGTGGGCGAGCGCCTGTTCGGCAGCGGCCAGGGGCTCGACAGCTTCTGCTATGTCACCATCGGCACCGGGATCGGGGTCGGGCTGCTGATCGGCGGCGTGCCGCATGGCGGCGCGAACCATCCCGAGGCGGGGCATATCGCCGTACCGCGTGCGCCCGGCGACGACGGCTTTGCCGGTATCTGCCCGTTCCACGGCGATTGCCTCGAAGGGTTGGCCTGTGGACCGGCGATGGCCGCGCGCTGGGGCGTGCCGGCGGAACGGCTGCCGGCCGATCACCCGGCATGGCCGATCGAGGCCGACTATATCGCCGCTCTGTGCGCGACGCTTACCTATGTCGTCCGCCCCGATCGGATCATCGTCGGCGGCGGGGTGATGCAGCCGCCCATGTATGCACGGGTGCGTGCGGCGCTGGTCGCCCGGCTCGCCGGCTATGACGCCAGCATGCGGACGATCGACATGGACGACTATATCGCGGCGCCGACGGCGGGCGCTTCGGCGGGGCTGACCGGCGCGCTGGCGCTCGCCTACCGGACGGCGACCCGCCAATGGCCGATGCACTGGCGCATGGCCGAACCCCTTCATGCGAACAAGGAGACGGTCGATGCATAGCATCACGACGCCGGCGGGCCGGCAGGATGTGGACGATGCACGGGCGACCGTCGCCATCGTGCTGAGCGCGGCGGGCGCGGCATTGGGCGGGCTGTTGTTCGGCTTTGATACCGCGGTAATTTCGGGCGCGACCCAGGCGTTGCAGGAACGCTTTGCGCTGACCGATGCGTCGCTCGGCTTCACCGTGGCATCGGCGTTGATCGGGACGGTGATCGGGTCGCTGGTCACCGGCGCGCCCGCCGATCGCTATGGGCGCAAGGCGATCATGCTGTCGGTCGCGATCGCCTATGTGGTGTCGTCGCTGGGCACGGGTCTGGCGCAGAGCTGGCCGATGCTGATCGCGTTCCGGTTCCTGGGTGGTCTCGCCATCGGCGCGGCGTCGGTGGTCACGCCGATCTATATCGCCGAAGTATCGCCGGCCAAGTTTCGCGGGCGGCTGGTGGCGATGAACCAGCTCAACATCGTGCTCGGCATCCTGATCGCGTTCCTCAGCAACTATCTGATCGCGCAGACGCTGCCGCCCGAAACGGCGTGGCGCTGGATGTTCGGCATCGTCGCGGTGCCGTCCGCACTGTTCCTGGCCGTGACCTTCCTTCTGCCGGAAAGTCCCCGCTGGCTGGCGGTGCAGGGCCAACGGGCAAAGTCGACGCAGGTGATGACGCGGCTCGGATTCCTCGACCCCGAAGCCGAACTGGCGAGGATCGAAGCCGCCGAACGGCGCGACGCCGGACAGGCCGACGCACGGCTGTTCCAGCCGGCGCATAGCTTCCCAGTGGCCTGCGCCATCGCCATTGCGATGTTCAACCAGCTATCAGGCATCAACGCGTTGCTCTATTATGCGCCGCGCATCTTCGAACTGGCAGGCGCCGGGGCGGATAGCGCGCTGCTCCAGTCGATCGCGGTCGGCGGCACGAACCTTTTGTTCACCGTCGCCGCCCTGTTCTTCATCGACCGGTTCGGCCGCCGCCCGCTGCTGTTCGTCGGATCGATCGTCTGCGCCGCCGCGCTATTGCTGGTCGGATGGCAGCTCGAACGCAGCGTTCCGAACGGCACGCTGATCCTGGGCGGGCTGCTCGCCTTCATCGCCGCCTTCGCGATCAGCCAGGGCGCGGTGATCTGGGTCTTCATCTCCGAAGTCTTCCCCAGCGCCGTGCGCGGCAAGGGGCAGGCGCTGGGTTCGACGACCCATTGGGTCGCGGCGGCGGCGATCACCTGGCTGTTTCCGATCGTGGCGAGCGCGGTCGGCGGATGGGTCTTTGCCTTTTTCGGCGCGATGATGCTGTTGCAACTGCTGTGGACGGTGCGGGTGATGCCCGAGACCAACGGCGTCGCGCTGGAGGATATGGACCTGCAGGGGAGGGGGGCATGAAGCGGCTCGCGATCCTTGCCATGACCGGCCTTGCCCTCGCCACCGCCGCCTCGGCCCAGCGACCCGATCCGCGCCCCACCTATCACTTCGCGCCCGCGCGCAACTGGATGAACGACCCCAACGGCCTCGTCTATTATGACGGGGAATATCATCTGTTCTTTCAGTATAATCCGCATGGCGACCGCTGGGGCCATATGAACTGGGGCCATGCGGTCAGCCGCGATCTGGTCCATTGGGAAGAACTGCCGATCGCCATCCCCGAAACCGCCGACGTCATGGCGTTTTCGGGCAGCGCGGTGGTCGACTGGAACAATACGACCGGTTTCGGCAGGAACGGCAAGCCGCCGCTGGTCGCGATCTATACCGGCCATAATCCCAAGGCGAAGCTGCAATCGCAATATGTCGCCTATAGCAACGATCGCGGCCGGACCTGGACCGTGCATGGCGAGGTGCTGAGCGTCGGATCGCCCGAGTTTCGCGATCCCAAGGTGTTCTGGCACGCAGCCACGAAGCGCTGGGTCATGGTCGCGGTGATGGCGCTGGAGAACCGCGCCGTGCTGTTCACCTCGCCCGACCTGAAGCAATGGAGTTTTGCCAGCAGCTTCGGACCCGCAGGTGGACGCGGCAAGAACTGGGAATGCCCCGACCTGTTCGAACTGCCGGTCGAGGGCGGGGCGCCCGGCGAGAAACGCTGGGTGCTGGGGATCAACCTGGGCGACAACGCGGTGGGCGGCGGTTCGGGCGGCCAGTATTTCGTCGGCGATTTCGACGGGAAGCGCTTCACCCCCGTACCGGGCTGGCCGGGCGAGGCGCAGTGGATGGATTACGGCGCGGATTTCTATGCCGCCGTGTCGTGGAACGATCTGCCCAAGGACGACCCCCGCCGCATCTGGATCGGATGGGCGAACGACTGGCGCTATGCCGAGGCGATCCCGACCTGGCCGGCGCGCGGGCTGATGACGGTGCCGCGCGAGGTGACGCTGAAGAAGACTATGGCCGGCTATCGCATCGCGCAGGCGCCGGTGCGCGAGGTGGCGGGCCTGCGTGGTGCGCCGCAGACGTTTGCCGGTACGCTCGGCGATCAACCGGTCGACCTGCCGGCCGCGGGCGGTTCGGCCGATCTGATGCTTGACCTCGACACCGGCACCGCCGAACAGGTCACGATCGCGCTGACCGACGAACAGGGCTATCAGACGCTGATCGGGGTGAACCCAAGCGTGGACGAGGTGTTCATCGACCGTACCCGGTCGGGGCCGCATTTCCATGATGGTTTCGCCAACCGCCATGTCGCGCCGGTCGACCTGAAGGGGAAACGCGTGCGGCTGCGGGTGCTGGCCGACCAGTCGATCCTCGAAGTCTTTGTCGGCGACGGCACGCGCACCATCACCGACCGCTTCTTTCGCGGCGGCGGGCAGTTGCGCTGGAGCGCCAGTGCGCGCGGCGGCAGCGCGAAGCTGACGATGCAGGCATGGCCGATGAACGGGGGACCGCGGCCATGACCGGGACGATCGCACCGGGCTGAACGCCCGGCCGAAGCACGACGACCATTACCGATAAAAAATAACGGGAATCTGGGAGGATTTATGCCGAAGACCTTGCTCGCCCTTTTGACATCCAGTGCGCTGATCCCGCTGGCCGCGATCCCTGCCGCCGCGCAGGACAGCACGGCGCAGGCGGAGGCGGAGGCCGCGCCCGAAAATGACGGCGGTGCCGATATCATCGTCACCGGATACCGCGCGGCGCTGGGATCGGCGCAGGAGATCAAGCGCAATTCGTCCTCGATCGTCGATGCGATCGTGTCGAACGATATCGGCAAGCTGCCCGACAACAATGCCGCCGAAGCGATCGCGCGCGTCACCGGCGTTACCGTGCAGCGCTATAATGACGAAGCCGGCGTGATCCTGGTGCGCGGCCTGCCCGACGTAGCCACCACCTTCAACGGTCGCGAATTCTTCTCGGCCGAAGACCGGGTGCTGCACCTGCAGGACTTTCCGGCGGGCGTCGCGGCGGGGATCGAAGTCTATAAGTCGGGCACGTCCGACCTGATCGAACCGGGGCTGGCCGGCCTCGTCAATTTGCGCTCGCGCCGGCCGTTCGACGTCAAGGATACCGAGATCGCGGGCGAGTTGCGTGCATCGTACAACGATCAGGCCAAGGCGTTCGACCCGGCGGGCAATTTGCTGCTGACCAAGCGCTGGGATACGCCGATCGGTGAGATCGGCGCGCTGATCAACGTCAGCTATGTCCGCACCACCTATCGCAACGCCGATCGCTATGCCGATTCCGCCGTCATCTCAGCCCGCGGGTTCGGGGCGAACGATCCCGCCGACGACCTGACGGTCACGACGCCCGGCGTCGGCAATGATTTCCGCTTTCCCGCCAATGCCGGCAATTTCTATGAAAAGGGCGTACGCCATCGCCCGGCAGTGAACGGCACGATCCAGTGGCGCCCGACCCCGAACCTCGAACTCTTCGCGGAGGGGCTGTGGCAGGCCTATCGTGGCGAGGTGCTGCGCGACGCGTTCAACGTCAATTTCGAACGCCGCGACGCGAACGGCGTCGCCCCGACGCTCAGCAACGTCGTGTTGGTGGAGGGTGAGCCGGACAAGGCCGCGAGCTTCACCAAGACCGGCGGCTATGTCCCCGAATTCTATCGCTCGACCCAGAATGACCGCACCGATACGTGGCAGGCGGCGACCGGTTTCAAATGGACCACCGGCCGCGCCATCCTGTCGGGCGACTTCGCCTATACCAACAGCAAGTATCAGGCGTCGGAATACAGCCTCGACGCGCAGCTCGCGTCCGCGCCGACGATCAACGTCGACTGGGACGTGCGTGGATCGGCGGTGTTCGACCTGGGCGGCTATGCCATTGACGACCCCGCCAACACCCGCTGGCGCGGCTATTACCAGCGCGATTTCGTAACCAAGGGCGATGGGATACAGGGTCGGGTCGACCTCGACCTCGAAACCGACTGGACCTGGCTGCCGCGCCTGCAATTCGGATTCCGCGCGAGCGACCGCAACGCATCGTCGCAGAACAACAACCGCTATGCCTATACCGCCGGGCTGAACATCGCGCTCGACAGCCTGCCGAGCGGTGCGCTCGGCCTCATCACCGACGGGTTCCGTGGCGATCCGCAGCGGTTCCAGAACTGGCTGGCGCCCAGTCGCGAAGGAATACGCGACAATGGCGAGGCGCTGCGGCTGCTGGCGTTGCAGTCGGTGCAGCGCGCGACGGTGCTGTTCCCTTGGGATAACGGCATCCGCGAGGCGGTGACGAAGTTCGCGACGGCGGAGATCCCGTTCGATCCGCTGGGGGGCTTCACCGCCAGCGAGGCGAGCTATGCGACCTATGGCCAGGGCAAGTTCGACGTGGATGTCGGCGGGGTGCGGATCGACGGCACGGTCGGCGCACGCATCGTCAACACCGACGGCACCTATCGCGGGTTCAGCCGGGTGCAGGCCGCCGACGGCACGGTCGGCATCGTGCCGAGCACCACCCGGCAGAATTATGTCGATGTGCTGCCGTCGGCCATCGCCCGGGTCCGCTTCTCGAACGAATGGCAGATGCGGCTGGGCTATACCCAGACGCGGACCCGGCCGGGCTTCGGACAGCTTAACCCGTCGATCAACATCACCCGCAACAGCGTGGGACCGGACGGCACGCCGCCGGTATTCGATGCGACCGGCTTCGGCGGCAATCCCGACCTGCGTCCGCTGACGTCCAAGAATTACGACGCATCGCTCGAATGGTATTTCTCGAAGAACGGATCGGCTTCGGTCGCCGCCTTCTATCGCGATCTCAACGGCTTCATCGGCTATTATACGCAGGTGGTGAACGATCCCGTCTATGGCCGGGTGCAACTTAACCGACCGGAGAATGCCGGCGATGGCCGGATCAAGGGCGTCGAAGCGTCGCTGCAGACCTTCTTCGACTTCCTGCCTGGTGCCCTGTCGGGGTTCGGCGTGCAGGGCAATGTCACCTATCTCGACGGTACCAACCAGTTGCCGCAGGTGCTGGGCGAGGGGGATCGTCAGGTCGAAATCACCGGCCTGTCGAAATGGGCGTACAATCTGACCGGCTTCTACGAAAAGGCCGGCATCTCGGCCCGGCTGTCGTACAACTGGCGGTCGCGTCACGTCACCAGCTACAATCGCAACATCAACGAAGAACAATATGCCGGCGAATTGGTGCAGCCGATCTCCCGCCTCGACTTTTCGGCCAGCTATGACGCGTTCAGGAATATTTCGCTGGTCGCCAATGTGAGCAATATCCTGGCGCAGCCGTTCAAAAATTACCGCTTCTACAACGAAACCCAATCGTTCGGCCGCGACCTGCGGATCGAAGGGCGGTATTTCAGCCTCGGCGTTCGCTTCAAGATGTAATCCGCGTGCGGCGGCGTACCCGACCGCGCCGCCGCCCTTCCTGCCGAAACCATCCCGCGCGAACCGCCGGCACAGGCGACGCGCAAGCCATGCCGCGCGGCCATCCGCCGCGCGCGGAGAGGATTTTTGCCATGAATTCGATCGTTTCACGACGTCAGACGCTCGGCCTGATCGCGACCCTGCCCCTCCTGCCGGGCTGCGGGCAATCGGGGGACGGGGGCGGGGGACGCGTCGCCGTCGCCGGTCCGGCACCGACCCCTACGCCCAGCCCGACGCCGACGCCGACAGCGACGACCGTCAGCGGACGGCCCCGCTATCACATCGCCGCGCCCGATGGCGGGTGGATCAACGATCCGCAGCGACCGGTCCGCATCGGCGACGGCTGGACGATGTGGGCGCTCTACAATCCCACCTGGCCGAATGGCGGCACCGAATGGCGGCGCTGGACCTCGACCGACCTCGTCACATGGACCGATCGCGGCGTGTCGATCCCCCGGCACACCACGTCATTCGGCGATGTGTGGAGCGGTAGCGCGGTGATCGACACGAACAACACCGCCGGCTTTGGCGCCGGGACGCTGATCGCGCTGGCGACGATGCCCGCCGACAACGCCGCCGGACAGAACCAGTCGACGGCCTTGTGGTATTCGCGCGACAATGGGGCAAGTTTTGCCTTTCACGCGATCGTCCACCCCAACTTCCCCGGCAACAAGCCGTTCCGCGATCCGACCGTGTTCTGGCACGCGCCCACGGCGCGCTGGGTGATGACCTTGTCCGAGGAGGGCAAGATCGGTTTCTATACTTCTCCCGATTTGAAACAGTGGAGCTATGCCAGCGGCTTCCCGTCGACGCTGGTGGGCGGCGTGATGGAATGTTCGCACCTGTTCCCGCTGCATCTGTACGAAGCGGACGGGACGACGAGCGTCGACAAATGGGTGTTGCTGGTCGGTGGCGACGGAACGGGCAGCGGCTTTACCGGCGGCACCTATTACTGGGTCGGCAGCTTCGACGGGACCAGCTTCACCGCCGACAGCGCGGCCGGCCAATGGCTCGACGGCGGGGCCGATTATTATGCCGCGGTGGTGTGGCAGGACGCAATGGCGGCCGATCCGTTGGCCGGGGCATGGACGATCGGTTGGATGAACAACTGGGCCTATGCCAATCTGCTGCCCGCGTCCGCCGGCTATCGCGGGCAGTTAAGCGTGGTTCGACAACTCCGCCTGCAACGCACTGGCGGGGGCTCGCCACGCCTGCGCATGACGCCGATCGCGGCGCAGAACCGCGTCTTCCAGACGGCGGTGGTCGGCACGGATCAGACGATCACCGACGGCAGCGACTATGTCTGGCCCGCTGGTGCCGAAGTCGTCGCCGGGCGGATCGACCTGACGCTGTCGCGCGTCGGTGCCGACTGGCCGGGCGGGGCATGGCTGTCGGTGCGTGGCGGCGACGGCTATTTCACGCAGATCGGTTTTGAACTGCGCGACAACCGGATTTTCGTGAAGCGCGACACCAGCGGCCCCAATGCGCCCGACCACGCCGCATGGCGCCAGAACCGCAGCGTTGCATGCGATGCAACTGGTGGCAGGGTGACGGTCAGCATCTTCCTCGATACCGCCTCGATCGAAGTGTTCGTCAACGATGGTGAGGGCGTGCTGTCCGAACTTTTCACGGCACCATCGAATGCGGCAAGGTTGAACCTGAACGCAAGCGGTGGTTCGCTGCGTGTATCGGAGGCCCGCATATTGCAGGCCAATTGAGATCAGTGCTTCCGCGCGCGGAAGGCGGGTTTGGGGGCTTCGGCCAACATGGCCTGCGGCACCTCGCCGCTATCCAGCCATCGACGCCAACTTGCACCATCGTCATCCGATCGAAATCGAAACAGCGTTCGATTGCCCCAATAACTGGATCCTGCTGGGCCCGAACGATTTCGCACAGGATCATGCGCTGTAGATGAGACCCGTGACGAAGATGAGCCTGACGATCAAGGCCACCGTTTCCAGCGGAGCCCTTGTTCGAAAGGTGTCGGGACTGAACACCTATCGCGGCATCTGGCCGTGTGCCTCGAACAGCAGGCCGGCGCGTCGGCTCGGCTGGAACCCCTTCCAGATGGTCGAGACCGGTGGCCCCGGACTATACCCCGCATAGCGACCTACAGGACTGTTCGGCCAGCTTCCGGCGCTGGAATCCGGCACCAGTCCGTCGAGATAGCCGGCCCGCGTGGCATCGCCTTTCACATAGCGGTCCAGAAACGCCGTGATGAAATGTGTCTGCACCGCCAGCAACCGGTCCTTGCGCCAGACCGCGTCCTCGAACCAGTCCAGATCCCAGAAGCTGCGCCGCATCTCCGCCGGTGCGCCGACCAGCGCGATGCTGTGCCCGGCATCGCGGAAGGTCAGCAGGTAGCGGCGTGTCGCGCTCACTCGTTCGAACAAGGTGCGTACGCCGGGATCATAGCCGACGACGCGGTCCTGGCTGCCGACGATGAACAGGGTCGGCGCCGTGATCGATGCCAAGCCGTTCTCGGCCCATAGCACCCGGTCGCGCAAGTTGCTGGGCGGAGCGATCGCTACCACCGCCTTCAACCCGTCGACGCGCAGCGCTGTCCGCTGCACGCCATCCGCGACATAGGGAGTGAGTACCCCGCGTGTGGCGGTCCCGAGCGATGGGCTTAGCCGCCCGCCCGCCGCCGCGAGTGCGCCATAGCCACCCATTGAATAGCCGATCAGCGCGGTCGCGCCCGGATCGGCCGCCGCCAGCGGTCCTTCGCCGGCGCGGGCGCGCCGCTGCGCCTCCGCTGCGACGAAAACAATATCGAGCGGGCGACGCGCCAGCGGCCCGGCCTGCGCCTCGGGCGTGCGGATGGTGATCGACGGATCGGCAAAGGCCGGCGCGACCACGACATAGCCCTTGCTGGCCAGATTCTCCCCCAGCCACGACAATATCTCGGGCGTGTTGCTATAGCCGTGCGCCAGGATCACCAGCGGAAATCGCCCGCGCGCCGGCGCGGATCGAGGCGTGGCAAGACCCGGCACGGAGAAAGCGACCGGCCGGCCGTCCTCCCCGGGCAGGGCGGTGCGGTAGGTCGTGCCGCCCCCGGCACCCGCCGCCGCCGGATACCAGATCTTCACCGCAAGCCGTCGATCGGCCGGCTTTGGATCGGAACCGTCGGCGAGCGGATAGAGTTGATCGCGCTGGACGAAGACCATATCGGCGACCCCGATCGGATAGCGTCCCAGTGCCGCGAGTTCGGGCGCATCGACGCCGGGGCGTGCCGGGGCGTCCGGCTCTGCCGCCCCGATCAGCGCCAGCGCCATGCCGAGGCCAGCCACCGCCCTGCTCCAGCGCGCCATGGTCCCGCTCCCGGCCGCCGCGATCAGAAGTTCACGCCGGCACGGATACCGGCATAGCGGCGGAAGTCGCGCGGCAGGACCGCCTGCGTCGCGATATTGCCGCCGAAATTGCCGGCGGTGTTGACCAGCGACCCGTAATATTGCTGGTCGAACAGGTTGTTGACGAACGCCACGACCTCCCAGCGGCGATCTTCGTCGCGCACGCCCAGCCCGATATTGACGATGTGGAAGGCAGGCTGGAACGTCTCGGGGTCGCGCGGCTGGAAATACAGGCTGCTCTGATATTGCCAGTTGAACTGGGCGATACCGCGCAGGTCCGCAGTAAGCGCGGGTGAATAATCGCCGCCCAAATTGAACTTCCATTCCGGTGCCTGGATCACGCGGGTGCCGGTCAGGTTCTGGCGGGTCGGCGATCCGGTGCACCCCTGCGCCGCGGTCTGCAGCGGATAGCATTGGGCGACGTCGAAGCTGGTATAGCGCGCATCGAGATAGGTGACCGCGCCGTTCAGGCTGACATCCTCGCCCAGCCGCAACGAACTCTCGACCTCGACGCCCTTGGTGTTCAGCCGCCCGACATTGGTCAGCCGGTAATTGGAGGTGCCATCGGCCAGCGTCTCGATCGTCTGTGCCTGCAGGTTGCGATAATTGGTGTCGAACAGCGTCGCGTTCAGCGTCAGGCGGCGGTTAAACCATTGGCTGCGGATGCCCAGTTCCTTGTCGCGCGACCGTTCCGGACGGACCGGTCCTGCCGATGCGCGGTTCAGGTTGAACCCGGTCGTCAGGTCGTAGGTCTGCCCCTTATATCCCGTCGCATAGGTCAGGAAGCCGTTGATGTCGGGCGTGAAATCATAGCGCGCGCTGAGGCGGTAGGTCGCCGCCGTGTCGCTGGCATTGCCGGCATAGCGGGTGCGCGCCAGATTGTCGGCAAAGGTATAGGACACGCGTTCGTTCTGCACGCGCGCCCCGCCGGTCAGCGTCAGCGCGTCGATTACCGACCAGTCGGCCTGGACGAAGCCCGCGACCTGCCGCGAGCGTGCCGTGGCATACCAATTGGCCAGCGAGAAGGATGGCCCACGGAAGAAGGGCCGTTCGAACTTCACGCCCGCGACATAGGCGCCGATGGTGTAGCGGAACGGCTGTTCGCTCGGCGATTGCAGGCGGACTTCCTCGGTCACCTGTTCGGACTTGAACTGGCCGACCTGGATATTGCTTCCTTGCGCGACCGTCGCCGCCGTATCGTCATGGTCGAGATAGTCGTACAGGTGGAACCGGTCATAGGAGCTGATCGTGACGAGGTTCATGTCGCCCAGCGCGAACTCGCCGCGGATATAGCCGCCGCCGCCCTGATATTTGGTCCGCGAGTCGTAATTGTTGGCGATGTCCTGATTGTCCGGGCCGACAGTCACCCCGGGCAGCACCACGTCCGGCGTCTGGCCGGCAATCCCGCGCAGCCGCGCATTCTGGCCGAAGCGGAGGAACGGACGCCCGACATCGCTGTTGCCGTTGATGTAATTGGCCGCGACGGTCAGCGAGGCGTCGCTGGTCGGTTCCCAACGCAGCTTGCCGCGCAGGTTCAGCGTTTCGCGGCCATTGACCTCCTTGTCATTGACCACGTTGCGGACATTGCCGTCCCAATAGTTATAGGCGGCCGACACGACATAGCCCAGATTGTCGCCCGCCGGACCGGACACGCTGAAATTCAGCCCGCGCTCCTCATCGGTGGTGAGCAACGCATTGCCGCGCACGCGCAGCGTATTGGTCGGGTTGCGGGTGATCAGGTTGATCAGGCCCGCCGAGGCCGACTTGCCGTACAGCGTGCTTTGCGGCCCACGCAGCACCTCGATCCGCTCGACATCGGGAAGATCGGTGAAGGCGCGCGCCTGAAACGCCAGCGGCACTTCGTCGACCATCACCGCCACGCTCGATTCCACGCCGATGCCGAAGGCGAAGGTGCCGACGCCGCGCAGCGAGATGTTCGAATTCTGCGGCTGTTCGGCCGGGCGGACGACCAGCGACGGGGCGATCTTGCCGATATCGGCAAAGTTGCGCACGCCCGCACTGGCCAGTTGTGCAGGTGCAATCACCGATACGGCAAGCGGCACCTTCTGCACATTCTCGGCGCGCTTGTTGGCGGTGACGATGATTTCGCCGGCATCGTCGGGACTGGGGGCGACTTCGCTGGTCGGGCCGTTCGGCGCGCTCTGCTGATCGGCGGTCAGCGCACCGGGCGGCGTCTGCGCCGCGACCTGATCCGCGTCCTGCGCCAGTGCCGGCTGTACAGCGACCGTTGCCGCGACGATCAGCGCCGCGTGGCATACCGAATGCATGAGCTTCATCGAACCCTCCCCAATGCAATTTTGGTTTCGGCGACTCTCTACGGCCACCCGATCCACTCATCTTCCATATTGGTCAGGCCATATCAAGTATGTTTATCATAGATGGACTGACAAATAAGTATTGTCACTATGCAAATACTTGGGACGCACGAATACGATCGGCCGATCCATGCCGAACACTGGGTAGAACTTGCGGGATTGTTGCGGTTATCGCATCAGTCGCATGCCCCGTCGCCCGGCGATCTCGACCGCTTCGCCACCCTCGACCAGCATTTCGCGGTGGTCGCCCGGCGCCAGCAAGAGGGTGATGGCGCGTCCGGTCGGTGCGCCATCGCACGCGACCTGCAACCGCACCGACGCGGCATCGGCGGTGCCGGTCACCGACCAGCGCCACGGCGCGCCATGCCCGTCGCCTGCATCCTCCCACGCATCGGCGGCGAATGCGCCCGTTTCCGGTGGGAACAGCCACATGCCGAGTTGCATCGCGCCCGGACGCCAACCGCCCGTCGCCAGATCGACCAGCATTGCCGATCCTGCCCGCGTCAGCAGCGGCGGCGGTCCGTCGAGCGGTGCCGCCAGTCGTGCGGTAATGCCGCCTGCGAAGCGCCGGCCCGTCCAGACATCGATCCAGTCGGCACCGACCGGCAGCCGCACGTCGCGCTCGGTCACGCCCGGCTCCACGATCAGCGGCACCAGCAGGTCGGGCCCCAGCAGATGGTCGTCGCTCTCGGCCCATGCCGCCGGATCGTTCGGGAAATTCAGCCAGAGCGGACGCACCATCGGCGCATAGTCGCGATGATAGCGCAGCAGCAGGTCGTACAGGAACGGCACCAGCGTCTGCCGCAACGCCAGCAACCGGCGGATCGCGGGCGTTGCCTCCGGATGCATCCACGGTTCGTTGACGGTGCGGTCGTCGTTCCAGCTATGGATCGAGAAGCGCGGCATCAGCACACCCGCCTGGACCCAGCGCACCAGCAGTTCGGGCGACGGTGCCGGTCCCGAAAAGCCGCCGACATCGTCACCGCTGTTCGACACCCCCGACAGGGCAAGGCCGATCGCCTGCCGCGCATTGTAGCGGATCGTCTTCCATTCGGTGCGGTTGTCGCCGCTCCATGTCTGGGCATAGCGTTGCAGCCCGGCCATGCCCGAGCGGGTGACGACATAGGGCCGCTCGTCGGGCCGTGCCTCGACCTGCGCGCGGCGCGACGCGCGGGTCATCAGCAGCGGCAGCACCGGGCGCATCGCCGCCGCCGGAACGGCCTTGCCGAACCCGGCGAACCGGGCGCGCGCGTCCCACAGCTCATATTCGTTGTTGTCGTTCCACGTCGCGACCATGCCCTGGTCGAGCAGCGCATCGCGCACCTGTGCGCGCCACCAGTCGGCAGCGGCGGGGTTGGTGAAGTCGATATAGCTGCCGACCTCGTCCCAGAACTGCGCCTCGACCGGTTGCCCATCGGCATCGTTGACGAACAGGCCGGCGGCGGCGACCTCGTCATAGTGCGGATGGCTGCGCAGCAGGGCGGGCTTGATATTGGGGACCAGCCGGACGCCGGCATCGGCATAGCTGGCGACGAAGCCGGCCGGATCGGGGAACTTGTCGCGGTTCCAGTGGAACACGTACCGTTTGTCGCCGATCGACGTATAGCCCGATGACAGATGGAAGGACGTGCAGCCGAGATCATGTTCGGCCAGCTTGTCGAGGAATACGCCCATCTGCGCCGCGGCGTCGGGCGCGTCGGTATAGGTCATGGTCGACCCCGAATAGCCGAGCGACCAGCGCGGCATCAGCGCCGGGCGACCGGTCAGCCAGGTAAAGCGACGCGTCACCGCAAGCGGATCGGGGCCGGCGATCATCCACAGGTCGATATCGCCATGGCTGGCGACGACATGGCGGTAGAGACCGTGATAATTGTCGAGCTCGCGGCCCAGATCGACGGTGATATCGGCGCTGCTGTCATAGAAGCTGCCATGACACCGCCCCTCGCCATCGGCGACGAGCAGATAGGGGATCGACTTGTAAAGCGGGTCGCTCGTCTCCGCATCGAAGCCCATCGGGTCGACATTGGTCAGCCGGAACGACCGCCCCGCCCGGTCGCAATCGCCGGTCCGGTCGCCCAGGCCGTAGAAGCGCTCGCCCGGCCGCCGCGCGACATAATGATGCGCGCGTCCGTCCCACCAGCCAAAGTCATAGGCTTGCGTCGGTCGGTCGGTCGCCATCAGACACCAGTCGTCGCCGTCGCGCTGCTCCCAGGTGCAATGCAGGCCGTGGCGACGGATGGTGATGCGCAGCCGCTGCGTCGTGACGGTGATCGTGTCGTCGGCTTCGGAAACCATGGCCTCGGGACAGGTGAAACCCGCCACGTCCATCCGGTCGCGACCCGGCTCGGCGATATCGGTTGCGCCCGGCGCGATCGCCCAGCTTGGCGGGCTGGTGACGGTCCCGTCGGCCAGCAGCAGCAACCGCGCGATATCCTCCTCCAGCACGAAGAGATGCGCGACCGCGCCGGTATCGGCGGTCAGCGTCAGCCGGCCCCGCGCCCGTTCGGTCAGCGCAAAGCGCGGCGGGTTCGAAAGCGTGGCGCGTCTCATCGGGATTCCTTGGGCCGGGAGAGGATGGGCAGGCAGGCGATCAGCACGACCGCGCCGATCACGTCGAACAGCGACAGCGCGGCGAACAGCGGGGCATAGCCGGTGACGTCGGCGAGCTGCCCGATCAGCAGCGAGAAGAGCAGCCCGCCGGTCCACCCCGCCTGCCCGATAAAGCCGTTGGCGGTGCCGATCTCCTGCGGCGTGAAGACGTCGGCCGACAGCGTATTGATCAGCACCGAGATCATCTGATGCGCAAAGCCGCCGATGCTGAACAGCGCGATCGCGAGATACGGGCTACCGGCCAGGCCGATAAAGCCCGGCGCGATCATCAGCGCGGCACCGATCGCGACGCCGGTCACCCGCGACGGGATCAGCGACAGGTCGAACCGGTTCATCAAGAGCGGCGAAAGATAGCCGCCGAACACCCCGCCAAGGTCGGCAGCGAGGAAGGGCAGCCATGCGAACAGCGCGATCTGTTTCAGGTCCATGCCGCGTTCGGTTGCGAGATAGAGCGGGATCCAGAAGCTGAACGTCTGCCACGCCGGTTCGGCGAGGAAGCGCGGCACGGCCAGCGCCCAGAAGCGCCCGCTCTTTACGATCTGCCGCGCGCTTGACGGGGGAACGGCGGCCGGACGATCGGCGGCGATCAGCGCCGCTTCGTCGGGAGTGATCGCCGGGTGCATCGCCGGGCTGCGGTAAAAGGCATACCATGCCGCCGCCCACAACAGCCCGACCGCGCCGGTGACGACGAACGCCATCCGCCAGTCGGCCCAGAGCGACACGGCCACCACCACCGGCGGCGCGATCAGCGCGCCGAGCGAGGTGCCGGCATTGAACCACCCGACCGCGACCGAACGCTGGCGGGCCGGGAACCACTCGGCGATCGCCTTGATCCCCGATGGCACCGCCGCCGACTCCGCGAGGCCCAGCAACCCGCGGAACAGCGCGAGGCCGAGCCAGCCGGCCGCGAGCGCATGGAGCATATTAGCCAGCGACCAAGCGATGCCGAACATCGCGAAACCGGCGCGCAGCCCGATCCGGTCGACGATTGCCCCCGCGATCGGCTGGCCGATAGTATAGGCGAGCTGGAACGCACCGACCACATAGCTGTATTGCTGCGTCGACATCGACAGCGTCGATTTCAGTTCGGGTGCGAGCACGCCCAGCGAATTGCGCGCGAGATAATTGGCGATGGTGCCGAGGCAGATGAGCCCGACGATCCACCAGCGCAGATTGGAAATCCGCCGCATGCTCCCCTCCCTCTCCTGGCCTGCCGGTGTTTCCGGTCAGGCGGTTTGCGTCACCTTCACCCGCGCCGCCTCGCACGCTGCCGCGATCTGCGGATCGTCGAGCGCGTCGGTCACCAGATGGTCGATCCGGTCCAGACCGGCGATACGGACCGGCGCAGGCCGGCCGAACTTGCTGCGATCGACCGCCAGGATCGTGGTGCGCGCGTGATCGATGATCCGCTGCGACACCCGCACCTCATCGATGTCGAAATCGAGCAGGCTGCCATCGCGGTCGATCGCCGAAGCGCCGATCAGCGCGTAATCGACCTTGAACCCGCCGATGAAATCCATGGCCAGCGCGCCGACGACCGCGCCGTCGCTGGGCCGCACCCGTCCGCCCGCCACTACGACCTCGATCGTCGGTCGCGCCGCCAGGATCGACACGACGTTCAGATTGTTGGTGACGACCAGCAGATGGCGATGATCGACCAGCGCACGGGCGATCGCTTCGGTGGTGGTGCCGATATTGATGAACAGGCTGGCCCCGTTCGGCACCAGCGCCGCCGCGGCCCGGCCGATCGCCGCCTTCGCCTCCGCCGCGATATGGCCGCGCGCCTCGCGGTCCAGATTGTCGACGCCCGAGGTGATGACCGCGCCGCCATGGACCCGCGACAACATCGATCGTTCGGCCAGCAGGTTCAGGTCGCGGCGGATCGTCTGCGGCGTGACGCCCAGTTCGGCGGCCAGCGCGTCGACCGCGACGCTGCCCGTCCGCCGGGCAACGGCGAGGATCGCGGCATGGCGCTGCGCCACCGCATCGGGCAGGTCGCTTGCCATCATGCCGCGCTCAACGCCGGGGCCGCCTTGGCCAGATACGCCGCCAGCCGCTCGGCGGTGCCGGTTGGGACATGCAGCCCCAGCTTGCTGCGGCGGAACAGGATATCCTCGGCATCGACCGCCCATTCGCGCGTTCGCAGATAATCGACTTCCCGCGTCGTCAGCCCGCCGCCCAGATCCTCGCCCAGCCCCGCCAGCGTAGTGGCCGACCCCAGCAGGTCGAGCGTGCAGCTGCCATAGGCGCGGACCAGCCGGCGCAGCAGGTCGCGCGGCAGCCTCGGTCGTTCGGCGACCAGCTTCGCCAGATAGGCGTCGAAATCGGCGAAATCGCCACCCGGCAGCGTCGCGCCCGCCGTCCACGCCCCACGTGCCCCCGGGCAGAAGGGTGCCAGCTTTTCGAGCGCATGTTCGGCCAGCTTGCGATAGGTCGTGATCTTGCCGCCGAAGATGCTGAGCTTCGGCGCCTTGCCGTCATCGGCATCGAGGTCGAGCACATAGTCGCGCGTCACTGCCGACGCGCTGCCGGCATTGTCGTCGTAGAGCGGGCGGATGCCGGCATAGCTCCACACGATATCGTCGACCCCGATGCTGCGCGTGAAATAGCGCGCGATGGTGTCGAGCAGATAGCGCGTCTCCTCCGCACCGATCGCGGCCTTGCCGGGCGCGCCTTCCCACGGCTCGTCGGTGGTGCCGACCAGCGTGAAATCGCGCTCATAGGGAATGGCGAAGACGATGCGGCGGTCCGGGTTCTGCAGCATCAACGCATGATCGCCGTCATATAGTTTCGGGACGATCAGGTGGCTGCCCTTGATCAACCGCACCGGCCGTTCGGCGCGGTGGTCGCCGCTACGCTCCAGCACGTCGGCGACCCACGGGCCGGCAGCGTTGACGAGGATGCGCGCCCGCACCGTCCGCTCACCCGCACCGTCCGCGATCGTCGCGGTCCAGCCATCGCCGTCGCGCGTCGCGCGCACCAGCCGGGTCCGAGTCAGAACCTGCGCTCCGCGATCGGCCGCATCGCGAGCGTTCAGTACGACCAGCCGGCTATCCTCGACCCAGCAGTCCGAATAGACGAAGCCGCGACCGGCGCGATCCTTCAGCCCGTTGCCCAGCGCCGATGCGTTCAGCCGCACCGTCTCGGTCGCAGGCAGTTTCTTGCGCCCGCCCAGATGGTCGTAGAGAAAGAGTCCCAACCGCACCATCCACGCCGGTCGCGGCGACTGGGTTTGCGGCAGGACGAAGCGCAGCGGCCAGATGATGTGCGGCGCCATCGCCCAGAGCCGCTCGCGTTCGATCAGCGCCTCGCGCACAAGACGGAACTCGCCATATTCCAAATAGCGCAGGCCGCCATGGATCAGCTTGGTCGATGCTGACGAGGTGTGGCTGGCCAGATCGTCCTGCTCGACCAGCATCACCGACAGCCCCCGGCCGGCGGCATCGCGCGCGATCCCGGCACCGTTGATGCCGCCGCCAACGACCAGCAGATCGAACTCGGGAGGTTTCGCTTCGACTCGCATAACGAACATATCTACGCGCGAACGAAAGCAATCAACCGAAAAAACGAACTTTTGCATTGTTTTTTGCTGAAGGTTCGAAAATGGAACCTGCGCGGAGATGACGGTCGGGTGCGAAGGGCAGATTTGCTCGATCGGCCGCTTAGGGCATGGAGCGGCGCAACCGCAGGCGATCGCGCAACCGTGGATGTTCGGTTCGATATGCAGGCTGCCTCCAGCCTCGACGCCACGTCATCGCTGTCCCGCAGGACGGGGGGCGGGACGTCCGTAGCTGACGCCATGTTCGGAACGCGCCTTCATCCGAACATCGTTCGGCCGTCTCGGCCCCCGACGACCCGTCAACTGTCGGGGACCTCGATCCCGCGCTTATCCGTCGTACGTCTCGGTCAACGTCCGTACTTCCTCGGCATCGCCGATCAGGACGCCTACCCGCTGGTGCAGGCCGACCGGCGCGATCGTCATGATCGACTGATAGCCATTGCTGGCCAGCCCACCGGCCTGTTCGATCAGCATCGCCATGGGATTGGCTTCATAGAGCAGCCGCAGCCGCGCCTTGCCCGCCTGCCGGTGGTCGGCGGGATAGAGGAACACGCCGCCCCGCTTCAGGATGCGGTGGATGTCCGCCACCATCGATGCGGTCCAGCGCATATTGTAATCGATGCCGAGCGGCCCTTCGCTGCCGAGGATGCGTTCCTCAATATAGCGGGCGATGGTCGGCGACCATTGGCGACGGCGCGCCATGTTGATCGCGAATTCGCGGGTGCCGGCGGGAATGCGCATCGGCCCGTCGGTCAGCCGCCACGACCCGACCTCGCGGTCGAGCGTGAATTCATACACCCCGTCGCCGACCGTCAGCACCAGCAGCGTCTGCGGTCCGTAGATCGCATAGCCTGCCGCGACCTGATCGCGGCCGGGTTGCAGGAAATCGCCCTCGGTCACGTCGCGGCCGGCGCAGTCCTCGGGCGCGCGCAGTACCGAAAAGATCGTACCGACCGACAGGTCGACGTCGACATTGCTCGACCCGTCGATCGGATCGAACAGCAGCAGATATTCGCCCTTGGGATAGCGATTGGGGATGCGGTGGATCGTCTCCATCTCTTCCGACGCCATGCCCGCCAGATGGCCGCCCCATTCATTGGCATCGAGCAGCAGTTCGTTGGCAATCACGTCCAGCTTCTTCTGGACCTCGCCCTGCACATTCTCGCTGCCCAGCGCCCCGAGCACATCGCCCAGTGCGCCCTTCGAAATCGCATGGCCGATCGTCTTGCACGCCCGCGCGACGGTTTCGATCAGCAGACGCAGTTCGGCGGGGCAGCTTTCGGCGTCGCGGCGCTGTTGTTCGATCAGGAACCGCGACAGGGTGATCGCCGCCTGCGCCGGTGGATTATCAAACGTCATCATCGGGTTCCTTCAACGACCGGACCACCGAATTCCATTCCCGGCGGCAGCTGTATTGCATGCGTATGGACACTAATCGGACACCAGCCGCCGCGCCCGTTCGAGCAAGGCGATCATCGCCCCGAACGACACCGGCGACAGGCTGGCCCCGCCGACGAGGAAGCCGTCGATGCCGCCATCGGCCAACAACGGTTCGCACGTGTCCGGCGTCGCCGAGCCGCCATAGAGGATTGGGACGTCCCCGACCTGCGCCGCGATCCGTCGCGTTATCGCGGCCACTTCGGCGGGTGTCGGCGTCGTCCCGCTGCCGATCGCCCAAACCGGTTCGTACGCGATGACCAGATTGGCCGGATCGACGCCGGCAAGCGACTGGCGCAGCTGCGCCTCGACCATGGCGTGCGCCTGTCCCTGCTGGCGCATCTCGATCGTTTCACCGACGCACAGCACCGCAAGAAGGTCTGCCGCCTGCGCCGCGCGGATCTTCGCGGCGACCAGCGCATCGTCCTCGCCTGCCGCGCGTCGCTCGCTATGGCCGGCCAGGACGAGGCGCGCACCGGCCTCCCGCAACATCGTCGCCGAAACTTCGCCGGTATGCGCTCCGGCCGCCGCGGGGTGACAATCCTGCCCGCCGATCGATAGCGTCGGAAACGCCGACGCTGCCCGGTGGATCAACGTCGCGGGGATACACAGCGCCACCGCCACCCCTGACGCCTGAGCGGCCTGTTCGGCGATCGTCGCCATGGCCGACAGCGAGCCGCCATCGCCATGCATCTTCCAGTTGCCGATCAGGATGTGGCGCTTCATCGCACCGTCCGAAGCGTCCGCTGCACGGCGTCTCGCCAGCCCGCGACCAGCGGCGCGCGCTTCGGCGCGTCCATGGCCGGTTCGAAACAAGCCTCGCGCGACCATAGCCGTTCCAGCGCATCGAGCCCCGACCACACCCCGGTCGCCAACCCGGCATGGAACGCCGCGCCGCGCGCCGTCGTCTCCAGGTCGACCGGGCGTTCGACGGGCGTGTCGATCATGCTGGCGAGGAAGCGGCACAACCAGTCATTGGCTGCCATTCCGCCGTCGATCCGCAGGATCGCAGGCCCCGTACCGGCATCGGCCTGCATCGCTTCGGCGAGATCCATCGTCTGATACGCGACCGATTCCAACGCCGCCCGCGCCAGATGCGCCGCCGTCGCATCCAGCGTCAGGCCATAGATCGCCCCGCGCGCGTCCGGCTCCCAATAGGGCGCGCCCAGCCCGACAAAGGCGGGCACCATATAGACGCCATGGCTGTCGGGCACGCGCGTCGCCATGTCGTTGGTCTCGCGGGCATGGGTGATGACGCCCAGGCCGTCGCGCAGCCACTTGATCGCCGCGCCCGCGACGAAGATCGATCCCTCCAGGGCATAGGTCGTCTTGCCCCCCAGTCGATAGGCAGGCGTCGTCAGCAACCGGTGCTGCGATGCCACCGCCTCGTCGCCCGTGTTGAGCAGCATGAAGCAGCCCGTGCCATAGGTCGATTTCGCCATGCCACGCCGGAAACAGGCCTGGCCGAACAACGCGGCCTGCTGGTCGCCCGCCATGCCGGCGATCGGGATCGCCGCTCCGAACAGGTCGGTCGTACCGAAGACGTGCGCGTTATCCTGCACGTCGGGCAGCATCGCCATCGGCACGCGCAGCAGGCGACACAATTCCGCGTCCCATTCGCCCCGATGGATGTCGAACAGCATCGTCCGGCTCGCATTCGTCACATCGGTGGCGTGGACGGTACCGCCGGTCAACCGCCACAACAGGAAGCTGTCGATCGTCCCGAACGCAAGTTCGCCGCGCTCAGCCCGCGCGCGTGCGCCTTCGACATGATCGAGCAACCACGCGAGCTTGGTCGCGGAGAAATAGGGATCGATCAGCAGACCGGTCCGCTGGCGCACCAGATCCTCCGCACCGTCCGCTTTGAGCTGTTGGCACAATGAAGTACCGCGCCGGTCCTGCCATACGATCGCGCGATGGATCGGCTCGCCGGTCGCGCGGTCCCAGACGACGACGGTCTCGCGCTGGTTGGTTATGCCGATCGCCGCGATCGCCGACGCTTCGACCCCGCTCTGCTCGATCGCCTCCTTCGCGGTCGCCACGGCATCACGCCAGATATCTTCGGGATCATGCTCGACCCATCCGAGCGCAGGATAATGTTGCGGAAACTCGGCCTGTGCGATCGCCACCCGCCGCGCCGCTCCATCGAAGACAATGCTGCGCGTCGAGGTTGTACCCTGATCGATCACCAGAATGTGCGATGGCACCGCAGCCTCCCCAATTTTCGTTTGAAGCGGTACCGATTTTCGGACGAACGTCAAGAAGTTCGTTTCGAACCGCCTTCCCAGGGTTGGGACGGGTCGATCTGATCGTCACGATCTGATCCGGGCTACGCAGGTAGACCGGAATGAGCGACCTGTTTTGGCTGACTGACGAAGTCTATGGGGCTGAGATGACCCTAACCAAACGCCTTCTTCTCCGCCGTCGCTGTCGCTGCCACCATCCTCTTCTGGCTGTGATCAACGAGTCCTGACCCTGACACTTTCATGCCGCGATGGCGCGTGATGCTCGTGCGCGACCTCGAGCACGATGCTGGGCAGCCGCGCCCGATGCCGGGAAACAACGCGTCAATTGCGTGTCATCGCGGCATGGATTGGTAGTAGCGCCGCGCCCAGCGCCGCCCCGGCACCACCCAGGGGCGAAATCTTGACGGCGTAGCGCCCGGCATCGCTCTCGTCGCGATGGTCGCCCCAGATAATTTCGCGGCGGTTCAGACGGTCGGCAAGACTGTGCATGATAGCCGCGGGCAGCGGGCTCATCAGCCGGATCGCGCCGGGTTCAAACCAAGCGATCGCCGAGTTGATCGTCGCCAGCAGCTGATCCGCCGCCCGGTCCAGCCAGCGATCGATGACCGCCTCATATCCGCCGATGACCGCACCGAAATTTGCGAGCGATTCGACCGGACAGCCCTCCTCACGCAGCGTCGCGATCAGGTCGAGGGTCGTCGGACGGGGTAGGTCGCCGGGATAGAACATCCCGATCTCCCCGGCGCTGCCCGTCTCACCGCGCATCAGCCGGCCTTCATGAATGATCCCCGCGCCGACGCCGTGTCCCAGCAGGATCACGACCGCCGTGGTGCAGCGGCCGATCAGCCCGCCCAGATAATATTCCGCCAGCGCGGCGGCGGTCGCGTCGTTCTCAATCCAGACCGGCAGCTGGAGTGCCTGTTCGAAAATGTCGCGCAACGGCGCATTTTGCCAGCCCGGCAGATTGCGGACGATGCTCCAGCGATTGCCGTCGCGCGACAAGGCAGGTCCGGGGGCGCTGAATCCGACGCCATAAAGCCGCTGCCCCAGCAGGCGATGCTCGAGCGTCAGGTCATGGATGCGTCGATCCACATGGCGCGCAAAGCCCGCCGGATCGGTCAGCTCGATCGTCTCGGACGTCAGCGCGATGACGCCGCCGGCATAGTCGACGACCGCGATCTCCAAAATCCCGGCATAGAGCGCCAGTCCGAAGGCATAGCCACCGGCTGGCGAGATGCGGAGTGGTACGGTGGGGCGGCCGCGGCCGGGCGCTGCCTCCGATGGCAGTTCTTCGATCAGGCCGTGTGCGATCAGCGCCTTGGTCAACCGGGTCGTGGCACTGTTGCTGATCTGAAGCATCGTCGCCAGCGTGGAGCGGGACTGCGCGCCCAGTGTGCGCAACTGCCACAGCAGGCGTTTCTCTTCATCCAGCAGGGCAAGCGACGGGTAGCGCATTGGCCTAACATAAATGACGCAGCTACAAACAAAACGAATTTATTTTCACAGAAATAATTAAATCCGTCACATTTGAAGGCGATCGGCGCGCTCAATCGAACATCGCATTGGGGGACAACCAAAATGAAACGGCATCAACTCGCCGCCGGCGCCGCAACGGCCGCGCTGTGTATTCTGGCCGCGCCGGTTGCGGCGCAGACCGCCAAGCCGGCCGCGACCGCCACGGTCGACGCGACCATGCCTCCAGCCGATCCGCCACAGGGCAGCGACGACGGCGCCACGGACATCATCGTCACTGGTTCGGCCCGGGCGCAGCGTCGCTTCGACGTGTCCTATGCGGTCAATTCGCTGTCGCAGGCCGATGTGCAGAAGATCGCACCGAAGAGCTTCGCCGATCTGCTCGGCACCGTCCCCGGCATCCAGGTCGAGGCGACCGGCGGCGAGGTGCAGAACATCACCCGCGTCCGCGGCATCCCGACCGATCGCGGCTACCTGATCTTCCAGCAAGACGGCCTGCCGCTGTATCATGAGATAGACGGCGTCTTCTTCAATTCCGGCGAAGGCATGAACCGCTACGACCTCATGACCGAACGGGTCGAGATCGTGCGTGGCGGTCCGGCGCCGATCTACGCCAGCAGCGCGGCGGCGATCGCCAACAACATCACCGTCTCGGGCGGCCCGGTCGCACGCGGCAAGGCGCAGCTTACGCTAGGCGATACCGGCCTCTACCGGCTCGACGCGATGCAGTCCGGCCCGATTGGCGACAATAGCTATTTCGCGATCGGCGGCTTTCTGCGGCAGCATGACGGCTATCGCTATGGCGGCTTTCCCAGCGACAAGGGCGGGCAGATCCGTGCCAATCTGAAGCGTGACCTCGCCAATGGCTTCGTCAAGGTTTCGGCCGAATATGTGAACGACCACAACGTCTTCTACCTGCCGATCCCGATCGCCGATCCGCGCAATCCTTCGGTGTCGCTCAATCCTTATATCGACTATTTCACCGGCACGCTGAATTCGCCGTCGCTGCGCAACGTCAACATCAAATATCGCGACGGTGCGGGTATGATGCAGGGCATGAATCGCGACCTGTCCGACGGCCGCCATATGCGCTTCTTCAACGCCGCGGTGAATTACGAAGGCGACTTCGACGGTTGGAAGGTGTCGGCCAAGCTGGGTGGGACCAAGGGCAAGTCGAGCTTCGACGCATTCTACTCCACCACCAACCCGGCCGATGCCAACACCTTTGCCGCCAATTACCTGACCGCCGCGCGCAATGCCTTTGGGGCCAGTGTCGCGCGCCTAGGCTATGCATTTGCCGGCACCAACGGCGCGTCGGCCTATGATCCCTCGACCGCGTCGGGCCTCGTCATGTCCGGCCAGTATCGTGCTTCGGAATCGGATTTCTATTCGGTCCAAGGCGACCTGAGCGTCACCCGCCGGTTCATGACCGGCATCGGCGAGCATGACGTCCGCGTCGGCGTGTACGGCGCCTTCTATGGCAACACGCTGGACCAGGCTTATCAGGACATGTTGATCGAGGTGCGCAGCCAGCCGCGCACCCTCGACCTGCTCGCTTATTCGGCGACGGGACAGGTGCTGGGTTCGGTCACGCAGAACGGCGTGCTGCGCTATACCACCACCCGCAACAAGGGCGCGGCCGATGCACAGATGATCGCGTTCTACGCCAACGACACCTGGGAAATTACGAACGGGCTGCGCGTCGATGCGGGCGTCCGCACCGAACGCTACGGCTATAAGGGCTTTGCGCTGCCGACCACGCAGGTGAACCTGGGCGATGCGACGACGCTGGCCGACGACACAACCCGCGCCTTTACCGGCCAGGTACTCGATCAGCGCCTGTCGCCGAGCGTGACCAACTGGACGGTCGGCGCGAATTACGACCTGACCAACCATTTCGGCGCCTATGGCCGCGTCTCGACCCTCGAAGTGCCGCCGCAGATGGGCGTGGTTTCCGGCATCAATCCGACGATCGTCAAGACCAAGGCGCGCCAGTATGAAATCGGGCTGAAGGCGAGCTTCGGCCCCAACTATTTCTATGCAACTGGTTTCTACACCAAGTTCAATCCGTTCAACGCCTCCTTCGCCGCGTTCAACCCTGTCACCGGCCGCAACGACCAGACGCTGCCGTTCATCGGTGAGGCATCGGTAAAGGGCGTGGAAGTCGATGGCCGGGTCGCGCCGGTGCGCTGGTTCGCGCTCGACGGGTCGGTCACTTGGCAGAACCCGGAATATGCGAACCTGCAGAACACGTCGGGCGCCGACCCGAGCGCGGTGAACGGCAACCAGATCATCCGCGAAGCCAAGTTCTTCGGCAATCTGCGCCCCAGCGTCGATTTTGATCTGGGTGAGCAGCGCGTGTCACTGTTCGGCCGTTTCGAATGGGTCGGCCGCCGCTATGTCGACCTGTTCAACCGGACCGCGATGCCGGGTTATCAGACGGTTGGCGCGGGCGCGTCGGTCGACTCCGGGGCATGGCGCCTGCAGGTCGTCGGCGACAATCTGTTCAACGCACGGGGGCTGACGGAGGGTAATACCCGGACCGACCAGTTCGCCGGCCAGGGTTCTGCGCAGGCGATCTATGGTCGTCCGTTGTTCGGGCGCAACTTCCGCCTGATCGTGAGCCGCAGCTGGTGATGCGGGCCATGGCCTCCGCCGCAATGCTGGCGTTGACCACGCTTGTTGCCCCGGCGCAGGCGCAGGACGTGGCGGACGGGGCAGTCGCCGCCCTGTCCGTCCGCCTCTTCCCCCTGCTCGACGCCGCCGGACGAGATCCGGCGGCGATCGCGCGGATCGCCGGCACGCCCGAGATGCAGCGCGTGCTGTCCGCGCGGCGCGATCGTCGTGCCGGCTGCGGGACGGACCTTGTCTGTCGTGCGCAGGCGATGCTCTGGAGCCGGCAGGAGACCGACGCCCTGCGCCGCGCGGTGGGCGGCGAAACCGCGCTGCCCGCCGCCGACGATGGGGTGGCCGGGCAGGCGGACCGCGAGATTGCGGGCGTCAACATGATCGTGCGGACCTACGCTTTGGGTGCGCTTCCCACCAGTGCGATCGACGGACCCGGCACCGTATCGCCGCAGGATCAGCAGACGCGGCTGCAGGCGGCGGACTGGCTCGCCGAGACGCCACGTGCCGGATCGGCGCAGCGCCTCGACCCCAGCATTGACTATGCGCTCGCCCTGCTCGACATCAACGACCGGACAGATGCGATCGGCCATGAACCGCTTACCGGCGGGGCAAATGCGGCGGCGGTGGCGCGTGCCAAGCGGCTGGACTGGCAGCGCTATCGCTATGGCGCGATGATCGTCACCGGCGTCGGTCCGGAGATCGAGGGCGAACGGCTCAGCCCCTTCGGCAAGTACCACCTCCGCCTCGCCGCCCGCCGCTTCGCGCAGGGCGACGTCGCTTTCATCCTGGTCAGCGGCGGCCGCGCCCATCCGCGTGCGACGCCGATCACGGAGGCCGACGAGATGCGCAAGGCATTGATCGAACGCTATGGCATCCCGGCCGATGCGATCATCAGCGAACCCTATGCCCGCCACACCACGACCAATTTACGCAACGCCAGCCGGCTGCTCGCGCGGATCGGAATGCCCGCCGCCACCGATACCCTGATCATCTGCAATCCCGTGCAGAGTGCCTATATCGAAAGCGCGAAGTTCGCCGAACGCAACCGGACGGAGCTGGGCTATGAGCCCGGCCGGGTCGTGCGCCGCGTCTCGCCGACCGAACTGGTCTTCCGTACCTCCAACCAGTCCGACCGCGTCGATCCGCGCGATCCGCTCGACCCCTGAAAGGACCAGCTATGCGTCGCTTTGCCCTGGCCGCCGCCCTGATGCTGTACCCCGCCGCCGCCCATGCGTGGGGCGGGACGGCCCATGCTGTGATCGACCGGGCAGCGATACAGGCCATTCCCGGTAACGGACCGGTCTTCCTGCGCCGTTACGAAGAGTATATCGCTGCCTCGGCTGCGCTGCCCGACCATTGGCGCGGCGATGCGGAGGGTTTCTCGAAGATCGAGGAGGATCCGAATCATGGCTGGTTCCGCGAACAATTCGCCTTTCTGAAACCCGTGCCGCGCTCGCGCTATGAATTCATCCTCGCGCTCTACAAGCAATATGACCGCATCAAGGACCGCGATCCCGCGACCGCGGCGCGCACCAATGTCCGCTGGACCGGTACGCTGCCCTATGCCGCGATGGAGGCGTATGACCGGCTGATCGTCTGTATGCGCGCTATCCGCGCTGCGCAGGCCAGCGGCGGCGATGCGTCGGTGCCCGAGCAGCATTGCGCGTTCCAGGCGATCCGGCTGGGTCATTACATCGGCGACGGATCGCAACCGTTGCACACCTCGGTGAACTCCGATGGCTGGCGCGGCCCCAATCCCGACGGCTATACCCGCGACCGCACGATCCATGGTCGGTTCGAAAGCGGCTTCGTCGATGCCATCGGGCTGAAGGCGGCCGACATCCTACCGCAAATCGGGGCGCCTGCGCTCGCGCAGGGTGACATGTTCGATGCCGTGTTGCGCTTTCTCGACCAGTCGGGCGACCGGATGGAGACGGTGTATCGGCTGGAGAAGCGCGACGGATTCCGCAACGCCGCCGACCCGGATGTGCGGGCGCTGGTCTATGAACGGGCTGCGGCGGGTGCCGCGATGCTGCGCGACATGCTGTGCCGCGCCTGGGCGGAAAGCGCGTCGCCGCCCGCCAAAATTTCACCCTCTCCGCTGGATTTCGCCAACCCTCGCTTCAATCCCGAAACCGGTTCTGTCGCGCCCTGACGCCGGGCAATCGTGCGCAGCAGCCGGGCATGACGCCCATGGTCGAGCGTGAAGCGCCGCAGCAACAGCAGAGCCAGCGCCGCACCGGCGAACGGCACGCCCAGGCCGAGCGCGACCATGCCGATCCGCACCATCTCCGGCTGCACCGCGCCCGGCACATAGCCTAGCAGGTTCAACACTCCGCCGATCATGGCGGTCGACGCCGCGCTGCTCGCCTTCACCAGCACCAGGTAGAAGGCGAACAGCCCGGTTTCGAAGCGCCGCCCGTGCCGCCATTCGACAACGTCGATGGCATCCGCCAACAGACCCCAAGGCAGCATGAAGACGCTGGCGAAGCCGAAGCCGATCAGCGCCGCGCACGCGACCTGCCCCGCCGGCCACGGCAAGGCGCACCCGAACAGCAGCAATCCGAGCGCGCTCACCGCATGTCCCGCTGCCAATAGCCGTGCCGTCGCAAAGCGATGTGCAAGCGTGGTCCAGGCAAGCACACCGCCAAACTGTCCCAAGGTCAGCGCGGTCAGCAACAGAGGGACCGATCCCGGTCGAGCGACGACGTAACTTCCCAGATACAATAGCATCCGCCCGAAACAGGGCATCGCAAATCCAGTCAGCAGCGCCAGTGCCCCCATCCCCAACACCATCGGATCGCCCAGCGGTACCCGAATGCTATCGCCGCGTAATGCGTTGGCGGCGCGCCCGGTACCGCCCGACGCCCAAACGCACAGCAGCATCGTCATCGCGAAGGCCAAACCGATCACGATCCCGGTCCCGGCAAGCGCGCCGAACTGTTGCGTACGGCCGGCTTGCTGCACCACCGGCGTCAGCACGGCGGCGACGACCAACGCGCTGGCGGTGCTGAAGAACAGCCGGTATCCCGAAACCCGCCCGCGGGCGCGGCTGTCGCGGCTGACCTGCGCCATCAATGCGTTATGCGGCACGTCGACGACGGCATAGGCGCTGCGAAAGACGAGGATCGCCGCCGCCAGCACCACAATCCGCTTCACGCCCAGCACCGGCATCGCGTAGATCAGCGCGAATGCCGCCGCACAGGGCAGGGCCGCCACGGCCACTGTCCAGCGATAGCCCCGGCCGGCCGCGCGACAGGCGAGCACTAGCCGCGCCGCCAGCAGGTCGAACACCAGATCCCCCAGCGCCGCGAACAACAGCATCCCGGCCGCCCGCGTGCCGCTCAGGCCCAGCACGTCGGTCAGCAGATAGAGGATCGTGAGATCGGCACCACCGAACACCAACGCTTTGCCGAAATTGCCCGACGAATAGGCGATCATCCGGCTCTCGGCCGCGATGGTCGTTACCGGGGCTGACGAGGGGATGTTCGTACCAGAAATGGGAAATCGCCTCTGTCACCGCTGCGGCGGACACCGGTACCATGGCATCATGTCACTCTGACGACAGCGACGGCGGGCGAACCGGCCGTCAGGAGTGGCCCCTATAGCGGCGAGCCCACATAATTCTTCAATCCAAGTCCGCCTGACCCGCGAACTCCCGAAATAGTCCCGTTCGGCCGAAGACGGAATGCACGACCTGGAACGGTCGCGCCTGGACGATATCCGTTCCTTCGCAGGTCCGTGTTCATTGTAGTCGTCACTGATCGGAGTGTTCGCAGGGGCAAGCTCGGCTTCCTGCTCGTCGGCCTCCGTATAAGCGCCATTGAGTTTGCCGGGATGGTCGTGCACTAAAGTGGCGTGTTCGGCATTCCGTGCGGCCACCTTGGTGTTAAGCTAGGGTCAGGGCCCATTGATGTGAGCGTTGCGATCCGATTCAGGCTCTGCGAGGAGTCTGGGATGAGCGATCTGTTTTAGCTGACGGACGAGCAGATGGCGCGGCTGCGACCGTTCTTTCTGAAGAGCTACGGCAAGCCGCGCGTCGATGATCGACTGGTGCCGAGCGGCATCGTGTTCGTCAACAGAAACGGGCTCCGCTGACGCGACGCGCTCGGCGCCTACGGTCCGCACAAGCCTGTCTCGAGCATTGCCAAGAGGACGCTCGACAACCGGTGGAAACGCTGGGGCGAAGCAGGTGTGTTCACACGGATCATGGAAGGGTTGGCAGCGGTGAATGCCGAGCCCAAGACGGTCATGATCGACGCGACCTGCCTGAAGGCGCACCGCACGGCCTCAAGCCTGCGGGTTGAAAAGGGGATCTTGGCCGCCTGATCGGCCGCACCAAGGGCGGCATGAACACGAAGCTGCATGCTATTGCCGACGCGAACGGTCGCCCGTTGAGCTTCTTCATGACCGCTGGCCAGGTCAGCGATTACACAGGCGCGGCCGCGTTGCTCGACGATCTGCCGAAAGCGCAGTGGCTGCTCGGCGATCGCGGCTATGACGCCGACTGGTTCAGGGATGCTCTGAACGCCAAGGGCATTGAGCCCTGCATCCCGGGTCGCCGGTCGCGCAACGAGCCGGTCAGATACGACAAGCGCCGCTATCGACGCCGTAGCCGCATCGAGATCATGTTCGGCCGTCTGAAGGACTGGCGGCGTGTCGCCACCCGCTACGATCGGTGCCCAAACGACTTCTTCTCCGCCGTCGCCCTCGCTGCCACCATCATCTTCTGGCTGTGATCAACGGGTCCTGACCCTAGCCCGGCCGCCAAGCCTTCAAGAGGTCACGAGCTTTGGCAGAGACGTCCACGCTTATTGGCGCAGGACAGATCGGTCGTGTGGGTTCCCAATATAACTGCGGCGCAGTCCCCTCCAATTACGAAATTTGCAATTATGGAATTTGCACTGAACTGCGGCGAGAAGGCTGGTTAAGTGCACAAGGCTGCGGCGATCGTGCAGTTACAATGGGTTGCTGCCAGCTTTCGTGTCCTTTGCTAAAAGCTCAGCAACTGGCCCTACCGCAAGGCGGCCTGCTGAACACGCTTGCAGTTTCGATTAGGTTACGTAGGTCGATCATACTGGCCTCACGGTCGGCAGGCTGCGTCCTTGAAAGTTGATGGGACACGGTGCCGGACCCCATCCGAGGTGGGTATGTTCCTCTGCAGGAAGTCGATCGCGAGATCCAGTACTGCCAGAACCCGATACACCGAGGTAGGTCTTAGTCCCGAGTGGGTTCGTAGCGTCGGCTACGCGGCCTGCAGAAGGGGATCAATGCCGCCTCAAATCCTATCGAACACTGAACCCATACGTGGGCTAAATAGACGCTCATAGGTCTTGAGCAGGAAGCCGTCAGTCATGCCTGCGATGTGGTCGCAGATCACTCTCGGCTTGTCTTCGGCTTTCTCGTAGCGCGCACGTGTGGACTCGGGAAGCAGCTTCATCGGGTCGGACGACAGTGCGTCGTGGACCGCTACGACCATGCCCTGTCCTTTAAATTCTAGATGCTGGACGGATGCACTCTGGATGACCTTCACCATGACGGCATCCTTCAGCGCATTTAGAAAGGCGCGCTGACGGCCTGGAAGGAAGGCCCGATAGCGAAGAAGCGGAGCCTCGAACTCCTCGTCGGTTTCGATCCGAACGTGGGTCACGAAATGGTGCACCATCCGGCTGATGCACCGTTTCCGACGGCGCTCGTCGGCAAGCGCAGCGATAAAGCCGGCGTGCACGTCGTTGCCGAATTCGTCTGGATAGCGCTCTTTGAGCCGATCGAGGAAGCAGCCCGCGACGGTCTCGGGGATCGCCCCCCGCAGGTCTTCAGCGTTCATCAGCCCCATGGCTAGCGCGTCTTCGAGGTCGTGGACGCCGAAGGCTATGTCGTCGGCAAGGTCCATGATGCTGCAGTCGAAGGACTTGTACCGGGTCCTACCGTGTTTGCCTGGAAACGCTTCCCAGCTCGTGAAACGAGTGCGATCAGAGGTGCTGAGCGGCTCGAGTAGCCACTCGACGACGTCCTGTTCGGTATCCAAGTAGCATTTGGGTGGCTTGCAGGTCGCCCGATCGAGCAACTGGACGACGCTCGTATCCTTTGCAAGTCGAGGCGCCTGTTCTGGATCCGGATTGCGGATGCTGAGATAGGGCGCCGGATACTTGAGGACGCCGAGCATGGTCCTCCGAGTGAGGTTCGCGCCGGCGTTTTCGGAGAAACGCTCGAGACGGGCCAGGATTCGGAGGGTCTGACCGTTGCCCTCGAACCCACCGGCGTTCCTCATGACGTAGTTCAAGGCGTATTCGCCACCGTGTCCGAACGGGGGATGACCAAGGTCATGCGTCGCGCCGATCGCTTGGATCATCGCGAGCTCCGGAATCCACTCGAAGGCCGGATGCTCCGAACAGTCCTTGGCCAGCTGGCGAGCGAGTCCGCCGGCGATCTGCGCGACCTCGATCGAATGGGTGAGCCGGTTACGGTAGAAGTCGCTGTCGCCCAGGTTGAGGATCTGGGTCTTCCCCTGCAGGCGTCGGAAGGAAGCCGAGTGGATGATGCGCGCATAGTCGGTGGCGGGACCGTCACGTGCGTCCTCCTTCTGAGGATTCCACTTCTCCCTCCGGGCCGCCCAGATCATTGATGCTTCCACGCTGCTCATCGTCCTGAATGGTCCCGTGCTGGATACGCGATGCCCTGATCGGCGGGCGGGGGGCTTCCGATGTGGACGGCGCCCACGCCTCTGACGCGAGCCGGCAGCCCGCAGCTCTGTACGATCTCGTCGCCGTGACGGCCCAGCGGGACTGCGGTCAGGCCGAGCGCTTCCGCAGTCAGGCACAGGATTGCCGTCATTGCGCCGGCGTCGCGCCAGAGAAGCGTTTCATGGTTGACGTAGCAGGCGGCGAGCCGGGTCGGGTCCGCGAGAAATTGCACCGTCGTACCTGCGACGGCACCCGTCAGCCCGAAAACGCTCGCAGCGTTAAGGCGGATCGTCTCCGAGGCGTTCCGAGGTAGCCGGGCCATGGAATGGACAGCATCGTCATAGATTCCGACGCCGTCGTTTGCGTCGACGGGGATCGTCATGAGGCGGATCGGATGAATGCCACCGGCGGAGGGACCCGGTCGGCTCTCCCACAGGCCGAAACGTCCATCGAAGCGACGTTCGCGAAGCTGGGTCACGTGCCAGAGTAAGGAACTGAGCAATGCCGGTGGAACCCGGTCACCAACTCTGGACCGACGGGAAGCCAGGACATCGAAGAAGCCGGTAGGCGTTACATGGACGTGGGCCGGTAGCGGATCGATACCAGGAGGTGCGAACGGGATCCATGGCCGGTCGCCCATGGAACGCGGAAGTGGCTCGGCGTCAGTATGGATCGCCATAGAGCTCCCCCATGACATGCTGATGCTTGTAGCATCCGCGGCAGGCGCCGCATGCGATCGCCGACGCATGGCAGCTGTGCGCCCAAGCAAGCAGATCGCGTCCGATGCCGGAGGCGCGCGCGAGCGTGGTGCTGGTCAGGTCGAGCGCCGGGGCGGTTACGCGAAGCCTGCCCTCCTGCATCCGAAACAGCTGGTCGAGGGCTTCGTAGAAGGGCCCGGTCCCATCGACATGAGTGCTGTCCGAGGCGACCGAACCGAGTAGCAGCTCCGTCGCGCCGAGGGAGATCGCTCTCATGCCTGCAAGTGTCGCAAGGAGCTGGTTGCGGAACGGCCACCATTCCGACACCGGAGCGTCAGGGAGGGGGGCGGTTCCCGCCATGTCACCGGAACCGAGCGCGGAACAGTCCGCCGTTACGACGACGTGGTCGATCCCGAGGAGCATGCAGACGTGCTTGGACACGGCGACCTCAGCCGCTGCGGCGCGCTGCCCGTAATCCACGGTGATGGCGACTTCAGGTCTCTTCCAGAACGCGAGCGAGACCGAATCCACGCCGCCGGAAAGCAGAAGGGCCCTCAACGCAGCTGCCATACCGTCTGATAGATCGCCGAAACGACGTCGGTCACGATGTGGCATCCGGATCCCACCGGCATCTTCATGTCCTCGGGGCGCATGTTCTGCGCGAGAGCGACGATCGGGATGCCCCGGGCCGTGGCATAGCCGATCTCGAAGATCGTGCCTGCATCGCCGCCGTTGAGTACGGCGAGAACGGCGTCGCATACGTCCAGCGCCGCCAGATCCAACGGTGCGACCAGCTCCGCGCTCCCAGGGCCGACGTCGTGGAATGGAGAGAAGACGTCGACGCCGGCCGCGAGCAGCTGATCCCGCAACTCCTCGACCAGCCACAGTTCCGCCAGATTGAAGAATGGAGCGGCTATGTACACCCGTCCAGGTGCGGACCGGACCGGCGCGGGCTTCAGGTCCACGAGATCCGCTGCTTTGGCGATCGGCAGGGACATGGTCTCGCAGTAGTGCGACGTCGCGCGTGAGGCGAGGTCGGCGGCTTCGGCGGGGCTGCGTCCCTCGACCGCCCAGAATTGGGTGAACGATGCCGAGAAGACATCGCCGGACCCCAGCTTGAAGACGCTGGCGCTCCGGTAGGCAGGGACGTGGGTTGAGCCGGAATCGGATGCAACCAACGCTCCACGACCACCGCGCTTGACGACGACCACCTGCGCGTCGCCGCGCGCCAGCAGGATATCGACGGCCGACGCAGCGTCCGCTTCGCCGGTGAGGCATGTCGCCTCGCGCTGGTTCAGTATCAGGGCGAGCTCGTCCGCCGTTGAGCCGTTCTCGCCGAACGGGCGGGGGTCGAAGGCGGACTGCGGATCGTAGACGGCGCGCCGCGCACGGATGCGTGCGGTTCCCTCGAGCATGCCGAACCGGAGGATTACGTCGTCGTCGACCTCGATCGGCGGCTGTTGGTGCACGGCGTCGGGCCGGGGGACGATGCGCGGTACCGCCAACGAGTGCGTGTAGTCGAAGGCGATCGCAAACCCGACCGTCGGGCCATCCACCTCAAGGCCGAACGCAGCTTCGAGGTTGGCCAGCCCGTCGACCAGCTGGTCGCTCCTATACGTTACGAGGCGCACTCCGGGAACCGCCCCGCTCATAGCGGCGGCGGCCCGGCCTGCCGATCCGTAGACTTCGCGCCAACTCGGCTCGATGCAGCGCTCTAGATATACGCCGCCGACCACGGTCGTCATACGGGTTCGATCCGTAACTGGACCGCGCCGCCGGATATGCTGAGGACGATGGCCTCGTAGCTATGACCCTGATCAATGCAGTCGATCAGGTAGAGATGCCCGAGGAATGTCAGTGAGCCGGCGACTGAACCTGAGGTGTCCCTGACCTGAAGAATTGCCCGGCCCGTACTCTTGTCGAGATGAACATAGAGACGGTCGTTGACACGCAGTCCTGCCACCACAGCGGGTTGTGGACTGTTGAGCGGTGCCGTTCGCACGGCACTGCACGAAGGCGTGGGCGTTGGCGTCGGACTTGGGTTCCCACCGGACATTTCTGCGTCATCCTTTAGTCGGTATGACGTAGAAGGCTTTACTGGATCAGGGTCAATTGGTTTGCCACGGCGCTCGGTGGAATACTGATCCACTTCGGTTCCATTCCGGGTGGAACGAACGACGTGATCAGGGACGATGGAAGCTGCCGCATCGTCATCCACATAACCGAATCCAGGACGGAGGCGCGCGACCCGATTGCGGTAGCGAACCCGAGGTAGGCAGCCTCCATCAGGCCGTAGTGTCTCTCGACCCGCCACCCTGGATCGAAGAGGTGAAGCATACGGGCGGCTCTGACGATATGGACGTCGAGGATCGAGACGCGGTCGGATCCCCGCCAGTTGCGCACGATCCACGAGGCGGTCTTCGGTCCCACCCCCGGAAGGGCTGTGAGCGCATTGCGGAGGTTCACGTCGTCCGCCTCCTCGTCGATCGCAGCCAAGCCCGTTAGCGCGGCCGCGACATAGCGTCCCTTCTGGGCCGCAAAGCGATAGCGCACCTCTCGGCCGGCGACCTGGAGGGGGGCGGACAGCAGTTCCGTGGCGCTTGCGGCGCATGTCAGGCGGGCAGGATCCTCGCGATCTGCCGCGTTCAGTCTTTCGTAGGCGGCAAGTCCCACTTCAGCCGGAATGCCGTAGCCTCCGAGAAGACACGCCAGCAGCTCCTCACGTAGCGTCCTGCCGAGTTTGTAGTGGGTGGGGTACTCCTCCCCCCACATCCACGCCTGCGAAGCCCAGTAGGCAGGACTGCCAATCTCGTCGGCTCCGCCCCATTCGAGCCATCCGCTGCCAACGCGTTGGCTCGGCGGCGGCAGGTGCATCGACTTTGTCTCACCGCCGACGATGGCGACGATCTTTTGATGCGACGATGCAATGGACGAATGCATATATGCATTTTATCATGCATGAATGACATCCTCAACGCGCGATTCGGTGATTTCGGTCGAAGCCGCCCGACGCCGTCTAGGCAGAAGCCAGGCCGAGCTTGCCGCAGCCCTAGGAATAACGCAGGGCCACTACAGCAAGGTGATGAAGGGCCGGGTGCCACTCTCACCTGCTCTCGAGGCCCGCATGAAGGAATGGCTCGAGGAAGGGAAGCAGCCACTGGTCGTCGACTCCAGCGCGCATCGGATGCGCGAACTCGCGGTGTCGATCCGTATGCAGTTGACGGAATTAATGCATATCGCCGAGCGCGCGCTAGGAGCGTAGAGGATCGGCAGTTCGGCGGGTCGTACCAGAACCTGACAGGCGTGAAGGGTATAGCGGTAACCGCCTATTATTGGAGGCGAGAAATCGCGAGCGCCGCCGATAGTATTACGTGGATGAACTGCCAGACTATCAATCCGGAGGAAAGGAGGGGCGATGCGACCGATGGTGCCGCACCGTCCGCGAACCGTTCGACGACTATGAGATGCTGCCGATTTTGTGAACACTGAGAAAAGGTGTTCTGGGACCGGAAATTGTAATGCAACGGCGAAAGTTCAGCCGCGAGTCCAAGTTCGAGGCGGGGAAGCTTGTGCGGGAGCGCGAGGTGCCGGTATCGCGGGTGACGCGCGATCTCGACCTGCACGAGAACGTGCTGCGCAGGTGAGTGCGTGAGCAGGCAGCGCATCCTTGTTCGGCGTTTCCAAGCCACGGGGTGATGAAGCCGGGGCAGCAGAAGATTGAGCGGCTGCGCCGTGAGCTGGCACGGATGTAGGCTGAGCGGGGCATCTGGAAAAGAAAACGGCGACCAATTTTGCCAGAGGCCTGAAACGTGCCCGATACCCTGCTGCATCACTCGGACCGAGGAAGCCAATACACGAGCAAGAAGTTTCCGCGGCTGATGATAGGGTAACAGCATGAATCAACGGACGTTTGCGCGTGTGCCGAAGCAGCCAGTCGGATGAAACCTGGTTTCCTCACGCGCCAATCTAAGGTACGATTTCAAGATCGTAGTCCTGTGCAGTCTCGTCGGCGAACAGTATCCTCAGCGGGATCACGCCTTCGCCGAGTATCATTTCGGGGGGGATCTGGGTAATGGTTACGCTTTCGCCATTTGCAGCGCGAGTGAATGGCAGTGGCCTTCCCAGGTAGTTCACGGCGACCACCGATTTCAGGTTCGTACCACCTATGACGATCGGTTGAGGGACCGTGCGAGAGACGCGCGCTCCGTCCTTCACGGACGGCTTCCTGTTCGGCTCCTGATTCAGGACCGGAAGATTAAGGAGCACCGTCGCCCCCCTGTCGAGCGCGAGCAGTACCGACTTGACGCCGTTCAACCGATCCTTCGGAATAGTGAACATCAACAGCGTGTCGTCGATGATCTCCATGTTTATCCCTGCCGGACGTATGATCCTGGCCCGGTTTAGTTGAGAACCACGGACAGCGAAGGTGACGTCGCTTTCGTCGACCGCGAAGACGGAAATTCCGGCGGTCGATCCCAAGCCATACTTTAGTTCGTACCGGACTGCGTATTCGGGTCCGGCAAACAGTCGCTTCAGCACGAGCGAGGTTTGACCCTGCAGAGACGATCTGGGGGCTAGAAATGCAATCTCCTTCGAATTTTGCTGTATGAACGGTGCGTCGGTGAGTCCGTAGGCCTTGCCAGCCATCACCGCTACCAATGGGAACGGTCCTCCGACCCGCGGCCCGAATTCCGGACATATCACGATCGGGAGGGTTATCTTCACTAGCCCGTCGCTGAACGGGGAAACCGTCGCCGGTTCATCTCGAACGTGCTCGTCTTCTTCTGGATCATTGGGTACGCGGCACGTCGAGCCGTCCGGCCGCTCGATCAGGCCCTTCCGGACGCCCGCGATTGTGTCCGCGTCGGAGCGGGGCCGCCACCCGACGACCTTCGTCCGATCGTTGAACCGGGCCAGAGCGAACTCGGTGCCGTCGACACGCAGCTTCGTTCCGACGTCGAACCTGCCTGCAAGAACCGCCGAATCGTCAGCGACCTTCTCAACGGCCTTCTCTTCTGAAGATATCTCCCGTTCGGTACCGTCGGAGCTGATGATGCGTGCGCCTCGCGTGGCGACGAGTTGCAGCGGCGAAGTGAACCGAAGCCGCCCCGCCGTGTTCGAGAAGCCGATATTACCGGGTCCCGAGACGAGGTCGCCGAAGCCCACCCGCGTTCCGGCGGGATAGGTTCCCTTCACGATCGCGGTAAGCGTGCCGTCGCCGTTGTCCGTCGTAGTGACACGGTCGATGCGCGTCGTCCTGAATTCGATCTGGGTCGGGATTGGGTCGGAGTTCCTGCAGGATCCTTTGACGTAGTCACCGGCGCTCCCCGTCCGCCGATCGTAGGTTCGCCAGCAGGTCCTTGTGAAGATCGTTAGGAACGAGGAATCCGGAATCTTCGAGCCCGGCGGGAAGGCGACCTGCGCGAACGTCTGCCTCATGCCCTGCTGTATCGTCGATCTGCCCAGTACAGGCCGGAACTGCCACGCGAACGAGATGTTGTTCGGCGACGACGCGCCCGTCGTTGGCTTGGATCCGGCCGTCGAACAACGAGCGTTAGGCAGCGGTTCGGATCGATGCAGCGCGATCGTGTCCTGATCGCGCACCACGTGATACGTCTGCCGGCCCTGCATGAAGCTGCCACCTATGCTCACCACATTCGCCAGGACGGCACCAGCGCCCAGCTGACTCGAACTGCTGACCAAGCTCGCGACATTGTAGGTCTTCTCGCGCGGCAGTAGATTCTGGAGGACTGGGGTTCCGACAACGTCCGTCTGCGGATTGCAGATCGTCACCGTAACCTCCGCCAAGGCCTTCCGGTATCGCTTCGGAGCATCGACGCTGATCGGAAACCCGAACGTCACGTGCCGTCGTCCGATGCCGTCTCCGACGTAGTCGTCGCTCAGCGAGCCTCCGAGAAGAAGTCGAAGGTTCATCAGTTCGTAGTTGAGCTGCACCTGTTCGTTGAGGGTGTCGATCGAGGAAACCGACAGGGCACCCGGTGCCGCCCCTGCTCCGTAAGTCGGCAGCGCGACGGACGGCGGAGCGAACGCTCCGGCGGTGGTCTTCGTCGTCACCGTCTCTCCCGGAGTGGTGTCGGTCGTTCCCGGATACTGTCCGGCAGTCGTCACGACCGTCGACGGCTGTCCTTGCACGATCGTTCTCTCGAAACCGGGCATTGCGGGCCCGCTCAGTTGAGCCGAGAAAGCCTGCTGCCTCGACTCGTAACCCTGCAGGTTGCCGAACTTGCTGGTGATTGAAGCGCGATCGACACCGGCGACGTCGCTCAATTGATCGGCAAGATCCATCAGCATGATCTGAAGGGTCCGGTCGTCGTATATCTTGGGCGGGGCGACGGTGATGCCGTTATCTGCACCGGCTATCGTTGATGCGGCCGTCGTATCGGATCTTGGGTCCTGCGCATCAGCATCGGGATGATGAAGCGCGACTACCGCTGCGCCGAGTACGAGCGTTCGTGCGTAGCTCCTCATTCCAGCACCTCGAACACATGCAAAATCGACTGGGTATCGGCGTTCAAGAAAGCGCGTACCGTCAGCAGGGAATCTGCGAAGTGTCCATAGTCTTCGGTGAACATCTCCCAAGCTGCTACGACCTGCGCCGGATCGTAGGCTCCAACGCAATGCGTATCGAGCTGCATGACGGCACGGATATCCTGATCGCCTTCGGACCATATCAATGTCGATGTCTGGAGATCATCGTTTGTTTCCAGCGCACCGACGTAATGACGAAGCAGATCTACGTTTCCAGTCGTCATCGACTCCGTCTCCGGTGAGCGTGCCTACCTAGAAGACGGTATCTCAAGAATCTTGTTCGATTTAAGAACTCGTCTTGAGTTCAGCTTCCCGTTCCCGAATGGCTCGGTCAATACTTCGATCAGAGTATGGCAGCGCAATTTTTACAAACTCAGAATTGTGGCGATCAACCTCGTTGAGTGCGCAAGGCTTCAGGGGGCGTTCAATCACGAAGGGTCGCTGCCCAGCGGCGGCGTCCGCTGCTAATGGCTCGGTTGTTGTTGGTCCCTTGGGATCCTTTATTTCAAGGTCGCGACTGACCAATGGATCCGTAGAGTGAGGCTGAGCACAAGCAGTCGCTGAAGAGGCAGGGGGTGGAGTTCAAGCGATTGAACCGATGATGAAGGCTCGGGCCTTCATGCCGAACACCCCAGTTCGGGTGACAGATCGGTGAACGAGCGCGTGGCGAGCCGGGGGAACAGGCCGAGGCGGGATCGGAGTTCGACCTCCTCCAGCGTCACGCGCGTCGCGCAGTGATCGAGCGCCCGCGGGGCGGTCGTATCCATGATGAAGGCCGCCATGCGTCCGTCCTGCGTGACGAGGACCTTCCAGTAGCCGGATGGTATGCGGTGGCGTTCGTCGGCCTTCGGCATCGAAGGCATGACGCGTTCGAACAGAGGACCGGTCACGACGTACACCGCGATGTTCCGCCTGACTGCGAGATCGTTCTCCTTGGCCTCCAGCCTCTGCCACGCACCCTGGTTCAACGCCGCACCTTGCGGGGTTATGTTCGAGAGGATGTTCGTGTCGGCCGCGAATGGCGTGCCGGATTGACCGGCGAGCGGTGCCTGATGCCCGCGATCTATTCCGAGCGTCTTGGGGGCGTCGTCGTAATCGTCCTCTTCCAGCGTCTCGTCCGGATCGAGCCAGGGGTCGGCAGCCCACTTCCGCTTGCCCGAAGGGCCGATCGAACTGGGTGTGACGCGGTATGCGACCCAGTCGGCCATCTTCGTCAGATCGTTGGAGGCGAGCGTGTAGATCTCCCGCACGATGATGTCATCGATGTCCGCCGCGCCGATCGGGCAGCCGTGCAGGCAGTGGAAGGTATGCAGTTCCCCGGTATTGCGCGCGGCGGCGTATGCGGTCCACTGAACGGTCAGGCACAGTGCGGCGGCAGTCAGAATCCTGCGGACGACGTTGCGATTAGACATCACCATTCCCTCCGCCCGTGTAGAACGGTGCCGCGCGATCGTGCGTCCGCAGGTTCTCGGGTCTGTAGGGCGCATCGATGTCGTACTGCTGCACCTGCGCCGCCGAGAGCCGTTCGAGAACCGAGGAGTGGAGCGGCGCGTCGCTCCGGAGCTTGCGCAGCTTCTTGGCTGCGAAGCGGAAGATGAAGCGCTGGGTCTCGTCGTGCTGCATGCCCCGCGCGTCCGGTCTGAGCCGCAGCACGCTGGGATCGTACTTCAAGCCGACCGCGCTCGCCGCTCCCAGCATCCAGTCCAGGGCCACGTCCGACAGACGGAACTCGTCCTCCGGGTAGCTGCCTCCGACGTCCGAATGGTTGCCGGCGAACCACAACTGCTCGAACCAGGCGGGATCGCTTTGTCGCCATTGCCCGGGGACGCCCCACGGCACGCGGTCGAAGGATGCGCGGGCCTCGTCGATCGACAGTGCGTGCCGGGCATACCGGACCTGTTCGTCGAGTTCGGTGTCGTACATCTTCATCCGGGCCGAAGCGAAGTGGATCGTCCTCCACCAGGGCACGCCCGGCAACCCGAAGGCGATCTTGAAGCGCGAACCGAGGTTGAAGCCGAGCGCGAGGCCCGCAATCGCTCCGGTCATGATCCCGAACCATTGGAGATATGATCCTGGCAGCCAAAGGGACAGGACGCTCACGCAGCCGATGATGATCGCCGTGATGCAGGTCAGGATGACGATGGCGGCGGGGTTGGCTAGGGACGCGACGGTGTCGAACACGCCAAGGAAATAGGGACGTCCGTTTCCGCCATCGGTGCCCTCGGAACCGTGGGAACGCCGAAAGCGTGCAGCCAGCAGGGTGCGGTGACCGATCAATTCGGTCTGACGCTCCGTTCGCGCGCGTTCCGGTCGGGAGTTGGTGTAGTTATAGACCGCGACCGCCTCCTTCGCGATCTTCCGGGCCGAGGCGGCATCCCGCCTGATCCGCGTGCCGTTTCTGCCGGTCGTCGGCAGTCCGCAGAGCTTGAGGACGCCTCCCAGGCAACGCATCGTGTAGGCGCCGCGACTGAAGCCGAACAGGAAGATGCGATCACCCGGGCGCCACAACCGGACGAGGGCGGCATAGCAGTCGACGATGTTGCGGGTGATGCCGAGGCCCGTTGCCTGGCTCGCGAGGTTGTAGAGAGACCGGGCTAGCGCCGCCGGGGAGTCGATACCGCCGGGAAGGGTGCCGAGGCCCGGATCGTAGAACGCGGTCTGCTCGGCGGGATCGACGCAGCTGTCGGGCGCGACGCGGGTGGCACGATAGAGCTTGTAGATGTTGCTGCGACGCTCATCGACGAGGATGCCACCGCGCTGGCCAGTCCCGTCCGACAAGATGACGATGTTTCGCCCCATGGAGGTCCTCCGTCCCATCGTCATAGAACAAAATGGGAATGAAATCCACGCGTTCCTGCGGCGGGTTCGGTTCAGAACGGATGTGATCCGTCATGGATCGTGTCTCCTAGTTTTCGCCGTTCTTGTCAGAGCGAAAGAAGATTCATCAAAAGAACTCTGACGTTATCCTAGTGGTACGTTAGAAATATTTTTGCCAATTTATTCCATTTTGGATGTAAAATATAGAAAGTTCGTCGCCTGCACTGTAATAAACGTATTGTTAATTGCCGATCGATACTTGCATCTAAATGAAGAAGATTCTGATGAAAAGTGGATGGGGCTGGTTGATCATTGCGCCAGCCTTGGTGGCGTTATGGGGCTGGTGGCAGGTCGGATCGATCGCGTGTGATCTCGAGATGCAGGCCGCGGTTTCGCAGGGGTTGGGTGGAAAGGCTGCCTTCGCATGCCCCTTGCTGGGTTACGAACAGCTGAATCGAGGAACTGCCGTCAGTCCTGCCGATCTGGCGTCCGTGCGGATCGCGGTGGTTGCGTTCATGATCGCTACGCTTTTCGGGACGATCGGCGTACTCGCGGGTTACAAGGCTTTCATCGCCGAACCAAATGCGAGCAACGTCGACAGAGGATTGGCGTGCCTGATTACGACTAGAGGAAGAGGCGCCGAGGTCTTCTGCCATCTTGTCGGTGAGGGGGCGAGGATCGCAGTGACCGCGTTGAGCGTGACGGGCGACGGAGGGGCGGTCCTTCAGACGATGCCTGACCGTGATCTTTCGGCGCGGGAGACTTGGTGCTGGGCCGTCCTCTCCGAACACGCCGTAAGACCTTTTAAATTGGAGCTGACCGCTGTTCTCGAAGATGCTGAAGGTAAGATTTCCGATCTCTCTTCAAAATGGGAGAGAACCGCCGCCGGCTTCAAGTGCGTTTCGTTCAATCGAATATGGAGGTAGAGGTCAAGGGCCTACGATTAGGGTCGCGAAGGCTAGAACGATGAGTACGCCGGCAATGACCATAGCGTTTTTTGCGATCACCCCGTCGGTCGTCCTCGCATTCATCATGACGCCGGCAATCATCAGCAGCAACGCTAGTGCCAGTATAATAAGTCCAGTCAAATCCTTGGTCCTTTCCTGCCGTATGCAAAATGCAAACTATCTTCCATCCGTCGGGACCTTTCACTACTAAGCTTTGTTACGTGGACAGAGTCGGCGCAAGGCTTTGGCGGCTTCAAGCAAAGCTGGCTCGCTCAATGATCATTCATGTCCAACGCGGATTCAGGACGGAACTCGGATTGTCGGACTGGACTTGGGTCGACGAAGCTTGGTCTGCAGCGATGTTGAAACCATCGCAGCGCTGCGTTGGCGGGATGACGCGGCAGAACCCATGCGCTCACCATCGACAATTGGAAGCCGAATGAAAGAAACACGCGCCTTCAACATTCTGACCGCCGACAAGACGTCGATGACGCAGTTCGCGCGGTGGCATAGCCTTCTGGAGTCGCTGGCAAACGTCGGGCTGGCTGGCGAGCGGCTGATGACGGAGTTCGGCTTCAAATACTCCTTGCGAACAACGGAGCGAACGGTGCCCGACTGCGACCTGACGTGGGGGATCGGAGCGGAAGACCGAACGGTTCAGATCAATCCGGCCACCTCCGCCGGAGACGCCAACGTGCTCTCAGCCATCGCTGAGGATCGGAACCAGCCCGGACGCTACGTTCTGCTTCGGCAGGGAAGACTGCAGCGGAACCGCCAGACGATTGCACAGATCAGTGGAGGCGAGTTTCGTCATGCGTTCGGTCGGCTTCCCGTAAGCGCTCGCGGATCGTTCGGTGCGCGTGGGAGGGAGTGGTTCCTGGTTTGCGACCTCGTCGATGACGCGGAGGAAGTCGCACGTCAGACTGCCGAGTTCGTCAGACGATGTGCCGTCGTCAGGTCGACCCATGGTACCCATGCGAATGCCGGCGACGGTTCTTGAACCTGGACAATCGGCTGATCGCCCCAGCGCAGACGCCGACTTCGGTGCGGCGTCCGCCTCGTCCGGCCCCGCACTGGGTTGCCGGATGACGGGTTCGTAATTCAACCGGGGACTGGTTGAATCCACGGATCGCTTCGCGCTTCAGTAACGTTGCCGTTGTCGGCTCGCAGGTGCATGCCGTTCCTCTCGGTTGGCACCGCGAAGAAGGCGATTTCCACTTCGCGACGTTTGCACCACGGCCCATCCCGCTCGATATGGTGTTCCTGGAGCATGCGGTCTGCTTCGATTGCCGAGCACCCCATACGTGCTGTCATTTCGCCGAGCGAGATTAGCTCCGCCGCCATGTTCAGAAGCGGCTCCGTCGGAATCCGGGTGCGGCACGTCGCGGATAGCCGCCAACGGTCCAGGACGTTGGCATGCCGTTCGTGGAGATTGAGCACGCTCATGGCATCGGACCTGCTCATTGCCGAAAAGGTCGCGGTCCCATCCGGCGGGGATCGATCGATCGACCTCGACCAGCGCATCATCGCGGGCTCGACGACGATGCGCCTGATGATGGGGTTCTTTCCGGGCTTGATGCGGTAGCGGAACCGGCCGTCCAGCAAGGACGTGACGATGGCGCCCCAAGGCTTGTGACCCCCGCCGATCGACCGCATGATCGTGCTGAGCGGGATGCCGGCTTCGTCGACGTCGAAGCAGGAAGCGGTCTCGGAACCTTCCTCAAGCTTCGACAGGACGTCATCCACGGATGCGTTCGTCACGCGAGGTTCGTCGCCCTTCCTTCGCAGGGTCCTGGCGCTGGATTCGTCCAGCCGACCCAAGACGACCAGTTGGCAGACCCCGTCGACGCTGATCCCGAGGCGCAGGGCGGCGTCAGTCATCGTCGAACTGAACGCCAGGCTTCTCGTCAGTTTGGTCAATTCCGAAAGGTCGAGCAGCGGTTGGGGTTCACCCTTCACCAAGGCGAAGATCGTCGACAGGTCACCCCTGCGCCGGGCCGCGGCGAGGTCGCGAGTCATGAACGGCATCGAACGGGACGCCGGGTTCGTTCCGATGCCGTACCGCTTCCCGTGTTCCATGATGAAGTTCCTGAGGTCGGCGACGATTTTGACGAGGACCGGCGGCGTAGCGGGACTGTCGTCGAGATCCAGCATGTCCTTGGTGGCACCTTTGTTGCCGTCTCCGAACCTGCCCGGTCTCGTCGCGATCCTCTCGGACGCCAAGCGCTGGAACGCGGTCGGCCATTCGCGCAGGATCCGCCAGGCGGCCGCGACGGCGGCACATATGGCCAAAGGATCGGCGTGCGATCGGAGAGCCCGCTTCATCGAAGGGCAACGCAGGTCCGGCGAATGCACGCCCGCGACGGCGACGAGCAGGTCGAGGAGGTCGCCCCCCGGAATGTGCCGGAGCCGATCGGGCAGTTCGTCGGCGCTCGCGCTGCGACGATCGGCATCGGGATGAACGAGGCCGAGAGCGGTGCGGAGGTCCGGCAGGTCTTCGCTGGGCACCGTCGCGCTCGTCGCGTTCGCCAACGGCTCCCCGCATATGTCGCAGAGCCCGATTCCATTCGAGTGGTACCATCGCTGGATCCTGACGCAATTGGGATCCGGACACCGGGCGGTCAGTATCTGACCACTTCTTTCGCAGAAGGGAAAGGGTCGCAGGTCCCAGACGGCCAGATGCGTCTCCATTTCCGCGATCGAGGTCGGCGAGAAGCGTCTCTCGTTGTGTACGAGGAAGCGCTTGTCGATCGACGATCCGTAGAACATGCGCCGACCGGGACGTTCGGGATCCAGTTGATAGACCATGCCCGCCAGCAGGTCCGAATCGCTGCGGAGGAAGGATGCGACTTCCGCCATCTTGCCTCGTTCCCGCGACAGTTCGGGACGATGCGACCATGTGGCTCCACCAAGCGCCGTGATCTCCAGCGTGTTGGGCAGGAATTCCGCGGCGGCGACGCGCGCGATGAACCCGTTCAGGGATTCGCCGTTCTCGGGACGGCGTGGTGATCCGGTCATCGACGTTCCTCAGGGTTGACGCGTGAAGGGATTGCGCTTGATGAACCCGCCGCCGATCGCGAAGCGGATCACCGCCTCCTCCAGGTCGATCACGTCGATCGCGGTGGCTTCCCTCTCCATTGCCAACCCCAGGGCGATGCGGACGATCTTCATGATTGCCCGGATCGCCCCCGAGGAGGCCTCGACCAGCGGTTCGGCCACGGCTTCGTCCGCCAGGTTGGAGAACCGTACGAGATCCCGGCTCACCAGCTGCTCGTCCAGGTTCGCAAGCAGGTCGACGATGATGGGTTGGTCCGCCTCGTTGTACCATGCGAGCGGTTCCATCGTGATCCGATCGTCCAAGCGCTGAGCGAGTTCCGGACACGACTGCAGGACCAATGAAGCCTCTTCGCTGCCGACGATCGCGACGGGGGCGATCCCGGCATCCATGATGCGTTCCCGGATCGCCGTCGCGATCGGCCGCCGCATCGTCTCCCGTCGGTTCGCGCGATTGAACTCGTCGAAGGCGATGAGTTGAACCTGCGCGCCCTTCATCCGGTCGATGGCCTTGAGCCAGCGGAGCTCGGTGCGGCCGAGATCGGGCCTCGGTGCGCGCAGAGCCCGCAGAATGGCCGTCGGTATCGACTCCACGGTCCCCTCCGTCGGAATCTCGACGTGGAGGATCGGATGCGCGTCCGCTTCGCATTCGCCCGACGCCTTGATCTGAGCGGTCAGGTTCTCGATCGAGCAGGTCTTTCCGCAACCGATCGGTGCGATGAGCATGGCGCCGCCGCAGGGAGCGCCGGGGCGGCGGCCGAGGTAGGAGAGCCGGACTTCGTCCAGCGCCTCGACGGCCGCCTGTTGAGGGGCGTAGGGCAGCATGATGCGATCGAACTCCGCCTTGGCCTGCGGGATCGTGTAGCGGCTGGTCATCGTGCAACTCCTCTGGGCATGCGGCGGCGGGCCGCAGTGGTGCTTGTTTCTTCCGCCTGCGAATGGTGCGGGACGTCCTGGGACGGCCGCCGCTCACGACGTCGCGGCGGATCGCGACGGGCTTGTTCCGCCCGGATCGACAGGATCTCGTTGTCGAAGTTGGTCAGTGCCGCGCGGTCGTGACCGACGAAGTCCGCCGCCGTCTGCGATTCCATACGTGGATCCTGCTGATGTCGAGCGGATCGTATCGGAAGTCGACGGTGGCGGTCGCACCGTCAGTGCGCTGGCGCCGCGTCTCGATCGGGCGCAGATCGTCGAGGAGCGCCGGCACTTCGGCGTAGCCATGGTAGCGGAGGCCGAAGGCGACGATGCCCGAGTTGCTCAACCGGGCCTTCTCCTTGACCGCCATCAGGTCACGACGGAAGGCATCCAGATCGATGAAGTTGTTGATGCCGTTCCTTTCCGCGTCGCGCTGGAAGACGAGTGCCGGCTGCCGGTTGTCGATGCCGGCGTGCGGTTCGGTGTTGAGGATCGCCACGACCCGGATTGCGATGCTCTCGAGTTCGTCCATGAACACTATCGCGTGCTGCGCAGCATCGTAGCTTAGACGTTTCGCATCCTGGATCGGGATGGTGCGACCGGGGATGTCGGCGCAGATGAGACGGTTCACGGTTCCCATCGCGCGTTCACCGATACCCCGGTACCGGGGACGCTTGATCGGGCAGAACCGGAACGAGAAGCCTGCGCTTCGTGCGGCGGCTTCCATGGTGTGGCCTCGGAATTCGACCGCGTTGTCGACGATGATCTCCACGGGGCGACCCCTGATCTGCCGGAGGAACGGATAGCGTTCGAGCATGTCAGGCGGTACGTGCTTGGGCATCGCCATGCGGGATATCGTCTCCCCCACGGTCCAGACGCACGGCGGGATGAAGGTGATCAGATGCGCGACGATCGCCCGCGTCGCCACGTCGATCGCGAGGGTCAGCCACGGCCGACCGAGAACGATTTCGCTCCCATCCGGCAGCTTGTAGATGACGAAGAGGTCGAGACGCGTATGATCGATGATGACGCGCTGCATCGCGAAGTCCGCCGTCAGCGACCGCCCGCCACCCATCCAGTCCTGCAGGACCGCCTGTCCGCCCTTTTCGGCCTTGACGGTTTCGCTTTGTTCGAGCGCGTTGCACCGGCGGCGGAAGGTTGCGTACGAGGGTATGAAGTAGGGATGGTCGGGCTTTCCATGATCGGGATGGCGTCCTGCGTTGACGCTCCTGAGTTCGTCCTGGAACAGCGCGAATGCGCCGGAGATGCTGAGACGACCGGCAATGCGGGCGAGAGCGTTCTTCTGGAGGAGTTCGGCGACGACTTCCGTGCAGTACGGACCCCGCTCGACCTTGCCGGTCATGTTGACCATCTGGGCAGCATGACGGCAACCGGGATGGCCGCGTTCGATTCTCCAGCGTTCGATGGTAGCCGGCGCGTCGTGATCTCCCCATTTCGCGACGAATTTCTCCTTCCAATGCTCTGCGAGGAAGATCGCGATCGCCTTGCGTCCGTTCGGGACGCCGACGTCGTCTAGCATCTGGCATTGCACGAGCTTCTTCGGCACCTGCGGATCCAGGAGGGATGCCTGTTCGATCGTCCACTCTGCGAGATCGTTCTCGGCGCGCTTCGGATCGGCCGAGCCCCGTTTCAGGACCTTCGCGCGGCCAGCGCGCAGGAGATCCTCGAACTGCTCGTCGGTGATGGGACGGAGCACCCCGTTCTCGTCGGGGGCGCAGAAGCAGTCGCCGGTCACGGGATCGATCAGCTCCAGTCTACCGCTCAATCGTCCCTTGAATTGGTGCCGTATTCCATCGAGTTCGATGTTCGCGTTCGATTGGAAATTGTTTCTGGCCATTGATGTTTCTCCATCTTTCGAGGACGAGCGTCGGCGTTCCGCCGATCGCCGTGTGCGATGCGTTTACAGCCGGCTTCTGGGCAGTAGGGGGCAGGACCGGCCGAAGGCCGGATCGGTCAGACGATGGTGACCGTGCTGGCGTCGTCGAGGTGCGAGGTCAGGTCCATCTTCACGAGGCGCCGGACGAGCATGCCCTGAATGACCGCGCGACCGGCGGCGGGATGCCCGGGCTCCAGTGCTTCGGCCAGAACCCCGTAGGTGGTCTGAAGTCCGGAAGATCGGCGTCGATCGCCGAGTATGCGGCGATGGTGGTGTTCGATCCTGACGAAGCCCCGGGATGCGAACAGCGACACGTTCCGTCGGTGCACGATGCTTTCGAACAGGTCTTCCTGGAAGACGATCCTGAACCCCATGTCGCAGCGCCTGCATACCTCGCGGACGTAGGCGAGCTTCAGCCGGTACTCGGGATCGTCGAGATCCCGTTCGGTGCGCTTGACCTCGACGATGATAGTACGCCCGGTCGCGTCGGTAAGTTCGGCGTCCGCTCGGTAGCTGACCCTCGGGCCGAGCGCCGGCATCTCGAATTCGATGCTTTCCGCGTTGATGCGGACGACGTCATGGTCCGTGTCAGCTCTGATGAGATGCATCAGCGCGGTCTCTCCCTGCCAGTGCAGCAGCCGCTGCGCCTTCCACGAGCTGTGCCAGCCGTTCTCGTGCGCACGACCTCCATTGAACGCCCGCAGCGGCCCACCGGCGTCCGAACGGACGATCGTGCACATCGCCAGACGGTCCTCGTCGAGCTCGATCCCGTCCCCAGGGCGACGGAGGCGCCTTTCGGAGATGACGGCGGCCGGGTCCTCGAAGTGATCGAGGCGAGGCGCTCGGATCGCGAGTTGCGAAAGGGGGACGCGGCTGACCGGTCCCGCCTGTCTCGTGCTGCGGGCCGTCACGATGCCCGCCGACGCCGGGGCCGGAATTTGCCGGCGTCCCGGCGTTCGCGTCCGAGGCGACGGCTGCTCGGAATGGCGAGACCATGGATGTGACCCGGGTCGGATTTGCCTCGAAGAAGGTGCAGCAGAATGTCGAGCACTATTAACTCCCACGGTAATGATGCTGGGGACATATGATCCGACGATCCGCAGGTCAATGGCTCCATATCATTTTGTTGTGAGTCGTTGTTCTCATGCTAGTAGACGGTTGGGGCTACTGGGTTTGCGACGATGGAATTGGAACCGGAAATGGACGAAGGAAAGGTGACGCTCGACGAGGCGATGCGCAGGGCGTGGCCCGACGGCTTGCCCGCCCAGGAACTCATGACGCGGGCGCGGCTGGCGAATGAACAGGCTGACAAGCTGGCGAAGAGGCTCGAAGCCGTCCGGTTGTGGACTGAAGGCGTCGGAGACGAACGGCCTTCGAGCGCAAGCGAGGCCGCGGCATCCGCCGGTGTGGCGATCGCCCAATTCCAGCGACTTGCAGCCGGATGGCGATCGAACCGCAGCCTGTCAGCCCTCGGCGTCAATTCGGCGAAACGGCGGACGGCTGGTCGGACGGCGAATGAAGTGGACCGGCAGGTCGTAGTCGATCGGATCCGGATGCTTCTGTCCGAAGATCCGGAACTCCGTCCGTTGGCCGTGCGGCGCCAACTTGAGGCCGAAGGTCGCGGTACGATGAGCGATGCGTCGCTTCTGCGCCTGATCTCGGATGCACGTCGGTTGCTTGCGCCCGGCATCTTCGGCGAGCGGCTGGTGTTCGATTCCGCAGGCATGGATTTCGTCGATCCGGAAGGGCTGCGGATCAGACTGCACTGCGTCATCGATCACGGCACGCGCATCGTCCTCGGCTGGGCGGTCGCGACGGAGCGGACCCGTGCCATGGGCCACGTATGGGCGGCGGATGACGCCTTGGAGCGCCTTCCCTCGATCGACCTTCAGGGTTTGCGGGTTTCGGACGCCGAACCGATGCTCGACTTCAGGCTCGACGTTGAGGACGGGCACGCACGCAAGGCGTTGGACGAGGCTTTCGGGCGTCCGCCGTCGCTTGGGCGGGCGACCCGTACCTTGGGAAGCGCGATAGTGGACGCCGTCGGCGAACGCCTAGCCGACATATGGCTCGGGACCGGGAGCCGTGCACCGGACGTGGCGTTTCGCACTGGGCGAACAGGTCCTCTTCCCGAGTACACCGCCACCATCGACTGGACGCTCGAACCCGCGCTGGAGGGGCACAACGCTGGGCGCATGGCGAAGGTCGAGCCGCCGTTCGATGGGCAAGACCGGATCGACGCGTCGCGCGACAGGGTAGGAAATGCACTGCGACGCGTTCTGGGGGCGGAGAATACGATCCTGTCGCTACCCGGTTACGAATGGATGCGAAACGACGGGAGCTAGATGCTCGTCGTGCGACTGCATCACTGGGTGTCGTTGGCGGTCCGAAGCTGGCGTACGATCGGATAGAGCCGCGGCAATGCCAAGGGCTTCAGCCCCTCGGATTTGCAGGCTGTGACTAGCTCGCTGTGAATGCTCTTCACGGTTCGGTGCGGATCCGAAGACCTTATGATTTCGTGCAGTATGGCATGGACCCTGATCCTTTCGGGAGATCGGAAGCCGACCCGCCGCTTGGCGGGGGCGGCTCCGGGCATGAGTGACGCCTTCGGGTGCAGGCACCATTGCCGCACGATCATGTCGAAGCGATTGGGCGTGACGCCCATCTCGCGTGCACGGGACAAACGATCTTCGGCAGTGCGTGAAGGGGTGTCGAGATAACTCTGGATCACTCGGATACGCCGCAGCGTCTCGTCGCGGCGATCCGGTCTGACGCCCTCTAGGTCGATATCGGTCGCCATGATCGCTTGGGCAGCCGTCCCGTCGCCGTCCGGCCGTACGGTCCGTGCGCCACGAATGGGTGCCCGATCCCCGTGCGCCTTCCAAGCTGCGGTCAATCTCCAGAGACTGTCGACGGAGAGGCCCAGTTCGTCCGCATGCCGTCGGTCATCCTCCCGGGATGGACGGTCCAACTTCGCGTAGCGCGCCACGATCGCTGCGCGACGGCGAGCTTCCGCTTGGTGCTTAGCGCGTCGCGCGTCCCGTGCGTCGTCCAATTTTACCTCCTACCGATGCGATTCGGCAGGTTGTCAATTCTCCTATCCTAACCCGACCGCTCACTCGCGGCGGTCGGCGTCACGGTCTTCATTCGCTGGTTATCGACGTTGCGGAGAGCTGGAGGAGGGCTGACGCCAACTTCGTAAGTCCGACCGGATCGATGCGATAATTGACGTCGCGTCCCCGCTTCTCGCTCCGCACCAGACCCGCCGCGACGAGCGGTTGGAGGTGATAGCTGATGAGATTTCGCTGCATGCCGACTGCGGCGGCGAGTGCGACGGGACCGATGCCCGCCTCGCCGGCGATCACCAGGTGACGGTACAACGACAGCCGGATCGGTTGTCCGAGAGCGGCAAGGCCGAGTACGAGGTCTTCATCAGGCACGAAACAAGAATAATTGTCGCATTAACAATGTTCAAGGTGGAATCGAACAGACAATGCGTCAATAATTCTTGACGCATCGTTAACCATCCCTATCTTTCGGCCAACGGGATGCGGCCCGTCGGAAGAAAGGAAGCGGCAATGACGATCAATACCATCATCACCGGGAACGAACTCGATCTTCGTGATCTGCCCGCGCAGTACGGTGCGGCCGTGCCGCAAACCGATCTCGGGCGATGGTCATGCGATCCGCTGGAAGCCGACGAACCCTCGGACGAGATCGTCATGGTCACGCCTCGGCGGCTGCTGCGTCTCGCCATCGCCGCAGCGGACGCCGGAGCGCGCTTCTCGCGGGAAGGTCTGGATCTCGATCCGGTTGCGTGGATGATCGCGCCGCGCCGGCTGTTCGACGGCAAGTCCGCCATGGACGCCTGTCAGGACCTCGACCACTTCCATCGTTCGGTGGTCCTGCATGGTCTCAACATCGGTCTGGATGCCAGTCCGTCGGACATCGACGACCTGTTGGCGGATGACGGCGACGAGGCGGATGCGTCATTGGAGTTCGCGGACCAGGGAACGGTTGACGACGACCATGCGGAGCGGAGGTTGCCGCGTCCCCATCTCCTGACCTGCTGGTTGGACGCCACCGAGGACGGCACACGCCTGTTCGCCTTCTGCGCGATGGTCACCGATCGTCCGGCCGAACTCGTCGAACAGGTCATCGGTAGATACGGGGCGGATGCCGTCGAGGGCGCGGTGTTCTCGACCGGCTTCGATCATACGACGCCGTTGGCCACTGCGATGATCAGCGACGTTCTGGCCGACACGCTTGCGCTCGTCGCGTCCGATCCGGAGTCGCCGCTCGCTCGCGGGTTGGACGTGGTCGTCGAACAGCGGTTCGCCGTATGAGCAGGGATCTGGTCGCACTGCCGGTCGAACCGGCGGTGCTGGCTCGCGTACTGCAACGGCATGAAGACTATCTGGTCCAGCGCCGTCTGGGCACGATGGACAGGCGCTCGTCGGCAGGAGCGGCGACAGGTGGAATGACCGGTGTCGCCCTCGACGTGGAGACCACGGGTCTCGACCATACCCGGCATGAGGTGATCGAACTGGCCATGCAGCGGTTCCGGCTGGATCAGCATGGCAGGATCGTCGAGACCGGTCGCCCGAGGAGCTGGTTGGAGCAACCGAGCGAGCCGATTCCGGCGGCGATCACCCGCGTCACCGGGTTGACGGACCATGACGTCGCGGGTCGTTCGATATCGGACGGCGAAGCGACGGGCATGATCCTGGGTTCGGACTTCGTCGTCGCGCACAACGCGGCGTTCGACCGTCCTTTCGTGGAGCGTCGTCTTCCCATGGCGGCCGGGCGGCCGTGGGTGTGCTCGCTTGCAGACCTCGACTGGCGCGCAGAGGGTTTCGGAGATCGCACGCTCTCGGCACTACTCTGGCGAATGGGGTGGTTCTACGATGCCCATCGTGCCGAAGTCGACGTCTCCGCCCTTCTGCACCTTCTCGATCATCCCTTCGACGACGGTGGAACGGTTGCGAGCAGGCTGCTGGACCGGGCACGTCGGCCGACGTGGATCGTCGATGCGACCGACGCGCCCTTCTCCGCCAAGGACGTACTCAAGGAGCGTGGCTACCGCTGGAACGCGAAGCGCCGGGTATGGACCGCGTCAGTGTCCGAGGAAGCGCTCGGTGAGGAGATCGGCTGGGCGACCCTGATGCTCTACGGTGGACGGCGCGAGCCCGAGAAGCGACGGGTCACATGGGAGAGCAGGTACGCTGCATCCCTCTGATCCTGTGCAACGCAAGCTGACGAAGCGGCTCCCCGCTTGCCGGATGGCCGTAGTGGCTCTACGCGCCCTGGCCGTCCGTGGATCGGACGTTTCGGGGGAATTGAATTGATCAGGTTGATGGGGATCGCGGTTGCCGCGATGGTATTCGGCTGTGCCGCGCCGGCCAGTGCGCAGATCGTATTGGAGGCGAACGGCGCTCGTGCAGATGACCGATGGGGCGGGGAACTCGGCGTCGGGTACGATTTCTCGCTTCTCCCAGGGTTGAAGGTGACGCCTGCCGTTGGGGCGCTGATCTACGTCCAGGACAACGGGCGCTACTACTTTTACGACAACGGCGGATCCGATGCCTGTCGGGACAGCACCAACGGCCGCTACGCCGACAAGGATCTGTGCAGCAACACGAGATACCGTGCGTATGGGCGTCTGGAGGCAACCTATTCCGTCCCGTTGGTAGCGACCTTCGGCGTCGGCGCGCGGATCAGCGACGAAGTTGTGCCTTACGGCACGTTGGCGTTTCCGGTTGCACCGAAGATTCAGCTGAAGGGCAACGTTGGCGATGGGTATTATGCCGCAGGCCTTCGAGTAACGTTCTGAAGCAGCATGCAGTGCCGTCGGGTGCGGTGCCTGCACGGGATCGGTCGGTCACCTCACAAGCGATCCGACCGACCTACCGTCGCCTTCCGGAGGCGGTGGGGCCGCCGCGACCTTTGGCGGCATGGGGAGGCCGGTTATCGATTTCCGGGAACGAATGTAGCAATCCAGCGTCGCTTGGAAACCGGGGTATCATCAGCGTTTTGCGTGATGTACCTGCTTCAAGCTTTGCCCGATTTGCAGGCGATTGCCGTGGGACCATCGTACGCCGAGCGACGGATTGGCGATCATCTCCGCTCGGCGATTACGGCGGCGACATTCGGGCGGCGCAGCGTGGTCATCACTTCTTCATGAGAAGATCGTCGGCAACGCCGACCGGCCACCAGCGGCCGTCGTGTAATGAACGATCCGGGGCATTCTTCTAATTCAGGTGCCGATCCTCGATCGTGGCTGTAAGTGAAAATCACTTCGTCCCATTCGCGTTCGTTCAGCACTGCATGGAGTGAAGTTCGTCGTGGCCGTCCGCATGCCGAAGGTATGCTGAAGCGGAAATGATGCTTGGCGCGGTGGTGAAGGTTCTTGTTTCGATTTGCGACAGGTTCCTTCAACGGGACGTTTGATTTATCTTTTCAAGGGACACCGCCAAGCATCGTCCAGGGGGGCCAAAGTCATCCTCGGTTTTCTGGTGCCGATGGGTATCCAGCGATGGAAATTATCGTCTTTCCCGCAATCGTGGATTGATCGTGTTAACGTTTCGCGATTAGAGCAGGCCCGTTCGCCGGCAGGCGGACCGAGGCGTCAGAACCTTGTCGGTAAGTAGCCGTGTGCCCGGCCCGAATTCCATTCGGCCGGGGAGCGGGCGTGCATGTCCAGGGCTCTTCGGGGCCTAAAGACGCTCGCGCCTGTCTTACCGCAGGATTCTGAATCCCCGGCTCTTGGGCCGGCACCGCCTCGTCATGACAGGGCGGTGCCGTCGGCTGACATTGCTGGACGGCACGGCGCGAACGGGGGTTCGGGCGTGGACGTTGCCAACGGTTGCCGAAGCGGATGGCTTCGAGGTCTCACGAATCCGACGGCGTTGACGGCGCTGTCCCTTCTGCTCGGCGCATGCGGCGGCGGTGGGGTCAATTCGTCCGGTAGTGCTCCGACGCCTCCCGTGCCGACACCGTCACCGGCACCGACTCCGGCGCCTACCCCGGTGTCGTCCGCAGACACGGCGGAGTACAAGGCTTCGGGGTCCGTGATATCGGCGAAGGCCGCATACGCATACGATCGCGGAGTCACCGGCAAGGGTGTCACGATCGCGATCCTCGACACCGGCATCGACACGTCGGGTCGTGAGTTCGCCGGACGCATCTCGCCCGACAGCAGGGCGTTCGAACAGGGCATCGCCCGCTGCGGCACCTGTCCTCCTGAGTACATCCGTTTCGAGCTGAAGGACGTGAAGGGCCACGGCAGTCGTGTCGCCGGTGTCGCAGCCGCAGCGCGAGACGGCAACGGCATGCACGGTGTCGCCCCCGAAGCGACCATCCTGGCCTTGAAGCTGTCCGCTCCGAACATGACGGGGGTCACTCCGACGTCCGGCCCAGTGCCCGAAGCCGATGGCGCCAACCCGGAGTTGATCGCACCTGCGATCCGGTACGCGATCGACAAGGGCGCGTTCGTGATAAGCATGAGCCTGAACGGTAAGTCGACGGGCGGTCTCGCAGCTGACCAGCGAACCGCGATGGACGCGGTGCGTCAGGCAGACCGGTTGTTCATCGAATCGGTTTCGAACTTCACCGACGAGGACAGCTTCACCGGAATGATAGCCGAGAACCTAGTCGGCGCAGATCGCGCCAACAAGGACTGGTTCCTCTTCGCGATCGGGGTGGATCAGAACGGCAATCCACGTGTGGCCAACGGGAACCCGGGTCCTCTCGCCGACCGCATGATCGCGGCGGCAGGCAACGGCGTGCAGACGGTCGACCAGAACGGCAACGTCGTCGTGGAAACCGGCAACAGCTTCGCCGCCCCCGCGGTCGCCGGGGCGGCCGCTCTCCTCAAGCAGCACTGGCCTCAACTGGGCGGCAAGGCGATCGCACGCATCCTGCTCGACACGGCCACCGATGCCGGAGCCCCTGGTTTCGATCCCATCTTCGGTGTCGGCATCCTCAACGTCGAGAAGGCGATGCAGGCTCAAGCGCCGGCATCGTCGTTCGTCGCGGCGCAGGCGGTCATCGCACGCTACTCGTCCCTGACGATGTCGGCTCCGTTCGGCGGCGGCGCCGGACTCGCTGCTAAGGCGTCGTCGATGACCGTCTACGACCGCTATGGTCGCGACTACGTCATGAAGGGTGCGTCGGAGATCCGCACTGGCAGGTCTGGTCTGCTGGCGGGTGCGATGCTGTCACCGATCGATGCGCCGTGGCGACAGGCTGCTGCGGCGGAAACCCGTTTCGGCTTCTCGTCCTCGGTGCCGAGTTACTGGCAGACCGTCGATCCGAGCCGTCCGGCCGTCATGTCCTTCTCGCCGGGAGCCGGTCAAATGATGACGATGGGCGCCAACGTGGCGTTGGACCGGGGCGATGGCCTATCGGGTTCCGCATTGCGAGCCGTTCTCGATGCGCCGGTCGGAATGTCGTCGTCGTGGACCGGTGCCGGCTGGTCGACCGCCTTTTCGGCTGGATCCTCCCGTGACCGGCGAACGCTGCTGCGCAACTTCGCGGTCACCACGCCACTCGGCCTGGGTGTGGAGGTCTCGGACATGCTCGAACGCGGGCATGTGCTCGGCAGCCGCGGCGGCTCCGAACTGGGTCTGGTCGGTGCCCGTACCACGATGGCGTCGGTCACCGCACGAAGGGCGGTCGTCGGCGTGCTTCTTTCCGCCCGGGCGACCGCTTCCACGACGCATGTCTACGGCGGGTCCGAACTCATGCGCTTCTCGGGACCGGTGCGCGGCACCGCATTCGCGATCGAGGGCGCACACGGTCTGCTCGGTGGCGTCGCAACGCTGGGAATGTCATCCCCGCTGCGCGTCGAACGGGCAGGGGCTACGCTGCAATTGCCTGTGGCCTACGATCTGGTGACCGGAGTCCTGACGACGGCGGATACCGCGCTGGATCTCACGCCTCATGCGCGTGAAGTCGATTTCGAACTCGGCTGGTCGAAGCGGTTGTCCGAGAACTCGTCGATGCGGTTCGGCATCGCTCGTGCCTTCGATGTCGGGCATGTGAAGGGCGCGACCGACACGGCGGGCTTCGTCGCGCTGGTGCTGCGTTGATCGGGTCGGTGGGCGCCCGTTCGCCTCCCGAGCCGGCCGCTGTGCACCAGTAGACGAGAAGACAACCAACGGACCTGCGACGCCGGGATGCCTCCCGGCGAACGATGGCGCACGTCCTTCGAACAAGAGGAAGTATCATGATGACCAGAATGACGGCATTCGGCGCGCTCGCGCTGCTCGCGGCCTGCGGATCGGCGTCCGTCGTCGAGAACGGCGCCGCCGCACAGGCGTCATCTACCACGAAGCCGTTGGTGATCGCCGGAGTCTCCATCGGCATGTCTGCCACCGCCGCCCAAGCTGCGCTTGCGCGCGACGGGTGGAACGTCGAGGCATTCCCCGGCCTCGATTGGGCGACCGCCGTTCGCAAGGAAGTGGTTCGTCAACGGAACCTGCCGGTCTACGACTTTCCGCGCCAAGGCATCGAATCTCTGCGCGCGACGAAGGGAGACGAGACGATCGTCGTCAAGTTCCACCCGGTGCCGTCCGGTGCCAAGGTCTCGACCGTCGCATACAGTGCCCCCACGGCGGGTCGCACCAAGGAGCAGTTGAGAACGCAGCTCGTCGAGCGCTACGGTACGCCTACCCGCAGTGCTCCCCCGCAGTCGAACCTCCTGATGGATTGGTGCAATAGCGGCGAGAAGTGCCCATCGGCATACGGTGCTGCGAAGCCGGCCATGCATGCCGACGAGGACTCCTACAGGAAGTTGCAGCTCCTGCTTCTCGAAGGCGTCGATGCCGAGCGGGCTTGGCAAGAGGAACTTCAGCGCGCCGTGGGTCGTGATATGCCGGCGAAGTCGTCGTTCTGAACCAGATCCGCGTTAGGAGCGGATCACACCTCGTCGACCATGTCCGAAGTGACATGGTCGACGCAGTCGTCGAGCCGAGGTTCCCGACAGGGGAAAGAGGCGCAATCGACTTCGATCCTAATTAGATCAGCTCGACCGTCGGCAGCGATGAAGCCGATCACTCATCGATCTGGTTTTCCTGCCGACTGGATCGGAACCAGCGCTATTCGGCGGCTACCTCTTGATCCTCATCCTCGCCAAGAACGAGATCGATCAGGCCTGGTGCTTCCGGACCCTCCAGCATCTCAACGTCCCGTAGCTTCCTCGTGACTGCGCGGGTGCGCTTTCCCGCTTCGTCGACGGTCTTGCGAGCGGTATCCAACTGCTTGCCGAGCTTCTCCCAGACCTGTCCGTATTTGGTGAACTCGGCCTTTGCCGCACCGAGAACCTGCCAAACCTCGCTTGACCGCTTCTCGATCGCAAGCGTGCGAAACCCCATCTGCAAACTGCTCAACAGGGCGGCAAGGGTCGTGGGGCCTTGGATCATGACCCGGTGCTTCGTCTGCATCTCGCTGGCCAGCCCGGGTCGCCGGATCACCTCTGCGAAAAGGCCTTCGGTAGGAAGGTACATGATCGCGAAGTCGGTTGAGTGCGGCGGATGGACGTATTTCTCGCAAATCAACTTCGCCTGCAGGCGAATGGCGCGCTCTAAGGCCAAAGCGGCTCGTTCCACCTCCTCGGCGATGCCGGCGTCCTGCGCGACAAGGAGCCGGTCGTAGTCCTCGTGAGGGAACTTCGCGTCGATCGGCAGCCAAAGCGGCGTGTCCTCTCCAATGCGGCCCGGTAGTCGAACGGCGAACTCCACGTTTTCGCTGGAGTCGGGCCGAATACGGACGTTCGTGGCGAATTGGTCCTTCGTGAGCATGTCTTCCAGCAACATACCGAGCTGAACCTCACCCCAACCACCGCGTGACTTCACGTTGCTGAGAACGCGCTTCAGGTCGCCGACGCCGGTGGCCAGGCTCTGCATCTCGCCAAGGCCCTTGTGAACCTGTTCCAGCCGTTCGCTTACCAGCTGGAATGACTCGCCAAGCCGCTTCTCCAGTGTACCTTGCAGCTTTTCCTCGACCGTTGCTCGCATCTTGTCGAGCTTGTCGGCATTGTCGACGCGCAGCGTCTCCAAGCTGCCGGAGACCGTTTCTCTCAAAGCGTCTTGGCGCTTGTCGTTGCTCTCGGTCAGCTGCACGATCCTGGCTTGGACGGTTTCCAGCGCTTTGCGCTGCTCGTCGCGGCCGTCCCGTAGGGAGGCGAGCAGCCGGTCCGAAAGGCTGCGAACGCCGTCGTTCGTTTCCTTGAGGCGTTCTGCTTGCGAGGTTGCAAAACCTTCTGCATTTTTGCGGACGGCGTCCTCAAGGGTCGTACGCCCAACCGCTGCTTCGCGGCGCATTTCGGCCAATTGATCAGTTTGAGCTTTACCGAAGTCACCAAGCCTGGCTTCGACGGACCCGAGCCGCTTCTCGATAACTTCTGTCTGCGTTCCGAAAGCTGATCGCAGTTCCGTCCGGCCTTCCGTGGCCTCGGAGCGCATTGCCGCCAACTGATCTACCTGCGCCTTTCCGATTTCTGCCAGTCGCGCTTCCGTCGATCCGAAGCGCCCGTCCAGAGCCTCCGTTTGCGATGACACGGCGGCTCGCAGCTCATCGCGGCCCATCCTCGCTTCTTCGCGAAACGTCGCAGGAAGTGTGGTGGCGATCTGTTCGAGGACGGCGATCCGGGTGATGAGTTCCTCCGGCAGCGAGGCCGGCCGTCCGACTTTCAGCAGGATCACCACGCACAGGACGACGACGATTATCGCCAATCCCAACGCCGCGTAGACCGCAAGCTCCATCTTCTTTTCTCCTCCGCATCAGAGCATGCCGTGCACCCGCTCCGTTCTTGATGGGACCGTACAGAGCCTGAAACAAAAGCGACAGTGAGCTCCGCAAGCCCATCCAGACAGGAACGGTCCAATTCTGCGTTGCTTGCAAGCTCAATCTGGTCGCCGATTGGGATGTGCAAGCTGCCGAACGATGCCGTTAAAAGCTGCCGTACATCCTTGCGCTCGTCCGATATCGTGATTGGTACCGGCAGAGTTCCAGAACATGTCGAGCGGCCATCGTTCGGGGCAATGTGCAATTAGACAGCGGAGAGCGAGCCGCACCTCGATGGTGTCGACCTTGCCCTTGCCCGACCGGGCGGCGGCCGCGCGCAGGATGTGGAGCGACAGTTCGACGATGATCCGCTGGTGGCGCGACATGGCCGATCAATGGAAGTCGCGCGACTTGATCCGCACCACCTGTTCGGGATCCATGCCGTTGGCGTGCGGCGGCCAATAGCTGTCGCGCGGACCCGGCCGCCAGCCGGCGTCGCCTCGGTCGGGCGACCCGGCATGACGCGCGCCGTCGCCGCGCCCGGTGGCGTGCGGGAAGTCCATCTGTCCGACCTGTGCAAGCAAGCCGCCATAGTCGATGATACGGTCGCAGATGACGTGCGTGACCAGCCCCTCGCGCTGAACACGGCCTTTCATTCCGACCATCGCGGCCGACATGATGGTTCGGCGCTGCGCCTCAAAACGGTCGGGCCACAGGATGCCATTCCCGATACCGGTCTCGTCCTCGATGGTGATGAAGAGGACGCCTTTGGCACTGCCGGGCTTCTGGCGGACCAGGATGATCCCGGCGACCTCGACGTGACGACCGTCCTTGATGTGGGCCAGATCGGCGCAGCGGACGATGCCGCGCCGTGTCAGGTCCGGGCGGAGAAAGGCGAGCGGGTGGGCGCGAAGCGATAGCTGCAGCGCCCGGTAATCCTCAACCACCTCGCGCCCTTCGGACAACGGCCGCAGCGATACGTCGGGCTCCAGTCCTTCCGGGCTGAAAGCCGTCTCCCGGGCATCGGCGGCGGCGAACAGGGGCAGGGGAGTCTCGCCCAGACCCTTCACCTTCCACAAGCCCTGACGGCGGTCCTCGCCCAGGGCATGGAAGGCGTCCGCCTCGGCGAGCCGCTCGATCGCGGCACGCGGTACGCCCGCGCGCCGCCACACCTCCTCGACCGACTGGAAGGAGGCGTCCCCCCGTGCCGCTACGATCGCGGCACCATGCCCATTGGCAAGCCCGCGCACCTGCCGCAGCCCCAGCCGAACGGCAAGATGGCGTCCGGTGGTCGGCTCCAACGTGCAGTCCCAGCGGCTGGCGTTGATGCAGGCGGGCCGAACCTCGACGCCGTGTTCGCGGGCATCGCGCACGACCTGCGCCGGCGCGTAGAATCCCATCGGTTGGGCATTGAGCAACGCCGCGCAGAACACGTCGGGATGATGGTGCTTCATCCAGCAGGAAGCATATGCAATCTTCGCGAAGCTGGCGGCGTGGCTCTCGGGGAAGCCGTACGAGCCGAACCCCTCAATCTGCTTGAAGGTGCGCTCGGCGAAGTCGCGGGGATACCCTCGGCTGACCATCCCTTCGACGAGCTTGTCGTAGAAGTGGCTGACGCCGCCGGTGAACTTGAAGGTCGCCATGGCGCGGCGGAGCTGGTCGGCTTCGACGGGCGTGAAGCCGGCGCCGACGATCGCGACCTTCATCGCTTGTTCCTGGAACAGCGGTACGCCCAGCGTCTTCTCCAGCACCGCGCGGAGCTCGGGACGCGGATAGTCCGGCTTCTCACGCCCCTCGCGACGACGCAGATAGGGGTGGACCATGTCGCCCTGAATGGGACCCGGCCGCACGATCGCGACTTCGATGACGAGGTCGTAGAAGCGGGCGGGCTTCATGCGCGGCAGCATCGACATCTGCGCCCGGCTTTCGATCTGGAAGGTCCCGAGGGTGTCGGCCTTCTGGATCATCTCATACACGTCCGGATCGTCGTCCTGCAGGTCGGCCATGCCGACGCTCACACCCTTCGCCTCCTCCAGCATGTTGAAGGCACGGTTCATGCAGCCGAGCATGCCGAGGCCGAGCACGTCGACCTTCATGAACTTCAGGGCGTCGATGTCGTCCTTGTCCCATTCGATGACCTGCCGATCGACCATTGCGGCGGGTTCGATGGGGACGAGGTCGTCGAGACGGTCGTGCGTCAGCACGAAGCCGCCTGGATGCTGCGACAGGTGTCGCGGCACGCCGATCAGCTGTCGCGACAGTTCGAGCGCCAACCGCAGGCGTCGGTCGTTCATGTTCAGTCCGAGCTGATTGACCTGCTTCTCGCCGACGCCTTCCTGGCTCCAGCCCCAGATGAGGCCCGACAGCGCCTTGGTCAGGTCTTCGGGCAGGCCCAACGCCTTGCCCACTTCGCGCACGGCACCGCGCGCACGGTAGCGGGTGACCACGGCGGTCAGCGCGGAATGGTTGCGACCATAGGTTTCAAAGATCCACTGGATGATCTCTTCGCGCCGCTCATGCTCGAAATCGACGTCGATGTCGGGCGGTTCGCGACGCTCGCCGGACACGAAGCGCTCGAACAGCAGTTCGTGCTTGATCGGATCGATACTCGTGATCCCGAGGACGAAGCAGACGCAGCTATTGGCCGCAGAACCACGTCCTTGGCACAGGATGCCCCGCCGCCGGCTCTCGGCGACGATGCTGTTCACCGTCAGGAAGTACGGCGCATAGCCCAACTCGCCGATCAGCGTCAGTTCGTGGCCGATCTGCTTTCGATAGGCCGCCGGTACCCCGTTCGGGAACATCCGTTCGATCGCAGTCTGCGTAAGCTGTTCGAGGGCTTCCTGTGCGGTCAGCCCATCGACGACGCGCTCATGCGGATACTGGTAGCTGAGCTGCCCCAGATCGAAGGCGCAGCGCGCGGCAATCTCGGCCGTGGTACGGATCGCGTCGGGGAAGGCCGCGAAGCGGCGTTCCATCTCGTCGGGCGACTTCAGATGCCGGTCGGCATGGCGTTCGCGGCGGAAGCCGAGTGTATCGACGGTACATTTTTCGCGAATGGCGGTGACGACGTCCTGCAGCAGCCGTGCTTCCGGCGCATGATACAGGATGTCGCCGACCGCGACGGCTGCCACATCCGACGCCGCTGCCTGCGCCGACAACTGATGCAGGCGCAACGCATCGTCCGGACGCCGGCGGAACGCCAAGCCCAGATAGCCGCGATCGGCGAACGTCTCGCGCAGTTCGGTCAGATGATCAGCCGTCGCCGCGTTGGGTTCGTGTGGCAGCAGGATCGCGATCAGCCCATCGTTCCACGCCACGACATCCGACCAGCCGAGCGTACAGCCGCCCTTGCCGGCGCGCGATTTACCCAGCGTCAGCAACCGCGTCAGCCGGGACCACGCCGCCTTGTTGCTTGGGTACAGCAGCAACGCCCTGCCATCGGTCAGATCGACCCGCGCGCCGGGGATCAGGCGAACACCGGTCGCCTTCTGCGCTTCCCACGCCCGCACCAAGCCGGCGACGCTGCCCCGGTCGGCGACACCCAGTGCGCTGTGCCCCTGCAGGGCGGCCGCGGCGAACAGTTCGTCGGGGCTGGACGCGCCGCGCAGGAACGAGAAGTGGCTGGTCACCTGCAGTTCGACATAGGTGGCCATCAGCCGAACAGCCCGTGCAGATACCAGCTGAGATCGCCGGTGGCGTGGTCGACGCCGTCGCCTCGGCGGAACAGCCAGAAGCGGGCGCCGCCATCGTCCTCGACCCGGAAATAGTCGCGGACCGCCCAGACCTCCCCGTCGCGTCGCCACCATTCGCCATGAATGCGTTCAGGACCATCTCCGGCCACGACCGCATGGACCTTGCCACGCCAGGTGAACCGGCGCGGCGGCGCGTCGGGCAGTAGCGCCAGAACGCCGATGAGGGGCTCGGGACGCGCCAGCAGGCGTATTGGCCGTCGCCACGCCGGCCAGCCGTGCGGTACTTCGAGCGGAGCTACCCGACGCACGGCCCGCTCGGGTACGTCGCTTTCGATCGGTGCGAGAGTAAAGACCGCAGTCTCGCCGATCCGTCCGGCGATCTGATCGACCAGCATAGCGACATCGGGCACCGCATCGTCGCCGGCGAGGTTCACAGCCAGTGCAGTCGCACCGAGTGGATCGGTACGGGGCACGATGAGACGCATCGCCTCGATACCATCGCCCGGATCGATCCGTTCGATCCGGAGGTGGAAGAGCCGGGCAAGGTGGGTCGCATCGCGGGTCGCTCGCGCAGTCCCGACCGCGAGATGCTGCTCGCTGCCGTCGATCCGCTCGACAGTGAGGATCATTGCACGTGCGCCGCGTCCCCGGTCCTGAAGCTGACGGATGAGGTCGGCAAGCAGATCGCCGATCACCTGTTCGATCGCTTCAGCTGTTCCGATCGGTTCGAGCAGGCAGCGGCGCGCCGCAGGTATTTCCTCCGGCACCACCGGGACGATCGGTTCGGGTACGCGACCCAGCGCTTCGTCGAGGCGGCGCACGCTTCCGATCCCCAGCCGCCGGGCCAGCGGCCCCCTTGGCAGCGGCAGCAGGTCGGCGATGCGATCCAGGCCGAAGCGATTGGCCGCTGTAACTGCTTCGGGCGTGAGACGAAGTGCAACTGGTGGCAACGACGCCAATGCCTGCGCTTCGCTCCCATTTGGAATCACACTGACGGCGTCATGCCCGTATCGCGCCAGGGCATGCGCTGAACCCGGCGTTCCTGCTACCGCGATCCTCCCGGTCAGACCGAAGCGTCGGCAGAACCGAACCAGCCGCTGGCAGAAGCGTGCTTCGCCACCATGAAGATGCGCGACGCCGGTCAGATCCAACCACAGGCCATCCGGTTCGCTGACCGCTGCGGTCGGCGTCCAGTGTCGCACGGCATGGTGCGCCAGATCCTTCAGCAGCTCTCGATCTGCATCCGGATCACCAGGACGAATGTCGAGATCGGGAATCAGCGCACGCGCCTGTGTCACTGCCATCCCCGGGGTCAGGCCCAACGCCAGTGCCGCCGGACAGGCGGCTGCGATAACCTGCCGCTGTCCGATCTGTTCGCTGAGTATCAGCGGTACGTCATGCGTGACAGCGGGCAGCGGTGGCGCACTACGGACGCCATTTGGGGAAGGTCGCTTGAACGGATGCTCCGCAGCCTCGGAACGCCGGCCCAGTTCGCGCATCTGCGGTCGCTGGTGAAGCGGCAGCGAGGCGACCTGCTGTTCGATCACCGCACGCGACGTTTCCTGCGCCCAGCGGGCACCAGGACGCCATCCGCCGCTTCGCGGGACCGAACAGGCACCGGGGTCGTCGTCGATCGGAAGCTCGGGCGCGACCTGCGGTTCAGGCAGCGCGCGCGGTCGCTCCAACCGCCGCAGTCGCTCGATCGCGAGGTGCGGCAGGTAGAGCGAGGCGACCCGTATCATCGCACGCCTCCAATTCCATCGTGAAACCCGGTCCGCCACGCTGGCGGGCCAGTTCGACCATCCAGCGCGCGCGTCCGACGCCGGGAGCCGGCAGCCGGGTCGATGGCGCGCTGGCAATCCGCCACCGGGTCATCGCCGCCGACAGTTCCGTGAGGGGGCATACGCCCTGACGCCGCCACCGGCGCGACAGCAAGGCCGGCGTGTTGCCGGTCACAGCCGCCAGTTGCAGCCGCCGCGTCGCGACCATGTCGGCGCGCTTCACTTCACCAACCACTGCAGCCAGTCCGCCATGCCGAAGGCCGTCCTCCATCACCGCCAGAACGTCCTTGTCCTCACGGACCTCGGCGAAGAGCAGGGTCGCAGGGTCCAGGCCAGCCTGTTCAAGTCCTGGCGCATACAGGTCGAACCGCGTCAGCGCCCACAGCACGCGGCGCCCGGTCCGCGCAGCCGCCCGTGCCGCGACACCGACGGCGAACAGCGTGGCAGCGGCGTCGTCGGTCAGCGTCGGGGTTGTCGACGTCACTTCGTGCAACCCGTTCAGCGCGAGGCCGCCGTCCGTCAGTCGCGTGTCGAGTGGGTCTATATCGAACGGCAGCACATCCGTTTTGCCAACTCGCACGTCCCCGATCTCGTCACGCAGACGCGCCATTATCTCGGCTGAAGGTGCTGTTGCGGACATGGTTGCTGCGACTCATCTGTTCGCTATATGTTCCATTTATTCCAGCGCCCGGTCAAGGCGTTGCGGACGCGGATATGTGATCGGGGGCGGAACGAAGCGGTGTCGGACGGTCGAAATCGGGATGATCGCACAGGAGCGGATCACGACCATGTCGGGCGCCGACTCCGCACGCTGGAGGAGTGCGCACTGCATAAACGGACCGTACGGCTGACGTGTCCGAAGTGCGGCCACGTCCGCATTCTCGATGCGGTTTCGCTGTGGTGGCTGTTCCACCAGCGCCGCTGGGATGGCACGTTGGCGCTGGTCGGTCGGCGTCTATGTTGCTCGTCCTGTCAGGTGCGGGGGCATGTCCAGCGACCGCAATTGATGGTTGGTCGTGATCCGCCGACGGGTGCGCCGCTACCCTATCCCGATGCGGCGACGTGGAAGAGGCTTGTCTCACGCTATCGGTCGTGATCGAACGACCGGATGTGCAATCTATACAGCATCAAGGTCGACCCGAGGACCTACTTCGACGCTTTGGATGCGGTCGATGACGCTACCAACGTCCTGCAGGTCGAGAAGGACTATGCCGCGCCCGGCAAGCCCGGCTACGTCGTGCGTGTCGAGGACGGTCGACGGGTGCTGAGCACGATGCGCTGGGGCTTTCCCACCCGCAAACCCCGCAAGCGCCCTGCCCGTGAAGGGGAACTACCCTTCCTCTACGACTGGTGGACGAACGCCCGGAACATGCAGAGCGGCATGTGGAAGCCTTGGCTGATGCGGTCGGAGCATCGCTGCCTGGTGCCGTTCACCCGCTTCTCCGAACCCAAGGCTGCTGCGGATCGCCATAGACCGGATGATACGGCGTGGTGGTTCACGGTCGAGGATCAGACGGTGCCGTGCTTCGCGGGACTGTGGAAGGTCGATCAAGACCATGACCGAGTCTACGCGTTCTGCACGACCGAACCGAATTCGCTGGTTGCGCCCAAACACCCTAAGGCAATGCCGGTCATCCTAATGGCGGAAGATCAGGACCGCTGGCTGACCGCTTCAATGGATGAGGCAATAGCGATGCTGAATGCTTATCCGTCGCAACTTATGCATGTCGACTAACCAGTCGTGACAGAACGTAGTTTTGATTGCGCGGATGATCAAATCCTAATCAATTAGCGGTGTGTGTGACGGCATTCTCAACTAAATAGGAAGTGGTTAGGATGTTTCGTGACTAGCTGAGCAGAAGTGACTATGGTTGGTAGGCAGTGGCCCGTCCGTTTTCAAATTTCGATTTCGATGGGTGGACGTGCGCTCAGCCTCGCGAGGCCTCTGCCATCTGCTGAAGTATGGCCGTGACGCGGTCACGATGCCTTGCGTTTCGGACAGCCCACAGACGCCGGAGCAGATCTTCGTCAACGAAGTCATCTAACTTGGCTGTGCGTAGTCCCTCTACAAAGGCGGCGAGATCGTCGAGCGGAGGACATTTCTCCAGCCCTGCAAGAACGGCCATCAGCTCCGGAGGTGAAGTATTCAGGGCAGTGACGCCGATGTCATGTACTTCGGCTTCGAGCCCCGCCGCCGTCAGCAGTATCGCCAGTAGGCCGTTGACGGCGGTACCTGCCCAAGTGATCAGGTGCGTGTCGGAGCCGGCCTGGACGAGCGTCCTGTGGTCCAGCCCAAGTTCGCGGTATGCCGCTCGCCCCTGGTCGAGAAACTCCAGCGCCGCCGAATCCAGGTAGGAAGGCCGTTCGTCATCGTTCAGGACCGCCAAGATCGTGGCGACCAGTTTGTCGTCGAGCGCCTCGCTTGCCGGCCGGTTGAAGCGCGGCAGCTTGCCCGCGCGATGCTGGACGACCTCGAGCACCTTGGCGCGATCGTCAACGGCCTCCACCCGCCACCGGCGCCCGGCGAAGCCCACCAGGGACCCGATCCCGAGCAAGTTCACGACGGGTACCGTGCCGATGGTCCGTCCGCCGGCGACCAGCCTCCATTCCTGATCCGTCGAGAAGACCGCGTAGAAGTCGCGGCCGCCTACCAAGCGCTCGCCCACCTCTCCCAGCATCAGAAGTCCCTGCGAAGACTGCTCCAGCAGGTCGACGCCCGGACGCGCCGCACCGCGGAGAAGGTCGGCGTAGTCGCCAGGAGCCATATGGATGAAGCTGTCCGACCCCGCCAGCGCCTTATGGGCCGGACCCGGTTTAATCGCTCCACCTGAGGCGATCAGCGAGAGCGTCTGGTGCAGCACAACCGTCGCTAGAGACGGATCCGAGCGTGCGGACTCGACCCAGTTTTCCTGTAGCAGGCGCACGCAGGCGACGGCGCGGGCGGTGTCGAGGCGGAGACGATCGAGTTGATCGGCATCGGCCGCGAGATGCTTCTCCCTGACATATATGCGCAGCACGGCGGGTTTTCCGCGCCTACCGCTTCGGCCGAGCCGCTGCTTGAGGCCCGCCATCGATCGGGGTGCGCCGATCTGGGCGATCGACGTCACGCTGCCGAGATCGATGCCGAGTTCCAGCGTCGTGGTCGCGACAGCGGTGGTCGGCAGGGCGCCTTCCTTCAGCCGCGTCTCGAGCGTCTCCCGGAGTTCCTTGGAAAGGCTCCCGTGGTGAGGGAAGAACTCCTCAGGCACACGCGCGCGCTCGCAGCGCTGGCGAAGTCGGTCGGCAAGCGCCTCCACCGTTCGGCGGGACCCGCCGAAAACGAGATTGTTCGAGCCCCGCAAATTGGCGAACAGATGGTCGGCGATGCGGCTCAACGCGTCCTCGGCGCCGTCCTCTGCGATCTCGTCGATCCCGTCGGAGTCGGGTGGCTCCTCGTAACCGCGTACCTGGAGCCGAACACCCGGTCCGCCTGCGGGGGCGCGCAGCACGGCGACGCGCTCGGGCGATACCTTGTTCACCCAGGACCGTGCCAGTTCCGCATCGCCGAGCGTGGCGGACAGCCCGATCCTCCGCGGGCGACTCTCCGCCAGCCGGTCGACCCGCCGCAGCAACGAGGCGAGATGCAGGCCGCGTGGACCCTGTAGGAAGGCGTGCAACTCGTCGACGACGACGGCGAGTACGCCGCGGAAGAGGTCGGCCGCCTGGCTTGGCCGGCGCAGCAGCAGTGCCTCGATCGACTCCGGGGTAATCAGAGCCACGCCGGCCGGTTCCCGCAGGAGTCTCGTCTTTGGGCCCTGCGGAGCGTCGCCGTGCCAACGGGTGAGCGGCAGCCCCAGACGTTCGCACAGGTCCTCGAGCCGCCTGTGCTGGTCGTTGATCAGCGCCTTCAACGGACTGACGTAGAGGAGCCTCAGGCCCTTCGTCCGGGCGGTGGCAGCGAGGGTGAGGAGCGGCAGGAACGCCGCCTCGGTCTTGCCCGACGCGGTGCCCGCCATGATGATGACGTCGTCCTTCGATCCCAGGATCGTCCGCGCCGCCTTGTCCTGGATTTCCCGAAGACCCGACCAGCCCTGATCACGGATCCAGCGCAGGACCTCGGGATGCAGCCGATCGTAGGTCGATGACTCAGATGCGGAGGTCGACAAGTTCGTCGTCCATCTCCAAATCGTCCGTATCCTCGGGTTCCGGCGCGACGCCGCCTAGCAGTTCGCGCCAATCGGTGCCGGGGTTCTGCTCAAGGACGGAGAGGAACTGCACGAACGCCTTGATCGTGTTCCGCGGTGTACGGAAGTAGGCCTCGCCGATCCGCCTGTTGCAATGCTCCATGAAGCCGGTGAGCGCCGCGTCGGGGACAAGCACGTTCGACGCGTCGCCGAGTGCGAACACCGAACGTATGTTGGACAGGAGCACGAGGAGATCCTCGGGCGAGAGGCTCTGAAGGCGGAGGACGGGACCGGTCATGTCGATGCGGCCGTCGGTGGCGAAGCTGTTCTCCGCCAGGCGGGACTGCAGGGCCTGATAGCTGTAGAGTCCGCGGCGGCTGTCGAGCAGAAAGTCCGGCGTACCGCCGAACACGAAGCCCAAGCCCTCGACGTTGCCCTGCAGCGTGTCGTTCAGGATGCGCAGGATCTGCTCGTAGTTCTGGTTGCGTGCTTGGGTGCTCTGCAGCTTGTAGAGGTTCACCATCTCGTCGAACATGACGAGCAGTCCGGCGTAGCCGGCGATCCTGACGAAACCGGAAAGCAGCTTGAGGCTGTCGTAGACGTCGGAGTCGTCGATGATGCTCCGCACCGGCAACGCCTGCCGAGCCTCCGTCTTCGTGGGATACTCGGCGCGGAGCCACCGCAGGGCGGCGGCCTTCAGCGCGTCGTCGCCGTCCTCGTGCGCCCGCCAATACGCCTTTAGCACCGTAGCGAAGTCGTGGCCCCCTATCATGTCGAGGAGTGGGGCGAGCCGACGGTCGATCGTCTGCTCGACCGGGATACCCGCATGCTCCGCCCCGCGCACGCAATCGGTGACGAACCGCTCGACGAGGCTCGACAGCGCGCCACCCTCCGGCTTTGTCCTAGTAGCCATGTTGCGCACAGCCTCCGCGTAGAGGCCGCGTGCCTGTCCCGCCGTGGCGTGCATTCGGCGGTCAGGGGCAAGGTCCGCGTGAATCGTGACGAGCTTGCGTTCGAGTGCGATCAGGCGGACGAGGTTCAGGAAGAAGGTCTTTCCCGCCCCGTATTCCCCGATGACGAAACGGACCGCGGAGCCGGCGTCGGCGATCCGATCGATGTCGCGGACCAGGGCCTCCACCTCGCGGGAGCGACCGACCTGGATGTGGCGCAGCCCTACCCGAGGCACGACGCCGGCCGAAAGCGCCTGCACGATCAAATCACGGTCCTTGCGACGGATGGCGTTCAAGCGGCGACTCCCATAGGCTGCAGTTCCTCGACCATGTCGGGCAGGACGGACACGTCGCCGTCCTCCTCGACCACGGGGCTCCCGAAGCGGTCGAAGCCCCATTCGTTGATAATCTCGAGCGCCCCCTCGGGCATGAGGCGAAGTTCGGAGGCGAGGGCCTCGAACGCGCTCCGGGAGAGCGGCCCGACGACAAGGCGCTCGAGGAGCGCGGAGTGTGGTCCGTCGAGCCCCTCGAACGCGGTGGCCACTGACACATGCGGAGCAGCGACGGGTACCGGCGCCTCGGCTTCCTCCTCGGTGAAGATCGTGGCGAGAAGGGCGGACACACGGCTGGTCTCGTGGCGCACGCGTTCAAGCCGCGCGGTGTCGATGGGGACGGCGGCACCGTCTCGATCGGGAGGAAGCGGCACCGTCCGCTCCGGGACGGAGTCGACCACCAAGACGGGCCCCTCGTCCTCCGCAGCCCTGTGAAGGGCCGAGTAGAGCCCTGCGACCGGCAGCCCCAAGGCCGTGTGGAGTGCCTCCAGGAAACGGACCTCGTCGGGCGCGATGCGGCCGTCGGCGAGCACCGCCTCAATGGCGGCGCTGACAAGCTCGGAGCGGTGTACGGGAGCCACCTCGCCGAGCTTCTTGAGAGCGGCTCGGATCTTGGGCGGGTCCGCAGCGAGCGCTCGGGCGTGGGCCATGAGCCTCGCTACCTCCGCTTCATTCAGGTCCTGCATGCCCCGGAGCCGGCGCTCCAACGCCTCGACCTCGCTTGGCGCGACCTCCCCGTCGGAGGCCGCAGCTAGGATCGCGACCTCGACCGTCCCCCTGGCCTCGGTGTACGCCGCCCGGTCATGTTCCACGCCGCAACCGCCAATGCCTTGGAAGACGGCCATGCGCGAGCTGCCGCGCAGAGTGGCCGCGGCCCCATACCGCCGGTCCGGTTCGAACCCGTAGTCCAGCGCATCGAGAGCGGCACAGAGCTGTCGGACGAACTGCGCGCCAAGTTTCCCGTCGCCCTCCTCGGTATCGAGGTCGAGCGCTTGGGCTACTTCCTTCGCGGTCGGGCAGGACCCAGCTCCGGCGAGTCCATGGAGCGCGTTCCGGCAAGCGCTGAGAGAGGCGCGGTCGGCGCGAATGGCGGCAGGTAGGAGGAGGTCGCCGCGCAAGCGGCCCTTCACCTCCGGGTCACGTCCAAGCAACCGGCTGTAGGGCGAGAGGTCTTCCATGCAGCCGTCGAGCATTGCGCGCAGCGGTCCTAGCGGCGCAGACGTGCTCGAAATGTCCGGCAGGCCATCGATCGCGAGCTTCACGCTGAAGGTCCCGCTCGCGGCCCTGTACTCCTGCCGCACGACGGACTTAGGAGTCCGCACCTTCAGCCCGTCGGGATGGCGTTCGGCGAACCGATGCCACCAGAGGGTCCTGAACTCCTCGAAGCAGCGCTGCCCTGGCGTGCGGAGGTGCACGTCGGGAAGCGCCAGCACCCACCTCAGCGTGTCGTCGGCGTCGAAGGGCTTGCCGTCCCGGAGACGTTCCCCAAGCCGTATGCGGACGTCGAGCGGCAGTTCGAGGTCCCAGGAGTGGGCGCACGCCACGGTCGGTGGGCCTTCGTCCCGATCCTCGTAGATCGCTGCGAGCGCCAGGAACCTCGCTGCGTAGCTCTGGAACGAGTGGTTCTCGCCGTAGATGTTTAGGAGACGCCTCACTTCCGCGAAGATCTCAACCGCCTCGTTCCGCTCGTCGTCGACTAGGAGCCGCTGCTCGAGGCCGTAGAAGAAGAGGAAGACGTAGCCGATTGGGATGGCGGGATCCGACCTTCCGCGGGAGATCCAGTCGAGATAGGTCCAGCGGGCGCGGGGATCGAGGCCTGAGTAGGACGGCCAATACGACAGGGTATCGCCGGCCGGATCGCCTCTCGGATTGACGGTCAGGAAGGGATCGATGCGGCTGTGGTCACGCCTCGGGTCCTGATCACGGGGAGCGCCGTAGGGCACGAGGTCGACCTCGAACTCGTGACCGCCCGCCTTCAGTCGGGTGCTGCGCCGAATCCAGGAACGTCCCCGCTCAGCGGGCGTCAGAACCATTGCGTCCGTTCGCGACACACGGTCGGGCCCGGGTTCCGAGAGAGCGGCGGGCGTGGGCGCCGCCGGACGCTCTCGCTCCACTTCCCGCCAGTTCCGCGGCGACGGGGCTGACGCGGCGCCCCTCGCAGTCGTCCGATCAAGGTAACTCTGCGCCTGATCTAGGGTCGAAAACGAATATCCCCTTGTGACAAAGCGGCCGTTTTCGTCCAAGCGGATGCCGGGTGGCAGCTTGTCCGGACCTCCCGGCGACGCCGCGGCGACGTCGCGCGCCTTTCCGGCAGCGACCGGGGCGCGCTCCCGTCCGAGTTTGTCATGCAGGCGCGGCGGAAGGTCAAGGGAAGACGGTTCTTCATCGGATGAAACGGAGGCGTGAGCGAGCGGATCCTGGCGGACAGCTTCGTCCTGCCAGAAAGCATCTCGCCCCCGGCGCTCGGATCCCAACATCTCACCAAATCGTCGCGCGACCCGCGCGAGCCAACCCGAAGCCATGCCCGCTTCTCCCCTGCGGTGATGCTGCCTTGTATCTACGCGGAATTCCAGTGGGATCGGTGAATGAACGTGCCGCGCGCCCCGATCCGGCACGACGTCGGGCATGGCGCTCTGATCTGGCTTGCGGCAGGATGACGTCGGGGGCTGGCGACTGCCGGTGGATTCGCAATCGCTTATGCGAGAGCGACCTAGGGGGATTTCGTAAAGATGAGCGTCACAGAAGTTCCAGTCGTTCCGCTGATCGTCGGGCTTTTCCTGCTGGGATTCGCGATCGCCTTCGTTCGCGGGTTCCTTCTGCCGGCGATCAAACTCGATCGAATGCTCGATGCGATCAACGCCCGACTCGACGCCGAAAGGGCCCACGGTCGCACGGACCTCACCAGCTGCTTCAGCGAAGATCCAAAGATCCTTTCCATCTGGAAGGAGTTCAAGGAGACGCTCCACGTCCAGAAGGAACTGGACCCCGCGACCGGCGAGATGAAGGAAAAGGCGGTACGATCGACGGTGCCGGCCGAGGCGTATCTTTCCCCTCACGCCGTCGTCGACGCCCGGGTCCACACAGAGTTCTTCAAGCACCTGCCAGGCATCTTCACCGGCATCGGCATCATCGGGACGTTCTCCGGACTGCTTAGCGGCCTTAGGACGTTCCAGATCTCCGAGGATTCCGGCGTCGTCCGGAACAGCCTGACGTCCCTCCTGCACGGCGTCAGCGAGGCCTTCTTCGTCTCGGCCTCGGCGATCCTCCTGGCAATGCTCGCGACGGTGGTGGAGAAGTTTCTCCTCAACAGGCTCTACGGCAAGCTCGCACGGCTGACGCACACCGTCGACGAGGCCTACGTCGCCGGGGCGGGCGAGGAATACCTTGCGCGCCTGGTAATCTCGTCGGAGGAGTCCGCGAGCCAGACCCGCATTCTCAAGGACGCGCTCGTCTCCGATCTCAAGGAGATCCTGACCGACCTCGCCGAACGTCAGATCGAGGCCACGAACAGGCGATCAGGCGAGCTTGGCGCGTCGATCGCTGGCGCCCTGACCGAGGCCCTCAAGACGCCACTCGACCAGATCGCCGGCGCCGTCGGCCAAGTCAGCCAGGACCAGTCGTCGGCGGTGACGCGGCTGCTGACGGACGTGCTGGCGAGCTTCAGCGAGCGGCTGGAGAAAATGTTCGGTAGCCAACTCTCCGGTATCGGCGACATGCAGCAGCGTACGGTCGACGCGATGCAGACCGCAGTCGCGAAGCTTCAGGAACTGACCGCGAACGTGGAAGCCGCCGGTGCGAGGACCACGGACGCGATGGCGACCAGGCTCGAGCAGAGCGTGAGGGCCATCGAAGCTCGGCAGGCCGCGACGACGGATGAGCTCAGGTCCGTCCTGGGCGAGATCCGGTCGACCACGGGCGCGATGCAGGCCGAGACGCAGGATCGCCTTCAGGGAATGCTGGCCGAGATGGGGCAGCGCATGTCCGAGGCCGTCGCCGCGGTGGAGCGACAGGCGGCGGAGCGAAGCCGGCAGGCGTCCGAGGAGGACAGCCGCCGTGTGGAGCAGACCGTCGGTGAGGTGGGACGCATGCGCGGCTCCGTCGACGAACTCTCGACGGCCGTCGCGCAGCTGCTTGAAGCCTCGAAGGAGATGGCCGAGGGCGTCGAACGGACGACCCGGGATGCGTTCGCGAGATTGAACGGGGGTGCCGACACGCTTCTCGCCGCGGCGAGCCGGTTCGAGGCCTCCGGAAGGGAGGCGGCCGGCAGCTTCGATCGCGTGGCCGCGGTGACGAGCGGACTCGCCGATGCGGCGGGCAGCGTCGCCGGTGCGGCGCGCGGCCTGGACGGTGTCGTGGCGGACCACCGCGCGGCGCGCGACTCCGTCGCGGCCATGGTCGGGAGTCTCAGCGGGATCGTCGAGACGGCGTCGAAGGAAGCCTCGATCACGGCCGACGTGCTCGGCCGCATCGAGGGCGCGGCGCAGAAGCTGGCCGCCGCGCAGGCGGAAGCCGACGGGTTCCTCGACGAGGTCGTTGACGTGATAGAGCAGTCGCACCTCAAGTTCGCCGAAGGCATGAAGGGCACCGTGAACGAGGCGAACCGCCAGTTCCACAAGGAGCTGACCTCGGCGACCGGGCTGCTCAAGGACGCGATCCAGGAACTGGAGAACGCGGTCGTTCCCACCCCTCGGCAGGCGGCCTGACCTAAATGTTCGGTCAGCGCACTTGGACGCCTGTGAGGGCGCGGGAAGAAGGTGAGAAGCCGTTCTGGATCTCCTTCGCGGACCTGATGAGCGCCCTCATGGTGCTGTTCCTACTCGTCATGAGCGTCGCCCTCTTGGCGGTGACGAGGACGATCAGCGAGCGCGAGCGCCTAGAGACCGAGAGGCAAACGGCGATTGAGCGCCTTCTCGACCGTATCGAGCAGGCGGCCCGTCGCGAGAAGGGCATCCACGTCGACCGCAACCGGGCGGTGATCGACTTCGGTGATCGCGCCCGCTTCGACACGTCCAGCTTCACGCTCAATCCTGATCAGGAGCGCCTGCTGCGCGCCTTCGTGCCGCAGATCCTCTCGATCGCGCGCGACAAAGGAGGACGACGCTGGCTGAAGCGCATCGTGGTCGAAGGGTTCACCGACCGCCGCGGCAGCTATCTCTACAATCTGAACCTCAGCCTCCAGCGGAGCCAACGCGTGCTGTGCGCTCTGATGGCGCCGCCCACGTCCGGCGAGATGGCGATGGGAAGGAACGAGCTGGAGGAAATCCGTCGCCTGTTCCTAGTCGGCGGTTACTCGTCCAATTCGGCAAAGGACTCTCTCGACGCTTCACGACGCATCGAGCTGCGACTCGAATTCTTCGGGGTCGACGAACCCTCCCGGTCCTCCGTGCCGGCCTTCAAAGGAGAATTCGGCGCATGCGCCCTCTGAGTCCGCGCGCCTCGGCATTGCGGGATCGCATCGCGATTGCGGCGGCATCCATCCTCGACGGGATGGCGGAACCCGACCTGTCTGAGATCAGGGCCCAAGTGAGGGATCTTCGCGCACTCGTGGGGGGCTCGGGCTCGTCAGCGGGCGGCGCCCCGGACAGGATCCGCGCAGCCGTCGCGTCGTTCCGGGATACGGGCCGGCTTCCCGACGCGCGCGCCGCGCGGCTCGTCTGCTGGGGCACCACGATCGCGCTTCCCTCCCAGCCCGCGTTGATCGAGGACGGCGAACGCTTCGCGCCTCTCCTGAATGAGGTCGACGTCTTCAGGACTTCGCCGCGACCCTACCGCCGCTGCTGGCGAGGACTGCTCGACGGCTACCTGCGGTACGACCCCGACGGTGCGTCGGCAGCGGGAGCTGGCCGCCGTAACTGGGGGCTCCTGCGCGAATACCTCAACGACAATCTTCGTGGCCTCGAGCGAGCCGGCCAGCCGCCGGACTGGCTGGCGGTGATGGACGAGCACGCCAACATCCTCACCGAGGATCCCTGCGGGCGATACGGGGCTTCGCTCGTCGAGGCCTCCGACGATCCGTTGGAGCCGCTTCGACGCGAGCTGTCGGCCGGCGATTCCTCGTGGTTCGGTCGGAGAATCTTCGAAGCGCAGATTTCCGCCGTCGTGGCGTTCGACGACAGGCGGCTGCGGCTGGCACTCCCTCGCGTGCTCGAACTGATCGACGCACATCCCCTGCTCGCGGATGCGGCACTCGCCCGGGTGCTCGATCGCTACGCGGAAGTCGTCCCCTGCCAAGTCGAACCGGACCTGCGCGACGCATCGGTGTCCCGCTGGGGCAATCCCTGGCTCGGATGGAACGACAAGAAGTGGACGCAGGTCGGCGATGGTACCCGCCAGATGGTCTCATCGTGGCTCAAGCTGCGCTTCATAGAGACCTTCTTCGGCCTGCTGTCTGAGGACAAGGCCAACGACCAACGCCGCATCGCGTTCTGGAAGGGGCAAGTCGACAACATCGGCGACATGTGGTTCGCGCTCGGCGATGCGGCCTACTCGGACCCGAGGCCGGACTTCCGCGCACTTCATCGGGACATGAAGGGAAGGCTCCTGAAGCTCGACAACGGCGGGGGAGCCCGGAACAACGCCTTCATCATGCGCATGGGTCGACACGTGTTCGTCGAATTCGGGGAGAAGGGGAACGCGATGTTCGCGTTCGACGGAGACGCCCTCCCGTTCGATCTCTCCTGGCGCTCCGTCTCCGGGAACAAGACCGCACTGAAGCATCCCTCCCACGTCGCCAGGGTCATCCACGTGGACAGCCTCGGGGAACGCTGGGAGCGCAAGATCGAGAGGGAGATGGCGAGGCTCGGCGCCGGCGGGCCGGCATCCTCTGCCGCATCGGGATCGCAGTATCGGAGGCCGACGAACCCGGTTCCGACAGCCGACGCAAGGGCCACGCCGGGATCGCGACCCGCGACCGATGAGGCGCTCCCTTCGTGGCAGAGGGGCACCGCGACAGCCCCCGCCGTGGCCGGGCCGTCGCCCTCTGTTTTTCCGCGACTGCCCGATGGCGATCCGGCTGAATTCCTCAAGGAGCGATCCATAAGGTCGATCGACCTGAGGGATCGCGGTGGAGCCCTGTGGGCGTACGTCCCCCGACATGGTCCCATGGCCGCCGAACTGTCGCGCAGGGGCTTCGCATGGGCGGAGCGCAAGGCCGCATGGTGGCTGAAGCCGTGATCTGGGGACGACGCAGCAAGGTGCCGGTCGCGCCCATCCACGCCGACGACGAGCCACGAACCACGATCGATGAGTTCGGAGTCGTGGTCGGCACGGTTTCGAGCGGAGATCGAGGAACGGCCATCGCGGCGCTCACGGAGCAACTCGCCGAGGAGGGGCTCGCCGAACCGATGGACGCGGGCCACCGCCTTCCCTGGCGTCAACTCTATCTTCTGCTCGACGACGAAGAGGCACGGTCCGAACTTTCTATCATCGGCCTGCCGCCGATCATCCAAGCCACTCCGAGACTGGTGAGCCGCGGTTCGCTGACGGATCCCACCTTCGCCGTCGCGATGGACGGTTGGCTTGACGCCGATCGGCGAGCGCTGCCAAGCGCCGCTCTCCGCGGAGGCGCCCTCGAAGTGGACGGACGTCCCAACCTCCTTGAGCCAACTGTGTGGCGTCTGGTCGAAAAGGTCCGCGCCTTCGCGAGACGGTCGGAGGAGGAAAGGGGCGAGACCGCCCAGCGGCGGGCATGGGGGTCAATCCGATCCGATGCCGTGGCGGCGGGCGCCTCCCTCGACGACTTCCTTCTCAGGACAGTGGTCCTCACGCCGGAACGGCTGCAGATGGCGCTCCGGCGCTCGACCGATCTCGGACTGGTCGAGGTTGAACCGTGGTTTGAAGGCGCGCCGGCCGACTGGCTGACGGCATTCGATCGGGCGGCACAGCTCCGAGACCGGTATGACCTGCCTACCACGGACGGGATCGTTCAGGTGATCGTCTCACCCCAAGTCGCGACCGTGCTGCACGAGATCAAGCGAATGCCGGGCCGAAGGGTGACCGGCGCGCGTGCTGAGGCGTTCCTCCTCAACCCAGTCGCAGCGCTTGGCCCGGATGCAGCGGAAGTTGTCGACTCCGCGCAGTTCGAGGCCGCACGCGAGGAGGCAGGGATCGTCTTCGACCGGTTCGCCGCGATAACGCCCGGACTGCGCGGGACTGCGGGCCTCGGGCTGCTCGTGACGACCGGAAGCGGCGGGGAAGTCGCTACCGAGGAGGTCTGGCTCGAGGACGACGACGTCCGCGAGTTCGTGGCGGTCGTACGCGCCAATCTCGAGCGTGGCCTGCAACTCTGCTCGTGGGACGGCTACGAGTTCGAGCTCGATGGCGACAGCGCCCTCCATTGCGATGCGCTGATGTCGGCACTGGAGCATCTACATCCCGGTCTGATCACGCACGGGGAGATCTACGACCTTACCGGCTACTCCGACCGCGTAGTAGGCATCGGTCGCGAGGATGCCATCTACTCGCCCCATATCGCCCGCAGGAAGGACGACGAGGGCTGGTTCCCGGAGAATCTCGTCCCGGTCGTCGGCTGGAGCGATCCGGAGACCGGGGAGGCGGCCTTCCTGCCGCTGACGGACGACCTCGCGGCGGAACTGAGGAACGGGGTCGACGGGGCCATGCGGGACGGCTCCGACGCCGTCCCGCTGGCGGGCTGTCCCAAGCCGATCCCGCTCCAGGAGGCGCAGGCAATCGTGGCGACCTTCCGTCGGGCCGAGGTCGCTGCCGCGAGCGGCGGACTGGAACCGGTGACGCGGACGCGAAGAGGTCCGAAGCCGACGCTCATCCTGAAGGGCAACATCGGACAGGTGGACTATAGGGAGGAGCGGCTTACAGCCCTCAATGAGCCCAGAGGGGCGGCGCGCATCCCAGGGAAACTGCGCGCTGGCGTCGAGTTGAAGGAGCATCAGCTCGCCGGCCTCGCATGGATGCAGCATCTTCTATCGCTTGCACCGGACCGGTGCCGCGGGGCGCTGCTTGCCGACGACATGGGCCTCGGCAAGACGTTGCAGATCCTCAGCCTGATCGCGCGAGCGCGGGAGGAGGATCCGTGCACCGCGCCGGCGTTGGTCGTCGCGCCGCTCTCCCTCCTCGAGAACTGGCGCGAGGAGGCGGGTAAATTCCTTGAGGACGGCGCATTGCGGATCCTGACGGCGTATGGCGATGATCTCGCCGGGCTGCGCGTCGACAAACTTTCCGTGGATGAGCAGCTTCGACGAGAGGGACTGGTCCGTTTCCTCAAACCGGATTGGCGCGGCGACGCGGACCTGGTGCTGACGACCTACGAGACGCTGCGCGACCTCGAGTTCTCGTTCGCCCGCGAGAAGTGGTCGGTGATGGTCTGCGACGAGGCGCAGAAGATCAAGAATCCGAATGCCGCGATGACGCGCGCCGCGAAGAAGCAGCAGGCGGCGTTCCGCATCGCCTGCACGGGCACGCCGGTCGAGAACAGCCTCGTCGATCTCTGGTGCCTGTTTGATTTCGTGCAGCCCGGTCTTCTAGGGGCCCTCAACGAGTTCGGCACGACATACCGGCGGCCGATCGAGGCCGATGGCGCCGACGACATGGCCAAGGTCGAGGAACTGCGCGCCGTTATAGCACCTCAGCTGCTGCGCCGCATGAAGTCGGAGGTGGCGGCGGACCTCAAGCGGAAGGTCGTGGACGAGCCGAGCCGAAGGCTGGTGATGAGCCCATTCCAACGCGGCCTGTACGTGGGCGCCATCGACGCCTTCAGGAAGGAGCAGCGGCCTGCTGCCCACCTCGCGCTCCTCCACCGGCTGAGGTTGCTCTGCTCCGAGCCGGTCGGCGCAACCACTTCCTACTCCTCCTTCGAGGAATACAGGACCTGTTCGCCCAAGCTCGACTGGCTTGTCGCGACCCTTGAGGAGGTGCGGCGGAGGAACGAGAAGGCGATCGTCTTCTGCGAGTTCAAGGACATCCAGCGGCTGCTGCGGCACTACGTGCGGACGATCTTCGGCATACCTGTCGACGTGATCAACGGTGATACGTCCGCGGTTGCGGGCGCCACCGATGGAAGGCAGGGCCGCATTCGCGCGTTCCAGGAACGGCCCGGCTTCGGCGTGATCATCCTATCTCCTGTGGCGGTGGGCTTCGGCGTGAACATGCAGGCCGCCAACCACGTCATTCACTTCACGCGCACCTGGAACCCGGCGAAGGAGGACCAGGCGACCGATCGCGCCTACCGCATCGGCCAGACCAAGGACGTGTTCGTCTACTACCCAACGGTCTCTGCGCCAGACTTCAAGACCTTCGATGTGAAGCTGGACGAACTGCTGGAGGCCAAACGGGCTCTGGCGGGCGACATGCTGAACGGGACGGGCGAAATCGGAGCGCGCGAGTTCGATCTCGGAGAGTTGAGGCCAAACGGCAGCAAGTCGTAGTTTGGTCGAAACCGGTCTGTCCGCCTCAGACTAAGCACCTATGGTAATCAGTCATTCGTTGGCGCGTTGGGCGCCGACAGCTTCCGAACATTTTTTGCCGTTCCGGTCAGGTCACGGGTACGACCGCTATCGCCAAGAACGGCCAGTCATCGGTTCTCGACCGAGGGGCAGCATCGCCCGATCAAAAGTCATTCGTTGCACGCTCCCCCGCCGCGACACTGGCTGCTGCGGCACACCATTTGGCAGTCCCATTTTTCCGTCTCTCCGGGACATTTTCGGGAAAGAGCAAATGGGAACAGATTTCGGGAAAACTGCCCCCTATAGGCATAGGAAGGGCCGCTCCGCTCGTTTTGTCCCGTTCGACCTTCCCAATCGGGAACGGCACAGAAAGACAATCTTGAGATCAGGCCGGGCGAGTTTCCCCGCTGGCGATCAGCCGCTGCATAGCGGCGATCACCTCCGCGTGGTCGATAGGCTTCGAGTAGAACTCGGCGCGTTTGGGAAGCTCGACGCTATCGCGGGTGAAGTAGGCGGCGGTCAGGATGATCTCGATCGGCGGCCAGCGCTTGCGAATTGCCGCTGCGATCTCGATGCCCTTGCGGCTGCGCGGCATGTCGAGGTCCATGTAGACGAGGCGAATGTCCAGACGTTCTTCGAGGAGCTGGATGGCGTCGGCGCTGCTCAGCGCTTCAACTGCCTCGAAACCGGCTTTCTCGACCATGCTGATCGCATCGAGGCGCAAGATCGGTTCGTCCTCGACCACCAGCACCGGCCATCGCTTGAGGGGTTGAGATTGTCCCATGACTTCGTGGCTACGCCTTACGCTTCCTGTATCTGGTAAAGCGGTGCCGTGGCCTGCACCGACAAACCTTCCGCCTCGTAGCTTAACTGAACGCCTCCCGAGCCGGTTAGTCCCATGCGGATGATGCGTGAGCCGAAACCTTTTCGCGTCGGCTCCACGGCAGGCGGACCGCCCCTTTCCACCCAACGTAGGTCGAGTGCGTCCTTGTCGCCGTCACGCCGTGTCGCCCAGGTCACGGCGACTTTGCCTTCCGGTGCTGTCAGCGCGCCGTATTTGGCGGCGTTCGTCGCCAGTTCATGCAGCATGAGTGTGAGTGCCAGCGTCGCGCGCGGTCCGATCGTCACGTCGGGACCGGTCAGCGTGAAGCGATCCTCACCGAACGTCTCCAGCGCCTTGCGGGCGACTTCGCCCAAGAGGGCGCTCGACCAATTGTCACGGGTCAGCACATCGTTCGCCGCAGCGAGCGCGCCGAGGCGCTTGCCGAATGCGGCAACGGCGTCCTGATCCTCCGCTTTGGAAAGGGTTTGATGAGCGATGGCCTGCACCACGCTCATGGTGTTCTTGATGCGATGCGCCAGCTCGCCGTTGAGCAGATGCTGCTGCTCACGGGCCTTCTGGAGTTCGGTGTGATCGCGGGACACCGACAGGATGCGGGCGGTTTCCCCGTCCGGGCCGAGGATCGGCGAGACCGATACCGACCAGTGCCTGGGATTGCCGGCATAGGTATCGGCGGGCGCTTCGAAGTGGGACGTCTCGCCGCGCTTCGCTGCTTCGATCGCTTCGCGAGCGTAGGCGGGACCGCTCTCCTTCAGGAACTCCGGCCACGGGCAGTCACGCACCGTGTTGAAATCGCCGATCTCCATGACCTTCATGCCGCCATCGGTCATGAAGGACAGGCTGCCGTCCAGCTCGACCACCTTGATGCAGTCCGTCGAGGCGGCAAGCACGCTGCTCAGGAACGCGGCGGTTTCCCTGGCCTCCTTCTCGGCCCGGCGCCGTTCAAGCGCGATCCACGTTCTGTTGCCGGCATCGGCGATGAACTGGATCTCCTCGGGTGTCCAATCGCGCGGCGCACCGTCGTTGACGTAGAGTATGGCAACGGTCCGCCCCTTCTCCCGGACAGGGCGGTTGACGAGACTGCGCACCGCCACGGATTCCAGCGGTGCGGTATCGCCCGAGGTGCGCGGATCGAGGCGGATATCTGGGATGACCACCGTTCGACCTTCGCGCAGGTCCTGCGCATAGCCGCCATAATCGTCCATGCGGTAGGTGCCGGCGAGCGTCGGATAGTCCTGCGTCGTCCAGTCGTTTGGGACGACGAACGTTTCGCCATCTTCCCCGACCGTGCCGAAGCCGACCCGCCCCACACCGAGCGTGCGGCCGATCAGGGCGGTTGCCGCCCGCACCACATCTTCGGGATCATTGATCGCGGTCAGCATCCGCCCGAGTTCGGCCAGCGCTTCACGACGTCGATCGGCATTGACGCGATCGGTGACTTCAAGAAACAGGAGGGTGAAGTGATCGGCCCCGGCAGGCTGGCAGACACCGTCATACCAGCGCTGGAGGTCGCCGACCTGACGGGTGAAGCGGATCGCCCGACCCGTCTCGACGACGCGGGCGAACTCCAGCACCCATTCGTCCTCAATGCCGGGGAAAACCTCGCGGATCGTCCTGCCGACCGCACATCCGCGTTCGATTCCCACCAGATCGTACCAGGCGTCGTTCACCTCTTCATAGCGCCAGTCGATGATCTGGCCTGTGTCGTCGCGCATGACCTTGCCGAGGACGAAACCTTCCTCCAGCGTCTTGAACAGCTGGCGCCACTTGGCCTCGCTGCGCTGTAGCGCGCTAGTTGCGGCATCGCGGTCGCGCTCGGCCTTGACGCGATCGGTTGTCTCCAGCGTTACGTTGAGCAGGCCGGCTACCTCACCATCCTCGCCGCGAACCGGCGAATATGAAAAGCTCCACCATGTATCTTCCGGGTAGCCGTTGCGCGTCATCAGCAGCGGCATGTCACGGAATGTCGAGGTTTCGCCGGCGAAGGTCTTGTCGACAAGCGGTTTGATCTCGTCCCACACGTCGGGCCACGCCTCGGCGAACGTCACGCCGAAGGCAAACGGATGCCGCTTGCCAAGAATCGGGATATAGGCGTCGTTGTAGAGGAACGTGCGCTCCGGTCCCCAAGCCAGACACATGGCGTGACCCGATGCCATCATGATGTCGACCGCCGTGCGCAACGAAGCAGGCCAATCGCTGCGTAAGCCAAGAGGAGTCGTGCTCCAGTCGAACGCCGACAGCATGTCGGACATGCGCGGTGCGTCATGCACGTCGCCCCCGGCGATGCCCTCAACGTTGCTCACCATTCCTGCCGTCGCTTCCTCGACCCAAGCGTTGAACGAACCCGCTCCCCGGCAGGATCAGCATCCGTAGCGGTCCCAATAGAAAATTGGAATATTTCGCGATGTGCCTAGGCACTTCTGCAAGCACCTTAGTGGTACGGTCTCGGTATCGTCGGTATCCAGCGCCGCTCTTCGGCAGAGCCCCGTTTCACCATCCCATGCGAGACATCTTGGGGTGTCATTCCGGCCCCAACCGTACCGGCCACCAGCGGCGCATTTTTCAACAGCCTGAACGGTTTTGACACCGCTACGCACGCCCACGCCGGATGACGAACGCTTTCGATGATTACTGGTTCGGCTACCCATATCCCTCTAGAAGAGAAGACAATGAGGGGAATATCGCATGGCTGAAAGTAGATCTGACCGGCGTGTGGTCGCCTCAACCGGGGTCGATGGCCTGGACGACATCCTCGTCGGCGGCCTGACCCGTGAGCGCATCTACCTCGTCGAGGGTACGCCCGGGACCGGCAAGACAACACTTGGCCTGGGCTTTTTGCTGGACGGTGCTCGTGCCGGCGAAGCCGGTCTCTACGTCACGCTGGCGGAGACGCAGGTTGAGCTCCACGCCGTCGCCGAGAGTCATGGTTGGTCTCTTGGCGACATCGATGTCGTCGAGATGGTGCCGGCAGATGGCCTCGGCGAGGACCAGGAGCAAACGCTTCTCCACCCGAGCGAGGTCGAACTTGGCGAAACCGTGCGAGACATCATGGCGAAGGTCGATGCGATCAAGCCTTCCCGTGTCGTCATCGACAGCCTTTCCGAACTGCGTCTCCTCGCCCAGACGCCCGTCCGCTATCGCCGACAGATACTGGCGCTGAAGCACTTCTTCGCGTCCCGGCAGTGCACGGTGCTGCTGCTCGACGACAAGAGCGCCAGCGGCAGCGATCTCCAGCTCCAAAGCATCGCCCACGGTGTCATGATGCTGGAACAGACGCTCTCTGGTTTCGGCGCCCAGCGCCGACGCCTCCATGTCGTCAAGATGCGTGGCATCCGCTTCCGCGGCGGGTATCATGACTTTGAAATCGAGCGGGGAGGCCTGTGCGTCTATCCGCGCCTCGTCGCGGCTGAACACGGCAACAGCTACGATGACGAACCCGTCTCGACGGGATCGGATCAGCTCGACACGCTGCTGGGCGGCGGGATCGTACCTGGCACGGCGACGCTGCTGGCGGGGCCGGCGGGAGTGGGAAAAACCACCGCGACCGTCCAGATGATGGTCGCCGGTTTGAAGCGCTGCAACAAGGCGGCGTATTTCCTCTTCGACGAACGGCTGCCGACGCTGCTCAAACGATCAAAATCACTCGGCATGGACCTGGAGCCTTATGTCGAGGAAGGAGTGCTCGACATCCGGGGCATCGACCCTGCCGAACTGTCTCCCGGCGAATTTGCCGGGGCCGTGCGTGATGCGGTCGAGAAGTCCGGCGCAAAGATCGTCGTGATCGACAGCATAAACGCTTACCTGCAATCGATGCCGAACGAGCAGCATCTCGTGCTGCAAATGCACGAGCTGCTGAGCTATCTCGGTCAGAAGGGCGTGATCACCATCCTTATCCTCGGCCTGCACGGCGTCACCGGAGACATCAGAGCGGATGTGGACCTCAGCTATCTTGCCGACACGGTCGTGCAATTGCGCTATTTTGAGGCACATGGTGAGGTAAGACAGGCGATTTCCGTTATCAAGACGCGCACTGCGCGGCACGAACGGACCATCCGGGAGTTCCAGATTACAGGGCACGGATTGTCGGTCGGTGAGACGCTACGCGACTTCCGCAATGTTCTGACGGGCGTCCCGACGTTCTCGGGCGAGGGATCGAAGCTGATGCAGCAGGATACGGGCACAGCGACGGAGCCGACTGACAGCCTGTGAAGAACCGGCTTCTTATCCTTGCCCCACGCGGTCGCGACGCAGAGGTCGCGGCCAGGCTCTTCGGTCAGAACGACATCGCGGTCCTGGTCTGCCGGGACATAACGGCATTGCTTGAGGCGATCGGTATCGGTGCCGGCGCGGTCATGCTGACGGAGGAAGTTCTTTCCGCTCTCGACGCCGACAGGCTGGGAGAATGGATCGCCGAGCAGCCCGCCTGGTCGGACCTTCCCTTCATCGTGCTCGCTAACGGTCATCGCGCGCCGCGTAGCGAACGGGCACTTCAACGGCTGCAAACACTCGGCAACACCGTGTTGCTCGAGCGTCCGCTGCATGCCGAGGCGATGCTGGGCGCCGTGCGATCAGCGCTCAAGGCTCGCCTGCGTCAGTATCAGATCCGCGACTTTGCGGTCGCAATGGAAGCAGCCGTTCAGGATCGGACTGCGCAGCTGGCACTGGCGCGTGACAGTCTGGAGTTCGCGCTGGATGCCGCCGACATGGGTAGCTGGGACATCGATCTGGCTACCGGCATCGCCACGCGAACTTTGCGTCACGATCGCATCTTCGGGTACGAGGAGCCGGCGCCGGAGTGGAACGTGGCCATCTTCCTCCGCCACGTCGATCCCGATCAGCGGGCGATGGTCGCGGCACAATTCGATGCCGCACCATCGACAGGTAGCATCGATTTCGAATGCAGCATCTGCGCCGAGGATGGCGCCCGACGCTGGATCGCAGCCAAGGGGAGGATGCGTTACGCGCCTGACGGTACGCCTGTCCGTATGACCGGTGTCGTATCGGATATCACCGACCGCAAGGAGGCGGACGCGCAGCTTGCCCAATCGCATAAGATGGATGCAATCGGGCAGCTTACAGGCGGTGTGGCACACGACTTCAACAACCTGCTCACGCCGATCGTTGGCAGTCTCGATCTCCTTCGACGACGCAGCAGGGAGGACGAGAAGGCGCAGCGGCTCATCGGGAACGCTATGCAGGCGGCGGAGCGTGCCGCCACGTTAACGCAGCGGCTATTGGCCTTTGCTCGCCGGCAGGCGCTCAAACCGCAGGCGATCGATGCCGGGGCGTTAATCGAGGGCATGTCCGATCTGCTCAAGCGATCGCTCGGCCCGTCGATCTCGATCGCATTCGAGTTGCCTCGGCACCTTCCCCCCGTCCGCGTCGATCCGAACCAGCTTGAACTCGCGCTGCTGAACCTGGCGATCAATGCCCGCGACGCCATGCCGGGCGGTGGCAAGCTGACGATCACGGCAACGAGCGTTGTTGCGGGCGATCGCAATCTGCTCAGCCTTGATGAGGGCAACTATGTGCGGATCACCGCAGCCGACACGGGCATCGGCATGGACAAGGCGACGCTGGCGCGCGCGACCGAGCCCTTCTTCTCGACCAAGGGCGTCGGCAAAGGGACGGGCCTCGGCCTGTCGATGATCCATGGTTTAGCTGCCCAATCGGGCGGCACGCTACGAATCGAAAGCGAGCCGGGGAAGGGAACTTCGATCGCCTTCTGGTTGCCGGTGACGGACGAAGCCGTCATCGCAGCCGATGGCGGTTCCGCCGAACCTGCTCACGCCTGTCATGCTGCCAGGATACTGCTCGTCGATGATGAGGAGATCGTGCGAACGGCGACTGCCGAAATGCTTCGCGATATCGGGTACATTGTGACCGAGGCGAGTTCGGCTTCGCAAGCCATGGCGGCGATCAAGGGTGGGATCGAGATTGACGGCATCGTCACGGATTATCTGATGCCTGGCATGAACGGCGCGCAAATGATCCAGGAGCTCCGGCAAAGCGGATTCCGTGCGCCTGTACTGCTTATAACCGGCTATGCCGCGAAGGGAGAGGATGTGCCGCCCGGCATTCCGATCCTCGCAAAACCATTCCGACAATCTGATCTGGCTCGTAACATGAACGAGGTGCTGCAACAGATATTCGAGGGGACGCGGCTGAGGGCCGTATAGATGCTTGCCGCCCGTTTCATAGAAACGCTTGAACAACGCCACAACCGAACGGTTGTAACACCTAGGCTTGAGGGCTTCGCTTTCTCGATTTCGCAATAGCGATGGGTTTCGGGAAGCGTTCGGCATTCCCGCTTCACCATCCTTGCGGGGAAGCCTTGGCCATGTCGTTGGTCGTTTCCCAACCGGGAACGCCGATCAAGCTCTGGCTCGCTCAGTTTGGCGCGTGATCGTCCAATGCTCCAGTTAGTTGTAGACGATCACCTTGTCGCCGAGCAGATCGCCATGACGGCGACAGAAAAGGTCGAGCTGATCGCGATCACCGACCAGTTCAACACAGATCGTCAGATGCGGATCGGCAATTTCCGAGCCGTTCTCCCGGATCGGTTCGTGATTGCTGAAGCCGTAATGGGTATTTTGCGCGACGGCGTTGATGATGCCGTCCGCCTTCGCGGTGCGAATCAGCTCGCGATAGAGCGGCTTTGCCCCCCAGAAGCGACGCGGGCCGATCTTGTCGGACGGCTTCAGATAGATGCGCAGCATCCCGACTTCGCGGTGCTGAACGGTGAAAAGGTCGGGCATGGTAGAGCTTTCGACAGGAAGCGGGATCAGGCGCGCGCGCGCCGGCGAGAAGCGCGGCGCGTGCGGGCATCGCGCAGGGTGGCGTCGGGTGTGAGGTGTGCGGCAGGCACCTTAAGCACGGCGACGCGCTGCGACAGGTAGATGCCGTTGTGGCCTGAGCAGAGATAGGCGACGAAGCACGCGACTGCGATCGGCACCGCATAGGCCGCGCCGAACAGCTCGATCCCCATGAACGTGCAAGCCAGCGGCGTGTTGGCCGCGCCCGCGAACAGCGCGACGAAACCGATCGCCGCGAAAACCCCTGTCGGCACTCCGAACATGGGCGCGAGCGCATTGCCGAGCGCCGCGCCAATGAAGAACAGCGGCGTCACCTCTCCGCCCTTGAAGCCAGCGCTCAGGGTAACGACGGTAAAGAGCAGCTTCAGCGCCCAGCTCCACGGGTGCGTATCGGGGCCGAAAAAGCTGGCAATGGTCAGGTCGCCCGGCGTTGCCGCCAGCGTGCCCAGGCCGAGATAGTCTCGCGTGCCAAATAGCCAGACCAGCGCGATCACGGCGACACCACCGATAGCGGGTCGTAGTGGGCCATAGGGTATCACGCGCTTCAGCCATCCGCCGAGCGCATGGTTGGCCTCTGCAAAGGCCAGCCCGACCAATCCGAATACAACGCCCGCGACGCCGGCTTTGGCGACGAGCAACGCGTCGACCGGCACCATCGCATCGACATGGTAGGCGCCGTGATGAATGCCCCAGGCAAGACAGGTCCAGTCACCCACCAGTGCCGCGACTAGGCACGGTACTAGCGCGCGATACTCGACCCGGCCGATCGCCAGAACCTCCAGTGCAAAGACCGCGCCCGCGATCGGCGTCCCGAAGACCGCGCCGAAGCCCGCCGCGATTCCGGTCATAAGGAGGGTGCGTGTCGCTTCCGCATCCAGCTTGAGGGCGCGCCCAAACCCGCTGGAAAGACTGCCGCCCAATTGCACGGCGGTGCCTTCACGCCCCGCCGATCCCCCGAACAGGTGCGTCACGACCGTGCCGAAGAGGATGAGCGGGGCCATGCGCAGCGGCACACCGCCCCCCGGTTCGTGGATTTGCTCGACGATGAGGTTGTTGCCGCCTTCGACCGAACGCCCTGTCAGATGGTAGAGCAGTCCGACCAAGAACCCGCCGATCGGCAGCAGGTAGAGCAGCCAGGGAAAGGCATAGCGAAGCCGGGTTACGGCATCGAGGCTCCACAAGAAGGCCGCGCAGAGCGTTCCCACCGCTGCGGCCATCGGGACCAGAATCAAAGTCCACCGCAGCACCGACATGGCATGGGTGCGGCGCTCGCGAATGAACGCTGCCATGTTGAACTGGTCGTAGAGATTGCGAAACGTCGCGTGCACGATTCCTCCTTGCTGCCTTGCGGCGCCTGGTAGGAATCATCGGCCCTTGCGAGGGCGGTTCGGCCGAATGGCCCGGCGGAAATCCATCGCCGTGCCCGAGCATATGCTGTCCGACGGCGACCTGGTCAACCACGGCAGGGTCACGATGAGACCGTTGTTTTGGTGAAGATAAATAATTGGCTCGCCCATGGAATAAACCCCGACGAGCATCGTCTACGCTTTCGAGACCGATGCGCCGGAGGCTTATGCATAGACGAAACTGGATGCTGGGTCTGACTGCTTTAGCCCTGCTCACCGGCGCAGCCGCGGCCGCCCCTGCCGATGGCTACGCCAGCATGGTGTCTGCCGCGATGGACCGGATGATGGCGGGCATGATGGTCAAGCCGTCCGGTGACGTCGACCGCGACTTCGTGGCGATGATGCTTCCGCATCATCAGGGTGCCATCGATATGGCGGTGGCGGAGCTGCGCTACGGCCATAACGAGCAGCTCAAGCGCATCGCGCAGGAAATCATCATCGATCAGCAGCAGGAGATCGCCGCCATGAAGCTGGCGATCGGCCAGCCGCTACCGCCTTCGACGCCAGCCCCGACGCAGGGCGGCGACCACCATAGCCCTATGGAGCACTGACATGATCCGGACCATCCTGCGCTCGGCCGCCTTGCTGATGAGCGCCGCACCGGGCCTCGCCATGGCCCAGCAGGCGCCGTGGAACGCTAAGGACATGCCCGTCAGCCACCGCGACCGCGTCTATGCGTCTGAACAATTCTCCAACACGGTGTCGGTGACCGACCCGGCCGACAACCGGCTGCTCGGCGTCATCAAACTCGGCGATCCCCAGCCGATGAACTTCTCCCCGCTCTACAAGGGACAGGTGCTGGTTCACGGCCTGGGCTTCTCGCCGGACGGGAAGACCTTGGCGGTCGTGTCGATCGGATCGAACGCCGTGTCGTGGATCGACACCGCCACCAACACCGTCAAGCACACGACCTATGTCGGGCGCAGTCCGCACGAGGCGTTCTTCACGCCGGACGGCAAGGAGGTGTGGGTCACGGTCCGCGGCGAGGATTATATCGCCGTGCTCGACCCCACGACGTACAAGGAGACGGGGCGCATCAAGACGCCCGGTGGTCCGGGCATGACGATCTTCTCTCCCGATGGCCGGTACGGCTATGTCTGCTCTTCGTTCAATCCGGTATTGGCTGTGTTCGATGTCGCGACCCACGCGCAGGTCGGACAGGTGGCGCAGCCAAGCCCCTTCTGCCCCAACATCGCCGCGACGCCGGACGGCAAGCAAGTGTGGTTTACGCTGAAGGACATCGGCAAGACGGTCGCATTCGATGCTCGGCCACCCTTCGCGATCCTGAAGGTGCTGGATACCGGGCCTATCACGAACCATGTCAATTTCGCCCGCACGGCCAAGGGGCAGTTCGCGTATGTGACGGTCGGCGGAGAGAATGTGGTCAAGGTGTTCCGCACGTCCGACTTCACGCCGGTGGCAACAATTCCGGTCGGCAAGATGCCGCACGGTGTTTGGCCATCGGGCGACGGCCGGCGCGTTTATGTCGGGCTAGAGAATTCCGATGAGCTGGCCGCGATCGACACTGCCGGCAACACGGTCGTCGCTACCGTGCCGGTCGGACAGGCACCGCAGGCGATCGCCTATGTGTCGAACGCAGTTCCGACAGGCCCCGGCACCGACAATCTCCAGCCGCTCGGCACAGCGGGCAAGGCGCTGCATCTGACCATGGGGCCGATTGGCGGCAAAGGTACGGCAAGCAGCATCACCCTCTTCGACCAGGGCATCATTCAGGTCGTGCAGAGTGCCGTTACCGGTTTGCAGCCCAAGAAGCCTTACATGCTCGTACTGACCGCCAATGCGGACGGCAGCGGCGCTGTAGAGCCGCTTGCGAACTTCATGAGCAACCCGGCAGGTGCGGCGATCGTCAACGCATCGGGTCCGATCCGCCAGATCGTTCAGGGCAGCACCGCGACACCCCGGCGCTTTCTGGCGGTTGCGGAGGTGGTGAACGGCGCGCCGGGGCGCATCGTGCAGGTGCAGCGCGACTGAGATGGACCCGCTTGCCGCCGCGATCGAACCGCTGATCCCCGGGCTGCGCCGCTATGCCCGGTCGTGGTTGCGCGACCGGGTGATGGCGGATGACGTGGTGCAGGATTGCCTGGAGCGCGCGGTCGGGCGCTGGCGACAGCGACGGGGTGCGGAGGTCCGCCCGTGGGTCTATGCGATCCTGCACAATTTGTTGGTCGATCATCAGCGGCAGCATAGCCGGCGAGGTACGGCGGTTCCGCTCCACCTCGTGGACGACGCCGCGCTCGGCCGCCCGGCCGATCAGGACACAGGCCTGCACCACCGCGACCTGCTGCGCGCGCTTGATGCGTTGCCTGAAGAACAGCGAACGGTGCTGCTCCTGGTCTCGGTCGAGGGCCTGCCCTATGCGGAGGTCGCTGCCGTAGTCGGCGTGCCGCTGGGCACGGTAATGTCGCGCATATCGCGGGGGCGCGACCGTCTGGCGACCCTCCTCCGGGAGGGTGAACGGCCGCGATTGAGGAGCGTGCAATGACCAGCCCGATCGGCGAGGACGATCTGGCCGCATGGATCGATGGCAGGCTGTCGCCCGAGCGGCAGCGCCTGGTCGACGCCTATCTTGGAGGCCAGCCGGACGTGCATGCCCGTGTGCGAGAGCAGGCGGAGCAGGCGCGAGCCCTTGCATCCCTGTTCGCCCCCGTCGCGGATGAACCGATCCCGGCGACGATGCGCGTGGCAGCGATCAGGGGACGGCAACGGCAACCGCGTTGGCAGCTCGCCATCGCCGCGTCACTTCTGCTGGCATTGGGGTTTGGCGGTGGCTGGTCGAGCGCGCGGTGGAGCGGCGAACCCCGCGCGGGCATCGCGGCGCTGGCCAACGAGGCGAGTGATAATTTCCGTGTCTATGCCGCCGACCGGATACGACCGGCGGAGATCGGCCCCGACCAGCGCGCCATGCTGATCCGATGGACCTCCGCTCGATTGGGTGAGCGCGTCACGATCCCGGACCTCAGCACGGCCGGCTATCGCTATGGCGGGGGGCGACTGGTCGCGACGCCCCACGGCCCTGCGGCACTGCTCCTCTACGACGGACCGCAAGCGTCGAAACTTGCGGTGCTGACGAGGCCCATGCAGATCGACAAGACCGCGAGCATGACCAGCACGTCCAGCGGGACCATGGGCCGGGTCACATGGGCGGTCGACGGGATCGGCTATAGTGTGGTGGGCGAGCGACCCGCGGCCGAACTGCATCCGATCGCCGATGAAGTCCGGCGTCAGGCAGATGCCGCGCTTGTGTCCTGATAGCGCCTTGCCGCCTCCCGGCGCCGACGGGCACCGGGCGGTCCAGCGCGATCACGGCTTGCGCTCGACATCCTTCCTGTCGGTCTCGGCCGGCGTCAGACGGGCTCGCTCGCGGATGCGGCGTTCCAGCGGCGCGCCGACGAACAGGACGAGCATTGCAAGGCTCACCCCGCCGATGATGAGCGGCCACACCGCCAACCCTGCTGCCGCGCCGATCGTGGCTGTCACCCAGATGCACGCGGCGGTCGCCAATCCATGCACTTCCTGACCCTGGCCGACCCGCAGCACCGCACCGGCACCGATGAAGCCGACGCCGGACAGAATGCCCTGCATCGCCCGTCCTGCGGCATCGGCGTTCACGTTCGGCAAGCCACTATGCACGATCGCCTGAACGGCGATGCAACTCGCCAGACCGACCAGACCCAGCGTCCGCAGGCCCATGATCTGCCGGTTCTCACGCGAGCGTTCCCAGCCGAGCACCATCCCGGCCGAGGTCGCCACCACCAGCCGGCCAATCGCATCGATCCAGAAAGCGACGTCCGGTGCCGCTGATGCTTCGATCATTCGACCAGCACGTGAACGTGATGCCAGGCGGTGCACAGATAGCCGGCGAAATTCCACATCGTATCCGGCCGCTCGGGCTGTCCCTGCCCGGTCTCGTCGAAGGCACGGGCGACAAGGTGCTGGCGTCCCTTGGCAAGTGTGGCGTCAAGGATCCAGCGCCGCCAGCCCCAGCGCGTCTCCGGATCATCGGCGAAGGTCGCCTGTTGCCAGTCGCGACCGCCGTTCACCGACACTTCGATCCGAGAAATACGGCGGTCATAGGCAATGGCATATCCCTCAATCCGCACCTCTCCGGCGGCCAGCTCTCGCCCGCACCGGGCGAGCAGATCGCGGCGTTGAGCGGCATAGCATTGATCGTCAGACCCTGGCTCCAGTCGACGGTGTCGCTCGTCACAGCGGCGGGGAAGAGCTTGTAGTCATGCGCCTGGATCGGTGCCTCGGAGGGCGTTTCACGCACCTCGATCCGTGTCAGCCATTTGGCGCTGCGGACCCCGGCATAGCCAGGCACCACCATGCGGAGCGGGGCGCCATGTTCGGGCGTCAGCGGCTCGCCATTCATCGCCCAGGCGAGGAGTACGTCGGGCTCCCGCGCCTTGCTCATGGCGATCGATACCCCGAACAAGGCTTCTTCACCCTCCACGTCCACCTCGTCCGCGCCGGTGAACGCCACGAACAGCTCGGACGCATCCGGCGCGCCGACCGCATCGAGCACATCGGCCAAGCGTACGCCGGTCCACTCCGCATTGCCGATCGCGCCTACGTCCCACGGATCGCCGGAGGTGTTGGCGACCTGCTGGAGATCGGTACGCCGGTTGCCGGCGCACTGGAGAACCGCCGTTACCGTGCGCGTGGCAAACGTGCTCTTCAGTTCCTGCACCGAGAAGAAGCGGCTCGCCATGCCCCTCCCGCTCACCTCGATCCGATGATTGGCGGGCAGATCCGGCACCGGCCCGTGGCTGCGCACGTAGAACAGCGCCTGCGGCGTCAGAAACCGCTCGATCAACGCACCGGGCGTCGGCTCGGCATTGTAGGGATCAGAACTGCGCTCGATCATATCGGTCATGGACGATCAAACGTCGCGGGCACGCGTAACGCTTCAAGTCTTCGAGACCATCGCAGACGAAAGGCTGCCGATCATTCCGATATCCAGATTGGAATGACCATATCAAACGGTTGGTCGTATCGATCTAAGTACGCGATATATGCTGCATGACTTTGGAGCAGCTCAGAATATTCGTCGGTGTCGCGGAGCGCGAACACGTCACCAAGGCAGCGGAGGCGCTGAACGTCACGCAGTCTGCTGCCTCCGGCGCGGTTGCGGCCCTCGAAGCGCGCTACGGCGTTCCGCTGTTCCACCGCGTCGGGCGTGGCATCCAGCTGACCGAGGCGGGCCGCGGCTTTCTGGAGGAAGCGCGCGCGGTGCTGGGGCGGGCAGCGCATGCCGAGACGATGCTGGCGGACTATGCCGGGCTTGCGCGTGGTTCGTTGCGGATCGTCGCCAGCCAAACGATCGCCAGCTATTGGTTGCCGGCAAAGCTCACCGCCTTCCACGAACGCCACCCGCAGATTGCGGTCGAGCTGGCGATCGACAACACCGAGGGCGCGGCAGCGCAGGTGCTGAGCGGCGCGGCGGAACTCGGCTTTGTCGAGGGCGAGGTGGACGAACCGGCGCTTGCCCACTGGAAGGTCGGGCGTGACCCGATGGTGCTGGTCGGCCGCGAGGAAGCCGAACGTATCGACGAGGACTGGCTGCGCACTGCACGCTGGATCGTCCGTGAGCAGGGATCGGGTACGCGCTCGACCTTCGAGGACGTGCTGCGAACGCGCGGGTTTGATCCGGCCCAGCTGACGGTAGCGATGACGCTGCCGTCCAACGAGGCGGTGCGCACCGCGGTCGAGGCCGGTGCCGGCGTTGCCGTCTTGTCGCGATTGGTCGTCGCGCGCGCGCTCAAGGCCGGCGATCTGGTCGAGCTGCCGCTCGGGCTGCCCGACCGCGCCTTTCACGCGCTGCGCCACAAGGAACGCTATCGCACCCGCGCGGCCGACGCGCTGACGGATCTTATCAAGGAGCAGGTCGCATGACTGCCGACACGCACTCCGTTCTCAGCGGCCTCAAGCCGCTCAGCCGGCTCGATCACCCCCGCGAGATGATCCGCCAGTTCACCCCCAACTGGTTCGCCGCGACGATGGGCACGGGCATCCTTGCCCTCGCGCTGCCGCAAGTACCCGGCATTGGACCCTCGCTGAAGCCAGTCGGCGAGGTGTTGTGGTTCTTCAACATCGCGCTCTTCGCGCTGTTTACCGGGCTCTATGGCGCGCGCTGGGCGATGTTCGGGCACGAGGCACGGCGCATCTTCGGGCACAACACCGTGTCGATGTTCATCGGGACCATCCCGATGGGTCTGGCGACAATCATCAACGGCTGTCTCGCCTTCGGCATCACGCGGTTCGGAGACGGCATCGTGCCGGTCACACACGTCCTGTGGTGGATCGACGTCGCCATGTCGCTCGCCTGCGGCGTGTTGATCCCCTACCTGATGTTTACCCGCCACGAGCACAGCCTGGACGGCATGACCGCCGTATGGCTGCTGCCGGTCGTCGCTGCCGAAGTGGCGGGCGCCAGCGGCGGGCTGCTCGCGCCGCATCTAACCGATCCCCACGCGCAGATAGTGACGCTCGCGACCTCCTATGTGCTGTGGGCCTATTCGGTGCCGATCGCGTTTGGCATCCTCGCCATCCTCATCCTGCGCATGGCACTCCACAAGTTGCCGCATGAAAGCATGGCGGCATCTTCCTGGCTGGCGCTGGGGCCAATCGGCACGGGTGCTCTGGGCATGCTGGTGCTCGGCGCGGATGCGCCGGCGATCCTCACCGCGCACGGGCTAGCCGGCGTCGGCACCGTCGCGCAGGGGATCGGCGTTGTCGCCGGGCTCTGCCTGTGGGGTTTCGGCCTGTGGTGGCTGGCGCTCGCGACGCTTATCACCATCCGCTACTGGCGCGCGGGCGTGCCGTTCAACCTCGGCTGGTGGGGCTACACCTTCCCGCTCGGCGTCTACACCGTCGCCACCTTCCGCCTCGGCACGACGCTGAACCTTATGTTTTTCGGTATCGTCGGCACGGTGCTGACGGTTGCGCTCGCGGCGATGTGGCTGCTGGTCGGTGCCAAGACGCTAGCCGGTGCATGGCGGGGCAACCTGTTCGTCTCGCCCTGCATCGCCACCCCGAACTGATCCGCCATGATGGTCGGATCAGTCGGTCCGATCACTTGCAGAACGCCCCTTCGATCCGCCAGCGTGACTGGCCACAGGAGAGCCTTGTCATGGACAATTTCGACGCCGGGCTGGCGAGTGAGACCAGCCGTCGCCGCTTTCTCAGGCATGCCGCGCTCGGTACCGCCGGCCTTGCCGCCGCGCCTGCGCTGGCGCAGCAGCTCGTCGACCTGAAGCTGCCCGGCGGCAATGCCGAGCGGCCGATGACCAGCGCCTTTCCCGGCAAGGGCAGCATGATCCTCCAGCGCGTCCATCCACCCTTGCTGGAGACGCCGATGGAGGTCTTCGACAAGTCGGTGTTCACGCCCAACGACCAGTTCTTCGTCCGCTGGCACTGGGCCGATATCCCGACCTCGATCGATGTCGAGACTTTCCGCCTCAACGTCTTCGGCCACGTCAATCGGCCGCTGTCGATCAGCCTCGCTCAGCTGCTGCGCCTTCCACGGGTCGAGATGGCGGCGGTGAACCAGTGCTCGGGCAACAGCCGCGGGCTGTTCCAGCCGCGCGTCGCCGGCGCGCAATGGGGCAATGGCGCGATGGGCAACGCCAAGTGGCTCGGCGTTCGCCTGCGCGACGTGCTCGACCTCGCCGGGGTCAAGGCAGGCGCGGTGCAGGTGCGCTTCGGCGCTCTCGATCAGCCGGTCGTGGCGGGCGCTCCTGACTTCGAGAAGGCACTCGACATCGACCATGCCCGCGACGGCGAGGTCATGATCGCCTTCGGCATGAACGGCGAGCAACTGCCGCTCCTCAACGGCTTTCCCTGCCGGCTGATCGTGCCGGGCTGGTACTCGACCTATTGGGTCAAGATGCTGAACGCGATCGAGGTACTGCCCGGCCCTGACGACCAGTATTGGATGGCCAAGGCCTACAAGATCCCCGCGACACCCGGCGCGAATGTCGCGCCCGGTGCCAAGGACTTCCCGACCGTACCGATCAATCGCATGATCCCGCGTAGCTGGATGACCAGCCTGCCCGATGGTCAGGCGATCGCCTATGAAGCGTCGATCCCGGTCGGCGGCATCGCAATGGGCGGCGATTGCGGCGTCGCCAAGGTCGATGTGTCGTCGGACGGTGGCCGCACCTGGTACAGGACGACGCTCGGAGCGGACGAGGGCAGGTACAGCTTCCGGCGCTGGGACGGGCGGGTGCCGCTGAGACGCGGGCCTAACCCCATCATGGTGCGCTGCTGGAACACCAACGGTGTCGCTCAGCCGATGAAGCCGATCTGGAATCCCGGCGGGTTCATGCGCGGCAACATTGAAACCACCACCATCATCGCGGCCTGAGGCGAGCAAATCATGAAGACTCCGTCTCCCGGCATGATGGCTGCTGGCCTGATCGGCCTGACCGGCATCATCCTCGTCTCGATCGGCGCGCCGAGCAGCCGCAAGGCGCCCGTTCCGATCTCCGAGATGTCTGAGCCGGCACCGGCCGCCAGCGTGTCAGCGCGCGGCTTCTCGCTTGCCTCGACCAGCGTCGACCTGCCGGCCGACGACGCGACCTACCCCGACGGTCCGCACGCCGACGTCATCAATGCCAATTGCACCTCGTGCCACTCAGCCAGCATGGCGCTGACCCAGCCTGCGCTATCGGCGGATCAGTGGAAGGCGACCGTCACCAAGATGCGTGAGGTGTATAAGGCGCCAGTGGCCGAGAAGGACGTCGATGCGATCGTTGCTTATCTCACCGCTATGCCGAGCCAGAAGGTGGCACCCGCGACCGGCAAGGCGCAGGACCCGGACCCCAAAGTGGCTCCTGATGTCTCAGGTGGAACCGGCTAACCGATCTACTTCCATAATCCCGAAATACCATCGTTTTCGGGACAGCGGCGGACGGCAGCTCACAGTTGAACCCGCCGTTCGGCGAGGCCCCGTATTTGGCTGTTTTGTCCCATGCGCCGTAAGGGCGGCCCCTCGCCCGAGCGAGGAGCCGACAGGTCAAATCTCGGTGGTCTCGGCGAGGGCAAGTGCGTCTTCCACATCGATGCCGAGATAGCGGACCGTGTTCTCGATCTTGCTATGGCCGAGCAGGATCTGGACAGCTGTAAGTGTCTGATCTGACGCGTGTTGCCGGCGCGGCGCAGCTGCGCGAGGCGGTCAGCTCTCAGGAGTGACCTTTCGCACTCCGTAAGGAGAGTGCGGATGGGGCGCATGGAGGTTATCACCCGGGTCGAGCGTCGCCGGCGGTACTCGGACGAGGAGCGCGCGGCGGTGCTGGCGCAGTGTGACGAGCCGGGCGCCACGGTTGTCGGCGTATCGCGCCGGCTGGGCATATCGGCCAGTCTCATTCATGGCTGGCGCAAGACGCGGCGTGAGGCGCAGCGCATCGCCAGCGAGCCGTTGCAGTTCATTCCGTACGGCGTGGTGACGGACGCGCCCGCCGAGCCGGGCACGACGCTGACACCGGCCACACCCGCACGGGCGCCCGCCAAGCCGTCATCACCTGTGGCACCGGCAAAAGACCTGGTTCGCCCACATCCCGGTAATCGGCCGGGCGCCATCGACATCGACTTGGCCAACGGTGTTCGGCTGTCCGTCGACAGCTACGTCAACGAGAAGGCGCTCGCCCGCGTGCTGCGGGCGCTGGTGCATGCGTCATGATAGCGCTGGCACCGGGCACCAAGGTGTATCTCGCCTGCCGGCCGGTCAGCATGCAGAAGGGCTTTGACGGGCTGACGGCGCTTGCCAGCCAGGTGCTGGGCGCCGACCCGTACTCGGGTCACCTGTTCCTGTTCCGGGGCAAGCGCGGCGACTATCTCAAGGCGCTGTACTGGGACGGTTCGGGCATGTGCCTGTTCGCCAAACGGCTGGAGAAGGGCCGGTTCGTGTGGCCTCCGCTGGTCGACGGCGGCATCGTGCTCAGCCCCGCGCAACTGGCGCTGCTCATCGAGGGCATCGACTGGCGGCGCACCGTGGCACCGGCGCCAGTGACCGCGCCGACCCTCGTCTGAACGGCGCTTCCGTCCTTTTCGCTTGGCCTGAGTCGGGCCGGTGGTAGGATGGGCCATGTCGCTGGCGATGGTCGATCTCCCCTCCGACCCGGACGAACTGCGCTCCTTCGCACAGGCGTTGCAGGATCGGTTGGCGACGTTCGAACAGGCTCGCGAGACCACTGCTGGGGAGCTCGCCACCACCGCGGCGGAGCTGGCCAGCACCGCAGCCGAGCTTCGCGCGGCCAGGGCGACCATCCAGCTGACGGCGCTGGAGATCGAGAAGCTCAAGGTCCAGCTGGCGCGGCTCAGGCGCATGCAGTTCGGTCAGTCGTCTGAGCGGCTCACCCGCGAGATCGAGCAGTTGGAGCTGCGGCTGGAGGAACTGGAGACGGTCGAGGCCGAGGCAACCAGCGCGTCCGCTGACGCGAGCGTCGCGCCGCCTGCTCGCGAAAAGCGCAAGCCCAAGCGCCTGCCGCTGCCCGACCACCTGCCGCGCCACGAGGTCGTCCACGCCGCCCCGCACGCGGACGGCTGCGGTGCGTGTGGTGGCACCATGTCGGCGCTGGGCGAGGACGTGACCGAAGTGCTGGAGTATGTGCCCGGCCGCTTTCAGGTCGTGCGCCACGTCCGCCCCAAGCTCGCCTGCCAGCGTTGCGACGCCATCACCCAGGCACCGGCTCCGGCGCTGCCCATTCCCCGCGGCAAGGCCGGACCCGGCCTGCTCGCCCACGTGCTGGTGTCCAAATACGCCGACCATCTGCCTTTGTACCGGCAGGCGGAGATCTACGCCCGCGAGGGCGTCGACCTCGACCGCTCGACCATGGCGGACTGGGTGGGCCAGGTCAGCTGGCTGCTCCAGCCGCTGGTCGAGCACATCCGCCAACACGTGTTCGCGGCCGACAAAATCCACACCGACGACACGCCCGTTCCGGTGCTGGCGCCGGGTAGCGGCAAGACCAAGACGGGCAGGCTCTGGGTCTACGCCCGCGATGACCGGGGCTGGCAGGGCATCGGCCCACCGGCAGCGGCCTACTTCTACACGCCCGACCGCAAGGGCGAGCGACCGCGCGCGCACCTCGCCGGCTTCAGCGGGTTTCTGCAGGCCGATGGCTATGCGGGTTACGAGCAGCTGTACGATGGACGCCGGCAGCCCGGCCCCATCATCGAGGTGGCGTGCTGGGCGCACGTCCGCCGCAAGATCTACGACGTGTGGAAGGGAACCGGTTCGACCACGGCCCGCACCGGCGTCAGCATGATCGACCTGATGTACGAGGCGGAGGAGCTGGGACGCGGGCTGCCGCTGGAGGACCGGCTCGAGCGCCGGCAGGTCGTCAGGGTCGGCGTGGACGGCTTCTTCAACTGGGCCGAGGACACCATGCGCCGCATCTCGGGCAAGGGCGCACTGGCAGACGCCATCCGCTATGCGGTAAAGCGGCGCGAGGCGCTGACCCGCTTCTGCGACGACGCGCGGCTCGAGGCGGACAACAACCGCGCCGAGAACTGCCTCCGCCCCGTGGCACTCGGCCGCAAGAACTATCTGTTCGCTGGCTCGGACAAGGGCGGCAAGCGGGCAGCGGCGATCTACACGCTCATCCAGAGCGCCCGGCTCAACTTCGTCGACCCCCAAGCCTGGCTGCGCGACGTGCTCACCCGTATCGCCGACGGGCACCCCGCCAACCGCATCGGCGAACTCGCGCCATGGTGCTTCAACAAGACAGTCTAGGACTCGTGACGCGTCTCGGCCCTGACACCCTCGATCAACCGATCGTAGATCTGGTTCATAAGATTACGGGCGTCGATTGGCCGTTTGAACCAAATGTCGATCGAGAAGCTGTCGTCCAAGATCGGCCTGATGTCGTCGGCTGTGCCTTCGGACAGGTTCCAGTCGCGCCATTCCTTCAGAACCGCGCGACGATGATAAAGCGACCCGTCTCGTGCGGCAGCCGCAATGGCTCCATCGAGCGACCCGTACAGAATGTCGAAATCCTGATTGAAGTAGCAAGCCATCAGATTTGAAAGCAGCGGCCAGCGCTGTTCGGCTGCCTTTCTCCGCTCCTGCTTTCTTCTGCCCATTGAGCAGAGATGCCATCAGAAAGCCACGTCGGCAATCGGAACGACCTGACCGTGACGAACCGCTTCTCTGCCTCACGGTGGTGACCGGACGCTTACGGACAGCTCGCAGATTGCTTGCCCTGTAGATGATCGATGCCTTTGTTCGGCGGAGCGAGTGCGTGCCATATTCACTTCGCATCAGACCGACCGCTGTGACCCATTCGTCAACAAGCCGGGCGTACTGGCGAGTGCTGAGATGGCCGTCACGATTGATCCTGCTGGGGAAGACGTAGTCATCCACCGTGCCGCCCCGCCGTTCGAGCCAGGCCAGCAGGCTGGCGCGAGCATCGGGAAGCAGCTCGAACTGAACAGGTCGGCCTGTTTTCTGCTGCATGACAATCGCTCGCGTTCGGACTTGCCCACCGCTGACAAGGTCGCCAATTCTCATCTGCACCAAGTCGCAGCCTCGGAGTTTGCTGTCGATCGCCAGATCGAACAGCGCCCGATCTCGCAGGCGTCGACGCTGATTGAGATAGAACCGAATCTCCCAAATCTGCTTCGGTTTGAGGGCACGCTTCGCACCGACGGTTCTTCCGGCATTCCAGACTTGCCGCTTTGTGACGGTGCACTCGGTTTCAGGCATCTCCATGATCGTTCTCCAATGGCCAGATCGGCCATCGGAAGAACGCTTGCGGGTATGACGGTCTGGTATTGCTCGGGGGCCTATGCCGACCAATTGTGGACATTCGACGACCCGGGGGTGACCGCGTCCTATGGGCCGGTTAGGTTAGAAGGCTAGTGGCGATCGGAAGTCGATCAGCCCCAAGGAGAGGCCGGATGCTTTTTCACACCATGGTCGGATCGAACGACATTGAACGGTCAAAGCGCTTCTACGACACGGTGCTCGCCACTTTGGGGGCAGGCGAAGGGGCGCGGAACATCGCCGACAGCGGCCATACGCGGCTGATCTATAATAATGGCAACGGAACCAACTTCATCGTCAGCCAGCCAATTAACGACGAACCGGCAAGCGTCGCCAACGGCAGCACCGTCGCCTTTTCGTGCAACTCGCCTGAACAAGTGAAGCAGCTTCATGATACCGCGGTCGCCAACGGCGGGACCTCGATCGAAGCCCCGCCCGGCCCGCGCAATACGGCATCGCTGGGAACAGTCGAACTTGCCTATTTTCGCGACCCAGACGGCAACAAATTATGCGGGATTCATTTTCCTGCATGATCTGTCCAACACGGGTTCGCTTTTTACCCTAGCGGACCCGAATTTTGCGATCGCGCGAGTGTCCGCTTCCCACCGTTTTCCGCGATAGCGGCTCTCGACCAACTTAAGACCTCAAGCTCATTACGTAAGCGTCAGCTTTTGTCGGAACCTGCCGTTCAGGTTGCGCAAACCGACCGGTCGCTCAATTCTCGGCTGTTAGGCTTATCGAGTGTTCATCCCAGAAGCTGTCGCTCGGTTGTGCAACTTGCAGGCGAGCCATAAATCAAGAGCACGGCCTATTAGCTTGCGGGCAGCGCGCGGCGAAAAGCGGTCGTCTATTCCGCCGCGCGCTCGGCCACTATGCCGTCCCGACGAAAGCAGACCGGCGCAGAATAATCGAAACTTCGCGTTCGATCATTCGCAAGTACCTCCGTTTGTCCGATCACCGACACGGACGAAGAACCACGTCGCGTCTTCATTCCAGCTACGGGCGAGACCACGATGAACCAAACGATTCGCGGCGCGATTAACGTCCCACACGATTTCATCGATCGCGTCTGCTATGGCTGCAGCGGTGAGAGGCGTAGATACGTCCATTGCCGATAGAACTGATTCTTCGATCGAGGGATCATATCGCGGTTCGCTGTTCCCGACGGTTAAGCGGTCGCACCAGATCAGGAAACCGCGCCACACGATGAAGTGACTTTCGCACCCGCCGTCACGCCAGACGGACGGATACAAGGTTAGGCCCTCGCCACGGGTGTCGATGCGCCATGCTTTGCCAGCGCGGGGATCGATGTTGACCACGAGGGTCTCGCCGCAGCCGTCGGGGCAGGCCATGACCACCGAGCGTGTGCGTCCTCGGACCACCAATACGGCATCGCCAGGCTTGGCCAGTTGGGCTTCCGCCTCGTCACGGTATTCAGCCTCGCCGACGAGGTTTAGCCATCTTGCGGGCGCTCTCATGTCTCGTCTCCTTTCGCAGACGCCTTACGAACGGGCAGTGGCCACGCGGCCCCCTTCGCGCTTGCTCCGTAATCCGAACAGACGATGCATTCAGGGTGGCTAGCCGCAGCCATTTCGCTCACCCGCCCGCGCAGCCCATCATACGTGAGGTGGCGCGGACGTGTCGGCACGGGCGTGACGGCTCCCAGCAGCATGGTGAGCGCCAGCGAGGTGACGGTCGAGTTGATCGAGATGACGGCGGGCTGGGGTTCGCGGACACCCTGCACGTACGGATCGGCGGCGCGCTGCTCTGGCGTCTGGAGCTCGCGAAGGATGGCCTTGCCGTCTAGCGCGCCGGTGCAGGTGAGGCAGGGCAGGCCCGGCGCGATCATCTGAACGCGTCCGGTGACGTGCGTGATGACACTGTCGGCGGCCGTGATGCTGACCCCCATGTCGATCACCGGCACCAGATACTGGTGCGCGGCCTGGTTCACGACGGCCCTGCTGGCGTGCGAATCCGTGCAGAGAAGCACGAAGTCGAAGGTGGGAAGGAGGTCGGCGACATGCGCGTCGACGATGTCTGCTTGGAGCGCACTGACGCGGGCCTCGGGGTTGACGGCCCAGATCATCCTGGCCGCGACATTGACCTTGGGCGTGCCGACATCGCCGGGGCTTGAACCCACCAATCGGTTGAGGTTGGTGATCTCAACGTCGTCCGGGTCGATGACGGTGACGTCCATCGCGCCGAGGTGGGCGAGCTGCTGGCAGGCCAGCGAACCCGTGCCCCCGGCACCGATGACGCCATAGCGAAGGCTTTTCAGACGTCGCTGGCCGGGTTCGCCGAACGCGCGCACCTGTCGGTCCTCGCGCTGAAGTTCTGCGCCGTCCGTCCCGGGAGAATGGAGGGCGAGGCGTTGGCCGACCTCCCACACCTTGATATCGTCATTCGATCCGAGGCGGCGGGCGCGGCAGCCATTTGCGCCGATGACGAGCGCGACGTGGGGAACGGGGGCGCCCCGTCGTACTAGGTAGGGGGCGAGCTGGGCCTCGCCGTCGTCGTCGGTCGCTGAGAATGTGGGATGCGTTGAGCAGTCGGGGTGGGTGTGGATGAGTATCACCGCCATACCGGTGACCCGGCTGCGATTGGCGACTTCGAGGAGAAACTCGGCCTTCAGCACCGCGGAGATGAGGTCGCGGCGATCATAGGCGCCGTCCGGCACAGGCGAGGCGTCGGCGACGATCCACGCGTCTGCACCGGGGACGTAGTGGGCATAGGCGATGGCGCAGCTTTCGACGCCGTGGGCGTCTAGAAGCGTTGCGGCGAGCTGGCCGTAGATCGGCGACGGGAATCGAATGCCGCTCATCGTACTTCCTTCATGCGGTTGATCACCACGTTCATCCACGTGGTGAGGGTGTCGCGGTTAGGGTTCCAGGGCGCGGTCAGGTGCCAGGAGAACCAGAGCAACGGCTCGGTGACGCCGGGGATCGGGTTCAGCCCGGTGTTCTGGGGCTGGCCGCCGCCCTGCAGGGTGAGGTCGGCATCGGTCCAGAAGCAGTCGAGAAGCGCGTAGGGATACCCCGACGGAATGATGAAGCGGATGGCGGTCGAGGGTTTCGACCACCCCTCCGGCAGTCGGACGTTCGGCACGGTGACGAGCATCACGTCGCTCGTCACCCGCCGGACGTCCGCACCGCCGAACCGCTCCCGCAGCTGCTCCAGCTGCATGGTGACGGGCCCGGACATCAGCCGAAGTTCGCCTCGGGCACTGACGAGAAGCGGCGCACGCCGTGCTTCGGATAGAGGCTTATGCTCTCGTCGTCACCGATCGTGCGGTCGGGTTCGTCACCGTGCCCTTCCAGCGCGAGGTCGTGGGTCTCGTCCCAGCCGGGCACCATCGCCTTGATCTGCGCGCCGGTGAGCTTCTTCTTCTCGGTTTCGTAGCGCTGGCCGTTGACGAAGAAGAAGTACGAGGTCTTGGCCTTGGCCGTGATGAACCTTTCCACGCCCTCCGCGGTGAGATCGACCTGGGTGCCCACCTCGATCAGCTTGTCGGTGCCGCCACGGACTTCGAGGAAGACCGCCTTGTCGTCGCCGATTCGGGCGAGCGAGCGCAGGACGGTCTCGGGGATGCTTGGCTGGCCCCAGACGATGCGGCTGTCATCGAGCTTGACGCGGTAGAGTGGGTCCGTGCTGAACGCGATGAACCGGTGAGCGAGGCGATCGCGCAGATCGACCTCCTCATCAGCGCGGACGTCCTCGAAGTCGCTTTCTTGGGTGATGACGAACAGCGAGTGCCCATCGATATCCTTGATCCCTGCAGCCTTCAGGATCTGGCGGCCGAGAGGGACGGGATCGTCGAGGATGATGGGACTGTAGTCGACCCCGTCGAGGGCGAAGGAGACGCGGTAGCGGCCGGGGCGCAGCGGGCGATCCTGCTGCACGGCGAGTTCGACATCGTCGATGTCGTGGCTCTCGGTGATGGACATTGTGTATTGTGTTCCCGTGGACCGAGGCGTGATTGCGTCGGTCTCACAGGGTCAATCCCGGCAGCGCGGCCTGACCGGTAATTCCGGTCAGGCATTTTTTTGCAGGCTGCCGTCCACGATCGGGCCGCAGGTGAAGAAGGCCGGGCAGAAGGGGCATGTGCGGTCGGAGCGGTCGGCCTCGAACCGGCCTTCGCCGATGGCGGTGAAGGCCTTCGAGAGCTTTTCCGTCTGCTTGCTCAATCCCTTGTGATCGAACGTGACCCGGGTGGTGGGATCGTCGTCACCGAGATGGATGATCTCGGCGGTGCAGCCCGGAAGGGATGCGGCGGCTGCGATCTGGAAGGCGGCGTCCGCCACATCCTCCCCGGTCTTCGAGGACCGATGCCCGGTTCTCACCATCCTGGCGATGCACTGACCGGAGGAGTTGGTTATGAGATCGTCGGGGATCGCGATGAGGGTGTCGTCCCCGATGCGCGTCTCCAGTGTTACGGGGGCCGCCAAGGTGCCTCCGGCGCGCAGGTCGACGAAACGCTGGACGAGCAAGCCAGCGATCTCGCGGTGGATGGCGTATTCGTCGCCAGAGAGCGGCCCTTCCGACCAAAGCCGATCCAGCAGGATGACGGCTTCGGATGCGGATTCGGCGGTGGGCTGCCGTCCGGCCATGTCTTCGATCACGGAGCGCACGATGTCGTGCATGCTGGTGATGGTCGTGGATGTCCGCTTTCCGCCCACGCCCAGAACATGGGTGTAGAGGTAGCGCCGCCGACAGCGTGAATAGAGGTGGAGCTGGGAGGTAGTGATCCGGATCGGCGGGCCGATGCGGACGGGCAGCGGCTTGTCTTCGGGATCGGCGGTTCGTTCGGTGCGGGGCGTCGCGGCACGCGTGGCGCTCACGCCGAGACGTGCGATGAAGGGCGACGGGTCGCGTCTGCGGGGCGACCCCGTCCCGGACGACGCGGTGCGTGTCGCCGAATAGAGGAGCAAGCTGTCCCTCGCCCGTGAGGCGGCGACGTAGAACAGGCATTCCTGCTCCAGGTCGTGGTCGATCGCGGCGAGCGTCATGGTGCTGCTCTCGTTCCCTTCGCCGCCGGTGATCATGCCGTCTGGAACGGGACAGGTAGGTCGGCGGGTGGCGGACGATGTGGGCAGGCTGTTCTTGTTGAGCCCCATGACGTGCACCACGGGGAACTCGAGTCCCTTGCTGCCGTGGATGGTCATCAGGCGGACGGCGTCGATGCCCTGTGCCGCCTGGGGCAACTGCCTAAGGTCGCGCTCGTCGGCGAGCTGCACGAGAAGGCGGATGCCATCAAGCATGCGCTGGACCGGCAGGCCGGGACCTGCGCGTTCCGCGCGGAGGAAGCCCATGAACTGCCAGATCGCCACCCCCATCGCTCGGCTGGCGACATCGTCCGCGGTGGCGATCGAGGCGGCAGTGCGTGTGCGGTCGAGGAGAATGCGCGCCAGAACAGGCCACGGACGCGACGAGATCCCGAAGCCATCGAGCATGGCGATCATAGCCCGAAACGATGTGGCATCCGTGGGCGATAGCTCGGGTGGCGCCCACGTCCTCTGGGTCCAGGCGAGCGGTTCCGCATCGGTCTTGCCAAGGTGCTGGACGACAGCCGTGGCGCCGGAGAGGGTCATCCCGGTCGCCAGCCCGGGGAGCGTCGGCTTGCGGACCAGCCCCATCGCGCGGCGGTCGACCAGCAGCGAAAGCAGGGAGAGCAGGTCTTTTATCTCGGGCCGCTCGAACAGGTTGCCGAGGTAGAGCACCGGGATGCCGCGCCGTTCGAGCTCGCGTCCGATGCGGGTCAGCCGGTCGTTGCCCGAGCAGAGTACGGCATGGTCCCGGAACGCGGTGTTCGCCGACCGGCGCTCGATTTCGTCCGCCAGCGCGTCCGCCTCGTCGTCGTTGTCGCCGAACGTCACGTGCTCTGGGCTGTGTCCGCTTGCGGGACGGTCGGCGCCGAGAGACGCATCGTTCGATCCGGCGCGCATGCCCTGCCCGAAGGCCGAGAAGGCATCGACGATTTCCGGCGTCGACCGGTAGTTAAGCCGGAGCCTGCCGCCGGTGGCGCCCGGGAAGTCGTCGGTCGCGAACAGCGACATGTTGTAGGACGACGCGCCGCGGAACCTGTAGATCGCCTGCCGGGCGTCACCGACGGTCCAGAGGTTCCTGCCCCCGTCGGTCAGTCGCTGAAGGAGCCTGACGCTGCTGCGGTTCACGTCCTGGTATTCGTCGACGAGGACATGGGTGTACTTGCCGCGAAGCACCGCCACGGCCTCGGGATCGGTGTCGAGCAGCTTGACGGGGAGCGACACCAGGTCGCCGAAGTCGACCGCGCCGGCCGCCTGCTTCAGCTCCTCGTACCGGCTATACACTAGGCCGACCTCGATGCACCGCTGCGCCGCCGTGCGCGCGTCGGGATCCACGGCGCGGTCGAGCATCGCCTGGGCGAGTTCGGTAAAGCGCTCGTGCTCGGCGACCTCGTCCTTGGCCCGCGAGATCGCGCCGAGCATCTCCCTCAGGGGCTTGGCCGGATTCATGATCTCGCGATGGTGCGTCAGTGAGAGTGCGAGGTATTCCCTCTCCATGATCGCGATCGCCTCGCTGCGATCCATCATGCGGGGTTCGGCGGCGAAGCCCAGCTGCTTGTGGTAGCGGCGGACGATGTCGAGGCCGAAGGCGTGAAAGGTGCCTATCCACATCGCCGACGCCGCCTCAGGATGGATGGCGGCGATCCGCTCGGAAAGCTCGCCCGCGGCCTTGTTCGAGAAGGTGAGCACCAGGATACCCGTTGGATCTACGCCTTCCTCGACCAGCCCGGCGACCCGGCCGACCAGCGTCTGGGTCTTGCCGGTGCCGGGGCCGGCTTCGAGGAGATAGGGCGCGCCGCGATGCCCCGCGGCATCGGCCTGCTCCGGATTCAGGGGCTTCGGCGGCTTCTTGGCCGAGTCCGGAGCGGGAGGCTGGATCTCGGGCAGCAGCAAGGCGTCGAGCAACTGCATGGCGACGACCTCGAACGGCGCGCCTAGTCTATCGGCGATCTCCGTCGCGGTCATCCCGTCGAGGTGGAGGGATTTGGCGCGCACGCGCGGGAGGATGAGCTCGCGTCCGAAGAGGTCCATTTGGATCTCGCGTCGCTGCCGGCGGCTGTAGTCGACGACACGATCCTCGCCGACGGGCGCGGCCTCGGACGACCGCGTCGGATCCACGTCCTTTGCGACGTGCTCGATGCGGTCATCGCCTTGGGTTGCGTGACCAAGTTCGTGTCCTATGAGGAACGCCTTGTCGAAGTCCGAGCCTGCGTCCTCGTAGCGGATCGCCCGGCCCTTCGGATCGAACTGCGCCCGCCCGCCAGCCAGGATCTCGCTGCCCGGCTCGACGGCCTCGTTGTCGAGGCCGCGCATCGAGGCGACCGCATTGACGATTGCCATCGGCGACCATGGGTCGGCACCCTCGGACACGGCTCGGGCATGGAGCGCGGCGGCCTGCTGACGTGCGAGTTCGACCGCGTCCACCGATTCAGTCCCGGTCTTCCAGGAGCTCGCGACGCTTGTCGTCCTTCACCCGGCACTGGACGAGCAGCGCCTCGAAGGTGATCTTGGCGGCGGCTGCAGCGGGGGCTTCATCCGACTTGTAGCTCAGACCTGTCGCCAGTCGGGGCTCGGCGGCCATGAACGCCCGCAGATCGCCGACACTGGTCCTGACGCCTCTCGCGACGGCATCGACGATCCACGCCGGCACCGTCGCGATGTCCACCAGCCTCGTGCTGAACCCTTGGATGACGCCACTGGGCACGCCCAGCGTCCGACGGAGCGCGACGAGATCCCCGCTCGATGCAGTCTCGAAAGGATCGACGACGGCTGCACCGGCATTGGTGGGCATTGTTTCCTGGAACGCCGCCCAGGATTCCTCGACCCAGACCTCGTCGACGGGTGTGCTGGCGCCTTCGCCCGCCCGCCGGAGCCGCATGTCGAGCGACAGGTCGATCAGATCGTCGGCCAGATGCGGATGGGATTTCAAGTAACGTTCGAGGGTCGCGCGGTCGTGCTCCGGCTCCACCGCGAACGCCAGCAGGACGTCTTCGTCGTCCAAATGGTTGCGTTCACTCATCGCCTGTTCCGATCCCGAGCGCTTTGCGTATCGAGGCGTATGCGGCGTCACGCCGGTTACGGACGGTCTTCTCGGAGGAAACCCCGATCACCTTGCGGATGGTCATCAAACTCTCGTCTGAAGAGTCGATCGGCATTTCCTGAAGGATCATCTCAATCACTCTGCGTTGCTTGTCTGGTAAGGTCTGTATCGCCGCGATCACGCGGGACCGGTAAATCGGATCGTCGGAAAGCAGTTCCTGCTTCAGGTCTAGACTTCCCACGGCCCGCTCCACGGCGAGCGACGGCTCGCTGCTGTCGTCGTCCGCCTCGATGCGTTCGCTCCGGGCCGCCGAGCGCGTGGCGCGCCTCATGGCTGTCTTCCGGAGCGCGGCTATGGCATCGGCGAACATGACCTCGAAGTAGTCGAGACCGGCACCCGCCTCCGCACGATCAACGCTCAACTTCTCGTTGAAGAGGTCGCGGACGCGATCCCGGGCGTCGGCGGCGTGCACGTTCTCGGCGGTGTCCGCGCGCTCCCCTTCGACCTGCGGCAGCACGGCCGTGATCCTTCGCATCAGTTCGCGATAGAGCTCGCCGAAGTAATCTTGGTTGTTGTCGGTTCGGGTGGCGCGCATCAGATGGACAATGCACTCCGATTGCACATAGCGCGCGGACCGTGCATCGCGGATTTTCAGGGCGGCGATGACATCGGATCGCGGCAGCCCCACGAGCCGCTCGAGCGCATCTTCGACATCGTCCCGGCGCGTGTAAGTCGTCCCATCCGGCTTCTGCTTCGTCAATGGCGGTACAGTGATTCCCAATGCGGATTCCTCGAGCGGCATGCCGTTGCGGTAATGCTAAAGCGCTCATGTTTGTCCGTCGATGGAAAGTATAGTCCGATCGCAAATTGTTCGTGCTTTACTGCTTTGCGGTTTTAGGATGATGCGCTCAGTTGACCAAGCGCCCACGTCGCCTGCAGAATGAAGAGACCTGCCCGACCTTCGGTTGGTCGAGCCCGTAAGCCGGAATCCGAAAGCTTGCGCCGTGGCGAAGTGGGCCGGCGGAAATCACGTTGGCGCTTTGCGCCGCCGTGATGGCATTGCCTTTGGCGTCGGCCGGACTGAGATAGTCGATGGAGTAGGAATGGCGATGCCTGACGTGATTGATTTCGAGGAGGCCCTGAACCGCACGGACGGCGAAGATCGGGCGCTGCTCATCGGCAACGGCTTTTCTGCCGAGTACTTCAGCTACAGCAACCTGCTGGACAAGTCGGGGCTCGTCGCCGGTTCGCCGATCCGTACCCTGTTCGACGCACTGCGCACGGTCGACTTTGAAGCGGTCGTTCGAGCCCTCGAAGGCGCCGTCCTGGTGGAGCGCGCATACGGACACGCTGCCCACGCCGATGAGATCGAGGCGGATGCGCAGAAGGTGCGGGAGGCGCTCGTTCAGGCCGTGAACTCGACGCATCCCGCGCATCGCGAGGATCTTGGCCTCAAATACGCCAGCAGCTCCGCCTTCCTGTCGAACTTCCAGACGGTCTTCTCGCTCAACTACGATCTGCTTCTCTATTGGGTAAACTTGGAGAAGTCTTTTTTGAAGGACGGCTTCGGCTTGGGGAAAACTAATGGCGCGTTCCACGGACCGTTCCGGGAGGACGCGCACTGTCACATCTACAATCTGCACGGCGGGCTGCACTTGTTCGAGGACTCCATCGGCGAAATCCACAAGGCGGTCCATGGCGGATCAGGAGTTATAGCGACGATCACTGGCGCCATCGCCACCGGACGACGCTTCCCGGTCTATGTAGCGGAAGGTTCAAGCATGCAGAAGATGCGTAAGATCAACTCCGTGCCGTATCTGCGTTACTGCTACGACATGCTCATCGACAACCCGGCTACCATGTTCGTGTATGGACATAGTGCCGATGAGAATGACGCGCATATCTATCGTGCCATTTTCAGTTCTTCGGTCGAGCACCTCTACTTTGGGATCTACAAGCCTGATGACGCGAAGCTGAAGGCAATGGACGGACTCCTTGCCAAGCATCAGCGGACGGTGGGTTCGGAAGCGAAATACACGTTCTTTGACAGTGAGAGCGCCAAGGTTTGGGCTTAGATGCAGATCACCTAAGTTACCGTGTGCGGAGTAGTGGGTTCACAAACGCTGGGTTGTATACTCAAGGCTGTGGAAGTCAGCCGAACCGACTTGCGCAGCCGGCCCAACCCTCGGTCGCTTTGGGGTCCCGTTCGGGTAGAAGCCCAATGTCCGCTCCTGACAAGGCCTGCCGTGCCACGAACCGCGGGGAATGGCAGGAATGTCCCAATTCTAGCCGTTCCGGGCGCCTGCACGTTTCGGCACAAGCGGTACGCTACTTGTTCAAGCGAACGGCGGTTCGAGGTATTTGCAATGCGTTGAATACCCGAAACTTTGAAGGGGTCGACGTAACGCTGTCTGCCGTGACAAACTTGAACCGCCCCGGGTTTGTCGGAGGCCCCAACTCCTGAGAGGAAGGGGCTATGACGAGCAAGACGACGAATAAGTTCTCACCTGAGGTCCGCGAGCGAGCGGTACGGATGGTGCTGGATCACGAGCGCGATCACCCATCGCGATGGGCAGCGGTAGTTTCCATTGCCGAGAAGATCGGCTGCGTTCCGCAGACGCTGCATGAGTGGATAAAGAAGGCGGAGGTGAACAGCGGCAAGCGCGCTGGCGTCCCGACCGAAGTTGCCGACAAGATGAAGGCGCTGGAACGCGAAGTCCGCGAGCTGCGACAGGCCAACGAGATCCTCCGCAAGGCATCCGCATATTTTGCCCAGGCGGAGCTCGACCGCCCGTTCCGGCGATGATCGCCTTCATCGACGATCACCGTAAAGCCTATGGGGTCGAGCCGATCTGCCGCGTCTTGCCGATCGCCCCATCGACGTATTTCGAGCGTGTCGCGCAGCGGCAGGATCCAATGCGCCTGTCGGCGCGGGCGCAGCGGGATCAGGTTCTCAAGCCCGAGGTGGCTCGCGTGTTCGCCGAGAACTTCGCGGTCTACGGCGTCCGCAAGGTCTGGCGGCAGATGATGCGCGAGGGCTTCCCGGTCGCCCGCTGCACCATCGAGCGGCTGATGCGCGATATGGGTCTACAGGGCGTGATCCGGGGCAAGCCGGTTCGCACGACGATGAGCGACAAAGCAGCGTCGTGCCCGCTGGATCACGTCAACCGCAGGTTCTACGCGCCGGCGCCGAACATGCTGTGGGTGTCGGATTTCACCTACGTCGCTACCTGGGCGGGGTTCGTCTATGTCGCCTTCGTCATCGACACTTACGCGAGACGCATCGTCGGCTGGCGAGCGAGCAGGACAGCGCATGCCAGCTTCGTCCTCGATGCTTTGGAACAAGCGCTTCATGACCGCCGGCCGGCCCATCGAAGCGGTCTCGTCCATCATAGCGACCGTGGGTCGCAATACGTCTCCATCAAATACACCGAGCGCCTCGCCGAAGCCGGGATAGAGCCATCAGTTGGCAGCGTCGGCGACAGCTACGACAACGCTTTGGCCGAGACAATCAACGGCCTCTACAAGGCGGAGGTCATCCACAGGCGAGGACCTTGGCGCAGCTTCGAAGCCGTCGAATATGCCACTCTCGAATGGGTCGACTGGTTCAACCATCGTCGCCTGCTCGAACCCATCGGCAACATCCCGCCTGCCGAAGCCGAAGAGCAATATTATGCTTCTGCGGACATCATCGATATGGCAGCGTAACTCACAACCCATGGCCTCCGGCAAACCCGGGGCGGTTCAAACTAGCTTTACCGAGGACGGCTACTCGACGCTTATCAGCCAAGACTACTGCCCGGCTGATCATGTGCCTCGCGGGTATGGCGACCCCTTGCTACAATCACTGCATCTTACACCACATGTAGCTCTGCAGTTTGATCTGCATATTGTGATAACCGGTTGGCGAGTGACCCTGTAGAACCAACCTCGACAGGAGGAAGCCAGCCATGCTTTTCATCACGACCCAACATGCAAAACGGCGCATGCAGCAACGGGGAATGCGACCACGGGATGTCGCTCTAGTTAGCCGCCTAGCTGATACGGAAGTAGCAGTGGGCCGTGGATTGTCGGCGCTAAGCTTATCCCGAGAAGCTTTTTGGGAAGCTCTTGCAGATGGCGTTCCGGCCGATGCTCTTGCCCGGATAACTGGATCGGTCCTTGTAACAGCCGACGATGGCGCACTTGTCACCTGCGCACACTCGTACGGTGCCCGGAAGGGTTCCTACGCACGGCGAGATCGCCGCAAGTTTTGGACACGCTGATGATAAATGATGACAACGTAATCCCGATGCCGGGCATGGGTTCCTCCGAACGCGGGCAGATTTCGCTCGCACAATTGCAGGCGCGGCGACTTCGTACCCGATTTATCGCGGGCGGAAAGAACCAAATTGAAGTCTTCGCACGGTTATCCGTAAGCGTTGAGCGTCTGACAAAGGACCTTAAGAAGCGGTATGGGAACCGCTCCGGCAAGATGACCCGTGTGTTCGGCGAAAGCTACATTCGCGTCGTACAGCGCTTCACCGCCTCGAACGGTGTGCCTCCCAAGCAGCTTTACCGTACGCCGGAAGCTTGGCTATCAATTATCGAAGGCTTCGCAACGGAGACCTCGCAACGTCCTGAGACATTGCTTGTACAGACGCTTGAGGATGCTCTGTACGGCCGGAAGGATTCCAACGATGGCTCGGCCGCTAGCTGGCTGGAGGAACTGCTGACTTTGGCCGAAGCAATGACCACACGGCTCAGCAACGAGGTCGATCTCAGGCCAGTCGCTGACTACGTGGCAGGCTCGGGCCTATATGTCGAAGATGGTGAGATCAGAGTCGGCGAATGGCCCGAAGATGCAGTCGGCCACATTGAGGATCAGCCTTTTCATGCACATGTGCTGGGACTCGTCCCACACGTCCTCGGGTTGAACTACATCCCGGTGGCACGAGCCCAAATGGCGGTGTCTACAGACGCTGCCGCCGAAATACTGTCGTTCAGTACTGTTGCGAAAGACGTCCTCGCAAAGGCAAGTAGTATCACGGTAACCGCGGGTATCAGGACCGTTGCAGCGATAACGGTGCATGCAGATACTGGATTGCCGTCCTTTGCCTTGGCTGAGTGCCATGCCTCCCACGTGTGCTTGACAGACGATATGGATCACGAGGTTGCAACCATCGAGACTTGGGCAGACGTGCGGCCGTTCGCCGCCGCTACGACCCGATGGCTGACGGAAGTCCATGATGCGTCCGAGGTCGCCCCGCTGCCAGAGAACTGGATGCCGAACAGCGTGCGCTTCCACTTCCCGGGAAGTAGTGGGTTCGAGCGCGTTGCGAAGTCATGCATTGTCCGTCCATGGATCTGGACCGATATCGACGAAGCGCAATTCTGGTGCGCCGGATTCGACGAGATAGACGAATATCCAGTTGGAGCCCCGATCCACACGGTAGCAGCGGCTATCGAAAGCAACCTGCTCTACGCCGATGCAGCGGGGCGTGGCGAAGATCGCCTCGACCGGCTCCTGTTGAGGGAGATGCGGCGCATCAGTGACGCGGTCGAAAAGTTCCGAGCGTCGCACGATGTGCGCCGCCGAAGCCACCGCCAAGCATTGATGAGCGAGTGGTCGGCTGCGCGACCCACAAAAACCTGACCGGATACGCCAGATGGCTTTCCTACGTCCTGCCTACAATTATTGGGAAACATTAGACCAATGAACACTCAGATCGCCGCCGCAATCGACCAGGCTCTTCACAACCTTCCGGAATCGATGCGCGCGCGCTCGGGATCGGTTTTCTACACCGGACGTGCCGCCTTCGCGGCACACTCCGAACTGTACATACTGGGACTGAACCCCGGAGGGGATCCTGCTACGCAGGCAAACGAAACGATCGCACGCGACCTTGCAGACTGGAAAGCACTGCCCGGGAAGTGGTCGGCTTACGCCGACGAGAGTTGGCAGGGCAAGGTGCCTGGTACTCATGGCATGCAGCCTCGAATGCTCCACATGTTCGCCATGCTGGGCCTCGACCCTCGTCAGGTTCCGGCGAGTAACGTCTGCTTCGTCCGTTCGAAGGGCGAAGCGGATCTAGCGGCAGAGAAGTCGTCGCAGATGACGCAGTGCTGGCCCGTCCACGCTGCTGTAATCTCAAATCTCGGCGTCAAGACAATCCTGTGCCTTGGCGGTACTGCAGGTCGTTGGGTTCGTGAGAAGGTCGGAGCGGATCGTCCGATCGATAGCTTTCGCGAGGCGAATGCGCGCGGATGGACGAGCGAAGCCCATGTGTCGGATGGCGGAATGGCAGTAGTCACGGTGACGCATCCTGGTCGCGCAGACTGGCGAAACCCAGCCGCAGACCCCAGTCCGATGCTGTTGCGCGTGCTTACCCGTAGAGTTCGATTGACGTGACCCCGGTCTTTCATCCAGCGGCAACCAGAGACCGACCGTGGTTGTCGCGCATGAGCGCGGGTGAAGCAACGGGCGGGGTTAACCCCGCCCGTTGCTGTTCGAGCCCGGCAGCGAAGGCTGCCGGAGTAGCGTAGCCGAGCGACGAGTGCGGCCGCTCGGTGTTGTAGTCGTCGACCCAGCGCGCCAGGATCGAGCGGGCCTGACCGATGGTGAAGAACAGCGTCTCGTTGAGCAGCTCGTCGCGCATGCGACCGTTGAAGCTCTCGACAAAGCCATTCTGCGTCGGCTTGCCAGGCGCGATGTAGTGCCACTCGACGCCGACATCTCGCACCTTGCTGCGAACCACTGCCGGTGGGATCTGCATAGCTGTTGCACCGGAAGGAACAGGCTTGAGAACGAGGCGCGCCCAAGCCCACCTGGGCGCGCTGCTTCAGACCTAGCCGTGCAACGGCGTGCTGACGCCACCGTCGTTCAATGCGTAGACGTAATAGCCGTTCTCCATGCCGGCGAACCGAAGGCCGACGGTAGGATCGACGCCGTCGAGCTTCAGGCGGTCGCCGCTGCTGCTGCCGTCGAGTCGGATGATGCCATCAGTACCGAAGGTAATGATCCCGTCGCCGTTACCGTCACGCAGTGCACGGCTGAGGAGTAGCCGGTCCCCCGTGCCGAAGTCGGTTATCCGATCGAATCCCGACGTCTTCGCGTTGTCGAAGAAGAACGAGTCCATTCCGGCGCCGCCGGTCAGCACGTCATTCTGCTTGCCGCCATCGAGCCAATCGTTTCCCGCTCCGCCGTTCAGGGTATCATTCCCATCGCCGCCGAGTATCGTGTCTTCGGCAGCGGATCCGGTGATGTTGTCGCTTCCGGTACCCCCATCGACCTTGACGATTCCCACGAGCATCGTCGCGGCGAAATTGAGGGTATCGGCTCCAGTGCTTCCCGCAATGCTCACTCCCGTGAAGCCGTTCGCGGAAATGACCTCGACGTTGTTGATCGAGCGGAGGCCAACTATGGTGTTGTCTGCCAAAGCGTGAACACGATCGGTACCTTCGCCGCCGTCGACCGCGTCTACGCCGTCCTTGCTTCCGGAGAAGGTGATGACATCGTCACCGGCACCAGTGCTGATCGTATCGTTACCGGCATTGCCTCGAACGACGTCAGCGCCGTTCAGTGTGGTGATGCTGTCGTTCCCAGCCAAGCCGTCTACGTTCCAGTTGTCGTTCGATGTTGCGACAAAAGTGTCGGCGCCGGTTGTGAGAGATTTTATCTGGGTGAAAACCGGCTTGTCGTTATCCCTGATATAGCCGAGGATCGTCTGGCTCACGTCCATGTTTATTTGAGCGTTCTTTGCCGACGTGATCTCGAAGCCGTAGATCTCATCTCCCTCGTACACGGAATCCTCATAGATCGTGCGCGAGAAGCTTGCCGTGGTTTGACCCGGCTGAAATGTTACGGTTGCGACTGAAACGTCCATGTCACCGGCCCGATAGGAACGTGGGGTAACCTGAACCGTGATCACCTGATCCGACGCTTCGGAAAGCGTCAGGCTGACTGAGACGGACCCAGCCCCCTCTGAGACGTCAATATCTTGTGCGGCAAATTTGACGGTAGGGAGAACCGGCCGATCATTGTCCTGGATGTAGCCCAAGACTGTATGCCGGCCGCCTGCGTTTACCTGTGCGTTGGTCGCCGACGTTATCTCGAAGCCGTAGATTTCACTGCCTTCGTAGATGGAATCCTCGTAGATCGCGCGCGAGAAGCTTGCCGTGGTTTGCCCCGGCTCGAACGTCACCATCGCAACCGAAACGTCCATGTCACCGGCGCGATACGAGCGGGGTAATCTGAACCGTTATGGTTTGATCTGAGGGTTCGGAAAGGCTCAAGCTCACCGAGATCGATCCGGCTCCCTCGGACACATCTATATTCTGTTGGGTGAACTGCACGGTTGGTAGCGTCGGCCCGTCATTGTCACGAATGTAACCGAGGATCGTCTGGCCGCCCTCCATGTTGATAAAGGCGTTCGTTGCCGATGTGATCTCGAACCCGTAGATTTCATCTCCCTCGTAGATGGAGTCCTCGTAGATTGCGCGCGAGAAGCTTGCCGTGGTTTGGCCTGGCTCGAACGTCACCGTTGCGACGGAAACGTCCATGTCGCCACTACGATAGGAACGTGGAGTTATCTGAACCGTGATCGTCTGGTCCGAAGGTTCCGAAAGGCTTAGGCGGACTGAGATGGACCCGCTTCCCTCTGATACGTCGATATTCTGGTCAACAAATTGAACGGTTGGCATCGGTGCTCCCCTGCTACGGATAATTAATCAACGACATGTCGTGTGAAAGCCAGTGAGCAAAACATTGCCCAAATCCAAAAACTGGCGAACTTGCTCAGTAAGTAATGATGAAGGCGAATGTTCGGAGCGAGTAGGTTTGTCGGCAATTGTTCCAGATTGCAATCTGGGACAATTCGATGACCAAGAGCCGGAATCAAGGCATCAGTTGGCTGTGCGAGCTTAGCTGATTACGTTCCGGAATCCTGAAAGCAGCGCCGCTCCGGTCAGCAGCGCAAGCAAGGCTGCTTCGGCATAGAACAACCATTTTCGCCACCGTCTCATTGGCGTGTGCCGTCGTGCAACGCGTCCAGTCGCTTTGCCATTCCCTTGAAGCGAGCGACGCCGGTTTCGTCTCCGGCACTGGCCAGTGCGGCGATACGCTCGGCGATCCAGTCGGGCGCGCGATCGCCGTGCAAGCGAACCGCGAGCAACACTTCGGCCCAACGTTCCTCCTCTGCCGTCATACCCCGTAACGCTTGTTTCCGCCGCTCGTGATGCAATAGCGTCCGCCACGCGGTCCTATGCAGATGCTGCTTCCGGAACAGGGGCACGCGGAACCGCCGAAGTTGTAACCGCTCGAACGGCGCGAACTGCGGCGCGGCTTCTTCCAGGCGGACTGGCGACCTTGGATCGATGCGCGTGGCTTTACGATGGGGCGGGGTCGATAGCGTGGTGTCCGGACAGCTTCAGGACGGGTAACGCGTTCGGTCGATTGATCGACGAAGCGATCGGGAGTTGAGGCCATTTCGTCGTCGAGATAGCGGCTCAGGACCCAGCAGTCATCGCTCGACAGGAGCGACCAGCCGTTCGCTCTCCCTACCACCTGAACGGGCGTTCCGCGCGGTATCCGCCTGATGACATGCGACGTCGCATCCGGCGCTTTTCGACAATTCACGTTCGCCGAAGTCGTCGTAGCCGCGGCCGGCGCGCCCAACCCGAGCGCCAGCATCCCCAACAGCAGTCGAAGCATCCGATGTCCCCCTTAAGTCCGTCAGACTGATGCCTGCTCGGCAATAGCGCAAGCCGGATCGCGTTCATCTCGGATTGAACGGGAAGCGTTGTTCTCGAACGGATTGCGGCCGGTCTTGCCGCAATGCAATGCGCTTGATGCGCGTGCATCGTGTGTTGGTTTCTGGTTGCGTCCGGCCAACGGGTGCGAGTCACTGATGTGACACCGTAGCACAGGCAGAGGGCGTATGGCGCGGGCGTTTCGCAGCAGCGTGCATCAACTTATCCAAGTGCGGACGCCGGAGCCTGCGAAGAGTACGAGCGCTGGCCATCGCGCCGCCGCCGCTTGTCAGAGCAGTAGAAGGGCGCCGACGAAATCGTCGGCGCCCCGTCTTCTACGCAGGATTGCCGAGAAGGTGCAGTTGCTCCTCCTGTCTGCCCCCCTGATCCCCGAGCGATGCCGCCAAGACCGCCAACAGCTTGTGGGTAAGCTTCTGCGACCCGTACGAGGTTGCCAGGTCGGCCCAGTCCCGCCACCGGTCGAGGCGCAGGCACAGCCATTCGTAGAAGTCGTCTCGCTGCTCTTTCGTGTCGAACGGGAGCGACCATACCGTTTGCAGAGAGGGCATCGGTCCTCTGGCCCGCATGGACAGGATGATGGACGGACTGCTGCCTTCTTCGCGACGTAGGAAGGCGGCATGCCACTGTCGGGCCGCCATTTCGAGTTCGTCAAACCGCCGGTCTCGGTCGTGTGGCCCGAGCCCGAGATGCGAAAGATGATCGATCGTTGCAGCGGACGGCCGTTCCTCACGGACGTCATACGGCCTCGTCGCGGAAAGCATGAGCAAGACCGAGAGGCCTTCGGCGGTGAGAGCGTTGGCACCATGGCCATGGGCGTCCAACGTCACGAGCCCGACCGACGCCAGCCAGAGATGGAAGGTCTTGCGGTACGCCGCGCTGCCTTCGAAGAGATCGGCGACCTGCTCGCGGGCCGAGGGCGTGCGGCGGACGACCGCGGCGAGAACGGCATGGAGCCGTTCCAGCAGCTCTGCAGGCGGCTCGCCGTTGCATTCAGGCATGCCGAGCCGTCCGGTCCAGAAGGCCGACCGGATGGTGGGCCAAGTGGTGCCGGACGCATCGTCTACGAAGACGGGGCAGTTGCCTCTCGTCTCGATGCGCATCCAGCAGCCCCACGGGAGTTCGGGATCGATGTGCATGTCGATCAGCCCTCATTCCTGACGGGATTGTATCCGTTTCTTCGAAACTCCTCATCCGCCTCGCGAGGGTCTCGTCCGTTGGCGACGGCATGCAGCTGTCGTGCGAGCCTCACGCATTCCCGGAAGACGTAGGCCTCCGTCTTGTAGGTTCGTTCGGTAATCCCATCGAGAAGTCTGGCGTGGGGGGCGCTGCTTCGCGTGCTCGGGGTTATGTCGTCGATCTGATTGCACGAGAACCCGAACCACCACGCATCGTGCCCACCGGCAGCCTCGTCGTTGATGTACACCTTCTGACGATCGCCGCCGATCGCGAACCGTCGCGTCCGACCCTCGGAGGGATGGCAGATCGAGATTTCTTCCGGTTCCCAATGCTGGCATGCCGACGAATAGTCGAGGCCCCCGTGTACGCCGATGAGTTGTTCACCCATCGTATCCACGTGGCGGCCGAACAGCGGATGCTCGGGTGGGACCGATACGTAGCCACACAGGTGCTGGCTGTGCGGCGAACGGCGGATGATGCAGCCGAGCCCCGTCATCGGATCAGTCCAGGCGATCTTGTCTGCTTCGCCGGACCACGGTCCGGATCCGGTCGGATGTACCGCAGGCACGCGATATTCGGCTTCGATGGCCACGTTCTGATCGCCGATCCGTCGGACCATCGGCACTGCGGGCGGCGTGGCTTTGACCAGGGATTTGGAAGTGCGTCTCGGCATCGTGTCGTCTCCAGCGGTTGAACTGGCTGACGAGATATGCAGGAAACCGAGCCAGCGGCACCCACGAAGGAACCGCACAAAATTGCTCACGGACCGCAGTTATACTGCAAATCCACAGGTCGCTGGATGCCCCGTGAGGATTCGAACCTCAATTAACGGAGTCAGAGTCCGTGGTCTTACCTTTAGACGACAGGGCAGCGTCGCAGCGAGGGCGGTCCGATAGGCTGGACCGATGGTCGTGTCAACGCCGAATCATGCGATTCGTCGCAACGCCTTGTCGATCGCGACCGGCTTCGCTAGGTTGCCTGTCAGACACCGAGCGGCGTTCGGCCGTGACGGATAGAACATAAAGCGAGTGACGGCATGGGGGATATGTCCGCCCGGTTGCCGCACCGGGGAGCGCGTGGCGCTTCCCGCCCGGCACCGAATACGCCAGCGCGCCCGCGCTGGCCGGGCGCGCGTCATTATGCCGCGCTCGACCTTGGCACCAATAACTGCCGGCTGCTCATCGCCCGGCCGCAAGGGGACGGCTTTGCCGTCGTCGACGCCTTTTCGCGGATCGTGCGGCTGGGCGAAGGGCTGGCGGCGACCGGTCGCCTGTCCGATCTCGCGATGGACCGCACCGTCGCCGCGCTGAAGATTTGCGCTGAGAAACTCAAGCGTCGCGACGTGACGCTGGCGCGCTCGGTCGCGACCGAGGCGTGCCGTCGCGCGAGCAACGGCCCGGCGTTCGTCGAGCGCGTGCTGGCGGAGACCGGCATCCATCTCGACATCATTACCGCCGAGGAAGAGGCGCGCCTTGCGGTCCTCGGTTGTCACGCGCTGCTCGAACCCGGCACCGGCCCCGCTTTGGTGTTCGATATCGGGGGCGGATCGACCGAACTGGTGCTGCTCGATGCGACCGGGCCGGTGCCACGCGTGCTCGACTGGCATTCGGCGCCATGGGGCGTGGTGTCGCTGACCGAAAGCCTGGGCGGCGGTCGCGCCGCGCCGATGGCGTCGGGCGCCTATGCGCGGATGCGGGCGTGCGTGGAGGAGAGTTTCGCGCCCTTCGCCAAACGCCTGCCCGACACCGACCAGCCGCGCCGCCTGCTCGGCACCAGCGGCACGGTGACGACGCTGGCGAGCGTGCATCTGGGTCTGCCCGCTTATGACCGGTCGCAGATCGACGGGCTGATCGTCCCGGCGAATGCGATGCTGGCGGTGAGCCAGCGGCTGGCGGGGATGGACCTTGCGCAGCGGGGCACGGTGCCATGCATCGGCAGCGAGCGCGCCGATCTAGTGGTCGCGGGCTGCGCGATCCTCGAAACGATTCTGGCGCTCTGGCCCGCCGAGCGGCTAGGGATCGCCGACCGTGGGATTCGCGAAGGAATCCTGCGCCGTTTGATGGCAGGAACCCGATGACCCGCGGAAGCCCCCCCGGCCGGCAGCGCGTGCGTACCGCACGCTCGCGTTCGGCCCAGTCGACACGCTGGCTCGAACGCCAGTTGAACGACCCCTATGTGAAGAAGGCTCGGGCGGAGGGCTATCGCAGCCGTGCCGCGTACAAGCTGATCGAACTCGACGAGCGCTTCAAGCTGTTGCGCGGGGTGAAGCGGGTCGTCGACCTCGGCATCGCACCCGGCGGCTGGACGCAGGTCGTGCGCAAGGTGCGGCCCGACTGCACCGTGGTCGGCATCGACCTGTTGCCGGTCGATCCGATCGACGGCGTGACGATCCTGCAGATGGACTTCCTCGCCGATCACGCCCCCGACCGGCTCCGCGAGGAACTGGGCGGGGAGGCGGACCTCGTCCTGTCCGACATGGCGGCGAACACCGTCGGCCATCCGCAAACCGATCACCTGCGCACCATGGCGCTGGTCGAGGCAGCGGTGATGTTCGCCTGCGAAGTGTTGCGTCCCGGCGGCGATTTCGTTGCCAAGGTGCTGGCGGGCGGGGCCGACAACGAACTGGTCGCCGAGCTGAAGCGGAATTTCCAGGCGGTGAAACACGCCAAACCGCCGGCGAGCCGCAAGGATTCGTCCGAATGGTACGTCATCGCCACCAACTTCAAGGGGCGGCGCGATACCGGGGTCGGGGCGGGGACGGACGAACCGTCCCCGGAGACGCTCACGGAATGATCCGGTCGGCGCGCAGCCGTTCGAACAGGGCGAAGAACGCGTCGTCGGTCGCACGATAGCTGGTGAAACCCAGCCGCCGGCTCTTCGACATGTCGGCGACCACCTCGATCGGGCGGCCGAGATCGGCGTCGGTGTGCCATGGCGAGGCCAGCCGGTGCAGATCGGACTCGACCAGACTATGGCGCGCGGCGATTGCTGCCCAGCGCGGCGCGTCGTCCGCCATTTGCCGTTCCAGCGGACGGACCGTGCCGTCGAACGGCGCGGCCTCGGCTCCGAACCAGTCGGCGATGCGTTCCCACATCCATTGCCAGCGGAAGACGTCGCCATTGACCACGTTGAACGTCTGATCGTGCGCGGCATCGGTCTGTGCCGTCCACAAGAGATGTTCGGCGAGCAGCCCGGCATCGGTCATGTCGGTCAGCCCCTGCCATTGCGCCGCCGATCCGGGGAAGACGAACGGTCGGCCCGCGTCGCGGCACAGCGTCGCATAGACCGCCAGTGTGGTGCCCATGTTCATCGCATTGCCGACCGCCTTGCCGATCACGGTGTGCGGACGGTGGACACTCCACGTAAAGCCGTCGCGCGCGGCGGCGGCGAACAGTTCGTCCTCCTGCGCATAATAGAAATTGGCGATGTCGAGGCGCGGCTGCTCTTCGCGGAACGGCGTCTGCGGCAGCACGCCCTGCCCATAGGCTTCGAACGGCCCGAGATAATGTTTGAGGCCCGTGACCAGCGCGACATGGCGTGGGCGATCAGGGGCGGGCAGGGCGTCGAGCAGGTTGCGGACCATCGCGCCGTTGACGCGGATATTCTCCGCCTCGCTGTCCTGCCGCGCCCAGGTGGTGACGAACACCGCATCGGGGCGCAGGACGGCGAGCGCCGTGCGCGTCGCCTGCGCATCGGACAAGTCGACGACGACCGGCTGCACGCCGTCCTGTGCGGCCGGGCGGCGGGCGAGACCATGCACCGTCCATCCTTGCGCGTTCAGCAGCGTCGCCGTCGCGCTGCCGACGATGCCGCTCGCCCCGACCACCAAAGCCGTCTTCGTCATAACCGAACTTCCTTTTTCCAACGAAGCCAGCCAGCTAGGCACGATCGCACCGGGGTTGAAGACGGCACCGGTCCCGCCCCCAGGCACCAGAAGGTACCCAGTCATGCAGCCCGGATCGGACGAAGCCGAATGGCGCGAAGATTGTGCCCCGCGCCGCGTCCTGTCGCTGTTCGCGACCAAATGGACCAGCATGGTCCTGCACACGCTCCATGCCCGCCACGGCGGTGCGGCGCGGACCGGGGTGCTGCTGCGCAGCCTGCCGGGTATTTCGAAGAAGATGCTGACGCAGACGCTGCGCGAGATGGAGGCGATCGGCCTGATCGCGCGCGAGGTACAGGCGGTGATGCCGCCCGCGGTCGAATATCGGCTGACGGTGCTGGGCCAGCGCTTCGTCGAGCCGGTGACGCTGCTGTACGATTGGGGGCGGCGCAATGCCGACGCGCTCGACGCGCTGGGCAGTCGGCCGGGCGCGCGGCGGGAATAAAGCTTCGATCCCGCTCCGGCCGTTCGTCCTGAGTAGCCATTGAGCTTGTCGAATTGGCGTATCGAAGGACCGTTGGTCGCGGGTGCTTCGATACGGATCTTCGACTTCGCTCAGCCCCTATTCAGCACGAAGGGTTGGTCCCCGGGACGGAGCCAAAACAAAAAGGGCGGCCCCGCAGGACCGCCCCCTTGCGTTTCGTCGATCCGACCGACTCAGCCGTCGTAATCGCCACCGACATTCTGGTTGCGCGGCGGGGCGGCGGCGGTGAGGCGCAGCGCCTCTGCCGACGCGGCCAGCGAACCCAGTTCGTCCGGCGCTTCCTCGTCGTCGATCTGCACCTTCTGCATCGAGGTGATGACCGATTCACGCAGATGATCGGGGGTGATGTTTTCCTCGGCGATCTCGCGCAGCGCCACGACCGGATTCTTGTCGCGGTCGCGATCGAGGGTCAGTTCGGCACCGCCCGAAATCTGGCGGGCGCGCTGCGCGGCCATCAACACCAGGTCGAAACGGTTGGGGATCTTGTCGACGCAATCCTCGACGGTGACGCGCGCCATGAAACGCCTTCCTTGCAAAAACGGAGGGTATCGGAAAGCAGGCCGTGTAACCGTCGCCCTCCGCAAAGTCAATGAAACTCGCCCGCGCGCCGGCCGTTACGCCATGACAACGGATCGGAGAGGACATGGACGGCGCGGGCGAACCGACTTTCACCGTAGCCGGTAACCGCCTGACGCTGCTGACCGAGGGACCGGCGCGACTCGATGCGTTGCTGGCGCTGATCGCCGGTGCGCGCCGGTCGCTGCGCATCCTGTTCTATATCTGGGAGGAGGATGCGGCTGGCACGCGGGTCCGCGATGCGCTGGTCGCGGCGGCACGGCGCGGGGTGCGGGTCGCGCTGATCGTCGACGGGCTGGGCGCCGAGGCGGCGGCGAGTCGCGGCTTCTTCGGACCGTTGCGCGAGGCGGGCGGCGACGTCTGCGTGTTCGTGCCGCGGATCGGGCGGCGCTATCTGCTGCGCAATCACCAGAAGCTGGCGCTGGCCGACGACCTGCGGGTGATCGTCGGCGGCTTCAATATCGAGGACGCCTATTTCGGCACGGTCGAGCAACAGGCGTGGCGCGATCTGGGGCTGCTGGTCGAGGGGCCGGCGGCGGGACGACTGGCCGGCTATTTCGACGCGTTGAAGGCGTGGACCGCGCTGCCCGGCGCGCCGCTTCGCAAATTGTCGCGGATGCTGCGCGAATGGAGCGAGGAGATTGGGCCGATCCGCTGGCTGCTCGGCGGGCCGTCGCGGCGGCTGTCGCCATGGGCGCGGACGGTTAAGCATGAAATCCGCACCAGCGAGCGCATCGACATGATCGCCGCCTATTTCGCGCCAGGGCCGTTGATGACCCGGCGGCTGGACAAGGCGGCAAAGCGCACCCGCCTGCGGATCGTCGTTCCCGCCAAGACCGACCATGCGATCGCGCTGCTTGCGGCGCGCTTCACCTATCGCAACCTGCTGCGCCACCGGATCGAAGTGTACGAATATCAGCCGACCAAGCTGCACACCAAACTCTTCATCGCCGACGATGCGGTGCATATCGGATCGGCCAATTTCGACATGCGCTCGATGTTCCTGAACATGGAACTGATGCTGCGCGTCGAGGATGCCGCGTTCGCCGCGCACATGCGCGCCTATATGGAAGGGGAGATCGCGCAGTCGCAGCGGATAACGCGCGATATCCATCGGCGACGATCGGGCTGGTGGGCGCGCATCAAACAGGCGGGGGCCTATTTCATCATGTCGGTCCTCGACCCACAGGTCACCGCGCGGCTTAACCGGGATTAGCGCAAACCGCTTGTGACTCGCGGCCGTGCGGTCCATCGGGCGGCGATGGATATACCCGCACTCTATGCCCGGATGATTCACGCGATCGGCGACGGCACGGGCATGGCCGACAGCCTGCTCCATGTCCATGCCGGCATGGCGGTGCTGCTGATCACCCGCATCGTCACTGGCTATCGCCTGTCGACGCCGGTGCCCCTGGCCGTGGTCGCGCTGGCCGAACTGGCCAATGAGGTGCTCGACCGGATCTATTGGGGGTCGTGGCGGTGGGAGGATACGTCGCTCGACATCCTCAACACCATGTTCTGGCCGACGATGCTGTTCATCGGCCTGCGGCTGCGCGACCGGTTCGAACCGCGTGCCAAACCGCCGGCGGCAGGGAACGTCGCCTGATCGCGAGCGGTTATGTCGGCCTAGGAGAATTGCCATGGCCGACACCCCCTTCCATCCCAAGGTCGATCCGGATCGCACCGAACCGCTGAACGCCTTCGACCGGCCGACCGGCTATTCGGGGCAGGAATATGATCGCGAACGGCAGGCGCAGCAGGCTGCTGCCGAGGCGCGGCCGGCCAGCCCGACGCCGCTCGACGATGGCCGCGAGATTCCCCCGGAAGCCGGTCGCCGTGCCTTCGTCGCCGCCAATGGCGAAGCGCATGGCAGCGGCGCCAATGCCGGCGGCGGGGGGCAGGGCGAGAATTTCGACGACGATGCGCCGGGCGAAGGGGCGGGGGTGCCGCCCGCGGCCCGCGCGCCGGATCGGTAAGCCTCGCACGTCACCCCAGCGCAGGATGGGGTGACGTTCGCGCAGGCGCGTTACCCCTTTGCCTCGGCGATCAGCTTCGCCGCCTCGGCACCGGCCCAGTCCATGCCGCCGGTGACCCGCCACACTTCCTTGCCCGCCGCATCGTACAGGATCGTCGTCGGCAGGCTGACGCCCATGCCCGTCGAGAATTGCAGGTCGGAATCGCGATAGGCGACCAGATTGGCGAGTTTCCGCTCGGTCAGGAACGGCGGCACCTTAGCCGGTTCCATATCTTGCGAAATGGTCAGCACCGCCAGCGACGCCTTCTCGCGCGCCGTCAGCGCATCGAGGGTCGGCATTTCGCGCACGCACGGCGCGCACCAGGTCGCCCACAGGTTGACCAGCACCGGCTTGCCGCGGAAGTCGGCCAGCGTCACCGCCTTCCCGCCGCCGTCCTGGAACTTGTAGGTCGGCATCGCCTCGCCCTTGTGGCTGCGATCGACCTTGGCCGCGGCTTCGGGGGCGGCATTGTTGGCGGGTGCGGCGACGTCGGGGACGGTGCCGTCCTCCGTCACGGCGGCTTGCTCTGGCGCGGCGGCTCGCTTATCGCAAGCGCCTACGAACAGGCTCAGTCCAAGGAGAAGCGCGATTACCGGGCGCATGGAAGGCTCCAACAGCATGTGGGGCGGGCGCTTCGCCGAAGGCCCGTCGGCGGTGATGCGTGAGATAAACGCCTCGATCCCCTTCGACAAGCGGATGTGGCGACAGGATATCGCCGGGTCCAAGGCGCACGCAACGATGCTGGGCGCGCAGGGCATCGTCGATGCGGCGGACGTCGCAAAGATCCTCGAAGGGCTGGATGCGGTCGCGGCGGACTATGCCGAACACGGCGTGCCCGACGACCTGACGCTCGAGGACATCCATATGCTGACCGAGGCGCGGCTGGCCGAAAAGATCGGCCCGGTCGCGGGGCGGCTGCACACCGCACGTTCGCGCAACGATCAGGTCGCGACCGATTTCCGGCTATGGACCCGCGATGCGATCGACGCGGTCGATGCGGCGCTGGGCCAGTTGCAGGCGGCGTTGCTGAACCGTGCGGACGAACATGCCGCGACGGTGATGCCGGGCTTCACCCATCTTCAGGTCGCGCAGCCGGTGACGCTCGGCCATCACCTGATGGCCTATCACAGCATGATCGCGCGCGATCGCGGGCGCTTCGCCGATGCGCGGGCGCGGCTGAACTATAATCCGCTGGGGTCGGCGGCGCTGGCCGGGACCGGCTTCCCGCTCGATCGCCACGCGACGGCCGAGGCGCTGGGCTTTGCCGGGCCGACGGTCAATTCGCTCGATTCGGTCAGCGACCGCGACTTCGCGATCGAATATCTGACCGCCGCCGTGCAATGCTCGCTGCACCTGTCGCGGCTGGCGGAAGAGTTCGTCATCTGGGCTTCGCAGATGTTCGGCTTCGTCTCGCTCTCCGACCAATGGTCGACCGGCAGTTCTATCATGCCGCAGAAGCGCAATCCCGACGCCGCCGAACTGGTGCGCGGGCATTCGGGCCGGATCATGGGTTGCATGACGTCGCTGATGGTGACGATGAAGGGCCTGCCGCTCGCTTATTCGAAGGATATGCAGGACGACAAGCCGCCGGTGTTCGAGGCGACCGACCTGCTGGCGCTGTCGATCGCGGCGATGACCGGCATGGTCGAAAGCGCGACCTTCCGCCCCGAGCGGATGCGCGCGGCGGCGGAGACCGGCTTTTCGACCGCGACCGACCTTGCCGACTGGCTGGTGCGCGAAGCCGGCGTGCCGTTCCGCGAGGCGCATCATATCACCGGTCGCGCGGTCAAGCTGGCCGAGGGGAAGGGCTGTCGCCTCGACGGGCTGACCATCGACGACCTGACCGGCATTGACGACCGCATCCATGCCGGCATCTTCGACGTGCTGAGCGTCGATGCCTCGGTCGCCAGCCGCAAGAGCTTTGGCGGTACCGCGCCCGAACGGGTCCGCGAAGCCATCGCTGCCGCGCGGGGGCAGTGATGCGCGGGTTCGCGCTGCTCGCCATCGCAATGGCACTGGCCGGGTGCGGGCAGCGGCGCGACCTGCGCCCGCAGGAGAATGCGTCGCTGCCGCCCGCCCCCTATGGCGCGACCGCGACGCCGAGCTCGGCCGACCTGCTGACCCCGACCACGCAGCAGCGCCCATCGCGCAGCGACGAATTGCTGACCGAGTCGAAGGAACGCGGCGACGATCCCTTCGCGCTGCCGCCCCGCTAACCGATCAGAAACTGCCCTGCACGCTGGCCCCCGCCGGCAAGCCGGTGAAGGGCAGCATCGCCGCGCCGTCGCCGGTCATCGCGAAGCGCAGCGTCCCGTCCTCGTTGATCGTCGCGTCCATCAGCGTGCGGCGGCGCTGACCATCGGGGACGAGGCGGATGCGCGATTGCTGGCCAATATGCTCGGCGGTCAGCAGCATCGCCGGGGTCGGCGTGGCGATATTGCCCGGCCGCGTCACGCAACTGCCCGGATCGATCGCGACGCGCCCCTGAGCCATCGCCGACCCGGCGATGGTCGACACCACGGGCAAATCGACCTGCCACGGCATGTCGCAGGCAAAGGGCAGATTGGGTTGCAGCGCGGCCAGCAACGATGCGTCGGCCGCCCCCGCCACCCGGTCGAGCCGCACCCCGCCCGGGCGCAGCAGCGCCTGCCCGCCGAGATCGGTGTCGGGACCGGTCGCCGTCCAGTCGACTGCGAAGCCGAGGCTGGTCAGGCTGCGAAGCGGTGCGAAATGCCATTCGAGGCGGCTGCCCCCGGCGATGCCGACCTCGCCATTCCACACGGTGCCGCCGACGCCGCTGCGCCAGTCGTTATTGCCGATCATCAAGCTGGCGGGCAGCGTCGCGACGATCGCAACCACGAACGAGGCTATGCCGAGCGCGGCGAAGCGGATACTACGCCGTCGTGCCTGCAACCTCGAAAAACTCGGTGATGCGATCGCGACGCTCGACGCTACGGCTGTTCCGGGATGCGATGCTGCTGTCGTCTGCGGCATGGGCCGCCTCCCCCCTATTGGCTGCGCGCCGGGCCAAGCGCTCCGCCGCGTTGCTGGTTCCGCTGACCGGAGACCGAAGCGGCCTGGGGCTTAGCATAGCCAATGCGGCGAGGCTCGCCGAAACCGATGCGACCGCGCTGTCGGTGGTCGATACCGGCGGTAGCGCGGCGGGCGCGGTGCGTGCGGCGCGGGCGGCGGTGAAGGGCGGGGCGACGATGCTGCTGGGGCCGTTGTCGGCCGAGGAGACGCGCGCGGTGGCGGCGGCGGTGTCGGTGCCGGTGGTGGCGCTGACCAACGACGCGGCGGCACGCGGCGGCGCGGCGTTCGTGTTCGGGATTACCCCGGCACAAGCGGCGTCGGCGATCCTCGGCTATGCCCGGTCGCGGGGCGTGCGCCGGGCGCTGGCGGTCGATGACGGGACGCCGTGGGCGCGGGCATCGGTGGCGGCGGCCAAGGCGGCGGAGGCCGATCTGGGCCTGACCATCACCGTCGTGCAGCCGGTCGCCGACGCCTTGCCGGCGGGGCTGGAGGCCGATGCCGCGTTCGTGCCCGGCGCAGCGGTGGCGCTGGCCCCGGCGTTGAAGGCGCGGGGGATGCAGTTGCTGGCGACGATGCAGGCGCTCGATTACCGGCCCGATGCGGCAGGTGCGCTGGAGGGGGCGTGGATCGCCAGCCCCGATCCCGAACGCTTCGCGACCTTCGCCACCGAATATGCCGCGCGCAACGGCGGCAAGCCCGGTGCGATCGCGGCGCTGGGCAACGACGCGGCGATGATCGCGAGGACATTGCGCGAGGCCGATGCGATGACCCGCGAAGGCGTGCTGCGCGATGCCGGGTTCGACGGCGTGACCGGACGGGTCCGTTTCCGCTCGGACGGGAGCTGCGCACGCGACTTCGCGATCCTCGTCCCCACCAACGGCGTCTATCAGAAGGTGGCGGAGAGCCGCGGCGCATGACCCCGCGCCGGTCGGGGGAGGCAGGCTTCACCCTGCTCGAACTGATGATCTCGCTGGGGCTGTTCGCGCTGATCGCGGTCGCGGGGCTGGCGCTGGTCGACAGTGTGATCGGCGTCGACGGGCGGACCGAGGCGCGGCTCGACCGGGTCGCCGACCTGCAACGGGCGATGGTGGTGATTTCCAGCGACCTCGACCAGATCGCGCCGGGGCCGCTGGGCGGCGATGCGGCGGGGCTGCGGTTCCGGCGGAGCGCGCCGGGGCTGGGCGGACCGTCGATCGGAGTCGGCTATCGGGTGACCGACGGGCAGTTGTTGCGCGTGGTCGATGGCCGGGCGCAGCTGGTGCTCGATCAGGTGACGGCGGCACGCTGGCGCTATTTCGACGGCGGCTGGCTGGACCGCTGGCCGCCCGCGCCCGACCGCTCGCTCGACTGGCCGCGGGCGGTGGTGGTCGAACTGCAGGTCGGCGGTCCCGGCGGCGGCAATTTGCGGCGGATCGTGACGTTGCCGATCCCGGCCAAGACCGCATGACCCGGCCGGTACCCGAGCGCGAGGCGGGGATGATCCTCGTCAACGTGCTGATGTTCGTGGCGATTGCCAGCGGCCTCGTCCTGCTGATGATCAACCGCGAGGAGGTGGCGCTCGACCGATCGATCCGATCGCGCGAGGCGGCGCGGGCGCTGGCGGTGGTGCGCGGCGGCGAATTGTCGGCGCTCTCGGCCCTGCAACGCGACGCGCAGGTCGCGCCCGAGGCGGACTATCCGGGCGAGCCATGGGGCGCGATCAGCGAGAACGGCATTGCGATCGAGGGCGGGCGGTTCGACCTGGCGATCGCCGATGCCGAGGGCCGCTTCAATGTCAATTCGGTGCGGCGCGAGCTGGACCCGATCCCGCAGCTGCTGTTCCTGCGCATCGCCAAGGCGGCGGGGATCGAGGAGGAAAAGGCGGTCGCCGCGATCGCGCTGATCCGCGAGAAGGGCCCGGTGCAGGACCTGCGCCCGCTGGCCGTGTTCCTGCCGCCCGAACAGGCGGCGCTGCTGGCGCGGATGGTGACTGCGCTGCCCGGCGATACGGCGATCAACCTGAATGCGGCGACGCCCGAGTTGATGGCGGTGCTGTTCGAACCGGCCAAGGCACAGCGGCTGATCGCGTTGCGCAACCGGCAGGGCTATCTGTCGAAGGACGATCTGGCGCGCGAGGACGTGACCGCGCCCGGCGGCACGCGGTTCCAGTCCGACCATTACTGGGTCCGCACCCGCGCGACGATCGGCGAGACGGTGCAGCAGGGTGCGACGCTGATCCAGCGGATCAAGCGGCAGGAAGGCGCGCAATCGGTGCCGATCACCGTGCCGGTAGAGCGCTGGCGCAACGCGGCCATTCCGCCGGAAGTGCCGGGATTTGGCGGGTAAATCGGCCAAAGTTCACAAAGTTCACACTTGCCGCGTTTTTGCGCGCGATTGGCGTTGGGCGAACTGACGGTGTCAAAGAGCGTGGGCGGATGGCGGCCAGCGAGGATGGTCGCAGGTCTGGTGGGTGTAGGAAAGCGGGGATGGCTTGATTTGATCGAGAGCTGACCTTCCGCTTGTAAGTGAAGGACTATTAAAGCTGTTCGGCCTGCGCCTCTTGAACGGTGTACTGTTCGATAAACGAAGCTCTCAGCGTCAACAGCCACGCCGATGTCAGCATCATATACGCGGGCCAAAGATACTCATACCATGGCATTACTCTAGCGGCGTCAGCCAGCGCGCCGAAACATAGAATAGCGGCGCTAATGCCGAAAATTGCTGTCGCAACAGCGCTGCGGCCGGGTCGGTCCAAACGAAAAACCAGAAACCGGGTGGTTGGATTGTAGCGTCGATAACACATCCAAGCCACGCCCAAGACGATCGGCGACGCGATCAACGTCACGAGCAAGCTGCCAAGCATTGGTATGGCGATGCTGTCGCCCTCCGATGGTAAAACACCCGACTTCAAAACCTCAGGCCAATAGACGAAGTTTAGAACCGGAAAGGCTACTATCAGCACGGCGGTCAGCATCCATAACACTGAAGCGCGGGAAGGCATCGGGCATCTCCTTCCGGCCATCGTATCTGGGCGACTGATTGTCTGCAACCACGCGAGCACGACCGCAACATCACTCAATACCCGATCCACGCATTCTCGATATGGCGCGGGGCGGTGCGGGGGGCGAGGAGGATGACGTCGATGCGGATGTCGCAGCCCTCGGCATAGGTCGGCGCCAGTAGCTCCGCCGCCGCCGCCACCCGCGCGAGGCGGCGTTCGTCGATGGCGTGGTCGAGGTCGGCGGCGGTCGCGCGTGTCTTAACCTCGACGAAGGCGACGATCGATCCGCGCCGGGCGATCAGGTCGACCTCGCCCGCTTTCGTCCGTACCCGGCGGGCGAGGATGCGCCAGCCCTTCAGCCGCAGCCACCAGCCGGCGATGCGCTCGCCGCGTCGGCCGGCATCGTCGGCGGCGATGCGGGACGCGCGCGAGCGGGGGCGGGGCGGGCGGGCGAGCACTTGGGCGTTGTGCCGCGCCCGACCCGGTGCGGCAAGTCAGCGCAGCAGGCCGGCGGCGCGCAATGCCTTTTCGATCGTTGCCTGCACCGTGCCGGCGGAATGGGCGGCGGCATGGTCGTCGGTGGCGGGTTCGGGGGTGAGGCGTTCGAGCTTCGCACCGCGCAGTGCGGGCTTGGGCGTGGCGGCCGGTTCGGCGGCGGCCGGCCGTTCGACGGCATCGACCAGCCCCCAGCCGCGCGCGATCTCGAGCGTGCTCGACAGGCCGACATCGAGCATGAACGGACCGGCATGGCCGATGCCGCTCGCCGGGTCGATCGGCACGCCGTGCCCCATGCCGGCGACGCGCCATTCCTCGAGCAGTGCCTGACCCTGCGCATCGCACCAGATGCTCTGCGACCAGTTGGTGCCGCTGCGCCCCTGTCGCGGCTCGGGCGGCAAGGCATGGACGCGGCACCATTGTTCGACCAGCGCGTCGCTGTTGGCGATGACGACGGTGGGGTCGGCGGTGCCGTGCCAGATGGCGACGCGCGGCAGCCGGGGAGTCGAGGCAATGGCGAGCGCGTCGAGCCCCTTCTGTCCGCGCATCCGCTCCAGCGCGGCACGCACGCCGATCGCGGTGCCATAGGGCAGGCCGCCGATGATCGCGCCGGCGGCGAAGCGTTCGGGCCAGGTGGCGAGCATGACCGCGGTCATCGCCCCGCCCGCCGACAGGCCGGTGATGTAGATCCTTGCCGGATCGATGCCGTGCGCCGCGACCGCCGCGTCGATCATCGCTGCGATCGATTCTGCCTCGCCGCCGATGCGGGCGATGTCGGCGGCCTCGAACCAGTTGAAGCACATATTGGTGTTGTTGGCGCGGCGCTGTTCGGGGAACAACACGGCGAAGCCCTGGCGGTCGGCGAGCGTCGACCAGCCGGTGCCATGGTCGTAGACCGCCGCATCCTGCGTACAGCCGTGCAGCGCGACGACCAGCGCGGCGCCGGGCTTCAGGTCGGCGGGCACGTACATCCGCGCGCGCAGATTGCCGGGATCGGGCGCGAAGCCGGTCAGGTCGTGCAGCCGGTCGGGCACGCTCGGCCGCGCGCCGGGCTGTTGCATGCGCGACAGTCGGGCAATGGTATTGGAGAGCGAAACCATGGTCGAAAACCTTGTCGTCGCGGCACCCCGCTGGCCGCCCGGACAGGATATGGTCTTTATGCTGCATTGCACAATGGGAAAGCGACGTGGGAGCGGATCGGACGGATCGCGACCCGTATAACGGCGCGCGACCGGCTCCGGCCCATGCATTCGCCGCAAGGGAACATGCCGCACATGCGCGGCGCGGACTTGCGAGGATGGTTGCAACGATGCTGATGCATCGGCACTGGATCGCCTGCCAGTACGAGGCAGCGGTCGCCCGCGCCGCCGACCTTCAGGATAATGGAGACCGTCCGATGCTTACCGACCGCCGCACGTTGATGACGCAGGGTGTCCTGCTGGGCGCCGGGCTGGCCTCCGGCACGCTTGCCCCGATCGCCGCTGCGCAGACCGGTGCGAAGGGCGGCTATGTCAGCAAGCGTCCCGCCCCGGCCGACCGCCGGTTCGTCAGCAAGGCGGTCGAACAGGAGATTGCTCGGGTCAGCCGGATGATCGCCGACCCCGAAGTCGCGTGGCTGTTCGCCAATTGCTATCCCAACACGCTCGACACGACGGTGCGGATGGGAATGGTCGACGGCAAGCCCGACAGCTTCGTCATCACCGGCGACATTCCCTGCCTGTGGCTGCGCGATTCGGCGGCGCAGGTGAAATCCTACCTCCATCTGGCGAGGCAAGATGCGAAGCTGCGGGAGCTGTTCCGCGGGCTGATCGCCCGCCATGCGCGCAGCGTGCTGATCGACCCTTATGCCAATGCCTTCATGGAGGATCCGACCGCCCCGACGTCGCTGGGCTGGGCGAAGGAGGACGTGACCGAGATGCGGCCGGGCGTCGCCGAGCGCAAATGGGAGATCGATTCGCTATGCTATTCGATGCGGCTGTCGCACGGCTATTGGACCGCGACGCGCGATGCGACGCCGTTCGACGCGCAATGGGCCGACGCGATGCGGGCGATCGTGCGGACCTTTCGCGAACAGCAGCGCAAGGACGGGCCGGGACCGTACAAGTTCCAGCGCGCGAGCCGCCAGCCGACCGAGACGCTGCTCGCCGGCTATGGCGCGCCGACGGTCAAGAACGGGATGATCCATTCGGGCTTCCGCCCCTCCGACGATGCCTGCCAATATCTGCTGTTCGTACCCGCCAATCTGTTCGCGGTGACGACGCTGCGCGAAATGGCGAAGGTCGCGAGCGAAGCCCGCAACGACAATGCGCTGGCGCGGGACGCGGCCGCGCTTGCCGACGAGGTCGCGGCGGCGGTCGCGCAGCACGGTACGATGCGGCTCGCCGATGGCAGCGATGTCTGGGCCTATGAGGTCGATGGCTATGGCAATGCGATCTTCATGGACGACGCCAATGTGCCCTCGCTGTCGAGCCTCGCCTGGCTCGGCTGCGTGCCGGCGAACGATGCACGCTGGCAGCGTACCGCCAAAGCGGCGTGGAGCGAGGCCAATCCGTGGTTCTTCAAGGGCACGGCCGGCGAAGGCATTGGCGGGCCGCATCAGGGCATGAACTATATCTGGCCGATGTCGCTGATTGTCCGCGCGCTCAGCGCCACCGACGATGCGACGATCCTTCGGTGCCTCGCCACGCTCAAGCGGACCCATGCCGGCACCGGTTTCATGCACGAGGCGTTCGAAAAGGACGATGCCGCCAAGTTCAGCCGCGACTGGTTCGCCTGGGCCAACGGGCTGTTCGGCGAACTGATCCTGCATATCGCCGCGACGCGACCGCAACTGCTCAAGGCGCCGCTCGATACGATCCGGGTTTAGAATTCGAGCGGGTCTGGTTGCCCTTACCCATCCACGGCTGCGCCGCTGCCCCCCTCTCAAGCCGGGAGAGGGGAAGGCGGCGGAGGGTGAGGGTCTTCATGCTCGATCAGGCAGTGCGGCGCGGGGCCGACGCCCGGCGGGCCGATGCGATGTATCGAAGACGTCCAATGGTCGGGGAGAGAGGATTCGAACCTCCGGCCCCTGCCTCCCGAAGGCAGTGCTCTACCAGGCTGAGCTACTCCCCGACGGAGTATCGGCGGGGCGTCGAAAGCGCGCCTGCCGTTGCTTGGAGGCGCGCCTATAGCGGGCGGTATCGGGGTCTGCAAGCGAGATTCGCATGGCCGCTGTTTGGCTTTGGCGGGGAAACTGCTAGGGGCGCAGTCATCCTACTCTTTTCGAATGTGTGACCGTGGCCACTCCGCTCGACAAACTGCGCAATTTCTCGATCATCGCCCATATCGACCATGGCAAGTCGACGCTCGCCGACCGGCTGATCCAGCGGACCGGCGGCCTCGCCGAGCGCGAGATGTCGGCGCAGGTGCTCGACAATATGGAGATCGAGAAGGAGCGCGGCATCACCATCAAGGCGCAGACCGTGCGCCTCGAGTGGAAGGGGCATGTCCTGAACCTGATGGACACGCCGGGGCATGTCGACTTCGCGTACGAGGTGTCGCGGTCGCTGGCGGCGTGCGAGGGTGCGTTGCTGGTGGTCGACGCGGCGCAGGGCGTCGAGGCGCAGACGCTCGCCAACGTCTATCAGTCGATCGAACATGACCATGAGATCATTCCGGTCATCAACAAGATCGACCTGCCCGCCGCCGAACCGGAAAAGGTGAAGAGCGAGATCGAGGACCTGATCGGCCTCGACACGTCGCGCGCCGTCCTTGCATCGGCAAAGGCGGGGATCGGCATCGACGACATTCTCGACGCGATCGTCGAGCAGATTCCGGCGCCCAAGGGGGATGCGAATGCGCCCTTGAAGGCAATGCTGGTCGACAGTTGGTATGATCCGTATCTGGGCGTCGTCATCCTGATCCGGGTAATCGACGGGTCGATCCGCAAGGGTCAGCAGATCAAGTTCATGAATGCCGACACGACGCATCTGGTCGACCGGGTGGGCGCGTTCCGGCCGAAGATCGAACAGCTGCCCGACCTCGGCCCCGGCGAGATCGGCTTCATCACTGCGCAGATCAAGGAAGTGGCGCAGACGATGGTCGGCGACACGATTACCGACGCCAAGCGCCCGACCGCCGAGGCACTGCCGGGGTTCAAGGAAGTGCAGTCGGTGGTGTTCTGCGGCCTGTTCCCGGTCGATGCCGCCGAGTTCGACAAGCTGCGCGAGTCGATCAGCAAGCTGCGGCTGAACGACGCCAGCTTCACCTTCGAGATGGAAAGTTCGGCGGCGCTGGGCTTCGGCTTCCGCTGCGGGTTCCTCGGGCTGCTGCATCTGGAGATCATCCAGGAGCGGCTGACCCGCGAATATGACCTCGACCTCATCACCACCGCGCCGTCGGTGGTGTATCAGATCGAACTGACCCATCCCGATCCGGCGGGCGTCACGCAGATCGACCTGCACAACCCGGCCGACATGCCCGACGTCAACAAGATCAAGACGATCAGCGAGCCGTGGATCAAGGCGACGATCTATGTCCCCGACGAGTATCTGGGCGGCATTTTGAAGCTGTGCCAGGATCGGCGCGGCATCCAGCTCAACCTGACCTATGTCAGCGGGCGGGCGCAGGCGACGTACGAACTGCCGCTCAACGAAGTCGTGTTCGATTTCTACGACCGGCTGAAGTCGCTGTCGAAGGGCTATGCCAGCTTCGATTACGAACAGATCGGCTATCGCGAGGGCGACCTCGTCAAGATGAGCATCTTGGTCAACGAAGAGCCGGTCGATGCGCTGTCGATGATCGTCCATCGCGGAACCGCCGAGGTGCGGGGGCGCGGCATGGTCGAGCGGTTGAAGGAACTGATCCCCCGCCACCTGTTCAAGATCCCGATCCAGGCGGCGATCGGCGGCAAGGTGATCGCGCGCGAGACGATCAGCGCGATGCGCAAGGACGTGACCGCCAAATGCTATGGCGGCGACGCCAGCCGCAAGCGCAAGCTGCTCGACAAGCAGAAGAAGGGCAAGGCGAAGATGCGCGAATACGGGTCGGTCAGCATTCCGCAGGAGGCGTTCATCGCCGCGCTGCGCATGGGCGACGAAAACTGATCCCGGCCCCGGCTGCGCGCCGGCGGCATCCATTTCGATAGCGCACAAACGAAAGCGGCCGGCGCCTCAAAGGCACCGGCCGCTTTTCGGTCGATCGTTCGCGCCGTTCAGGCGAGAACGTTCAGAACCATCTGCACGGTCAACGCAACGCCAGCCCAACCGATCGCTGCCATACCGACCATGGTGGCGATGGTCGCTCGCCCGGAATATTTGGTGTGCATCCTCGCCCTCCTTGTTCTTGTCTGGGACAGGTTGTTCTAAAACCGGGACGATTGCAAATTTGTGATGGTCATCCATTCGGCTAAATTAGCGGTATCGGCCGGTGTTTTGCTGCGTCGCACAATGAGATTTGCGCAATGCGGAACGGCCGGATCGCTCGCACGTGCCAATTTGGAACGATATTTTCGACGGCATTTCGCAGTTGCGATGTGTGGTTAACGCGGTGCGGCAGCCCGAAAATTTTTTTCACGCGGGTTTGCCGCAGGGAAATTAGCAGGATCGCAGCCTGCAAACGTTTCTCTGCCGTCACGTACCGGCCGATCCGAATCACATTTTGTCGTGGAACCTTTGATCGATTCGAACGTCGGCGGGACGCCGGTTTCGGCACGACGACAGGGAGAGCGACATGACCGATACCGACCGTCCGTTCGATGCGGCGAAGCAGGCGACCGACCAGTTGAAGGCGGCGGGCGAGCGCATGCAGGCGGCGGGCACGCAGATGACCGAACAGGGATCGCAGCTCGGCCTGACCATATTGTCGCAGGCGGAATCGAATACGCAGGAAGCGTTCAAGGCGATGCGCGCCGCCGCGCAGGCCCGCGACCTGAACGAAGTGATGAAGATCCAGTCGGATTATATGCGCGAACAGGGGTCGCGATCGATGTCGCAGGCACGCGAGGTCGGCGAGATGATCGCCCAGTTCGGACGCAACGCCATCGGGCAGATGACCGGGCGCGACTGATCGCGCTATGCCGGCCGCCCGTCGCCGCGATCCGCTGCGGCGGGCCGGTCGTGCATCTGGGGGTATGATGAAACGTTGGTTGTTGTGGCTGTTCGCCCTGCTGACGCTGGCGGGAACGGCGATCGCGCAATCGCGGCCGCCGGTGGTGCTGGCCGCCGCCAGCCTGCAGGAATCGATGAACGCCGCGGCGGACGCCTGGGCGAAGCGGGGGCATGTCCGGCCGACCCTGTCCTTCGCCGCCAGTTCGGCGCTGGCGCGGCAGGCGGCGGCGGGCGCGCCCGCCGACCTGTTCGTCTCGGCCGATGTAGAATGGATGGACGACCTCGACCGGCGCGGGCTGGTCGCACCCGGCACCCGAACCAATTTGCTCGGCAACCGGCTGGTGCTGGTCGCACCCGCCAATAGCAAGCTGCGCGTGGCGTTGCGGCCCGGCGTCGACCTGTCGCGCACGTTGAACGGCGCACGGCTGGCGATGGCCGATCCCGATGCGGTGCCGGCGGGGCGCTATGGCAAGGCGGCGCTGATCCGGCTGGGCGCATGGGACCGCATCGCGCCGTCGGTAGTCCGTGCCGAAAATGTCCGCGCCGCGCTGGCGCTGGTCGAGCGCGGGGCGGCCCCGCTCGGTATCGTCTATGCGACCGATGCCAAGGCGTCGGCGAAGGTCCGGGTCGTCGGCGTGTTTCCGGCGGCGAGCCACCCGCCGATCGTCTACCCGATCGCGCGGCTGAAGGCGTCGCGGAACGTCGAGGGCGAGCGCTTCCGCCGCTTCCTGATCAGCCCGGCGGGCAAGGCGATCTTCGTGCGCTACGGTTTCTCCACCCGTTGACGTCCGACGGGGGCGAATGGGCGATCGTCCTGCTGTCGCTGAAGATCGGCGGCGTGGCGATGCTGGCGGTACTGCCGATCGCCTATGCGCTTGCATGGGTGCTGGCGCGGGGACGGTTTCCGGGCAAGGTACTGTTGGACGGAGTCGTGCATCTGCCGTTGGTGCTGCCGCCGGTGGTGACGGGGTGGCTGTTGCTGCTCGCCTTTGCGCCGAACGGACCGATCGGCGGCTGGCTGGAGAACTGGTTCGAGGTCAGCGTGCTGTTCCGCTGGACCGGCGCGGCGATCGCGGCGGCGGTGATGGCGCTGCCGTTGATGGTGCGGGCGATCCGGCTGTCGATCGAGGGGGTCGACCGGCGGCTGGAAAGCGTCGCCCGGACGCTGGGGGCGGGACGGGCGCGGGTCTTCTGGAGCGTGACCGCGCCGCTCAGCCTGCCGGGCGTGCTGGCCGGGATGGTGCTGGGGTTCGCGCGCGCGCTGGGCGAGTTCGGCGCGACGATCACCTTCGTTTCCAACGTGCCGGGCGAGACGGCGACGCTGCCGATCGCGATCTACAGCGCGTTGCAGGTGCCGGGCGGCGAGACCGGCGTCGTCCGGCTGGCAGCGATGTCGGTTGCGCTGTCGCTGGTTGCGTTGATCCTGTCCGAATGGCTGGCGCGGCGCAGTGGCCGGAGTGGCCATGTCCTTTGACGTCGACGTGACCGTCCGGCTGGGCGACGCGGTGATCGGCGCGGTCGTGCCCGATGACGGGCAGGACAGCGGGCTGACGGTGCTGTTCGGTCCGTCGGGCGTCGGCAAGTCGAGCGTGCTCAACATGGTCGCGGGATTGTTGCGACCGGCGGCGGGGCATGTCCGGGTCGGGGGCGTCACGCTGTTCGACAGTGCAGCCGGGATCGACGTCGCGGTGCAGGATCGCCGCTGCGGCTATGTGTTTCAGGAGCCGCGCCTGTTCCCCCACCGGCGGGTCGCGGCCAATCTGCGCTACGGCATGGGGCGCGGCACGCCGCCGATCGGCTATGACGACATGGTCGCGCTGCTGGGGCTGGAGCATTTGCTCGATCGCTGGCCGGCGACCCTGTCGGGTGGCGAGGCGAAGCGGGTCGCGATCGGGCGGGCGCTGCTGTCGGGCGCGCGGTTCCTGTTGATGGATGAACCGCTCGCCTCGCTCGATCGCGGGCGGCGCGAGGAGGTGATGGTCGCGATCGAACGGCTGCGCGACACGCTGCGGCTGCCGATCCTGTACGTCACCCACGACGCGGCGGAGGCGGAGCGGCTGGCGACGCGCATCGTCGCGATGTGACCACCACAACGCCCGCGTCGCGATCCGAACATGATTGGCGGGTGATGTGCGGCTGGCCTATCGCTGATCGTCGCTGCCGGGCATCGGTACGCGTGCCGTCTGGCCGCCGCGGGTGAAATAGGCGGCGTCGATCGCGAGGCTGCGCAGTTGCCAGCCATCGACGCTGTCGCCCGGTGACAGGGTGCGCGTGCCCTCCGTACCGCGCACCAGCGCGACGGCATCGCGACCGAGCCGTCCGACGACCCCCAGCAGGACCGGCGCGTCGTCGGGCAGTGCATCGGCGGCGGGCGGTGCGAACAGCGTCCGGGCAAAGGCGGCGCGCAGGGGCGGCGCGGTAACGGGGGAAGCCAGCGGCGCGACGCCGGGTGGCGTCGCCGCGCCGCGATCGGTGTCGCGCAGCAGCCATGGCGGCAGGACGAGCGCCACCAGCACCGCCGCCGCGATCAGCCCATGGTCGCGCAGCCTCAACCCCGCCATGGCGCCACCAGCCGCGCATCGAGCCGTACCCCGCCCGGTGCCGAGCTCAGTCGCCACGCCGCCATCCGCACCGGCGGGCCGCCGCGTTCGAGCGCGTCGGCGAACGCCACCACCGCCTTCTCGCTGCCCGAGGCACGCAGGGTCAGGATGGCGAGCGGCGCAGGCGCGGCGGGGTCGGTGGCGAGATTCTCGATCAATACGCCGCCGCGCGCGGCATCGGCGCGGATGCGCGCGGCGAGGCGGCGGGCGGCATCCCCGGCATCGTCAGCGGGAAAGGCCGCCGCGGCGACGGCAAGCGGTGCCGGAGCGGCGGCAGCCTCCGCCCGGGCGGCGTCGCGATCGGCGCGGGCAGCCGCCAGATCGTCGAGCGCGGCGGCGGTCGGCATGGTCAGCAACGCGGCCACCCCCAACGCGATCAGCGGCAGGCGCGGCGTCATCGCGGCTGTTCCAGCGTGACGCGCATCCGCCCGTCGCCCTCCGTGCGGCTCTGCGCCACGGCGCGCAATCCGCCGAGCGCGGGGTCGCGCCGCAACGCCGCCACCGCGCGATCGGGGTCGGGCGCGGCGAGGTCGATCGTCAGCGGCCCGGCACCGCGCTCGACCCGCAGCAGCGCGGCATCGTCGGGCAGCGCGCGGGCGATCGCTTCCAGCGTCGGGCCGAGCGTCGGGCCGTTCCATGCGACGGCGAGCAGCGCACGGGCGCGATCCTGCCCGGCACGCGCCGCGACCGCCGGGGCCGATCGCCTGGCCAGCGCTTGCGTCTCATGACGAAGCTGCGCGGTCGTCAGCGTCGCGCCGGCCAGCGTCAGCAGCGGCGTGGCGAGGATCGCGATCGCAAGGAGGATGCTTGCCCGGTCGGGGCGCGAGCGCGCGGTCGGCTCGGGAACCGGATCGACGGGCGGTGTCGTAGCCCGCGTCCTGCGCGCCGCGCCCAATGCCCGGTCGAACAGGCTGGGCCGGACGGGCGCGCTGTCATTGGCGGGACGGGGGTCGGCCATGCCCGCTCCTACGCCCGGCATCGGTGGCGGCACAAGCGCGAACGGGGTTGCGGGGTTACGTCACCGAACCGTCTTCATTCCGCCATCCAATCGTCTTCGATCCGCAATCGCCGTGTCGCAGCTTTGCGCCAACGCAGGTCGGGGAGGGACGCCGGCCGAGCCGGCTTCCGGAAATATCGCGGGGATTTCATGGCGAACAACGACCTCATCATCGATTACGACGACGGCGATATCGAAACGAACCCGAGCACGGGGCCAAGCCTGCAGGATCTGGTCGACCAGCGTTATTCGCGTCGGCAGGCGCTGCGCGGCGGTGCGTCGACGGCGGCGGTCGCCGTATTCGGCGGATCGCTGCTCGCCGCGTGCGACGACAAGGTGCAGGGCATCGACAATACCCCGCCGGTCGTCGGCGGCACGTCGAGCGGTGCGACCAGCGGCGGCCGCGTCGTCACGCTGACCGGCACCGTCACCGACGACAATGCGATCGTGTCGCAGGCGTTCACGCAGGTGGCGGGGCCGACCGTCGCGCTGTCGAACGCGAACACCGGTGCCGCGACCTTCATCGCGCCCGCGGTGAGCACCAACACCAACCTGGTGTTCCGCTATGCCGCCACCGACGTGAAGGGGGCGACCAGCACCACCGACATCACCGTCGCCGTCGCGCCGCCGACGCTGGGCTTCACGGCGGTCGGCCGCAGCCTTGCCGATACGGTCGTCATTCCCACCGGTTATACCGCCACCGTCCTCTATCGTCTCGGCGATCCGCTCAACAGCGCGACGCCGGCCTTCGCCAATGACGGCACCGACACCGGCTATTCGAGCCGCGCCGGCGACCATCATGACGGCATGAGCTATTTCGGCCTCGCCGCCAGCGGCAACACCCGCGATGCGAACAATTCGACGCGCGGCCTGCTGGTGATGAACCACGAGAATATTTCCGAGCAATATCTCCACGTCGCCGGCGTGACGGCAGGCGCGACGCGCGTGACGTCGGAAGTCGTCAAGGAAATGGAATGCCATGGCGTGTCGGTGGTCGAAGTGACCCGCGCGTCGAACGGCAGCTGGAGCTATGTCCAGAATTCGTCGTTCAACCGCCGCATCACCCCCTATACCCCGACCGCGTTCAGCGGCCCGGTAAAGGGCAGCCCGCTGCTGTTCACCGCCTATTCGCCCGACGGCACGACCGGGCGCGGCACCATCAACAACTGCGCCAACGGCCATATGCCGTGGGGCACCTACATGACCTGCGAAGAGAATTGGGCGGGTTATTACCGGCGCGATGCCGGCGACAACGCCGTGCGGACCGCGCTGATCGGTGCCAAGTCGACCCAGGCGTTCACGCGCTACGGCCTGTCGCAGCGTACCGGCAACTATGCATGGACGACCGCGGCCGAGGCGACGCCCGGCGCGACGCTGATCCGCAAGTTCAACGCGACGATCGACCAGACCCAGCCGGTGAACGGTACCGGCGATTTCCGCAACGAGCCGAACCAATATGGCTGGTGCGTGGAGATCGATCCCTATGATCCGGCATCGACCCCGCGCAAGCGCACCGCGCTCGGCCGCATGAACCATGAGGGCTGCTGCCCCGGCCGCGCCATCGCCGGCGTCCGCCCCGCCTTCTACATGGGCGATGACGCGCAGAACGAATATATCTACAAATTCGTGTCGAACACGCCGTGGGCGGCGGCTGATGCGACCGCCAGCGACCGGCTGGCGATCGGTGACAAATATCTCGACAACGGCACGCTCTACGTCGCGAAGTTCAACGCCGACGGGTCGGGCGAATGGATCGCACTGGTGTTCGGGCAGAACGGCCTGACCGCGACCAACGCACTCTATCCCTTCGCCGATCAGGCCGACGTCCTGACCCATTGCCGTCTGGCGGGGGATGCGGTCGGCGCGACCCGGATGGACCGCCCGGAATGGACCGCGGTCAATCCGGCGACCGGCGAGATGTACTGCACGCTGACCAACAACTCGTCGCGCTCGCCCGAACGGGTCGATCCCGCCAATCCGCGGTCCTATATCGATCCGCGCACCAACGGCACGCGTTCGACCGGCAATGCCAACGGCCATATCGTCCGTCTGCGCGAAGCCGGCGACACGACCGAGGCGACGCGCTTCACCTGGGACGTCTATGCCTTTGGCGCCGGGGCCGATCTCGACCCGACCAACATCAACCTGTCGGGTCTGGACGCGACCAACGACTTCTCCAGCCCGGACGGCCTGTGGTTCGGCAGCCCGACCAACGCGTCGGGACAGGTCACGCCGGTGCTGTGGATCCAGACCGATGACGGCGCCTATACCGACGTCACCAACTGCATGATGCTGGCGGCGATGCCAGGATCGGTCGGCGATGGCGGGACCCGCACCATCACCAATACCGGCGTGTCGGCGACCAGCACCGCGACGACCCGCATCGGCAAGGCACCGGGCACGGCGCTGCGCCGCTTCCTGGTCGGGCCGGTCCAGTGCGAGATTACCGGCATCGAATCGACGCCCGACGGCCGGTCGCTGTTCGTGAACATTCAGCATCCCGGCGAGGGCGGTACGTTCAGCGCGCCGACCAGCAACTGGCCGCCGCTGCCGGCGAGCGGCAGCACGACGATCTCCGCGACGGGCACGGTCACGGCCGGCACCCGGCCCCGGTCGGCGACGATCGTCATCACCCGGACCGATGGCGGCGTGGTCGCGCTGTAACGCGGCTTCCCATCGAGGCGGCGAGGGGGGCGGGGACCGCAGGGTCTCCGCCCCTTCGTCGTTCACCATCAGGCCCGCCGCCTGTCGGCCGCCAGCCGCGCTGCTCCCCGGCTGTGCTTCGGTTGATAGAAGGGCGAGGTTGCAGGTCGTATCGAATCGCTCCGGTGCCATCGTATCGACACGGAGTGGCGGCGCGACGGCGACCTCATTCGAGCGGTCGACCCGCCCAATGGCCGGTATCCCACCTGATCCGGCAAACCGGCGCAACTCGCTGTCACGATTCAGATGCCTGAATGGATCGCCCATAAGCGAACCACTGACTATATGATAATCACTATCAATAGCGAAATCGCGTCGGTTATCGCTACCGGCGATGCTGAACGCCAAGCGGTCAATAAATCCCGTCGATCTCCATCGTCAGGCGCGGTGCGGGCGGGTTAAGCAACAGGCTGCGTTTCTCACCCTGCAGCACCTCTTCCTGCCGCAAGCGGTCGTAGCGGTTCTTCGCCGCCGCCGCCGCGTCGGCACCGTCGCGCAGGATCGTCGGCTTCAGGAAGACGAACAGCGTGCGCTTCTGGCGGCTTTCGTTGCGGCCCTTGAACAATTCGCCGACGATCGGAATGTCGCCGAGGATCGGCACCTGGCTGCGGACGCGCTGATAATCGTCGCTGGTCAGGCCGCCCAACACGATCGTCTGGCCGTTATCGGCAAGGACGGTGGTGTTGGCCGAACGCTTGTTGGTGATGATGTCGGCAGCGCCACTGACCTGGGTCGGAGCGATCGAGGACGCCTCCTGACTGACTTCGAGACGGATCGTGTCGCCGGCATTGATGCGCGGCAGGACGCGCAGGGTGATCCCGACGTCCTTGCGCTCGATGGTGGTATAGGGATTGGCGGTGCCGTTGCCGGTCAGGATCGATCCGGTGACGAACGGGACCTCCTGCGCCACGACGAATTCGCCGAGCTTGTTGTCGAGCACGGTGATCTGCGGCGTCGACAGCAGATTGGCCTTGGTCGACTGGCTGAGCGCCTGCACGAGGATCGAGAAATCGTTGCCGATGCCGATATTGCCGGTGACGCCACTGCCAAGCAGATTGCCCGCCGGCACGCCCAGCGCGCGCAGGATTCCGCCGAGCGACGCGCCACCATTGTCGAACGACGTTGCAACCCCTTCGACCCGGGTCAACGCCGCGCCCGATGTGCCGATCTGTACGGCCAGTTGTTCGGCGTCCTGACCGGTGATCTCCGCGATCGCCGCCTCGATCAGCACCTGGGGACGACGCACGTCGAGGTCGGGGATCAGCCGTTCGATCTGCGCGATCGCGGTGGGCGTGCCGCGCACGACGACGGCGTTGATGTCGGGGGCGGGCTGGACGGTTATGTCGGGGGTGGTGAAGCCTTGTGCCGGGGTGGTCGACTGGTTCTGGCCGACGGTGCTGATGCTGCCACCCGTACCGGTGCCCGTGCCGACGCCGCTCGCCGCGGCGATCCCCGCCGCGCTGGCGCCGCCATTGGCGATCAGGCCCGACAGCGCCGCGCCGGCATTGTTGCGCTGGCTGGTGGTCGACAGGCTGCGCGCGACCGGGTTCGACGCCGATTGCTGCTGGCCGAGGATGCCGCGCAGGACTTCGGTCACGCTTTCGGCGTCGGCATAGTTCAGTCGGAACACCCGGGTGGAGGGCGTCGCCCCGCTGCCGCGCGCGTCTAGCGATTGGGCGATGCGCCGCGCCTCGGCGACGCCGGCCGGCGTGCCGCGCACGAGGATGGTATTGCTGCGCGGATCGCCCGCGACCCGCGCGCCGCCTTCGCCGAGCACCGCCTGCATCGCCGTCGCGATATCGGCGGCGTTGCCGTTCTGGAGCGTGATGGTGGCAAAGGTCGATCCGCCGCCGCCGTCCAGGGAGCGGGCCAGTGCCTCGATCCGGCGGACATTATCGGCATAGTCGGTGACGACGATCGCATTGGGCTGGGTCAGCGGCTCGACGCTGCCGAAGCTCGCGACCAGCGGACGGACGATCCGCGCGGCATCGGCCGAGGGGACGTTCGACAGGCGGACCATGCGCGTGGTCAGTTCCTGCCCGCCGACGCCGCGCGCGCGCACCCCGCCGTCGCGCACTGCATTCGCCTGCGGAATGATCCGCCATGCCGAGCCGGAACGGACCGCTGCGAAGCCGTTGGCGCGCAGCACCGACTGGAACAATTCCCACACCCCCGCCGGCGACAGCGGTTCGGCGGAGGTGACCGTCACCTGCCCCTTGACCGTCGGGTCGAGGATCAGCGTGCGGCCGGTGATGCGGCTGATCTGATCGGCGACGTCGGCGATCTCGACGCCGCGCATGTTGACGACGATGTCGGCAGGCTGCGTCTGGGCCGCGACCGGCGACAGGCTGGTCGCGGCGAGCGTGACGGACAGGAACGCGGAAACGAGGCGATGGCGCACGGGAGTTACCCTAACGGATGGGAATGGAGACGGTGGTCGGCTTACCGTCGCGAAGGATGGTGACTTGTGCCTGCCCCGATGCGGCGGCGCTGGCGATGGCGGCATTGACCGCCGACTGGTCGGTCAGCGCGGCGCCGTTGACCGACTGGATGACATCACCCGCGCGCATGCCGGGCGGGGGATTGGCGCCGATAGCGTAGCCGCCCGCGACCGGCGTGGCGTTCAGCCGCGACAGCACCGCCTGCGCGCTGGGCGGCGGCGGCGGGGCGGCGGCGGGGGCGGCAGGGGCCGGGACGGTGAAGTTCGTGGCCGGCGCCGGGGCGGGCTGACCCGGCGTCGGCGTCGCCTGTCCGAACGGGTCGGGGAAGGCAAGATATTCGAGCCGCCCGCCATTGTTCAGGATGATGCGGTCGCGGCGGATCTCGGTCACCTGCGCGCCGGCCAGCGCGTCGCCGGGCTTGAACGGCTTGGCCGGTTCGTTGCCGATCGACACGAACGCAACCGACAATTCGGCGGGGCGGGCAAAGACCACGCCCTTCAGCACCGCCTGAATGGCGGTCGGGCTGGTGGCGTCGGCGGCGGTCGGGCTGCCGAAGGGCTGCCACGCGACCGCCGGGCCGGTATCGACGGTGACCGCGCGGGTGCGTGCCTCGCTCGGCACGGTGATCGCGCCGGTGCCGGCATGGCCGGCGATGCGCCAGACGAGGCCGGCAAGCGCGAAGGCGACCGAGACGATCGCGGCGGCGGCGAGCCAGTCGACCCAGCGTTCGCGCCAGCGGAGCCGTTCGACGACGATCATGCCGCGTCCTTGCGCAGAAAGCCGTCGAGCCGGGCCATGGGCGCGGCTTCGCCGGCGGGGGCGACGCTGATCGTCACCCGGTCGAGCGCGGGATCGCTGGTCGCGGTCCGGCTCACCGCCACACTCCATTGCCGTCCCAGCATGTCGACCGACTCCGCATTCGCCTCCGGCGTCCCCACTTCCAAATCGGCGAGCCGGTTTTCGGCCACCCACATTGCGATCGCACGGCGTTCGACGCCGCGGGTCGAATCGATATGCTGCTCGACCGCGCCGATCAGCCCTACCGTGGCGATCGCCAATACCGCCAGCGCCACCATCGCCTCGATCAAAGAAAAGCCGGCTTCATTTAGATCCTCCCCGCCTGCGGGGAGGGGGACCGTCCGCGTAGCGAATGGTGGAGGGGGGGAGCGGCGCAACGCAACGGCAGCGTTTGAGGCGACGCCCCTCCACCAGCCTATGGCTGGTCCCCCTCCCCATGTAATGGGGAGGATTTTCATTGCGTCACCTTGGTCGCGCGGGCGGTGATGCCGTCATAGCGCACCCGCCATGTCTGGTCCCCGCCGCTGATCGTCGCACCCAGCGGCTGGCCGGTGCCATCGACGCCGAGAATCACCGGCGGCGCGGTGTCGAGCGTCATTACCATCCCACCGGGCAGGGTGTGGAACGCCAGCGGCCCCTCGGTCTGCGGAGTCAGGCCCTTCGCCCCGACCCGCGCAAAGCCATAGCCATGCGTTTCGGTGGTCAGCGCGATCAACTGGTCGCCGAGCATCGCGTCGTCGGCCGCCGCCTGCAGCCGCACGGCGAATCGCCGCGCCTCCGCTTCGACATTGGGCGCGCGGGTGGCGGCGCCGATGCCGAGGCTCACGGCACCGGCCGCGACTCCGATGATGGCGAGGACGATCAGCATCTCGATCAGGGTCATGCCCCGTTCGGCGTCGCGAACCGGGCGGCGGGGCAGGGTCAGCGGGTTGTTCCGTCGATATCGGCGTCGAGCCCCTCGCCGCCGGGCTTGCCGTCCTTGCCGAGCGATTTGATCGTGAAGCGACCGCCGGTCGATTCGTAGACATAGGGATTGCCCCACGGATCCTGCGGCATCTGCGACAGATAGCCGTCGGGCGGATAGGCACCGGGCACTGGCGGCTGGGTCGGTTTCTCGACCAAAGCCTTCAGCCCCTGCGTCGTCGTGGGGTAATCGCCATTGTCCAGTCGGTACATTTTCAGCGCGGCGGAGATCGATTTGATGTCGGTGCCGGCGGTGGTCACCCGCGCCTGATCGGGGCGGTTGATGACGTTGGGCACGATCAGCGCGGCGACCAGCGCGATGATCGCCAGCACGACGATCATTTCGACCAATGTCAGCCCCGCCTCATGGGTTGGGACAGAAACCTTGCGGGCGGCGGGGTTCGCGGCCAAGGTGTCACGAAACTTTCGGAATAAGATGCGCATCCACGCCCCAATGCGTCCACACGATGAAGCCATTGTGACAATCGAACCCGCCCCCACCGGTTCGGCCGCCGGCGTGTGGGCTGTCGCGGGCGGCGCCGCCATCTTAGTCGATGGCACGGTCCCCGCAACAACCTTGCTCGTGCCGTCCGAATCGGTCCTTTTGCTTCCCGTCGACCTGCCGCTGCCCAACCGGGCCAAGCGGCTGGCGGCCTTGCCCTTCGCGGTCGAGGACCGGATCGCCGATCCGATCGACGCGGTCCATCTGGCGCTGGGCGACGCGATCGGCGACCGGCGCTATCTGGTCGCGGTGGTGCGGCACAGCGTCATGGCCGAATGGGTGGCGATCGCCGAAGGTGCCGGGATCGGCGCGGCGGCGTTCGTGCCCGATGCGCTGACCCTGCCGGCACCGGTCGAGGGATGGAGCGTCGAGGTGACCGGCGGCCGGGCACTGGTCCGCGCCGCCGACGGCACCGGCTTCGCCATCCCGCTGCCGATGCTGGTCGCGGCGTGGGAGGCGGCGGGACGGCCGGTGGTCCAGGCGCTCGGCGAACCGCTGCCGGAGGCGATGGCGGGCGACGGTGCCGCCTTCCCGCCCGCGCCCTTGGGCGACCGCATCGCTGCCGCGCCGATCGATCTGCGGCAGGGCGCCTATGCCCGCCGCCGGACGGCATGGCCGAGCACGACCCGCAAGGTGGCGATGATCCTGGGTCTTGCCGCGCTGGCGCATGGCGCGATCGCGATCGCCGACACGCTGATGCTTGAGCGTATCGCCGAGCGGCGACAGGCGGCGTTGCAACAGCTGGTGGTGACGACCGCGCCGTCGGTGCCGACCGGGGGCGACGATTTCATGGTGCGTGTCGCCGACCTCCTGCCGCGTCCGACCGGTTCCAACCGGTTCGTGCCGCTGTTGTCGCGCGTTGCCGGCGCGCTGTCGCCGATCGGGCCGGCCTTGGTCGTCAATGCGATGACGTTCGAAGGCAATGCGCTGACCCTCGATTGCCAGTCGCCGGAAACCGGCATGGCCGACCGGCTGCGCGCGGCGCTATCGTCGGCGGGCGTCGCGGCACAGATCAGCGCGGCCCCGGGCGGTGGCCTTCGCATCGTGGCGCGCGGGGCATGATCGTCGTGCGGAAAAGCGCCCGGATCGAGGCGGCGTTGGCCCGGTTCGACGGTTGGTGGCAGGGGCTGACCATGCGCGAGCGGGTGCTGGTGAGCGTGCTCGCAGCGCTGCTCGCCGGGGTCGTGCTGGTCTATGGCGTGGTCAAGCCGGTGCAGGCGGCGCGGGCACAGGCGCGCGCCGACATTCGCCAGGCCGAGACGCTGATGGCCCGCATACGTGCCGCCGGACGGCTTGAGAGCGCGCCCGCCACGACCGCTGCCGGTCCGCCGCAGACGGTAATTGCATCGGCCGCCGCCACCGCCGGCCTGCAACCGACCATCGCCGAGGCGAATGGCGGCGTCACCGCGACGCTGACCGACGCGCCCTATCCGGCGGTGGTGACGTGGCTCAGTTCGGTCGCCTCGACCAGCACGATCAACGTGCGGCGGGTGACGATGCAGCGCGGCAGCGCATCGGGCCGGGTCAGTGCGACCGTGGAGTTCCAGCCATGACCGACACGCTGCTCCACGCCGAACCCGTCCGCCTGCCCTATGGCTATGCGCGCAAGGGCGGGGTGCTGATCCGGCTGGGTGCGCAGGGCATGGAATGCGTCCACCGCGCCGATGCGACGCTGGATGCCATGCTGGAGGTGCAGCGGGTCGCGCCCGGCATTCCGTTCGTGGCGCTCGACGATGCGGCGTTCGATGCGGCGTTGCAGGCGAGCTATGGCGGCAGCGCGACGACCGCCGCCGATATCGAACTGGCCGAAACCGATCTGGCGGCATTGGCCGACAGTGCGGCGGCGGTCGACGACCTGCTCGACGCGCGCGACGATTCGCCGGTCATCCGCCTGATCAACGCGCTGCTGCTGGAAGCGATCAAGGAAGGGGCGTCCGACGTCCATGTCGAGACGCAGGAAAAGCGCCTCGTCGTCCGCTTCCGTATCGACGGCGTGCTGCGCGACATCGTCGAGCCGCCGCGCGCGCTGGCGCCCCTGCTGGTCAGCCGGATCAAGGTCATGGCGAAGCTCGACATTGCCGAGCGCCGCACGCCGCAGGACGGCCGCGTGACGCTGCGCATCGGCGGGCATGACGTCGATGCGCGCGTGTCGACCATGCCGACCCAGCATGGCGAACGGGTGGTGCTGCGGCTGCTCGAACGCGGCGGCATGATGCTCGACCTCGCCGGGCTCGGCATGTCGGAGCGCGACGAAACGGTGTTCGGGCGGTTGCTGGAGCGGCCGCACGGGCTGTTGCTGGTCACCGGGCCGACCGGATCGGGCAAGACGACGACGCTCTACACCGCGCTCACCCGGCTGAACGATCGCCGCCGCAACGTGATGACGGTCGAGGACCCGATCGAATATGAACTGGCCGGCATCGCCCAGACGCAGGTCAATCCGCGTACCGACATGACCTTCGCACGCGGGCTGCGCGCGATCCTGCGGCAGGATCCCGACGTCATCATGGTCGGCGAAATCCGCGATCAGGAAACCGCGCAGACGGCGGTGCGATCGTCGATGACCGGCCATTTCGTGCTGTCGACGCTGCACACCAACACCGCGATCGGATCGGTCACGCGGCTGATCGACATGGGGGTCGAACGCTATCTGCTGGCGCCGATGCTGGTCGGGCTGGTCGCGCAGCGGCTGGTCCGGCGACTGTGTGTGCACTGCCGTTGGCAGGACCGCGCGACCGACGCCGACAGCGCATTGCTCGGCGGGGCGATCAAGCCGGGCAAGAAATTGTGGCGCAAGGGCGGATGCGAGGCGTGCCATCACGAGGGCTATCGCGGGCGCGCCGGGCTGTACGAAGTCGTGGCGGTCGACGACCGGTTGCAGGCGATGATCCACAACGGCGCGGCCGAGGCCGAACTGGAACGCGCTGCGCGAGTGGATAATCCGGCGTTGCTCGATGACGGCGTGGCGAAGGTGAGGGCCGGGGTGACCACGGTCGAGGAGGTCGCGCGGGTCGTGCGGGAGGAGGGGTGAGGCTGCCCTCTCTCCTGATTTACTCCGTTCGGTTCGAGCAGCTTCGAGCCTGTCGAGAAGAGGGTTGGGTGAACCATGCCCCGCATGGTTCAGGATTGTCCGGGGGACAATCCGACCCAACCCTCGTCGAGAACGCCCATCCAGCGGAACCCCGTTCTCGACACGCGCTCTCGACTTCGCTCGATCGCTGCTCGAACCAAACGCTATCCTTGGAAGGGGTCGGTAGGTGACCGCCTACACCTACCGCGCCGCATCCCGCACCGGCGCGACCGTCAAGGGCGTGATCGAGGCCTCCAGCCCTGCCGCCGCCCGCGCGATGCTGCGCGAACGCGGCGAGCTTCCGCTGTCGGTCGAGGAAGCCGCCGAGCGCGGTCCGAAACTCGGTAGCATACAGCTTCCCCGTCTGTTCCGGCGCGGCGTGTCGGCCAAGGCGTTGGCGACGCTCACCCGCCAGATCGCGACCCTTGTCGGATCGGACATATCGATCGAAGAGTCGCTGCGCATCGTCGCGGGACAGGCCGACAATGCGGCGGTCAACGCGCTGCTGCTCGACGTGCGTGCCGCGATCCTCGACGGGCGCAGCTTCGCGCAGGGGCTGGGCCGGCACCCAAAGGCGTTTCCCGAATTCTACCGCGCCTCGGTCGCGGCGGGCGAACAGTCGGGGCGGCTGCCCGACGTGCTCAACCATCTCGCCAATTTCGTCGAGACGCGGCAGGCCAATGGTCAGAAGATGCAGTTGGCGCTGCTCTATCCGGCGCTGCTGGCGACGGTCAGCTTCGGCATGATGGTGCTGCTGATGGTCTATGTCGTGCCCGACATCGTCCGCGTGTTCGTGTCGCGTGGGGCGGAGCTGCCGTTCCTTACCCGCGCGCTGATCGCACTGTCGGCCTTCATCCAGAATTACGGACTGTACGTCGCGGTCGCAGCGCTGGTGCTGTTCCTGGTCGGCGCGCGCTGGCTGAAGGTGCCGGGCAACCGGCTGGCGCTCGACAAGCGTTTTGCGACGCGGCGGCCGTTTCGCCGCTTCAGCCGCCAGCACAATGCCGCGCGCTTCGCCGGCAGCCTCGCGACGCTGGTCGGCAGCGCGGTGCCCCTAGTCGAGGCGCTGCACGCCGCCGCTGCCGTCACCCCCAACCGCTTCGTGCGCGACAAGGCGCTGACCGTCGCGGCGCGGGTGCGCGAGGGGTTGTCGCTGCGCGCGGCGATGGCGGAGGCGGAAATCTTTCCGTCGATGCTGGTCGCGATCGTCGCCTCGGGCGAGACGTCGGGGCGGCTGGCCCCAGCGCTCGACCGCGCGTCGGGCGAACTGGAGCGCGAACTCGACGCGCTGGTCGCGACGCTGGTCGCGCTGGTCGAACCGATGGTGCTGTTGCTGATGGGCGGGCTGGTGCTGATGATGGTGCTGGCGATCCTGCTGCCGATCATCAACCTGAACAATCTGGTGCAGATATAGGGTTGTAGAGGCACGTCATCCCAGCGCAGGCTGGGATATCCTTCCACGGGAGCGCGCTCATGCGGACGGATGCCCCAGCCTGCGCTGGGGCGACGCTTTGCTACACAAGGAAACACCATGACCGACCTCGCCCGCATCGTCGCCGAGGTGACGGAGGAGATCACCGCCAACGCTGCCGAGATCGAGGCGGCGGCAGAGGCTGGCCACGACTATCCGCCCGACTGGTTCGGCATGGCGGTGGCGACGCCCGATGGTGCGCTGTACCATGGCGGCTATTCGCATATCCGCTTTCCGCTTCAAAGCATTGCCAAGGTCTTCGCGCTCGAACTGGCGCTGGAAGCGTGCGGGGACCGGGTGTTCAAGCGCGTCGGGCGCGAGCCGTCGGGCGATCCGTTCAATTCGATCGTCGATCTCGAACGCAACAAGGGCGTGCCGCGCAACCCCTTCATCAACGCCGGCGCGCTGGTGGTGTGCGACATATTGGTCGAGCATAAGGGCGACGACTGCGCGCGCGCCGTGGTCGACTTCGTCGGTCTCGAGGCAGGGCTGGATAACGTCATCCTCAATCAGGATGTGCTGGAAACCGGCCGGACCGGCGGCGATCTGAACCGGGCGATGATGAGCTTCGCCAAGCATCACGGCAATCTGCACTGCGGGATCGACGCGGTGATGGAGGCCTATGTCCATCAATGCGCGATCGAGATCGATGCGAAGTCGCTAGCAAAGACCGGCCTGTTCCTGACCCGCACCGCGCGGACCGGCGATGCCGAAGGCGACAAGCGCGCGAAGCGGACGCGGCGGTTGCTGTCGTTGATGACGACCAGCGGGCAATATGACGGATCGGGCGACTTCGCGTACCGTGTCGGACTGCCGGCCAAGAGTGGGGTGGGCGGCGGTATCCTCGCCATCGTGCCTCAGGTCGCGTCGATCGCGGTATGGTCGAACAATCTCGACCGGCAAGGCAATTCAATCCTGGGGGTGCGCGCGCTGGAGTTGCTGGCGGACAAGGCGGACTGGTCGGTGTTCGGTTAGGGGGGGCTTGCCGCCTTATCCACCCCACCCGTTTGCTTCGAGCGCAGGTTCGAGCCTGTCGAGAACCGGAGTCGAGAAGGGGTTGCCCCAAAAAGGACGTTCTCGACGGACGCTTCTCGACTTCGCTCGAAACTGCTCGAATCAAACGGGGTGGGTAAGGCGAGGGCGTCACCCCGCCTTTTGCGGCCCCAGCAAGTCCAGCACCGCCGCCGTCATCGCGATCGTCCCCGTCACGATCGACGGCTCGGGCGCGACCTTGAACAGCGGCGAGTGGTGCGACGGCACCGGCGGCCCGCCATTCTTCGCCGCGGTGATGTCCGCCATGGGCGTGCCGCCGACCGCGAAATAATAGCCTTTCACCTTTGAATCCGGCTGGACCAGATAGGCGAAGTCCTCCGCGCCCATGCCGGTCTGTTCGAACGGCACGACATTCTTCGCCCCCAGCGTCGTCGCCATCACCGCGTTCAGGCGGCGGGCGAGGGGGGCGTCGTTGATCGTGGTCGGCGTGCCCTCGATCACCTTGGCGGTCGGCATCCGGTCGGCGGGCATGCCGTTCAGCGCGCCGATGCCGGTCGTCACCCGCTGAATACCGTCGAGCAACTGCTTGCGCGTACCCTCGTCATTGGCGCGGACCGTCACCTGCAGCTTGGCCATGTCGCTGATGATGTTGTGTTTGAGGCCAGCATGAAACGAGCCGACGGTGATGACGCCGGGATCGAGCGGCTGGCGTTCGCGGCTGATCAGCCCCTGCAACGCGATCACCAGTTGCGACGCCATATAGACCGGATCCTTGCCGGCATGCGGGCTGGCGCCATGCGCGCCGATGCCGGGCACGTCGATATCGACCGAGTCCGACGACGAATATTGGATGTTCTCCGACGCCGACACCATCCCCGCCGGCAGGCCGGCGGCGACATGGAAAGCGAGCGCGTAATCGGGCTTGGGGAAGCGGTCGTAGAGGCCGTCGGCCAGCATCGCCTTCGCCCCGCCGACGCGTTCCTCGGCGGGCTGGACGATGAAGACGATCGTGCCCTTCCACCGGTCCTTCAGCGCCGCCAGCCGCCGGGCGGTGCCGACCATCGCGGTGATGTGCGTATCGTGGCCGCAGGCGTGCATCACCGGTGCCTCGACGCCGTCGATACCGACCTGCCGCGCCTTGCTGGCATTGGGCAGGCCCGATTTCTCCTCGACCGGCAGCCCGTCCATATCGGCGCGGACCAGCACGGTCGGACCGGTGCCGTTCTTGAGCACGCCGACGACGCCCGTGCCGCCGACGCCGGTGGTGACCTGCATCCCCGGAACCTTGCGCAGTTCGGTCGCCATGCGTTCGGCGGTCTTCACCTCCTTGAACGACAATTCCGGGTTGCGGTGGAACCAGTCCCACATGCTGCCCAGCGACGCCTTGTAATCGGCGCGCACGGCGGGGGCCCAGTCGGGTTCGGCCATGGCTGGCGTCGCGGCGAACAGGCAGGCGGCGGTGGCGATCAGTTTGCGCATGGTTCGGGGTCCCCTTTTTCGCGTCAAGCTATCGGGTTCGGAGCGGGTGTCGAGGGAGATTTGGTCCACGCGAAGGCGCGAAGGGCGTGAAGAGCGTGAAGAGAAGAAGAATTGGTTCGCGCAGAGGCGCAGAGGCGCAGAGAGGTGGCGCACCCGGCTACCGATCGCGCAGCGATCCTCTGGATCTTCCGTTGGCACCGGGAGATCGGGTCTCGCTGACGCGAGACAGGGCGGCAAGCGCAACCCCTCCGCGCCTCTGCGCCTCTGCGCGAAAACTACCTTCTTCTTCGTGTCTTCGCGTGGAGCAATGTTGCCGTCCCGTTCCACGCAACCCATATTCCGACCCATGGCGATCATGATCCGCACCGACCTGTCCGAGCCGGAAACCGGGCAGACCTTCATCCCCCACCGCCCGGCACGCCCGGAGAAGGTCGATGCGGGAAAGCGCTTCGTCATCAAGTCCGAATATCAGCCGGCCGGCGACCAGCCGACCGCGATCGCCGAACTGGTCGCGGCGGCACGCGCGGGCGAAAAGGATCAGGTGCTGCTGGGCGTCACTGGCTCCGGCAAAACTTTCACCATGGCGAAGACCATCGAGGAGTTGCAGCGACCGGCGCTGATTCTCGCGCCGAACAAGATACTTGCGGCGCAGTTGTACGGCGAGATGAAGTCGTTCTTCCCCGACAATGCCGTCGAATATTTCGTCAGCTATTACGACTATTATCAGCCCGAAGCCTATGTGCCGCGCTCGGACACCTATATCGAGAAGGAAAGCTCGACCAACGAGGCGATCGACCGGATGCGCCACTCGGCCACCCGCTCGCTGCTGGAACGCGACGACGTCATCATCGTCGCGTCGGTGTCGTGCCTCTATGGTATCGGATCGGTCGAAACCTATTCGGCGATGATCTTCGACCTGAAGAAGGGCGATGTGGTCGACCAGCGCGAGATCGTGCGCAAGCTGGTCGCGCTGCAATACAAGCGCAACGACGCCGCGTTCCAGCGCGGCAATTTCCGCGTGCGGGGCGACAGCCTCGAACTCTTCCCGTCGCACTATGAGGACAGCGCGTGGCGGATCACCTTCTTCGGTGACGATATCGAGGAAATCACCGAATTCGACCCGCTGACCGGCAAGAAGATCGCCAATCTCAACTCGATCCGGGTCTATGCGAACTCGCACTATGTGACGCCCGGCCCGACGCTGAAACAGGCGGCGGAGGCGATCAAGCATGAGCTGGCCGAGCGGCTGAAGGAACTGGTGATGGAGGGCAAGCTGCTGGAGGCGCAGCGGCTGGAACAGCGCACCAATTTCGACCTAGAGATGATCGCCGCCACCGGTTCGTGCGCGGGGATCGAGAATTACAGCCGCTTCCTGACCGGACGCCTGCCCGGCGAACCGCCGCCCACGCTGTTCGAATATCTGCCCGAAAACGCGTTGCTGTTCGTCGACGAAAGCCATCAGACGATCGGGCAGATCAACGGCATGTCGCGCGGCGACCATCGCCGCAAGATCACGCTCGCCGAATATGGCTTCCGCCTGCCCTCGGCGATCGACAACCGGCCGCTGCGCTTCAACGAATGGGACGCGATGCGCCCGCAGACCGTCTGCGTCTCGGCGACGCCGGGCGATTGGGAGATGGAGCAGACCGGCGGCGTGTTCAGCGAACAGGTCATCCGCCCGACCGGCCTGATCGATCCGCCGATCACGATCCGCCCGGTCGAGGAACAGGTCGACGACCTGATCCACGAGGCGAAGGAGACTGCGAAGCTCGGTTACCGCACTTTGGTCACCACATTGACCAAGCGCATGGCCGAGGATCTGACCGAGTTCATGCACGAGGCGGGGCTGAAGGTCCGCTACATGCACAGCGACGTCGAGACGCTGGAGCGTATCGAGTTGATCCGCGACCTGCGCATGGGCGTGTATGACGTGCTGGTCGGCATCAACCTGTTGCGCGAGGGGCTGGACATTCCCGAATGCGGGCTGGTCGCGATCCTCGACGCCGACAAGGAAGGGTTCCTGCGTTCCGAAACCTCGCTGATCCAGACGATCGGCCGCGCCGCGCGCAATGTCGAGGGGCGGGTGATCCTCTATGCCGACCGGATGACCGGCAGCATGGAGCGCGCCATCGCCGAGACCGATCGCCGCCGCGAGAAGCAGCGCGCGTATAACGAGGAACACGGCATCACGCCGACCACGATCAAGCGCCAGATCGGCGACATCATCGCCGACGTCGCCTCGCGCGATCAGGTGACGGTGGAGATCGACGAAGACCGGCCGCACATGGTCGGCCACAATCTGCGCTCGTACATCGAATCGCTCGAAAAGCAGATGCGCGAGGCGGCGGCGAACCTCGAATTCGAGACCGCCGGCCGGCTGCGCGACGAGATCCGCAGTCTCGAGAACGAGGAGCTCGGGCTTCCGGCGAGCGAGCATAAGGCGCCGATCATGGGCCGGTCGAACGAGGGCAAGCCGGGAACGCGCAAGACCCGCTACGGCAAGCAGAAGGCGATGCGCATGGCCGGGGGCGGGGGACGGCGGCGATAGCCCTTACCGCCTCCCCGTCACCCTCCTACCTATCCCCGAACTCTTCCGTACCCCGCGAATGCGGGGGTCCAGGGCCAAGCGAAACTAGGCTTGCATGTGTGGCACTGGATCCCCGCCTCCGCGGGGATACGATGAAGCACCTTCTCCAAGCGTTTCCAGCAAGCCCGCGGGGACGAGGCGGTGTTGGCGGGTGACGTCCCGCCCCATCCCCGGTTGAGGCCACCGCCCGCATCGCCCATAAGGCGGCCATGCGTATCAAGTTCCTTGCCCCCGCTTTCCTGCTGGCCGGGTGCGTGCCGCCCGGCGCGCCGCCTGCGCCCGAAACGGTCCCGTCGCCCACGCCGCGCCCCGTTCCGGTCACGCCGGCCCCGCCACCGGTCGGCGACTGGCGCGACCTGCCGCGTGCCCCCGGCGACTGGCAGTATCGCGGTCTCGGCAGCGGGTCCGCCGCGACCTATGGCGCGCGTGGGGCGGCACCGGTCGCGACGCTGACCTGCAACCGTGCGGCCCGGCAGGTGACGATAGTCTTCGCCTCGCCGCGCCCCGCCGCCGGCACGGTGACGATCCGCACCACCAGCACGCAACGCAGCCTGATCGTCCAGCCAATGGCCGGCGGGGTCGGCGCGTCGCTGCCCGCCAGTGACAAGCTGCTTGACGCGATCGGGTTCAGCCGCGGCCGCTTCGTCGTGGAAGGTGCCGCGGTCGGCCGACTGGTCCTGCCGAGCTGGGCCGAGATCCTGCGCGTGACCGAGGATTGCCGCGCGTGAGGCGGGCGGCGGCGTTCGCAGCACTGGCGCTTGCCGCCTGTTCGAGCGAACCGCCGCCCGCGCCGAAGCCGACCGCCCGCCCGACGCCGACCCAGCGCCCGACCCCGTCGCCGCGCGCGCTCAGGCCCGGCGAACTGCCGACCCCCGAGCTCGACGGGGCGGCGCCGCTCGCGGGCGACTGGCGCTATCAGGCATCGGCAAGCGGCAGCGCGGTGCGCTACGAAGCGAACGGCGCGGCGGCCTTCACCATCCGCTGCGATCCGCAGGCCCGGCGCATCGTCTTCGCCCATCCGGGGCAGGGCACGACGATCCGCCTCTATGTCGCCGATGCCGCCGCGACCTTCCCGACACAGACCGTCGACGGCGCGGCCGAAGCGGCGGTCACGACCGGCCAGACCTTCCTCGACGCGCTGGCCCGTGCCGATAGCATCGGCTTCGCCATCGATGACGACCCGGTCGCGCGGCTGCCCGGTGACAAGGCGATCCTAACGGTGGTGCGGGGCTGCCGGCCGGGTCTGCGCTGACTCGGGGGCGAGGGCCGCGAAGTATGGCGGAAACATTGTGCAATACAAGTCTTGTGCGCAGCCCGGCGATGCCCCAGATTCCGGATGCGCATCGATCGGTGCGTAACGGCTTTAACTAGCGAAAGGAGGTGATCCGATGTCTCATGGTTCAGCAATGGGGTCGGTTCAGTTCGTTCGGGAGACGCGCCGCTAACGCGTGGCGCCGCGTGCGGGGGGTATCCTCCCCCAGTCAACGTCGCGGCATCATGAATGCGGCTCGCATGGTCTCCCGGGCTGGAGCTTCCGGCCGCTGACCATGCTTGAGGTCGCCGGGCGTCGAGAGACCCCGGCGGCCTCGTTCATGTTTGGCGCAGATGGGGTGAATCTGCGCAGGCTGCTGTCGTCGTCGCGGACTCGATCCTGGGTTCCGCTTCGTCGTCTACCGCCATCCGGGTTTGATTCGTCCGACCAAGACCGTCGCCCGAGCGCAGGCTGGGGCCTCTACCGGCTCCTGTCCCGTGCGATCACCGCGAGATCCCAGCCTGCGCTGGGATGACGTCTGGTTCAGACGGGGTGACGCAGGCCGACCCAACCGTTATTCCCGCAACGTCCGATGCCCCGCCGCCAGCACGATCGCAACCAGCGATCCGCCGACGATATTGCCCGCCGTCGCCAGCAGCAGATTGCCGAACAGCGCGCTCATCGGCACCGCCGCCGGGTCCAGCCCCCACGCGACCGGCAGCAGCGTCATGTTCGCGACCGAATGTTCGAACCCCGCCGCGACGAACAGCGTCACCGGTCCGATGACGGCGACGATCTTGCCCGCCACCGATTGCGCGCCCGTCGCCATCCATACCGCCAGACACACCAGCATATTGGCGAGCACGCCCGATGCGAGCAGTTCGACCCAGTCCTTGGCGAGCTTGGTATCAGCGGTCTTCAGCGCCGCCTGTCCGACCGCGCCGTCGATCGCCCCCGTCGCGCCCGACGCGACGAACAGGGCGGCGATGGCGAGGCTGCCGATCAGGTTCGCCGCCCATACCACGCTCCAGTCGCGCAGCGTTTCGCCCATGCTCAACCGGTCCTGCGCGGCGGGCAGCACCAGCATCGTATTGCCGGTGAACAATTGCGTGCCGGTCACCATCACCAGCATCAGCCCGACCGAGAAGGCGAGGCCCGACAGCAGCTGCGTCGCGCCGCCCGGTTCCGCGCCCGCCTGCGCCACCAGATAGCCGATCGCGCCAAAGCCGATCTGCGCCCCCGCCGCGATGCCCAGCAACAGCATCGCGCTGATCGGCGGGCGGGTCTTGGCCAGCAGCGCGTCGTCGACGCTGTCGGCCAGACTGTCGGCGGTGGCGTCGTCCTTGGCCATGGCGTTCCCTTCCAAATGGTGCAGGAACGAAACGACCGGAACCCCGCGCGGCTCCGTCAGCGCAGCATCGGCCGGATATCGACCACGCGGACATCGTGCATCTGGTTCAGATACGCCTCCAGATACGGTTTGTGCGACGCCCCGACCACGACCAGCGCGCGCATCCCCGGTCCCGGCGCCTCGGCCAGCAAGTCGCGGATATTCGCCGCCATGCGCAGGTTGCGCACCTCCCAAAGGGCGACATATTGCCGGCCGAACCGCTGCGGTGACGGCTCTTCCAATGCCGCGCCGAAATCGCTGTCGAACGCGGCCTGCCCCTGACCGACCGCGTTATAGCCGCGATACATGGTCAGGATGCCGGCTCCGGTGGCGAGGTCGGTCTGCCTCGCCTCGATCGCCGCCATGCGCCGCTTGGTCGCCGGATTGTTCCACGCGGTCTGGATCGCCTTGCCGTACGCAGCCTCGTCTGCCTTCGGCACCGATCGGTCGGCGGTGTGATCGTCCATCGCATAGACGCGCTGAAGCCCCAATCGGGCGGCGAGGCGTGCCGCGATCATCAGGCTTTCGTCGCGCCGCGTCTCCAGCTTGGTCAGCCGCGCGACCAGTATGTCGTCGAGACCGTCCCCCACCTTGCGCTCCGCCGCCGGCAGTCGCAGCCACTGGACCAGCGCCGATGCCTGCTCGCCGCCGGCGAGGAACAGCGCGGCGAGCTTGCGCCGTTCGGCCGCCGTCGGGTTGGCCGGCAGCGTCGTCAGCATCGCTTCATAGGCGGCGGTGGCGGCGGGCACGTCGAGTCCGGTCGCCGCCTTGGCCGGTGCCGGGTCCCAGCAATAATCGGGCACGGTATCGGCATAGCGATAGGGATAGCGGCGCAACTGATCGCATTGCGCCCCCGACAGCTCCTCGATCGCGATCGCCTGCGGCTTCCATGCGGCCAGCCGGTCGAGCAGCGGCGCCAGCGCTTCGGGCCGGAACCGGTCGGGCAGTTGCGACAAATGCGCCGACCCCAGCACCGCGACCTCGTTGATAGGCCCGGAGCGCGGCCCCTTATGCGCTGCCGGATCGAAGTCCGGTCGATAGCTTTGTGCGGTGGCCGGTACCGCGAGCAGCAGCAAGGTCGACAGAATGCGTTTCATGAACTTCCCCCTTGGGTCGCAGCGTACGGCGGCAGACGGGGAAGGGGAATGGCTGATGGCCACGGGGTCCCTCGCCCCGACAGGGGAGAGGGATGCGCAGACTTGGTCTTTGCGCGAGCAAAGGCCTAGTCGAAGCTGGGAGAGGGGAGCGCGCGGAGCGCGCGCGCGAGCCGGAGGCTCGCTTCGCCCCTCTCGGAAGCTACGCCGGTCCGATTACATAAGCCTGACCCGTTCGTCCTGCGTAGCCATTGAGCTTGTCGAAATGGCGTATCGAAGGACTGCTTGGGGCTGGTGCTTCGATACGGGTCTTCGACTTCGCTCAGCCCCTACTCAGCACGAACGATCCTACCTGTTGGGGTCACGCTCCCGCCAGCAAGCTGGCAAGCTCCGCTATCCCTCTCCCCTGTCCGGGGAGAGGGCAACGCTCTGCGCTCGCGCAGCGAGACTCCAAATACCCCAAAAACAAAACCGCCGCCCGGTTACCCGGACGGCGGCTTGTTCGCTTCACAAAGACCTGAACGATCAATCGTTCAGATATTCGCCCGCATCGGCGTCGGTGCCGGTGCCCGAGGGCACGACATCGGCCAGCGGATCGCTGACGCCCTGACCGTCGCGGGGCGAGCGGGCCAGTTCGGCGGCGTGTTCTTCCTCGGCCGAGTTCGGCGCGACGAAGCCGGCCAGCGCCTTTTGCTGGGCCCGCAGCGCCGCGTCGCGCGACGATGCCGCGACCCGGAGGCGGTTCATGCCCGCCCCGGTTCCTGCCGGGATCAGGCGGCCGACGATGACGTTTTCCTTCAGACCGTTCAGGCTGTCGATCTTGCCCTGCACCGATGCCTCGGTGAGAACGCGGGTCGTTTCCTGGAACGATGCGGCCGAGATGAACGACCGCGTCTGCAGCGACGCCTTGGTGATGCCGAGCAGCACCGGCTTGCCCTGTGCCGGGGCCAGGCCCGGCGCGAGCTTCGCATTGGCTTCGTCCATCTCGTCACGGTCGAGCTGTTCGCCGGCCAGCAGGGTGGTGTCGCCACCGTCGGTGATCTCGACCTTCTGCAGCATCTGACGAACGATCGTCTCGATGTGCTTGTCGTTGATCTTCACGCCCTGCAGTCGATAGACGCCCTGGATTTCGCTGACCAGATATTCGGCCAGCGGCTCGATGCCGAGCGTTTCCAGAATGTCGTGCGGGTTCGGCGAACCACCGATCAGGTTGTCGCCGCGCTTGACATAGTCGCCTTCCTGAACGTCGATCACCTTCGACTTCGGGATCAGATACTCGACGACCTCGCCGCCATCCTCGGGCTGGATGCCGATCTTGCGCTTCGCCTTGTAATCCTTGCCGAACACGACGCGGCCCGAAACCTTGGCGATGATCGCCGCCTCCTTCGGGATACGCGCCTCGAACAGCTCGGCGACGCGCGGCAGACCGCCGGTGATGTCGCGGGTCTTGGCCGATTCACGGGCGACACGGGCGAGAACGTCACCCGCCTGCACCTGTGCGCCATCCTCGACCGACAGCACCGCGCCCGGTGCCAGCATATAGCGCGCCGCCTCGCCCGAATTCGCGTCGAGCAGGGTCATGCGCGGACGCAGATCCTCCTTCGACTTCGACGTCGCGCGATATTCGATGATCTCGCGCTGGGCTATACCGGTCGCTTCGTCGACGCGCTCGGTGACCGTCTTGTTCTCGATCAGGTCGATGAACTTTACGGTACCGGCGGTTTCGGTGATGACCGGCGCGGTGAACGGATCCCATTCCGCCATGCGGTCGCCCTGCGAGACGATGTGGCCATCGTCGAACAGTACGTACGCACCATAGGGGATGCGATGCACCGACAGGTCGCGGCCGTCCATGTCGACGATCGCGATCTCGCCCGAACGGCTCAGCACCACGCGCCGGCCCCGCTGATCCTCGATCAGGCGCAGGTCGCGGAACTCGACCGTGCCGTCGACCGGCGCTTCGAGGTTCGACTGTTCGTTCAGCTGCGCCGCACCACCGATGTGGAAGGTACGCATGGTCAGCTGCGTACCCGGCTCGCCGATCGACTGCGCCGCGATGACGCCGACCGCTTCGCCGATATTCACCGGCGTACCGCGGGCGAGGTCACGGCCATAGCATTTGCCGCAGACGCCGATCTTGGCTTCGCAGACCAGCGGGCTGCGGATCTTCATCGCCTGCAGGCCCAGCTTTTCGATCCGCGCGACCATGGCTTCGTCGAGCAGCGTGCCGACCGGGAACACGACCTCGCCGGTCTTGGGATCGGTCACGTCCTCCGCCGTGGTACGGCCGAGGATGCGCTCGCCGAGCGACGCGATCGTCGCACCACCTTCGATGATCGACCGCATTTCCAGCGCGCGCTGGGTGCCGCAATCGTCCTCGATGATGACGCAGTCCTGCGACACGTCGACCAGACGGCGGGTCAGATAGCCCGAGTTCGCCGTCTTGAGCGCCGTATCCGCCAGGCCCTTGCGGGCGCCGTGGGTCGAGTTGAAATACTCGAGGACGGTCAGACCTTCCTTGAAGTTCGAGATGATCGGCGTTTCGATGATCTCGCCCGACGGCTTGGCCATCAGCCCGCGCATGCCGGCCAGCTGCTTGATCTGCGCCTGCGAACCGCGGGCACCCGAGTGGGCCATCATGTAGATCGAGTTGATCGGCTTCTCGCGACCCTTGTTGGGGCCGTCGTCATAGCGGCGAACCGCCTTGATCTCGTCCATCATGCTGGTCGCGACCTGGTCGCCGCAACGGCTCCAGGCGTCGATCACCTTGTTGTACTTCTCCTGCTGCGTGATCAGGCCGTCCTGATATTGCTGCTCGAAGTCCTTCACCTGATCGCGGGTCTCGTCGACCAGCTTGTCCTTGTCGGGCGCGATCAGCATGTCGTCCTTGCCGAACGAGATGCCGGCGCGGAACGCGTGACGGAAGCCGAGCGCCATGATCGCGTCGGCGAACAGCACCGTCTCCTTCTGACCGGTGTGGCGATACACCTCGTCGATGACGTCGCCGACGTCCTTCTTGGTCAGCAGGCGGTTGACCGTTTCGAACGGCACCTTGTGGCTCTTCGGCAGCGTCTCGCCCAGCAGCATGCGACCCGGGGTGGTCTCATAGCGCTTGAGGTACTGCTTGCCGTCCTCGTCGGTCTGCGGAACGCGGCTGACGATCTTGGTGTGCAGCGTGACGGCCCCGGCGTGCAGCGCCTGATGCACCTCCGCCATGTCGCCCAGCAGCATGCCTTCGCCCGGCTCGCCGGTCTTTTCCATCGACAGATAATAGAGACCCAGCACCATGTCCTGCGACGGCACGATGATCGGCTTGCCGTTGGCGGGCGACAGGATGTTGTTGGTCGACATCATCAGGACGCGCGCTTCGAGCTGCGCTTCGAGCGACAGCGGGACGTGCACGGCCATCTGGTCGCCGTCGAAGTCGGCGTTGAACGCCGAGCAGACCAGCGGGTGGAGCTGGATCGCCTTGCCCTCGATCAGCACCGGCTCGAACGCCTGGATGCCCAGACGGTGGAGCGTCGGCGCGCGGTTCAGCATGACCGGGTGCTCGCGAATGACTTCGTCGAGGATGTCCCAGACTTCCTTGCGTTCCTTCTCGACCCACTTTTTCGCCTGCTTCAGGGTCATCGACAGACCCTTGGCGTCGAGGCGCGCATAGATGAACGGCTTGAACAGCTCGAGCGCCATCTTCTTGGGCAGGCCGCACTGGTGCAGCTTGAGTTCCGGGCCGGTCACGATGACCGAACGGCCCGAATAGTCGACGCGCTTGCCGAGCAGGTTCTGACGGAAGCGGCCCTGCTTGCCCTTGAGCATGTCGGACAGCGACTTGAGCGGACGCTTGTTGGCACCCGTGATCGTGCGGCCGCGACGGCCGTTGTCGAACAGCGCGTCGACCGCTTCCTGCAACATGCGCTTTTCGTTGCGGACGATGATGTCCGGCGCGCGCAGTTCCATCAGCCGCTTCAGGCGGTTGTTGCGGTTGATGACGCGGCGGTACAGGTCGTTCAGGTCCGACGTCGCGAAACGACCGCCGTCCAGCGGCACCAGCGGACGCAGTTCGGGCGGAATGACCGGCACGACGTCGAGGATCATCCACTCGGGACGGTTGCCCGACTCCAGGAAGCTCTCGACGACCTTCAGCCGCTTAATGATCTTCTTGGGCTTCAGTTCCGACTTGGTGACCGCCAGCTCTTCGAGCAGGTCGCGCTTCTCGCCCTCGAGGTCGAGGTCGATCAGCATCTGCTTGACCGCTTCGGCGCCGATCCCGGCCGAGAACGCGTCCTCGCCATACTGGTCCTGCGCGTCGAGCAGTTCGTCCTCGGTGAGGAGCTGATACTTTTCGAGCGCGGTCAGGCCCGGCTCGATCACGATATAGCTCTCGAAGTACAGCACGCGCTCGAGCTGCTTGAGCTGCATGTCGAGCAGCAGGCCGATGCGCGACGGCAGCGACTTCAGGAACCAGATGTGCGCGACGGGGGCGGCGAGTTCGATATGGCCCATCCGCTCACGGCGGACCTTCGACACCGTGACTTCGACACCGCACTTCTCGCAGACGATGCCCTTGTACTTCATGCGCTTGTACTTGCCGCACAGGCATTCGTAATCCTTGATCGGACCGAAGATGCGCGCGCAGAACAGGCCGTCACGTTCCGGCTTGAACGTGCGATAGTTGATCGTCTCGGGCTTCTTGATCTCGCCGAACGACCATGAACGGATGCGCTCCGGCGAGGCGATGCCGATCTGGATCTGGTCGAAGGTTTCCGGCTTGGCCACCGGGTTCGCGAAATTGGTCAGTTCGTTCATTTTGCTTTTCCCTTGAAGCGGGGAAGAAGATTCAGCGTGTCCTGCATCGTTCCAGCGCGATCCTTATTAGCGCGCCAGTAAGGCAGTAACCCTGCGAAGGTTGCGACAAAGGCGACGCCCCCAATCAGCCACGCCACACCGGACTGCCAACCCAACTCGAATACGAGATAGATTGCCATTCCACCGGCGGGGATGCCGACCGCAAGGGCGTCCCGCTTCGTCACCTTACTCCGCCGCCTCGGCCAGTCCGTCGCTCTCTTCCAGGCTGCTCAACTCGATGTTGAGGCCCAGCGAGCGCATTTCCTTGACCAGCACGTTGAAGCTTTCGGGGATGCCGGCCTCGAAGGTGTCGTCGCCCTTGACGATCGCTTCATAGACCTTGGTGCGGCCGACCACGTCGTCGGACTTCACCGTCAGCATTTCCTGGAGCGTATAGGCGGCGCCATAGGCCTGGAGCGCCCACACTTCCATTTCCCCGAAGCGCTGGCCACCGAACTGCGCCTTGCCGCCCAGCGGCTGCTGGGTGACGAGCGAGTACGGCCCGATCGAACGCGCGTGGATCTTGTCGTCGACCAAGTGGTGCAGCTTCAGCATGTAGATGATGCCGACGGTGACCATCCGGTCGAACTGATCGCCGGTCCGCCCGTCGAACAGCACCGACTGACCCGAGCTGTGCAGGCCGGCCAGTTGCAGCATGTCCGACACGTCGCTTTCGCGCGCGCCGTCGAACACCGGGGTGCCCATCGGGACGCCCGTGCTGATGTTCTGGACCAGCTCGGCCAGCTGCTCGTTCGAACGGCTGTCGATATCCTCGGCATAGTGATCGCCATAGATCTCCTTCAGCCGATCCTTGACCGCCGCCGGCATTTCGCCGCCGACCGCGTCCGGGTTCGCCTCGCGCCAGTCGCGCAGCGACCGTGCGACCTGCATGCCGAGGTTGCGCGCCGCCCAGCCAAGGTGCGTTTCGAAGATCTGCCCGACGTTCATGCGCGACGGCACGCCCAGCGGGTTGAGCACCAGGTCGACCGGCGTCCCGTCTTCGAGGAACGGCATGTCTTCCTGCGGCAGGATGCGGCTGATGACGCCCTTGTTGCCGTGACGGCCGGCCATCTTGTCGCCCGGCTGCAGCTTGCGCTTCACCGCGACGAACACCTTGACCATCTTCAGCACGCCCGGCGGCAGCTCGTCGCCCCGCTCCAGCTTCTCGCGGCGGTCGTGGAACTTGTCGGTGATGCGCTTCACCGCCTCGTCATACTGCGCCTTGATCGCTTCGAGATTGCCCTGCGCCGCATCGTCGGCGACGGCGAAGCGCCACCACTCATGCTTCTCGACGCTGTCGAGCAGGTCGCGGTCGATGACCACGCCTTTCTTGACGCCCTTGGGCGCGGCCGTCGCGGTCTGCCCTTCGAGCATTTCGCGCAGGCGCGACCAGGTCGCCCGGTTGAGGATGCCGCGCTCGTCGTCCGAGTCCTTCTTCAGGCGCTCGATCTCCTCGCGCTCGATCGCCATCGCGCGCTCGTCCTTGTCGATGCCGTGACGGTTGAAGACGCGGACGTCGACGACCGTACCCGACACGCCCGGCGGCAGGCGGAGCGAGGTGTCGCGCACGTCGCTGGCCTTTTCGCCGAAGATCGCGCGGAGGAGCTTTTCCTCCGGCGTCATCGGCGATTCACCCTTGGGCGTGATCTTGCCCGCCAGGATGTCGCCCGGCTCGACCTCGGCACCGATATAGACGATGCCCGCCTCGTCGAGGTTGCGCAGCGCCTCTTCACCCACGTTCGGAATGTCGCGGGTGATGTCTTCCGGCCCCAGCTTGGTGTCGCGGGCCATCACTTCGAACTCGTCGATATGGATCGACGTGAACACGTCGTCCTTCACGATCCGTTCGCTGATCAGGATCGAGTCTTCGTAATTGTACCCGTTCCACGGCATGAACGCGACCAGCGCGTTGCGGCCCAGCGCCAGCTCGCCGAACTCGGTCGACGGGCCGTCGGCGATGACTTCGCCGGCCTTCACCACGTCGCCCACCTTCACCAGCGGACGCTGGTTGATGCAGGTCGACTGGTTCGAACGCTGGAACTTCATCAGCGTGTAGATGTCGACGCCGCTCTCGGTCGCATCGACCTCGCCGGTCGCGCGGATCACGATACGCGCCGCGTCGACCTGGTCGACCACGCCGGCCCGCTTGGCCGAGATCGCCGCGCCCGAGTCGCGCGCCACGGTCTCTTCCATGCCGGTGCCGACGAACGGCGCTTCCGCCTTCACCAGCGGCACCGCCTGGCGCTGCATGTTCGAACCCATCAGTGCGCGGTTGGCGTCGTCGTTCTCCAGGAACGGGATGAGCGACGCGGCGACCGACACGAGCTGCTTCGGCGACACGTCCATCAGCGTGACGTTTTCGGGCAGCGCCATCAGGAATTCGCCGGCCTGACGGGCCGACACCAGTTCCTCGGCGAAGCTGCCGTCCTCGTTCAGCGCCGCCGACGCCTGCGCGACGGTGTGCTTCTGCTCTTCCATCGCCGACAGGTACACGACCTCGTCCGACACCTTGCCGTCGATGATGCGACGATAGGGGGTCTCGATGAAGCCGTATTTGTTGACGCGGCTGAACGTCGCGAGGCTGTTGATCAGACCGATGTTCGGGCCTTCCGGCGTTTCGATCGGGCAGATACGGCCATAATGGGTCGGGTGGACGTCGCGGACTTCGAAGCCCGCGCGCTCACGCGTCAGACCGCCCGGCCCGAGGGCCGAGACGCGACGCTTGTGCGTCACTTCGGACAGCGGGTTGGTCTGGTCCATGAACTGCGACAGCTGCGACGAACCGAAGAATTCGCGCACCGCGGCGACCGCCGGCTTCGCGTTGATCAGGTCGTTCGGCATGACCGTCGATACGTCGACCGACGACATGCGCTCCTTGACCGCACGCTCCATGCGCAGCAGCCCGACGCGATACTGGTTCTCCAGCAGCTCGCCGACCGAGCGGACGCGACGGTTGCCGAGATTGTCGATATCGTCGACTTCGCCCTTGCCGTCCTTCAGGTCGACCAGCGTCTTGACGACCGCAAGGATGTCCTCGCTGCGCAGCGTTGTCACCGTGTCCGGCGTGTCGAGGTCGAGACGCATGTTCAGCTTGACGCGGCCGACCGCCGACAGGTCGTAGCGCTCGGGATCGAAGAACAGCCCGGCGAACAGCGCCTCGGCGGTTTCCAGCGTCGGCGGTTCGCCCGGGCGCATCACGCGATAGATGTCCGACAGCGCCTGTTCGCGCTCTTCGGCCTTGTCGACGTTCAGCGTGTTGCGGATCCACGGACCGGTCGACACGTGATCGATGTCGAGCAGCTCGATCCGCTCGATGCCGGCCTGGTCGAGCAGTTCGAGATTCTCGGGCGAGACCTCGTCGCCGGCTTCGATATAGATCTGGCCGGTCGTCTCGTTGATCAGGTCATAGGCGCTGTAGCGGCCGAAGATTTCCTCGGTCGGGATCAGCAGGTCGGTCAGGCCGTCCTTGCCCGCCTTGTTGGCGAGGCGCGGCGAAATCTTGGTGCCGGCCGGGAACACGACTTCGCCGGTGTTCGCATCGACGATGTCGAACGACGGCTTCTGGCCACGCCAGTTTTCCGGCGCATAGGGAATGCGCCAGCCGCCTTCGCCACGGACGAAGGTCACGCGGTTGTAGAAGTGGTTGAGGATGTCCTCGCCGGTCATGCCCAGCGCATAGAGCAGCGACGTCACCGGCAGCTTGCGCTTGCGGTCGATACGGACGTTGACGATGTCCTTGGCGTCGAATTCGAAATCGAGCCACGACCCGCGATACGGGATGACGCGGGCGGCGAAGAGATACTTGCCGCTGGCGTGGGTCTTGCCGCGATCGTGATCGAACAGCACGCCCGGCGACCGGTGCATCTGCGACACGATCACGCGCTCGGTGCCGTTGATGAAGAAGGTGCCGTTCTCGGTCATGAGCGGCATGTCGCCCATGTACACGTCCTGCTCCTTGATATCGAGGACGCTGCGGGCCTCGGTATCGGCGTCGACCTCGAACACGATCAGGCGCAGGGTAACGCGCATCGGCGCGGCATAGGTGATGCCGCGCTGACGGCATTCTTCCACGTCGAACTTGGGATCTTCCAGTTCGTAGGTGACGAAGTCGAGCTCGGCGGTGCCGGCGAAGTCGCGGATCGGGAACACAGACCGCAGCGTCTTTTCGAGGCCGGAGACATAGCCGATCGACGGGTCGCTGCGCAGGAACTGTTCATAGCTCTCGCGCTGGACCTCGATCAGGTTCGGCATCTGCACCACTTCGTGGATGTCGCCGAACACCTTGCGGATGCGGCGCTTGTGCGTGCCGGTTGCGGTTGCCTTGGTCGCCATGGAGTCGTGGGCCTCGCTTGCAGTCAAATCTCGTGCCCGGTTGCCACCGGGCTGGCGTGCGATCGGGACGACGAAAGCCGCGTCACCCAATATGGGCCGCAGCTGATCGAGCGTCCTGGAATGGCGACAGGCCTATACATGCAATGCGTTGCGCGACGACGCATTCTTTCCCGGTCCTGAAGCAAGCCCGCCATATAGAAGCGGTGGCGGAGTGTGTCAACGCGGGCCAAAGATTGTTTCGACTGGGCGTGGAACTAACTCGCTTCGTCGCAATGGCGGGTCCGGCGGGCTGACAGGTGCGGGCAAAGCCCGGTTGAGGGCGGGCATGCAGTTCCAGCTTTCGTGCGCGGCCGTCGTCGCGAGTCTCGCCATGCCCGCCGCCGCGCAGCAGACCAATCCGGGTGGGTCGATCCCGATCTACGACATCACGCCGCAGGTCGCGCCGACCCCGGTGCCAACTTCGACGCCGATCGCAACGCCGACGCCGACGCCGACCCCGCGCGCCACGCCTGCGCCGCGCCCTACCGCCACCCCGACCCCGCCCGCGCAACGTCCGCGCGTGACACCTTCGCCAACTTCCACGCCTTCGCCCGCGCCCGTCGCCCGCCCGACTCCGGCTCCGGCTCCGACCCCGGAGGCGACCTATGTCGGGCCGCAGGTCCTGCCGACTCCCGAACCGACCGCGAGCCCCGAACCCGCCGTCGTGCCGACCCCGACCCCCGAAGCCGCGCCGATCCAAACCGGCGATGCGCTGCCCTGGTGGCTATGGTTCCTCGGCGGGATCGCCGTCGCCGCCGTCGCGGCGTTCCTGTTCACCCGCCTCCGTCGCAAGCCGGTGGCCGTCGTCGAGGACATCGCCCCGGTCGCGCCCGTCCCGGTCCGGCCACCGGAGCCGGTCGCTCCGCCCCCGCCGCCGCGCCCCGTCGCTGCGCCCCCGCCGCCGCCGCCACCGCCCGCGCCCGTCGCGCCGAACCCCGGCCCGTTCCTCGAATTCCAGCTCGCCCCCCTGCGTGTCGGCACCGAGGGCGACCGGATCCTGCTCGATTTCGACCTGACCGTCGGCAATCCCGCCCCGATGCCGGTGGCCGAGGTGCGTATCGCGACGATGCTGCTGACCGCGCACGCCGAACAGGACGAAGCGATCGCGACCTTCTTCGCCAACGATGCCAAGCGCGGGCTCGACCCGTTCGCGCTGGGCGCGGGCGAGCGCCGCCATCTCGAAGCGACGATGACCCTGCCGCGCGTCGCGGTGAATATCGTCACCGCCCGCGATCGCCCGTTCTTCGTGCCGATGATCGCGATCGACGCGCGCTATCGCTGGGAGGACGGCCGGGAGTCGCGCACCACCGCCGCCTTCATGGTCGGCCCGACCGCACCGCAGGGCAAGCTCGCACCGATCTTCACCGATCGCGGCGACCGCATGACCGACCGGCTGGAAGTCCGGCTCTATGGCGAGGTGCAACGAACGTAACGCGCCGCGCCATTCCACTTGGCGATAATCGATATAGTCATTAGCGTCCGCACCGGATCGAATTGGGGGCGGCATGGGGCGGCGGGACCGGATATTGCGACTGACGCTCGGCGTGCTGCGGCTGCTGCTCGCACTGAACATTCTTTTCGCGGTCGCCTTCCTGCTGGCGGCGATCGCCAGCCTGCCGCTGCACGACATGCTGGCCGCGCGAATCGCCGCCAAATATCCGGCGATCGATGTCGAGCGGATGGTCGGCGGCGTTCGCGCGCTGCTGCTGCTGGGCGTCGTCGCGGCGGTGCCCGCGCACGTCATTTTCTCGCGCCTGACCGCGATCATCCGCACGGTGCTGGCGGGTGAGACCTTCGCGTCGCCCAATGCCCGGCGGGTGCGGGCGATCGGCTGGGCCTTGCTCGCCATCCAGCTGCTCGACATTCCGCTGTTCCTGATCCTGCCGCGCTTCGCCGGCACCGGGGTCGGTCTGGACGGGTCGTCCTTCTCGATCGGGGGATGGCTGTCGGTGCTGGTGGCGTTCGTGCTGGCGCGCGTTTTTGCCGAGGGCGCGGCGTTGCGTGAGGATCTGGAGGGGACGGTCTGATGGCGGTGCTGGTCCGCCTCGACGAAGTGTTGCTCGCCAGGCGCATGACGCTGACCGAACTGGCGCAGGCGGTCGATATCACGCTCGCCAACCTGTCGATCCTGAAGACCGGCAAGGCACGGGCGATCCGCTTCACCACGCTCGATGCGATCTGCCGCGTGCTCGAATGCCAGCCCGGCGACATTCTGGTTCATGCCGATACGGCAGAGGAAAGCGCTACCGACGACTGATTTGCAAAAGGGGGACCGATGATGCCTATCATGAAACGGCTGTTGCTGGGGGCGGCGCTGGCCGTGCTGCCGGCGATGGCGACCAATGTGGCGGCGCAACCGCGCCCCGCCGCCGCACCGGCGAAGCTTGCGATCGACATGCGTTATTTCACGCTGCCCAACGGGCTGAAGGTCGTGCTGTCGCGCGACACGCTGGCCCCGACCGTCACCGTCGGCGTCTATTACGGCATCGGTTTCCGCGTCGAACCGCGCGAGCGGACCGGCTTCGCGCATCTGTTCGAACATCTGATGTTCCAGGGATCGCAGAATGCGCCGAAGGGCGTCTTCATCCGCACGATCAGCAATGCCGGCGGCGTGCTGAACGGATCGACCCGGTTCGATTTCACCAATTATTTCGAGATCGTGCCGTCGAACGCGCTGGAACGCATTCTGTGGCTGGAGGCCGATCGCATGGCCCGCCCGGTCATCGACGACACGGTGCTCAAGAACCAGCAGGGCGTCGTCGGCAACGAAGTGAAGGTCAACGTCCTCAACCAGCCCTATGGTACCTGGCCGTGGATCGACCTGCCGATGCTGGCCAATACCAACTGGTATAACAGCCATAATTTTTACGGCGACCTGAAGGAGATCGAAGCGGCGACCGTCGCGGATGCCAAGCAGTTCCAGTCGGAGTTCTACCGTCCGAACAATGCGGTCCTCGTGGTTGCGGGCGATATCGACTATGCCCAGGCCGAGGCGATGGTCCGCAAATATTTCGGCCCGCTGCAAAAGGGCGCGCCGGTGGTGCTGCCCGACCTGGCGGAACCGCGCCAGACGGCGGAGAAGACGCGCAGCCGCGTCGACGCGCTGGCACCCAAGCCCGGCTGGGCGGCGGGCTATCACATGCCGCCGCGGGGCACGCCCGAATGGTATGCGATGGGGCTGATCGACCAGATGTTGCTGCAGGGCGACGACAGCCGCCTGTCGCGCAAGCTGATCGCCGAGACCGGTATCACCGGCGAATTCCAGGGCGGGATCAACGCCTATCTCGGCAACATGTACAATTACAACGGCCCGATGCTGTGGGCGTTCAACTTCACCCACGACCCCAAATTCACCGATGCGCAGATCCGACAGGCGGTCGACGGGGTCGTCGAACAGCTCCGCACGACGCCGGTGACCGTCGCCGAACTCGACCGTGCGCGCACCAAGCTGCGTTCCGACCTGTATTCGTCGGTCGACGGCGGCAATCGGGTCGGCCTGATCGACCTGCTCGCCGTCTATGCGCTGTTCGACAATGATCCGCAGGCGGTGAACCGGATCGAAGCGTGCTTTGCCAAGGTGACCCCCGCGCTGATTCAGAAGACGGCGCAGGAATATCTCCGCCCGACCAACCGCTCGATCTATACCATCGTGCCCGGCAATGCCGCAGCCCAGGGAGCCAAGTGAGATGCGCCGTTCGATCCTGCTCGCCGGCCTCGCGCTGATCGCGGCACCGCTTGCCGCGCAGACCCAGCCGCCGGCACTGCCCGCGCCCGAAATCGGGGCGCCCAAGCCGTTCAATGTACCGGCTTCGGAAACTTATACCCTGCCCAATGGCATGGGCGTGACGCTGATCCCCTATGGCAATGCGCCCAAGGTCACGATCATGCTGCGCGTCTATGCCGGCAATCTGGAGGAGGGGCGCGATACCTGGCTGTCCGACCTGACCGGCAACATGCTGAAGGAAGGGGCGGGGAGCCGCGATTCGAGCGCGCTCGCCACCGCCGCGGCCGGCATGGGCGGCAATCTGTCGGTCGGGACCAGCTATACCGGCACGTCGATCAACATGAGCGGCCTCAGCGAATTCGCGGCGCAGGCGGTCGCACTGGTCGGCGACGTCGCGCGCCGGCCGACCTTCCCCGCCGGCGAGTTCGCGCGGGTAAAGGCCAACAGCGCGCGGTCGCTGGCACAGGCGCTGGCGCAGCCGGGCACGCTCGCCGATTATGCGCTCGCCCGCGCCATCTATGGCGATCACCCCTATGGCCGGACGGTGCCGACCCCCGCGCAGCTCGACGCCTATACCCTCGATCAAGTGAAGCGCTTCTACGCCACCAATTTCGGGGCGCAGCGCGCGCGGCTGTACGTCGCGGGACAGTTCGATCCGGCGGCGGTCAAGGCCGCGGTCGAAAAGGCGTTCGGCGACTGGCAGAAGGGGCCGCCGCGTCTGTCGCTGGTCCCGACCGCCACGCCGGGACCGCGAGTGCTGCTGGTCGATCGCCCCGGCGCGCCGCAATCGACGATCCGCCTCGCCTGGCCCGCGCCGCTGGCCGGCAGCGCGGAGGACATCCCGATGCGCGTCGCCAACGCGCTGCTCGGCGGCAGCTTTTCGTCGCGGATCACCCGCAACATCCGCGAGGACAAGGGCTACACCTATTCGCCCGGATCGGGGATCGACCAGCGTCCCGGGGATGCCGCATGGACCTTCGACGCCGACGTCACCACCGCGGTGACGGGCGCATCGCTCAAGGAAGTGTTCCACGAGATCCGGACGCTGCAATCGACCCCGCCGGGGGCGGACGAAGCGGCGGGCATGCGCAGCTACAATGCCGGGCTGTTCGTGTTGCGCAGTTCGGCCAGCGCTGCGCTGATCGGGCAGATCGCCACGCGCGATGCGCTGGGCCTGCCCGCCGACTGGCTCGACCGCTATGTGCCCGCGACGATGGCGGTCAGCGACGCGCAGTTCAGCAGCGTGATCAAACAGAATCTACCGCTCGATCGGTTCACGCTGGTCGTGGTCGGCGACCTCGCCAAGGTGAAGCCGCAGCTCGACGCATTGCCCGAGTTGAAGGGCGTGCCGGTGCAGACGGTGACGGTGCCTTGAACGGGGGGGGCGGGGCGGCGTGATCCGCCCCGGGGTTACTGGATGACGACCGGGGGTGGCGGCGGCACGTCAGCGCTCGCCGCTGTCTCGGGTGGTCGGATCGCAAAGCGGATGCGTTCGATACAACCGCTGGCGCCGGTCGTCGACGGTGCGCGACGCGCGGTGCGGACCACCTGCATCGCTTCCCGACCGAAATCCTCGGCCGGCTCATTTGCCAGCACCCGGGTGTTGCCCACTTCGCCCCAGGGAGCGACATCGAACTGGACAACCGCCCATCCTTCGATCGAGCGGCGGTTCCACGCTGGCGGATAGATCAGCCGCGGTTGCTGCACCCATGGTGCGGCCGGGCAGTGCGGGGTCGGACCGAACGCATCTTCTGGCGGAGCGGGTGGTGCCGCGATCCGGAGCGGGCCACGCCAATAGGGGTACATGCAGCCGGTACGCGCACCTGCGACGAATCGCGATTTCGCGACGGCCTTGCGCGATGCCGCATCCAGTGCTGCGTCGCCGGTACCGGCAACGGTTCGCACATTGATCGGGCGACCCTTTTTGTCGAGATCGTAGCCGGTCATCGACCATTGCCGATCCCCCGGCGTGCCAGGAAGCTTTTCGAAATCCGGATAGACGCGCAACAGTTCCGCCGGATGCGGCCGACGCCGGCAATCCGTATCGGGTGGCGTGATCCGGTCCCAGCCTTCGGGAGGCAACTGCCCGCTGCTCTGGTCGAGCGAATAGGCCATCAGGTCGGCCCGGTCGGCCATCGCGAGCGGAGCCAGTTCGATCGTGAAGTCGATCGCGCAGTCGTCTCGCGGACTGCCGGACGCGAACTGCGACGCGGCGAAGGCGGGGATGAGATCGCTGCCGAACGGGATATAATCGCCGCCGCCCTCCCGCTTGATCGACAGCGGCCGACCGCTCGCATCGATGCGGAACCGTAAGGTCGTCATCTTCAGTGGCACTTCGGCCCATGCCAGCTCGGGGCGCGACCGGATTAGTTGTACCGGATCAATGACGGTACCGCCGCATCGAACCGGGCCGGCCTTCCATTGGGCCAGACGTTGCTGGGACGGCGGCGGTACGACCGAAGTGGTGGCCGCCGTCAGGAACAGCGCGAGCGAAGCGATTGCCATGGCACGCAGGATGCGGGCGTTTTGTGACCCGCGCAAGTCGTCGCGGCTTCGGGTTACCGGATGGCGCTTGGAACTGCATCCGGTGGCCATGGCGGAAACGAAAAGGGGCGGTCCCCATTCGGGGCCGCCCCTTTTCCTTACCGTGCAAGCCGGGATCGAAGTGAATTCGATCCCGTCGGTCGGGCCGTTCGGCCCGCCGGCCGGCCTTGGCGGAGGGCGACAGGCGCCGCCTGTCGATCCCCGCCTGCGGCTTACTTGACTTCGACGGTCGCGCCGGCGCCTTCGAGCTGCGCCTTGATCTTGGCGGCTTCGTCCTTGTTGACGCCTTCCTTGACGGCCTTCGGAGCGCCTTCGACCAGCGCCTTGGCTTCGGTCAGGCCGAGACCGGTGATGGCGCGGACTTCCTTGATGACGTTGATCTTCTTGCCGCCGTCGCCGGTCAGGATGACGTCGAATTCGGTCTGCTCTTCAGCAGCCGGGGCAGCGGCGCCACCGCCAGCGGCCGGAGCGGCAGCAACGGCAGCAGCGGCCGAAACGCCCCACTTCTCTTCGAGCAGCTTCGACAGTTCAGCCGCTTCGAGGACGGTCAGTTCGCTCAGCTGGTCGACGAGCGCGTTCAGGTCAGCCATGATATTCTCCGTAAATCAGATAGGGGTAAATTGGTCGGAAGCCGCCGATCAGGCCGCGTCCTTCTCCGCATATGCCGACAGGACCCGGGCGATCTGTGCCGCGGGAGCCTGGGTGATGGTCGCCAGCTTCGTTGCCGGGGCAACGATGAGGCCGACGATCTTGGCGCGCAGTTCGTCGAGCGACGGCAGCGAGGCAAGCGCCTTGATACCTTCCGCATCGAGGAGCTGACCGCCCATCGCGCCACCGACGATCTCGATCTTGTCGTTCGTCTTGGCGAAGTCGTTGATGACCCGTGCCGCGGCAACGGGGTCGGTCGACGTCGCCAGCGCCGTCGGGCCGGTCAGCAGGTCGGCGATCACCGCGTACGGCGTGCCTTCGGCTGCGATCCGGGCAAGACGGTTCTTCGAGACCTTGTAGCTCGCGCCGGCGTCACGCATCTTGTTGCGCAGGCCCGTCGATTGCGCGACGGTCATGCCGAGGTTGCGGGTGACGACCACCACGCCGACCTCGTTGAAGGTGCGGTTCAGCTCGGCGACGGCTTCACTCTTCTGAGTGCGATCCATGCCGTTCTCCTTAACTGGGGCGGTTCCCGAACCGGAAAACGCCCGCGTACAATCCGCGCGTCGCGGTTGCGACGAACGGGGCGACAGTCCGTGAAGGGGCATGGTCGCCATGCGAAGGAACCGGGCAGTCGCGCGGATTTCCCATGGCTGGCCCGGCGTGGCGAAAGCTGCGCCCGGCGATATAACGCATTCCCCGCCTCGGCAGGACATTAAGCGGGGAACCCGCACCTGCTGTCTCGGACGGACGTCGGACATGGACGAATCCTGCCACGACGCTTGGCCGCGCGCTTATGCCGGACCCGTGCAGGAGTCAAGCACGGGAAGCCGCTTGACCTTCGGCGACGACGCTTCATTAGTCTTACAAACCGACGGGGGTCGCATGGCGCGCACGACGCTGGAAATCTGTATCGACAGTGTGGCGGGGTTCGATGCCGCCATTGCCGGGGGCGCGGACCGGGTCGAATTGTGCGGGGCGCTGTCGGTCGGCGGACTGACGCCGTCGCCGGGCCTGACCGCTCTCGTCGTCGCGCGGGCACGGATGGCGGGCGTTCGGGTCCATGCCATGGTCCGGCCCCGCGCGGGCGATTTCGACTATTCGCCAAACGAGGTCGCGACCGCGATCGCCGATGCGCGGGCGCTGATCGCCGCCGGGGTCGACGGGCTGGTGTTCGGGGCGGTGCGGGGCGGTTCGATCGACGAAGCGGTCACGGAGCAATGGGTTGCCGCCGTGCGGACGGTGCGGGGCGATATCGACCTGACGCTGCACCGCGCGGTCGACCTGCTGTCCGATCCGGTCGCGGCGATCGAACCGGCGATCGCGCACGGCTTTGCACGCATCCTGACCTCGGGCGGTGCGGTGCGGGCCGTCGACGGGGCGGGGGTGATCGCGGCGATGACGCGCGCGGCGGCGGGGCGCATCGTGGTGATGCCGGGATCGGGCGTTCGGCCGGACAATGTCGCGGCGCTGCTGACCGCGACGGGCGCGGGGGAGGTCCATGCCTCTGCCGGGGTGGCCGTGCCGCAGGACGATGCGCTGGTGCAGGCGCTGGGCTTTGCCAGGCCGGGACTGGCCCGGACCGATGCGATGGTCGTGCGGGCGCTGCGCGCCGCGATCGACGAATAAGGAGAGATCGGATGAGCTTCATGCCCCTTGGGCGGCGCGCCCTGCTGACCGGAACGGCGGGAACGCTGGCGGTGGCGACCCTGCCGATGCGGGCGCTGGCCGCACCGCGCGCGACCGAGCCGAACGGTTTGCTGCACGGCCTTGCCCCGCGCGACGGCTTGTTCGAACGCTTGCCCGTCGAGGATCCGTCCCGGACGCTGCTGGCGCGCGGCTGGCTGTTCCACGAGGGCGACATCACCCCGCCGCTGCCGGTCACCCATGACGATACGTATAGCAACGCCAAGGCCGGCAATGCGCGCGGTGCGGCGGCGATGGACCATGACGATAGCGACTGGGCGGAGGTGACGCTGCCGCACGACTGGGCGTCGGCGCAGGGGTTCGTCGAGACCGCCAATGTCGCGCAGGGCTATCGCCCGCGCGGGATCGGCTGGTATCGCCGGACGCTGCGGCTCGACCCCGCGGATCGCGGCAAAAGGCTGGAACTGCACTTCGGGGCGATCGCGACCGCGGCGACGATCTGGATCAACGGCAGCATCGTCGCGCGCAATTTTTCGGGCTATAATGCGATCGATATCGACCTGACGCCGTTCGCGCGCTTCGGCGACGAATTGAACGTCATCGCCATTCGCGTCGACGCCAACGCCATGGAAGGCTGGTGGTACGAAGGCGCGGGCCTGTACCGCCATGTCTGGCTGTCGAAGCGTCCGCCGGTGTCGATCGCGACCTATGGCGTGCATTGCGATCCGCGGCTCGGTGGCGATGGTCGCTGGAGCGTGCCGGTCACCGTGACGCTGGACAGCATCGCGCGCGAGGCGGCGATGGCGAACGTGCTGGTCGACCTGCTCGATCCGGCGGGGAAGGTGATCGGCAGCGCTCGCGGGCAGGCGCAGTTGCAGCCGCTGGCGCAGGCGGAGGTCGCAATTACGCTGCCCGTCGACAATCCGGTGCGCTGGTCGATCGAGACGCCGACGCTCTACACCGTCCGGGTGACGACCGATGCGCCGGGCGGCGGCGACGAACGGCGCATTCCGATCGGGTTTCGCACGATCCGCTTCGATGCCGAACAAGGATTCTTCCTGAACGACCGGCACGTCAAGCTGAAGGGCGTGTGCCTGCATCAGGACCATGCCGGGGTCGGCGTGGCGGTGCCCGACGCGCTGCTCGAATGGCGGTTGCAACGGATGAAGGACACCGGCGTCAACGCCATCCGCTGCTCGCACAATGCGCAGGCCGAGGCGTTCTACCAGCTATGTGACCGGATGGGGTTCGTCTTGATGGACGAGAACCGGATATTCAACCCGGCGCCGGAGAATATGGCGCAGCTCGAATGGCTTGTCCGGGCGCATCGCAATCATCCCAGCATCATCCTGTGGTCGGTCTTTAACGAGGAACCGATGCAGGGCACCGAAGCGGGCGTCGAGATGGTGCGGCGGATGGCCGCCCATGTCCATGCGCTGGACGACAGCCGGCCGGTGACGGCGGCGATGAACGGCAGCTTCTACGACCCGCAGAATGTGTCGAGCGTGGTCGATGTCATGGGGTTCAACTATTATCAGGGCGATTACGACAAGTTCCACGCGCTGAACCCCGCCAAGCCGAGCACGTCGTCGGAGGACACCAGCGCGTTCATGACGCGCGGCGCCTATGCGACCGATCAGGAACGCCATGTCCTGTCGTCGATGGACGACGAAGCCGCACCATGGGGCGCGACGCATCGCAAGGCATGGGCGGAGATCGCCAAACGTCGTTTCATCGCCGGCGGGTTCGTCTGGACCGGGTTCGACTATCATGGCGAACCGACGCCGTTCACCTGGCCGACCATCGCCAGCTTCTTCGGCATCCTCGACCTGTGTGGTTTTCCCAAGACCGCCTATGACATCCATCGCGCGCACTGGATCGACGACACGGCCGTGGTCGGCATCGCGCCGCACTGGACATGGCCGGGCAAGGAAGGGCAGCCGATCGCGCTGCTCGTCACCAGCAATGCCGAACGGGTGCGCGTGGTGCTCAACGGCCGGGTGATCGGCGAGCAGGCGGTCGACCGGATCATGGGCAACAGCTTCACCGTCCCCTATGCGCCGGGCAGGCTGGAGGCGAGCGCGCTGAAGGGCGGGCGCGAGGTCGCGCGGGCGGTGCATGAGACAGCGGGGCCGGCGGTCGCGCTACGGCTGACGCCGGCGCGGCGCCAGATGCTGGGCGACAATGAGGATGTCGTGCCGGTCACGATCGATGCGGTCGATGCGAAGGGGCGGCATGTGCCGACCGAGAACCGGATGACCCGCTTCACCATCGATGGCGCGACGTTGATCGGCGTCGGCAATGGCGATCCCAACAGCCATGAAAGCGAGAAGGCGCCGCAGCGGTCGCTGTTCAACGGCCTCGCGCAGATGCTGGTGCAGGCGGGCGAGGGACGCGGCAAGGTGGCGATCGTTGCCAGTGCCGACGGACTGCGCCCGGCGCGGCTGGTGATCGACCGGGTCGCGGCGACCCCGCGGGCGCAGGTGGCGGTGACGCCGCCGGGGGCGTTCATCCTGAATTGGCGGCGGTCGCCTTCGTTCGCGACCGCGCCCGATCCGGCGCTGATCCCGCCGGTCAACGACAATAACAGTTGGGACTTTACCCGCAGCGGCAACACGACGGGGCCGGAAGCGGGCGCGTCGTTCCGCCTGTATCGCGCCACGCTGCCGGTCCGGCGGCGGGTGGTGGAGGAAGGCGGCAACGTCACCTTCGCCCGGATCGACGGGCGGGCCAGGGTCTTTGTCGATGGCAAGGCGGTCGCGGCCAAGACCGACTTCGCCGCCGCGCCGCTGGTCGCGTCGATCCCGCCGGGGGCGAAGACCATCGCGGTGATCGTCGAGGCGCAACCCAATACGCGGTCGGGATTCAACGGCACGGTGCGGGTCGCGCCGAAGGGATAGCGACCGCCCCCTTGCTCCCTCCCGTTTGCGAACCGAACGGCTATGTGCGGTTAGAAGCAGGGAACGGGCGCTACCTCACCGGAAGGCGCCGATTTCCGCGACGGCAATCGCCGGCGCCGGCACCGCCGGTTGCGGGAAGGCGAAGCGGAGGTAGCGGGCCGGCCGCGCCTTCGGGAAGGGCAGCCGCTGGGTCGCGCGGGCGTAGTTGATGTTCTGGAACTCGCCTTCGCCGCCCGGCGTCCAGCTCTTGCCATCCATGCTGGTTTCGACGCGATACTTCATCGGCGGGGCGGCCTGCGGATCGACATGTCGGGTCGGGGTCAGGGTGAAGCCGGCAATCGTCTCGCCGCGGCCCATGTCGATCGTCAGCGATGCAGGCGCGGGGCTGACCCATGCGGTGCGGGGGCTGGCGTCGAGGATCGCTTCGCCGCCGGGCGCGCTGGCGGCGGTGATCTTCCAGCCGGTGCGGTCGACGATGCTCGCGTCGCTGACCTTCAGCGGGGGCAGGTCGACCGGCGCAACAGACTGAAACAGCGCGAATTCGCGGATCGCCGGACCGGCTTCGGCGGCGACGGTGCGGAAGCGGACGCGGCGGGGGCTGATCGGCTCGGGCAGGCGTATGAGGCGCTGCGGGCCGACCATGTCCTTTTCGGCGACGGTCGTCCACTGGTCGCCGCCGTCGGACACGTCGATGGCGAAGCGGGTGACGCGCAGGCCCAGCGGCAGCCATTCCTGCAACCGGATGGTGTCGAAGCTGCGGCCGGGCGGCAGGTCGAGGATAAGGCTGGCGTTTTTCGCTTCCGGCGGGGCGAGCCAGAAGGTGTCGGGGCGGCCGTCATTGACGAATTTGGCCGAAGCCCCGGGCAGGTCGGCGCTGGCGGTGGCGACCGCGCCATCGGCCTGGTTGTTGCCAAAGGTTGCACGGAGCGCGTTGCCGAAGGCGGTCAGGCTTGCGACGTCGCGGTCGTGGATCCGGCCCCGGCGATCGGGGGGCAGGTTCAGGTGGAAGGTCGTACCATGACCGACCGAGTCATTGTACATTTCCATGATTTTGCTCGGTAATTTTACCTGCGCATCCTCATCGGCATGGTAGAACCAGCCCGGCCGGATCGAGACGTTGGTCTCCGCCGGCCACCATAGTTCGGCGCCGCGCACGCCGGTGTTACCTTCGGTCTGGTCATAGGGGTGGTTCGGCATGGTCGGCCAGCACGGGTCGGCGGCGTGGCCGTCCTCGTTCCCGACCCAGCGGATATCGGCGCCCAGCGGATCGAAGGTGCAGGCGTTCGGTTGCAGTTCGTGGACCAAGGCGATGATCGAGGGCCAGTTATAGTATTGAACCGCATCGATTTTCCGCGTCTCGCGCGCGCCGCCATAATAGCCGTCGCCGCCGTTCGCGCCGTCGAACCACACTTCGAACAACTCGCCATACCGGGTGCAGAGTTCGGTCAGCTGGGCACGGTAATAGGTGATGTAGCTGGGCGTACCATAGTCGGCGCGGTTGCGGTCCCATGGGGACAGGTACACGCCGAAGTTGATACCGCCACGCCGGCATGCCGCCGCGAGTTCGCCGACAATGTCGCCTTTCCCCTGTTTATAGGGCGAATTGCGGATGCAATGTTCGGTCAACATCGTCGGCCACAGGCAGAAACCGTCATGATGCTTGGCGGTCAGGATCAGGCCGGTAAGTTCGCCCGCCTTGGCCGCCGCGACGATCTGATCGGGGTCGAAATCGGTCGGGTTGAACAAAGCGGGGTCTTCGTCGCCATAGCCCCATTCCTTGTCGGTGAAGGTGTTGATCGAGAAATGGATGAAGCCGTATTGGCGATGGTCGTGCCATTTGAGCTGGCGCGGCGACGGCGTCGCACCCCATGCCGGGGGCAGGACGCGGTTGCCGCCGCCACCGGCCGCCGCGACGGGCGACACGCGCGGGGTGCAGGCGGCGGCACCGGCGATCAGGCTGCTGCCCATCAGGCTGCGGCGGGAAAACTTCATTGCTCTGCTCCGGGTGCGTTTGATTCGGGGACAAGGGGTTCGGGGATCAGCCAGGTCTGCGCGATCTGATGACCGCGCCCGCCGCCGCCGACGCCCGGCGGGCGATGCCATTCGAGGGTCAGCGCGCCATCGGCGGTAAGGGTTTGCGGGATGGCGGTTTCCACCGTCTCGCGTTCGCCGTTACGCGCGCGGAAACCGTGGAGTTCGACACCGTCGCCGGTCAGCCGCATCGGCAGCGCATAGCCCTCCCCCGCCCAGCGCGCGACCAGGCGGTAGCGGCGACCCCGCTCCAGCCCGGTATAGGACAGGCGCACGGGGGTTTCGTACAGCCCCTCGGCATAGCTCAGATCGGCCATGCGCCAGCCCTGATCGGGGATATGGTCGGCGACGCCGTCGATCGCGCTGTCGAGCGATTGAGGGTCGGCATCGAAACCGGGGCCGCGCACCAGATGCGGTTCGGCGGTCGGATCGCCGAGATCGTCGTAGATCGCCATGTCGCGGCTGCGCCATGGGTCGCCGATCGCAACGAGCCGGGCGGCGGCGTCTTGATGGGTCAGCGCCTCGGCCATCTCCGCCTCGACGACATTGCGGTCGTTCAGTTCGATATCGGCGCGGTCGAGATTGGCGCCGCGTTCCCAGTTGGAAGCGCCGTGGCGCGGCACCGACAACTGCATCCGGGCGCGATCCCACAGGCGATCGGCGATCGCGGTCAGATCGGCGCGCAGCGGGGCGACGACCGCCGGTTCGGGACGGGCATAGGCGAAGCGGGCGGCGGCGACGGTGGCCTCCGCGCCGATCGCCGGGGCCTGTCGCAGCGTCCAGCGTGCCTCGCCCTCATTCGCCTTGGCGGCGATCAGGCGGTGGCGGACCAGCGCGTCATAGGTGGCGCGGTAGCGATAGAGGTCGATGCGCCAGTCGGCCCATGGCGCGGGGCGAAGATCGGCGACCAGCCGGGCGGTGGCGTCGATCCCGGCATTGGCCGAGGGGTCGCCGCGCCAATTGGCCTCGAGTGCGTCCGGTACGGCGGCGAACGTGTTGTCGCCGACGAACATGCGGGCATAGTCGGCAGCGACGTCGGTGGCGGGCGTTGCCGGGTTCCAGCCGAGGCGGAACCACTGGCTGACGTTCCAGTCGTCATTGACCCCTTCGCTATAGGTCACGAAGCCGCGCGTGCCGGGGGCGAGATAGGCGAAGATGCGCGTCGTCGCGGCGGGGCGCGGGTTGACCGGTTCGCGACCTTCGGTGAGCGCGAAGGCCGGGTGCCAGTCGGGGATCGGGAATTGCGCGTGCATGGTATGCGCGGTGTCGGGGTAGGTTTCGATGGGGAAGCGGCCGGCGATGCGGCGGCGATGCTCGGCGATGCTGTCGCGGGTCTGTGGGCCGACGAAGATCGCGGTCAGCCAGCGCGGGCGCTTTGCAAGTTGTGCGTGGAAGGCGTTCAGGCCGGCGGCGTCGAAGCCCTGCGTCGACAGCAGCACTTCGGCGTGCACGAAGCGCTGGCGCAGCGCGGCGGCGATGCGTTCGGCCACCGGGAACAGCCGGTCGGGCGCGGTATGGCCGGGATCGCCGCCGGGAATGTAGAGCGCGTCGAGTGCCGGCAGTTTCGCGGCGAGGGTGGTGACGTCGGCGACTTCGGCCTGCGTGGCCCCGGGTTTGTCGTAGTCGCGCAGCAGCGGGTAGAAGAGCGCGACGTCGAGGCCGAGGCGATGCGTGGCCGCCGCGACCGCGACCAGCGTTTCGGTGGCGGGCAGCGGCGATAGCGGCGAGGTGGCGGCATCGTCGGACACGGGCGCGACGAACTGGATGCGGTTGCCGCCGAGCAGCGCGAAATCCTCGATCCGGCGGGTCAGCATGGCGACGGTCCATGCGTCATAGCTGTTGTTCTTGGGCCGGTAGCCGATCTGGGTACCACGGATCGCCATCGCCGGGGCTTCGGCGATGTGGGTCGGGGCGGTGAGGGTGAGCTTGTCGAGATGGCGCAGCAGCCACCCGGCGGCGAACAGGCGGGCGCGGGTGGTCGCGGCGCGGATGGTGATGCTGTGGCGGCCGGTGGTGATGGCGAAGGATTCGGGGGCGAGCCTTGCCGATACGAACCGGATCGCCACGGGCGTCATCCCAGCGGAGGCTGGGATCTCTTGGTTCTCGGGCGGGACAGGAGCCGGGAGAGGCCCCAGCCTGCGCTGGGGCGACGGTTTGGGGTCGGTGGGATTGGTCGGGGAGGGACACACCGCTCCCCGCTCCGCCAGCCGTTCGCGCAACACTTGCGCCGCCGGATCGCTACCGACGACGCAGGCGGCATCGAGCGGTACTATCAGCGGCGCGGCAGTGGCGAGGAGCGTGGCGAGGATCACTTGGCGGCCGGTCGGTCCTGCGGCGCGCGGCCGAATGCCTTGTTCGGTTCGGCGGCCATGTCGAACACCAGCCGTCCGCCCTTCGCCAATTCGGCGTGGGCGATCCAGCTTTTGGTCCAGGGGCGGCCGTTCCAGGTGACGGCGCGGACATAGGGGCGGTCGGGGGCGTTGCCGCGTGCCTCGACGATCAGCTTGCGGCCGCCGCCGACCTGTACCGTCGCGCGATCGAACAGCGGGCTGCCGAGCACATAGGTCGCGCTGACCGGATCGACGGGATAGAAGCCGAGCGCGGACAGGAGGTACCACGCGCTCATCTGGCCGCAATCGTCGTTGCCGATGATGCCGTCGGGGCGGTCGTGATACATTTCGGTCAGCAGGCGGCGGACCATCGCCTGCGTCTTCCAGGGGCTGCCGCAATAGGCATACAGGTATGCGACATGGTGGCTGGGTTCGTTGCCATGCGCATATTGGCCGACCAGCCCCGAAATATCGGGCGGGGCGTCGGCGGGGAGTTCGGAGGAGGCGGTGAACAGGCCGTCGAGCTTCGCCTCGAACGCGGAATCGCCGCCCATCGCCGCGATCAGCCCATGGACGTCATGCTGGTTGAGGAAGGTCGCCTGCCAGCCATTGCTTTCGGTGAAATCGCGCCATTTCTTCGAATGGCCCAGCGCATTGGGGGCATAGGGTTCGGCCCATTCCCCGTTCGCCATCCGACCGCGCGCGAAGCCGATCTTCGCGTCGAACACGTTGCGCCAGTTGCCCGACCGCTTGCGTAGGCGCGCGGCGCAGGCGGCGTCGCCCGCCGCATCGGCGATGAACGCGCCAGCATAGTCGTCATAGGAAAATTCGAGCGTCTTCGACACGCTTTCGAAGATGCGGTCGGCGGGCGCATAGCCGAGTTCGTCATAGGCGCGCACGCCGATGCTGTTGTCGAGATTGGGCGTCGACCAGTCGAACGAGCGCTTGCTTACGCCGCCCCATGCGGCGGCATAGTCGGCGGCGATGCCTTTCGCGCGCGCTTCTGCCATTACGGGCACGGCGTGCCAGCCGATCATGCAGCCGGTCTCCACCCCCTGTAGCGGCCAGACGGGCGGACCATAGGGGCTTTGCTGCGTCTGGCGGATCAGGTCGCGGACGAAGGTCTGTGTCCGCGCCGGGCGGATCAGCGTCTGGAGCGGATGGAAGGCGCGATAGGTGTCCCAGAGCGAATAGGCGCTGTAGGCCTGCTCGCCGCGCGGGACGCTATGCGTCTGGCGGTCGAGGCCGATATAGCGGCCATCGGTGTCGGAGAAGAGCGTCGGGCCGATCGAGGCGTGGTACAGCGCCGATGCGGCGACGGTCCGTTGCTGCGGGGTGCCGCCCTCGAACCGGATCAGGTCGAGTTCGCTTGCCCATGCCGCGCGGGCGGCGCGGGCGTAGCGGTCGAAGTCCCAATGCTTCGCTTCGGCGGTTAGGTTGGCCTTTGCGCCGGTCAGGTCGACCGCCGAGATGCCGGTGCGGATGACGATGGGGGCGGCGCCGGCGTCGTCATAGTGGAGGACGGCCTTCAGGCGCTTGCCGGTCACGCCCTTGCTGCCGGCGGGCGTGTCGCCGTCGCCGAAGAATTCGATGCGGTCGGGTTTGCGCGACACTTGCATCGCGAAGAAGATGCGGCGGCCCTTCGCCCAGCGGAAGACGCGGCGGGTGCCGGTCAGGGTGCCATCGGCTTCGAGCGAGAGCGCGGCTTCGTCGATATAGGGCGACTGGTTCGGCCCCTCCATCACCAGATGCGACAGGTCAATCAGGATATGGCCGGGGCCGGCGGGGAAGCGATGGCGCTGGATGCCGGTGCGGTCGGTGACGGTCAGTTCGGCGCGCACCCCGCTTTCGAGGGTGACGGCGTAATAGCCGGGTTCGGCGACCTCGTCCTTGTAGCGCTGGCGATAGCCCTTGTCGGGATCGTCGAGCGGGCCGCCGTCAAGCAAGACCGGGCCGCGCGTCGGCACGACCAGCACGTCGAGCATGTCGCCGATGCCGGTGCCCGACAAATGCGTGTGGCTGAAGCCGAGGATCGAGCTGTCGCCCTTGTGATAGCCCGAACAGGTCGCCCAGCGCGCGGTATCGGTGTCGGGCGAAAGCTGCACCATCCCGAACGGCATGGTCGCGCCGGGAAAGGTATGGCCGTCGCCGCCGGTGCCGATGAACAGGTCGGGCCTGGCGGGGGCGGTGCCCGCCGCGCCGACGGGGAGTGCATCGACCAGCGCCAGCGCGGCGGTGCCGCCGAGCAGGGCGCGACGCGAGAACATGGTCATTTCGGCAACTCCTGCGTGCCGGTGATGGTGAAGGCGACGTGCTGTCCGGTCGTATCGCCCGGCTGGCCGCCGCCGATGAACAGGCGATAGGCGCCCGGCCGCACCGCGCGGGTGCCGTCGAGCGACACGGTGCTGAGCAGGCGCGGGTCGAGGGTGAAGGTCACCGTCTTCGCCTGACCGGGCTTCAGCGCGACGCGCTGGAAACCGACGAGGCTGTGGCGCAGAACCGGGTCGTTCCATGCGCCGATCCTGTTGAGATTGTCGGGCGCGATCAGATAGGCCTGCGCGACCTCCTCACCGGCGCGTTTGCCGGTGTTGGTGACGCGGGCGGTGACGGTGAGCGGCTGGCCGGCGGTCAGGGTCGCGGGGGCCTTGGCATCGGCATAGGCATAGCTGGTGTAGCTGAGACCATGACCGAAGGCCCAGAGCGGCTGGCCGTCGAAATAGCGATAGGTGCGGCCCTTCATATTATAGTCGACGAAGGCGGGCAGGTCGCTCGTCTTCGCATAGAAGGTGACCGGCAGGCGGCCCGACGGGTTGGTCGTGCCGTCGAGCAGGTCGGCGATGGCGGTGCCGCCGACCTCGCCCGGATACCAGCCGGCGACGATCGCATCGGCGTGTTGCTTGGCCCATTCCATCGCGACGGCGCTGCCCGACAGGAGGACGACGATCAGCGGCTTGCCGCTCGCCTTGACTGCTTCGAGCAGTTGCTGTTGCGCCTGTGGCAGCGCGATGTCGGTGCGGTCGCCGCCCGAGAAGCCGGCGACCTCGAGGCGCAGCGCCTCCCCCTCGACCGCCGGCGACAGGCCGACGAACGCGACCACCGCATCGGCATTGCGTGCGGCGGCGACCGCCTGCTGTCGCTGCGGATCGGCGGGGGCGATCCACGTCAGGCGGATGCTGTCGTCGGTGCTGGCATGGGTCAGGTCTAAACGGAAGGGCTTGGGCGACGTATCGGCGAAGTCGAGGGTCGCTTCCATCCGTTCGGACTTGCTGTCGTTCGCCGCGCCTTCGACCGCCGCAGTGCCGGTGGCGCTCAGCACGTCGCGGCCATCGACCCACAGCTTCACCGCGTCGCGGCCCGAGCATTTGTCCCAGCAGCGATTGATGTCGATGCGCAGCGTGTAGCGACCCGGCCCGGGCGGGGTCAGCATGCCGGTCCAGCGCACGCCGTAGCGGTCGACGGGCAGGTTCGCGGCGGGGCTGGTGCGTGCCCAGTTGAAATCGATGGTGCGGTCGGTGCGGGTCAGCGCCGGGGTGCCGGTCATCGCCGGGTCAGCGAAATATTCGGCCTTCAGCCCCGATCCGAACGCGGTCTGCGGCACGGGGAGGGGCACGCCCTCTGCCAGTGTCGATCCCTGCGCATAGGTGACGCCGAAGCGGTCGGTCAGGCCGTGCAGCGGCGTGACCGGATCGGCCGAGGTGCCGTTGTAATTGGCCTCCAGCACGTCGAGGCTGTCGGCATTCGGGCCGACGACCGCGATCTTCGCGCCGCGCTTCAGGGGCAGGACGCCGTTGTTCTGGAGCAGCACCAGCGACTTGCGCGCCGCTTCCAACGCCAGCGCGCGGTTGGCGGGGGTGTGGAGCGCGCCGGCCGGGATCGAGTCCCAGCGGCTGCTGGTGCCGAACGCGTCGCCGAGGCGCTTGCGGACCTCGAACGTTCGTTCCAGCGCGCGGTCGATCGTGCCTTGCGTCGTCAGCCCGCGTTCGAGCGCCTTGGGCAACGCGGCATAGGCCGAGCCGCAATTCAGATCCATGCCGGCATTGATCGCGGCGGCGGAGCCGGCGGCGTTGTCGAGGGCATAGCGCTGATAATGGGCGATATTGCCGATCGCGTCGCAGTCGGACACGACCAGCCCGTTCCAGCCCCAGTCGCGTCGGATGCGCTGGTTGAGCAGCCAGTCGGCGGCGCACACCGGCACCCCGTGGACGCCGTTATAGGCGCACATCACCGATTGCGCCTTCCCCTCGGTCAGCGCGCGGCGGAAGGCGGGAAGGTAGGTCGCCTCCATGTCATAGGGCGCGGTCTGCACGCTGAACGCGTCGCGGCCCGCCTCCGGCCCGCTATGCGCGACCAGATGCTTGGGCGTGGCGATGACGCGGGGTTGCAGCGGGTCCGGCCCCTGCAGCCCGCGCACATAGCCGACCGCCAGCGCGCCGGTCAGCACCGGATCCTCGCCATAGGTTTCCATGCCGCGACCCCAGCGCGGATCGCGGAAGATGTTGATGTTGGGCGACCAGATGGTCAGCCCCTCATAGCGGCGCCGGTTCTTGCCCGGCAGCGCATTATATTTGGCGCGCGCCTCGGTCGAGACGACGGTGCCGATCCGCTCCATCAGCGGCGCGTCCCATGTCGCCGCGAGGCCGATCGCCTGCGGAAAGACGGTGGCGACCCCGTTGCGGGCGAGGCCGTGTAGCGCCTCGTTCCAATAGTCATAGGCGGGCAGGACATCGCCTTGTGCCGGGGCGGTGCTTTGCAGTTGCGCCGCCTTTTCCGCCGGGGTCATCGCGGCGATGGTCGCGGCGATCTGCGGGTCGGGCCGAACATCGGATTGACCCGCGCCGGCGAGCAGGGCGAGAAGGATGCTCACTTGTTCGCTCCCAGCGTTTGCAGGCGCAGCGCTTTCTTCAGCGCGCCGGTCGACGCCTTGCCCGCGATCGTCACCGTCACGCTCTCGCCCGGCAACAGGTCGAGGAAATTGTCCGACGCCTGCACGTCCAAGGTACCGAAGCCGATCCACAGCGCGCGGGCGAGGCGGGTGGCGGTCACGGTCAGCGCCGGCTTGCCGTCGACCGTCGACCAGCGCGTGACGAGGCCGGGATCGGGCAGGTCCATCGCCTTTTCGGGGAGAGCGGAGACCAGTGCGCGCGAGGCGACCCTGCCGTCGACCAGCAGTTCGAACACGGCAAAGCTGCGCTTGGGATCGGCGCCCTTGAACAGATCGGCGTCGGTCAGCGTCGCGATCTTCGTCGACGACAAGGCAGGCAGTTGCACCGCGCGTTCGAACTGGCTGGCGACCTTGCCCGCGACATCCATCGTCCGCACCCGCCAGCGGGCGGTGACCGGCCGGGTCACGTCGGAGATCAGCGCGACCTCGGTCGGTCCCTCCGCCTTGCGCGCCGCCGAGATGGCGAGCGGGGCATAGAAGCGGCGGGCGGCGAAGTGTAGCGCCTTCCACCGGCCATAATAGTCGATGCTCGACCATGACGCGCCGGGCCAGACGTCGTTCAACTGCCAGTAGAGCGAGCCGCTGGTGACCGGGCGGCAGGCGCGGTGGTGGAGTGCGCCGAGCTGGATGCCGTCGGCCTGCATGACCTGGCTGAGATAGACGAAGTCGGCGAAGTCGCGGGGTTCGCGATAGCGCATGCGGATATAGTCGAGCAGCCGCTGTTGCCCGGCACCCTTCAGGAACTTCTGGTGCGCCGTCATTACCGGGGAGTCGACGGCATAGTCGCCGGGTTTGGCGAACTTCGCGATGGTCGCCATGTCGGGCATCGCCTGCAGCCCATATTCGGACATGAAGCGCGGGCAGCTGTCGAGATAGGCGGTGGCGGGTTTCTTGCCGCCCCAAACGTCCCAATAATGGCGGTCGCCATTGCCGTCCTGATCGGGCTTGCCCTCGTAATTTGCGCTCGGGCTGCCCGGCCAATAGGGCACGTCGGCATCGCGGCGTTCGGCGGCGTCGCGCAGCACGCGGTCGAACAGGATCGCCATGCCGACGCCGACGCGTTCCTGTTCGTCGGCCCCGACGCGCTTCTTGAAGGCGGTGCGGTCGCTCCAGCCCTCCCAGCCCGACAGCACCTCGTTATTGCCCGACCACAAGACGATCGAGGGATGCGCCTGTACCCGGTCGACCTGTTCCTCGGCCTCGATCTTCACGCTTTCGCGATAATCGGGATCGTAGGGGGTGATCGCGCCGCCGAACATGAAGTCGGACCAGATCATCAGCCCCAGCCGGTCGGCAGTGTCGAAGAAGCTGTCGGGCAGATACATGCCGCCGCCCCAGATGCGCAGCATGTTCATGTTCGCCGCCTGCGCGTCGCCCATGATCTTCGCCATATAGGCGTCGGTGACGCGCGGGCCGAAGCTGTCGAACGGGATCAGGTTCGCGCCCTTGGCGAACACCGGAATGCCGTTGATCCTGAACAGGAAGCCGCGCCCGATCGCGTCCTTGCTCCGGACCAGTTCGACGGTGCGGATGCCGGTGACACGCTGCTGGCTGTCGACCAGTTCGCCGTCGAGCCGGGTTTCGGTGGCGACGGTGTAGAGCGGCTGGGCGCCATAGCCGGCGGGGTACCAGAGCTGCGGTTTGGCGATGGCGAGCGGCACGCTTACCCGGTTCTCGCCTGCCGTCACCGCGACGGTGCGGGTCGCGCGGACCTTGGCGCCATCGGGGGCGGTGACGATCGCGTCGACCTGCACGGTCGCGTCACGATCGGCGATCAGCGTGACGTCGGCGGACAGGCGGGCCTCGGCCGGGGTCACCGCCTCCTGCTGTACGCGCAGGGTGTCGATGCGCACGTCATCCCATGCATCGACCTTGACCGGGCCATTGGGTCCGACGTTGATAATGCGGGGACCCCAGTCCCAGCCATAATGATATTTGGGCTTGCGGATATAGGGTGAGGTCTGCCGCCCCTCCGGCTCGTCGCCGGCGGTCGAATCATATTCGCCGGGCAGCGGGTTCTCGATGTTGGCGACCATCGGCTTCAGCACGCCCAAAGGCGATTTGAACGCGATGCGGATCTCGTTCGCGCCGGCCTTCAGCAGCGGTTTGGCGTCGGCGCGCCAGCGGCGATGGGCATTGTCGGCGGCGAGCAGCTTGGTGCCGTTGACGAACACTTCGGCAAAGGTGTCGAGCCCGTCGAACACGAGGTCGACATGGTCGCGCGCGAGTAGCGCGGGGGTGGCGTTCAGGCGTCCGCGATAGTCCCAGTCGCTGCGTCCGACCCATTGGATCGTTGCTTCGTTCAGCCGGACGAACGGATCGGGCGTGATCTTCGCCGCGATCAGGTCGGTCTGGACATAGCCGGGCACCTTTGCCGACAGCCAGCGTGCGGCCTTGGGATGGTCCTTCGCCGCCGGATCGCCCGGCGCGAGGCGGACTTCCCAGCCCTTGTCGAGCGTCACCGTTTCGCGCGGCGCCGCCCATAGCGCGGCGGGGGCGGCGGCGAGCAGCAGGAACAGGGCAGGCTTCACTTGGCGTCTTCCAGTTGCAGCGTGTCGACGGTGTAGAAGGGGTCGGATAGCGGCGAGGTGAATTGCAGGCAGATATCCGCATCGCCCGGCTGTTTCGGGAAGGTGCCGGTAAAGTCGAACCGGTTGGGTGCGGTGTCGGGATCGGGCAGCGGGAAGGTCGCGGCGACGATGCCGTCGCAGCCGCCGACGCGCATCACCAGTTCGCCATAGCGGGTGACGGCATAGTGGAGGCGGACCTTGCCCTCGTCATGGGCGAGGCCATAGTGGCGCGGCAGGCGGGCGACAGTGACCTTGAACGCCTGTGCTACGTCGAGCGGCATGTTCGGCGCCTGGGTACAGGTGTCGAAGATGTTGACATTGTAGGCGGGGGCGTCGCCGCTCTGCCCCGATACCAGCGGCACGCGGAGACCAAGCGCGCCCTTGGGACAGGCGACCATGTCGCTGCTGCCGGTCGCGCGGAGCAAGGCGGGGCGCGTCGCGTCGAAGCGGCGCGGTTCGGCGAGCGGGTGGCCGTCCTTGGCGAAGGCGGTGGCGGTCACGACCTGTCCGGGCTTGAGCGCGATCGGCGCTGCGTAGGTGCGCGAGCGGGCGGTCGGCTGGCTGCCGTCCGTCGTGTAGCGGATCGTGCCGGCACCGGTCTGGGTGGCGAGCGTCAGCTTCGGCGACTTGCCGCGCAGCACGTCGCCCTTGGCGCCGTCGAGCGTGTAGGTGACCGCGAAGGCGGCGTCGGCGGCGGCGATGCCCTGCCGCTGATAGCGCAGCATCTGCGGCTGGAGGCGGGTGACGAACCCCTTCCAGTCGCGCTTGTCGCGCGGGCTCCACGTGAACTCGGCGATCGCCGACAGGCGCGGGAAGGTGGCGTGTTCCTTCTGCTTGGCCGTCGCCAGATATTCGGACCAGGCATTGCCCTGCGCGCCGAGCACATGCGCGGCGGCCTCTGCCGTCACGCCGGGGCGGACGGGTTCATAGCCATAGACCATCTCCAGCGTCTGGAGGCCGATGCGGCCGGGCGGTTCGTCGCCCGCGGTCGACTGGATATTGTCGAGATAGAGGTTGGGGGCGGGCGACATGACGACGTCATGCCCCTTGTTCGCCGCCTCGACCGCGCCCGCCTCGCCGCGCCACGACATGACGGTCGCGCTGGTCGGCACGTCGCCTTCGAGGATTTCGTCCCAGCCGATCAGGCGACGGTTCTTCGACGCCAGATATTTGCCGAGCTCGGAGATCATCCAGCCCTGCATCTGGTTCTCGGTCTTGAGGCCCAGCGCCTTCATCTGCGCCTGCACCTCCGGCGAGCGTTGCCACTGGTCCTTGACCGCCTCGTCGCCGCCGACATGGATGAACTGGCTCGGGAAAATGTCGATCAGCTCGTCGAGCACGTTCTTGATGAAGGTCATGCTGCGCGGGGAGGGGGAGAAGAGCCACGGATTGACGCCCCAGTCATGGCCGACCGGCGGGCGATCGCCGAGCACGCCGACCTCTTCCGGATAGGCCGCGACGGCCGCCTGGGCATGGCCGGGCATGTCGATTTCGGGGACGATGGTGATGCCGCGTTCGGCGGCATAGGCGACCAGCTTGCGCAGTTCGTCCTGCGTATAGAAGCCGCCGACCTTCGGTCCCGGCTGGCCACCGGCGACGGGCGGTTCACGGAACGCCCCGATCTCGGTCAGCTTCGGATAGCGCTTGATCTCGACGCGCCATCCCTGATCGTCCGACAGGTGCATGTGCAGCGTGTTCAGCTTCTGCGCGGCCATGGTGTCGATGACCGGATAGAGCGTGTCGATCGGCTGGAACGAGCGGGTGACGTCGACCATCAGCCCGCGCCAGCGAAAGCGCGGCGCATCGTCGATGGTGGTCGCGGCGACGCGGACCGGCCTGCCGAAGGCGGTGTCGGGACTGAGCAGCTGCGCCAGCGTCATCGCGCCCCAGAGCAGCCCGCGGTCGCCGCTGGCGGCGATGGTGATCCCCTTCGCGCTGACGGTCAGGCGGTACGCTTCGTCGCCAGCGATGGCCGCGTCGCGCACGAAGCGGATCGCGCCGGTGGTCGCGGTGGTCAGCGTCAGGCCGCGATCGACCTTGACCCGGTCGGCCAGCAGCCGTGCGGCGGTGGCGGCAGCGGTATCGCCGGCCGGCACGACGACGCCCGCGCCGTTGCCGATGGTGATCGCTCCCCTGGCCGGCGTCACCTGTGCGGGCAGGGGGAGGAGCGGGGCGGTCTGTGCATGGACCGGCGCGATGGTCGCCGTCGTCGCGGCCAGTGCCGCCCGGATCAGATGCTTCACGCGGATACTCCCCCTGGGTGGCAGGCCGATTCGTGCCCGCCCGAAACTCTAGCGGCCCGAACGAAAAAAGGCCCCGGCAAAGCCGGGGCCTCTGACGAAGCGGGGAGCGCGGGCCGCGCCCCCCGTATCGCCGGCCCCTTTTATAGGCGGAACGCAACGCTGGCTGCGAAGGTACGACCGTTCTTGTAGAACGCAGTCGGACGATCGCGGGTCGCGTTATACTGGTAATAGGTTTCGTCGAGCAGGTTCTGGGCATTCACGGTCAGCGTGACTTGCGGCGTCACGTTAATCGATGCCGAGAGGTCGAGCTGGCTGTACGGTGCCACCATTTCGCGCGAGTTCAGGCGACCGATCGTGCGGAAATAGCTGGAGCGATAGTTGTAGCTCAGGCGGGTCTGGAAAATGCCGCTCTCGAAATACGGGATCACGTTGACCGTGTGCTTCGACAGATACGGCAGGTTGAGTTCCGCCCCGGTGGTATCGACCGACGAAGTCGAGCTTTCCTGATAGGAATAGTTCGCCTGCAAGCCGAAACCGCCCCAGATTTCGCTCTGTGCCGAGATCAACGCGCCGTTTACCGTCGCCTTGCCGCCGTTGATCGGCTGATTGACGTTGTAGGTCGTCAGCCGGTTCTGCAGCGAGTTGAAGAACACCTGATTGGTGCGGGTGTTGATAATGTAGTTGCTGATATCCCGACGGAACAATTCACCCGCGATCAGCGACCCGGCGCGCGGATACCATTCGGCGGTCAGTTCGTAATTGACCGATTCATACGGCTTCAGGTTCGGGTTGCCGCCGCCGCCATCAAGGGTGATGTCGTTGAGCGACGTCGCTGCCGCGAGATCCTGATAGCGTGGACGCGAAATCACCTTGGCCACCGCGCCGCGCACGATGAACTGCGGCGAGAAGGAATAGGCGACGTTCACGCTGGGCAGGAACTTCAGATAGTCGGTTGCGGTGGTCGTCGGCACCGGCTGGGGATTGACCGTGTTGCTGAGCGTCGTCGCGTAGTTCGAAACGTCCTGCGTATAGACGAGGCGACCACCGATGTTGCCGCGGAACCCGCCCTGGTCGAAATTCGCCTGGACGTACGATGCTGCGACGGTTTCCTTGACCTTGGTCGATGCACCGATCTTGTTGACCAGCGGGCTGTTGATCGCGCCGGCCAGGATGTCGATCACCGCCTGTTCGGACAGGTTGATATACTTGGTCGCATTGCCGCTGCCGCCGCTGCCCGCAAAGGTGCCATCGGGGGTGACGGACGTCTCGACGCCAAGCTGTGCACCGGTGCGCGAGCTGGTCAGGTAGGTGTTGATGCCACGCGCATCGACGCGGTTGACGTGTTCGGTGAAACGGCTGCCCAGCAGGATTTCGGTGAACGGACCGAACGAAACCGGGATGGTCGCGTCATAGCCGGCAAAGGCGTCGCGATCGGTGGTCACGCTGTAATCGAGACCGCCAATCTGGGCCGCAACCAGCTGCGCTCCATTGGCGCCCAGCACCGGGCGGCCTTCAATCTGGGCAGGGTTGTTGTTCGGATTGGTGAAGTAGTTCGCCGGGTCGGTCAGGTCGCCGACGAAATTGACCTCGGCCGACTCCGGGGTGAACGAATAGCTGAACGGCAGCTTGGTCTGCACGTTGAACAGATATTCGGGGTTGCGACCACCGGTTGCCTTCGACCAGCCGCCGAGGAACGACACCTTGGCGCCGCCGTCGCTTTCCCAGTCGGCAAACAGGTTGATGTTGTCGGTCTTCAGCGACGTGCGTCGCACCAGCGTGTCGAGCTGTGCGCTCTGGTTCGGTGCTGCGCCGAAGCTGGCGGCGGTGACGACGCCGTTGGCGACCGTCGCCGATTGCAGCACGCTGCCGGTCCAAGCGACCGGGATGGTGTACATCGACTGGCTGTAGTTGTTGTACTTGCCATCGATGTGCAGGCCGTTGAGCGAGAAGGTCAGGTTCTCGGCCGGGCGGAACTGCACGGTGCCCGACACGCTGGCGCGCTCGCGGGTCTGCTGGAAATAGGCGTAGTTGATGCCGAAGGGTGCGACCGCGGCGATCAGGTCATCCTTGCTGCCGCCGCTGATCGTGGCGTTCGGGTTCAGCAAGATGCCTTGGCCCGACGCGTCGCGCCGCACGCTGCCGTCGGCGTTCTTCTGGAAGAAGTCGGCGCCGCTCTGGTATCCGAAAAACTCGACGCCGGCACGGGTCAGGTTCTGCTTGTCATAGGTCGCGGCGACGAGGAAGCCGAAGGTCTCGGCGGCGTTCTTCCAGCTGTACAGCCCCGATCCGCGGATGTTCCCCTTGTCGGCGCGGTCGTTGTACGAATAGCCGCCCGAGGCGAAAACCGAATTCGCGGCGAGGTCGAGCGGGCGGCGGGTCCGAACGATCACCGTGCCGCCCAGGCTGCCTTCTTCAATCCGGGGTTCGGGCGACTTGTACACTTCGAGCCGGTCGACCAGTTCGGGTGCCAGCAGCGAATAGTTGAAGGTACGGCTGGACGGATCGTTGTCGTTGCCGCCCCAATCGGCCGAGGCGAGCGCATGGCCATCGAGCAGCATGCGGTTCAGCGCCGGATCGGTGCCGAGGATCGCGACCTTTTCACCCTCGCCGAAGCGGCGGTCGATCGATACGCCCGGGATGTGCGACAGAGACTCGGCGACGTTGCGGTCAGGGAACTTGCCGATATCCTCCGCCGAGATGACGTCGACGACGGCGTTGGCCTGCTTCTTGACGTTGATGGCGTTGCGGAGCGAGCCGCGGATACCGGTAACGACGATGTCGTCGCCGCCTTCCGCTTCGGTCGACGACGGCGGTGTCGACGTGGGCGCTTCCTGTGCCAGTGCCGGTGTCGCCACTGCGACCAGCGCGGTGGAGGCTAAATATGCGAAACGCGAGAAAGCCATGGTCCCTACCCCTTCTATTGGGCGCGATATGCGCCCTCCCCGATTGGCCGCGACGGGCAAAGACGACGTGCGTCGTGCTCTGGTACTATATTGGCACCATGCAAGCTCGTTTTGGTCGAATGCAATGTGACCAATTTCAATCATAAAATCTACATAAAAATGAAAAAGAGATGCACTGGTGAGAAAATCCGTCTTCTGGGCGGCCGTGATTGGCGGAAAAGGTGGTCCTGATGTCGCCGCGAGCAATAAAGTTTCAAACCAGGGCGTAAGCTGGTTAACGTAGCGCGCTTGGTAACGCCCCCTGCTGGGCAAACCCACCGGTGATGCCAATAGGTGTGTTTACGGACGGGAGGCCGATTTTGCCGGGCTTTCAGCCTCATCTAATTAGGCTTGCATAGTACCAAAAACATACCTATCACGGCGATTGTGATCGTTCCCGTCGCCCTTTACGTTGACCGTTCGAGAGGTTCGAAGGGCGTTGTCATGGGGTTTTCAGAACGGATCGGTCGGTTGCGCGACGACGCGCACGCACCGCTCTATGTCCAGTTGCAACAACTGGTACGCACCGCGATCGAGCGGAAGGTCCTGCAGCAGGACGATGCGATCCCGCCCGAGCGCGAACTGGCGATCGAATATGACGTGTCGCGCATCACCGTGCGCAAGGCGATCGAGGGGCTGGCCAAGGAAGGGCTGGTCGTGCGCCGTCGCGGCGCGGGCACCTTCGTCGCGGCGCGGGTCGACAAGAGTTTCTCGAAACTGTCGTCCTTTTCGGAGGACATGGTCGCGCGCGGCCGGGTGCCGAGCAGCGCCTGGGTATCGAAATCGACCGGGCTGGTGACGCCCGAGGAATCGATGTCGCTGGGCCTGTCGCCCGGTGCGCCGGTCTATCGGTTCCAGCGGATGCGCTATGCCGACGATGTGCCGATGGCGGTCGAATATGCGACCATCGCCGGCAATTGCCTGCCCAGCGTCGATGCGGTCGGCGATTCGCTCTACGCCGCGCTGGAGGCGGCGGGATCGCGGCCGGTGCGCGCGTTGCAGCGGCTGCGGGCGATGGCGTTTCCCGCCGAACAGGCCAAGCGGCTGGGCGTCGAGACCGGCCATGCCGGGCTGTTCATCGAGCGTCGCGGCTTCCTGGCCGATGGCGACACCGTCGAATTCACCCAATCCTATTACCGTGGCGACGCGTACGACGTGGTCGCCGAACTCAACGCAAGCTGATCCGGCGGGGGCCGGCACCAAGAGGGGGTTCATGACGTCCACCGTCGAAGCCGGGCCGAAGCCGGTCGTTGCCGAGCATACCGCCATGCACCGCGAAGCAGGGGAGGGCGGCGCATCCGTCGCCCGGTTCCTGTCGCGCAATGCGCAGGCGCTGGCCGAACTGGGCGCATCGCTGCGTGCCGATCCGCCGGCGCTGGTCGTCACCTGTGCGCGCGGGTCGTCGGACCATGCCGCGACCTATGGCAAATATCTGGTCGAGACGCTGTGCGGCGTGCCCGTCGCCAGCGCCGCGCCGTCGGTCGCGTCGGTCTATGCGACGCGGATGGAGCGGATGAACGCGCTGGTGATCGCGGTGTCGCAATCGGGCCGCAGCCCCGACCTGCTGCGCACCGTCGAAAGCTACAAGGCGGCGGGCGCGCGCGTGGTCGCGCTGGTCAATGTCGAGGATTCGCCGCTGGCGGGTCTGGCCGACACCGTGCTGCCGCTGTCGGCCGGCGCGGAAACCTCGGTCGCGGCGACCAAGTCGTTCATCGCCTCGCTGACCGGCCTGGCCGCGATCGCCGCGCACTGGAGCGAGGATCAGGCGTTGCTGGCGGCGCTCGACACGCTGCCGCAGCAACTGGAAGCGGCGTTCGCGCTCGACTGGACGGCGGTGGCCGACACGCTGGTGCAGGCGCGCAACCTGTTCGTGATCGGGCGCGGCTACAGCTTCGGCGTCGCGCAGGAAGCGGCGCTCAAGATGAAGGAAACCTCGGCGCTGCATGCCGAGGCGTTCAGCAGCGCCGAGGTCCGCCACGGGCCGATGGCGATCATCAACGACGGCTTTCCGCTGCTGGGGTTCGCGACGTCGGACGATGCCGGCGACGACGTCCGCGCGGCGGCGGCCGAGTTCGCGTCGCGCGGTGCGGCGGTGCATCTGGCCGATGCGTCCGACGACGACAGCCACCCGCCGACGATCCGCAGCCATGCCGCGATCGAACCGATCCTGATGATCCAAAGCTTCTACCGCATGGTCAACACGGTGTCGCTGCGCCGGGGCCTGAACCCCGACCAGCCGCCGCATCTGCGCAAGGTCACCGAAACGCGATGAGCAGCTTCGTTTTCCGCGGCGGGCGCGTGCTCGCCGATCAGTGCCAGCACGACAGCTGCGCGTTCGAGGTCGAGGGCGGCGTCATAACCGGCTTCCATGCCGAGGGCGATGCCGAGACGATCGATCTCGACGGCGGCTGGCTGGTCCCCGGCTTCGTCGATACGCAGGTCAATGGCGGCGGCGGGGTGTTGTTCAACGACCATCCGACCGTAGAGGGCATCCGCGCGATCGGCGCGGCGCACGCGACCTATGGCACCACCGCCTTTCTGCCGACGCTCATCAGCGACCGGCTGGACGTGGTCGCCGCTGGCCTCGACGCGGTCGATGCCGCGATCGAAGCGGGCGTGCCGGGCGTGGTCGGCATCCATGTCGAGGGGCCGTTCCTGAACCCGGCACGCAAGGGCATTCACGACGCGAACCATTTCCGCGCGCTGGACGATGCGGCGATCGCGCTGCTCACCGCCCCGCGCAAGGGCGTGGTGATGGTGACGCTGGCCCCCGAACGCAACGATACCGCCGCGATCGAACGGCTGGTCGCGGCGGGCGTGATCGTCAGCATCGGTCATAGCGACGCGACCTATGAACAGGCGCGCGCGGCGATCGATGCCGGCGCGCGGGGCGTGACCCATCTCTACAACGCCATGTCGCCGCTCAAACATCGCGATCCGGGCGTGGTCGGCGCGGTGCTGGAGGACCAGTCGGTCTATGCCGGGCTGATCGTCGACGGCGCGCACCTGCATCCGGCGGCGATCCGCGTGGCACTGGCGGCGCGGCCGCTCGACCGGTTCATGCTGGTGACCGACGCGATGCCGACCGTGGGCGCCGAGAGCAAGCAATTCGTGCTCAACGGCCAGCCGATCCATGTCGAGAACGGCGTGTGCGTCGATGCCAATGGCACGCTCGCCGGCTGCGATCTCGACATGGCGACGGCGGTGGCCAACACGGTCGAACTGGGGGTCGCGTTCGAGGATGCGGTGGCGATGGCATCGACCCATCCGGCCGCCTTCCTGCGCCTGTCGCACCGGATCGGCACGCTCGATATCGGCCATAGCGCCGATTTCGTCTGGCTCGACCGCAACCTGACGGTGCGCGGCACATGGATCGCGGGCAACCGCATCGTCTGACCCCGGTTCGCCGGGACGATTAACAGCATCCGCGCGGGTCGCCGGGGGGCGGACGTGCGCACGAAGGGGCCGATCATGACCGCCATCCTGCTCACCGCACCGTTGCAAGGCTGGGCGAGCGCGCTCGACGACGTGCCCGACGCGGTGTTCGCCGGGCGGATGCTGGGGGACGGCCTGGCGATCGACCCGACCGGCGGTACGCTGCACGCCCCCTGTGACGGCGAGGTGCTGACGCTCCACGCGGGCAGCCATGCCATCACCCTGCGCGGCGAGGGCGGGGTCGAGCTGTTGATGCATATCGGCATCGACACGGTGCAACTGGGCGGCAAGGATTTTTCCGCGCGCGTTGCCGTCGGCGACCGGGTCGAGCGCGGCCAGCCACTAATCGATTTCGATCTCGACGCGCTGGTGCGCGGCGCGCCGTCGCTGATGACGCCGCTGATCGTCACCAATGCCGATGCGTATCGCATCGTCCGGCGCGAGACCGACCGGGTGGTCGGTATCGGGCAGCTGCTGCTGACGGTCGAGCCGGTCGCCGCAAACACGCCGGCCATGACGATGGAAGAGGGCGAGCGCATCGTGCGGCAGGTGCAGGTGCCGATGGCCCACGGCCTGCACGCGCGCCCGGCCGCGAAGATCGGCGAGGTCGCGCGCGGCTTTCTTGCCACCAGCTGGCTGGCCAAGGACGGCAGCGAGGCGCGTGCCACCGGCGCGGTCGGTCTACTCGGGCTGGGCGTGCGGTTCGGCGACACGGTCGACGTGATCGCCAGCGGCCCCGACGCCGCCGAAGCGGTCGCCGCGCTGGCGACGCTGATCGAGGGCGGGATGGGCGAGCGCGCCGAACGGGCGGCGGTCGAACCGGTGGTCGCGCCGCCGCCGCCGCCCGCCGCCGCGCTGCCCGAGGGGCAGTTGGCCGGCACGCTGGCGGCGCCGGGCTATACGATCGGCACCGCCCGCTGGCTGCGGGTTGCCGAGATTGAGGTGCCGGTCGACGGGCAGGGCGCCGCGATCGAGACCGCCCGGCTCGATTCGGCGCTGTCGGCGGTGCGCGCGAAGCTGGCGGCGACGACCGGCGAAGGGGCGGCGATCCGTGCCGCGCATATCGCGTTCCTCGACGACCCCGATCTGCGCGACGCCGCGAATGTCGCCATCGCCGATGGCCGCGATGCCGGCCATGCTTGGCGCGCGGCGACGCGGGCGCAGGCGGCGACGCTGCGGGGCCTTGGCGACGCGCGGCTGGCCGAGCGCGCCGACGATCTGCTCGACCTCGAACGGCAGGTACTGGGCGAACTGACCGGCACGGTCGCGGAGGCGATGACCTTCCCTGCCGGGACCATCCTGCTCGCCGACGATCTGCTGCCGTCGCAGGTAATGGCGATCGATCCGGCCAGTGTCATCGGCCTTGCCGTCGAGCGTGGCGGGCCGACCTCGCACGTCGCGATCCTCGCGGCGACGATGGGCCTGCCGGCACTGGTCGCGATCGGCGCCCCGCTGAACGATGTGGCGGACGGTGCGACGCTGATCCTCGATGCCGATGGCGGCGTGCTGCACGTCGATCCCGATGCGGCGACGCTCGCCGAGGCGCGCGTCCATGCCGATCGCCGCATCGCCGACCGCGACGCCGCGCTCGCCCGCGCCGGCGAAGCCTGCGTCACGCTCGACGGCGTGCGGATCGAGGCGTTCGCCAATCTCGGTTCGATCGAGGATGCGAAGGCGGCGATGGCCAATGGCGCCGAAGGGTCGGGGCTGCTGCGCACCGAATTCCTGTTCCTCGACCGCGACAGCGCCCCCGATGCCGCCGAACAGGCCGCGCTGTACGGCGCGATCGCGGCCGAACTCGACGGGCGCCCGCTGATCGTGCGGCTGCTCGATATCGGCGGCGATAAGCCCGCCCCCTATCTGCCGATCGCGCCCGAGGAAAATCCGGCGCTGGGGCTGCGCGGCATACGTGTCGCGCTGGCCATGCCCGACATTCTCGAAACGCAGTTGCGCGGCATATTGTCGGTGCAGCCGGTCGGGCAATGCCGGATCATGATCCCGATGGTGGCGAGCGTCGCCGAGATTGCCGCCGTCCGCGCGGTCGTCGACCGGTTGCGTGCCGACCTCGGCATTACCGAACGTGTCGAGATCGGCATCATGGTCGAAACCCCCGCCGCCGCGGTCACCGCCGCGACGCTAGCGGCGCATGCCGATTTCCTGTCGATCGGCACCAACGACCTGACGCAATATGCGCTGGCGATGGATCGCGGCAATCCGGCGGTGGCGCCCGGCATCGACGGGCTGCACCCGGCGGTGCTGCAGCTGATCGCGCATACGACCGAGGGGGCCGGACGGCATCGTCGCTGGGTCGGGGTGTGCGGTGGCCTCGCGTCGGACCGGTTGGCGATCCCGCTGCTGGTCGGGCTGGGCATCACCGAATTGTCGGCATCGCCGCGCTTCGTGCCCGAATTGAAGGCGCTGGTCCGGCGGCTCGATACCCATCGCTGCCGGCTGCTGGCGGTGCGCGCACTCGCGGCGGCATCGCCCGCCGAGGTGCGGACCATGGTTCGCGAATTTTTGCAGGAGCTGGGTGCATGAAGTCGGTCGTCGAAACGCTGCAGCCGATCGGCCGTGCGCTCATGCTGCCGATCGCGGTCCTGCCGGTGGCGGGGCTGTTGTTGCGGTTGGGCCAGCCCGACCTGCTCGACATCGGCCTGTTGGCGGCGGCGGGCGATGCGCTGTTCAACAATCTCGGCCTGCTCTTCGCGATCGGCGTCGCCTGCGGCATCGCCCGCGACGGCAATGGCGCGGCGTGTCTTGCGGGCGTCGTCTGCTATCTGGTCGTCAAGAATGGCGGGCCGGTATTCCTGACCGTCCCGGGCGAGGTGACGCAAGGCTTTGCCCCGGACGTCGCGGCGACCCTGTCGGCGGCGTGGAAGGCAAAGGCGTTCGCGAAGCTCGACGTGCCGATCGGCATCGTCGCCGGGCTGATCGGCGGCCATGCCTATAACCGCTATGCGACGATCAAGGTGCCGGAATATCTAGCCTTTTTCGGTGGGCGGCGCTTCGTGCCGATCGTCAGCGGCGTGGCCGGCATCGCCATCGCGGTCGTGGTGGGCCTGAGCTTCGGCGGTATCACCACCGCACTCGACCTGCTCAGCCGCGGGCTGGTGGCATCGGGCAGCTTCGGCCTGTTCGGTTTCGGCCTGCTCAACCGGCTGCTGCTCGTGACCGGGTTGCACCACATCCTCAACAACGTCGCCTGGTTCGTGCTCGGCGATTTCGGGGGGACGACCGGCGACCTGCGCCGCTTCTTCGCCGGCGATCCCACGGCGGGGGCGTTCATGGCCGGTTATTTCCCGGTGATGATGTTCGGCCTGCCCGCCGCATGCCTTGCCATGTACCGTTCGGCATTGCCCGACCGGCGCAAGGCGGTGGGCGGCATGTTGCTCAGCCTCGCGCTGACCAGCTTCCTGACCGGGGTGACCGAGCCGATCGAATTCTCGTTCATGTTCCTCGCCCCCGTGCTTTACGCGATCCATGCGGTGCTGACCGGGCTGTCGATGGCGCTGATGGACTGGCTGGGGGTGAAGCTCGGCTTCGGCTTTTCGGCGGGCCTGTTCGACTATGTGCTGAACTATGGAAAGGCGACGAAGCCGCTGCTGCTGCTGCCGGTCGGCGCCCTTTATTTCGCGCTCTATTACGGGGTGTTCCGCTTCTTCATCCTGCGCTTCGACCTCAAGACGCCGGGCCGCGACGCCAGCGCGCCGTCGCTGACCGGCGCCCCGGCAACCGGTGGCGGCGAGCGGGGGCGGGCATTTCTTACGGCGCTGGGCGGCAGCGGCAACCTCGCCAGCATCGGGGCCTGCACCACCCGGCTGCGGCTGGTCGTCGTCGATCAGGCGCTGGTCGACGAAGCGGCGCTGAAGGCGTTGGGCGCGATGGGCGTACTGCGTCCTTCGGCACGCGCGGTACAGGTCGTGGTCGGCCCGATCGCCGACCAGGTCGCGGAGGAAATCCGGGAAGCGGGGAGCGGCGGTCCGGTCGCTGCGCCGGTCGCGGTGCCCGAGACGGCAACGGACGCCGCAGCGCCGGCGTTGTCGGCAGCCCTGATCGAGGCATTGGGCGGGGCAGGGACGATCGTCCGTACCGAACACCTTGCAGGACGGATCCGGGTCGAATTGCGGCAACCGGCCGCCATCGACCTCGGAGCGCTGCCGGATATCCGCGTTGCGGCGCAGGTCACTCCGACGGTGGTGCATCTCCTCGTATAAACGATCGAAATACCTGAGGGGTGTGTTGCCCAAGTGCAACGGCACCCGTCAATCGAAATTGAATACCGAAGAAAGTATCAAAAAATATTGATTCCCCCTCTCGCCGGCGGAAGACTGTTGCACCGGTGAAACAGCCCGCGCGACGGGACGCCGAAAAGGGGGAATCATGCAATCGATCAAGAAGCTGTTGGCGACGTCATGTCTGGCGACGGTGCTGACCGGCGCTGCGCACGCGCAAGGCGTGCCCGTCGAACCGCTGCCCAAGACAGCGACGACGACCGATGCCGACGATGACCAGACGATCACGGTCACCGGCACGCGCATCGTGCGCCCGAACAACAAGTCGGCAGCGCCGATCGTGTCGACCACGTCGGCGGAAATCGCGGCGCAGGGTGCGACGACGATCGAGGAAGTGCTGAACCGCCTGCCGCAGATCCAGCCCAATGCGGAACAGAATTACGCCGATTCGAGTGGCGCACAGCGTATCAAGTTGCGCAGCCTCGGCTTCGAACGCACGCTGACGCTGGTCGATGGTCTCCGGCTCGGGCTGGTGAACCAGATGGACACCAGCATCATCCCCACCGCGCTGGTCGAACGTATCGATATCCTCAGTGGCGGCGCATCGTCGGTCTATGGGTCGGACGCGGTGTCGGGCGTCGTCAATTTCATCCTGAAAAAGAACTTCGATGGCGTACGTCTCGACGCCAATTACAGCTTCTATAATCACGACAACCGACCGAATGCCGTCACCGAGGCGGCTGGTCGCGCCTTCTTCCCGGCGCGGACCGGCATGGCCAATGATGGTGGCCGCCTCAACGTCACGGCGTCGTTCGGCAAGAACCTGTTCGACGGTGCGGTGAACATCACCGGTTTCGTCAATTATCGAAACTCGGCAATGATCCGCACCGCCGACCGTTCCTATTCGGCGTGCGAAGTGACGCAGCCGACCAGGGACGGTCCGCTGGTTTGCAGCGCTGCCAGCTTTACGCCGAACGGTACGATCATTCCGCAGGCGGGTGCCAATCGCGGTCGGCAACTGGTCAACAGTCCGCTGAACAACGGGACGTTCGTACCGATCAATTCCGGCCCCAACACTGCCGCCAACCCCTTTGACGGCCAGAGCTGGCAGCGCGAGTTCAACCGGATCAACACCGGCGGCTTCCTGACCGCGCGGATTTCCAGCGACATCGAACTCTATTCGTCGGCGCTGTTCTATCGCGACAAGTCGCGCAATCCACAGCTCAACCGGACACTGTCGTACCTGTCGTTCGGTAGCACACCCTATTCGGTGCCGTGCAATAACCCGTTCCTGTCGGCATCGCAGGCGCAGACGTTGTGCGGCACGGCCGCTGGTACGGGGGCTTATGTTCCGATCGACGTGCGTTACCGTTTCGAAGGCGCGGAACCGATCGATGCCGTCTTCATCAACAAGGGTTTCCGTGTCACCGCCGGTCTACGTGGGCAGGTGCTGGACGGCGTGTGGAACTATGACGTGGCGGGTGTGCTGTCGCGGCTCAATTCCACGACCTTCGACATTGCCTATGCCGATTACGATCGGGTCAACCGTTCGCTCGACGTGACGACGGTCGATGGTCGTCCGATCTGTCGCTCGGTCATCAACGGACAGGATCCGGGATGCGTACCGTTCAACGCCTTCAGTCCGTACAACAGCGATCCCGCCCTCAACGCCTATCTCTTTGCGCCGGGCCAGTATAATTACTCGAACACCTCGTTCACCAACAGCCCGCAAATGTGGCAGGCGCTGGCGACGTTGAGCGCCGATCTTGGCAAATACGGCATCACCTCGCCGCTGGCGGATCAGGGTGTCGCGGTCGCCTTTGGCGGCGAATTCCGGGCCGAAAGGCAGAGTAACACCGCCAATGCGGCGTTCCGCGAGGCCAATGGCGGTGAAGACCAGCGCTTCACCCAGAACATCGTCGAGGTGAATGCCGAGCTACAGGCACCGCTTATCGAGAGTCAGGCGTGGACCGACCTGCTGCAGTTCAATGCCGGCTATCGCGTATCGAAGTACAATCGCCTGGCAGGCAACTTCAATACGTGGAAGTTGGAGGGGATCTGGTCGCCCATCCCCGACATCACCTTCCGCACGGCGTTCAACAAGGCGCAGCGCGCGCCGAGCGTGACGCAGGCGGCGTCGGCGGCCAATATCGGCTACACGACCGTGGGTTCGCGGAACGATCCGTGCGCAACGGTACGCAATCCCAACTATGATCCGGGCAAACCGGCCACCGGCACCAACCTGCCGTTCTTCGCGCCCACCGCGACGATCGAACAATGCCGCGCGACGGGGCTGCCCGACAATCTGTACGGCAGCGAGACGCTGGATTGCCCGGACGGCTTCTGCACGATCCGCAATGGCGGGTTCAATCTGACGCCCGAAACCGCCTATACCAAGACGTTCGGCGTCGTGCTGCGTCCGCGGTTCGTGCCGGGTCTGACCGTGTCGGTCGACCGGATCGTCGTCAATCTGAACGATTCGATCAACTATTCCTCGGCCAACGACTTCTTGACCGGCTGCTTGACGTTCCGAACCGAATATTATTGCCGCGGCGTCGTACGCAATCCGGGCACCTTCACCCTATCCAGCCCGACGAGCGGCAATCCGACCGCCGGCTATTTCGCGCAGGGACTGACCAACGGGTACAAGTCGAACTTCGCCAGCTGGGACTTCCAGGGGCAGTATGGCCATGGCCTCGGCTCGGCCGGGCGGATCGACCTGGCGTTCAACGGTTCGTTGACGACGAAGGTCGGCGGGCAGGCGACGCCGGAATCGGTCGATGTCAACTGCGTCGGCTATTATGGTCCGTTCTGCGGCGAAAGCCTGCCGCGCTGGGCGCATAATATGAGCGCGACCTGGACCGCCCCCGGCGATGTGTTCAGCGCGTGGATCAACTGGCGGCATGTCAGCCCGACCACGATCACCTATAATGTCCGCGATCCGGAGGGGACCGGCATTCCGTTCACCGCCGCCGACCGGCGCACCACCTATACCGGCATCGATGCCTATGATTATATCGACGTCTCGCTGGCGTTCGATATCGCCAAGCGCATGACGTTGCGGCTGTCGGTCAACAACGTGTTCGATACCGATCCGCCGTTGGTCCCCAATTCGCGCAACGTGCTGGGGCTGTTGCGGACCAATACCGTGTTCCGTTACGACCTGCTCGGTCGCAACGTCGTCGCGGGCATCGGCCTGAAATTCTGATCCCCTTCCCAAGGGTTAAACGACTGGCCCTGTCACCGACGCGGTGACGGGGCCAGTTCGTTTCAGGCCGGACGCAAACTCGCCGATCGGAGCACGGTGCTGCGACCAACGTCGCCGGTGACGGCATAGGTGAAGCCCGGCAGGATCGCGAAGGCGCCGACCTGTCCGTTCCGATCCATTGCGAGGAAACCGACCTGCACCCCGTCCAGCGCCGATCCGCGCAGCTTCGCGATATGCTCCACCGCCTCGCGACACGCCGCCATCGGCGACAGGCCGGCACGCAGCGAAGACACGACGCGGGCGGTGCCGGCGATGCGGGTCACTTCCTCGCCCAGACCGGTGGCGGTGGCTGCGCCGACGCCCGCCTCGACGAACAGGCCGCTGCCGACCTGCGGTGAATCGCCGACCCGGCCGTGCAGCTTGAACGCCATGCCCGACGTGGTGCAGGCCCCGGCGAGTGATCCGTCGGGCGCGCGCGCGATCATGCCGATCGTGTCATGGTCGAGCGGCCCGCCCAGCGGCGCACGGGCATTTTCGCTGTTGGCGACCGGCTGATATTTCGACGTCTTCAGCCATTTGCGCCATTCGGCCTCCGCCTCCGGCGTCAGCAGTTTCTCCGCGGTGAAGCCGTTGGCCAGGGCAAACTGCCGTGCCCCATCGCCGACCAGGAAGGTGTGCGGCGTGCGCTCCATCACCGCGCGCGCGACCGAGATCGGATGGGCGATATCCTCCATCGCCGCGACCGCGCCGACATGCCCCTTGTCGTCCATGATGACCGCATCGAGCGTCACCCGCCCGTCGCGATCGGGATAGCCGCCCTTGCCGACCGAATGGTTGGTCAGGTCGGCCTCGGGCACCTTCGCCCCCGCCTCCAGCGCATCGATCAGGCTGCCGCCGCTTCTGAACCGGGCGACGGCGGCATCGTTGGCGGCGGCGCCGAAGTCCCAGGTCGAGGCGATGCGCAGCACGCCGGCCGCGCGGGGCTGGGCGGGCAGGGTGGCCGATCCGGCAATGGCGGCAAGGCCGGCGATGGCGGTGCGGCGGGTGATGGTCGGCATGGGTACCCCGTTTCACTGGTGAGGCGCGGTTGTGCGCAGTCGCCGGGGGCGGGGCAAGCCTATAGCGTGATCTCCCGCAGCACGGCATCAAGGACCGGAAAGCCGGCGGCGGTCAGCGCCAGCCGGTCGCCATCGCGCGCGAGGAGCCCCTGCCGCGCGAGCAGCGCCACCGCATCGGTCCGCACCACCGCATCGATCGGCCGTTCGCCCAGCGCCGCGATACGGGCAAGGTCGATGCCCTCGCGCATCCTGAGGCCCATCACCAGCGCCTCGGTCACGCGTTCGTCGGGGGTCAGCGCGTCCTCGCGCTCGATGCCATGGCCGTTGCGCTCCACCGCCGCGATCCAGTTTTCGGGCTTCTTGCGCCGAACGGTCGCCAGCCCCTCGCGCCGGCCATGCGCGCCAGGGCCGATGCCGGCATAGTCGCGATAGCGCCAATAGGTCAGGTTGTGGCGGCTTTCCGCCCCCGGCCGGGCATGGTTCGACACCTCGTACAGCGGCAGACCGGCGGCGGCCGTCATCGCCTGCGTCATCTCGAACAGGTCGGCGGCAAGGTCGGGATCGGGCAGCGTCAGCGCGCCCTTCGCCGCCAGCGTCGCGAAGCGTGTGCCGGGTTCGATGGTCAGCTGATAGAGCGAGAGATGCTCGGTCCCGAACGAGAGCGCGCGGGCGAGTTCGGCTTCCCATGCCGCCAGCGACTGGGCGGGCCGGGCATAGATCAGGTCGAAGCTGACCCGCGCGAAATGGCGCTGCGCGACGCCGAGCGCGGCCAGTGCCTCCTCCACGCCATGCGCGCGTTCGAGGAAGGCGAGCGCGTCGTCATGCAACGACTGTACGCCCAGCGACACCCGGTTGACCCCGGCGGCGGCGATATCGGCGAAGCGTGCCGCCTCGACCGAGGACGGGTTCGCCTCCAGCGTGATCTCGATATCGTCACTCGGCGGCCATGCGCGGCACGCGGCATCGATGATCGCGGCGACGGTCGCGGGGGGCATCAGCGACGGGGTGCCTCCGCCGAAGAAGATCGACGCCAGCCGCCGCCCCGGCAGTGCCGCCGCCTCATGCGCCAGATCGGCGAGGAGCGCCTGCAACCATGCCGCCTGATCGACCGCGTCACGGACATGGCTGTTGAAGTCGCAATAGGGGCATTTGGATACGCAGAACGGCCAGTGGACGTAGAGCGCCAGGGGGGGAGGTTGGTCGGGCACCATCGCCGTCCCATATGGGCGCGATGCGATCGATACAAATATTGGCGCCGCTTTTGCTGCTGGCCGCCTGTTCGCCCGGCGTCGAGGCCGGTCCCGAACGCATCGTCGAACCACGCACGTTCGAAGGGCCGGCGCCGCGCGGGGTGGCGCTGCTGCGACAGGCGATGGAAGCCGGCCACCGTGCCGCGCGCGGTGAGGCGGGACTGCCGCCGCTCGCCTGGGATTCGGCGCTGGCCCGCGATGCGAAGACCTATGCCGATACGCTGGCGACGACCGGCCGCTTCGAACATTCGGCGCAACCGCGCGGGGTGCCCGAACAGGGCGAGAATCTGTGGACCGGCACGCGCGGGGCCTACCGCTATGACGAGATGGTCGGCCATTGGGTCGCGGAGAAGCGCGACTATGTGCCGGGCGTCCTGCCCGCCGTGTCGCGGACCGGCAAGTTCGGCGACGTCGCCCATTATACCCAGATCATGTGGCGCACTACGCAACGCTTTGGCTGTGCCGAGGCGAGCAATGCGCGCGACGATCATGTCGTGTGTCGGTACGTGCCGGCGGGCAATGTCGCCGGACAGCGGGCCTTCTAAGAGTGGGTCGGGGTTGAGGGAGCCGCAAAATCGCGCTGCGCTTGGAGCTCCGCCGCGTACCCCTGCGCGACCTTTGCGAAAGTTCGCTGTACCGTATCCCCGAGAAGGCGGGGATCCAGGGCCACACCCGCAAACCGCTGCTGCCTTTGGCTCTGGACCCCCGCCTGCGCGGGGGTACGGCTCCGGCGGACGGCGGACGGCGGACGGCGGACGGGGGCCTGGGGCGAACGCGTCGGGTCGATAGCTAACCCTACCCCCGCGCGCCGGCGATCATCTTGGCGGCGATGTGGCGGACGGCATGGTCGTTCTTCTCGCCGCCCTGGCTCGGATCGCCGAGTTTGTCGAGGCTGGCTTCCAACGAGTTGAGCAGACCGGGATGCTGTTCCTCGACATAGCGCATCGTCCAGAACAGGAGATGCTCGACCGCGATCTCGCGGTGACGGGTTTCGGTGATCGCATCGGGCATCGGAATTCCTTTCGGGGCGTCCAATGCGCAGGGTCCGGTGGGCGTTCCGGCCTAGCGGTAGTCAAAGCTTTTCGTACCCCCGCGCAGGCGGGGGGCCAGAGCCACGGAGGCCATCCTCTGTTACCCTGGACCCCCGCCTACGCGGGGGTACGGTCCGGCTGGCGTTACCGGTTCAGAACACCGCCTTCACCAGTTGCGCGAACGCATCGGCGCGGTGGCTGATCGCATGCTTGTGGTCGGGATCGATCTCGCCATAGCTGCGGTCCATGCCGTCCTGGACGAACATCGGGTCATAGCCGAAGCCATGTTCCCCACGCGGCGGCCATACCAGTTGCCCGTCGACGCGGCCCTCGAACCACTCCACATGCCCATCGGGCCATGCCAGCGCCAGCGCGCACACGAAATGCGCCGCGCGGCTATGGTCGGGGCCGGTCGCCTGCATCCGTTGCTCGACCAGCCGCATCGCTGCGTCGAAATCCTTGGACGGCCCCGCCCAGCGCGCCGAGAAGATGCCCGGATCCCCGTTCAGCGCCTCGACGCACAGCCCGCTGTCATCGGCCAGCGCCGGCAGCCCCGACAGGTCGGCCGCCTGCAACGCCTTCAACTCGGCATTGGCGACGAAGGTCGTGCCGGTCTCCTCCGGCTCGGGCAGGTCGAGTTCGCCTGCCGAGATCGGGGTGACGCCGTACGGCCCGAGCAGCGCGGCGATCTCGCGGATCTTGCCGGGATTGTGGCTGGCGATGACCAGCTTGCCGGGCGTGAGCTTGCGGATCGCCTGTGGTTCCTTGCCCTCGCCGCTCATCGCCCGGTCGCCCGAAGCTGTTCGGCGAAGATGCGACCGCAACCGATGCGGGCGAGGCGCAGCAGGCGCAGCAGCGCCTCTTCGTCATAACAGGCACCCTCGGCGGTCGCCTGCACCTCGGCGATATTGTTGTCGCTGGTCAGCACGAAATTGGCGTCGGCATCGGCGGCCGAATCCTCGATATAGTCGAGGTCGAGCATCGGCGTGCCCTCATGGATGCCGCAGCTGACCGCCGCGACCTGCCGGCTGATCGGATCGACCTCCAGCTTGCCCTCACGCATCAGCCCGTCGACCGCGAGGCGCAGCGCCACCCACGCGCCCGAAATCGACGCGGTGCGGGTGCCGCCATCGGCCTGGATCACGTCGCAATCGAGCGTGATCTGCCGCTCGCCCAACGCCTTCAGGTCGACCACGGCGCGCAGCGACCGCCCGATCAGCCGCTGGATTTCCTGCGTGCGGCCCGACTGCTTGCCCTTCGCCGCTTCCCGGCTGCCGCGGGTATGGGTGGCGCGGGGGAGCATGCCGTACTCGGCCGTCACCCAGCCTTCGCCCTTGCCGCGCAGCCATGGCGGCAGCCGTTCTTCGAGCGAGGCGGTCACCAGCACCTTGGTATCGCCGAAGCCGATCAGGCACGAACCCTCAGCATGGCGGGTGAAGTTCGTCTCGATCGTGATGGGGCGCATTTCGTCGGGGGTGCGGCCGGATGGGCGCATGGGAATCTCCTGAAATTTCGCGAAGTCCTAGCCGTCCGTTCATCGCCGCGCCAGTCGCCGCGCGGTACCTCGATGATGACGGGTCCGAAGCGACGGATCCGCGACAGGGAGCGACGTCATGAAGATCATCGCCTTGGGTTTGCTGCCGATACTGGGCGGCTGCGTGATGGCGGTCGGCAACACGACCACCGAAACCGCGCCGGTCGCGATCGAGCGCGAGACGATCAGCTATGAAACCTCGCCCTGTTTCGGCGCCTGTCCGGTGTACCGGGTGACGATCCAGCCCGATGGCACGGGGGTGTTCGAAGGGCGGCGCTTTACCAAGGTCGTCGGCACGCGCGATTTCAAGGCGACGCCGGCGCAGTATCGCGCCTTTGCCGCGAAACTACAGCCCTACCGGCCGCAGGGCGAGCGGCTGGTGCAGCCGGGCCAGCCGGGATGCGACAATGCGCCGACCGACATGCCGTCGGTCGATGTCCGCTGGAACGAATTGTCGGGCGCGGCGCAGCATCTGTCCTTCTATTATGGCTGCCGGATGCGCGATCAGCGGATGAACGAAGCGCTGCGCTCCGCCCCGAACGAACTGCCGATCCGCCAATTTATCGAAACGCCTTAAATCCTCCCCGGTACGGGGAGGGGGACCAGCGAAGCTGGTGGAGGGGGAGCGCGGCATACGGAACGGCAGCGTTGCGCGGCGAACCCCCTCCACCACCGCTTCGCGGCGGTCCCCCTCCCCGCGAGCGGGGAGGACTGGCTTTTCCGCGAGCTGCAACCGCCCTACATTCCCAAGCATGGCCCAACCGATCCACGAACTGACCGACCGCGCCCGCGACGTGTTCCGGATCGTGGTCGACAGCTATCTCGCCACCGGCGCGCCGGTCGGTTCGCGCACCATCGCGCAACTGTCGGGCCTGAACCTCTCGCCCGCCTCGATCCGCGGCGTGATGCAGGATCTGGAGGAGGCCGGGCTGCTCGCCGCGCCGCATGTCAGCGCCGGGCGGATGCCGACCGAGACCGGCCTGCGGCTGTTCGTCGACGGCATGATGCACGCGATGGAGCCATCGGCACAGGAGCGCGCGACGATCGAGGCGCAGGCGGATACCGCCGGCCCGGTCGAGGAGGCGCTCGCCGGGACCGCCGCCGCGCTGTCGGGCCTGTCGGCCAGTGCGGGCGTGGTGCTGGTGCCCAAGCGCGAACCGGTGCTGAGACAGGTCTCGTTCGTGCCGCTGTCGGGCACCCGCGCGCTGGCGGTGCTGGTCGGGGCCGACGGATCGGTCGAGAATCGCGTGCTCGATATCGCGGCGGGGACCAGCGTCGCCGCGCTGGTCGAGGCGGGCAATTACCTGACGGCGCGGCTGTCGGGTCTCACCCTGTCCGAAGCGCGCGCCCGCATCCTGGGCGAAATCGGGCGGGAACGCGCCGAACTCGATGCGACCGCCCGCGCGCTGGTCGAGGCGGGACTGGCGATGTGGAGCGAGGATGGTGGGCAGCGCCCGGTGCTGATCGTGCGCGGCCAGGCGCGGTTGATCGACCCTGCCGCCGCCCACGACCTCGACCGCGTGCGGCAGTTGCTCGACGAACTGGAGGGCAAGGAAGAGATCGCCCGGCTGCTCGAATCGGCACAGGACGGCGATGCGGCGCGCATCTTTATCGGCTCCGAAAACAAATTGTTCGCATTGACCGGATCGTCGGTCATCGCCAAGCCGGTCCGCGCGCTGGACGGGCGCGTGGTCGGCGTGGTCGGCGTGATCGGGCCGGTCCGGTTGAACTATGCGCGCGTCGTGCCCATGGTGGATTTCACTGCCGCGACGCTGACGCGGCTGCTCGGCTGACAGGACAAGAAGAGACCCGAATGAACGACACTCCCGCCAACGACGATACGAACGACCTGCGCGAAGCCACCGCCGAGGCCGCGCCCGAAGTCGCCGAAGCGGATCGCCTTGCCGAACTCGAAGCGAAGCTGGCCGATTCGCAGGCCGAAACCCTCTATGCCCGCGCCGATCTGCAGAATGTGCGCCGTCGCGCCGAAAAGGAGGTGGCCGACGCCCGCGCCTATGCCGCGACCGCCTTCTCGCGCGACATCCTGTCGGTGGCCGACAATCTGTCGCGCGCGCTGTCGGCGATCCCCGAGGATCTGCGCGGCGACGACCGGCTGAAGGGCCTCATCACCGGCCTCGAAGCGACCGGGCGCGAACTGGAAAGCGTGTTCGGCCGTCATGGCATCACCAAGATGGTGTCGGTCGGCGAGACGCTCGACCCCAACAAGCATCAGGCGATGTTCGAAGTACCGTCGAACGACGCCGCGCCCGGCACCGTCGTGCAGGAAATCCAGACCGGCTATATGATCCGCGACCGGCTGCTGCGGCCGGCGCTGGTCGGCGTGGCCAAGGCGCCGGAGGGCGGCGCCTGAACGACACGGTCCGGCCCGACCTGGCCACGCCGCCCCGGTTCGAACGGATCGTCCACCCGGAGGCGATCGTCGAGCCGGGGGCGCTGGCGGCTTCGCTCGCGGCACTCGCCACCGGGGATCAGGACGGCACGGCGTTGCGCCGCGCCGCGACCGCCGTGCTGCGCGAAGCGATGGCGCGCGGCCGGACCGAGATCGAACGCCGGCTGCGCGCCCGCCCCAGCCACGGGTTGGAGACGGCGGCGGCCTATGCCTATCTGACCGACGCGATCCTCGTCGCGCTGGCGGGTTTCATCGTCGAGCATGTCCACCCGAACCCCAATCCGACCGCGGCCGAGCGGATGACGCTGATCGCGGTCGGCGGCTATGGCCGGGGCGAGATGGCGCCGCATTCGGACGTCGATATCGGCGTGCTGACCCCGTGGAAGCAGACCGCCTGGTCCGAACAGGTCATCGAATCGATCCTCTACGCGCTATGGGATCTCGGGCTGAAGGTCGGCCATTCGTCGCGCTCGCTCGACGAAATGGTGCGCCAGGCGAAGGGCGACGTCACCATCCGCACCGCGCTGGTCGAGGCGCGTTATGTCTGGGGCGACACCGCGCTCTATGCGGATGCGGCACAGCGCTTCAAACAGGAGGTGCAGGACGGAACCGCGCGCACCTTCATCGCCGAAAAGCTGGCCGAACGCGATGCGCGGCACAAGAAGCTCGGCGACACCCGCTATGTCGTCGAACCCAATGTGAAGGAGGGGAAGGGCGGGCTGCGCGACCTGCACGCACTCTTCTGGATCGGCAAATACGCCTATAATGTCCGCCGCGCCGCCGATCTGGTCCGCGTCGGGTTGCTCAGCGCGCCCGAATTGCGCAAGTTTAACCGGGCCGAGGATTTTCTGTGGGCGGTGCGCTGTCACCTCCACCTCATCACCGGCCGGGCGGAAGAGCGGCTGACCTTCGACGTGCAGACCGAGATCGCGACGCGGATGCGCTATAGCGACCGGGTCGGCAAATCGCGCGTCGAACGCTTCATGCAATATTATTTCCTGCAGGCGAAGCGGGTCGGCGACCTGACCGGCATGTTCCTCAGCCATCTCGACGAAACCTATGCCGCGCGCGGCAGCCGCTTCGGCTTCCCGCGGTTGCGGCGCCGGCCGGGGCGGTTGAACGGCTTCGTGCTCGACCGTGGCCGGCTGGCGCTGCCCAAGGATGATTTCTTCGCCGAAGACCCGGTGCGGCTGATCGAGATCTTTGCGCTTGCCGACCTGCACGGCCTCGAAATCCACCCGCTGGCGATGCGCGCGGCGTCGCGCGATGCGCGGATGGCGGCGCAGGTCCGCTCGCACCCGCGTGCCAACCAGTTGTTCCTCGACGTGCTGACCTCCCCGCGCGATCCCGAACTGGTGCTGCGCTGGATGAACGAATGCGGCGTGTTCGGCCGCTTCATTCCCGATTTCGGCCGCATCGTCGCGCAGATGCAGTTCGACATGTACCATCATTATACGGTCGACGAGCACACCATCCGCATGATCGGCCTGTTGTCGCAGGTCGAACGCGGCATCTGTCGCGAGGAGCATCCCCTCGCCACCGCCCTGTTCGGCGGCATCGTCCAGCGGCGCGCGCTGTTCGTTGCGGTGCTGTGCCACGACATTGCCAAGGGGCGCGGCGGCGACCATTCGATCCTCGGTGCCGAAGTCGCCGAACGGCTCTGCCCGCGCCTCGGCCTCACCCCGGCCGAGACCGAGACGGTGGCGTGGCTGGTCCGCTACCACCTGTTGATGTCGGCGACGGCGTTCAAGCGTGACCTCAGCGATTTCAAGACGATCCTCGACTTCACCAGCATCGTGCAATCGCCGCAGCGGCTGCGCATGCTGCTGGTGCTGACCGTCGTTGATATCCGCGCGGTCGGTCCCGGCACGTGGAACGGGTGGAAGCGGCAGTTGCTGACCACGCTCTTCGAAACCGCCGAGGAAGTGCTGCGCCTCGGCCACAAGCAGCGCGGTCGCGACGAACGCATCGCCGAAAAGCAGGAACGGCTGCGGCAGACGCTTGGCTGGGACAAGGACACGCTGGCCGCCTATGTCCGGCACCTGCCGCCCGCCTATTGGATCGCCGAGCCGGACGACGTGATCGCCGCCAATGCGCGGATGGTCGACCAGTCGGGCGACGCGCGACTGACGATCGAGACCAGCGTCGACGAAGATCGCGGCGCGACGCTGGTGACGGTCCATGCCGCCGACCATCCCGGATTATTCTATCGCATCGCCGGCGCGATCCATGCGGCGGGCGGCAACATCATCGATGCGCGCATCCACACCACGCGCACCGGCATGGCGCTCGACAATTTCCTCGTTCAGAATCCGCTGGGCGGTCCGTTCGACGAAGCCGGGCAGTTGCAACGGTTGAAGACGGCGATCGCCGATGCGCTGGCCAATCGCATGAAGCTGAACGACCGGCTCGCCGCCAAGCCGCTGTCGCGCGTCCGTGCCGAAGCCTTTCCGATCGAGCCGAACGTGCTGATCGACAATGCCGCATCGAACCGCTTCACCGTGATCGAGGTCAATGCCCGCGATCGGCCGGCGCTGCTGCATCATCTGGCACAGGCGCTGTTCCAGTCGAAGGTGACGCTCCACTCCGCCCATGTCGCCACCTATGGCGAGCGGGCGGTCGATACCTTCTACGTCACCGACCTGACCGGCGACCGCATCACCGGGCAATTGCGCCTGAAATCGCTCGAACGCCGGATGCTGGATGCGGCGGCGGGCAAGGATTTCGGGGTGTTCGCTTAATCCCTTGCAAATCGGTATGGATTTAGGCAGGATCCGGGTCATGGACCTGATCCTGCTGGCCGTTCTGGCCATCGCCGTTCTGCTGATCGCCCTTGTCGCGGCAGCATCGAACCGTCGAAAAACCCGCCGGGCCGGGGTAGATGACGGGGGCGGAGAGGGTTTCTTCGGATGGTTCGATGGCGGCGGTTCGTCCGGCGACTGCGGTAGCGACGGTGGCGGCTGTGACGGCGGCGGCGGCGGCGGCGGCGGCGGCGGCGGCGATTAAGCGGCTTGAGCCGACGCCACCTGACTGTTACGAAAACCGAATGAACCGTTCGTTCGCCCGTCTGCAACAACAATGCCGCAATTCGACGGCGGTGTTTGTGCGCGCGCTCGGTTCGAGGGATTGCTGACCAGCTATTCCGAACTGTGATGTTGACCACCCCGCCCGACCGGCGGGGTTTTTTAATGCCGGTTGGGCCTGACCCACGGACCAAAGACATGTTTCTCGACGATTCAGAAATCGAACGGATTGCGCTGGGCGTGATCGATCGCAGTCTGCCCAAGCGCGACTGGACTCATGCAGGCCATTTTGCAGCGGCGCTTTGGCTGCGCCGGCACCGACCGGATCTTACCGGCGCAGAGGAGATCCGGTCGCTGATCTCGCGCTATAACGAAGCGACGCATACGGCCAATACCGATAGCGGCGGCTATCACCACACGATCACGCTGGCGTCGATGCGCGCGGCGGCGGACCATCTCGACCGGCATCCGGCAGAAGCCCCGCTTGCGGTCGTTTTGTCGGGATTGATGGCTTCGGAGCTTGGTTATCCCGACTGGCTACTGGCCTATTGGAGCCGGGAGTCGTTGTTCAGTGTGCCTGCGCGCCGGGAGTGGGTCGAACCCGACCTTGCGCCGTTACCGTTCTGACGGGCTGCATTACCTACGGAAAAGCCGCCACGTTCCCGTTGGAACATGGCGGCTTTTTTAACGTCGCAAACCCGACGAGCAGGCGCTTACTTCGGTGCCAGCACCATCAGCATCTGCCGGCCTTCCATGCGCGGATAGGCTTCGACCTTGGCGATTTCCTGGGTCGCTTCGGCGACGCGCTGCAACACCGCCATGCCGAGCTGACCATGGCTCAGTTCGCGACCGCGGAAGCGCATCGTGACCTTGACCTTGTCGCCTTCGGTGATGAATTCCTCGACCTTCTTCATCTTCGTATCATAATCATGATCGTCGATGTTCGGACGCATTTTGATCTCCTTGATCTCCTGCGTCTTCTGGGTCTTGCGGGCGAGGTTCGCCTTTTTCTGCGCCTCGTACTTGAACTTGCCCACGTCGAGGAACTTCGCGACGGGCGGATCGGCGTTCGGCGACACCTCGACCAGATCGAGCCCGACCTCGGCCGCCTGCGCGATCGCTTCGCGCGTGTACATCACACCCAGATTCTCGCCCTCATGGTCGATCACGCGGACCTTTGGCGACTGGATGAACTCGTTGAATCGGGGGCCGTTCATCGGCGGCGGCGCATTGGGGCGACGCATCATGGGCGGACGGATAGGTGCTGCTCCTTCAGTGTTCGAAAGTCCTATATAGTCAATTCTGCGCGATTACGAAAGGTTCCGCGCAAGATCGGGTGCCAGCGCTTCGTTCGACAGCATCGCGACCAGTTCGTCGAGGGCGATGACCGACTGCCCCTGGCTGCCCAGCCGGCGCAGCGCGACGGTGCGTTCTTCCGCCTCGCGCTTGCCGACGACGACCAGCGCCGGGACCTTCGCCAGCGAATGTTCGCGCACCTTGTAGTTGATCTTCTCGTTGCGCAGATCGGTTTCGACGCGGATGCCGGCCGCCTTCAGCGCCGCCGCGACCTCGTTCGCATAGTCGTCGGCGTCGGACACGATCGTCGCGACCACCGCCTGTACCGGCGACAGCCACATCGGCATGCGGCCCGCATGATGCTCGATCAGGATGCCGAGGAAACGTTCGAACGTGCCGAGGATCGCGCGGTGGAGCATAACCGGGCGGTGGCGATTGCCGTCCTCGCCGACATAGGTCGCGTCGAGTCGTTCGGGCAGCACCCGGTCCGACTGGATCGTGCCGACCTGCCACGTCCGCCCGATCGCGTCGGTCAGGTGGAATTCGAGCTTGGGCGCATAGAAGGCGCCTTCGCCCGGCAGTTCCTCGAACTTCGCCTTGATGTCGTCCGACAGGTTCGACGACAGCACCGCCTCGCGCAGTTCCGCCTCGGCCTTGTCCCACATTTCTTCACTGCCGAAGCGCTTCTCGGGACGCAGCGCCAGCTTCACCGCATAGTCGGTGAAGCCCAGATCCTGATAGACCGAGTCGAGCAGTTCGCAGAAGTCGCGGACTTCCTCGATCAACTGATCCTCGCGGCAGAAGATATGCGCGTCGTCCTGCGTGAACTGGCGCACGCGCATGATGCCGTGCAGCGCGCCATGCGGTTCGTTGCGGTGGCAACAGCCGAATTCGGCCATGCGGATCGGCAGGTCGCGGTACGATTTGATCCCCTGGCGGAAGATCAGGACGTGCGCCGGGCAGTTCATCGGCTTCAACGCCATCATGTCGGCATCGGCGCTGACGATCGCGCCCTCATCCTCGGTATTGGGGATTTCGTCGGGCACCACGAACATATTCTCGCGATACTTGCCCCAATGGCCCGACTGTTCCCATTGCCGCGCGTCCATCAGCTGCGGCGTCTTCACTTCCTGATAATCGTGGGCATCGAGCCGGCGGCGCATATACGCCTCCAGCTGCCGCCACATCATATAGCCCTTGGGGTGCCAGAAGACCGACCCCTGCGCCTCCGACTGAAGGTGGAACAGGTCCATCTCGGCACCCAGCTTGCGATGGTCGCGCTTGGCAGCCTCTTCCAGCCGGGTCAGGTGCGCGTCGAGCTGCTTCTTCGACAGCCAGCCGGTGCCGTAGATGCGGCTGAGCATCGCATTCTTCTGGTCGCCGCGCCAATAGGCGCCCGACACGCGGGTCAGCTTGAACGCGGCAGGGTCGAGCTTGCCGGTCGATTCGAGGTGCGGCCCGCGACACATGTCGAGCCACGCGCCCTGGCGATAGATGGTCAGTTCCTCGCCCTCGGGCAGTTCGGCGGCCCATTCGGCCTTGAACGTCTCGCCCTGCTCGGTCCAGCGATCGATCAGCTGCTGGCGCGTCACGACCTCGCGCTCGAACTTTTCGCCACGGGCGATGATCTTGCGCATCTCCGCCTCGATCAGCGGCAGGTCCTCGTCGGTGAACATGCCGCGGCCGGGCGCGGGCGCGAAGTCGTAATAGAAGCCGTCCTCGGTCGCGGGGCCGAAGGTGATCTGCGTGCCGGGGTACAGCGTCTGCACCGCTTCGGCCATGACGTGGGCGAAGTCGTGGCGATGCAGTTCGAGCGCGTCCGCCTCGTCCTTCACCGTCACCAGTGCCAGCGACGCGTCGCCGTCGAACGGGCGGTTCAGGTCGCGCACCTGCCCGTCGACCCGCGCGGCGATCGCCGCCTTGCGCAGACCCGGCGAAATCGCTGCGGCGATGTCGGCAGGGGTAGTGCCCGGCGTCACCTCACGGACGGCACCGTCGGGGAGGGTGATGCGGAACAATGCGGACATGCGAAGCGACCTGCGATGCGAGGGGGATAAACGCCTGCCGACTAGCCGCTGGGGGCGGGGAGGGCAAGGATGCGTCGCCTCGTCACTCCACCGCAGCACCGGCATCGGTATAGGTGATGCGGATCCGGACCCAGCTGCCGATCAGCGGACGACCGCCGACGCGCGGGGGGAGGATGCGGAACTGCCACGCCGCCTGCCGCACCGCACGCGCCAGGCCCGATCCGCTCGCCGATTGCCCGATCTCGCGGCAATCGGTCACCTGGTTGTTCGGGATCGTGCGGCACGCGACCTCGCCCCAGCCCGGTTGCGAGCGCCGCGGCAGATAGGTCGACAGCTCGGCATGGGTCGGTCGGCGATACCAGTCGGCGGCATAGAGCCGCTCGCCACCACCGCTGCCGCCACCGGCATCGGCCGCCGCATCGCCATCGCCACTGTCGCCGGTCGCGCTGCCGGTACCGACCGCTTCGGTCCCGCGCGTGCCGGGCGTGATGGCGGCGCGTGCGAATTCGCGGCCGGTCATCGGAATGACCTTCGACCATGCGTCGGACGGTCGCTCGGCAGGGATCGGCGGGGGTGGAACCTCCGGCGGCGGCGTTACGGTGGCGGTCGGGGTGGCGGTCGCGGCACTCCCCGCGGCGGCCTTGCGGTGGACCTGTTTGGCCGGGGCGGCGGCGGGCGCTACCCGGTCGGCGGGCAGCATATCGACGACCAATGGCGATTTTTCGCCCGGCGGCGGCGACATCAGCGTCGGCGCGATGCGCAGCAGCAGCCAGAGGATCAGCGCGTGGATCGCGACGACCAGCGCCAGCGTCGTCAGCCGACGCGACAGCGGCGGCGGGCTTTGCGCGGAGAACCGTTGCTGAAGTGCCTGCGTCGCCACGCCGAACCCCCTAGCGCAGCCCGCGCATCAGGGCGACGGGAAAGAAGCCCCCGCCGTTCCGGTCAACGGCGGAATGCGTATCGCGGACGCGGAAACCGGTCGGCACGCAGGACCGGTCGTAAGCCGATACGCAGCAAGCTCCGCCTATGGCCTTGCTGCGACCGTCGCCTTCCTTGGACCAAGTGCTGCACGCACGGCATGTGCTCCGTAGAGTTCCACTGTTCTGGAGCTACCGACCGCCAGCGCCAAGGTGATGACCAGACCGCCGACGACCAGCAGCATCGCCGCCAGGGAATTTGCGTCGCCAAAAGCGATGTTTTGCATACCGACCAGCTTCGGCGACAGAACCTGAAACAATATCGTCGCGACGATACTGTGGATCAGGTAGATTCCGAACGAGTATTTCGCGATACGTCGCAGCGCGGACATGTGCAGCGGCGTCTTGATGCCCGACGAGTCGATGACGACGATCGAAAATACCAGGATGTAGACCAACAACAACCGTTCGATGCCATGGACGGGCGCGCCCCGGCCGAACAGCATGAAGGCCGCCAACAGGAAGGTCGCGATCGCAACGCCCTTAGGTATCCTGACGTCCCGGTTGCGCGACAACAGTACGCCGAAAAGGAAGGATGGGATGCAGCGGACAATTCCCAGCGACTCTTCCTGAATGGCCGTGATGGTCGAGCCGAACTGCGTGGCGATATAGGAACAGATCGCAAGCGTAGCCGCGAGCATCATCAGCAGAGCGAGGTTGAGGGAGGGAAGTCTCCGCAAGATCCGCAAGGCCGGAAGTGCCAGGCAGCACCCGAAAATCGCGCTTACTGCCCAACTCGGATAATTATACGTCGAAAATTCACCAAGGCCCCAGCTATGGGTCAGCGTCAGATGCGGGACGAAGGACAATAGATCGTATCGATCCGGGTTCTTCGGGTGAACCAGGTCGAGGAAGAGTGCGACCGCAAGTATGAAATAGAAGCCGAGCGTCGCGATATGCAGCGGGTATAGTCTCGCCACGCGATCGACGATGAACTGGCGATACAGCTGCGGACCATAGGTTTTGCGATCGACCACGTTGCCGACGAAGAATCCGCCGAATACGAAAAATATATCGGTGAAACACGCGAAATAACGTGAGACGTCATAGGGCAGATCGCCCTTCGTAAAATAATAGGGGAGATAATGGTACAAAGCGATGCCGAGGCACATCACGCCACGTAGCCCGTCGAGCCCGTGCAATCGTGTCGTCGGTGTTGCGGCTTGCACGGACATATCCCCCTTTTCGGCCGAACTGTGAAGATGGGAACGTGGCTCGTTCCGTAGTGGCGATTTGTTCACGCCGCGTTAGTGGCGGCGTCCAGAACCGGAGTCCCAGGCCGAAGCGTTCGTCCGCCACGCGTCTCGATATCCGCTGCAGACAAGAACTTGCCGCGTAACGCCTAGTACCCGGCGAGATTAAAGTGCCGTCACCGCGCCCCTTGGCATTGCTTCGAATGGTTGGCTCGGCACATCGGAAGGAGATTCAGCAGGATCGCCGTTGCTGCATCGAATCGGCAAGGATGCCTTGCAAGTGGCGAGTTTTTTCCGACATATTTCGGTCCGCGCCATCGGCGGCGGCTATGTCCGTTCCGAAATAATAGTGACACCAGATATTCTGATCGGTGTCCCGTTGATCGGCGCGGAAAATATCGAATACTGCGTTCAGTAATTCAGTACCGGCGACCATGTCTCAACCCCCAGACAAACTGATCCCTCTCAGCCCCGTCCGTCATGGTAACGGTTTCACTATATGAATCCTATAGTGATTTTAGGTGACTGTCCCACCTCGGTTCGTCGGCGGGTCGATCGGTGGGGGGAAGGGGCAGGTCGGCGCCCATTCCGAGCACATGGGCGTGCGATCGTTCGTCGGTTACGGCCGATGCCGTCCCTGCGGAATATGGTCACCGTTCTGCCAGGTCGATCGTCTGCGGGGATGCGTAGTCGGGCGTGTTGGGCAAGGGCGAGTATCGCAAAACTTGTGCACGGCGTCCGCGATTGCCGGTCGAGCGGCACACGGGCACCTTTTCGACAAGACGGTAGAGCGTCGAACCACTAGGTCCACGGCCATTTGTGTCGATAGGGTGAAGTGACGCCAGCCGCAGTTCGCGGGATCATCAAGTCTTCGAAAAGACTGGAGCGGGCGAAGGGATTCGAACCCTCGACCCCAACCTTGGCAAGGTTGTGCTCTACCCCTGAGCTACGCCCGCTCTGGCGTTCCGAACCGGCGGACCGGCTGGGGTGAGGCGGGCTATTAGATGGGGGTTTCGGATCGCGCAACCCCCTAAATCACTCTTTTCTGAATCATCCGGCGTGCCCACATAGGGAGGACGCATTCAGGATAAGGAATCGCCGCTTGGCCACGCTAGGATTGACCGCCCCGGAAAAGGAAGCCGTGGAGGCGTTCCGTCGCGATGTCGTCGAACCGTCGATGACGCGGCTGGTCGTCATCGATTTCTGGGCGGAATGGTGCGGGCCGTGCAAGGCGCTGACCCCGATCCTCGAAAAGGTGACGGCGGCCTATGCCGACAAGGGCGTCGTGCTGGCCAAGATCGATACCGACAAGAACCAGTTCATCGCGTCGCAATTCCAGATCCGGTCGATTCCGACCGTCTATGCGATGTTCCAGGGGCAGCTGGTCGCCGACCTGACCTCGGCGCGGACCGAAAGCCAGCTGAAACAGATGCTCCATCAGCTGCTGCGGCAATTGCCGGTACAGCCCGGCGAGGCGGCCGGTCCCGATATCGAGCCGCTGATCGCGATGGGCGAGGAGGCAATGGCCGAAGGTGACGCAGCGCGCGCGCTGTCGATCTTCGACCAGATCGCCGATATCGCGCCCGACAATGCGCAGGTCGCCGCCGGCCGCGTCCGTGCGCTGATGGCGTTGGGCGAGCATGACGCGGCGCAGGCGGCGCTGGATGCGCTGCCCGAGGACGCCGCGAAGCTGTCCGGTATCGAACAGGTTCGCGCCGCGCTGGCGCTGGCGCGCGATGCACAGCCGGTCGACGACCTGGCGGGGCTGAAGGCCGAGGTCGAGGCGAACCCCGACGATCATGACGCCCGGTTCCGCTTCGCCGGCGGGCAGATGGCGGCGGGCGACCGCGACGGCGCCGCCGAATCGCTGCTGAAGATCGTTGCCGCCGACCGGTCGTGGAACGACGATGCCGCGCGTCAGCAACTGTTAAAGCTTTTCGAGGCAGTCGGCTTGGAAGATCCATGGGTGTCGCAGCAGCGTCGCAAGCTGTCGGCGATCCTGTTCGGATGAGCGCGCGCGTCTCCGTCTTCCCGCTGGCGGGGGCGCTGCTGTTTCCGAACATGCATTTGCCGCTGCACATCTTCGAGCCGCGCTATCGCTCGATGGTGTCCGACGCGCTGGCGCGCGACCGGCGCATCGGCATGATCCAGCCGCGTCCGGTCGGCGCCGATACCGACAGGCCGCCGCTGTTCGATATCGGCTGTGTCGGGCAGATCGTCGATGTCGAGGCGCAGGCCGATGGCTGTTACGATATCGTGCTGCGCGGGGTGTCGCGCTTCCGCGTGCTGCGCGAACTCGACGTGACCACCCCGTTCCGGCAGGTCGAGGCGGAGCTGCTGCCGGTGGTCGGCGACACCACGCTGGCGCTGGCCGAGCGCGCGTCGCTGGAGATGGAGGCGCGGCGCTTCGCCGACCGGCTGGGCTATGCGGTCGATTGGGAATCGGTCGGGCGGCTCGACGACGAAAGCCTCGTCAACGGCATCGCTCAGATCGCGCCGTTCGACGTCGCCGCCAAGCAGGCGCTGCTCGAAGTCGACGCTTTGGCGGCGCGAGCGGAACTGATCGTACAGCTCATGCAATTCTTCGGCAGGCATGGCGATGACGAAGAGGCGACGCTGCAATGACCGCACAAACCGCGCGCGAAGGGGTGACCATCGATCCCTGGCTGTTGTCGATCCTCGTCTGTCCGGTCACCCGGACGACCCTCGACTATGATGCGGCCGCGCAGGAACTGGTCTCGACCGCCGCGGGCCTTGCCTTTCCGATCCGCCGGGGCGTGCCGGTCCTGCTGGTCGAAGCGGCGCGGGCGTTGTGAGCCGGGATCTGAGCGGCAAGTGGAGCGGGATATTCAACTATCCGCACACCAACCCGCCGACCGCGTTCGAGGCCGATATCGCCGATCTGGGCGGATCGATCGTCGGTACGATCCACGAACCGGACCTGTATTCGCAGCCGCCCGGCGCGCTGATCGCCGCCGCGATCGACGGCCATGTCGACGGCGCGCGGATCAGCTTCAGCAAATTCTATGACGACAGCGTCGGCTATGCCGACATGGTCGTCTATGCCGGCGTGCTGAGCGAGGATGGTTGCGAGATCAGCGGGCGTTGGGACATTCCCGGCGTCTGGTCGGGCAGCTTCCTGATGATTCGCCCGGCGAACGAACCGGCCGCGGCCGATGCCGATGCGGTCGTCGAACGGAACGGACCGATACGGGGATAGCATGGCGCTGATCCATCGGTTGCTGGGGAAGGTGGCGCGGCTGCTATGGCGCGTCACCCGTCCGCGGACGATCGGCGTGCGGGCGGTGCTGCTGGATGCGGGCGACCGGATCGCGCTGGTCCGCCACAGCTATATCGACGGCTGGTATCTGCCCGGCGGCGGCGTGAAGAAGGGCGAGGCGATCGTCGACGCGCTCCGCCGCGAACTGGCCGAGGAGGTGGCGATCGAAGGGGCGACGGTCGAACGGGTGCTGGGCGTCTATCACAGCCGGCGCGAGGGCAAGGACGATCATGTCGTCGTCTATGTCGCGCGGGCAGGGGCCGACACGCTGCGCGCCGCCGATGCATTGGAGGTCGCGGGGGCGGGGTGGTTCGCCCTCGACGCGCTGCCGCCGGGGACGACGCCCGCGACGTGCAGACGGATCGCTGAGTTTCGGGCAGGAGTGACCGGCGGGGGAACTTGGTAGGGCGCAAGCAGTCGCCGTCACCGCCAGCCTTACCATCAACGTCACCCCAGCCTGCGCTGGCGTGACGTATGGGGCGGGACGAAGGAAACGGCCTCTTACGCCGTAACCCCCTGCAGCAATTTCGGCAGCTTGCCCGTCTCGCCGCGCGCCTCGGCCATGAAGGCGGCCTTCAGCGGCGGGATCGAATCGACCGCCGACAGCCCGAACCGCCGCACCGCGCTCGCCGCCTTGCCCGGAATGCCGAACAGTCGCGTCAGCCCGTCGGTCGCCAGCGCCACCGCGAAGGTGTCCAGCCCGCGCCACCGCTGATAGCGCTCCAGCAAATAGGGGTCGCCGAGGTCGAGCCCGGTGCGCTTGCCCTCGACCAGCACCTCGGTCAGCGCCGCCACGTCGCGCAGGCCGAGGTTCAGCCCCTGTCCGGCGATCGGATGGATGCCGTGGGCGGCGTCGCCGACCAGCACCAGCCGTTCGGCGGTGATTCGCGCGGCGTGGTGGAAGCCGAGCGGATAGCTCGACCGCGCCGACAGGTTCGACAATTGCCCCAGAAATCCGCCCATCTTCTTCGATGCTTCGGCGAGGAAAGCACGGTCGGACAGTTTCAGCATCGCCGGTCGGTCCTTCGCATCGACGGTCCACACGATCGCCGAGCGATGGCCGTGTTCGTCGTCCTTCAGCGGCAGGATCGCGAAGGGACCCGCGGGGTAAAAGATTTCATAGGCGATGTTCTCATGGCTCTCTTCGTGGCCGAGCGTCGTGATGATCGCGGCGTGATCGTAGCTCCAGCGCGCGACGCGGATGCCCGCCGCCTCGCGCGTCGGCGAATTGCGACCCTCCGCCGCGATCAGCAGCGGCGCGGTCAGCGTGTCACCGCCCGCCGTGGTCACCGTCACGCCATGCGCCTCGCGCCGCACATCGATCGCACGATCCTGGTAGCGCAGGTCGACCAGCGGCGATGCCACCGCCGCGTCATAGATCGCCTGCCGCAACCGCTTGTTCTCATACATGACGCCGACCGGATCGTCGGCGGCGTCGGGGATAAAGTCGAGCTTGCCCGGTTCCAGCCCGTCGGTCGCGCGGATCGCGGCGATCGGACAGCCTTCGTCGCCCAGCCCTTCGGCGATGCCGATCGCCTCGAACATGCGGTGCGTCGCGCTGGCGATGGCGGAGGCGCGACCGTCGAAGCCCGGCGCCAGCGTCACCGCCGGATCGGCGGGATCGAGAATGATCGAGCGGAGGCCGTGCACGCCCAGCGATACGCCGAGCGTGCTGCCGACCAGCCCGCCGCCCAGGATGATGACGTCCGCCTGTGCCATGAAACCCGTCCCATCCATAACCTGTGTCCCCCGCGACTTAAGGTGTGGTGCGGTTCACCGCAACGCCGCCTTGACGCCATGCCCCGCCACGGCGCACATCGGGGCGGTATCGAACAAGGGTGGAACGAATGGCGACGAACGCGCAGCCGATGTTGTGGCGCGACGCGATGAAGGCGGGCGTGAGGCGCAGCGGCGCGATGATCGGGGCGACCTTGCTGTTCGTCGCCATGCTGCTGATCGCGATCGCGCTGGCCAGCTATTCGTCGGCCGATCCGTCGTTCAGCACGGCGGCGGGAGGGCCGGTCGCCAACAAGCTCGGATCGCCCGGCGCGCATCTGGCCGATCTGTTGCTGACCCTGTTCGGCGTGCCGGTGGCGATGCTCCTCCCGCTGGGCCTGATCGTCAGCGTCCGACTGTGGCGCGACGTACCCGTCGGGCCGTGGCCGCGCATGGTGCGCGACTGCCTGATCGGGGTGCTGGCGATGGGCACGACGCTGGCGTTCGTTTCGGGTGAGGCGATATTGTCGCTGCCCGCCGGCTATGGCGGCGTGATCGGGTGGAGCGTCGCGGCGGCGGTGCAGGGGCTGATTCATCTGATCGGCCAGCCCGATATCGAAATCTGGATCATCCGCGTCGTGGCGCTGGCGACCGGGCTGTTCGGCATCTGGCGCTGGGCCAAGGGGCTGACGATCGAGATTCCCGACGGCACTTTCCGCATGCCGAAATTCGAACGGCGCGCGCGGGCGGTCGACGCCGAGAGGGGCGAGGTCGCCTATGACGACGATGATGCGCCGTTCGATGCCGCGCCCAGCCGCTTCGTCGCGGATACCGAGGAAGATGACGAGGACGACGCGCCCGCCCGGCCGCAACCGCGCCGCGTTGCCGAACCGGACAACCGCGCGCCGCCGGTCATCGCCGAACGCGCCGCATCCCCGGCGCTCGCCAGCGCACCGCGCCCGGCGAGCAGCGAAGGGCGCGACAATTTTGCGCTGCCCGCCATCGACCTGCTCGCCCCCCCGCCCGAATCGAGCGGTCCGTCGATCGACAAGGCGGCGCTGGAGCGCAATTCGCGCCTGCTCGAAAGCGTGCTCGACGACTTCAACGTGAAGGGGCAGGTGGTGAAGGTCGCGCCCGGCCCGGTCGTGACGATGTACGAACTCGAACCCGAACCCGGCATCCGCGCCAGCCGCGTGATCCAGCTGGCCGACGATATCGCCCGCAACATGTCGGCGATCTCGGCGCGCGTCGCGACGATTCCGGGGCGCACCGTGATCGGCATCGAACTGCCCAACCAGCGGCGCGAGACGGTGTCGCTTCGCGAACTGATCGCCAGCCAGGCGTTTGCCGACCAGAACGCGCAGCTCCCCATCGTCCTCGGCAAGAATATCGCCGGCGACCCGGTCGTCGCCGATCTGGCGCCGATGCCGCATCTGCTGGTCGCGGGTACCACCGGGTCGGGCAAGTCGGTCGGCCTGAACTGCATGATCCTGTCGCTGCTGTACCGACTGACCCCGGACCAGTGCCGGATGATCATGATCGACCCGAAGATGCTGGAACTCAGCATGTATCGCGGCATCCCGCATCTGTTGGCGGACGTCGTCACCGACCCGCCCAAGGCGGTGCGCGCGCTCAAATGGGCGGTTGAGCAGATGGAGGACCGCTATCGAATGATGGCGTCGATCAACGTCCGCAGCCTTGCCAGCTTCAACGAAAAGGTCCGCGCCGCGATCGCCAAGGGGCAGAAGCTCGGCCGCAAGGTGCAGACCGGATACGACGCCGAAAACGGCACGCCGATCTATGAGGAAGAGACGCTCGACCTGACGCCGCTGCCGCAGATCGTGGTGATCGTCGACGAACTCGCCGACCTGATGATGACCGCGGGCAAGGAAGTCGAATTCCTGATCCAGCGCCTCGCGCAAAAGGCGCGCGCGGCGGGCATCCACCTGATCATGGCGACGCAGCGCCCCTCGGTCGACGTCATCACCGGCGTCATCAAGGCGAATCTGCCGACGCGCATCAGCTTCCACGTCACCAGCAAGATCGATTCGCGCACCATCCTTGGCGAACAGGGGGCGGAACAGCTGCTGGGCCGCGGCGACATGCTCTACATGCCCGGCGGCAAGGCGCTGGCGCGCGTCCACGGGCCTTTCGTCAGCGACGACGAAGTGCAGGCGGTGTCCGATTTCTGGCGCTCGCAGGGCGCGCCCGACTATATCGACGCGGTGGTCAACGAGCCGGAAGGCGATGCCGGCTTCAGCCTCGACGGGGCGCCGACCGGTGATGATTCGCCCGAGGAGCAGACCTTCCGGCAGGCGTGTCAGTTGGTTGCGGAGAGCCAGAAGGCATCGACCAGCTGGCTGCAGCGCCAGTTGCGGGTGGGGTATAACTCGGCGGCGCGGCTGATCGAGCGGATGGAGAAGGAAGGGCTGGTGTCGCGCCCCGATCATGTCGGCCGGCGCGAGGTGTTGATGGACGCGGACGGGCGGCCGACGGGGTAAGGGGCCTTTGCGCTTTTCTTCCCCCCTCATGCCCACCCGTTTGCTTCGAGCGCAGCTTCGAGCCTGTCGAGAACCGTAGTCGAGAAGGGGTTGCCACAAACGACCCCGTTCTCGACGGACGCTTCTCGACAAGCTCGAAGCTGCTCGAACCGAACGGTTGGGGGCAGGGGCTGGCGAACGAAAATCCGTTCGTCCTGAGTAGCCATTGAGCGAAGTCGAAATGGCGTATCGAAGGACCGTGTGGTGCAGGTGCTTCGATACGGGACTTCGACTTCGCTCAGTCCCTACTCAGCACGAACGGAGCGGGGACAAGGAACGGATCACGCCGCCAACCTTTGGCAGTCAACCGCCCTCAACCGCCCTCAACCGCACGGAAATTCCATGACCGACCTCACCCTTAACGACGGCCGCACCATCCCGGCGATCGGCTTCGGCACCTACAAGGTTCCGCCCGAAGACTCCGCCCGCCTGTCGCGGGAGGCGATCGATGCCGGCTATCGGCTGATCGACACCGCCGCCTTCTATGCCAACGAAACGGGCGTCGGCGAAGCGACCGGCGGCACCGACATCTTCGTCACCACCAAATTGTGGCGCGACGCCATGGGCTATGACGGCGCGCTCAAGGCGTTCGACGCCAGCGCCGCGAAGCTGCCGCGCATCGACCTGTTCCTGATCCACTGGCCGATGCCGTCGGAGGACCGCTATGTCGACACGTGGAAGGCGCTGGTGCGGTTGCGTGAGGACGGGCGGGTCGGATCGATCGGCGTGTCGAACTTCGCGCCCGATCATCTCGACCGGATCGTCGATGCGACCGGCGTGGTGCCGGCGCTGAACCAGATCGAACTGCATCCCCATTTCCAGCAGCGCGCGGCGCGCGTGGCGCATGAACGGCTGGGGATCGTGACGCAAAGCTGGTCGCCGCTGGGGCAGGGGACATTGCTGACCGATCCGGCGATCGTCGCGATCGCCGAGGCGGCGGGGGCAACGCCGGCACAGGTGATCCTCGCCTGGCATGTGCAGGCCGGGCTGGGCGTGATCCCCAAGGCGTCGTCGCGCGCGCGGATCGAGGAAAATCTCGCGGCGCAGTCGGTGACGCTAACGGCGGAGCAGATCGCGAAAATCGACGCAATGGACCGCGAAGACGGCCGCCTCGGCCCAGACCCCGACACGCTGTAAATCCTCCCCGGCACGGGGAGGGGGACCATGCGCAGCATGGTGGAGGGGGGTGTCGGCAACCGCAACGGTTGCGTGGCGCCGCGATCCCCCTCCACCAGCTTCGCTGGTCCCCCTCCCCGCAGGCGGGGAGGATTGCTAAGGGGCACCATGCTCCCCATCCACGCCGTCCTGCCCGACCTGCTCCAGACGTTGCGCGACCGCACCTCCGCCGTCCTGGTCGCGCCGCCCGGCGCGGGCAAGACCACTGCCGTCGCCCCGGCACTGCTCGCCGAACCATGGGTCACCGGCGAAATCCTGCTCCTCTCTCCCCGCCGCATCGCCGCCCGCGCCGCCGCCGAGCGTATGGCCGCGACCGCCGGGGAGCCGGTAGGCCAGACCTTCGGCTACGCCACCCGCATGGACAGCAAGCGGTCGGCGGCGACCCGGGTGACGGTGATGACCGAGGGCATCTTCGTCGCGCGGATCCAGGCCGATCCCGAACTGGCGGGCGTATCGGCCGTACTGTTCGACGAAGTGCACGAACGCAGCCTCGACAGCGATTTCGGTCTCGCCCTCGCGCTCGATGCACAGGCGGCATTGCGGCCCGATCTGCGTATCCTCGCCATGTCGGCGACGCTCGATGGCGAGCGCTTCGCCGCACTGATGGACGATGCGCCGGTAGTCGAAAGCGAGGGGCGGTCCTACCCGCTCGACCTGCGGCATATCGGCCGCCATGCCGAGGCGCGCATCGAGGAGTCGGTCGCCGCCGCGATCCGCCGCGCCCTGGCCGAAGCGGAAGGCGGCATCCTCGCCTTCCTGCCCGGCGTCGCGGAGATCGAGCGCACCGCCGAACGCATCGCCGTGCCCGACGGGGCGGTGCTGCATCGGCTGCACGGCACGCTGCTTCCGCAAGAACAGCGCGCCGCCATCGCCCCCGATCCGGAAGGTCGCCGCAAGATCGTGCTGGCGACTAGCATCGCCGAGACCTCGTTGACCCTCGACGGCATCCGCATCGTCGTCGATTCGGGGCTGGCGCGGCGTCCGCGCTACGACCGGGCGGCGGGGATGACCCGCCTGACCACCGAACGCGCGTCGCAGGCCGCCGTCACCCAGCGTGCCGGCCGTGCCGCGCGGCAGGGACCGGGCGTTGCCTATCGCCTGTGGGAAGCCGCCGCCACCGCCGGGCTGCCGCGTTTCGACCCGGCCGAGATATTGGAGGCCGATCTGTCGGCACTGGTCCTCGAATGCGGCAAATGGGGAGTGAGCGATCCGACGACGCTGCGCTGGCTCGACCCGCCGCCGGCCGCCGCGGTCGAGGAAGCGCGCGCCCGTCTCGCCACGCTGGGCGCGATCGACGGCGATGGCCGCCCGACGCCGCACGGCCTCGCCATCGCCGCGTTGCCGCTGTCCCCGCGCCTCGCCCATATGCTGATCCGCGCGGGCGAGGGCGGCTTTGCCGGCGCGGCGGCGGAAGTCGCGGTGCTGCTCGGCGAGCGAGGCCTGGGCGGCAACGACACCGATCTCGACCAGCGCCGCCGCCGTTGGCGCACCGAACGGGGCCAGCGCGCGGAAGCGTCGCGTCGCCTTGCGGACCGTTGGCGCAAGCTGGTGAAGGGTCGCGACGATCCGCCCGCGGATGCCCTTGCCCGCAGCGTCGCGCTCGCCTTTCCCGACCGCATCGCCAGGCGGCGCGACGCGTCGGGCGAACGCTGGGCCTCGGTCGGCGGGCGCGGCTTCACGCTGGACGCCGCCGCGCTCGGATCGGCCGAATGGCTGGCGGTGGCCGAAACCCAGGGGCAGGCGGCCGGCGCGCGCATCCTGTCCGCCGTCGCGATCGACCAGACGACGGTCGAGCAATTGTTCGGCGACCGGATCGAAACGCGGCGCAGCGTCACCTTCGATCCCGCCACGCGGGGGGTGATCGCGCTGCGCGAACGCCGGCTGGGCGCGATCCGGCTGTCGTCGGGTCCCGATGCGGCGGCGTCGGGCGAGGAGATCGTCGCAGCGTTGGTGGCGGCAGTGCGGCACAACCTTTCGCTGCTGCCTTGGGAGGGGGCGGAGACGCTGCGCCGCCGATCGGCCTATGTCGCCGCGATGCTGGGGCAGGACGATCCGCTCGGCGACGCGGCGCTGACCGCGGCGGTCGACGAGTGGCTCCCCCCGCTATTGACCGGCAAACGGCGGCTCGACGCGGTGACCGGCCTGCACGATGCATTGGAACAGCAGGCGGGATGGGACTGGATGCAACAGGTTCGTCGCCTCGCGCCCGCCCGGTTCGAAAGCCCTGCCGGGTCGAGCCATGCGATCGACTATGCCGCAGAAGGCGGCCCGCGCGTCGAGCTGCGCGTGCAGGCGCTGTTCGGGCTGGCCACCCACCCGATGGTCGCCGGGCAACCGCTGACGCTCAGCCTGACCTCGCCCGCCGGCCGTCCGATCCAGACGACGCGCGACCTGCCGGGATTCTGGGCCGGGTCGTGGCGCGACGTGTCGAAGGAAATGCGCGGTCGCTATCCGCGCCATCCCTGGCCCGACGATCCGGCGGCGGCGTCGGCGACGCTCCGGACGAAGAAGGCGGATGCGCGGCGGGGGTGACGCCGCCGGCACCACCCCGTTCGGTTCGAGCAGCTTCGAGCGAAGTCGAGAAGCGGCCGTCGAGAACGCCGGTGTTTGGGCAACCCCTTCTCGACTTCGGTTCTCGACAGGCTCGAACCTCCGCTCGAAGCAAATGGGGGTGAGAGGGAGTAAGGGCGGCTATCCCTCGCCATGCCCCTTGGCCAGATATTCCTCCGACCGCATCTCCTCCAGCCGGCTGATCGTCCGGTCGAATTCGAACCGTCCGTCGCCGCGCGGATACAGGTCGCCCGGCTGCGCGTCCGCCGCCGCCAGCAGCTTCACCCGATATTCGTACAGCGCATCGATCAGCGTCACGAACCGTGCCGCCTCGTTACGGTTCTCCGGGCCAAGGATCGGGATGCCGACCAGGATCACGGTGTGGAAGGTCCGCGCGATCTCCAGATAATCGGGCGCCCCGCGCGCCTCGCCGCACAGCCGCTTGAAACTGAACACCGCGACGCCCTTCAGCGCCTTGGGCACATGCAGCGTACGGCCCCCGATATCGAGGTCGCACGACGGCACATGGTCGCGATCCTCGACCGCGAAGTCGGTCAGGCGGAAGAACGCCGCCGACAGTGCCTCGGTCGCAGCCGGGCCATTCGGCACCAGCCACGTATCGACCGCGCCCAGCCGGTCGCGGCGATAGTCGGTCGGTCCGTTCAGCGGCAGCACGTCGAGGTTCGATTCGAGCAGCGCGATGAACGGCAGGAAGCTGTCGCGCTGCAACCCGTCCTTGTACAGATCGACCGGCGGCCGGTTCGACGTCGCGACGATGGTCACGCCGTGGGTCATCATCTCGGTGAACAGCCGCGACAGCACCATCGCGTCGGCGGTGTTGTTGATGACCATCTCGTCGAACGCGAGCAGCTTCAGGTCCTTGGCCAGCGCCTCGGCGACCGGCGGCACCGGGTTGCCGGCTTCCTTGGCGCGTTCGGTGGCGAGGCGGGCATGGACCTCGATCATGAAGGCATGGAAATGGACGCGACGCTTGGCCGGTTCGGCGACGCAGTCGTAGAACAGGTCCATCAGCATCGACTTGCCGCGCCCGACGCCACCCCACAGGTAGACCCCGCGTGGGGGCACGGCGTCGCGGCCGGTCAGCCGGGCGAACAGGCCGCGCCTGGGCGGTGCGTCGAGTTCGGCGGCAAGGCGCGACAGGCGCTCGGCGGCGGCGCGCTGTTCGGGGTCGGGGCGGAGTTCGCCGGCGGCGACGAGGCTGTCGTAACGGGTGAGGACGGTCATGCGTGTCCACCCCCTACCCCAAACACTCCGTTTGCTTCGAGCGCAGGTTCGAGCTTGTCGAGAACCGAAGTCGAGAAGGGGTTGCCCCGAACGACCAAGTTCTCGACGGACGCTTCTCGACTACGCTCGAAGCTGCTCGAACCAAACGGCAGTGTCACGGGATCAGATGATCCGCTCGACTTCCATCTTCTTGATCTCGGCGATCGCCTTGGCTGGGTTCAGCCCCTTCGGGCACACGTTCGCGCAGTTCATGATCGTGTGGCAACGATACAGGCGGAACGGATCCTCCAGTTCGTCGAGACGCTCGCCGGTCATCTCGTCACGGCTGTCGGCCAGCCAGCGATAGGCTTGCAACAGGATCGCCGGCCCGAGGAACTTGTCGCTGTTCCACCAATAGCTCGGGCACGAGGTCGAGCAGCAGGCGCACAGGATGCACTCGTACAGCCCGTCGAGCTTGTTGCGGTCCTCGGGCGACTGAAGCCGTTCCTTGCCGGCGGGTTCCGGGGTCACGGTCTGCAGCCACGGCTTGATCGACGCGTATTGCGCGTAGAAGTGCGTGAAGTCCGGCACCAGATCCTTGATGACGTCCATGTGCGGCAGCGGCGTGATGCGGATATCGCCCTTGATATCCTCGATCGCGGTCGTGCAGGCGAGGCCGTTGCGTCCGTCGATGTTCATCGAGCACGACCCGCAAATCCCTTCGCGGCACGACCGGCGGAAGGTGAGCGAGGGGTCCTGCTCCGACTTCATCTTGATGAGTGCGTCGAGCACCATCGGTCCGCATTCGTCGAGATCGATCTCGAAATCGTCGTAGCGCGGATTTTGGCCCGAATCGGGGTCGTAGCGATAGACCTTAAATTTCTTGATCCGGCCCGAGGTCGGCGACTTGTGGGTCGTGCCCTTCGTGATGCGACTATTCTTGGGCAAACGGAATTCGGCCATGGTGCTCGCTCGGTTCGGCTGGGTTTGCGTGCTCGATACATGACAGGCGGGGATGCCGCAAACGCGAACAAGGGAAAAAGCGCTGTAAATCCTCCCCGGCACGGGGAGGGGGACCGCCGCGAAGCGGTGGTGGAGGGGGAGCGCCGCATACGGAACGGTTGCGTTGCGAGGCGCCCCCCCTCCACCAGCTTCGCTGGTCCCCCTCCCCATGGAATGGGGAGGAGTTGTCGTTACACCGCCGGCAATCCCTCCAGCAGCTTGTCCAACGTCGCCGGATAATCGCGCACCCGGACCCCGGTGGCATTGTAGATCGCATTGGTCACCGCCGCGCCAGCTCCACCGATGCCCAGTTCGCCGATCCCCTTGGCATGTAGCGGGTTGGCGTGGGGGTCGCGTTCGTCGAGGAACACGATATCCATATGCGGAATGTCGGCATGGACCGGCACATGATATTCGGCGAGGTCGTGGTTGACGATCCGCCCGTCGCGATCGTCATGGACCGCTTCCTCGGTCAGCGCGGTGCCGATGCCGAACACGATGCCGCCGATGCACTGCGACCGCGCGGTCTGCTGGTTCAGGATGCGCCCGGCCTCGAACGTCGAATGCCAGCGCGTCACGCGGACCTCGCCGGTGACGGCATGGACCTTCACCTCACAGAAATGCGCGCCATAGCTGGCCTGCGTCGTTTGCTTCTCCTGCTTGCCCGGCTCGATCGATCCGGTGGCGGTGATGCCATCGCCGACCAGTTCGGCGATCGCGACCCGGCGGTTGCCGGCAATGGCATGGCCGTCCTTCAGCGTAAGGTCGCCGTCCTCGACGCCCATCGCTTTGGCAAGCTTCTCGCGCAGCGCCTGTGCGGCCAGATAGACCGACGAGCCGCTGCTGCCCGCACCCCATGAACCGCCCGATCCGGCGCCCGGCGGCGACTTGGTATCGCCCAGATGCACCGCCACCCGCTCGACCGGCAGGCCGAGGATCTCACCCGCGATCTGGGCAAGGATGGTATAGGTGCCGGTGCCGATATCGGTCATGTCGGTTTCGACCAGCGCACGGCCGTCGGGACCGATCGACACCGCCGCCTCGCTCGGTTGCAGCATGTTGGTGCGCGTCGTCGCCGCCATGCCATGCCCGATCAGCCAGTCGCCCTCGCGCTTGCCCCCCGGCGTCCGGTTGCGCTGGTCCCAGCCGAACGCCTTCGCCCCGGCGTCGAGGCAGCGCGTCAGCGACCGCGTCGAATAGGGAATGTCCTTTTGCGGGTCCTGCGCCGGATCGTTGATACGGCGCAATTCGATCGGATCGATGCCGATCTGCTCGGCCAGTTCGTCCATGGCGTTTTCCTGCGCGAGCAGACCGACCGCCTCGCCCGGCGCGCGCATCGATCCCGACAGGGTGCGGTTCAGCTCGACCAGATCATGTTTGATGATCCGGTTCTCGCCGCCATACAGGAATTGCGTCGCCTGTCCGGCCGGCTCGAAATAGCCTTCGCCCGGCAGGTTCGAACACAAGGTCTCGTGGCCGATGCCGGTCAGCTTGCCATCGGCATCGGCAGCGAGCCGGAAGCGCTGCTGGGTGTTCGACCGGCGCACCGTCGCGTCGAACACCTGCTGGCGGGTCATCACCGTCTTGACCGGCCGCCCGACCGCCTTGGCCGCGATCGCGGTCGCGACCGTGTCGGGCGAGATGCCGAGCTTCGATCCGAAGCCGCCGCCGATATAGCGCGCGACGATCCTCACCTTCGACTGCCGCTCGCCCAGCGACTTGGCGAGCTGCTGCTTGTCCGACGACGGCATCTGCAACGATCCGTACAGCGTCAGCCCGTCATCGTCCCATAGCGCGATCGACGCGTGCGGCTCCATCGCCGCCGAATTTTGCGACGGGGTGCGCCACACATTGTCGATGGTGAAAGCGGCGTCGGCCATCGCGGCGTCGAGGTCGCCCTGGCTGTGATAGGGCGGAATCGTCCCTTCGGGCGGCTTCTTGGCGGCGCCGACCTGATCCTCGAAGGTGAACACGCCCTCGGTCGGTTCGTAACGCACCGCGACCAGTTGTGCGGCGTCGCGCGCGATCTCATAGCTTTCCGCCACGACGATCGCGACCGGCTCGCCGAAATAGGCGACGTCCTTGACTCCCTGCGTCGGCGCACCGGTCTCGCCGCCCTGCTGGGCGTTGCGGATGAACGTTTTCAGGTCGACGACGACGTCGACCACGCCGGGTAGCGCCTTGGCACCCTCGGCATCGATCGCCGTGATCGTGCCGGCGGGAAAGGTGGCGCGAACCAGGAAACCATAGGCAAGGTTCGGAAAGTCGTACTCGGCCGAATAGGTTGCCTGTCCGGCGACCTTTAACGGCCCGTCGATCCGCTCGATCCCCTTGCCGATGATGCCCTGTACGCCTGTATCGAGCAGGCTCTGCTCGACGGGCTTGTCCATGCGCAGTGCGTTGGTAGTCATGCGGTCAACTCCCGCAGCGTCGCGATCAGCGTGCGCCGGGTCAGAGGGATCTTGAAATCGTTGCTGCCAAAGCCCTTGGCATCGCGCAGCAACAGGTCGGCGGCCTCCCCGAACAGCGCGTCGGACGGTGCCTGTCCGATCAGCAGGTTCTCGACGGCGGTGTCGCGCCACGGCATCGGGCCGAGCCCGCCAAAGGCAAGCCGCGCCGAGGAAATCTTGCCGTCCTCCTGCCCGACGATGCCGGCGACCGACACCAGTGCGAACGCATAGGAGGCGCGGTCGCGCACCTTGCGATAGGTCTGCCTGCCCGCCGGCGCGGGCGGCAGTTCGACATGGGTGATGAGTTCGCCGGCTCGCAGCACATTCTCGATATCGGGCGTGTCGCCCGGCAAGCGGTAGAAGTCGCCGATCGGAATGCGCCGCCGCTCGCCATCGCTGCCCAGCGTCACGATCGTCGCGTCGAGTGCGCGCATCGCCACCGCCATGTCGCTGGGATGCGTCGCGATGCAATGCTCGCTGGTGCCGAGCACGGCGAGAATCCGGTTGAACCCCTCCTGCGCGTCGCAGCCCGATCCCGGCACCCGCTTATTGCAGCGCGCCGCCGTCTCGTAGAAATAATAGCAGCGCGTCCGTTGCAGCAGGTTGCCGCCGGTCGACGCCTTGTTGCGCAACTGTCCCGACGCTCCGGCCAGCAGCGCGCGGCTGAGCACCTCATAGCGTTCGCGGATGATCGGATCGGCCGCGAGGTCGGAATTGGGCACCAGCGCCCCGATCCGTACCCCGCCGCCATCGATCTCCTCGATATCGTTCAGCGGCAGGCGGCTGATATCGACCAGCCGCGCGGGCGTTTCGACCTGCAGCTTCATCAGGTCGAGCAGGTTGGTCCCGCCCGCGATGAACTTGGTATCACGATCGGCGCCCTCGCGGACGGCGGCTTCGGCGCTGTCGGCCTTGGCATAGTCGAACAGTTTCATTCCGCTGCCTCCGCCTGTGCCGTTTGTTTGGCGTCGGCGACCTCGCGGATCGCATCGACGATGTTGGGATAGGCCGAACAGCGGCACAGATTGCCGCTCATCCTTTCGCGGATTTCGTCATCGGTGAAATCGGGATCGTCGAGCGTGGCACTGACATGGCTCGGCCAGCCCTTCTCGACCTCGTCGAGCATGCCGACCGCCGAACAAATCTGGCCCGGCGTGCAATAGCCGCACTGGAACCCGTCATGCTTGACGAACGCCGCCTGGAGCGGGTGCAGCTTTTCGGGCGACCCCAGCCCCTCGATCGTCACGATCTCGTCATCCTGATGCATCACGGCGAGCGTGAGGCAGGAATTGAGGCGGCGGCCGTTCACCAGCACGGTGCACGCCCCGCATTGGCCATGGTCGCAGCCCTTCTTGCTGCCGGTGAGCGAAAGATGTTCGCGCAGCAGGTCGAGCAGGGTGGTGCGAATATCCACCTCCGCCTGATGCGGCTGGCCGTTGATGGTGAAATGCATGGGTCGGCGCTCCGTTGGTCAATGCGGCTAACGTTCGCGATCGAAACGGTTTCCTCTTGCGAAGGGATCGCAGATGTTGGGGTTGGTATTGGCGGCGATGTTGGGAGCAGGCGCGATGACAGACGAACGACCGCTGGATGCGACGCCGATCGTGATCGCGCACCGCGGCGCCAGCGGATCGCGGCCCGAACATACGCTTGCCGCATACGAACTGGCGATCGAACAGGGTGCCGATTTCATCGAACCCGATCTGGTGCTGACCAAGGACGACGTGTTCGTCGCCCGCCACGAAAACGAGATTTCGGGCACGACCGACGTCGCCGCCCATCCCGAATTCGCCGCCCGGCGCACGACGAAGACGATCGACGGGCAATCGATCACCGGCTGGTTTACCGAGGATTTCACGCTCGCCGAACTGCGCACGCTGCGCGCGAAGGAACGCCTGCCGCAGCTTCGCCCCGACAACACCCGCTATGACGGTCAACAGCCGATCCCGACGCTGGCCGAGGTGATCGCGCTCGCCAAGCGCGCGACCGCGCAGACCGGGCGGACGATCGGCATCTATCCCGAAACCAAACATCCGAGCTATTTCGCGTCGATCGGCCATCCGATGGAAGCGCATCTCGTTCGCGAACTGCGTGCCGCCGGGTGGGACAGCGCACAGGCGCCGGTGTTTATCCAGTCGTTCGAAGTCGACAACCTGAAGGCGCTGAAGAAGCTGACCGGTATCCGCCTGATCCAGTTGATGGACGCGGAGGGCGGCCCGGCCGACCATGCGGTCGATAGCTACCGGACGATGGCGACTCCTGCGGGGCTGAAGGCGGTGGCGACCTATGCTTTCGGGATCGGGCCGAACAAATCGATGGTCGGCGCGGGCAAGCCATTGGTCCATGACGCGCATGTCGCGGGCTTGCGCGTCCACCCCTGGACCTATCGCGCCGAAAACGCCTTCCTTCCCGAAGCCTATCGCGTACCCGGCGGCCCGGAAGCCCATGGCCGGGTAGGGCAGGAGATTGCCGGCGCGGTTGCGGCGGGCGTCGATGGTTTCTTCACCGATTTTCCGTTAATCGGGGCGCAGATCCGCGACAAACCATATTGAAGGACGACGCATGCGATTGGGGTGGGTGATGCTGGCGCTGGCGCCGCTGACCGGGGGCTGTGTCAGCACCGTATGGAACGTCGCGACCGCGCCGGTCCGTGCGGGTGCGCAGGTGATCGACTGGACGACGACCAGCCAGTCGGAGGCCGACCGCAATTACGGCCGCAAGATGCGCAAGAAGGAAGCCCGCGAAGGCCGCGAAATGCGCAAGGAAGAAGCGCGGCGGCGGCGCGAGCGCGACGACGATTGAGGGAAGCGGGCCGCTTCCTGTTCCAATCGTCACCCCAGCGCAGGCTGGGGTCTCTCGCGGCTCCTGTCCCGCCCGGCAACTAGGAGACCCCGGCCTTCGCCAGGGTGACGTTCGTGGTGAGGGGCGACCGGAACTACCGATTCCTCGCCAGCGCCTCCGCCACCGCGCGTAGCACTACCAGCCGCGTCTGCACGCCATAATGGCTGCTCACCACCTCGACCGCGCGACAGCCCGGTTCGCCCGGCACATGGCAGCCCATGCCGTTTACCAGCCCGTCGCTGGCGCTCCAGATCGCGGTGGCGGGGACGGGCAGGGGGCGGCGAACCTCCTCGGCCAGTGCCAGCACCGCTGGATCGTCGACCGACTCGCCGCTGATCCATTCGTACAGCCGCCAGACATGGGTCGACCGCGCCGGCCCGGCATAGGGGCTGGCGACCGTCACCACCTGTTCGACCAGATCGGGCCGGCGATGCGCCGCGAAGCGCGCCATGATCCCGCCCAGGCTGACCCCGACCAGCGCCACCGGCCGCCCGCTCGCCTGCGCGACGGCATCGATCCGTGCGAACAGGTCGGCGCCGTCCGCCCCGATACTGCGCTGCCCGAAATTGCGCCCCAGTTCCCAGCCATGCGCGTCATGGCCGAGCGTGCGAAGATAGCGGCGCATCAGCACATTCGACCGATCGCTGTTGAACAATCCAGGCAGCACCATCACCGGCTCGCCCCTTGCGCGCGGCGCACCGTCCAGCGCGCGCCGCCAGCCGAACGGCACCCCCGCCAGCGCGATCGCGGCGCGCGGCGTCTCGATCACGAAGCGTCCGATCGGCGGCGGGGCGAGGCTGGTCACAGCCATGACGTAACCGTCACCGGAAACGGCGTCCATGCCCCCATCGGCACCCCCGCCGCGCGCAGCGCCGCGCCGGTCCACGCATTGCAGGTCTGGATCGCGCTATAGCGCCCGCGTGCGGCGTAGAAGGCGTCGGACGGTCCATAGCCATGCACCGACGGTCCCTCGGCAAAGCTCGCGCGGATGAACGCGACCAGCCGGCGATACTGGTCGGGCGACAGCGTTACCGGATAGACGCCGGCCTCGCCGGCCGGTTCGGGCAGATGGCCGACATGCATTACCACCGCATCGCTGCCGGTCGCGGCGGCAAGGATCGTTGCCGGCTTCACATCCGCCCAGGTCGGCGTGCCGAGATAGAAGCCGCGCTCGCCCCAGCCGATCGACAGCCAGCCATGGCCGGCATAGCGCGGATCGGCCAGATCGCTCGCCCGTACCAGATCGTCGAACGACTGGCCGGCGGCATGTTTGGGCAGCACGATGCCGGTATGGATGCCGTTATCCTCGACATAGATGCGGATGCCTTGTTCGGGCAGCAGCTCGCCCGATCCGGCCGGGATCGCCCCGCCGATCAGTCCGGCAAGAAAATAGCCGAGCACGATCAGCAGCATTCCGCTCACCAGACCGGACAATCGAAGGGACCATTTCCGTAGCATCGTTTCCCATGCTACTATTTGCGGATGGCCAGCGATACCCATGTGCTCGACCGCCCGCCCGAGGGCGCCAATGCCGACTGGACGATCCCGCAGGGATGGGGCGCTTATAGCGCCGAGGATCACGCCACCTGGGACACGCTATATGCGCGGCAGATGCAATTGCTGCCCGGCCGTGCGTCGGATGCGTTCCTGAGAGGGCTGGACGCATTGAAACTGTCCGAATCCGGCATTCCCGATTTCGAGGAACTGTCCGACCGGCTGGAGGCGCTGACCGGCTGGCGCGTCGTCGCGGTGCCGGGACTGGTGCCCGACGACGTGTTCTTCACCCATATGGCCAATCGCCGCTTCGTCGCCGGCAATTTCATCCGCCGCCCCGACCAGCTCGATTATCTGCAGGAACCCGACGTCTTCCACGACGTGTTCGGCCATGTGCCGATGCTCGCCGATCCGGTGTTCGCCGATTATCTCGCGGCCTATGGTCGCGGCGGGTTGCGGGCGCTCGAACTCGGCTCGCTCAAGCAACTGGCGCGGCTCTATTGGTACACGGTCGAATTCGGGCTGGTGCAGGAAGCCGATGGCTTGCGCATCTATGGCGCGGGCATCGTGTCGAGCGCGTCGGAAACCCGCTTCTCGCTCGACGATCCCAGTCCCAACCGGATCATGCTCGATCTGGCGCGCGTCATGCGCACCGATTACCGGATCGACGATTTCCAGCAGACCTATTTCGTCATCCCCAGCTTCGACGAACTGCTGCGGCTGACCGTCGAGACCGACTTCGCGCCGGTGTACGACGCGATTCGGGACGAGCGCGAGATCGCGGTGGATGAAATCCTGCCCGAGGATGTCGTGCTAACCGAAGGCACGCAGCATTATGCGAGGTCCAAACCCTAAATCCTCCCCGGCACGGGGAGGATTTCAGAGGTCCAACGCCCAGCCGTCGCGGCCCTTCGGATCGATCGGCCCGGTCGGTACGAATCGCTCCGCCCCCGCCGTCAACCGCAACACGCTCCAGTCGCCGCGCCGGTCGACTTCTTCGAGCGCGCAGCCGCACGCCGCATAGGCCGCGACCACGTCGCCGCGCTGCGTTTCCAGCAGCCCGGCCAACACGATCGTCGCCCCCGGCGCGGCGATCGCCGCCACCTCGGGCGCCATCGAAATCAACGGCCCCGCCAATATGTTGGCGATGAGCAGATCATAGGGCGCCGCCGCCGTGATCGCGTCCGACAGCGCGCCATCGGCGACCACCAGCTCGACCCGCTCGACCGCATTCAGCCGCGCATTCTCGGCGGTCACGTCGATCGCCACCGGATCGATATCGGTCGCGATCACCCGCGCCTCGGGCCACAATTCGCGCGCCGCGAATGCGAGCAACCCCGTGCCGGTGCCCAAGTCGATCGCGTTGCCGAACGTCTCGCCCGCCAGCCGGTCGAGCATCGCCAGACAGCCGCTGGTCGTCTCGTGATGCCCGGTACCGAACGCCCGGCCGGCATCGATCAGGAACGCCCGCTTGCCCGCCGGCACGTCGCCCGTCTGCGCGGCGGTGTGGACATAGAAGCGCCCGACCGACAGCGGCTCCAGCCCGGCCTGGCTCATCGTCACCCAGTCCTCATCGCCCAGCGCCTCGATCTGCGGCGCCTGGCCGGCGGCACTGGGCACCAATGCGCTGATCGCGGCGATGGCGGCTTCGTCCGGTTCGGCCTCGAAATAGGCATCGAGCCGCCACGTCTCGGTATCGTCCTCGACCGTCTCGGTCGTCATCAGCACGGGTGCCGGATCGATGCCGAAATCCTCGGCGGCATCGATCGCCTCGGCCTCGGCGCGGGTGCAGGGCAGGGTCAGTTTCCAGCTCATCGGACATAGCTCGCGCCGTTGACGTCCAGCACCGCGCCGGTCATCGATTCGGGCGCGTCGGTCGCGCAGAACGCCGCCATCACCGCCACTTCCTCCGGCATCGCCACCCGGCCGAGCGGAATGTCGGCCAGCAGCTTGTCGCCACCGCGACTCGCCACATAATCCTCGGCCATGCCGGTCATGGTGAAGCCGGGACAGATGGCGAAGGCGAGAATGCCCTCCTGGGCATAGGCACGGGCGATGGTCTTGGTCATCGCGACCATGCCGGCCTTGGCCGCGGCATAATGCCAGTGCGCGGGCGAATCGCCCCGGTGCGCGGCGCGGCTGGCGATGTTGACGATGCGGCCGGGAATGCCCTGCTCTTGCCAGTGGCGCACCGCCAGCCGGCTGAGCTCGGCCGCGGCGGTCAGGTTGATGCGCAGCGTCCGCTCCCATGCCGCGACCCAGTCGTCGTCTGACTGGTCGATCGGGTTCGCCTCGAACACGCCGGCATTGTTGATCAGGATGTCGATCCGCCCGTCCAGCCGATCGAGCGCGCGGCCCCAAAGATCGGCGGGCGCGGCGGGATCGGCGAAATCGGCGGGCAGGTCGCCACCGGTCGACTGGACGGCAATGCTATGGGCATCGCGCAGCCGGTCGGCGATCGCCGCACCGATCCCGCGCGATCCGCCGGTCAGGAGAATATGAGCCATGCCCCGCCGTGTAGGCGGCGGCGGAGCAGGGGGCAACGGGGCGACGCGCCCCGGTCCGCCCGCACCGCTATTGTCCCTATGCGGCGACCTTGCCGATGAAATCGACCGTGCTGGTCTTCAGCGACCCCAGTTCGCCGTCGAGCGCGGTGAAGCCGTCGCCGACGCGGTCGATTTCCGACGCGACGGTTTCGGTATCCTCGCGGATCGTGGCGATGGTCGACGACATCGAATCGGCGGCCAATGCGGTTTCGTCTACCGCGGCGGTGATGGCGGTCACGGTCTGTGCCTGCACCTCCATCGCGCCGCGAATGCGGTTGGCGCTTTCCTGCACCTCGCTGACGGTCGCGCGGATCGATGCATTGGTTTCGACGGTCGAACGCGTCGCCGCCTGGATCGCCGCGATCTTGGCGGCGATGTCGTCGGTCGCGCGCGCGGTCTGGCTGGCGAGGCTCTTCACCTCCTGCGCCACCACCGCGAAGCCGCGACCGGCATCGCCCGCACGGGCCGCTTCGATCGTGGCGTTGAGCGCGAGCAGGTTCGTCTGTCCGGCGATGTCGCGGATCAGGCCGAGGATCGATTCGATCGACTTGGCATGATCCGACAGCGTTTCGGACATGCCGACCGCGGTACCCGCCTGAACGGATGCGCGCGTGGCGATCTCGGCAGCGGCCTCCACTTCGGTCCGGGCGTCCTCGATCGCGCGGATCAGCCCGGCGGCGGTGGCGGCCGCCTCGCGCATCGCGACGGCCGATTGTTCGGCGGCGGCGGCGACTTCGGACGCCTTGCCCAGCATCCCGCGCGCACTGGCCGAGGTGCGGGTGGCATGGACGCGCAGCGAATCGCTCTCGCGGCTCGCGCGTTCGACGGTCGCGCCGATATTGTCGCGGAATTCATGCGCCAGCCGGTCGCGCGAGCCCTGCAGGTCATATTGCGCATAGGCATTGTAGAGCGACACGAACACTTCGCATTCCAGCGAGCGCAGCCGGAACAGCAGTTCGGCGGCATCGCGGAAGCCGGTTTCGTCGTCGATCCCGCGACGCAACACCTCCAGCATCGTGCGGGCGCCGGCATCGCCCATCGACAGGATCGCGGTCAGCGGCACGTCGTTCGAAAACGCCCGGGCGATCGTCCGTTCGCACGACTCGACCCAGGCGAGCCCGGCGAGGTTGGTGAAGCGGTTGCGCAGATAATTCACGCCCAGTTCGATCATCCGCGCATAGTCGTTCGACATGCTGTTGCGCCCGCCGACCTTTTGCGACTGGTCGAAATGCGCGGCGGCGATCAGGTTCGCTTCGGGTTCGATGACCTTCCACAGCGCGCGCGCGGCGTCGACATCGGCCGACGAGATGTTGAACAGCCGAAGGCGCTCCTGCAAATCGATCGTCCGGCTGACGCTTTCGGCTGCAGGAAGTGTCTTGGTCGGCACGTTGCGAATCCCCTGTTCCCCTGCGCGACGTGGTCCGCTGGACCGATGCGCAGCGCCGTTGGTACCGGGCAGGCGTTAACAGTCCGTTGACCACCCGTATGCGGAATGCCGTTTCGCGGATGCGCACTTGCATCGGCGGGTGGGGTGCGTAGATAGGCGACAATCGCTGGAAGACCGCATTTGCGCGCGGTCGCACTGCCTGAGGAACGCCCGACTTGGCCATGGTCCGCCCGAAAGCCCGCCCGACATCGCCGCATCTTCAGATTTGGCGCTGGGGTCCCAATATGCTGGTGTCGATCCTGCACCGTGCGACCGGTGTCGCGATGGGCACGGTCGGCCTTGCGCTGTTCGTATGGTGGCTGGCGGCGCTGGCCGGCGGCGAGGACAGCTATGCGCGGTTCCTGTCGTGGTTCACCGGGCCGTTCGCGTTGGTCGGCTATGTCGTCGGCATCGGCCTCAGCTTCGCGCTGTTCCAGCATATCGGCAACGGTGTCCGCCACTTCTTCATGGATATCGGCGCCAATTTCGAACTGAACGGCAACCGCAATTCGGCGGTCGCGACGATCGTCTTCGCCGTCTGCGCCACTGCGGCGCTGTGGGCGTGGCTGCTGGTGGGGAAGCAGTAATGGGTAACGGAACCAGCATCGGCCGCGTCCGCGGCCTCGGATCGGCAAAGGCCGGCGCGCATCATTTCTGGCATCAACGGCTGACGGCGATCTCGAACCTCGTCCTGATGCTGTGGTTCGTCCTCTCGCTCGCGCTGCTGCCGTCCTATGATTACGACACCGTCTATGGCTGGGTGTCGTCGGCCTGGGGCGCGGTGCCGCTGCTGCTGCTCGCCACCTCGGTCTTCTACCATGCCAAGATGGGGTTGCAGACCGTGATCGAGGATTACCAGCATGACGAAACGCGCGTCGTCGCGCTGGTCGTGCTCAACCTCGTCTATGGCGCGGGCTGGCTGCTCGCCGCCTTCTCGATCCTCCGCATCGCTTTCACCGGGACGCCCGAATAATGGCCACCGACGCTTACAAGATCATCGACCACACCTATGACGTCGTCGTCGTGGGTGCAGGTGGTTCGGGCCTGCGCGCCACCATGGGCAGCGCCGAGGCAGGGTTGAAGACCGCCTGCATCACCAAGGTGTTCCCGACCCGCTCGCACACCGTCGCGGCGCAGGGTGGCATCGCCGCATCGCTCGGCAACAACACGCCCGATCACTGGACGTGGCACATGTACGACACGGTCAAGGGGTCGGACTGGCTCGGCGACCAGGACGCGATCGAATATATGGTCCGCGAAGCCCCGGCGGCGGTGATCGAGCTGGAACATGCCGGCGTGCCATTCAGCCGCAACGAGGACGGGACGATCTATCAGCGCCCGTTCGGCGGCCATATGCAGAATATGGGCGAAGGCCCGCCGGTACAGCGCACCTGCGCCGCCGCCGACCGTACCGGCCACGCCATGCTCCACGCGCTGTACCAGCAGTCGCTAAAGTATGACGCCGACTTCTTCATCGAATATTTCGCGCTCGACCTGATCATGGAGGACACGCCCGAGGGCAAGGTCTGCCGTGGCGTGATCGCGCTCTGCATGGAAGACGGGTCGATCCACCGTTTCCGCGCGCATTCGGTGGTGCTGGCGACCGGCGGCTATGGCCGCTGCTATTTCTCGGCGACCTCGGCGCATAGCTGCACCGGCGATGGCGGCGGCATGGTGCTGCGCGCCGGCCTGCCGCTCCAGGACATGGAATTCGTCCAGTTCCACCCGACCGGCATCTACGGCGCGGGCGTGCTCATCACCGAGGGCGCACGCGGCGAGGGCGGCTATCTGACCAACAAGGACGGCGAGCGGTTCATGGAACGCTACGCCCCCTCGGCCAAGGACCTCGCCTCGCGCGACGTCGTCAGTCGGTCGATGGCGATGGAGATGCGCGAAGGGCGTGGCGTCGGCAAGGACGGCGACCATATCTTCCTGCACCTCGACCATATCGATCCGAAGGTGCTGGCCGAACGCCTGCCGGGCATCACCGAAACCGGCAAGATCTTCGCCGGTGTCGACCTGACCCGCCAGCCGCTGCCCGTGACCCCGACGGTCCATTACAACATGGGCGGCATTCCGTGTAACTATCACGGCGAAGTCGTCACCATCCGGGACGGCAACCCCGATGCGGTCGTGCCGGGCCTGTTCGCGGTCGGCGAAGCGGCCTGCGTGTCGGTGCACGGCGCCAACCGCCTCGGCTCCAACTCGCTGATCGATCTGGTCGTGTTCGGCCGCGCGACCGGCCTGCGGCTGAAGGAAACCTTGAAGCCCAACACCCCGCATAAGCCGCTGCCCAAGGATTCGGCCGACCTCGCGCTCGCGCGCCTCGACAAGTTCCGCAACGCCAGCGGCAGCAAGCCTACCGCGCAGATTCGCCTCGCCATGCAGAAGACGATGCAGAAGCATTGCGCCGTGTTCCGCGACGACGCGCTGCTGAACGAAGGCGTGACGATGATGGACGATATCTATCGTTCGTTCGCCGATGTGAACGTCACCGACAAGTCGCTGATCTGGAACACCGATCTGGTCGAGACGCTTGAACTCGACAATCTGCTGGCGCAGGCAATGGTGACGATCCGTTCGGCGCAGAACCGCAAGGAAAGCCGCGGCGCGCATGTGAACGAGGATTTCCCCGATCGCGACGACGCCAACTGGATGAAGCACACCATCGCGTCGTTCGACGGCTGGGGCGGCAATGGCGGCATGACCGCGATCGATTACCGGCCGGTGCACGACTACACGCTGACCGACGAGGTCGAGTATATCAAGCCGAAGAAGCGGGTTTACTGAACTCGGCTTCCTTGGTTCGGAAAGGGCGATCGGCTTGGTGGCCGGTCGCCCTTTTTCGTTTCGGAAGCCGTCGAAGATACAGGTAGAGGTTCGCGCCGAGACGCGGAGACGCAGAGGTGATGCGATCGCGGCGCCTTGCCAGGCGATCCCCCCGACCCGCACGTCACCCGGCGAAGGCGAGACCTCTGCGAAAGTCCGGGCGCTACGCCGCATACTTGCCGTACCCCCGCGCAGGCGGGGGGCCAATGCCAAGCAAAACAACCGCTTGCGCTTGGAACCCTGAGCCCCCGCCTGCGCGGGGGTACGTCAAAGGTTGACGATCGAGGCTTTCGCAAAGGTCTCGCGCAGGCCGGGGTCTCCCGCGGCTCCTGCCCCGACGGATCGGCAATGACCCCAGCCTGCGCTGGGGTGACGTAGTTGGTCGGAAGACCCGTTCTACGATCGACAATGTATTCCTACGTGCCGCGGCACGAACGGGTAGCTCCGGATGACCCCCTCCGCGCCTCCGCACGAATCCCTCTTCGCTTCGCGCCCTTTGCGCCTTTACGTGAATCAATTCCCGAAAACCCGGAACCAACCCCCGCTCCCCCGGTTACCGCCGCCGACCACAACAGGGGGACTCCCGCCATGCCCGACACCAACGTCAACGATTACCCGTTGCTCGCCCGCCCGCACGTCCATCTCGCCGGACCGGTCGACCATGCGATGTACGAGAATTTCCGCAACCAGGTGCAGAATGCGCCGACCGACGGTCCGCTGGTCGTGTCGATCTCGACACTTGGTGGCGATCCCGAAGTCGCCCGCGCGATGGGCGACGATATCCGCCTGCTGCGCGACTATACCGGGCGCGAGGCGCTGTTCCTCGGCAAGGTCGCGGTCTATTCCGCCGGCTCGACCTTCATGTCCGCCTTTCCGGTCGACAAGCGCTTCCTGACCAAGGGCACGCGCCTGATGCTGCACGAGCGGCAGATGACCAGCACCATCGAATTGTCCGGCCCGCTCAAGATGCTGGTCGCGACGCTGAAGGCCAAGCTGCACGAGATCGAGACCTCGGTCGAGATCGAGGAAGAGGGCTTCCGCGCAATCGTTGCCGGATCGCAGGTCCCGTTCGAGGAACTGGTCGAGAAGGCTCCGGCCAACTGGTATATCGGCGCGGAGGAAGCCAAGGCACGCGGACTGGTGCTTGACGTGATCTGATGCTGCGCTCCTTGAACTAACCGTCACCCCAGCGCAGGCTGGGGTCTTCCTCGGCTCCAGCGTTGCGCGACGCCACGGGGAGATCCCAGCCTTCGCTGGAATGACGACCGTGGCGGGGGAGCACATCCACCCACTGGTCACCACGCCGAAATTCCCCCATCATCGGAACATCATGGCCGATAACGACACTATCCTGACCGCTGCCCGCGACTGGGCCGGCGCCCCGCTCGCGCTGGCGACTGTCACCTCCACCTGGGGCTCCGCGCCCCGTCCGCGCGGCAGCCATATGCTCGTGCATCAGGACGGCCGCTTCGAAGGATCGGTGTCGGGCGGCTGCGTCGAAAGCGACATCCTTGCCACCGCTGCCGACGTGATCGCCGGCGCCCCCTTCGTCATCAAGCGTTACGGCGTGGCGGACGCCGCCGCATGGGAAGTCGGCCTGCCCTGTGGCGGGGAGATCGAGGTGATGGTCCAGCGTGTCGACCGGCAAGGCTTCGATCCCGAACTGTTCGACGCAATCGACGCGGCCGGGGCGGAGGGCCGGGCGATCACCCTGTCGACCGACCGCACCACCGGCCGCACCACGGTCGGTACGGTCGATGGTGCCTTCGCCAACCGCTATGATCCGCCGCGCCGGTTGCTGATCGTCGGTGCGGTGCAGATCGCGCAGGGGTTGGCCGGCATGGCGCGAGAACTGGGTATCGCCACGACCGTCATCGACCCGCGCGCGCGCTTCCTGACCGAGGAGCGTTTCCCCGGCGTCACCCTCGACGATCGCTGGCCGGACGAGGCGTTGCAGGCGCTGAAGCCCGATGCCGCTACCGCCGTCGTGACGCTCAGCCACGATATCAAGATCGACGATCCCGCCCTGATCGAGGCGCTGAAGACGCCCGCCGCCTATATCGGCGCGCTGGGATCGCGGCGCAGCCATGCCGCGCGGCTCGAACGCCTGTCCGCCGTTGGCGCGCAGGGGCTGGAGCGGATCGACGGCCCGGTCGGGTTGGACATCGGGGCGATCGGCCCGTCCGAAATCGCGCTGTCGATCGCGGCGGCGATGGTAAGGAGCTTTCATGCGCGCTGAAGATGCCGTCCTGATCCTGCTGGCGGCGGGGCGTTCGCGCCGCTTCGGCGATGCCGACAAGCTGGCGCAACCGTTCCTGCACAAACCGGTCGCCTATCATGTCGCGACCGCCTTGGAGGCGATCCCGTTCCTCGGCCGGGTCGCGGTGATCGACGGGACGACGCTCGACTTCGCCTCGCGCGGGTTCGATGTGATCGTCAACGAAGCCCCGGCGGACGGCATGTCGCGTTCGGTCCAGCTCGGCTTGCGCGCGGCGCGGGCCAAGGGGGCGAAGGGCGTGGTGATCGCCTTGGCTGACATGCCGCGCATCACCGCCGCCCATGTCTATCGCCTGCTCGACACCGCCCGCGACGATGCGGATGCGGTGGTGGCGTCGAGCGACGGGACCAAGCCCTGTCCCCCGGCCGTATTCGGTGCGGGCCGCTTCGACTTCCTCGAATCGCTGGAAGGGGACGCCGGCGCCCGCGACCTCGTCCGCGCCGGCCGCCATGTCGTGACCGCGCCTGCCGAACTGATCGACATCGACACGCCCGAAGACCTCGACCGCCTGCGCGCCATCGCCGAAGCGCCGGACGAGCATGACGCGATCACCTTGCCGCGTCCCGAACCCTGGTGGCATCCCAGGGCGGAATGATTTTCCTACATGGGGTCGGTTGGGTAATTCTGTAGAGATGGGTTCACGCGAAGGCGCGGAGGCACGAAGGCACGAAGGCACGAAGAAGATTGTTTTCGCGCAAAGGTGCAAAGGCGCAAAGGCGCAAAGGCGCAAAGGACACAAAGAGGGCGTGCTCGCCGCGCAGCGGCTCTCCGCCTACAAGGCAGAAAACGGGAGAAGGGCTTCGCCAGACAAGCCGCGGCCGCCTGCTCCACGACCCCTTTGCGCTCTTTGCGCCTTTGCGCGATCAAATCCTTTCTTGAACTCCGCGCCTTCGCGTAAAAACGATCTTTCTACTGTCCGCTCCAAACGTCGCCCCAGCGAAGGCTGGGGCCTCCAGCGGCTCCTGCCCCGCGCTATAACGGGGAGATGCCAGCCTCCGCTGGCATGACGTGCAACTCGAGAGAGGCTGCGCATCGCGACGAACACGCGGCAAGTGTGAACTTTGTGAACTTTGGCCTCACGCCATCGCCGCCGCCGCGCCCTTCAGATCCTCGACGAACCGCGCAAACTCTTCTTCTGCCTGCAGTTTATCCGGCAGTCGCAGCAGGAAGCTCGGATGTACCGTGATCCACGCCGCCCCGCCATCGGCCAGCGTCAGCACCCGCCCGCGCTCGCGCGATATCGTCACCGTCTTGCCGGTCAGCGACCGCGCCGCCGTCGCGCCGAGCGCCACCGTCATCCGCGGTCGCAATATGCCGCGCTCCTGCTCGATCCACCACCGGCACGCGTCGATCTCGCCGACGCCGGGCTTGGCATGGATGCGCCGTTTCCCGCGCGGTTCGAATTTGAAATGCTTGACCGCGTTGGTGACATAGACCCGCGACCGGTCGATGCCGGCCTGCGCCATCGCCCGGTCGAACACCTGTCCGGCCGGCCCCACGAACGGTCGCCCGGCCAGATCCTCCTGATCGCCCGGCTGCTCGCCGACGACCATCATCTCGGCATCGACCGGCCCCTCGCCGAACACCGTCTGCGTCGCTGGCTGCCATAGCGGGCAGCGCTGGCACCCCGCCGCTTCGTCGCGCAGCGCCGTCCATGCCGCTTCGCTGTTGCCGCCCGGTGTAGCTCGTGCCGTCTCGATCATCGCCGCCTCACGTGCCTGTGCCCCCGCGATCAGCGCCGGGACCAGCGCGGTTTCGGGCATGTTCTTCCAGTATTTGCGCGGCATTTCCTTGAGCATCGCGCCCTTCTTCAACCGCGCGGGATTGAAGATCGATGCGTAATAGGTCTTCCAGACTTCCTCGACCGGGTCGCCATCGGGTGCATCGGCCTTGGTCCCGCCCGGCCCTTCGTTCAGCGTCTCGCCATCCCAGTGCAGCGAAACCTCCGGCGTCAGGATCGACCAGCGCATCGCCGCGAACCGGTCGACGAAGAAGCGGGCGTTGTGCCGGACGATGTGATGCTCGGGTTCGAACCACGCGACGAAGCGGGTCGCCCCATCCTCCTCCACCTCACGGAAACGCAGGAACGCCCGCATCTTGTGGATGTCGCGCCGTACCGCCTTCGCCATCTCCTCCAGCCGCCGCATCGCCGGATCGGCCTTGTCGTCGATCAGCCGCGGCTCGGCGATCAGGCGGGTGAGCATTGCATAGAGCAGCGCGAACCGCTCGGGATCGGCATGCATCGCCACTGTCCGCGCCAGATCGATGAACGCCCGCGGCACGCGCGGGGCGGGGGCGTTGCTATCGACGATCGCCTCGTCGCCGAACAGGTCGGTGGGCAGGTCGCCGACCTGCCACACCACCTCCGACGGTGCGACGCGCTGCGCGGCGAGCGACCGGGCGGCATCGCGCCACCCGTCGAAATCGTCCGCCGCCGCCAGCGCCGCGACGCGCATCAGTCGCGATCGTCGCCTGCCTCGGACGACTCCGCGATCTCCAGTTCCTTCGGCTTGCGCTCCTCGAACACCTTGGCGATGCGTGCTTCCTCGGCATCGCTCAGTTCCTCGGCGGCGGCGGGGAACATTTCTTCCTCCTCCTCGTCGATATGATGTTCGTAACGGTGCCGCATCTCGGCGAAGCGCTGGTTCCACTCGTTGCTCGCCGGATCGAGCTTTGCGATTTCGCCCAGATAATCGTCGATTTCCTTATGCTCGGACACCGAATGCCGTGCGTCGTCGCGCAGGTCGGGATTGGCGAGCATGGTCGCGTACAGCGCCTCCTCCTCGGCGGCGGCATGGGCCGACACCTCGACGCGGAATTCCTCGAACAGTTCGGCACGCTCGTTGCCGTTCGCCGCGTCGATGCGCTTCAACAGGTCGCGGTGCCGGTCGTGATCGGCCTTCAGGTCGGCATAGATGCGGGCGTCGGCCATTGGAAATTCCTTTGCTGGTTCGGCCAGACCAACGGCGGCGATGGATGGAGGTTTCTCTTGCGAGCGGTTTTCACCGTCAGCCGAACAGCTCCATCTGGTCCGCCTTCTTCGGCGCCACCACCGGCCGTAATTCGGCGCGGTCGGACAGGACGACCGGCCGCCAGTCATCGGCGACGATGAACGGCCGGAGCTTGGCGATCGATACCGTCAGTCGCGCGACATCGGCCAGCGCCAACCGCCGCCAGCGCCGCGCGGTCAAGATCGCGTTGACCGCCTTCACCCCCAACCCCGGCACGCGCAACAGCATCTCGCGCGGCGCGCGGTTCACATCGACTGGAAAGCGATCGCGAAACTTCAGCGCCCAGGCAAGCTTGGGGTCGATATCGAGCGGCAGCATCCCGGTCGCGTCGTCCGCCGCCGCGCGCACTTCGTCGGGGCGATAGTCATAGAAGCGCATCAGCCAGTCCGACTGGTACAGCCGATGCTCGCGCATCAGCGGCGGGCGTTGCAGCGGCAGTACCGCTGACGCCTCCGGGATCGGGCTGAATGCCGAATAATAGACGCGTCGGAGCGAGAAGCGATCGTACAGCGTCGCCGCCTTGCCGACGATGTCGCTGTCGGTCGCGGCGTCGGCGCCGACGATCATCTGCGTCGACTGTCCCGCCGGCGCGAATTTCGGCGCGGACTTGTATCGTTTGCGCGCGTCGCGTCCGTCCTCGATCGCATGGGCGACGTCTTTCATCGCTCCTTCGATCTGCGTCCCCGACTTCTCCGGCGCCAACCGCTTCAGACCGCCGACAGTCGGCAGTTCGACGTTGATCGACACCCGGTCGGCATAGACGCCTGCGAGATGGACCAGTTCGGGGTCGGCGTCGGGAATGGTCTTAAGATGAATATAGCCGCGAAAGTCATGATCCTCGCGCAGCGACCGTGCGACCTCGACAATCTGCTCCATCGTGTAGTTGGACGATCCAATGATCCCCGACGACAGGAACAATCCCTCGATATAGTTGCGGCGATAGAAGCTGAGCGTCAGCGCCACGACTTCCTGTGCAGTGAATCGGGCGCGGCGGACGTTCGACGATTTGCGGTTGATGCAATAATGACAGTCGAAGATGCAGCTGTTCGTCAACAATATTTTCAGAAGCGAGATACAGCGGCCATCGGGCGCATAGGCGTGGCAGATACCCATGCCTTCGGTCGACCCGATCCCCTTGCCGTCGCGCGAATTGCGCTTGGCAGTGCCCGACGACGCGCACGATGCGTCATATTTGGCAGCATCGGCCAGGATCGCCAGCTTCTCACGAGTGTCGAGTTGCGCCATGCGTTCAATATATGTTCTGGCACCCGAGCGGCCAAGGGGTAATCAGGTCAATGCCTTGGCCAAAGCCGACCGTAGCGCGGTGACTTCGGCATTCAACGCGGCGAGCCGTTCGGGCGCCATGCCGCTGCGCGCGACGATCATCGGCGCGAGGCAGCCACTTTCGGCCCAGCGCGTCCGGCCCGCTTCGGTCAGGCATACCCGCACCTGTCGTTCATCGGCCGGATTACGCACCCTAGTGACCAACCCCGCTGCCTCCATCCGCTTGGCGAGCGGCGTGATCGTGCTCGGCTCCAGCGCCAGCCGATCCGCGATCGCGCCGATCGTCCGGCCCTCCTCGGCATCGCTCAGCGTCATCAGGACGAGGAACTGGGGGTAGGTGATGCCCAGTCGGTCGAGCATCGGCTTGTATGTGCGGTTGATCGCGATCGTCACGGCATAGAGCGAGAAGCAGAGCTGGTCGTCGAGGGGCAGGGGATCGGTCATGGCACCGGCATATCAGGTTTCATTGTCGCGATAAATATTTCTGGACAGAAAGCACGCGCATGCTTAGATAGTTATCGCGATAAATAATGGAGTGAGCAGAATGTCCGTCGACGTGAAGTACAGCACCACCGCGACCGCCACCGGCGGTCGCGAAGGCCATGCCCGCAGCGAGGACGGTCGCTTCGACGTCAAGCTGTCGACCCCGCGCGAACTGGGCGGTGCCGGCGGCGACGGCAGCAATCCGGAGCAGTTGTTCGCAGCCGGCTATGCCGCCTGCTTCATCGGCGCGCTGAAGGTCGCCGGACAGCAATTGGGGACCAAGGTACCCGCCGACGTCGCGGTGACTGCCACGGTCGGCATCGGCCCGCGTGCGGCGGGCGGGTTCGGTATCACCGCCGACCTGCAAGTCGCGCTGCCGGGTGTCGACCCCGCCGATGCGCAGAAACTGGTCGATACGGCGCACAGCATCTGCCCGTACTCGAACGCGACGCGCGGCAATGTCGATGTCGGACTGACCCTCGCCTGATCCCAATATTGGACTGTCCAATATTCGATATTGGCAAGGGGGGTTCGAATATCCTATCCCCGTCCGCGAAAACCGATCTCGGGTCGGTGCGGACGGGGAGGGTGGCCAGTTGCTGATGACACAGACGATGCGGTGGTTCGGCCCGTCCGACCCCGTGACGCTGGGCGCGATCCGGCAGGCGGGAGCGACCGAGGTCGTCACCGCGCTGCACGACATTCCCAACGGTAGCGTGTGGCCGCGCGAGACGATCGCCACGCGCAAGGCGATGATCGCCGAGGCGGGGCTTGGCTGGACGGTGGTCGAAAGCCTGCCCGTCCATGACGACCTGAAGACGCGCGGCCCGGGCTGGGACCGTTATATCGATGCCTATCGCCAAAGCCTGACCAATCTCGCGGCGGAAGGCATCACCGTCGTCACCTACAACTTCATGCCGCTGCTCGACTGGACGCGGACCGACCTTGCATGGTCGCTGCCCGACGGCGCGCGCGCGCTGCGCTTCGAATGGGAAGCGGTCGCCGCCTACGACATCCATATCCTGCAGCGTCCGGGTGCCGAGCGCGACTATCGCCCGGCGCTGGTCGAGGCGGCGGCGCGCCGGTTCGCGGCGATGGACGATGCGGCGCGTACGACGCTGGAGGCGACGATCCTCGCTGGCCTGCCCGGTGCGGAGGAGAGCTTCACCTCCGCGCAGTTCCGCGACGCCATCGCCAACTATGCCGGGATCGACGCCGATCGGTTGCGCGACAATCTGATCGCATTTCTGGATGCGGTCTGCCCGCATGCCGAGGCGCTCGGCATCCGCATGGTCGTGCATCCCGACGATCCCCCCTTTCCGATCTTCGGCCTGCCGCGCGTCGTCAGCACCGAAGCCGATGTCGCCGCGCTGTTCAATGCCGTCCCCAACCCCGCGAACGGGCTGTGCTTCTGCACCGGGTCGTTCGGGGTGCGCGCCGACAACGACCTGCCCGGCATGGTCCGCCGGCTGGGCAGCCGCATCGGCTTCCTCCACCTCCGCTCGGTCGACCGCGAAGGCGGCGACACGGCGTTCCACGAGGCGGAGCATCTGCGCGGCGATGCGAACATGGCGGCGGTGGTCGCGGCGGTTCATGATGTCTCGCGGGGGGAAGGGCGCAGCATCCCCATGCGGCCCGATCACGGGCACCAGATGCTCGACGATCTCGGCCGGCGGACCAACCCGGGCTATTCGTTGCTCGGGCGGATGCGCGGACTGGCCGAGTTGCGCGGGCTGGAACTGGGCATCGCCCATGCGGCGGCGGGTTGAGCGCTGCCCTATTGTAACCGCCGGACGGCTATGGGATCGGTCGGGGCGATGAAGCAGCGCACCGAAAAACTCTACCAGCGGGTCTCGACCGCCATCGCCGCCGCGATCGACGAGGGCCGCTATCCGGTCGGCACGCGGCTGCCGGGCGAACGCGACCTTGCCGAAACCTTCGCGGTCAGCCGCCCCACGGTGCGCGAGGCGATGATCGCGCTCGAAATTCGTGGTCTGGTCGAGGCGCGGCACGGCTCCGGCCTGTATGTCATCGCCACCTCCGCCGATGGGGCGTCGCCCGCCGAGCTGGACGTCGGTGCATTCGAACTGATCGAGGCGCGCATCCTGTTCGAAGGGGAGGCAGCGGCGGTCGCGGCGACAGTGATCGATGCCGAGGCGCTGGCCGATCTCGACGCGTCGCTGGCGGCGATGGCGGCGGTCGACCCGGCCGATCCGGCCGCGATCGAGGCCGATCGTCGCTTCCACCTGCGCATCGCCGAGGCGACCGGCAACACGGTGATCGCGGCGGTGGTGGAGATGTTGTGGAACCTGCGCGACCGTGCCCCGCTGAGTGCGCACATGTTCGCCGAGGCGCGACGCGAGGGCGTCCATCCCCGCGTCGAGGAACACCGGCTGATCGTCGACGCGCTGCGGGCGCAGGACCCGGCCCTGGCGCGGCAGACGATGCGCGACCATCTGCGCCGCGTGGTCGATGACCTGCTGGCCGCGACCGAGGTCGAGGTGCTGCGCCGCGCACGGTCGGAGATCGAGACGCAGCGGGGCATGGTCGCCCGGCGCCTGCGCGTCTGACGCCGGTGACGCGGCCGCTCGCCGGCACCACCATCGCCGATGTCGCCGCCCGCGCGGGCGTGTCGATCCGCACCGTGTCGCGCGTCCTCAACCGGTCGCCGCTGGTCAATGCCGCAACGCGCGAGGCGGTCGAGGCGGTGATCGCCGGGTTGAACTTCCGCCCCAGCGCCCGTGCGCGCGGCCTTGCCACCGGGCGTTCCTATCTGCTCGGGCTGGTCCATAACGATCGTAACGCGCTGGTACTCGACCCCCTGCAACGCGGCATGGTCGGGGCGGCGGCGGCGCGCGGCTATGAACTGGTCGTCCATCCGGTCGCGATGGTGGGCGATCCGGCGGCGGACGTGCGCGATTTCGTGCAGCGTTCGCGCGTCGACGGCGTGGTCGTCGTGCCGCCGGTATCGGGGCTGGCCGGTGTCGCCGACGGACTGGCGGGCGTGCCGGCGGTGGCGCTGTCGTCGGTCGCGCTGTCGGGTTATGACGCGGTGCTGGTGTCGGACGAACGCGGTGCGGCGCGCGCGGTCGCCGACCATCTGGTCGCGCTCGGCCATCGCCGCATCGCGCTGCTGTCCGGCCCCGCCGCCGCCCATTCCGCACGCGAGCGTCGGGCAGGCTTTGTCGAAGGCCTTGCTGCACATGGCTTGACGCTGTCGGCGGAGGCCGAGGGCGATTACGGTTTCGACGCCGGCGTGATCGCGGCGCAAACGCTGCTGACCCGCAATCCCGGCCCGACCGCGATCTTCGCCGCCAACGACGTGATGGCGGCGGCGGTGCTGAAGGTCGCGGCGGGCATGACGCTGTCGGTGCCCGGCGACCTGTCGGTTATCGGCTTCGACGGCAGCATCCTCGCGCAGATGCTAACCCCCGCGCTGACCACCGTCCACCGCCCGATCGCCGAGATGGCGGCGGCGGTGACCGAACGGCTGATCGACCGGATCGAGGGCACCGCCACCGACGCCTTGCTCACCGCCACCCTGTCGCTCAGGATCGGCGGTTCCTGCGGTCCGGTCAGCCGCTGATCAGTTCGAAGAACCGCACCGCCGCGCGATATTCGGCCGCTCGCGCCGCGCGGGTCTCGACGGCCAGCGCATCCTCGCCCCATTGCTCGGCCTGCCAGTCCTCGTCGACATGCGCCGCCGCCCAAGCCGCATCGGCGGTGATCGCCCCCTCGACCAGCGCCAGCCCCAGCAGCAGCGACCCGGTCAGCCCGACGATCGGCGACAACGGCGCCAGCACCCATGGCGACAGCGCCACCACCGCCTCGCGCAACCGCGCCAGCGTGCGCGGTGGCTGTTCGACCGGCATCACTCCGTCGGTGACGGTGAAGGTCACGTCGAACCGCGTACGCGCCCAGTCGAGCACCGGATCCCATGCCGCCGCCTGCCGATCCGCCAGCGGACCTTCACCGCGATAGCAGAGCAGGTCGCTGCCGCCATAGACCGCCAATCCCCCCGCAAATGCCGCCGGATCGGCCGCCACCCGTTCGATCGCGGCATTGGCAAGACCGGTCAGCGGCATCGAGCGCGGGTCGACCGTCTCGCCGACATCGCGCCATTCCTGCGCGATCGCCTCGGCCAATGCCGGATAGGGCACGACCAGCGGCAGCCGCCCGGGCGTGCGCACCGGCCGGGCGTCGAGCGCGATCTCGCCCGCGGGTGAAACCGTGACGTCTTTCCAGAACCGCTTCACCGGCTGCGCCACCTGGCGGTCAGCCCGCGCGGCACCACCGCCATCGCGTACAGCGCCGACAGCACGATCGCCACGCCCAGCACCCGCATGCCCGTGCCGGGCGCGCGCGCCAGCACGATCACGCCGAACACTGCCCCCATCGCGGTGACGATGCGGATCGCGACCAGTATCAGCCAGCGATTGCGCGCCAGATGGTCGGGCGTCATGGCATCTCCAGCAGGACGGGAAGCAGCGCGGCATCGGCGCACAGCCGGTCGGCGCCGGCGGCGGTCAGTTCGTGCGGCGGATGATAGCCCCATTCGACCCCGATCGCCCGCGCCCCCGCCGTCCGCGCCATCGCCATGTCGAAACCGGTGTCGCCGATCATCACGGTCTTGTCCGGCGCGCCGCCAACCTCTGCGATCGCCGCGTGCAGCATCGCCGGATGCGGTTTGGACGGGTGCCGATCGGCGGTCTGTAGCGTGACGAAATGATGCGCGATCCGGTGATGGTCGAGCAGCAGCCGCAATCCGCGATCCGACTTGCCGGTCGCCACGCCCAGCCGCCATCCCCGGTCGAGCAACGCCACCAGCGCATCGCCGATACCGGGAAACAGCGGCTCCTCGCGCAACCGGCCATCGACGCGCATTGCCCGGAAATGCTGCTTATACCCTTCCGCGACCGCCTCATGCAGGTCGGGGGTGCTGTACGGCACCAGTTGCGCCACCGCCTGTGGCAGGCTCAGCCCGACGATCCGGCGCACCTGACGCGCATCGGGCGCAGGCAGGCCGGCATCGGCAAAGGCCAGCGCCATTGCGGTACAGATATTCGCCTGCCCATCGGCCAGCGTCCCGTCGCAATCGAATACGGCCAGCCGGGTCATGCCGCCCGCATCCATGGTGCCAGCGTATGCCCGCCCAACGCCGCCGCGACGCGCGCACGCACCTCGACGGGTTTGTTCTGGTTCAGCTTGGCCGTGCCGCGCCACGCGGTCGGCACCAGTTCGAACCCGGCGATCGCATCGAGCATCGCCTCGGCCTTGCGCGGATCGATCTGGTCGACCGCCCATCGCGGCTCGGCTTCATAGGTCGCGGCGAGCGCGTCGATCTGGTCGCGCAGGGCCGCCCGATCGATCGCGCGCACCACGCCCTCGACCTCGACCGACAGATAGTTCCATGTCGGTACCTCGTCCGGGCCGGCGCGGTACCAGCGTGGCGAGATATAGGCATGGGGCCCCTGCGCGACGAACAGCGCGGTCGCGCCGTCCAGATGCGGCGTCACCATGTTGGCGCGCGCGACATGGAATCGCAGCGTGCCGTCGTCGGTCGTCACCACCGGCACCTGCGCCGCACGCGGTCCGTCGGGCGTCGACACGAACAACACCCCGAACCCTTCACCGCGCACGAACGCGCGCGCGGCATCGTCATCCATTCGAAAGGCACGATTGGGATGCATCAGTCGCGGGACCCTCGGGAGCGCCGCTCGCCACGCCGTTCCTTGCGATAGGTCTTGGCATGCGCCTTCGCCTTGGCCTTCAGGTCGGCCTTGGTCACCGGCGGCGGCGTGTCGTCGATCATCGCATTGCCGAGGCTTAGGTCGAAGCCCAGCAGGTCGATGCTCTCGGCGAAATGATTGGGCAGTTCGGCCGTGACGTCCACCTTTCCGCCATCGGGATGATCGATGCGGATGCGCCGTGCGTGCAGGTGCATCTTGCGGCTGACCCCGCCGGTCAGGAACGCGGCCTGCCCGCCATATTTGCCGTCGCCGACGATCGGATGGCCGATCGCCGACATATGGACGCGCAACTGGTGCGTGCGCCCGGTAAAGGGTTGCAGTTCGACCCATGCCGCGCGGTTGCCGACGCGTTCGATCACGCGGTAGCGCGAACGGGCCGGCTGGCCTTCCGCTTCGTCGACATGCATCTTCTCGCCGCCGGTGCCCGGCTGCTTGGCCAGGGGCAGATCGACGATGCCGTCGGCGATCTCCGGCACGCCGACGACCAGCGCCCAATAGACCTTCTTGGCGGTCCGTCCCGAAAAGGATTTGGCGAAGAACGCCGCCGCCCGCGCCGTCCGCGCGATCAGCAGCGCGCCCGACGTATCCTTGTCGAGCCGGTGGACCAGTTTCGGCCGGCTCTCGCCGTCGAACTGCAACGCGTCGAGCAGCCCGTCGACATGGTCGTGGGTCTTGGTCCCGCCCTGCGTCGCGAGGCCCGGCGGCTTGTTCAGCACGATCGCCTGGCGGTCCTGATGGATCACCAGCGAGCGGGCGAATTCGGTCTGTTCGTCCGACAGCGGCGGGCGGGGGGCCTTCGCCTTGGGCTGTGCGACGATCGCCGATTCGGGCGGCGGCACGCGCAGCACCTGTCCAGCCGCGAGGCGCGCGCCGGGCTGTGCTCGACCGCCATCGATGCGCAACTGCCCGGTCCGCGCCCAGCGCGACACGGTATTGAAGCTGGTATCGGGAAGGTGCCGCTTGAACCAGCGGTCCAGCCGGATGCCGTCGTCATCGGCACCGACCGTGAACTGCCGGACGTCATTGTCGCTCATGCCGCTGCCCCCCGCGTCAGTTGGAGTCCGACAAACAGCGCCGCGCCCGCACCGATGACCGACAGCAATGCATAGCCGAGCGCACTCACCATCGCTCCGCGCTCCAGCATCGTCACCATGTCGAGTGAAAAGGCCGAAAAGGTGGTGAACCCGCCGAGCAGCCCGACACCGATCGCGAGTCGCACCGCCTCGCTTCCGCCGCCGCTACGCGACAGCGCGCCCATCAACAGCCCCATCGCGAGTCCGCCGAGCAGATTGACCCCCAGCGTCCCCCACGGATAGTCGGCGCCGAACGCAGCCGCGGCGATGCGGCCGAACAGATAGCGCAGGGCTGACCCGAGCGCTCCGCCGGCCATCACGATCAATATGTTTCCCATTATTGCTTTGCGCCTAGCCGATCGCGGCGCGCAATAAAACCGGTCGCAATGATACTAAGGTATCGGTCGGGTCCCCAAAATGCATTAATTTTCGCTGAATTGCCCAATAGTTAACGCGTCGCATGCGCGCCGACCGCTTGAGCCGGTTCCGTACCGGCCGGGCCGACTCCAGGGCTGAATGGCATGCCGTCGTTCGGATGAAGCCTTGCCCCTTGCTGGCGACGGTCACGATCGTTACAATATGCTGCGATGCACAACGAAGCCGTATCCGAGTCTCCGGCCGCTACCGCAGCCGACCGCGCAAGCGAGGAACAGCGCGCGACGCTGAGTGATATCATCCGCTTCGCCCTGATGCAGCGTATCTGCCTGTCGGTGCGCTACAATAATATGGACATGCTGCTTGCGCCGCACATGCTGTGGACAAAGCATGGCGACCTCCATGTCGACGCGGTGACCGTCGAACGTGCGGGCAGCGCGCCGAAAATGTTCAAGATTGGCACGTTCAAGCTGGCGGGCCTCGGCAATGTCGCGCTCACCTCGCGCACCTTCGTGCCGCAGCCCGATTTCGACGCCGCCGATCCCAAATATGCCGAGGCTCCGGTCGCGTCGGTCCAGCGCTGAACCGGGACGTTCGCGCGCACGCAATCGCTTGCGCATCCCCTGCCGCCGGGCCATGGACCGCGGGAACCGGGCCGCGATCGGGCGCCCGCGGACGATAGCGGGCGAGGATCAGTGACCAGCATCGGTATCTTCGGTTGGCAGGGCCGGATGGGGCGGGCGATCACCTTGGAGATCGAACGGTTGGGCGAAACGCTGGCCGGCGGCATCGATCAGGGTGGCGATCCGGCCGGGCTGGCGGCGCGCGCCGATGTGCTGGTCGATTTCTCTGCGCCGGTCGCGCTGGAGGGCAATCTCGCCGCCGCGCGTGCGGCCGGGACGCCGATCGTGATCGGCACCACCGGCCTGTCCGACCGGCATCATGCGATGATCGACGATGCCGCGCGCGAGATCGCGGTGCTTCAGACCGGCAATACCTCGCTCGGCATCGCGCTTCTTTCGCGACTGGTGCGCGACGCGGCCAGCCGCCTCGGCCCCGACTGGGATATCGAGATTGTCGAGAGCCATCACCGGCTGAAGGTCGATGCGCCCTCGGGCACCGCGCTGATGCTGGGTGACGCCGCGGCGGAAGGTCTGGGGACGACGCTCGCCGATAGCGGCGTGATCGGGCGTGCCGGGCTGGTCGGTGCGCGCGCGGCGGGCACGATCGGCTTTGCCGCGCTGCGCGGCGGTACCATCGTCGGCGATCATCAGGTGGTATTCGCGGGCGAGGGTGAGCGGATCGAACTCGGCCACCGCGCCGACGACCGCGCCCTGTTCGCCCGTGGGGCGGTCCGTGCCGCGTTGTGGCTGGCGGGCGCATCGGCCGGCCGCTACACGATGGATGCGGTGCTCGGCGTTTGAAGCGGGCCGACATCTTCGAATTCTTCCGCCGGCTGGCGGAAACCAACCCGCATCCCGAAACCGAACTCGAATCGGTCAACGACTATACGCTGCTGGTGGCAGTGGCGCTGTCCGCACAGGCGACCGACGTCGGCGTGAACAAGGCGACCCGCGCCCTGTTCGCCACGGTCGATACCCCCGAAAAGATGGTCGCGCTGGGGCTGGACGGCCTGAAACAGCATATCCGCACCATCGGCCTGTTCAATACCAAGGCCAAGAACGTGATCGCGCTCAGCGAAGCGCTGATCGCCGACCATGGCGGGCAGGTCCCCGAGGACCGCGACGCGTTGGAAAAGCTTCCCGGTGTCGGGCGCAAGACCGCCAACGTCGTCATGAACACCGCCTTCGGGCACGAGACCTTCGCGGTCGACACCCATATCTTCCGCGTCGGCAACCGCACCGGCCTCGCGCGTGGCAAGACCCCGAACGCGGTCGAATCGGTGCTGGAACGGGTCGTCCCGCAGCCGTTCCGGCTGCACGCGCATCACTGGCTGATCCTGCACGGCCGCTATATCTGCAAGGCGCGCCGCCCCGAATGCTGGCGCTGTCCGGTCGCCGACCTGTGCGCCTTCCGCCCCAAGACTCCGCCGCCCGTGCAAAAGACGGCGAGCGCCTGAAAACGGCTGGTCATGCCGCGAAAGCTTTGCTAGTCGCGTGCCTCCACGGCCAAGCACCCGTAGCTCAGCTGGATAGAGCGCTGCCCTCCGAAGGCAGAGGCCAGGGGTTCGAATCCCTTCGGGTGCGCCATTCTTCAGATAAATGGTGACGATCGCGGCGGGCATCCGCCCGGTTCAGCCGCGCGCGAAGCCCTCGACGAACGGATCGCTGCTTGTGGCGCGGCCCGCGCGGTCGTGGCGTCCGGCCAGGCGGCGGTGCCAGTGAGGCACAACGCTGCTCGACAGCGTCACGTCATACCAGCCGAGCGCGCCATCGAGCGACCAGCGATGCCGTCCCGTCGGCAGAATCTCTTCCGACGCGCCGCCGCCCGGCGTCAGGCGGCGTACGCGCAGCCCCGGTGCGGTGCCGACCCGCAACGCCAGCCCGGCATCGGACAGGCTCCATGCGATCGCCATGGTCGGGTCGTCGCGCTGCCCGACGAAATGGCGGTGGAAGCCGTTCGGCCCCAGCACCCACAGGTCATAGCGACCATCGGTGGCGTAGGGCCAATGGCCGTCGATCCGGTTGCCGGCCGCCACGCTGTAGCGGCGCGGTGGCTGGTCGAGCGCGTGGCGGTCATAGACGTGGAACACCGCGCCCGCCCCATCGGCGGCGAACCGCAGGTGCAGCCCCGTGTCGTCGCCACGCTCGATCACCTCCAGCCGATAGGGCAGGGCGCGCGACCGGCGGATGCCGCTTTCCTGCCATGGCGCGGAGGCGGGCGGTGCTTGCGGATCGACCTGCCCCTTGATCGCCGCCGCCCGCCGCGCATCGGCGGCGGGGTCGGGCAGGGACGGGGTTGCCACATCGGTCGCGGCGAAGTCGAAGGCCGAGGTCAGGTCGCCACAGATCGCCCGCCGCCAGGCGGAGATATTGGGTTCGTGAATGCCGAAGCGCGCCTCCAGAAACCGGATCACCGATGTATGGTCGAAGGTCTGCGAATTGACCCAGCCGCCCCGGCTCCAGGGTGATACGACATAAAGCGGCACGCGCGGGCCGAGGCCATAGGGGCGTCCGCGATAATCGGGCAGGTCGATCGCCGCATCGCCGCTGCTCGGCATGTCATGATATTCGCCGGTCAAGTCGATGGTCGACCCGCCGAACATCACGCCGTCCGCGCCCCGCGATGGCGGGGCAGGCGGCGGCACATGGTCGAAAAATCCGTCATTCTCGTCGAACATCACCAGCAATACGGTCCGCGCCCACACCTTCGGATCGGCGGTCAGCGCATCGAGCACCCGCGCGGTATAGTCCGCTCCCTGTGCCGGGCTGGACGGGCCGGGATGTTCGGAGCCGGCGGCGGTGGCGATGACGTAGGACACTTGCGGCAGGCGGCCAGCGAGCACATCGGCCTTGAGCATGTCCGGCCCACGCGTGGTGAGTGCCCGGTCCTTCAACACCGCATCGCCGCGCCCGGCATGGGCGTCGCGAAACGCGGCGAAGCCGGCCAGCGGGTTGTCGGTGAAATTATCGGCCATGTCCTGATAGATGCGCCAGTCGACGCCCGCCGCCTGCAACCGTTCGACCGTCGTCGTCCAGCGATAGGGATCGGCCGCACCGCCATTTTCGACGAAATCGTCATGGGAATTGCCAATCGCCGGGCCGCCATGGGTACCTTGCGGATCGTTGGTGCCGCTCCACAGGAACAGCCGGTTGGTGTTGGTCCCGGTCTGTACCGCGCAGTGATAGGCGTCGCAGATCGTGAACGCCTCGGCCAGCGCGAACTGGAACGGGATGTCGGTGCGACGGTAATGGCCCATGGCGCGCGGGTGCTTCGCCTCGGGCCAATGCGCCATCCGCCCCTCATCCCATGCGCGCTGGGCATCGGGCCAGCTATGCGGCGTGCCCTCCATCCGCATCAGCGCGAATTGCCGTGCGGTGTCGAGGTGGAAGGGGGAGACGATGCGCGGGGTGCCGGTGCGATCGGTCTGTTGCCAGACATTGCCCGCCGGGGTCGGGATGGGGAAGCGGTCGGCAAAACCGCGCACCCCGCGCAGCGTGCCGAAATAATGGTCGAAGCCGCGATTTTCCTGGCACAGGATGACGACGTGCTGGACGTCGGCGATGGTACCGCTGCGCCGGTCGGGCGCGATCGCCGCCGCGCGGGCGATCGACGCGGGCAACGCCGCCGCGCCGGCCAGCGCGGCGCCGGTGGACAGAAGGGAGCGGCGCGACAGGTCGACCATGGAATGTCCCGGAAAGATTACGTTCCCCCCCCTTGTCAGGGAGGGGAGGTAAAGTCAGAAATCGAACGTCAATGCTGCCGTGACGGTGCGCGGCGTGCCGAGGAACGCCGAACCGCCGTCCGCGCCGGCAAGGTAGCGGCGATCGGCGAGGTTGGTCGCCTGTACCGTCAGCGCCATGCCCTTCAACAGCGGCGTTACCTCGCCCAGATCGACGCCGGCATAGGCGTCGACGGTGGTGAAGCTGGGCGCGGTCGCGTCGCCGTCGCTGCCGATGAAGCGGTCGCCGACGAACTTGGCGGCGCCGCCGATCTTGAACACCCCGCGCGCATAGTCGGCCGCCGCGACCCACATGTTGCGGGGCGAGTTGATGACCTGCCGCCCCGGCGTCACGCCGATATCGGCGTCCTGCGCGGCATTGCCGGTGCCGATATAGGTCGCGTGGTTGTAGGTATAGTTGCCCGACAGGGTCAGCCCCTGCGTCACGCGATAGGCAAGTGCGGCCTCGATCCCACGGCTCTTGATGCCGCCCACGTTCAGATAGACGCTGTCCTGCTCCTCCAGATAATCGATGCCCGTGACGAGGTTGGCCGAGATCGACTGGATGCGGTTGTTGAACTTGATGTCGTATGCGGTCAGCGACGCCTTGACCCGCGGTGTCGAGTAACGCGCGCCGATTTCGATATTGTTGGCGGTTTCGGGGCGGATCCGGTCGATCACCTCGCGCGGTTCGCCGAGCGGTCCGTTGCCGATCGCCGCGAAATTCTGCGAATAGCCGGCGAACGCCTCCAGCCCGTCGATCGGCGCGTGATAGACGATGCCGGTCGAGATCAGCGGGCGGCTGTTCGAACGAAGCTCGGTCACCGCGCGGTCGTTGAGCAGTTCGGCGCGGCGCTGGTCGAGGAAGAACTGCTTGACGCCGAACCGCGCAGTCAGCGGGCCATAGGTTACTGCGTCCTCGACATAATACATGATCTCGTCGAGGCCGTAGTCGGTGCTGAACTGCTGGTAATAGGGCTTGCCGTCGAACGCCGGGCCGACCAGCGCGTTGGTGACCTTGTGCCAGTCGCGCGTCTGGTTGGCGCGACCGCGTTCCCACCACAGGCCGCCGCGCAGCACATTCTCGAATCCGCCGAAATCATGCGTCCATGCCGCGTCGGCGGTCAGGCCGCCCCGGTCGTTTTCATAATGGGTGTGGCGGTACGACATGACCGGGGTCGAATTCGCCGCATAGCAGGCCGGCGCATAAAGTGCCGGTATCGCGGCCGTGCCGGTGCAGCCGGTGAGGAACGTCGCCTTCGCCCCGGTCGGGGTGACGAAGTAATAGCGGCCGAGATTGCCGCCGCCGATCACGGTCGGCCGGCTGCCGGTAAATTCGCTTTCCGGGTTGCCGGTGCCGTCGTCGCGGACGTCGACCAGATAGGGCGGCGCGAAATCGCCGCGCCCACGCATCCGGTGATAATAGCCGGCGCCCGACAGCTTTACCTCACCGAGATCGGTCTCGCCGCGCAGATAGGTGAAGAAATTGCGGCGCAGCGCGCGCGAGGTCGAGCGATAGCCCTGGTCGATATAGGGAATGCCGGTCCAGTCGTCGGTATAGGCATCGTGATTGGGATCGTTGGCGAACATCTCGGGGCTGACCGACCCGAATTCGGCTTCGTCGGCATCGTCATAGCTGACCCAGCCGGTCAGGCGGACCCGGTCGATATTGCTGACCAGCTTGGCATCGACATGGTCGCGGCGGGTCTCGCCCGAGCCACCGATCCAGTCCTTCACCCGGCTGGTCGAGGCGCTGACGAAGGCACGGGTGTCTCCCGCGAACTGGCCGGTATCGACGCGGCCATAAAGCTTGCGCGCGCCGAAATCGCCGCCCGCCAGCGTGAAGCGATAGCGGGTGTCGCGCGTCGGATCGGTCGAGACATAGTCGAGCGTCGCGCCCAGTGCCTCGTTCGAGCGCGACGAAATGTCGGCGGTGCCCTGCGACACGATCACCGTCTTCAGGTTCAACACGTCGAGATAGCGGTTGGCGCGCGATCCGCCGCCATAGCCCGAGCCGCCATTGGGCAGTCCGTCGATCGTCGATCCGATCTGTTGGCCGCCACCGCCGCCCGAGCTGAAACCACGGATGCTGATTGAGGTCGCCCAGTCGGAAGATCCGAAGGCGTCGCCCTCCGCCACGAACACGCCGGGCAGTTCCTTGATGACGTCGTTGACGCTGGTCAGCGCCGATTGCCGGTCGAGCATCGGCTCGGTCACCTGCGTGTTGGCGAAGGTCGTGGCGCGGCCGGTGACGACGATCTCGCCGCCGCTGCGTGCCTCGTCCTGCGCGCCCCCCGACACATCGGTCACCGTCGCATCGGCCGGCGCCGTCTGCGCATGGGCGTGCGTCGTCCCCGCCGCGATCGCAAGGATCGCCGCACCCGTGATGAACTTCATGATGTCTCCCCGCGGCCGCGCCGCTTATGCCCCGGCCGGTCGTCCGACCCTCGACGCGCCTTTGGCGGTTGTTGATGACGGGTGTGTGACGGATGATGAAAGTGAAGCTAAATTTGTGGGCCTTAGAGCGAGATCATCATGATTCTGTCGCAAACCGCCGCCGGAACCACAACGCCGCGCCCGCGCCCCCGTCGCAGGTCCGGCAACGACCTTCACCCCCGGCATCTTCGACAGGGCATGGCCGACCGCCTGCGCGACGATCGGCGTCGCCTTACAGTCCAGGGCGAAGCCGACCGCCATGCCTGCTGCGAACAGGCCGAAACGGGGTGGGGCGGGGGTCGGCAAAGGCTGGCAATGTCACGAACGGCTTCAGCGCTATCACCTTGATATGTCGGTTCGACGGCCTTGGCAGGGTCGACCGGGCGCCCCATCTGTCCATCATGGCCCTTGCTCGCTGGATCACGCCGCATCCGACCGGCATCCATATTCCGGCGATCGACATGTGGATCGACCCATCCGAACCGGTCGAACGCGCGCTGGTGACGCACGGCCATGCCGATCATGCGCGCGGCGGTCATCGGACGGTCTGGGCCACGCCGGAAACGCTGGCGATCATGGACACGCGCTACGGCGCACAGAACGGCGTGGCGGTCGCCTATGGCGAAAGCATCCGCATGGGCGAGGTCGACATCTCCTTCGTCCCCGCCGGCCATGTGCTGGGATCGGCGCAGATCGTGCTGGACCATCAGGGCGAACGCGTGGTGGTGTCGGGCGATTACAAGCGCCGCGCCGACCCGACCTGTGTCCCGTTCCAGCCGGTGCCGTGCGACGTGTTCGTGACCGAGGCGACGTTCGGCCTGCCGGTCTTTCGCCATCCCGAGACCCGCGACGAGATCGACAAGCTGCTGGCGGCGCTGCGCACCGAACCCGAACGCTGCGTGCTGGTCGGCGCCTATGCGCTGGGCAAGGCGCAGCGGGTGATCGCCGAGGCGCGGGCGATGGGGTTCGACGATCCGATCTACCTCCACGGCGCGATGCAGCGTTTGTGCGACCTCTATGTCGATCTGGGCGTCGACCTGGGCGAGTTACGACCCGTGGCGGGCGCGACCAAGGCGGAGTTGCAGGGCCGGATCATCGTCGCGCCGCCCTCGGCGCTGGGCGATCGCTGGTCGCGGCGGCTGCCCGACCCGATCACCGCGATGGCCAGCGGCTGGATGCGCGTCCGCCAGCGCGCCCGCCAGCGCGGCGTCGAACTGCCGCTGATCCTGTCCGACCATGCCGACTGGGACGAACTGACCCAGACCCTGACCGAAATCGCGCCGAAGGAAGTATGGGTCACCCATGGCCGCGAGGATGCGCTGGTCCATTGGTGCATGACCCGCCAGATCAAGGCGCGCGCGCTCGATCTGGTCGGGTTCGAGGACGAGGACGATTAAAGTCTGATCCGGCGGAGCCGGATCAGGGCCGGTCCCGTTTCCACGCAAGTCGATCAGAGTCTGATCCGTGGCCGACGCCCGTGCCGCCGTCAGGCGGGCAGGCGATAGGGCGCGCGATAGCGGGGCGTGATGAGCGCATTGGCATCGGCGTCGCCGGTGAACTGTCCCGCCGTCGCGTCCCAGTGCACCTTTCGCCCGGTCCGCCAGCCGATATTGCCCATCTGGCACACGATCGCGGTATTGGCGGCGGACTCGATCGGGCAGGCGGGGGTGCGCGTGCGGTCCTTCACGCAGGCGACGAAGTCGGCGGTATGGCGCTCGATCCCGTTGTCGCTCGACTTGGTCACCGGTATCTCGCGCGTCAGCGGCTTGCCGTCGCTAACCTCCGGAAACACTTGCCACTGGCCGCGATCGACGACCAGCGTTCCCGTTTCGCCGACGAACGCCACACCATGGTCGCGCCCGCCATAGGGACCGTGGCCGATGCCGACGGCATGTTCCCATTCGACCGAATAGTCGCCGAAATCGAAGATCGCGGTCTGGGTATCGGGCGTCTCCATCGCCGAATCTGGATAGCCATAGGCTCCGCCCAGCGAACTGACCGATTTCGGCACCGATGCCTTCATCCCCAGCAGCGCGATGTCCATCAGGTGCACGCCCCAATCGGTCATCAGCCCGCCGGCATAGTCCCAATACCATCGCCAGCTGAAATGAAAGCGGTTGGGATTGAACGCGCGCGCCGGTGCCGGGCCGAGCCAGCGATCATAATCGACGCCCGCCGGCGCGGACTGATCGGGTTGCGGCGCGACCCGCTTCATCCAGCCCATATAGGCCCATGCCTTGACCTTGCGCACCCGGCCGATGCCCCCGCCCTGGACCAGCGCGATCGCATCGGCCCAATGCTGGTTGCTGCGCTGCCACTGGCCGACCTGCACCACGCGGTTGTGGCGTTGCTTGGCGGCGACCATCGCCCGGCATTCCGCGATCGAATTGCCCAGCGGCTTTTCGCAATAGGCATCCTTACCCGCCGACATCGCATCGGTCAGTTGCAGCGCGTGCCAATGATCGGGGGTGGCGATGATGACCGCGTCGACCGACCGGTCGTCGAGCATCCGGCGATAATCGTCGTACAGCCGCGGCGCACGCCCCGACGCCTTCTTCAGCTCCGCCCCGCGCTCGGCCAGTACCCGGGCGTCGACGTCGCACAGCGCGACCGGCACCACGTCCGATCCCTTCAGCATCGCGCTCAGATTGGTCCAGCCCATCCCCTTGCAGCCGATCAGGCCGACCTGAAGCTTGTCGTTGGCCGCGCTTCGGCGACGCTGGGCAAAGACCTCACCCATTGGCAGGACGCCGGCGGTGGAGGCGGCAATGCCGCCGGCCAACAGGGTACGGCGGTCGAAGCGCGCGGTCATTGCCATCTCTCCCAACATGTTATCGTCGGGATCGTACCGTGAAACGAACGCGTCGCAACCCGGTAAGGCGTTGTCGACCCGTTCGGGTCTACGAACGGAGCAGCCGTTCGATCTCGCGCGCACGGATCAGCAACATGGTCGGATCGAACGCCTCGTGGCGCGGCGTCCGGTCGGCGATGCACAGCGCGCCCAATGCGAAGCCGTTGCGATCGAGCACGGGAACCCCGGCATAGAAGCGCACGAAGGGCTGGCCGGTGACCGTGCGGAAGGTGGCGAAGCGCGGGTCGCGCGTGGCGTCGGGCACGATCAGCGGTTCGTCGGGGCGCTGGACCGCAACGGCGCAGAAGGAGTCTTCCAGCGACGTTTCATAGACATCGGTCCCGATCGCGCCGAGCAGGATCTGCCGCCGACCGGTGACGATCGACAGGCCGGCAATCGCCGTCTTGTACTCCGCTGCGGTGAAACCGACGATCGTCGCCAGTTCGGGGTCGCGCATCCGCCCCAATACGCCGCTGCGATCGATGGCCAGATCGCGCACGGCGCGGTCGCCGTCGAGATACAGCTTGTTGATGCCGGCGTGCGGCCAATCCCGGAAGCCACCGAGCGTCGAAGTATGAACTCCCATGCGCTTTCTGCCTCTGTCTCTGCCTGAATACTGGATACACGGTACGTCGACCGGACAGGGACCGGTGCTGTCTACCGATGCTTAAAATGTGTGAACACTGGTTAACAAACAGTAAATCGCTTTGCCATGGCATCGATTGTAGAAGCAAAAAGCAAAGTAAAATCGATATTTACAAGTAGAGGAATGGATAACGACATTAATGCGCGGTTCATTTTGCGACATGTCGACTGATGCAGGATAAGGATCGACCGATGGCGTCCGGCAACGGGTCTCGGACATGGGCGGTCCGCCGCGATCGCCCGCCAGCGATGGCGGGAGATCGTTCGCAGGCGTACGCTCGTACCAAAGTGTGATCCGAGGAAAGCGAGCGAATTCAGCCGCTTGGCGGATCGGCTGTCAGGATCGGCGGTTTGGCGCCGCGTTGCATTAATGCTTCGTTCGCTAATGGCGCACACGGTGCCGGCCATTACGTCGTTCAGGAGAAGTATCGCGTGGTTCGCTGGTTCAAGGCCGACGCGCCCATCCGGGTCAAGTTCGTGGCGCTAGCGATCCTGAACGGATCGCTGGCGTCGCTTCCGCTCGCGGTGGCGTTGCTGTCGCCGCCCGCTGCCGGTTCGGCGCTGCCCTATATCGCGGCGGCGGCGGCGAGCATGGTGGCGATCGTGCTGGTCTCATTGGTCGCGCGCAAACTGATCTGCGACCCCTATGTCACGACGGTCGTGCGCATGGAGGCGCTGGCGGCGGGCGAGTTCGACGCGCCGATCGCGTTTTCCGACTATCGCGACTGTGTCGGCCGGATGGCGCGGGCGATGGCGACGTTCCGCGACAATGGCGTTCGCCTTGCTTCGGCGTCGGGCATTCAGCAGCAGGTGGTCGCGTCGCTTGGCGCGGGATTGACCCGCCTTGCCGGCAACGATCTCAGTCACCGCATCGACAGCGCGTTTCCCGATGAGACCGAGCAGCTGCGGCACGACTATAACCGGGCGATGGGCGCCGTGGCCGACGCGTTGCAGGCGGTCGCGTCCGCCAGCGACAGCATCAACGAGGGCGCGCTCGACATCAGCCGCGCTTCCGACGCGCTGTCGCAGCGCACCGAGCAGCAGGCGGCGAGCCTCGAGGAAACGGCGGCGGCGATGGATCAGATCACCAGCACCGTTCGCCAGACCGCCAGCGGCGCGGCGCAGGCCAAGCTGGTCGTCGATCAGGCGCGCGAGGAGGCGGACCAGTCCGGGGCGGTGGTCGATCGCGCCATCGACGCGATGGGGTCGATCGAACGCGCCTCCAACGAAATCAGCGACATCATCAGCGTGATCGACGGCATCGCCTTCCAGACCAACCTGCTGGCGCTCAATGCCGGCGTGGAGGCGGCACGGGCCGGCGATGCGGGCAAGGGGTTCGCGGTCGTCGCCAGCGAAGTCCGCGCGCTGGCGCAGCGCTCGGCCGATGCGGCGCGCGATGTCAAACTCCGGATCACCGCGTCGAGCGAGCAGGTCGACACCGGCGTCGCGCTGGTCAACGAAACCGGCAACGCGCTGCGGCGGATCGTCGATCGCATCGGCGAGGTCAGCGCGCTGGTCCACCGCATTGCCGAATCGTCCGAACATCAGTCGATCGGACTGCAACAGGTCAATACCGCCGTATGCGAGATGGACGCCGTGACCCAGCGCAACGCGGCGATGGTCGAACAGGCGACCGCCGCCGCGCGGACGCTCGCCGATCATGCCGACCAGCTTGCCGGACAGGTCGGCCGCTTCACCCTCCCGCGTGACGCCGGCAGCGCCGAACCCGGCCGGACCGCCGGGGTCGTGGTCCATGGCGACTTCCGCGCCGACCGCGCCGCCTGATCCGAATTGCCGGGATTAAGTACCGCAGCGACGCCTCAACCGGTAACGGGAAAACGATAATTCCGCTGTAGCCGTTACAAAAAGGCGGAGTAACGTCTGCGGTGCCCTCGCGGGTGTCGGCAGCGAACCGATCGACCCTCGGCGCAGCGGGCCGATCGGCGCGCCATGGTGGTTCGGGCAGCGGCGCGATACCGGCAACTATCTGAGGGAGCGTGTCTCCTGTCGCCGCGGCAGGATGCGATTCCCTCACGGCTTTCGCGACCGTCGCCCATCGTTCATCGTGTCGCAAAAACGGTACGTCGTATCCACGCGGCTATTATTGAACAATATAAAAGTAATAAAACTGCACGTCAGTCCGAGTAATCGGCCTGTCGTGCGGCTTAGCTATTGATCTGGAAGGCAAAGGCGGGCCGGGCCAGTCGCAGGCGACAGCGTACGCTTCCGTTCTTTGCATTGCCGGAAATTTCGCCTTAACCATTCCCATCGGTCGCGAACCTCGCGGCCGGAACGACCAAAGCCTTGCTTTCGAGCATTCATCTTGGGAGTGCCCTGACCCCGCATCGCCCATTCGTCGCCCGATCTTGCGAAGACGCGATGCCGGCCCGTCATGCCCTCCCGCAGTCGATGGGGATTTGACGCATGCATCATCGTGAATATCTTGCCGACGGCGCCACCACGTTGACGTCGGCACTGCTGGTGCTCGAACCCGATATCGCCGACGATACGTCGACCACTGCGACGCTGACCGTGGGGGCGCCCGCGACCGTGTCGACGCTCGGCACGATCGGCGACCAGGATCTCTTCAAGGTGCAATTGGTCGCTGGAAAGACCTATGAAATCGGCATGTTCGCCAAGGCCGGTGGCCCGACCGGCGTGCCGCTCGCTGACAGCTATCTCGAACTCTATGATGCGTCGGGCAACATTATTACCGCGGCCGATGGCGGGGCCAGCACGACGATCAACACCGTCAATAGCGGGTTCGATGCGATCCTGACCTATACCCCGACCACTAGCGGGACCTATTTCGTCAATGCCCGTGCCTATGACAACACGCCTGCCGACGGCACCACCGGCGACCTGATCGGCGACTATTCGGTGTCGGTCAGCGACGTGACCGGCCAGCCGCGCTACGTCCCCTATTACAGCACCGACAACCCGCTCTATTCGATCGACTGGGGCACGCAGGTCGACGGTACCGTCCGCAACCCCGATGGCAAGGAAACCGGCTATATCACCGGCAATCCGCAGGAGACCGCGGATGCCAAGGGCACCGGCATCACCGGCAAGAATGTCATCACCATCTATTTCGCCAAGGCCGGCGACGTCTATGTCACCGAAGACCCGACCTCGCCCAGCCTGCCGCCGGCGACGGTCGCGGTCGGCGCGAAGGATTTCGAGCTGAAGGCGATCTGGACCGCGCTCAAGGAGTTCGAGAAGGTCGCCGACGTCGTCTATGTCGAGACGCAGGATCGTGCCGCGGCAGATTTCGAATATTTCACCTATCAGGGCACGCCCGGACCGGGCGTATCGCTGCTGGGATCGATGAGCCCGCCGCAGGAGAAGGACGAGGGTACGGCGCTGTTCAACTCCGGCGACAATCGCTGGAACGCCAAGAATCTGGCGCAGGGCGGCTTCTCCTTCGTCACGCTGATCCATGAATTCGGCCATGGCCATGGCCTTGCCCATCCGCACGACAATGGCGGCCATTCGGGCATCATGCGCGGCGTCGAGTCCGAAGGGGCGGGGGTCGCCGACTATACGACCGGCGATTTCGCGCTGAACCAGGGCGTCTTCACGATGATGTCGTACGAGGATGGCTGGCAGGATTCGCCCTATGGCAATGCGCCGACCGATGCGGGCTATGGCTATCTCGGCGGGTTGATGGCGTTCGACATCGCCGCGATCCAGGACAAATACGGCGTCAACGAAGATACCGCGACCGGCAACGACACCTATACGCTCAAGGACGTCAACGCGGCGGGCACCTATTATTCGTCGATCTGGGATGCCGGGGGCACCGACCAGATCGTCTATGACGGCGCGCGCGACGCGCTGATCGATCTGCGCGCCGCGACGCTGCGCTACGAAACCGGCGGCGGCGGGCGCGTATCCTATGCCGAGGGCATCTATGGCGGCTTCACCATCGCCAATGGCGTCGTCATCGAAAACGCGCGCGGCGGATCAGGCAACGACAAGCTGTACGGCAACGCCGTCGCCAACACCCTGCTCGGCAATGCCGGCAAGGATCTGTTGCAGGGCGGTGCGGGCAATGACCGGCTGGAGGGCGGCGCGGGCGACGACTGGCTCGACGGCGGCGCCGGCGCGGACAGGCTGATCGGTGGCAAGGGCGGCTCCGACGTCTTCTTCTTCGGCAGCGACATCGGGGCGTCGCGCGACTCGATCCTCGACTTCGGCAGCGGCGACCTGTTGGTCACCACCCGCAAGATCGCCGATAGCGACAATGACAATGTCATCCTCTTCGGTCGCAACAAGGTCCTCGACCTCGGCAACGGTGCCTCCGTCGCGATGAAGAACGAGGCCGGAAAGACGATCACCACGCTCTACTATAACGGTTCGTATAGCGAGGATGGCGTCGACTATTATCTCTACAGCCTGTCGAAGACGGCCGGCACCGCGGGCTTCGCCACCAAGCTCGCCGATTACGACCTCGCCTGACCTGTTGCTCCGGCCCGCCACGCGCGGGCCGGAGTTACGCTGTCGAAATGTGATTTATCGCAATCGAACCAGGCATCATCCCAGCGCAGGCTGGGATATCCTTCTGATGGCACGAGACAAAAGCCGCACGTGGCCCCAGCCACCGCTGCGGCGACGGTTCCGGTCAACTGGATCGGCCGCTGAACGGTGATACCGACCCGACAGACTCAATGCCGGTTCAGGACGGACGGGTTGGGCTTGGTCATCACGTTCTACGCCCTGCATTCGAACGCCGCTGCCCGCTCGGTATCGCCCGCCCCGGCGATCGGGCGGGCGACCAGCGGATAGGGGCAGAGCGGGCGGGTGCGGCCCGGCCACGGCGTCGTCGCTCCCGCCGTCGCCTCGATCCGGTCGGGGGCGCTGCCCGCTTCGACCCAGCGGACCAGCGCGGCGAAGCCGTCGAACTGGTCGGTCGCCGGCCCGCCCGCGCAATGCGCCATGCCCGGCACCGGGAAGACACGGACGAACGACGCCGCGCGGCCGTTGCTGCGCCGGTCGACATCCTTCCACCAGTCGATCGTGTCGTTGATCGAGAAGACCGGGTCCGACACGCCGTGCGGCACGATCATCCGCCCGCCGCGCGCGCGGAACCGTGTCAGGTCGCTCGACCGTGCCGCGATATCCACCCATGCCGACCGGGGGAAACCGGGCGCGGTCGCATCGATCGCCGCCGGATCGCGATCGAAATCATAGCCGAGCTGATAGTCCATCCCCGCCTGCGGCGTCGGCCCCAAGGCACGCGGCGGCGTCGAGAAGATCGTCGCCAGCGCCGGTGCGCCCATCGCCGCGTTGATCGCCGGGATGGCGGGGGTGGCCAGACCCAGTTTCCAGATCCGCCAGCCATTGTCGCTGAGCCCCGCATCCCATGGGAAGCTGGCATAAAGGGCGTTGCCCCGGCTGTCGCGCGGTCCGCCGAACCCCTTGACCAGCGCGTCGATCTGACCGGGGGCGAGGCAGCTTTGCTGCTTCTGCCCGCTGCATTGCCGCGCGCGCATTTCGCGCACCACCTCGGCCGTTCCGCACTGCGCGAAATTGCCGACCAGCCCGTCGGTCAGCCCGTCCTTCGCATCGCACGCCGCCAGCACCGCGCTGCGCGCCAGCGACAGGTCGCCGTCCGAAAACGCCTGCGCCAGCCGCGCGATCGGCACGCTGGTCTCGCCCGGCGCGCGCACCAGTGCGGCATAGGTCTGCGTATCCCATGCCTCGGCGATCGCCGCCTTGGGCAGCGCGAAGCCGGGCGCGGCGGCGAGGATGCCGTCGAACGCTTCGGGATAGCGCTGGGCGAACGCCATGCCTTCCTGCCCGCCCTTCGAACAGCCGGCGAAATAGCTGTGGGCCGGATCGCCGTGATAATAGCGGCGCAGGATCGCGCGCGCCGTGTCGTAACTGGCCTTGAGCGACGCATGGCCATAATCCGCCCGCGCCTGCGCATCGAACCCGAACGACACCGCGCCGCCGCGCGCCGGATCGGCATTGGTCGCGTTCGAATGGCCCGAATCCTGGCTGATGACGGCATAGCCCTGTGCCAGCGCGACCGCGCCGCCGGTGGCGGGGCCGACCGCGTTGCCGATATCGCCATTGGTCCCGCCGCCGCCCTGGAACACGAACCGCCGGTTCCACGCATCGGGCAACCGCATGCGGAACCGGATCGCATAACGCTGTCCGTCCTGCCCGGTGCGTTCGTGCAGCACCCCGGTCACCTCGCAATGGGCGGGCAAAGGCGGAGTCTTCGCTCCCTGTCCGGCGTCGATCGTCAGCCCGGCGGCGCGTTCCTCGGCGGTCAGGATGCGCAGCGTCGGGTCGCTCCATCCGCCTGCGTTCAGCAGCGCGGCACAGCCCTGCGCCTTGGCCAGCGTCGTCGTTGCAGCGGGCGTCGTCGGCGTGGCGCAACCGGCCAGCGCCGATCCGGCCAGTATCGCGCCCAGCGTCATCGCGCGTCGCATCGCCTTCGCCTCCATCGTCATGCCACCTGATAGACGGTGATGCGGACTGCTGCGCCGTCCGCCGGGTCGGCCGCGCCGACCGTGCCGAGGAAGATCGCCTCGTTCAGCCATTGATGCTTGCCCAGCGGCACCTCGAATTCCGGCGTCGTGCGGATATAGGTGCCGCGGACCAGCCCGCGATTGCGGATATGGATCAGCGTCCCGTCGCGCTCGCGCATCAGATAGCTCGCCTCCAGCACCGTGGTTCCGTCGGCGCGGACCAGTTGCCAGTCCATTCCTTCGGGCAGGATCGTGCCGGAAATACGCGGACCGCTGAACCGGCCGCCGGTGATCGGGATGCGGATCCGCTTGCCCAGCGGCGTCGCGCCGACCTCCTCGGTCTTGCCCAGCGTCACGATCGCTTCATAGGCGAAGGTCAGGCCGATGCTGGTCAGCCGTTCGGGTGCCGCCTGTGCCGATCCCGGCAGCGACGCCGCCCCTGCCAGTGCCGCCGACGCGCCGAGCAGGCCGCGCCGCGTCCAGCCGTCCATCTCCGAACCCTGCATCGTGTCGGCCATGTCGCATCCTCCGCCCGGTCGCCGCCGGATTGCTATGATGCATATCTAAGCGGTCGGTGATTGCAAGCCGGCAAATCACTTGGCTGGCGGCGGCGCCTTGGCAAAGGTGCGTTGCAGCCAGCGATCGAACATCTCGACCCAATGGCCGGCGGGCAGGGTGGCCGGACCGACGCCGAAACCATGGCCCCCTTCGGTCAGGAAATGCGCCTCGACCGGGCGTCCGGCCGTGCGCAGCGCCGCCATCATCAGCAGGCTGTTGTCGGGCACCACCGCGCCGTCGTCCATCGCGTGCAGCAGGAAGGTCGGCGGCGTCGCTCCGGTGACATGCTGCGCTGGCGATCGCCGCGCGATCGCCGCCGCATCGGGGTTCGGACCCAGCAGCTTCTCGGCCGATTGCGCATGGGTGAAGGGCGGCGCGGCGGCGATCACCGGATAGATCAGCGCGGCGGCATCGGGCCGGGCGTCGATCCGGTCGGTCGCATCGCGCGGCGGGTAGACCGCCTGCGCGAAATCGGTTTCGAGCGTCGCCGCCAGATGCCCGCCCGCCGAAAAACCGACTACCGCGATCCTGTGCGGGTCCAGCCCGTCGCGGGTCGCGGCGGCGCGGACCATGCGCAGCGCGCGCTGCGCATCCTGCAACGGCACATCGGCGCGATTGGCCCAGCCCTCGCCCGGCAGGCGATAGGTCAGGACATGGACGGTATAGCCGAGCGCGGTCAGCCGCCCGGCGATGTCGACGCCCTCATTGCCGATCGACAAAAAGGTATAGGCGCCGCCCGGGATGACCAGCACCGACGCCCCGTTCGCCCGCGCCGGCTTGAACATCCGCAACCCCGGCCGGTCGATGTTACGCAAAAACGTCGCCGGATCGTTCGGCGGCACCGCGCCTGCCCTGAACCCGCCGCCCGGCGGCGTGCCGGTCCAAAGCGGCACGAACGGCGCCGACGTCCATGCGGCGGGCGGGGCGGGGCGTTCAGCCACGGCCGATGGCGGCGTCTGTGCCGATGCACCGGGCGACAACAGCGCCAGCGCGACCAGCGACGCGACACGTAGCGGAAACGAACGGACGGTCATCGGGCAATTCCTGTCGAGAAATCATGCGGCTGCGCCGAACGCACGGCGAAGCGCGGCGATCTTGGCGGCGGTGAAGCGCTTCGCCAAGCCGGTTTCGGGCGCGACCGCGTCGAAGCCGTGGAACGCGCCGGGCGTCACGACCAACTCGGTCGGCACCCCGCTCGCGATCAGCCGCCGCGCATATTCGATATCTTCGTCGACGAACAGATCGACCGATCCCACCCCGATAAAGGTCGGCGGCAGGCCCGACAGGTCGGCGACCCGGGCCGGGACCGCGGCGGCGGGCACGTCGCGGCCACCCGGCTTGCGACCGAGGAACGACTGCCAGCCGAAGATATTGGCCGGCGCGTCCCAGCCGATTCTGCCGATGAACGGCGGGACCGTCCGCGTGCTGCCGGTGCGATCGTCGAGCATCGGGTAGATCAGCACCTGCGCACATAGCGGCACGCTGCGCCGGTCGCGCGCCATCAGCGCCAGCAGCGCGGCATGGCCGCCGCCCGCACTCTCGCCCAGCAGGGCGATCCGCGCGGGATCGACGCCCAGTTCGGCCGCCTGCCTATGCAGCCACAGCAGCGCGGCATGATTGTCCGCCACCGATCCGGTATAGTTCGTCTCCGGCGCGAGGCGGTAGTCGACCGTCACGACCACGCAGTCGAGCTGCCGGGCGATCTCCTGACACGGCGCGATCGAGGCTTGCGCCGATCCGACGATATAGCCGCCGCCATGGGTGTGCAGGATCGCCGGACGGCGCGCACCGGGCCGGGCGTTGATGACATAGGCGGTGACCGGCGGTTGGCCGTCCCCGCCTGGTATGCGTTGCTCGCGATAGGGGATATCGGTCGCCGGCGGCGGGATCGGCCCGCTGCGCATCGTGCGATAGGCGGTGGTGATCGGCGGCATCGCCGCGACCATCGCCAGTATCTGCTTCGCACCGGCCCGCAGCTCGGGTGCCACCGCCGCCAGCGCGTCGGGCATCGCCTCTGCCGCCAGCGCCGCGCCCGGCAGCATCGCGCCAAGTCCCGCCATCGCCGCGCCGCGCAGCACGTCCCGTCTCGGCAGCGTCATCGCCATCCTCTCCCACGATCCTGCGCCGATGATAGGCGCGGAATTTGGCTATGTTCAATAGCGACCGAAGCCAGAAGGATCCGCAACAAATTCATTTGCAACCGTTTGTAGGTTTAGTTATGTCTCATCGCAGTTGGAGGATACCAACCGAGGAGAGGTGCCATGACGGAAACGTCGCTGGCCGGGGGTCGCATGCGCGATCTGCCGGACCCCGTGTCGCACGTGCCCCCTTTCGCTCGCATCGCAACGACGACCGATATCGGGGAGGATCACCATGCGTAGATTGACGTTGCTGTTGTCCGGAACCGCGCTGCTGTCCGGTGCCCCCGCCGCCTTCGCGCAGGACGCCGCCGCCCCCGAACCGCAGGCGACCGCCACCGCCGCCAGCGACGACAGCGCGGTGGGCGAAATCATCGTCACCGGGCAGAAGACGTCCGAACGCCTGTCGCGCGCGCCGATCGCGATCAGCGTCGTGTCGCAGGATTCGCTGACCCGCCAGGGCATCGATTCCGCCACCTCGCTCGCCACCACCGTCCCCAATCTGCAACTCAGCGCCAATGGCTTCGCGGTGCGCGGCATCGGCAGCAACAACAGCTTCAGCGGCTATTCGACCGTCGCGACGCAGATCGACGGCATCTACGAACCCTCGGCGCAAATCCTCTCGCTCGGCCTCTACGATCTCGGCGCGGTCGAGGTGCTGCGCGGGCCGCAGGGCACCGTCTATGGCCGCAACGCGACCGCGGGCGTCGTCAACATCAACACGGCCGACCCGCGCAAGACCCGCGGCGTCACCGCCGACCTGCAGCTCGGCCGCTTCAACGAAGTCCGCGCCCGTGCCGCGATCGACCTGCCGGTCAGCGACGCATGGCGGCTGCGCTTCGCCGCCTATCGTCAGGTCGATGACGGCGTCGACGACCCTTATGGCGCGCGCCACGGCTATGGGAAGACCGACCAGTCGGGCCTGCGCGTCACCTCGCTGCTCGATGTGGGACCGGTGACGTGGCGGCTGTCGCTGAACTATGGCCGCAACGAAGGCACGATCCCGGCCAGCTATCTGACCAGCATCAACTACTATCCGCAGGGGAATCTTGCCGCCGGCACCTTCGGCCCGCGCGAGGTGATCGAGACCGACGCGCTGAACGTCGGACAGGCGGCCGTCACCGACAACCGCATCGACCTCGAATATTATTCCGCCCGCTCGCGGCTGGCATGGCAGGTCGCCGACGGCCTCTCGCTCACCTATCTGTCGGGCTATACCCTGCTCAAGAACGACGGCATCGACGCCGCGACCGGCGTGTTCTCGCAGGAATCGATCGATCGCCGCACCGAAAGCTGGTCGCACGAGGTCGACGTCAATTACGATCGCGGCATCCTGAACCTCGTGCTCGGCGGCTTTCTCTATCAGGACCGCCAGCCCTCGGGCACGCGCCTGCTCCATGCCGGCGACACCGCGCCCGCGCCGTTCAACACCGTCTACAACCTGATCGGCGCCAAGATCGCCGGCACCGGCACCGGCATCTCGACGATCAGCGGCGTCGACGTCGTCACCAGCTATCGCGGGCAGGGCACGAAGTCGCAGGCGGTGTTCGGGCAGGGCACGCTCGAAATCCTGCCCGGCCTCAAACTGATCGGCGGCATCCGCTCGACCTGGGAACAGGTGAACGCGCGCAACATCGAACTGGTCTGCCCCGGCGACACCATCACCCGGCAGAACATCACGCCCACCACCTGCCCCGGCATCCCGTTCGTCTTCGCGCTGTCGAACGACACCGACCGGCCCGAGGCGAAGTTCGACAATATCAGCTGGAAGGTCGGCGCGAATTACGAGGTCAGCCCGACGACGCTGGTCTACGCCACCGTCAGCACCGGCTTCCGCGGCGGCGGTCTCGAAGCCAGCGGCAACGCCCCGCAATATCGCCAGTATCGCCCCGAAACCGTCACCAACTACGAAGCGGGCATCCGCACCACGCTGATGGACGGCAAGCTGTATCTCAGCGCCACCGGCTTCAACATGGATTACAAGGACCTGCAGGTCTCCAGCATCGTCCTCAACCCGCTGACCAACCAGGTATCGGCCGTCACCACCAACGCCGCCACCGCCCGGCTGCGCGGTGTCGAGCTGGAGGCGAGCCTGCGCCCGACGCCCAACGACCGGATCGGCGGCTATGTCTCGTGGCTCGACGCGCGGATCAAATCCTTCCCGACCGCGTCGGACAATCTGAATTCGGCCAGCGGCAACTATAACGCGTTCGCCCCCGCCTTCGGCTTCCGGCCCTTGCCCGCGAGCTTCAGCCTCGACGCGTCGGGCAATCGCCTCGCCAACGCTCCCGAATGGAGCGGGCGGATCAGCTACGCCCATATCTTCGACCTGGGCAGCGGCGGGCGGGTAACCCCCAGCGTCGATTTCTACGCCCAGTCGCGCACCTATAGCGACGTGCAGAATTACGCGCAGAGCCTGCGCGATGCGTACACCAAGACCGATCTGAACCTGCGGTTCGAGGATGCCGACGATCGTTACTCGATCACCGCCTTCGTCAACAATGTCGAGGACAGCCGCTTCCCCAATACGCTGGTGACGGTGTGGAGTTCGACGACTGCCAATTACGATCCGCCGCGCACCTATGGCGTGCGGCTCGGCATGAATCTACGCTGATCGGCGGGAGAGTGAGATGACGACAGCAATGCAAGCCACCGCGCCGCGCGCCATCTGGCCGCTCGATGCCTGGTATGTCGCGGCGAGCGCAGGCGAGATCGGCGACAAGCCGCTCGCCCGCCAGATCACCGGACAGCGCATGGTGTTCTTCCGCCCCGAAAGCGGCGGCGTCGTCGCGCTGGAGGATTTCTGCCCGCATCGCGGCGCGCCGCTCTCGCTCGGCTTCGTGCGCGGCGAAACGCTGGTGTGCGGCTATCACGGCCTCGCCGTCGATTGCCGGGGCCGCGCAGACAACATGCCGGGGCAGCAGGTCGGCAAGTTTCCCTCGGCCCGCGCCTTTCCGGTCATCGAACGCTATGGCTTCGTCTGGGTCTGGCCCGGCGATCCCGAACGGGCGTCGGCGGACAAGCTGCACCCGCTTCCCTGGGCGGAAAGCCCCGATTGGGCCTATGGCGGCGGGCTGTTCCATATCGGCTGCGATTACCGGCTGATGATCGACAATCTGATGGACCTGACCCACGAAACCTATGTCCATGCCAGCAGCATCGGCCAGAAGGAGATCGACGAAGCCCCGGTGAAGACCGAGGCGACCGGCGACGAGGTCGTCACCAGCCGCCACATGGAAAACATCTCCGCGCCGCCTTTCTGGCGGATGGCGCTGCGCGGCGCCGGCCTGCCCGAGGATGCGCCGGTCGACCGCTGGCAGGTCTGCCGCTTCTCGTTGCCCAGCCATGTGATGATCGAGGTCGGCGTCGCGCTGGCCGGGCAGGGCGGCTATCACGCCGATCCGTCCAAGAAGGCGGCGAGCATCGTCGTCGATTTCATTACGCCGGAGACCGAAACCTCGCACTGGTATTTCTGGGGCATGGCCCGGCAATTCGCGGTCGACGATGCCGCGCTGACCGATACGATCCGCGAAGGCCAGGGCAAGATCTTCTCCGAGGATCTGGAGATGCTGGAGCGGCAACAGGCCAATCTGTCGCGCTATCCCGACCGCAAGCTGCTCAAGCTCAACATCGATGCCGGCGGGGTGCGCTCGCGCCTGATGATCGATCGCGCCATCGCCCGCGAAACGGCGGCGACCGCGTGAGCCACCCGCGCTACGACGTGCTGATCGTCGGTGGCGGTCATGGCGGGGCACAGGCGGCGATCGCGCTGCGCCAGCGCAACTTCGCCGGCACCATCGCCATCGTCGGCGACGAACCCGATCCGCCATACGAACGGCCGCCGCTGTCGAAGGACTATCTGGCGCGCGACAAGCCGTTCGATCGCATCCTGATCCGCCCGCTTGCCTTCTGGACCGAACGACAGGTCGATCTGCTGCTCGGACGGCGCGTGGTCCGCGTCGACGCCGACGCGCACGTGGTCGAAACGGCCGACGGTGCGACCATCGGCTATGGCGTGCTGATCTGGGCGACCGGCGGCGCGCCGCGCCGGTTGACCTGCAGCGGCCACGACCTGCCCGGCGTCCATGCCGTCCGCACGCGCGCCGATGCCGATGCGATCATGGCCGAACTGGGCGCGGTCCGCCGCGTCTGCATCATCGGCGGCGGCTATATCGGGCTGGAGGCGGCGGCGGTCCTCATCAAGGCGGGCAAGCAGGTGACGTTGCTGGAGGCGCAGGACCGGCTGCTCGCGCGCGTCGCCGGTGCGCCGCTCTCCGCCTTCTACGCAGCCGAACATCGCGCTGCCGGGGTCGATCTGCGCCTGAACGTCGTCGTGGATTGTATCGAACCGGCCGATCGCGGCCTGTCGGTGCGCACCGCCGATGGTGCGGCCATTGCCTGCGACATGGTGATCGTCGGCATCGGCATCGTGCCTGCCGTCGAGCCGTTGCTGACGGCCGGTGCCGCCGGCGGCAACGGCGTCGATGTCGATGGCCAGTGCCGCACGTCGCTGCCCGATATCCATGCGATCGGCGATTGCGCCGCGCACGAGAACGCCTTTGCCGACGGTGCGCGCCTGCGCGTCGAAAGCGTGCAGAATGCCAATGACCAGGCGACGACCGTCGCGACGCTTCTGACCGAAGGCACCGCGCCGCCCTATGCGGCCCTCCCCTGGTTCTGGTCGAACCAATATGACCTGCGCCTGCAGACGGTCGGCCTGTCGATCGGTCATGACGATCTGGTCGTGCGTGGCGACCGGGCGGCGCGGTCCTTCTCGATCGTCTATCTGCGCGCCGGCCAGGTGATCGCGCTCGACTGCGTCAACGCGACCAAGGACTATGTGCAGGGCCGCAAGCTGGTCGAACGCGGCGCGACGCCGCCCCGCGACGCGCTCGCCGATACCGGCGTCGCGCTGAAGGATCTGGCGTGACGCCCGACCATCTCCCCTCTCTGGCGGGGACATCGCTGCGCAGGCGGGGATCCATGTCTGTACCCGCAAACCGTTGTCTTACTTGGCGCTGGCCCCCGCCTGCGCGGGGTACGGCTAATGTGCGGCGAAGCGTACGACCCTCGAACAGCTATCCTTGTTAACGAGGCCCGCGCCCCACACCCCGAAGGATCCCCATGCCGACCCTGACCGTCATCACCCGCAGCGGCGACTCCCGCACCATCGCCGCCGACCCCGACACCAGCGTCATGACCGCGATCCGCGACGCCGGCATCGACGAGATGTTGGCATCGTGCGGCGGCTGTTGCTCCTGCGCCACCTGCCACGTCTTTGTCGAAGAATCGCAGATCGATAGCCTGCCGCCGATGAGCGCGGACGAGGACGATCTGCTCGACATATCCGAACATCGCACCGCGCGCTCGCGGCTGTCGTGTCAACTTCCGACACTGGACGGCCTGCGCGTCACCATTGCCCCGGAGGATTAAGCGACGCCATGACCGCCGATGCAGCAGCCGGGATGAACGATCCCCGAACCATCCTCGACCGCGCGGAAATGTCGCGGTTTCAATGGGGTATCGTCGCGACGATGGTCGGGCTGAACGCGCTCGACGGGTTCGACGTGCTCTCGATCAGCTTTGCCTCGCCCGGCATCGCCGCCGATTGGGGGATCGATCGCGCCGCGCTCGGCATCGTGTTGTCGATGGAACTGGTCGGCATGGCGATCGGGTCGCTGCTGTTGGGCGGCGTCGCCGACCGGATCGGGCGGCGCGCGACGATCCTCGTCTGTCTCGGCGTGATGACGGCGGGGATGATCGGCGCGGCAAGCTCGGGCGGGATCGCGCAGCTCTGTCTGTGGCGCGTCCTCACCGGCCTCGGCATCGGCGGCATGCTCGCGGCGACCAACGCGGCGGTGGCGGAGGCGGCCAATGCCCGGCATCGCTCGCTCGCGGTGGTGTTGATGGCGGCGGGCTATCCGGTCGGCACGATCATCGGCGGTTCGGCATCGGCGCTGCTGCTCGGCTGGTATGACTGGCGCGCGGTATTCGTGTTCGGCGCGATCTGCAGCATGGCGTTCGTGCCGCTGGTGCTGTGGCGTGCACCCGAATCGGTCGCGTTCCTGATGCACCGCCGCCCGCCCGACGCGCTGGCGCGGATCAACGCCACGCTCGCGCGCATGGGCCATCCGCCGGTCGCCGCACTGCCGCCGGTCGAGGCGCGGGCGGCGAAGGTGCCGGTCATGGCGCTGTTCACGCCCGGCCTGCTGCGCACCACGCTGCTGCTCACGCTCGCCTATCTCACGCATATCATGACCTTTTATTTCATCCTGAAATGGATTCCGAAGATCGTGGTCGAAATGGGCTTCCCCGCGCCACAGGCGGCGGGGGTGCTGGTCTGGGCCAGTATCGGCGGTGCGACCGGCTCGCTGATCCTCGGGCTGTTGACCGGGCGGGTGCGGCTGCTCGGCCTGACCATCGCCGCGATGCTGCTGTCGACCGCGCTGGTGGTCGTGTTCGGGCGGACGCAAAGCGACCTTGCCACGCTGTCGGTCGTTGCCGCCGCCGCCGGCTTCGCCACCAATGCCGGCGTCGTCGGCCTCTATGCGCTGATCGCAGGCAGCTTCCCGACCGGCGTGCGCGCCTCGGCGAGCGGCTTCGTCATCGGCGTCGGACGCGGCGGATCGGCGCTCGCCCCCGCCCTGGCCGGGCTGTTGTTCAATGTCGGCTACGGCCTGCAATTCGTCGCGGTGCTGATGAGCCTCGGCTCGCTGATCGCCGCCGCCGCACTGTTCGCGCTGCGCGATCGACAAGGCGGTTGACTGCCCGCTACTCTCCACATATGCTATGAAGCATAACAAAAAGGAGAGGCATTGTGTCCGTGGCAACTTCGCCAACTTTCACCCGCCTGAACCCGGTTACCGGCGACGTCGCGACCACCGCGCCTGCCTTCGGTCCGGAACAGGCGATCGCCGCTGCGGATGCTGCCGCCGCCGCCTTCCCGGCATGGTCGGCGCTCGGCCCCAATGCCCGCCGCGCCGCGCTGGCCAAGGCCGCCGACGCCCTTGCTGCCCGCGCCGACCAGTTCGTCGCTGCGATGATGGGCGAAATCGGCGCGACCGAGGGGTGGGCCCGCTTCAACCTGATGCTCGCCGTGTCGATGGTTCGCGAAGCCGCGGCGCTCACCACCCAGATCGGGGGCGAGGTGATTCCCTCCGACAAGCCCGGCTGCATCGCCATGGCCCTGCGCGAACCGGTCGGCGTCCTGCTCGGCATCGCGCCGTGGAACGCCCCGATCATCCTCGGCGTCCGTGCGATCGCCGTACCGCTCGCCTGCGGCAACACTGTCGTGCTGAAGGCCAGCGAGCAATGCCCGCGCACCCACAGCCTGATTGCCGCAGCCTTTGGCGAAGCCCTGCCCGCCGGTGCCGTATCGATCGTGACCAACGCGCCCGAGGATGCCGGCGACGTCGTCGGCGCGCTGATCGACCACCCGCAGGTCCGCCGCATCAATTTCACCGGCTCCACGCATGTCGGCCGGATCATTGCCAAGCGCGCGGCCGAACATCTCAAGCCCGTCCTGCTCGAACTCGGCGGAAAAGCGCCGTTGATCGTCCTCGACGACGCCGATCTCGACGAAGCGGTGAAGGCCGCGGCGTTCGGCGCCTTCATGAACCAGGGCCAGATTTGCATGTCGACCGAACGGATCATCGTCGTCGATGCGGTCGCCGACGCCTTTGTCGAGAAATTCGCGGCAAAGGTCGGGACGATGGCGGTCGGTGACCCGCGACAGGGCACCGCGCCACTCGGCGCCGTCGTCGATCGCAAGACCGTCGATCACGTCCGCGCGCTGGTCGACGACGCGGTCGCCGCCGGCGCGGTACAGGTCACCGGCGGCGATGCCGACGGCGTGCTGATGCCCGCCCATGTCGTCGACCGCGTGACGCCCGACATGAAGCTGTTCCGCGACGAAAGCTTCGGCCCGGTCGTCGGCATCATCCGCGCCCGCGACGAAGAGCACGCCATCGCCCTCGCCAACGACACCGACTATGGCCTGTCCGCCGCGGTCTTCACCCGCGACACCGCGCGCGGCCTCTCGGTTGCGCGGCGCATCCAGTCGGGCATCTGCCACGTCAACGGTCCGACCGTGCATGACGAGGCGCAGATGCCGTTCGGCGGGGTCAAGGCGTCGGGATATGGCCGTTTCGGCGGCAAGGCCGGCATCGACGCCTTCACCGAACTGCGCTGGATCACGATCGAGACCCAGCCCGGCCATTATCCGATCTGATGAACAGCGGCGCAGGTGCGCCTGACCAAGGACTATAATCATGACCGAAACGAGCAGTAACGGCGTCGTTGCCTATGACGTCGAGGGCGGGATCGCCTGGGTACGGTTCAACCGTCCCGAGAAGCGCAACGCGATGAGCCCGACGCTCAACCGCGACATGATGGAGGTACTCGACGCGCTGGAACATCGCGACGATGTCGGCGTGCTGGTCCTGTCGGGCGAGGGGGCGGCGTGGACCGCCGGCATGGACCTGAAGGAATATTTCCGCGAGACCGAATCGCAGGGGCTGGCAGGCACGCGCAAGGCGCAGCGCGAGAGCTATGGCTGGTGGCGGCGGCTGCGCTGGTACCAGAAACCCACCATTGCCATGGTCAATGGCTGGTGCTTCGGCGGCGGCTATGGCCCGCTCTTCGCCTGCGACCTCGCTTTCGCCGCGCAGGAGGCAAAGTTCGGCCTGTCGGAGATCAACTGGGGCATTCTGCCCGGCGGCGGCGCGACCAAGGTGGCGCAGGAACTGATGCCGTTCCGCAAGGCCATGTACCATGCCATGACCGGCGAACCGATCGACGGCCAAACCGCCGCCGAATGGGGCCTGGTCAACGAGGCGCTGCCGCTCGCCGCGCTGAAGTATCGGGTGACCGAGGTGGCAAAGGTGCTGCTGGGGAAGAACCGGGTGGCGCTGAAGGCGACCAAGGACGCGATGCGCCGCGTCGTCATGATGAGCTATGACGATGCCGAGGACTATCTGGTCCGCGCGCAGGAAGCGGCCAATTCCTACGACAATGACGGTCGCAAGGAAGGCATCCGCCAGTTCATCGACGAGAAGAGCTACAAGCCCGGCCTCGGCGCCTACGACAAGGACCGCGCCTGACCGCCTGTTCCTCCCCGACACGGGGAGGGAAACCATGCGCGGCATGATGGGGGGGTGTCGGCACACGGAACCGCCGTGTTGCGTGGCGAACCCCCTCCGTCGGTGCTCGCGCGCTGCACCTCCCCATATCGGGGAGGAAGGGGACACATTCCATGCCCGACCTTTCCCGTCTGCTCACGCCGCGTTCGGTCGCGATTGTCGGTGCCTCGCCAACCCCGGGCGCGCTCGGCAATGCCGTGCTGCGCAATCTCGAACGCCATGGCTATGCCGGGCCGATCCACCTCATCAATCCCCGGCGCGACACGATCGACGGCAGGCCCTGCCTGGCATCGATCGCCGACCTGCCCGATGGGGTCGACGCGGCGGTGCTCGCCATTCCCGGCCCGGCGGTGCTCGACGCGGTGCGATCGCTGGCGGCGCGCGGTGTCGGCGCCGCGATCGTGTTCTCCGCCGGCTTCGCCGAAGGAGGAGAGGCCGGGCTGGCGGCGCAGGCGGAGGTGGCGCGCATCGCTGCCGCGCACGACATGGTCGTGCTGGGGCCGAATTGCCTCGGCCTCGTGAACCATGCGGCGGGCGTTCCGCTGACCTTCGTCGAGACGGCGGTCATCGATCCGCTCGACAAGCCGATGGTCGGCATCGTCAGCCAGTCGGGCGCGATGGCGGTGGTGCTCGGCACGACGCTGGCTGCCAAGGAGCTGGGCATCACCCTGTCGGTATCGACCGGCAACGAAGCCGCTTCGGGTGTCGAGGACTATGTCGCGCATCTGATCGACGACCCGGCGACGCCCGTGATCGCGATGATCGTCGAGCAATTCCGCCAGCCCGCCCGCTTTCTTGCGCTTGCCGAACGCGCGGCGGCGGCGGGCAAGCGGATCGTCCTGCTCCACCCGGGCACGTCGAGCGCGGCGCGCGACAGTGCCGCGACGCATACCGGGGCGATGGCCGGCGACTGGCAGTTGATGCGGACCAAGGTCGAGCGCGCCGGAGTCGTTCTGGTCGACAGTCTCGAAGCGCTGGGCGATGTTGTCGAGCTTGCGGTACGGGCGCGACCGCTGCGGCGCGGCGGTACTGCCGTCCTGACCGAAAGTGGCGCGTTCAAGGCGCTCGTGCTCGATCTTGCCGAGCGGATCGGGCTCGACCTGCCGGCGATCGACGGCACGACGAAGGCGGAGCTGTGCGCGGCGATCCCGGATTTCATCCCGGTCTCCAACCCGATGGACCTGACCGCGCAGGCACTGGTCGATCCCGATCTGTACCGGCGCACGATGGCGCCGCTGCTGGCCGACGATCGCTACGCCGCATTGGTGCTGGGCATCATCCAGACCGACCCCGCCACCGCCGCGCGCAAATTTCCGGCGATCATCGACGCGATCGCCACGCTCGCCCCCGACAAGCCGGTTCTCTTCGCCGGAATCGACGATGGCGCGGAGGTGCCCGCCGACTATGTCGCCGGTCTGCGGGCCCTGGGTGTTCCTTATTTCCCGACTGCCGATCGTGCCTTCCGCGCGCTACAACATCTGGCGCAGGCGGTCGCGCGGGACGCGGTGCGCGCGGAATGCCGGCCGATCGCACTGGACCTGCCGGGTGGCGTCATCCCCGAATATCAGGCGAAGCAGGCGCTGGCGCCGGTCGGTATCCCGTTTCCCGACGGCGGCTTCGCTGCGACCTTGGCCGAGGCGCAGGCTATCGCCGACCGCATCGGCTATCCGGTCGTGCTGAAGGCGCAATCGGCGGCGCTCAGCCACAAAAGCGATGCCGGCGGGGTGTTGTTGAACGTGACCGATCCGGTCGCGCTCGCCAAGGCATGGGAGCAACTCTTCGCGAACGTCGCGGCCTATGATGCGACGATCGCGCTGGACGGCGCGCAGGTCGAGGCGATGGGCCGGCGCGGCGTCGAACTGATCGTCGGCGCGCGCAATGATCCCGAATGGGGACCGGTCCTGCTGGTCGGCTTTGGCGGAGTGACCGCCGAACTCCTCCACGACGTCCGCCTGCTGCCGGTCGACCTGACCCGCAGCGCGATCGTCGCCGAGTTGCGCGCGCTCAAACAGGGCGCGCTGTTCGACGGCTATCGCGGCAGTCCCGCGCTGGACATCGATGCGCTGGCCGCACTGGTCGAGACGCTTGGCCGCATCCTTGCCGGTACCCCGGCGATTCGCGAAATCGACCTCAATCCGGTGATCGTCCATCCGGTCGGGCAGGGGGTCGTGGCGCTCGACGCGCTGATCCTGACCGATCACCGCTAATCGGCCACCACCGCCCGCTGCTCGATCCGCTCCAGCAGGTCGAGCAGCATCGCCTTCTCCGCCTTTGTGAAACCGGTGAGCAGCCGTTCCTCATGCGCCTCGATCCGGCGGATGCAGTCGTCGAGCATCGCCGATCCGGCAGGCGACATCGCCAGGGTGAAGGCGCGGCGGTCGGCCGGATCGGTCTCGCGAACGATCAGGCCGCTTTCGATCAGCTCGTTGATGAGCGGCACCATATTGGCGCGTTTGATGCCGAGCAGCCGACCGACCGTCCCCTGGTTGATCCCCGGATTGTCCGCCACCACCGACAGGATGCCCATCGGGATCTGGCGGATGCCGGTCCCCTCCAGCGTGACCGCAAAATCGGTCGCGAAAACGGCCGAGGCACGGCGCAGCCGATAGCCGACCAGTTGGCCGAGGGTCCGGGTATGGGGCGTGGGTTCGCTCATCCGGGTGCGAAGCCATGTTCCACCGGCCACGTCAAACCGGAATCGTACGCGGTCGCACCGGCAGGCCGGAATCGCCCGCGCCTATCGCGGTTCGCTTCCCGCAAGGCGGAAACGGCGCGGCGAAACGCCGGCATGGCGCGTGAAGAAGCGCGTGAAATAGGCAGGATCGGCGAAACCGGCATTATAGCCGACCTCCGCCACCGACAAATTGGTGTAGAGCAGGGCACGTTTGGCATCGAGCATCGCCCGTTCGTCGAGCATCGCCGCGGGCGACATGCCGGCGATGCGGGTGCAGGCGACGCGCAGGCGGCTTTCGCTGGTGCCGAGCGCTGCGGCATGCACCGCGATCGGCTCGCGCAGCCGGAAGCGTTCGTCGATCCGCGCGCGATACCGCGCTACCAATGCGCCATGCTGGCCGGGCGGCGGCTGCGCTTCGCCCTGCGCCGGGCCGGCGGCACGCCCCGCCTCGACCAGAAAGGTCAGCAGTGCGGCATCGACGGCGGCGCGGTGTCCCGGTGCCGACCAGCCCAGTTCGCGCATCAGCATCCCCGCCGCCCCGTGTAACGTGGTCAGCGCTTCGCTGCCGAGCGGCACGACCTGTACCTGTGCGAACACGCCGGCCAGCCCGGGATACCGACCGTCAAGCAGTGCGAGGTGGCGGACCGACAGCGTGATCACCGATCCGACCGACGCCGGATCCCAGGCAAAGCCATGAACGATCCCCGCCGGGATCAGCAGCAGCGCCGGTGCCGTGACGTCGAACCGGACGTCTTCCGCGCGCATCGTGCCGCCACCCCGATCGAGTACGAATGCCTGAACCAGATCGGCATGGGCATGCGGTAGGATCGTCCATTCGCTCGGCCGCGACCGGTCGTCGAGCCGTTCGGCATGGACGAAGCTTTCCGCGACCGATCGATGCGGTTCGCCGTAGAGATAGAAGCGCGGAATCGAAGCGGCGGTCATCCGTCGAGCCTATCGATCGTCGAGCGGATCGTCCAATTTTTCGATCACGCCGTCCATCGCCATGGCGACGGCGGGGCGGCACCATTGGCGGCGAAGAGGCGGATAGGCCTATGGGAGAGGATAGGATGCGGCACCGCACGCAGGTGGCGATTATCGGCGCAGGGCCGGCGGGCATGTTTCTCGCGCATCTGCTTCGTGCCGAAGGCATTGCTGCGACCGTCTTTGAACGTCGCGACCGGGCGTATGTCGAGGGGCGCGTGCGCGCCGGGGTACTCGAACAGGGTACCGTCGACCTGATGCGGCGGCTTGGCATTGCGGGTCGGCTGGAGCGCGAGGGGCTGGTCCATGGCGGGACCAACGTGTCGCTCGACGGGCGGATGTTTCGCATCGACATGGCGGCGTTGACCGGCGGCGCGACCGTCACCGTCTATGGTCAGCAGGAAGTGATGCGTGACCTGTTCGATGCGGGCGAGCAGCGCGGGCTCGACATCCGCTGGAACGCGGCCGACCTGACGCTGTCCGACCTCGACGGCGCTCGCCCGAAGGTGACATGGCGTGACGCTGCGGGGGCGCAGTGGCTCGACTGCGATTTCGTGGTCGGTTGCGACGGCTATCATGGCGTCAGCCGCGCGGCAATTCCGGCCAGCGTGCTGCGTATCTTCGAACGTGTCTATCCATTCGGCTGGCTCGGGGTTCTGGCCGACGTGCCGCCCGCCGAGCATGAACTGGTCTACGCCAATCACGAACGCGGCTTCGCGCTCGCTTCGATGCGATCGGCGACGCGCAGCCGCTATTATATCCAGTGCGGTCTGGACGAGGATATCGCGGACTGGTCCGACGATCGTTTCTGGGACGAACTTTGCGTCCGGCTGGGCCCGGAGACGGCAGCGAAGGTCACCCGGGGGCCGTCGTTCGAGAAGTCGATCGCCCCGCTGCGCTCGTTCGTGGCCGAACCGATGCGCTGGGGGCGCCTGTTCCTTGCCGGCGACGCGGCGCATATCGTCCCACCGACCGGGGCCAAGGGCATGAACCTTGCCGTATCCGACGTGACGATGCTGGGAGAGGCGCTGACCGAACATTATCGCGATCGCAGCGACGCCGGCATCGACGGCTATTCGGCGCGGGCGCTGGCGCGGGTGTGGAAGGCGGAGCGGTTTTCGTGGTGGTTCACCTCGGTCACCCACCGTTTTCCGACGATGGATGGCTTCGATCGCCGTATCCAGATGGCGGAACTCGATTATCTGCGCGGCTCGCCGGCCGCGCAACATACCCTGGCCGAGAATTATGTCGGCTTACCGTTGGAGGCGGCATGAAGCGCAAGATCTACGACAGTCCTGCGGCGGCGCTGGACGGTCTGTTGTTCGACGGGATGACGATCATGTCGGGCGGCTTCGGACTGTCGGGCAATCCCGAAAGCCTGATCCCCGAGATCCGCAGCAGCGGCGTGAAGCGACTGACCGTCATCTCGAACAATGCCGGGGCCGATGGCTTCGGCCTGTGGATGCTGCTGGAAAGCCGGCAGGTCGCGAAGATGATCTCGTCCTATGTCGGTGAGAACAAGCTGTTCGAACAGCAATATCTGTCGGGCGAATTGCAGCTGGAACTGAACCCGCAGGGCACGCTCGCCGAACGCATCCGCGCAGGGGGTGCGGGCATACCCGCCTTCTACACCAAGACCGGCGTCGGCACGGTGGTCGCCGAGGGCAAGCCGGTCGAGACGTTCGAGGGCCAGGAATATGTCCGCGAGACATGGCTGCGCGCCGACCTGTCGATCGTGAAGGCGTGGAAGGCCGATCCGGCCGGCAATCTGATGTTCCGCAAGACCGCGCGCAACTTCAACCCGAACATGGCGACGGCGGGCAAGGTGACGGTGGCGGAGGTCGAGGAGATCGTACCCGAGGGCAGCTTCGACCCCGACTGCATCCACACGCCCGGCATCTATGTCGACCGCATCGTCAAGAGCACGATCAACGAGAAGCGGATCGAGAAGCTGACGACCCGCAGCCGGGAGAATGGATGATGGCCTGGACCCGCGACGAAATGGCGGCGCGTGCCGCACGCGAATTGCAGGACGGTTTCTACGTCAATCTCGGCATCGGCATCCCGACCCTCGTCGCCAATTACGTGCCGGAAGGGATTGAGGTCACGCTCCAGTCGGAAAACGGCATGCTCGGCATCGGGCCGTTCCCCTATGAGGGCGAAGCGGACCCCGACCTCATCAACGCCGGCAAGCAGACGATTACCGCGCTGCCGACCTCCAGCTTCTTTTCCAGCGCCGACAGTTTCGCGATGATCCGCGGCGGCCATATCGACATGGCGATCCTCGGCGCCATGGAAGTCTCGGCCAATGGCGACCTCGCCAACTGGACGATTCCGGGCAAGATGGTGAAGGGCATGGGCGGGGCGATGGACCTCGTCGCCGGCGTCCGTCGCGTTGTCGTGGTGATGGACCATGTGTCGAAGCATGGCGATCCGAAGATCCTGCCCGAATGCACGCTGCCGTTGACCGGCAAGGCGTGCGTCGACCTGATCATCACCGATCTCGCCGTCATCGCCTGCGACAAGCCGGGGTTGCGCCTGATCGAATGCGCGCCCGGCGTCACCGCCGACGAAGTGCGGGCGAAGACCGGTACGGAGCTTGCGGCATGAGCTATCGTCGCGACGATGCCGGCGCCCCCCCGTCGCTGTTCCCCGATTACGGATCGACCCGTGCCCGCGCGCCGTTGCAGGCGCCGTTGCGCGTGCCGCAGACCCGGACCGAGACGACCGGCCCGGCGGGCTGGGATCGGCTGATGGGGCCGTCGCTCGCCGATCTGACGACCCAGCATGGCGGCGTGCCGCAGGGCCAGCGGATCATCGTCACCGGCCGTGTGCTCGACGAGGATGGGCGCGCGGTGCCCGATACGGTCATGGAAATCTGGCAGGCCAATGCCGCCGGACGCTATATCCATGGCAAGGACCAGTGGGACGCGCCGCACGATCCGAACTTCACCGGCGCAGGACGCGTCGTGACCGATGCAGAGGGACGCTATCGCTTCGTCACCGTCCGCCCGGGGGCCTATCCATGGGGTAACCACCGCAATGCGTGGCGGCCCGCCCATATTCATCTGTCGCTGCTGGGACCCGCTTTCGCGACGCGGCTGGTGACGCAGCTCTATTTCCCCGACGATCCGCTGATCGAGATCGACCCGATCGCGAATGCGGTACCGATGCCGTACCGGCAGCGCATGGTCGCGCGGTTCGACATGGACGTGACCGAGCCGAACTGGGCGCTCGGCTATCGCTTCGACGTGGTGTTGAAAGGGCGCGAGCAGACGCCGTTCGAGGAGGACGACCATGACCATTGACGTCGCCGACCGCCGCCCGGAACCGCGCGTCGACAATCAGGACCCGGCGCTGTTCGGACAGACGCCCAGCCAGACGGTGGGACCGTTTTTCCACTACGGCCTGCCGTGGAAGGGGGGCGCCGATCTGGTCGGGCAATCCGACATGGGCGCGCGCCCCGAACTGTTTCCCGAGGCGCATTATGTCCTGAACCTGTCGTCCCCGACCGGCACCCCTGTGGGGGAGGTGATCGAACTGACTGGCCGGGTGCTGGACGGGCAGGGCGCACCCGTTCCCGATGCGATGATCGAGATCTGGCAGGCCGATGCCGCCGGTCGTTATGCGGGGGAGCCGGGCAGCGACCCGCATTTCGTCGGCTTCGGCCGGGCGGCGACCGCCGAGGATGGTAGGTACCGGTTCCGTACGATTCAGCCCGGATCGATCGGACCGGGTCACGCGCCCCATATCGCACTGTCGGTTTTCGGACGCGGCCTCATCAAACGGTTGGCGACGCGGCTGTATTTCGACGGGCAGGCGGGCAACGAAGCCGACCCGGTCCTGTCGGCGGTTCCGGTGGAACGCCGCGCGACGCTGATCGCGACCGCATCGGACGATGACGTCTGGACGCTCGACATCGCGTTGCAGGGAGAGCGGGAAACCGTGTTCTTCGACCTGTGAGCGACCTGTTGCGGCTGCGTCCGGCTGCCACGGCGGCAATGATCGCGGTGTTCGACGATGCAGCGACGATCGCGCATGGCTGCGCCTTCGAGGTCGCGCTGGCACGAGCGCAGGCGGCGTGCGGCGTGATCGCGCCCGATCTTGCCGAGGCGATCGCGACAGGCGTCGACCCGGCGCGGATCGACCCCGCCGCGTTGGCGGAGGAAGCGGCGCTCGCCGGTACCTTGGCGATCCCGTTGGTCGCGCGGTTGCGGGCGATGGTCGGCGGTGAAGCGGGGCAGGCGCTGCACCGGGGTGCGACCAGCCAGGATGTCGCCGACACGGTGCTGATGCTGCAGGTGCGGCAGGCGCATCGCCTGTTGGTCGTCGACGCCCGGCGCGTCATCGATGCGCTGGCGATGCACGCGCGGGCGCATGCCGCCCGGCGGGCGATCGGACGCACGCTGTTGCAGGACGCGATGCCGCTCGCCTTCGGCCTGCGGCTGGCGCAGGCCGCGCGGGGAATTGGGGATGCGCTGGCGATGCTCGACGCGGCGGTCGCGGCGCATGCGGTCGTGCAACTGGGCGGCGCGGCAGGCACGCGCGCGGGGATGGACGGCAAGGGTGTGGCGGTCGCCGCGCACCTCGCCGACGCGCTCGAACTGGGGTGCTCGTCGCCATGGCATGCCCGGCGGACCGGCATCGCCGCGATCGGCGCGGCGCTCGGGACGCTGATCGGCGCACTCGGCAAGTTTGCGCGCGACGTCGCCTTGCTGGCGCAGAACGGGGTCGGCGAGGCGCGCGAGCCGTTGATCGCCGGGCGCGGCGGATCGTCGGCGATGGCGCACAAGCGCAATCCCACCGGCTGTCAGGTCGCACTGTCGGCGGCGGCGCGCGCGCCGGGCCTCGTCGCGTCGCTGATTGGTGGATTGCCGCAGGAATTGGAACGCGGCCTTGGCGGCTGGCAGGCGGAAGGTCCGGTGCTTGCCGATCTGTTCCTGCTCGCCAGCGGCGCCGCCGCCGTGCTGGCGGTCGTCGCGGAGGGGCTAGAAATCGACGCGGATGCCATCGCGCGCAACCTCGCGGTCGCCGGGGTCGGCGACGATATCGGCGAAAGCGCGGCGATCATTGCCGAATTGCTCGATGGATTGGAGGACTGACGCCATGGCTATCACCCTTCGCGACGGCGTGCGCCTGCATTGGCGGATCGAGGGCGCAGCGGATCGTCCGGTGCTGGTGCTGCTCAATTCGATCGGCACCGACCTGTCGCTATGGGATCGCACCGTTCCCCTGTTGCTTCCGGCGTTCCGGCTGCTGCGCATCGACACGCGCGGCGCCGGCGGCTCGGACGCCCCCGATGGCGACTATAGCCTCGCCATGCTCGCCGACGACGTTGTGGCGATCCTCGACGATGCGGGGGTCGCGCAGGCTGCGATAGCGGGGGTGTCGCTCGGCGGCATGGTCGCGATGCAGCTGGCACTCGACCATCCCGGGCGGGTGATGGCACTGGCGCTGATCTGCACTTCGGCGACGATGGATCCGGCGGCCTGGGCCGCGCGGATCGACACCGTCCGCAGCGACGGTACGGCGGCCATTGCCGATATGGCGGTCGGACGCTTCCTGTCGCCCGGCTTCGCGGCACGCCACCCGGAGATTGCCGACACCCTGCGCGACGGCATCGCGCGCCAGGCCGATGCAGGCTATGCCGGGGCCGGTGCGGCGATCCGGGACATGGCGCTGGCCGACCGCCTTGCCGCCATCGCCGTACCGACGCTGGTGGTGACCGCGACGCTCGACGTTTCGACCCCCTATGCCGGGCATGGCGAGCATCTGATGACCATCGCCGGCGTGCGTCACGCCAGTGTCGACGGTGCGCACCTGCCGCCGATCGAGGCGCCCGCCGCACTGGCGACGGCACTGCGTGGGTTCCTGTGCGCCGATGCGGCTGCAGCACAGGCCGCCGACACTTTGTTCGAGGCGGGTCTGGTCAACCGCCGCCGCGTGCTGGGCGATGCGTGGGTCGACGCCAGCCTCGCGCAGCGCACCGCCTTCACCGCCGATTTTCAGGCGATGATTACCCGTATCGCCTGGGGTGAGATTTGGGGGCGCCCTGGACTCGACGACCGTACCCGACGCCTGCTCGTCCTCGCCATCACCTGTGCGCTCGGCCGCTGGGAGGAATTCGCCCTCCACGTCCGCGCCGGTCTGTCGCAAGGCGGTTTCACCACCGAGGATCTCAAGGAGGTGCTGATGCAGACCGCCATCTATGCCGGGGTCCCCGCCGCCAACACCGGTTTTGCCGAAGCCCGGAAGATCATCGCCCTCATCGAACAGGAAGCCTGATGCCCGACGCCTATATCTGCGACGCGATCCGCACACCCATCGGCCGCCTGAACGGATCGCTGTCCTCCGTCCGTGCCGACGATCTCGCCGCGATCCCGTTGCGCGCGCTGATGGAGCGGAATCCGAACGTCGACTGGAACGCCGTCGACGACGTGCTGCTCGGTTGCGCCAACCAGGCGGGCGAGGACAATCGCAACGTCGCGCGCATGGCGGTGCTGCTCGCCGGCCTGCCCGATACGGTGCCGGGCGGAACGATCAACCGGCTGTGCGGATCGGGACTGAACGCGGTCGGCAGCGCGGGCCAGGCGATCCGCAGCGGTGACGCCGGTCTGCTGATCGCGGGCGGGGTAGAGAGCATGACTCGTGCGCCGTTCGTGATGGGGAAGGCGAACAGCGCCTTCGACCGTAGCCAGAAGATCGAGGATACGACGCTCGGCTGGCGGTTCGTCAACCCGGCGATGCAGGCGGCGTACGGCGTCGATACCATGCCGCAGACGGCGGAAAACGTCGCCGACGACTGGCAGGTCAGCCGCGCGGACCAGGACGCCTTTGCGCTTGCCAGCCAGCAAAAGGCCGCCGCCGCCATCGCCAGCGGACGCATGGCTGCCGAGATCGTGCCGGTCACCGTGCCCCAGAGGAAGGGCGACCCCATCGTCTTCGCGCAGGACGAACATCCGCGCGCGACCAGCCTGGAGGCGCTGGCCAAGCTCAAGCCGGTGGTCCGCGCCGACGGCACGGTGACCGCGGGCAACGCATCGGGTCTGAACGACGGCGCGGCGGCGATGCTGATCGCATCGGAAGCGGCGGCGGCGCGACACGGCCTTGCCCCGCGCGCGCGCATCCTCGGCATGGCGTCGGCCGGCATCGCGCCGCGCGTCATGGGCGCGGGACCGATCGAGGCGGCGCGCAAGCTTTGCCGCATCACCGGCATCGGCCTCGACCAGCTCGACGTCATCGAACTCAACGAAGCCTTTGCCGCACAGGCCATCGCCACCTTGCGCGACCTCGACATCGCCACCAACGATCCCCGCGTGAACCGCAACGGCGGCGCCATCGCGCTCGGCCATCCGCTCGGCATGTCGGGCGCGCGCATCGCCATGACGGCGGTAGAGGAACTCCACCGCACCGGCGGCCGCTATGCCATGGCGTTCATGTGCATCGGCGTCGGACAGGGTATCGCGCTGATGCTCGAACGGGCTTGATGCTCTGACCGGTTGCCAAGTTGTTCAAACAGGTCGCTACAGCAAGCGTTGGGCCGCCCTGTAAGGGGACGCGGCGATCAGGTTGGCGGCCCGACATGATACTGACGCCACGAACCGATCCGACGAACCATCTGGAGCAGCCGTTCGATGTGGAGCGGGTGAAGGGAATAGGCCATTGCCGTGCGTGATTGGGGGCGATGGCAGGGTCGATGGCTCTTGCGATTTTCATTCTAAGGCCTGACGAAGCCGGCGATGCCCGAACCCGCGAACAACGCGTGCAGTGCGCGGGCAGGACAGGCCCACGCACTGCACGCCGTTGCAACATCAGGTTCCTTTGCCGGTAGCTGAAGAGCCTCAGAAGATCTCGGACAGGCGCACGAAGCCTGCGACGGAATTCTCGCTGCTGGCCGCAAAGGCGGCGGCCTGGCCGCTGAGGGACCAGCCGCTGCCGAGCGCCTGTGTTCCCGATGCCTGCAGCGAAACCCCCTTTCTTGCTCCCTGGGCCGCGCGGACTTCGAACGGCACGGGCGAACCTGCCATCAGCAGGCGCGCATCGGCGTCATTGCGCGGTCCCGTGACATAGCGCATCGACAGATCGGCATGGCCTTGGTCGGTGCGCCATCGGGCGACCCCGCCAAGCCCGTAACGAACCCAATGATCGCTGTTGCGTCCCGCGGACAGGTTTAGCGCCCCGGCGCCATTCTCCGCAAATCGTCCCAGTCGTCCGACGGCATAATGGACCGATGTGACCGGACCGAGCGACCATGAACCGCTCTTCCAGGCATAGCCGACCGATCCCGAGATTGCGGTCGAATCGAGGGCAACCTCGCTACGCGCGATACGCGCAGGAGCATCTATACCGATCGTCCGGGCCACCGTTGCTTCGCTGCGTGCGCGCAGGATGCCCGCCACGACCGACAGGCCGGTCGCGCGCTCTAGCCGACCATATGCACCGACCGTCCAGTCGCGCATCTCGGCGTGGGAGCGTCGCGACGGCAGGTCCAGGTCGCCCCGCTGTATCCCACCGCTCACGCCGAAGCTGAAGCCATCGGCGCGGTAATCGACGCCCATCTCGCCGCCGCCCTGGCGTTGCCCGAAGCGACCGCCATTGCCGTCCGCGTCGACGTGACCATTGTTCCCGGTAAGGCCGCCCCAGATGTCGATGCCCTCCGCAAGCGTTGCGTTACCGCGCATCATCATCCCTTGCGCCCGGTGCATCGTCCGCCGCTGGCCGCCGCCGATCAACGCCGCGTAGATTTCGCCCGATCCGGCATCGAAGGCATCGAGCGCCGCCTCCTGATCCAGCATCAGGATGGTGTTGTGGACTGCAAGCGAATCCGATCCCGGCGCCCGGTTCAGCGATTTCAGCGCTGTGGCCGCCTGCCGCTGGTTGAAGGTCTTCGCCACGTCCGGGAAGGTTCGGACTTGGCTGACGCGGATCGCCGCGCCCGACGGGTCGTACTGCAACGCGAAATCGAGGAATGCCGACGTCTCGGTCAGGGAGGCGAAGGTGCCGCTAGACCCGCCTGTCGCGTCCAGGATGCGATAGGTCGCACCGTCGCGATAGTCCGTTTCAGGGTCGAGCGTGGTGACCGCGACCGTGCCGCCCTCGATCCGCGCCGTTCCGGCGACCGAAAGCAGATCGGTGCCGCCCGCCGCCGTCAGATCGACCGCGTAGGTCGACCCCGCGCGAAGGATCAGATCGCCGTCGAGCCGCAGTGTCGCCGTGCCGCCGCCCGGCGCGATCCGGCCTGCGACGTCCACCGAACCCAGCCGCCCACTGCCGGTCAGCGCGGCGCCGGCAGCAACGACGGTCGTGCCGCCCAAGGTACCGGTCACGTCCAGCGATCCGGTCTCGACGCGCATCGTTCCCATGAAGCCGGGCGACGTTCCGGTCAGCGACAGCGTGCCGATGCCGGTCTTGCGGATCGATCCGGTTCCGGAGACCGCAGCTGCATAGCGCCCGTCCGTCGCCTGATCGATCTGCAGCGTGCCGCCGCCTTCGACCGCAACGCCGCCGGCAAGACTGCCCGACGCGGCGCGCAGCGTGCCACTGCGCACGGTCGTCCCGCCGCTATAGCTGTTCGCGCCGGTAAGGATGAGCGTGCCGAGATCGGTCTTGAGGAGGCCGCCGCTGCCGGTGAGGGCGCTGGAGATCGTCGTGCCGTAACCGGCACCGGCGGTCGTGCCGTCGCCTACGCGAAACACCGTGTCCGCCGCGTCGAGGCGGACGGTGCCGCCGGTGACGTTGTAGCCATCGGTCGCGAACTGCGCGCCATTCCTCAACGTTACCTGTCCCGCCGCATTGTCGACGGTGACGGTGCCCGCCGCACCCGCAAAGATCAGGAGCGTTGCCGGATCATAGGCGCCGTTGCGCGTGCCGTTGGCGATGGTCCAGTTGGTCGCCGTGCTGGCCCAACTGCCGCTGCCCCCGGCCACGGTGCCGTCGCCCGCCGCACCCGTGCCGTCCCAGAGATCGAAGCTGGAGACTGGCGCGGTGACCAGCAGATTGACCTGCCCGGCGGTGGCGGTTTGTACCGTCAGGTCTGCCGCGTCATAGCCCTCCGGCGTCAGGCCGATCGCGAGGCCATTGTCGGTCAGCGCGCCACCATAGTTGACGAGGCGATACAGTCCGGCCCCGAACCCGCCGGCGTCGATCACGTCGAGCGTGCCGTCGAGCGTAAGGTCGCCGCCGACATTAAGGAGGTCGCTAGACCGACCTGCCATCCCGTCCGGGGCGCCGAGCTGATAACGGAGGAACGATTCGCCGGTCAGCGCCAGCGATCCGTCGATAGTCAGCAGCCCGACGACGTCGTTCGGTGAGACAACTGCGTTCAGGGCGGTCGTCTGTTCGACCCCGGCGACCGGCTGGCCTCCCGCGGCGATCGTGCCGGCACCGACCGATACCGAACCGCCGATCCGCCCCGAACCGGACAGCGTCGCATTGCCGCCGACCACGACGCGGGCTTCGCTCCCGCCGAACTGCCCATCGACCCGGACATGCCCGCCGGACAGCGCCAGCGTCGACGCGAAGTCCGTGCTGGTCCCGCTCAGCCGCGTATCGCCCGCCAGATGACGGATCGTACCGATGCCACCGATCGCCGACGTCAGGTCGAAACCAGTGTCGCTGTGGTTCAGGATCAGTTGCGCATCGGTCGCCGCCAATTGCAGGGACCCGACGTCGAACGTACCGATCCGGCCCGCCGGCCCGCCCGCTACGCCGCCCAGGTTGATCACCGTGCCCAACGCGCTGCCCGACCCGCCGATGCTCGGCGCGCGGAAATTGGCGTCGATCAGGGTCAGGATGTTGTTGCCGTGGATCGAGCCCATGACAAGGTCCTGGTGCATCTCGACCGTTGCGCCCCGCACGTCGAGCGTACCGCTGTTGAGCAGCAACCCGCCGCCCGCGAAGGACAACCGGGCGCCGTTGCTGACGGTCAGCGTGCGCGGCACGCCGAAGGCGAGGGCGGAGGTGTTGGCGACGTTGACCTCGACCACCGCGCCGTCGGTGATGATCGCCGACCCCGCCGGCTGGCCGCTCAAGCTGGACGCGATGTTCAGGTCGTTGCCGGTGGTGAAGCGGGTGCCCGCACCGGCGATCAAAAGGTCGGCACCCTGGTCGATGACCCAGCCCTGCGCCGCCGCAGGCGCGTTGACCTGTGCGCCGCCGGTCACGGTCAGCGACCCGCCCGTCGCGATCCGTGCCGGCGTCATTGTTGCCACCGCGCCGTCGGTCACGACCATATTGCCGGACACGTCGCTGCGCGCGGCCCCGATGAGCGCGAACGTGGTGCCGGTGCCGCCGACGCGAAGCGTGGCGCCCTGGCCGACCAGCATCGACGCGGCCGACAGCGCCCCGCCATTCTGTACCGCCAGCGTCCCGCCCTGCGCCTCGAACGCGCCGGACAGCGCCGTCCGCCCGGTCAATGCCAGTGTGCCCAGATCGGTCTTGGTGAACCCGGTCGCGTTGCCGATGTCGGAGGCGATGGTCGCGGTGAATCCGGCACCGGCGGTGGTACCATCACCGACCCGGATGGTCGGCGTCTGGTTCGCAAGCCCGATCGCACCGCCGCTCAGTCGATAGCCATCGACCGCGAATTGCATGCCGCCACCGGTAGCGATCGCGCCCGCGCCATTGTCCACCGTGACCACTCCGCCGGTCCCAGCGAAGATGAGCAGCGCCGACGGATCATAGAGGCCGCTGCGGCTGCCATCGGCGTTCGTCCAGTTGGTCGCCGTTGCCGTCCAGCTACCGGTGCCACCCGTCACCGTCCCGTCCCGCGGGCTACCACTACCATCCCAGAAGCTGAGCAGTTCGACTGGTGCCGCCACCAGCAGGTTCACCTGCCGCGCGACCGATGTCTGGATGGTCAGGTCCGACGCCGCGAAGCCCGCCGGCACCGTGCCCATCAGCAACCCGTTGTCGGTCAGGCTGCCCCGGTAACCGATCAGGCCGTATAGCCCCGGGCCGAACCCGCCTGCGTCGGTGACGTTTAGCGTACCGTCCAGCACGAGATTGCCGGTGCCATCCGACGTGTTCACGTTGATGAAGTCGCTGCCCGCGCCGCCCGCCTGGTTCGGCGCGCCGAGCTGGAAGTTCAGCACCGATGCCGACGACAGCGACAGCGCACTCAGTTGCAAGGTGCCGATCCCGCCGTCGCCGGGCGCGACGATCCCGTCGAGCACGTTCAGCCTGCCGCTGAGCAAGCCTCCCGTGCCCGCGATCGTCGCGCCGCCGCTGACGCGCAGTTCGTCCCCGCGGAACGCGCCGTTCAGGACCACCGTGCCGCCGCTGAGGTCGAACAGGCCCGACAGGCTGGCGGATTCCGTGCTGGTCAGCCGCGTGACGCCGGCGCGGTGCAGGACGCTGCCCGGGCCGTTGATGAAGCCGCCGAAGTCGAGCGTGCCGTTGTGGTTGAATACCAGCCGGGTGCCGGCCTGCTCCAGTGTCACGCCGCCGGTCGCGAACGTGCCCGGCGCGCCGGGCGCGGCCCCGTCGGCGCCGCCGATGTTGAGCACAGCATTGCCGAGCATCCGCACCGAGTTGGACTGGAACGCCGAATTGACCAGCGTCAGGCTCGCCGATCCCGACATGCCGAGCAGCGATCCCACCTCGATCCGGCTATCGGTGGCGGTGACACGGGCGGTATCGTGAATCGAAAAGCCACCGGAATGGTTTACCGCGCCGGCGCGTAGCGTCGCACCGGCGACGTCGATGGTCCCGCCCCCATCGACCCCGATGGTCTCGAAACTTGCTTCGCCACCATTTTCGATCCGCAGATCGCCGGAGATGTCGAGCGCGGTGTCAATGCTCATCAGCGAGCCGGTGCCGCTGACCAGCACCGACCCGCCGAGGCCGATCACATTGGTGACGGAGTCGCCGCCCAGATATTTGCCGCCATCGGTGATCGTCAGCCGCGCGTCATAGGTGCCCGGCGCGTCGTTGACCTTGCCGAGGTAGAGCGCACCCCTTGCCTGTATCGTCGATCCCGCTCCCGCGATGCTCACTCTGGCGACCGAACCCGCCGCGGTCCCGAAAATCGCGGAATCGTTCGTCCGGAGAACAGCCCCGTCGGTTACGGTCAGCGTGCCGCGCGCATTGACCCGTGGCGCGACATAGAGTTGCGCGCCCAGCGACACCTCGGTGCCCGTCCCGCTGACCAGCAGCGTGCCGTTGCCCGCCGTTCCGGTGATCTGGCCACCGCCGATGCCCGACTGGCCGTTGACGGTCAGCTTCGTCCCGCCGCGCACCGTCAGCGCGCCGGCATTGTTCGGGCCGATCTGCAGTTCGCCGAGCGTCATCGTTTCGTTGCGGTCGATAAGGACCGGGCCACTGGTCGGGACGTCGATCGTCACCGATCCATTGCCGGCCGGAACCTGGTTCGGGGTCCAATTCCGAGGATCGAACCAGTCGTTGCTGACCGATCCATTCCACTGTTGCGCGTGTGCGGTGCCGCTGAGCGCGGTGCAGGCCAGCAGACCGACGATCGTGCCGCGGCGAATCCTTCCCCATCCCGGACGTACCATTTCCGTGCCCCTTTTCCTTTAGATGAAAGCAGGATGCGGCTGGACTGGCGTGTTGCCGGGAGGAAGCGGGCAAGCTGTGGTGCAGCGTAGCAAATTGTCGTATGGACGATTTGCCCGGTCGTACGACGATATCGTTCGGAAGCGTCGTTCGGCAGAGCCGGTGTGGACGGCAACACTTGTCGTGAGGAAAGCGACTGACTTGCAACCGAGCGCGGATATGGCTGCTGAGCTTGAAGGGGGCGGCGTCAACCAACGACTTGACGGCTGGAAGTCGATCGCGGCGCATTTCAACCGGGACCGCACCACCGCGATCCGCTGGGCGCGAGACCGGGGAATGCCGGTGTATCGCATCCCTGGTGGCCGTACCGGCACCGTCTATGCCTTCCGCCATGAGCTCGATCGGTGGGCGGGGGCAGCTTCGTCCCAGCTTACGGAATCGGGAGGGACCAGTGCGGCAGCTCCCGAACAGCAGGTTTCAGTCCACGTCCCGCAATTCCCCCGCCGCCTGATACGGCTGGGTATCGCAGCTTCAGCAACCCTGCCGATTGCCGCGATCGCGATGGGGATGCTGATATCCCCATCGGCGATATCGCCGCTATCGGCACCGGGCGTTCCGGCCGACCCCGCGCTGGCTACGCGTTTCCTCGCTGCCCGCGATCTGGCCGCCGATCGCAGCGCTGAAGGGCTGGAGCGGGCGATCCGCTTGCTGGAGGACCTGGTTCGTCGGAATCCGGACTTTGCCCCGGGTCAGGTAGCGTTGGGCGAGGCTTTGGTTCTTTCTCGCGAATTCGGTCGCCGCAGCGATGCCGATGCCTTTGCCGGCGCTCGTATCCCGGCCCGTGCCGCCGTCCGGCTCGATCCGCAGCTTGCTGCGGGGCACCGGCTGATGGGCTTCATCGCCTATTGGAGAGATGGTGATCTCGCGGAGGCCAAGGCGCGCTTCCGCAAGGCGCTGGCGCTCGACGACGGCGATTCGATGACCCATTTCTGGCTGGGCAATATTCTGTCCGACCATGGCGACCATGCCGCGGGGTTGGCCGAACTGGACCGCGCGCGCCTCTTGCAACCCGGGTCGGTGGCCATACGGACCGATTTCGCCTGGGCATTATGGATGAGTGGCGAGGGCGTGGCAGCGTCGAGGGAATTGCGCGAGATCGTGGCTCGCCATCCCGATTTCGCGGTCGCACAGGATTGTCTCGCCATCATCGCCCTGCTCGAAGGCAGGCCGACAGATTATGTCGACTACTTCAGCACCTTCGCTCGTCTGCGTGGCGATGCAAAACTGCTGGCAAGGGCGCAAAGACTGACTGCGGTTCGTTCGGCTCCCGTGGCAGTTCTGCACGGAATGATCCTACGCCACGCACTGGAGGACATAGCTGCCGGAAACGACAATCGGCTCTGGGCGGTAACGGTCGCATCGATTGCGCGGGATCGTGCCAGGGTGATGGCTCTGCTTCAGGATGCAGAACGTCATGACGAACGCTGGGGTGGCTCGGGGTTCGTCGATCGCGTGCGTGCCATCTGGCAGGACGATCCTGCGCTTTTGAACTTTATCGACCGTCGCAAGCAATTCAGGATCGCCTGAACGTCCGCACCAGCATGGTGATGGCGTGGCTCACCCGATGCAATGAACGCAAATGGCTTGGACAGAGATGTCGGTGCCACGTCGACCGGACGCAACATCGCCCACCGGCAGTGCCTGTCGTCGAACTGGAGCGGGTGAAGGGAATCGAACCCTCGTCGTAAGCTTGGGAAGCTTCTGCTCTACCATTGAGCTACACCCGCATTTCAACGGCTTGGCGCTGATCTGATCGCCTTTGGAGCTCCGGTTTACAAATCCGGTTTACACTCCACGTGCGATGCGACGGCCAAGTGCCACGTTTCGGGCAGTGTCGTCAACGTAGATACGACGAATTCGCTCGATCTCTTCGGGCGACCAGCCCATGATGCTGGCGATCTCCTCGTTGCTCAGATCAGTGGTGGTCATCAGGCGTGTCGCGAAGGTCCCGCGCACGTCATGGAGATGCTTGCGGCGGACCACGGGCGCACCTCCGGCTTCGTCTGGTTCAGTATGAACAATGCCGGCCTTCCTGGCCACCCTCGTGACCTCCTTGCTAAGTGTATCCAGATTCCAAGGCCGGCCGGCGGTGGTCACCAGCACTGTGTCCACGCCTTGTTCGCGATGGCGCGTGCGAAGTCGGTCGAGCACGGCATCCAGTTCGGGAATGCGCGGGACCGTCGCGAACCTTCGGCGGCCTCTGCTTGCCTTCAGCGCCTTCTTCACGATCGCGAACTCGCCGACAGCGGCCCAAGTCAGTCGGGCGAGGTCCTCACGCCGCAGGCCGGTGACCGATGCAAGCTGAACGGCGTCGTTGACGTGCTCGTCGACCTCACCGGCGGCTTTCGCAAATGCGAAAAGGTCCTCGTCCGTCCAGATAATCTCGGCTCGCTGCCCATTGACGTAGAGCTTGCCGATCTTCTCGGCGACGTTGATGCGCAGCAGACCGCGCTGGATCCCAAACTTCAGCAGCGCGCGGAGAACGTCGATGCCGATATCGGCGGCACGCGGCGTCGCGGCCCGGCTGTCCCGCCAGTTTATGACTTTCTCGATCATGCGTTGGTCGTCGAAGATCGCCAGCGGGACCTTGCCCCATTTCTCCTCGATACGGTCGAGCGCCGATCCCCAGGTTTTCTTCGTATTGACGCTAAGCCTCTCCCATTCGGGGCTGGACGGCCGGTTCGGATCGCAGGATCGCCATTTCCGGATCAGCGACATCAGGATGGTCGGATCGGGCGCTCGGGCCGCCTCGCGGATCTTCTCCGCGGCGGCGATCGCTTCCAACGCTGCGGGCGTCAGCTTGGGCTTCCTCTTGCCGTCGGCCCACATGACCTGTGGGCCGCCACGCCAAGCATAGACGTACCACCGCGAGTCGCCGCTTGCGAGGCGCTTGGAGACGAAGTGGACGCCCGTGATCACAGGCGGTCCGCCCATTTGGCGAACACGTCCTCGCCGTCGTCGTTGGCCGGTCCGGTCGTGCTCAGCACGATGGTGCCGTCCGGCCTTACCTCGAGCGAGCTGACTGGTAGGCCAGCGACGGTGGCAGCCTTCACCAGCCGCTTAATGTCGACGACACTGACCTGACTCTTGAGCCGCTGGCGGCGCACAGGCTTTTCCTCCCGAGAACTTGCTGCGTTCTCGGATCCTCGCTTCAGCCCTTTCGCGGCGGACACGCCTGCGCCGCTCCGCCCGGGCAGGGACGGGTCGGCAGTCCCCTCCATATCGGGGGGCAGCGGGAGAACAATCTGCTCGGGGGTTGCCCGGCCCGTGTTCTCGACCACCGCACGGCGCGCTGACGCCCCATGTGCGGCTGGATCTTTTTTTCGCGTCACGGGAGCAGGCTCACGCTTCGCCGCTGGCAGACCCCCGGCCTAGGTGACGACGATGGCCGAGGGTCGGCCAGCGGTAGCTTCTCTAAGATCGCCGCACCGAAGCACCTGACAAGGCAGGGCTTCGGTAATGAGCGTGGACTCGATCCGGCGTGCTGTCCACTACCCCCTCAAAAAGAAGATGGTTACCGTAGCTTCAATAACTAGCGGTACGTCTTGGCCGCCGGCGGTCCCGCCTTCCGGAACTGCGCTCGAACGGCGCGGTGGAGGACCTCGAGGCGGCAGCCTCGAACCCCATCGTTTGTCATAGGGCACGCGGCGAGCATGCGAATTTTGCCGCTATGACAAAAGATGGCGATCATGCGCGGGCAACCGCACACGATCGCATGTCTAGGCGCCAATCATGGTGGCGCCGACCCGGTCTAAGCGCAGCTAAAGTGGCTGCGGCACTTTAGCGGTATTGCGCTGCAAATTCTTGCTATGCCATTTCGTCGATCTTGGCATAGCTTTTCTGGGCGAGCGCGGCCGTTCGGGCCGCGTTTTGGCATAGCTGCCGCGAAAGCACTCGGATGGTCGGCGCTATGCCATTATCGGCTTGAATGTCACCGGGGCATCACGGCCGGACATCCGTTCTGCGGAGGTCTTCGGGCCGGCCGGCTTTGGGGCCGCGGCATAGTCGGGCCGAAGCTGTTAACGTCCGGCAAGGGGCCCCGCGGTGCTTCGTTGGGCGCTACGACCTACCGGCGTGGAATAACTGCAGGCAGGCCCAGCTTCGATTGCTGACGGGTAATCTGGCATCCGGTACGGTGCCGCCCAGCCGTCGGGATTGCGCAGCCGCACGAGTTCCGGACGAACGCCATAGATATCGAAGAAGCCACCTCCGCAGGATTTGGGCGAGATGCTTCTACGACGCGAGGCCGTCGATAAAGGCATCATCGATCCGACGTTTGAGGTTTTTGTGCATAAGTGCTTCGGTCCCGGGACGAAGATGCGGGCAGCGGAGCAGGTAATCAGCGTCGCCGCTTGCGAGATCGGGCGCTGTTCGACCTAGGTGTTTGATCCCACGGTTTGATGGTGCGATCCTTTCGTTGGAATGGAAGGAAGCCGCATGGGACAAGTTCGTCATGGGTGCGCCACGACCACGCACGCCGTCCGAGCAGCAATACAGCGATCGCAAGCTTCGCTCGCGACGCTGAGCCGAGAGCTGGGGATCAACCCGAAGACGGTTGCTAAGTGGCGCAAGCGGGCGACGGTTGAGGACCTGAAGACCGGGCCGAAGGCCCCTCATTCCACCACCCTGTCCAAGGAGGAGGAAGCAACGGTTGTCGCGTTTCGGCGGCACACACTGCTTCCGCTCGACGATTGCCTCTACGCGTTGCAGCCGTCGATCCCGCATCTGACGCGGTCAGCTCTGCACCGCTGCCTCCAGCGACACGGCATCTCGCGCCTGCCGGACATCGAAGGCGACAAGCCAAAGCGGCAACGCTTCAAGCGCTACCCCATCGGCTTCTTCCACATCGACATTGCTGAGGTGCAGACTGCCGAAGGCAAGCTCTACCTGTTCGTCGGCATTGACCGCACCAGCAAGTTCGCGGTCACCCAACTGGTCGACAAGGCCGATCGCCGGACAGCTTGGGAGTTCCTCGAACACCTGCTGAAAGCAGTGCCGTATCGCATCCACACGATCCTGACCGACAACGTCCTATGTCGGGAAGCAGCGGCGGGTTTTGGCCAGCAGATATCCATGCGCCGACAACCGTCGGCGCGGCATGCAATCTGAGCCAGATGGCTCCCACCGTCAACGGGATCGCTCCCTGCCATAGCAAACACAGGATCCAGCAGCGCCGAGGCGGCCGTGGTCCTCACCATCCTTAAAACGAGATACGCACCCAGGTGGAAGGCCCGAACATTATCTACAGGGTCGCTCGACGAGCGCCCTCACGGCACTTGCAGAGAGGGGTCCTTCCACCTGGCATCCGACCGTTCGAGGAACGGCCGGTACTCTGTCCCCGTCTTGATGACGGCGTGAGCCACGCGCGCCATCTTGGCGGTGAGCGCCGTCATCGCCTTGCGGCGACGGTCGGCATCGTCCGCGTGCCCGGCGACATATCGTCCGAGCTTGTCGCGGAAGCTGTTGTCGCGCTGACGCGCGGCGACCTGGGCAGCCATCCAGAAGGTCCGGCGCAGGCGCGCATTGCCGTACTTGGACAGCTTCGTGCGGCCACGGAACGTGCCTGACTGACACGTTGCGAGATCGAGACCGCAGAACTTCAGGAACTGACGATGATGGTTGAAGCGCCGCAGATCACCGGCCTCGGCCAGGATGGTCAGCGCGTTGATCGGACCGATGCCCGGAATGTTGCGCAGCAGCTGGTAGTCGACGTCATCGGCGAGCCGCGCATGGGCCAGCCGCTCGATCTCGTCTCGCTGGTGGATGAGGCTGCGGCCCTGCGCGATGACCATGCGGAACATGGTGATGGCGGCTGAGTTCTCCGGCACCGGCAGTGCCGTCGAGGCGGACGCCGTCTCGTAGATGTCGTTGATGAGGCGTGCCTTGGAGACCTTGCGGCCGATGAGCGGCCATGCCGCGGCCGAGAACGCCTCGCGGTCCAGCGCCGTGATGGTGGCCGGCGTCGGAAACCGCTCGATGAGCGCCAGGAACCAGTCGGACCGGCTGTTGCCTGCGAAGCGGGCGATCTCGGGGAAGTACAGCGGCAGGTAGTGGGTCAGGATCCGATGCCAGGTCTGCGTCTTCATCCTTGAGATCGTCTCGTGAGTCTTCGAGAGCTCCTGCAGGTCGTTGATTCCGGCCACCAGCGGGTCGACGTAGCGCTGCGTCGCACCGATCCGCAGCATGTGCAGGATGACCTGCGCGTCCTTGGAGTCGTTCTTGTCCCAGCCGTTGTGCAGCGCCTCGCGCGTTCTGGCGAGCGCGACCGACGAGATGAGGCGCAGCTCGAACCCTGCCGTCAGCAGCCGGTGCGCCAGCGTACGATGGTAATTACCCGTCGCCTCGAACCCGACGATGATAGGGCGCCCGATAGCAGCGAGTTGCTCGGCAAAGCCGTCATAGTCCTGCCTGGTCGCCATGACGGTCATCCGCCGGCGCCGGCCGCCTTCCGGTCGCTCGATGAGAACCTCCTGTCGGCTCTTGGACATGTCGATGGCTACCAGCACGGCGCCGGCAGGCGTAGAGGTGAGCTTGGTCATGGTCGGTCGGCCTCCAAAGTGTTGTCTCGACAACCTCACTTTAGATACCTGCTGACCGGCCATGGCTTGCCCTGATGAAGTCTGCGGCCGCTACGCGGCCTTGTCTTCATCAGGGCCATAGCGGCTCCCGAACCAGCGCTTCCCAATGTGCTATGGCATTCAGTTCGCCGAGCAGCCTCGCAATCGCAACACCGCCTGGTCCCGTCAGATGCGCTTCGACATGATCTGCGAGGTCAACGACATCGAGCACCGGCTCACCAAGCCGAACCATCCGTGGACCAACGGACAAGTCGAGCGGATGAACCGGACCATCAAGGAAGCGACCGTCAAACGCTTCCACTATGAGAGCCACGACCAGCTCCGGACGCACCTCGCCGACTTCATGGCCGCCTATAACTTCGCTCGCCGGCTCAAGACGCTCAACGGGCTCACACCCTACGAATACATCACCAAGATCTGGACGTCAGAGCCAGACCGGTTCATCGTCAACCCGATCCACCAGATGCCGGGACTGAACACCTAGCGATCGACAGCAAACTTCGAGGAGCCTCCAACGATCGGTCGACGAACGCGCAACACTGGCCGATAGGTGAATGTCAGGTTCGGAGCCGGACCATGGAGGTCGCAGATATCAATCGGCGTCGGTAGGACCCTTCTTCGCCACTCAGCTGCCGAATGTCCGTTCCCAGGTGCGGTCCGTCCGCTGATCCATTTTGGAAGCGCAAGACGGGCGCGTAGCCAGCAAAACTACGAAAGCCGGAGGGAGGCCGCCTCTCGGCGAACCTCCCAAATTCCTTTGACGATGAGGGGGCCGTAGCCCGCATTCTTAAAGCCCGGGGGGCGGTGATAGTTCGAGGGGGACCAGTTGTCATTGTGGTAGGTTCGCGCCCTCGCAAAATACGGCGTGCTCGATTATGCCATTCATATGGCAGGACCAAACCTAAACCAGCAGGCAGCAATCGAGGCAACGCAAGGCCCAGTCCTGATCATCGCAGGACCTGGTTCCGGCAAGACCTACACGCTGGTAGAGCGCATCGTTCGCCTGATATGGGTTGAGGGGAAGCGGCCGGAGCAGTTGCTGGTGGTCACCTTTACCGAGAAGGCTGCCCGCGAGCTGATCACTCGCGTGTCCAACCGCCTCCTTGAGCTCCGCATCTCGTTCAACATCAATGAAATGTATATTGGGACCTTCCACTCGATCTGCTTGCGCTTGTTGAAGGATCACCGCGAGTTCACCCGCCTCAAGCGCAATTTTTCCCTGTTCGATCAGTTCGACCAGCAATATTTCCTATTCCAGCGCTTGGGCAAATTTGACGAGATCGCCGACATCGATCTTGTCATCGGGAAGGAGCAAACCGGCCGCTGGAACCGCGCCACCCAGCTGATGAAGTGGCTGAACAAAGTCGCCGAGGAGGCGCTCGATGTCGCGGCCCTCAAGACCGGCGATGATCCCGCCATTGTCGCACTCGGTCACGCTGCCGACCTCTATCAAGAGCTGATGCTTGAGCATAACGCCTTGGACTTCTCCGGCATCCAGGCGGAGGCCCTGCGATTGCTGGAGGAAAATCCGGCAGTTTTGAGCGAGGTCCGCCAGCAACTGACCCACCTCATGGTGGACGAGTACCAGGACACGAACACCATCCAGGAGCGGTTGCTCTTCCTCCTTGCCGGGGATGAGCAGAACATCTGCGTCGTGGGCGATGATGACCAGGGCCTATATCGGTTTCGCGGTGCCACCATCCGCAATATCCTTGAGTTCCCGAGCAATTTCGCTCCCGGTCGGTGCAAGCAGGAGCGCCTGACGATCAACTACCGGTCAACGCCGGATATCATCGATTTCTACAACCGCTGGATCGCGGACGAGGATTGGAGCGAAGGCGACAGGACCTTCCGCTTCGACAAGAGCATCGTGGCGCGCGACGAGCAGTTTCCCGACACGCCGTCCGTCGTGAAGCTCCGCCAGTCCGATGACGGTGATTTCCATGAGGAGGTGGTGACCTTCCTCCGCTCCCTTCGCGACAAGGGTCTAACCGATTGGAACCAGATCGCGTTCCTGTTCCGGTCGGTGAAGAACGATAAGGTGCTCGCTCTGGCGCGGCACCTGGAAACGAATGGCATCCCGGTCTACTCCCCGCGTTCGAACCTTTTCTTCGAACGCGAAGAGGTTCGGTTGATGATCGGCGCATTGCTCTTCCTCTTCCCCCGCTACCCTTCGATCAGGCAGACGCGAGAAGGGATGGAGCTGGCGATCTGGGAATACTACGATCACCAGTGCTTCCAGGCGTTCGCGCAGGAGCTGCGCAAGCCCGAGAACGCGAGCTTGCTTGCGTTTGTTCGCCCACTCGCCAAGCGCCACATGGCTATGACGGAAGCAGCCGACTATGGCCTGACCGGGCTTTTCTATCAGCTCCTACAGTTCCCGCTGTTTAGCCGCTTCCTTGGCGAGGAAATGATAAACTGGGTGGATAAGGGGCGCGCATCGCGCAACCTCGCCCTGCTCTCGCAGCTGCTGACCAAATTCGAGTACCTGCATTTCATCACCGTCATGAACCCAGAATACCTGGATCGCGACCTCCTGAATCTGTTCAACCAGTTCCTGCGCTTCCTCTACGACGGCGGCATCGACGAGTACGAGGACGACAGCGAATATGCGCCCAGCGGGTGCGTTTCCTTCCTGACCGTTCACCAATCGAAGGGCCTGGAATTTCCCGTCGTGGTCTGCGGGTCGCTTGAGGCGGTGCCTCGCAAGCAGTGGACGGACATCGATGTGGCGATGGAGCCATACCTCGCCAAGCGGCCGTTCGAGCCCTTAGACCGGATCAAGAATTTCGATTTCCGGCGTCTCTTCTACACCGCCTTCTCCCGAGCCCAGAACCTGCTGGTGCTCGCCACCGAGGAGAAAGAGGGGCGCGGCCGGTCCCCCTCGAAATATTTCGCTGATGCCTGGGCGGAGCTGCCAAACTGGCGCGATCCCGAGTTCCATGCCGAGCGCATCGACTTCGATGTGGTGAAGCAGATCAACCTCAAGCGGCAATACAGCTTCACCTCCCACATCGCGCTGTTTGAGACCTGCGCAGAGCAATATCGCTTCTTCCGTGAGCTCGAATTTGCGCCCGTCCGCGCCAGCGCCCAGCTCTTCGGCACGCTCGTCCATCAGACGATTGAGGATGTCCACAAGGCGGTGTTGCGCGGCGAGGGGCACATCGTCACCTCTAGCCAGGTCGAGGATTGGTTCGAAACCAATTACCACTACCTTTCGCGCCGCGAACGACAGTACCTCAACCAGCTCGCGAAGGGGGCGGCGCTGCGCCATATCGAACGCTATGTGAAGCGCGAGCGGCGGCATTTCGACCGGCTGAAAGAGGCCGAGGTCGATATCTCCATGGTCAAGGACACCTACATCCTCAACGGATCGGTGGACCTGATCCGCGGCGAAGGCGATACGGTCGAGCTGATCGACTTCAAGGCCGAGAAGAAGCCCGACCTAGTGCGAGATCGGGAGCGATTGCAACAATACCGGAAACAGCTTGAGGTCTACGCACACCTGGTGGAGGAGAGGACGGGCCACACGGTCAGCCGCACCCATCTCTACTATACCAGCGAGGAGAGCGGAAATCCGTTCATCAGCTGGGACAAGGACAGCAAGGCGATCGACCGCACCATCGCGGACTTTGACCGGATCGTCGGCCGGATCGAGGCCCGCGATTATCGGATGAAGTCGCGGCCGGGGAAAAAGTGCGAGGACTGCGACGCGCGATTCTACTGTGACATGAAAAATTGGAAGTTCTTGGAAGGGTAAATGCGAGTGAGTGACGGACAGGAAAGCTTGGACTTGGGTCGGCAGCAGGAAGGCCGGGTCGAGGAATACAAGTTCGAGCCGATCAAGGGCTACCCCATGCTCAACTGGCGCGGCAAGCGCCCGTTCACCTCGACGCAGTTCTATCCAGCGCAGCTCAAGGAGGTGCACGGCGAAGAAGTCGATGGCTGGCGCAACAAGATTTTCTGGGGCGACAACCTCCAAGTCATGAGCCACATGCTGAAGAATTTTCGTGGACAACTCGATCTCATTTACATCGATCCGCCTTTTGATTCCAAAGCTGATTACCGTAAACAAATTTCGACAAAGACAGGCAAGGCGCATGGAAATTCAAGCGCGTTTGAAGAAAAGCAGTATGCCGATATCTGGGTGAATGACCAATATTTGCAATTTCTTTATGACAGACTTATCCTTCTAAAAGAATTGATGTCGTCGTCTGCCAGCATATTTCTGCATTGCGATTGGCATAAGGTGCATCATATCAGATGCATCATGGATGAAATTTTTGGATCTGCAAATTTTTGCAACGAAATTAGTCGCATAAAATGCAATCCAAAAAATTCTGGACTCAATAAATTCGGAAACATCCACGACACCATTCTTTTCTATCGAAATGGTGGAGGAGAATATGTCTGGAACCCTTTAAGGGAAGAGAAGTCATCAGATGATTTGACGCGCCTTTACGAGAAAGTAGATGGCGAGGGTCGTAGATTTACCACAGTGGCGTTACACGCTCCGGGCGAGCGTGCTGGCGAAACTGGTCGCCCATGGCGAGAAATTCCTCCGCCAAGAGGGAGGCACTGGGCCTATGTTCATGCTCAACTCGATCAATTTGATGATGACAACCTAATTGAATGGTCATCGTCCGGGAATCCGCGCCTCATTCGGTATGCCGATGAAGACGATGGCAACAGGGTCCAAGATATTTGGACCATGAAAGACCCACAGTATGTCGACTATCCGACTGAAAAATCAGAGCTTGTCCTTGAAAGAATTATTAGCTCATGCTCAAATGAGGGGCAAATAATATTTGACTGCTTTATGGGTTCAGGAACTACGCAGTCTGTAGCCCAAAGGCTTGGCCGGAAGTACATTGGCGCAGACATAAATCTGGGCTCCATTCAGACTACGACCAAGCGTCTCATAGAAGGCCGCGCGGGATCACTCGGTGCGCCTGGGCTCGAAGTTTATAATGTCAATAACTATGACATTTTTCGAAACCCAGTCGAAGCAAAGGACCTACTCATCGATGCGCTTGAGGTTTTCCCTCTCGAACAACACAGCGTATTTGATGGAGAAAAGGATGGGCGCATGGTGAAGATCATGCCCATCAATCGGATCGCAACGAAGGCTGATCTTGCTGAACTCGTATCTGGCTTCGATCAAAAGCTCTTCCAGCGACGCCAAGATGAGAAACCCAACCAGCCGGTAGAAAAAATCCTGCTCGTCTGCATGGGCCATGAGCCGGATTTGAAGGCAGAGCTCGAACTCCAGGCCAAGCCATTTAGGATTGATGTCGAGGTCGTGGACATCCTGCGCGACAAGTCTCAGCTTGAATTCAAGCGGGATTCCGAGGCCAAGATCGCAATCCGCGATGGCGAGCTCTTGATCGAGAACTTTTACCCAATGAACCTCCTTCAAAAACTGTCCTTGCAGCAGGAGCAGGTCGGCGAATGGCGCGAGCTTGTGGACAGTGTGATGGTCGATTGGAACTACGACGGTGCTGTCCTTCAGCCGACCGTCGTCGACGTCCCCGGCAAGGACGATTTTGTCATCGGCCGCTACAAGGTCCCGGCAGATGCTGGCACGGTCCGCGTGAAGATCACTGACCTCCTTTCTGAAAGCTGGGAAGGGGAGATCGATGGCTAAAGCAACCAATGCCAGCCAGCAGGAAGCCGTGCTTGGCGAGTTCGCCTTCTTCAACTTCCTATGGGGGTTCTACCGGAGCAACCGGGGCACGATCCGGCGCGAGTATCGCGATCTGACCAAGAAGTTTCTCGACTTCAACGACCCCGACCACAACCCCAAGGCGTTCCTGCGCACCCCGCAGTTCGAAGCCCTGGAAATGTATGTCTTCCTCAAGGAGTTTCTGGGCAACGCGCGCGTCGAGCAGATTTTCAAGGACTGGTTCGACCGTGCTGGCAAGTTTGCCGACCGGACCGAAGGTGGCGTTGCCAACTCGCAAGGCCAGGGAACCCTGTTCGAGGCGGTGACGCGCGAGCAGTACCAGGTCGTGTTCGATATGATGAAGCGCAACCGGCGCACATATCCGAACTACATCTTCGCGCTCACCATGGGGACCGGCAAGACCATCCTCATGGCGACCTGCATCTTCTACGAATTCATCCTCGCCAACAAATGGCCAAAGGACGGAAAATACTGCCATAACGCGCTGGTCTGTTCCCCGGACAAGACCGTGCTCCAATCACTCCGTGAACTGGAATCCTTCCCGCTCGCGCGCGTGGTGCCCCCCGAATATGTGAACTTCCTCACGACGCATATCCGCTTCCATTACCTGGAAGAGACGGGCACTTCGCTGGATACGCTCGACCAGTCGCGCTTCAATGTGATCGTCTCGAATGTGCAGAAGATCATCCTAAAGAAGAAGCACAAGCAGGACAGCGCCATCGACACGCTCTTCCGGGCCACCCCGGAGGTGTTCAAGGAGGCGGGCACCGTCTACGCCGATGCAGCCGATCTCTACGGGTTCGATGAGCCCGAGGACGAGGCGGAGCTGACCACCAACCAGCGCTTCGAGAAGCTGACCCGGCTCGAACAGCTCGGCATCTATGTCGATGAGGCGCATCACGCCTTCGGCAAGGATCTGGCGAAGGACATGGGCATCGGGGCGAAGGCCACAGACACCAGCCTGCGCACGACCATCGATAAACTTGCGGCCAAGCTGAAGTCGGCCGGAACGCAGGTCGTGGCCTGCTTCAACTACACCGGCACGCCCTATGTCGGAAAAACGGTCCTACCCGAGGTGGTCTACGCCTACGGACTGAAGGACGCGATCAGCAACCAGTACCTCAAGACCGTCGACCTGAAGGGATACACGAACTCGCGCACTTCCGAGTTTGTGAAGATCGCCGTGAATGACTTCTGCGATCAGACCGATGGGCTTTTGCCCGAAGGACTGACGCCGAAGATGGCCTTCTTTGCAGCCAGCATCGACGAGGCGGTGAATGAGCTGAAACCGGCCGTCGAGCAGGTGCTCATCGACCGGGGCATCCCGACGAGCCGTATCCTAGTGAATGTCGGTGACGCCAAGCACACTAGCAATGACGATGAACGCGCTTTCCGACGCCTCGATTACCCCGAAAGCGAAAAGCAGTTCATCATTCTGGTCAACAAGGGCCGGGAGGGATGGAATTGCCGGTCGCTATTCGGCGTTGCCCTCTACCGTCGGCCGACATCGAAGGTGTTCGTCCTTCAGGCGTCGATGCGGTGTTTGCGCGCCATCGGCGATATGCAGCATACTGGCCACATCTATCTGTCAGAAGGCAACCTGGCGATCTTGGACGACGAGCTCGAACAGAACTTCCGCATGACCGTGAAAGACTTGAAGGGCGCTGCCAAGGACAAGGAGACCGTCGAAGTCCGCGTCAACGAGCCGGTCAGGATCAAGATCAAGCGCGTCCGTCGCGAATTTCATCTGGAAGAGAAGGTCCTCACCGAAGGGGCGGACCTGAGGTTCAACATGGCGGACAAAGCGGCATGGGCCGATCTGACCGACCGCTATCGGTTGATGGCAACGCACAGGACCGAGTTGGCGCCTGGGAAGATCAGCGACCGAGTAACCGACCTCACCGCACAGCGGTCGAAGCTGACCTACTCGCCACTCATGATCGTGTCCGAGGTCGCGCGGTACTTGAATCGCAGTCCCATCGAGATGGAAGGCCTCCTTGCATCTTCCGTCCAAGGGATGGACGCCACGGTCGAAGCCGTGAACGCCTACAACGAGTTGCTGCACGATCTGATCATCCCGCAGCTCTTCGGACACCTGTTCACGGTCAGCTCGACCGTGACGCCGGAGGAATACGAAGTTGACCTCGTGAAGGTCCCTGCCGAAGGCTTCTACCGGGTTACGGCCGAAAAGGACAAGATTGTGCGGCAGACCGACGCGCCTGCTGTACCGGTCGCCCACAAAAGCTTCCACCTCGATACCTACTGCTTCGACTCAAAGCCCGAGCAGACGCTGTTCTGGGACCTCATTCGCGAGGGTAAGGTGCGCAAGCTCTATTTCACCGGCATGCTCACCCATGGGCAGAGCGACTTCTTCATCCAGTACATCGACCCGGATTCGAAAGCAGTTCGGACCTACTACCCCGACTTCCTCTTCGAGCGTGAGGACGGAAAGATGGTCATCGTCGAGGTCAAGGGCGACCACCAAGTGGACACGCCGGTCGTGCAGGCCAAGCGCGAGTTTGCCGAACAGATGGCCGTCGCTTCTGGCATGACCTACGAGCTCATCAAGGGGACGGACGCTGAAGCCCATAGCTATGCGCGGCTTCTGAACTGACGCGGCGCGGCGTGAGATCGGTTCTGTGCCACCGATCTCACGCCGTCCTCGGTTACCCACGAGCGCTGGAGGTGAACCGTAGGCAGCTTTCAAGGAGAGGCTATTTGAGGGCTCGAACGGCAGCAATGGCGGCAAACCCACCATACTCTGAGGCCGAGCCGAATGGCGGGTTCAACCGGAAGCCGACGTTCAGTGCCTGTTGTGCGGCGTGGCGTTACGACCGAATCTGGTCCACACCCGCCGATAGCCTCGCCGCCGCGAGGACCCAGAACCGGTCATTCGCGCGCCCTTCCCAACGCCCCAACTTCCGCCGCTCATTCATCCCCGCGTTATAGCCGCTTTTGGCACGTGATTACCCGCTGCGGATGTCGTGACGTGACGTTTCCTCAGAGAGTGGATGCGGAGGTAGTCCTCCGTCCGTTGCCAAGTACCTTTACAGCCCGCCGGGCAAATAGCGGGCCTCGACTCCGGCGCAGGACGACCCGATGATGTCGAGACGACGAAAGGAGATTCCGGATGGACAAGTTCACGCTGCACAAGGACGCAAAGACGGATAAATGGCGGCTGGAGAAGGAAGGCTCGGACCGCGCAGTCAAGCTTTTTGACAAGAAGGCCGACGCAACTAAGGGCGGCGCTCTCGCGGACGCAATCGGCAAGGGCGGCGGCTCGGTCAGGATACGCAAGGTCGACAATACGATACAGGAGGAACGGACCATCAGGCCAGCGAAGGATCCGCGAAAGTCTAAGGGCTAAAGGTGTTCACTCTCCTGCCGGGAGCTGACCGGACGCGCCGAACTACACGGCGATCGCGCTGATCGCGCCCAAGAGGCATACGAGACTCAAGGGCTGCGTGGGGCCGAGCTGTTTCCACGGCTCGGCGAAGACGCGACAGCCTGACTTCGAAAGCGCGCCATCGACATATGGGACCGGGAACTATGGAAGTGCCTCGACGTTTCGCGGCGATCAGTGCCAGCCATAGCGGCGGCAGTCGACCGACATAGAAGCCTTTGCCTGTACCGGCGAGCGCCTCGGTTTCCCGTAGCAGCAGGTCCGCCCGCGGAAGCGACACGACCCCCGATCCTCCCCGGCGCGAAATCGCGCAGGAAATTCGCCTCGGTGGACACGATCTCACGATCTACGAGTTGGAGGGATCGCCGGTCGGACAGCGCGTCAATCTCGATCTGCGTGCCGTGCCGCCGATAGAAAAGCACATTTATCAAGTTGGAACGATGGAGCGCCCCCGCAGGAATCGACGATCGCGCGCCATCCGTCCAGGTGGAGATCAGGTGCAGCAAATTCGGCGACTCAGGGCGTTAGTCCCTTAAAGGACAATGCCTCAATGCGGGCGCGCAACTCCAAATAGCGTTCATTGTCGGATGGACGTCCCTCCTCGTTGCCGGAGGCAATGAACACTTGAATGCCCGCACTTGTATACTGCCCAGACGATGGTCGGGCAAAGTCCGGACTAGCAGATGCGATAGGATTCTGACGTGCCTGCGCCCAGGTGCGGGGGGGGATGACGCAATACCGGCCCTGTGTCACCAAGTCGGTGCGAAGATGGGCTCGACATCGCCGGCGGGAAGGACAAGGATTGAGCGACGGACGGGAGTGCCGGCTATTTAGGTAATGAAGGACGACGATGGCGGAGGCTTTGTATCAATTGCTGGTGCTCGGACGTCCGGACGCGCGAAGCGACCGGGTCATCGCCCAGTTGCAAGCACGCATCGGCGAGCTTGGGCTGGCGTCCGACACGATCGAAGTCCTGGCCGAAGCCGATGCCGACCGCCGTAAGGCTGCGCTACCGGCCGTCGCGCTGTTCATCGGCTATGATGGTGCCAGCGATGCGGCGCATCCGGCCCTTGGTCCGCTCCTAAGCGATTCCATCACCATCATCACGATGGTTTCCCACCTGGAGCGCGTATCGCGCGAGTTGCCGGAGCGGCTCAGGCACATCAATGCGCTGCCGGTCGCCCCCGACCAAAATATCGACCGCGTGGCGTCGCTTGTCCTTGAAAGCTTCCGCCTGCTGCGCCGGGAACGGCGCCTGTTCATCAGCTATCGCAGGGACGATTCCCAAGGCGCAGCCAATCAGCTTTACGACGCACTCGACGCCCATGGCTTCGACGTGTTCATCGACACCAGGACAGTGCCGCCGGCGGTCGATTTCCAAGATGAGCTGTGGCACCGGCTCGCCGATACCGATGTCGTCGTCATGCTCGACACCAAAGATTTTCGCAGCAGCCGCTGGACCACGGAGGAGCTGGCGCGCGCCAACGCCACCAACATTCAGATCCTCCATCTCCTCTGGCCGGGCCAGCCGGAGGATGTTGCCTCAGCCTTCAGCTTCTTCCATCCCCTGGTGGATAGCGACTTCTCCGGCGCCGATCCGATCGGCAAGGAGTCACGGTTGAAGGATGCAGCAGTGCGCGAGATCTGCGACCATGCCGAGCGGCTGCGCGCGCGCGCAATTGCCGCCCGCCATGCCTATTTGGTCGACAGCTTCTGCGACAATGCCCGCGATCGTGGTTTCACGCCCAGCGTGCAGCCCGAGCGCTGGATCTCGATCGACGTGGCGCCAGGCAATACCCTCGCGGTTGTGCCGACCATCGGCGTGCCAAATTCGCTAGGCATCAACCAGACCTTCGACGCGATCTCGAAGGCTGGCAGCGGTACGGGCGGAATCTGGGTGCTTTACGACAGTCGCGGACTATTGGGATCCTGGCTCAGCCACTTGGACTGGCTCGATGGCTATCTGCCGGTACGGTCGATGCGACTCGCGTCGGTCGATGGGGCGCTCAGGAGCGTTGTGCCATGATTGACGTGTTTTTGTCCGCCAGCATACCGTTGCCGACGCGTCACCGACGCTTCTACGAAACCACGGACGTCTTGGCGATCCGCGAGGCGGTCAAGGCACTGGTCGAGATCGTTCTGCCCGTAGGGCGTCTCACCTGTGGAGGTCATCCAACGATGACGCCGCTGCTCGCCCTGTTCGTGCGCGAGGCCAAGCTCGACTCAGATCATTTGACCATCTTCCAAAGCAAGCTCCACAATGCGGTCCTCCCTGCAGAAAATGCGGCTTTCGCCGATGTCCGGATAGTCGACGCGGCAGGAACCGACGTCGAAGCCAGCCACAGCAAGATGCGCGAGGCGATGCTGGCGAGCCGGCCGTTCAAGGCTGCAGTGTTCATCGGCGGTATGGAAGGCATCCACACTGAGGCGGAAATGTTCTCCGCGCGCTGGCCTAGCGGCAAGCTAATTCCGGTAGGTACCACCGGTGCTGCCGCGTGCGAGCTCGCCAGCCAAGAGCGGTTCCCGGCAATATTCCGCACCGAGCGAACCTATCCAACGCTGTTCCGGCGCCAATTGCTCGAGGACAGAGCCGAAGATTGAGAGCTCGGCGTCGGTATCGGACAAATCGGTCGCCTAACGGTACGAAGGAGCTTGGGGAGAGGGTATGGCAAGACGGGTATTCTTCAGTTTCCATTATGCGCGCGACGTCCGTCGCATTCAGCAGGTTCGCCAGTCCTGGGTGGTCCGCCCCGGTGGGGAAGCTCAGCCATTTTACGATGCTGCGGCATTCGAACAGGCCAAACAGCGCGCCGGCGGCATTGCCAAATGGATCGACCAGCAACTGGCCGGCACCTCTGTCACTGTGGTTCTGTTCGGAGCCGAGACCTATCACCGCGAATGGGTTAAGCACGAAATCAAACGCAGCCATGAGCTGGGCAAGGGCATGCTCGCGATTGACATCCATCGCATCAAGGACCCTCAGCACGGCGCTGACGTGCAGGGTTTGAACCCCTTGACCCACTGGGCGGCTAACCAGAGCGGCCGCTCAATCCCTTTCACAACGCTTTACCGGACCTATGACTGGGTCAACGACAATGGGTACGGAAACATGCCCGCATGGATCGAGGCCGCGGCGCGGGCAGCAGGCCGATAGCTCCCGGCGGCTATTTTGACGACTTGGCAGATAGGCGAAGCGGGGCGATCTCATGGCGTGGCTGACCGATAGCCAAGTCCGCGCTCGGGCGGCTGGCCAGGATTTCGGCCTGGGTTTCGAGGCCGGGCTGATCCTGCACCGCCTGCCGGAGATTTTCCGCTCGCATTTCGACATTTTTCTGTCGCACACGATCTGCGACGCGGAACTAATCCTTGGTCTTAAACTGTTTCTAGAGGCCGCTGGCAAGACTGTCTATGTAGATTGGATCGACGATCCAAAGATGGATCGTAGGCAAGTCACGGGCGAAACGGCCGAAACGCTTCGGACGCGTATGCGTCAGTCCGACAGTCTGTTCTACGCCTATTCCCGGCATTCGCGTACCTCCCGCTGGATGCCGTGGGAGCTTGGCTATTTTGACGGGTTCAACGGCAATGTCGCGGTCTTGCCGATAGTCCCGGATACGGGAAGGCTCGACTTCGAGACGGAGGAATATCTCCAGCTCTACCCAAAGGTCGATGCAACCGCTGTGGCGACCACCCCGACCTTGTTCATCAATCGGGCCCGTCGTCTCGAAACCGGCGAGCATCTGGACTTCGAGCGCTGGCGCAAAGGCAGCGAGAAGCTTCGGCCGAACTTCTAATCATGGTCCGGCTTTGAAATTGCATCCGAATTGGAGGAAAACGTTCCCGTAACCACGGGATGGACCCATATCTGGCGGCCGCGCGCGGGAACGACACGAATCGATTTAAGAGGAATAGGCTGATGGCGAGGAAATGTTTTCTGAGCTTTCACTATGACCTAGACGCCTGGCGCGTCCAGCAGATCAAGAATATGGGCACGATTCAGGAGCAGCCGCTTTTGGCCGCCAACAAATGGGAAGAGATCGAGGCGGAGGGCGACGAGGCGATTCAGAAGTGGATCGACAACAATATGAAGGGCAAGGAATGCCTTGTTGTTCTCGTCGGTGAGAAGACCGCCGGCCGCCGCTGGGTGAAGTACGAGATCAAGAAATCTTGGGCGAAAGGGATGGGCGTGCTGGCCATTCATGTCCACAACCTCAAGGATGCCGGCGGCAATCAGGGCACCAAGGGCAGCAACCCGTTCACAGGCCTTACGGTCGATGGCGAAGCCGTATCGGGCAAGGTCTATGATCCGCCTTACTCGACCAGCACCAAGGTCTATGATCACATCAAGTCCAACATCGCCGATTGGGTAAAGACTGCGATCGATGCACGCAGCTGACGTCGGCGCGCTCGGGTCCGGCGCGTTTGTGATGTCGCCGGCGAAGTTGGGCTGAGCCGTTGGCGATCGATCTGGCGACATTGGCGGCGGCCGCGCGGCGGAGCCGCGTCGAGGTAGCTGCCACGGCGCAGGCTGCGCGTCAGCGCGGCATGCGCACTGCCTTTCTGTGCCACAGCCACAAGGACGCGACCTATGTCGAGGGCATGCTGGTCCTGTTGAGCGAAGCAGGCTGGCGCGTCTATGTCGACTGGAAGGATCATGCGATGCCGGCGGTGCCCGACACGCAGACAGCGGAAAATATCCGGAGACGTATTCGCCAGTGCGATTTCTTCCTGTTCCTGGCGACGCCGAACGCGTTGGCTTCGCGCTGGTGCCCGTGGGAAATCGGCGTCGCTGATGGAATCAAGGAACATGAACGCATCCTCGTGATCCCCACCCAGAACGGTCAGACCTATTATGGCAATGAATATGTCGGGCTCTATCGCCGGATCGACTTTGCGAGCGATCATCGCTTGGCAGTCTGGCGCCCGGGAATGAACACCGGTGGCAGCTATATGGCGTCGATCTAACGGCGCGTCAGCGCGCCGCTAGATCGATATCGGGAAAGATCGCTGCGCCCTTCGAATGACTGCTTTCGGCGTTCGAATTCTGCGATCTGAATGCCCGAAGTTGGGGCGCGTAGCTGCCGTTGCCGATTAGATGAACAAGCGTCCGGTTATCCCGTCTTCGTGCCCGGAACCGGACAGGCCCCTTTCCCACCATAAGGGGAACTTTACACCCCGAGCACGATCATTGGCGTTGGGTTACTGCCGATTAGCAACGTCAGCGATCGTAGGGCAGCAAGGCGTTACGCAACAGGCACACCCTTACGCAAAACCTACATTTTTGTTCGCCGGAACGATATGGGCGCGCTTTTCCAATCGTGATCTGATCGATAAATCAACTTTCTACCGACAGCACAGCTATTCCGATCGGCTTGCTACCATCCAACCCGGATCAGCAGGGTCGTTTGTAAGGTTTTCCCAACCGTCGGAATAAGTGTCGACTTTGCCGCACGACATTTCCCTACCGACTTCTTCATCCAGCATCATTTCCAACCGAGCAAGGATGTCCGCGTCTTCGCCGGATGCGGCGAATGACGAGCCGCCATATTCTGGCATCGTCCCCATGCCGCGGGGGCATGGTGTCCTTGCTTTAACCAGCGCGGCGCCGACTTCGTCGCGCCAGTTATGCCGATCGATTTGCCCATCCTCCAGAAACGCATCCAGCAAGCGCAGTTGTGCGATCTCATCCCGATCGTTCATGGTCGGCTCCTGTTTTTCGTTGCTCGCAGCAGGGCGCGTTTCAGCCGCCGGCGCAACGCGTCGAGCCCGCGCTCGTCGACACGGAGCCGTCGTTGCAGCTCGGTCCCCTGCTTCCCCTCGAGAATTGCTTCCTGCAAAGCCAATAGCTGCAGATCAGATTTGAGCGCATCGCGGATGCTGGCGATCGTCCGTCCGTAATCGACGGTATCGATCGCCAGGTTTTCGGCGTGGAACGGGTCATCTTCGAACCCTGGGACGTCCATGTCGTCGATCAGTGCCAAGGTCCGACCCTTTGCTTCCTCGCGGTGGTCATCCCGGATCATGCTGCGCATGACGCCGATCAGGAACGGCACCATTTCCCAGCTCTGTCGGCACTTCCGTCTGCCGTCGAGCGCTCGCACCATCGCCTCCTGACGAAGGTCGGCCGCCAGCAGGCGTTGGTGGCGGACGAGATACTGCGACCGCACGATAAGGCGGTCACGTTGTTCATGTGTCAGGGTCGCCAGCCTGTCGCGAACCTCGTCCGTCGATAGATATGGATCGTGCTCTTCGCTTTCGGAGATGGGCGCTGGATCGATGGATAGGATGGCGGCCTCCTCTTACCCTATACGGACGGGACGGCACATTCGGATGGCGAGGTAAAAATTTTGTGCCAGATGTCCGAATTGGCCGGCTCGTCCGTATAGGGTGAAAGACCCTCACCGATTTGTCAGGCGGCCTTCGCCCACATTGCGCATTGCGTTTCGTCATAGGCGATGTTCGGACTGGTGACCTGGCGGGCAAGCCAGACGCTGGCGCGTTCGATGCCGTCGTTCAGATCGTCGGCGGGCTTGCGATCGACGTGGACAATTTCGTCGGGAGCGAGACGGAAATGCCCCCGCACATGCGGCTGGGGTACGATAACGCCGCGGTTGCCGGACTTCGGAAGCCACAGTCGGCAGTGGGTCTGAATATGGCAACGGCCGTACCGCGGCAGGACCAGCGTGATCCCGGTCAGCGCCGGGTTCGCGCCGGCGAGAAAGTCGAGGTGCATCAGATCGGTGTCGGTATCGACCGCCTGGCGGCCCAACCGGATCCGACCATCGATATCGAGCGGGTCGCCGGCAGTGATGGAAACGCCGGGTTTCAGCTTTCGGGTGCCGAGCAGCAGCCGGACGACGGCACGGGTAACGGCGGCTTCGAAGGTTGCGGTGGTCATCTGTTCATCTCTTCTGTTTCATCCCCAATTCCGGGGACGCTTCCCAATCTTGCTGATCTCAACCCCGCGGCCGTTGCCTACAGGTACGAACGATCTGGGCTGCGGCGTACTCAAGGCCCGCCATCCGTTCCCAGTCGTTGCTCCACGGCATGGACATCGCCACCTTCAGTCCGTCGCAGGCGATGGCGAGGGACAGGTCGGCCCCCGACGGTGTGAGATGCAGGCGGCCGGTCGCATGGCGAAAAAAGCTCAGGTCCGTTAGCAGGATCGGCTCTGGCGCGGTCAGTAGCGCGACATCCACGCGGACGGGATCGAGCGTTTCCGGCTGGAAGCCGGACCGGATCAGCATGACGTCACGGTTGCGGGTTTCGGCACAGCGGATAAGGGCGCTGTCATAGAGCCGCTCGGTCACCGGGGTGATCGACACGATCAAATTCTGTGCGCGGCATTCGACGCCGTAGGGCAGTCCGGTGTTTCCAGTGAACGGGACCGGGCGATCCGGGTCGAGTTCGGCAAGGATATAGTCGAGCAGTGCGACCAATGTGGTCGGCAGTGCTTCATCGAGAATGGGATACATCGGGATACCTGTGGGTCAGCGTGATCGCCGGACCGGCTGGTCCGGTTCAGGCCCCTTTTTTCATTTCACTTGGGGGCTTCGCTTCAGCAATTCGCCCTTCTTCCCGACCCGACAGCGGTCGCGGTTATCGCGGGACAGGGCGTTGCCGAGGACGGCAAACGCCATGCGATCCACTGCGCTTGCGCTGTCAGCAACCGATACCGCGCGGCGCACGGTGGCCGCAGGGCAAAGTTCGGCCATTACCGCCATCATGCCACGCCCGACCGGTCCCAAAGGCTGACGCTGCCACCATTGACCGAAGACCAGCGCCACGAGCAGCAGGGCCGCCGCGAGGCGAAAAACGGTTGGAAATGGGCGACGCTTCATTTTCTTTTCTCCAGCAGATTGCAACGCCGGAGCCGCTACCCCTCTGTATTTTCGATCGATTCTTCGGCCTGGATGTGTTGCCATACGTTTGGCTGCGGCAGGCCGAGCGGCAATATCTCGCGGTGGGTCTTGGTTCGTTAACGGGTTCCCCCTAGACCAGACCCGTTCGCCAGCAGGCGGACCGAGGCGTGGAAACCTCGTCGATAAGTAGCCGTACGCCCGGCCCGAATTCCATTCGGCCGGGGAGCGGGCGTGTATGTCCAGGGCACCTTCGGGGGCCTAAAGACGCTCGCGCCTGTCTTATCGCAGGTTTCCAATCTCCGGCTCACGGGCCGGCACCGCCTCGTTTCAACAGGGCGGTGCCGCCGGCTGGGGAAGCCGTGCATCGCCCGACACGGGGGTGCATATGGTTGCGGGACTTGGCCGCCGATGGCGATCGGCTTTTCAAACGACATCGATCCTTTCGGGCGCGTTGCTGCTTACCGCTTGCGGCGGCGGGGGCGGGGGCGGCGTCAACTCGTCCGGGTCGACTGCTCCGGTTCCAACGCCAGCGCCTCTGCCGACGCCGACACCGACGCCACCGCCCACCGCCGCCGATAGTGCGGAGTATAAAGCCTCTCCCGCCATCGTCGGCGCCAAAGCCGCGTACGCCTATGACAAGGGCATCACCGGCAAGGGCGTGACGATCGCGATCATCGACACCGGCATCGATAGGACCGGCGGCGAGTTCGCTGGTCGGATATCCCCCGACTCGAAATCGTTTGAGACGAAGATTGCCCGCTGCGGCACATGTGCCCCGGAAACTATCCAGTTCGATCTGCAGGACATCAAGGGCCACGGCACCCAGGTTGCGTCGGTAGCTCTGGCTGCCAAGAACAGCACGGGGATTCAGGGCGTCGCGTATGAAGCGACCTTGCTAGCGCTGAAGATCGCAGCGCCGGACATGACGAACGTCACCGCAACCTCGGAGATCAAGGAAGGTGACACCGCGGATACGGCCAATATTGCCCCGGCGGTCGTGTATGCCGTCGACAAGGGCGCGTTCGTTATATCGCTTAGCCTCAACGGCTTCGCCCGTGGTTCGATTGCAACCGAACAGCGACAGGCGATGGACTATGTCGTCAAGAACGACCGCCTCCTCGTCCAGTCCGTTTCCAACTTCGTCGACGACAAAAGCGCAGACATGGACATGATTCCCCGCAACCTGGTCGGCGACACCTTTCAGAACAAGGCGAACTTCCTGTTTGGCGTCCGGGTCGATGCCAACCTGAACGCTCCCAGCGGCAATGGCCTGCCGGGCGACCTCGCCGACCGAACGCTGGCCGTCGTCGCCAGCAATGTGTCCGTTACCGACAAGGACGGGCAAACCACGACGGTCACCGGCAACAGCTTCGCCGCACCTGCCATTGCCGGGGCGGCTGCGCTGCTGAAGCAATATTGGCCGCAACTCGGCGGCAGAGCGATTTCGCGGATTCTGCTCGATACCGCGACCGACCTCGGCGACAAGGGCGTCGACCAGCGGTACGGCGTCGGCCTGCTCGATATCGAGGCGGCGATGAAGGCACAGGCGCCTGCCGCCGGCTTTGCTGCCGCCAATGCGGTGTTGGCACGATATTCTTCAATAAGCCTTTCGGGACCTTTCGGTGATGGCGGACGCCTTGCGGATACGGTCGCGCAAATGACTGTGTTCGATCGATACGGCCGGGACTTCGCCATGACGGGTAGCGCTGGCATGCGCCATCAAGGTTCCGGGTTGCTCGCTGGACACATGCTGGGGACGATCGATCCGCCATGGCAGGGCGGCACTGCCAGCGATACAAGGTTCGGCTTCGCATCCGCCAGCGTCGGGCCATGGGGCGGCATGCGCTCCACTCGGCCGGCGACGGTCGCCTTCTCGCCTGCAGCGGGACAGACGCTAACCTTTGTCACCAACGGGGCGGTTGGTCAGGGCCGAGGGATTGCCGGATCGGCGCTTCGCAACGTAATTGCCGCGCCGGTCGGCACATCCTCGACATGGAATGGTCATGGCTGGTCGGCCGGCTTTGCTACAGGTACGACCCGCGATGGCCGTGCCACCTTGCGGACCGTGTCGGTTGCCATGCCTTCGGGGTTGGGCGTCGAGTTGTCCGAGCTTGCCGAGCGGGATCAAGTCCTTGGCCTGCAGGGCGTCACCGGCTTTGGCGTTTCGAGCGGCCGGACGAACCTTGCGACCGTCTCTGCCCGTCGCATGCTTGGGCGGGTACTGCTGTCGGCATGCGCCACTGCTGCTACGACGCACGTCGCGGGCGGATCGGACCTGCTGCGCTTTACCGGACCATTGACCGGCACTGCCTTCGCGTTCGATGCCGCACATCCTCTCGGCGGCGGTACCGTGACGCTCGGTGTATCGTCACCGCTTCGGCTCGATCGTGCTCGTGCCGTGGTCAATGCGCCGGTCGCGTTCGATCTGATGACCGGTGCGCTGTCGACCCGATCGGCCGTTGTCGACCTGACACCGACTGCGCGCGAGATGGACGTCGAGATCGGATGGTCGGCTTGGTTGTCTCCGACATCGTCGCTGCGGTTCGGAATCGCCCACGCCTTCGATGCCGGCCACGTCCCAGGCGCACAGGACACTGCCGGCTTCCTTAGCCTCACACTCCACTGATCTATGTCAAATCGAAAGGAATATTCGTGTACGACCGAAAAACGTTCATAGCGATAGCCCTAGGACTGCAGACATTTGGGTCGTCCGCCAGCGCGGCCGACCCCGCCAAATTTGACGTGGCAGGCATCCGACTGGGTGATACGCCTCAACAGGTGAAAACGGCGCTGATGCAAGCCGGCTATAAAATAACCGAAGTTCGCGAGGCGCAATCCTTCTCCCAACGGGTCACGACTGAGATCGCGAACCGAAAGGGTAAGACATTGCCCAGTTTGAAAGATGCGGCGGTCAGCGCCATCATTGCTAGCGGCCCGCACCAGGAGCGAGCTGACGTCCAGTTCTTACAGTTGGCCGGCGGCGATAGTGTGTCGCGCGTCAGTATCGCCATTCCAGGGACATCGATGACCGAGTCTGCCATGCAAAAGCAGCTTGCGACAAAGTACGGCAAACCTGATGCAATAAAAGACCAGGGGCTGACATGGCACTGGTGCGCACCGCAAGCTGTGAAAATTTGCGGAATGCTATACACAGGCGGTGACCTCGATACGGTATGGCCGACCCTTCGGGGCAGCACTGCCATGGGTGAAAATTCCATCACATTAGAAGCCGGTACCGACGTGGAGCGCCAACAAAAGCGTGCGTTCGATGCCGCAGTGCTGTCCGGCGCACCTAAAACCGACAAGGCCGCGTTCTGATAGACAAGCGGGGCGGCGCTGGCCGCCGCCCCGTTTACGCTTCACGCTGCGGCGGACGTCTGCTCCCATACATTGCGGAACTTGGCCCACTCATCCGCCCATAGGGCATGGTTCGTGTCGGTCAGGTCCGCATGCTCAGCCCCCCAGCCGCTGGCAGTATGCTGACGAGCCAGAATGCAGATATGGACGTGCGGCAGCGCACGGCTGAGTTCATCACCCGGTACATGGGTGATGACGACACTCGTCAACGCCCGCCCGCAGGCGAGATTGATCGCAGCGTAGCTCGAAGCCATGTCGACAAGATCATGGACCGGCCGATCCTGATCCCCCCGTACCGTCAGCACGGCGGCCAGCAGGCGCTGGTGGGATCGGATTGCATCGTCATATCCGTCCAGCAGGGTGGCCAGCGATACGTCGGCTACCCCCCGCGCCAGTACCAGACGGTGCTGTCTCGCCGTGATGGGGATGCCGCATTCCGTCGTGGCGGTCGTACTGGTCGGCTGCACCGGTGCGAGTTTGCTGCGAATGAGGAGCCCGGCCTCATTCGCGACCTGTTTCGCACGTGGGCGAAGCAGCGCATACCCTATGCTGTCACACCCCGGCTGACGCACGTCGTACAGCATATCCATCACCTGTGCCGGGCTCAGCCATGAGCGTTCACCGGTCGTCCCCTTCGCCTTCACCATCATCAATTCCATCTAGGCGGCGCGGGCTGCTCGCGACGCTTCGGTCCATTTCACCATCATGGTGCAGCCAGAAGGCTCCTTTCCAAAGAACCTTAACCATGAGTCGCTCGACCTCAAAGCAACTCGAAATTACCGTTCAGGACTATGTCTGCGCACGATCTCATCAACGCAGTCGTCGTTTGGTCCTTGGCTCACTAAGCAAGGACGGCATTTGTTTGAGCTGCCCCCTTCTGGGTCGTCCATCACTATGATAGTCTGGACCAAGGAAGGCCGATGGCGAGAATGACACAGAGGACCAGCCCACCGACCAACAGGCTTTCGAGCAAGACCGACAGAAAATAAGTAATAGAACGCCAACGGTACAAGCGGATGAACGCCGGGATGGACAGGCGACCGTAGAAGCGAAAGCCATTCGCTTCGCGCGCGGCAATATGAAATCCAAGTGGCACGAGGGATACGATGAGGGCGGTGATCCAATAGCCGACTCGGACAGCGTGCGGCATGGATGTTCACTTGGATCGCGTCGTCGAAATCAACGCACCATTGTGAATCTTGCCGGGCTCGCACCGGTTTAGCCGCGTGCCGGAGGCCGAAATTACCGCCATCGTCGACAATACGGCGGGCGAACCTGTCTGGTAGGGGGCGGTATCTGGCTCTACGCCACCGCGATCATCCACGCATTCAAGGTAGCCGATCCGCCACATTACCGCCGCGTTCTATAGGTCAGTTACAGTACAGATGCGCTACCCGCCCCCCCGCGCTGGCGCTGCCTTTGAAGAGCCATTTCCGGTTTACACTGGCATCTGTAAGTAATTGAAAACGTTACCGGCGGACTTGGGCCAGTTTACAGCGCATCGAGCTGATTTCCGCCATTCCGTGTAGCTTGGGAAGCTTCTGCTCTACCATTGAGCTACACCCGCCCGGGTCCTCCGCACTTACCCCGCAGCGCGGCGCTGTCAAGTCGGCAGCAGCAGCGAGGCATCGCCATAGGAATAGAAACGATATTCCTGCGCGATGGCGTGGGCATAGGCTGCCTGCATCCGTTCGCGCCCCATCAAGGCCGATACCAGCATGAACAAGGTCGATTTGGGGAGGTGGAAGTTAGTCATCAGGCCGTCAATGCCACGGAAACGGTAACCGGGCGTGATGAAGATCGCGGTGTCGCCTTCGAACGGCTGGACCTGTCCCGCTTCGCCGCAGGCGCTTTCGATCAGGCGCAGGCTGGTGGTGCCGACCGCGATCACCCGGCCGCCGGCGGCGCGGACGGCGTTCAGGCGATGGGCGGTCGCGGCGTCGATGCGGCCCCATTCGGCGTGCATCCGGTGGTCGTCGGTATCCTCCGCCTTGACCGGCAGGAAGGTGCCCGCACCGACATGCAGAGTCAGGGTCGCATGGCCGATTCCCGCCGCGTCCAGCGCGGCCATCAATTCGGGGGTGAAGTGCAGCGCGGCGGTCGGAGCGGCGACGGCGCCGGCTTCGCGCGCGAACAGCGTCTGGTAATCCTCGGCATCGCGCGCATCGGCACCACCGCGCTTGGCGGCGATATAGGGCGGCAGCGGCATCCGCCCGGCGCGCTCCAGCAGCAGTTCGACCGGTTCGTCGCCGGCGAAGTCGAGCGCGAAGCTGCCATCCTCGCTCCGGTCGCCCGCAGTCGCGGTCACGCCCGCGCCGAAATCGATCGTGTCGCCGTCGCGCAACCGCCGCCCGTTACGGACGAAGGCACGCCAGCGCCGCGGCCCTTCGCGCTTGTGCAGCGTCGCGCCGATCGTCGCATCGCCACGCCGCCCCTCCAGTTGCGCCGGAATGACGCGGGTGTCGTTGAACACCAGCAGGTCGCCCGGTCGCAGACAGGCGGGCAGGTCGCGCACGCCGCGGTCGAGCGTGGCATCTCCATTGAGCACCAGCATCCGCGCCGCATCGCGCGGGGCGGCGGGGCGCAGCGCGATCCGGTCGGTGGGCAGCTCGAAATCGAACAGGTCGACGTGCATCGGACGCGAACTACGGGGGGATGTTAGCGGGCGGGCTTGGGCTGGACCCGCTTCGGCGCGGCGGCAGCGGGCTTGGCGCGCGGCGCGGTGGCAGGCAGCGGCGCGACCGTTTCGGGCAGCGCGACCGGTGCCTCGGGCTGATAGGGCGGGGGATTGTCGCTGGCGACATAGGCGTGGACGATGCGCGACGGATTGGCCGGCGGCTCGCCCTTCTCGATCGCGTCGACATATTGCATGCCGTCGATCACCCGACCGAACACGGTGTACTTCTTGTCGAGCGCGAGGCGCGGGGCGAGCATGATGTAGAACTGGCTGTTCGCGCTGTTCTCGTCATTGGCGCGCGCCGCCGCCACCGCGCCGCGGACGTGCGGCAGATAGTTGAATTCCTTTTCGACATTGGGCAGCTTCGACCCGCCGGTGCCGTCGCCATCGGGATCGCCGCCCTGCGCCATGAAGCCGTCGATCACCCGGTGGAAGGTCAGGCCGTCATAGAATTTCTCGCGCGTCAGCGTCTTGATCCGCGCCACCATCTTCGGCGCGACATCGGGGCGCAGCCAGATCGTCACCCGCCCGCCGGTCGACAGGTCGAGGATCCACAGGTTGCGCGTGTCGGTCGTCGATGGCGGCGGGGCGCGTCCCGGCACGTCCATGACCTGCGCCATGGCAGGCAGCGCGAACAGCGAGGCGAGGAAGGCGAACAGAAGGGCGATACGACGCATGGAGTTCCCGAAACACGCGAGGGACAGGGGGTCTGGCAGCGGCGCATAGACCATGTCGTCGCTTGCGCCAATCTGAACATCGATACGCCGCCATGGTGCGGTTTCGGCAAAAGGGATTGGCAAACGGTCGAACGCCCGGCTATCACCCCATGCGACTGGACGGAGAACCGATCGGTCCGGCGTCGCTTCCACGAAGGCGACCGGAGAGGGGCAGGGCGCGAATGCGCTCGACACAAGGGCTGTTGAATGGCGACTGACGACGATCAGCACGTACCCGCAGGCGGCGCGACCGCGCTGGACGGCGGGCCGGACAATCCCCGCAGGCGCGACTATCTGTCGATCGGCGCGGTGGCATTTGCCGGGGTCGGCGCGGGCGTGATCGCGCTGCCGCTCATCAACCAGATGTCGCCCGCCGCCGATACGCTGGCGCTGTCGACGACCGAGATCGACCTGTCGGCGATCGAGCCGGGACAGGCGATCAAGGCGACGTTCCGCAAACAGCCGCTGTTCGTGCGCAACCTGACGCCCAAGGAAATCGCCGAGGCGGACGCGGTGCCGCTCGCCGACCTGCGCGACCCGCAGACCCTCGAGGAGCGGACCAAGACCGGCAAGAACAACTGGCTGATCACGCTGGGCGTCTGCACCCATCTCGGCTGCGTACCGCTGGGTGCGGGTGAGGGCGAGAACAAGGGCCCGTTCGGCGGCTATTTCTGCCCGTGCCACGGTTCGGCCTATGACACCGCCGGGCGCATCCGTTCGGGTCCGGCGCCGCAGAACCTGCACGTTCCCGAATATGCATTCACGTCCGACACCGTCGTGACGGTCGGCTGAGGAGAGAGTCATGAGCTTCCCCTGGGCCAAGCATTACGAACCGAAACAGCCGCTGATGCGCTGGCTGGACGAGAAGCTGCCGCTTCCCCGTCTGGTCTACAACGCGGTCGGCGCGGGCTATCCGGTACCACGTAACCTCAACTATTTCTGGAACTTCGGCGTGCTGGCCGGCGCGGCGCTGGCGGTGCAGATCATCACCGGCATCGTGCTGGCGATGCATTATGCGGCGAACGGCGCGGTCGCGTTCGATTCGGTCGAGCGCATCATGCGCGACGTGCCGTCGGGCTGGTTCCTGCGCTATGCCCACGCCAATGGCGCGTCGATGTTTTTCATCGTCGTCTACACCCATATCGCCCGCGGCATCTATTACGGGTCGTACAAGGCGCCGCGCGAAATGGTGTGGCTGTTGGGCGTCGTCATCTTCCTGCTGATGATGGCGACCGCGTTCATGGGCTATGTGCTCCCCTGGGGGCAGATGAGCTTCTGGGGCGCGCAGGTCATCACCGGCTTCTTCTCGGCGATCCCGGGAGTGGGCGAAACGATCCGCGTGTGGCTGCTAGGCGGTTATGCGCCGGACAATGCCGCACTCAACCGCTTCTTCTCGCTCCACTATCTGCTGCCGTTCGTGATCGCGGGCGTCATCGTCCTGCATATCTGGGCGCTGCACATTCCGGGGTCGAACAATCCGACCGGCGTCGAGGTGAAGGGGCCGCAGGATACCGTGCCCTTCCACCCTTATTACACCGCCAAGGACGGCTTCGGGCTCGGCGTGTTCCTGATCGTGTTCGCGTCGCTGATCTTCTTCGCGCCGAACCTCTTGGGTCACCCCGACAATTACATCCCGGCCAACCCGCTTTCCACGCCGGCGCACATCGTGCCCGAATGGTATTTCCTGCCCTTCTACGCGATCCTGAAGGCGTTCACCGTCGACTTCATCCTGCCCGCGAAGCTGTGGGGCGTGCTGGCGATGTTCGGCTCGATCCTGCTGCTGTTCTTCCTGCCGTGGCTCGACAAGTCGCCGGTCAAGTCGGCCAATTTCCGTCCGACCTATCGCCTGTTCCTGATCGTGCTGCTGGTCGACGTGCTGGTGCTCGGCTATCTCGGCGGGGCGGAGGCGACGCCGATCACCGTGCTGCTCAGCCAGATCGCGGCGGGATATTATTTCGCCCACTTCCTGGTCGTGCTGCCGATCGTGTCGGCGATGGAGCGTCCGCGCCCGCTGCCCAATTCGATCACCGAAGCGGTGTTGAAGGGCGAAGGCGGCACCTCGCCCGCGCAGACCGCCGCCCATGGGTCCGTCCTTCCGGGGAATAACAGCCCGGCTGCGGCCGAGTAAGGGAATCACGATGCTCTCCTTCGCTTCCCGTTTTCTCGCCCGCAACCTCAACCTCGTCGTCGGCGCGGGCTTTCTCTTCGCGCTGCTGCTCGGCATCTTCTCGACCGTCGGTGGCATGCTGCACGACGAGCCGGTCCATTCCGCCGAGCACGAATTTCACCTGAAGCCGCGTGAGGCGGGGCTGCAATCGGCGGGGCTGTTCGGCACCTTCGACAACCAGCAGCTCCAGCGCGGTTTCCAGGTGTATAAGGAAGTCTGCTCGGCCTGCCATTCGCTGCGACTGGTGTCGTTCCGCGATCTTGCCGCGCTCGGCTATGACGAAGGTCAGATCAAGACGATCGCCACCGACTGGCAGATCGAACAGCCGAGCGTGAACCCGGAAACGGGCGAGCCGGCGACGCGCAAGAACCTGCCGTCGGATCGCTTCCCGCTGGTCTTCGCCAATGACGTCGCCGCGCGTGCCGCCAACAACAATGCGGTGCCGCCCGACCTGTCGCTGATGACCAAGGCGCGCGACGACGGCCCCGACTATGTCTATTCGCTGCTGACCGGCTATAGCGCGCAGCCCGCCGAATTGCTGCGCAAGTTCCCCGAGGCGAAGACGCCCGAGGGGCTGCACTTCAACCGCTATTTCGCGACGCTGAACCTCGCCATGGCGCCGCCGCTGACCGCGAACGACCAGGTCCAGTATCAGGACGGCACCCGCGCGACCGTCGACCAGATGGCGAAGGACGTCGCGGCGTTCCTGACCTGGACCGCCGAGCCGAACCTGCAGAAGCGGCACACCTGGGGCGTGGCGGCGGTGATCTTCCTGCTGATCTTCACCGGGCTTGCCTTCGGCGCCTATCGCAACATCTGGCGGGGCATGAAGCATTGATCGTTGCGGATGCCGCCGGGTCGGCGGAGATCGCCCGGCGCATCCGCACCATCCCGGACTTTCCCAAACCCGGCATCCAGTTTCGCGACATCACGACGCTGATCCTCGACCCCGAGGGCTTGCGGCTGGCGGTCGACGCGATGGTGGCGGCAGTCCGTGGGCCGGTTGATCTCGTCGCGGGGATCGAGGCGCGGGGCTTCGTCTTCGCACCCGCCGTTGCGCTGGCGCTGGGCGCGGGCGTGTTGCTGGTGCGCAAGGACGGCAAGCTGCCCGGCGCGACCATCGCCGAAGATTATGCGCTCGAATATGGCACCGACCGGATCGCGATCCACGCCGATGCCTGTGCGCCCGGCGCGCGGGTGCTGTTGGTCGACGACCTGATCGCGACCGGCGGCACGGCACGGGCGGCGGTGCGGCTGTTGCGCAAGGCGGGGGCGGTGGTCGAGCAGGCGGTGTTCGCGATCGACCTGCCGGACCTGGGCGGGGCCGAATCGCTGCGGTGCGAGGGGATCGGGGTGTCGGCGTTGGTGGCGTATCCGGGCGAGTAGGAGCGAGACGACCGCAAGCAGACCCGTTCGTCCTGAGTGGCCATTGGGCCTGTCGAGATGGCGTATCGAAGGGCCGTTAGTGGCCAAGTGCTTCGATGCGGGTCGTGGACAGGCTCAGTCCCTACTCCGCACCAACGGGTAGTCTTGCGGTCATCCCGGCCCTACCCCCGCGCAGGCGACCGGACCGGCACCCCCGCCGCTGCCAGCGCGGCATGTGCATCCGCGACCGATGCCTCGCCGAAATGGAAGATCGACGCCGCCAGCACCGCGCTCGCATGGCCCTGGGTAATGCCCGCCACCAGATGGTCGAGCGTGCCGACCCCGCCCGACGCCACCACCGGCACCGATACCGCATCGGCGATGGTACGGATCAGGTCGAGGTCATAGCCGTCGCGCGTCCCGTCGCGGTCCATCGACGTGACCAACAACTCGCCCGCACCCAGCGCCGCCAGCTTCAGCGCATGTTCGACTGCATCAATGCCGGTCGCGCGCCGGCCGCCATGGGTGAAGACTTCCCAGCGCCCGTCGCTGCGCCGCGCGTCGACCGATGCGGTGACGCACTGGCTGCCGAAGCGGTCGGCGATATCGGCGACCAGTTCGGGCCGGGCGACGGCGGCGGAATTGACCGCGACCTTGTCCGCCCCGGCCAACAGCAGCGCGCGGGCGTCGTCGGGCGAACGCACGCCACCGCCGACGGTCAGCGGCATGAAACATACTTCGGCCGTCCGCCGCACCACGTCGATGATCGTGTCGCGCCCCTCATGGCTGGCACCGATGTCGAGGAAGGTCAGTTCGTCCGCGCCGGCCGCGTCATAGGCGCGCGCCTGCTCGACCGGATCGCCGGCGTCGCGCAGCTCGACGAAGTTCACGCCCTTCACCACCCGCCCGGCATGGACGTCGAGACAGGGGATGACGCGCGCCCGCACGGTCATGCGGCGGCGACCCGGATCGCCTCGGCCAGGTCGAGGCGGCCGTCGTACAGCGCGCGGCCGGTGATGACGCCCTCGATCCCCGCCTTGCCCTTCAACGCATGGATATCCTCGATCCCCGCCACGCCGCCGCTGGCGATGACCGGGATCGAGACGGCGGCGGCCAGCGCGGCGGTCGCCTCGACATTGCAGCCCTTGAGCATGCCGTCGCGGCCGACATCGGTGAACAGCAACGCGGCGACGCCGGCATCCTCGAACCGGCGGGCGAGGTCGGTGACCGAGACGGTCGACACATCGGCCCAGCCGCGCGTCGCGACCATGCCGTCCCATGCATCGACCGCGACCACGACCTGCCCCGGACAGGCGGCGGCGGCTTCGCGTACGAAATCAGGGTCTTCCAGCGCGGCGGTGCCGATCACGACCCGCGCGACGCCCAGATCGATCCAGCGATCGACATTGGCGCGGTTACGAATGCCGCCACCAAGTTGCACCCGGCCCGGAAACGCCTTCAGCACGCCTGCGACCGCATCGCCATTGACCGACTCGCCCGCAAACGCGCCGTCGAGGTCGACGACGTGCAGATGGTCGGCTCCCGCATCGGCGAACAGCCGCGCCTGATGCGCCGGATCGTCGCCATAGACGGTGGCGCGGTCCATATCGCCCTCCGCCAGCCGGACGATCTGTCCGCCCTTCAGGTCGATGGCGGGGAAAACGGTCAAGCCACCGACGCGCTGCGTCGCGGCGGACATCAAGGACGCCATTCGAGAAACCTCTCCAGCAGCGCGATGCCATAGCGCTGGCTCTTTTCGGGGTGGAACTGCACGCCCAGCAGATTGTCGCGGCCGATCGCCGCCGTCACCGGGCCGCCATGGTCGGTGGTGGCGAGAACATGGTCGCCGTCGAACGCATAGCTGTGCAGGAAATAGGCCTCGCCCGGCACCAGCAGCGGGTGTGCGCGGGCAGGGACGACATCGTTCCAGCCCATATGCGGCACGGTGATGCCGGGTGACGCCGGCAGGCGGCGGACGCTGCCGGCGATCCAGCCGAGACCGGCATGGGTGCCGAACTCCTCGCCGGTCGTGGCGAGCAACTGCATCCCGACACACACGCCGAGGAACGGCACGCCGCCGTCCAGCGCCCGCTCGCGCATCGCCTCGACCATGCCGGGAATTGCGCTGAGGCCGTTCATGCACGCCGCGAACGCACCGACGCCGGGCAGGACGATCCGGTCGGCACGCCGCACCGCGTCCGGATCGGCGGTGATCGACAGGTTCGGGGCGCCCGCTGCCTTCAGCGCGTTCGCGACCGAATGGAGATTGCCCGCGCCGTAATCGATCAGTGCGATCAAAACAGCGCGCCGATCTGGTCCGTGGCCAGCGTCATGGTGAAGGCGACGATCTCGACCGTGGCGACGCCGTTCACGACGAACGGATCGGTTTCCGCCACCGCGCGCACCGCGTCTTCCTCACCGCGGAACAGCAACACGCCCCCGGTCGGCGGATTGCGACGCCCGGCGAGCAGCATGACGCCCTCGTCCATCGCCTTCTTGATCCACGCGACATGCGCCTCGCGGTGGACGTCGACTTCGTCGAGCGGCTTCACATAGGTGAGCATCGCAAGGCTCATCGGCTGCATCGGACGGGCTACCATGTCACAACACTCCCTTGGTCGACGGGATGGCATCGCTCTTGCGCGGATCGATCTCGGTCGCGGTGCGCAGCGCGCGCGCCAGCCCCTTGAAGATGCTTTCGGCGATATGATGGTTGTTGGTGCCGTACAGCGTCTCGACATGCAGCGTGATGCCGGCGGCCTGTGCGAAGCTGTGGCAGAAATGGCCGAACATCTCGGTATCCATCGTGCCGAGCTGCGCCTGGGTGAAGGTCACCTTCCACACCAGCCAGGGGCGCCCGGAAATGTCGAGCGCGACGCGGGTCAGCGTCTCGTCCATCGGCGACAGCGCGTCGCCATAGCGGCGGATGCCGCGCTTGTCGCCCAGCGCCTTGGCGAAGGCCTCGCCGATCGCGATCCCGGTATCCTCGACGGTGTGATGCGCGTCGATATGCAGGTCGCCGACCGTGCGCACGGTCAGGTCGATCAGCGAATGGCGGCTGAGCTGTTCGAGCATATGGTCGAAAAAGCCGACGCCGGTCGACACGTCATAGGTGCCGGTGCCGTCGAGATTGACCGTGACGTCGATCGACGTCTCGCTGGTCTTGCGGGCGATGGTGGCGGTGCGCATGCGCGGTTCCATAGCGCCTGTGGGCCGGCATGCAACGCAACGAATCTTGACGGACGGGCAAACGCCGCTAACCCAAGGCCCATGACCCAGTCCGTCGCCGATAGCCTGATCCCGTATGACGAGATCGTCCAGGAAGCTTTGCGCGCCGTCGTCGGGCGCGTGCTCGGGCAGGTATCCGCCAGCGGCGGCCTGCCCGGCGAGCATCACTTCTACATCACCTTCAAGACTCAGGCCCCCGGCGTCGACATTCCCAAGCGGCTGATCGAACGGTTCCCGGACGAGATGACCATCGTCATCCAGCACCGTTTCTGGGACCTGACCGTCGACGAGGCGCGCTTCTCGGTGGGCCTGAGCTTCGGCGGCATTCCCTCGACACTGGTCATTCCCTTCGCGGCGATTACCGGTTTCCACGATCCGGCGGTCAATTTCGAACTGCGGTTCCAGGCGAATGACGAACCGGGCGACGAACCCGAACCGCATGATCCGCCCGAAAACGACGCACCGATCGCGACCAGCGAGGACGGGTCGAACGTCGTCGCGGTGGATTTCAAGCGCAAGAAGTGACGATCGAGGTCGTCGCCAGCCCGAGCGAGGCCGAGCGCGACGCGATCCTGCGCATCCTGTCCGCGCATAACGACGCGGCGGTCGGCCCGACCGAGCGGCGGCAGGTGGCGATCGTCGTCCGCGACGATGCAGGCGCGATCTGCGGCGGCCTGTGGGGGAAGATCGGCTATCGCTGGCTGTTCGTCGAATTTCTCGCGGTATCGCCCGAGCGTAAGGGGCAGGGGGTCGGCCGCGACCTGATGCGACAGGCCGAGGATCTGGCGCGGGAGGCGGGCTGTATCGGCATCTGGCTCGACACGTTCAGCTTTCAGGCGCGCGGCTTTTACGAAAAGCTGGGTTTCGGTCACTTCGGCACGATCGACGATTTCCCGCCGGGCCATGCGCGCTTCTTCCTGTCGAAGCGGATCGACTGAAGCCGCAGGGGGTTTGAATGCCCATGACCGACACCCGTACCGAAACCGACTCGATCGGCGCGATCGAAGTTCCGGCCGCCGCCTATTGGGGCGCGCAGACCGAGCGATCGATCGAGAATTTCCCCTTTCCCCCGTCCGAACGGATGCCGATCGGCATCGTTCATGCACTCGCGATCGTGAAGCAGGCGGCGGCGCGGGTGAACCGGGCCCACGGCCTCGACGCCAAGCTCGCCGATGCGATCGAGGCGGCGGCGGGCGAGGTGATCGCCGGCAAGCTCGACGACCAGTTTCCGCTGGTCATCTGGCAGACGGGCAGCGGTACCCAGTCGAACATGAACGCCAACGAGGTGATCGCCGGGCGCGCCAACGAAGCGCTTACGGCCAAGCGCGGCGGCAAGTCCCCGGTGCATCCCAATGATCATGTCAACAAGGGCCAGTCGTCGAACGACAGCTTCCCGACCGCGCTGCATGTCGCAGCGGTCGTCGCGCTCAACCGCGACCTGATCCCCGCGCTCGACCGGCTGGCCGGGTCGCTGGAAGCTAAGGCAAAGGACTGGTCCGATATCGTCAAGATCGGGCGCACCCATTTGCAGGATGCGACCCCGCTGACGCTGGGGCAGGAATTTTCGGGTTATGTCGCGCAGTTGCGGGATGCCTATCGCCGGCTGCGGGCGGCAGAGGGCGACCTGCTACGTCTGGCGCAAGGGGGCACGGCAGTCGGGACCGGCCTCAACGCCGCGCCCGGATTCGCCGAAGCGGTCGCCGCCGAGATCGCCGCGATCACCGGCCACGCGTTCGTCGACGCACCCAACAAGTTCGAGGCGCTAGCGTCGAACGATCCGCTGGTCCAGCTGTCGGGCACGCTCAACACGCTGGCGGTCGCGCTGACCAAGATCGCCAACGATATCCGGCTGCTGGGGTCGGGCCCGCGTTCGGGACTGGGCGAAATCGACCTGCCCGCCAACGAACCCGGCAGTTCGATCATGCCGGGCAAGGTCAATCCGACCCAGTGCGAGATGCTGACGATGGTCGCCGCGCAAGTGATGGGCAATCACCTGTCGGTCACGGTCGGCGGCATGCAGGGGCATCTGGAGCTAAACGTCTTCAAGCCGCTGATCGGCGCGGCGGTGCTGCGCTCGATCGACCTGCTGGCGATCGGCATGGTCAGCTTCGCCGAGCGCTGCGTCGACGGGATCGAACCCAACCGCGCGCGGATCGGCGAACTGGTCGAGCGCTCGCTGATGCTCGTCACCGCATTGGCGCCGGAGATCGGTTACGACAATGCCGCGAAGATCGCCAAGCATGCGCATCAGGAGGGGCTGACGCTGCGCGAGGCGGGACTGGCGCTGGGGCTGGTCGATGAGGCGACGTTCGACCGGCTGGTCCGGCCGGAAACGATGGTCGGATAGGCGCGATCGCTGTCCTACAGGGACGGCTTGTGCGATGTCGCTGGCGGGCTTTTGCCTCCTGCCTTTTGACATGGTGGTTCAGTGTTGGGCGTAGTGCACGCAAGCTGCACGAGTGTGAACTTTGTGAACTTTGGCATTGGCCCGTGGTCGGCAGGTGCGGGTCGTAGGGAACATTCGAGCCCCTCCTGCGCTGTATTTGTATAATGTTGGCGAGGAAACCATGGGCGCAACGACGATAGGGGCACTGGTCGGTGCCGCCATCGACAAGATGAGTGGCGATGATGATTCGAGCATCGACGGCGCGATCAAGGGCGCCGTCGTCGCCAATGTTCTGAAAGTCGTCGTGCCCATGGCGATAACCTACGCCGTCGGCTGGGCCGTCTTGCGCGGTGCCGGCGAATTGAAGGCGCAATTGTTCGAAACGGAGGACGCAGCATGATCGGACGGATTATTGGCGCACTGGTCGGGCGCGAAATTGATCGTCGGGACGGTCGGGGCGGGGCCAAGGGTGCTGCGATGGGCTGGCTGGCCGGAAGCGCGATGCGCCGCATGGGACCGCTCGGCATGATTCTCGGCGGCGGCTACGTCGCCAAGAAGGCCTATGACCGCCGCAAGCTCGACAAGATGCGACGCGGCTATTGAGAGGTTCGCGGTTGCCGCCGACGGTGACGACCGCACCCGCCCGGACGCCGGGCCGGCATTGGATACCGGGCAACCGGATCACCGCAAGGGGCGATGGATTGCCGTCGCCCCTTGACGCCGTGCATCGCCCCGCGCGATGAGGCCCCGCCATGAGCCATCTGCCAGACCCCGACCTTCACGGCTTCAAGCGCCGGGGGGTGTTGTTCGTCCTGTCCTCTCCCTCCGGTGCCGGCAAGTCGACGATCGCACGCAAGCTGCTGGCGGCCGAAAACGACCTGTCCATGTCGGTCTCCGCGACCACGCGCGCGGCGCGCGAGGGGGAGGTCGATGGCAAGGACTATCATTTCGTCGATCTCGAGGAATTCCGGCGCATGGTGTCGGATCACGAATTCCTTGAATGGGCGCATGTCTTCGGCAACCGCTATGGCACGCCACGCGCGCCGGTCGAGGCGATGCTGAGCGCGGGCAAGGACGTGCTGTTCGACATTGACTGGCAGGGCGCGCAGCAGCTGTTCCAGATCGCGGGCGGCGACGTCGTCCGCGTCTTCATCCTGCCGCCATCAATGACCGAACTGCGCCAGCGGCTGGTGTCGCGCAACACCGACAGCGTCGAGGTGATCGACGCCCGCATGGCGCGGGCTGCGGCCGAGGTCAGCCACTGGGACAGTTACGACTATGTCCTCGTCAACGACGATGTCGAGGATTGCTTCCGCAAGGTGCAGACGATCCTCGCCGCCGAACGCCTCCGCCGGTCGCGCCAGACCGGACTCATCGGCTTCATCCGCAAATTGCTGCGGGCACCGGGCGAATAACGATTTGACACTCGCCACCCCGGTGCGAGGCCGGGGTGGCGATGTCGAGGCGGGTCGCGTCCTTACGGCTGGGCGACCTTGATCTCCGCGGCATTGGGAGCGACCGGCGCGCCCTCCGGCCGCTCCGAAAAGACCGGCTCGCTGCCCGGGATCGTCCCCTCATCGGCAATCCCGGCGGCGTAGGAAGCGCTGGCATCGGTGCCATCGGCCTGATGGGCGCGGGGCGGGGGCAGCAGCTTCACCTCGTGGTCGCGACGACGCGGCGTCGATCCGCGCAGCGACAGCAGCATGCCCGCCGCGACGCCGACCCCGCCGAGGATCGCCATTGCCGTCCAGGGCCGCATCTGTGCTTCGAGCGCAAGGCTCTGCTTGCGGACATGGATATCCTGGTTCGATCGCTCGCGCCCGTCCCTGCGCGGTTCGAACAGATTGTCCTTGGCACCGGGCGTTGCCGGCGTGTCGATCGTCTGCGCCTCTTCCTTGAAGAACATTTCCATGAAGCGGTCGGCGCTGCGCGGCAGCAGGTTGCTCATCTTGGTCATCGCCATGCCGGTGCCGCCGACGGTCAGGTCGCGCTTCGGATGGGCGGCGGCGAAGCAGATCGCCTTGGCGACCAGTTCGGGATCATAGACGACCGGCGGCACCCGCGCGGGCTTGTCCATGCGGTTGCGGGCATGTTCGGGATAGGGGGTGTTGATCGCCGCGGGCTTGATGAGTGTCACCGAGATCGGGCGCCCTTCGGCCTCCATCTCCATGCGGAACGCCTCGGTAAAACCCTGTACCGCATGCTTCATCGCGCTGTACGCGCCCTGCACCGGCACCGTCCGATCGGACAGGATCGAGCCGAGATTGACGATCGCCCCGCCGCCCCGCGCGGTCAGCTCGCGCGCGGCATAGAGCGAGGCGGCGACGGTCGCGAAATAGCCGACGTCGAACACGCGGCGTTGTTCGTCGATGCCGGTCTCCTCCAGCCGGGCATAGAGCGCGACGGCGGCATCGTTGACCCAGGTGTCGAACCCGCCGAACGCCGATCGCGCCTTCGCTCCGATTCGTTCGGGGGCATCGGCGGCGGTAATGTCGATCGCGAGGAAATCGGCCTTGCCGCCGCGCAGGCGGATCGAATCGACCGCCTCGCGAAGCGCGTCTTCGTTGCGCGCGACCAGCAGCACCTTGGCCCCCTCGCGCGCAGCGCGGCGGGCGGTGGCAAGGCCGATGCCCGACGAGGCACCGGTGATGACGATGGTCTGTTCGGACAGCGGCTTGAGCGTGACGGCCATGAGGGGAACCTCCGAATGTCTGGATGGCGCGCTCAACGCACGGCAACCGTCCGGGGTCCGGGCCTCTATTGTTCGAGGACGGCCATACGCTGCGGCAGCACCGCCATCACCGCGCGGCGGGCGTCGCCGTCGATCGCGGTCCAGCGCGCGATCTCGTCGCGCGTACGGCCGCAGCCGAGGCACCAGCCGGTGTCGGTATCGATCGAACAGACCAGCACGCAGGGGCTTTCGATCGCCTGCGGCGCGACCGATTCGAACACGTCGTCCACCCGATCAGACCGGGATGCGGACATTCAGGAAAGCGGGGAAGGGACCGTTCCAGCCGCCATCCTCGACCGCGTCCTGCTGGACATAGCGGGCCGGGCGTTCGTCGCGGCGCTCGGGGGCACGTTCCTCGCGGTCGCGACGCGGGCGGCGTTCCTCACGCTCGGCACGCGGCGCACGCTCGCGCGGTGCTTCCGGTTCTGCGGCGGCGGGACGGGTGCGACGGCCACGGCGCGGCGCTTCCTCGACCGGTTCCGCCTCGACCGGCGCTTCCACCGGGTCGCCGCCCATCTCGAGCACCGGAATCTTCTGCCCGGTCAGCTTTTCGATATTGGCGATATTCTCGGCATCGTCGGGCGTGACCAGCGTATAGGCGACGCCGGTCGCACCACCGCGCCCGGTGCGGCCGATGCGGTGGACATAATCGTCGGGATGCCATGGCGCGTCATAGTTGAAGACGTGGCTGACGCCCTTCACATCCAGCCCGCGCGCCGCGACGTCGGATGCGACCAGGATCGACACGTCGCCCTGCTTGAACCGCTCCAGCTCGGCGATGCGCGCCGACTGGTCCATGTCGCCATGGATCTCCGCCGAGCGGAAGCGGGCACGCTGCAGGCTCTTGTTCAGCTCGCGGACGGTCGTCTTGCGGTTGCAGAAGATGATCGCGGTCCGCACGTCGTCCTGCGCCAGCAGCGTACGCAGCACTTCGCGCTTCTTGGCGGCGGCGACTGGCACGACATGCTGGCTGATGTTCAGGTTGGTCGATGCGGGGCGCGACACCTCGATCGTCTTGGGATTGTCGAGGAACTTGTCGGCCAGCTTCTTGATCGGCGGCGGCATCGTCGCCGAGAACAACAGCGTTTGGCGCTGCTTGGGCAGCTTGGTGCAGATTTCCTCGATATCGGGGATGAACCCCATGTCGAGCATCCGGTCGGCTTCGTCGATGACCAGCATCGAACAACCGGTCAGCAGGATCTTGCCGCGCGTGAACAGGTCCATCAGCCGGCCCGGCGTCGCGATCAGCACGTCGACGCCCTTTTCCAGCGCCGCCAGCTGGTCGCCCATCGACACGCCGCCGATAAGCAGCGCCATCGACAGCTTGTGGTTGGCGCCGTACTTCTCGAAATTCTCGGCGACCTGCGCGGCCAGTTCGCGTGTCGGTTCGAGGATCAGCGACCGCGGCATCCGCGCCCGGCTGCGCCCCTGTGCCAAGATGTCGATCATCGGCAGCACGAACGACGCGGTCTTGCCGGTGCCGGTCTGGGCAATCGCGACCAGATCGCGCATCATCAGCACCGACGGGATCGCCGCCGCCTGGATGGGGGTCGGTTCGGTATAGCCCGAATCGTTGACGGAACGCAGCAGTTCGTCGGACAGGCCGAGATCGGCGAAGGTCATTGCGGTTCCATGGCTGGGGAACGCAATAGGCCCGCGCTCCGGTAAATCGGACCGCGCGTCGCGGAAAATGCCGGAAAAGTCAAGTTTCGCGTGCCGGCCGCCTGCAATTCAGCGCGCCGGCACCAGCGCGCGGAACTGCGCGATCCGGCACTGACCGCCGGTGCGCGAGCGAATGACGTCGCGCGATGCGCACATCCGCCCGTCGCTGCTCGGCTTGATATACATGCCCGAATAGAAATCGAGCGAGGGGCAGTCGTCGGCCAGCCGCGCGCGCACCCGCCCGCCGCCATTGAGCAACAGGTCGACGCTGTCGGTACGGCTGATCGTCACCGCCGCGACATTCTGGACGGGCAGGCAGCGGTCGGTGCGCTTCTCGACCCACTGGATCGGCGGCAGCGCGCGCGGTGCGCTGAACGCGACGGGGGCGAAGGGCGCGCGGGGGACGCGAATGATCATCCGCTGGATGCGAACCTCGGTCCGCACCGTCGTCGCCGCCGCTGGCGTGTCGGCAACGCGACGCTGCGCAGCGCCGGGCAGGGCTAGCAGAAGCAACATCATGGTCGCTGCGGGAAGCGGCAGGGCGGTCACGCGAACAACATCTCCGATCGGAATTTAACCACAGATGAACTGGTCGCAAGGGGGTAGCGATGCTAACCGACCGACCATGATGCCGTCGCCCGTCGCCGCGATGGTCGCCGATGCGCGCGAGGCGCTGGGCGACCGGATCGTCACCACCGATGCCGATCGGATCGCCCCGTGGCTGACCGACTGGCGCGGCCGCTATCACGGGCAAAGCGCCGCGCTGTTCGAACCTTCCGCTACGGAACAGGTCGCCCGGCTGGTTGCGCTGGCGGCAGGACATGGCGTGCCGATCGTGCCGCAGGGGGGCAACACGTCGATGGTCGGCGGGGCGACGCCCCCTGCCGATGGTTCGGCGGTGCTGCTGTCGCTGCGGCGGATGGACCGGTTGCGCCGTATCGATCCGGGACAGGCGGTCGTCGAAGCGGGCGTCCTCCTCCAGACCCTGCACGAGTCCGCCGCCGACACGGGGCAGCGATTCCCGCTGACGCTGGGCGCGCGCGGGAGCGCCACGATCGGCGGACTGGTGTCGACCAATGCCGGCGGTACGCAGGTGCTGCGCTGGGGGAATATGCGGCGGCTGGTGCTGGGCGTGGAGGCGGTGCTGCCCGATGGTTCGATCCATGACGGGCTGGCGGCGCTGCCCAAGGACAATCGCGGCTACGACCTGGCGCAATTGCTGGTCGGGGCGGAGGGGACGCTGGGCATCGTCACCGCCGCGACTCTGAAACTGGCGCCGGCGATTGCCGAGCGCGCGGTCGCATGGGCCGGGATCGCCGATCCGCAGGCCGGGCTCGACCTGTTGCGCGCGATGCAGGCCGCGACCGACCGGATCGAGAGTTTCGAGATCATCCCCGCCGACACGCTGGCGCTGGCCGTCGCGCATGTTTCGGGGGCGCGCGCGCCGCTGGCGGGCGAGCATCGGTGGCAATTGTTGATCGAGGCGGTCGCAGCGCCGGGCGAGTCGCCGCCCGCGCCCCTGCTCGAAACACTGCTCGCGCAAGGATTCACCGCCGGTATGGTCGAAGATGCCGTGATCGCCAGCAGCGAGGCGCAGGCCGAAGCATTCTGGCGCCTGCGCGACTCGCTGTCGGCGGCGGAGAAATCGACCGGGCCGGCGGTCCAGCACGACATCTCGGTGCCCGTCGACACCATGCCGCGCTTCATGGTCGAGGCGGCAGCGGCGGCGGAGGCACGCTTTCCCGGCACCCATGCCACCGCCTTCGGCCATCTGGGCGACGGCAATGTCCATTTCCACGTCCGCGCGCCGGCCGGGGCCGATCCGGCGCGCTGGTATGCCGAGGATGCACCGGTCGTCACCCGCTTCGTCCATGACGCCGTCACTGCGGCGGGCGGGTCGATCTCGGCCGAACATGGCATCGGCCAGATGAAGCTCGGCGAACTCGAACGGCTGGGTCCGCCCGCGCGCCTTGCCGCGCTGCGCGGGATCAAGGCCGGGCTCGACCCGCTCGGCCTGTTCAATCCGGGCAAGCTCGTATCGCTTGCGCCCCGCGCGGCCAACCCATAGACGGTGGCACGAGGTACGCCCGGGGGGGCGGCCGTCCGGCCAAATAGTCGGGCAGAATTGAGTATCTGGAGACCCTGAAATGGCCAGCGCGCCGCAGAATCAATCGCTTCCGCTGTTCTATAATAATCTCGAGCCGCTTTCGAGCCAGACGCACGGCAATTGGAAGGTCCGTTCGTCGGATCGTGCGCCGTTCCTTACCGGGCAGCATGCGATTCCCGTCACCGTCGAGGAATTCCCGCTGGTGCAGCGCCGGATGCCGATCGTGTTCTCGGTCGGCGACGATCCCGTGCCGCTCGCGCTGATGGGCCTGAACGAAGGGGTCAACACCTTCCTCGACGACGAAGGCCGGCTGCTCGACCAGGAAACCTATATCCCGGCCTATATCCGTCGCTATCCCTATCTCCTCGCCCGGCTGCGTCCCGATTCGGACGAGCTGTCGCTGTGCTTCGATCCGACGTCGGACGTGATCGGCCCGTTCGAGGATGGCGAGCCGCTGTTCGACGGCGATCAGCCGAGCGAAGTCACCAAGCAGATCCTCGCCTTCAACGAGCAGTTCGAGCAGGCCGGCCAGAAGACAGGCATGTTCATGAAGGAGATCAAGGATATGGGCCTGCTGATGGACGGCGAAGTGTCGATCCAGCAGGAAGGCAGCGACCAGCCCTTCGTCTATCGCGGTTTCCAGATGGTGTCCGAGGAAAAGCTGAACGAGCTGCGCGGCGACCAGCTGCGCAAGATGCAGCAGTCGGGCATGCTCCCGCTGATCTTCGCGCACCTCTTCTCGCTGTCGCTGATGCGGGATGTGTTCGCGCGCCAGATGCGCCAGGGCAAGGTGCAGGCACAGCCCGTCGCGGTGCCGACCTTCTAATGGCTGCGTCCCGGCCGTTCCATGCCCAGCGTTATGCGCGCGGTGCGATCTTCTTCCACTGGACGATCGCGCTGCTCGTGCTGGTCAATCTGTGGATCGGCCTGGTCGGCGGGTCGATGGGTGTCCATAAGGCGGTCGGCATTACCGTGCTGGTGCTGACCGCCGGACGCATCGTCTGGCGCATCGCCAATCCGCCGCCGCCGCTGCCCGCCCATGTCGCGGGATGGGAGCGGTTGGCGGCGAAATGGACCCATCGCCTGTTCTACGTCCTGCTCGTCATCCTTCCGCTCAGCGGCTGGGCGATGGTGTCGGGTGTCAAGCGCTACCCGCTGGACTGGTTCGGGCTGTTCCCGATCCCCTATCTGCCGATCCCGCCCGCCGTGGCCGGGGCGGGGCACGAGGCGCACGAACTGCTCGGACTGTTGATGGCGGGGCTGGTCGCGCTGCACATCGGCGCGGCGCTGCGGCACCAGTTCCTGCTGCGCGACGGCATCGTTTCGCGCATGCTGCCGGGCGGTCGCCGGACGCGCTGAGCCGCGTTGCGATAAAGTCACGGTCAAATACAAAAAGGCTCTTGAAGCCGTCCGCGCTGCTTCCTAAATACTGGTTACACGGTTCGATGTCCCCCCTTTCGTTGGACCGTGCGGCGCGTTTTACGCGCCTCCTCCCTGAACCTTGGCCACCCCGTGTTTTGCACGGGGTGGCTTTTTTCTTGGGTTATTCCGCTGCGATGCGGTGCGTGGCGTCCATCGCGAAATCGGTCATGCGATCGAGCACCGACCGCACCAGCGCGACCGTATCGTTCAGGCCCCCGCCAGGCTGGTCGAGCGCCCTATCGAGGTAGAGGCTGCGGTCGATCTCCATCTGCAGCGCGTGGATGTTCGCGCGCGGCCGTGCATGTTCCGACAGGATGTGCCCACCGGCATAGGGGTGGTTGATCGCCAGCGGCAGGCCATGGTCGTGCACTACCGCCGCGACCATATCGGTCAGCCGGCCGGCCGCGGTCCGTCCATAGCGATCGCCCAGCACAATCCGCGCGGGATCGAGTCCCACCAGCGGCGGCATCGAATGCAGGTCCAGCAGGATGGCGACGCCGAACCGTGCCTGTGCCGCCGCCAAAGCCGCCGCCACCGCCGCATGATAGGGTGCATGATCGCCGTCGATCCGCTCGGTGACTTCCGCCCCGGTCAGCTTGCGTCGCCACATATTCTCGGCCCCGCCGCCCCGGCGCGGGATCAGGCCGATGCCGCTGCGGACCTTGTCCGATGCCGACAGGCCGGCGATGCGCAGCTCGGCACCGGCATCGACCTGGGGATCGCGGTCGCGCAGCGGCGAGCGGTTGAGGTCGATCCAGCCGCGTGGGCGCATCGCGACCAGCATCGTCTCCTGCCGGTGCGCGCCCAGCGCGACCGCATCGATATGGCGATCCTCCAACGCCGTCAGCCGCGCGACCGGCACCGTCAGCAGCGCCTGCATCGCTGGCGGATAGTCGCGTCCGGCATGCGGCACTGACACCACCACCGGCGACACCGGATCGGCCGGGCCGATGCGGCGGAAGGACGGGGGAGGGGCGGGGATCATGTCCCGTACAGGATCACGGCCCGCCGCACTTGTCGAGCATATCGCTGGAAAATCTTAACCCGGCCGGGCATAATGTAGCGGCTCGGGTCGAAGGGGTTGGGATGTACAGGATTTTGCTGGCCGAAGACGACCAGGTGATGCGCGAGTATCTTACCCGCGCGCTGGAACGTGCCGGCTATGGCGTCAGCGCGGTCGATCGCGGCACGGCGGCGATCCCGCTGCTGCGGACCGAATCGTTCGATCTGCTGCTGACCGATATCGTCATGCCCGAAATGGACGGCATCGAACTGGCGCAGCGCGCCGGTGAGATGGTGCCCGACCTGCGCGTCATGTTCATCACCGGCTTCGCCGCGGTCACGCTGAAGGCCGGGCGGCAGGTGCCGCACGCCCGCATCTTGTCCAAGCCGTTCCACCTGCGCGAGCTGGTAGCGGAGGTCGATCGGCTGTTTGCGGAAGAAAGAGTGCCGACCAGCAATTAAGCGCTTGTCAGGCGGCAATCGCGCCGCTAACAGCGCCACTCCGGTTTCGCTCTCTCCGGCAACAGAGAGAGCGCCGGGCGCGTAGCTCAGTGGTAGAGCACTGTGTTGACATCGCAGGGGTCGCAAGTTCAATCCTTGCCGCGCCCACCATTTAGAAAGCCCGTCAGGTGAACAACCTGGCGGGCTTTTTCGATTCTGAGCCGTTGCTTCGCGGTTCTGTCGCGAGGATCACCCTTCGCTTTCGGCATCGCCCAAGTGCACTTGGTCGCTCGGTTGGCGAAGCAGGACCGGTAGCACTTCGCAACGGATTCACGGTTCGTGACGCGAGTCGCGAACCTCCCGCTGAAGTATGATCGAAGTCGGTCCGGCCAAATCCCCGGAATCACGCCGTAAATACTTATGCTTGAGGGAATTGATTAAAATCAGGTTGAAATAAAGTCGGCTGGCATGTCATCACTGATGAAACCAAAATCGCAGGAGAGGGTCGAACACAACTTCGGGGGGAAGACGACATGGAATCGGTGCGATCCTATCATCGCGAGGAGCCGCTTGCGGACGTGCCGCTCCGTAAGCCTGCGCATATTCCGGCGCTCGACGGCCTTCGCGGCGCGGCGGCGCTGCTCGTCGTGATCTCCCATTTCCAGACCCTCGGCCTGTCCAAAGGCTATGTCCCGCAATCGGGAACCTTCGGGGTGATGATCTTCTTCGTCCTGAGCGGTTTCCTGATGGGCCATCTTTACCTGTTCCGCCCGTTCGACATGGCGGCGGTCACCCATTTCATGGCATCGCGAATCGCGCGGGTTATTCCGCTCTTCTACGCGGTGATTCTCGCTTCCTACATCGCATCGCAGATCGTCGGTCCCGATTTCGTCTATTATCTGACGACCTTCGACGCGGTGAAGCATTTGCTGTTCCTCGGCAGCAAATATGTCTTCTGGTCGATCCCGCCCGAAGTCGAATTCTACGTCGTCTTTGTCGGACTGTGGTACGTCGTCGCGCGGCGCCTGGTCCTGCGCTATCTGCCGCTGTTCGGGTTCGGGCTGGCCGCCATGTTCGTGTTGCAGCCGATGTTCCCGGGGATCACGGTCTTCAATTCATTGCCGATCTTCCTCGTCGGGGTCGGCGCGGCGGTGCTGTGCCGCTATGTGCGGTTCGACCGGATCGACAAACGGTCGGCGACGATCGTCCAGTGCCTTGGCATCGCCCTGATGCTGTCGATCTTCGCCGGGATCGTGTCGACCGATCCGTCCAAGACCGGGTTCGGATGGGAGCGCGGACGCGTGTATGAGAACCTGCCGATGGCGTTGTTGTTCGGCGCGTTCGTCCTGTCGTTCACGATCGACACGGCATTTGCCCGCTTCTTCTTCGCCAACCGCGTCATGCGACTGCTCGGCGCGTACAGCTTTTCGATCTACCTGCTGCATGAACCGGTTGCCGATACGGTCCGCAACGTGCTGGCGGGGTTCGACATGCCGATCGTGCTGGAGATCTTCCTCATCCTTTCCGCGATCGTCGTCGCCGCCTCGCTCAGCTTCCGTTTCTACGAAATGCCGATGCAGGCGGCGGTCAAGCGCGCGATTTTAGGGCTCGATCGCATCCGCGGTCGCCACGCCGCGGCGTGGCGCGCATCGCGAGCGGTGACGCGGTAGGTTCGGCAGGGGCGGCTACGCGGCGCTGGCGCAGGCCCTGCGAAGCGTCTCCGCGCACGTCCCGCTAATCTTCTGGCCAGTCCAAGTTGGAATTTCCGAACAGTATCGCCGGAATAATTGTGTTGTTGCAAACCGAACCCGCTCTTGATCTCGTCGTAGTGTAATTTTAGGAAGATCAGCTTCTATTGCACCACGTCGAACGATGATGCCTGTGACGGAGCGAATCGCATTAGAATTTCGGCATATCGTATGGAGTGAACGGACTGGCTTGCATTCCTTTTTTGGCACGGCGTCGGATCGGAAATTTGCTGGACATTGTTCTGCCAATATGACGTTGGCAGCTTGGATTGCACCGGGGGGTGCCTTGGGCGGGGTGACGAGCATGACGGAAACGAACCAGACGGAAGCCGGCGCGGGGCGGACACCCCGTCAGTCGTGGATGGATTTGTTGCGCGGGCTGGCGATCCTGCTCGTCGTTGCGTTCCATTCGGTCACGATCCTGAATCGGGTCGACCTCCCGCCTCCAGCATGGCTGAAGGAAATCACTGATTTCTTTGGCCACTACCGCATGCCCACGCTCATGTTCCTCTCCGGTCTGCTGTTGCCGCAGTCGTTGAAGAAGGGGTCGGCGGTCTACTTCGCGGGCAAGATGCGTAGCGTCTGGTGGCCGTATCTCGTCTGGTCGGCGGTGACGGCAGTGGTTTTCGCGCGCGATGTCAGCAGCGTGTCGGCCGTCCTGAGCTTGCTGAACGGCGGCAGCTACCTCTGGTTCCTGTATCTGATCGGGCTGTTCTACATCTTCGCCTATCTGATTAAGTCGTTCAATTTCCTGCTCGTTGCCGTCGCGGTCTTCGGTATCGCCGTGCTGGTGTCGTTCGGGTCGCCGGGCATCGTCGTGCATACGCGCATGTTCCATTTGATGACCTATTTCTTCCTCGGCGCGTTTGCCGGCCGTCACTGGAATGCCTTCCTCGCGCTGATCGACCGGCGCGAGAGCCTGTTCGCGGCTGCGGCGGCAGCGATTGGCGGGGTTTGCGTCGCCTATTTCGACCTCAAGACCAATCCGGCGTTTATTGCGCTGACCCTCGCGTTCGTCATCGCGGCGTGTCATCTGTCGCGCAAGGGGGCGGGCCAGCGCTGGACGCAATTGCCGAACTATGTCGGCCGCAATTCGCTCAAATTCTATGTCAGCCATTTTCCGGCAATCTATCTGTTCGACGTCATGGCCGTCCGGCTCGGCGTAACGACCGCCGACATTGTTGCCGTGGCCAGCATGGTCTTTGCCCTGTCGGTCGGACTGATCCTGTCGGTCGCGTCCGAACGGTCGAAGGTGGTGCAATTGCTGTTCAGCATACCGAAATTCACGAAGCCCTCGACCGCGCGCCCGGCCAGCGCCTGAAGCGCGGCGCGAGCGTGGCGGTGGCAACGTCCCATCGCCATTGCGCCCGGCGCGCAGGACGCTAGCATCCTCGCAAACCATCGAAAGGTTCGGGATGCGGCGCTACGATTGGATCGGTCTTGTTGCGGCGCTGACGGTCGCCACCCCCGCCGCCGCGCAACGGGTCGAGGAAGTGTCGATCGACCAGTTGCAGGCGCAGATGCGCGCGGGCGCGACCGATAGCGTTACCGTGACCCGCGCCTATCTCGCCCGGATCGCGGCGATGGACCGGACCGGGCCGACGCTGCGCAGCGTCATCGCCGTCAATCCCGACGCGCTGCAACAGGCGGCGGCGCTCGATGCCGAACGGCGCGCCGGGCGGGTGCGCGGGCCGCTGCACGGCGTGCCCGTACTCATCAAGGACAATATCGAGACGGCCGACCGGATCGCGACCACGGCGGGCAGTCTGGCGCTGCGCGACAACATCACCGGGCGCGATGCGCCGCTGGTCGCCTATCTGCGCCGCGCGGGGGCGGTGATCCTCGGCAAGACCAACCTGTCCGAATGGGCCAATATCCGATCGACCCGGTCGATGAGCGGGTGGAGCGCGGTCGGCGGGCTGGTGCGCAACCCCTATGCGCTCGATCGCACCGCCTGCGGTTCGTCATCGGGGTCGGGCGCGGCGATCGCGGCCAGCTTCGCGGCGGCGGCGGTCGGGACCGAAACCGACGGGTCGGTCGTCTGCCCGTCATCGATCAACGGGCTGGTCGGGTTCAAGCCGACCCTGGGTCTTGTCAGCCGCAGCCGGGTGGTGCCGATCAGCCATAGTCAGGACACGCCCGGCCCGATGGCGCGGTCGGTGCGCGACGCGGCGCTGCTGCTTTCTGCCATGGCCGGCCCCGACCCGACCGATACCGCGACCGCACGCACCCAAGTCCGCGACTATGCCGCGGGCCTGTCGGCGGACGCATTGCAGGGGCGGCGGATCGGCGTGATCCGGCCGAAGGGTATGACGCCACCGCTGAAGCAGCGCTTCGACGCGGCATTGGCGGTCCTGCGCATGGAAGGCGCGACGCTGGTCGAGGTGACGCCGCCCAAGCTGGACGGGCTGGGCGAGGCGGAATTGCTGGTGCTCCAGACCGAGTTGAAGGCCGATCTCGACGCCTATCTCGCCACCACCCCGGCGGTGGTGAAGACGCGCACGCTCGATCAGGTCATCGCCTTCAACCGCGCCAATGCCGCCACCGAGATGCCGTTCTTCGAACAGGAGACGTTCGAGGCGGCGGCAAAGACCAGGGGGCTGGACGATCCCGCCTATCGCGCGGCGCGGGCCAAGTCGCTGCGGCTGGCCGGCGTCGAAGGGATCGACGCGATGCTGAAGGCCGCGAAGCTCGATCTACTGGTCGAGCCGACCTATGGCGGCGCATGGCTGAGCGACCCGGTCTATGGCGACCAATATGGCGGGCCGTCGGCGTCCGAACTGCCGGCGGTGGCGGGCTATCCGCATCTGACCGTGCCGATGGGATTGGCGCAGGGGTTGCCGGTCGGGCTGTCGTTCATCGGCACGGCGGGCGCCGATCAGCAGGTGCTGAACGCCGGCTATGCCTATGAGCAGAAGGCGCAGGCACGGGTCGCGCCGCGCTATCCCGAGCGGGCGGAGGTGGGACCGGGGCTGGACGGGGTTCGGTAGGGGGCCGACGGCGTGGTTCCGGCGCTCGGCCGTGTTCGAAGCACACTCTTAGAGCGTGGTGACAAGCGGCAGAACCGTTCGTGCTGAGTAGGGGCTGAGCGAAGTCGAAGACCCGTATCGAAGCACCTGCCACCAACGGTCCTTCGATACGCCATTTCGACAAGCTCAATGGCTATTCAGGACGAACGGGTCAGGTTCATCTCATCAAGCGCTAATCATATCCCCGGGCGGGTGCAGGCTGGGATCCAAGGCCACGTGCGCAAGCCTTTGTTCTGCTTGGCTTGGAACCCCGCCTGCGCGGGACCGCTGCGAAAGTCGCTCGATCACTCGGAAACTTCTGTACCCCGGCGAAGGCCGGGGTCCAGTTGGGAAGGCTTTTCCGCACCCTGCTGACGTCCCCCAACTGGGCCCCGGCCTTCGCCGGGGTACAGAAGGTACTTTCGCAGAGTCCTGCGCGCGACCCCTTCCAACGTTCCCGCACAGGCGATGGCGCGCACCTACCCCAGCGTCTTCAGCAATTCCTCCCACCATATGACCCCCGGATCGATCGTCGCCACCGGCACCCGTTCGTTCAGCCCGTGCGCGAAGATCTCGCCCGGCTTCATGAACACGCCGCCGACGCCGAAGCTCGGTATCCCCTTCGCGCGGAAGTGCATCGAATCGGTCGCGCCCGCTTCCTGCATCGGCAGCACCGGCGTGCCCGGTGCGCGCTTGGCGACGACCGCTTTCACCGCGCCGACCACCTTCGGGTCGAGTGGCGAGGCGCCGGCTTCGATCGTGCCATTGTCGCGGAACGTCACCTGCACCGTCGGATCGGCGACCAGTTCGATCAGCTTCTTCTCGATTTCCGCGCGGGGCGTGCCCGGAAAGATGCGGCAGTTGATGTTCGCCATCGCCCGCTGCGGCAGCGCGTTGGGCGCATGGCCGCCGTTGAACATCGTCGGGACGCAGGTGGTCCGCACCTGCCCGACATAGCGTTTGTCGGCGGACAGGATGTCGGCGGCGGCGGTATCGGCAGGGTTGGCGGCGAACGCCTTCATCGCGGCACCCAGTTCGCCCGGCGTCGCGGCGGCGGTCCCGGCCAGCGACGCCTTGGTGATCTCGTTCTGCTGCGGGGGGAAGCGATAATTGGCGATCCGCACCACCGCATTGGCCAGCACCGCGATCGCGTTGCGCGGCCCCGGGCGGCTCGAATGTCCACCGGGATCGGTGACGGTCAGGTGCCAGTCGCCATAGACCTTCTCCGCCGCCTGCAGGCCATAGGCGATCGGCTTGCCGTCCTCGCCCAGCGCCCCGCCGCCGGCATCGGCGTTGAGCACCAGGCCCGCATTGGCGAACGCATTGGCCGCTGCCTGCGTCGTCTTCATCTCGGTCTCTTCGTCGCCGGTCAGCACCAGCACGAGGTCGCGTTTCGGCACCCATTTCTCGCGCTTCAGCTTCATCAGCGTCGCGACGACCAGCGACACATTCGCCTTGTTGTCGAGGCTGCCGCGCCCGAACACATAGCCGTCCTCGACCACCGGGGTGAACGGATCGCGGGTCCAGTCCTTCGCGTCGGCGGCGACGACGTCCATATGCCCCAGCACCACCGTCGGCTTGGCCTTGCGGTCGCGCCCGGCGATGCGCGCGGTCAGATAGCCGGTCTCTCCGATCGGCACGAACGTCACGTCGCCATCGGCAAAGCCCGCCGATACCAGCTGCTGCTTCAGATAGGCGGCATAGGCCGGCACCTGTCCCTCGCCCTCCACCGTCTTGAACGCGATGCCGCGCGTCAGCAGGCTCAGCGCTTCCTTGCCGGTCGCGGAGGTCGGCGCGTCCTGTGCGAAAGCGGCGGTGGGGAACAGGGCGGACGCGGCAAGGACGGCGAACAGGTGACGCATGGACTTCTCCGGCTAGGCTGTCGGGAATGTGCGCCGGGGAAGGGCCCGTGCGCAAGACCGCCCGACAAGTGTCATGCCCGAGCACGACGATCGCTCAGGCATGACGGACAGCAGCCGGGCGCATCGGTGTCGGGGATCGCGCCATGCTTCAACCTGATCGCAACCACGGCCCGGGCAAAGGCTGTAACTATGCCCTTGTTTCTTCGTAGCTTGCGGGCTGCGCGGCTTGCGCTGACGGCATGCCGGGGGGTACGGAGCGATCGGTCGCGACCTGCCTCGCCGCGATGGAGTTTCCATCATGACCGATCCCATCGCCCATGTCGTCATCATCGGCGGCGGTACCGCCGGCTGGATGACCGCCGCTGCCTGCGGCCGCTATCTCGACGATGGTCGTCGCCGCATCACCCTGGTCGAATCCGACGCGATCGGCACGGTCGGGGTGGGCGAGGCGACGATTCCGTCGATCCTCAACTTCAACAGGCTGCTCGGCATCGACGAGGCCGAATTCCTGCGCGAAACGCGCGGCAGCTTCAAACTCGGTATCGAATTCGTCGGCTGGCACACCGCCGATCGCGGCTATTTCCACCCCTTCGGCAATTTCGGCCGCGATATCGAGGGAGTCAATTTCCACCAGCTCTGGGCCAGGTTGAAGGAGCAGGCCGGAATTGGTCCGATCGGCGATTATTCGCCGACGACGGTCGCCGCGCGTGCCAACGCGTTCGGCCCGCCGCATCCCGATCCGCGTTCGCCGCTGTCGGGCATGGCCTATGCCTATCATATCGACGCCACGCTCTACGCCCGCTTCCTGCGTCGCCGGGCGGAAGCGGACGGCGTCGCCCGGATCGAGGGGCGCATCGTCGCCGTCGAGCATCACGACAACGGCCATGTCGCCGCCGTCCGGCTGGACGATGGCCGCCGGGTCGCGGGCGACCTGTTCATCGACTGCTCGGGCTTTCGCAGCCTGTTGCTGGGCGAAGCGATGGGGGTGGGGTTCGAGGACTGGTCGCACTGGCTGCCCTGCGACCGCGCCATTGCCGTGCCGACCGAACGCACCGAACCGGTGCTGCCCTATACCCGCGCCACCGCCCACGCCGCCGGCTGGCAATGGCGCATCCCGCTCCAGCATCGTACCGGCAACGGAATCGTCTATGCCAGCCGCTACATGGACGACGATGCGGCGGAGGCGCTGCTACTCGGCCGCCTCGACGCCGCACCCACTGCCGCGCCGCGACGCCTGTCGTTCACCGCCGGGCGGCGCGATGCGATGTGGGCGGGCAATGTCGTCGCGATCGGCCTGTCGGGCGGATTTCTCGAACCGCTCGAATCGACCAGCATCCATCTGATCCAGCAGGGGATATCGAAACTGTTCGCGCTGTTTCCGGATCGCGGTTTCTCTGCCGTCGAGCGCGACGAATATAATCGGCAGATGGCCGACAATTACCGGTCGATCCGCGACTTCATCATCCTCCACTACCATGCGACCGCGCGCGACGACTCCCCCTTCTGGAACCATGTCCGCACCATGGCCGTGCCCGACAGCCTGACGCGCAAGATCGACCTGTTCCGGCAGAAGGGGCGCATCTTCCGCTACGAGGACGAATTGTTCGCAATGCCCAGCTGGGTCGCGGTGCTGCTGGGGCAGGGGATCGAACCGGTCGGTTATGACCCGATCGCCGATGCACTCGACGAGGAACGCCTGCTCCCCGCCATCCGCCAGATGCGCAGTGCCACCGCGGCAGCGGTCGCGACCCTGCCGCAACATGGGGCGGTGCTGGCGCGGCTGTCACAAGATCGGCCAGTACCCTAATTATCATATCAATTGCCGGTCGCGATCGTCTGCTACGTGTAACCTTCGTCACCTTCGTCCGATTGCCGACGAACCGCAGCTATGCCAAAAGCAATAAAATTACACGCGGATGAGTCGGCATCAGACCGTCCACCGCGACCGACAGGAGAGTTTATGCGGGTCATCGATCATGTGATCGCGGGCGGTTCAGGCAATGCGGACGGTGCGACCGGCGCCGTCTTCGATCCCAATCGTGGCGAGGTGCAGGCGCATGTCCGCCTCGGCACGGCGGCCGATCTCGACCGCGCGGTCATGGCCGCACAGGCGGCGCAACCCGGCTGGGCCGCGACCAACCCACAGAAGCGCGCCCGCGTCCTGTTCGCGTTCAAGCAACTGGTCGAGTCCAACATGGACTCGCTCGCCGAACTCCTGTCGAGCGAGCATGGCAAGGTCGTCGCCGATGCCCGGGGCGATATCCAGCGCGGCCTCGACGTCATCGAATTCGCCTGCGGCGTACCGCATCTGCTGAAGGGCGATTACACGCAGGGCGCCGGCCCCGGCATCGACGTCTATTCGATGCGGCAACCCATCGGCATCGGGGCGGGCATCACCCCGTTCAATTTCCCGGCGATGATCCCGATGTGGATGTTCGGCGTCGCCATCGCCTGTGGCAACGCCTTCATCCTGAAGCCCAGCGAACGCGATCCGTCGGTGCCGGTGCGCCTCGCCGAACTGCTGCTCGAAGCGGGTGCGCCCGAAGGCATCCTGCAGGTCGTGCATGGCGACAAGACGGTCGTCGACGCGATCCTCGACCATCCGGCGATCGGCGCGGTCAGCTTCGTCGGGTCGAGCGATATCGCCCACTATGTCTACAAACGCGGCGTCGCGGCCGGCAAGCGCGTGCAGGCGATGGGCGGGGCCAAGAATCACGGCATCGTCATGCCCGACGCCGATCTCGATCAGGTCGTCGCCGACCTCGCCGGGGCGGCCTTCGGTTCGGCGGGCGAGCGCTGCATGGCGTTGCCTGTGGTGGTGCCGGTCGGCGACAAGACCGCCGACCGCTTGCGCGAAAAGCTGATCCCCGCGATCGAGGCGCTACGCGTCGGCGTGTCGACCGATCCCGATGCGCATTACGGCCCGGTGGTGAATGCCCAGCACAAGGCGCGGGTCGAGGGCTGGATCGCCAAGGGTGTCGAGGAAGGTGCCGAACTGGTCGTCGACGGGCGTGGGTTCAGCCTGCAGGGGCATGAGCGCGGCTTCTTCATCGGCCCGACGCTGTTCGATCATGTGACGCCGCAGATGGAATCCTATCGCGAGGAAATCTTCGGTCCCGTGCTCCAGATCGTCCGGGCGAACGATTTCGAAAGCGCCGTCCGCCTGCCGAGCGAGCATCAATACGGCAATGGCGTCGCGATCTTCACCCGCAACGGCCATGCCGCGCGCGAATTCGCCGCGCGGGTCAATGTCGGCATGGTCGGCATCAACGTGCCGATCCCGGTGCCGGTCGCCTATCACAGTTTCGGCGGGTGGAAGCGCAGCGCGTTCGGCGACGTGAACCAGCATGGCGAGGAAGGCGTGCGCTTCTGGACCAAGGTGAAGACGATCACCCAACGCTGGCCCGACGGATCGGCGCTGGGCACCCAGGCCGAGGATGGTGGCGCTGCCCGAATGCAGGACGCGTTCGTCATTCCGACGATGGGGTGACGATTGGATGGAGCAGATTTCGGCTTCTGCTCCATCTCGCCGCAAACGTCGCCCCAGCGAAGGCTGGGGCCTCATGCGGCTCCTGTCCCGTGCTATCACGGAAGGTCCCAGCCTGCGCTGGGATGACGTCTGGTTCTAAGGGTGATGGGTGCCTAGCATGTTCGATAGCCGTCATTTGCCCGGAGGCATTGCCAAGATGATGCAACGCCTGATGGTGGTGATACTGGCGTGGTTGGCGGCTGTGTCACCCGCCGCCGCGCAGAAGCGCATCTCGCTGACCTTCGACGACGCGCCGCGGGCGCGCGGCCCCTTTCTGACGCCCGATGAACGCACCGAGCGGCTGATCGCGGGTCTACGCAGGGCGAAGGTGCGGCAGGCGGCGTTCTTCGTCGTGCCGGGCAACCTGTCCGCGCCCGACGGGGCGGGGGGCGAGCGGCGCATCGCCGCCTATGTCGCCGCCGGCCATGTGATCGCCAACCACAGCTTCACCCATCCGGCGCTGAAATCGATGACCGCGCAAGCCTATCTGGCCGATATCGATTGGGCAGGGGATTGGCTGAAGGGGCGGCGCGGGCTGCGGCCCTGGTATCGCTTCCCGTTCCTCGACGAAGGCGGCACCGACAGGGCGAAGCGCGACGCGGTCCGCGCCGGACTGGCCGCACGCGGGCTGTCGAACGGCTATGTCACGGTCGACGGGTCGGACTGGAATATCGAGAACCTTACCGCGCAAGCGCGCAAGGCCGGCAAGCCGATCGACATGGCCGGCTTACGCGACCTGTATGTCGAGACGCATGTCGAGTCCGCCGAATTCGCCGACCGTCTGGCCGAACAGGCGCTGGGGCGGCAGCCGGTGCATGTGATGCTGCTGCACGAAACCGATCTCGCCGCCTATTGGATCGCCGATCTGGTCGCGGCGCTGCGGGCGAAGGGCTGGACGATCGTGACCGCCGATGTCGCCTATCGCGATCCGATCGCGAAGCTGCATCCCGATACGCCATCGGCGCAGGGCAATTTGCTGGAAGCGATTGCGTGGGAGAAGGGGGTGCCGGCACCGCGCTGGTACGAACGCAATACGCTATCGATCGCCGATCCGCTGTTCCGGCAGCGCGTGTTGCATGAGGGCAAATGATGGTGCGTCGGCATAGCGCTTCGGCGTCCCCCTACGAAGCGACGATCGGTTTCGCGCGCGCCTTGCGCGTCGGCGACCGGATCTTCGTGTCGGGCACCGCGCCGGTCGAACCGGATGGCAGCAGCACGCCGGGCGACGCCGCCGCGCAGGCGGAGCGCTGCTTCGCCATCATCGCGCAGGCGATCGGGCAACTGGGCGGCCGGATCGACGATGTCGTCCGCACCCGCATGTACCTGATCGATCCGGCCGATGCCGAGGCGGTGGGGCAGGTACATGGGAAATTGTTCGGCAGCGTGCGGCCCGCCGCGACGATGCTGGTGGTGGCCGCACTTCTCCGTCCCGAATGGCGGGTGGAGATCGAGGCCGAAGCGATAGTGGAGAGTGAAGCGTGAACCCGTTCGATCTGACCGACGACCAGCGTGAGATTCAGGAGTTGGCGCGTCGCTTTACCGCCGACGCGATCACCCCCCATGCTGCCGAATGGGACGAGAAGCACATCTTCCCGCGCGACACGATCAAGCAGGCGGCGGAACTGGGCTTTGCCGCCATCTACGTATCCGAGGAATCGGGTGGGATCGGACTCGGCAGGATGGAGTCGGCGCTGATCATGGAGGCGATGGCCTATGGCTGTCCGTCGACGTCTGCCTTCATCTCGATCCACAATATGGCGGCGTGGATGCTGGACGCGTTCGGTTCGGCGGAATTGAAGGCACGCTTCCTCTCCGACCTCGTGACGATGGAAAAGCTCGCCAGCTACTGCCTGACCGAGCCTTCCTCTGGATCGGACGCGGCGGCACTGAAGACGAAAGCGGTGCGCGACGGCGACGACTATATCGTCACCGGCACCAAGCAGTTCATTTCCGGCGCGGGCGACAACGACGTCTATCTGGTGATGGTCCGCACCGGCGGCGACGGGCCGAAGGGCATTTCGTGCCTGCTGATCGAGCGGGACATGCCCGGCGTCTCGTTCGGCGCGAACGAACGCAAGCTGGGCTGGCATTCGCAGCCGACGCGCGCGGTCATCCTCGATCAGGTGCGCGTACCCGCCGCCAATCTGGTCGGGGCCGAGGGGCAGGGCTTCTCAATCGCCATGCAGGGGCTGGACGGCGGTCGCCTGAATATCGGTGCCTGTTCGCTGGGCGGGGCGCAACGCTGCCTCGACGAAGCGATCGCCTATACCAAGGCGCGGCAGCAGTTCGGCAAGCCGATCGCCGATTTCCAGAACACCCAGTTCACGCTGGCCGACATGGCGACCGAACTGGAGGCAGCACGTGCGCTGCTCTACACCGCCGCGGCCAAGGTGACCGCGAACGCACCCGACAAGACGCGCTTCGCCGCAATGGCCAAACGCTTCGCCACCGACACCGGATCGAAGGTGGTCGATCAGGCGCTGCAACTCCATGGCGGCTATGGCTATCTGATGGACTATCCGATCGAACGCTTCTGGCGCGACCTGCGCGTGCATTCGATCCTCGAGGGCACGAACCAGGTGATGCGGATGATCGTAGGCAGGGAGCTGGTGAAGTGAAGATCCGCGCAAATCCTCCCCGGCACGGGGAGGGGGACCGCCGCGAAGCGGTGGTGGAGGGGGGTGTCCTGCTCCACGACGGTCGCGATTACGGGGCTCCCCCTCCAGCATGCTTCGCATGGTCCCCCTCCCCGCGCAACGGGGAGGATTTGGGATGATCCTGACCTCTGTCGACAACCATCTCGGCCGAATCCGGCTTAACCGGCCCAAGGCGCTCCACGCGCTCAACCTCGAAATGTGCGAGGCGATGCTCGCCGCGCTGGAGGCGTGGCGCGACGACCTGTCGGTCCATGCGATCCTGATCGACCATGCCGAAGGGCGCGGCTTTTGCGCGGGCGGCGACATCCGCATGATCGCCGACAGCAGCGCCGGCGACGGCGCAGCGGCACGCGCCTTCTTCGCGACCGAATATCGGCTCAACCACCGGCTGTTCACCTATGCCAAGCCGACCATCGCGGTCATGGACGGGGTGACGATGGGCGGCGGCGTCGGCATTTCGCAGCCGTGCAAGGTCCGCATCGCGACCGAGAACACCCGTTTCGCCATGCCCGAAACCGCGATCGGCCTGTTCCCCGATGTCGGCGGCGGCTGGTATCTGTCGCGGCTGCCGGGCCGGATCGGGCAATATCTGGCGCTGACCGGCGCGCGGCTGGACGGGAGCGAGATGCTGGCGCTCGGCCTCGCGACGCATCTGGTGCCGGCCAGCGCGCTGGACGACATCAAGCGTGCCATCGCCGACGATCCGCTCGCGACCGAGACGATCCTCGCCGACCACGCGACCACGCCCGGCGAAGCGGCAATCCTGACGCAGCGCGAGGCGATCGACCGCCTGTTCGCGAGCGACGATTTCGAGGAAATCCTGTCGGCGCTGGAAGCCGACGGATCGGACTGGGCGAGCACGCAACTGGCGACGCTGCACCAGCGTTCGCCGCTCTCGTGCAAGGTGTCGTTGAAACTCCTGCTCGACGGCAAGACCATGCCGACCTTCGAGGACGAGATGCGGCAGGAATATGCGGTCGTCACCCGCATCGTTCAGCGGCCCGACATCGTCGAGGGGGTCCGCGCGGTGATTATCGACAAGGACCACGCGCCGAAATGGGACCCGGCTACCCCGGCGGCGGTGACCGACCATATGATCGACCGCATCTTCGCGCCGCTTGGCGAAGCGGACGAATGGCAGCCATATTGATTGGGGAATAGCATGCCCGACTATCAAACCATCCTGGTCGAGAAGCGCGACGCGGTGACGCTGGTGACGCTCAACCGGCCGCAGGCGCTGAACGCGCTGAATGCGCAGATTCTGTCCGAACTGCTCGATGCGATGCGCGCGTTCGATGCCGATCCGACGCAGGGCTGCGCGGTCATCACCGGATCGGCCAAGGCGTTCGCCGCCGGGGCGGATATCAAGGAGATGCAGGAGATGGACTTCGCCGCCATGTATGGCGGCGACCATTTCAGCGGCTGGGACGCCTTCACCCGCACTCGCAAGCCGATCATTGCGGCGGTCGCCGGCTTCGCGCTGGGCGGCGGATGCGAACTGGCGATGATGTGCGACTTCATCCTCGCCGCCAATACCGCGAAGTTCGGCCAGCCCGAGATCAAGCTGGGCGTAACCCCCGGCATGGGCGGGTCGCAACGGCTCGCGCGCGCGGTGGGCAAGGCCAAGGCGATGGAGATGTGCCTGACCGGCCGAATGATCGGCGCCGAGGAAGCGGAACGCTGCGGCCTCGTCGCGCGCATCGTGCCCGCCGACGATCTGGTCGAGGATGCGGTGAAGACCGCCGCGACGATCGCCGCCATGGCCCCGCTGGCGGTCAAGGCGAACAAGGAAATGGTCAACGCCGCCTTCGACACGACCTTGGCGCAAGGGGTCCAGTTCGAAAGGCGCCTATTCCACGGTTTGTTCGGCACGGCGGACCAGAAGGAAGGCATGACCGCCTTCGTCGAAAAGCGGCCCGGCAACTGGACGGGGCGGTAGGAGAGACCAGCATGGCACGGATCGGGTTCATTGGCCTCGGCAATATGGGCGGCGGCATGGCCGCCAATCTGGCGAAGGCCGGGCACGACGTCCGCGCTTTCGACCTGTCGGCCGATGCGCTGGCACGGGCAAAGGCGACAGGGTGCCTGCCGGTCGCCGACGCGGTCGAGGCGGCGACTGGTGCGCAGGCGGTGGTGACGATGCTGCCCGCCGGTGCCCATGTCGCACAGATCTATAACGACGCCCTGTTCGATGCGGTCGATACCGGCGCGGTGCTGATCGATTGTTCGACGATCGACGTCGATACTGCAAGACAGGTGGCCGAAGCCGCCCGTGCGAAAGGATTGCAGGCGGTCGACGCGCCGGTGTCGGGCGGGATCGCCGCCGCGAATGCCGGCGCGCTGACCTTCATGGTCGGCGGCAGCGCGGCCGCGTTCGCCAAGGCCGCGCCGTTCCTCGAGGATATGGGCAAGGCGGTGATCCATGCCGGTGCGAACGGTGCGGGGCAGGCGGCGAAGATGTGCAACAACATGCTGCTCGGCGCATCGATGATCGCGACCTGCGAAGCCTTCGCCCTTGCCGAAAAGCTGGGGCTCGACGCACAGACCTTCTACGACATTTCGTCGGTCAGTTCGGGGCAGTGCTGGTCGATGACGAGCTATTGTCCGGTCGCGGGTGTCGGCCCCGAAACCCCCGCCGATCGCGGGTTCCAGGGCGGGTTCGCCGCCGCGTTGATGCTCAAGGACTTGCGCCTTGCCATGCAGGCGGCGGCCGGGGCGGGAGCCGATACGCCGATGGGCGCACGGGCGGCGGAACTCTATGCCCGCTTCGTCGAGGACGGCCATGCCGCCACCGATTTCTCCGGCATCATCCAGACGTTGCGATAGCGGCGGCTTGACGGGGCAGCGCCGATCCGCTTGGAACGCGGCTCCCCACGCGGACGTGGCGAAATCGGTAGACGCAGCGGACTTAAAATCCGCTTCCCTTTGGGAGTACGAGTTCAAGTCTCGTCGTCCGTACCGGCGGTTTTCCGCCGTTTTTGAGACTAAGCAGCTTCACTAAATGCATCGGTTTCAGGAACTGGTGGTAGTTTTGGTGTAATTGCGATGGGTGCCGAATCGAGCGCACTGATCGCATTGTCGATATGCGTGCCGTAGATGTGAACGTAGCGCATCACCATGAGTAGCGTTTTGTGTCCGCTGATTTTCTGGATTGTCGGTAGGTCAACGCCTGCCTGTACCAGCCGGGTGATAGCCGTATGTCGCATGACGTGCGGTGTGACCCGTCGCGGGGATAGGCCCGCGCGCTCCACGGCCCGTTTGAACTGCTTTGCCATACTAAGGCGATGCGTTGCGTCTTCGCCTTTGCGTTGTGACGGGAAGACCCATCCTGCCTTGTCCGTCGCTCGCTCGCGTGCAGCGGCAATATGGGCGGCGAGGTTTGGCGTAATGGGCTGTTCGCGCGCTCCTGCTTTTGCCCTTGCAAGGTAAATCCGCCGAGCATCAAAATCGATCTGATCGTACCGGACGCGTAGGATTTCGCCGTGCCGCATTGCTGCGCCCAAGCCAAATTCAACAAACAGGTGTAACAGCCCGTCTTGATCCCCGATCGCGGCATTCCGTAGGGACGTTGCATCCCCGTCGCTTAGAGGCTGACCGGGAAAAGGTTGGATGACCTCGCCATGTATGATTCGATCGTGGTTGCGAAGCTACGAAAGGATCGACGATGGTTTGGAATGAGGCCACCCGGGAGCGGTATCGCCGGGCCGAGGGTCGGTATGCAAGCGACTTGAGTGCGGCGGAGTGGCGGGTATTGGGTCCGCTTCTGCCGCCGCCGTCGGTTCGTGGCCGACGGCGGCGGACGCCGCTGCGGCGGATCGTGAACGCGTTGCTGTATCTGCTATGGTCGGGATGTCCGTGGCGTGGTCTGCCGCGTGATTTTCCGCCGTTCACGACCGTACAGTATCATTTCTACCGCTGGCGCGATCAGGGCTGGTGGCCCCGGATCAATGCGTTGCTGGTGGCACGTTCGCGGATGCTCGAGGGGCGCGATCCCGAACCATCGGCCGTGGTGATCGACAGCCAGAGCGCGCGTACCACCGAGAGCGGCGGTCCGCGCGGGTTCGATGCTGCCAAGAAGGTCAAGGGTCGCAAGCGCCACATCGCGACCGATACGTCAGGCCGATTGATCGAGGCGCGGATCACTCCGGCAAACGTGCAGGACAGCCATGGCGCCGTGCCGTTGCTCAAGGCGCTGGCCGCCCGGTTTCCCGGCCTGCGCCATGCCTATGCCGACCGCGCCTATCGCGGCAACAAGCTGCTCGACGCGGTCGCCGATCCGCGGCCATGGACCATCGAGATCATCACCCGCTCGCAACGCGTCGGACACTTCGTCCAGGAACCGCGACGATGGGTCGTCGAGAGGACGTTCGCATGGCTCGGTCGAAACCGGCGTCTCGCCAGGGACTATGAAGCCTCCGAACAGTCGCAGGAAGCCTGGTGCAACCTCGCTTCCGTCAAAACCCTCACCAGACAAATCGCCAGATCTCAATAACGAGTCAGACTCTTAGGACCGTAATCGCCTTGGGCGGTTCTGCACCCTTAGACACTACCGGCGCATCCTCCGCCTTGATCCACTTCCATTCAACCATGCGTTTGAAGAGGTGGGAGAGGGTGGCAAGTTCGCGGTTCACCGTCGCCTGTGCAGCGCCCGTGGACAGGCGATCCCGCACATAGCTTTGCACCATCTGCGTCGTGATTTTGTCCGCCCGGTGTTTGCGGAATGCCGGGATCAAATGCGTTACTAGTTGTCGGCGCTTCGCAGTCAGGTTCTTCCCTGTGCCCTGTTCCAACCGTTCAAGGTAGCCGGTGGCGGCTTCCTCGAACATGCGATGCGTCTTTCGACCTGTCGGCAAGCTAAGGCGATCTTCGCGAGCGTGGGTGCGAAGCAGTTCGATAGCGTCCTCCGCCTGCTGACGGGTGACGCCCTCGCTTGCCTTCCCAATGGCGCGGTGAATCCGACGCCCGTCCACCATGATGTTCACCGCGTATCGGACATCGCCGCCCCTCAACCCGGTCGCAGTTATCCCGTGTTCGGTGAGCGATGCACCTGCCGCCAGCCGTTTGATTTCCGGTCGCGTGAGACGAGTAAATTTGAGTGACACAACATGTTCCTTTCTTGGAACATGATGTCGATCATTCTTGGGGAGTCAATGATTCAATTAATTTAAGCGTAGCCTATATAGTTTCACGTAGTCTAAAAATAATAAGTGCTATTAAAAATTCTAAAATAGGAAGTTGTACGAAAGAAGTACTGATGAGGTAGGAAATTAGACCTGCGGTGACGGGTTTTGCACTTAAAAATCTGGTTGACCTGCGCGAATTGAGCGCTATCTGGACCTCATCGACGGACTAGGAGCGATGACGTGCCCAAAATTGGTCTCATGGATGCTGTGCGCGGTGCCGAAGGTCGCTTAACCCGGGCCGAGGCTGCCCAATATCTGGGTATGGCTCAATCAACGCTGGCTGACTGGCATCGGCGGGGTATCGGACCGGCGAGCGTCAAAATCGGTGGAAGACGTTTTTATCGACTGTCAGCGCTTCAAGCGTTCATCGGACAGCAGGAATGAACTTCCTTTTCCAGATTAAGATATGTTGAATGGGAAAAAGTATCGTTCAAAGTGATAGAAAAATTCACACCGTGAGTCTACGTGCTTACTTAATGAAAAGTGCGCACGGTATCTTTCTGACACCATATGCCATTTAAGAAATAACGATAGGGTGCCATACCCGGATCGATATTTAGATTTTTCTGATCAAAACTGTCAGATGAGCATATGATGACAGATTGTTACCTTCAATAGGTGCTACTAATATGTCTAGTATGTTAACTAATCCGCAACAACAAGTTAACAATATTTAATATAGTTAAACACGCAGGTTGTTTGTCTGTATCTGATTGGATTTCAATGTATTAAAATAGACTGAAATCTATTTTCTATATTAAAAAAATACAACACCATTCAACCCCACTCACAACCAACCCCCTACCCTTTTCCCTTATAGTGTCGATTTGAGACCGGTTCATTCATGCCGACCTCGAAGCGATGCTGCTCGCCTTGGATCGAAGAATGAAAAAGAAGGAAAGAGACAAGCGGTGGTCGCGCGTGCTTTCGAAGATGCATAGCCTTGGGGCAAACGCGTCTCACGTTCGTCCTAGCGCTGAGCGCACGACCGATGACGACGCTTTCTTCTTCAAAAGCGGGAACGATGACGATGGCCTGTTCATGATGCTATCGCATGAACCTTACTCGGACGAGGCTAAAGCGCTTGCCGCAAAGCTAGTCGCAGGCTTTCAGCAGTCGAACCGTGGGGCAAAAGTACCGGCGCAAAGCGCAATCGGCATCATCGTTGCCGACTTGATGCGTGCGGCGAATGAAGGTCCCTATGCATACCTTTACCGGCCTATTGGGTCTCGGACGTTTGACGACAGCGTCGTAGGATACGGACCTTTCACGAAGGCCTATAAGGCCGTAGCCGAGCAGGGGATGTTGATTGTAGAGCCGGGGCGGATGGATTTCGCTCCCGGCTTCAAGGGCACGGCAACCCGCTTCCACCCGACGAAAGCCCTACTTGATCTGGCAAAGACTTTCGGGATTGATGCTGCCGATTTCGAGGCGCATTTCCGGCCCGTTCCGCCCCGTGCCGAAATCCGTCATCCCATCCAGCTGCGCGCATCGACAAAGCGGCAGTACGAAGCATTCGGGAACAAGATCGTCGGCAAAAGGATGATTGTCGATTACGATAATCCCACTGTCATCGCGTTTGCGCGACAGGTGGGCGAAATCAACGGGGTGATCGGCAGTGCTACCATCAGTGCTGCCCACATCGGCTTTCAGCGTATCTTCAACCAAGGCGACGTGGCTGGTGTAAATTACGACAGGGGCGGACGGCTTTATTCGATCGGCGGCGGCTACCAGCAGTTGAGTGGTGGCAAGCGTTCGCGGATGACGATTGATGGGGAACCCGTCGTTGAATTGGATATTTCGTCTGACGTGACCCCGGTCTTTCATCCAGCTGCAACCAGAGACCGACCGGTGTTGTCGCGCACGAGCGCAGGTGAAGCAACGAGCGGGGTTAAGCCCGCCCGTTGCTGTTCGAGCCCGGCAGCGAAGGCTACCGGAGTGGCGTAGCCGAGCGACGAGTGCGGCCGCTCGGTATTGTAGTCGTCGACCCAGCGCGCCAGGATCGAGCGGGCCTGGCCGATGGTGAAGAACAGCGTCTCGTTGAGCAGTTCGTCGCGCATGCGACCGTTGAAGCTCTCGACAAACCCGTTCTGCGTCGGCTTGCCCGGCGCGATGTAATGCCACTCGATGCCCACGTCGCCGGACCAGGCGAGCACCGCGTTCGACGTCAGCTCGGTCCCATTGTCGCTGACGATCATCTTCGGCCTGCCACGTTCGGCGATCAGATCGGCCAGCTCGCGCACGACGCGCCGGCCCGAGATCGACGTGTCCACCACCGCCCGGAGGCATTCGCGCGTCACGTCGTCGACGATGTTGAGCACACGGAACCGCCGGCCGGTGACGAGCTGGTCGTGCACGAAGTCCAGGCTCCAGCGCTGGTTCGGCAGCGCCAGCACCGGCGCGGGTGCCCGGCTGCCTGTAGCACGCCTTCGTCCTTTACGACGACGCACCGTCAGGCCCTCCTCGCGGTAGAGCCGCTGGGTCTTCTTGCGGTTGATCGTGATACCGTCCCGGCACAGCAGGATGTGCAGCCGTCGATAGCCGAACCGCCGACGCTGCTGCGCCAGCTCACGCAGCCTTGACCGCAGATCGCCATCATCTGCCCGGCACGAGCGATACCGCATGCTCGTGCGATCCGCTCCGACAACCGCGCATGCCCGCCGCTCGCTCATCCCCAACGTCGCCTGGAGATGCGCGACCGCTTGTCGCTTCGCGGCGGGCATCACCACTTTTTTGACAGCAGGTCTTTCAACCCCGCGTTGTCGAGCATCGTGTCCGCCAGTAGCCGTTTGAGCCGGGCGTTCTCCTCTTCGAGCGACCGCAGGCGCTTTGCATCGGACACCTCCAGGCCGCCGAACTTCGCCTTCCACGCATAGTAGGTCGCGCTCGACATGCCGTGCTTGCGGCACAGCTCCGTCACCACCGCACCCGCCTCGGCCTCCTTCAGAATGCCGATGATCTGCTCTTCAGAAAACTGCTTCCGCTTCATTCCGTCCGTCCCTTCGAAGGGCCGGTCTCTAGTTCCATCTGGATGAAGAAACGGGGGTCACGTCACGTCAAGTCATCTGACCATCGCCATGGCGAGGCTGGGGTTGCCCATTCCTGCCGCCGGGGACCTGTACGTGGTTCCCGGTGTTCCACGCGCGATAGTAAAGCTTTACGTTAATTCCTCCCTAGGAAACGGCAATCCGTTGGGTAAGTGGCCTAGCGACGCTATCAAGGAATATGCTCGCGACGGAACGAAGGCAAAGCCTAACAGGCTGAAAGATGGCGTTCTTGCCGAGAAAGGTGCGTATACCGGAAAACTCGGTAGCGACTGGCCCATCAAGCTGATGAAGAAGTCAGTGCTTCCGTATTTTCCGGCACTCGATAAAATCGGCAGCGAAGGCATTAATTGGGGTGTTTTGCAGTTTGAGGAAAGCCAAGCTGTTGTAGATGCTGTCCACGAACTATGCACTGTTCACGGTGTAGTCGCTTTACCGGTGCATGATTCGATTATTTGTAAGCAATCCGATGCTGCGATCGTTAATGATGTCCTGTCCCGCTGTTTTGAACGTCGGATCGGCGTAAAGCCGAAGCTTAAGTCGAAGTAAGGTTGGGGGCCATGGTTATATGCCCGCTATGCCCCGTAAATGGCACCTACAGCGCCAAGTTGCAATTTTGGCTACCCCAAGTAGCCAATGACTCCGGCGTGTGCTGTACGGGCTTCTACGGGGCTTCTAGCGGTATTCAATCCCATAGTATCTATAGTAAGGGTGATGCACTTGATCCGTAGTCCATGGAACATCCGGCCCGGTGAGAGGATCGCATCAATGTGCCGTCGTCAGGTCGGACTACAATGACTGAAAAGACGTTTTTTTCTAAGGGTTCGTCATTTCTATAAGGTCACGTTCGACTATTGATTAGCGCGATATCGGTACTTCCGATAATAGCGTTCCGGCATCGAGGTCTAACGCTCGGGCGATGTCAATGAATTCGACCGCATCCAGCCGCCTCTCCCCGATTTCGTACCGGCTGACGAACTGCTGATGCCTGCCAAGAAGCTTGGCAAGCGCAGTCTGACTAAACCCGGCTGCCTTCCGGGCGTCGACCAGCCGCGCGACCAGCGCCCGATAGCGGGTATCAGCAAAGCCTTTGTTCCGGGATGATGGTTTCGCTGCCATTCGGCGGCAGTCGCAGCTATTGACCGCTACACAGAAACCGTGTGGAAAGCGCCAAAGCAGGGGGCGTACACATGGTAGATGAAATTGCTTGTCCAGATTGTGCGGAAAAGATCAAAGCAGAAGCAAAGGTATGCCGGTTCTGCGGATTACGTTTGCAGCCTGTAGAAACGCCTGACAGTCAAATTTCGGCAGATACAACGCCTAACCGAGTTGCAAATCCACGTTGGATGAATATCACAATATTTGTTGTGATAGGTATCATGTTCTTTGGATTGATGTTCGAGTTATCCGGTATCAATGATGTATCCTTTAAAGGACCGGATAAAGAGCTTGTAAGTGCTGCGAAATCCGTGATTGCCCAACAGCTTTCTGATCCGGCATCAGCGCAGTACGAGAACATAACTACGCTTGGTGACTGCCTGATCGGAAAGGTGAATGCAAAAAATAGGATGGGTGGTTATGTCGGATTTCAGGAATTCATTTATTATCCGTCATCAAAATCAGTCGTTCTCGATGTCGGGCTACCGGAAGAAGATTTGCCACTTGGTTTGGGGACGGAGCAGTTGGCGAGGCATTCGGAATTTCTGGAAAAGCGAATGGATTGTTCTGGCAGCAGGCAATCCGCAGAGACGAAATAACCTCTCCGGGGTCAGGCGGCGGACCTCGATAACCTTTTCATCAGTAGTAGGTAGCGCTGCAATTAGCCACGGGCACGCCTAATTAGCCGCCGTCGTTCGCGGTCATCCTTCGCCCGCTCCCACTCGTTATGATCGATCCCCGGTGGCTTCCAATGCTGTGAAGCCTTCGGGCGTGCAAACCGTGGTCGCGGTGGGGGCGGGTTGTCATCCGGTGGTGGCGCGCTTGGCGACCAAGTAACCTTTGGTCCGCGCGCACCACACCGACAGCGGAGCCGTAGCGCGAAGTCGGGCCAGTCCGTTGGCCAACCCTTTCGCCGCCAATGGGTTTGCAACTCGAAGGGGGAGAATAGCGCAATTCTACCGCAAGTACGGCACTCTGCTTGAACGGAACCGTCCTTTAGGTCCGTGAGATACCGGATAGGCTGAACCATCGATCACAGCGGCAAGGGAAGTTGGTTTCGATCCTGCTTGGGGAGCGGTTCGCCTGCATAGTCGCAAAGGTGTGCAGCCAACGTCGTTGCCGCCTCTACACGAAGGCGAGAGTCAGGGGCAGTAAGGCCGACTCGCGCCCAACCCGGTGCCGACAGTAGGGCAGCGGCAATCATTTCCTGCGAATTCAACATGGCGTTTTCTCCTACCGCAAAATAGAACAGAAAGAGAACGATTCGCAAGCTGGTTTGGGTTCATGTCGTGACCCGCATAAGCTGCGTAGGGAATGGTGCTGCCAGTTCCAATGCCTCTTCCATGGGCGCGGTAAGCCAACGCTCTTCGTCTTCGGGGTGCAGCAACACCGGCATTGCCTTTGGATGGATCGGGGCCACGATCGCATTCGGTTCGGTTGTTAGGAAAGCAAACACCGCGCCTTCGTCGGTCGGACGCCATATCCCTGCAAAACTGGTTATTGGCTGCGATGGTACGTCAAACCAATGCAAGGGTAGCTTGCCGTCGTCGCCACGAATCTGACCGTACTCGGAGAAGGCAGAAAAGGGCACAAGGCAACGCCGTAATGGGTTTGCCAACGTCGATCGCCACATCGGCGACGTGTAGTTGCGGACGTTTGTCACGTCCTTGCGAACGTCCTTACCGCTCTTACCCTTCGTCATCATTGGGAAGCCCCAAGCCATAACGTCGAGGGTGCGAACGCCATTGGTATCATGGACAATGTAGGCGGGTTTGCGGGGGAATAGTTCGGGGGCTGGCAACGCTACTAGGTTAGCGGGATGAGTGGCGTTGTATCGGGGGAAGAGGGAAGCCGCAGGAACCGATAGGGCATAGCGGTTACACATCAGTCGCCTCCTGTGCTCGTCCCGATCCCGCCCTACGCCGCCAAGGCCCGGTAAACACTTGCGCGGCCGACACCTAGCCGTTTGGCGATCTCGGTTGGCCCTACGCCTTCTGCATGAAGCGCGTGGATGCCAACCGGGTCACTGACCGCGAATTTACAACGGGACGATGATAAGGCAATATATGGCGCTGCATTAACGCAGTATAGTCAGGGGGCTATATGAGGTTTTTTGCAATCAGCGTCACTCTTGCATGCCTGTATGCTGCGACTGCGAAAGCAGAACCAGACCAATGCAAGGACGTACTACGAAACGGAACTTTTCGTTATGAGGAATATAAGAGTAACTCTTATTTCCAGCAAATATTGTATTCAAGATTTCTAGAGAGCACATTCGAAAATTCCAAAACAGATACCAGTCTAGGCATTGGAGTTCCCATTGGAAAGGCCGTAATGGGATCACTAAATTATGGTAAAGACGAATACGAGGCTATGCGTCGAAGCGTTGAACGTACCAACTTTCAGAAGATAGAACGTATCAATGAACTGTCGACGATGCTTTATTCAGGAGACCAGGGAATCTTAGATGCTTGGTCCGAATGCATTAAAAAGTTCGGTGGCGGCGTGAGTGTAAGATTTGATCCGCTTACGTACAACACAGTTCGTCTCGTTGTCGAATATCTATCGCAAGGGGTGCAGCATAAAGCAAAATTGTCTGCGCCAATAATAATAGGTAATATTGATCCCAAACGGACTACGAATCCCTACTGTTTGAAGAAGGGTGCAATTATAACAGCAGGAAGCCCTTGCAGGACGACCATTACTTTACCCGATGCGTGGACCACGCTCTCGGTGGACGTTAACGCGATCCAAGGTTCCGCCAGCGCGTTTCTCCCATCGCGAATTAGGTTGGTCGAACACAGGCAACGAGTCCCGGTTGAGTCGCTAAGCGGCGAATACTTCCGACGCGGGAATGTACGAGAAGCTTCGGTTTTCAACCTAACTAGCGAACAGGCTAAAGAGGGTTGGATGCTTGATGCAAGTACTGCAACCCACGCTGTCGGTAAGGTTTTTGATAACGGGCGCAACAACAACTCATGCTATGAATCCTTCATTTCAGTAAGGCCATATTCGGCAGAATACGGTTACAACGTTATTTCCCATACACGGGGCCATGGTGGCTGGACCGTCGGGTGTCGCGGTACGTACTACTTAGAAATGTTCAGAAGAGTTTGGGAGCCGGACAAGACGCTTAGGCCGCCAGCCCTTCCAAGTGTCTGATAAGTAGCCAAGGCTTCGTTCATACAGAGCCTTGGCGTTCTTCTCATTTTACAAAATTTCAGTCGATTTGCGACGTAATTACCTGTGCCGGAGGTACGGCAATCATCCATGCTTGCGCTTTTCCACCCTTTGTATCGCCGCGCGTGTGACACCATACCGGGCCGCTAGGACGCCCAAGGATACGCCTTCGGCACGTTGCACTAGGATTTCCTTGTGCTGGGCGTCGGTAAGGCTCCTAGGCCGTCCTAGGGCTTTTCCTTCGGCCTTCGCGCGCTGCAAGCCCGCTTGGGTGCGCTCAATAAGAAGGTCGCGTTCGAACTCTGCGACGGCGGCAATAACTTGCATGGTCATGCGACCAGCCGCGCTGCATAGATCGACACCCCCAAGGGCGAGGCAATGAACCCGAACGCCGATGGCGCAGAGGCTATCGACTGTTTGGCGAACGTCAGTTGCGTTTCTGCCTAAGCGATCCAGCTTAGTGACGACCAGCACGTCCCCCGCTTCCAGCCGATCGACCAGCTTCGCAAAGCCTTTGCGTTCCATGGTGGCGACAGAACCAGACACCGTTTCGGTGATGATGCGGCGGGAATCGATACTGAACCCCGCCGCTTCGATCTCGCGAACCTGATTGTCCGTCGTCTGATCGAGCGTGCTGACCCTGCTGTAAGCGAATACCCGTGCCATCACCCACTCCGTATCGATTTCCTGTATCGATACTGTCAGCGTATCAAAACGCTGTCGAGTCTATTTTACGATACAGGGCTAGCGAGTGTATCGGAATCGACCGAATTCGTTCGTTCGGTACACCAGCTATCCTATGGCACTATTGATTACGTCCTGTTGCACGCAGGCTAATTAAGCGCCTGCTCAATTACCGCATCATAGAAATGTACCGGTAATTCCATATTGCCAGTCCAATTCCGTCGGTCAGTGAGTCCAGAGCGTCGCTTATCCAGCAAGCTGCACAAATGCTTTTTTAACGATGTGCCCTCTAGCTGTGTATTATCCCATTCAAGCTTCAAAAGCCTAAACAGCAAATTCACCCGGTCGGTGTCTTCTAAATACTCAGATTCCAAAAGCGTACTTGTTAATGTTACAAGTTCTGGGTCGTCCTTCCACGCCGCTGATATCTGTTCCGGCAGTTTCTCCGGTAATGGCGATCCTGGGTCTAATATGATTTTAAGTAGACTATGATACACCTTGTCCACATTATTATCGAATGCCATACTTGATATCGATCGGTAAACCGAACGATCTAGTATTTCGAGTTCCTGATAATCACCATTCAGCGAAAGGCAGCACGCCAAAATAGCCTTAACTAAAGGCTTATAACTCGATTTACGCAACATTGCCTGAGCTATGACACTTGGTAACTCCGCATCAACATAGAACTCTTGGTGAACCCCACGAGATGCAAGGCTCGACGCCATAGAGATAAACGTGTCGTCAGTCCACGCTTCGGCAGGTGCCAAGTTAAACGCCTTAGAGAAAGTGGGTCTATCACCTCGCAGTATTGCAGAAAAGAGAATCTTAGACTGTTCTATAGTAAGCTTTTGAGTTTCATCAACGCCGACAACGGCAAAGCTAAGGGCATTCGCAAGATGTCTTGCTGTATCTTCGGGAATAGGGGACAAAACTAAATCCGTGAGACGAACGATAGTATCAGATGACATTCCATGGCTTACGCTAACAGACGACAAGGGCGGGGCGCCTACCATCGCCCAATCATGAGCATCTTCCGCAAAACGGACTGAGAAATCTGCTTGCTGCAAACCTTTCGTCTTCCAACGGCGCTCTGCTGCTCGCCAAGCTTCGGGGTCGCCGAAGTGTCCCTCCAAGGCTCGCTCTGCGGCCTTCATGAATTCCAATTGTGAATGACAATTATGAACTACAATAGCCAGTGGCCATGGCATAGAACTCAGAAACTCAATCAAATCTTGTCTCGGAAAACTCGACAATGCCAAAATAGACTGCGAGAAAGTGTTAGTAGAAGGGCTTACTCCAAATATGGAAACTGCGTTCAGTAATTTCCATGACGGAACCGCCTCTCCCAATTCATGCATTAACTTATAGTAAGTCATATTATCTAAAGATTGATACAGAAACGATATGCCGTTTGTATCTGACTTATCTAGTGGAGCATCTTGACGATTTTGAGAAACCTTGACGACATTGACAGGAATCGCGTCTGAAAAGCTATCCCATTCCGAATAGAAGAGCCTAACTATTCGATCTAAACCTTCGGCAGCACCGAAGGCACTGAAACCATCTAGTATCTGAGGGCTAATATTATGACCATGAGGAAGGCGCTTGACCCGGCGCATCACTGCCCGTTTACGTCGAATATCGCTGGGCCAAAAGGATTTTACTAGACGTCCTACAATCCCCGGTTCGTCAATTTCGAACAATGTGTTCCAGGCTGCTCTGCTGCCCGCCATGTCCGCCCGGGATAATTCGTTACGCAGCGCCTCTTCGACAATCTCTTCGGTCCCCTTCTCCCACACGCCTGCCAATTGCCCTCCGACAATTTCCTCACCGGCACTCAGTGATGACATTGCGTGACGCGCTAGCGCGAGCCGGGTTCGGGGATGATCCGACCCTAGGCCATCCATAAATAATTCTAGGGCTAACCGCGCGCCGTTTTGAACGAGGCGATCAGTTGGTTCTTCGTCTAACGTGCGCGGAATCCCGATGATTGCTGGACGCCGGTGATGAAACCCGTCCTCGGAGAAGCATCGGCTTGCGACGATTAGCCACACGTGACGCCAATGAGCAATACCCGCGATATGTTCGAGACGGTGTTCTACAACACCCATTTCCCCCGCAGTTAAAGCAGCGGCAGCCATAAATTCTTGAAGTGATCGGACATCAAAGCGTATTCTGCCTTCCTCCTTAGCAGATAACAAAACTAACCTATTCAATGCCAAGGTAGTGAGTTCATCAGCGCGTGAACTGGATTCGAGAGCGTTATAACCTTGATTTAAAAAATATGAGGACGCTAAAGATTTAAATTCTTCCGAACTCAGACGCGATGCGGCTCCCCCGTCAACTTCACTCTTTACCTGAAGTACTAATCCAGCTGCTTGATGGATCGGCCCAATATGCGCCAGATTGTTTTCTATAACACTTTGGATAAGGCCGCCCTTCGATTTTTCGCGACGCTTAAGTACTTCAAAATACTCATTGAACAGGGTCCATCGTGCGGCAGGTGCACTACCTCCGGTGTCTACAATAAGATAAAGAATTGTAACTTGTAGGGGAGTCACCATTAGGCGGCTGGTTGCGGGCGCAACGGCTGCCGATTCTAAGGATTTTAGCACCTTTTCACGGCGGCGCTCGTCATCGGGGTAGCGCGCTTCCCCCAGCGCTGCCGCGTAAGCAAGCGCGCGTTCCGGCGGAAGTTCCGATAATTCCCAATGCTCCCATAGGTTGGGGTCTAAATCGTCGTTATACCCCTGCGGCCGAGTTGTTAGAATGAACAACACGTCGCCTGATACAGAATTAACCTCGCTCGAAAATGCATTTATTGCTTCGATTATAGCGTCCCGTTCCCCACTGGGCGGTACTTCGTCTAGGCCATCTAGTATCACGACCCATGGATAGCAGCCGAGCCAGAGGCGTACGTCAGCCTTCTCCACTGATATATCCGAGGATTCACCTAGTTCTTCGGCTATATGTAAGAGCAAAGAGGGAAGCTTTTCCTTTGAATTACGGCAAGCTGTGATCCTATCTGCATAAACAGGAAGAGACACAAAGATAGGGAATCTGGCGGGAACATCGCTATTTATACCTTCGTTCTTCGCCCGTTGAATGATCTCTGGCGACAAAGACTTGATTGTATCATCACGTATCGCAACGGGATCGTTAGTTAAAAGGTGTGCCCGAAAAATTTGGGATAGCATCGTACTTACGGTGGATTTCCCCTGTCCGGGGCCCCCGAGGAGTACTATTTTATTTCTGCGAAAACGGTACTGCCTTGCAGTAGATTCGATAGTTTCAGGGTCAAGTTTTTCTTTTGAGCGTCTAATTAGAGAGTCGAGGACATTTCTCGCTGTTTTCTGACGAGCGGAATCGCCTGTCGTAACCGGAACATCTATGAAAACCTGACTCGCTCTAACGTCCGGATCGGCTACACTTCCTGCGTCCTTAAGTTCCGCAAACTGTTTCCGGCGGAGTGAAGTTATTAGCGAACGGCGAAGTACCTCGCGGAAATCAGGTCGTGAAAACCGAAAAAAATTGAACATTTCGCTCAATATGTCACCCGGTGTTATCCAAGCAGCAAAAGTTTGCCGAGTTTCCGGATCAGCGGCGAGCATGTCAGTGATTTTGTCCAAAGGCCATATATCATAATCAACCAGACCAAGGTCGGTCTTCCAAGTTTCCATAAAATCAGATATTTTTGTATGGCCGCCCCTTCGGATATCAGAACCGCGACCTTTTCCATCGGCACCCGACAGCGAGATATTGGTAGCAATAATATAGTATTGAGGAATCCTTCGGCCGGAAGACTGATCCAGATAGCGCTCCTTTTCGGCGGCTAAATGCGAAAGAAGCCATTCTGTATCATTGACGGCCTTACTCGATGGCTCTCTGTACTTTGCTTGAACAACCAAATAGCCGTCCCAAGAACGGGGTTCGTAGCCGGGAATTCGACCGGCGAGGGTCAGGTCTCTTCCGCCATCCGGACCCGATCCAAAGACGGTTGCGCTAGCGCCGAAAGCCTTCAAGCACATTGCTCGTATCAGGCGCTCGAACGAGTTTCCGCTAAGGTTGTCGAGGGTTAGGTGCACACTCTTTTCCTCAAATTTCGCCTGTTCCTAACCTCGCTGATGACTTCGGGTAAAGGGCTGTGCGTATCGCGAACTGAAGGACCGCCCGCGCAATTCACGTTCCTTCGAGCACGCAGCCCATAGACACAGAGCGCACACAATCTTGGTAATTCCGGTGTAATTGTGTCCGCAATTCGCCGTACCTTCCCGGAATCATTCATAGGATCGATGCCATCGCATCATGGATAAGTGTCTATGAAATATAGCAATCTGGTGCGATCCGGAATATTGCGCAACGCCGCTAGCCGAGACTTAAAATCCGCTTCCCATCGGGAGTGCGGGTTCAAGTCCCGCCGTCCGTACCACGGGCTGGCCGCCGCCCCGGCTTTCATGGCATGGAGCGGCGCATGACCCGCTTGCTGTTTCTTGGCGCCCTGCTGCTCACGCTCGCCGCGTGCGACCGGGGGGCGGACGAGCGACCGGTGGTGGTCGATGCGATCGAGCAGGATGGCAGCGGTAATACCGAACGCGTGTTGCTTCGCGGTGCGTTGGCGCAGGGACTGGTGCGTTTCGATGCCGCTGGACAGGTCGAGCCGGCCATGGCCGAGCGATGGAACATGGTCGATGACGGCCGCAGCTATATCTTTCGATTGGGCGATGCGACATGGAGCGACGGGCGGCCGGTGACCGCCGATCAGGTCGTCGTCGCGCTGCGCCGGGCGGTGCGGGTCGATGCGGAACACCGGCTGACCCCGTTCCTGCGCTCGATCGACGAGATCGTGGCGATGACGCCGCAGGTGATCGAGGTCCGGCTGAAACGGCCCAATACCGAATTGCTTACCCTGCTGGCACAGCCCGAACTGGCGGTGATGCGCGGCGCGCAGGGGAGCGGCCCGATGCGGCGGCTGACGGGCGAGGGCGTACGCCTGCGGGCGCCGGTCGATCCCGACGCGCCGGCACCGGTTCCGGCCGACGAAGTGCGACTGAACGGCATGCGTGCGGCATTAGCGATGGCGCGGTTCCGGGAGAAGCGCAGCGATCTGGTGCTGGGGGGCGGGTTTGCCGATTGGCCGATCGTGGCCGCAGCCGCGCCGCGACCGGCCGATATCCGCGTCGATCCGGCGCGCGGGCTGTTCGGTTTTGCCATTGTCGGGCGCGACGCGTTTCTGGCCGCGCCGCTCAACCGCGCGGCCGTAGCCATGGCGATCCAGACCGCCAACCTGCCCGCCGCAATCGATGCGAACTGGAGCGGCGCCGATACCGTTCTGCCCGAAGCGTTTGATTCGGCGAGCGCACCGGCGCTGCCGCCGTGGCGCAATCTGACGGAGGCGCAACGCTGGCAGACCTCTCGTGCGCAGGTCGCCGCATGGGGACAGCCGGTGACGGTGCGCGTCGCATTGCCCGATGGTCCCGGCGCGACGCTGCTGTGGGGACGGACGGCGGCGGCGCTGGCGCGGATCGGGGTGCGCGGGCAGCGGGTCGGACTGGATACGCCCGCCGATCTGGTGCTGGTCGACAGGGTCGCGCCCTATGACAGTGCGCGCTGGTATCTAGCGACGGCGTGTCGGGGATGCGCACCGGATGCGATGACGCTGATCGCCGCGGCGCGCGATGCCACGTCGCTTCCCGAACGGGCGCAGCGGCTGGCGGCGGCGGACGCTGCGCTGGCGGCGGATGTCGCGTTCGTGCCCGTCGCGCGGCCATGGCGCTGGTCGCTGGTCGCACCCCGGCTGCGCGGATTCCAGACCAATCCGCGTGGGGTGCATCCGTTGAACCATCTGCGCGGCGATACCAGATAGGGGGCATGGCAAAGCCGACCCGCATCTCCCCCGAACTGTTCGAACAGATCGCCGGACATCTCGACAAACATCCCGACGCGGTGCGCCGCCGGGTGGTCGCAATCGAGCGGCTGATGGAGCGGTCGATGACCATTCCGGGCACCAACCATCCGGTGGGCCTCGACTTCCTGCTGAACTTCATTCCTGTGGTCGGCAGCTTCATCGGTGCGGCGATGGGCAGCTATATGCTGTGGGAAGCGCGCAACCTCGGCATGTCGCGGTGGCAGATGGCGCGGATGGCGGGCAATGTCGGCACCGACTGGGCGCTGGGGCTGATCCCGATCGTCGGCGCGGTGCCCGACTTCTTCTTCCGGTCGAACACCCGCAACCTGCGGATCATCCGCAAGCATCTCGACCGCCACCATCCGGCGACGGCAACGGTCGAGGGCTAATTACGCCGCCTGCCGTCCGCCACGCCAGATCTTGATCCGGGTGCCCGGCGTCACTCCGCCCTGATGCGCTGGACAAGCGGCGTAGCGGCGGCGTTTGTCGAGGCAGAGCCAGACTTCGTCGAGCCAGCCGCGCTTGTTGGTGGTGATCCGCATCGATTGCGGCGTGATCCCCGGATTGACGCGGGCTATGGCCGCGGCGAGCTGTCCGGCGGTCAGATTCGGGCGACGCGATAGCGCCATCATGTTCGGAAAGCGCAGCTTCTGGAACAGGCTGCGTGATTCGTCGAAATAGGCGGCGGGCGATACGCCCATGCAGGTGCCATGCTTGGCATATTCATGCTGCAACAACTGCGCCGACGGGGTGACGCACAGATTTTTGGCGATGACCGATTCGGGCAGGATCGGCGTCGCGGTGCAATATTGCGGCCAGTCCTTGCCCTTTCCATCGGGCCACAGGCCGTGCAGCGTGAAGCCGAAACGGTTGCCGCCGCCGCACTGGAAGGCATTGCGCGAATCGTCGGCGCGCGTGCGGCAATATTCGGGGCTCCAGGTGATGGCGAGCGTGTAGCTGCCGATCGGGAGGACGCGGCGCGGCTGCGACGGGGTTGGCAGGTCGGGGCGCGGACGGTCGATCTGGGCCGGGACCGCGCATTGCAGCGTCTGTGCCTGTACGGCGGCAGGCAGCAGCAGCGCGGCGATGGCTAGGGCGATCCGCTTCATGCGTCGTCCTCCACGCTGTCGAACGGCGCGAACCATGCGGCGGCGTCGGGACGGAACAGGAAGAAAGTCGCTGCGGTCTGTAGTGCGACAGCGAGGATGCGCAGGATTCCGCCATTGTCGACGATCACCGCATTGCCCGCCAGGCCGATGAACAAGCTGCCGAGGGCGAAGACGGTGAAGACGGTCACGATCCAGCGTGCGACGTTGCTGGCGCGCTTTGCGGCGAAGAACCAGAGCAATAGCGCGATCAGTACGCCGGTCGCGATCATGCCGCCCGCCGCGATCGTGGCGCCCGATCCCAGCGCCGCCGTGTCGGGATTCTCGTTCAGCCGGGCGATGGTCACCGGCCATTCGATGATATTGCCGATCAGCCCGACGACGATCGAGGCGAGGTAGAGCCGGTCGAACCGGACGATCGAGACTGGACGCATGGCGTTCCCCGTTGCAGCGCTGGGCCGTGGTTATGCGGCGTCGAGGGTGAAATCCAGCCCGATATCGGCCGCCGGGGCCGACTGGGTCAGTCGGCCGACGCTGATATAGGTCACGCCGGTTTCGGCAATTGCCCGGATCGTATCGAGATTTACGCCGCCCGATGCCTCGGCGGGGACGCGACCGGCGATCAGCGCGACGGCTTCGCGCAGGGTCGGCGGGGTCATGTTGTCGAGCAGCAGATGGGTCGCGCCGGCGGTGAGTGCGGGTTCGATCTGGTCCAGCGAATCGACCTCGACGATGATGCGGTCGATACCCGCCGCCCGGGCGCGGGCGGTGGCTTCGTCGACCGAACCGGCGACGGCGACGTGATTGTCCTTGATCATCGCCGCGTCCCATAGGCCCATGCGGTGATTGGTCGCGCCGCCCATGCGGGTCGCATATTTTTCGAGGACGCGCAGGCCCGGAATCGTCTTCCGCGTGTCGAGCAGGGTCGCGCCCGTGCCTGCGATTTCCGCTACATAGCGGGCGGTGAGGGTGGCGATGCCCGACAGGTGTTGGACGGTGTTCAGCGCCGAGCGTTCGGCGGTCAGCAGCGCGCGGGCATTGCCGCGCAGGCGCAGCAGCGCGGTGCCGGGCGCGACCCGATCCCCGTCGGAAACCAGCGGTTCCAGAACCACTTGGCGGTCGAGATGGCGGAAGAAGGCGGCGGCGATGTCGAGACCGGCGACGGTGATCGCGTCGCGGCTGTCCATCACCCCGGTAAAGACCGCGTCGGCCGGGATGACGGCGGCGGCGGTGATGTCGCCCGCCTCGCCCATATCCTCGGACAGGGTGGCGGCGACGAAGGCGGGAAGGTCGAAACCGGGGAGCATGGCATTGTCCGACAAGGAGGAAGTGGAGCGGCTATAGGGCGGGGGGCGAAGTTGGTGAAGGTTACACGTAGCGGACGTTGCGGGAGCGCGTCCGGGATGGGGGGATGGACGACGCCGCTCGCCAGCATGACGCGATCCGAAGGTGTAGGAAAGTTCATGAAGCCAAGCGCGGCGCCAGTCGTTTCCCTGTCCGAACGAAATCGGAGGATGACGTGGGCGGACGGACGGTAGTGGTGACGGGCGCGGAATCGGGGATCGGCGCAGCGTGCGCGGCGGCATTCGGACGCGAGGGCGACCGCGTGGCGGTGCTGTATCATTCGGACAAGGACGGGGCCGAAAAAAGCGCGGCGGCGGTGCGCGAGGGCGGCGGGGAAGCGGTCACAATCCAGGCCGATGTTGACGGCGAGGGCTCGGTCGACGCCGCCTTCGCACAGGTCGAGGGGCGATGGGGGCCGGCCGACGTGCTCGTCAATTCGGCCGGGCTGAACATGACCGGCGTCACCGTGCGCGACATGGCGCTCGAGCAATGGCGGCGGCTGATCGACACCGACCTGACCGGCGCGTTCCTGACGTCGCGCCGATTCCTGACGTCGCGCCGATTCCTGACCGGACGCGGCGACAAGGTCGGGGATGCGGCGATCCTGCACATTTCGTCGATCCATGCCTATGCGGTGCGCGCGGGCGGCGCGGATTATTGTGCGGCGAAGGGCGGGCTGACCAACCTGGTGGAAACATTGGCGATCGAGGAGGCGGCGCGCGGCATCCGGGTCAATGCGATCGAGCCGGGCATGATCCTGACGCCGATGAACGCGCGGGCGCAGGCCGATCCGACCTATCGCGCGACCCTCGAGCACAATATCCCGATGCAACGGGCGGGGCGGCCCGAGGAGGTCGCCGATCTGGCGGTATTCCTCGCCAGCGACCGCGCGCGCTACATCACCGGCGCGCGGATCGTGATCGATGGCGGGCTGTCGCTGATGCAGGCGATCGGCGCATGAGCGGCGGTGTCAACATCGACGATCCGCACCGCAAGGACGTGGTCGCCGACAATGAGGTCGAGCTGGATTTCAACGTCCGCCGGATCGAGGACGTGACGCTCGACGGTCCGCCCGCGCTGATGACGCGCGACCTGATGAGCCCCTATGTCTGGCAGGAAGGCGATGGGCGGTTCGGGATGATGGTCCGCGCCGTGACGCGTGCGGGCGAGCCGATGACTGATACCGGCGTGATCTGGGCCGGATGGAGCGAGGACGGACGCCACTTCACGATGCTGGCCGAGCCGTCGATCGTGCCGGGGCCGGACGACCACGATGCCGGCGGGGTCGAGGATCCGACGGTGGTGCGCCGCGACGACGGCTATATCGTCTATTATTCGGGGGTATTGGGCGACCATGCCCATGGCGAACTGTCCTATGCGACGGGGCCGTCGCTCGACCGGCTGACCAAGAGCGGCGTGGCGCTGGCGTCGTCCAAGTCGGAGGGCAATACCAAGGAGGCGACGATCGACCGGACGCCCAATGGGCGCTGGCGACTGTTCTACGAATATGCCGCCGACGAAGCGTCGCGGATCGGCATGGCGATCGGCACCGACGTGGCGGGACCGTGGGAGGAACAGCCGACGCCGTTCATGCCGCGCGTCGACAGTTGGGACGACTGGCATCTGTCGACCGGGCCGCTGCTGACCGACGATCCGGCGATGCCGGTGATGTTCTATAACGGCGCGACCCGCGATGCGCGGTGGCGGATCGGCTGGGTGGCGTTCGATGCCGATTATCGCCGCGTGGTGGCGCGCGGGATCGAACCACTGATCACCCCGCCGCCGGTTGATGACCGGAGTGCGACCGATATCGCGTTCGCGGCGTCGGTGGTGGTCGAGCGGGGGGCGATCTGGCTGTACTATTCGCTGGAAGATCGGAAACTGGCGCGGGCGTTGATCCGGCGGAGTTGAGGGGGGCTCTTCCTTTTTCCTCCCTACGGCTCCGCCTCCGGTCGCTTCGAGCGGAGGTTCGAGCTTGCCGAACACCGTAGTCGAGAAGGGGTGCCCAAAGCGGGCCGTTCTCGACGAGGGTTGGGTCGGATTGGCCCCCGGACAATCCTGAACCATGCGGGGCATGGTTCACCCAACCCTCTTCTCGACAAGCTCGAAGCTGCTCGAACCGAACGGTTTGGGGGTTGGGGGTTAAGGATAAGGGTGGGGGTTAGGGTACTCCCCCCCACCCCCGCACCCTACCCCTTGCGCTGCCCCTCGACGATCGCGATCGCGCGCTGGACCGATGCCTCGATCGACAGGAAGCTGGTGTCGAGCGGTGCGGCGTCCGCCGCCATGACCAAGGGTGCGGTGGAGCGTGACGAATCGCGTTCGTCGCGAGCGCGGATGTCGGCGAGCACGCGGTCATAGGTGACGGTCGAGCCGGCCTTGCTCAGTTCGGCGTGACGCCGCCGGGCGCGGATCGCCGGGGTGGCCTTTACGAACAGTTTCGCATCGGCTTCGGGGGCGATGACGGTGCCGATGTCGCGGCCGTCGAGGACCGCGCCGCCCGGCTGCTGCGCGAATTTGCGCTGGCGACGCAGCAGCGCCGAGCGGACCAGCGGGTGGGCGGAGACGATCGAGGCGGTCTGGCCGGCTTCGTCGGTGCGCAGCCATGGATCGGAAAGTAACGCGTCGGGAAAGTCGCAGGCGGCGACGCAGTCCGCCTCGCGCTCCGGGTCGAGCCCTTCGCGCAGGACAAGCGTCGCGACGGCGCGGTAGAGCAGCCCGGTATCGAGATGCGGCAGACCGAAATGCTTCGCGAGCGCCCGGGCGATGGTGCCCTTGCCCGATGCCGCCGGGCCGTCGACCGCGATGATCATAGCGTTGCGCCGAGGCCACGCAGCAGCGTGGTGAAGGTCGGGAAGCTGGTCGCCACGGGTGCCATGTCGTCGATGGTGACGGGTTCGCGCGACACGAGGCCGGCGACGACGAAGCTCATCGCGATGCGGTGGTCGAGCTTCGCGGCGATGGTGCCGCCGCCGGGCAGCGGGTCGCCACCGGTGCCGTCGATGATCAGGCCGTCTTCGGTCTCCTCGACCCGCGCGCCGATCGCGCGCAGCCCTTCGGCCATGGTGGTGATGCGGTCGCTTTCCTTGACGCGCAGTTCCTCTAGCCCGCGGGTCACCGTGCGCCCCTTGGCGAGTGCGGCGGCGACGAACAGGATCGGGAATTCGTCGATCATCGACGGGGCGACCGCCGGGTCGACCTCGATCCCGGTCAGGGTCGAGGCGCGCACGACGAGATCGGCGACCGGCTCGCCACCGACATCGCGGCGGTTTTCGAAGGTGATATCGCCGCCCATCGCGCGCAGCACGTCGAACAGCGCGGCGCGGGTCGGGTTCAGCCCGACATTGGTGATGGTGACATGGCTGCCCGGCACCAGCAAGGCGGCGACGACCGGGAAGGCGGCGGATGAGGGGTCGCCGGGGACGGTGATCGTCTGGGGTTTCAGTTCCGCTTCGCCATGCAGTTCGATGACGCGGCCGGCCGATGTCTGCTCGACGGTCAGCTTTGCGCCGAAGCCGGTCAGCATCCGCTCGCTATGGTCGCGGGTCGGCACCGGTTCGACGACGCGGGTGATGCCCGGCGTGTTCAGGCCGGCGAGCAGGATCGCCGACTTCACCTGTGCCGAGGCGACCGGCAGCGTATAGTCGATCGGCACCGCCGGCACGATGCCGCGCAGCATGAGGGGCAGGCGGCCACCCGGGCTGGCGGTGATGTCCGCGCCCATCTGGCTGAGGGGTTCGATGACCCGACCCATCGGCCGCTTGCTCAAGGAGGCGTCGCCGGTGAAGGTCGCGGTTATCGCGTGGGACGATACCAGTCCCATCAGCAACCGGGTCGAGGTGCCCGAATTGCCCATGTCGAGCGCGGCGGCGGGTTGCAGCAGCCCGCCGACCCCGACGCCGTCGATGGTCCAGATGCCGTCGTCGCCCCGCACGATCGTCGCCCCCATCGCGCGCATCGCGGCGGCGGTGGCGAGCACGTCCTCCCCCTCCAGCAGCCCGGTCACGCGGCTGGTGCCGACGGCCAGCGCCGAGAGCATCAGCGAACGGTGGCTGATCGACTTGTCGCCGGGAACGGGCGCGGTGCCGGTCAGCGGACCGCTGGCGGCGACGGACAGGGGGGTAGGCTGGGCGTGGTGCATGACCGGCGGCTTTGACAGCGCGTGCCCGCTATGGCAAGGCGCGGCGCATCCGGGGCATGTGCCCTGTTCTTCCACGACACCGAAAGGTTTGGCTACACATGGTGAAGCCGGAATGGGGTACGAAGCGTACCTGTCCGAAATGCGCGACGCGCTTCTACGATCTGGGTAACGAAGACCCGGTCACGTGCATCAATTGCGGCGTCCACTGGACGCCCGAACCGATCCTGAAGTCGAAGCAGCCGCTGCCGTTCGAACAGGTGAAGGTCGAGAAGGAAGGCGCCAAGGACGCCGATCTGGGCGACGATCTGGACATCGAGGGCGACGACGAGCCGTCGGCCGACGACGATGTCGATCTGGGCGGCGACGACGATCTGGGCGTCGACACGTCCGACGAGGACAGCGACGCCGAGCGTTGATTTTTTTGGGGCGGCGGGCGCAAAAGGCGCTTGCCAAACCGGCGCCCTCCGCATAGAGGGCGCTCCTCCCCGCAAGGGGAAGCGAGGCCGCCGACCAGCAGCGGCTTTGCAAAATGGACGGGGCCGTAGCTCAGCTGGGAGAGCGCTGCAATGGCATTGCAGAGGTCAGGGGTTCGATCCCCCTCGGCTCCACCATTTTTCCAAGAACCCCGCGGTGACGCGGGGTTTTTTGTTGCGATGCTTTCCGGCTTTCGGACACGGTATGCCGTGTACCGCCGGCATCGTCGCAAATGCCCGGCAAAATGCGCGAGAAACGCGCGCAATTAAACCAGTATAGCGAACGGAGCGGCAACAGCCGCTAGCGGAAACCCCCTATGACAGGGGGCCAAGCGCTGCGATATCGTTCGCGACTATTCGTATATTCCGGGTTATGCGACGCCGACCGTGTCCTGATCGACGAATTGCTCGATCAGCGTCAGCGCAGCATCGCGCCGCGCCGCGACATCGTGTCGGAAGGCGAGGCGCCGCGATTCGTGCACTTCGTGCTCGATGGCTGGGGCTGTCGGTATCGACAGATGCCCGACGGACGGCGGCAGCTGCTGTCGCTGCTGCTGCCGGGCGACCTGTTCGATACGAACCCGCAGGTCGTGGCGCGGATGGACCATGCGGTCGGCGCGATCACGGCGATGACGGTGGCGGAGGTGTCGCCCGACGCGCTGTCGGCGCTGGCCGAGGCGCGGGTCGGCATCGCGCAGGCGCTGTGGTGGAACGATCACGTCGCGTTCGGTACGCATCGCGAATGGATCGCCAGCCTGGGGCTGCGATCGGCGCGCGAGCGGATCGCCCTGCTGTTCTGCGAAGTGTATTTCCGGCTGCGGCTGGTCGGGCGCTGTCCGGGGCTGTCGTGCGAATTCCCGCTGACCCAGGCCGATCTGGCGGAGGCGACCGGGCTGACGCCGGTGCACGTCAACCGGATGGTGCAGGAACTGCGTCGTGAACGGCTGATCGAATGGGCGGGGCGGACGCTGACGATCCTCGACCTCGACCGGCTGTGCCAGGTGGCGTCGTTCACGCCGGGCTATCTCCATCTCGACCGCACGGTGCCGAGCGCTGTGTAGAGTTTAATCCATTTTCGTGGAAGCGGGCCGGGGCCGTTCTGATCCGGCTTTGCCGGATCAGACGCCAGCTGTACCGCACGTCCCGCTTTCGGACCGGCGGGACGCGTTTGACGTTGGGCGAAATCGTAAACGAAACGTTAAGAGCGGTAATGATGAAACCGCAGCCCGTCGCCCCGCGCCGTCACCCCTTCCGCGCCAGCTTGTCCAGGATGGCGGGCGTGCCGGTGTCGAGCGACGACAGCGACCTGAAGCTGTTCGCGGTCAGCTTCACGGCGTTCTTCATCTGCTTCTATACGTTTTTGCTGTAACTCTGACGGCTAGGCCGGGCAGCCGTCGCGGCACGCCTTGTTCAGCCGGGCCGCGAGCCATGCCGAAATCAGGCACATGCCGGCGACGATCAGCAGCATGTCGGTCGGGCCGAGTCCGGCCTTGGTCAGCAGGATCACGCTGATCGCGCCGACCGTCATCGACGCGCAGTTGACGACATTGTTCGCCGCCACCGTCCGCGCGGTCTGGTCCTTGGTCACGGTGGTGGTCAGGAAGGCGTAGAGCGGCACGACGAACATGCCGCCGAAGATCGCGATCAGCGCCAGCGTGGCGAGCAGCAGCAGCGATTGCGGATGGGTCACGAAATCGATGACGCCGTACAGGCCATTGTCGGGCGCCGGCACCCAGTTGCGCGCCTCGAACGCGAAGGCGAGGACGCACGCCGCCATGGCGATCACCGACGCGGGCGAATAGCGCGCCGAAATCTGTCCTTTCAACAGCGCGTTGATGATGATCGATCCGATCGCGACCCCGATCGAGAAGATCGCGATGGTCAGCGACGCGACCTGCTGGTCGGCGGTCAGGATATTCTTCACCAGCACCGGGAAGATGACGATCAGCACCGATCCGATCGTCCAGAAGAAGCTGATCGACAGGATGGCGAGGAACAGGCGGCGGATATGCATCGTCGCCGCGATCAGGTGCCATGACGACGTCAGCGGATTGAAGTTGATGGTCAGTTCGGGGCCGCTGCGCGGGGCGGGCGGCACGAACCGGCCCGTCACCCAGCCGATCAGCGCGACGACCACCACCAGGCCGGCGGCCCATTCGACGCTGATCCACCCCGCGACGATCGTGCCGGTCAGCACCGACAGATAGGTCGCCGCCTCGATCAGGCCGGTGCCGCCCAGCACCTGATGATCCTCCAGATGCTGCGGCAGGATCGCGTATTTGATCGGCCCGAAGAAAGTCGAATGGACGCCGAGCATCACGACGGCACTCAGCATCATCACCACGCCGGTCGTGACATATCCGGTGCGCGCGATCAGCATCCCCGCCGCGCCGTACAGCATGATGCCGATCTCGGCAGTCTTGACGATGCGGATGATCCGCGCCTTGTCATGCGTGTCCGCAAGCTGTCCCGACAGTGCCGAGAGCAGCACGAAGGGCAGGATGGCGAGGCCGGTGGCCAACGCGTTGAAATTCTGTTCGCTCGCCGGGTCCTTGAACAGCTGGTAGGTCGCGAACAGCACCATCGCGTGCTTGAACAGATTGTCGTTGAACGCGCCCAGGAACTGGGTGACGAACAGCGGCAGGAAACGGCGCTGCTTGAGCAACCCCAGCGCATTTATCATTCGAACAACGACCTAATTATGTCCCCGCAGGGTGTTGCGGGGGTGTAGCCGAGCCAAGCCGCCCGCTTCAATCGCCGATTGCCGCTTTCGCCGGGGGGCGCCGCGGTGCTAGACCGCGCCCGTGTTGACGCTTCCCAATATTCTGACCTTGTCGCGTATTCTGGCGGTGCCGCTGCTGGTCGCGTTCCTGTGGTGGCCGATGTGGGAGGCGGGCTATGCGATCGCCTTCGCCCTCTACTGCCTGATGGGAATCACCGATTATTTCGATGGTTACCTGGCACGTGCGCAGGGGACGGTGTCGAAGCTGGGCGTGTTCCTCGACCCGATCGCCGACAAGATCATGGTCGCCGCCGTCATCCTGATGCTGGTCGGCACCCGGCATGACGTGGCGATCATCACCGGTATCCACCTGATCGCCGCACTCGTCATCCTGCTGCGCGAGATCGCGGTGTCGGGGCTGCGCGAGTTCCTCGCCGGCATCCAGGTGTCGCTGCCGGTGTCGAAGCTCGCCAAGTGGAAGACGACGCTGCAACTGGTCGCGTTCGGCGCGCTGATCCTTGCCGGCGCGGTCCCGGCCTATCCGTTCGTCCATATCACCGGCCTGATATGCCTGTGGGGGGCGGCGGTGCTGACCGCGATCACCGGCTGGGATTATCTGCGGGTCGGTTTGAAGCACATGGACAGTTGATGGCGATCGAGATCCTCTATTTCGCATGGGTGCGCGAAGCGATCGGGCAGGGCAGCGAGCGGGTCGATCCGCCCGCCGACGTCACGACGGTCGCCGGACTGGTCGACTGGCTCGCCACGCGTGGCGGCGGCTATGCGACGGCGTTCGAACATCGCGAACGGCTGCGCGCCGCGGTCGATCAGGCGTTCGTGCCGCTCGACACCGCGATTGCCGGCTCGCGCGAGATCGCGATCTTTCCGCCGGTGACCGGCGGATGATCCGCGTCGTCGTACAGGAGACGCCGATCGACATCGCGGCGGAGTTCGCGCTGGCCGAGGCGGACGATGCCGGCGCGGTGGCGACCTTCACCGGGCTGGTGCGCGGCGACGATGGCGTGACCGAATTGGCACTCGAACATTATCCCGGTGCCACCGAGCGCGCACTGGAGGGGCTATGCGCGGAAGCCGTCGCGCGCTGGACCTTGGCGAAGGCGGCGGTCGTCCATCGGGTCGGGCCGATGGTGCCGGGCGACCGGGTGGTGTTCGTCGCCACGACCGCGCGGCATCGCGGTGCGGCGCTGGAAGCCTGTGCGTTTCTGATCGACCGGTTGAAGACCGGGGCGCCGTTCTGGAAGCGCGAGCGGCGCGGTGGCGATGCCCGCTGGGTCGAGGCGCGCGAGAGCGACGATGCTGCGGCGGCGCGGTGGGGGTGAAGGGGGCAGCGCCTCGATAAGGGCGTCGACGGGGGCGGCCTCCCATTAGCACCAACGGGGTTCCGCCGGGGTGGTCGGTAGCGTCGCGTTCGGGGTGGGGCGTTCTCGACGGGCGCTTCTCGACCTCGCTCGAAGCTGCTCGAACCCAACGGTAAAGCGTTAAGCCACGTCTCAAGCAGAAGCCGGACGGGATCGCTCCCGTCCGACTCGTTCGTTCCTCGAAAACGGATCAGCCCAGCTTCGGCGCCAGCACGCCGTTGACGACATGGACCACGCCGTTCGACTGTTCGACGTCATATTGGGTGACATAGCTCTTGCCGCCGCCGACATCGGTCAGCACCAGCGCGCCGTTTTCCAGCGTCGCCTTGATCGGCTGACCTTCGACCGTGGTCAGCGTCGCGGTGCCGCCGCCGGCCTCGACCTGCGCCTTGAGCGCGGCCGAATCGAGCTTGCCCGGGACGACGTGATAGGTCAGCACCTTGGTCAACGACGGCTTCTGCTCGGGCTTGAGCAGCGTGTCGAGCGTGCCGGGGGCGAGGCGGCCAAAGGCTTCGTTGGTGGGTGCGAAGACGGTGAACGGACCCGGCCCCGACAGCGTCGCGGTCAGGTCGGCGGCCTGTACCGCCTTGACCAGCGTGGTCAGGTTGCTGGCCTTCGACGCATTGGCAACGATCGTCGCGGTCGGCAGCATCGGCGCGCCGCCGACCATCACCGGCGCGGTCGCGGTAGCGTTGGTATTGGCCTGTACGCCGGTCTGGACCGTGCCGACCGGGGTGGTCACGGTCGCGGTCGTGCCGGTCCGCGCGCCGGTCGTGGCGGTGGGGGCCGGTTGCGCCGGCGCGGTCTGGGCATAAGCGGTGCCGGCCAGCGACAGGGCGAGCGCGGCGGTGGAAATGGTGGCGCGAATCATCGGTTTTCTCCGGTGGTTGCGAAAATTGGATATGCGGTGCGTCGCACACCGACCCCGGAAATACGGTTCAGCGGCGAAAACGGTTCCCGCCGGACTGATTTGGATCAGCCGCGCTCGGCCGCCAGTACCTCGGCCAGCAGGCGGAAATCGCGTTCGCGCGGCGAGGCGCGACGCCACACCAGCGCGATCCGGCGCTGCGCATTTTGCGATTCGATCGGGCGGGCAGTGACGCCGGTATTGTCGAGAATGCCGGCATCGATCGCCATTTGCGGCAACATGGTGGTGCCGAGACCGTTGTCGACCATCTGGACGATGGTGTGCAGCGACGTGCCCATCATCATCGCCTGTCCGCGCAGTTCAGGCTGTTCGCAGGCGCGCAGGGCGTGGTCCTTCAGACAATGGCCGTCCTCCAGCAGCAGCAACCGTTCGGGATCGATATCGTCGGCGACCAGCGGGGCGGGGTCGCCGCTGTCGTTGCCGGGGACGGCGAGCAGCAACCGGTCCTCGAACAGCGGCGCGACCTCGACCTCGCCACAGCCATAGGGAAGCGCCAGCAGCACGCAGTCGGTGCGGCCATGGTGCAACCCCTCGCATGCCGCCGCGCTCGGCTCCTCGCGCAGGAACAGCTTCAGGTCGGGATAGTCGCGGCGCAGGCGGGGCAGCAGGCGCGGCAGCAGGAACGGCGCGATGGTCGGAATGACGCTCATCCGCATCTCGCCCGACAGCGGCCGTCCGGCGGCACGTGCCATGTCGGTCAGTTCCTCGGCTTCGCGCAGCACCTTGCGCGCCTTGGTCACGATGCTTTCGCCAAGCGGGGTGAAGCGGACGACTCGGCGGGTGCGTTCGACCAGCACGACCCCGATCAGGGTTTCCAGCTCGCGGATGCCGGCGGACAGCGTCGATTGCGTCACGAACGACGCCTCGGCGGCGCGGCCGAAATGGCCCGCGTCGCGAAGCGCGACAAGATATTGAAGTTGCTTGAGCGTAGGCAGGTACACCGACATGGGTGCGTTACTTATCGATTGCACCGATCATTCCCAAGGGGAATTCCGATTGGATCGGTCCGGATCGTACCTTATATCGCGATGCAGCAATTCACGGTGCGGCAACGCACCAAAAGAAAGGGCATCCTATGCTGACCGTTGGCGACAAGCTTCCCGAATTCACCGTTCCCGTCCAGCAGGGCACCAGCGCGCTGCCCGCCGGCGAGACGCTGAGCCACGACGCGTTCCCGGGCAAGTGGAAGGTGCTGTTCTACTGGCCGAAGGACTTCACCTTCGTCTGCCCGACCGAGATCGTCGGCTATAGCGAACTGAAGGACGACTTCGCCGATCGTGACGCCGTGCTGATCGGCGCATCGACCGACACCGCGCACGTCCACCTGGCGTGGCGCAAGTCGGACCCGGATCTGGCCGCCGCCGACTTCCCGTGGATCGCCGACAATGGCGCGGTGCTGGCGAGCAAGCTCGGCATCCTCGACAAGAACGAGCATGTCGCGTTCCGCGCGACCTTCATCATCGATCCGGACAATGTCATCCAGGCGGTGCAGGTCAATGGCCTGAACGTCGGTCGCAACCCGGCGGAAACGCTGCGCGTGCTCGACGCGCTGCAGACCGACGAACTGTGCCCGTGCAACTGGAACAAGGGCGACGACGTCCTCCAGGTCGCGGCGTAATCCATCCGGGCGGGGCCGCGGTCCCGCCCCCATGATCCCATGCGTCACCCCAGCGCAGGCTGGGGTCTCTCCGTAACTGGGAGACCCCAGCGTGCGCTGGGGTGACGTGTTTTCATCGAAGGTAAGAACCCATGTCGCTCAAGGATTTTGCGGGCGCGCTGCCCGATTTCGCCAAGGATATCCGCCTGAACGTCGGCTCGCTGCTGAACGAGACGGTGCTCGACCCGCAGAAGAAGTTCGGGACGATGCTGGCCTGCGCGCATGCCACCGGCCACAAGCCGCTGGTCGACGCGGCCGAGGCGGAAGTCGCCGACAAGCTGTCGCCCGAAGCGGCCAATGCGGCGCGCGCGGCGGCGGCGGTGATGGCGATGAACAACGTCTATTACCGGTTCGTCCACCTCGCCAAGAACAAGGAATATGGCAATCTGCCGGCCAAGCTGCGGATGAACGTCATCGCCGCGCCGGGGATTGAGAAGGTCGATTTCGAACTGTTCAGCCTGGCCGTGTCGGCGATGAACGGCTGCGGCATGTGCATCGACGCGCATGAGGACGTGCTGAAGAAGCACGGCGTGAAGGCCGAGGTGATCCAGGGCGCGGTGCGGATCGGTGCGGTGCTGGCGGCGGTCGCTACGGTCCACGCGGCCGTGGCGTAAGTAAGAAGAAGTTTGGTTCGCGCGGAGGCGCAGAGGCGCAGAGAGGTTTTGGCGCACGATCGTCCCGCGACAGCGGGGCCACTGCCTTCGGCGCAGCGAAAGCGGTGGGCGATCGCTGCGCGATCGATCGCCCCGAACGAAACCCCGCTGCGCCTCTGCGCCTCTGCGCCTCTGCGCGAACCGCTTCTTATTTCCCTTTTGAACGGCTTACGACAGCGACCGGTACACGCTGTACAGGCTGGTGATCGTCAGCACGATGCCGACCAGGATCAGCAGCGTGCGCGCCGGGATGTGCTTGGCGAACATCGCCCCGAACGGCGCGGCGGCGATTCCCCCGATCAGCAGCCCGACCACGGCGGTCGTGAACGCCTCCAACCCGAGGTTGAGCAGGAAGGTCAGCGAGATGCTGACCGTCAGGAAAAATTCGGCGGTATTGACCGTGCCGATCGTCGTGCGCGGCGTCGCGCCCTGTACCAGCAGGTTCGACGTCACGACCGGGCCCCAGCCGCCACCGCCCGCCGCGTCGAGAAAGCCGCCGACCAGCCCCAACGGGGCGATGATCTTCGGCTCCTTCGGCTCGGGCGGCTTCCGCAGGCCGCGCCACAACAGATAGATGCCTATCCCGGCCAGATAGGTCATCACGAACGGCCGCGTGACCGACGCGTCGAGCGACGACAGCAGATAGGCGCCGGTCACCCCGCCGGCGATGCCGGGCAGCACCAGCCGCCCGAACAGTTTCCAGTTCACATTCCTGTGCAGCGCATGGCTGATCCCCGACACGCCCGTCGTGAAACATTCCACGACATGCACACTGGCCGAGGCGGTCGCGGGCGGTACGCCCAATACGCTGACCAGCAGCGTCGACGAAATCACCCCGAACGCCATGCCGAGCGCGCCATCGACGATCTGGGCAGCGAATCCGGCGGCAATGAATTCGGCCAGACGCGCCCAGTCGATATTCTCGAACATCCAATTTCCTTCGATATCGGCTCAAGCGGCGGACAGTGATGACGGCAAACGACAATGCCTACAAGATACATGGGCTTTGTTACGCCTACAGCATGGCTTGGCGGCGGGCGGCAGGGTGCCTACATGCAGGCATCGGTTAAGGGGATTGCCCATGTTCGCGCGGCTCGTGCGCTATCTGGATTCGATCAAGGCGCGCGACCCCGCGCCGCGGTCGCGCGCGGAAATCCTGACCTATCCCGGGGTCTGGGCGGTCGCGCTGCACAAGGTCGCGCATCGGCTGTTTCGCGGCGAATGGTTTTTCGCGGCAAGGGTCGTCAATCACGTTTCGCGCTTCATGACCGCGATCGACATCCATCCGGGTGCGACGATCGGGCGGCATTTCTTCATCGACCATGGCTTCGTCGTGATCGGCGAGACGGCGGAGATCGGTGACGGCGTCACCATCTACCAGAATGTCACGCTGGGCGGGACCAGCCCCGACAACGGCATCGCCGGCAAGCGCCACCCGACGATCAGCGACGGCGCGATCATCGGGTCGGGCGCGCAGGTGCTGGGACCGATCACCATCGGGCGGCGTGCGCGCGTCGGTGCCAATGCGGTGGTGACGAAGGACGTGCCGGAGGGCACGACGGTCGTCGGCATCCCGGCGCGTCCGACGGTGGTCGAGGGCGGGCAGGCGGGCGATCCGCGCTTCGTCCCCTATGGCACCCCCTGCCGCGATACGTTCGATCCGCAGACGCAGCGTATCGAACTGCTGCGTTGCGAACTGGAGACGCTTCGCAAGCGGCTGGACGAGGTGCTGGCCGAGCAACAGGACCATCGCGACCGGGCCTGATGGGAGTCGTCACGCCCTTTCCCGCCCCACGCCAGCCCGGACAGGTCGGCTTCGACCGCGCCGAACTGACCCGCATCCTCGACCTGTACGGGCGGATGGTCGCGGCGGGGCACTGGCGCGACTATGCGATCGATCTGGGGCGCGACGCGGCGGTGTTCAGCGCGTTCCGCCGCGCGACCGAACGGCCCGAATTCCGAATCGAGAAGCGGCCGTCCTTGCGCAACAAGCAGGGCATGTGGGCGCTGGTCGGCGAAGCAGGCGCTGTGGTGAAGCGCGGTCACGAGCTTGGCCCGGTGCTGGCCCCGGTCGAACGGCGGCTGATGAAGCTGGTCGAGGAATAAAAGACGGCCCCGGTCGCCCGGGGCCGCAAGTTCGCTGCTCAAGGAATGTTTCAGGCCATCGCCACCGGCGGCAGGCGTTGGCCCAGGCCGCCGAGCACCCCAACCACCGTACGGCGCATCGGTTGCCAGAATACCGATAGCGTCAGCAGCGCCGATCCGATGACGAAGGCGGTGAACGCCGCCGACAGTTCGACTGCGCCCGCTTTCTCGAACAGGGCGTAGAGCGCGTAGAGGACGTAAGCGAGGCTCGAGACCAGCAGCGCGCGGCGGTCGACGGCCAGCGCGACGAGGCCGAACAGGATGTAGAGCGCGATCACCACCGCCGCCATCGGAAGGGTCACGCTGGGACCGAATACGCCGAGCAGCTGGAACAGCGAATGCGCGATCAGCGGTGCGGCGACGAGGTGCAGCCAGAAGGCGACGTCACTGCGCCGGGTACGGCGATCGCGGTCGCTCATGTCCCAGCGCATCGCCGCGACGAACACGCCGATCCCGCCGAGCAGGGTGATCGGATAGAAGTTGTCCTTGAGCGCTGGAAACGCCGCGACGAGCAGCGACGCGACGGTCGCGACCAGCGCCGCCGCCCCGGCAGCGACGGTAATCGGCACCATGAAGCGCCGCCAATGCGCCCAGGCCGCACCCGCCGCAACGAGGCCGATGCCGGCGAAGATCATCGCCGTGGTACGATCGGGCACGTTCTGCGGATCGAGTTCGACGACGATGCCGAACAGCGTCGCGGCGACGCCGCCGACGAACGCAAGTAGCAGCAGGATGCTGGGCAGGGCCATGCGGCGACGTGCCGTGAAATATTCGGCGAGGAACCATGCGGCGCCGGCAACGCCAAGGCCGCCGAGCGGCGTCAGGATGGTCCCGCCGATCCAGGCGAGCGATACCAGCAGCAGGGCAAGCGCGACCGACACGAAGATGTCGTTGAAGCCGGTCAGCAGGCGGAAATGTTCCTCGTCCACCACCGGCGTCGCGCGTTGCCGCGCGATATGGGCGCGGAGTGCTTCGGCGGTGTTGGGGGACAGGACCCCGGCCTCCACCGCGCCGTTCAGATCGCTTTCGCTATACATGCTGCTACCTCCCTGTGTTGGTCGAGTATAGCAGTAGTGTATTGCTGTAGCAACACGGTTGTTTGGTGCAGTCGACCCTTGATCGGGCCTGCACCGGCGCGACGGAAAGACGGAGCTTCGACCGACCCTCTCTCTCCGCGAAACGCAAAAAAACGCCCCGCCAGTGAAGGCGGGGCGCGGATTGGGCCGCCAAGGCCCCGATTTTACCTGCCGCCGGGGTTGCGGCAGCTATCCTTTACGGTGCGCGAGCAGACCGGATAATTCTGCGGGGCGGGCGTGGGCGGGGTCACCTGCGGCGGTGCGAAGGTCACCTGTGGCGAACCGGCCATCGGCGCGCCAGCCATCGGTGCCGGCGGGGCGGGCGGTGCCATCGGCGCGTTGGGATCGGCCGCCATCGGGGCAGGCGGCGGCGGGGGCGCGTTCGGATCGGCCGGTGCGTTCGCATCCGGCGCCATCGGCGCGGGCGGCGGCGTCATGTTGTCGGCGGGCGGGGTCGGTGCGGCGGGCATGCCCGGCTGCATCGTCGAATCGGCGGGCGGCGTGGTCGGCGGGGTCGTCTGGGCGACGGCGGCACTACCGATCAGCAGAGCGGCCATGAAAGCGACAGTCTTCATCGGAAGATTCCTTTTCGACTTGTTTCGTTTAGGCTGCGGACCAAACGAGCCAAGTCGAAAAGGTTTCCGGTTCAGTCTTCAGCCGGTCGCGTCCAGTGCATAGCCCGCCGAACGCACGGTACGGATGATATCGGGCCGATCGCCCACATTGATCGCCTTGCGCAGTCGCCGGATATGTACGTCGACGGTCCGCGATTCGATGTCCGAATCATGGCCCCACACCGCATCGAGCAGTCGTTCGCGCGAAAAGACCCAGCCGGGATGTTCGAGGAAGTGCTTGAGAAGACGGAATTCCGTCGGGCCGAGCGGCACGACGTCGCCACCGCGCCGCACGCGGTGGCCGACCGTGTCCATTTCGATATCGGCATAGGTCAGCGCTTCGCCGGCCAGTGCCGGGCGGACGCGGCGGAGCACGGCGTTGACCCGGGCGACCAGTTCCCGGGGGCTGAACGGCTTGGTGACATAATCGTCGGCGCCGGTTTCGAGCCCGCGGACCCGGTCTTCCTCCTCACCGCGCGCGGTCAGCATGATGATCGGGACGTTCTGCGTCTCGGCCTGGCGACGCAGTTGGCGGCACACCTCGATCCCCGACAGCCCCTCGACCATCCAGTCGAGCAGGACGATGTCGGGCGTGGCCTCGCGCGCGAGCAGCAGCGCTTCCTCGCCTTCGTGCGTGCGGACGACCTCGAAATCCTCGCGCTGGAAATGAAAGGCGATGAGTTCAGCGAGCGCCGCATCGTCTTCCAACAGCAACATCCGTGCCTTGGTCATGATTATCCTGCGAATTCCGTGGTTTCACGCTCCGCCATCGTCTGACCGGTGGCGGCGAAATAGACCATTTCGGCGACGTTGGTCGCATGGTCGCCGATGCGTTCGAGGTTCTTGGCGACGAACAGCAGGTGCGCGACCTGGCTGATCGTCTTGGGATTTTCGACCATATAGGTCACCAGCACGCGGAAGATGCTGTTGTAATAATCGTCGAGCGCATTGTCGCGCTTGCAGATCTCGACCGCCGCCTGCGCGTCGCGCGCCGAAAAGGCGTCGAGCACGTCATGGACCATGTCGGCGGCGAGCTGCGCCATCGCCGGCAGGATGCTGAGCGGTTCGATGCGCGGATCATGGGTTTCGCCATGGATCGACGACACACGCTTGGCGATGTTCTTGGCATAGTCGCCGATGCGTTCGATGACGGCGGCGATCTTCAGCGCGGCGACCACCTCGCGCAGATCGTCGGCCATCGGCGCGCGCAGCGCGATGACGCGGACGGTCAGCTTCTCGACCTCCGCCTCGATCGCGTCGATCGCCTTGTCCTGCGCGCGGACCTGTTTGGCGAGCGCGGGATCGTTGCGGGTCAGTGCCAGCATCGCGTCGCTGATCGCCTGTTCCGCCAGGCCGCCCATTTGCGAGATCAATGCGCGCAAATGCCCGATATCGCGGTCGAACGCCTTGACGGTGTGTTCGTGGCCGGTCGCCATTTCGTCTCCCTCAACCATAACGTCCCGTGATGTAATCTTTTGTGCGCTCTTGGCGGGGGTTGGTAAAGATGTCGGACGTACGACCGTATTCGACCAGCGTGCCGAGATGGAAGAAGGCGGTGCGTTGCGACACGCGTGCTGCCTGCTGCATGTTGTGCGTCACGATGGCGATGGCGTAGCGGCCGCGCAGCTCGTGGATCAGTTCCTCGATCTTCGCCGTCGCGATCGGATCGAGCGCCGAACAGGGTTCGTCCATGAGGATGACTTCGGGGTCGACGGCAATGGCTCGGGCAATGCATAGCCGTTGCTGTTGACCGCCCGACAGCGCGGTGCCGCTGTCGGTCAGACGGTCCTTGACCTCGTTCCACAGCCCGGCACGGGTCAGCGAACGTTCGACGATGCCGTCCATTTCCCCCTTCGACGCCGCCAGCCCGTGAATGCGCGGGCCATAGGCGACGTTTTCGTAGATCGATTTGGGGAAGGGATTCGGTTTCTGGAACACCATGCCGACGCGGGCGCGCAGTTGCACCACGTCCATCGCCGGGGAGTAGATATCCTCGCCATCCAACCGGATGTCGCCGGTCACGCGGGCCGACGACACGGTGTCGTTCATCCGGTTCATCGTGCGCAGGAAGGTCGACTTGCCGCAGCCCGACGGGCCGATGAACGCGGTGACATGCTCCATGGCGATGTCGATCGACACGTCCTTGATCGCCTGTTTCTGGCCATAGAATACGTCGACACCGCGCGCGGACAGCTTCGGGACGGCGTTGGAGAGATTGGTGTCGGTCATTACCAGCGGGTCTCGAAGCGATTGCGGAGATAGATGGCGAGCGCGTTCATCGCGAGGAGGAACGCCAGCAGCACGAGGATGGCGGCGCTGGTCTTTTCGATGAAACCGCGGCTGACCTGGTCGGACCACAGGAAGATCTGCACCGGCAACACGGTCGCGGGATCGGCGAAACCCTGTGGCGGCTGGCTGATGAAGGCGCGCATGCCGATCATCAGCAGCGGCGCGGTCTCGCCCAGCGCGCGGGCCATGCCGATGATCGTGCCGGTCAGGATGCCGGGCAGCGCCAGCGGCAGGACGTGGTGGAACACGACCTGCACCTTCGACGCGCCGATGCCGAGCGCGGCGTCACGGATCGAGGGCGGCACCGCCTTGATCGCGTTGCGCCCGGCGATGACGATGACCGGCATGATCATCAGCGCCAGCGTCAGGCCGCCGACGATCGGCGCCGAGCGCGGCAGGTTGAGCGTGCCGAGGAATACGGCGAGGCCCAGCAGGCCGAAGATGATCGAGGGTACGGCCGCGAGGTTGTTGATCGACACCTCGATCAGGTCGGTCCAGCGGTTCCGCGGCGCATATTCCTCGAGATACAGCGCCGACAGCGTGCCGACCGGAAAGGCGATCAGCAGCGTCACCAGCATCGTCATCAGCGAGCCTTTCAGCGCGCCCCAGATGCCGACGGCGGTCGGATCGGTCGAATCGGCCGATTTGAAGAAGTCGGTGTTGAACCCGGTCGAGATCGCGCCGGCCTTTTCGAGCCGCGCGACCAGCGCTTCGTCCGCCGGTTCGCCATCGGCCTTGGTCGCTTCCTCGATCCCCGGCGCGGCGGGGACGGCGATGGTGACCTTGCGCGACAGGATCGACGGGTCGGCCTTGATCGCGTCGCGCACCGTCAGCCACGCGCTGTCGGAGACGACGCGGTTCTCCTCGCCGAACGCGGCGGCGGCGGCGCCGTTGACGGTGTTTTCGAGGCCCGCGCCGGCCAGCGCCAGATCGGCGCCGCGCGTCTGCAACTGCGCGCGATCGACCTCCAGTCCGGCGGCGGGGAAGTCGATCGGCAGCGAGACCATGGTCCGCTGGAACCCGCCGATCCCGCTCATCAACATCGTGACGAGCAGGAAGGCGAGGAAGCCGGCCGACAGGACGACCGCGGCGAGTCCGAAGAAACGGAAGCGGCGTTCGGCGGCATAGCGGCGGCGGATGCGCTTCTGCATCGCGCCCGTCTTCCAGTCGGTGGGCACGCGCTCGGGGGTCGCGGCGCGCTCGACGGCGGGCGATCCGGCGACGAGGCTGGGACTATTCATAGGCTTCCCGGTAGCGTTTCACGACGCGCAGCGCGACGACGTTGAGAAGGAAGGTGATCGCGAACAGCGTGAGGCCGAGGGCGAAGGCGGCGAGCGTCTTCGGGCTGTCGAACTCCGCCTCGCCGGTCAGCAGGTCCACGATCTGCTTGGTGACCGTCGTCGCACTTTCGAACGGATTGAGCGTGATCGACGCCGCGCCCGATGCCGCCATGACGACGATCATCGTCTCGCCGATCGCGCGGCTGACGGCGAGCAGCACACCGGCGACGACACCGGGCAGGGCGGCAGGGAGCAGCACCTTGCCGATCGTCTCGCTGGTGGTGGCGCCCATGGCGAGGCTGCCGTCGCGCATCGACTGCGGCACCGCGGCGATCGAATCATCGGCCATCGACGACACGAACGGGATGATCATCACCCCCATCACCAGCCCGGCGGCCAGCGCACTTTCCGAACTGGCGAACGGCATGCCGAGCATCACCGCGACGTCGCGGATCGCGGGGCCGACGGTCAGTGCCGCGAAATAGCCATAGACGACGGTCGGCACGCCCGCGAGAATCTCGAGGATCGGCTTCATCCATTTGCGCACGCCGGGCTTGGCATATTGCGTCAGATAGACCGCGCTCATCAGCCCGAACGGGATGGCGACGATCATCGCGATCACCGCGCCGATGAAGAAGGTGCCCCAGAAGAGCGGCACCGCGCCCAGCGTCGCGCCCGGATCGTTCGAGCGGATGACCTGCGGGCTCCAGTTGGTGCCGAACAGGAAGTCGGTGACCGGCACGATGCGGAAGAAGCGCCAGCTTTCGATGACCAGCGACAGGAAGATGCCAAGCGTGGTCAGGATCGCGATCAGCGAGGCAACGAGCAGCGCCAGCATCACCGCGCGCTCGACCTGCGTGCGCGCACGATAATCGGGGCGGATGCGGGTGAAGGCGAAGGCGCCGCCGGCAAAGGCGAGCAGGATGGCGAGCGTCGTGCCGATCCAGTCATAGCGGCTCTGCGCGGCGGCATAGGCAGGGGCCAGCACCTCCGCCTGTTGATTGAACGCGCCATAGGCGTTGCCCAGCGCCAGCGAACGAGCCTCCGCCAATATCGCCGAGCGTTCGAAGCCGGGGCCGGGCAGTCCGGCGGCGGCGGGCGTCGACAACACCGCGTCGCGCACCAGCGCCGGCGACACCGCGCTCCAGATGCCGAGGAACAGGAGGGCGGGCGCGGCGATCCAGATCGCCATGTGCCAGCCATGCTGGCCGGGCAGCGAATTGGGGCGATCGGCAGCGGTCGCCGGCTTGGCGAAGCGTGCGGCGCGGGCGCGCGCGACCATCCAGCCGATGCCGCCAAAGCCGAGCACCAACAGGATCAGCGTGACGCCGTGCATCAGTGCAGCTCCGCCGGGTTCATCGCGGTCTGGTTCGCGATCTCCGCCGTCGATTCGGCACGGACCGCAGCCGGCGCCGCGATCATGCCCCGCCGGGTCAGCGGGCCGCCCGGATCCCATGACTTTGCGTACATGGCGAGGAAGTCGTTCATGCCGGGCACCGGTTTGATGTGCGCCTTCTTCACATAGATGAACAGCGGGCGCGCACCCGGGTAGCTGCCATCGGCAATGCTGTCATAGCTGGGCGCGATGCCGTCGATCGGCACGCCGTGCAGCCGCGACTTGTTTTCCTCGAGATAGGAATAGCCGAAGATGCCGATGGCATTGGGATTGGTCGACAGGTTCTGCACGATCAGATTGTCGTTCTCCCCCTTGTCGACATAGCCGGCATCCTCGCGGATGCGGGTGCAGATATCCTCGTAGCGATCCTTGTCGCTGTCCTTCAGCGCCTTTGCCTGCGGAAAGGCGGCTTCGCAGGCCGGGACCATGATGAGTTCGACCAGCGCGTCGCGGGTGCCGCTGGTCGCGGGCGGGCCGAAGAACTGGATGGGGATCGCGGGCAGTGCCGGGTTGATCTGGTTCCACATCCGCGCGCTATTGGGTTTGCCCAGCGGATTGGCCGACAGCGCCATATAGACGTCACGCTTGGTAAGTTGCAGCTTGGGGCCGTTGTTCGATTCGGCCAGTGCCACGCCGTCGACGCCGACCTGCACCTCCATGATATCCTTCACGCCGTGCGACTGGCAGGCGGCATATTCCGACTTCTTCAACCGGCGCGATGCGTCGAGGATATCGGGATGCTGCGGTCCCACGCCGGCACAGAATAGTGCCGCGCCGGCGCCGGTGCCGGTCGATTCGACCAGCGGCGCGCGCAGATCGGGATTGGCGTTCACCAGCATCTCGGCGACGGCGGTGGTGAAGGGATAGACGGTCGACGACCCGACGACGCGGATATGGTCGCGCGACGTCTGCGGCTCGCACGCCGACAGCGCGAGCACGAGGGTCAAGGCGGACGCGATCCGACGGGTCATGCGGTTCCGGTTTCCAGATGCGTATACGGTCATTCGCGACGCTCCGCCGTGCTCTGTTACCATGGCGTTACGGCTTCATGACAGCGTGAAGCGGCAGCAACACGCTGACCGTCGTGCCGTCGCCGACGACGCTGCCGATATCCAGCCGCCCGCGATGGCGTTCGACGATGTGCTTGACGATGGCAAGGCCGAGGCCGGTGCCGCCCAGCGCCCGGCTGCGTCCTGAATCGACACGATAAAATCTCTCGGTCAGACGCGGCAGATGATCGATCGCCACCCCCTCGCCATGATCGCGGACGACCAGTTCGGCCATGGTATCGCGCGGCGTCAGCCGAATTTCGACCGGCGTACCGGCACGACCATATTTCATGGCATTGCCGATGACATTGTGCAGCAGCTGCGACAATTGCGCGCGGTCGCCGATTACCGTCACCGCCGGTTCGACCAGCAGCGACAGGTCGGCACCACGCGCGGGATTGGTCGCGCTCAATTCGTCGCGGACGGCACGCAGCATCGCCGACAGGTCGACCGACTGGTCGGGCGGCCGGTATTTCTCCGCCTCGATCCGGCTCAGGGAAATCAGGTCGTCGATCAGCCGCTGCATCCGCCGCGCTTCGTCGTTCATGACCTTCAGGAAACGTTCGCGCACGCCCGCATCCTCGCCCGCTTCGTCGCGCAGCGTTTCGATGAAGCCGAGCAGCGAGGCGAGCGGGGTACGCAGTTCGTGACTGGCATTGGCGACGAAATCGACGCGCATCCGCTCCGTCGCGCGGTTGCCGGTCCGGTCGCCCAGGTGGACGAGCCGCCGTTCGCCGCCGAGCGGGCGCACCCGCATTTCCCAGCTCTGGTCGCGCGAACCCAGTCCGACCAGCCCGACCGGTTCCGGGTCGTCGCTATTGCCGAACAGCCGTTCGGCGGCGGCGGGGTGGCGGATGGCAAGGCGGACGTCGCCGCCGACGATATGCTGGCCGAGCAGCGCGCGCGCCGCCGGATTGGCGGCATCGACATGGCCGGCGGCGATGACGAGGATCGGTTCGTCGATCGCGTCGATCGCCGCCTGGGTCGCGGCGGCACCGTGCTGGCGGGCGGTGTCGGGCGATTCGCCGCTGCTGCGATCGGGGCCGTGCAGCCCGGCGACCAGCACCGCCGCGACCGCACCGACCAGCACGACCGCACTCGCATTGATGCCCGCGCCCAGCAGAAAGGCCAGCAGGGCGACGCCGACCGCAACGGCGAGGGCGAGGGGCAGGCGGGGGCCGAATTCGTCCATCGGCCCCGATTAGGCGCAAGTGCCGCCGTAAGCCAGCGTCCGTCTTTACGATTGCGTAATCGCGCAGGTTCGGGAAGATGCGCCGATGGCCGATGATCCGCATCCCCCCGTCACGCCCGGTGCCGCGACCACGCGGCGCACGCTGCTGATCGGAGCGGCAGGCGCGTCGGCGGTGGTGTCGATCCGGCCGGCGCTGGCGCAGACCCAGGCGTCGGTGATGACCTGCGAAATCCCGGTGCCCGACAATGCCAGACGTGGTCAGATGATCGATGCCGATGGCAGCGTCGTCGCACCCGGCACGCCGGGCGCCTTTCCGGGTGCCAACCGCCCGTTCACCGGCGAAGAGGTGAAGCGTGCGATGAACGGCGCCAACCTGCCCGGTGCCGATGGCGACACGACCCGCGCCTATATGAAATATGTCCAGCGGTTGCAGAACGGGACCAGCGGCTTCACCTGCTTCGCATCGTTGCAGATGCCGCGCGGCTGACGCGCATGGGCGCACGCTATCGCGCGCCGCCGCCGGGGCATCTCCTGATCCTGTCGCTCGATCCGCTGACCGCGATCTATCATCGCGCATCGGGGCAGACGCATGTGGTCGCGCCGCCGGTGCCGGAAATGCTCGACCTGCTGGCCGATCCGCTGACGCCCGGGGAATTGCTGGCGGCGCTGGCCGAGCGATACGAACTGCCCGATGGCGATCTGGCGGCGCTGACCGCGCGGCTCGACGAACTGGCGGCGATCGGGCTGGTGACGCGCGATGCGGTTTAGCCGGACGCTGCGGATCGGCCCGGTCGGGTTCCGCATCGGCAGCGACTGGCGTGCACCGATCGCGGCGCTGGGCGACCTGTATCGCGACTATCCGCTGCCGGACGACGGGATCGTCGATTTCAACGTCCGCCTGTTCGCGGCGCGGCCGTGGCGGCGTTTCGTCCGGCCGGCGGTGACGATCGGCGGCGACTATATGCTGCCCGATGCGCTGCCCCTGCCGCTGGCACAGGGGTTGCTGGCGGCGGAGATGGGGATGAACTTGCAGATGGCGCTGGCGCAGCGACGCTTTCTGTTGCTCCATGCCTCCGTCGTCGAGCGCGATGGACGGGCATTGTTGCTGAGCGGGGTGTCGGGGGCGGGCAAGTCGACGCTCGCCGCGCTGCTGATGACGCGCGGCTGGCGGCTGATGGGCGACGAGTTCGCGCTGGTCGATCCGGCGACCGGGCTGCTCCATGCGTTTCCGCGGCTCATCAGCCTGAAGAACGAGAGCGTCGCGGTGCTGCAACGCGCCGCAGAGCAAGCGCGGTTCGGGCCGTTGCTGGCGGGCACGCCCAAGGGGGATATCCGGCATCTGGTCCCCGATGCGACCGCGATCGCGGCGATGGATCGCCCGGCGGTGCCGGCGTTGCTGCTGTTCCCGACCTTCGGTCCGGTGGAGGCGGTGCGAGCGGTCGGCGCGGCGGAGACGTTCGTGCGGCTGACCCAGGCATCGACCAATTATGTCGCGATGGGGGAGCGTGGCTTCGCGACGCTCGGGCGGCTGGTGCAGGATGTGCCGGTGCGGGCGATCGACTATGCCGACACCGATAGCGGCATTGCCTTGGTCGAGCGTTTGTGGCGTGAACTCGCATGAGCGGTTCGCTGGTCGCTTCGGTGCTGACCGATCCGGCCCGGGCGACGGCGCTGTCGTCGGACGCGTGGAATGCGCTGATCGCGGCGGCGCGGGCGGAGCAGTTGATCGGGTCGCTGGCGGTGCGGTTGGACGGGTTGCCGATTCCGCCAGCGGCTGTACGGATCATGGCCGATGCGCGGGCGTCGGCCGAACAGGGGCGGGTGGCGGCACTGTGGGAGGCGGAAATGGCGCGCCGCGCGCTCGCGCCGCTTGGCGTGCCGGTGGTGTTGCTGAAGGGAACGGCGTTCGTCGCCGCCGGGCTGGATGCGGGGCGGGGGCGGTCGATCGGCGACCTCGACATCCTGGTGCCGCGCGAAAGCCTCGACGCGGTCGAGGCGGCGCTGCTGGCGGCGGGGTGGGAATGGGTGAAGCCCGACCCTTATGACGACGCCTATTATCGGCGGTGGATGCACGAACTGCCGCCGCTGATCCACCGGGATCGGGATCGGATGATCGATGTCCACCACACGATCCTGCCGCCGACCGCGCGGCCGACGCCCGATGCGGCGCTGCTGATCGCCGATGCGGTGCCGCTCGGCAACGGGCTGTCGGTCTTGTCGGGCGAGGACATGGTCATCCATGCCGCCGCGCATCTGTTCGCCGATGGCGATTTGCAGGGCGGGTTGCGCAACCTGTGGGATATCGACCGGCTGGTCCGCGAGTTCGACGATGCCGGTCTTGTCGAGCGGCTGATGGCGCGCGCCGGGCGGCATGATCTGGTCCCGGCGACGGCGCGCGCGCTGCGGCTGGCGAAGCGTATCTATGCGACGCCGGTGGACGGGTTTGCTCCGGTTGCGTCCGATGCCCTGTTCGCCCGGCGGCTGCTGGCGCGCGACGGCTGGGGGCGGTTGCGGCACAAGGGGATCGAGTTCGGCTTCTACGTCCGCTCGCACTGGCTGCGGATGCCGCCGGCGATGCTGGCGCGGCATTTGTGGACGAAGTTTCGGAACAAGTAGGTTGGTTCACCGGTAAGCGCTGGGAAGAAGGTTTGACTTTCGCGCAAAGGCGCAAAGGACGCTGAGAGGTAGCGTTCGCTGCGAAAGCAGCCCTTAATCAACAGGGGGCGGGAAAGAAAAGGCTGCGCCAGACAGGCCGAACTGGCCTGCTCCACAACACCTCAGCGTCCTTTGCGCCTTTGCGCGAAATTATTCTTCGCGCCTTCGCGTGAACGAAATTCAGCGCCACATCCCGCGCGTGTCATAGATCTGCTTGCCCGCCCGGGCCTCCGCCGGCACCCGCTTGAAAACGCTATGGTCGACCAGCACGACCTGGATCGCGTTCGCCAGCCCGTCCTCCAGCGACACCAGCCGCCCGCCAGCCAGCGCCTTGGGCAGGCTGTCGACGAACGGTTCGACCAGGTCGATCCGGTCGCCATATCGCGCGATCAGCGCGGCGGCGACCTTCACCGCCGGGCTTTCGCGCAGGTCGTCGATATCGGCCTTGAACGCCAATCCCAGCAGCGACGCGCGCGCGTCCGGCGTGGCGTCGAGCATTGCCGAAGCGCGCGCGACGACATGGTCGACCTTGCCGTCATTCACCTCGCGCGCGGTGCGGATCAGCGGGGTCTGTTCGGGCGCGGCATCGACGATGAACCACGGGTCGACCGCGATACAGTGCCCGCCAACGCCGGGGCCGGGCTTCAGGATGTTGACGCGCGGATGGCGGTTGGCCAGCTCGATCACGTCCCAGACGTTGAGGTCCATCCGGTCGCACACGATCGACAGTTCGTTGGCAAAGGCGATGGCGACGTCGCGGCTGGTATTTTCGACCAGCTTGACCATTTCCGCCGTGCGCGCGGTGGTGACGGTGCAGGCCCCCTCCACGAAACGGCGGTAGAAATCGCACGCCGCCTCCGCACAGGCCGGCGTGATGCCGCCGATCGAGCGCTCGTTCGACACGAGTTCGAGGATGATCCGCCCCGGCAGCACCCGCTCGGGGCAATAGGCGACAGCGATATCGGGCGTATCCGACAGGCCGGGCAGCGACAGATCGGAGCGCAGTTCGGCGAGCAGGTCGCGGATCTGTTCGGTGGTGCCGACCGGCGACGTCGATTCGAGGATGACGGTATTACCCGGCGCCAGCACCGGCGCGATCGCACGCGTGGCGTCGAGCACATAGGACAGGTCGGGCGCATGACCGGGGCCGAACGGGGTCGGCACGGCGATGACGAACACATCGGCCGGGGCGGGCGTCGTCGCGGTGGTCAGCCGCCCGAGCAGCACGACGTCGCGCACCAGCGTGTCGAGATCGGCCTCCTCGATATGGATGTCGCCGCGCGCGACGGTGTCGACCACGCGCTGGCTGACGTCGATGCCGATGACGCGCGCACCCGACCGGGCGACGACGGCGGCGGTCGGCAGGCCGATATAGCCGAGGCCCACGACGCACACGTCATAGCTGGTGGCGGCGGTGATCCGCTGTTCAAGCATAGAGTGTCTCCACGATGCGTGCGGACGCATGGCCGTCTCCGAAGGGATTATGCGCCCGCGCCATGGCGGCATGGGCTTGCACGTCGTCGAGCAGCCGCGTGACTTCGGCAACGATGCGGTCCTCGTCCGATCCGATCAGCCGGGCGGTGCCGGCGGCGACCCCTTCGGGACGTTCGGTCGTCTCGCGCAGGACCAGCACCGGCTTGCCGAGGCCCGGCGCCTCCTCCTGCACCCCGCCCGAATCGGTAAGCACGAGGTAGCACAGGTCGAGCAGGCGGACGAAATGCGGATAGTCCAGCGGATCGATCAGCGCGACGCGCGGGTGGTCGCCGAGCATCGCCGCCATCACCCCGCGCACCTGCGGATTGGGATGCACCGGAAAGACGACGCCGATATCGGTGCGCCCGGCGATGCGGGCGATGGCGCGGGCGATGCTTGCCATGCCGTCGCCGAAATTCTCGCGGCGATGGGTGGTGACCAACAGGATGCGCTTGCCCGCGAACCGTTCGGCAATCGCGTCCAGCCCGGCGCCATGCCGTGGATCGGCGGCGATCCGTTCGCGCGCGAGGTGCAGCGCGTCGATCACGGTATTGCCGGTGACCTGCACCCGCGACGGCGGCACATTTTCCGCCAGCAGCGCGTCGGCGGCGGTTCGGGTCGGGGCGAAATGCAGGTCGGCGATGCTGCCGACGATCTTGCGATTCACCTCTTCGGGCCAGGGATGATAGATATTGTGGCTGCGCAGGCCGGCCTCGACATGCGCGACCGGTATCTTGCGATAGTAAGCGGCAAGGGCGGCGACCATCGCGGTCGCGGTATCGCCCTGCACGATCACCCGGTCGGGCTTCTCCGCGTCGAACACCGGCCCCAGCGCGTCGAGCAGTCGCGCGGTCAGGCCGTCCAATGACTGGCCGGCGGTCATGATGTTCAGGTCGATATCGGGGACGATGCCGGCAAAGGCGAGCACCTGATCGAGCATCTCGCGATGCTGTGCGGTCACCACGACGCGACAGTCGAAGCCGGTATGCGCGCGCAGTGCATGGATCAGCGGGAACAGCTTGATCGCTTCGGGGCGCGTGCCGAACACGACCGACACCCGTTGCACCCGCTTGCTCATCGACGACCCCCCGCGACCGGGATTGGCCGCCCACGCGGCCTGATGTAGCCGCGGGAGTTTAATATTTGGTGCGGCCAAGACCTGCTCCGCGGGGCGCCGGATCAGTTCAGCGATTTGCCCACCTGTTCCAGCATATCCTTCGACAGGCCCGGCACCGACAGGATCCGCTCCAGCTCCGCGCGCATCAGGCCCCCGCGCGCGTAATCGAACCGCCGCCAGCGGCCGAGCGGCGGCAGCATCTTCGCGGCGGTCTGCGGATTGATCCGGTCGAGCGCGATCAACTGGTCGGCAAGGAACCGGTATCCGGCGCCGTCGGCACGATGAAACGCCTTCTGGTTCATGCTGAACGCGCCGATCAGCGCGCGGGCGCGATTGGGGTTGGTCAGGGTGAAGTCGCGATGCCCGGCAAGCTCCGCGACCTGTTCGAACGCATCGGCGCGCGTCGACAGCGCCTGCGTCGTGAACCATTTGTCGAGCACCAGCGCATTGTCGCGATACCGGTTGTAGAAGATGTCGAGCGCGGCGATGCGGCTGTCCGAATCGGAATTGACCAGTGTCATCAGCGCACCCTGCCGGTCGGTCATGTTGTCGGCGTGGCGGAACTGGGCAAAGGCGATGTCGTCGGCATCGGTCGCACCCGATGCCGCGATATAGCCGAGCGCCACGGTGCGCAGCCGCCGCTTGCCCTTGGCATCGGGGCTATATTCGAACACGTCGGCCTCGGTTCCGGCATAGGCGGCGCGCCATTCGACCAGCAGCGCCCGGCCGATATCGGCGCGCAGTGCCTCGCGCGCCGTAAAGATCGCGTCGGGATCGACCACCCCCATCTGGTCGCCGATGAAGCTGTCGGAGGGCAGCAGTACTGCCTCGGCGATGAATGCACGGTCGAGCCGGTCGTCGGCCAAAGTGTTGCCGACCGCCTCGATCACCGCCGCATGGTCGCCATGCCCGCTGGCGACCGCGGCGACGAGCGTGTCGAGCATCAGTTGCTGCATCGCTTCGTACCGGGCGAAGGGATCGTCGTCCTGCGCGCTCAAGAAGGCGAGGTCGGCGGATCCGCGATCGGTCTCGACGATCACCGGTGCCGAAAAGCCGCGATTGATCGACAGGACCGGACGTTCGGTGACGGTTTCGAAGGTGATCGATCCCTGTTCCTCGTCGAGCAGGAACAGTTGTTCCTCGCTGAGCGGCCGGCCGGTCTCCGCGCCGAACAGCCGGACCTTGAGCGGCAGGACCATCGGCAGCTTGGTCCCCTGTCCCGGGGTCGGCGGTATGCTCTGCGTCAGCGACAGCGTCGCGCGTCCGCCGCCGGCTTCGTGCGCCAGCGTCGCGGTGACGCGCGGGGTGCCGGCCTGTTCGTACCAGCGGCGGAAGCGCGACAGGTCGACGCCCGACGCATCCTCCATCGCCACCACGAAATCCTCGCAGGTCGCCGCCGTCCCGTCATGGCGGCTGAAATACAGGTCGGTACCGGCACGGAACGCGGTCTCGCCCAGGATCGTCGCGATCATACGCACGACCTCCGCCCCCTTGTTATAAATGGTGGCGGTGTAGAAGTTGCTGATCTCCTGATAGGAATCGGGGCGGATCGGGTGGGCGAGCGGGCCGGCATCCTCGGGGAACTGCGATGCGCGCAGGCTGCGGACATCCTCGATCCGCTTGACCGCCGCCGACCCCTGGTCCGCCGAGAATTGCTGATCGCGCAGGACGGTGAAGCCCTCTTTAAGCGAGAGCTGGAACCAGTCGCGGCAGGTGACGCGGTTGCCCGACCAGTTGTGGAAATATTCGTGCGCGACGACGGCGGCGATGCCGTCATAGTCGTAATCGGTCGCGGTGTCGGGGTCCGCAAGGATGTAGCGGCTATTGAAGATGTTCAGCCCCTTGTTTTCCATCGCCCCGAAATTGAAATCGTCGACCGCGACGATGTTGAACACGTCGAGGTCATATTCGCGGCCATAGACGCGTTCGTCCCATGCCATCGACGTTTTCAGCGCGCGCATCGCATGGTCGGTCTTGGCCAGATCGGGTTCGCGTACCCAGATGCCGAGTTCGACCTCCCGCCCAGAGGCGGTGACGAACTGCGCGCGATTGGCGACCAGATCGCCCGCGACCAGCGCAAAGAGATAGCAGGGCTTCGGGAAGGGATCGTGCCATTCGGCCCAGTGGCGTCCGTCGTCCAGATCGCCCGACGCCACCGGATCGCCATTGGCGAGCAGCACCGGGAAACGCGCCTTTTCCGCCGTCATCTTCACCCGGTAGCGGCTGAGGATATCGGGGCGGTCGGGGAAGAAGGTGATGCGGCGGAACCCTTCGGCCTCGCACTGGGTGCAGAGATTGCCGCCCGATGCGTACAGGCCCATCAACTGGGTGTTGGCTTGCGGCTCGATCTCGACCTCGGTCGTGATTTCGTGGGCGTCGCCCGGCAGGTCGAGGATCAGCGCGCCGTCCTCCAGCCGCCAGTCGTTGCGGGCGGTGCCGTCGACCGCCACCGACAAGGGGGTCAGTCCGTCGCCGTCGAGGCGCAGCGGACCGGTGCCGTTCCGTTGCACCGACAGCGTCGCCCGCACCCGCGTGCCGCGAGGGTCCAAGTCGAATTCCAGTGCGATATCGGGCACATGCCATTCAGGCGCACGATAGTCGCTACGGCGGATGACGGGCGGAGCCGTGGGGGTACGCATCGCATCGACCATCATCTTCTCACCCGTTCCCATCGCGTTCGTGCCGTCGTTGCGTGGGGCCACGCCATTGGCTACGCCTGTATCTATGTTCGCTTGTCGAAGGATTCCAATGTTCCGTCCAGCCTTGTTGCTCGGTCTTCTCATCAGCACCGCCGGAATCGCGCAGAACGCGCCGCAGACCCCGGCTCCCGCCCTCACCGCCGCCGAACTGACGGCGCGTAATACGGAAGTGAATGCGGAACTGCCCGCGGCACAGGCGGCGATGAAGGCGCATGTCATGTTCCTGGCGAGCGACGCGATGCGCGGGCGCGATGCCGGGTCGCCCGAATATGATATCGCCGCCAATTATGTCGCATCGCAATTCTATGCGGCGGGGCTGCGCCCGGCGGGCGATGACGGCAGCTATCTGCAGAAGGTGCCGCTGATCCGCATGAACGCCGCCGACAAGGGGCAGGTGAGCCTGAACGGCCGGCCGCTGACCTTTGGCGAGGACTATCTGCCCGGCATCAATCCGCAGGCGCCGGAATCGATGACCGAGGGCAAGGTCGTCTATGTCGGATACGGCATCGTCCGGCCGGGTCGCGACGATTATGCCGGCGTCGACGTGCGCGGCAAGATCGTGGCGGTGGTGCGCGGCGCGCCCGAGGGGCTGGACAGCGAGGAAGCGGCGCATTTCGGCGGCATCGCGACCAAGGCGGCGATCGCCAAGGCCAAGGGTGCGGTGGCGGTAATCTCGCTGCAGACGCCCGACGCGGCGGCGCGCATGCCGATGAGCAAGATGGCCGGGATGTACGACAGCCCGAGCGTCAGCTGGGCGGGCGCGGACGGCGTCGGCCATGTCATGGGCGGCGGCGTACCGACCATCGCCACCATCGGCGCAGCGGGCGCGGAAAAGCTGTTCGCGGGATCGGGCACCAGCTGGGCCAAGGCGGCAGCGGCGCTGTCGGGCAAGGGCAAGTTCCGCGCCGTCGCGCTCAAGCCGACCATGACCGTGTCGATCAAGACCGCGACCAAGAAGCTGCCGAGCTACAACGTCGCGGGTATCCTGCCGGGCAGCGACCCGTCGGTCGCGCCGGAAACGGTGGTGCTATCGGCGCATCTCGACCATGTCGGCGTCGGCGCGCCCAATGCCAAGGGCGACACCATCTATAACGGCGCGATGGACAATGCGGTGGGCATCGCCTCGCTGATCGAGGAGGCCAAGCGCTTCAAGGCTGCGGGCAAGGCGCCCAGGCGCTCGATCCTGTTCCTCGCGGTCACCGCCGAGGAAAAGGGGCTGGTCGGCTCTGACTATTTCGCGAACAACCCGACGATCGACAAGGCGCGGATCGTTGCCGACGTCAATCTCGACATGCCGATCATCACCTACAAATTCACCGACGTCATCGCCTTCGGCGCGGTCCGGTCGAGCCTCGGCGATATCGTCAAGCGCGCGGCGGCGACGGCGGGGGTGAGCTTCTCGCCCGATCCGATGCCGGAAATGGCGCTGTTCGTGCGCTCCGACCATTATCGCTTTGTGCAACAAGGCGTGCCGTCGGTCTTCCTGTGGCCGGGCACGTCGGGGCCGGGCAAGGCGGCGGTCGACGCGTTCTTCGCCAACAACTATCACAAACCGTCCGACGAAGTGGTGCAGGGTCCGCCGATCGACTGGGAATCGGGCGAACGCTTCATCAACGTCAATTATCAGATCGCCCGCGAAATCGCCGACGCGCCCGCACGGCCGGCATGGAACAAGGGCGATTTCTTCGGGACGCTGTATAACGGCTACGGCGCGAAGTAGCGGTAGGGGGGCGTCCCTTCCCCGACGACGTCGCCCCAGCGCAGGCTGGGGCCTTCCGGTGGGGAAGGTCGCGCTTCGCCACCGGGAGATTCCAGCCTTCGCTGGAATGACGGGTATCATTGCGTTTGAAAAAGGACTCCCATGCGCCTCCTTCCGCTCGCGCTGTTGCTGGCATCGACCGGCGCGCTCGCCCAGACCGCGCCGCTGACCCCGGAGGAGGCGGCGATGCGGGCGCATGTCGCGTTCCTCGCCGCCGACGACATGAAGGGACGCGAACCCGGCACCCCCGAATATGATCGGGCCGCCGCCTATGTCGCGGATCAGATGCGCGCCGCCGGGCTGAAGCCGGGTGGCGACGACGGCAGCTATCTGCAACGCGTGCCGCTCATCTCGGCAGTGCCGGCGGGGAAGGGGAAGCTGACGGCGGCGGGGCGGCCGGCACTGACCTTCGGGTCCGATTACCTGACCTCGACCAGCTTCCTCGAACCCGATCTGCGGCGGTCGGGCGAGGTGGTGTTCGTCGGGCAGGGCGTGACCGATGCGGCGAACGGCATCGACGATTATGCCGGGCTGGACGTGCGCGGGAAGATCGTCGCCTATTTCTATGGTGCGCCCGCCAAATTGCCGAGCGAGATCCGCGCGCACCTGGCCAGCGGTGATACGAAACGCGCCAACGCGGCGGCGCATGGTGCGATCGGCGTGCTCCAGATCGAGACCGACGAACAGTCGAAACGCTATCCGTTCAGCTACCTCATGTCGATCTATCGCAGTCCGCGCATGACGTGGGTCGGCAAGGACGGTCGCGCGCAGGTCGCCGGGGCCGCCGCGCCGTCGATCGGCTGGCTGAGCGCGTCGGGCGCGGCCAAGCTGTTCACCGGATCGGCGATCGACTGGCCGACGGTGCTGAAGGCGGAAGCGGCGGGCACGCCGGTGCCGCGCGGTGCGACCGGCGTGCAGGTGACGACGCGCCAGCGGTCGAAGACCAGACGCTTCGACAGCGCCAATGTCGTCGGCATCCTGCCGGGCAGCGATCCCGCGCTCCGCGACCAATATGTCGCCTTGTCGGCGCATCTCGACCATATCGGCCTGTCGACCGACCCGACGCTGCCCAAGGGGGCCGACGTCATCAACAACGGCGCGATGGACAATGGCGTCGGCACCGCGGCGATGATCGAGGTCGCGAAACAATTCACCGCCGATCCGCGCAAGCCCCGCCGCAGCCTGATCTTCGTCAGCGTGACGGCGGAGGAGAAGGGGCTGATCGGCAGCGAATATTTCGCGATGAACCCGACCGTGCCCAGGGGCGCGATCGTCGCCGACGTCAATCTCGACATGCCGATCCTGTCCTACCGCTTTCAGGACATGGTCGCGATCGGGGCCGACCATTCGACCGTCGCGGACGCCGTGGCACGGGCGGCGGGCAGGCGCGGCATCGCGCTCAGCCCCGATCCCGAGCCGGAAGAAGCGATCTTCGTCCGGTCGGACCATTACAGCTTCGTCAAGGCCGGCGTGCCGTCGGTCTCGCTCGATACCGGCTGGGCGGGACCGGGCAAGGCGGCGGTCGCGGACTTTCTGGAGAAGCGCTATCACCAGCCGGGCGACGACATGTACCAGACGTTCGACTGGACGGCGGGGCGGGTGTTCGTCGCGATCAACCACGACATCGCGCTCGACCTGGCCAATGCCGACGACCGGCCGCGGTGGAACAAGGGCGATTATTTCGGCGTGTTGTACGACGGTTACGGGGCGAAGTGAGCCGGCTGCTGATCTTCGGCATGGGGTACACGTCGCGGGCGATCGCGGCGCGGCTGGAGACGCGGGGGTGGCGGGTCGTGGGCACGACGCGCGATGGGCGCGACGGCAGCATCGCCTTTGCCGATCGCGACCGGGTGCGGTTCGAGGCGGCTCAAGCGACCGCCATCCTGTCGAGCGTGCCGCCCGATGGGGAGGGTGATCCGGTACTGACCAACTACCGGGAATTGCTGGCAAGACCGACGCTGGCCTATCTGTCGTCGACCGGTGTCTATGGCGATGCCGGGGGCGGCTGGGTCGATGAGCGCACCCCGATCGCCGGGCGGCGGGCCAACCGCAATGCGGCCGATCGGGCGTGGCTGGACCTTGGGGCGCGGGTGTTCCGGCTGCCGGGTATCTATGGGCCGGGACGGTCGCCGCTGGAGCGGGTGGCGGCGGGGGAGGCGCACCGGGTCGATTGCCCCGGACAGGTGTTCAGCCGGGTGCATGTTGCGGATGTTGCCAAAGGTGTCACGTACGGGCTGTCGGCGGAACCGGGTTCGTATAATTTATCCGATAATGTGCCGGCGTCGCAGAACGAGGTCGTCGAATATGCGGCGCGGTTGCTGGGGCTGGAGCCGCCGCCGTTCGTCGCGCTGGAGACGCTCAGTCCGATGGCGCGTGCCTTTTATGGCGAGAATCGGCGGGTCGCGAACGGCAAGGCGAAGCGGGTGCTGGGCTGGGCGCCCGACTATCCCGATTACCGGTTCGGCCTGCGCGCCCTGAGCGCGACGACCAGCCCGGCCAGCGCCAGCGCCGCCCCGGCCCCGGCGAGCGGCGACCAGCGATAATTTTCGAACAAAGTTGACAGCAGCATCGCGATGACCGGCACGACGACGCCGTTATAGGCTGCCTTGGCCGGGCCGATCGTGCGGATCAGCCCGAAATACAAGGTGAAGGCGACCGCCGAGGCGACGATGCCGAGATAGAGCAGCCCGCCAACATAGGACCAGCGCCAGTCGAACACCGGCGGCCCGACCGTCGCGGCGGCATAGGTCGCATCCATCGCCGTGCCGATCAGCATCGCGACGCCGAGCAGCGGCACCATCGGATAGGCTTTGGCGGTCGGCGTCGCCTGCATGACATTGGCGACCGAGGCGGAGAAGACACCGGCCAGCGCGATGCCGAGACCGATCAGCACCGCCGCGCCGTTTTCGGGATGCTCGCGCGCCTCATGGACGAACAGCAAGGCCACGCCGGCCAGCGCGATCGCCGATCCGACCAGCAATTGCCGCCCCATGCGCTGGCCGAGGAAGATGCGCGCGAGGATCGAATTGGGCACGATCAACAGCGCGTACATCAGCGCGACCAGCCCCGAGGTGACATATTGTTCGGAGCGGTAGACGAAATTGAAGTTGAGGCAGAATTGCGCGAGGCCGAGGCCGGCGGCGAACAGCAGTCCCCGGCGATCGACCGCGATCCGGTCCCCGCGCTGCCATGCCCAGAGCAGCATGACGATGCCGGCGATCAGGAAGCGATAGGTCACCGACCACGACGCCGGGACGATGCCGAGCTGGTCGCGGATCACGATCCAGGTCGATCCCCAGATCAGGGTGACGATGCCGAACGGAATGAGGACCGCCGGCGTCGCCGAACGCGGTGTGTCGGTCACGTTGTCTGATCCACTTGCGTGAAGGCGGTACCGGCCCGCTCCCCCACCCGGCCACCCACAGCGTATCCTGACTGGGTGGCCGGGTGGGGGAGCGGGCCGGTACCGACCCGAGCCGGCTTTGCCGGATCGGACGACAACGCCGCGATCGCGTCGGCCAGCGGGCGGACGGTGGCCGCATCCTGATCCCAGGCGACGACCAGCCGCGCCTGACCGACGCCCCAGTCGTAGAAATCGAAGCCTTGCGCCCGCAACGCGGCGGCTTCGTCGGCGGTCAGGCGCAGGAAGACCTCGTTCGCCTCAACGACATGGACCAGCCGCTCACCCGCCGCCCGTGCCAACATCGCCGCCCCGGCATTGGCGGCGCGGGCGTTGGCGAGCCAGACATCGTCGTCGAGCATCGCCAGCAACTGCGCGGCGAGGAAGCGGCCCTTCGACGCGAGCAGCCCGGCGCGCTTGCGGCGATAGCGGGCGACCTTCGCCAGTTCGGGGCGGAAGAAGACCAACGCCTCGGCCGACATGCCGCCATTCTTGATGAAGCCGAACGACAGCGCGTCGACCCCGGCTTTCCACGTCACTTCGTCGGGCGTGCAGCCGAGATGGGCGACGGCATTGGCGAAGCGCGCGCCGTCCATGTGCAGGCCGAGACCGCGCGCACGGGCGACCGCGCCGATCGCGGCGACTTCGTCGGGGGTGTAGACGCGGCCGGCTTCGGTCGCCTGGGTGATCGAGATGGCGTGCGGCTGGACCTGATGCACGTCGTCGCGGATCGTTGTCAGATAGGCTTCGATGGCATCGGGCGAGAGCTTCGCGCCGTCGCCGTCCAGCAGCATCAGCTTGGCGCCATGGGTGTAGAATTCGGGCGCGCCGCCCTCGTCATTCTGGATATGGGCGTCGTGGTGGCAGACGATGCCGCCATGCGGCGGGCACATCGCGGCCAGCGCGATGCAGTTGGCGGCGGTGCCCGACGGCACCCACAGCACCGCGACCTCGCAGCCGAACAGTTCGCCGAAGCGCGCGTCGAGCCGCTTGCTCAAGCCGTCGCCGTCATAGGCGGTGTCCTGTCCGTTCGCGGCGACGATCGCGTCGAGCACGGCGGGGCAGGCGGGGGCGGCATTGTCGGAGAAGAAGCGCATGGCGATGCCTTGGGCGTATGGGGGGCGGGGGTCAACCGGGGGGGTCATCGCTTAAGGGCGCTGGGCATCCGGTCACGCGGAAATGGTTCGAGACCGTTGCGAGGGTCTTCATTTTCGTATCCCCGCGCAAGCGGGGATCCAGAGTCACACACACAAACCGTTGTTTTGCTTGGCCCTGGACCCCCGCCTGCGCGGGGGTACATAGTGGGTCGGAGGACGGCAACTTCCGAGACAAGCTGGACCCCTGCCGGCGCGGGGGTACGGCGCGCGGGGGATTTTCGCAGAGGTCTTGATCCAGTTCGCGATGGCGATGGCGATGGCGATGGGAAGGGCCGGCGCGCGCCCTATTGCTCGTCCTCTTCCGGCGGGCGTCGTTCTTCCTGCGGTACCGGTTCCTCCTCGCGGCGGCGGCGGTCGTTGGGGTTGAAGCGGACCTGGCCGTCGGGGTCGACCGAGACGTCGAAGCCCGGACCCTGGATCGTCGGTGGCGCGTCGAACGGGTTGCCGAGCATGTCCTGTACCGCGTCGATCGCATTGTCGATCGGTTCGGGTTCGGGCGCCGCGACCGGTACCGGATCGCGCAGGTTCAGCGCCTGTCGCATGAAGTCGCGCCAGATGCGCGCGGGCAGGCCACCGCCGGCCAGCCCCGGATTGGTGCTGTTGTCGTCGTTGCCGAGCCACACGCCCGCGACGATGCCGCCGGCATAGCCGACGAACAGCGCGTCGCGATTGTCCTGCGTCGTGCCGGTCTTGCCGAACGCCTCGACCGGCAAATTGGCGGCGATGCCGGTACCCTGTCGGATCGACGCGGCGAGCAGCGTGCGCATCCCCTCCAGCTCCTCGCGCGACAGCGTCTTGCGGGTCGAGCGCAGCCGGTCGAGCCAGGTCGGTTCGTCCTTTTCGGCAAGCCCACGCGGAATGACCGGCGCCTCGCCCGCCGCGATCGCGGCATAGGCGCTGGTGAGTTCGAGGAGCGACACGGTCGAGGTGCCGAGCGCGATCGAGGCTTCGTTGGCGATCGGCGTCGAGATGCCGAGGTCGCGGGCGGCACGGATGACGTTGCGTACCCCCACTTCCTTGGTCAGCCGCGCAGCAGCGACGTTGCTGGAGCGTTGGAAGGCACGTTCGAGGGTGATGGTGCCGAGATAGCGGCCGTCGCTGTTCTTCGGGCTCCAGTCGCCGATCGTTACCGGTTCGTCGAGCACCTGGCTCTGCGGAGTCAGGCCCGAGCGCATGGCGGCGAGATAGACGAACAGCTTGAAGGTCGATCCAGGTTGCCGCCGCGCCTGTACCGCGCGGTTGAACGGGCTGTTGCGGTAATCCTTGCCGCCGACCATCGCGATGACGCGGCCGTCGGGGCGCATGGCGACGATCGCGACCTGTGTCTGGCGCAGGCCCGCATTGCGGACGGCGCGTTCGGCGGCGCGCTGCATACGGACTTCGAGCGTCGTCGCGACCTTGCGATCGGCACCGATGCCGCCGGCGCGGTCGCGCGCCTGCGGCAGCACCCAGTCGGCGAAATAGGTGCCCGAGGGCAGCGTGCTGTTGTCGGTGACGCGCAGCACGGCGGGCTTGACCCGGCGCGCTTCGGACGGGGTCAGATAGCCGGCATCCTCCATCGCGCCGACCACGACCGCCTGCCGCGCCCGCGCGCCCTTGAGGTTGCCGGTGGGGGCGAGGCGCGAGGGGGCCTTGACCAGCCCGGCGAGCATCGCCGCCTGTCCGACGGTCAGGTCCTTGGGCGCGCGGCTGAAATAATGGCGGGCGGCGGCGTCGAGACCGTAGGCATTGTCGCCGAAATAGGCGTTGGAGAGATAGCGCGAGAGGATTTCGTCCTTGGTCAGCCACGCCTCCAGCCAGAAGGCGATCAGCACCTCGCGCAGCTTGCGCGCCGCCGTCCGGTCCGAATCGAGAAAGGCGTTCTTGGCGAGCTGCTGCGTGATCGTGCTCGCGCCCTGTCGCACGCCGCCCGCCTGGGTATTGGTCCACATCGCCCGAAGGATGCCGCGGGGATCGATGCCCCAATGGGTGCGGAACCGGCGGTCCTCGATCGCCATGAAGGCTTCGCTGACATGCGCGGGCAGTTTGGTCGCATCGACCGGCTTGCCGATATTCGCGCCGCGCTCGGCGATCGGCGTGCCTTCGGCCGAGAGCAGCGTGATCGAGGGCGGGGCGGGCGGTTCGAGCGATTTCGACAGCGGCGCGGTGAAGGCCAGCCACGCGATGGCGATCACCAGCAGGATGATGAGGATGCCGAAGCCGCGCATGATCCAGCGCAGCCACCAGCGGAGCGGTTTGCGGCGGCGGGCGGTCTGCGGCGCTTCGGGCGGCGGGGGTGGTGGCGGCGCTTCGCCCATGCCGGGGAAGCTTCGGTCGTAATCGGCCAGCGCATCGTCGAACGCGGCCAGCCGCCGTCGCCGCTCCAGCGCTTCGCCCGTCAACGGGGTCGACAGGCGCCCGATCCGGCTGGGATCGATCGGGCCGGAGGGCGGGGACGGGGGATCGTAAGCCATGATACCGACCGTGTATTACCGTTCTGATACAGCTTCGGCAAGCGCGGTTGCGTGCCGCCGAAGGTGCGCCATGGACCCTTACCGGAACCGGTTGCGCCCCCGAACGCTAGGTGCCGGACAGTCAAGGAGAATCGGCGTGGACGACGATCGCATCTGGAGTTTCGAGGAAAGCCTGTGGACCGCCGACGCGGCGCATTACGAGGAATCGGTCGACGACGAATGCCTGATGGTGCTGCCGACGCCACCGTTCGTCTTCACCGGGCAACAGGCGATCGATGCGGTGAAGGACACGCCGCGCTGGGAACAGGTGTCGCTGACCGAACGACAGGTCGCGCGGCCGCAGGAAGGGTTGATCGTCGTCGCCTACAAGGCGGAGGCGCATAAGGGCGGCGAGGCGTATCTGGCCTATTGCACCTCGACCTATCGCTGGATCGAACATGGCGTGTGGACGGTGGTCCAGCACCAGCAGACGCCGCCGCTGACGTCGAAGGGGGAATAGGGCGCGCTGCCCGACTGCAGGCAACCCATTGCCGCGCAGGCGGAATTTTTGCGAAAGTCCACCTCACCGTATCCCCGCGAAGGCGGGGATCCAGAGCCACACTCACAAACCTTTGTTTTGCCTGGCTCTGGACCCCCGCCTGCGCGGGGGTACGGAAGGGTCGGGATAGGCAGAGGAGGTTGGCAAAGGTCTTGCGCGAGCGAGAATGCCTGGACGCCACGATCCGCGATTGGAACACGTTTGCGTTTATGGGCGCTCTTGTGCGCGAGGACGGCGGGGGTAGCGCTACAAGCTGCGGACTGGCGACAATGGCAGACCATTGGTTCGGCGCGGTGCATCGAACGTCATCGGATCATGCCCATCCGCCGCATGATGTACCTTCGACACCCGTCCTTCGCTGCGCATCCGGCGATCAGCCTCGTGCCAGTCGGGCAGCGTGTCGTCCTGCTGCGTCCAGTGCGCAATGCTGGCCTGATCGCACCAGCGCATCAGCTTGGGCATGGCGCGGCGGTGCGGGCCGGACGTCATATAGGCGCGCATCGCCGCGGCATCGTCCCAAGCGGTCATCGTCCAATAGGCGCGATCGCGATCGGCGAGCAGCGCGCCGCCGCGATAGCCCGCCGCGCGCTTGACCTGCCGCATCGACAGCCATGTGTCGATCATGAACGCCGGCAGGAACCGCACCGACCGGATGCGCAGCCGCGTGATGCTGACGAAGGTCACGCCTCCAGCTCGACGTCCCAATAGAGCCAGTCGTGCCACGTTTCATGCAGATGGTTGGGCGGGAAGCGGCGGCCCTGTTCCTGCAACTGCCAGCTGGTCGGGCGGATCGGCTGGACGTGCAGCGGCATCGCCGCCTGTTTCGGCGTCCGGCCCCCTTTACGCAGATTGCACGGCGCGCAGGCGGTGGCGACATTCTCCCACGTCGTCCGGCCGCCCTGTGCGCGAGGCACGACATGGTCGAAGGTCAGGTCGTGGGTCGCGCCGCAATATTGACAGCTGAACCGGTCGCGCAGGAACAGGTTGAAGCGGGTGAAGGCCGGGAATTCGGACGGCTTTACATATTGCTTGAGCGCGATGACCGAGGGCAATTTGATGCGTGCGGTCGGGCTGCACACTTCGCGGTCATATTGGGCGACGATGTCGACCCGGTCGAGAAACACGGCCTTTACCGCAGTCTGCCATGGCCAGACGCTGAGCGGATAATAGCTCAACGGCGTATAGTCCGCGTTGAGCACCAGCGCGGGACAGCCATCGGGATGGCGGAGGCGATCGGGATGGTACATGAAGTCCCCCTCGCGTAAACGTCGCCGCCGATATGATCGGCAACGATGACGCGGACATGACAGCACGGGGCAAGGCCGAAAGTCAAACCGGGACGGTCGTCACCCGCTTTGCCCCCAGTCCCACCGGGGCACTCCATGCCGGCCATGCGCTGGCCGCGATCGAATCGCACGACCGCGCGCGGGCGGCGGGCGGGCGGTGGCTGCTCAGGATCGAGGATATCGATGGCGGCCGCAGCCGGCCGGAACATGTCGCGGGAATATTGGCCGATCTGGAATGGCTTGGGCTGTACTGGGACGGCGACGTCGTGTTCCAGTCGGCGCGGATGGCGCTGTATCGCGCAGCGCTCGACCGGTTGCGGGGGATGGGGCTGATCTATCCGTGTTTCTGCACCCGCGCCGATATCACGCGCGAGGTGGCGGCGAGTGCGTCGGCGCCGCATGGGGTCGATGGCGTCGTCTATCCAGGGACGTGCCGTGCGATCCCGGCGGACGTCGCGGCGGCGCGGCTGGGCGAACCGCACGCATGGCGGATCGACATGGCGAGGGCTGTCGACCGCGTCGGGCCGCTCGACTGGGTCGACGAACTGGCCGGACGGGTCCGCGCCGATCCGCTGGCACAGGGCGATGTCGTGCTGGCGCGCAAGGATGCCGGGACCAGCTATCATCTGGCGGTGACGGTCGACGACGCCGCGCAGGGCGTGACCCATGTCGTGCGCGGCATCGACCTGTTCGCGGCGACGCATGTCCATCGGCTGTTGCAGGCGCTGCTCGACCTGCCGGTGCCGGTGTGGCGGCATCATCCGCTATTGCTGGGACCGGACGGGCAAAGACTGGCCAAGCGCAACGGCGCACCGACGCTGGCGGCGCTGCGTGATGCGGGGGTGGAGGGGAAGGCATTCGCCGACGATGTGCGACAGGGCAGACTTCCCATTGGATTCGCGCTCGCAAATGCTTAGCTTCCCTCCATGAACACGTTCCTGGTCCTGTTGCTGATCGCGGCGATGATCGCGGTCGTCGTCGCGCTGGTGCGCGGCATCGTATCCTTCCTTGCCGAAGGAACCGCCGCCGCGCGCGGCGAGGGGCCGAGCGAACAGGCGCTGAAATCGAACAGGATGATGCAGGCGCGGGTGTTGTTTCAGGCGATCGCGATTCTGATCGTCGTCGTTATCCTGTTCATGGCCGGGCGCACCTGACGCAGTGATCAAGCTGAACAAGATCTACACGCGGACCGGCGATGCCGGGACGACCGGGCTGGTCGACGGATCGCGCGTCGCCAAGGATGCGGCGGTGATGCAGGCGATCGGCGATGTCGACGAGGCCAATTCGGCGCTGGGCGTCGCCGTCGTCGCGCTGGGCGATGCCGATACGGCGTTGCTGCGCCGGGTGCAGAACGACCTGTTCGATTATGGCGCGGACCTGGCGACCCCGCCGGGCATAGTGGGCGCGCTGCGGATCGTGCCGGCACAGGTGACTGCGCTGGAGGAAGCGATCGACCGGATGAACGCCGATCTGTCGCCGCTGACCAGCTTCATCCTGCCCGGCGGGACGGAAGCGGGCGCGGCGCTGCATCTGGCGCGGGCGATCGTCCGGCGCGCCGAGCGATCGGTGGTGCATGCTTCGTACGAGGCGGACCTTAATCAGAATTTATTGGCCTATATCAATCGGTTGTCCGATCTCCTCTTCGTATACGCCAGATGGGTGAACCAAAGTGGCGGCGGGGACGTTTTGTGGGTGCCAGGCGGGGTCCACCAGCCGGCATAGGAGCACCCCATGCGAGCGACACCGGTCAAACAGCCCGACCAGGCGCTCGCCACCCGATATGCGAAGGTCCGCGCGCTGACCGACGCGCTGGCCGGGCCGTTGTCCGACGCCGATGCGACCGTCCAGTCGATGGACGATGCGTCCCCGGCCAAATGGCATCTGGCGCATACCACGTGGTTCTTCGAAACCTTCGTCCTGCGCGACCACGTCGCCGGCTATACGCTGCACGACGAGCGTTTCCCGTTCCTGTTCAACAGCTATTACGAGGCCGAGGGCCGCCGCCATGCGCGCGGGCGGCGCGGTATGGTGACGCGCCCCAGCCTCGACGAGGTGCGCGCCTATCGCGCGGCGGTCGACGCTGCGTTGCTGGCGGCGCTGCCCGACCTTTCCGACGATGTGCGGCAACTGGTGGCGCTGGGGTGCAACCATGAGGAGCAGCATCAGGAATTGCTGCTGACCGATATCCTCCACCATTTCAGTGAAAATCCGCTCGAACCGGCGATGTTCGCACCCGAGCCGAAGCGTCCGGTGGCGGTGCCGCCGCCGACCGGCTGGATCGAGCATGGCGGCGGCATCGTCCAGGTCGGCCATGCCGGCGATGGCTTTGCCTTCGATTGCGAGGGGCCGCGCCACGACGTGCTACTCCACCCGCATGCCATCGCCGACCGCACCGTCACCAACGGCGAATGGGCGGCGTTCATCGCCGATGGCGGGTATCGCGACGCCCGACTGTGGCTGGCCGATGGCTGGGCATGGGTGCAGGCCAACCGGATCGAGGCACCGCTCTATTGGGAGCGCCAGGGCGAGGCGTGGACCCGTTTCGGGCTGGACGGGCGGCGTGCGATCGATCCCGCCGCACCGGTCACCCATGTCAGCTTCTTCGAGGCCGATGCCTATGCGAGCTGGGCGGGCGCGCGGCTGCCGACCGAGTTCGAATGGGAGGCGGCCGCCGCGTCGCACGACCCGGCGGGCGGCAACCAGCTCGACCATGCCCATGCCGTCGAACCGCGTCCGTCGACCGGCGGCCCGGCGTTCTTCGGCGATGTGTGGCAATGGACCGGCAGCGCGTACCGCCCCTATCCGCGCTTCCGTGCCGTCGAAGGCGCGGTCGGCGAATATAATGGCAAGTTCATGAGCGGGCAGTTCGTGTTGCGTGGGAGTTCCTGCGCGACGCCGCGTGGCCATGCCCGCCCCTGCTACCGCAATTTCTTCTATCCCCACCAGCGCTGGCAATTCACCGGCGTCCGGCTCGCAAAGGACCTGTGATGCTGCGTAGCGACGACGTACCGATGGCGACCCGCGCCGATCCCGCTTTCCGTGCCGATGTGCTCGCCGGACTGGCATTGCCGCAAAAGGCGATTCCGGCGCGCTGGTTCTATGACCGCAAGGGGTCGGAACTGTTCGAGGACAATACCCGGCTGCCCGAATATTATCCGACGCGGGCGGAAACGGCGATTCTGAAGACGATCTGTCCCGAACTGGTCGGGGCGGTCGGCGATGGCGTCGCCGTGGTCGAATTCGGATCGGGATCGTCGGTCAAGACGCCGATCCTGCTCAACTGCATCGAACCCGCCGCCTATGTCCCGATCGATATCTCGGGCGATTTCCTGCGGTCGTCCTCGGCGGCGCTGGCCAGCCAGTTTCCCGGACTGCCGGTCCTGCCGGTCGAGGCCGACTTCATGCATCCGGTGCCGTTGCCCGAAGAGGTCGCGGACCTGCCGAAGCTGGGCTTCTTTCCCGGATCGACGATCGGCAATATGGAACCGCTCGCGGCCGGGACGCTGTTGCGCGCGATGCGCGACTGGCTGGGCGAGGGGGCGATGCTGTTGATCGGCATCGACCGGATCAAGGACCGGGACACGCTGGTCGCCGCCTATGACGATGCGGCGGGGGTGACGGCGGCGTTCAACCTGAACCTGCTCGACCGGATCAATCGCGAACTGGGCGGCGACGTGCCGGTCGCGGCGTTCGAGCACGAGGCGCGCTGGAACGACGATGCCGCACGGATCGAGATGCATCTGCGCGCGACGCGTGACGTGACCTTCTCGATCGACGGCCGTGCTTTCGCGATGAAGGCCGGCGAGACGATCCACACCGAGAACAGCCACAAATATGGAGACCGCGATGCGCGGCTGCTGCTACGCAGTGGCGGATGGACACCGAAACAACAATGGTGCGGGGACGATGGCGCGTTCTGCGAAATCCTCGCCGAAGCACAGGGACTGCCGATCGCGCCGTGATCCGGCTGTTCGCGGGCATTTTGGCGCTGCTCGCGGTGGTTGCGCCCGCTTCCGCGCGCGACCTGACGGTCATGAGCTTGAATATCCGCATGCCATCGCCCGACGACGGCGCAAACCGCTGGGAATTGCGCCGCGATTTGACCGTGGCGACGATCCGTCGCGCGAACCCCGACGTGATCGGGACGCAGGAGTTGTTCAAGCGGCAGGGCGACGATGTCGTCGCGCGCCTGCCGCGCTATCGCTGGATCGGGGTCGGGCGCAGCGGTGCCGAACGCGCCGATGACGAGCATATGGGCATTTTCTACCGCGCCGATCGGCTGATCGTCGAGCGCTGGGGCAATTTCTGGCTGTCCGATACGCCCGGGGTGCCGGGCAGCAATAGCTGGGGCCACCCCTTTCCCCGGATGGTGACCTGGGCGATTTTCCGGGAGGCGGATGGCCGGCGCTTCGCCATGTTCAACACGCATCTGCCCTATCGCGCCGAAGATGAGGCTGCACGGGAAAAGGGCGCGGCGTTGCTGGCGGCGCGCATCCCGGCGATTGCCGGCGACCTGCCGGTCGTGGTGACCGGCGACTTCAACACCGTGCCCGACAGTCCGACCTATCGGCGGATGACGGAAGGATTGCGCGACGCGTGGGCCACAGCACCGGTGCGGACCGGGCCGGAGGCGACGTTCCACGGCTTTACCGGCAGGCCCGATCGGCGGATCGACTGGGTGTTTGTGAAGGGGTTCGCGGTCAAGCGCGCGGCGACGGTCGATACGCGGCGGGGGGACGTGTTTCCGTCGGATCATTATCCGGTGGTGGTGACGCTGGGGCGGTAGGGCGACTTCACCCTCGCCCTGCCCGCCGGGAGGGCGAATTTTAATCAGCGAACCAGCCGCACGGTCCAGGTCCGGATATAGTCGATATTGCCGCGGCATTCGGTCATGTCGCGCTGTTCGATCAGGCGGAAGCGGCTGCCGTCCCATGCGTAGCGCTGCGTCGTGCCGCAATCGCCGAGACCGCGACCGCGCGCGTCGGCGGTGAGGATGCCGTCGGCGAATGCGGCGTTGAACACCAGCGCCTGTTCGTCGGGCGCATCGCCGGCCGGGGGCGCGTCGAAGCTTGCCGGGACCGCCGCGCCGCGTTCGACGACGAACAGCGCCGACAGGACGTTATAGGCACCGACCGTGCAGGGTATGATCGCCAATGTCCGGCTGCCGAGCGGTTTGGTCGTGGCGGGGGGCAGGTCGTCGGCATCGCATTTCGCCATCTCGCGCATCCGGGTGACGAGCAGCGGGTCGAGCAGGGCAGCCTCTCCACGGACGACCGGCGCGTGGACGACCGGGAGCGCGGGGGCGGGGCGGGTGTCGGGGCGCTCGCCCGGGGCAGCGAGCGCGCCGATGGTGCCGTCGCGCCCTTGCTGCGCATCGATCCAGCGCAATGCGGCGGCGGCGCCGATCAGCGACAGGGTGGCGATGGTCTTGCCGCTGGCGTCGGCGATGGTGATCGCCCGGCCGTTTGCCAGCTTGCGCGTCAGGGCCAGGGCAGGTTCGCCCGTCAGTTCGGTCCAGTCGTCCTGCGCCGTGCCGCCGCGCGCGACCGCTTCGCCATCGACGGCGAAGGTCAGCGGCAGGGCGGGGGCATTGCCGCGCAGGCGCAGGGTGACGCCCGCGTCGGGGCCGGCGGCGCGTTCGATCGACATGGTAAGGGCGGGCGGTTCGCCGTCCTCGGGGGCCAGCGACCCCGCCTGACAGGTCGCGCCATTGTCGCAGCCCGCCGCCCAGTCGCCGAACGTCTTGAGCGGCAACGGCTTGGGCGGGGTGGCGGTGTCGGTCAGCAGTGCTGGCGAGGCGGTGGGGGACGGCGTCGGACCGGGCGTGGGCGCATCGGCGTTACAGGCAGGGAGCAGGAGCGGCAGGGCAAGGGGCAGGAAACGGCGCATGCGGGTGCGATACCGGCATGGACGGCCGACCGAAAGGCGCTATTCCCGCGTTCAGGCCGCAAAGGCGCAATGAGAGGACGTTCAGGATGAAGACGATTGGCGTGATCGGCGCGGGCCAGATGGGGGCGGGGATCGCCCAGGTATCGGCGCAGGCGGGCTATCGCGTGCTGCTGTCCGACGTATCGGTCGAGCGGGCGCAGGCGGGCAAGGACGGCATCGCCAAGCAACTCGCGCGCGCGGTGAGCAAGGAGAAGATCGCGCAGGCGGACGCCGATGCCGCACTGGGGCAGATCGAACCGATCGGCGATCTGGCGGCGATGGGCCCGTGCGATCTGGTGATCGAGGCGGCGACCGAGCGGGAGGCGATCAAGCGCCAGATTTTCGAAACCGTCGGCAAGGCGCTGTCGGATACGGCGATCCTTGCCAGCAATACCTCGTCGATCCCGATCACCCGGCTGGCGCAGGCCGCGCCCGATCCGGCGCGGTTCATGGGGGTGCATTTCTTCAACCCCGTACCGGTGATGGGGCTGATCGAACTGATCCGCGGCCTCGCCACCAGCGACGCGACGGTCGCGGCGGTCGAGGCGTTCGGGCAGAGCCTGCACAAGCGGATCGTCCATGCCAATGACGCGCCGGGCTTCATCGTCAACCGCGTGCTGATGCCGATGCTGAACGAGGCGTGCTTCGCGCTGGGCGAAGGGGTGGCGACGATCGCCGATATCGATGCGGCGTGTCAGCTCGGGCTGAACCACCCGATGGGGCCGTTCACGCTGGCCGATTTCATCGGGCTCGACACTTGTCTGGAGATTACGCGGGTGCTGTTCGAGGGTACGGGCGACCCGAAGTTCCGGCCGGCGCCGCTGCTGGTCAAATATGTCGAAGCCGGCTGGTACGGTCGCAAGGTCAAGCGCGGCTTCTACGACTATTCGGGCGCGGAGCCGGTGCCGACGCGGTGAGCGCGGGCGGGGGAGGCGAAGCGTCTCCCCCGGTGTCGGGCGTCAGATGAAGGTCGCGGCGGTCGCGCGATAGATGGCGGGCAGGATGATGCCCTGCAGGATGCCGATCAGCACCAGCACCACGAACGGCGCGAAGTCCAGCGCGCCGAAATCGGGCAGGATCCGCCGGATCGGGCGATAGACCGGCTCGGTCACGGTCATCAGTCCGCGATAGAGCGAGCGGATGAAATCGTTATGGGTGTTGATGACGTTGAACGAGATCAGGATCGACAGGATCGCCTGCACGACGATGATCCACCACAGGACGTTCAGCAGCACCTGAATGATATCGAGCAGGACGTTCAACGCATCGGGCCTTTCGCGAATGGTTCTCGACTATAGGGACGCATGCGCCCGGCTCCAAGCCTCAGGCGTGGACGAGCGTGCCGGCGCCCTGTTCGGTGAAGATTTCGAGCAACATCCCGTGCGGTACGCGACCGTCGAGGATGACCGCCGCGTCCACCCCCTGCGCCACCGCCGACACGCAGGTCTCGACCTTCGGAATCATGCCGCCGCTGATCGTGCCGTCGGCCTTCAACTCGGCGATGCGTTCGGCGTTCAGGTCGGTCAGCAGCTCGCCGGTCTTGTCGAGCACGCCCGCGACGTCGGTCAGCAGGAAGAAGCGCGACGCGCCCATCGCGCCGGCGATCGACCCGGCCATGGTGTCGGCGTTGATGTTATAGGTCTCGCCATCGGCACCCAGCGCGACCGGGGCCACGACAGGAATGAAGCCGTCGCGCGCGAGGCTGTGGAGAATGGTCGGGTCGACCGCGACCGGGGTGCCGACGAAGCCCAGATCGACATGGCGCTCGATACCCTGGCTGCGGTCGGGTTCGCTGCGGCCGACCTTTTCGGCGGTGACGAGGCGCGCGTCCTTGCCCGAAATGCCGACCGCCTTGCCGCCGGCCGCCGCGATCCATGCGACGATTTCCTTGTTGATCTTGCCCGCCAGCACCATTTCGGCGACCTCGGCGGTGGCGGCGTCGGTGACGCGCAGGCCGTCGACGAAGCGCGATTCGACGCCGAGGCGCTTCAGCATCGCACCGATCTGCGGCCCGCCGCCATGGACGACGACCGGGTTGATGCCGACCTGTTTCAGCAACACCACGTCCTCGGCGAAGTCGCGCGCCAGTTCGGGATCGCCCATCGCGTGGCCGCCATATTTCACCACGAAGGTGCGACCGGCATAGCGTTGCAGATAGGGCAGCGCCTCGGTCAGCGTTTCCGCCTTGGCGAGCATCTTCGGATCGGGTGCGTGGGTCATGACCGCGCCTTTAGCGGGGTGTCGTTCAAGAAGAAAGAATTGGGTTCACGCGAAGGCGCGGAGACGCGGAGGAGGAGAAGAGAGGAGGGGACGAGGTTTTGGGTCGCGCAAAGGCGCAAAGGACGCAGAGAGGGTGCGCTCGCCGCGACAGCGGCTTTCCTTCATTGGGTTCAGTGGGAGATAGGCTTCGCCGGACACAGGGCGGTTGCAGCGTCCGCAACCCCTTTGCGCCTTTGCGCCTTTGCGCGAATAATCTATTTCTCTTCGCGTCTCCGCGCCTTCGCGTGAACCAATTTCCTTCAGCGCGTCCGATCCAGACGGCGACCCAAGCCGACGAACGCGTAGATGAGCGGCGGGACCAGGACGATCGACAGCGTGACCTTGGCCAGCATCTGCCCGACGACCAGCTGCCCGATCGGGAACACGCCATAGAAGGCGACCGAGATGAAGATCAGCGTGTCGACGATTTGCGACAGGACGCTGGCGATCGCCGCGCGCAGCCACAGCAGGCGGCCTTTCCCACGCTTCAGCCAGCCGAAGATGGTGACGTTCAGCGTCTGCGACACGCCATAGGCGACGATGCCCGCCATCCAGATGCGCAGGTTGGAGCGCATGACGAGGTCGAAGGCGGCGAGCCGGTCGGCCTCCATGCTGGCGGCGGCAGGCAGTTCTAGGACGATCGCGACCAGCAGCATCGAGGCGAGCAGCGGCAGGAAGCCGAACCAGACCAGATGCTTGGCCCGAAGCGCGCCATAGAGTTCGGCGACCGCGCTCGACACCACCACCAGCAGCAGGAAGGCGAAGATGCCTGCTTCCACCGCCAGCGGGCCGATCGCGACCTGTTTGTTGCCCAGCACGCCGGCGATGCAGACCATGCCGCCGTAGAAGATCGCGAAGATGAACAGCGCGCGCGGCATGGTGATCGTGGCGGGCGCAGGATGGTCGGGTGTCGTCATGGCCCTTGCTAGTCCCGAAAATCGTCGATGGCAAAAGCGTTTGTCGCGCTGGCCCCCGCGCCGCCGCCATGGCATATCGCGACGGTTTGGGGCCGTCCGGGCGGACGGCGGGGCAGGGTATTGCGCTTCACATGACACGTTTCCTCATCGGCATCGCCGGCATCGTTGTGATTCTCGGCATCGCCTTTGCGCTATCGACCAATCGCCGCGCGATCCGGCTGCGGGTGGTCGGTGCCGCTTTTGCGCTGCAGGCGGGGATCGCGGTGTTGGTGCTGTACACGCCATGGGGGAAGGGCGTGCTGGGCTTCCTGTCGGGCGGGGTCGCGAACCTGTTGAGTTATGCCAATGCCGGCACGTCGTTCCTGTTCGGGCCGCTTGCCAAGCCGGAGATCGGCGGGACCAGCTTCGCCATCGCCGCGCTGCCGGTCATCATCTTCTTCGCGTCTTTGGTGTCGATCCTCTATTATCTGGGCATCATGCAGCTGGTGGTGCGCTGGATCGGTGGCGGCATCGAGAAGGTGATCGGCGTCAGCAAGGTCGAATCGCTGTGCGCCGCCGCCAACATCTTCGTCGGACAGAGCGAATCGCCGCTGGTGATCCGCCCCTATCTGGCGGGGCTGACCCCGGCACAGCTGTTCACGGTGATGACCAGCGGCATGGCGGGCGTGGCGGGCACGATCCTCGCGGCCTATGCATCGATGGGCATCCGCATCGATTTCCTGCTGGCGGCCAGCTTCATGGCGGCGCCGGGCGGCATATTGATGGCCAAGATCATCATGCCCGACACGCCCGAGCCGGCAGCGGGCGAATTGCCGCTGGGCGACGACCGCGAGGCGGAGGCGATCGCGCTCGCCGAGGCGACGCATGACGAGGAGCGCCCGGCGAATATCATCATGGCGGCGGCGCAGGGGGCGCAGACCGGCGTCAGGCTGGCGGTGGCGGTCGGCGCGATGGTGCTGGCGTTCGTCGCGCTGGTGGCGCTGGCCAACGGGCTGCTCGGCGGCATCGGCAACTGGTTCGGGATCGCCGATCTCAGCTTCCAGCGGCTGCTCGGCTATGTCTTCGCGCCGGTCATGTTCCTGCTCAACGTGCCGTGGCAAGAGGCGGGGATCGCCGGCGGGCTGTTCGGGCAGAAGGTCGTGCTGAACGAGTTCGTCGCCTATATTTCGCTGGGCGAGGCGGGCACGCAATTGTCGACCCGGACGATCGCGATCATCACCTTCGCACTGTGCGGCTTCGCCAATTTCTCGTCGATCGCGATCCAGATGGCGGTGACCGGCAGCCTTGCCCCCAATCAGCGACCGATGATCGCGCGGCTGGGTGTCCGCGCGCTGGTCGCCGGCAGCCTCGCCAATCTGATGTCGGCGGCGCTGGCGGGACTGCTGCTCAGCTGAAATCACGCGACGATCCGGCTGCGTCAACCGTCTGTTTACGGCGTTTCCGATAGGGTCCTCCGATCATGCCGGACGCGGCATGGGGTTGCGTGATGGGGACGACCATGGACGACGGACTGATCGATCAGCGAGCACTGGCGCAGGCGCGGGCGGAACTCGGGGCGAATTTCGTCCGCATCCTCGGCTATTTCCGCGAGGACGGGCTGAAGTCGCTGCTGGCGATCGAGAAGGCGATGCGCGAGCAGAATGCGGTGGCGATGGTGCTGCCGGCGCATACGCTGAAGGGGGAATCGCGGCAGTTCGGCGCGGAGGCGCTGGCTGATATCGCCGAAGGGATCGAGATGATCGCGCGCAAATGCGTCGAGACGCGCGACGAGCCGACCGAAGCGCTGGAGCATGTCGCGCAGCTGCGCCCGACGTTCAACGCGACGCTGGCGCTGCTCGACCGCGACAGCAATCCGCTGGCGCAGCGCAAGGCTGCCGGGTTCGGCAAGCGGCCGGTGGCGTTGTAGAGGCGGCGTTTACCACCGTTCAGGGCCAAGGTGGTTCGACCGTCGATCCGCCCCATACGGCTGTCGCCGACGGATGACCTGTCGTCACCCCCGCCTGCGCGGGAATGACGAACAGCCAAAGGGATCGCAGAACGTCGATCCGGCACAAATCGGGCCGGCCGCGCCATCGCGCGACCGGTGATCGGCCTTACAGCCCGTGCTTGTCGTATTCCGACTTTGCGTTCAGCTGGATATAGTTCTGGATGCCCATGCGCTCGATCATCTCGAACTGGGTTTCGAGCGTGTCGACATGCTCTTCCTCGTTCATCAGGATTTCCGCGAACAGATCGCGGCTGACGAAATCGCGGATGCTTTCGCAATAGGCGACGGCTTCGCGCAACTGGGCGACGGCCTCGACCTCGATCGCGAGATCGGCCTTCAGGATTTCCTCGACCGTTTCGCCGACGCGCAGGCGGCCGAGCAGCTGGAAATTGGGCAGGCCGTCGAGGAACAGGATGCGCTCCGCCAGACGATCGGCATGCTTCATCTCGTCGATCGATTCGTGGCGTTCGAACTGGGCGAGCTTGTACACACCCCAATGGTCGAGCAGGCGATAGTGCAGCCAATATTGGTTGACCGCAGTCAGCTCGTTCTTGAGCGCCTCGTTGAGGAATTCGATGACCTTTGCGTCGCCCTTCACGTCGTTCGTCCTTATGCTGTGATGGACGGGACTTACGCGGTTTGGCGCGACAGGGACAGCATCATAATGGCTGATTTCTGCGGGTTTTCGCAGGTGCGAACGCTACGCAGCCGCGCGTTCGGCATCGATAATGGCTCGCGCGAACGGGACGCACTGACCGCATTTCGCCTGGCATCCCAGCGCCCGATATGCTTGGCAGGCGCTGTTCGCGCCACTGCGCGCGGCTTCCCGCACATCGCGTTCCCGAATGGCATTGCAGACGCATACGACCATGTTCGACCCTCGCTCCGTTGGGCCGACTAATAATGGTAGTGAAAATCGTTCGCAACAATTATTGCGGATCATTCGCATCAATTCGTCGCGTTCCAGAGGTGCGACGGATTGCGTATCGGCTGCCATTGCCACCGCGCCAGCGATCGCCACAGCCATTCGAACGGGCCGTATCGGAAGCGCGCCAGCCACCAGGGCGACCAGAGCGCCATCGCGATGCACATCGCGCATACGGGCAGGTACAAGGCCGCGCGCGACCAGTGGCCGAACTGGCCGAGGCCCCAGCCGTAGAAGAGGGCGCACATGACGATGCTGGTGGCGAGATAGTTGCTGAGCGCCATCCGACCGACCGCCGCCAGCCGCCGCGCGATCGGGCCGCCATCACCTGCGAGCAGGATGATGGTCGCGGCCCAGCCGGGAATCATGATCGTGCGGATCGGGGTGGCGAGGGCGATCGGGCCGGCGACGATCGCCAGCAGGTCGAGGTCGCGCGAAGCGATCCACAGGGCGATCGCGCCATAGCCGGCGATGCCAATGCCCATGCCGCCGACCGCCCAGCGCAGCAGGCGGCGACGGGACCAACGTCCTTGCAGCATCCCGCTGCGCAGCGCGGCCATGCCGAACAGCATATAGGCGAGCGTTTCGAACCCGATGATCGGCGTTTCGTTCAGTATGTCCGGGATCTGCGCGATATTTTCGGTGAGGATCGCACCATAGCCGCCACGGAACAGCGCCAGTTCGCGGGCGATGATCGACGCGGCGGGAATACCAAAGGCGTTGTCGAAATCGCGTAGCCCCCGTGTTGCATCCGCGCCTCCGCCCGCCAGCATCGCCAGATAGGATAGCGGTATCGATCCCATCAGCAGCATGTCGACGACGGCAAAGGCGATGCCGAACGCCACCAGCCGGCGGGCACTATTGTGCCGGAACCAGTAGGCGATCGATCCGATCAGCGCATAATGGGCAAGGATGTCGCCGCGCCACAACAGCGTGGCATGGGCGATGCCGAGCAGGAACAGCCAGAACATGCGGGCGTAATGCACCGCCGCCGGATCGCGCCCGCTCGCCTCGGCCCGGTCGACGACCAGCAGCAGCGATGCGCCGAACAGGAAGGAGAACAGCCCGCGCATCTTCCCGTCGAGCAGGATCAGCGTGGCGTAATAGACGAAGCGATCGGCCGGACCATCCAGCCCATAGGCGCGCGGGCTGACATAGGCGGCTTCGGGCATCGCGAAGGCGATGATGTTGAGGAACAATATCCCCATCACCGCGACCCCCCGGACCGTATCGATCGTCGCGATACGGCCCATGGGCGTCGGGTCAGGCAAGGGCGGCGTCAGTGACGGCATAGTTGCGGGTTCGGGATGCCCCCGGCATCCCGAAGATCATGCCGGGGGCATGATCGACCCGCAACTATGCCGTCCCTCCCATCAGCGCGGGGAAGAAGCCTTCATGGGCCTTGCGCAGATCGTCGAGCGGGACGGCGAAGTCGCCATCGGTCAGTTCGAAGATGATGCGGCTGCCGATCGTCCGGCCGATCGGTTCGGCATCGACCCCGGCCTTTTCCGCGCCCTGCAGGAATTCGAGCAGCGCATGGTCGTGGACGGTAACGATATAGACACCCTGATCCTCGGCGAAGAGCGAGCGGGCGATATCGTCGAAGGGCAGCTTGCGGTCGAGGATCGCACCGATATTGCCGGCCAGCGCCATTTCGGCGACGGTCACGGCGATGCCGCCGTCGCTGACGTCATGGCAGGCGGTGATCTTGCCCGACAGGATCGCCTGGCGGATATAACCGCCGGTACTGCGTTCAGCGTCGAGATCGACCGGCGGCGGCGGGCCTTCCTCGCGGCCGTGCAGTTCGCGCAGCCATAGCGACTGGCCGATCGCGCCGGTACGGTCGCCGACGCGCAGGATGATGTCGCCGGTCTGCTTGAACGCGATCGTCGCCGATTTTTCCCAATCGGCCAGCAGCCCGACGCCGCCGATCGCCGGGGTCGGCAGGATCGCCGATCCGCCGCCGGTCGCCTTGGATTCATTGTAGAGCGAGACGTTGCCCGACACGATCGGGAAGTCGAGCGCGCGGCAGGCTTCGCTCATCCCGTCGAGGCAGCCGACGATCTGGCCCATGATCTCGGGCCGCTGCGGATTGGCGAAGTTCAGGCAGTTGGTGACGGCGAGGGGCGTCGCACCGACCGCGGTCAGGTTGCGATAGGCCTCGGCAATCGCCTGCTTACCGCCTTCGACCGGATCGGCGAAGCAATAGCGCGGGGTGCAGTCGGTGGTCATCGCCAGCGCCTTACGCGTGCCATGGACGCGGACGACCGCGGCATCGCCGCCGGGGCGCTGCACGGTGTCGGCGCCGACCATGTGGTCATATTGCTCCCAGATCCAGCGGCGGCTGGCGATATCGGGCGAACCCATCAGCTTGAGTAGGTCGGCGGCGGGATCGGTGCAGTCGGGCACGTTCGTCAGTTCGGCCGGCTTCGGCGTCGGGACATGCGGCCGATCGTAGAGCGGCGCTTCGTCGGCCAGCGGGGCGAGCGGAATGTCGGCGACGACATCGCCCTGCCATTTCAGCACCATGCGGCCGGTGTCGGTGACATGGCCGATGACCGCGAAGTCGAGTTCCCATTTGTCGAAGATCGCCCGGGCGAAGTCCTCGCGGCCGGGCTTGAGCACCATGAGCATCCGCTCCTGGCTTTCCGACAGCATCATCTCATACGGGGTCATGCCGCGCTCGCGCTGCGGCACGTCGTCCATGACCAGTTCGATGCCGACGCCGCCCTTCGACGCCATCTCGACCGAGGAAGAGGTGAGGCCGGCGGCGCCCATGTCTTGGATCGCGACGATCGCGTCGGAGGCCATTAGTTCAAGGCACGCCTCGATCAGCAGCTTTTCGGTGAAGGGATCGCCGACCTGCACTGTCGGGCGCTTCTCCTCGGCATCCTCGCCGAAATCGGCCGAGGCCATGGTCGCGCCATGGATGCCGTCACGTCCGGTCTTCGACCCGACATAGACGATCGGATTGCCGACGCCCGACGCGGCCGAATAGAAGATCTTGTCGGTGTCGGCGATGCCGACGGTCATCGCGTTGACGAGGATGTTGCCGTCATAGGCCGGGTGGAAATTGACCTCGCCGCCGACCGTGGGCACGCCGACGCAATTGCCATAGCCGCCGATGCCATGGACGACGCCCGCGATCAGGTGACGCATCTTCGGATGATCGGGGCGGCCGAAGCGCAGCGCGTTCAGGTTCGCGATCGGGCGCGCGCCCATGGTGAACACGTCGCGCAGGATGCCGCCGACGCCCGTCGCCGCACCCTGATAGGGTTCGATGTACGAGGGGTGGTTGTGGCTCTCCATCTTGAAGATCGCCGCCTGTCCGTCACCGATATCGATGACGCCGGCATTCTCACCGGGGCCGCAAATGACCTGACGCCCGGTCGTCGGCAGCTTCTTCAGATGGATGCGGCTGGACTTGTAGCTGCAATGTTCCGACCACATGACCGAGAAGATGCCGAGTTCGGTCAGGTTCGGCTCGCGCCCCATCGCGTGCAGGACGCGCGCATATTCTTCGGGGCTCAGGCCGTGTTCGGCGACGATCTCGGGCGTGATCTGGGTCATGGGCGTGCCTCTAGCGCGCGGGCGCGGGCGGTGCCAGCCGGTTTGTGATCGTTGCTTCCGCGTTTCCGGCGCGCCTGTTGCGTTGCAAAATAGGTACAGTTGCGGAACAAATATGGTCGGCCCGGTTTAATCCGCTTCGATTAACCCTTTTCCTATGGGAACCATGCATAGCGCTAGACGTCGGTGACCCGCGCCGCCGGTCGCTGGCGTAGCAGGGCGTTATGCCGAGCAAGGGAGAATCTGGATGGTTTCGAAGTTTCTGACGGCAATCGCCGCCACCACGCTGGTCGCGGCACCGGTCGCCGCCAACGCCGCGTCGAACGCGCAGGCACTGTCGGTCGCCAAGTCGGTCCGCGCATCGGCTCCGGCCAAGGGCCAGAAGCTGGCCGGCGGCGGCATCGTATTCGCGCTGCTGGCAGCGGCAATCGTCGCGGGCGGTGTGATCATCGCCGTCGACGACAATTCGGACAGCAACTAAGTCCGGTTGCGGGGCGGGGGCCGGTTCGGTCCCCGCCTTCGGTTCAGGCATCGGCCGATATGGGCGTGCCTTCTGCGGTTTCGGCCTTCTGGCTCATGTGCGTTCGCATCGCTTTACCGCCTTCAGCCTGCGCTTGATGCAGTAGGCCCCGCCTTCGCCGGGCGACGCCATGATGCGCGGCTCAGTCCTTCCGCTTCTTCCACGCCTGCCACAGCATCATGCCGATCAGCGTACCGCCGGCAACGGTGCCGCCGACCGCGACGGCGGTGACCACCGGCGACAGCGTGTTGTCGGCGCGGTGGAGATGGGGGCGGTGCTTCTTCAGCTTCTTGAGCAACGGCGTGCGCTGCGACAGCGCCTCGAACATCTCGTCCGGTCCTTCGGGATCGAGGATCTTGTTGTCGGCGAGCCATTCGGTGACCGCGCCGAGGTCGGGCACTTCATAGGGGCGTAGCGAACGGCCCTCCCCGCGCAGTTCTTCGATCGTCGCGATCAGCGAGTTGGTGCGGGCCAGCGTCGCCTGTACCTCCTCGCACGTCACGTCGAGATGCTCGGCCAGCAACGAATCACGAATGCCGGCGATGGTGTGGCGTTCGTCGGCATTGACGTGGCGGGTCGCGTCGACCGTGACGTCGCATTCGGTGTCGAGCCGCAGCGAGCGGTTGTTGAAGTTGGACGAGCCGACCCGCAGCAACTGGTCGTCGATCACCGTCACCTTCGCATGGACATAGATGGCGGTGCCGCCGGCGGTGAAGGGGTGGTAGAGGCGCAGCCGGTCGTGGCGGTCGCGTTCCTTCAGCGCCTGAAAGATGCGCGCACGGGCGCTATCCATCGCGACCGGTTCGAGCCACCCTTCGGCGGTGGTCGGATTGACGATCACGATCTCGGGACCATCGGCTTCCTCCAGCCGCCGCGCGATCGCCTCGGCGACCTTGCGCGAGGCAAAATACTGGCTTTCGGCATAGATGAAGCGTTCGGCACGGGCGATCAGGTCGAGATAGAGCGTCTCGATCTCATGTACCGGTTCCTGCTCGGCCATTTCGGGGATGGTGCGGGCGATGGCGACGTCGATCCCGGTGAAGTCGGCGTCGAGCCCGGTCGGCCAGCAGCCGCCGGTACCGGTCGGCGCGGGCAGTTCGTCGCCCCCCGCCACCGCCCAGCGACGGCGGCACATGTCGCCGAGCGCGGCGGCGACCGGTCCTTCGAGCGCGGTCGTGACGTCATGCCATGGCTGATAGGGGGTGCCGTCGGGCTCGATCCGGCGGGGATCGTCGTCGCGGTGCTCGCGCGTGTCCCAGCGGTCGACGGTCATGTCGATGCCACCGCAAAAGGCGACGTCGTCGTCGATCACCACGACCTTCTGATGATGCGACCCGGCGATCGGGTGATGGCCGTCGAGGCGTAGATGCACCTGCGGATCGGCGATCCATTTGGCGATGCGCACCAGCGTGCGGCCGTGGAACAGCGTCTTGATCGCGCCGGTATCCCAGCGAAGGATATGGACCTGTAGCCCCGGCGTGCGGCGGACCAGCCAGCTGATGAATTCGCCCACCTTTTCAGGGCCTTCGCTGTCGGGATCGGTCTTGAAGCGGATGCGCGCGTCGAAGTCCCAGCCGATCAGCAGGATCTGCTTCTTCGCCTTCAGCATCGCGTCGCGGGCGTGGCGAAAATAATTGTCGGCATCGACCAGCACGGTCGCGCGGGTTGCGCGCTCGATCCGCCAGCAGTTGCGACCCGGTTCGAGCGGAGGGGTATGACGCGCCATGCGGGTAGCCATGGCAGGGTATCGTTACGGTTCCAAGCGATTGCGGTGCGTTGGCGGCGGTTTGCCGGTTCAAAGTTCACAAAGTTCACACTCGTGCGCGGTTTGTGGCGCGGGTACGGGTGGAGCGGGCGAGGCGGACGGTGGAAAGAGCGGTCTGCGAGGCTGGCAGGTCGGGCGGGTGTAGGAAAGGGGGGGGCTTCCTCCTTCCGTCACCTCGCGCATGACCAAGACCGCTGCCAGATTTCCTATCGCCGACCTTATTGCGTAGCGCCGCCTGTGCGGGGGTACGGCAAGTATCCGGCGGATCGAGCAGACTTGCGCAGCGACCCCAGACGCGACGCGGAGTGACGGGTTGCAGCGGCGGTTACAGGATTTCGCGGACCCGTTCGGGTGGGCGGGCGATCAGGACGCCCTTCGCGGTCTCCACGATCGGACGTTCGATCAGGATCGGGTGTTCCGCCATGGCGTCGAGAATTGCCGCATCGTCGGCGGTTTTCAACGACCTGGCTTCGGTCTCGCCGGTGCGCAGCGCGTCGCGTGGGGTAAGGTTGGCGCGGGTCAGCAACGCGGACAATTCGTCGCGGGTCGGCGGGGTTTTCAGATATTCGACGATCGTCACGTCGGCGCCGGCTTCCGCGAGCAGGGCAAGGGCTGCGCGCGACTTCGAGCAGCGGGGGTTGTGGTAGATGGTGGCTTTCATTCGCAAATCCTCCCCGGCACGGGGAGGGGGACCGCCGGCGAAGCCGGTGGTGGAGGGGGCTGGCCGGCTCCACCATGGTTGGGTCTGGGGCGATCCCCCTCCACCATCCTTTGGATGGTTCCCCTCCCCGTGCCGGGGAGGAGTTTTACGTCAGTCGTTGTTCGCGAGCCATTCTTCCAGCCACTTGATCGTATAGTCGCCGGTCTGGAACTCGGGATCGTCTAGCAGTGCCTGGTGGAGCGGGATGGTGGTCTTCATCCCCTCGATCACGAATTCCTCCAGCGCGCGGCGCAGGCGCATCAGGCAGCGTTCGCGGGTGGTGCCGTAGACGATCAGCTTGGCGATCATGCTGTCGTAATAGGGCGGCACCTTATAGCCGGCGTACAGGCCGCTATCGACGCGGACGTGCATGCCGCCGGGCGCGTGGAAATGCTTCACCGTGCCGGGCGACGGCGCGAAGCTGCGCGGGTCTTCGGCATTGATACGGCATTCGATCGCGTGGCCGGTGAAGCGGATCTGCTCCTGCCGACAGGTCAGGCCATGCCCTTCGGCGACGCGGATCTGTTCGCGGACGAGGTCGAGGCCGGTGATCATTTCGGTCACCGGATGTTCAACCTGCAGACGGGTGTTCATTTCGATGAAATAGAACTTGCCGTCTTCCCAGAGAAACTCGATCGTGCCGGCGCCGCGATAGCCCATGTCCGCCATCGCCTTGGCACAGACCGCCCCCATGCGTTCGCGGTCGGCCTGACCGAGCACGGGCGAGGGGGCTTCCTCCAGCACCTTCTGGTGGCGGCGCTGCAGCGAACAGTCGCGCTCGCCTAGATGGATGGCGTTGCCATTGCCGTCGCCGAACACCTGGAATTCGATATGGCGCGGGTTGCCGAGATATTTTTCCATATAGACGGTGGCGTCGCCAAATGCCGCCTTCGCCTCGCTGCCTGCCTGCTGCATCAGCGTTTCGAGCTGGTCCTCGGACGCGCAGACCTTCATGCCGCGCCCGCCGCCGCCCGATGCGGCCTTGATGATGACTGGATAGCCGATCGACGCGGCGATCGCCTTGGCTTCCTCAACGTCGGAAATGGGGCCGTCGGAGCCGGGGACCAGCGGCAGGCCGAGTGCGCCGGCGGTGCGCTTCGCCTCGACCTTGTCGCCCATCACCCGGATATGTTCGGGCTTCGGGCCGACGAAGATCAGGTTATGCAGTTCGACGATCTCGGCGAACTTGGCGTTTTCCGACAGGAAGCCATAGCCCGGATGGATCGCGTCCGCGCCGCTGATCTCGGCGGCCGAGATGATGTTGGGGATGTTGAGATAGCTGTCGGTCGCCGCCGGCGGGCCGATGCAGATCGCTTCGTCGGCGAGGCGGACGTGCATCGCATCGGCATCGGCGGTCGAATGGACCGCGACCGTCTTGATCCCCATTTCATGGCAGGCGCGATGGATGCGCAGCGCGATCTCACCACGGTTGGCGATCAGCAGTTTCTTGATTTCGGGCATAACGACCTTCCTGAGCCGCGCAGCCACCCCGTTTGTCCTGCGTGCCATTGCGCTTGTCGCAATGGCGTATCGAAGGACCAGTGCTTCGATACGGGCCTTCGACTTCGCTCAGTCCCTACTCAGCACGAACGGGGGTGGCAGGCACGATTATTCCACGACCACCAGCGGCTGGTCGAATTCGACCGGCTGGCCGTTCGACACGAGGATCTGGGTGACGGTGCCGGCGGCAGGGGCGACGATCGGGTTCATGACCTTCATCGCCTCCACGATCACCAGCGTGTCGCCGGCGGCGACCTTTTGCCCGACCGCGATGAACGGCTTGGCTTCGGGGTTGGCCGCCAGATACACCGTGCCGACCATCGGCGAGGTGACCGGCGGCACGCTGCTGACCGGGGCGGCGGCGGCGCCGGCCTCGATCGTGGTCGTCGCGGCGCTGGCGAGCTGCGGCTGGGGCGCGGGCGCATAGGCCGGGGCGGGGGCATAGGTCGTTGCCGCCTGTACCGGCGCGGGCTTGCGCACCACGCGCACCTTGCGCGCGCCGTCCTCGACCTCGACCTCGGTCAGATCGGTTTCATCGAGCACCTGTGCCAGCGCGCGGACGAGGTCGATGTCGACGCGCATCGCGTGGCTGGTGAACGGCGTTCCTTCGCCCTGATTGTCGTCTGCCATGGTAACCCCCAATGGTATCGCTGATTATAAAAAACCGCGCCCTTGTCAGATGCGGGCGGCCGCTTCAAGCGCGACCAGATAGGAAAGCGCGCCGAACCCCGCCACGCTGCCGCGCGCGGCGCGGCCGACGAAGCTGGTGTGGCGAAATTCCTCGCGCGTATGCGGATTGGACAGATGAACCTCGATCACCGGGGTCTTCACCGCCTTGATCGCGTCGTGAAGCGCAATCGACGTGTGGGTATAGGCACCGGCGTTGAGCAGCACCGCCTTCGCCCCCTCCGCCTGCGCCTCGTGCAGCCAGTCGACCAGATGGCCTTCATGGTTCGACTGGCGCAGGTCGATCTGCAGGCCCAGTTCGCGGGCGCGATCCTCCAGCATGCCGGCAATGTCGTCGAGCGTGTCCGATCCGTAGATCGCCGGTTCGCGCAGGCCGAGCAGGTTCAGGTTCGGGCCGTTGAGGACGAAGATGGTGGCGGTCAACGCGGTGCTTTCGGTTGCGGGGGCTTGTCCGCCCTCCCTATATGCAGCGCACCATAGCCGGACCGGGCCCGGTAAGTCGAGAGAACGGCGCGCCCGCAGGAGACGACATGCATACCGACGGTACCATCACCATCACGGTCAATGGCGAGCATATGCGCGTCCGCGACGGCATCACGCTGGCCGAACTGGCCGCGCAGATCGGGCTGGTGCCGGAAAAGGTCGCGGTCGAACGCAATCTGGAGGTCGTGCCGCGCTCGACGCTGAAGGACGTGCAGGTCGAGGATGGCGACGAGCTGGAGATCGTGCATTTCGTCGGCGGAGGCGATCATGTCGCGCCAAAGGATTCCGATACGTGGAGCGTCGCGGGTCGCACCTTCCGATCGCGGCTGATCGTCGGCACCGGCAAGTACCGCGATTTCGAACAGAATGCCGCCGCCGTGGCGGCGTCGGGCGCGGAGATCGTGACCGTCGCGGTGCGCCGCGTGAACGTCAGCGATCCCAAGGCGCCGATGCTGACCGACTATATCGACCCGAAAAAGGTCACCTATCTGCCCAATACCGCGGGCTGTTTCGATGCCGACAGCGCCATTCGCACGCTGCGGCTGGCGCGCGAGGCGGGCGGCTGGGACCTCGTCAAGCTGGAGGTGCTGGGCGAGGCGCGGACGCTGTACCCCGACATGGTCGAGACGCTGCGCGCGACCGAGGTGCTGGCGAATGAGGGCTTCAAGCCGATGGTCTATTGCGTCGACGATCCGATCGCGGCCAAGCGGCTGGAGGATGCCGGCGCGGTGGCGATCATGCCGCTGGGCGCGCCGATCGGCTCGGGCCTTGGCATCCAGAATCTCGTGACGATCCGCCTGATCGTCGAGGGGGCGAAGGTGCCGGTGCTGGTCGATGCGGGCGTGGGCCAGGCGTCGGACGCGGCGGTGGCGATGGAGCTGGGCTGCGACGGGGTGCTGATGAACACCGCGATCGCCGAGGCGAAGGACCCGGTGCTGATGGCGCGCGCGATGAAGGCGGCGGTCGAGGCCGGGCGGATGGGCTATCTGGCCGGGCGGATGCAGCGGCGGCGCTATGCCGATCCGTCGAGCCCGCTCGCCGGTCTGATATGAATTAAGTTTCATGGAACGTCGGTGAGTGCCGCCCGTTACTAACCCTGCAATCCAGCGAGAGAAATCTCGCCAACCGACAGGAGCCTTTCATGGGTGAACTCACCGACAAGCTCGCCGCCGCCGGCAACAAGATCGCCGGCAACGTGAAGGAAGCGATCGGCGACGCGACCGACAATGAGCGGCTGGAAGCCGAGGGCCAGGCGCAGCAGGCCAAGGGCACCGGTCAGGACGTGAAGGGCAGCGTCAAGGGCGCGCTCGGCGACAAGATTTGATGGGTTAGGGTGCCGCGTACCGCCGGGTAATTGGCGGGTGGTGCCGAGGGGCCGCTCCGGGAAACCGGGGCGGCCCTTTTCCGTTGGGGCGGACGATCAGCGATTGCGGATCGCGATGATCGTCGTGCTGTGGGTGATGATCTCGATCTCGGTCCGGCAGTGGAGCAGGCGGACGCCGGTTTGTGCCAGCGCGCGGTTGAGGGCGGGGGCGAATTGTTCGGTATTCTCGACGGTTTCGGCCCAGCCGCCATAGGCGCGGGCGAGGGCGGCGAAGTCGGGATTGGCGAGCGTGGTGCCGCTTAGGCGCGCGGGATATTCGCGTTCCTGATGCATGCGGATCGTGCCGTAGCCGCCATTGTCGACGAGGATGACGAGCAGGTTGGCGCCGTGCTGGACGGCGGTGGCGAGTTCCTGTCCGTTCATCAGGAAATCGCCGTCGCCCGCGACCGCGACCGCGAGTTTGTCGGGTTCGCGCAAGGCTGCGGCGACGGCGGCGGGGACGCCATAGCCCATCGCGCCGCAGGTGGGTGCCAATTGCGTGCCGGTCCAGCCATAGTGCCAGTAGCGGTGCCACCAGCCCGAGAAATTGCCGGCACCATTGCAGATGACCGTGTCGTGGCCGGACAGGCGGTCGCGCATCGCGGCGACGCATTGGCCGAGATCGAGCGCGACGTCGCGGGGGGCGGGGGTCGACCATGCCAGCCATTCGGCATGCGCTTCCCGCCCTCCCGGCAAGGGGTTAGCCGGTGGTTCGGCCCGGGCCAGCATCTCGGCGAAGGCGTAAGGGTCGGCGGCGACGGCAATGTCGGCGCGGTAGACGCGGTCGAGTTCGGCCGGATCGGGATGGACATGGATCAGCGTCTGGCCGGGATGGTCGGGGGTGACCAAAGTATAGCCGTCGGTGGTCGCCTCGCCCAAGCGCGCGCCGACGATCAGCAGCAGGTCGGCGGCCTTGATGCGCTGAACGAGCTTCGGCGAGGGGCCATAGCCGAGGTTGCCGGCCCAGGCGGGGGTATCGTTGGCGATCGCGTCCTGTCGGCGGAAGGCGCCGGCGACGGGGATGCCCCAGCGTTCGGCGAAGTTGGCGAAGGTTACACCAGTGAAGGCGTCCCAGCCCGCCCCGCCAACGATCGCCACGGGGGCGCGGGCGGTTCGCAAAGCTGCGAAAACCGCGCCGAAGTTGACAGGGGCGAGCGTGGTTTCGAGTTTCGCGAGCGGCGGGCGGTCGATCGCGACCGCTTCCTCGATCAGCATGTCTTCGGGCAGGGCGATCACCACCGGGCCGGGGCGGCCGGAGGTGGCGGTGCGCCATGCGCGCGCGACATATTCGGGAATGCGCGCCGGATCGTCGATGCGCAGCACCAGCTTGGCGAGCGGTGCAAACATCGTCAGGAAATCGACCTCCTGAAACCCTTCGCGGTCGCGATTGCCGCGGTCGACATCGCCGATGAACAGCAGCAGCGGCACCGAATCCTGTCGCGCGACATGCACGCCGATCGACGCGTTGGTTGCCCCCGGCCCGCGCGTGACGAAGGCGATGCCCGGCCGTCCGCTCAGCACCGCATCGGCACAGGCCATGAAGCCGACCCCGCCCTCCTGCCGGCAGGTGACCAGATCGATGGCGGGCGTGTCGTGCAGCGCGTCGAGCACCGCGAGGAAACTTTCGCCGGGCACGTGGAAGATTCGGTCGCAGCCGTGGGTGACAAGGGCATCGACGAGGATGCGGCCGCCGGAGCGTGAAACTGTCATGGCCCCACGCTATCGCGGGGCGGCGACCGATACCAGCGCGGAGCAAAGTTGAAAGTCGGTTCAGCTTCTTGACCGGCCCGACCGACCCTGCGACATCGACGACGCGATCAGTTGGGAGAGAGGCGCGTGAACAAGCTGTACCCGAATGCCGAAGCGGCACTGCAGGGATTGCTCCACGACGGGATGACGATCTGCGCGGGCGGGTTCGGCCTGTGCGGCATTCCCGAACGGCTGATCGACGCGATCCAGGCGTCGGGCGTGCAGAAGCTGACCATCGCCAGCAACAATGCCGGAATCGACGGACAGGGCTTGGGCAAGCTGCTGCGCAGCCGGCAGGTCGCCAAGATGATCTCCAGCTATGTCGGCGAGAACAAGGAGTTCGAGCGGCAATATCTGAGCGGCGAGCTGGAGGTCGAATTCTGTCCGCAGGGGACGCTGGCCGAACGCTGCCGCGCGGGCGGGGCGGGGATTCCGGGCTTCTATACCAAGACCGGGGTCGGCACGCTGATCGCCGAAGGGAAAGAGGTGAAGCAGTTCGACGGGGAGGACTATATCCTCGAACGCAGCATCCGCGCCGACCTGTCGATCATCAAGGGGTGGAAGGCCGATGAGGCCGGTAACCTGATCTTCCGCAAGACCGCGCGCAACTTCAACCAGCCGATGGCGACCGCTGCCAATTTCTGCGTGGCCGAGGTCGAGGAAGTGGTGCCGGTCGGTTCCCTCGATCCCGACACGATCCACCTGCCGGGGATCTATGTGAAGCGGATGATCGTCGGTGCGCCGTACGACAAGCAGATCGAGTTCCGCACGGTGCGGGAGCGGGTGTGATGGGGCGGTCTTTCCGTGTCCCCGCGCAGGCGGGGACCCAGGGTTGCGGGTTACCGCGGTCTGCGATTGTGGCGCTGGATCCCCGCCTGCGCGGGGATAGGGGCGTGGCCGGTGTAGCGGCGCGCGCACTTGCGCTTGCCATGAGCGCGCTTGCCCTGTCGGGCTGCGTCGTGGCGGTCGGCAACCAGTCCGCCGCACCGGTCGCGCCGGCGACGGTGGCGGGCGTGCCGGCGGGGATGCAGTATCTCTATGGGTCGGGCGAGGCCGGCGCGGCGAGCCGGCAGGCCTATGCCGGGCTGGTCCGCTATGTGAACCAGTATCTGCGCGACCGGACGACGCTGCGCCGGATGCCGTTGCAGGCGGTGTTGGCGCCAGGCGCGACCCTGGCGCAACCGACGCAGCTGCCATGTACCGGCAAGCCCGCCGTCGTGTTCGACGTCGACGAGACGGTGCTGCTCAACACCGGATACGAATATGCCGATGCGCGTGGCGGCATGGGCTATGACGCGGCGCGCTGGGAACGGTGGGAGCGGTCCGACGGGCGCGCGACGCGGCCGGTGCCGGGGGCGGTCGAAGGGCTGGCGGCACTGCGCGCGGCGGGCGTGACCGTGGTGTTCAACTCCAACCGCAATGCCGCGACCGCCGAATATACCGAAGCGGTGCTGAACCGCGCGGGCCTCGGTCCGGCGAAGCATGGCGAGACGCTGTTCCTGAAGGGCGATGCGCCGGGCGGGTCGGGCAAGGATGCGCGGCGGGCGCTGATCGCGTCCAGATTCTGCGTGGTGGCGCTGGTCGGCGACCAGCTCGGCGATTTCAGCGACCTGTTCAATGCCGGGCTGAAGCCTGCCGAACGCCGCGCCGCCGCCGATGCACCCGCCTTTGCCAGCCTGTGGGGCAATGGCTGGTTCGTGCTACCGAACCCGGTCTATGGCACCGCGCTGGCCGGCGATTTCGACGATGTGTTTCCCAATGACCTGCGCTGGACCGATCCCGGCGCGCGCAAGGAGTAAGCGATGGCCTGGACCCGCGACGAAATGGCGGCACGTGCCGCGCGCGAGCTGAAGGACGGATTTTACGTCAATCTGGGCATCGGCATCCCGACGTTGGTGGCGAACCATATCCCCGAAGGGGTCGAGGTGACGTTGCAGTCGGAAAACGGGATGCTGGGCATCGGTCCGTTTCCCTATGCCGGGGAGGAGGATCCCGACCTGATCAACGCCGGCAAGCAGACGATCAGCGAACTGCCGCAATCGGTCTATTTCAGCAGCGCCGACAGCTTCGCGATGATCCGCGGCGGGCATATCGACCTGACCGTGCTGGGCGCGATGGAGGTGTCGGAAGGCGGCGACATCGCCAACTGGATGATCCCGGGCAAGATGGTCAAGGGCATGGGCGGGGCGATGGACCTGGTCGCCGGGGTCAAGAAGATCATCGTCGTGATGGAGCATACGTCCAAAAACGGCGATCCGAAGTTCATTCCCGAATGCACGCTGCCGCTGACCGGGCGCAATGTGGTCGACATGATCGTCACCGATCTGGCGGTATTCCAGCGGGGGGACCATGACAGCCCGTTCCGGCTGGTCGAATGCGCGCCGGGGGTTACGGCCGAGGAGGTTCGGGCGAAGACTACCGCGACGTTCGAGGGGTAGTAGGGTTCACGCGAAGGCGCGAAGACGCGAAGAAGAGCTGATTGGTTCACGCGGAGGCGCGGAGGAAAAAGTAGGAGAATGGATTCGCGCAAAGGCGCAAAGGACGCAAAGGGGTTGCGGAGCAGATGGGCGCAGGCTGTCCGGCGCAGCCTTTTCTCTACCGGCGGCCGGTGAAGGAAAGCCGCTATCGCGGCGAGCCCATTATCTTTGCGTCCTTTGCGCCTTTGCGCGAAAATCACCCTCTTCTTCGTGCCTTCGCGCCTTCGCGTGAACCAAGTCTCTACTGCGCGGCCGTTTCCGGCATCTTCCACCACAGCAGCGCGAACCCGACCGCCGCGATCGCGGCGAGTAGCAGGAACGCCGCATTATAGCCGCCCTGTACGATCATGACGCCGGCCAGCGTCGTGCTGAGCGCGCCGCCCAGCCCCTGCACCGTCGCGACCGCGCCCTGGGCCACGTTGAAGCGGCCGGTGCCGCGCATGATCGCGGCGACGACGACCGGCAGTAGCGCGCCGAAGATGCCCGCGCCGATGCCGTCGAGCAGTTGCACGCCAAGCAGCCATGCCGGTGCGTCGGCAAAGGTGTAGAGCACGCCGCGCGCGATCAGTACGGCCATGCCGACCAGCAGGATCGGGCGGTGGCCCCAGCGATCGGCATTGCGGCCGACGACGATCGCGACCGGCACCATCACCAGCTGCGCGCCGACGATGCAGGCGGCGACCAGCGAGGTGGCGGCACCCGCGCCGACCTCGCGCCCCAGCAACTGCCCGACCGAGGGCAGCATCGCCGCATTGGCGAGGTGGAAGAGGAAGCAGGCGCCGGCAAAGACGGCGAGGGCGGGCGATCCCCGGAACGTCTGGAGCAGGGTCGGCGGCGGGGTGCAGGGTTCCTCGCCATCGGTGCAGCCGCGCGCCACGTCATGGTCGATCGCCTTGTCGTCGACCATGAGGATCGCGACGATGCTGCACGCGGCGAGGCCCGCCATCAGGTAGAAGACGACCTGCGGCCCGAATTTCCACGCCAGCGCCCCGGCCAGCGCGGCGGAGACGGCGTTGCCGCCATGGTTGAAGGCTTCGTTGCGGCCGACGCGGCGGGTAAAGGCACGCGGACCGACGATGCCGAGCGTGATCGCGGCGATGCCGGGGGCGAAGATCGCGCCCGCGACGGCGGCCAGCGACTGGGTGACGGCGACGGCGGTAAAGCCCGACACGATCGGCAACGACAGCGAGGCGAGGGTGACGATCAGCGCGGCGGCGACCAGCAGCGCGCGCTTCGCCCGGCTCTTGTCGACCAGCGCCCCGGCCGGGGTCGTCGCCAGCAGCCCGGCGATGCCGGCAATGGTCATCACCATGCCGGCGGTCGCTTCGTCCCAGCCATGGTCGGGCCCGCGCACCGCGACCAGATAGATGGCGAGATAGGGGCCAAGGCCGTCGCGGACATCGGCGAGGAACGCGTTCATCCAGTCGAGCGCGCGCGCGTTGCGGGGGGAAACGGGCCGTTCGGAAGTTCGCTCGCGCATCGCCGGCCTCTGTATATGATGTATGAAGCCGCCGAACGCGGCGCGGCGACTAAGGCTCCCATGCCAAGTGAACGTAATATAATGTCGTCGACCCTTCCCGGCGCACGCATTTTCGGTTAACGCCGCACGATGACCAAGCCTGCCCGCACGCTGTACGAAAAGATCTGGGACGACCATGTCGTCGAACGCCGCGACGACGGCACCTGCCTGATCTATATCGACCGCCATCTCGTCCACGAAGTCACCAGCCCGCAGGCCTTTGCCGGGCTTCGCGCCGCCGGGCGGCAGGTGCGGCGGCCCGACCTGACGCTGGCGGTGCCCGACCATAACCTGCCGACGACGCGTCGGGTGGATGCGCAAGGCAACCGGCTGCCGATCGCCGATCCGGCCAGCGCCAGCCAGTTGGCGGCATTGGAGAAGAACGCGCCCGATTTCGGCATCCGCTATATCGACGCGACGGCGGCGGCGCAGGGCATCGTCCATGTCGTCGGGCCGGAGCAGGGCTTTACCCTGCCGGGGACGACGTTGGTGTGCGGCGACAGCCATACCAGCGCGCACGGGGCGCTGGGCGCGCTGGCGTTCGGGATCGGTACCAGCGAGGTCGAGCATGTGCTGGCGACGCAGACGCTGTTGCTGCAACAGTCGAAGACGATGGAAATCCGCGTCGACGGGACGCTGGGCTATGGCGTGTCGGCCAAGGACGTCGTGCTGGCGATCATCGGCAAGATCGGTGCGGCGGGCGGCACCGGCTATGTCGTCGAATATACCGGCGAGGTCATTCGCGGCCTGTCGATCGAGGGGCGGCTGACGATCAGCAACATGTCGATCGAGGGGGGCGCGCGCGCCGGGCTGATCGCGCCCGACGAGACGACTTTCGCGTATCTGAAAGGGCGGCCGATGGCGCCGACCGGGGCCGATTGGGACCGCGCGGTCGAGTATTGGCGGACGCTGCCGACCGATGCGGACGCCCGGTACGACCGGGTGGTGCAACTGCACGCCAGCGATATCGCGCCGTCGCTGACCTGGGGCACCAGCCCCGAGGACGTGGTGCCGATCACCGGCGTGGTGCCGTCGCCCGACAGTTTCGACGATCCGTCGAAGCGCGTCGCCGCGCAGAAGTCGCTCGATTATATGGGGCTGACGCCGGGCACGCGGATGCAGGATGTGCCGGTCAGCTATATCTTCATCGGCAGTTGCACCAACAGCCGGATCGAGGATCTGCGCGCCGCCGCCAGCGTCGTGAAGGGGCGGCACGTCGCCGACGGGATCAAGCAGGCGCTGGTCGTGCCCGGATCGGGGCTGGTCAAGCGGCAGGCCGAGGCGGAGGGGCTGGACCGCATCTTTACCGAGGCGGGCTTCGAATGGCGCGAGCCGGGCTGTTCGATGTGCCTGGCGATGAACCCCGACAAGGTGCCGCCGGGCGAACGCTGCGCTTCCACCAGCAACCGCAATTTCGTAGGGCGGCAGGGGCCGGGGGCGCGGACGCATCTGTTGTCCCCGGCGATGGCGGCGGCGGCGGCGGTGACCGGGCGGCTGGCCGATGTCCGCGAACTGGTGACGGAGCAAGCGTAATGAAGAAGGTGTTGATGGCGCTGATCGCGGGCGCGGTGCTGAGCGGGGTCGCTGCGGCCTATGCGTCGAGCGTGCGGCCGGCGGTGGCCAAGCCGGTCGTGCCGCGCAGCGGGGCGTAACATGGAAGCGATCACGCAGGTCGAGGGGCGCGCCTATCCATGGGGCGCCAAGAATATCGACACCGACATCATCATCCCGGCGCACTGGCTGAAGACCACGACGCGCGAAGGGCTGGGCAAGGGCGCGTTCGAGAGCGTGCGGGCGGAGCCGGACAATATCTTCGACGATCCGCGCTATGCCGGCGCGCCGGTGCTGATCGCGGGCGAGAATTTCGGCTGTGGCTCCAGCCGCGAACATGCCGCATGGGCGCTGGGCGACATGGGCGTCAAGGCGGTGATCGCGCCGAGCTTTTCCGACATTTTCTCTGGCAACGCGATCAAGAACGGGATCGTCACGGTCGTGCTGCCGCAGGCGGCGGTCGACCGGCTGGTCGAAGTGGCGAAGGATCAGCCGATCGCGGTCGATCTGGAGACGATGACCGTCACCACCCCCTATCAGGATCGCTTCCCCTTCGAACTCGACCCGTTTCGTCGCCAGTGCCTGATGGAAGGGCTGGACGAGATCGGCATGACGCTGGCACAAGATACCGCGATTTCGAAATATGAGTCCGGCGTGGCGAATGCCCGACCGTGGCTCAATGGGAGAAGCGGTGATGCGGGCGTTGCTGTCGACGGAGCCGGGCGGGCCTGAAACCCTAACGATCGGGGAATTGCCCGATCCGATGGCGGGCAAGGGGCAGGTGGTCGTCGCCGTCCGCGCCTGTGCGGTCAACTATCCCGATGTACTGATTATCGAGGATCGCTACCAATTCCGCCCGCCGCGCCCGTTCGCGCCGGGCGGCGAGGTGGCGGGCGTGATCGAGAGCGTCGGCGAAGGCGTCGAGGGCTGGGCGGTCGGCGACCGGGTGATCGCGGTCACTGGCCATGGCGGCATGGTCGAAAAGCTGGCGCTGCCCACCGCCGCGCTCCACCGCCTGCCGCCGAACCGCAGTTTCGAAGATGGCGCGGCGCTGCTGCTGACCTATGCCACGGCGATCCATGCGCTGGTCGATCGCGGGCGGATCGCGGGCGGCCAGACGCTGTTGGTGCTGGGTGCCGCGGGCGGGGTCGGGCTGGCGACGATCGAACTGGGCAAGGCGTTCGGCGCGCGGGTCGTGGCGGCGGTGTCTTCGCAGGAGAAGGCGGACGCGGCACGCAGCGCGGGGGCGGATGACGTCGTCGTCTACCCCTATGCGCCGCTCGACAAGGACGCGTCGAAGGCGCTGGCGGATGCGTTCAAGGCGGCGGTCGGTCCGGCGGGGGCGGACATCGTGTTCGATCCGGTCGGTGGCGACTATGCCGAACCCGCGCTGCGCAGCGTCGGGTGGGAAGGGCGCTATCTGGTGGTGGGGTTCCCGGCGGGGATACCGAAGCTGCCGCTCAACCTGACCCTGCTCAAGAGTTGCGATGTGTGCGGCGTGTTCTGGGGCGCGTTCGCAATGCGCGACCCGGCGGCGAATGCGGCGCATGTGGCGACGCTGTTCCGGCTGTGGGACGAAGGGGCGATCGCGCCGAAGGTGACGGGCGTGTTTCCGCTGGAGCGCGGCGGGGAGGCGATCGCAGCGCTGGCGGCGCGTCGGGTCGTCGGGAAGTTGGTAGTGGTGCCGTAGATTTGATTCGCGCAAAGGCGCAGAGGACGCAGAGGTGTCCGGATCGCGGCGATCGTAGCATTTCCGGCGAAGCCTTTCGCCATGTTGCCCCGAAAGCAAAGGGCCGCTGGCGCGGCGGGCCATTGCGGCCAAGGCATTTCCTTTGCGTCCTCTGCGCCTTTGCGCGAACCATTTTCCCTTCTTCTTCCTCCGCGCCTTCGCGCCTTCGCGTGAACCTCGTCTTTTTTCCCGAGCACCGCCTCAAACCGAGACGGCGTTGCGCGGAACCCGCGCTCGCCCTATCTCGCGGGGGAGGGACCATTAGGGGATTGCCATGACGACGTTCGACGACCGGGAGCGCGCTTTCGAAGCCAAATTCGCCCGTGACGGGGAAATGGCGTTTCGCGTGACCGCGCGGCGCAACAAGCTGCTGGGCCATTGGGCCGCCGAACGCATGGAACTGACCCCGGCCGAAACCGACGCCTATGCGACCTCCGTAGTGCAGGCCGATTTCGAGGAAGTCGGCGACGAGGACGTGATCCGCAAGCTGTTGTCCGATCTGGCCGCCGCCGGCGTCGATTGCAGCGAGGCCGATGTCCGCCAGGCGCTGGCCGATTGCGAGGTCGAGGCGCGCCGCCAGTTGCTGGGCAGCCTGTAATGCCGATGGAGGCACAGGCGATCGAGGCGCTGATCGTCGCTGCCATCCCCGATGCGGTGGTCGAGATCACCGATCTGGCCGGCGATGGCGATCATTATGCCGCGCGGGTCGTGTCGGAAAGCTTCCGGGGAAAGCCGCGCATCGCACAGCAACGCGCGGTCTATGCGGCGCTGGGCGACCGGATGGGTGGCGAACTGCACGCATTGCAACTGACGACCGGCGTCCCCACTCCACAGGCATGAAGCGCCCGCCGGGCGAACGATCAAGGATATGACGATGACCGACGATACCAACGCCCGCATCGATGCGGTGGTGAAGAACAACCCGGTAGTGCTGTTCATGAAGGGCAGCCCGCTTTTCCCGCAATGCGGTTTCTCGAGCCGGGCGGTGGCGATCCTGAACCACCTGAACACCCAGTTCGAAAGCGTCGACGTGTTGCAGGATCAGGGCATCCGCCAGGGTATCAAGGCCTATTCGGACTGGCCGACCATCCCGCAGTTGTACGTGAACGGCGAATTCGTCGGTGGATCGGACATCATGATGGAGATGTACGAGAGCGGCGAGCTGGCCGAACTGCTGGGTGGCGGCAAGGTCGCCTGAGCGATCCTTCTCGACGCGGTGTAGAAGCCCGGTCGCGCGGTGGCGCGGCCGGGCTTTTTCGTTGCAGCAAAGCCGAATTGCGACGCGGCAAGGCGTGGCGGTGCCCGGCGACCGATTGAAGGCGCAGGAGAGCGATGCTGGTGGAGAACCCGGGTGGGCGGACCGGCGGGGGTGCCGATCCGCCCGAATTGAAGCGCGAACGCATCGGGTACCCACTCTCTTGCAGGCCGCGTGCCATTTCCGGGAAATACGGGTTTTCGCGGGGGATTGCGGTTAATGGTCCTTCACCGGGTGTCCGAGTTGTAAGCCGTTCCGACAGTTTGCCGGCGGGTTGTAAATTACACTTGTAAACGTAACGACCACGGGTGTAGTCATTGCCCATGGCCGAACGAATCAGCGATGCCGAGCATGCCGTGATGGAAGTGCTCTGGGACAAGAACCCGCTTACCGCGCAGGAGGTGGTCGAACGTGTCGCCCCGTCGCGCGACTGGAGCGCGAACACCGTCAAGACGCTGCTCGGCCGGCTGCTCGCCAAGGAAGTGATCGGCGCGGAGGAGGATGGGCGGCGCTATCGCTATCGCCCGCTGGTCGCGCGCGAGGAATATGTCGCCGGGGAATCGCAGAAGTTCATCGACCGTCTGTTCGGTGGCAGCCTGACCCCGCTGGTCGCGCATCTGGCCGAACGCGACCAGTTGAGCGCGCGCGAAATCGACGAGATCGAGGCTCTGTTAAAGGCGCTGAAACAATGATCGGATGGGCGGTGGAGACGATCGCGGCGGCGACGCTGCTGATGCTGCTGGTGCTGGCGCTGCGCGGCCCCGTCGCAAGGCGGTTCGGTCCGCAGGCGGCCTATGCGCTATGGGCGCTGCCGGCGCTGCGCATGATCCTGCCGCCCATTCCCGATGCGTGGCGACCGGTCGACATCGCGCCGATCGGCGCCGCGACCGAGCCTGGGGTCATCATGCTGGGCGTGCCGGTCGCCGAAGTCCCCGCGCTGCCGCAGGGTTGGGGCATGGCCGACGTCCCGCTGGCGGTGATGGCGCTGTGGCTGCTGGGCGCGGTCGCGTTCGTGACATGGCATATCGTCCAGCACCACCGCTTCTGCGCAAAGGTGCTGGCGTCGGGCCGGGCCAAGGGCGTTGCCGGCGGGCACGTCAAGATGATCGAATCACGCCATGCCGCCGGGCCGCTCGCCTTTGGCGTGGTGCATCGCTACGTCGCGATGCCGGTCGATTTCCGCGAACGCTATGACGAACGCGAACAGGCATTGGCGCTGGCGCACGAGCTGGGCCACCATGCGCGGGGCGACCTGCTCGCCAACTGGTTCGCGCTGGTCGTGCTCGGCTGCCACTGGTTCAATCCGGTCGCATGGCGCGCGTTCCGGGCGTTCCGGGCGGACCAGGAAATGGCGTGCGACGCGATGGTGCTGGCCCGCGCCACGCCGGGCGTCCGCCACGCCTATGCCACCGCCATCGTCAAGTCCGCGCATGGCCAGGGGCTGTCGGCCGCCTGCCACCTGCACGGCGTCCATGAACTCAAAGGGAGGCTTGTCATGTTGTCGAAGCATCGGGTGATGTCGCCCGTGACGAAGCGCGTCGCAGGGGGCGCGACGCTGGCGCTGGCGGTGCTGGGGCTGGGGATCACCGCGTCGGGCACGCAGGCGGCCGAGACATTCCGCGGCAAGGTCGAGGATGCGACCGGCGTCGAGATCGCATCGGTCGAGGCGAAGGCGGCGGCGGTGCTGGCCCCGGTGGCGGCGATCGTTCCGGCACAGGCCGCGACGTTGCCGGTGGTGCCGGCCGAACCGGCGAGCCCTGCCGCTTTGCCGAAGCCGGCGGTACCGGCGACTGCGCCGAAGGTGCCGATGCCGGTCACCGTCGTGATGCCGGCAATGCCTGCCTTGCCGGCGAACCTGGCCAAGGCGCCCGAAGGCAAGGTCCGCAAGATCGTCGTCCAGCGCTATGACGGCGAGGGCAAGCTGATCGGGCAGAGCGTCAGCGACATTCCCGAGGTCAACATCGTCAACGGCAATTGCGGTCCGGGCAGCCAGACGACCATTACTCGCAACGACGGCGGCAAGCAGGTCACCGTCATCTGCTCCGACCGCATCCGCATCATCACCCGGCAGGCCGCCGCCCGTGCCCATGACGGCGCCCGGCTGGCAGCGCTGGGTGAAGCGGCGGCGGCGCGCGGCGAGGCAGCGGCAGCGCGGGGCGAAGCGCAGGCGGCACGGGGTGAAGCCTATGCCCGTCAGGGCATCCGCACCGCACTCGCCAGCCTGCGCTCGACCCGCGCGTCGATCGCGGCGAACCGCGACATGCCGGCCGCGGGTCGCACCAGCGCGCTTGCCGGCATCGACGAGAGCATTCGCGAACTTCAGGAAGAACTGGACGACCAGGACTGATCCCGGATCCACGGACGTTCTGCCCCGTTCGTCCGTGGCAGGGCCGGTCGGCATCGCGCCGGCCGGCCCGCTTGCCTTGTATCGCACGCCGCCAGCGGCCATGTTTCCCGGTAATGGCAGACTATCCAACCGGCATCGCCCAGCCGCTCGAACCGCTGGTGACCCGCGTGCTGGCGCGCAATGCCTCTCCCTATACCTATAGCGGTACGCAAAGCTTCGTCGTCGGGGGCAGGGGCGCGGTGGCGGTGATCGATCCGGGGCCGGTCGACGACGTGCATCTGGATGCGATCCTGGCGGCGGTCGGCGGGCGCGAGGTCGCGGCGATTTTGTGTACCCACACCCATCGCGACCATAGTCCCGGCGCGGCGCCGCTGGCGGAGCGGACCGGGGCGGCGATCATCGGCTGCGCGCCGCTGACGATGGACCACGAAGGGCCGCGATCGGATGCGGCGTTCGATACCGACTATCGCCCCGACCGGGTGCTGGCCGATGGCGAGGCGGTGGCGGGCGATGGCTGGACGCTGGTCGCGGTGGCGACGCCGGGGCATACGTCGAACCATCTCGCCTTCGCCCTGCCGGAGACCGGCGCGCTGTTCAGCGGCGATCATGTCATGGGCTGGTCGACGACGATCGTGTCGCCGCCCGATGGCGACATGGGCGACTATATGGCCAGCCTGTCGAAGCTGCTGGAGCGGGACGACCGCGTCTATTACCCGGCGCATGGCGAGATGGTCGCGACGCCGCAGCGGCTGGTGCGCAGCATGCTCGGCCATCGCAAGCAGCGCGAGGGGCAGATCGTCCGCGCGATCGAACGCGGTACGCAGGACGTGCCGGCAATGGTTGCGGCCATGTATGCCGGGCTGGCGCCAGCGCTGGTCGGCGCGGCGCGGCGGTCGGTGCTGGCGCATCTGATCGACATGGAACGGCGGGGACTGGTGCGGCAGGAGGCGGATACATGGCATCGCATGTAAGGCCGCAGGCGCTGCGGCTGGCGGTGGCGGTGGTCGTGCTGCTGGCGCTGGCGGTCGGCGGCTGGGTGCTGTGGCAGCGCTATGAGGAGCGCTACACCGTCACCACCGAGCCGGACAGCGGGCAGGCGGTGACGCGGATCATCACCGCCCGGCTGTCGGGGGCGAGTGCGCTGAAGGTCGCATCGCTGTCGGGCACGTTGCAGGCGACGGCCAGCGACGTACGCGGCTTTGGCTGGCTGCGGTCGGATCAGGTCGTCAAGATGCCCTATTCAGTCGATTATTTCGTCGATGTCGGCGGGATCGGCGAGGGGCAGCTCAGCTGGTCGGCAGATACGCGGACGCTGGTGGTCGATGCCCCCGACGTGACGGTGGCGCGGCCGAATATCGACGAGGCGGCGCGGACGCTGATCCAGACCAACGGGGTGTATGTCACGCGCGAGGCGGCGGCGGCGCTGTCGCAGCGCGTATCGGCGGTGGCCCAGTCGCGGGCCGAGCGCGAGGCGCGCAGTCCCGAACGGCTGGCGCAAGCCCGCGAGATGGCGCGGGCCGGACTGGCACGGCTGCTGGCGGCACCGCTGGCTGCGGCGGGCGAGGGGAATGTGCGGGTCGTGGTGACCTTTCCGGCCGAGCGCGGGGCGAGGGACGGCGAGCGCTGGGACGTTTCGGCCGATCCCGCCGATGTGGTCGCCAATCGGCAGTGAGTTTGGCTCCCCTCCTCGACAAGGGAGGGGAGATCGGTTGCTTGTTCTGATCGGGTTTGCACCCTAGGGGGCAGGTTCACAGGAGACGATGATGAACGCGCGCACCGAATTGCCCACCGGTACCGATTTGCTGGCCGAGATCGACCGGCTGCGCCGTGAGCGCAACGCCGTCATCCTTGGCCATTATTACCAAAAGCCCGAGATCCAGGACCTCGCGGACTTTGTCGGCGACAGTCTCGACCTCAGCCGCAAGGCGGCGGCGACCGATGCCGATGTCATCGCGTTCTGCGGCGTGCGCTTCATGGCGGAGACCGCCAAGATCCTGTCGCCCGACAAGACGGTGATCCTGCCCGACATGGATGCCGGCTGTTCGCTGGAGGATAGCTGTCCGCCCGAACAGTTCGCCGCATTCCGCGCGCAGCATCCCGACCATATCGCGCTGACCTATATCAACTGTTCGACCGAGGTGAAGGCGCTGTCCGACATCATCGTGACATCGTCGTCGGCGGAAAAGATCCTGTCGCAACTGCCCGCCGACCAGAAGGTGATCTTCGGTCCCGACCGCAATCTGGGCGGCTATCTGATGCGCAAGACCGGCCGCGACATGCTGTTGTGGCCGGGCGTGTGCATCGTCCACGAGGCGTTCAGCGAGACCGAGTTGCTGAAGCTGAAGGCGCAGCATCCCGGTGCACCGGTCGCGGCGCATCCCGAATGCCCGGCGATCATTCTCGACCATGCCGATTATGTCGGGTCGACCAGCGGCATCCTCGACTTCGCCAAGGCGATGGCCGGCGACACGCTGATCGTCGCGACCGAGCCGCACATCATCCATCAGATGGAAAAGGCGGTGCCGGAAAAGACGTTCATCGGCGCGCCGGGCGCGGACGGGAACTGCAACTGCAATATCTGTCCGTATATGGCGCTCAACACGCTCGAAAAGCTGTACATCGCGCTGCGCGACCTGACCCCGCGGATCGAGATCGAGGAAGGGCTGCGCCAGCGGGCGAAGGTGTCGCTCGACCGGATGCTGGCGATGGCGAGCGGGACGGTCGGGCTGGGCGACCTCGGGCCACTGCGCGCGAACTAAGCCCGGCGGTCAGCGGGGCGCGGGGTCACGCCCGCGCCCGTGCGCGCAGGTCGTCGGCAAGGGGCAACGGGCGCTGTCCCAGCCAATGGGCAAGGCCGCCGTGCCGCAGCCCGGTGATCGTGCCGATCATGACCAGCAGCGCGGCGACGACCACGGCGATCGCGACCAGCGCCGAACGCTGTCCGCCCGCCGCCCAGATCGCCGACAATGCCCAGAAGAACACCAGCGCATAGGGCGGACAGCCGCGCCCGGCGACCAGCGCCGCCGCCGCGATCGCCCCGCCCAGCACCACGACCGCCGCGGCGACGATCGGCGTTTCTCCGCCGAAATAAACACCGTGCGCGCGCAGCGTCGCGGCGATGTTGACGATCGAGGCGACGGTCAACCAGCTGGCGAGCGCGGTCAGCGGCAAAACCGCGCACCAGCGTTCGCCGGTAGTGAAACCGCCCGGCCAGGCCGACAGGAACCGATAGCTTTTCAGCAGGCACAGCAAGGTGAACAGGATGATCGCCGCCGACGGCACGCCCAGCCCCGCGATCTGCGTATAGGCGGCCCAGAGCGCATTGCCGAAGAACGCACCGGCGGCGGGACCGCGCAGCCGGGCGAGCAGCGGGTTGTCGCGCTGCGACGGCAATGCCTGATACAGCGCGAACGCCAGCGCGCCGGTGTAGAGCGCACCCCAGATAGCGAACGCCCATCCCGCCGGGGTGATCAGCGTGCGGACCGCATTCGACTGTTCGCCGATCGTGCGTCCGAAGCCGATCATCGGCAGGAACGGGGTCAGGATCTGCGCCACGGCGCAGATCAGCGGAAGCGCGCGCGACGGTGAAACCACGTCGGCGCTATTTGGGGAAGCCGTCGTCATGGCGTGCAAACTCGCAACCGCAAATTAGGTTGCCAAGTGCTACTTGCGCGTAAGTTCCCAAAACAGGACGATTTATGCCGCCATGACGTCACCGCGCGCCGTCGATCGTTCGCCGAAGCGGGCGTAGAGCGTCGGCAGCACGAACAGCGTCAACAGCGTCGCGGAGATCAGCCCGCCGATAACGACCGTGGCCAGCGGCTTCTGCACCTCCGCGCCGGTACCCGACCCCAGCGCCATCGGCACGAAGCCGAGGCTGGCGACCAGCGCGGTCATCGCGACGGGACGCAGGCGGAGCATCGCGCCGGTCCGTGCCGCCTCCGCCCGCGCCATGCCGCCGGCGACCAATTGCTGGATCGAGCTGACCATCACCAGCCCGTTGAGCACAGCGATCCCCGACAGCGCGATGAAGCCGACCGCCGCCGACACCGAGAAATCGATGCCGCGGGCGTAGAGCAGCAACACCCCACCGACCATCGCGAAGGGCACGCCGGTAAACACGATCGCCGCATCGCGCACCGACCGCAAAGCACCGTAGAGCAGCAACAGGATCAGCACGAAACAGGCCGGTACGACCAGTTTCAGGCGCGCGGTGGCGGAGGCGAGGTTTTCGAACTGGCCACCCCATTCGAGATAGCTGCCCGAGGGCAGGCGAACATTCTCGGCGATCGCCGCCTGTGCATCGGCGACGACCGATGCACAGGCGGCGATCGCCGCCTGTGCATCGGCGACGACCGATGCGACGTCGCGGCCGCGGACATTGGCCTGCACCACGACGCGGCGCTTGCCGTTTTCGCGGCTGATCTGGTTCGGCCCGTCGACGACGCGGATCTCGGCAACGCTCGATAACGGCACGCTGCCGCCGCCTGCGATCGGCACCGGCACGCGCTGCAATAGCTGCAGGTCGGCGCGCTGGGGGTCGGACAGGCGGATGACGATCGGCACGCGCCGGTCACCTTCGAAGATCACGCCGGACGGCCGGCCGCCGATGGTGGCGGTGATGACGTCCTGCACGTCCTGTGCGGTGACGCCGCGCTGTGCCATCGCCATGCGATCGACGCGGATGTCGAGCATCGGCAGGCCGGTCGTCTGTTCGACCTTCACGTCCGCCGCGCCCTTCGTCTGGCGCAGCACCGCGGCGATGCGTTCGGCGGTGCGGTTCATCGCGTCGAAATCGTCGCCGAAAACCTTCACCGCGATGTCGCCGCGCACCCCGGCGATCAGTTCGTTGAAGCGCATCTGGATCGGCTGGGTGATTTCATAGGCGTTGCCGGGAATCTTCGACAGGTCGTGTTCGATCCGCTCGACCAGTTCGGCCTTGGGCAAACGCGGGTCGGGCCATTCGGAACGGGGTTTGAGGATCACGAACATGTCGGTGGCGTTAGGCGGCATCGGGTCGGACGCGAGCTCGGCGGTGCCGGTCTTGGAATAGACGAAGCGCACTTCGGGCTGGCGCGACATCATCCGTTCGATCGGAACCTGCATCGCCTGGCTCTGCTGGACCGAAGTCGCGGGAATGCGCAGCGCCTGGATCAGCAGGTCGCCTTCGTCGAGTTGCGGCAGGAACACCTGTCCCAGCCCGGCAAAGGCGAGCAACGCGACGATCAGGCTGGCGATGCCCGCGCCGATCGTCAGCGACGGGCGCCGCATCGCGCGGTCGAGGCCGGGTTCGTAGTGGCGCTTGAGCCACGCGACGATCCGTCCGTCCTTCTCCTCGATCCGCCGCGACAGCAGCAAGGCGATCATTGCGGGGACGAAGGTCAGCGACAGGACGAAGGCGAAGGCCAGCGCAATGATGACGGTCAGCGCCATCGGTACAAAAGTCCGCCCCTCGACCCCCGACAGGGTGAGCAGCGGCACGTAGACGAGGATGATGATCGCCTGTCCATAGACCGACGGCCGGATCATCTCGCGCGCCGCCGCCGTCACGGTGGACAGGCGTTCGTCGGTGGTCAGCAACCGCCCCTCGGCATGTTGCCGATCGGCCAGACGCCGCATCGCATTTTCGACGATGATGACCGCGCCGTCGACGATCAGCCCGAAATCGAGCGCGCCCAGACTCATCAGATTGGCCGACACCCCGGCATGCAGCATGCCGAAGCCGGTCAGCAGCATCGTGATCGGGATGACCAGTGCCGCAATCACCGCCGCGCGGAAGTTACCGAGCAGCAGGAAGAGGACGACGATGACCAGCACAGCCCCTTCCGACAGATTCCTGGCGACGGTGGCGATGGTCGCGTTGACCAGCGCGGTCCGGTCGAGCACCGGCTGCACCACCACGTCGGGCGGCAGCGAGGCGTTGATCGATTGGAGCTTGTCGGCAACCGCCGTGGCGACGGTCCGGCTGTTCTCGCCGATGCGCATGATCGCGGTGCCGACCACGACCTCGGTACCGTTTTCGGACGCGGAGCCCATCCGCACCGCCTGTCCGGTGCGCACGGTCGCGACCTGATCGAGCGTAATCGGCACGCCTTCGCGGGTGGCGATGACCATGCGCGACAAATCGGCGGCGCTGCGCACCAGCGCGTCGGAGCGTACCGCCAGCCCCTCGCCACCGCGATCGACGAAGCCGCCACCGACGCTGCTGTTGTTGCGCTCCAGCGCGGTGCCGAGTTCGGTCAGCGTCAGGTTCAGCGCCGCCAGCCGCTGGATATCCGGCACGACGAGGAACTGCTTGGCATAGCCGCCGATCGAATCGACCCCCGCCAGCCCCGGCACGGTCTTGAGCAACGGGGTGACGATCCAGTCCTGCGCGGTGCGCAGATAGGTCGCCTTGTCCTCCTCGCTGACCAGTCGCTCGCCTTCGGGCGTGATATAGCTGCCATCGGGCTGTTGGCCTGGCTCGCCGGGCTTGTGCCGGTCGTCGGCGCGGTGCTGGAGCCGTACGGTGTACATATAGACTTCGCCAAGGCCGGTCGCGATCGGCCCCATTTCCGGCGTGACGCTGGGGGGCAGGCTTTCCTGCACGCCCTGCAACCGTTCGCCGACCTGTTGCCGGGCGAAATAGATGTCGGTCGATTCGTCGAAGACGGCGGTGATCTGCGCAAAGCCGTTGCGGCTGAGCGAGCGGGTATATTCGAGGCCGGGCGTGCCGGCGAGCGCGGTCTCGATCGGGAACGAGACCTGTTTCTCGACCAGTTCGGGCGACAAAGCGGGGGCGCGGACGTTGATCTGCACCTGATTGTTGGTGATGTCGGGCACGGCGTCGATCGGCAGGCGATAAAGCGACCATGCGCCGATGGCGGTGGCGATGAGGGTCAGCAGCAGCACCAGCCAACGCTGGGCCACCGACCACGATACGATGCGGGCGATCATCGATCAGTGATCCGCATGGGTGGCTTCGCCCTTGCCGAGTTCGGCCTTGAGCGTGAAGCTGCCGGTGGTGGCGATCCGTTCACTGCCCGACAGTCCCTTGCGGACGACGACCGCGCCGCCCGATGCCGTGCCGAGCTCGACCGGAACCGCCTTGAACCCCGTGGGCGTGCGGACGAACACGACCGATCGGTTTTCGACCGTCTGGACGGCGGTGGTGGGTACGCGGATCGCGCCGGTACCCTCGCTGCCGGTCAGGCGGATCGCCGCGGTGACCGGCTCGCCGACCCGCCACTGGCCGCCACGATTGTCAAGCGTGGCGATGGCGGGGACGAGCCGGGTTTCGGGATCGAGCGCTGGCGAGACGAAGCGCACGCGCGCCGTCGTCTCGCGACCCGGCGCGGTGACGGTGACGACATTGCCCGGTGCGATCCGGCCGGCATCCTCGGGCTTCAGGCTGAGCGACAGCGCGACGCGCGAGAGGTCGGCGACGCGGAACAGTTCGGCGTCCGCAGCGACGGTCTGGCCCAGCACCACCGGGCGGGCGATAATCCGTCCGCCGATCGGCGCGACGATGCCAATCCGGTTCAGGCTGCCGCCACCGCCGCCGGTCGCGGCCATCATCGCGTTCGCTTGCGTCAGCGCGATGCGTGCCTCAGTCGCGGCGGTGCGCGCGGCGACGAGGTCCTGTTCGGGCGAGACCTGCTGCGCGAACAGCCGCTGTTCGCGGGCAAGGTTGGTGTTGGCCAGCGCGAGGCGGGCGCGCGCGGCCTGAACCTCGCCCTTGATCTGCGCGGCCTCGCGGCTCTCGATCACGGCCAGCGTCTGGCCGCGTCCGACCGCTTCGCCGAGATTGCGGTTGAGCGCGACGATGCGGCCGCCGATCGCGGCCGAGACGACCTGCGTCGCCTGCGGATCGCCCTCGACGATCGCCGGTATCTCGATCGTCGCCGCGCCGTCATTGGTCGGGCGGCCCAGTTCGACGCCGGCCAGCGCGATCTGTTCGGCGGTCAGGGTGACGGTTTCTTCGTCATGCTCGCCGCCATGGTCCTCGCCATGGTCGGCTGGCGCCGCTTCGTTGGTGGGAGCGTCGGCGGTGTTGCAGGCGGACAGCAACAGGGCGAGCGCGAGGGTGGTGCGCAAGGTCATCACGGATTCTCCGTCAGCGGCGCAGGGGCGGTCAGACGCTCCAGCTGCGCACGGGCATTCTGATAGTCGGCGAGCGCGTCGATCGCGGCGAGCCGGGTGTCGGCGAGGGTGCGTTCGACGTCGAGCAATTCGGTCTGGCCGAACTTGCCCTCGCGATAGCCGATCCGGGCGATGCGCGCGGCCTCCTGCGCCGCCGCCAGCGCCGGACCGGCGGCGGTGCGCGCGGTGGTCGCGGCGTTGGCGGCCTGTACCTGCGCATCGGTGATCGCCTGCGCGACGTCTAGCGCCGTGACGCGGGCCTGCGCCTCGGCACGGGTGCGTTCGGCGCTGGCCTGCGCGATCGCGGCACGACCGCGGTCGAACAGGGGGATCGGCAGCGACAGCGCGAGGACGGCGGCGGTGTCGTTGGTCGCCTCCAGCCGCCGGATCGCCGGCCCGACATTCAGGTCGGGGATGCGGGCGGCGCGGGCGAGGCGGATGCCGGCATCGGCAACGGCGATATCGGCCCGCGCCGCCGCCAGTGCCAGCGTACCGTCGGGCGCGACCGGCGCGGCGGGGCCTTGCACGTCCGGGGGCAGGCGGTCGAGCAATGCGTCGTCGAGGCGGCCCATGACCGGCTGCCCGGTCCGCCGCGCCAGATTGGTGCGCGCCGCCGCCGCGAGTCGCTCGGCGCGTTCGATCCCCGCCTCGGCATTGAGGCGTGCGACCTCGGCGCGCTGGCGTTCCAGCGGCGATGCGCGACCGGCCTCGACCCGGATCGTGGCGACGCGCAGCGCGTCGGTCGCGATCCGCGCCTGTTCGCGCGCGGTCGCGACGCGGCGGTCGGCGGCGAGCGCGCCAACATATAGTTGCGTAATTTGCAGCCGGAGGTCGGCGGCGATCACTGCCGCCGCGATCCGGGTGCGCGACAGTTGCGCGCCCGCGACCGCGCCGCGCGCGTCGCGCTTGCCGCCCAGTTCGATCGGGATGGCGATGCCCAGCGTCGTCTCCGCGCTGCGCAGCCCCTGATAGGCACCCGATCCGATGATGTTTTCGACTTGCGCCTGCACCTGCGGATTGGGGCGGAGCGCGGCGACGGCGCGCGCCTGTTCGGCGGCGTCGATCGCGGCGGTGGCAGCATCGGCCGCTGGCGCGGACCCGCCGCCTGCGCGGAGTGCCGCTTCGAGCGTATAGACCGGCCCGGCGTCTGCGGGCGCGGTTTGCGCCATGGCCGGACCGGCGCACGACGCCGCGGCCAGTAGGGCCGCGAACCAGATTTGCATGATGGAAAAATCCCGACGAACTGCGTCAGGCCGGTCGCAACCGGCCGGCGGCGTTCGTCAGGCCGCAGGCGGTCGCAGCGCCGGATCGATCGCGCGCGACGCTTGCCCGCGATCCTGCGCCAGCGTCGCCGGTTTGGCGGTCGCCAGCGACAACAGCGTCATCGCACCACGCTGCGGCACGCTGAAGGCGCCGGCATGGCAGTTGCCGTGATGGTGTAGCGCCGCCTTGTCGCTATCGCCGCCATCGGGGGCGGTGTCGGCATCGTCATGGACCGTGCCCGAACATTCGACGGTCGCCGGCCCGGCCGATTCGCGCGCATGCACCGTGGTCGCCAGCACCAGCGACGACAGCAGCAGCATCAGCAACAGGGACCAGGCTCGGGTCAGCACATCGCGATGCTATCGCATCCGCAGCGTAAAGTCACCGAAAGACTGGACGAACAACGACGATATGTTATCACATGTCATATGTTAGCAACGATCACATCCGAACCTGCCCGCGCGATCGCCCATGCGAGCAGGACCACGCATGGGCGTGGACTCGAGGCCATTCTGGCCGAACCGGTCAACCTCGCCATCTGGCAGCGCAGCGACGCGCCACGGATCGGGGCAAGTGATCTCGACACGGTCGAGGACGTCGCGGTCGTCGTGCCGGCAGGGGAAGGCGCGCCGATCGCGGACGCGCTGGCCGCGGCGGGCTATGCCGACAGGGTGGCGACGCCGCTTTCGCATGATATCGCCGATCTGGCCGGACGCTTCGCCATGCTGCTCGGGCTCGACCGGGTCGCGATCCGGCTGGAGGTGGTCGAGACCGATGCCTGTCGCCGCTTCCACGCCGATTATGTCGCGGTGCGGATGATCTGCACCTATGTCGGGCCGGGGACGCAATGGCTGGCGAACGACGATGCGGAGGCGCTTGCGGCGGGCGTCGAGCCAGCAGCGGCGGCGATCCGTTCGATCGCGACCGGCGACGTCGCGCTGTTCAAGGGGCGCGACCGTTCGGACACGCCGATCGTCCACCGCTCGCCGCCGATTGCGGGCACCGGTGCGCGGCGGCTGGTGCTGGTGATCGACCCGCCGCGACCCGATCAACCGGCGGCGGCGATCGGTTCCGCTTCGACGGACGCGAAGCCGGCGAGATAGGGGTGCGCCAGCACGCGGCGGGCATTGCGTTCGCCGATCGCGGTATCGTTGACGAGGCGGCTGCCCGCCACCGTGCGATATTGCGCGACACAGGCGTCGATCCGGGCGAAGCGCGCCCCGGCCGCCCCGGCGCGGGTGTAGAAGTCCCAGTCGTTGCAATTGTGGAAGCTGGGATCGAACCCGCCGACCCGTTCGACCATCGCGCGGCGGACCACCGACCAGCTCGGCCCGATCACGCCCCCGCTGGCCAGCCCGGCGCGGATACAGTCGCCGTCCCAGCCGCATTCGGGATCGGTCGGATCCGCATCGCCCTCGACCCGTGCGAAATGACCGACGACGATGTCGTTGGCAGCGCTCGCCACTCTTCCCAGCAATGCGCGTGCCGCGCCGGGCAGCCAGACATCGTCGCTGTCGAGAAACGCGATCCAGTCGGCGGTGGCGAGCGCAGCACCGCTGTTGCGCGCCTGCGACGCGCCGACATTGCGCGGCAGGATCATCGCGACGACGCGCGCATCGGCGGCGGCGAGTGCGCGGATGACGGCGGCGCTGTCATCGCTCGACCCGTCATCGACCACGATCACGCGTTCCGGGGCCGGCACCTGTGCCAGCACGCTCGCCACCGCATCGGCGACGACGTGCGCGCGGTTATGGCACGGGATGACGACGTCGTAGGACGCGACGAACGGATCGGCGGATTGCAGCATGTCTGCCCCATGCCAGAACCACGCGCGCGATCAAGCGCTGCTACCGTACCCGATCAGCGCCCGGTGCCGTATCGCAGCCTTGCGCCGGCATAGTAATAGCGCCCGACCGGCGAGATGGGCACGTTGGTCTCGAACCCGATATCGGGCCGCTGATCGCCCAGATTGTTGACGCCGCCATAGAAGGAGAAGTCGTCATTGACCGCGAACTGCGCCTGCACGTCGTGGCTCCACAATTGCTTGTAGCGGAAATAGCGCGGATCGACGAGGCTGGGGTTGCTGTCGGTATCGATCCGGGCAAAGCGGCGGACGCCGTTCTGCCAGCGCAGATTATAGCTGAGCGTCAGCACGCCGCTGTTCCATGTCGGCGAGAAGGCGAGCGTGTAGCGCGGGCGGAACGGCTGATCGACATTGTTCTCGGTCACCGCGCCCGGCGTCGCCACCTGTTCGAGCCGGTCGAGATAGCCGCCGACGAGCCGCAGGTCGAAATCGCCCGCCGAGGCGGTCGAGAAGCGATAGGTCAGGTTCAGTTCGGCACCGGCGGTGCGGAAGGCGGCGACGTTCTGCGGCTGGACGATGAAGCCGTTGATGTAGCCGCTGCCCGTGCGGCGGCTGATCGATCCGCAATAGGCATTGTCGAGGCTCGGCTGATCGACGCACAATTCCGCGATGGTATTGGCGTCGGGCGTATTGATCGCGTCGCGCAGGTCGATGTCGTACCAGTCGAGCGCGATCGACAGGCCCGGCACGAAATCGGGACGCAGGACAAGACCGGCGGTCCAGGTACGGGCGACTTCGGGGCGCAAATTGCGATTGCCCTCCTGCGTGCCCGGTATGAAGATCGTCGCATCGGGATTGTTGGCGGCGGTGAAGTTCGCGAAATCACCGCCGGCGGCGGCGATCAGCGTCCGGCAATTCTCGGCGCGGAACGACGTGCCAAGGCTGCGATTGGCGACATAGCAGGGGTCGGAGAAGAAATTGCTGGTGCCGGTCTGCGGCCGGAAGATCTCCCCGATATTGGGCGCGCGCACCGATCGGCCATAGGATCCCCGGATGCTGATCGCCGCGATCGGCGCATAGATCGCGTTGAACTGATAGGCGCGGGTCGATCCGATCGTCGAATAATCGGACAGGCGGCCAGCCGCGCCGACCGACAACAGGTGCGCGAAGGGGACCTCCTTCAACAGCGGGGCATTGACCTCGCCGAACGCTTCCCACACGTCGAAGCTGCCGTCGGACGGCGTCGGGATGATATATTCGTCATATTGGTAGAAGGCGTTGTCGATCAGCGCCTGTGCCGGACGGAAGCGGCTCGATTCGCGGCGATATTCGCCACCGGCGGCAAAGGCGACCGGGCCGCCGGGCAGTTCGAAGAACTGGCCGAAATCGCCGGTCAGCGATGCGGTCGCGACATGTTGTTCGATGCGTGCGTTGCTGACCGGATTGCTCAGATAATAGCCGAACGAGCGGCCATCGACGGTATTGCCGCCAAAGGTATTGACCGGCACGCACCCCGCCGCCCGCGCCTCGGCCGAACGGCACACGATCGCGCCGCTGCCGTCGCGCACCGCATCCAGTGCGTTCAGGAATTGAGTATTGAGCCGGTCGTTGAGCTTGGTCGCGCGCACGTCGGTGCGGCCATAGGTGTAGGAGACGTCGTAGCTGGCATGATCGGTCAGCCGCCCGCTGACGTCGACGACGCCGCGCCACGTCCGCCGCCGATCGCGCTCGCCGCGGCGGGGAATGTCGAAATTGTTGCGGCTGATATCGACCGAGGTGAGACCGGCGGCGCGCGCCGCGGTCAGGATCGATGCCGGGATGAACGGATTGTCGAGCGCGATGGTCGCCGGATAATTGCCGCCATAGCCGCTGAAGCTGGTCACCTCGCTCTGCACGAACTTGCCCTCGACCGCCAGCTTGAACGCGTCTGAAACATCGAAATGTGCCAGCGCGTTGACGGCGTGGCGTTCGGTGCGCGGCAGGATGTCGCCGATATAGCCCGCGACCGGCGTATCGTCGCCGCCGATCGAATAGCCGTCATTCTGCAGGAACCGGCCGGGGGTATAGAGCGCGCCGTCGCCACGAAACACCTGATCGCCGATCACGACATAGCCCTGGTTCGATCCATAGGGATAGCGCAGGTCGGTGACCGGGCCGATCTTGTAGCTGCCCGGGCGGCTTGGGTCGTACCCGTCGAGGTTCACGAAATATTGCCGCTGTGCGAGGGTCAGATAGTCGCGATCGTCATTCGCCAGCGGATCATCGGCATTGTATTCGTAGGCGAGGGTCAGGTTGCCGCGCCCTTCGGCGAAATTGCGTCCGGCGATCAGCGACGCGAAACGGTTGCCGGCATCGCCGCGCTCCGAAATGCCCGCCTGCGCGCGCGCGGCGATGCCGTCGAAATCGCGGCGCAGCACGAAGTTGACGACGCCCGACACGCCGTCCGCGCCATAGATGGCGGAGGCGGCACCGGTCAGAACGTCGACCCGCTCGATCAGGTCGGTTGGGATCGCGTTGATGTCGACGGCGGCGGTGTCGGGCTGCCCGGCGACATGGCGGCGGCCATTGACCAGCACCAGCGTGCGGTTGGGGCCGAGCCCGCGCAGGTCGAGCAGGTTCAATCCGACCTGTCCCAGCGCACCGTCAGCTTGGTTGCGGCCGGCGGTGCGGGTGCTGTCGAGCGAGTTGGTCAGCGCGGGCACGCGTTGCAGGAAGCTGGTGACATTGGTGGTGCCCGACTGGCGCAGTTCCTCGGCGCCCAGCGACACGACCGGATTGGGCGCCGCATAATCGGGGCGGGCGATGCGCGATCCGGTAACGACGATCTCGCTGCCCTCGTCGTTCGCGACCGGCGTTTCCGGTGCGGTCTGGGCCTGTGCGGACGCGGCGGCGAACAGCGCCGCTCCAGCGAGCAGGCGACGACGGATGATGATCGGCATGTGTTGGTTCCCCCGACCAGCGCGTCCCGTGGACGTCGGTTCTGGTCGAACGGCAAAACGGTCGACTGTCGCAAAGGGTTCGGCTGTGTACGCGGCGGACCATGGAAAATGGAATTTCTACCGGTGTTTAGGGTCCGGCTCGCTGGCGCGCGGCGCAACGATCCGGCATCGTCGCGGCGTGCAGAGCCAGGTTGAACAGGGCGGGCCGACCCGCAGGACCATGCTCGGCATGCTGCCCGCACTGGCGATCGGGGCTTGTGCGCAACCGAGCGGGGTTCCGCCGCTGCGCGCCTGGGCGATGAGCTATGAGGGCGACTATTCGCCGTTCCTGATGCCGGGCTTTACCGCCGCGACCGGCATTCCGGTCGACGTCCAGTCGCTGCCGTCCACTGCCGCGCACGAGAAGCTGCTGACGGCGCATGCCGGGGGGGCGTTGCCCGACGTGTTGATGTTGTTCAACGGATGGATCCGCGAATTCGCGATGATCCGCGCGGTTGCGCCGGTGCCGTCGCCGGCGCTGACCGCCGGGTTGGTCCCCGGCATCCGCGATGCGCTGCGCATCGACGGGCGCGACTATGCGGTGCCATGGTCGGTCGCGCCGCAGGTCCAATATTATCGCACCGACATCGTGGGGGAGGCGGGCTATGCGACGCCACCGCTCGACTGGACCGGGTGGCTGACGATGGCGCGGGCGATCAAGCGGCGGCGGCCCGACAATTATGTCTTCCTGATGCTGCTCAACTGGCCCGGCGCCTTGCTGACGATGATGACGCAGGCGGGGGCGACGATGCTGCGCGACCATGCCACGCGTGGCAATTTCCGTTCGGAACCGGTCCGCGAAGCCTTTGCCTATTACGCCAATCTGTTCGCCGAGGGGCTGGCCCCGCGTGCCGCCTCGACCGAGGTACAGGATCCGCTGGCCGCATTCGCGCAGGGCTATTTCGCGATCTGGCCGAGTTCGCCGACGACATTGCTCGACCTGCGTCGCCGGGCCGCCGACATTCCGCCCGAACGCTGGGGCACCGCACGGCTCGCGGGACCGACGGGGCCGGGTCCGGTATCGGGCGACAGCGCCAGCCTGTGCGTGTCGACCACGACCGATCGCCCGGCCGAGGCATGGGGGCTGGTCCGGCACATGACGTCGCGCGACAGTGAACTGACCTTTCAACGGATGATCGGCAATCTGCCCGCGCGACTGGATGCATGGCAGTCACCGCAACTGGCGCTGCCGGTGCTGCGCGCGTTCCGCGAACAGATGGCGCAACCCGCACCGATCCCGCCGGTCGTCGAATGGGAACGCATCCAGGGCGAGATCCAGCTTGCCGCCGAACGGGTGGTGCGCGGACTCCAGACGATCGGGCAGGCGCTGACCGCGCTCGACGAACGCGTCGACCAGTTGCTGGCGAAGCGGCGCGCGCTGGTCGATGCGGGGCGGATCGCATGACCCGCCAGTCGCGCGCCGCATGGCTGTTCACCCTGCCGGTGCTGACCATCATCCTGATCGTGCTGGTGATCCCGACGATCGCGGCGCTGGCGCTGTCGGTTACCGATTATTCGGTCTATGCGCTCGCCGATCCCGCCAATCTCCATTTCGTCGGCATCGACAATTTCATCGAACTGCTTGCGACGCCGCTGTTCTGGCGATCGCTGAAGAACACGCTGATCTTCGCCGTGCTGGGCGTGCCGATGGCGATCGGCACGTCGCTGTCCGCCGCATTGCTGCTCAACGACGCGACGGTGCGGTGGAAGCCGTTGTGGCGCGTCGCGCTGTTCGCCCCCTATGTCACCAGCGTGGTCGCGACCGCCGTCGTCTGGCGGTTCCTGTTCAACGAACGTTTCGGCCTGCTCAATCGGGGCCTGGCGCTGATCGGCATTCCCGCCGTCGACTGGCTGGGCAACCCGAACAGTTCGATCCCCGCGATCCTGATCTTCGTGACGTGGAAGATTTTCGGCTACAACATGATCGTGTTCACCGCCGCGCTGTCGGCGGTGCCGCAGGATTTGATGGAGGCGGCGCGGCTCGACGGGGCGGGGCGGTGGCTGCGCTTTCGCCACGTCACGCTGCCGGCGATCGGGCCGACGCTGCTGCTGGCGGCGGTGATGAGCGTCGCCGGGTTCCTGCAGATCTTTGCCGAACCCTATGTGATGACGCTAGGCGGGCCGGCGCAGAGCACGATCACGGTACTGTATTTCATGTTCGAGGAAGGGTTCAAATGGTGGAACCTGGGACAGGCGAGCGCGGTCGCCTTCGTCCTGTTCGTCATGATCCTGCTGCTCACCTGGGTCCAGACCCGTATCGGCCGGCGCAACGAATGGCTGTAGGGAAGCTGCGCGCGCTTGTCGCCAATGCCGCGGTCGTCGCGCTGGTCGCGCTGACGGTCGCGCCGCTGATCTATATGGTCATCGTGTCGTTCATGCCGCGCGGCGAATCGGGCACGCTGCCGATCCCGCTGTGGCCGTCGCGCTGGTCGTTGGAAAATTACCACGAACTGCTCGTCCGGCGGCAGATCGACGAAGCGTGGTTCGATTATCGCATCCTGCCCGCGCTGCGGAACAGTATCGGCATCGCCATGCTCGCCACGCTGTTCGGGCTGCTGCTGACCGTGCCGGCGGGCTATGCCTTTGCGAAGCTGCGCTTTCGCGGCCGCGAACGGCTGCTGAAACTCCTGATCGCCGCGCTGGTCGTGCCCGGGCAGGTGGCGATGCTGCCGCTGTTCCTGATCTTCCGCCATCTGGGGCTGGTCAACAGCTATGCCGGGGTGATCCTGCCGGGGCTGGCCGGGATTTTCGGCGTGCTGTTCGTGCGGCAGGCGACGCTGGCGATCCCCGACGAACTGATCGATGCGGCGCGGATGGACGGGGCGAGCGAGCTGCGCATCTTTCGTACGATCGTCCTGCCGCTGCTGACGCCGGTGGTGGTGACGCTGGCGCTGTTCACCTTCCTCGCCAGCTGGAACGATTTCATGTGGCCGCTGGTGATCCTCGCCGACCAGCAGCGCTACACCCTGCCGGTGGCGGTCGCGGCGATCGCGCGTGAACATGCCGCCGATGGCGAATTGATGATGGCGGCATCAGTGGTGACGACGATGCCGGTGCTGCTGATCTTCCTGTTGCTGCAGCGCTATTATCTGACCGGGCTGCTCGGCGGCGGGGTCAAGGGATAGGCACGGCCGTCGGCGGCGAAGACATGGGCGTCGTGCGGCGCGATCGAGAAATGCAGTACCTCGCCCAGCGTCACCGAACGATCGCCGGGCAGCTGCGCGACGATCGTGTCGACATCGCCGCGCGCACCCAGATGCGCGAAGGATAGCGGCCCCAGCCGTTCGAACAGCTCGACCGCGCCTGCGAACGGGCCTTCGTCATCGGGCACCAGATGTTCGGGCCGGACGCCCAGCGTGACGGCGGTGCCGATATCGTCGATGCTCACCTGTGCCGCCGTCGCCACCAGCGCGCCGTCGGGCAGGCGCAGCGTCGCCCCGGTCGGCGTCAACGCGGCCAGCATCGCCGGCAACAGGTTCATGCCCGGCGATCCGATCGCGGCGGCGACGGCGATGCTGGCCGGGCGGCGATAGACCTCGATCGGATCGCCGACCTGTTCGATCCGTCCGGCGCTCATCACGACGATGCGGTTGGCCAGCGTCATCGCCTCGAGCTGGTCGTGCGTCACATAGATCATCGTCGCGCCCAGTTGTTGATGCAGGCGTGCGAATTCGTGCCGCATCCGCGCGCGCAGCGACGTGTCGAGGTTGGAGAGCGGTTCGTCGAGCAGCAGCACCTGCGGCCGGCGGACGATCGCGCGGGCGATCGACACGCGTTGCCGCTGACCCCCTGACAGCGCGCGCGGGCGACGGTCGAGCAGGTCGGTCAGGTCGAGCATCATCGCCGCCTCGGCGACACGCTCGGCAATCTCCTGCCTGGGCAGGCCGGCGACCTTCAACGGAAAGGCGATGTTCCCGGCGACGGTCAGATGCGGGTAGAGGGCATAGGATTGGAACACCATCGCCACGCCGCGTTCGGCGGGCGGGACGTCGGTGACATCGCGCCCGCCGATCAGGATGCGGCCTTCACTGGCACTCTCCAGCCCGGCGATCATCCGCAGCAGCGTCGACTTGCCGCAGCCCGACGGCCCCACCAGCACGACGAATTCGCCATCGGCGATCTGCAGATCGCTGGGGGATAGGGCGGTCGTATCGCCAAAGCGCTTGCCAAGTCCTGCAATGTCGACCGCCGCCATGATCTCTCCCGCCTATTACAGCGACTTACGCGTAACTGGGGGCGGCGCAACGATTGGTGCGGTAGCGGCGCTTCGGCGAGTCCCGTTACGGGCCGCATGAAATCCTCCCCGGCACGGGGAGGGGGACCAGCGAAGCTGGTGGAGGGGGGTGTCGGCAAGCGCCGCCCTGCCGTTTGTGGCGATCCCCCTCCACCATCCGCTGCGCGGACGGTCCCCCTCCCCGCGAGCGGGGAGGAGCCTAAATTGACTTAGAAGCGGAAGGCGGTTCCGACGTAGATCGCCTGGCTGTCGCGGCGGTCGGGGACGATACGCAGCATGCGTTCGCGTTCCGAACGATAGCGGACACCGGCCGTCACATCGAGGTTGCGGGTCAGCTTGTACGATCCGCCCATGTCGAGCGAATAACCCGACGGATCGGCGATCAGCGCGGGCTGATCGGCGAGCGGGCGATCGCTGCTCGCGCCGACGCGGCCGGTGAACTTGCGGCCCGAATAGCTGACGCCGACGCCCATCTGCTCGCGGCTGCCCGGCTGTCCGGCAAGATCGAGACGGGTCATGTCGCCCGACACCGCCAGCCGCTTCCAGCCGACCGACATGCCGAGATTATAGGCGACCGGATTGAGCGTCTGTACCGGCGCCGCCGCGGCGACGCGATCGGGCAGGCGGTTCGGCTGGATCGTACGGCTGCGCACCGCGACCTTGACCGAACGGTTGCCGATCACCGTCCCTTCGGACGGCGTGAACTGAAAGCCCGGTGCGTTCAGCGCGGTGCGCGACAGCGCGGCGGCGAGCCGGGGATCGGCCGAAGCCGGGGTGAACGAGCCGAAGGCGACCAGCGGCATCGATTCGGGATTGAGGCGCTTCAGGACACGTGGTGCGCGCTGTTCCTGCGCGAAGAGCGCAGGGGACGCACCGAGACCGGCGGCGACGATCGCCCCCAATCCTATGCCAGCCCAGATCCTGCTGCCCGTCATCATTTCCCTCACTCCCCGCCAATGGCGCTACCACGATTCGGTTGCGTGGCACCACCGGCTCCGGTCGCTTTCCGGCGACCTGTTGCATCGAACCCACATATTTGTCCGACCAACGGCGAAGCTGCATCGATCCGGGACCGCAATCGATCGCGCCCGCCCGGTTCCGGGCGCGTGTCACCAACCCGCTTGCCGCGTCCGCGCCACCTCCTATAGAAGCGGCGCGAACTGCCGTAATGGCCTGTAGTCAAGGAACCGCTCATGAACCGCCCGCTGCTGATCGCGTTGCTGGCAACCTTTGCCCTGCCGATGGCCGCATGCAGCGGTGGCAAGGGGCGCGTCGCCGGCGACCTCGCCGCGTCGAAGGTCACGACGATCGGCGTCAATAGCTATCTGTGGCGTGCCAGCCTCGACACGCTGTCGTTCATGCCGCTGACCCAGACCGATTCGAACGGCGGCGTCATCGTCACCGACTGGTACGTCAATCCGGCGACGCCGACCGAGCGGACCAAGGTGACGGTCACGATCCTCGATCAGGACCTGCGCGCCGATGCACTGCGCGTCGCGGCGCTGCGCCAGATCAATCGCGGCGGCCAGTGGGTCGAGGCGCCGGTCGAGGCGGCGACGGTGCAGAAGCTGGAAGACATCATCCTGACGCGGGCGCGCGACCTGCGCCGCGGGGCGGTGACCGGCTGAGCGACGCGCCCATGACCCCCCGTTTTTCGCCCGCCGAGGCCGATGCACGCTGGCAGGCGGCATGGGACGATGCCCGGACCTTCGTCGCCGACGATGCGTCGCCCAAGCCCAAGCGCTATGTCCTTGAGATGTTCCCCTATCCATCGGGGCGCATCCATATGGGCCATGTCCGCAACTACACGATGGGCGATGTGCTCGCCCGTTTCCTGCGGATGACCGGTCACGAAGTGCTCCACCCGATGGGGTGGGACGCCTTCGGCATGCCCGCCGAGAATGCGGCAATGGAAAAGAAGGTCCATCCGGGCCAGTGGACCTATGCCAATATCGCGGCGATGAAGGCGCAGTTGAAGCGGCTTGGCCTCGCCTTCGACTGGTCGCGCGAGTTCGCGACCTGCGATCCCGAATATTATGGCCACGAACAGGCGCTGTTCCTCGAACTGCTCAAAGGCGGTCTGGTCTATCGCAAGGAATCGGCGGTCAACTGGGACCCGGTCGACATGACCGTGCTGGCCAACGAACAGGTGATCGACGGGCGCGGCTGGCGTTCCGGCGCGCTGGTCGAGAAGCGCAAGCTGAGCCAGTGGTTCCTCAAGATCACCGACTTTGCCGACGATCTGCTTGCCGGGCTGGGCAGCCTCGACCAGTGGCCCGACAAGGTCCGGTTGATGCAGGAAAACTGGATCGGCAAGTCGGAGGGGCTGCAATTCGCCTTTTCGCCGGTCGCGCCATTCGATCGGTCGATCGAAGTCTATTCGACGCGCCCCGACACGATCTTCGGCGCGAGCTTCGTGGCGATCGCCGCCGACCATCCGGTCGCGCGGGCGCTTGCCGACGCCAACCCGGATGCTGCCGCGTTCATCGAACTGTGCAAGCAGGGCGGGACCACCGCCGCCGAACTGGAGACCGCCGAGAAGCTGGGTTACGATACCGGCTACCGGATGCGGCATCCCTTCGATGCGTCGATCGACCTGCCGGTCTATATCGCCAATTTCGTGTTGATGGACTACGGCACCGGCGCGGTGATGGGCGTGCCGGCGCATGACCAGCGCGATCTCGATTTCGCGCGGAAATACGGATTGCCGGTCCGCCGCGTCGTCGCCGATGGCGAGAACGTCGATCCGGTATTCGAAGGGACCGAAGCCTATACCGGTCCCGGCCGGCTCGTGAATTCCGACTTCCTGAACGACCTCGACGTCGCCGCTGCCAAGCGTGCGGTGATCGAGCGTGCCGAAGCGGGCGGCTGGGGCAAGGGTACGACCGTATGGCGCCTGCGCGACTGGGGGGTGAGCCGCCAGCGTTACTGGGGCACGCCGATCCCGATCGTCCATTGCGAAGCGTGCGGCGTGGTGCCGGTGCCGACCGACCAACTGCCGGTCAAGCTGCCCGAGGACGTGTCGTTCGACATTCCCGGCAACCCGCTCGACCGTCATCCGACCTGGAAGCATGTCGATTGCCCGGCCTGCGGCGCCCCTGCGCGGCGCGAAACCGACACGCTCGACACCTTTGTCGATTCGTCGTGGTATTTCATCCGCTTCGCCAGCCAGCCGACGGATAAGCCATTCGACCGGGCGGTCGCCGAAAGCTGGCTGCCGGTCGGCCAGTATATCGGCGGGGTCGAACATGCGATCCTGCACCTGCTCTACGCGCGTTTCTGGACGCGGGCGCTCCACCATGTCGGGCTGATCGACCTGAAGGAGCCGTTCGCCGGCCTGTTCACGCAAGGCATGGTCACGCACGAGACGTATTTCCGGTCGACTAGAAAAAACATCGTTGACTGGGATGGTACCAACCCGCGCGAAATGGTGACTATTGACGGTTACTATGCGCCGACAGAGATTGAAAAGAGCGGTGACAATGCCGTTCTGAAGTCGGACGGGGAGCCGGTGATTGTCGGCCGCGTCGAGAAAATGTCGAAGTCGAAGAAGAATACGGTCGATCCCGAACCGATTCTCGATCGCTACGGCGCCGATGCCGCGCGCTGGTTCATGCTGTCCGACAGCCCGCCCGAGCGCGACCTGCCGTGGAGCGAGGCCGGGATCGAGGGCGCCGAACGCTTCGTCAAGCGGGTGTGGAAACTGGTTGCCGCGCACCAGGCAGGCGGCGCAAGCCCCGAAGCCCTGACCCGCGCGGTCCATCGCACCATCGCCGGCGTCGCCGACGACATCACCGCGCTGCAGTTCAACAAGGCGGTGGCCAAGCTCTACACGCTGTTGGGTGAGGCGGAGAAGGCCAAGGGCATGTCGGACGCCGACATGGACGCGCTGCTGCTGCTGGTCAGCCCGATGATCCCGCATCTGGCGGAAGAAGCATGGTCGCAGCTTGGCCGCAGCGGGCTGATCGCCGATGCGCCATGGCCGGTGGTCGATCCGGCAATGCTGGTCGAGGCGGAGGCAACGATCGCGGTGCAGGTCAACGGCAAGCTGCGCGACACGATCGTCCTGCCCAAGGGCATAGCCAAGGAAGATGCCGAAGCGGCGGCGCTGGCGAGCGAGAAGATCGTCCGCGCGCTGGAGGGCAAGGCCCCGCGCAAGGTCATTGTCGTGCCCGACCGCCTCGTGAACATCGTCGCATGATCCGCGCCGCCGTCCTCGCCGCCGCCTTGCTGCTGGGCGGCTGCGGCCTGCGCCCGCTCTACGGCGGCGGCGAGGGCGGTGTGGTGCGCCAGACGCTGGCGGGGGTCGAGGTCGCGCCGATCGTCGGGCAGAATGGCTGGCTGGTCGCCAATGCGCTCCGCGATCGGCTGCGTGCCGAAGGACCGGCGCGCTACCGGCTCGAAATCAAACTGGACGACGATATCACCGGGCTGGGCGTGCGGCGCGACGATTCGATCACGCGCGAGCGGCGGACGCTGCGCGCGCGCTATCAACTGATCGACCTTGCCAATGGTGCAGTGACGCTCGACGCGACCGCCGGGTCGGATGCCGGCATCGACGTGGTCCGCTCCGAATATGCGACGATCGCGGCGGAGCGCACCGCGCTCGAACGGCTGTCGCTGATCGTCGCCGACCAGATCGTGACGCGGATCGCGCTGACGCTCCCCAAGTCGGGCTCGTGAAGCTCCGGCCCGAGCAGGTCGCGGCCAAGCTCGACCGGCCCGGCCCCGATATCCGGCTCTACCTGTTCCACGGGCCGGACACGGCGGGCGCGCTGGCGCTGGCCGCGCGACTGGCCAAGGGCGTAGGCGAGGGGGCCGAGCGCGTCGACATGGACGGCGCCATGCTGAAGGCGCGTCCCGGCCTGCTGGCGGACGAAGCGGCGTCGATGTCGCTGTTCGGCGACGCCCGCTGCATCCGCGTCACGAGCATGGGCGAGGAATCGGTCGAGGCGGTGACGTTGCTGCTGGCGGCCGAACGCGCGGGCAATCCGGTCGCCGCGATCGCGCCCAGCGTCAAGGGTACGTCGAAGCTGGTGAAGCTGGTCACCGCATCGCTGAATGCCGTCGCCGTCGCCTGCTACGTGCCCGATGCGGCGCAGGCGGCGAAGCTGGCGGTGGCGATGGCGCGCGATCAGGGACTGCGGCTGCTGGGCGACGTGCCCGACCGGCTGGCGGCGGTGACGGCGGGCGACCGCGCGGTGCTGGCCAGCGAGATCGAGAAGCTTGCGCTGTATCTGGACGCATCGCCGGAGCGGCCGCGCGATGCCGATGGGGAAGCGTTCGATGCGATCGGTGCGTCGATCGCCGATGCCGAACTGGGCGGGATCGTCAGCGCGATGATCGCGGGCGACGCGGCGGCGGCGGCACTGCCTGAAATGCCCGGCGGCGCGATCCCGGTACTGCGCGCGGTCGCCAGACGGCTGTTGTCGCTGGCCGAAATGCGCGCCGAGATCGACGACGGCGAGAGCGTCGACCGGGTGATGGAGCGCCACCGCGTATTCTTCAAGGAACAGGCCGCGACCGCGACGGCGCTGCGCCGCTGGGACGCAGCCCGCCTTGCCCGCGCGCTGGAACGCGTCCGCGATGCCGAGCGCGCGGCACTGTCGGGCAGCGGTCTGGGCGAGGTGATGACCGCCGCCGAAGCCGTCGCCATCGCCCGCGCAGCGGCCCGCGGCAAATAATCCATAAAAGCATTTGCACGACCGCAAACGCGCTGCTAGGGGCACGCTCCTGCCAGCCAAGGGGCCAGCCCCAAGGTGTTCACGTGCGGTCGTGGCGGAACTGGTAGACGCGCAACGTTGAGGTCGTTGTGGCCGAAAGGCCGTGGAAGTTCGAGTCTTCTCGACCGCACCATTCTCCCCCGGCACCGGCCGGGGGGAGAGTTACCTTCCGATCAGTTCGATGGGTTCGGCGTTGCCGGACTGACCTTCGGTTGCATCGCGCGTAGTAACTTCATACCGGCCTTCCCCTCGGTCAGCGCCGCTTCCCGCAATGCAATTTCCATGCGGCATATGTCGGCATGTTCGCCCTTGTTCGACAGCGCCTCGACCAGGCGGTTTTCGGACAGGCCGCTACGACGCAACATGTCTTCGACGATCGCACCCGGAATTTCGAACCGGCCGCTGAATGTCGTCGGTCGTTCATCCGATGCCAGAATGACCCGGTGGATCAGCGCGGTCTGTCGCTCGCTGGTTGCGGGGGTCAGCAACTTGTCCCCCGCCGGAAACTGGAAGTCGTTGCATTGGATCGGATCGGTGGCGGCGAAGGCCGTTTTGGCGTCGATCTCGAATTGAGCGATTTCGCGCAGCAGCGCTTCGGGTGCGTTGGCAAGGCCCGAGCGAAGACGCCGTTGTGACAGATCGATCAAGACTTCTTCTGCACGGCGCTTGTCGGACCCGATGTTCATCGCGTCGCTGGTCGAGCGAATGGCGTCGGCAAGGCCCGGATTGACCGCCCTGACCTGCATAAGGCCCATACCGGTCAGGTCGCGAGCGATCTGGTTGGGTTCGGCGACGTAGTTGATCCGAGGTGGCTGGTCGGGAAGAATATTGGGCTGAGGGCTATAGGAAAAGGCGATGCGTAGCCCGGCCACGATCACGAAGATGACGAGCCACACCGACCAGCCGGTAAAAGCGCTGGTGGCGCTGTCGACATCCGCCACTCGCCGCGGCTCCAGCCAGCTTTCGACCATTGGAAAACGATCGCGGATCAGCGACAGGATTTCCTTGCGCGGTCCTTTCGGATTCCACCACGGCGCTCGGCGATCGTCGCCGCGATTGAGTTCCACCCACGCCCGGTGCAACCGGTGCGCCGGATCGGCGACCAGTTTCGTGAAACGGATCGCCCCGATGCGTTCGACGATCGCCAGCGCTTCCGCCGACAGCGCATAGTCGTTGCGGCGCTCGATCCATCCGAACGTCGCCGCAGCAGGTTCGAGCAACGGGTCGCAGCGCGGGATGGTCGCTGCCAGCATTTCGGAGAACCAGCGTTCGGCCCCGGCCGCGAAATCGACCTGTTCGAGCCGGGGATCGGCGAGCAGCGCCAACCCGTGATGTTCGATCGCTGCCAGTTCCTCCGGCGTCGGCGGTGCGTCATGGTCGGGGAACAGCAACGCTTCGAGCGCGTGGAAATGCGCGTTGATCGCTTCGTGAAAGGCGGCGAGTTCTGGATCGGCTTCCGGCTCATTCTCTCCGGATGGGGCGGGCGGGAGGTCGGCTTCGATCGCCGGTTCGAACATCGGCTCCGCGTCCGCCTCCACGCCCGCCAACGCCGCATCCCGCGCTGCCCGCAGTGCCGCGAAGCCGGCCGGATCGGCGTCGACGTCCATCGCCTTCAGCCGGGCGGCATAGGCCTTGCGGATCGCGCTGCGGTCGGTCGTCGGGTCGATGTCGAGCGTCGCCCAGATGCCGTGCTTCACAGGAAGCGCTCGCCTTCGATCTGGTCGAGCGCCGCGCCGAACGCCGTGCGCGCTTCTGCGATGATCCGGTCGTCCTGCGTGGCGAGCGCGTTCTCGAACTGGCCGAGCATATGGCCGATCGCGGCGCGGGTATCGCCAAGGAAGGATTCATACGCCCGCCGCGCCCGCGCCAGCAGCGCGGCGTTGACCGCATCGTCGCGCGGATGGACCTTCAGCGCCGCCAGCGCGGCGCGGCGCTTCGCCAGTTCGGCGGGGTCGGGTGCATCCTCGTCGTCGACGATCACCAGATTGCGGGTCATGCCGGTCTCCGGCACGCTGACATCGACCTCGAGCAGCCCCGATGTGTCGTAGCTGAAGCGGCATTCGACCGTAACCTCGCCCGCGCGGCGCGGGGGGACGGGCACGGTGATCTCGCCCAGCTTGACGTTACCCGACACTTCGCGCGCCTCGCCCTGATAGACGCCGAACTGGACCTTGGTCTGCTGATTGGACAGCGTCGAGAAGGTCGAGACGCGGCTGATCGGCACCGCCGAATTGCGTTCGATGATCGGCGAGAACAGCCCGGTGCGAAACCCGCCGCGTCCGTCGGGCTCGCTGGTATCGACGCCCAGCGTGAATGGGCAGACATCGGTCAGCCGGATTTCCTCCAGCCCGGCGTCGCGCGCCAGCAGTCCGGCCTGTACCGCCGCGCCCATTGCCACCGCATGATCGGGATGGACGGTGGTCGCCGGGAACCGCCCGAACATGCGCGTGACTGCGCGGCGCACGATCGGCATCCGCGTCGCGCCCCCGACCAGCACGACTTCGGACAGGGTGGCAGCGGCGATGTTGCTGTCGCGCAGCGAGCGCAGCACGGGTTCGCGGATGCGTTGGAGCAGCCCGCCGGCGGCTTCCTCGAACGCAGCGGCGGTCACCGGCACGGTCAGCGCGGTATCGCCGATGGTGACGCTGAAGTCGGCGCCGTCCTGCTCGCTCAGCGCCCGGCGGCAGCGTTCGGCGGCTTGCGCCAGCAGGCCGGTGGCGCGGTCGGGCGGCAGCTTCGCCAGCAATCCCTGCGGATCGAGCGTGGCGCGGGCCAGCGCGATCAGGCAGTCGTTGAAATCGTCGCCGCCCAGCCGATTGTCGCCGGCCGAGGCGCGCACCTCGATCACGCCGTCGAACATCTCGACGATCGACACGTCGAACGTGCCGCCGCCCAGGTCGAAGACGAGGAACGGTTCGTGATCCGCCCGGTCGGCGATGCCGAAGGCGAGGGCGGCTGCGGTCGGTTCGTTGATGAGCCGGCGGATCGGCAACCCGGCCAGTTCGCCCGCGCGCCTCGTCGCCTTGCGCTGCCGATCGTTGAAGTAGGCCGGAACGGTGACGACCGCTTCGGTCACGCTCTCACCGGTGAACGCCTCGGCATCGCGCTTCAGGCTGGCGAGGACCAGCGCCGACAGCGCCTCGGCATCGAAGTCGCGTTTGGCGAGCTTCACCGTCTCGCGGGTGCCAATGCGCCGTTTGAAGCTGGTGACGGTGCGGTCGGGATGGGTCGCCATCCGGTCGCGCGCCGCCTGTCCGACCAGCACCGCATCGTCGTCGCCAATGCTGACCGCCGAAGGAGTTAGAAAATCGCCCAGCGCATTGGGAACCATGACCGGCGCATCGTCGCGCCAGATCGCGCAAGCGCTGTTGGTCGTTCCCAAATCGATGCCGACGATCATGCCTGTCCCCTTGGTATACGGAGGCAGGATGTAGCGCGCCGGCTTCGTCAGGCAACGGGGGCGCGTTCGTCCCTTGGAACGACGGCCGCGATCAGAACTCCGCGACCTTGCCCCAGGACGATTGTTCGAACCGGTCGGGATGATAGGGTTTGGGATCGACGATCGGCTCCGCCCCGCTGACCACATCGGCGATCAGATGCCCGGCGCCCGGGCCGATGCCGAAGCCGTGCCCGCTGAACCCCGATGCCAGCACGAAGCCGGGCAGGCTCGCCATCTCGCCGATGCCGGGGACGCCATCGGGCGTGCTGTCGACATAGCCCGCCCATGCGCCGGTCACCGCCCGTTCGCGCAGACGCGGCATCATCTCCAGCGCGCGCGCATGGGTGCGTTTGACGGTCGCGGCGTCGGGCGTCGGGTCGAGGATACGCATCCGCTCCATCGGCGTCGGCCGGTCGAGCTTCCAGCGCCTGACGTTCTCATGGCCCGACTGCACCCCTTCCAGCCCGCCTGGCGACAGCTTGCGCCAGCGCCGCAGGAACATCGGCAAGAACTGGGTGGAGAAGCGCAGGAATTGCGGGGTCGGGTCGACCTTGCCGCTGCCGCTGATCGACAGGGTATAGCCGCCATCGCCGCGCCGGGTCATCGAGATATAGTCGCTGTGCATTGCCGGCGGGAAAATCTCCTCGCCCGGCCCGACCGACATGACGGTCTGACGGATCGTCGCCTGCGGAAAGCGGATGCCATATTGATAGCAGAAGGACGACGCCCACGCCCCCGCCGACAGCACGGCGATCTTCGTGCGGATCACGCCCTGTTCGGTGACGACGGCAGACAATCGACCGCCCTCGGTCTCCAGTCCGCGCACCGCGCATTGCTGATGCACCGTGCCGCCCAGTGCCATGATCGCGCGGGCGACGGCCGGCGCGGCGCGCGACGGGTCGGCGGTGCCGTCGGTGGGGGAGAAAACGCCGCCCTTCCATGCCTTGTTGCTGAACCGGCCGCGCTCGGTCGCCTCGGCGGACGACAGCATGTGGGTGGTGACCCCGGCGGTCTTCGCGAAATCGCGCCAACGGGCCCAGCCGGCAATCTCGGCCTCGTTATCGCTCAGATAGAGCAGGCCGCAGCGGCTGAAGCCGGTATCCTCGCCGGTATCGGCGGCGAACTGCTCCCACAGGTCGAGCGCCATGGTTGCCATCGGCAGTTCGCGCGCGTCGCGGTTCTGCTGGCGGCACCAGCCCCAGTTGCGGCTGGATTGCTCGCCACCGATGCGACCCTTTTCGACCAGCGCGACCTTCAGTCCGCGCTTGGCGAGGTAATAGGCGGTGAAGCTGCCGACGATGCCCCCGCCGATGACCACCACATCGGCGGTCGCGGGCAGGTCGGGGGTCGAATCGACGAACGTCAGCGGTGCGGGCATTCCGATAGGCTCCAGCAGTTCCGGTACAGGGGAGGGACGCTCAGAGATATTTGAGCCAGCGAATGTCCTTGCGACGCTTCTTCAGGTTGGAGAACCAGCGCGTCGGGAAATAGAGCGGCACGATCATCGCGACCCACATCAGCCAGATCCAGTGGATCGACGGGAAGCCGAACACCTCGCCATGGTTGAGGCCGAAGATCGCCACCGCGCCGAGGTACAGCGTACGCAGGACATAGAGGTGGAAGAGGTAGAAGAACATCGGCGCGCCACCGAGGACCGACAGCCAGCCGGTGACCCGCGCATTGGCGATCCGGTCGAACAGCGCGAGCAGCAGCAGCCCGGCGCCCAGCGTCGCGAGCACGAACAGCAGCGACGGCGGATATTTGGTGAGCGCGAGGAAGCTCATCACCGTGCGCAGCGGCGATCCCGGCACCACGAACCACGGCGTGTCGCCATAGACATTGGCGAAGCGCAGCACGAGGAAACCGGCGAGCATGGCGAGGCCGGTCAGCACGAGCCGCCGCTGCCGCGTCGTCACGTCCAGCCGCGCGAACCACGGCCCGATCGTCCAGCCGAGGCAGATGACCCCGATCCACGGCAGCAGCGGATAGCTGAAGCGGATTGGCAGCCCGCCCAGCGTGATCGTGCCGCGCTCGTGCAGCAGCGACCACAGGGCGTAGAAGGGATGTTCGGGCGGCAGGACGATCGGGTCGAGCAGATTATGCCCGGCGACGATCGCCACGCCGAGGGCGGTGATCGCGGCGTGCGGCAGGCGGATCAGCCCGGCGAGCACGATCATGCTCAACCCGATCGCCCAGATCACCTGCAGATAGACGATCGTGAACGGAAATTCCGCGCGCCACACGAAGTTGACGACGGTCAGTTCGAGCAGCACGAGGAAGATGCCGCGCTTCAGGAGGAAGGCGACCGTCTCCGCCTTGCTGTGCTTCTGCGCATAGAGATAGGCGCCAAGGCCGGTCAGCGCGACGAAGACCGGGGCGCAGATCTGGCTGGTCATCCGGCTGAAGAAGCTGTCGGGTGCGACGGTCAGCGCATCGACCGGATCGCCGATCGGGACCCAGAGCAGAAACGCCTCCCGGATATGGTCGAGCAGCATCAGGACCATCACGAAACCGCGCAACGCGTCGATACTGACCAGCCGCGCGCCCGCCGCCGCCTTTGCCACGGGGGGCGGGGCGGTTCGGCCGGGAAAGGGGCGGTCCGTCGGGATGCTGGCCATGGAAAACTCCGTTGGTGGGAGAAGGGTCAGCCCTGCGGCAGCAGCGCGACGGCGTCGATTTCGACCAGATAGCCGTAATGGAGTTCGGGCACCGGCACGACGGTTCGTGCCGGTCGTGCATCGCCCAGCTTCGCGGCATAGACGCCGTTGAAGCGCGGCCAGTTCTCCACGCCGACGATATAGGCGGTGACGCGTGCCAGTTGCGCAGGGCTGCCCCCGGCGGCGGTCAGGATCGCCAGCATGTTGTCGATCGCCTGCGCCGCCTGCGCCTCGAAGCCCATGTCGTCCAAAGGCTGCTTGTCGGCACGGATCGGCAACTGGCCGGAGATATACAGGTGATCGCCCGCCCGTACCGCCTGCGTATAATGGCCGGCGGGGAAGGGGGCGTCGTCGGTCAGCACCGGCTGAATCGTCATGTCGGTCATCCTACCACCCCCCGAAGCGCGACCAGGTCGCGGTAACGGTCGGATCGTCGCCATGGACGACGTGATAGGCGGGATGCTGCGCGGCGGTCGAACACGCATGGTTGGGCAACACGCGCACCCGGTCGCCGATCTTGAGCGGCGGCAGCTGCCCGTCGGTCCCCGGCCGCACGGTGATGATGCCATGTTCCTGATTGGCGTCGGCAAGGATCAAATCGGGATAGGACACGCCGTCGAGCGTGCAGACGATGCCATAGCCTTGATCGACCGGCTGTTTGGCGGTGCCGCGATCGCGCGACATCGCCATCCAGCCGGCATCGATCAGAATCCAGCCCTTTTCCTTCTGGAAACCGATCACCGTCCCCAGCACCGACAGCGCGATATCGTCGACCGCGCAGACGCCGATGCCGTGCATCACCAGATCGAAGAACACGAACACGCCCGCGCGCACTTCGGTCACGCCGGTCAGGTCGGTGGCGAAATGTGCGGTCGGGGTCGATCCGACGCTGACGACGGGGCAGGGCAGGCCGGCGTCGCGCAGCGTGGTCGCGGCATCGACCACACTCTTGCGCTCCACTTCGGCATAGCGGCGCAGCTCCTCGGGCGTGCGTGCGGCATAGCTGCCGCCGGCATGGGTCATCACCCCGCGCAGCTCGCCGCCCTGGACCAGCACGCGACCGATCGCCAGCAACGCCGCGCTGTCGTCGGGCAGCACACCCGAACGATGCCCGTCACAGTCGATCTCGATCAGCGCCGGGATGGCGGTGCCCGCCTCGCGCGATGCCGCCGCGACCGCTTCGGCCTGTTCGACGGTGTCCAGCACGACCGCGATATCGACACCCCTGGTCCGCAGCGCCAGCACGCGCGGCAGCTTGTCGGGGGCGATGCCGACGGCATAGATCAGGTCGCGCACGCCGGCCGCGGCGAATTGTTCGGCTTCCTTCAGCGTCGAGACGGTGGCCGGACCCTGCGGCGTTTCCATCAGCCGGTGCGCGACCTCGATCGACTTGCCGGTCTTCAGATGCGGGCGCAGCGTGACCCCCATCGGCGCCAGATGCGCGCGCAGCCGGGCGATGTTGCGATCCATCCGGTCGGCGTCGAGGATCAGGCAGGGCGTCTCGACCGTCGCCAGCGTCGCGGCATCGTCCTGCGTCGCAGTCTTTTCCATCATGGTCGTCATGCCAGTATCGCCTTGGTCTCGAGATATTCTTCGAAGCCATGGACGCCATATTCGCGGCCATTGCCCGATTGCTTGTATCCGCCGAATGGCGCGTGCGCGGTCCATTTCGGCGAGTTGATATGGACCTGTCCCGACCGGATGCGCCGGGCGACCGCCTGTGCGCGCGCCGGATCGCCCGACTGGACATGCGCGCCCAGGCCATAGACGGTGTCGTTGGCCAGCGCGACGGCATCGTCTTCATCGCGATAGGGCATGATGCACAGCACCGGCCCGAAAATCTCCTCGCGCGCGATCCGCATCGTTCGGGTTACGCCCGAAAAGATGGTCGGGCGGACATAGTAGCCGCGATTGAGGTCGGCGGGACGGCCGGGGCCACCGCAGACCAATGTCGCGCCCTCCGCCATGCCCGCCTCGATCATCGCCTGCACTCGGGCATGTTGCGCGGCGTTGGCGATCGGCCCCATCGTCGTCGCATCGTCGAACGGCGATCCGACGCGCCATTCGGCCGCTGCGGCAGCCGCCAGCGTCTCCACCTCGGCCAGTCGGTCGGCCGGCACCAATATGCGCGTCGGTGCGCTGCACGACTGGCCGACATTGCGCATGCCGGCCGTCACCGCGCGCGGCACGGCGGCGGCGAAATCGGCATCGTCGAGGAACAGGTTGGGCGACTTGCCGCCCAGTTCCTGCACCACGCGCTTGACGCTGCCCGCTGCCGCCTGCGCCACCAGCACGCCGGCGCGGGTCGATCCGGTGATCGAGATCATCGCGACATCGGGATGCGCCGACAATGCCGCCCCGACCGCTTCGCCGGTGCCGTTGACCAGATTGAACACGCCTGCCGGCAGACCCGCATCATGCACCACCTGCGCGAACATCAGCGCGCTGTACGGCGACAATTCGCTGGGTTTCAGCACCACCGGGCATCCGGCGGCGATGGCGGGCGCGACCTTGGCCGTGATCTGATAGAGCGGCCAGTTCCACGGCGTGATGAGCGCACAGACGCCGATCGCTTCCTTGACGACCGTGAAGCAGTCGTCGGGCCGTTCGAACCGGTAGGACCGGAGCACATCGATCTGCGCGCGGACATGGGCGATGGCGAAGGGGACCTGCGATGCGCGCGCGAAGCTGATCGCCGCGCCCATTTCGGTGGCGATCACCTGTGCGAAGGCTTCGGCGCGTTCCTCCATCAGCGTCGCGATCCGGTCGAGCAGCGCGATCCGGTCGGCGACCGGCGACAGGGCGAAGCTGTCGAAGGCGCGCATCGCCGCCGCGACCGCACGGTCGACATCGGCGGCCGATCCGGCGGCGATGGTGCCGATCTGCGTCTCGGTCGCCGGATCGATCACGCCGATCCGCGGCGCGTCGCCGACCGGATCGCACCAGCCGCCGTCGATATAATATTGTCCCGACCTGTCGTGCGTCATGTCCATCCCGTCCGCGTGTCCGGCGCCCGATGCGGGCAGCGAACCCTAAAGGCCGCCTGTCGACCCCGAGTCTAGGGGCAAGCGTTCAGCAGACGCTTTCGAAAAGGACCGGCAAAACGGCATTCCCGCCGCCGTCGGGACGTGCAGTCGGCAATTTTGCATCGCCGGCCGCCATTTTCTGCCGCAACCTTCCTCGATTTTCGCGTGCATTCCGCGAAAAGGGGGCGCGGCGCATGGCAATGCAGGCGCGGCAGATTATGCCGGAGGCTGCGAAACGTCGTTCGCTTCGCCGTGCGAAACCGGACGAAACAAGACTATCTGCCGTGCCGTCGCCGCCAATATCTGCGTCGTTCCACACCAGCTTTACGAAGGGGGCTGACCGTGCTTCGTCCAAAGTACATCACGTTCGATTGTTATGGCACGCTGATCTATTTCGAAATGGCGCCGGTCGCCCGCCGCCTCTACGCCGATCGCATCGCCGAAGCCGATATGCAGCAATTCACCGACGACTTCTCGGCCTATCGCCTCGACGAAGTGCTGAGCGCGTGGAAGCCGTATCGCGACGTGCTCGAGGGTGCGCTGCGCCGGACCTGCAAGCGGTGGAACATCGAATATCGCGACAGCGACACGGCGGAAGTCTATGCGGCCGTCCCGACCTGGGGACCGCACCCTGACGTCGTCGAGCCGCTCAAGCGCGTCGCCGCCGAATATCCGCTGGTCATCTTGTCGAACTCGATGGTCGACCTGATCCCGGCCAGCGTCGAGAAGCTGGAGGCGCCGTTCCACGCCGTCTACACCGCCGAAGAGGCACAGGCGTACAAGCCGCGGATGCAGGCGTTCGAATATATGTTCGACCAGCTGGGCTGCGGCCCGAAGGACGTGCTGCACGTCTCGTCCAGCTTCCGCTACGATCAGATGACGGCGTTCGACCTCGGCATCAAGGACAAGGCGTTCGTCAATCGCGGGCACGAACCGCTCAATCCCTATTATCAGGTGCATGACATTCCCAGCATCGCGGGTCTGCCCGGGCTGGTGGGACTGTGAGCGTGGAGGCCAAGGTTCGGTCGTTCATCGACCTGCGCGCCTTCGCCGCCGATGCGGCGGTGAACGACACCGGCGACTATGCGACCGCGCGCACCGCGCTGCCGCTGGTCGACGGGCCGTGCGGCGTCGACCTGATCGCGCTCGACGGCGGCAGCGGTTCGGTGGCGGGCTTGCCCGGCGACGAATTCGTCATCGTCCTCGAAGGATCGCTACGGCTCGGCTCGACGACGCTTGATGCGGGGCGCAGCGCGGTCATTCCGACGGGTGTCGCCTTCGATTGGGAGGCCGCACCCGCTACCCGCGCACTGGCGATGCGCTATGCGATCGACACCGCTGCCGCCGATGCGGTGGTGCCGATCGACGAGGCGGCCGAACTGACCCCGTCCAACCCGCCGCTCGCCGAGCTGCTGGTCGGGCCGACCCCATCGTGCCGCAACCATACCGACTATCTGTCGAGCGACGGCGTGTTCATCTGCGGTACGTGGGATTCGACCCCCTATCACCGCATAGCGATGCGCTATCGCCACCACGAATTGATGCACCTGCTCGACGGCAGCGTGACCTTCACCGACGAAACGGGGGCCAGCCGGACCTTCTCGACCGGTGACATCTTCCTGCTCGAACATGCCGCGCATTGCGCATGGGACAGCCAGGAGCATGTGAAGAAGGTCTATGCGATCTGGCGGCCGGTGGTCGCCTGATCGGCATGTGACATAACCGGAACTACCGTACCCCGGCGCAGGCGGGGGTACGGTAGTTTAAAGACCTTACCGCCCCGCCAGCGTCTCGGTCGAACGGTGGCAGTAGATGCGGCGATCGTCCTCGATCAGCATCGGCGGCATTTCGCCGGCACATGCCTCGACTGCCAGCGGGCAGCGCGGCTGGAAGCTGCAGCCGACCTCGCGCATCCGCGCCCCGCCGGCAGCACCTGCGTCCCGCGCGGGCGTCTCTTCGAGCCAGCCGGGCCGCAACTCGGGCACCGACGCGGTCAGCAGCCGGGTATAGGGATGGTGCGCGCCATGGCGCAGGCCGTCGCGGGTCACCCGTTCGGCGACGCGCCCGGCATAGAGCACCAGCACGTCGTCGCTGATCGCGCGCACGATCTCCAGATCATGGGTGATGAACATATAGGCGAGGCCGAGTTCGCGGCGCAGTTCGATCAGCAGGTCGAGCACCGCTTCGGCAACGACGGGGTCAAGCGCGGAGGTCACTTCGTCGCACAGCAACAGGTCGGGCCGCGCCGCCAGCGCGCGGGCCAGGTTCACGCGCTGTTTCTGGCCACCCGACAATTCGCCGGGCAACCGGTCGGCGAGCGCGGCGGGCAGACGGACGAGGTCGAGCAGCCGTGCGACTTCCGCCCGTGCCGACGCGCGATCCATGCCGTGATAGAAAGCGAGTGGTCGCGCAATGGCCGCGCCGACGCTGACCGCCGGGTTGAGCGCGGTGTCGGCGCTCTGGAACACCATCTGCACCCGGCGCAGTTCGTCGCGCGAGCGGCGGCGGACGACCGGCGGCAGCGGCTTGCCATCGAGCAAGATGCGTCCGGCGGTGGGAGCGTGCAGTCCGGCGACGACGCGGGCGAGGGTACTTTTGCCGCAACCGGACTCGCCGATCACGCCCAGCACCTGTCCGCGCCGGATCGACACGTCGATCCCGTCGAGAATCTTCACGCGCGGACTGCCGTCATGGTTGGTCCCGCCATAGCCGGCGACGACGCCCCACAGGTCGAGCAGCGGCTTTTCCTCGACGACCGGCACTTCGGCCGGCTTGCGTGGCGCGGCGGCGGCGACCAGCGCGCGGCTATAGTCATGGGTCGGGAAGAACAATATCTGTTCTGTGGTGCCCAGTTCCTGGACCTCGCCCCCCTTCAGCACGGCGATACGATCGGCGATCTGCGCCACGACCGACAGGTCGTGCGTCACATAGACGGCGGTGGTGCCGAGGTCGCGGACCGCGTCCTTGAACGCCTTCAGAACCTCGATCTGCGTCGTCACGTCGAGCGCGGTGGTTGGTTCGTCGAAGATGACCAGCTTCGGATCGGTGATGAGCGCCATCGCCGCCATCAGCCGCTGCAACTGCCCGCCCGAAACCTGGTGCGGATAGCGGTCGCCGACCCCCTCCGGATCGGGCAGGGCCAGGCGGCGGAACAGGTCCTTCGCCTTCGTCTCGGCAGCGTTACGGTCGAGTGTGCCGTGGATCAGTGCCGGTTCGATCACCTGTGCCATGATCGTCAGCGACGGGTTGAACGCTGCCGCCGCACTCTGCGCTACATAGGCGACGGTGCGTCCACGGATGCTGCGCAGTTCCTCGGCGCTGGCGGTGTCGAGCCGCTGCCCCGCGACCTCGATCGTGCCGCCGGCGATGCGACAGCCGGGGCGGGCATAGCCCAGCAGCGACAGCGCGATGGTCGTCTTGCCCGATCCCGATTCACCGATCAGCGCCAGCACCTCGCCCGGTGCCACCGACAGCGTGGCGTCGGGAACGATCACGATCTCGCGTCCATCGTCACCGGTGGCGGTGATGCGCAGATGGTCGATGCGTGCCAGCGGAGCGGTCATCGCCGGCGGCGTCCGGGAAGGGAGTCGATCAACAGGTTCATCCCGATGGTAAGGGAGGCGATCGCCACCGCCGGAAACAGCACGGCAGGCGCGCCGAAGCCGAGGCCGGCGATGTTTTCGCGGACCAGCGCGCCCAGATCGGCTTCGGGCGGCTGTACGCCCAACCCCAGGAACGACAGGCCGCTGAGCAGCAGCACGACGAACACGAAGCGCAACCCGAAATCGGCGGCGAGCGGTCCGGTAACGTTGGGCAGCACCTCGCGCACGACGATATAGGGCAGGCCTTCGCCCCGTGCCCGCGCGGCGGACACGAAATCGAGCGCCATCACGCCCATCGCCAGCGACCGCGCGGTGCGGAACGCGCCGGGGGTATAGATCACCGCCAGCGTCCCGATCAGCACCGGGATCGACGCGCCCGTCGCCGCGATCACGACCAGCGCGAACATCAGGCTGGGGATGGCGATGACGATGTCGAACAGCCGCGACAGCAGAATGTCGACCCAACCGCCGGCTGCCGCCGCAAGGCCCAGCAGCACCCCCGTCACGACGGCGATGGCGGTCGCGACGAAGGCGATGAAAACCGTGTAGCGCGCACCGTAGAGCACCCGGCTGAGCATGTCGCGACCGAGATAGTCGGTGCCGAGCGGGAAGGCGCGGCTGACGCCGCTGAAGACGTCGAGGTCGACGACCTCCCCCACGCCATGCGGCGCGAGGGCGGGGCCGGCGAGGGCGACGATCACCCACAGCACGACGAGGGCTAGGCCGATCCGGCCGCTGATGGCGAGCCTGCTCACCGGTGGCGCAACCGCGGATTGGCGAGGATCGCGACGACGTCGGCGGTCGTCACCAGCAACAGATAGGCGATGCAGAAGATGACCGCGACGGTCTGCACCAGCGGCAGGTCGCGGGTCGCGACCGCATCGACCATCAGCCGCGCGACGCCCGGATAGTTGAAAATGATCTCGACCACGATCACGCCCCCCAGCAAGGTCGACAGGCTGAGCGCGATCGCATTGGCGATCGGCCCGATGGCGTTGGGCAAGGCGTGACGCAGCACGACCCGCGCGGGCGAACAGCCCTTCAGCCGCGCCGCTTCTGCGTAGGAGGTGTCGAGTGCGTCGATCACCGCCGCGCGCGTCATCCGCACCATCTGCGCCATCACGAAACAGGCGAGGCTGAACACCGGCATCGCGAACACCCGCACCAGATCCCAGGTGGAATGGACGTCGCGGGTCGACGACAGCGCCGGCAGCCAGCGCAGCGTCACCGCGAACAGCATCACCGCCAGCGTCGCGATCAGGAATTCGGGCACCGAGACGATGCCGATCGTCGCGATGCTGATCGTCCGGTCGAACGCCGTGCCGCGCTTCACCGCGGCGACGATGCCGAGCAGCAGCGCGAGCGGCACCGATACCAGGGCAGTCAGCCCGGCGAGCGTCAGCGAATTGCCCAGCCGCGCGGCGATCATCTCCCACACCGGCAGCCCGGTGATGAGCGAACGCCCAGGGTCCCCGGTCAGCACGCCAGTCGCCCATTCAACATAGCGTTGCCATGCCGGCTGATCGAGGTGCATCGCGGCGCGCAGCCCGGCCAGCGCCTCCGGCGTGGCGCTTTGACCCAGGATCGCCTCGGCCACGTCGCCCTCCATCAACTGCGCGATGCCGAATACCGCCAGCGATACGAACAGCAAGGTGACCAGCGACGCGCCGACCCGGCGGCCGATCAGCGAAACGAGCGGCGGCAGCGTCATTTGCCCTCCAGCCAGATATGGGCGGCGAAATCGAACCCCATCAATCCCCCCTGCGGCATCGGGCGCAACCCTTTGAGGCGCGGGCTGTAGGCGTCGATCGAACTGATGAACAACGGGATGCCGATGCCGGCCTGATCGTGGACCAGATGCTGCATCTCGCCATAGAGCGACTTGCGCCGCGCCTCGTCGGTCTCGCCGCGCGCCGCGACCAGCAGCCGGTCGAAGCGCGGATTCTTCCACGCGCTTTCGTTCCACAACGCGTTTGATGCGAAGAATTGCGTGAAGATGATGTCTGCGGTCGGGCGCGGGTTGGTGTTGCCGAAGCCCAGCGGCACCTTCATCCAGCTATTGGTCCAATAGCCGTCGGACGGCACGCGGCGGATATCGAGACCCAGCCCCGCGCGCCGCGCGGCGTCCTGGATCAGCACCGCCATGTCGTCGGACTTGTCGGCGGCGGTCGAGGTTACCAGCGGCACCCGCGCGCCCGCCAGTCCGGCGCGTTTGAACAGGAAGCGCGCACGGTCGGGATCGAAGGGCCGCTGCGGCACGCTCGGGTCGTAATAGGGGTTGGTCGGTGCGATCGGCTGATCGTTGGCGATCGTCGCATAGCCGCGAAAGATCGCGGTCCGCATCGTTTCGCGGTCGAGCAGCAGTTTCAGCCCCTCGACGAAATCGGGGTTGTTGCCCGGCGCCCGGTCCATCCGCGCGATCAGGTCGGTATAGCCGCTGGATTTGGATTCGAGCAGTTCGAACCCCGCGCCGGTCAGGTGGCGGGTGATGCGCGGGTTGATCGCATGGATCAGGTCGACATCGCCCGACAGCAGCGCGTTGATCCGCGCGCTGTCGTCGGGGATGGCGAACAGCTCACACTCGCCCAGCCGCACCGGCCCCCGCCAGTAATCGTCGTACCGCGCGGCGAGCGAACGGACGCCCGGCATATATTCGAGCATCCGCATCGGCCCGGTGCCGACGGGTTTGTTGAAATCGCGGGTGCCGTCGCGAACGATCTGGAATTGCTGGATGCCGAGGATCGTCGGCAGATCGGCATTGGGCGTCTTGAGCACGATGCGCACCCGGTCCGGGCCATCGGCACGCACCGATGCGAACTGGTCGGCGAACACCTTCGCCTTCGACCCCACGGCGGGGTCGAGATGGCGGCGCAGCGAATAGACGACATCGGCGACGGTCAGCGGTGATCCGTCGTGGAAGCGGACTCCCTTGCGCAGCCGGATCGACCAGTCGCGCGCGTCGGCGGTCTCGATCGCCTCGGCCAGCGCGGGTTGTGGCAGGAAGCGTTCGTCGAGCTTGGTCAGCCCGTCATAGACCATCGCGCAGCGGCAGAAATCGGTGACCACCGTCTGCCGTGCCGGGTCCATGGTGTCGGCGGTCGACGACACGGCAACGGCAACCCTCAGGCGACCGCCAGCCGGCTCGGGCCGCGCCGGTTCGAATCCGCACGCGCCGAGGCCGAGCGACAGCCCGCCGCCGCCGATCAGGCGGATCGCATCACGCCGGCCGATCAATGCCGCCAATCCTGATAGCGGTAATAGGCGCCGACCGCCGGCAGGAACCATGGCGGGCCGAAATGTCCCGGCACCGCCGGCCATGCGATCTCGTGGAACGGGTTTTCGTCGGCCTCGCGTGCGCCGCCGAGGATGCGCGCCATCGCTTCGCCCATCACCACCGAAATCTGCGTGCCATGGCCGCTATAGCCCATCGCGTAATAGATACCGTCGCGTGATCCGGCACGCGGCAGCCGGTCGACGGTCAGGTCGACGATCCCGCCCCAGGTATGGGCGATCTTCGTATTAGCTAGTTGCGGGAAGATGCGACGCATGCCGGCTTCGAGGATCGCGCCGCTGCGGGTGTCGCTGCGTGGGCTGGACAGGGCGAAGCGGGCGCGGCCGCCGAAGATCAGCCGATCATCGGCGGTGAGGCGGAAATAATTGCCGACATTGCGCGTGGTCGTCCCGTTGCGCCGCCCCGGCATGATGTCCTGCGCCAACGACCCCAATGGCTCGGTCGCGACGATGAAACTGCCGATCGGCACGATCCGGCGTCGCAGCCAGCGAAACGGCCCGGCCATCGACGCGCCGGTCGCCAGCAGCACCGCATCGGCTTCGATCGTGCCGCGCTTCGTCGTCAGCCGGTGGCACCCGCCCGAAATGCGCTCGATACCGGTCAGCGCCGCATCCTCGTACAGCTTAGCGCCGCGCCGTGCGGCGGCATGCGCCAGCCCGGTGGCGAAGCGCCCCATGTGCAGCGACCCACTGCGCGGATAGAGCAGCCCGCCGTGAAAGGCATCGGACCCGATCTCATGGGGCAAATCGATCTTTTCGATCAGGCGGATATCGGGTTCGACCGTCTGCGACAGCAATTCGGCCTGCCGCGCCAGCTTGCCGGCATGTTCGGGCTTGTCGGCCAGCTTGAGCTTGCCGTTGCGGGTGAAGTCGCAGGCGATGCCTTCCTCGGCGACGATCGCCTCGACCCGGTCGACGCCGGTGTCGAACGCGCGATAGATCGCCGTCGCGCGTTCGATGCCGAACCGGGTGATCAGGCCGGCAAAGTCGCCGGCGACGCCGTTGTTGCACTGGCCGCCATTGCGTCCCGATGCCTCACCGGCGATCCGGTTCGCTTCGATCACCACGACATCGGTTCCGGCCATTGCCAGCGCCCGCGCGGCGGAAAGACCGGTGAAGCCGCCGCCCACGACGACGACCGATGCGCGCGCCGGCACCGGGCCCTGTTCGGCCCCTGCGAAGCGTTCGCCGCTGTCCAGCCAATAGGATTCCAGCTTCATGACGTGTCGGCGTCCCCCTCGGAGCGATGCTGCCCCGGCACGGCATAATCTGCTCTATCCTGCCCGGCATCGTTACACTTTAGTTGCCGAAGCGACAGGTCATATGTGCCGATCGATGGCCGGGCGACCGCACAGCGTACCGCTTCCGCCGTAATTCCGCGGGGTAGCACGAAGGAGGTTTCGCTCCAGTGCCGCTACCCCCGTCAACGTTCTTGCGGCAGGATATTCCGGCGGGTGGCCGATTTATGCGCGATAAGATGCCGGCTGCCCGGCGGCGCGGCACCTCCTGCGCCGCTTGTCCGGCTACACCATGGTGTGAGGATAGCGATGGAACGCGAGACGATGCAGACAAGTGCCGATCCCCTGCCGGCCGAAAGCCGGACGATGCGCCTGCGGGCGATGACGCAGGACGATATCCCCGAACTCCATGCGCTGTCGAAGGCCGAGCAATGGCCGCATCGGGCCGAGGATCTCTCGGACATGCTGGCGGTCGGCACCGGCACCGTCGCCGAACTGGGCGGCGAAATCGTCGGCACCACCATGTGGTGGCGCGCGGGACCGAAGGTCGCGACGCTCGGCATGGTCATCGTGTCGCGGCGGCATCGCGGGGCGGGCATTGGCCGAATCGTGATGGAATCGGTGCTCGACCAGATTGCGGAGGCGCTGGGCGGCGATGCGACGGTCCAGTTGAACGCGACTGAAGACGGACTGCCGCTCTATCGCAAGCTGGGCTTCACCGGCATCGGCGAGATATTGCAGCATCAGGGCGCGGCGTTCCAGGCGCCGTTGGTTCCGCTCGGCCCCGGCGAACGCATCCGCCCGATGGGCGAGCGCGACGGGGCGGTGGTCGATGCGCTGGTCCGCGCCGGCAGCGGGCTGGATCGTCCGACGGTCATGACTGTGCTGCGCGACCGGGCGCATGGCGTGGTGCTGACCCAAGGCGACGACGTGACCGGGGTCGCGCTGTTCCGCCGGTTCGGGCGCGGCTATGTCGTCGGTCCGGTCATCGCCCCCGACATGGTGCGCGCACAGGCGCTGATCGCGCAGTGGATCGGGTCGCGCAGCGGCGAGTTCATCCGGCTCGACATTCACGGCAATAGCGGGTTGGGACCATGGCTGGAGGAACTGGGACTGGTACGGGTCGGGCGGGTAGTGACGATGGTGAAGGGCGCCGAGGCGCCGGCGACCGCCCCCGCGACGGCGTTCGCGATCGTGAGCCAGGCGCTGTGCTGAGCGACGCCGACCTGCGCGGCACCGGGCTGCTGCTCGAAACGATGCTGATCGGCGGCGAATGGGTCGCGGCACGGGATGGCGCGACGCTGGACGTGACCGACCCCGCGACTGGTGACGTAATCGGCACCATCCCGGCGGGCGGGGCCGCCGATACCGAGGCGGCGATCGCCGCCGCCGCCGATGCGCTGCCGGCGTGGAAGCGGCGCACCGCCGACGACCGCGCGACGCTGCTCGAACGCTGGCATGCGCTGATCCTCGACCATGCCGACACGCTGGCGGCGATCATGACCGGCGAACAGGGCAAGCCGCTGGCCGAGGCGAAGGGCGAGATCGGCTATGCCGCGTCGTTCGTGAAATGGTTCGCGAACGAAGGGCGGCGGATCGCCGGCCACACCATCCCGGCCCCGACCAGCGACCGCCGTATCCTGGCAACGCGCGAACCGGTCGGCGTCTGTGCCGCGATCACGCCGTGGAACTTCCCGGCGGCGATGATCACGCGCAAGGTCGCACCGGCGCTCGCGGCGGGCTGCACCGTCGTCATCAAGCCGTCCGAACTGACCCCCTATACTGCCCTTGCGCTGTGCAAGCTGGCCGAACGGGCCGGCATCCCGGCGGGTGTCGTCAACATCGTCACCGGCCTGCCGCAGGCGATCGGTGCGGCGCTGACCACGTCGCCGGTGGTGCGCAAGCTGTCCTTCACCGGGTCGACCCGCGTTGGATCGCTGTTGATGCAGCAATCGGCCGATACGCTGAAGCGGCTGAGCCTCGAACTGGGCGGCAACGCGCCGTTCATCGTGTTCGACGATGCCGATCTCGATGCGGCGGTGGCGGGCGCGATGGCTTCGAAGTTCCGCAACGCGGGCCAGACCTGCGTGTGCGCCAACCGCATCCTCGTGCAGGACGGCATCCACGACCGCTTCGTCGCCAAGCTGGGTGACGCGGTGCGGGCGCTGCGTGTCGGCGACGGCCGCGATGCGGGGACGACGATCGGCCCGCTCATCAACGCCGCCGCGACGCAGAAGGTCGCCGATCACCTGTCCGATGCGCTGGCGAAGGGCGCGAAGGTCGCCGCCGCGCCCGATGGCGCGCGCGACGACGAACGGTTCGCCCGACCGGTGGTGCTGACCGGCGCCACGGCCGAGATGCGGCTGGCGTCGGAGGAGACGTTCGGCCCGGTCGCTCCGATCTTCCGCTTCACGCAGGAACAGGAGGCGATCGACCTCGCCAACGCCACGCCGTTCGGCCTCGCCAGCTACTTCTACACCGAGAACCTGCACCGCGCATGGCGCGTCGGCGAGGCGCTGGAATTCGGCATGGTCGGGTTGAACACCGGCGGGATTGCGATGGAAATGTCGCCGTTCGGCGGGATCAAGGCGTCGGGCCTCGGCCGTGAAGGCGGGCGCGAGGGCATCGACGAATATCTTGAAACGAAAGCGTTTCACTGGGGGGGATTGAAGGGCCTGTGACCAATTATCGAATTGCGGTGATTCCGGGCGACGGGATCGGCAAGGAAGTTGTGCCTGAGGGTATTCGTGTGCTCGAGGCGGCGGCGTCGGTGCATAATTTTACCGTCGAGCAGCAATGGCATGATTTCGCGAGTTGCGACTATTATGTCCGCCACGGCCGGATGATGCCCGAGGACTGGAAGGCCCGGATCGGCAATGTCGATGCGATCTTCTTCGGCGCGGTCGGCTGGCCCGACACCGTGCCGGACCATATCTCGTTGTGGGATTCGCTGATCCAGTTCCGGCGCGAATACGACCAATATGTCAATCTGCGTCCCGCGCGGCTGATGCCGGGTGTGCCGTGTCCGCTAGCCGGCCGCAATCCGGGCGATATCGACATGATGATCGTGCGGGAGAATACCGAGGGCGAATATTCGGCGATCGGCGGCACCGCCTTCCCCGGCACCGACCGCGAGGTCGTGTTGCAGGAAACCGTGATGACCCGCATCGGTACCGACCGCATCCTGCGCTATGCCTTCGACCTCGCGCAGAAGCGGCCGGCCAAGCATGTGACGTCGGCGACCAAGTCGAACGGCATCGCCATCACCATGCCGTGGTGGGACAGCCGGGTCGCGGCGATGGCGGAAGACTATCCCGACATCCGCACCGACAAATATCATATCGACATTCTGGCGGCGCAGTTCGTGATGAACCCCGACCGGTTCGACGTGGTCGTCGCGTCCAACTTGTTCGGCGACATCCTGTCCGACCTCGGCCCGGCCTGTACCGGCACGATCGGCATCGCCCCGTGCGGCAACATCAACCCCGATCGCAGCGTGCCGTCGCTGTTCGAACCGGTCCATGGCTCGGCCCCCGATATTGCCGGGCAGGGTATCGCCAACCCGGTCGGCCAGATCTGGTGCGCGGCGATGATGCTCGACCATTTCGGCGAACATGCAGCGGCGAAGTCGATCGTGACCGCGATCGAGACGGTGCTGGCCAGCGAGACCGGCCGGACCCGCGATCTGAAGGGTACGGCGTCGACGGTGGAATGCGGGAAGGCGATCGCAGCGGCGATCCGGTAACGCCTTCTACTCCCCTCTCTTCCAGGAAGGGAGGGGACGTCGAAATCCTGCCGCGGCATAATCTGCCGCACATTCGCGAAGTTCGGCAGCTTGGCCCCGCAACGCCGCCCGCGCGATCATCCCACGCCCGCCGACGCGCCGTAAGATGGTCCCATCTTCAGAAACAGGGCCAGTCATGTTCTCCAATTCGCTGATCGAGGCCGACCGCCGCCACCTCATCCACCCCGTCACCGCATGGCGGGGGCACGAGGCGCGCGGCGCGACCGTGCTGACGGGCGGTCAGGGCATGTATCTGACCGATGGCGACGGCAATCGGCTGCTCGACGCCTTTGCCGGGCTGTGGTGCGTCAATATCGGCTATGGCCATGAAAGCGTGGTCGAGGCGGCGGCGGAACAGATGCGGCGGCTGCCCTATGCCACCGGCTATTTCTCCTTCGCCAGCGAACCCGCGATCCGCCTCGCCGAGCGGTTGGCCGACCTGTCGCCGCCGGGCCTCAACCGCGTCTATTTCTCTTTGGGCGGATCGGACGCGGTCGATTCCGCGCTGCGCTTCATCGTCAACTACTGGAACGCGAAGGGCCGCCCGACCAAGAAACAGGTGATCGCGCTCGACAAGGGCTATCACGGGTCGTCGTCGAACGGGGCGGGGATCACCGGCCTGCCCGCCTTCCACCGGTTGTTCGACCTGCCGCACGACTGGCAGCATCATATTCCGGCACCCTATCCCTATCGCCACAGCGTCGGCAGCGATCCGCAGGCGGTGATCGACGCCAGCGTCGCCGCGCTGAAGGCCAAGGTCGCCGAACTGGGCGCCGACAATGTCGCCGCCTTCTTCGCCGAACCGGTGCAGGGGTCGGCCGGCGTCATCGTCCCGCCCCGGGGTTGGCTGAGCGCGATGCGTGCCGCCTGCACCGAACTGGGCATCCTGCTGGTCGCCGATGAGGTCATTACCGGCTTTGGCCGTACGGGTCCGCTGTTCGCCTGCGAAACCGAAGGCGTCACCCCCGATCTGATGACGCTCGCCAAGGGGCTGACCGCCGGTTACGTGCCGATGGGCGCGGTGCTGATGACCGACGAAATCTATGCCGGCATCGCCGATGGTCCCGACAACCACCTGCCGGTCGGCCATGGTGCGACCTATTCGGGGCACCCCGTATCCGCCGCCGTCGCGCTGGCCGTGCTCGACCTGTACGAAGGCGGCATCCTTGCCAACGGTATCGCCCGCGCGCCGCAACTCGCGGCAGGGCTGGCGGCGCTGGTCGATCATCCGCTGGTCGGCGACGTGCGACAGGCGGGCATGCTGGCGGGCATTGAACTGGTCGCGGACAAGGCGAGCAAGACGCGGTTCGATCCCGCGATCGGCCTGCCCGACAAGCTCGCGCGGACCGGCTACGCCAACGGCATCATCTTCCGCGCGTTTGCCGACGGCACGATCGGCCTCGCCCCCGCGATCAGTTGCGACGAAACCGATATGGCGGCATTGCTGGAACGCCTGACGCGGACGCTGGATCAGGTCGCCGATCTGGCCGAGGTTCGCACAATATTGCGATAGACGTTGCGGTTACGGAATGACGGGATAGATTCGCTGCCATGACCCCATCGCCCAAACTCGATCGATTGGACTTCCGCATCCTTGCGCAGTTGCAGCGCAACGGGCGGATCACCAACGTCGATCTGGCCGATGCGGTCGGCCTGTCGCCAAGCCCCTGTCTGTCGCGGGTCAAGCGGCTGGAAAAGGCGGGATACATCACCGGCTATGGCGCGCATGTCGCGCTGGCGAAGCTCGGCGAGACGCTGACCGTCTTTACCGAGATCACGTTGAAGGATCACCGGACCGGCGACTTCTCGCGCTTCGAACAACGCGCGCGCAACGTGCCCGAAGTCGTCGAATGCCACCTGGTCAGCGGGGGTTACGACTATCTGGTCAAGTTCATCACCCGCAACGTGTCGCAATATCAGGAACTGATCGAATCGATCCTTGAAAGCGATTTCGGAATCGAGAAATATTTCAGCTATATCGTACTCAAATCTCCGATCGTGAAACGCTACGACCCGATCGAGGCGCTGTTCGACGAGCGGAGCTAACCCTCGCGAAAGGCGCCCGACGATGCGTATCGACGACCAGGATCTTGCCGACCTCGCGGCGTTGCGCCGCGACCTGCATGCGCATCCCGAACTGGGTTTCGCGGAACACCGTACCGCCGCGATCATCGCCGAGGCGCTGCGCGCCGCCGGGCTGGAGGTGGCGACCGGGATCGGCGGCACCGGCGTGGTCGGCACGTTGCGGAACGGGCCGGGCAACGGCGCGATCGGCTTTCGCGCCGACATGGATGCGCTGCCTTTCGCCGAGCAGACCGGGCTCCCCTACGCCAGCAAGACGCCGGGCGTGTTCCATGGCTGCGGCCACGACGGGCACAGTGCGACGCTGATCGGCGCCGCCCGGCATCTGGCGAAGACGCGCGACTTTTCGGGCACGATCCATTTCATCTTCCAGCCGGCCGAGGAAGGGCAGGGCGGCGCCGACGCGATGGTGCGCGACGGTCTGTTCGATCGCTTCCCGTGCGACCGGGTGTTCGCGCTGCATAACTGGCCCGACCTGCCGCTGGGCAGTGCCCGGACCCGGCCGGGGCCGATCATGGCCGCCGCCGACCGGTTCGAGATCACCATTTCGGGCAAGGGCGGTCATGCCGCCATGCCGCACCAGACGCCCGATGCGATCCTGGCGGCGGCGACGTTGGTTCAGCAGCTCCACACGATCGTCTCCCGCCGCCTGCCCCCGACCGAAAGCGCGGTCCTGTCGGTGACGAAGGTCCATGGCGGCGATTCGCACAACGTCATCCCGGCGTCGGTGACGCTGACCGGCACCGTCCGCACCTTTTCGCCGGCCGTACAGGACCGGATCGAAGAATCGCTGCGCCAGATGTGCGAAGGCGTCGCGCGATCGAGCGAGACGCGGATCGACGTCGACTATGTCCGCTATTATCCGGCGACCGTGAACGACGCGGAAAGCGCGGCGATCGCGCTGGCGGCGGCACGGGCGGTGTGCGGCGACGCGGCGGAAGCGCCGGCACCGGCCTTCACCTCCGAAGACTTCGCTTTCATGTTGCAGGCCCGGCCCGGCGCCTATCTCTGGATGGGGCAGCGCGACGAATCGCATGTCGCCGCGCTCCACCACCCGGCCTATGACTTCAACGACGCGGTGACGCCGATCGGCATCGCGTGGTTCGCCGAACTGGCACGGACGCAGCTTCCCACGACCTGACGGCATGAATGCATGGGCGCGTCACGCCTAAACCCGCATTTCGTTCCGAAGCTGTCATAGCTTCGCAACAAAATGCTTGAAGCTCCCCATCATGATGCAGGTGCCGCAGAGGTGGCGCTACATCGATCCGCCGGGGCATAGGCACCGGAACGAAGATCGAGACGCTGCCAGGTCGAGGACGACGCGATAGCCGTTTCACGCTTGGGGGTTCAAATGCGCAACCGACATCTGCTTTTCTTCAGCGCCGCCAATCTGGCGCTTCTGGCACCTGCTGCCGCATCGGCACAGGAGGTTGCGGTCGCCGCAGCCGCTGCGACCGCCGCTCCCGAAGGGGAGGGTGAGCCGCAACAGGACGAGATCGTCGTTCAGGGCGTGCGCCAGCAATATGTCGCCAACGTACCGACGATCGAGGTGCCGCAGAGCATCCAGGTTCTGTCGATGGAAACGTTGAAGGATGCCGGGATCACCCGGCTCGACAACGCACTCGACTTCGCGACCGGCATCGCCCGGCAGAATAATTTCGGCGGCCTGTTCGATGTGTTCGCCTGTCGCGGGTTCACCGGCGACGAAGGTGCCGGCAGCAACTATCTGGTCAACGGGTTCAACGCCGCCCGCGGCTATGGCGGCGCGCGCGACACGTCGAACGTGCAGCAGGTGCAGGTGCTCAAGGGACCGAACTCCTCGCTGTTCGGGCGCGGCGAACCGGGATGCACGGTCAACATCATCACCAAGAAGCCCGGCTTCGACCTGCATGGCGGGTTGATCCTGTCGGCGGGCAGCTACAATAATTTCCGCAGCGAAGGCGATTTCAACGTGCCGTTGTCGGACCGGGTCGCGGTGCGCGTGACCGGTGCCGCCGAGTCCGCCGACAGCTTTCGCGATTTCCTGTCGAGCGAAAAGGTGACGGTCACCCCGTCGATCCTCGCCAAGCTCGGGCAGGACAGCTCGATCAGCTATGAATTCGAATATATCGACCAGAAGGTCGTGTTCGACCGTGGCATCGTCGCGCCGACCGGCGACCTGAAGCTGGTGCCGCGCGAACGCTTTTTCGGCGAACCGGGCGATGGCCCGGTCCATGTCCGCGCCATGGGCCATCAGGCGCAGCTGCAACATGATTTCAGCCCCGACTGGTCGCTGGTGCTCGGCGTCGGCTATCGCGACACCTTCTTCCGCGGCGTATCGACCGAAGCCGAACTCGCCGCCGGTCGCCAGCGTATCTATACCGATGGCATCACCCTGTCGCGTCAGCGCCGCGAACGCGACTATGCGACCACCGACCTGACCTTCCGCGGCGAAGTCAGCGGCAAGTTCTCGACCGGGCCGCTGCAGCATCACATGATCATCGGTGCCGACTGGGACGATTATCAACTCGACGTCGTCCAGAACCGCTATCGCCCGCCCGCCGTGGCGTCGCAGACCGCGGGGAACCTGGTGCTCGGCAACCGCATCGACATCTTCGATCCGGTCTATGGCAAGCTGCCCACCCCTGGCCGGTTCCAGAGCTATCTGGAACGGCAGAATAGCTGGGGTACCTATCTGCAGGATCAGGTCGATGTGACCGATGCGCTGAAGGTCCGGTTCGGCGGCCGCTTCGACAATTTCGAACAGATTGTCGACGACCGTGTCGCCGCGCGTCGCACGATGCAGGAGAAGACGGCGTTCAGCCCGTCGGTCGGCGCGACCTATCTGTTCGGCGATAACGTCTCGATCTACGCCAATTACGGGCGCGGCTTCCGCCCGAACAACGGGACCGATGCGAACAACAACGCCTTCGAACCCGAACGCACCGTTTCGTACGAGGCCGGGGCGAAGGTGTCGCTGCTGCGCAAGCGGCTGACCGGAACGCTCGCCTTCTTCAAGACGACCAAGAACAACGTGCTGACCGCCGACCCGGTCAACGCCAACTTCTCGCTGGCGGTCGGCAAGGCGCGCAGCAAGGGCGTCGAGGCGGAACTGTCGGGCAACCTGCCGGCCGGTTTCCGCGTGCAGCTGAACTACGCCTATATCGACGCGGAAGTCGCCGCGGACGCGCTGGACCCCAATTTCGGCTTCGGCCTGCGCGAAGGCGATCCGTTGCTCAACATCCCCAAGAACAGCGGCAGCGCGCTGCTGTTCAAGGATTTCGACATCGGCAGCAGCCGCCTGACGCTGGGTGCGGGCGTCAACTATGTCGGCAAGCGGCTGGGCGAGACGGGCTTCCGCTTCGCGAACGGCGAATTCTATTATCTGCCGGGATATACGCTGACCCGCGTCATGGCGTCGTACGAACCGAACGAACGGCTGCGCGTGTCGGGCGAGGTGACGAACCTGTTCGACGAACATTATTTCCCCAGCTCCTATTCGCGGCTGTGGACGCTGCCCGGCGCACCGCGCCAGTTCATGGTCCGGGTCGGCTATTCCTATTGAGCGGACGGACGATGGACCCCGTCCTGCTCCATCTGGGAACGCCGGCGCGCGGGGAGCGGTGGCAGACGCTGCTCCCCCGGCTGGTGCCCGGGCTGACGGTACGGCTATGGCCCGACATGGGGGATCCGGCGGCGATCACCCATGTCGCGGCGTGGGCGCCACCCGACGACCTGTTCGCCATGCTGCCGAACCTGACGATGGTGTTCTCGGTCGGGGCGGGTGTCGACCAGTTGCGTGCCGATGCCCTTCCCGATCATGTCGCGCTGGTCCGCACGGTCGAACCCGGACTGGTCGCCGAAATGGCCGATTACGCGACGCTGGCGGTGCTGGCGCTGCACCGCGACCTGCCGCACTATCTGATGGCACAGCGTGCCGGGCAATGGGCGCCGCAGGCGGTGAGTGCCAAGGGGGCGCGGCGGGTGACCGTCCTCGGCCTTGGCGCGATGGGCGGGGCGATCGCGACGCAGATCGCGGCGCTCGGCTTTCCGGTGACCGGGTGGAGCCGGCGCCCGCGCGATCTGCCCGGTATCGATTGCCACCATGGCGCCGACGCGCTGCCCGACGTGCTGGCGATCAGCGACATATTGATCTGTGCGCTGCCGCTGACCCCGGCGACGCGCCATATCCTGAACGCCGCGACCTTTGCCCGATTGCCACACGGCGCTGCCATCGTGAACATGGGGCGGGGCGGGCATCTCGACCAGGGGGCGCTGCTCGCCGCGCTCGAGACAGGTCAGGTCGCGGCGGCGATGCTCGACGTCACCGAACCCGAACCGTTGCCGCCGGATCATCCACTGTGGCGTCACCCAAGGGTCGTGCTGACCCCGCACGTCGCCGCCGAGACCGATATCGATGGCGGCGCGCGCGCGGTGGCGGCGGCGATCCTCGCCCATCGCGCCGGGACCGTACCCCCGGGGCTGGTCGATCGCAGCGCCGGTTACTGATCGCCTTGCTTGCGTCCGGGGAGCCGGTTCGCGCGGCAAAACGATCGAATGAGGGGCGATCGCCCCGCCTGCGTACAGTCAAGCAGACGGTGGTTCGCCGTCCCCATTTCGGAGGTTTCCGTCCATGCGTCACGTCCTGACCGGTTTCGCTGTTGCCGCCCTGCTCGCCACCCCGGCGCTCGCCCATCCCAAGCTCGTATCGGCGACCCCGGCCGCCGAAGCGAAGGTCGCGGTCGCGCCCAAGACGCTGACGCTGACCTTTTCCGAAAAGCTGGTCGCGCCGCTGTCGGGCGCGGAACTGACGATGTTGCCGATGCCGGGCATGGGCCCGCACCGCATTCCCGCCACCGCGAAGGTCGGCGATGACGGCAGCTCGCTGGTGCTGACTTTGGCCCGCCCGCTGCCGCGCGGCAGCTACCGCGTCGACTGGCACGTCGTGTCGTCCGACACCCACCGGGTGACCGGCAGCTACACCATCACGGTCGGCTGACCGTGGGCGACGGGCCGCTCATCGTCGTGCGCGGCCTGTTGCTGGCGGTGTTGCCGGCGACGTTCGGGCTGGCATGGTTCGCGCGCCGGCAGCTGGTCACGCGCCGGGCGTTGGTCATCGCGACCGTGGCCGCGCTGCTGCTGTCGGGCGTCGCCTTCGTCCTGCTGGCGGCGGCGATGACCGGGGCGGGGGTGGCATCGGTCGACCGCGACCTGCTGCTGATGCTGGTGCGCGATACGACGCCCGGTACCGCCTTCCTCGTTCGTAGCGCCGCGTTGCTCGTGATGCTCATAGCATTGCTCGTGCCGCAGCCGCGCTTCACGCCCGTCGCGCTGCTGGCGGCGGTGGCCAGTGCCACGCTGGCGTGGAACGGCCATGGCGCGATGGAAGAGGGGGTGGCCGGCCGGTTGCACCTGATCGCCGACATCGTCCATCTGCTGGCGGCGGGGGCATGGATCGGTGCGCTGGCGGTGTTCGTCACCCTTGCGGTTCGGCGATCGCCGCAGGCCGCCGGGGCGCTGGCCGACTTTGCCGGCATGGGAACGGCGATCGTCGCCGCGATCGTGCTGACCGGCATCGTCAACGCCGCGATGCTGGTCGGCATCGACGGCCTCGCGCGGCTCGGCACCAGCCTGTACGGACAGTTGCTACTCGCCAAGCTGGCGCTGTTCGCGCTGATGCTGGCGCTCGCCGCCGCCAACCGCTTCGTGCTGACGCCGCGCCTGACCGCCAGCGGCGACCTGCGCGCGCTCAGGATCAGCCTGTCGACCGAGTTCGCCGCCGGCGTGCTGATCGTGCTGCTGATCGGCTGGGCCGGGACGCTCGAACCGCCGGTTTCGGCAATGTCCTAAACTGCCGTCACCGGCGCGGCATCCTCGGCGGTCAGCATCCGCACTTCGTAAATCACCGCATCGCCCTTCTTCGCGGTCAGATCGACCTTCGCGTCCGGTCGCCCCTGCGCGCCCGCCGACGGGATCGGATAGTCGAGCGCCACGAACCGGTCCGCCGCCGGCCCCTTGTGCGTCGCGGTCGCCAGCGGCGCACCGTCGATCGCGATATCGACCGCACGATCGACGTCGCGGCCCCAGATCAGCAGCCGCAGCACCGCCGGTCCCGGCCGCCGCGCCAGCGTCATCGACAGCGTCTGACCCGGCTTAATCCGCCGGGCCGACCGGCCCGACCAGTTGACGACCTCGCTGCCGCCCGGTGCCACCTGATGGTCGCGCTCGGGCTGCATCTCACCCATATACAGCGTGTCGACGGTGCGCCGTCCGAGCGCGCGCGCTTCCGCCTGGGCCTGTACATAGTCGCCCCGCGCCGCCGCCCAGCGGTCGCTGGTGAAGGTCGGCAGATATACCGCCGTTCGCCGGTCCCATTGCGAATAGAAGGGCCGGAACGTCAGCGCCTCGCCCAGCGCGCCGGTCGCGGTGAAGCGATTGTCGCCGGCGGGCGTCAGGCTGTCGGCGATCGCGCCGTCGCTGACCAGTGCCGGGCCGGTACTGTCGAACGGCTGCGCTTCGCTGCCCATATCGGCGGCCAGCACCAGCGGGCCATAGGTGAAGGCGACGATCGTCGGATCGTCGGGCGTCGGTTCGGCGGCCAGCGTCATCGGCAGCGTCAGCGCGACCCTGTCGCCCGCGCGCCACCGGCGATCGATCACCGCATAGCCGTTTCGCAGCGTCGGCGCGATCGCCTGTCCGTTGAGCGCCACCACCGGATCCTTCGCCCAGCCGGGCAGGCGGATCGCGATCGCCTGACGCCCGCGCGGTGCGCGCCGTACCGTCAGCGTCGCCGACCCCTGCAATGGCATTGCAGTGTCCAGATCGACCGCCAGCCCACGCTCGCTCCAGTCGAGCTTCGAGGGCACGAACAGGTTCAGGTACAGCGTGTCGGCATCCTGCCACCAGATCGAATCGGCGTGCTTGGCATGGCTTTCCATGCCCGACCCGACGCAGCACCAGAAACTGTCGTCGGGGCTGGAATAGGTCCGCCGCGCGCCCGCCGCCAGCGGCATGAAGTAGACAAAGCGCCCGTCGCGCGGCCGCTGATGGGCGAGCATATGATTGATCTGGACGCGCTCATAATAATCGAACCAGCGCGCCTCGGGCTGCCAGCCATAGAGGTGCCGGGTCAGCTTCAACATGTTGTAGCTGTTGCATGCCTCGCACGTCGCTTCGCCCAGCCGCTTCGACAGTTGGTCGGGCTGGCCGAAATGTTCGCGTTCCGAATTGCCGCCGATCACATAGCTGTGATGCCCGGTCACCCGCTGGTGAAAGAAGCGCGCGGCGGTCGCATGCGCCGGTGCGCCGGTCAGTTCGTGCAGTCGGGCAAGGCCGATCACCTTCGGAATCTGCGTATTGGCGTGCAGCCCGGCGAGCCTGTCCTGCTGCGCGGTCAGCGGGTCGAGCACCGCCTTGTGCCGGATCTTCTCCGCCATGCGCAGCCAGCGGGCATCGCCGGTCAGCGCATAGGTATCGGCATAGCTTTCGTTCAGCCCACCATGTTCGGCGGCCAGGATGCGCTGCATCTGTTCGTCGGACAGCGGTTCGAGCACGCCGGCCAGATAGCCGGCCATGCCGAGCAGCACCGGCATCGCCCGCTTGTTGCCCGCCAGCACATGCGCGTCGATCAGCCCGGCATGGACCTTGTGCCACGTATAGAGCGGTACCCAGCCGCCGTTGAGGTCGAACCCGCCGCTGCGGATGTCGCCACGGCGCAGTTCCTCGAGCACGATCTTGCCGTCGACGGTCTTCCCATCGCGTTCGACGGTGGTGCCACCGACATAGCCGTCGCCATGCGCCGCCTGTATCCGCGCCATTTCCTGCAACGCATGGTCCAGCCGCGTCGCGATCGCCGCATCGCCGCTATTGGCGACGGTCAGCGCGCAGGCCGACAGCCAATGGCCAAGGCTGTGCCCGGCAATCCCCTGCGCTTCCCAGCCGCCATAAACCGGCTTGGGCGCGGGCAGCCCGGCCGAGACGTAGAAATTGTGCAGCAGTCGTTCGGGGTCGAGGTCGAGCAGGTAGCGACGGTTCGCGGCGAACGCATCGGCGAAGGGCGAGGGCTGCAACGTCACGAATCGCGCCGGGACCGGTTCCGCTCGACGGATCGCCGGAGTCGCGGCCAGCGCCGATGCGCCGAACGGCATCAGGCTGGCGCCGATCAGCAGGCTGCGTCGACTAACGGTCATTTGCCGGACGGTTCCGGCGCAGCGCGGGGGCGGAGACGTGACGTGGTTCGACATTGCTAGTCCTGACTGACGTTTCTGTTTTTAATCCTCTTCCGATCGAAATTGTCTGACTTTATCGTATCGGTCAACCTGCAACGCTGCGTTCTTTTGGTTGGTATCGCTATCATGGCGACTGGTACGGCGGTGGGCTTTGTATCCGCCGAACATGGGATTCGGGGTTTTGCGGAAAGCAACCGTTCCCGTATGGGCTTGAACTGGATGCCCGCTGCCGATTGCGGCCAACTGACATTCTGAAAAAATTCGTGTCGGCTCTATTGCGTTCCCAAAACGCCACGATAATTGTCTGAGTATAAGTTTGTTGCCGGATCGGGGAGGATACCGTGGTTATCGCGGCAGAAATACCAGTGTCGGCAACCGCTATCGCTTGGTCGTTGCAGCTATGAGTGCCGCAAACGGGCCGGATGCGAGCCTGGTACCTCTGCGCAGGCGTTCCATGGCCGGTCGCGGACGACGGAACCACAGAACCACGATCATCGGATTTGACATGCCGATGGCCGGCCGGTGGCGCGCTACCATCGGCGTCGCACGCTCGCTGCTGTCGGTCGCCGCGCTGTCGCTCGCCGGGGTGGGGGGCGCGCAGACCGCTGCTCCGGAGGGGGATATCCGCCCGGTCCATGATCCGGTGCTGATCCGGCAGGGGGCGACATGGCACGTCTTTTCGACCGGCATCGGTCGCGACGGGCAAGGATTGATCGCCGAGCGGACCTCCAACGATCTGGTCCATTGGCAGGCGGGCACGCCGCCCTTCGCCAAGCTGCCCGACTGGGCGGTGAAGGCGATACCAGGCGCGCGCAATCTTTGGGCGCCCGACATCTCGTTCGTGAACGGCCGCTATCGCCTCTATTATTCGGTCTCGACCTTCGGATCGAACCGTTCGGCGATCGGCCTCGCCACCAACGTGACACTGGATCCACGGGCACCCGGCTATCGCTGGCGCGACGAAGGGATGGTGCTGCGATCGGTGCCGGGTGATGCGTATAACGCGATCGACCCGGCATTCGTCGTCGACAGGTCCGGTCGCCACTGGCTGTCGTTCGGCAGCTTCTGGAGCGGGTTGAAGCTGGTCGAACTGAACCCCCAGACCGGCAAGCCGCTGAACCCCGGGGCAAAGCCGCTGGCGCTCGCCAGTCGCCCGGTGCCCGCCGGGGCGCCGTCGATCATCGAAGCGCCCTATATCTTCGAACGCGGCGGATATTACTGGCTGATCGCCAGCTACGACTATTGCTGCAAGGGCGTGAACAGCACCTATTACACCGTGATCGGCCGGTCGAAGACGATCGCCGGACCCTATCTGGGCAAGGATGGCAGTTCGATGCTGGCCGGCGGTGGTACGGTGTTGCTGCGCGCCGATCTGGAGGAGAAGGGCCGGTATCGCGGACCCGGCCATGCCGGTCATTACCGTGGGCAGGACCGGATCGATCGCATCGTCTATCACGCTTACGACAAGGAAAATGCCGGTGCGCCGACCCTGCGGATCGCGACCCTGACATGGGGTGGCGATGGCTGGCCGACCGCACAGTGAAGGAGAGAATGCCGATGAACGAAGCCCTGTCCCGCCGCCTGTTTCTGGGCGGGGTGGCCGCCGCCGGTGCCGCGAGCGCAGTCCCCGCATGGGCGCAGCGGCGTCGCGGAGGCACGGCCGGCATCGTCAATCCGCTGGTCAAGAACCGCGCCGATGCGCAGGTGTTTCGCCACATCGATGGCTGGTATTATCTGACCGGGTCGGTGCCCGAATATGACCGGCTGGTACTGCGCCGGGCGAAGACGATCGGCGGGCTGACGAACGCGCAGGAAAAGGTCCTGTGGCGGCACGAGGCGTCGGGGCCGCGCTCCGGCTTCCTGTGGGCGCCCGAACTGCACCAGATCGACGGCAAGTGGATCATGTACTTCGCCGCCGGTCCCAGCGGCGGCGGCGAGGACGTGTTCCGCATCCGCACCTATGCGGTGGTGTGCGACGGTCCCGATCCGATGACCGGCAACTGGTCGGTGCTGGGGCAGCTGGAAACGCCGTGGGACAGCTTCAACCTCGATTCGACCAGCTTCGTACATCGCGGCACCCGCTATCTGGCATGGGCGCAGCGCGAGCCGGGGATCGAGACGAATTCGAACCTGTATCTCGCCCCGCTCGCGACGCCGCTGACGCTGGCCGCCAAGCCCGCGCGGTTGACCGTGCCGACGCTGCCATGGGAGATTCGCGGCTACAAGGTTGCCGAGGCTCCGGCGCTGCTCGCGCGCAACGGGCGGCTGTTCATGACCTATTCGGCGAGTGCCACCGACGCGCGCTACTGTCTGGGCATGCTGACCGCGCGCGACGATGCCGACATCATGGACCCGGCGGCATGGACCAAGTCGCCCCAGCCGGTGATGAAGACCGATCCGGCCCGCAAGATATTCGGTCCCGGCCATAACAGCTTCACCGTCGACGAACGCGGTCGCGACATGCTGGTCTTCCACGCCCGAGATTATGAAAAGATCACCGGCGACCCGCTGTTCGATCCCAATCGCCACACCCGGGTCCAGCCGATCCGCTACGATGCGGACGGCGTACCCCAGTTCGAACCGCCCGCCGCCAACGGGCCGCTGCGGGTCTGAACGACGCGGAACCGATCGATCATGCGCCCGGCAGCCATGCGTTGCCGGGCCGATTTGCGTTGGCGAAGACGCGACGCAGAACAGTGTCCGGGCAATACACGGCCCACTCGCTTCGATCCGTCCTTGTCTTCGGAACGGGCCTTTGGCGTCTTTCGCGTTAACTATCTGGTATCCGCTCCCGATCTATTGACTCCCCTGCGGGCAGTATTGCCGGGTGGGGGAGCGTTGATGCGGAAGTTGGGAGTTCTGTTGGCGGCGACCGCCACTGTGGTGGCGTCGGCACCGGCGGCAGCGCAGGGATTGCGCGGAGTCGTGACGACCAAGGGCGACAAGCCCGAGGCGAAACCCGGCGAGCAAGAATCGACCAACACCTCCGACATCGTCGTCACCGCGACTCGGCGTTCGCAGCGCCTGTCGAACGTGCCGATCGCGGTCAGCGCCTACAGCACCGCCGCACTTCAGAATTCGGGCGCGACCGACATTCGCCAGATGGCACAATTGTCGCCATCGCTGATCGTGTCCTCGACCGGATCCGAAGCCAATGCTGCGGCACGCCTGCGCGGCATCGGCACGGTCGGTGACAATCCCGGTCTCGAAAGCTCGGTCGCGGTGTTCATTGACGGCGTCTATCGCAGCCGCACCGGTTCGGGCCTCAACGATCTGGGCGAGGTCGAGCGGATCGAAGTACTGCGCGGGCCGCAGGGCACGTTGTCGGGACGCAATTCGTCGGCGGGCGCGATCAGCATCTACACCAAATATCCCTCGTTCACCTTCGGGGGCTATGGCGAGGCGAGCTATGGCAATTTCAACGCGGTGCGGCTGGCCGGCGCGCTGACCGGGCCGATCGTCAAGGACAAGCTGGCGTTCCGCGTCGACGGGGTGGTCGGCAAGCGCGACGGATTCTACCGCGATGTCGTCAACGACACCGATTACAACGACCGCAACCGCTATTTCGTGCGCGGGCAGCTGTTCTTCAAACCGGTCGACAATTTCTCGATCCGGCTGATCGGCGACTACACCCATCGCGACGAAAAGTGTTGCGGCGCGGTCTATATCGATACGCAGGAAAAGATCGATCCGACGCCGGGTGTCGCGGGGGATTATACCCCGTCGGCACAGAACCGCATCGTGTCGATCCTGCAAAGCCTGGGCGGGGTGCTGCCCAGCGACGGCGATCCGTATAACCGCCGCATCGCCAACACGCGCGGGCGGGCCTATGGCAACATCACCACCGATTACGGCGCGTCGGCGCGTATCGGCTGGACCTTCTCCAACCTCCAACTCATCTCGATCAGCGCGTATCGCGAATATAAGGCGGGTGGCGCGGCCGACGTCGATTACGGCAATGTCGACATCGGCTATCGCCCCGATGACGGGAACGCCTATCGCGAATTCCATACCTTCACGCAGGAAACGCGGTTGAGCGGCGGGCTGTTCAACAACCGTCTCGACTGGATGGTCGGCGGCTATTACGCGCACGAAAATCTGGCGGTCGTCGATAATCTCCGCTTCGGTACCCAATATGGCGCGTTCGCCGCATGCCGGGTCGTGGCGACGATCAATCCGCTGGCGGCGCTGCGCAATCCGGCGGCGAGCGGCTGCCTCAGCACTGCCGGCCGCGCCGCGCTGACCCCGGCGGTCGGGCCGCAGATCATCGGCGCGATCGACCGGCTGAGCACGCTCAACGATCTCGGCAGCGTGCGCGACGTCTATGACCAGACCAGCAGCAACTATGCGTTCTTCACCCACAATATCTTCAAGGTGACCGATACGCTCAGCCTGACCGGCGGTCTGCGCTATACGCATGAACAGAAGTCGCTGAACGCCAGCTTCGTCAACAACAACACCGTCTGTCCCAGCCAGCAGGCGGCGATGGCGCCGCTGCTCGGCAGCAGCAACGCGACTCTCCGGTCGCTCGCGGCGGGCATCGTCACCCTGACCTGCACGGGCAATTCGACCGCAGCGCTGACCGGCGTGCCGATCCGCGACAAGCTGAGCGAAGGGCAGGTGACCGGCACGACCGTGCTGTCGTGGAAACCGGTGCCGAGCACGCTGCTCTACGCATCCTATGCGCGCGGGTACAAGGCGGGCGGCTACAATCTCGACCGGTCCGACCTGTCGGCGACGGTGTTCACCACGCCGACGGCGGCATCGGCGCGCAACCTGCGCTTCGACCCGGAAACGGTGCAGGCGCTGGAAATCGGCGTCAAATACAGCTCGGCGAAGTTCACGGCGAACCTTGCCGCGTTCCGATCGGCGTTCCGCAATTTCCAGCTGAACACCTTCAACGGCACCAATTTCATCGTCCAGAATATCAGTTCGTGCGACCAGTCGCTGGCCGGTGCCGATCGCGACAACAACTCGGTGACCGGTCAGTGTTCTGGCAAGGTAGGTGCCGGTGTGGTGACGCAGGGCTTCGAATTCGAGGCCGGCGCCTATCCTGCGCGGGATGTGGCGTTCAATATCGGCTATACCTATGCCCATACCCAGTATCGCGACAATCTGGTCGGCAGCGAGGCGGGCGAGCCGCTGAACGCCGCCTTGTTCCTGTTGCCGGGCAACCAGATGTCGAACGCACCGCGCCACACCATCACCAACTCGGCGGTGTGGACCCCGCCGGTCGGCCGCAACCTCAGCGCGCTGTTCTATGTCGATAGCCGCCTGACCAGCGACTATAATACCGGATCGGATTTGTTCGCCGAAAAGCGGCTCGACGGCTTCTTCCTGATGAACGCCCGCATCGGCCTGCGCGGTCCCGAACAGCGCTGGGCGATCGAGTTCTGGGGACAGAATATCCTCGATACCGATTATCAGCAGGTCGCCTTTGCCGCGCCGTTCCAGGGGCTGGGCAGCGTGTCGCAGGTGACGGCCTTCGGCGCGCCCGCCTTCGGCGTCGGCAATGCGGTGACCTCCTCCTATCTTGCCGAACCCCGTACCTACGGCATCACGCTACGGTCGCGGTTCTGACGATGCCCTTCACATCTGTTACGGACGAACCGAACCCATGAGAATTCCTCGCAAGCTTGGGCTGTCGTTCCTCGCCGTCATCGCTTCGGCGGCGGTGGTGATGCTGGTGTTCTTCGTCAGCATCATGATGATCGCGCGGTCGACCGAACGGAATAATCACAGCCGGGACGTCTATGCCAAGGCGTTGACGCTCGAAACCTCGATCCTGCGGCAGAACAGCCAGTTTCGCGGGTTTCTGGTCACCGGCGATCCGACCTATCTGAAATCCTATGACGAAGGGCGGCAGGAGTTCGACGAGACGGCCGCCGCGCTGGCGGGAATGCTGACCATCCAGTCCGAAAAGGATCAGCTGGAGGAAGCGCGTCGCGAAACGCTGGCATGGCGGCGGAATTGGGGCGACCGGCTGATTGCGAAGGTCAAGGCCGGCGAACGCGACGCGGCGCAGGAGGAAGTGCGCGCCGCCGGGCAGAAGGTTCTGGTCAGCAAGGTGGCGCTGCCGCTGCGCGCGCTACGCGCGACCGAAACCGAGGAGATGGACGCGAACTCGGCGGCGCAGGCGAGCGCGATCACCACCGCGCTGATCGCGCTAGTCATCGGTGGCGTCGCGCTGATCGGGATCGCCGTCGCGCTGTCGATCATGCTCAGCCGCCAGATTGCGCGTCCGATCACCGCGCTGACGCAGGCGATGGCCGATCTGGCGGCGGGGCGGCACGATATCGCGGTCGACGCGGCGGGGCGGAGCGACGAACTGGGCGATATGGCGCGTGCGGTGCTGGTGTTCCGCGACACGGCGGCGGCGAAGGTCGCCGACGATCGCGACCGGCTGGCGGCGATGACGGCGATCGGCGGCGGCCTGCGCAGCCTGTCGCAGGCCGATCTGACCGCGCGCGTCGCCGATGTGCCCGACGCGTTCCGCGCGCTGTCCGACGATTTCAACAACGCCACGTCCAGCCTGAACCGGGTGCTGGGCGAAGTGCGCGGCACGGTGCAGAGCATCAAGCATAATTCCGACGAAATCTCTCAAGCCGCCATGGATCTCGCCGAACGGACCGAGCGCGAGGCGGCGGCGTTGCAGCAATCGTCGTCGGCGCTGGACGAAGTGACCAAATCGATCCGCGACGGGGCGGGGGCGGCGACCGGCGCTAGCAGCGCGATGGCCGACACCCGAACCGAGGCGGAGCGCGGCGACGCGATCGTGCGGCAGGCGATCGAGGCGATGCACGGCATCGAACGTGCCAGCAACGAGATCGCCGAGATCATCACCCTGATCGACGGCATCGCGTTCCAGACCAATTTGCTGGCGCTGAACGCCGGGGTCGAGGCGGCGCGCGCGGGCGAGGCGGGCAAGGGCTTCGCCGTCGTCGCCTCCGAAGTCCGCGCGCTGGCGCAGCGTTCGGCCGATGCCGCGACCGAGGTGAAGAACAAGGTCCAGTCGGCGTCGACCCATGTCCAGTCCGGCGTGCAGCTGGTCGGGGAGACCGGGCAGGCGCTGGGACGGATTATCGAGCGTGTGACGTCGGTCAGCGGGTCGATCGACGCTATCGCCCGTCAGTCGGAGCATCAGGCGACCAGCCTCGGCCAGATCAACGTCGCCATCGCCGAGATGGACGCGATGACGCAGCAGAATGCGGCAATGGTCGAACAGACCTCCGCCGCCGCGCGCCAGCTTGTGTCGGAGGCCGAAGCGCTTGCCGGATCGGTCGCCACCTTCGCGATCGATGGCGGCAGCGCAGCGAACGTAGCGAAATTCACGCCGCGCAAGCAGCAGCGCCGCTGGGTCGCCCCGCCCGAGCCTGCTCCGCGACGCGCGGTCAATGCGAGCGACGACTGGGACGCGTTCTGACGTCATGCCGGGTCCATTGGGGCAATATGCACTGGTCGCGCGCGACCTGGGCTCGGCGTTCGTCGCGGCGGTACTGGGGGCGGGGGAGCGTCAACTCGCTCGCGCGCCGCAGACCGCAGCACTGATCGCCGACTGGCCGGGCGATGCCGCCGCCGATGCGCTGGCGATGCGGTTCAATGCCGCGCTCCATGCGCTGGCGCGGCGCGGCGATGATCCGGCGCTCGGTGCACTCTACGCCAAGCGGACCGGCGATTTCGACGCGGTGATCGGCGACGCCATGGCGGCGGCGGACGGCTTCATCGCCGACTGGATGCGGCTGCCGCCCCAGACCAACGAGGTCGGGCGCGCGGCGGCGATCATGGCCGCGTTGATGACGCTACGTGGCATCCACGACCTGCCGGTCGAACTGCTCGAATTGGGCGCGAGCGCCGGGCTGAACCTGAACCTCGCTTATTATGCCTATGATCTGGGCGGGGTTGCGGTCGGGCATCGTGATTCGCCGGTACGGATCGCGCCTGACTGGCGTGGGCAGGCCCCGGTCGCGCGCCCGGTCGAGATCGTGGCGACGCGCGGCGTCGATCTGCGCCCGCTCGCCGCCGCCGATCGCCAAGCGCGCGAACGGCTGATGGCCTATGTCTGGGCTGACGAACCCGAACGCGCCGAACGGCTGCGCCACGCGCTGGCGATCGCCGACGACGTGCCGCCACCGATCGCATGCGACGACATCGCCCGCTGGCTACCCGCAGAACTGACGCATCCGCCTGCGGACGGTATCTGCCGCGTCGTCATCCACACCATGGCGCTGCAATATTGCAGCGCCACGACCCGAGCGCAGGTGACGGACGCCATGGCGACGGCAAACTACCCGCTGGCACGAATCGGCTTCGAATGGACCGACGCGCGGGATGCGGTCCATCTGACGCTCACCACCTATCCCGACGGCCACGTCCGCCATCTGGCGACCTGCCACGCTTATGGCAACTGGATCGACTGGCAGGGTTAGCTTGCGGCGAACTGTTCCGCACTGAGGCCGTATAATCCGCCGGCACCCGCCATCGCCGCCATGCCGAGGCCACGCGCTTCGGGCACGATCCGGTCGAGGTAGAACGCGACCGCCGCCCGCTTGCGCGCCGCGAAGTCGGCGTCGGCGACCCCGGCCAGCGCACGGCCCTGCCGCTCGAGCAGCCAGCCGCAGACGCAGGTCGAGAGCATCGTCAGGAACGGGTAGCTGCCCGCCAGCCGATCGTCGACGCTCGCCTCCAGCATCCAGCGCGCCACCGCCTGCGTATCGCCGAGCAGATCGCCAAGCGCGGCGTGTTCGACCTCGCCGCGCATGTCGGCGAACAGCGCGTCGATCGCCGCCCCACCATCGCCCGACAGCTTGCGTCCGACCAGATCGGCGGCCTGAATACCGTTGGTGCCCTCATAGATCGGGGTGATGCGGACGTCGCGATAATGCTGCGCCGCGCCGGTTTCCTCGACATAGCCCATGCCGCCATGGACCTGTACGCCAAGGCTCGCGACTTCGCAGCCGATATCGGTGCCATGCGCCTTGGCGAGCGGCGTCACCAGATCGAGCCGCGCCTTCGCCCCTTCGATCCCCAGCGTCGCGCGATCGACCTGCCCCGCGGCGTAATAGACCAGCGCCCGCCCGGCCATGGTCTGCGCGGTCATGCGCAGCAGCATTCGGCGGACATCGGGATGCTCGATGATCGCGACCGGGGCACCGCCGGCCGAGGCGCGCGGCGACTGGACGCGTTCGCGGGCATAGGCGACGGCCCGCTGTGTCGCCGCCTCCGCCACCTGTACCCCCTGCAGCCCGACATTCAGGCGGGCATTGTTCATCATCGTGAACATCGCGCGCATCCCCGCGCCCTCCGCCCCGATCAGTTCGCCGATACAGTCGCCATTGTCGCCGAACGACAGCACGCAGGTCGGCGAGGCATGCAGCCCCATTTTGTGTTCGATCGACACCACACGAATGTCGTTCGGCTCGCGCGGATTGCCATCGGCGTCGAGCCGGTATTTGGGAACGAGGAACAGCGAAATGCCCCTGGTCCCTGCCGGCGCGCCGGGGGTGCGGGCGAGCACCAGATGGACGATATTGTCGGCCATGTCGTGATCGCCGAACGAGATATAGATTTTGGTGCCGCGAATGCGCCAGTTGCCGTCGCCCACCGGCTCGGCCCGTGTGGTCAGCGCGCCGACGTCCGATCCGGCCTGCGGCTCGGTCAGGTTCATGGTACCGGTCCATTCGCCGGTGGCCAGTTTGGGCAGATAGCGCGCCTGTTGCTCGGCGCTGCCATGATGGGTCAGCGCCTCGATCGCGCCGACCGTGAGCGTGGGGGCGAGCGCGAAGCCGAGATTGGCGGTCCCTAGCGTCTCCAGTACCGCGGTCGCGACGGCAAAGGGCATCGCCTGTCCCCCGAAATCGGCGGGCGATCCGATCGTGCCCCAGCCGCCCGCGACATAGGCCTGATAGGCGGCACGATAGCCTTCGGGCATCACCACCCCATCGGCGGTCCACCGCGCGCCGACCGTGTCGCCGATCCGGTCGAGCGGCCGCCATTCACCGGCTGCGAACTCGCCGATCCCGGTCAGGATCGCATCCAGCATGTCGGGCGTCGCATCGGCGAAGCGCGGATCGGCGGCCAGCGCCTCGATCCCGGCGGCATGGGTCAGCGCGAAACGCTGTTCGGCGGTGGCGGGGGTCAGCTCCATTTGCCCTCTCTCGATCTCGTGTTTTTGCCGGTATAGCGCCCAAATCATGACCGCTCCAAACCCCCGCATCGCCACCGTCACCTTACCGTACGGCATGGCGGCGATCGATGCAGCGGCGGCGGTGATCGCGGACGGCGGCTGCGTCGCGGTGCCGACCGAGACGGTCTATGGCCTTGCCGCCGACGCGGGTGATTCGCATGCGGTCGCCGGCATCTATGCGGCGAAGGGGCGGCCGGGGTTCAATCCCCTGATCGTCCATGTGCCGACGCTGGCGGCGGCGCAGGCGCTGGCGGTGTTCGACGACCATGCATTGCGGCTGGCCGACGCCTTCTGGCCGGGTCCGCTGACCCTGGTGCTGCCAATGCGCGCGGGGGCGGGGATCGCCGCGCTGGTGACCGCCGGGCTGCCCACGGTCGCGATCCGGGTGCCGGCGCACGACGCGATGCAGGCGTTGCTGGCGGCGACCGGACGGCCGCTCGCCGCGCCCTCCGCCAATGCCAGCGGATCGATCAGCCCGACACGGGCCGAGCATGTGCTGCGCAGCCTCGACGGTCGCATCCCGCTGGTCATCGATGCCGGAGCGACGACACGCGGCATCGAATCGACGATCATCGCCTGTATCGACGGCGAGGTCCGCGAACTGCGCCCCGGCCCGGTGACGCGATCGGCGGTAGCGGACCTGCTGGGCGTAGCGGTCGGCGGAGCGGGGGCGGGGATCGAGGCACCGGGGCAGCTCGCCAGCCATTATGCCCCGTCGAAGCCGGTTCGGCTGCACGCAACCGATCGCCGGGACGGCGAATGGTGGATCGGTTTCGGGCCGTTCGCGGGCGACGCGACGCTGTCGGCCAGCGGCGACCCGGTCGAGGCGGCGGCACGGCTGTTCGACGCGCTGCACGTCGCCGATGCGTCGGTCGCCAGGCGAATCGCCGTAGCGCCGATCCCCGATGCGGGATTGGGTGCGGCGATCAACGACCGGTTGCGCCGCGCGGCGACACCGGCCTGACCTGATGCGTTAAGTCCGCGATTTACCAGTACTTACGCGCGGCCCATGCCTTTAAAAAGCTACGCAACATTAACCGTCGCGCGATAGCTTGCGTTGGTACGGGAGGGTACCGATCGTGAGTGCAACTGACGAAATTGATTTCGACAAGAGACTGGCGGCGTTCGCCTATGATGATCGCAGCTATCGTTCGTTTCCGCGGGTCAAGCGCGCGATCGAGCGCCATGCGCCCGCCGCGCTGACCGCGCTCTACCGGCATATCGCGGCGACGCCGTCGATCAACGCGATGTTTCAGTCGCAGGCGCGGATGGACCATGCCCGCGACAAGCAGCTCGAGCATTGGCGCAAGCTGTTTTCGGGGCCGATCAACCGCGACTATGCCGCTGCCGCATCGAATATCGGGCAGGTCCATGCCCGCATCGGGCTGGCCCCGACCTGGTATATCAGCGGCTACGCACGAATGCTGGAACATGTCCTGCCGCGACTGGTGCTCGGGCGGATCGGTTGGCCGTTCGGGGCGCGGGCGCGTGCACGGGCGGCGACCGCGCTGGTTAAGGCGTCGCTGATCGACATGGACATCGCGCTCGCCGCCTATTTCGAGGCGGAACAGGCCGGGCGGCGCGCCGTCATCGAACGCTGCGGGGTTGCGTTCGAACGGATGGCGCAGGGCGACCTGACCGTGTCGCTGGAGGGGCTGCCGCGCGAATATCAGGCGCTGGCCGACAGTTTCGAAGCGATGCGCAAGCAGATGTGCGAGACGCTGGGCATGGTCACCCGGTCGGGCGAGCAGATCCGCATCGGATCGGGCAATATCCGCCACGCATCGGACGACCTGTCGCAGCGCACCGAACAGCAGGCGGCGAGCCTCGAGGAAACGGCGGCGGCGATGGAACAGATCGTCGGCACCGTCCGCCAGACCGCCGAGGGCGCATCGCGTGCCGACCGCATCGTTGGCGAAGCACGCGGCGAAGCGGAGGAATCGGGCAAGATCGTCCGCCGCGCGGTCGACGCCATGGGCGGGATCCAGCGCTCCTCGGCCGAAATCAGCGAGATCATCAGCGTCATCGACGGCATCTCGTTCCAGACGAACCTGCTGGCGCTGAACGCCGGTGTCGAGGCGGCCCGTGCGGGCGAAGCGGGCAAGGGTTTCGCCGTCGTCGCTTCCGAAGTCCGGGCGCTGGCGCAGCGTTCGGCCGACGCCGCCAAGGACGTGAAGACGCGCATCCTCGCCTCGTCCGAACAGGTCGATGTCGGCGTCGAACTGGTCAATGCGACGGGACAGGCGCTGCAACGGATCATCGGCCGTATCGGCGAGATCAGCGACCTCGTCTCGGGCATCGCCATGTCGGCGGCGCAGCAGTCGACCGGCCTGCAACAGGTCAATACCGCCGTGTCCGAGATGGACAATGTCACGCAGCGCAACGCGGCGATGGTCGAGGAAGCGACCGCCGCCGCCCGCGTGCTCGCGCAGGAGGCCGAAGTGCTGGCAACCGAAGTCGCGCGCTTCAAGCTCGCCGGGGCTGGGGACGGCGGCAACGAGGTGCACCGGATGCAGCAGCGCCTGGCGGCGGCGTAAAGCCGGACCTCCTACTTCCGACGGGGGAGTAGGAGGTTCGAGGCTCTTGTGCTGCGCGGAGAAACCTCCTCGCATCCGTACCCATTTCCGCAAACCGGTTGCACCTGTGCGGCGCGCGTGCTTGGGAATGGTCGGGGTTTTGGGAAGCATTATGGCCAGCCGCGCGATCAACGGACGGTTTGATGCTGGCGCGACGGGTGAGCGCTGGCTGACGGAGTATCGGACCCGCGCGCCGCAGGGCGACATGTTGTCGGCCGCCTGCGCCGGGGACCGTGCGGCATGGGAGGTCGCGTTCGAGGAATTGGCCAGCCTGCCCGGCAGCACGCTGGCCGCCGCGCGCGAACGGGCGCAACGCCATGCCGACGATATCGGCACCGCCTATCGCGCGGCGGGCGAGAGCGAGGAACGCCGCTGGCCGCTGTCGCCGGTCCCGCTGCTGATCGGTGCCGACGAATGGCGCACCATCGCCGACGGTATGGCCGAACGCGCCGACCTGTTCGAGAGCGTGATCGCCGACATCCATGGCGACCAGCGGCTGGTCGCGGACGGCACCTTGCCGGCGATGATGGTCACCGGATCGCCATTGTTCCTGCGGCCGATGGTCGGCGTCGTGCCGCCAGGCGGGCACCAGTTGCACTTCGTCGCCGCCGACCTGTGCCGCGGTCCGGACGGGCGCTGGCGGGTGCTGGCGGACCATGTCCGCGTGCCGGTGGGGGCGGGATATGCGCTCGAAAACCGGCTGGCGATGGCGCGGACGCTGGGCGGTCTGCCGTCGCGGTTGAATATCGAACGCCACGCGCCCTTCTTCGCGGCGATGCGCGCCGGGATCGCCGCCGCCTGTCGCCGGGCGGAGCCGCGTATCGGCTTGCTTACATCGGGCAAGCTCAATCCCAGCTATGCCGAACAGGCGCATCTGGCGCGCTATCTGGGGTTCCTGCTGGTCGAGGGTGCCGATCTGGCAGTGCGCGACGATCACCTCTATGTCCGCACCATCGCCGGGTTGAAGCGGATCGACGCGCTGTGGCGGCGGATCGACCCACGTTTGATCGACCCGCTGGCGTTCGATGCCGGTTCGACGATCGGCGTGCCGGGGCTGGTCGACGCGATGGCGGCGGGCAATGTCGTGATCGCCAATGCGCCGGGCGTCGGCGTCCTTGAATCGCCGGCCTTTGCAGCGCTCCTGCCGGCGCTGGGCGAACGGCTGCTCGGGCGTGCGCCCGCATTGCCGTCGATCGGGACATGGTGGTGCGGTCGCGCGGCGGACCGTGCGCATGTGCTGGCCTCGCTCGATCAGCTCGTGGTGGGACCGGCCTTTGCCGGTCCGCCGGTCGCAGGATTGCCGGACGGCGCCGTGCTGGGCGCTGCACTGGACGACGAGGCACGCGAACGGCTGGCGATAGCGATGGCGTTGCGGCCGCAGGATTATGTGGGTCAGGAGGTCGCCGAGCTTTCGACCATGCCGACCGCCTGTGGCGAGGGTTTGCAGCCGCGTCCCTTCTCGCTGCGGGTTTTTGCCGCGCGCGGCGCCGACGGGCGCTGGGTGGTGCTGCCCGGCGGGTTCGTCCGTATCGGCGACCAGCCCGATGCACGCGCGGCGGTGATGGGCGAGGGGTCGTGGTCGGCCGACGTCATCGTCCACGGTCCCGATCCGGTCGCGCCAATATCGCTGCTCCAGCCCGCAGACAGCGTCGAACTGCGCCGCAATCCCGGCACGCTGCCCAGCCGCGTCGCCGACAACATGTTCTGGCTGGGGCGCTATCTGGAACGGGGCGAGGCGCTGCTGGGCGTCATCCGCGTGCTATTCGGCCATTCGATCTCGGCCGATACCGGCGCGGCGCTGGCTCCGGAAACGGTCGAGCGGCTGGTGACGATCATCGCCGATACCGGTGCCGCCGCCCGGCCGCCCAGCCACCGTCGCCGCGATCTGGTCGATTTCGGGCGGGAGGCGATGGAATCGGTCGAGGGCTGGGGCAGCGTGCGCGCGATCAACCGCATGGCGACGGGTATCGGCGGGGTTTCGCGCGACCGGCTGTCGGCGGACATGGTGCGGCTGCTCGACGCGCCGCATCCGACCGCAGGCACGTTGCTCGACCGCGCGGGCACGTTGCAGCGTCGCTATGCCGCGCTGGCCGGGCTGTCGGCAGAACATATGGGGCGTACCGATGCGTGGCGCTTCCACGACCTGGGGCGGCGGATCGAACGCGCGATGGCGGCGACGCGTACCTTGCTGGCGGTCGATCTGCGCCGGGCGAGCGCCGAGGACCTGTCGACGCTGCTCGACCTCGCCGACAGCCTGATCAGCTATCGCCAGCGCTATCTTATCGGGTTCGCACGGGTGCCGGTGATCGACCTGATCGCGCTCGACCCCGGCAATCCGCGCGGCATCGCCTTTCAGGTGGAAACGATCGTCCAGCATCTGTGCAAGCTGCCGGTCTTGAACGATGCCGGCATCGCCGAACCGCAGCAGCGCATCGCCGCGCGATTGACCGCGGCGATCGCGATCGGATCGGCCGAACGGCTCGATCGGGGCTGGCTGCTGGAGATCAACCAGCAGTTGCAGAAGCTGTCGGACGCCATCGCCACGCGCTATTTCCTGCAGGGGGCGCAGGCGCTTCGCGAAGCCGGGTTGACGCTGGCATGATGCGCTATGCCATCCGCCATATCACCCGCTTCGACTATGCCGAGGCGGCCGGGTTCGCGCGGTGCAACCTGCGCCTGCGCCCGATCCTGTGGTCGGGACAGGAACTGGAGGATTATGCGCTGCTGGTCGAGCCGGGGGGGCGGACCGCGCCGGCGCGGGCGCAGGCTGGGTTGGCCAATGTAACGCGATTGGTAGTCGATCGGCCTGAAAAGACGCTGACGATCGAGAGCCGCGCGACGGTGCGGGTCGAGCGTCCGATACCGTTGCCGTCACCGGGCGACCCGACGCTGGGCGATATCCGGGCGATGGTGGCGGCGGTGCAGGATGCGGGGCCGGCCAGCCCGGTCAGCTATCTCTTCCCCTCCGCCCACGTCCCGATCGTACCCGAAATCGCGGCATGGTGTGCCGAGGACCTGACCGACGACCGCGGCATCCTCGACGCGGCGATCGCGCTGGCCCGGCGGATCCAGGGGGATTTTGCCTTCGATCCGACCGCGACTTTGGTCGATACGCCGCCCGCCGAAGCCTTCGCCAAGCGAGGGGGCGTGTGTCAGGATTTCGCGCAAATCATGCTGTCGGGCCTGCGCGGCGCGGGGCTGCCCGCCGCCTATTGCTCGGGCTATCTACGCACGCTGCCGCCGCCGGGGCAGGAGCGGCTGGTCGGGGCCGATGCGACGCATGCGTGGGTGCTGGTCTGGGCCGGTCCCGAGCTGGGATGGGTCGGAGTCGATCCGACCAACGGCATCTGGATGGCGGAGGACCATGTCGTGATGGCGATCGGCCGCGACTATGCCGACATCGCGCCGATCGATGGCGTCGTGCTGGGATCGGGCGCGCAGACGATGCATGTGTCGGTCGATGTCGAGCCGTTGCCGGTTGGGTAGAGGGTCCGCATAGCAGCGCAGAGAAGTGGTTCGCGCAAAGGCGCAAAGGACGCCAAGGGTTCGGCTTTTGGTGAAGCCTGCCCACGCCAGCGCCCTCATCGTCAATGCTTTGAGAGGATGGCGTCTGCCGTAGGCAGTTGCTTCCCAGGAGGCGCAACCTCTTGGCGTCCTTTGCGCCTTTGCGCGAAAATCTTTTTAGGTTGCGCGCTGACACCCCTTCCAACCCGGATTGACGAATCCATAAGGGTTGGGGGATAAAGAACAAACCATGAACGCAGAGTCGTCCACCCTGTCCGCGCTGAAGCGGCAAGTCGCCGCTATGGAGCGGCGCGCGCCGGTGGGCAAGGCGGAGCGGGTCGCGACCGGGCATGCCGATATCGACGCCGCGCTGGGCGGTGGAGTCGCGCGCGGACGGCTGCACGAGATTTTCGCGCTGGAGGCGGGCGATGCCGGCAGTGCGACCGGTTTTGCGGGGATGCTGGCGATTCGCATGGGCGGCGGCATCGTATGGCTGCGCGAGGAGGCGGCGGTGCGGGGCGGGGGGCATCTCCATGCGCCGGGACTGGTCGAGATCGGGCTGGACCCCGCGCGACTGTTGCTGGGGGTGCTGCCCGATGCGCTGTCGGTGCTGCGTGCGGCGTCCGATGTCGTGCGCTGTGCCGGGGTCGGGGTGGCGGTGATCGAACTGCACCGCGATCCCAAGGTGCTCGACCTGACCGCCAGCCGCCGGCTCGCGCTGGCGGCGGAGGAAAGCGGGGTGGCGGCGCTGTTGCTGCGCATCGCCGCGACGCCGGTGGCAAGCGCCGCCGATACCCGCTGGGCGGTGCGGTCGTGCGCGTCGCAGCCCCTGCCGGCCAATGCGCCCGGCCATCCGACCTTCGACCTGGAATTATTGCGTCAGCGCGGCCGGGGTGCCGATGGCCGCTGGCAAGTGGAGTGGAACCGTGAGCAAGCCGTCTTCACCAGCCCGACGCCATCTGGCGCTGTGGTGGCCGTTCCTGCCCGCCGACCGGCTGCTGCGCCAATCCCCCTGCGCCGTGCCGGATGACGCCCCGTTCGTCTGTGTCGAGACGGTGCGGGGCGCGTTGCGTATCGCATCGGTCGACCCGCAAGCGCTCGACAAGGGGCTGGCCCCCGGCATGGCGCTGGCCGATGCGCGGGCGCAACTGCCCGAACTGGTGGTGGTTGATGCCGATCCGTTCGCCGATCATGGCTGGCTGGAGCGGATCGCCGATGCCTGCGACCGGTTCACGCCGCTGGTGGCGTTGGACGGCGGCGACGGGGTGACGCTCGACATTACCGGCTGCGCGCATCTGTTCGGCGGCAAGGGGGCGTTGGTGGCGGAGGTCGAGGCGCGGCTTGCCCGGTTCGGGACGCTGCGCCACGCGCTGGCCGACACGCCCGATGCGGCGCAGGCGCTGGCGCGGTTCCAGAGCGCGCCGGCGGCGAGCGAGGCGGCGGCGATCCGGCGGCTGGGGGTGGCGGCGCTGCGGCTCGACGACGAGGTTGCGGTGGCGCTACGCCGGGCGGGTCTGCGCACCATTGGCGATCTCGCGAGCCGTCCGACCGCGCCGATCGCGGCGCGTTTCGGCGACGAGACGGTGGCGGCATTGGCACGGTTGCTGGGCGATGCCGATCAGCGGTTGCGGCCACGGCGAGCCTTGCCGGCCCTGTTCTTCGAACGGCGTTTTGCCGAACCGATCGCGCGCGATGCCGACGTGCTGGCGGCGATCGGCGAACTGGCGGCGGAGGCGGAAGCGGAACTGACCGCACGCGACCGCGGCGGGCGGCGCTTTGCGGTGCGGCTGTACCGGGCCGATGGCGCGCTGCGCGATCTGGCGGTCGAAAGCGGGCTGCCGCTTCGCGATCCGCCGTCGATCCTGCGGCTGTTCCGCGAACGGATCGATGCGCTGGCCGATCCGATCGATCCGGGGTTCGGTTTCGACATGATCCGGATGATCGTCCCCGCGCTCGAGCCGCTCGCGCCGACGCAATTGCAGCTAGAGGGTGGCGCGGTCAGCGAGGAGGCGATGGCGGCGTTGGTCGATCGCCTCAGTACCCGCCTTGGCCGGGGGCGCATTGCTCGGGTCGCGCCGGGCGACAGCCATCTGCCCGAACAGGGCGTGCTGACCATCGACGCGATCGATGCGCCGGTCCCGACCGGCTGGGACGCGCCCGAGGCCGGCGAGCCGCCGCTGCGCCCGATCCACCTGTTCGACCCGCCGCAACGGATCGAGGTGATGGCGGAGGTGCCCGATGGCCCGCCGCATCGCTTCCGCTGGCGCCGCGTGCTGCACGACGTGATCCGGTTCGAGGGGCCGGAGCGGATCGCGGCCGAGTGGTGGCGGCGCGGGCAGGCCAAGGTGCGGACGCGCGATTATTACCGGGTCGAGGATGTGCGGGGGCGGCGCTACTGGATCTTTCGGCACGGGCTGTACGATCGCGAGACGCCCGATCCGCTCTGGTATGTGCATGGGGTGTTTGCGTGAGCGGGTGGTTCGCTGGCCCCCGTCATTCCCGCGGAGGCGGGACTTCTGCGATGGTTCGCGTCACCGTATGCCCGCAAAGGCGGGGATCCAGGGGCACCCTCGCGAAGCTTTGTCTTGCTTGGCTCTGGGCCCCCGCCTTCGCGGGGGTACGGAAGAGCTTCGGGATAGGCGGCGTTTGTTCGCAGAGGTCTCTTATAGGTGGGAGTCCATATGTGCCTGTGCTGCGGATGGAGGCGAGACGTCAGCGCATATGGATTCCCGCCTGCGCGGGAATGACGAAAATTGGGGCGGTGATGCTAGTTGCTGGCTCCTTCGTCATCCCCGCCCAGGCCGGGATGACGAAGGGTGGCGGGGTGACGAACGGAGCGGGCGAGGCTCCGTGAGATGGCCTTTGCCGAACTGATCGCCGCGACGCATTTCTCGTTTCTGCGCGGGGCGTCGCCACCGTCCGAGATGGTTGGGCAGGCGAACGCACTGGAGATGGCCGGGATCGGCATCGCCGACCGCAACACGGTTGCCGGGGTCGTGCAGGCGTTTCTGTCGCTAAAGAATGCGAAGGAGAAGCGGCATGAGGCCGGGCTGCCCGACTATCCCTTCGACCTTGTCGTCGGTGCGCGGCTGGTATTCGCCGACGGGACGCCGGACATCGTCGCCTATCCGGTCGACCGTGCGGCTTGGGGGCGGCTGACCCGGTTGCTCAGCGGCGGCAATCTCAAGGCGAAGAAGGGGGACTGCCACCTCGAACTGGCCGATCTGCTCGACTGGCAGGAGGGGCTGTTGCTGATCGTCACTGCGCCCGATGCGGCGTTGCTGGCGTGGCTGCGCGATGCCTGTCCGGGGCGGGTATGGCTGGCGGCGACGATGCCGCGTGGCGGGTGCGACCGGCGGCGGCTGGCGGCAAGGATCGCGTTGGCGCGGACCATCGGCGTGCCGCTGCTCGCGACCAACGACGCGCTCTATGCGAGCCACGAACAGCGCCCGCTGCACGATGTGCTGACCTGTATCCGCGAGGGGACGACGATCGCCGCCGCCGGCAAGCGGCTGGCCGCCAATGCCGAACGCCACCTGAAATCGCCGGAAGAAATGGCGCGGCTGTTCCGCGATTGCCCTGAAGCCGTCGCGGAAAGCGTCGCAATCCTCCGGCGCATCCGCTTTCGCCTGACCGACCTGAAATATGAATATCCGCACGAACCGGTGCCGCCGGGATGGGAGGCGCAGGACTGGCTGGAGCATCTGACGATGACCGCCGCGCATGAACGCTACGGTCCCGATCTGCCGGTCGAGGTGCGGCGGCGGCTGGACGAGGAGTTCGCGCTGATCCGCAGCGAGAAATACGCGCATTATTTCCTGACCGTCCATGATCTGGTCCGGTTCGCGCGGACGTGCGACCCGCCGATATTGTGCCAGGGGCGCGGGTCGGCGGCCAATTCGATCGTGTGTTTCCTGCTGGGCGTCACCTCGGTCGATCCGCGCGAGCATGATCTGCTCTTCTCGCGATTCGTGTCCGAACAGCGGGGCGAGCCGCCCGATATCGACGTCGATTTCGAACATGAACGGCGCGAGGAGGTGATCCAGTATATCTATGCCCGCTATGGCCGCGAGCGGGCGGGCATCGCCGCGACCGTGATCCATTACCGCCCGCGCAGCGCAGTGGGGGAGGTCGGCAAGGTGCTGGGCCTGACCCGCGACGTGACGCAGCGGCTGGGCAGCACCGTATGGGGCAGTTTCGCCGGGCAGATGGAGGCGCGGCGCTATACCAGTGCCGGGTTCGACCTCGACAATCCCGACATTGCGCAGCTGCGCTGGCTGGTCGATCAGATCCTCGAATTCCCGCGCCATTTGTCGCAGCATGTCGGCGGCTTCGTGCTGACGCAGGGGCGGCTGGACGAACTGGTGCCGATCCATAACGGCGCGATGGAAGGGCGGACCTTCATCGAATGGGACAAGGACGATATCGACGCGCTGGGGCTGATGAAGGTCGATGTGCTGGCGCTCGGCATGCTGACCTGCATCCGCAAGGCGTTCGACCTGCTGCGGCGACACGGCCTTGGCGAGCATGACCTGACCGTCGACCTGAAGGCGGACGATGAAGATGTTTACCGTATGCTGCACCGGGGCGACAGCATCGGCGTGTTCCAGGTCGAGAGCCGGGCGCAGATGAACATGCTGCCGCGGCTAAAGCCCGAAAACCTCTACGACCTGTCGGTACAGGTCGCGATCGTGCGGCCGGGGCCGATCGAGGGGGACATGGTCCATCCCTATCTGCGCCGCCGTGCGAGCAAGGAGGTGGTGACCTATCCCTCGCCCAAGCCGCCGCACGATCCCAACGAACTCAAGACGCTGCTCGACAAGACCTATGGCGTGCCGCTGTTCCAGGAACAGGTGATGAAGCTCGCCATCGTCGCCGCCGATCTCAGTCCGGGCGAGGCGAACGAGTTGCGACGGGCGATGGCGACGTTCCGCAATCCCGGCACGATCCAGAAGCTGCGCGAAAAGCTGATCGAGGGCATGACCCGGCGCGGCTATGAGCCGGACTTTGCCGAGCGTTGTTTTCGCCAGATTGAGGGGTTTGGCAGCTATGGTTTTCCCGAAAGCCATGCGCTGTCCTTCGCGAGGCTGGTCTATGTATCGTCATGGATCAAATGCCATCACCCGGCGGTGTTCGCCTGCGCGCTGCTCAATTCGCAGCCGATGGGCTTTTACGCGCCGGCACAGATCGTCCGCGACGCGCGCGACCATGGGGTCGAGGTGCGGGGGATCGATGTGAATGTCAGCGACTGGGACAACAAGCTGGAGGGGGAGCAACGCGCGCTGCGGCTGGGGTTCCGGCAGATGGATGGCTTTCGGGAGAAATGGGCCGAGGCGATCGCCGAAGCGCGACCCTTTGCCAGCGTCGAGGAACTGGCGCGAAGGGCGCGACTGCCGCAGCGGGCGCTGCGGCTGCTGGCGGATGCCGATGCGTTCCGATCGATCGGCTTCGACCGGCGCGCGGCATTGTGGGAGGTGCGGCGGACGCCCGATGCCGAACTGCCGCTGTTCGCCCATGCCCGCACCGCCGAACTGGGCGCGGAGCCGGACATGGCGCTGCCCGCGATGCCCGCGGTCGAGCATGTCGTGACCGATTACCAGACGCTGCGCCTGTCGCTGCAGGGGCATCCGATGCAGTTTCTGCGCGACCGGCTGGACCGGATGGGGGTGACCAGTTGTGCGGGCATCATGGCGGCGAAGGCGGGGGCAAGGGTCACGGCCGCCGGCCTCGTCCTCGTGCGGCAGCGGCCCGGCAAGGGCAATGCGGTCTTCGTCACGCTGGAGGATGAGGGCGGCATCACCAATGTCGTGCTGTGGGCGCGGCTGTTCGAGGCGTATCGACGCGAGGTGATGGGCGCGCGGCTGATGCTGGTCGAGGGCGAGGTGCAGCGCAGTCGCGAGGGGATCGTCCACCTGATGGGCGCGCGGGTATGGGATCGCAGCGACCTGCTCGACAGGCTGGGCGAAGCGCCGCCGCCGATCCCGTCGTCGCGCGGCGACGAAGCGATCCGTCCGGTCGCCTCGCGTCACCCGCGCGACGTGCGGCTGGTACCCAAGTCGCGCGATTTCCACTGACATCCCCCAGCCGCCCGGCGTAGGACGGAAGGCGGAGGGTCGCATGAACGGATTGCTGCTGTTCGCGGTCGCGATCGGCTATGCCGCCTTGCTGTTCGCGGTGGCATGGGGCGCGCGTCGCCGCGGGCTGACGCCGCGTGACCGGCGGATCGTCTATACGCTGGGGCTGGCGGTCTATTGCAGCAGCTGGACGTTCAACGGCGCGGTCGGCAGCGCGGTTGCCGATGGCTGGGCGTATCTGCCGATCTATCTGGGGCCGATCCTGATCTTCGTGCTGGGCGGGCGGTTGCTGGTGCGGCTGGTCGGCGCGGTGCAGGCCGATGGCGCGACGTCGATCGCCGACTTCATCGGATCGCGCTTTTCGCGCAGCCGGGGTGTGGCGGCGCTGGTCACGCTGATCGCGCTGATCGGCACCGTCCCCTATGTCGCGCTGCAATTGCGGTCGGTCGCGACCAGCTATGCCGCGCTGGCAGGCATGGCCGACGTGACGCGGCCGGTCGTCGTCACCGCATTGGTGCTGGCAGGGTTCGCGATCGCCTTCGGACCGCGCAGCGACGCCGAGCCGCGTGCCGAGTCCGGGCTGCTGGCGGCGGTCGCGATCGAATCGGTGGTCAAGCTGGCGGCGTTTGCCGGAGTCGCCCTGTTCGCTGTCTTGCTGGTCGGCGACGCGGCATCCGAGGCGCGGAGTGCGGGGCTGGCGCGGCTGTCGGCCGGGTTCGCGCGCGCGCCGGACCTCGGCGATTTCGTCGTCACGACGTTGCTGGCCGCCGCCGCGATGCTGTGCCTGCCGCGCCAGTTCCAGGTGACGGTGGTCGCCGCGACCGAGCCGGCCGATCCCTTGCGCGCGCGCTGGCCATTCGTCGCCTATCTGATGCTGACCGCGTTGCTGGTGCTGCCGATCACCTGGGCGGCGCTGGTGCAGGGCGGGATGGCGCGGCCCGACCTGCTGGTCATCGCCATGCCGGTCGCGGCGGGTGCGCCGGCGGTGGCGCTGCTCGGCTTTCTCGGCGGTTTTTCGGCGGCGACGGCGATGGTCGTGGTCGAGACGGTGGCGCTGGCGACGATGGTGTCGAACGACCTGATCGCGCCGCTGCTGTTGCGCAGCCCGCGCCTTGCCGCTGCCGAGCATGTCGGGCGCACGCTGCTATGGGTGCGGCGGGGGGTGATCGCGGGGATCATCGGCGTGGCGACGGCGTGTGCGCTGCTGATCCCGACGACCCGGGGGCTGGCGGCGATCGGGCTGGTCGCGTTCGCGGCGATGGCGCAGTTCGCGCCGGCGCTGCTGCTGGCGATCCGGCGCGGCGGGCGCGACCCGCTGGCGGCGAAGGCGGGGCTGACCACCGGGCTGGTCGGGTGGACGTTCCTGTTGTTCGTGCCGACGCTGACCGGCGCGCCGCTGCCGGTGTCGGGGGTGCCGGGGATGGGCGCGCTGTCGGCGGCGGCGTTGGCGACGCTGGCGGCGAACCTGATCGTTCATGCGATCGTCGCCGCGTCGCGTGCGCCGCGCCTGCCCTTTGCCCGCGACGAACGGGTGCCGCCGGTGCGCGATCTGGGCGAGCTGACCCGGCTGGTCGCGCGCTTCGTCGGCGAGGAGCGGGCGGTCGCCGGGCTGGGCGAGGGGACGCATGTCGACGCCCGGGCGGCGCGACAGGCGGAACGGCTGGTGGCGCAGGTGGTGGGCGTATCATCGGCCCGGCGGCTGGTCGCCTCCGCCCTGTCGGGCGAGGCGCTGGGCGCCGAAGACGTCGCGCGGATGCTGGATGCGAGCGGGCAGAGCCTGCAATTCTCGAAAGGGCTGCTCGCCGCGACGCTGGAACATATCGATCCGGGGGTCAGCGTGGTCGATGCCGAGCTGAACCTCGTCGCGTGGAACCAGCGCTATCTCGACCTGTTCGGCTTTCCGGAGGGCATGATCCGGGTCGGCGCGCCGGTTGCCGATGCAATCGCATTCAATGCGCTGCGCGGCGATTGCGGCCCCGGCGAGGTCGACGACCATGTCGCGCGGCGGCTGGCGCATATGCGGCGCGGCACGCGGCACAGTTTCGAACGGGTCCGGAACGATGGGCGGGTGCTGAAGACCGTCGGCGGCCCGATGCCGGGCGGCGGCTATGTCATGTGTTTTTCGGACATTACCGCCGAGGCGCAGGCGCTGCGCGCTCTCGAGACGGCGCGCGCCGAGCTGGAGCAGCGGGTCGAGGAACGGACGCGCGCGTTGTCGGACGCGAATGCCGCACTGGCGCGGGCGACCGGCGACAAGACCCGGTTCCTCGCCGCCGCCAGCCACGACCTGTTGCAGCCGCTCCATGCCGCGCGGCTGTTCACCGCCGCGCTGGCGCGGGGGGCGGACGATCGCGCCCGGCCTCTGGTCGAGCGGATCGATCAGTCGATCGCGGCGGCGGACCAGTTGCTGCGCGCATTGCTCGACATATCGCGGCTGGATGCCGGGGGGATCGTGCCGGTGCCGACGCGCTTCGCGGTCCGGGGGTTGCTGAGCGAACTGGTCGACAGCTTTGCCGATCAGGCGCGGGCCAAGGGGCTGACGCTGCGGCTGGGGCCGGGCGATGCGGTGGTCGAGACCGACCGGGTGCTGCTGCGCTCCATCGTGCAGAACCTGCTGGGCAATGCGGTACGCTATACGGCGCGGGGCGGGGTGGTGATCGGGGTGCGACGGCGGGGCGGCATGGTGCGGATCGAGGTCGTCGATAGCGGGCCGGGGATTGCGACAAGCGATCAGGCGCGGGTGTTTCGCGAGTTCGAGCGGCTGGCCAATGCCGAGGATGCCGGGCTGGGGCTGGGCCTTGCCATCGTCGCGCGGACGGCGGCGTTGTTGGGCGCGGACGTGACGCTCGACAGCCGGGTCGGGCGGGGCAGCCGCTTTGCGGTGACGCTGCCGGTTTCGGTGGGGGCGGTAGTCGCCCCGCCGGTGCGGACGGTGGCGCAGGCGGTACGGCCGCTCGACTGCCTGATCGTTGATGATGATGCCGGGGTGCGGGTGGCAATGGCGGCGCTAGCTGGCAGCCGGGGGCATGGGGTGCGGGTGGCGGCCACGGTCGAGCAGGCGCTGGCGCAGGTCGAGGGGGCGGCGGTGGCGTTCGTCGACCATGATCTGGGCGGAGCGGTCGATGGGCTGGCGCTGATTGGGATGTTGCGGGCCAAGGCGCCGGGCTTGCGGGTGGCGCTGGTGACGGCGGATGCCGGGCGGGCGCTGGCGGAGCGGGCGGAAGCTTTGGGGGTGGCGGTGTTGCTGAAGCCGCTGTCGGGGGAGGTTTTCGACGCGTGGCTGGCGGGTTAGCAGGGCGTGGAAGTTGACGAAGGTGACAGTATGCAATGCTTTTGCAGAGGGGTAAGGTTGTTTTATTGCAATGGGTTAAGCGTGGCCTGTTGCGCGGAAGTTGACACTTTTGCTTCGGGCGGTGCCGGTTGGGTCGCGGGATGGGCGTCGACAACGTCCTATGTCGGGAAGCAGCGGCGGGTTTTGGCCAGCAGATATCCATGCGCCGACAACCGTCGGCGCGGCATGCAATCTGAGCCAGATGGCTCCCACCGTCAACGGGATCGCTCCCTGCCATAGCAAACACAGGATCCAGCAGCGCCGAGGCGGCCGTGGTCCTCACCATCCTTAAAACGAGATACGCACCCAGGTGGAAGGCCCGAACATTATCTACAGGGTCGCTCGACGAGCGCCCTCACGGCACTTGCAGAGAGGGGTCCTTCCACCTGGCATCCGACCGTTCGAGGAACGGCCGGTACTCTGTCCCCGTCTTGATGACGGCGTGAGCCACGCGCGCCATCTTGGCGGTGAGCGCCGTCATCGCCTTGCGGCGACGGTCGGCATCGTCCGCGTGCCCGGCGACATATCGTCCGAGCTTGTCGCGGAAGCTGTTGTCGCGCTGACGCGCGGCGACCTGGGCAGCCATCCAGAAGGTCCGGCGCAGGCGCGCATTGCCGTACTTGGACAGCTTCGTGCGGCCACGGAACGTGCCTGACTGACACGTTGCGAGATCGAGACCGCAGAACTTCAGGAACTGACGATGATGGTTGAAGCGCCGCAGATCACCGGCCTCGGCCAGGATGGTCAGCGCGTTGATCGGACCGATGCCCGGAATGTTGCGCAGCAGCTGGTAGTCGACGTCATCGGCGAGCCGCGCATGGGCCAGCCGCTCGATCTCGTCTCGCTGGTGGATGAGGCTGCGGCCCTGCGCGATGACCATGCGGAACATGGTGATGGCGGCTGAGTTCTCCGGCACCGGCAGTGCCGTCGAGGCGGACGCCGTCTCGTAGATGTCGTTGATGAGGCGTGCCTTGGAGACCTTGCGGCCGATGAGCGGCCATGCCGCGGCCGAGAACGCCTCGCGGTCCAGCGCCGTGATGGTGGCCGGCGTCGGAAACCGCTCGATGAGCGCCAGGAACCAGTCGGACCGGCTGTTGCCTGCGAAGCGGGCGATCTCGGGGAAGTACAGCGGCAGGTAGTGGGTCAGGATCCGATGCCAGGTCTGCGTCTTCATCCTTGAGATCGTCTCGTGAGTCTTCGAGAGCTCCTGCAGGTCGTTGATTCCGGCCACCAGCGGGTCGACGTAGCGCTGCGTCGCACCGATCCGCAGCATGTGCAGGATGACCTGCGCGTCCTTGGAGTCGTTCTTGTCCCAGCCGTTGTGCAGCGCCTCGCGCGTTCTGGCGAGCGCGACCGACGAGATGAGGCGCAGCTCGAACCCTGCCGTCAGCAGCCGGTGCGCCAGCGTACGATGGTAATTACCCGTCGCCTCGAACCCGACGATGATAGGGCGCCCGATAGCAGCGAGTTGCTCGGCAAAGCCGTCATAGTCCTGCCTGGTCGCCATGACGGTCATCCGCCGGCGCCGGCCGCCTTCCGGTCGCTCGATGAGAACCTCCTGTCGGCTCTTGGACATGTCGATGGCTACCAGCACGGCGCCGGCAGGCGTAGAGGTGAGCTTGGTCATGGTCGGTCGGCCTCCAAAGTGTTGTCTCGACAACCTCACTTTAGATACCTGCTGACCGGCCATGGCTTGCCCTGATGAAGTCTGCGGCCGCTACGCGGCCTTGTCTTCATCAGGGCCATAGCGGCTCCCGAACCAGCGCTTCCCAATGTGCTATGGGAAAGAGCTTAGGTGGAGATTGGCAAGTGGTCGGCTTGTAGGAAAGCGTTATGGGGGTTCGGGGGGGCGACGGGCCGTTGCCCGAGCCGTCGGGTCCATTGCCGTCGGCCAATCCATCGTCGGCGGACGGAATCATGGGTCGCCCTGCCCCAGAGCCGATCGACATTCAGTCCGCCGCATGAGGCTGTGACTGACGGACCTTCTTTCGTCACTCCCGCGCAGGCGGGAGTCCATATGCGCCGAGGTCGCCGATCCATTGGAAACGGTAGCGGCTATGGATTCCCGCCTGCGCGGGAATGACGAAGATGTGTTGTGATCGCTGAATGTCGATCGGTCCTATTCCTTTCCGTTTGGCGAAGGTCGCCTGTTGGTTCGGGCAAACGCATCCCTGAACGCGACGCCCTCAGGATCAGCAATCTGCGTTTTGGGCACTTGCCGTAAGGCGCTCTCAGTCAAAGATGTACCTGTGTCTGCTTCCGCCCACTTGCGAACATTGTTCGGCTGATCGAAGCTGCTTCCTAGGGGGGGGGGGGGAGAAAATGGGGAAAACCATGCGAGTTACGGCAGTAGCGCTGGGGTTTCTCGCGTCCTGCGCGACAACGGACTCGAGACGTGCCGACCCGACAATCTACAAAGCTTTCGGCGACCGGTGGAACTTACGTATCACCGCCAATTCAATTCGGCTTCGCGAGCGCGTGGGTAGGGGTAGCCTCAATTACTATGGACCAGTGCCGCCAATTAACGTGACGGCAGATGGAATGCGCCTGCAAGGAGAATTGTTGCGCGAATACGTCGTCGCTGGGCTCGCAGAGGAGGACCGCCTCTCCTACGCGATTGAGATCACGGCACAGCCTTGTCAGGATAGGAAAGGTCGGCTGTGGCCAACGAGCGTCAGGGTCAGCTTCGTCTCGGGATATGATTCGTCCGGATGCGGCGGCTCTACGGCAAGCCTCCATAGGCCGAAGCTTTAATAACAGCAGGTGAGCCTACGTCTGCTTCCCACCAAGACTCGACCTTGCCCAAGCGCATCCGACTTCCATAACCCCAGTTCTCGCCGCTACCCCGACACCTCCAGCCCCAGCGCGCGTGCCGCCACCGCAGCTTGCGTGCGGTTGCCGACGTCGAGTTTGCGGAGCACGGCGGTCATGTGGACCTTCACCGTGGCTTCGGCGATGCCGAGGTCGTGGGCGATCTGTTTGTTGAGGCGGCCGGCGAGGACGCCGAGCAGGACGCGCAGTTGTGTGGGGGTGAGGGCGGCGACGCGGGCGGCGATGTCGTCCTCGGGCGCGGTGTCGGGGGGCATGCGTTCGCCGGACAGGGCGGCGGCGATGGCGGATTCGATATGGTCGAGCGGGGCGTCCTTGCCGACGAAGCCGACCGCGCCGAAGCGGGCGACCTGTGCATAGGCGGCGGCGCGGTCGGCGCCGGAGATGACGAGGATGGGGACGTCGGGCGCCTCGGCATGGAGCAGGGCGACGCCGCTATAGCCGACCGCGCCAGGCATGTTCAGGTCGAGCAGGATTAGGGCGAGGTCGCCCGTGTCGCGGACGGCGTGTACGGCGCGGTCTAGCGAGCCGGCTTCGATGACGTGCGCGTCGGGGCTGACCTGTGTGACGGCGAGGGTCAGCGCCTGGCGGAACAGGGGGTGGTCGTCGGCGACGAGGATAGTGGTCATGGCGGGGGGCCTTTTTGACGTCGCGCCGGACTTGGTCGAGGTCTCTGCGAACGCCGCGCGTTCAGTTACGCCCGCATCGTACCCCCGCGCAGGCGGGGTCCAGAGCCAAGTAGAACAGCCGCTCGCGCTTGGAACCCTGGACCCCCGCCTGCGCAGGGGTACGGCAGAAGCGTGGCGATGTGGCCTTCCTGAGCAAGTGTCGCATTGAGTCGGGGGCCGACTTTCTCACCGCCACTGCAGAAGAAGCGAGGGCCCGAGGTGGCGGGAGGGGAGGGTGGGCGTCCCTCACGCCGGCCGGATACGCTCTGCGACCAGCGTGTCTACCACACCCGGATCGGCCAGCGTCGAGGTGTCGCCCAAATTCGACGTGTCGTTCTCGGCGATCTTGCGCAGGATGCGGCGCATGATCTTGCCCGAGCGGGTTTTCGGCAGGCCCGGCGCGAATTGCAGCGCGTCGGGGGTGGCGACGGGGCCGATCTCCTGCCGGACCCAGCCGCGCAGTTCGGCGCGGAGGTCGTCGGACGGTTCCTCGCCGGCGTTGAGCGTCACATAGGCATAGATGCCCTGGCCCTTGATGTCGTGGGGCATGCCGACGACCGCGGCTTCGGCAACTTTTTGATGCGCGACGAGCGCGCTTTCGACCTCGGCAGTGCCCATGCGGTGGCCGCTGACGTTGATGACGTCGTCGACGCGGCCGGTGATCCAGTAATAGCCGTCGGCGTCGCGGCGCACGCCGTCGCCGGTGAAGTACTTGCCGGCATAGGTGGTGAAATAGGTCTGGAAGAAACGGTCGTGATCGCCCCACACCGTCCGCATCTGCCCCGGCCAGCTATCGGCGATGCACAGATTGCCCTCGGTCGCGCCGGACAGTTCCTTGCCCTCGGCATCGACGATCACCGGTTGTACGCCGGGGAGCGGCTTGGTCGCGCTGCCGGGCTTCAGGTCGGTGGCATAGGGGAGAGGCGAGATGAGGATGCCGCCGGTCTCCGTCTGCCACCAGGTATCGACGATCGGGCAGCGGCGGTCGCCGACGACGCGGTGATACCAGTCCCACGCCTCCGGATTGATCGGCTCGCCGACCGAGCCGAGGATGCGCAGCGACTTTCGGCTGGATTTCGTCACCCACTGGTCGCCCTCGCGCATCAGCGCGCGGATCGCAGTGGGGGCGGTGTAGAAGATGTTGACGCCCAGCCGGTCGATCGTTTCCCAGAAACGGCCATGATCGGGATAGTTGGGCACGCCGTCGAACATGACGGTGGTCGCGCCGTTGCTGAGCGGGCCATAGACGACATAGCTGTGCCCGGTGACCCAGCCGATATCGGCGGTGCACCAGAACACCTCGCCGTCGCGGTAATCGAACACGTCGCGGAAGGTGGTGTGCGCCCAGACCAGATAGCCGCCCGTCGTGTGCAGCACGCCCTTGGGCTTGCCGGTCGAGCCGCTGGTATAGAGGATGAACAGCGGGTCTTCGGCGTCCATCGGCTCGGCCGGGCAGTCGGGCGATGCATCGGCCAACAGGTCGTGGAGCCAGAAATCGCGGCCCTCCGTCATCGGCACGTCGGCACCGCTGCGGCGGATGACGATGACGGTGTCGACGCCGGGAGCATGGGCCAGCGCCTTGTCGACATTGGCCTTGAGCGGAATGCGCTTGCCGCCGCGACAGCCTTCGTCGGCGGTGATGACCAGACGGCTGTCGCAATCGACGATGCGGTTGGCGAGGCTGTCGGGCGAAAAGCCGCCGAACACGATCGAATGGATCGCGCCGATGCGGGTGCAGGCAAGCATAGCCGCCGCCGCTTCCGCCAACATCGGCAGATAGAGGGTGACGCGATCGCCCTTCTTCACCCCCTTCGCCTTCAGGACATTGGCGAAGCAGCACACCTGTTGGTGGAGTTCGCGATAGGTGACGCGGCGCGTCTCGCCCGGCTCGTCGCCTTCCCAGATGATCGCGACCTGATCGCCGCGTTCGGCCAGATGGCGGTCGAGGCAGTTGACCGAGACGTTGGTCTGGCCATCGGCGAACCAGCGGATGCGGAAGTCGGCTTCGTCGAACGACGTGTCCTTGACCTGCGTATAGGGGCGCGACCAGTCGATGCAGCGTCCGCCCTCGCGCCAATAGGCTTCCGGGTCGGCGACCGAAGCGGCGTAGCGCGCGTCATATTCGGCCTGGTCCACCCGCGCGGCATCATCGTGCGGAGCCGCGTGAATCGTCTGGGTCATATATCTCTCCTATGCCCTTGATCTGTGTTGAGGGGTACGCGCGTCAAGTCGCTTGCCCCTACGACCAAGGTCGTACTTCCCGCCATGGCCCGCGCAGATGACACTGGCGCGGCAGGGAGGTGCGGCGAACGATCGCGCCCCGCTTTACAAGAGGATGCCGCCATGGCGGGAGCAACGATGGCCGGGGCGAGTCCCAAGGGCCAGAACGAGAAACTGGTGATCGCCGCGTCGTCGCTGGGCACGGTGTTCGAATGGTATGATTTCTACCTGTACGGGTTGCTGGCGACGTACATCTCGAAACAATTCTTCTCGGGCGTGAACGAGACGACGGGGTTCATCCTCGCGCTCGGCGCGTTCGCGGCCGGTTTTGCGGTGCGGCCGTTCGGAGCGCTGGTGTTCGGGCGGATCGGCGATCTGGTCGGGCGCAAGAATACGTTTCTGGTGACGATGGGCATCATGGGCCTGTCGACCTTCGCGGTCGGGTTGCTCCCCTCCTATGCCAGTATCGGCGTCGCCGCGCCGGTGATCCTGGTCGCGCTGCGTATCCTGCAGGGGCTGGCGCTGGGCGGCGAATATGGCGGGGCGGCGACCTATGTCGCCGAACATGCGCCCGACGGGAAGCGGGGGCTGTATACCAGCTTCATCCAGACGACGGCGACCATGGGGCTGTTCGCGGCGCTGCTGGTCGTGATCGGGTTCCGCACGTTGCTGGGCGAGGAGACGTTCGGCGGGTTCGGGTGGCGGTTGCCGTTCCTCGTGTCGATCCTGCTGCTGGGCGTGTCGATGTGGATCCGGCTGCAATTGTCGGAAAGTCCGGTGTTCCTGAAGATGAAGGAAGAGGGCAAGACGTCGAAGGCGCCGCTGACCGAAGCGTTCCTGCGCTGGCCGAACCTGAAGGTCGTGTTGATCGCGCTGTTCGGCGCGGCGATGGGCCAGGCGGTGGTGTGGTATACGGGGCAGTTCTACGTCCTGTTCTTCCTCGAAAAGATGATGAAGGTCGATGGCGCGACGGTGAACGTGCTGCTGGCGGTATCACTGGCGCTGGGTACGCCGTTCTTCGTGTTCTTCGGCTGGCTGTCGGACAAGATCGGGCGGAAATGGATCATCATGGGCGGGTGCGCGCTGGCGGCGATCACCTATTTCCCGCTGTTCGGGGCGCTGACCAACGCCGCCAATCCGGCACTGGCGGCGGCGCAGGTGGCATCGCCGGTACGGGTGAGCGCGCATGATGAGGACTGTTCGGTCCAGTTCGATCCGATCGGGCGCAACAAGTTCGATGCGAAGAGCTGCGACATCGCCAAATCCTATCTGGCGAAGAACGGCATCAGCTATACCAATGTCGAGGCACCGGCGGGGACCATCGCCAGTGTCAGCGTCGGCAACCGGATGCTGGTGGCGCCCGATCCGGCGGAGGTGACCGGGCCGGCGCGGGCGGCGGCGATCACCGCCTATCAGGGCGAACTGGCGGCGGCGCTGGCGGAGGCCGGCTATCCCGCCAAGGCCGATCCGGCGGCGATCAACAAGCCGCTGGTGGTGCTGATCCTGTGGTTCATGGTGATCCTGGTGACCATGGTTTATGGCCCGATCGCGGCGCTGCTGGTCGAACTATTCCCCAGCCGCATCCGCTATACGTCGATGTCGCTGCCCTATCATATCGGCAATGGCTGGTTCGGCGGGTTCCTGCCGACGACGGCGTTCGCGATGGTCGCGGCGACCGGGGATATTTATTACGGACTGTGGTATCCGGTGGTGCTGGCGGTGGTGACGCTGGTGCTGGGCGTGCTGTTCCTGCCGGAGACGTTCCGGCGAAATATCCGGGATTAGCGGACGAGGGTTCAGGAAGGCGGACCCCCACGCAGGTGGGGGTCCAGGGCGGCGGACGCTATCGTAGCTTGGTTTGGCTCTGGACCCCCGCCTGCGCGGGGGTACGGTCGTGTTCAGGGCAGGCGCTGCCCGCCCACCGCGTACGTCATCCCAGCGAAGGCTGGGATCTCCCGATTGTCGGTCGGGGCAGGGGCCGCGGGAGACCCCAGCCTGCGCTGGGGTGACGTTTGGGGCGGCGGGGAATGACGGCCGGCCAGCCCCTCAGCAACAGCGCGGCGGGGCGCCGGGGCCGGTGCCGTAGCGGCGGGCCACGCGGTCGCGGTGGAACTCCTTCAGGGTCATGACCGGTTCGCCGGGATGGTGGGCGGCGCGGTGCGCGACGTAGCGGTCGTAATCGGGGACGCCGACCATCAGCCGCGCCCCCTCGGCCAGCTTATGCAGGAAGCGCATCGCCGACCTCCTGCGTGGTGGGCATCGCCGCCGCCTTCGCCTTGCGGATCGCGCCGATGCCGTAGATCAGGATCGACAGCACGACGACGATGAACAGCACGCACAAGGCCGCATCGATGCGGTCGTTGAGGATGATCCGCTGCATCTCCGCCGCCGATTTGGCGGGGGCGAGGACCTCGCCGCGGGCGAGGGCATCCGAGAACATTTGCGCATGGGCGAGGAAGCCGATCTTCGGATTGGGGTCGAACAGCTTCTGCCAGCCCGCCGTCAAGGTGCAGATCAGCAGCCATGCGGTCGGGACCATCGTCACCCATGCATAGCGGTCACGCTTCATCTTGAAGAGCAGCACCGTCGACAGGATCAGCGCGATGGCGGCGAGCATCTGGTTCGAGATGCCGAACAGCGGCCACAGCGTGTTGATCCCGCCCAGCGGATCGGTGACGCCGCTGTAGAGGAAATAGCCCCAGGCGGCGACGGCCAGCGCGGTGCCGATCAGGTTGGGGCCGAGCTTCTGCGTCTCCTTCATGGCGGGAATGAAGCTGCCGAGCAGGTCCTGGATCATGAAGCGGGCGACGCGGGTGCCGGCATCGACGGTGGTCAGGATGAACAACGCCTCGAACAGGATGGCGAAATGGTACCAGAAGGCCATCATCGCCGGACCGCCGATGACCTGGCTGAGGATATGCGCCATGCCGACCGCCAGCGTGGGGGCTCCGCCCGCGCGCGACAGGATGCTGCCTTCCCCGACGTCGCGCGCCAGTTGGTCGAGCATGTCGGGGGTGACGACGAAGCCCCAATTGGCGATGGCGCTGGCCGCCGATTGCGCCGTCGTGCCGATCAGGGCGGGCGGGGCGTTCATCGCGAAATAGACGGCGGGGTCGAGCACGCAGGCGGCGATCAGCGCCATGATCGCGACGAAGCTTTCGGTCAGCATCGCGCCATAGCCGATGAAGCGCAGGTCCGCCTCGCTCGCGACCATCTTGGGCGTGGTGCCGCTGGCGATCAGCGCGTGGAAGCCCGACACCGCGCCACAGGCGATGGTGATGAACAGGAACGGGAACAGCTTGCCCGAAAAGGCCGGGCCGGTGCCGTCGATGAAATGGGTCACGGCCGGCATCTGCAGGTCGGGACGGACATAGAGGATGCCGAGCGCGAGGCCGGCGATCACGCCGATCTTGAGGAAGGTCGACAGATAGTCGCGCGGGGCGAGCAGCAGCCAGACCGGCGCTACCGAGGCGACGAAGCCATAGGCCATCAGGATGAGGGCCAGCGCCGGCCCCGAGTAGGTGAACAGCGGGGCGAGGGCCGGCGAGTGCGCCACCGGCTCGCCCCCGACGATCGCCGCCATCAGCAGGACGAAGCCGATCACCGACATTTCGGCGATCTTGCCGGGGCGCAGGAAGCGGCCATAGAGACCCATCAGCACCGCGATCGGGATAGTCGCGAAGACGGTGAAGGTGCCCCACGGACTGCCGGTCAGCGCCTTGACCACCACCAGCGCGAGGACCGCGAGCAGGATGATCATGATCATCAGCACGCCGACCAGCGCGATGGTGCCGGGAATCAGCCCCATTTCGCTGCGGATCATGTCGCCCAGCGACCGCGCGTCGCGGCGGGTGGAGAAATAGAGGATCAGGAAATCCTGCACGGCGCCGGCGAACACGACGCCGGCGAGCAGCCATAGCGTACCGGGCAGATAGCCCATCTGTGCGGCGAGCACCGGCCCGACCAGCGGCCCGGCGCCGGCGATGGCGGCGAAATGGTGGCCGAACAGCACGCCCTTATGGGTGGGCACGTAATCCAGCCCGTCGTCGCGGCGCACCGCCGGGGTGGGGCGGGAAGGATCGACGCGCAGCACGCGGCTGGCGATGAACAGGCCGTAGAAGCGATAGGCGATGGCGTAGACGCACAGTGCCGCGACGACGATCCACAGCGCGTTGACCGGCTCGCCCCGCATCAGCGCGATCCAGCCGAGCGCGACCGCGCCGACGATCGCGACCACCGCCCATGTGATCCATTCGCGCGCATTGGTCGGTGCGATCGGTGTGGTTGCTGCTGTCGCCATGCGCCTCTCCCGGTTTGGGATAATATTGGCGCAAGGGGGCGGAGGATGCCATGGGTTTCGTCCGTCTCCGCCAAATCCGTTCGCTTCGAGCCTGTGGAGAACCGAAGTCGAGAAGGGGGTGCCCGAATGGGGAGTTCTCGACGGGCGCTTCCCGACAGGTGCGAAGCTGCTCGAACCGAACGGTTTTCTTGGGGCGGGGCCAGTGGAGATTGCGATGACATCCAACCGATCCTTCCTGCTCGTCTGTCTCGGCAATATCTGCCGTTCGCCGCTGGCGGAGGCGGCGTTGCGCGATGCGGCGGCGCGGGCGGGGCTGGACATCATCGTCGATTCGGCCGGGACCGGGGCATGGCATGTCGGCAACCCGCCCGATCCCCGGTCGCAGGCGGTGGCGCTGGCGCACGGCATCGACATAGCGGGCTATCGCGCGCGGCAGGTCGTGGCGGCGGATTATCGCCGGTTCACCGATATCCTCGCGCTGGATCGCGACAATCTGGCGGAGCTGCGACGGCGCGCGCCCAAGGATTCGACCGCGCGGATCGGGTTATTGATGGACGTGGTGCCGGGGCGTGCGGGGCAGGCGGTGGCCGATCCCTATTATGGCGATGCCGCCGGGTTCGCGGTGACATGGGCGGATGTGTCGGCGGCGGCGGAGGCGATCGTGGCGGGGTTGCGCTGAATCGAAGCGGGACCGCTGCGAATGTCCGCTTCGCCGTATCCCGGGGCAGGCGGGGATCGATGGACGGACGCACCTGCATCGAACCGTGCGTCATCCCGGCGCAGGCGGGAATCTCCCGGTACTGGCGCGCGTCTTTCGCCCCATGGCCGTTATCGCTACCCCGCCGCCATCGCAGTCATCGTCACATAATCCAGCTTCCCCGTGCCGAGCACCGGCAGCGCCGCGACCACGCGCACGTCGCGCGGCAGGGCGAGTTCGGCGACCCCGTTCGCCCGCCCCCATGCCGACAATTCCCCCGCCATCGCCCCGGCCTGCGTCGTGAACAGCACCAGCTGCTCGCCCTTCCGCGCATCGGGTCGGGTCACCACCGCATGTTCGGCGCCCGGCCACAGCTTGGCGGCATAGCCCTCGACCGCCGGCAGCGAGATCATCTCGCCACCGATCTTGGCGAAGCGCTTGGCCCGGCCCCGGATGGTGACGAAGCCGGCATCGTCGATGGTGACGATATCGCCGGTATCGTGCCAGCCGTCGGCGGGCGGCTGCACCACGCCGGGCGCCTCGACCTTCAGATAGCCTGCCATCACGTTCGGCCCGCGGATCGCCAGCCGCGCGCCGTCGGCAATGCCGGGTACCGGCTCCAGCCGCGCCTCGATCCCCGGCAGCAGCCGCCCGACGCTGCCCGCGCGGAAGTGCATCGGCGTGTTGACCGCGATCACCGGTGCCGCCTCGGTCGCGCCATAGCCTTCGAGGATGCGCAGCCCGAACTTCTCGGCATAGACGCTGCGCGTTTCCGGGCGCACCCGCTCGGCACCGGCAAAGATGTAGCGCAGCGCATAGAAGTCATAGCCATGCGCCATCCGCGCATAGCCCGACAGGAAGGTGTCGGTCCCGAACAGGATCGTCGCATTCGCGTCATAGGCGAGCGCCGGCACGATCCGGTAATGCAGCGGACTGGGATACAGCACCGTCTTCACCCCCGACAGGATCGGCAGCAGCGTGCCGCCGGTCAGGCCGAAGCTGTGGAACACCGGCAGCGCGTTGAGCACCGTGTCCGCACGGTTGAAATCGATCCGCGACGATAGCTGCAGGCAGTTGCCGAGCAGGTTGCGGTGGGTCAGCACCACCCCCTTCGGCACGCCTTCCGACCCGCTGGTGAACAGGATCACGGCGGGCGCATCCGCCGATATGCGCAGCCGCCGGTGCAGCCGCCCCGCCATCCGCGACCGCACCAGCGCGACCAGCTTCGCCCCCGCGCCGATGGTCTCCCGAATATCCTCGAGGTAGCGGATGGTGATCCCGTCACCGACCAGCCCGGCGACAACCTCGCCCAGCTTCGCCTGCTCGACAAAGGCCCGCGCGGTGACGATCGTCCGCACCTCGGCCGCCATGCACGCCGCCCGCATATTGGCGAGGCCGGCGGTATAGTTCAGCATCGCCGGCACGCGGCCGGTGGCCTGCAACGCGAAGAAGATCGCGACCACGCCATTGACGTTGGGCAGCAGCACGCCGACCGCCTCACCCTGTACCGTTCCCTTCGCCAGGGGACGGGCGAGCGCCTGCGTCCCCGTCACCAGCCGGTCATAGGTCAGCGGCACGCGCTGCACATCCTCGACCACGCCCATGTTCGCCCCGTGCAGGTGCCGCGCATCGATCAGCGCATCGTACAGCGTCCGGTCGATGTCCGACGTGGCGAAGATCATCTCGCTCATCACGTCGTACAGCCGCCGCCCCGCGATCGCCCGCCGCTCGCGCGCGCTCAACCCCTCGGGCAGGTCGAAGCGACGCGGGGGCAGCACGGTCAGTTCGATCTTCGGGAACCAGTGCAGCCGCGCCTTGCCCTTCAGCCGGCTGAAGCGGGTATATTGCGCCCCGTCGATCCGCACCGGCACGATCGGCGCATCGGCGCGGTCGGCGACCATGCCGGGACCGTCGAACACCTTCATCAGCGCGCCGGTCACCGTGATCCGCCCTTCCGGGAAGACCACCAGCGTCCGCCCTTCGCGTACCGCCTTGACCATCGCCTTGGCCGACATCGGATTGGTCGGATCGACCGGGAACGCGTCGAACAGCTTCAGGAGCGGCTGCATCCACCACGCTCGCGCAAAGCGGCTGTGGATCGCGAAGGTCGGCCGGCCCGGCAGGAATGCCGCCAGCAACAGCCCGTCGAGGAACGAGACATGGTTGACCACCACCACCGCGCGTTCGCCGGGCAGCGGCATGTTTTCGGCACCGTGCACCTTCACCCGGTAGGCGAGCCGAAGCGCGCTGCGCACCACCGACTTGAACACCGTCTCGGGCAACAGCCAGCAGGAGATCAGCGCGATCGACAGCGTCGCGAAGCCCAGCGCGCCGAAGATGCCGGGCACGCTGCTGCCACCCGCCAGCATCGCCGTCACCACCGCGACCATCACCACCGTCACGATGGCGTTGATGACGTTATTCGCAGCGATGATCTGCGACCGCTTTTCCGGCGCGCTCCACGTCTGGAGAATGGCATAGAGCGGCACCACGAACACCCCGCCCGACAGCGCGATGCCGGCGAGGTCGATCAGCAGATGCCAGCTGCCCGGCGTCGCCACGAACGCGGCGATATCCGCGCCGGGCGTCACGACCACGAACCGGTTCGCCGTGATCCATGTATCGATCAGGAACACCGCCAGCCCGATCGCCGCGATCGGCACATAGCGGGCCGACACCTCGCCCTTCAGCAAGCGGTTGACCAGCAGCGATCCGACCGCGACGAACAGGCTGAACACCGCGAGGAACAGCGTCACCACGTCGGGCGCGGCGTTCAGGGTACCCGCGACCAGCGGCGCGAATTCCGACAGCACGACCGCACCGACCGAAAAGAACCAGCTTATCCCGAGGATCGCCAGCCACACGCCGCGCCCCCCATGCGCCGCGCGCAGGATCGCGGCGGTGCTGCGGAACGGGTTCAGGTCGATCCGCATGTCGGGCGCGGCGGACGGCGCGGACGGCACCGCCAGCGCTGCGACAAATCCCAGCACCGCCACACCGAACGCGACCAGCCCCGCTTCCCAGGGCGGGATGATCCCGCCCAGCAACTGACCCGTAAGGATCGCGACGAACGTGCCGGCCTCGACCAGCCCGGTGCCGCCCATCAATTCCTCGCGGCGCAGATGCTGCGGCAGGATCGAATATTTGACCGGACCGAAGACGGTCGAATGTACCCCCATCAGGAACAGGCAGGTCAGCAGTACCGGCACCGACTGGAACCAGAACCCCGCCACCGCCAGCGCCATGATCGCGATCTCGGCCGCCTTCACCGCGCGGATCAGCCATGCCTTGTTCCACGCATCTGCCATCTGCCCGGCGAGGCCGGAGAACAGGAAATAGGGCAGGATGAACAGGCCGGTCGATACCGTCGCCAGCGTCGCCGCCTGCGCCGGATCGGCGCGGTACAGCGTGAAATTGGCGAGGAACAGCAACGCGAACTTCAGCAGATTGTCATTCATCGCGTTCAGAAACTGGACGACGAACAACGGTGCGTAACGGCGCTTGGTCAGCAGCGAGAAATCGGGCGCGGACATCCATTCCCCCATCGGCATTGCCCGACCGGAACAGGCGCGCGCCCGCCCCCGAATCACGGCGACGGGAGTCAGACTAGCAGAAAAATAACAGTGTTCAATAAATCAGTTCGAACGGGTCGGATCGGTCAGCGGATCGGCCATTTCGCGTGGGGTCGGCAGGCGCATGATCGGCAGCGACGCGGTCTGGCGTTCGATCATCCGATGGACGCGTGGGGGGCCGTCGCCCCGGTGCAACGCCAGCAACGCCTCGCTATTCGCGCGATCGGCTTCGGTGCGGCGCTGATTGTGGCGGATATAGTCGAGCCACGTCGACACGTGATAGCGTTCGATCCACAGTTCGGGGTCGTTCAGGTCGCGCAGCAACGCCCAGTGATGCGCCCCGTCGCGCCGCCGGATGCGGCGCCGTTCGTTCATGACGTTCAGGAACGCGACGACGTCCTGAGGGGCGATGCGATAATCAATCGTCACCACCACCGGTCCCGACCGCGGCTCGACCGGGACTTCGGTATCGGGCGTCTCCCAGCCGCGCGGGGCGAGGTTCGCGGTCTCGATATCGCGCAGGGGCAGCCGCAGCCCGGCGACCACGCTCAGCATCTGCACGCCCGCCGCCGCCAGCAAGGCGGTGCGCACGCCCGATCCTTCGGCGACCGATCCGAACAGCCAGCTTCCCGCCGCCATGCCGCCGAACGCCGCCATCTGATACAGCGCCACCGCCCGCGCCACGACCCAGCGCGGGGCGGCCATCTGCACCGATACGTTGAACGTGCTGAGCGCCGATACCCAGCCCGCGCCGGCCAGCACCAGTGCCGCCAGCGTCAGCGGCAGGACCGGGCTGATTGCCGCGATCGCCGCACCGGACGCCAATGCCGTCGCCGCGACCCGCACCAGCCGTTCGGGGCTCCACAGCCGGCGCAACCGCACGCTCGACAGCGCGCCGATCACCGCGCCCGCGCCGAACGCGCCCAGCAGCGCGCCATAGGTCAGCGGCCCGCCGGTCACCAGGTCGCGCGCGACCAGCGGCATCATCGCCGGCACCGCACTCGCCGCCAGCCCGAACAGCGCCGCGCGGATCAGCACCGTCCGCAAACTCGGCGACATGCGGACATAGCGCACGCCGGCGGCCATCGCGAGGCCCAGCGTCTCGCGCGGCAGGGTGCGCGGCGCATAATCGGGCTTCCACCGTGCCAGTACCGCGATCAGCCCGATATAGCTGACCGCGTTGGTCAGGAACGCCGCCGCCGCGCCCGCCGCCGCGACGATCGCGCCGCCGATCGCGGGTCCGACGCTGCGCGCGATGTTGAATCCCATCGAATTGAGCGCGACCGCGCTGGGCAGGACGCTGCGCGGCACCATGTCGCCGACCGACGCCTGCCATGCCGGGCCGTTGATCGCCGTCCCGCACCCGATCAGGAAGGTGAAGGACAGCAGCAGCCACGGGCTGAGCACGCCCATCCATGCGCACACCGCCAGCGCCACCGACACGGCCAGCATGAACCCCTGCGCCGCCAGCATCACCCGGCGCCGGTCGAGATTGTCGGCGACTGCGCCGGCCCATAGCGACAGCAGCATGATCGGCAGCGTCGTCGATGCCTGTACCAGCGCGATCATCTGCGGCGATGCCGCCAGCGACGTCATCATCCACGACGCGCCGACCGACTGGATCAGCCCGCCGAAATTGGACGCCATCGATGCGATCCAGATGGCGCGGAAGATCGGGATCGACAGCGGCGAGCTATGCTGTGCCGTCGCGGTCGTTACGGGTGTAGATGCCATGACGGGTGAATGCGCCGCGCGCCACTTTGTGCCAAGCCGCTTGCCTTGGCGAGACTTGCGACGGCAAGGAATTGGCGATGCGCGATCCCTTCACCCTCGACGCGACCGGCGCCACGCTGACGATCCGTGCGACGCCCAAAGCGTCCAAGACGGCGGTGACCGGCGTGGTGGCGCTGGAAGGCGACGCGACCGCACTTGGCCTGCGCGTCGCCGCCCCGCCGGTCGATGGCGCGGCGAATGACGAAGTCGTGCGGTTCGTGGCGAAGCAGTTGCGCGTCGGGCGCGGCGCGGTGACGCTGGTCGCGGGGCAGACATCACGGGTGAAGCGATTGCGGATCGAGGGGGAACCGGCGGCGGTGGAGGCAGCGTTACGGGCACTGCTGTCCTGACCGCCGTCCGCCAAAACCCATCCGTACCCCCGCGAAGGCGGGGGCCCAGAGCCAAGCAGAGCAAAGGCTTGCGCGTGGGGTCCTGGGTCCCCGCCTTCGCGGGGACACGGTACGGCGGACTTTCGAATGAAGCTCGCCTTGCCGGAAGGAAGAACTGGCTAGACGATCGCATGCGGTACGAACCGCGCCAGATCGCGCGTGATCGGCCCGTCATCCTCGCGCACCGACAGCGCCACCGCTTCGTCACCGACGATCCACGATCCGACCACGGCATGATTGCCGTCATACACCGGCAACCGCGCCAATGCCTGCACGACATGGCCTTCCTCGCCATAGCCGCCCTCCGGCCCATGCGCGGTGGCGCTGCCGTCGACCAGTTCGATGTCCCATCCTTCGCGCGAGAAGATCGGCTTGCGCACATAGGCGTCGCCGATCTCCGCCAGCGCCGCGCTGTCGTCGGCAAAGGCTGCCGGCAGCAGGTTCGGATGCCCGGGGTGCCGCTGCCACAACAGCGGCAAGATCCCCTTGTTCGACAACAGCGCCTTCCACGCGGGTTCGAGGAACAGCGTCTTCGTCGCCGCCAACTGCTTGGCGTATGGTTCGCGCAGCATATCCTCCCACGGATACAGCTTGAACAGCGCCGCGATCAGCACGTCGTCGCCGTCGACGAACGCGCCGTCGCCGTCGACGCCGATCCGGTCGATCGCGACGAACGCCGGGTCCAGCCCCGCCTGCCGCGCGACATCCTCCAGATAGCGGACCGTCTGGCGGTCCTCGACATGGTCGTCGACCGAGGCGAAATGCACCGTGCTGCCTTTGGTAAACAGCGCGCCGAAGCGTTCGACCAGCGCATCGTGTAGCCGGTTATACTGGTCCGCGCTCGCTGGCAGCGTGCCGTCGGCGATGCGATCCTCCAGCCATTGCCACTGGAACAGCGCGGTCTCGAAGATGCTGGTCGGCGTATCGGCGTTATATTCGAGCAGCTTGGCCGGGCCGCTGCCACGATAAGCAAAATCGAACCGCCCGTACAGCGTCGGCGCATGCGCCTTCCACGACGCCGCGACCACGTCGCGCATGTCGTCGGGAATGGCGAGGCGGCGCATCAGCGCCTCGCTGCCGACCACCTCGTCCACCAGATCGCGGCACATCGCATGGAGTTCGGCGCTCGGCGCCTCGATCCCCTGTTCCACTTCGTCGAGCGAGAAGGCGTACCACGCTTCCTCCTCCCAATATTTCTGGCCGTCCTGATGGTGGAAGGTGAATCCCATCCGCTCGGCGGTCGCCCGCCAGTCGGGACGGGGGGCGACCGCGCGGCGTTCCATCAATCGCGCCCGATCGTCCCGCCGTCGCGCGTCCCGTCGGACAGGCGCGGCGCGTCCTTGGGCTGCGCCAGGCGGGCGAGGATGTCGTCGGCGCTCGACGTGCCGGGCAACAGGCCGGCGGCCTGCAGCTTCGCGTCGAGATCGGCGCCGGTGCGCATATCCTCCAGCTCGGCCTGCGCCTTGAACTTCTCCTCGCGGATCGCCTGCCGTTCCTTCAGCCGCGCGAGGCTGTCCGCCGCCGACCCCAGCGACGATGCCGCGCCGCCATAGCTGCTGGCGACCGAGGCCTGCGCCTTCTGGACGCTTTCGTTCGCGCGCACGACATCCACCTCGCGGCGCAGCGCGTCGATCTTGCCGTCGCCGGTCTTGATGATACCGCGGATCTTGTCCTCGGCCGCGCGCATTTCGGCGATCTGCGGCGTCTTGCTCGACTGTTCCTGCTCGATCGTCGCGAGGCGCTGGGCGACTTCGCGCGCAAGGTCCATGTCGCCGCGCGCCATCGCCGCCCGCGCCGACGATTCATATTTCTCGCGCTGAGAGGTCAGCGCCTCGAGCTCCTTTTCCATCATCCGCCGCTTGGCGGTCAGCGTCGCCAGATCGTCGCGCGCCTTCGACTGCAGCGTGCCGGCATCGCGAATCTGCTGGTCGAGGATCGTCAACGCCTTCGCATCGACGATCGACTGCCCGGTTTCGTGCGCGGTGCCGCGCACCAGCGCCACGAGGTTCTTCCACATCGACATCGATACTTCTCCGTTACGCGGCGAATTCGGTGCGCAGTTCGGACGCCGCCTCGATCGCGTTCTGCGCCAGCACGCGCAGTTCGATCAACACGGTGCGCAGCGACGATTCGACCGACAGCTCACCCACCAGTTCATAATATTCGCGCCCGCCGACATCGGCGATGGCGAAATTGGACAGCGGCACCAGCTTCTGCGTCTTGAGCAGGAAGCGGTTGAACGCGTCCGGCTCGCTCTGTTCGTCGACCGGCCACAACAGGCTCGACACGACGATCTGTTCGCCCGCGACCGAGGCGAAGATGGCGAGGTCGCCGAAATGATGCATGGTCAGTTTCAGGACCGGTTCGGCCTGTTCGATCCGCTCGACGCTCAGTTCGTCGGCATAATCGGGACCGCCGAGCGCCTGCGCCAGTCCGGCGGTCGTCCAGCTACGGGGTGCTTCGTCCATCCATCCCTCCGAAAAGCTCGGCCCGGTGTGTTGGCCGCGCTTGACACCCCAAGCATAAGGGCCGACCAAAAAGCAAGATGCGGGGGCATGGGCAGGGGATGAAGTCATTCAGTCTCGGCAATTATCTACGGCGGCTCTATCTCGCGGCCAGCGAGCTGCACCGGGGCGTGCTGCTTGCGCTGCTGGTCCTGCACATGACCATCTCGTGGGAATTGCTGGCCTTTGCCGGGGAGGGCGACCTGCTGCGTCCCTCGGCCTATCTCTATTGGTATGCGACGACCGCCTCGACGGTCGGCTATGGCGATCTGTCGCCCAAATCGGACATGGGCCGGATCGTCACCGCGCTGTTCGTCATGCCCGGTGCGATCGCGCTGTTCACCGTGTCGATCGCCCGCGCCTTTGCCGGGGTGTCGGCGCGCTGGCGGCGGCGACGCATGGGGTTGGGGGATTATAGGGCGATGCGCGGTCATATCGTCCTTGTCGGCTACGACCCTGATCGTACGCCGCGCATGATCGCGGAGATCGTCGCCGACGGGCAGGGGCACGAACTGGTGCTGGTCGCGACGCAGGAACTGACCGTGGACGCCGCGACGCATCGCTTCGTCCGCGTCGCCTCGCTGACCGCACCCGCCGATTTGCGCCGGGCGGGGGTGGCGACCGCCGAGCGGGTCATCGTCTATGGGCCGTCCGATCCCGATACGCTGGCGGCGACGCTGGCCGTCACCGCGCTCAACGAAGCGGGCCATGTCGTCTGCTTCCTGCGCGATCCCGACACCGCCGGGCTGCTGGCGGCGCACTGTCCGCAGGTCGAGGTGGTGCTGACCCCGACCGTCGAACTGGTGGTGAAGGCGCTGAGCGATCCAGGGTCGAGCCGCCTGATCGCGCAGCTCGCCAGCCATACCGACGACGGCGGCACCCTCTATGCCACCACCGCGCGCACCGGCGGCAGCTTCGATCAGGCCGCGCGCGATTTGCGGATGCGCGGCGGAATCCTCGTCGCGACCTGTAGCGCCGGAGCCAATTCGCCGGTATTCGACCCCGACGGCCAGGTCGCGGTCGGCGACCGGCTCTTCTACATCGCGCGGACAAGGATCGCGGCATGATTTTCGGCAGCCTGTTCGGCGGCGCGCCCAAGGACGAACCCCCGGCGATCGCCGTCGTCCGCAACATCACCATCGGGCGACAGGTCCGGCTCGACGCGCTGGCATGGCGGCGGCTGACCGGCGCGGCCTTCACCCTCGACCGCGATACGCTGGAAATCACCGCGCAGGGGGTGATCCGGCTCGACGATGGCAGCCATGTCCACCGCTTCTACACCGACGACGAACTGATGTTGCAGGCGGTGAGCCAGTCGGCCGACGGGTCCGACGCCGACGATTTCACCCTGTTCCGGCCATGGTCGTCGACCTACCCGACCGACTGGGCCGATACCGGCGCGTTCCGCCAGCGCCTGTCGCAGCCGGTGTGGGACGAACCCGGCCTCGCCCGTTTCCAGCGTTTTTGGTACGCCGACGACGATCGCAGCCAGCCGCCGGTCGAACTGTGGGAGGCGGTCTATTACGAACGCACCGGCCGCCCCGTCCGCCAGATCAAGCAGGCCTGCATGCTCTATGCCCGCGACATCGCGCCCGAGGGGCAGGAACTGCTGCTCGCCATCGCCATGCAGCCCGAGGGCGGCGACCTGACGCACGAGATCATGGTCGGGCTGCCGCTGCTGCCCGCCGAATTCAACGCCTGAGCTTTAGGGGGACCGGGATGTTCGATGTCGCATATTTTCTGGACGGGGCGCTGCATTTCGTCATCGCCTTCGGTCTGGCCTGTGTGTTCCTGACCGTCTTCAAATGGCTGTACCAGATTTCGACGCCTTATGACGAGCGCACACTGATCGCCGCCAACAATCCGGCGGCGGGGATCGCGCTGGGCGGTGCGATCATCGGTTTCGCGCTGCCGCTCGCCTCCGCGCTGAGCGTCACGGTCAGCGTCGTCGAATTCACCGCCTGGGCGCTGCTGGCGGGCGTGATCCAGATCGTCGCCGCCTTCATCGTCCGCCGCCTGATCGTGCGCGACATGGTCACCCGGATCGAAGAGGGGAACATCGCCAGCGCGATCTACAGCGCGGCGACGTCGATCGGACTCGGCCTGCTCAACGCCGCGTCGATGACCTATTGAGAGGCTCCCGCCGATGACTACCCAGCCCCCCCGCCGCAAACGCTCGGTCGCTGCCGGCCTGACCGCCGTCGGCGCGGTCGCGATGCTGTCCGGCTGCGACGACAATAACGAACAGGCGCGCTTCGGCCCGCCGACCGAGGTCGCCGCCTTCCAGACGATCCAGCAATGCGTCGACAGCGGCCAATATGACCGCGACACCTGCGTCGCCGCCCAGCAAAAGGCGTTCAACGAGGATGCGAAGGCCGCGCCCCGTTTCGACAGCCAGGCGCTGTGCGAGGAACAGTTCGGATCGGCGCAGTGCTTTCAGCGCAGCGAGGGCGGACAGAGCTTCTTCACCCCGCTGCTGACCGGTTTCCTCATCGGGCAACTGCTGAACAACAATTCGTCGCGCTATACCTATGGCGGCCTCTACCGCGACCGGCGCGACCGCGATGGCGGCTGGTATACCGGGTCGGGCGCGTATCTGGGCCGTGGCAACGGCTATCGCTATTCGGTCGGCCGCGACGCGATCACGACCCCGGTCACGACCCAGCGCATCCAGACGCGCAGCTCGGTCGTCTCGCGCGGCGGCTTCGGTGGCCGGGTGAGCGCGCGGTCGAGCGGCGGCTGGGGCGGCGGGCGGTCGTTCGGGGGGTAAAGGGCGCAAGCGGCGGGTCGATCCTCGCGGGTGCGAGCCCCGTGCGAATGTCCGCTGTACCGTACCCCCGCCTGCGCGGGGGTACGGAAGGGTTCCGGCACTGCCGGATCAGGGCGGTCCAGCCTTCACGCAAGCGGACTTAGCGTGTCGACGTCACCGGTGCCGTGGTCGGTACCTTGGCGAGCGGTGCCGCGCCGGCCGGCGGGGGCGGGGGGACCTGACCGCTGGTGGGCGGCGGCGGGGGAGCGCTGCCGTCGGCGGGCGGCGGTGGCGGGACTGCGCCCGGAGCGCAACCCGGGCCGCCGGGACCGCCCGGACCGCGTGCGCCGTCGGGGCCGGGCTTGGGGCCGTGGCCGGGGCGGGGCGGGGGCGGACCGACCGGGGTCACCTTGCCATTGGCGTCGACCAGATAGCTCGCCTTGAGCTGGCCATTGTCATAGCGGCCCTGCACCTGCACCGCCGCGCCCTTGCGGACCAATGCGTCGCGCCCGGCATCGACCATCGCCCGGCCGGTCGCGTCCTGCACCACGAAGCGGTCGCCAAAGACTTCGGCGACGCGGCCCTTGACCGTGACGACGCCGTTGTCGCTGGCGAGCTTCGCGACGGGGGTGGCGACGGTCGGCGCCATTTCGACCGACGGGCGGGTCATCGACACCGCACTCGCCCCGCCCGCCGCGCCGATGGCGAGGCCGATCGCGACGCCGAGGACGAGCTTGCCCGGACCGCCCAGAGAGAATTTCGCCATGTGTCATACTCCTTCGTTGTTCGATGGAGCCGTTCTAGCGATTCATCCCCTCGCCACGCTGAACCCCGCGGTTCAGTTTCGGTTTAAGCGGCAGCGATAGCGGAAGGTGCCATGCGGATATTGCTTGTCGAGGACGATCCCGATCTGGGCCCTGCCATCGCGCGGGCGTTGCGCGCGGAACATTGCGCGGTCGATCTGGTGCCCAGCGGGATCGATGCGCAGCATCTGGGCGATACCGAGCGCTATGACGTGGCGGTGCTCGATCTGGGCCTGCCCGATCGTGAGGGGACGGCGGTGCTGAAGGGGTGGCGCGAGGGGGGGCGCGACCTGCCGGTGCTGATCCTGACCGCGCGCGACGGATGGTCGGACAAGGTCGCCGGGTTCAAGGCGGGGGCAGATGATTTCCTGACCAAGCCGTTTCGCGTCGAGGAATTGATGATGCGGCTGCGCGCGCTGGTGCGCCGCGCGGCGGGGCATGGCGCGACACGGCTGACCTGCGGGCCGCTGGCCTATGAAACGCAGACCGGGGTGTTCGAGCTGGATGGGCTGCCGATCAAGCTGACCGCGCTCGAATATCGGGTGCTGGCGGCGCTGATGCTGGCGAAGGAAGCGGTGATCGAGCGGCTCGACCTGATGGAGCGGGTCTATGAGGGCGATGCCGATGTCGATTCGAACAGCTTGGAGGTCATTATCGGCCGGTTGCGCAAGAAGATCGGCGCGTCGCTGATCGAGACGGTGCGCGGGCGCGGATATCGGCTGACGGCGGGATCGGTATGAGGTTGCCGCGGTCGATCCATGGCCGGATGCTGGCGCTGTCGCTGGCGACGACGTTGGTGGCGCTGCCGGTGGCGGGGTTCGCGATCGGGGGCGTGCTCGACCATTTCGTGACGCGCAACATCGATGCGCGGCTGGGCGACCGGTTGCGGTTGCTGCGTGCGGTGGTGCGGCCTGACGGGACGATCGACCGCGAGTTGCTCGACCGGTCGGAACTGGCGACGGCGATCGGAACGGATGCGGTGTGGCGGATCGATACGCCGGGCGGGTCGGTCGGTGCAGCCATGCCGCCGCTCGCGACGCTGCGCGCGCCGGGGCCGCCGGTGGGACCGGAACGCGGACCGCCGGCGGGGCGGGGGCCGGGGTTCGGTGCGCCGTTCGACCTGACGCTGCCCGATGCGACGCGAGTGCATGGACTGGTGCTCGACCTGCCCGAGGGGCGCGGGCGCGTGGCGGTGGCGGTGCCGCGGCGCGAGATCGAACAGCCGTTGCGCGGGGCGATGCTGCCGCTGCTGCTCACGCTGGCGATCGTCGCGTTGGTGCTGGCGGTCGCGACCTTGGTGCAGTTGCGGCTGGGGTTGCGGCCGCTCCGGGTCCTGCGCGACCGGGTGGCGGCGGTGCGGGAGGGCGCGGCGGCGGATGTGCCCGAGGATCAGCCCGACGAATTGCGGTCGCTGGCGGTCGAGCTGAACGCGTTGGTCCGCGACAATGCGGCGGCGCTGGCGACGGCGCGCGGATCGGCGGCGAACCTCGCCCATGCGCTCAAGACGCCGGTGGCGACGCTGGCGATCGAACTGGGCGACGATCCCCGTGCGATGCAGGTGGCGCGGATCGACGCGACGATCCGGCATCATCTGGCGCGCGCCCGCGGTGGCACGGTCGACCGGCGGGCGGCGACGGCGCTGCGACCGGCGGTCGAGGGGCTGGTGGCGGCTGTGGCGGCGCTGCACCGTGACCGGGGGCTGATCGTGCGGGCGGCGGTGCCCGACCTGTCGGTGGCGGTCGATGCCGCCGACCTGGACGAACTGGCCGGCAATCTGATCGACAATGCCGCGCGCCATGCCCGGTCGGCGGTCGAGGTCATAGCGGTGCGCGAGGGCGGGTTCGCGGTGCTGCGCGTCAGCGACGACGGTCCCGGCATTCCCGTCGCCGACCGCGCGCGGGCGACCGATCCCGGCGTGCGGCTCGACGAGCGCGGCGACGGGCATGGCTTCGGCCTCGCCATCGTCCGCGATCTGGCGGCGCTCTATGGCGGGCGGCTGGAACTGGGCGAGGCGGACGGGGGCGGGTTGGTCGCCACCGTCACGCTGCCGGTTACAGCTGGAAGCGGAACCGCTGGATATTAGCCGAGCAGGCGGTGTTTCCTTCGGGGCGGAAGCTGCTGCGATAGCGGGTGGCGCCGACCATCTTTTGCGCCGCTTCGCCGAAGACGAAGGGCGGATAGGCGGCGATGGTCCGCTGGGTCATGGTGCGACCGTCGGCGGCGATGTCGAACTCGACCTGTGCCCAGCCCTGGAATCCCATCTGCACCGCTTCGGTCGGGTAAAGGTTGCTGGTTGCGCCGCTGCGCTGCACGACCGGGCTGGGCGCGATCAGCGCGCACTGATCGCTGGTCAGCCCGGTGCGGTCGAAGGCGGCGCGCGCCTGTGCCACCTCGCCGCGCTGCGCCAGCAGGTCGGCCTGTCGCAGCAGCGCCGCGACCTTGAGCGGATGATTTTCGGGCAGCGGCGCGGCGACGACGGCGGCGATCAGCTGCTCCGCCTCCGCCTTGGGCGCGGCCGGGTAGGAACGGTTGGCCAGCATCATGCGGACCGTCGCGGCGGACAGCGGGTCGGCGTTGATCTCCGGCCGGGCCAGCAGCGCGGTCCGTTTGCGGACGTCCTGATCGTAATGGCTGCGATCGGCATCGATCTCGGCCAGCGCAAGATAGGTGGTGACGGAGGCGGGGGCCTGCATCGTCCGGGCGAGCGCGGCCGCTTCGGCGGCGGCGGCGATGCGCTCGGCCTCGGTCGGGAGCGAGGAATAAGCGATCCACGCATCGGCGGCGAGCAGCGCGCCCTGGTCCCCGGCGGCACGCGCCCGGCTCGCTTCGGCGCGGACCAGCGGATAGGCGCGGGCCGGGGTCAGGTCCGACCAGTCCTGTTGGTGGCCCTTGGTACGGACCCAGGCGTCGAACGCGTCGCCGAGCGGCTGTCCGAGCGACGGACGGTCGGCGGCGGTCGAGCATTTCAACTCGATCCGGGTGGCGTTGCGGAAGAAGGCCGGAATCTTGACCGACTCGGTCGGCGACCACGACCAGTCGGACACGGCACGGGCAAAGGCCAGCGCCACGTCGCGTCCGCCGGTGGTGTAGATCGGGGTCACCGCGTTCACCGTGCCGTTGTCGGCGACCGAAAATTCGACGACCGCGAAATCGTCGGGCTTCAGACCGGTCGCCGAGCCGCAGGCCGCCGATTTCATGTTGATCGCGGCGGCGAAGGCATCGTCCTTCATCCGGCCCGCGCCGGTATAGGCCATATAGGTCTGCGCCTGTTGCCGGTCGCCGTTGAGCAGTGCGGCGAGCGCAAGGTCGGCGCGGGTGGCGACTTCGGAACTGCTGACGCGCTGGTCGAGGCCGCCCTGCTTGCGCAGCGAATCCTTCAGGACGCTGTACGCCTCCTCCTTCTTGCCGTTGTTGAGCAGGACGCGGGCATAGCGGGTCTGGATAAGCGCCAGCACGTCCTTGCCGATCGCCGGTTCCTTGGCAGCGAGATCGCGGGCTTCCTGCGCATAGGCCAGCGCCTTGCCATCGCCGTCGAAGGCGAGCGTGCGCGACAGGGCGAGTAGCGGGGCGACGCGATCGAGCCCCTTGGCCAGCGCCAGCGCGTCGCGATAGGACGAAGCCGCCGCGTCATAGTCGAACGCATCGAACGCGGCGGTGCCGAGCACCATATGCGCATCGCGCAGGTCGGCGGCGAATTCGGCGGCCTGTCCGGCCAGCGCGGGCATGCCCTGCCGGATGAGCGCGGCCCCGGCGACATGGTCGCCGTTGCGCGCGACGCAGATGCCTTTGCGCACCTTCACCGCGCCGAGCAGCAGTGCGTTCTTCGTGCCGACGGTGCGTGCCTCCAGCGCATCGTACAGCCTGATCGCGTCGGCACATTTGCGGGTTTCATAGGCGATGTTGGCGGCATCGAACTGGGCTTGCAGCGTCGTCGCCGCCGGGGCGGGCGTCGCCGCCTGCGCCACCGCGAGTAGTCCGTGCAGAATCGCGTCGATCATTCATCATCCCCTCTATTGTCCGGCAACAAAGCACGCCAAGATGACAGCGTCGATGGGCAGGGCGGGCGAATGCGGCGAATTTGGACCTTGATCGCGGGCGCGCTGCTGCTGACCGGAGCCGCGCCGGCCGATCCGGCGCGCTATCCGGCGCGATCGATCCTGCTGTTCGTCGCGTCGTGGTGTGCGCCATGTCATGGCGAATTGCGGCAGTTGCCGGCGATTGCGGGCGGGGCGGGGGCGTACCGGGTGCTGGTGGTGCCGATCGATCGTGGCCGGGCGACCGATGCCATGTTGCGCGGGGTGCCGATCGATCAGGTCTGGCGCCCCGATGCGGCGCGGATGGCGGAGGTGCGCGCCGAGTTGCTGGCGAAGACGGCGGGGCTGCCGTTCAGCGTGGCGATCGGCCGGGATGGGCGGCCCTGTGCGCTGCACCGCGGTGGCATGACGGCCGCGAGCGCACGGGGAATGGTGGAAGCGTGTCGGGGGTAGTGGGCCATCACTGCCGTACCCCCGCGCAGGCGGGGTCCAGAGTTCCAGACGCAAGCCGTTGACCTGCTTGGCTCTGGGCCCCGCTTGCGCGAAGGCACGGCAAGACGGGGCGGAAGTTACAGCGTCACGCTACCCGTGCCCGCTCCGCGCAGGGTCAACGACTTCACAACATTGCCCTGGCGGACATTCACTTGGTTGACCTGCCCGTGATAGACGTCGGTCAGCACAGTCGAACGGATCGCGACCGACTTCGGTTTGCGGGGCGCGCGGCCGGTATAATCGATGCGGACCTCGGCATGCGACAGGTCGGTGGTCGCATAGGTCAGCGGGACCGGCTTGCCGTCGATCTGCAGGACGAAGCGGCGCTGCAGATAGCTGCGCAACGCCGCCATCGCGGCGGGATCGTCGAGGCTGGTCTGCGCCTGGGGTGCGATCTTCGCCAACGCCGGTTCGATATCGTGCGCCTCGAACCGGTGCGACACGGTGACCTTACCATCGGCGAGGGTCACCACGGCGAGCGAGTCATGGCCGCGATGCGCCTGTGCCGGGGCGGCGGCCACGAAGCAGGCGAGGAGGGCGAGCGCCCCCCTCATTTCGCCACCGGCGCGGGATAAGTGCGCAGCGAGCCGGGTTTCACCTGCACGTCGAAGTCCTTCATGCGGTTTTCCAGATCCTCGACATCCTCGATCTCCAGCATGACCGGACGGATGGCGCCGCGATAGACATTGTTCGATCGATCGGCATCGGCGATTTCGAGCAGCGGGTCGACCTCGGCACCGGTGATCGTCTTGTTGGTTACATATTGCCACGTCACCGCCTTCGGATCGTAGCGCCACACCTCGGCCGGGATGCGGACGATCTCGTTGCTGCCGTCGCTGAAGGTGAGTTTCAGCGGAACCGGCATGACCAGCCCGCCGATGTTGCGCAGCGAGAAGCGGTAGAATTTGTCCTTCACGTCGAACGCGGCGCGTTCCTCCGGCGTCAGCTTGTCGAGCTTTTCGGCGAGGTCGCGGCGCTGTTGCGGGCTGACGGCGAAATCGTCCTGCTGGTCATAGAAGTCGCGCGTCGCGGGATCGCGTTCGGTGACGGTGCGCTGGCCGGCATTGTTGCGGACGGTCAGCGACGTGTTCTCCGCATCGCGGATCGCACGGCGTTCGCGGGCATTGGCCTCCAGATCGCGACCGGCGATGCGGCCCTCGACGACCTTGTCGAGCGCGATGTCGACATGGTCGGTCGAATAGAACCAGCCGCGCCAGAACCAGTCCAGATCGACGCCAGAACTTTCCTCCATCGTGCGGAAGAAGTCGTAGGGCGTCGGCCGCTTGAAGCGCCAGCGCGTCGCATATTCGCGGAAGGCGCGGTCGAACAACTCGCGGCCCAGCACCGTCTCGCGCAGGATGGTCAGCGCGGTGGCGGGCTTGCCATAGCCGTTGGCACCGAATTGCAGCACCGAATCCGACTGGGTCATCAGGGGAACCTGATTGTCGGACAGCATATATTCGGCAATGTCCTTCGGCTCGCCACGCCGCGAGGGGAAGTCCTTGTCCCACAGCTTTTCGGCCTGGAACTGGAGGAAGGTGTTCAACCCTTCGTCCATCCATGTCCATTGGCGTTCGTCGCTGTTGACGATCATCGGGAACCAGTCATGGCCGACCTCGTGGATCACCACGCCGATCAGCCCGGTCTTGGCGCGTTCGGTATAGGTCAGCAGGCCGGTCTTGGGGTCCTTCACCGGGCGCGGCCCGTTGAAGGTGATCATCGGATATTCCATGCCGCCGACGGGGCCATTGACGGACTGCGCTACCGGATAGGGATAGGGGAAGGCGAACTTTCCGTACACGTCGATGGTATGGGCGATCGCCTTGGTCGAGAAGGCGTCCCACAGCGGACGCGCTTCCCTCGGGTAGAAGGACATCGCCAGGACGTTCGGGTTGGCAGCATAATCCTGCCGGACGTTCATCGCGTCCCACGCGAATTTGCGCGACGATGCCCAGCCGAAGTCGCGGACATTCTGCGCGGCGAAGGTCCAAGTCTTAGTGCCCGAAGCCCGGCTGCGTTCGGCGGCGGCGGCTTCGTCGGGGGTGACGATGTACATCGGCGCGGTGGCGGACTTCGCCTGTTCCAGCCGCTGGCGCTGCGTGGCGGTCAGGACCTGATCGGCGTTCTGGAGGACGCCAGTGGCGGAAACGACATGGTCGGACGGCACGGTCAGTGCGACCTTGTAATCGCCGAACTCCAGCGTGAATTCGCCGGCGTCGAGAAACGCCTTGTTATGCCAGCCCTCGTAATCCGAATAGACGGCGAGGCGCGGGAACCACTGCGCTCCTTCGAAGATGCAGTTGCCGTCTTCGCCGGCCCCGGTGAAGCATTCGTAGCCGGATCGGCCATCGACGACCTTCTGCTCGGCCATCGGAAACGACCAGTCGATCGACAGCGTGACCTCGCCGCCATTGCCCGCGACCGGCTGCGGCAGTTCGATGCGCAGCAGCGTGTCGGTAACGCGGTGGGCGAGCGGCTGGCCATCGGGGCCGCGCACGGCCGCGATCGTGAAGCCGCCCTCCCAGTTCTTCATCCCCTCCGCCCGGCGGATCTCGCCGATGCTGATCGTGTTGGCGTCGGGAACGGTGCGCGACAGCTCGACGATCGAATTGCGCTTGTAATGATTCTGATCGAGCAGCAGCCACAGATAGGGCAGCGCATCGGGAGAGTTGTTGCGGTACCGGATCGTCTCGGTACCGGTGACGACCTTGGTCGCTTCGTTCAGCGATACCTTGACGTCGTAATCAACCTTTTGCTGCCAGTAGCGATAGCCGGGCGCGCCCGATGCGTTGCGGTAGTCGGTGGGCGTCGGCCAATCCTCTCCCTCCAGCTGACGGAATTTGTCCTGCCAGTCGCCCTTGGTCTGACGGATGGGGTCGGCGAAAGCGGGCGTCGAGGCGAGCAGCAGGGCGACCAGCGCGATGCGGGATACGGCGGGCAAGGGTTTGGCCTTTCGAACGGACGGACGGGTAATCGTTGCCGGTGATACGATGCGCGTCAACCATTGGCGACGGCAATATCGGATATAATGTGACACGACCGCACCGATGGTTGCGGTCGACCCCGGAGTGCGGCAATCGGTGCGTCGAGGGTATCAGAGGCGAGTGCGCGGGCTATGCGGTTGAACCGGCGGACGATGATCGGCACGCTCGCCTGCCTGCCTATGGCTTCGCGGGTAATGGCGGCGCGCGCGGACGATCCGTTGCTCTTCGCCTATTTCGGGACCGGCAAGGGCGAGGCGGCGGGGCTGAAGCTGGCGATCAGCGACGACGGCTTTGCGTTTCGCGAACTGGGCGGCGGGCGAAGTTACCTGCCGCCGATGGTCGGCGAGGCGAAGCTGATGCGCGATCCGTTCGTGTTTCGCGGGATCGGCCGCGACGCGCCATGGCATATGGTGTGGACGACGGCATGGGAGGGGGTGACGATCGGCCATGCCACCAGCCGCGACCTGCGCCACTGGTCGCCGCAACGCGCGCTGCCGGTGATGGCGGGGGTGAAGGGCACGCGCAACTGTTGGGCGCCCGAGGCCATCTGGGACGCGAAGGCGCGGCATTTCGTGATCTTCTGGTCGAGCACGGTCGCCGGACGGTTCGAGGAAACGGCGGGTACGTCCGAGTCCGGCTACAACCATCGGCTCTGGTATGTGACGACACGCGATTTCGTGACGTTCAGCGATCCGAAGGTGCTGTACGATCCGGGGTTCAGCGTGATTGACGGGACGTTTGCGCGTGGGGAGAGCGGGCTGCACCTGATCGTCAAGGACGAGACGCTGACCCCGCCGCGCAAATGGTTGCAGGTAGCATCGACCAAGTCGCCGACCGGACCGTTCGGAAAGCTCGGCACGCCGTTCACGCCGCCCTGGGTCGAAGGACCGATGACGACCGTGATCGGCGGCGAGACAATATGCTACTGGGACGTCTATCGCGACGGCAAATGGGGGGCGGCGGCGACGCGCGATTTCGTGACGTGGCGCGATGTCGGCACGAAACTGTCGATGCCACCCGGCGCACGGCATGGGTCGCTGGTGCGCATTCCGCGCGCGACGGCCGATGCGCTGGCGCAGGGACCGGCATGACGGTCGCCCCCTTTCTGAACGGTGGCGGTCGCGCGGCGGAGATGATCCGTGCGCGCGACTGGTCGGACCATCCGCTGGGACCGCCCGATCAATGGCCGGAGGGACTGTGCAGCGCGCTCAGCCTCGTGGTGAATTCCCCGGAATCGATGATCCTGTGCTGGGGACCGGAGCTGTGGTTCTTCTTCAACGAGGCCTATTTCCCGCTGCTGGGGCCCCGGCTCGACTGGGCGATGGGCGAGCGGTTCGACAAGGTCTGGGCCGATGGCCTCGAACAGGCGATGCCGATCATCGAGGCGGCCTATGCCGGTAACAGCCCCCGCTATGTCGACGTGCCGTGGAAGCTGGATACCGATCGCGGGGCGGCGGATACGTGGTGGAGCTTCTCCTATTCGCGTATCCTCGACCGGCGGGGGGATATCGCCGGGCTGTTCATCTTCACCAACGAGACCACGGCGCGGGTGCTGTCCGACGCGGCGCTGAAACGCAGCCAGTCCGAGCTGACCACCGCGCTCGACGATCTGCGCCAGTTCAACCGCACGCTGGAGTTGCGCGTCGACCAGCGAACGGCCGAGCGCAACCTGCTCGCCTCGATCGTCGAGACGACCGACTCGGTCGTCAACGTCATCGACCTCGATTACAACTGGATGGCGATCAATCGGGCGGGGATCGACGCGTTCGAGGCGGTATTCGGGGTGCGGCCGAAGGTCGGCGACAATCTGCTCGATCTGATCGCCGACCAGCCCGATCAGCAGGCGGCGGTGCGCGCGGCGTGGGACCCGGCGCTTGCGGGCGAGGAATACACGACCGCGGCGGAATTCGGCGATCCGGCGCGGGGGCATGCCCGTCGCGCCTATGAAATGAAGTTCAACGCCGTCCGCGATGGGCAGGGGCGGCAGGTCGGCGCGTTCCAGTTCGTGACCGACGTGACCGAGCGGCGCCGGGGCGAAATGGCGTTGCAGGAGGTGCAGGATGCGCTGCGCCAGGCGCAGAAGATGGAGGCGATGGGTCAGCTGACCGGTGGGGTGGCGCATGATTTCAACAATTTGCTGACCCCAATCCTCGGCAGCCTCGACCTGTTGCAGCGGCGCGGCACCCTGTCGCCGCGCGAGGCGCGACTGGTCGATGGCGCGCTGCAATCGGCGGAGCGGGCGCGGACGTTGGTCCATCGGCTGCTGGCCTTCGCCCGGCGGCAACCGCTCCAGTCGGGGCCGGTCGATCTGGCGGTGCTGGTCGGAGGGATGGCCGACCTGATCGCGAGCACCGCCGGGTCGCCGGTCGCGGTGCGGACGATGATCGCCGCCGACCTGCCCCCGGCGCTGGCGGATGGCAACCAGCTTGAAATGGCGATCCTGAACCTGTGCGTGAATGCGCGCGATGCGATGCCCGATGGCGGCACGCTGACGATCGCCGCCGATTGTCCCGATACGCAGGCGACGGCAGCGGCGGGCGTGGCACCCGGCCCATATGTCAGGCTGTCGGTAATCGATACCGGGACCGGCATGGATACCGAGACGGTGGCGCGCGCGATCGAACCCTTCTTTTCGACCAAGGGTATCGGGCGCGGTACGGGCCTGGGCCTGTCGATGGTGCATGGGCTGGCGCTGCAACTGGGGGGCACGATGGCGATCGTCAGCGCCCCCGGTCTGGGTACGCGCATCGACCTGTGGTTGCCGGTCAGCGGCGAGCGCGTGCGGCAGGTGGAGGCGGGTGAGGACGACGCGGCAGGCGAGCCGGGGTTCCGCGGCCGCGCGCTGGTGGTCGACGACGAGGCACTGGTGCGGATGACGACCGCCGACATGCTCCAGAGCCTGGGATATGAGGTGGTCGAGGCCGATGGCGCCATCGATGCGGAACAAATGCTGGCGCAGCGGCGCTTCGACCTCGTGGTGACCGATCATCTGATGCCCGGCCGGACCGGCGTATGGCTGGCGCGGGCGATCCATGACCGGCATCCCGGGCTGCCGGTGCTGATCGTATCGGGCTATGCCGATATCGATGGGCTGGCACCCGATCTGCCGCGCCTGACCAAACCGTTCCGCGAGGCCGAACTGGCCCGTGCGATTGCCGGATTGGCGGGCACTCCCACCGATCGTTGAAGGAAGTTGCGATGACCCGACCCGAAGGGACCGAGGGATTTACCCTCAACCAGACCATGTTGCGCGTCCGCGATCCGAGCGCCAGTATCGCCTTTTACCAAGACGTGCTGGGCATGACCCTGCTGCAAAAGCTGGATTTCGACGAGGCGGCATTCTCGCTCTATTTTCTCGGCTTTCTGCGCGACGGTGAGACGGTGCCCAGCGATCCCAAGGAGCGCGCGCGGTTCGTGTTCAGCCGGGAGACGACGCTGGAGCTGACGCATAATTGGGGGACGGAGGACGATCCCGATTTCGCAGGATATCACAGCGGCAACGACGATCCGCGCGGCTTCGGGCATCTGGGCATCAGCGTGCCCGACGTCGCCGCCGCCTGCGCCCGGTTCGAGGAACTGGGCGTCCCCTTCCGCAAGCGGCCCGATGAGGGGCGAATGAAGGACATCGCCTTCATCACCGATCCCGATGGATATTGGATCGAGATCCTGTCGCCGAACGGCATGACTCAGGCGGTGGTCGATGCAGCAGGGGATGACGCATGAAGGCGGTCCAACTGCGTGCGCCCGGCGGGCTCGACCGGCTGGAACTAGTCGACCGCGCCGATCCGGGACAGCCGGGGGCGGGCGAGATTCGGGTGAAGCTGCATGGCAGCTCGCTCAACTTCCACGATTATATCGTCGCCAGCGGCAAGTCGCCGGCCGAAGACGGGCGGGTGCCGATGGCTGATGGCGCCGGGATCGTCGAAGCGGTGGGCGAGGGCGTGACCGGCTTCGCGGTCGGCGATCTGGTCGTGTCGTGCTTCTTCCCCGATTGGCAGGACGGCGCGCCTACCATCGGCGACTTCGCGCGGACGCCGGGTGACGGTATCGACGGGTTCGCGCAGGAGGTGGTCGTGTTGCCCGCCACCGCCTTCACCCTCGCGCCCAAGGGCTGGGACGCGGTCGCGGCGGCGACTATTACCACCGCCGGCCTCACCGCATGGCGGGCGCTGGTGGTCGATGGCGGATTGAAGGCGGGCGACCGGGTGCTGCTGCTCGGCACCGGCGGCGTGTCGATCTGGGCATTGCAGATCGCCCGGGCGATGGGCGCGAAGGTCGCGATCACCTCGTCGAGCGACGACAAGCTGGCGCGCGCGGTGGCGATGGGCGCGGACTTTACCGTCAACTATCGCAGCGATCCCGATTGGGGCGCTACGGTCGCGCGATGGGCGGACGGACGCGGGGTCGATCATGTCGTCGAGGTCGGCGGACCGGCGACGCTGGCGCAGTCGATCGCCGCAGTGCGCGTCGGCGGGCATATCTCGCTGATCGGAGTGCTGACCGGACGTGGCGGCGAGGTGCCGACGGCGGCGCTGATGGCGAAACAGGCGCGGCTGCAGGGCCTGATCGTCGGCAGCCGGCGCGAACAGCAGGACTTCGTCCGCGCGCTAGAAGTGACGGGGATACGGCCGGTCGTGGATCGGCGGTTCGAGCTGGGCGATCTAGCCGAGGCATTCCGGTTTCAGGAAGGCGGCGATCATTTCGGAAAGATCGGGGTCGAGTGGTAGGGGTCTCACCTTCGCCGTTTGTGCTGCGTAGGGATTGAGCCTGTCGGAAGCCCGTATCGAAGTATCTGGGACGGTCCTTCGATACGCCGCTTCGACAGGCTGGAAGCTGCTCGAACCGAACGGATTTTCCTGGGGGGGCGGCGAGCTTGCCAATCGCCCATCCGCCCCCGCCAGCGGCCATGTCCGTACGTCAGACCAGCACCTTCTCCGGCGTCGGGACGGTGCCGAGCGGGGTCGTCGCATCGATTTCCATCAACGGTTTCAGCAACCCGTCGCGGAGATCATAGACCCAGCCGTGTAGTTCGAGCGGCTGGCCTGCGGCGAAGGCGTTCTGGACGACGTCGGTGCGGGCCAGCGCCAACAACTGGTCGCGGACGTTGAGTTCGACCAGCCGGTTGGCGCGCTGCTCGGCGGGGAGGGCGTCGAGTTCGTCGCGGTGGCTGTCGATCACGTCGCGGGCGATCGCCAGCCAGTCATGAACATGGCCCTGCACGCCGCCCTCGAGCGCCGCCTGAATGCCGCCGCAGCCATAATGGCCGCAGACGATGATATGCCCGACCTTCAGCACCTCGACCGCGAACTGCACCACCGACATCAGATTCTGGTCGTTCGGATCGATCAGATTGGCGATGTTGCGGTGCATGAACATGCCCCCCGGCTCGGTATTGGTCAGCTGGTCGGGGGCGACGCGGCTGTCCGAACAGCCGATCCACAGGAATTCGGGCTGCTGCCCGGCAATCTGCCGCGCGAAATAATCGGGATTTTCCTCGAGCCGCTCGGCGGCCCATGCCTTGTTGGCAAGGAGCAGATGCTTGTATTCCCTCATGCGTAGGCGACCTCCTTGCGCGGCGCCTTGATCTGGGGCGCGGTCTTTTCGCCGATATCGCCGCGCACCAGCACGTTGATCCCGCGATACTGCGCATTCTTGATGAAGCCGTTGATGATGTCGATATTGTCGAGGTCGACATAGTTGGTCGCCGACAGGTCGATCACCACCGTGCAGTTGTCCGGGACTTTCTCCAGCTCCTTGGTCAGTTCCACCTTGTGGATGAAGTAGAGGTTGCGCTTGGCGCGAACCATGCAGCTGGCACCGGGGCCTTCGCCGTCCTGCACGAACGTCACCGCCGGGCGGAAATTGCGCGCGATGACGAAGACGAAGCCGACGACCAGCCCGACGACGATGCCCTTCAGCAGGTCGGTGAACAGGATGGCGAGGATCGTGACCACGAACGGCACGAACTGGGTCATGCCTTGTTTCCAGCGTTTGGTGAAAAGTTCCGGCTTGGTCAATTTATAGCCCGTCTGGATGAGCACCGCGGCGAGGGCCGATAGCGGGATCATGTTGAGCAGCATCGGCACCAGCAGGACGCTGAGCAGCAGCCACGTACCGTGCAGGATCGTCGACATCTTCGATGCGGCATTCGCATCGACGTTCGCCGACGAGCGCACGATGACCGAGGTCACCGGCAGGCCGCCGATCAATCCCGAGATGATGTTGCCGCTGCCCTGTGCCAGCAATTCGTGATTCTTGTCGGTCACGCGACGCTTGGGATCGAGTTCGTCGACCGCCTTCACCGACAGCAGCGATTCGAGGCTGGCGACGATCGCCAGCGTCACCGCCACCGTCCACACCGTGGCATTGCCGATCTGGCCGAAATCGGGAAGGCTGAACAGCTTCACGAACCCGCCGAGGCCATCGGCGATCGGCACGCTGACCAGATGGGTCGGCTTCACCTGAATGGCAGGCGCGACGACGCCCAGCAGCGCGTTGATCGCGACCGAGCCGACGACGACGACCAGCGGGCCGGGGACGAAGCGCAGCGGGCCGTCCTTCGGCTTGTTCTTGTCCCACCAGAACAGGAAGGCGATGCTGATCGCAGCGATGATCGTGGCGCCCCACACCACCTGTTCGCGCAGCACGAAGAGGATGGTGTTGAAGGTGTTGAGACCATCGCCCTGATTGAACTGGAAATCGCCCGCCGGATCGCCGTCATAGCCGATCGCGTGCGGCACCTGCTTCAGGATCAGGATCAGGCCGATCGCCGCCAGCATGCCGGTGATGACCGAGGACGGCACGAATTCGCCGAGCACGCCCGAGCGCGAGAAGGACAGCAGGATCTGCATGCAGCCGGCAAGGAACACGGCGAGCAGGAACGCCTCGAAGCTCGGCAGCTTGGTGATCGCATCGAGCACGATCACGGTCAGGCCGGCGGCGGGGCCGCTGACCGACAGCGGCGACTTGCTGAGCGAACCGACGACGATGCCGCCGACGATCCCGGCGATCAGCCCGGAAAAGAGCGGCGCGCCCGATGCCAGCGCGACGCCGAGGCACAGCGGCAGCGCGACGAGCGCGACGACGATCGAGGACGGCACGTCCTGACGCAGATTGGCGAGTAGGGAGGGTTGCGACATGGCTGCGATGGCCTTGTTCTGAAACGAGGTGCGCCGAGCGTGCTTGGGGGAAGCACGCCCGGCGCGGTGCCCGGGATCGACGGAACGGGGGAGGGAAGGTTCGCCCCGCCGATCTTGCGGGAACGGCTATTCGGCGGCTTCTGCCGTCACGAAATCTGCGGCCAGGCGCTTGGCGGCGGGCAATGCCACCGGCAGCGGGCGATCCGGCTTGATCGGCACGAAGCGGCCGGTCGTGCCGTCGAGCGCGAGGATCGAGCCGGCATGGATGTCGACGAACCAGCCATGCAGCGTCAGATCGCCCTTGGCGATGCGCGACGCGACGGCCGGATGGGTGCGCAGGTGCGAAATCTGGACCACGACGTTTTCGAGGCTGGCGGCGCGGACCGCGGCGGCATCGTCGAGATCGGGATAGCTGTGCTGGATGACCGAATGGGCGGCATGGCTATGGCGCAACCACGCGGCGACGCTGGGCAGCCCTTCGAGCGTCTCGGGCTTCATCAGCGCGCCCATCGCGCCGCAGCCCGAATGACCCGACACGATGATGTCGGTCACACCGAGGACCGCGACCGCATATTCGACGGTCGAGGTGGTGCCGCCATTCTGCTGGGTGAAGGGGGGAATGATGTTGCCGGCGTTGCGGATGACGAACACGTCGCCCGGCTTCGCCTGCAGGATATGTTCGGGGACGACGCGCGAGTCCGAACAGGAGATCATCAGCACCTTCGGGCTTTGACCATCGGTGGCGAGCTTCGAATAGAGGTCGGCATCGCTGCCGAACACGTCCTTCTCGAACCCGAACACCCGGCCGATCACGTCGTTCACGCAGCGTCTCCCTCAAAACCTGTCGGCCGGTGCAACCCTGCCGCTCGGATCAATGCTATAGCCGGGGGAATCTTGCTGCGTTCGCCTGCGATGTAACGAATTATTGCTGAACCGCGAATGGCGCGGGCAGGATGATTGCGGCGCACAGCCCGCCGCTGACCCGGTTGCGCAGTTCCAGCCGACCCCCTTCGGCCTCCACCGCGCGCTGCACGATCGACAGGCCGAGGCCGAAGCCGACCGTGTCCCGCTTGCGCGCGGTATCGAGGCGGACAAAGGGTTCGAGTACGTCGCCCAGCGATTCGTCGGGAATGCCGGGGCCGTCATCCTCGACCCGGATCACGGTCGCGCCATCCTCCACGGCCAGCGTCAGGGTGACGCTGCCGCCATAATGGATCGCGTTTTCGACCAGGTTGATGACCGCACGGCGAAAGCCGGAGCGGCGCACGGCGCGTTCGAAATGGTCGGGACCGACATAGGTCGCATCATGGCCATGGTCGGCGGCATCGTCGACGATACTGGCGCACAATACCGCCAGATCGACCAGCACGGCGCGTTCGGGTTCGCTCTCGCCGCCCAGAAAGGCGAGCAGCGAGGTGACCATGGCTTCCATTTCGGCGAGGTCGTTCTGCACCGTCTCGCGCACGTCGCGGTCGTAAATCGCGTCGGTGCGCAGCCGTAGCCGGGCGAGCGGGGTGCGCAGGTCGTGGCCGACCGCCGCCAGCGCGCGGGTCCGCTCGTCGATCAGCCGATGGATGCGCGCCTGCAACCCGTTGAAGGCGACGACGAGGCGGCGGACCTCGCTCGGCCCCGCTTCCTCGATAGTTGGGAGAGTCGATCCGCCGCCGGGACCGAAGCGGTCGACCGCGTCGGCCAGTTGCCGCATCGGCCGCAGCGTGCGGCGGATCAGCAGCCCTCCGACCACCATCAGCGCGATCGCCGGGATCAGCGCCAGCAGGATGCGGCCGATGGCGAGATCGAAAGCGCGGAGCGGTTCGAGCGTACGGAAATAGAGCCAACTGCCATCGTCGAGCCGTAGCGCGCCGCTGACCACCGATCGCCGCCCCTGTCCGATCAGCGTCAGATGCAGGCCGGTGGGGGCGAGGCTCGGCTCCCATGCCAGCACCTGTTGTTCCATCTCGCGCAGTTCGGTGCCGCTGGCCGGGAGCGCGGGGGCGGTCGCGCGCCACTGGACCGCATAGCGTTCGGTGGTCAGTTCGGTCGCCATGCCGGCGCGTTGATCGACCGGGCGTTCCTCGACGATCCGGCGCGCGATCACGAGATGTTCGGCCAGCCGGCGGGCTTCGTCGTCACGCACCGAAAACTGGCTGGCGCGTTCGTAGAGCAGCACCGACACGCCGAATTCGATGACGATCGTCAGCAGCAGGATCGCGACGATCCGCCCGATCAGGCCGAAGGGAAGCGCGGGGAGCCGCTTCGCCTCCACCGGGTCAGCGCCGCTCGACCGGCACGTTCAGCATATAGCCGACGCCGCGCACGGTAACGATCGGCGGGGTGCCGCCGGCGGTCGACAGCTTGCGGCGCAGACGGCTGATGAGCACGTCGATGCTGCGGTCGGACGAATCGCCCAGCCGGGTACGCGACAATTCGATCAGCCGTTCGCGCGCGATCACCCGCTGGGCATGGTCGAGCAGCACGACCAGCAGGTCGAATTCGGCCCCGGTCAGATCGACCGCCGCGCCGGTCGGCGAGGTCAGTTCGCGGCGCGGCAGATTGGCGGTCCAGCCTTCGAAGCTGTAAATGCCTTCCTCGCGCTGCGCCGCCTGTGCGTTCAGTTCGCCCCGGCGCAGCACGGCGCGGACGCGGGCGATCAGCTCGCGTGTGCCGAACGGCTTGGGCAGATAGTCGTCGGCGCCGAGTTCGAGGCCGATGACGCGGTCGACTTCGCTGCCCTTGGCCGACACGAAGATGATCGGCACGGCGCTGTTCTGCCGGATCTGGCGGCACAGGTCGATGCCGCTGGTGCCGGGCAGCATGATGTCGAGCAGGATCAGGTCGACCGGCCCCTGTTCGAGCGCCAGCCACATTTCGGGCGCGGCGGAACAGGTGCGGACGTGATAGCCATTTTCCTGCAGCGCGCGGGCGGTCAGCGTGCGGAGCGCGGGATCGTCCTCGACCACGATGATCGATGGGGCGGTCATGCGGGGTGGCTCGGGTTGGTCATGGCGTATTCGGTCCCGGCGGCAATCGATGAAACCGTTCGTCCTGCGTAGCCGCTGAGCCTGTCGAAGCAGCGTATCGAAGGACCGTTTGTGGCGGGTGCTTCGATACGGGCCTTCGACTACGCTCAGTCCCTACTCAGCACGAACGGCATTTGTGAATACAGACTTAGGGGAAGGCTGCGACGCCGGTCAATTCGTCTCGCGGCCAATAGGATACAGCAGGTACCGTTCGTCATAATAAGGCGTGCGCGCATAGAACCATTGCAACCGCGCAGTGGCGTCCTTCGCGAAATCGGGATCGGCGGCGAGCTTCGCGTCGAATTCCGCCTTCAGCTTCGGGTCGTTTGCCAGCATCTTGTCGGCGAGCGGGGCGATGGCATAGCCTTCGATATATTCGGTGCGGGCCAGCATCGCCGGGGCCATGTTCCATGCCAGCACCCCGTCCTCGCTTTCGGGTTCTAGCAGGAAGGCGGCGAGCAGGCCGAGCGGCTGGTCGGCGGGGACGCGGACCGATCCGGGCGGCATCGTCTCGCGGCGGCGTTCGTGGACGATCCTGGCCTCCAGCGGGACATGGCCTTCGCTGGCCGGCTGCAATTTCGGTTCGGTCGCGCGCGCCATGTCGAGGTCGAGCGTCCGGGGGGCGTCGATCGGCTCGTAGCGGATGCCGTGCAGTTTCAGCAGGTCGATGACGTGCGGCAGGGTGGCGGGTACCCACCATGCGCGGGGCAGGGCGACGGTCTTGTCGGGCAGGCTGCCGAACACCGGCATGTTGAACGTCACCGGCTTGGGCAGCCAGCGCAGTTCGTCCCGGCCCGAGGCGGGCGAGCGATAGCTGTCGTGCGCCAGTCCGAGAAAGTCGACGCTGTAGAGCGGGGTCGGGTTCGGCTTCCACGTCATGGTCGCGGTCGCGGGGCGGTCGGCGCGGTCGGCGTCGATCGCTTCGCGCAATTCGGCGGCACGATCGGCGGCGATGCGGAGCGATTCCTCGACGAACACATAGGTGCCGAGCACGCGCTGGCGATAGGGTTTGAGCGAATGGGTCTCGACCAGCACGGTCGGGATATGGGCGATGTCGCCATAGCCGGTCGAGAAACGCGGCGTGTCGACGTCCTGGCTCATGCCCTTTTCCGGCGCGCGATTGTCGAGCGTGCTGACATAATAGCCGGGGGTGTGGCCGCCGCGTTTCAGCGCGGCGTCCATGGCCCGGCGCAGCCGCGTGTCGAGAAACCGGCCGATGGCTGCCGAGCGGGCGTAATAGCCCCGCCAGCCCGAAAAGGCGTAGGTGACGTCGTAGCGATGATCGATGCCGTCGGTGACGTGCAGGTCGAGATACAGCACCGGGTCGAGCCGCCGGATCAGGCCGATCATCGCCTGCGTCTCCGGCGCATCGGCTTTCAGATAGTCGCGGTTGAGGTTCAGATTCTGCGCGGTGGTGCGCCAGCCCATGTCCTTCGGCCCGCGCTGGTTCGGGCGGTTATAGGGGCCGGAGCGTTCATGGCCGTCGACATTGTAGATGGGCACGAACACCAGATCGACCTTGTCGAGCAGGCCGTCCTTGCCGCGCAACGCGATGTCGCGCAGCAGCATCAGCCCGGCGTCCTTGCCCTCGATCTCACCGGCATGGATGCCGGCCTGTACCAGCACGACCGGCTTGCCGGCGTCGCCCTTATGCGCCCGGACCGCATAGAGGTCGCGCCCTTGCGGGCTTTTGCCGAAGGTTTCGATGGTCAGTAGCGGGGACGCGGCGACCAGCCGGTCAATCCATGCGCGGGTTGCCGCATAGTCGGGCGTGGTGACGAAACCGCTCGCTTCGGCCGGGGTGATCCACGGGTCGTTCGGTTTGGCGATCAGCTTCTCGCTGGCGCCGTGCCATGGGCGGATCGGCGGCAGCGGCGCTTCGAGCGGGGTCTGGGCGGTGGCGGCGGAGGCGAGAAGGGCGGCGGCGAGGATCAGGAAACGCATGTCGCGATCGTAGCGGATGCTGGCAGCGACGCCAGTCCTTCTCCTTCCTACCAAAGGGAACGATGGGCAATCCATTCCCCAGCCGGAACGATCTGTTGCGTAACAAGTTGTTGCTCGGCAATACCCTTGTATGGAGCCACGGCGATCGCCCCGGCCTATGAGTTCAAGCCGCACGAACGGCCGTTCCTGCCCGGTTCGCCCGCCACGCCCGAGCACCCGTTCGCGCGCCGGGTCGGCTATTTCGCGATCGGCATGCTGCTGGGCGTCACCGGCGGGTTCAACAACGGGCTGCTGATCGCCAACCTGCCGCAGATCCAGGGGTCGCTGGGGCTTACCCCGGTCGAGGGCGGGTGGCTGACCGCGATCTATTCGATGACCAGCGTCTGCATGTCGATGCTGCTGATAAAGTTCCGGCAGCAATTCGGGTTGCAGCGCTTCACGCGCATCTTCCTCATCGCCTTTCTCATCCTCAACGTCCTGCAGCTATTCGTGCACAGTTATGGCGTGCAGTTGATCGTACGCGGGGCGGCGGGCGTGGCGGGCAGCGCGCTGACGACCCTGTGCTTCCTCTACATCATGCAGGCGCTGCCCGCCGCCGCGCGGCTGTCGGGGATGATCATCGGCTTCGGTGCGTCGCAGGTCGCGCTGCCGCTGGCGCGGACGCTGTCGCCGCTGCTGCTGGCCGATGGGCGGATCGAGGCGCTGTTCCTGTTCGAACTGGGGCTGACGCTGATGTGTCTCGGCTCGGTGGCATTGCTGCGGCTGCCTCCGTCGGAGCGGACACCGGCATTCGAGCGGATCGATTTCCTGACCTTCGCGCTGTTCGCGCCGGGCATCGCGCTGCTGTGCGCGGTGCTGGTGCAGGGGCGGATACAGTGGTGGTCGACGCCGTGGCTGGGATATGCCACCGCCGCCGCCATCCCGCTGATCGGCGGCGCACTGCTGATCGAGCATAACCGCGCAAATCCGCTGCTCAACACGCGCTGGATGCTGGGCCGCAACATCGTCCGCTTCGCTGTCGTCGCGGCCAGTCTGCGTATCCTGTTGTCCGAACAGACGTTCGGCGCGGTCGGGCTGCTGACCGTGGTCGGAATGGGTAATGATCAACTGGTGACGCTGAGCCTCGTCATGACGCTGGCGTCGATCGCGGGGCTGGTCGTCTGCCTCAAGACGCTGAACATGCAGGATCTGTACAAGCCGGTGGTGATCGCCGTCGCGCTGATCGGCATCGGTGCGTGGATGGATTCGGATTCGACCAACCTGACCCGCCCGTCGAGCCTGTATGTCAGCCAGTCGATCATCGCCTTTGCCGCGCTCTATTTCCTCGGGCCGATGGTGATGATCGGCATCTTTCGCGCACTGGCGCGGGGGCCGAGCCATATCATCAGCTTTTCGGCGATCTTCAGCATTTCGCAGACGATGGGCGGCCTTGCCGGCACCGCGCTGCTGGGATCCTTCCAGATCGTGCGCGAGAAATATCACGCGTTCGAACTGACCCAGAGCCTGACGGTCACCGATCCGCTGGTCGTGCAGCGTATCCAGCAACTGGGCGGCGCCTATGCCCGCGTGCTCGGCGACGCGACGCTGCGGCAGGCGTCGGGCACGGGGCTGCTGGGGCAACAGGTGACGCGGGAGGCGAACATCCTCGCCTATAACGATGTCTTCCTCGCCGTCGCGATCCTTTCGGCGGCGATGGTGGTGTGGCTCGGCGCGCTGTGGCTGCGCTTCCGCCTGAAGGGCGTGAACCCGCTCGCCGCCGATCTTGCCGCCGTGCAACGCATGCGACAGCAGCAAATGTCATGACCGATACGCAACTTACCGAAGATGAAAAGCAGCGGCTGACCGACCCGGTCGAGGTGCCGCGTGAACCGGCGCGGGCGCGCGGCTGGGCACCGCCGCGCGGGTCGCTGAAAGCCACGATCGGCTTCGTCGCGCTGCTGCTCGGCGGCATCGCGCTGGCACTATACGCATGGGGGCTGTGGCCGTTCGGCAGCGCGATCCAGGCGACCGACAATGCCTATGTCCGCGGGCAGACGACGATCATCGCGCCGCAGGTCAATGGCTATGTGACGCAAGTGCTGGTCCGCGATTTTCAGGACGTAAAGGCGGGACAGGTGCTCGCGCGGATCGACGACCGCATCTATCGCCAGCGCGTCGATCAGGCACGGGCCGGGCTGGCGGCGCAACAGGCGAACCTCGCCAATTCGCAGCAGAGCGAACGGTCAAGCGAGGCGAGTCTCGGCGGACAGGCGGCGGCGGTCGTCAATGCGCAGGCACAGCTGGCGCGGGCGCAGGCGGATATGGCGCGCGTCAACGATCTGGTTGCGCAGGGGTCGGTGTCGCTGCGCGAACGCGACCAGACGCTGGCGGCGCTTCGCGCGGCGCAGGCGGGCGTGTTGCAGGCGCAGGCGCAGCGCAGCGTCGCGCAGGAACAGGTGCGGACTGTGACGGTCGGGCGCGGCGGGCTGAACGCGGCCGTCGAGAATGCGCGTGCGGCGGTGCGGCTGGCCGAGATCGATCTGGCCAACACGATCATCCGCGCGCCGCAGGACGGGCGGCTGGGCGAGGTCGGGGTGCGGCTGGGGCAATATGTGACGGCCGGCACGCAGATGATGTTCCTCGTGCCGCCGACCGTCTGGGTCACCGCCAATTTCAAGGAGGCGCAGACCGCGCGCATGGCGCCGGGCCAACCGGCGACGATCCGCGTCGATGCGTTGGATCGCGCGGAGTTGCGCGGGCGGGTGGAGCGCATTGCGCCTGCCGCCGCCAACGAGTTCGCGGTGATCCGGGCGGACAATGCCACCGGTAACTTCGTGAAGGTGGCACAGCGTATTCCGGTGCGGATCGCGATCGATGCCAAGGATCCGCTGTTCCAGCGACTGCGGCCGGGGATGTCGGTCGAGGCGCGGGTCGATACCCGTAGCGGCGTGTCGCCGGCGGCGCGATGAGGGGACGGATCGCCCTGACGGCGCTGGCGTTTCTCGGCGCCTGTGCCCCGGCCGAACGACCGCGCCCGGAGGCGGCGGCGGTCGTGCCCCCGGCGGCGTGGCGCACGCCGCTGCCCGGAAGCGTGCCGATCACGGCGAACTGGTGGCGGGCGTTCGGCGATCCCGAACTGACCCGGCTGGTCGAGGCGGCGCTGGCCAACAATTCCGACATTGCCATCGCCGCCGCGCGCGTGGCCGAGGCGCGCGGGCAGGAGCGGGTGGCACGCGCGGCGCGCTTCCCGACGCTCGACGCCGGGGTGGGGTTGATCGAACAGCGCGCGCTCAACGCGTTCGGGTCGGCGACGACCGGCACGTCGCTGCAACCCGTGTTCCAGTCGGCCTATGAGATCGACCTGTTCGGACGGGTCGGGCAGACGATCGCGGCGGCGCGGCTGACCGGCGATGCCGCTGCCGCCGCCGCCGACAGCGCCCGGCTGGCGGTCGCCGCCGCTACCGCCAGCGGCTATGTGACGCTCCGCGGCCTCGATGCGCGGATCGAGACGGTGCGGGCGACGATCGCGTCGCGGGGCGAGGCGTTGCGCATCGCCCGTTCGCGCGCGGAGGCGGGCTATACTTCGCAACTCGAACTGCGACAGGCCGAGGCGGAATATGCCGGCGTGACGCAGACGCTGCCGCAGCTCGAATTGCTGGCACGGCGGCAGGAAAATGCGTTGGCGCTGCTGACCGGCACCCCGCCACGGACGATCGATCGCGGGCGGGCATTGGAGGCGCTGGTGCCGCCACCGATCCCGGCGGGGCTGCCGTCCGACCTGTTGCGGCGGCGCCCCGATATCGCGCAGGCCGAGGCGACACTGGCGGCGAGCGATGCGTCGCTGGCCGGGGCACGCGCCCAGTTTCTGCCGTCGCTGCGGCTGACCGGATCGACCGGGGAAGTACTGTCGAGCGCGTTGCCCAATCCGGTCGGCATCTGGTCGATCGGGGCGAGCGTGCTGGCGCCGCTGTTCCGGGGCGGACAGTTGCGTGGGAATTACGATGCAGCAACGGCGCGAAGGGATCAGGCCGCGTTCGCCTATCAACGCAGCGTGCTAACCGCGTTTCGTGAGGTCGAGGATGCACTGGCGGCGGTAGATCGGCTGGCGGTGCAGCGGCGCGCGCTGGAGGCGCAGCGCACCGCGACAGCCGAGGCGCTGCGCCATGCGACCAATCGCTACCGGGCCGGCTACAGCCCCTATCTGGAGCAGCTCGATGCGCAGCGCGCGTTGTTCAGCGCCGAATTGTCGCTCGAACAGGTGCGCGCCGATCAGTTGACTGCGCTGGTCGCACTGTATCAGGCAATGGGCGGCGGCTGGGGGTCCGGCGCATGATCCGGGTTGCGACGATGGCGGACGTCCCGGCGCTGCATGCACTGGTGGAGGCGGCGTTTCGCGGGGAGTCGGCGCGGGGCGGGTGGACGCATGAGGCGGACCTTCTCGACGGGCAACGCACCGACCGCGCGGCGCTGGCCGAAGTGATGACCGATCCCGATCGCACGATCCTGATGACCGACGATGCGACCGGATGCGTCCAGGTGTCGCAGATCGCGCCGGACCGGGCCGCGCTGGGCCTGTTGGCGGTGCGGCCGGACGTGCAGGCCGGCGGGCTGGGGCGACGGCTGGTGCGGGCGGCGGAGGATCATGCCGTGCGCATTTATGGCGCCCGGAGGATGGAGATGACGGTCATCGCCGTGCGGGACGAACTGATCGCATGGTATGCGCGGCAGGGCTATTGCCGCACCGGCGAAATCCGGCCGTTCCCGATGGACGATCCGCGCTTCGGCCTGCCGCGCCAGCCCCTGTCGTTCGTCGTACTGGAACGCAGCCTGCCGCGATGACCCCCGAAGCGACAAGCCCCGCCCGGGGGACCGGACGGGGCCTGCAACGGCAGCGCAAGGGAGTGCGCAACTTCGATTTAACCTGCTGCAACAAATCCGCAATGGTTCTTTTGGAGACCCGGGTACGCCGGACTGTCCAACAATTGGTCAACCCAGCGCTCGACCAGCGTCATCAACCGCGAATAGGCGGTGGCGTCGTCGAAATCGGGGTCCGCGATCCGGCGGTGCATGATCCCCGCGCCCATCGTCAGGATCATCTCGGCAAGTTCGGCACGCGACTCGGCCTGATCGGGGCGGGGGGCAAGGCCGGTCAGCGACAAAATCAGTGCCTGCTTGACCCGACGGTTGATGTCGTGCGCGATCGCCTTGATCCGGTCGTTGCGCGCGGCCTCCGCGATGATTTCGGGCATCAACTGTCGCGACTCGATATCCCTGCCGCACTGCAAGAACATCCGCAGCCAAGCGCGAATCGCATCGACGTCGCCGGCCTTCACCGCCTGCGCAATCTCGGCCTCGTGCAGGAAGGTGGCGAGGTCGCCCTCCACGATCGCGGCGACGATCGCCTCCTTGTCGGCGAAATCGCGATATATCTGTCCGACCTTGATGCCCGAAACCGCCGCGATCTGCGCGACTCCGGTGCCGTGAAAGCCATGTTCGGCGAACAGTGTCCGCGCCACCGCAACCAGCTTTTCGCGCCGGGCCAACGCCTTGCTCGCCCGGCATGCCACTCCGCACTGCAACAAATTCACGTCCGATTCACCTGTAACCTCTTGCCACTTTTCGCTGGTCGGCGTAGGCGCCGCCAATGTGTGAGTGATCGATCACTCACGTTCAGCACATCCGTCGAGGACGTTCATGAAAAATCGCATGGCCCCATTGGCACTGGCGCTCCTCCTTTCGGCCTGTGGCGGGGGCGGCAGCGAACAGCAACAGCAGCAGGGCGCGCCGCAGGGGCCGCCGCAGGTCGGGTTCGTGACCGTGCAGGCGCAGCCGGTGACGCTGACCACCCAGTTGCCGGGCCGCACCGCGCCCTATGAAACGTCGGATGTCCGCCCGCAGGTCAATGGGCTGATCCTTGCCCGGCTGTTCCAGGAGGGCGATTACGTCCGGCAGGGCCAGCCGCTCTATCGCATCGACCCGTCGCCCTATCAGGCGGCGGTGGCGAGTGCGCGCGCCGCATTGTCGCGGGCGCAGGCGTCGATCGCTTCGACCCGCAACCTTGCCCGCCGTTATGGCGAACTGGTCAAGATCAACGCGATCAGCCGGCAGGAATATGAGAATGCGGTGACCGGCGCGCAGCAGGCGCAGGCGGACATCGCCGCGCAGCAGGCGGCGTTGCGGCAGGCGCAGATCGACCTGTCGCGCACGACGATCAAGGCGCCGATCTCGGGCCGGATCGGCCGGTCGGTCTATACCACCGGCGCGCTGGTATCGGCGGCGCAGACCGAGGCGCTGACCACGATCCAGCGGCTCGACCCGATCTATGTCGATATCCAGCAGTCGAGCGCCGACCTGCTCAAGCTGCGCCAACAGATCCTCGACGGCGACCTGTCGCGCGGGTCCGGCGCGGCGCGGGTCCGGCTGAAGCTGGAGGATGGCAGCACCTATCCGATCGAGGGGACGTTGAAGTTCACCGACGTGACCGTCGACCCGGCGACGGGGACGCAGGCGATCCGGGCGGTCTTCGCCAATCCGCGCGGGCTGTTGCTGCCGGGCATGTATGTCCGCGCCGAACTGGTCGAAGGGACCAAGGCGAACGGCATGCTGGTGCCGCAGCGCGCGGTGACCCGCGATCCGAAGGGCAGCGCGACGGTGCTGGTCATCGGGGCCGATGGCAAGCTGGCGCCCCGCCCGCTGACCACCGACCGGACGGTCGGCGATGCGTGGCTGGTGACCGGCGGCCTGCAGCCCGGTGACAAGGTCGTCGTCGAAGGCGCGCAGATGTTGCAGCCCGGCACCCCGGTAAAGGGCTATCAATGGACGCCGCAGACCGCCGGCGCGGCACCGCAGGGCGCTGCCCCCGGTGGCGCCGGCGGTCCGCAGGCACAGGCGAAGTAACCGCTGATGTCCCGCTATTTCATCGACCGGCCCATCTTCGCATGGGTCATCGCCGTCGTCATGATGCTGGCCGGCGCGATCGCGATCCGCAGCCTGCCGATCGCGCAGTTCCCCGAGATCGCACCGCCCGCGGTCGCGATCACCGCCACCTATCCGGGGGCGGACGCGGAGACGCTGGAGCGCACGACGACCCAGATCATCGAACAGCAGCTGCGCGGCATCGACAATCTGCGCTATTTCTCGTCTTCCTCCTCCTCGGCGGGGACGGTGACGATCACGCTGACGTTCGAACAGGGCACCGATCCCGACATCGCGCAGGTGCAGGTCCAGAACAAGCTGCAGGCGGCGACCCCGCTCTTGCCGCAGGAGGTCCAGCGGCAGGGGATTCAGGTCACCAAGTCCGCGGCCAGCTTCCTCGTCGTCGTCGGTCTGGTCTCGACCGACGGGTCGCACAGCAACAACGACCTGTCCGACATGGTCGTGTCGCAGTTCCAGGACCCGATCAGCCGCGTATCCGGCGTCGGCGAATTGCAGGTGTTCGGCGCGCAATATGCGATGCGCATCTGGGTCGATCCGCTCAAGCTCAACAGCTATCAGCTGACGATCGGCGACGTGACGGCGGCGGTGCAGGCGCAGAATGCGCAGGTCTCCGCCGGACAGATCGGTGCGCAGCCGGCGCCTAAGGAGCAGATGCTCAACGCTACGGTCAGCGTCCAGTCGCGCCTGCAAACGCCCGAGCAGTTCGCCAATATCCGGCTGAAGACCAATGCCGACGGCGCGGTCGTCCGGTTGGGCGATGTCGCGCGGGTCGAGATCGGCGCCGAGAATTACGGCTTCGACGTGCAGTATAATGGCCGTCCGGCATCGGGCTTCGGCGTCCGGCTGGCGGCGGGTGCCAACGCGCTCGACACGGTCGAACTGGTCAAGGCGCGCGCGCAGGAAATCGGTCGCGGCCTGCCGGGCGACGTCAAGGTCATCTATCCGTACGACACGACGCCGTTCGTCCGCCTGTCGGTCGAACAGGTCATCCACACGCTGATCGAGGCGGTGGTGCTGGTCTTCCTCGTCATGTTCCTGTTCCTGCAGAACTGGCGGGCGACGATCATCCCCACGATCGCCGTCCCGGTGGTGCTGCTCGGCACCTTTGCGGTGATGGCGGTCGCGGGTTTCACCATCAACACGCTGACGCTGTTCGGCATGGTGCTGGCGATCGGCCTGCTGGTCGACGACGCGATCGTCGTGGTCGAGAATGTCGAACGCCTGATCCAGACCGAGGGGCTGTCGCCGAAGGAAGCGGCGCGCAAGTCGATGGACGAGATCACCGGCGCGCTGGTCGGTATCGGCCTCGTCCTGTCGGCGGTGTTCCTGCCGATGGCGTTCTTCGGCGGGTCGACCGGCGTCATCTATCGCCAGTTCTCGATCACGATCGTGTCGGCGATGGTGCTGTCGGTGATGGTCGCGCTGATCCTGACGCCGGCATTGTGCGCCACGATCCTGAAACCGCATGATCCGCACAAGCATGAACAGGGCAACGGCCTGCTCGCGCGCTTCTTCCGCTGGTTCAACGACAAGTTCGAACGCAGCCAGCACAAGTATGAAGGCGGCGTCCGGCGCACCACGCGCAACTGGAAACGGTCGATGCTGGTCTATCTGCTGATCGTTGGCGGCATGGTGTTCGTGTTCACGCGCCTGCCCTCGGGCTTCCTGCCCGATGAGGATCAGGGGACGGTGCTCGCGCTGGTACAGGGTCCGGCGGGTGCGACCAGCGGTCGTACCGAAAAGGGCCTGAACCTGGTGCGCGACCATTTCCTGAAGCAGGAATCGGCCAATGTCGCCGGGGTCTTCACGATCAACGGGTTCAGCTTCGCGGGACAGGGGCAGAATGCCGGTCTCGTCTTCGTGAACCTGAAGCCGTGGGACGAACGCAGCGGTGCCGAGAACAAGGCGCAGTCGATCGTCGGTCGGGCAATGGGTGCGTTCGCGGGCTATAAGGACGGGCTGATCTTCGCACTGGTGCCGCCTGCCGTGCAGGAACTGGGCAATGCGACCGGATTCGACGTGCAACTCGTCGATACCGGCGGCATCGGCCATGACCGTCTGCTCCAGGCGCGCAACATGATGCTCGGCATGGCCGCGCAGGACGCGCGCGTCGCACAGGTGCGTCCGCTCAGCCTCGACGATGCGCCGCAGCTGAAGATCAATATCGACGAAGACAAGGCGCGTGCGCTGGGTCTCGACCTCGCCGACGTCAATTCGACGATCTCGACCGCATGGGGCGGCGGCTATATCAACGACTTCATCGATCGGGGGCGCGTGAAGCGCGTCTATATCCAGGCCGATACCCCCTATCGCCTGAGCCCCGAGGATGTCGGCGACCTGTATGTGCGCAATGCCACCGGACAGATGGTGCCGTTCGCCGCCTTCTCGACGCTCGAATGGGCCAATGCGCCGGTCCAGCTGACCCGGTATAACGGGCAGTCGGCGATGCAGCTGCAGGGTTCGCCGGGGGCGGGGCTCAGCACCGGCGCGGCGATGACGGCGATGGAGGAGATCCATGCCAAGCTGCCGCCGGGCACCGCGCTCGAATGGACCGGGCTGTCGTTCGAGGAACGGCTGTCGGGCGGGCAGGCGCCGGCGCTGTACGGGCTGTCGCTGCTGATCGTGTTCCTGTGTCTCGCCGCACTGTATGAAAGCTGGTCGGTGCCGATCTCGGTCCTGCTCGTCGTGCCGCTCGGGATTCTCGGGGCGCTGCTGGCGGCGTGGCTGACGGGTCTCAACAACGACATCTACCTGCAGGTAGGCCTGATCACCACGATCGGCGTGTCGGCGAAGAACGCGATCCTGATCGTGGAATTCGCCGAGGAGCGGATGGGGGACGGAATGAACGCGGTCGATGCGGCGGTGGAGGCTGCCCGGCTGCGTCTCCGCCCGATCCTGATGACGTCGCTCGCCTTCGTCTTCGGCGTGTTGCCGCTGGCATTGTCGACCGGTGCGGGTGCCGGCGGGCAGAATGCGATCGGGCGCGCGGTGGTCGGCGGCATGTTGTCGGCGACGATCCTCGCCATCTTCTTCGTGCCGATGTTCTTCGTCGTCGTCCTGCGCCTGTTCGGCCATGGCGGCAGCGACAAGAACACCCCGTCCGCCAACCGGGACATCGAACCCGATGGCGGCAACCGGTCCTCCGATGGCGGCGAAGCTGCGCCGCAGGGGGCATGACCATGAGCAACCCGATGACGCTGCGTAGCCTGATCCTCCTCGCCACCACGACGGCGCTGGCGGGGTGCAACCTCGCCCCCAACAATGTCCGGCCGGAGGGGGCGATCCCGCTGACGCTGCCGCAGGGTGGCGCCTATCCGCCGCTGGGCGCCGAACAGGCCGATGTGACTGCGATCGCCTATCGCGATTTCTTCACCGATCCCCGGTTGCAGGCGGTCATCGCGACCGCGCTGGAGAATAATCGCGATTACCGGGTGACGGCGGCCAATGTGCTGGTCGCCCGCGCGCAATATCGCGTGACCCGCGCCAGTCAGGTGCCGACCACCGCCGCCAATGGTGGCGTCACCTATACCAACAATCCGTTCGGGGCGCTGGGCGGGGCGGGGGGTGCCGGTGGGCAGGCCGGCGGCGCGGGCGGGGTGCCGGCCCAGTCCGGCAATCTCGAAATCTATCAGGCGTCGGTCGGGTTCTCCGCCTTCGAACTCGACCTGTTCGGCCGTGTCCGCAATCTCAGCCAGGCGGCGCTGCAGGAATATTTCGCGACCGAAGAGGCGCAGCGCGCCGCGCGCATCGCGCTGATCGGCGAAGTGGCGACGGCGTGGCTGACCATGGCCGCCGATCAGGACCAGTTGCGCCTGTCGCGCGAGACGCTGGCGAGTTTCGGGCGCACGCTGGAGTTGACCCGGGCGCAGTTCCGCGTCGGCGTCATCTCCGAACTGGAGGTGCAGCAGGCCGAAACCAGCTATCAGCAGGCGCGCAACGACATCGCCGCCCTGACCGCGCAGATCGCGCAGGACCAGAATGCGATCAACCTGCTCGCCGGCACGACGGTGCCGATCGAGCAATTGCCATCCGAGTTGGGCGAACGTGACGCGGTTCTGACCAATCTGCCGACCGGCGTGTCTTCCGCCGTCCTGTTGCGCCGGCCGGACGTCTTGCAGGCCGAACGCCGGCTCTATGCCGCCAATGCCAATATCGGCGCGGCGCGGGCGGCATTGTTCCCGACGATCTCGCTGACCGCGACGCTGGGCACGATCAGCACGGCGCTGGGCGGCCTGTTCGGCGCGGGGACGCAGAACTTCTCGATCGCGCCCGCCGCCACCCTGCCGCTGTTCGACGGTGGCCAGCGGCGCGGCAATGTCGAGGTCGCCCGCGCGCAGCAGCTTGCGGCGGTCGCGACCTATGAAGGCACGCTCCAGACCGCGTTCCGCGAGGTCGCCGATGCGCTGGCGACGCGCGGCACGATCGACGAGCAATTGGCCGCACAGACGGCACGGGCGCAGTCGGCGGCCACCGCCGAGCGACTGTCCGATGCGCGCTATCGTGCGGGGGTGGATTCGTTCCTTAACACGCTGGACGCACAGCGGACCAGCTATGCCGCGCGGCAGACGCTGGTCCAGACGCGCCTCGCCCGCGCGACGAACCTGGTGACGCTGTACCGGACGCTGGGGGGCGGGCTGAACTAGCGCCCCTTGCATCGCATCGCGATCGGCATATGCTCTCCATTATAACATATAGGAGAGGAACGATGAATCCGATCGAGCCGGGCGACGCAGCGGGCGAGAAGAGCATGGTGATCCTGCAAAGCCTGCTTTGCCTGCTGCGCGAGAAGAACCTGTTGTCGCGCGCCGATATCGAGGAACTGGCCGCAAAGGTCGCCAGCCGCGCTGCGGAGCATGATCGCGACCCGCTGCCCTGCCAGTCCGATGCGGTCGTCGCCGCCGCCAGCGAGATGAACCGGCTCGGCGCCTATATCGGCGGGCGCTATGGCGGGAAGCATCGTCGCATCTGACGCCGCGACCGGCGGTGTAATCACCGCGTCAGATTTCGAAGCGACAGGCATCTCTCGCGGCCGTCATGCGTTTCATGCAGGTTCGGTTGCACCGGGCGAGTTAGAATGGGCGGCAAACGCCCCATGAGAGGTTGTCGTGTCTTTGATCGGACCGGACGAAATGTCCTATTTTGTACGCCGCGCGGAACAGCAGTTGGAACTGGCCCAGCAGGCCGACCATGAACAGGTTGTCCACGCCCATTACGAACTGGCGAACCTGTATCTCGACAAAGCCTATGCCGATGGCGTGACAGGGTCGGAGGTAGGTACGGAAGCTGCGTGAGCTTGTGTAAGCCGAGCGCGGACCTTTGGTTCGCGTGTCGGCTTGGTTTAGGCGACGCGCTCGCCAGTTATTTAACGTCGCCCCGGACTTGGTCGAGACTTCTGCGAACGCCGTTCGATTTTAGCGTGATGACAAGAGGTAGCTCCGTTCGTGCCGAGTAGGGGCTGAGCGAAGTCGAAGAGCCGTATCGAAGTACCTTCTACCAACGGTCCTTCGATACGTCATTTCGACAAGCTCAATGGCTACTCAGGACGAACGGGTCAGGTTCATGTCATCCCCCCTAGCCGAAAACGTCCGTACCCCGGCGCGGGCCGGGGTCCAGTTGGTAGAGCTTGTCCGTATCATACCAATGCCCCCGACCCGGTCCCGGCCTTCGCCGGGGCGCAAGCAGGACTTTCGCAGAGGTCCCGTTCAGAATCGGAACGACACGCGTCGATATCGAGCGCTTACTGCTCGGCTTCGTTGACCGGCGCCGTTTCTTCGGGCGCTTCCTCCGCCGCCTTTTGCTCGCCACGGGTCGAGCGCGAGGTCATGCCGGTCGCGGAGGCGTCGTCCAATACCTGCTGGTCGGGTTCGATCGGCGGGGGCGGGGGAAGTTCCTCCGCCGGGGCGACTGCACTCAGATTTTCTGTCACCGGCGGCGCGGCTTCGTAATTCTCCTCGGGCAGCGGCGTTGGTGGGGGTGCTTCCTCGTCGAACGCGCTGTTTTCGATCGGGGCATCCTCCGGCTCGGATCCTGAGCATCCCGCCATGCCGGTCGCCAGCAACAGACCGCTGCCAGCCAGCAGCATCGCGCGCCATCCGCTCTTCATCTTCATCCCCTTATCGTGCCGCCAACTGGCTGGCCTCGGCGCGCGCGGCGATCTTGTTCGCCAGCACGCCGTCCCATTTATACGGATCCTCGCGGAAGCTCATCGTGCCGTTGGGCGTCGCGAACGCCGTCCAATAGAGCAGATAGACCTTCACCGGATCGGCGACCTTGGCTCGCACGGTCTTGCCCGAGGCGAGCGTCGCGTCGATCTGTTCCGCCGGCCATTCGGGGGTCGTCCGCAACAGCAGTCGCGCCAGGTCCTCGGGCTTTTCGAGGCGAACGCAGCCATGGCTGGCCAGCCGGTCGAAATTGGCAAAGCCCGACTGCGCCGGCGTGTCGTGCAGGTAGACGGCGAACGGATTGTCGAAATCGAACTTGAACCGGCCGAGCGCACTGCGCTCCGATGCCTGTTGCAGGCGACGGCCGCCGCCCTCGGTCTCGATCACGCGAAAGCCGTTGCGCTTCAGATAGCCGGGATTGGCGCGTTCCTTCGGCCACAATTCCTTGTCGGCGATCGAAGACGGCACATTCCATGGCGGATTGAGCACGATCGAATGGATCGTCGAGGTCAGCATCGGCGTCTCGTCACCCGGACGCCCGGTCACCGCCTTCATCGACGTCACCGGCTGGTCGCCGTCGAACACGGTCAGCACCGCCGCGGCGATGTTCACCTGAATGCGGTTCTTTTCCAGTTCGGTCGGCAGCCAGCGCCACCGTTCCATATTCGCCTTGATCTGCTTGATCCGTTCGCCGACCGGCACGTTGAGCGAGGCGATGGTCTGCGCGCCGACCTGTCCGGCGGGGTTCAGGCCGTAGCGCCGCTGGGCGCGGCGGACCGCGTCGAGCAACGCCGTGTCGAACGTATCGCCGCTCGCCGACAATTCGGGATCCTCGAGCGCCAGCCGCTTGCGCAACGCCGCGACCTGCGGCCCGCGACCGCCCGGGCGCAGTTCGGACCCGGCGGCGACGGTCGGCCAGCCACCATTCGCGGCGATCTTGCGATAGCGTGCCAGGCCGGTGACCAGCGTATCATATCCGGCATAGGGCGGCGGCAGCGACGCGACCCATGCCGCCAGCCGGTCCTTCGCCACGGCGTCGCGGAACGACGGCAGCGGATCATAGGATTGCGGGCGCATCGCCCAATCCTTCTGGAAATCGGCGGTGTCGAGCCGTCCGGCGCGTACCGCATGGGCATGGTCGAGCGCGGCCTGCACCAGCGCCGGTCCGGTCAGCGCGCCCAGCAACGGCTCGCGGTCCTTCAGCCCCTGCGCCACCGCGTCACGGGCCAGCAGGCGGGCGAGTTCGCTCTCCTGCGCGGCGGTCAGCGTCGGCAGCGGCAGGGGGGCGGGGATCGGCTGCACCATCGGCGTGGTCGACGGCATGGTCGGCACGACCGGCGGCGGCAGCACCTGTGCCGAAGCGGCGTTCGCGAGGGTCAGGCCCGCGCCGGCGAACAGGGCACGCCGCAGCGTGCGGACGAAACGGAGACGGTGTTCGGTAATCGCTTTCATCCCAGACTCTTTTGGTACGACAGGCGTCCTATACGGATTCCAACCTGCCGCACGATGAACCGTTCCCCTTTGTCGCTCTGTTACCACAAGGCGGGATCGGTTTCGAACCCCTAAGCGATCAGGAAAGATGCCGCTTGTCGAGTTTGCGGGCGAGGGTGCGCCGATGCATGCCCAGCCGCCGCGCGGCTTCGGAAATGTTGAAGCCGGTGTCGGCCAGCGTCTGGTGGATATGCTCCCATTCCAACGTCTTGATCGAGGTCGGCGCGGCGGTCAGGTCGGCCTGCGGATTGCCCTCGACCTTGGCGAAGGCGGCTTCGATCTCGTCGGTATTGGCGGGCTTGGTCAGATAGTTGGTGGCGCCCAGCTTGATCGCCTCGACCGCCGTCGCGATGCTGGCGAAGCCGGTAAGCACGACGATACGCATGGCCGGATCGATTGCCGACAGCGCGGAGACGCAGGCAAGGCCCGAGGCGCCGCCCAGCCGCAGGTCGACCACGGCATATTCGGGTTCGAACCGGCGCGCGACATCGTCGAGCCGATCGGGGCCGGTAATGACCTCCACCGCATAGCCGCGCCGTTCGAACGACCGGCACAGGGTGCGGGCGAAGGTCGCATCATCCTCGACGATCAGCAGGCGACGGTCGGTCATTTGGTCTTCTCCAGCGCCAGCGACTCGATCGGCAGGAGCAGCGTCGTCTCCGCGCCGCCGTTGTCGCGGTTCACCGCCTCGATCGTTCCTCCCAGCGGCCGCAGGACATTGGTCGCGAGATAGAGGCCGAGCCCGGCACCCTGCCGGTCCTTGCTGGTATTATAGGGTTTGCCGAGGCTGGAGAGAATGCGGTCGGCGAAACCATTGCCGTCGTCGCGCACCGTCAGCCGCAGCATCGCTCCGTCGCGCAGTGCGATCAGTGCGATGTCGCGTCCGCCCGCCTCCACCGCATTGTCGAGCAGGTTGGTCAGCGCCTGGGCCAGCGCGCGGTCGGCGACGATCGGTACGTCGGGTCCGAGGCGATCTTCGAACGCGGCGCGGCCGGGGTCGCTGCCGCGCCAACGGTCGAGCGTATCGGTCAGGAAAGTGCGCAGCGTGGTGCGGGTCGGCGCCTCGCCCTTCACCTCCCCGGCGGCGAACAGGATGCCCGATACGATCTCCTTGCACCGCGCGACTTCGGCCCGCATGTCGTCGACCTCGGCGGCGAAGCGCGGGTCGCGGCGGACCGCCGGCTCGTTCTTCCAGTCGCCGAGCAGCACCGAAATCGACGAGAGCGGCGTGCCAAGTTCGTGCGCCGCGCCGCTGGCGAGCAGGCCCATGCGGACGATATGCTCCTCCTCGACCGCGCGCTGATGGAGTTGCGCCACCTTGGTATCGCGGTCGCGCAGATTGGCGGCGATCCGCGTCACGAAGGCGACCAGCAGCGTGGCGGCGAGCACGAAATTGATCCAGTTGCCGAGCAGGAACGCGTCGGACAGGCTGCTGGCATAGGATGGCGGCAGTTGCAGCGGGCGATGGAACGGCCCCAACAAAGCGAAGGCGGCACTGGTGATCGCGACCAGCGCCCAACTCGACCAGACTTTCAGCAGGATCGCACCGATCACGACCTGCAACAGATAGAGCGACACGAACGGGTTGCGTGCCCCGCCCGACAGATAAAGTTGTGCGGTCAGCGCCGCGACGTCGAGGACCAGCGCCGCGAACAGCGGCAGGTTGGTGTCGCTCCACCGCGACCGGCGGGCGAGGGTGGCGAGGTTGAGCAGCACCAGTGCCGCCAGCACGCTGGCCATCGGCACGAGGGGCAGGCGGATGCCGAGCAGTCCATCGACGACGAGAATCGTCGCCAGCTGACCACCGACCGCCAGCCAGCGCAGCTGGACCAGCAGCAGCATGTTGCGGCCGACCCCCTCGGCCGGCGGCGCATAGGGGGTCGGGGTGGCGGCGGGCTGCATCGGGCGCATGTTACGCCCGTTTGTTCGGCCGCGCGACAAACCATGTCATGCCGGCCAACAGTGCGGCGAGGCCGAACCAGGTGAGCGCGTAGACCAGGTGGTTGTTGCGGAAGCTGACCACCGTCAGCCCGCCGCGCGGCCATGCCTTGCCGGGCGTCGCGGCAGCGTCGATGAAATAGGGCGCGACTTCGGACAAGCCCCGCTTGGCGGCGATCGCGCCGACGTCGCGCGAATACCAGCGGTCTTGGGTCGGGTCGTTGCTGCGCAGGAATCCGCCGCCCGGCTCGGACAGGCGCAACAGTCCGGTTACCGTAACGGTGCCGGGGGGTGCCGGCACCTTGCCGCGTTGTTCGGGGGGCACGAAACCGCGATTGACGAGGACGGTGAAGCGCCCGGTATCGAGCGGGGTCAGGACCCAGAAACCACCGCCGAGCGCCGTCGTGGCCTGGGTATAGCTGTCGGCGTCGGGGCGGTACCGGCCGGTGACGGTCACTGGCCGGTAGGCGTCGTTGGTCGTGATCGCGCGCCATGCCGATGGCGGCGGGGCGGGGACGGGGGGGGAGCGCAGCATTGTTTCGGTTCGCTGGATCAGGTCCAGCTTCCACGTCCGACGCTGCAACTGCCACACCCCCAGCGCGAGGAGGCCGGCGATGACGCATCCGATCAGCGTTCCGATCAGGATGCGTCGCAAAGCCCCCGGCCGGGTCACATCGTGCTCATTTCCCCGGACATCTGCGGCATCATGTTCAGGTTCATATGGTACATGACCCATAGCGACCCCGACAGCACGATGACCACGAGGATGGCGGTGAAGATCAGCGCCATCAACGTCCAGCCATTCTCCGACTTGGTATTCATGTGCAGGAAGTAGATCATATGCACGACGATCTGCACGATCGCGCAGAGCATGACGATGCCGGCGGTGATCCGGCTATCGGCAAACGCATTGGTCATGACGAGCGCGAAGGGGATCGCGGTCAGCACCACCGAGAGCAGGAAGCCGATGACATATTCGCGGCGCGAGCCGTGCGCGGGCGCATCGCCATGGCCGCCATGGCCATGCGCATGCGCGTCGTGATGTGCGTGGCCGGCCATTACAGCACTCCCAGCAGATAGACGAAGGTGAAGACGCCGATCCAGACGACGTCGAGGAAGTGCCAGAACAGCGACAGGCACATCAGGCGGCGCATGTTCGCAGCACCCAGACCGAACTTGGCGACCTGCACCATCAGCGTCACCAGCCAGACGATGCCGAAGGTGACGTGCAGGCCGTGCGTGCCGACCAGCGTGAAGAAGCTGGACAGGAACGCGCTACGCTGCGGTCCGGCGCCTTCGTGGATCAGATGGCTGAACTCGTAGAGTTCGATGCCGAGGAAGCACAGCCCGAACATGCCGGTGATGGCGAGCCAGCGTAGCGTCGCGCCCTTCTTGCCCTCTTCGGCGGCGATCATCGCGAAGCCGTAGGTGATCGACGAGAAGAGCAGCATCGCGGTGTTGAGCGCGACAAGCGGCAAGTCGAACAGTTCCTTGGCGTCCGGGCCACCCGCGGTGCTGCCCGAATAGACGCCATAGGAGGCGAAGAGCATGGCGAAGATGAGACAGTCGCTCATCAGATAGAGCCAGAAGCCGAGCATCGTGCTCGACCCGGCTTCATGCTCATGCTCCTCCGCCAGATGGAAGGCGCGCTCGGACGCGCCTGCGGGGACTTGAACCGACGAACCCATAATCCTTACGCCCCCGCGGCCTGGAGGTCGGCGGTCCGCCGACGCTCCGTCTCGATGACTTCCTCGACCGGAATGTGGAAGTCGCGCTTGTAGTTGAAGGTGTGGAAGATCGCGACGCCGATCACCGCGACGAACGACAGCGCCGCCAGCCACCAGATGTACCAGACCATCGCCAGACCGAAGACGGTCGACACGCCCGCGATCACGATACCGGCCCAGGTGTTGCTCGGCATATGGATCGGCTGGAAGCCTTCCGTCGGCCGGGCGTATTTGTGGCTCTTCATGTCGTACCACGCGTCCATGTCGTGAACGACGGGGGTGAACGCGAAGTTATAGTCCGGCGGGGGCGACGAGGTCGCCCATTCGAGGCTGCGGCCGTCCCACGGATCGCCGGTGACGTCGCGCAGCTTGTCGCGGTTCAGGACGCTGACGGCGATCTGGATGAGGAAGGCGGCGATGCCGACCGCGATGATCGCGGCACCCACCGCGGCGATGACGAACCAGATCTGCAGGCTCGGATCGTCGAAGTGGCGCAGGCGCCGGGTGATGCCCATCAGGCCCAGCACATAGAGCGGGGTGAAGGCGACCCAGAAGCCGACGAACCAGCACCAGAAGCTGACCAGGCCCCAGGTGCGGTCGAGCTTGAAGCCGAACGCCTTGGGGAACCAGTAGTTGATGCCGGCAAAGGTACCGAACACCACTGCGCCGATGATGACGTTGTGGAAGTGCGCCACGAGGAACAGCGAGTTGTGCAGCACGAAGTCGGCGGGCGGCACCGCGAGCAGCACGCCGGTCATGCCACCGATGGTGAAGGTCAGCATGAAGGCGATCGCCCACATCATCGGCAGTTCGTAGCGGATCCGGCCGCGATACATGGTGAACAGCCAGTTGAAGATCTTCGCACCCGTCGGGATCGAGATGATCATGGTCGTGATGCCGAAGAACGAGTTGACGCTCGCTCCCGACCCCATGGTGAAGAAGTGGTGCAGCCAAACCAGGTACGACAGGATGGTGATGACCAGCAGCGCGTAGACCATCGACGTATAGCCGAACAGCCGCTTGCTAGAGAAGGTTGAGACGACTTCGGAGAACACGCCGAACACCGGCAGCACCAGGATGTAGACCTCCGGGTGGCCCCAGATCCAGATCATGTTCACATACATCATCGGGTTGCCGCCCAATGTGTTGGTGAAGAAGTTGGTGCCGACATAGCGGTCGAGCGACAGCATGGCGAGCACGGCGGTCAGGACCGGGAAGGCGGCGACGATCAGGATGTTGGTGACCAGCGCCGACCAGGTGAAGATCGGCATCTTCATCAGGCCCATGCCCGGCGCACGCATCTTGACGATGGTCGCGATCAGGTTGACGCCCGACAACAATGTCCCGACGCCCGCCAACTGGAGCGCCCAGATATAATAGTCGACGCCCACGTCGGGCGAGTAGTCCAGCCCCGATAGCGGCGCGAACGCCAGCCAGCCGGTGCGGGCGAATTCGCCGACGAACAGGCTGGCCATCACGATCACGACGCCCGACGCGGTCATCCAGAAGCTGAAATTGTTCAGGAACGGGAAGGACACGTCGCGCGCGCCGATCTGCAGCGGAACGATATAGTTCATCAGACCGGTGACGAACGGCATCGCCACGAAGAAGATCATGATGACGCCGTGGGCGGTGAACACCTGATCATAGTGATGGGCGTTCAGGAACCCTTCGTTCTGTCCGAAGGCGATCGCCTGCTGGCTGCGCATCATGATCGCGTCGGCAAAGCCGCGCAGCAGCATGACGATGCCGAGGATCATGTACATGATCCCGATCTTCTTGTGATCGACCGTGGTGAACCACTCTTTCCAGAGATAGCCCCAGAGTTTGAAATAGGTCAGCGCCGCCAACACCGCCGCGCCGCCGATGGCGACCGCAATGAAGGTCATGACGATGATCGGTTCGTGGATCGGGAAGCTTTCGATCGTCAGGCGACCGAAGATCAGCTTGTTAAGGGTATCGGACATGATCTGGTTCTCAGCCTAGCGCCGGGGCGCGGCGGCCCGGCATCGCAGGCGTTGCGTTGCGGGTCATGTTGCGGTTGGCGTCGCTTCCGGGATCGGTAGCGCCGGGGGCGGCCGACGATCCCTGCGGTGCGTCGCCGCTGCTGTGCGGGCTGACGCCATATTCGGACGGGGCCTTTTCCAGTGCGCCCTTGGTGCGTTCGCCTTGCTGGGGCAGGCGGCTGTTGACCGCCGAGCCATGGCCGCCGCCATGCTGCATGCTTTCGGTCATGCACGGCGTGCCGGGCTTCACGCACATCTGGACGATGCGCGTGAACAGGCCCTGTTCGATCCCGCCAAAGCCCATGGGCGGCACCTTTTCGCTCGGCTTTTCGAGTTCGAGATAGCGCGCGGTGTCGAGCCGGTTCGGCATCGCCTTCACCCCTGCGACGAACTTGTCGAAGCCGGCGGTGTCGGTGCTGGTGGTCTTGAAGTTCATATAGGAGAAGCCGGCGCCGCTATAATGTGCCGACATGCCCTCGAACGTGCCAGGCTTGTTCAGCACCGCATGCAGTTTCGTCTCCATGCCGGGCATGGTGTAAATCATGCCGGCCATGGCGGGGACGTAGAAGGTGTTCATCACCGACGACGACGACAGGCGGAAGCTGACCTGGCGATCGACCGGCAGGACCAGCCGGTTGACGGTGGCAATGCCCTGTTCCGGATAGATGAACAGCCATTTCCAGTCGAGCGAGACGACCTGGATCTCCAGCGGCTTCTGATTCTCCGGGACCGGTTTTCCCGACGAAATCTGACCGATCGGCCGATAGGGGTCGAGCAGATGGGTGCTGATCCACGTCAGCGCGCCCAGCGCGATGACGATCAGCAGGGGACCCGACCAGATGACAAGTTCGAGCGCGGTCGAATGGTCCCAGTTCGGCTTGTACGTCGCCTTTTCATTCGACGCGCGGTATTTCCACGCGAACCAGACGGTCAGCGCCATCACCGGGATGATGATGAGCAGCATGAGGCCGACCGAGATCATCAGGACGTCGGCTTGCTGGCGCGCGACGTCGCCGGCGGGATTGAGCACGACCATGTCGCACCCGCCGACAAGCGGCAGGGCCGCGAGAGGCAGGAGCGAACGCAGTGGCCGGTGCCACGGAAGCGAGCGGGGCAGGATCATGCGCGCGACCTATGCCGACCGATGCTGCACTGCGATAGGACATTTTGTCCTATCCCCGCGTTTGGTGCATTGCGATAACGGGCGCACATTCAGTCTACCCGCGCGCCCATCCGCGCAACGTTTGGAGTCCCTATGGCCGAGGCCTTCGTCCATTCCCGCGAGATCGAGGCCGACGCCCGGGCGGTCAACACGTCCCCCAATGGCGAAGCGCAGATCAGCGTCCAGTCGGAAGAGATCGCGATCGGCGTCATCATCGGCCGTACGTCGGAATTCTTCGACTTCTTCGTCTATGCGATCGCGTCGGTGATCGTGTTCCCGCAGCTCGTTTTCCCCTATGTCGACCGGCTGACCGGCACGCTTTATTCCTTCGCGCTGTTTCCGCTGGCGTTTTTCGCCCGTCCGCTCGGCACGCTGCTGTTCATGTGGATCGACCGGCGGCACGGGCGCGGGACGAAGCTGACCATCGCCTTGTTCCTGCTCGGCACCGCGACGGTGGCGATGGGCTTCCTGCCCAGCTATGCGCAGGCCGGTGCATGGTCGGCGATCCTGCTGGCGACGCTTCGTATCCTTCAGGGGATCGCGCTGGGCGGCGCATGGGACGGTCTGGCCTCGCTGCTGGCGCTGAACGTGCCGCAGGACCGTCGTGGCTGGTATGCGATGATCCCGCAGCTCGGCGCCCCGCTCGGCCTGATGGTGGCCAGCGCGCTGTTCGCGTTCTTCACCGCCTATATGAGCTCGGAGGACTTTATCAGCTGGGGCTGGCGCTATCCGTTCTTCGTCGCGTTCGCGCTGAACGTCGTCGCGCTGTTCGCCCGGCTGCGCATCGTCGTCACGCCGGAATATACCGCGCTGTTCGAGAACCGCGAGCTGAAGGCGTCGCCGGTGCTGCCGACCGTCGGCCGCGAATGGAAGACGATCGCGATCGGGGCGCTGGTGCCGCTCGCCAGCTTCGCGCTGTTCCACATGGTCACCGTGTTTCCGCTGTCGTGGATCCTGCTGTTCACCGAACAGGAGATCGCCCGCTTCCTGTGGATCGAGACCGCCTGCGCGATCTTCTTCATCTTCGCGATCATCATCTCGGGCGTGCTCGCCGACCATGTCGGTCGCCGGACGCTGCTGGGCATCGGCGCGGTCGCGATCGCGCTGTTCTCCGGCCTTGCGCCGTTGCTGCTGAACGGCGGCGATGCCGGTGAAATCGCCTTCATGATCACCGGCTTCATCCTGCTCGGCCTGTCGTTCGGCCAGTCGTCGGGGACCGTCGCGTCGAACTTCGCCAAAGATTCGCGCTATACCGGCGCGGCACTCACGTCGGACCTCGCCTGGCTGTTCGGTGCGGGCTTCGCGCCGCTGGTCGCATTGGCGCTGGCCGACAAGCTCGGGCTGATCGCGTCGGGCCTGTACCTGTTGTCGGGTGCGCTCGGCACGCTGGCGGCACTGGCGCTCAATAAGGAACTGGCGCGCCGGCTCGATTGAGCGACATGCTACGTTGGCTGGTGGCGGCGCTTGCGCTGGTGGTGGGAAATCCCGCTGCGGCGCAGGACGCCGCCACCGTCGTTTCTGCCGATGCCGCATTGGCGCAGGATGCCGCCGAAGTCGCGCGGATCCGGGGTATCGATCCGGCCGCGGCGCTCATTCTGCTCCGCAAGCAAATCGCCAGCATTGCGGCAACCGACTGGATCGAGGGGCGCTATCGCGACCGGCTGGCGGGCATCGCCATCGAGCCGGACGGTGCGGTCTCGGTGCTGCTGACCGGCAACCGGCCGGTCGCCGATGCCCAAATCGGCGCAGGCGAGCTGACCGTGCCGGTCCGTTTCCGCATCGGTGCCCGGTCGACGCGAATCGAACTGCTCGACGCGCTGAACCGGCATCAGGCGGCCATCCGGGCGATGCTCACCAGGCCGCCGGCGATCGGCATTGATGCGCGACGGGGGGCGTTGCTGATCCAGATCGGTGCTGCCGATGCCGGGGGCGACGTCGCCGCATTGCGGCGGCGACTGGCCGACCTGACCGGGGTGCCGATCCGTGTTGCCACGACCGGGCGGCCCGATCTGGATCTGGCAGGCGAGGTGATCGGCGGATCGCGACTGATCGGGCCCGATCCGACCAATGGTCGCCGCTATTATTGCACGACCGGTTTCGTCGTGACCGATGGCGTGCGGACCGGCATCGTCACCGCCGCCCATTGTCCCGATCAACTCGATCATATCGCGCCCGACCGATCGGTGACGCCGACGACCTTTGTCGGGCAATGGGGCTGGGGCTTCCATGACGTACAGGTCAACGCGACGCCTGATGCCGTCCGTCCGCTATTTTATGCCGACGCGGCGCGGACGCAAATCCGCACCGTCGAGGCACAGCGCAGTCGAGCAAGTACGCGCGTCGGCGACATCGTCTGCCATCGCGGTGAGAGCAGCGGTTACAGCTGTGCCGAGGTGATGATGACCGACTTCGCTCCGTCGGGCGATCTGTGCGGTGGACCATGCCTGCCAACCTGGGTCGCGGTTGCCGGGCCGGGGTGCCGTGGGGGCGACAGCGGCGGCCCGGTGTTCCTCGGTAATACTGCGGTCGGGCTGCTGAAGGGCGGCAGCTATCGACCCGATGGGTCTTGCGTCTTCTATTATTATATGTCGCTGGACTTTTTGCCCGATGGCTGGCGGCTGTTGATCGCGCCGCCGCTTGCTCCACTGTCTGCGTCGACGAACTGACTTCACATCGCTCTCGCTGCTCCCCAAGTCGGCGGCGATGACTGAAGCTATACCCGCCGCCACGTTGATTGTCCTGCGCGATCGGCCAGAGGGTCCGCCCGATATCCTGATGGTCGAACGTGCGGCGGCGATGGCGTTTGCCGGCGGAGCACTGGTGTTCCCCGGCGGGCGGATCGACGCCGGGGACTATGCGTTGGCATTGGCGATGGGCGACGATCATCTGGCTCCGCGGCTGGCGGCGATTCGCGAGACGATAGAAGAAGCCGGAATCGCGATTGGAATCGACGGTGATGTCGAATCGATGCGGCGCGCACTGGCCGGTGGTGCTACCCTGTCGGAACTGGGACCGGTCGATCCGACGCCACTGGTCCCCTATGCCCGGTGGCGGCCCGATCATGTGCCGGTGCGGGTGTTCGATACGCATTTCTTCCTCGCCCGTCCGCCCGAAACGGCAGCCGAGGCGCGGGTCGATGCGACCGAGAACAGCCGGGTGATGTGGACGACGGCCGCAGACGCGCTGACGGCGGCGGACCGGGGCGAGGCGACCTTGCTGTTTCCGACCCGCCGCGTGCTTGAGCGACTGGCCGAACATTGCGACAGCAATGCCGCATTCGCTTCGGCGGCGCGCTGGCCGGTGCGGACGATCACGCCGTGGGTCGAAACGCGCGGCGATGGCGACTGGATCTGCATCCCCGACGATCTCGGCTATCCGGTTACCGCCGAACCGGCGTCGCGCGCGGTGCGCGGGTGACGGCGCTATCGGCGGGCATACGCCTGGCCGTCTGGCTTGCCATCCTCGCCGCGATCGCGTTCGCCCTATATGCCTTTGCGCGCAGCCGTCCGCAGGATGTACCCTGGACCCCGCTGGACCTGTCGCAACCGATCGGCATGTTCACGCGCGGCAAGATCGGCGATCTGCGCGGCGATTTCGCGGGGTGCCGGTCGCTGCTCGATGCCGCCGGTGTGCGCTATACCGTGCTGCCGCCGCGCGAAGGGTCGGCACAATGCGGCTATGACGATGCGGTGCGGATGCGTGGCGGCGGATCGCGCACCATCGCCATTACCCCCGATGTCGGCGTGTCGTGCCGCGTCGCGACCGGCATGGCGCTATGGGAGTGGCAGGTCGTGCAGCCCGCCGCGCAGAAGCATTTCGGCACGTCGGTCGCGCGTATCCAGAATTTCGGCAGTTACAACTGCCGCCGTCTGTACGGGCGCGACACCGGCGCGTTCAGCGAGCATGCAACGGCGAACGCGCTGGATATTGCCGCCTTCGTCCTCGATGATGGTCGCCGGATCAGCGTCGTCGGCGACTGGACGGCGGGGCGGGGGCGTGACGACGCGGCGAAGGCGGCGTTCCTGCGCGAGGTGCGCGACGGGGCGTGCGGCGTGTTCTCGACGGTCCTGTCCCCCGATTACAACGCCGCGCACCGCGACCATTTTCACTTCGATCAGGCGGCGCGCGGTTTCGGCGGGGCATGTCGCTGACCCCGCCGACCGGTCAGTGCATCGGTGCGCCGGCTTCGACCTTTTCGACCCATGCCGGATAGAAGGCCGGTTGCCGCAGTGACCAGCCCGAGGCGGTTGCCGCGGCTTCACTGAGCGACTGGAGCAGCTTGCGGCGCAATTCCGGGTGCAGATGCGGCAGCGCCGCCGAAGCGCAGAAGGCGGCGGGTAGCCAAGGCCGCGCCTCCGCCCCGACCAACCGTTCGTAGAGGAAGCGATAGGCGCCGAAGGTCGTCAGCCGCCCTTGTCCCAGATCGAAGGCGGTGACCATCAGCAGCGGGGTCATGAACGGCTCGGTCGCGTCGAGCCCGCTGTCTTCCGGGATGCAGGCGCGAATGTCGGGCAGGCGGTCGTAGATGCGTGCCTGGGCGCGGATGCTGGCCGCTTCCACCACGTCACGCGACCAGCGGCGCATTGCGTCGTCACGATCGAGACCGATGTCGAGCGAGCGGCGGATGTAGCGCTGCGTCGCCGCCGAGAACGTCGCGAATTCCTTCATTTCGGCCAGCGTCATCGCCCCTTCGGCTGGTCTGCGTGCAATCGCCATCTTCAACTCCCCGCCCAAATTGCCAACGACCGGATGTTACGCGGAAACGGTTAACAGCTTGCTGAACGAACGTGGCGGAACCCGGTCGACGACACATCCGATCATGTCGGGTGCTGCATTGCAACATCAATGTCATGCGGTTCGTCGCATCGTCCGGGACCGGACGAATGTTGGTTCGGGGCATGGAAAAAGGCGCGAACGATCGGCAGGGGTCGGTTCATCCGCCAGTCATCGCCGCGCGAACACGCTTCGTCGGAATTGGTTCCCGATCGGCCGGGCATGGGGTTTTCGTGCGCGGAAAACCCTGCTTCATGCCGCCCAAGACATTCGTGGGGCCGTGGGGGTCAGATGAATTTTGGTGCTTTGGCAGCGCGTTTTGCGCTGGTGGTTTCGTGCGCTCTGACGATGGTGGCTCCGGCACAGGCCCGGTTCTGGCAATGCGCCCCCTATGCCCGCGAAATCTCGGGCGTCGAGATTTTCGGCAACGCCCATACCTGGTGGAGCCAGGCCGCCGGCAAGTATGAACGCGGCCATGCACCGAAGGAAGGTGCGGTCCTTTCGTTCGCCGCTACCTCGAAAATGCGCTTCGGCCATGTCGCGATGGTGTCGAAGGTCGTCAGCGACCGCGAGGTGCTGCTGACCCATGCCAACTGGTCGCAGCGCGGCGGGATCGAGCGGGACGTGCGCGCCGTCGACGTGTCGGCGGCGGGTGACTGGAGCGAGGTGAAGGTGTGGTTCGGTCCGCTGGGCGGGCTGGGCACCTCGGCCTATCCGACCAACGGCTTCATCTATTCGAGCCACGCGCCGGCTCCGGCCGAATTCGCCGCGCCGATGGAGATCGCCAAGGTCGATCCGCCGGCACCGGCCGGCGGCGCCAGCATCCAGCCCGCCCATGCTCGCCAAGTCGTCGCGCTCAACGACTGATCGCGGCTCCCGGTTCAGGCGGGGCGGAAGGTCATCGCCACGCCGTTCATGCAATAGCGTTTGCCGGTCGGGCGCGGTCCGTCGTCGAACACATGGCCGAGATGCCCGCCGCAGCGCGCGCACAGTACCTCGGTCCGCGTCGTCATCAGCGAGCGGTCTGTCTTCGTGACCACGGCGCCGTTGAGCGGCGCATAGAAGCTCGGCCAGCCGGTGCCGCTTTCGAACTTGGTCGTCGACGAAAATAGCGGATGACCGCAGCCGGCACAGGCGAACACGCCCTTGCGCTTCTCGCCGTTGAGCGGGCTGCTATACGGGCGCTCGGTACCTTCCTGCCGCAGGACAGTATATTGCGCCGGGGTCAGCCGCGCCTTCCACTGGGCATCGGTCAGCTTGAACGGGAAATTGGGGGCCGCTTCGCTGGTTTCGGGCGCGCAGCCGATCAGGGCGGCAAGGCCCGACAATCCGGTCAGTTCGAGCAGGCGGCGGCGATCGATCGACATGGGTAATCCTTTCGTTCGATCGATGTGGGTTTGGGGGCGGCGAGCGACAACGGGCAGGTACGCCAGCCGACCAAGCGCCACGAATTCGGTTCAAAACGGCGCGGCGTCGGTGCGGAACGCCAAGATAGGGCGACGCTTGGCCTTGCCGTAGCCGCAATTTGGGGCCATTTGGCGCATTATGCCTTTTTCGACGTTGCCCGAACCGCTATCCGCGGCGCTATCCGCGCGCGGTTATGAAGCCCCGACCGCCGTGCAGGCGGCCGTCCTGACTCCCGAAGCCGACGGGCGCGACCTGCTCGTGTCCGCACAGACCGGATCGGGCAAGACCGTTGCCTTCGGTCTCGCCATGGCGCGCGACCTGCTCGACGCCGATGACAAGATGCCCCGCGCCGGCACGCCGCTTGCACTCGCAATCGCGCCGACCCGCGAACTGGCGCTGCAGGTCGCGCGCGAATTGCTGTGGCTCTACGGTCCGACGGGTGCGCGCATCGTGTCGTGCGTCGGCGGCATGGACGCGGCACGCGAACGCCGCAACCTGTCCCACGGCGCCCATATCGTCGTCGGTACGCCGGGCCGTCTGCGCGACCATCTCGAACGCGGCGCGCTCGACCTGTCGGGGCTGAAGGTCGCGATCCTCGACGAAGCCGACGAGATGCTCGACATGGGTTTCCGCGAGGATCTCGAGGGGATTCTCGACGGTACGCCGGCCGAGCGCCGCACGCTGTTGTTCTCGGCGACGCTTGCCAAGCCGATCGTGGCGCTCGCCAAGCGCTATCAGAAGGACGCGTATCGCATCGACACGCGCGAGGCCGAGCGGGGCCATGGCGACATCAGCTATCAGGCGATGACCGTCGCGCCGAACGATATCGAGAATGCGGTCGTCAACCTGCTGCGCCTGCACGAGCCGGACACAGCCTTCCTGTTCTGTGCGACGCGCGAGGCGGTGCGCCACCTGCACGCCAATCTGGTCGAGCGCGGCTTCGATGCGGTGGCGCTGTCGGGCGAGCATTCGCAGTCGGAGCGCAACCATGCGTTGCAGGCGTTGCGCGATCGCCGCGCGCGCGTCTGCGTCGCTACCGACGTCGCCGCGCGTGGCATCGATCTGCCGTCGCTGAGCCTGGTGGTCCATGTCGAGTTGCCGCGGGATGCCGAAGCGCTTCAGCACCGTTCGGGCCGGACCGGTCGCGCGGGCAAGAAGGGCATCGCCGCGCTGATCGTGCCCTATCAGCGCCGCCGCCGGGTCGAGGGGCTGTTGCGCGATGCGAAGATCAATGCCGAATGGATCGGCGTGCCGACTCCGGATGAGATCCATGCCGCCGACCGCGAACGCCTGCTCGCCAAGCTGGCCGAGCCGGTCGAGTTTGACGAGGCCGATGTCGAGCTGGGTGCGCGCCTGCTGGCCGAAAAGACGCCGGAAGACATCGCCGCGCTCTTGGTCCGTGCCTATCGCGCCAAGCTGCCCGCGCCCGAGGAATTGTCGGCGGGTGGCGTGCCCGAGCGGCGCGAACGGCAGGAAGGGCCGCGTCCGGGGTTCGAGGACACGGTGTGGTTCCGCATGAATGTCGGTCGGCGCCACAATGCCGACCCCCGCTGGCTGCTGCCCTTGCTGTGCCGTCGCGGCCATATCACCAAGGGCGAGATCGGCGCGATCCGCATCGCCAACGACGAATCGGCCTTCGAAATCCCCAAGGCGATCGCGGCCAAGTTCATCGCGTCGGTCAAGCGGACGGCGACGCCCGACGATGACCTGATGTTCGAACAGATGTCGGGTCCGCCCGCCGCCCCCCAGCGTCGCACGACCGGTGCGCCGCCGCGGCATTCGGCCAAGCCGTATCGCGGGGGACGGCGAGGGTAAGCTGGTTTTCACGCGAAGGCGCGAAGGCGCGAAGGCGCGGAGACGCGAAGGAAGTAAGAAGGTTGGATTTTCGCGCAGAGGCGCGGAGGAGCAGAGAGGCGGTGCCCGTGGTGGTCGCTTGCCGCGCCAGCGGCCGTCATCACTCGTTGCTGCGATCCTGAAAGGCTTCGCCGGAAAGCGTTGGCGGCCCCTATCGCAACCTCTCTGCGCCTTCGCGCTTCTGCGCGAAATCTACCTTCTCCTTTTCTTTCCGCGCCTTCGCGCCTTCGCGTGAATCAATTCCTCTTTCCGAGCGTCCCGCGAACCCCAACCCGTTGCGCCATCCGCTCAAAAGGCGTATGGCGCGCCGGTTCGACGAGCACAGACTCGCGTAGGCCGGATGCTCGCGCGTCCTTTCCGCACAGCCGGGGCAAGCCTTTCGTGACGACATGGTCGTGGAATGCCGCGTGTCGTATTCGGCGCGCGCGGCAATGCCGGTCAAAGACCGCCGGAGACAACCGGCCGGCCGGAAACAGATACGTTTAGGAACCAAGATTTATATGGCCAGCATGGCAAATCCCACCCGTGACGATTTTGCGTCGATGCTCGACGACATGTTCGGTGCTTCGGAAAGCTTCGAGGGCCGCGTGGTCATCGGCACCGTCACCGGCATCGAAAACGACCTCGCCGTCATCGACGTCGGCCTGAAGTCGGAAGGCCGCGTGCCGCTGCGTGAATTCGCCGCGCCGGGCCAGAAGGCCGATCTGAAGGTCGGTGACGAAGTCGAAGTCTATGTCGACCGCGTCGAGAATGCGAACGGCGAAGCGATGCTGAGCCGCGACCGCGCCCGTCGCGAAGCGGCGTGGGACAAGCTGGAAACCGAATTCGCCAAGACCGCGCGCGTCGAAGGCGTCATCTTCGGCCGGGTCAAGGGCGGCTTCACCGTCGACCTGTCGGGCGCCGTGGCGTTCCTGCCGGGTTCGCAGGTCGATATCCGTCCGGTGCGTGACGTCACCCCGCTGATGGACATCCCGCAGCCGTTCCAGATCCTGAAGATGGACCGCAAGCGCGGCAACATCGTCGTGTCGCGTCGCGCCGTGCTGGAAGAAACCCGCGCCGAGCAGCGTTCGGGCCTGATCCAGTCGCTGGCCGAAGGTCAGGTGATCGACGGCGTGGTCAAGAACATCACCGATTACGGTGCGTTCGTCGACCTGGGCGGCATCGACGGCCTGCTGCACGTCACCGACCTGTCGTACAAGCGCGTCGGTCACCCGTCGGAAGTGCTGAACATCGGCGACACCGTCCGCGTTCAGATCATCCGCATCAACCGCGACACGCAGCGCATCTCGCTCGGCATGAAGCAGCTTGAGAGCGATCCGTGGGATGGCGCCGGTGCCAAGTATCCGGTCGGAGCGAAGCTGTCGGGCCGCGTCACGAACATCACCGAATATGGTGCGTTCGTCGAACTGGAGCCGGGCATCGAAGGTCTGGTCCACGTTTCGGAAATGAGCTGGACCAAGAAGAACGTCCATCCGGGCAAGATCGTGTCGACCAGCCAGGAAGTCGACGTGATCGTCCTCGAGGTCGACCAGGACAAGCGTCGCATCTCGCTGGGCCTCAAGCAGGCACAGGCCAATCCGTGGGAGAAGTTCGCGGAAGATCACCCCGTCGGTTCGACCGTCGAGGGCGAAGTCAAGAACGCGACCGAATTCGGCCTGTTCATCGGCCTCGACGGCGACGTCGACGGCATGGTCCACATGTCGGACATCGCCTGGGGCATTTCGGGCGAGGACGCGCTCAACCTGCACCGCAAGGGCGAGACGGTTCAGGCCGTCGTGCTGGCGATCGAGCCGGACAAGGAGCGTATCTCGCTCGGCATGAAGCAACTCGAGCGTGGCGGCCCGGTCGCGGCGCAGGCGGGTGATCGCCTGAACAAGAACGCGATCGTGACAGTGACCGTGCTCGAAGTCCGCGATGCGGGCCTCGAAGTGCAGCAGGGCGACGATGGCGCGACCGGCTTCATCAAGCGCACCGATCTCGGTCGCGACCGCGACGAACAGCGTCCGGAGCGTTTCCAGGTCGGCCAGAAGTTCGACGCGATGGTCACCGGCTTCGATCGTTCGAAGAAGCCGACCTTCTCGATCAAGGCGATGCAGATCGCCGAAGAGAAGCAGGCCGTTGCGCAGTACGGTTCGTCGGATTCGGGTGCGTCGCTCGGCGACATCCTTGGCGAAGCGCTGAAGGCTCGCGGCGAGCAGAAGTAAGCTTCTCCTTCCTTTACAGGACGATCGACGGGGTGCTCCAAAGCGGAGCGCCCCGTTTTTCGTTCATTCGAAAGGCGGATTGTCGTTTCAAATAAATTCAGGTTAGGCGTAAGCCGCCAGACCGGACCCGGTTTCGGCCTAGATGCTTGGAATGCCGAGGGAAAAGATGATCCGATCCGAACTGGTTCAGAAGATTGCGCAGGATAACCCCACGCTGCCGCTGCGCGATGTCGAACGGATCGTATCGACGTTCTTCGACACCATTACCGAACGCCTACGCAATGGCGGCCGGGTGGAACTGCGCGGCTTTGGCGCCTTCTCGACCCGTGCCCGCGATGCGCGCGTCGGGCGCAATCCGCGCACCGGCGAAGCGGTCGAGGTTGACGCCAAGCGCGTTCCCTATTTCAAGCCCGGCAAGGAAATGCGGGCGCGGCTGAACGTCTGATCGGACGTATCGCGGCGGGACGGGGGCAGGGCGTACCCGACGCTTCCGTCGGCTGCGATCACGGCGCATAGCGGGGCGATCCCTACCGAGGCCCGCCCCCATGACCTGCCGCCGCTTCCTGCCCATCGTCCTGTTGCTCGGCGCAGCGCCGCTCCCAGCGCAGCAGCGTGCCGCGCCGTTCGTCATCGAACAGACCGGCGAGAGCTATCCGACGGTCGACGCGGCGGTGAGCGCGGTGCGCGATGGGACGGCGACGATCCTGATCGCGCCCGGCACCTATCGCGACTGCACCGTTCAGAGCGGCGGCGACATCACCTTCCGCGCGCGGGTGCCCGGCACGGTGATCTTCGCCGGCGGCGCGTGCGAAGGCAAGGCGACCTTCGTCCTGCGCGGTCGTCGCTCGACGGTCGACGGCATCATCTTTCGCGGCATTCGCGTTCCCGACGGTAACGGCGCGGGCATCCGTACCGAGATTGGCGATCTGACCGTCACCAACTCGACCTTCCTCGACAGTCAGGAAGGGATATTGGGCGGCAACCCCGATGGGCAGCAGCGCATCACCATCGACCGCTCGACCTTTGCCGGACTGGGCCAGTGCGAGACGACCGATTGTTCGCACGCGGTCTATCTCAGCAACAATGGCACGATCGTCATCAAACGCTCGCGCTTCGAACGCGGCACCGGTGGGCATTACGTTAAGATCCGCGCGCCGCGCATCGAAATCACCGGTTCGAGCTTCGACGACAGTCGCGGCAACAAGACCAACTACATGATCGATCTGCCCGAAGGCGCGACCGGGCTGATCGCGCGCAATGTCTTCGTCCAGGGCAAGGCGAAGGAGAACTGGACCGGCTTCATCGTCGTCGGCGCGGAGAAGCGGACCTTCCCGGCCAGCGGCCTGCGCGTCGAGGACAATGACGCGCGCCTCGCACCGGGTATGACGAAAAGCCCGGCGTTCGTGGCCGACTATACCGGCGACGGCGTCGCGGTGGGCACGAACCGGCTGGGACCGGGCATCCGGACGTTCGAGAAGCGATGATCCTTTGCTAAAATCATTCGTTTTCAGTCGTATGGCGAATGGAGATGGACATGCGCAAATATGCTTATGGCTGGATCACCGTTGCGTTCTTCCTGGTATCGATCATCGGGCACTGGGTGTTCGGTTGGTACGCCTTTGTCGATGCCGCCCGTGACCATGGGCAATCGCCCCACCTGAACGCCTATCTCGTCGAAATGGGACGCGATACGTTTGAGAACTGGCAGTCCGAATTTCTGCAATTGCTATGGCAGGTCGTAGGGCTTGCCTATTTCCTCTACGCCGGGTCGCCGGCGTCGAAGGAAAATGATGATCGGATGGAAGCGAAGGTGGACCTGCTCCTCAAGCTGTCCGGCACCGAGCAGGCGACGATCGACGAACTCGATCGCCGTTACTTGCGGGTCGATGGCCATGCGAAGCCGCATGGCCATCACGTCTGATCCCGGCGGTGCCTATCGGCACGTCGTCCCATCACCCGGATCTAGGTCGAGGCAACGGCCGTCGATCTCGTTCTTCGGTACCGGCAGGCGGATGGTAGCGGCCAGCGTCGGCAGGATGTCGACGGTCTCGACACCGAACGGCTCCTCGAACCCGCCCTGGCCCTTGCGCCAGAACAGGATCGGCACGCGGCGGTCATAGTCCCAGAAGCTGCCATGCGTCGCGACCGACGTGCCGACCACCGGATGCGGGATGGTCAGCACGCGTGGCTTCATCGCGACCAGCAGGTCGCCCGAGCGTGGCGGGTAGAAGGAGGCGCGCGCGCGTTCGATCAGCGACCACGTCTCGGGCGGCGTGTTCGGTACGGTCGTCGCGAGGATCTGCGCGCGGGTGAACACCGCCTGCGTCTGCGGATGGGCGGCGAACATCGCGATCGCCTCGCGCTCGACCGCCGCCTTTTGTGCGGCGGTCAGCTTGATGTCGTACCACACATCGCCGTTGACGCCGCCGTACAGCACCGGGCCGGCGATCTTCAGTTTCTCACCGATCGCCTTGCCGATGCGTTCCACGGTGAAGTCGCCGTCAAGGCGGACGGCGTCGGGCACGGCATGCGCGGCCAGCCGCTCGCTCGCGTCGCTACCGCCATGATCGGCGGTCAGCACGACCTGATAATCGACGCCGGTCGCGTCGAGCACGCGGAAGAATTCGCCAAGGCTCTGGTCGAGCGAGGTGAGTTGCAGGCACATCTCGCTCCCTTCGGTGCCATAGCCATGGCCGACATAGTCGGTGGCCGATGCGCCGATCGAGATGATGTCGGTCTGCGGCCCCTGACCCAGCTTCATGTCCTGGATCAGCCCGGCGGCGAGCGCGAGGACGGCGGCGTCATATTCGGGCGAGCGGCGGAAATTCGCGACGTCGCCTGCAGCGCGTTCGAAGCGGCCGGTGCCGACCGTCTTGTCGCCGACCCGTACCGCGCGTGCCAGCGGCTGACAGAAGGTGGGCAGCGTCATTGGGGGCTGGGCGGTGGCGATGCGTTTGGCGACGGCGGCGTTGGCGCGGGCGACCACCGGCGGCATGGTCCGACCGGCATAGCTGACAAAGCCGTTCTTGCCGAACCACCAGAGTTCGTCGACCTTGTGCCCGCCCATCATCACCGCCGCGCGGTCCTTGCCCGCGACCGAGACGACGCGGGTGCGCGGGTCGGCGGCCTTCATCCGCTCTCCTAGCGTCGGCACCATCAGATGGGCGTCGGACACGGTATAGTCGTCGAAGGTCGAGCCGGACACGCGCTCGTCCTCGGCGCAATAGACCTTGAAGCCGGGGCGGGTGTTGCTGCGCTGGTCGACCCAGTCATTGGCGATGATGCCGGTGCGTGACGGGCGCGATCCGGTGAGGATCGTGGAATGGCCCGGGCAAGTCTCGGTCGCGGCATGGCTTTGGTAGCCGGCCGGGAACACCGCGCCCTGCATCAGCCGCGCGAACCCGCCGGTAAAGCGGCCGCGATATTCGGCGAACAGATCGGCCGAGAATTGATCGACCGAGATCGCGACGATCAGCTTGGGCGGGGTCGCCGGATAGGTCGGCGGCACGGCATCGGCGGCGGGCGCCGGCGTCGCGGTCTGGGCGAAGGCGGGGGTGACGGTCGCTAGCAACAGCGCGGCAAGGGAAACGAGACGCATCGTGTACTCCGCGGACGGTGCATCCGTCCCGAATCTCCGCTACCCCGCGTCCATGACAGCGGCAAGAATAGTGTGGCATCGAATCGCGTTGTTGCTCGTGCTGTTCGGCGCGGCGTTGCCGGCTGCGGCCCAGACGCCCGGGCAGCGCCACGTACAGATGCGGATGATCGCCGAAAGCGATACGCCCGCGGCGGGCGGCAGCGTCGCGATCGCCCTTGTATCGGTGCCCGATGCCGGCTGGCACGGCTATTGGCGCAATCCCGGCGCGGTCGGAACGCAACCCCGGCTCGACTGGACGCTGCCGGTCGGAGCGAGTGTCGGCGAGCTACGCTATCCGGTGCCCGAACGGCTGACCGTCGCCGGGATCATGAATTATGTCTATGAACGGCCATGGACGCTGCTGACCGAGTTGCGCGTCCCGGCGGGCCTGGCTCCGGGCACGAAGCTGCCGGTACGACTGGCGATCGACTATCTGGTCTGCACCCGTGAAATCTGCGTGCCGGAAAAGGCGACGCTGGCCACCGACCTGACGATCGGCGACGGCGCGATCGATCCGGCCCGGCGATCGCAGTTCGACGGTTGGCGCCGCGCGCTTCCCAAGCCGATCGGATCGCCGGCAGTCTTCCAGCCGGGCGAGCAATTCCGGTTGCGTGTACCGTTTCCGGCGGGGGTCGCGATCGGCAATGCCTATTTCTTTCCGCTGACCGAGAACGCCGTCGATTATGACGCGCCACAACGAATCGAGCGCGACGGCGACTCGATCACCGTTTCGACCAAGGGGACCGGCCGGCCGGGCGCGCTGGAAGGCGTGCTGTCGACCGGACCAGGCGAAGGCTTTCTGATCCGCGCCACGCCGGGCACCGTCGCTCCGCCTGCCGAACCGGCGCCGCTGCGCGCCGCGCTGATCGCCTTTGCCGGCGCGCTGCTGGGCGGCTTGCTGCTCAACATCATGCCCTGCGTCTTTCCGATCCTCAGCCTCAAGGCGTTGAGCCTTGCGCGATCGGGCGAGTCGGCCGCGCATGCGCGTGCCGAGGGCGTCGCCTATACCGCAGGCGCAGTGGCGATGTGCCTGTTGCTGGGCGGCGTGTTGCTCGCCATCCGTGCGGCGGGAGTGGCGGCAGGCTGGGCTTTCCAGCTGACCGATCCGCGCGTCGTGCTGCTGTTGCTGGTGCTGACAGGGGCGATCGCGCTGAACCTCGCCGGATTGTTCGAACTGCCGACGCCGCAGGTCGGCACGCGCGGCGGGCGGGGCGGGGCGTTCGCCACCGGCGCGCTGGCGGCGTTCGTCGCGACGCCCTGCACCGGGCCGTTCATGGGCGCGGCGCTGGGATCGGCGCTGGTCCTGCCGCCCGTCGCGGCGATGGCGGTGTTCGCCGGCCTCGGCTTCGGGCTGGCGCTGCCGTTCCTGCTGCTTGGCTTCGTACCCGCGCTGCGCCGTCGACTGCCGCGGCCGGGGGCGTGGATGGACGTGTTCCGCAAGATCCTGTCGGTACCGATGTTCTTGACCGCATTGGCACTGGCTTGGATTTTGGGGCGGCAGGCGGGGGTCGACGGCATGGCGTTGGGGCTCGCCGCGCTGCTGCTCGCGGCGCTCGGCCTGTGGTGGACCGGACGACGGCAGCTGCGCGGACGCGATCGGCCGTGGTGGCCGGGGCTCGCGGCGCTGTTGCTGGCGATCGGCACGACGGCGCTGGTCGAACGTGCCGCGCCGACTGGAGCCGCCCCACCCGGCATCGCCGGAGCCGAGCCGTTCAGCGAGGCGCGGCTGGCGACGCTGCGGCGACAGGGCAAGCCGGTCTTCGCCTATTTCACCGCCGACTGGTGCCTGACCTGCAAGGTCAACGAGCGTGCCGCGATCGAGACGCGGGCGGTGGCGGATGCGTTTGGCAGGGGGGGTGTCAGGGTATTGGTTGGCGATTGGACTGATGGCGACCCGGTGCTGGGCCGCTTCATCGAGGCGCACAACCGTGCCGGCGTACCGCTCTATCTTTATTATGCGCCCGGCAGTCGCGACGCACGGGTGCTGCCACAGGTACTTACGCCGGCGACCCTGACCGATTTGGTTTCCTGACGTCCGAACCGGCTTGCCAGCGTCGTTTTCGCATCGCAGCATGCGGAGAAATAACCGGCTGGCGGCGTTGGAGGACGGATGGGGCAGGCGTTCGACGAAATCTGGGGACAGGGTGGGCCGGACAATCCGCGCGACGACCTTGCGGCACTGGCACGCTGGATGCGCGAGGTGCCGTCCCATGAGTTGAAACGGCGCCTGCAATCGGCGGAGGCGACCTTTCGCCAACTGGGCATCACCTTCGCCGTATATGGCGATAGCGAGGCGGCGGAACGGATCATCCCGTTCGACATCGTGCCGCGGGTGTTCAAGGCCGATGAATGGGCGCGCCTGTCGAAGGGGCTGGTGCAGCGGACGCAGGCGATCAACGCGTTCCTCGACGATATCTATGGCGAGCGTCGCATCCTGAAGGCCGGGGTGCTGCCGCCCGACCTGATCTTCGGCAACAGCCAGTTCCGCCCCGAGATCGCCGGCATTCGCCCGCCGCATGGCGTATGGGCGCATATCTGCGGCATCGATCTGGTCAGGACCGGCCCCGACGAATTCTTCGTGCTGGAGGATAATGCCCGCACCCCGTCGGGCGTGTCGTACATGCTGGAAAATCGCGAGGCGATGATCCGGCTGTGCCCCGAACTGTTCCGCAATTTCCGGGTGGCGGCGGTCGACAGCTATCCCGACCTGCTGCTGGAAACCATGCGATCGGTCGCGCCGCCGGGAGCAGGGGCGCATCCGAATTGCGTCGTGCTGACGCCCGGCCATTTCAATTCGGCCTATTACGAACACAGCTTCCTTGCCGATTCGATGGGGATCGAACTCGTCGAGCCGGCCGACCTGGTGGTCGATGGCGATGTGGTATGGATGCAGACGATCGCCGGACGGGTGCGGGTCGACGTGATCTATCGCCGGATCGACGACGACTTCATCGATCCGGTCGTGTTCCGCCCCGATTCGCTGCTGGGTGTGCCCGGGCTGATCGCCGCCTATCGCGCGGGCAATGTCGCGCTGGTCAACGCGCCGGGCAACGGCATCGCCGATGACAAGGCGATCTACAGCTACATGCCCGAGATCGTGAAATTCTATTCGGAAAGCGAGCCGCTGCTCCCCAATGTCGAGACGTGGCGTTGTCGTGAGCCCGACGCGCTCAAATATGTCCTCGACCATCTCGACGAAGTGGTGGTGAAGCTGGTCGACGGATCGGGCGGCTATGGCATGCTGGTCGGGCCGACGGCGTCGAAGGCGGAGATCGAGGATTTCCGCCGCGCCCTGATCGCCGAGCCGCAGCGCTACATCGCGCAGCCGACGCTGGCGCTGTCGACGGTGCCGACGCTGACCGAGAAGGGACTGAGCCCCCGCCATGTCGATTTCCGCCCGTTCGTGCTGACCGGTGCGAACAAGGTGCAGGTGGTGCCGGGCGGTCTGACCCGCGTCGCGCTGAAGGAAGGATCGCTGGTCGTCAATTCCAGCCAGGGCGGCGGAACGAAGGACAGTTTCGTGCTGATGGACGATCCGCCCATGCAGACGCAGGCGATGGGCGGCATGACCCAGTCGCAGGGAGGGCGCTGAGATGGCGATGCTGTCGCGCACCGCCGCCTCGCTCTACTGGCTGGGCCGCTATGTGGAACGTGCCGATTTCCTCGCGCGACTGGTCGAGGCGACGGTGCGGCTTGATGCGCTGTCCTCGCGGCCGGCGGGCGATGCGGCCTGGGCCAGCGCTTTGGCGGTCAGCTATACCGAGGACAGTTTCGCCGCGACCGGACAGGCGGTCGGACAAGGGTCGGTCGCGCGCTTCCTGACCTGCGACCGCAGCCACCCCGGATCGATCCTGTGGTGCCTCGACGCCGCGCGCAACAATGCGAAGGCGGTGCGCACGGCGCTGACCCGCGACGCATGGACCGCGATCAACCGGGCATGGATCGTCTTCAACGCGCCGCGCGGTGAAGAGGGCGAGGATATCCTCAACCTCGTCGAGGCGATCAAGGCCGAGGCGCGCGGGTTCGAGGGCGCGGTGCAGCGCATGATGAAGAATGAGGCGACGTGGTTCGTGCAGCTCGGCGCGGCGATCGAGCGCGCCGACAACACCGCGCGGCTGATCGACGTGAAATATCACCTGCTGCTGCCCGAAGGGGAGCGGATCGGCGGTGCGATCGACCGGGATCAATGGACCACCATCCTGCAGACCGTGTCGGCGGTCACCGCGTATCGCTGGCTGTACAGCGACGGGCTGAAACCGGCGAGCGTCATCGAATTGCTGCTGTCGCGCGGCGAAGTGCCGCGCAGTCTGGCGGCGTGCGTCGATGAAACGGTCGAGATGCTGAACATGCTCGGCAAGCGCACCGGGTTTCAGGGAGAGGCCGACCGTATGGCCCGCGCACGCCTCGCCCGGATGCAGAAGACGCGCGCGCACGAGGTGATCGTCAGCGGGCTGCACGAATATCTGACCGCCTTCATCCGGGAGAATGCGATGCTCGACGCCGCGATTGCCCGCCAGTTCCGCTTCATCTGATGCGGCTGTCGGTCCAACATGAGACGCGGTATCGCTTCACCGAACCGCAGGCGCGCATCGTCCAGCTGCTGCGCCTTTTCCCCGGCGACACCAGCCACCAAACGGTGGTCAACTGGCGGATCGACGTCGATTGCGACGCGCGGTTGCGCGAAAGCATCGATGGCTACGGCAATCTGACGCGGATGCTTTATGCCGAGGGGCCGGTCGAGACGCTGTGCCTGACCGTCACCGGCGAAGCGTTGCTGAGCGAGAGCGATGGTCCGATCGAGGCGACGGACGAACCGTTTCCCCCTGAACTGTTCCGACGGGTGACGCCCTTGACCCAGGCCGATGATGCGATCGCTTCGTTGGCCACGGGCAGCGACCTGGCGGGGATGACCGCGCTGGCGGCGGCGATCCACGACCGCTGGCCACTCGACCGCCGGCCGACTCCGGCGATCCGCAGTGCGATCGAGGCGGCCGCCGACGACCGGGTGTCGCCGCGCGACATGGCCCAGATCTTCGTCGCCGCCGCGCGGGCGAAGGGCGTGCCGGCGCGCTATGTGTCGGGATACAGCCTGTCGGGCGACGATGAACGCCGCACGCTTGCGCCGCATGCCTGGGCGGAGGCGCATGTCGCGGGCGGCTGGTTTGCGTTCGATCCGGCGGTCGGCGGGCGTTCGGGCCTCGACCATATCCGCGTCGCGGTGGCGCTCGACGCGGCAGGCGCCGCGCCGATTGCCGGTGTGCGCATGGGCGCCGGCGAAGAGGCGCTCGACGTCGATGTGCACGTCGAAGGGAGCGAGCAGGCGTAACCTAAATCCTCCCCGGCACGGGGAGGGGGACCGCTCGCGCCAGCGAGGGGTGAAGGGGGATCGCCGCGAACGTAGCGCCTGCGGAAGCCCCCCTCCACCAGCTTCGCTGTTCCCCTCCCCGTGCCGGGGAGGATTGGAGCCTTACGCTTCGAAGCCTTTGTAGTTCTTCAGTTCGTCGCCCACGATCTGCACGACATGCAGCACGTTGGTCGATCCCGGCGTCCCGAACGGCACGCCCGCGCAGACCACCACCCGGTCGCCGGCCTTGGCGATATTGTGGCGCAGGATCATGCGCTTCGCCTTGGCGACCATCTCCTCGAACGACGCGACGTCGCGCGTGTGGACCGCGTGGACGCCCCAAAGCAGTCCCAGCCGCCGTGCGGTGTCGATCTGCGGGGTCAGCACCATGATCGGCACCGGCGGCCGTTCGCGTGCGATGCGGCGCGCGGTCGAACCCGACTTGGTGAAGCACAGGATCGCCTTCGCATCGACGGTCGCGGCGATGTTCTTCGCCGCTTCGGCCAGCGCGTCGGCGGTGGTCGGATCGGGGCGCAGCACGGTGAAGTGGACGCGGTCGCCATGCGCCGGGTCGCGTTCGACGGCGTGCGCGATGTCGTTCATCATCGTGACCGATTCGACCGGCCAGCTGCCCGCCGCGCTTTCCGCCGACAGCATGATCGCATCGGCACCGTCATAGACGGCGGTCGCCACGTCCGACACCTCGGCACGGGTCGGCGAGGGCGAGGTGATCATCGATTCGAGCATCTGCGTCGCGACGACCACCGGACGGCCGAGGCGGCGGGCGGTCTCGACGATGCGCTTTTGCAGCGGCGGCACCGATTGCGGCGGCAGTTCGACGCCGAGGTCGCCACGCGCGACCATCACGCCGTCGCACTGTTCGACGATCTCTTCCAGCCGGGCGACGGCGGAGGGCTTCTCGATCTTGGCGAGCAGCGCCGCCTTGCCCTCGATCAGCTTGCGCGCCTCCGCCAGATCCTCGGGGCGCTGCACGAACGACAGCGCGATCCAGTCGACGCCCTGTTCGACCGCGAAGTGCAGGTCGGAAATGTCCTTGGGCGTCAGCGCGGCCATCGGCAGCACGACGTCGGGCACGTTCAGCCCCTTGGAATTGGACAGCGCGCCGCCGACCACGACCTCGGTCACGATCTTGTCGTCGTCATGGTCGAGCACGCGCAGCACCAGCTTGCCGTCGTCGAGGAGCAGACGCGCGTCGCGGGCGATCGCGGCGAAGATTTCGGAATGCGGCAATTCGACGCGGGTCGCATCGCCGGGTTCGCTCGACCGGTCGAGCGTGAAGCGCTGTCCGGTCTCCAGCATCACCCGCCCCTCGGCGAAGCGACCGACGCGCAGCTTCGGCCCCTGAAGGTCGGCGAGGATCGTGGTCGGGCGGCCATATTGGCGCTCCAGTCCGCGAATCGCCTCGATCACCGCGACCTTCGATTGCTGATCGCCATGGCTCATATTGACCCGGAACGCGTCGGCGCCGGCCTCGAACAGCTTCGCGATCATTTCCGGCGTGTTGCTGGCGGGACCGAGCGTGGCGAGAACGCGAACCTTGCGCGAACGGGGGCTGATGGCCTTGGTCATAATCACTCTCCGGGCGTTGCGCGCCTGCCTCTAGTGCTTATTCGTAAACGATCAACCTTGGAGGCCGATGTGATGGCAACAATCGATTCAATTTCCGAGCAGGCTCAGGCTGCCGCGTTCCGCCGGCTGGTGCGCCACCTGCAACATCGCACCGATGCGCAGAATGTCGATCTGATGGGGCTGGCGGGTTTCTGTCGCAATTGCCTTGGCGACTGGCTGGGCGAAGCGGCCGGCATGTCGAAGGACGAAGGGCGCGAGGCGGTGTACGGCATGCCCTATGCGCAGTGGAAAGCGGAGCATCAGCAGCCGGCGACCCCCGAACAGATTGCGAAGATGGAGCAGAGCGTCGCGAAGAACCGCAGCGACGACGACGCGCTGGACGAAGCGCTCGACGACAGTTTCCCGGCCAGCGACCCGCCGGCGATCACCGAACCGCGCTGATCGGTTGAGGCGGGCGCGCGGATCGGCTAGGCGCGCCCGTTCACCAATTTCGTCACATCCGAGGACTGCATGACCGACAATGTTTCGGCGGAACAACTCCGCCTGCTGATCGAGCGTATCGAACGGCTGGAAGAAGAGAAGAAGGGCATCAGCGACGATATCAAGGACGTCTATGCCGAAGCCAAGTCGACCGGTTTCGACGTGAAGACGATGCGGACGATCATCCGCCTGCGCCGCATGGAAAAGCATCACCGCGACGAAGCCGACATGCTGCTCGAAACCTACAAGCAGGCACTCGGTATCTGACACCGGGCGAAGGGGGCAGGGACATGGCCAGCGTCATCCATATCGCGACCCGACTGCTGAAGGGGCATGGCGATCCGCATGGCGAGGAGGAAGCCCATGTCCTGTCCGCGATCGAACGCGGCGCGCCGATCTCGCGCGACGCGGCCGACGAATCGGACGCACGATCGACCTTCGGCGACCGGCTGGCGGACCGCGTCGCGGCGGTCGGCGGGTCGTGGGGGTTCATCATCGCCTTCATGGCGGTGCTGCTGGGCTGGATGCTGCTCAATTCCGACGTGCTGTCGCATTTCGGGCTGGCGTTCGATCCCTACCCCTACATCTTCCTGAACCTGATGCTGTCGACCCTCGCCGCGATCCAGGCGCCGGTCATCATGATGAGCCAGAACCGGCAATCGGAAAAGGACCGGCTGGCGGCGCGGCTCGACTATGAAACCAATTTGCGCGCGGAGATCGACATCCTCGCGCTGCACGCCAAGCTCGACAGCGACGTGATCGACCGGCTGGCGGCGCTGGAGGCGAAGATCGACGCGCTGGCGCAAAACGTCGCCCGGGCGTAGAGCGGGCGCAACCAATAAGAGGCACCGATGGCAGGCCATAGCAAATTCAAGAACATCATGCACCGCAAGGGTGCGCAGGATAAGAAGCGGTCGGGCATGTTTTCCAAGCTCAGCCGCGAAATCACCGTCGCGGCCAAGATGGGCCTGCCCGATCCCGACATGAACCCGCGCCTGCGCGCGGCGATCAACGCCGCCAAGGCGCAGTCGATGCCCAAGGACAATATCCAGCGCGCGGTCGACAAGGCGTCGAAGGGCGACATGGAGAATTACGAGGAAATCCGCTACGAAGGCTTCGGCCCGGCGGGGGTTTCGCTCATCATCGAGGCGCTTTCGGACAATCGCAACCGCACCGCGACCAATGTGCGCACCGCGGTGTCGAAGAATGGCGGCAATCTCGGCACCGCCGGATCGGTCAGCCATGGGTTCGACCGGGTCGGCCTGATCAACTATCCCGCCAAGGCCGGCGATGCCGAAAAGGTGTTCGAGGCGGCGTTGGAAGCCGGTGCCGAGGACGTGACGTCGAGCGAGGACGGCCACGAAATCTGGACCGCACAGGGCGACCTGCACGAAGTCGCCAAGGCGTTGGAACCGGTGCTGGGCGAGGCCGAGGGCGCCAAGCTGGCATGGCGTCCGCAGACGATGGTGTCGGTCGGCGAAGACGATGCCGCGACGCTGTTCAAGCTGCTCGACGCACTCGACGACGATGACGACGTCCAGACCGTGTGGGGCAATTACGAAGTGTCCGACGAGGTCATGGAGAAGCTGGGTTGACGAACTCGATCCTCCCCGCTCCGCGGGGAGGGGGACCAGCGAAGCTGGTGGAGGGGGGCTTCGGCAAGCGCTGTGCTGCGTGGCGCTCCCCCTCCACCACCGCTTCGCGGCGGTCCCCCTCCCCGCAGGCGGGGAGGAGTTTCTCATGCTGATCCTCGGTCTCGATCCCGGCCTCGGCACCACCGGCTGGGGCATCATCCGCGCCGACGGCAACCGTCTGTCGCACATCGCCAACGGCCAGATCCGCACCGATCCGTCGATGCAGCTTCCGCGCCGCCTCGCACTGTTGTTCGGTGCGCTGGGGGAAGTGATCCGCACCGAACGCCCCGATGGCGCGGCGGTCGAGGAAGTGCTGGGCAACAGTAATGCGCAGTCGACGCTGAAGCTGGGGCAGGCGCGCGGCGTCGTGCTGCTGTCCGCCTCGACTGCTGGTCTCGCGATCGGCGAATATCATCCGAGCATCGTCAAGAAGGCGGTGGTCGGCACCGGCGGCGCGGACAAGAAGCAGATTCAGGCGATGGTCGGCCATTTGCTGCCCGGCGTGAAGCTGTCCGGTCCCGACGCGGCGGACGCGCTGGCGGTGGCGATCACTCATGCCCATCACCTCGCCAGTGCACAGGCGCGGGCGCGGCGGTCGACGGGGATCGGCGCGTGACCCTTGCCGCGACCGTATCCCCGCGCAGGCGGGGACCTAGAGCCACACAGAACCGGCGCCGATTGTCGCACTGGATCCCCGCCTGCGCGGGGATACGCCGTATCGAGAGAAGTCCCGCATGATCGCCCATCTCAAAGGCACGCTGTCCGTCTCCGGCATCGACCATGCGGTCATCGATGTGAACGGCGTCGGTTATCTGGTCGGCGCATCGTCGCGGACGTTGCAGGCGCTGGGGCCGGTCGGCGGCATCGTCACCATCCATACCGAGATGCTTGTCGCCGAGGACTTCATCCGACTGGTCGGCTTCGCCACGGCGGACGAGCGCGATTGGTTCCGCCTGCTGACCGGCGTACAGGGCGTCGGTGCGCGGGTGGCGCTCGGCATATTGTCGACGCTGTCGCCCGAGGAAGTCCGCACCGCGATCGCGCGCGGCGACAAGGCCAGCATCGCCCGCGCCAACGGCGTCGGCCCGAAGCTGGCACAGCGCATCGCAATGGAATTGAAGGACAAGGTCGGCGGCATTGCCATCGGTCCGGGTGCGATTGCCCCGGCGGCGGGCGGCGACGGGATCGAGGGGGATGCGGTGTCGGCGCTGCTCAACCTCGGCTTCCGGCCTGCCGAGGCGGCGACGGCGGTGGGCAAGGCGGCCGAGGAACTGGGGGCGGGAGCGAGCCTCGACGCCATGGTCAGGCTGGCATTGCGCAAGGCGTCGCGGTCTTAGATCCTCCCCGCTTTGCGGGGAGGGGGACCAGCCGCAGGCTGGTGGAGGGGGGAGCCACGTGCGATGCGTTTGCGGCTCTCCCCCTCCACCGCCGCTGCGCGGCGGTCCCCCTCCCCATGAATGGGGAGGATTTTGAAGTCGCTTTCTTCAACCCGCGCGAACAGCTAGGGAACAGTCGTGACCGACGACCGTATCACCACCCCGATCCGCCGCCCCGATGACGTCGACGCCGCGCTGCGACCCAAGGCGCTGGATGAGTTCGTCGGGCAGCAGGCAGCGCGCGAGAATCTGCGCGTGTTCATCGATGCCGCCCGCGGACGGGGCGATGTGCTCGACCATGTGCTGTTCTTCGGGCCGCCGGGTCTTGGCAAGACGACGCTGGCGCAGATCGTCGCGCGCGAAATGGGCGTCGGGTTCCGCGCCACCTCCGGCCCGGTCATCGCCAAGTCGGGCGACCTCGCGGCATTGCTGACCAACCTCGAGGACGGCGATGTCCTGTTCATCGACGAAATCCACCGTCTCAATCCGGCGGTCGAGGAAGTGCTGTATCCGGCGATGGAGGACCGCGCGCTCGACCTGATGATCGGGGAGGGGCCGTCGGCGCGCAGCGTCCGCATCGACCTGCCGCGCTTCACGCTGGTCGGCGCGACCACACGGCAGGGGCTGTTGACCACCCCTTTGCGCGACCGCTTCGGCATCCCGGTCCGCCTGCAATTCTACACCGTCGACGAACTGACCCGCGTCGTCACCCGCGCCGCCGGGCTGCTCGGCCTCGGCATTGCGAAGGACGGCGCGACCGAAGTCGCCCGGCGGGCACGCGGCACGCCGCGCATCGCCGGGCGGCTGCTGCGGCGCGTTCGTGACTTCGCCAATGTCGCCGGGGTCGAGGTCGTCGATGCCCGCACCGCCGATGCCGCGCTGAACCGGCTGGAGGTGGACGCCAAGGGGCTGGACGCGATGGACCGCCGCTATCTGACCATGATCGCCGACGTCTATCGCGGCGGGCCGGTCGGCGTCGAAACGCTTGCGGCGGGGCTCAGCGAACCGCGCGACACGATCGAGGAAGTGATCGAACCCTATCTGATCCAGATCGGCATGATCGCCCGCACCGCGCGGGGGCGCTGTCTGAACGCCGGCGGGTGGAAGCATCTCGGCTTCGAGCCGCCGGCCGGATCGCAGGACGGATTGTTCGACTGAGGAATGGCGATGAAGAACACTTTGCTGACGTCGGCGGCACTGGGGCTGATGACCGCACCCGTTGCCGCTGCCCGAACGCCCTTGACGATCGGCGTGACGATGACCGGTGACGCCGCGGCGCAGGTGACGATCGAAGGCGCGCAGTTCATGCTACCCGACGAACAGGAGCGGATGTCGACGGCGCTGAAGGCATTGCCCGACAAGAATCGTCCGGTCACGATCGCCGTTCTCGGTCGGGTCGGGGCGCCGTATCGGGTAATCGGCGGAATCATCTACTTGGCCCAATCGGCGGGCTTCACGCAGATCACGGTCCTGAACGAACCGCCTGCCGATTGACGGTACACGGCGGTCCGTCACCCCTTTCCCCGTCCGGCGGCAATGGTTAAAGCGGACAAATGACCGACCCCGACCAGCCGGCCGGCGGCCGCTTTGTCGGCGGCACGCATCGCTTTCCCGTCCGCATCTATTTCGAGGACACCGACCTGTCGGGCGTCGTCTATCATGCGAACTACCTGCGCTATTTCGAACGGGCGCGCAGCGACATGCTGCGAATCGCCGGCATCGACCAGCGCGAAGCGCACGAAGCGGGCGAGGGCGCCTATGCGGTCCGGTCGATGCAACTCGACTGGCGGGCGCCGGCACGACTGAACGACGCGCTGGTCGTGGTCAGCACCGTCGAGCGCGTCCGCGCGGCGGCGGTCGATATTCATCAGACAGTCATCCGCGACACGCTCTTACTGGCATCGGCTCGGGTCGAGGTCGCGTTCGTGGCCCCGAACGGCCGTCCGCGTCGTCAGCCGGCCGCTTGGGTCGACACCTTCCAGAGCCTGGTCGCAACCGAAAAAGAGGCATGATGGACGTACTCGTGAACACCGACGCCGCGACCATGTCGCCGGTCGCGCTCTTCCTCGCCGCCGACTGGGTGGTGAAGGCGGTGATGCTGGGCCTGCTTGCGGCAAGCATCTGGACCTGGGCGATCATCATCGGCTTCCTCGTCCGCGCGCGGAAGGTGCGCCGCGACATCGACCGGTTCGAAACCGATTTCGAACAGGCCGAGGATATCGATGCCTTTCATCGGTTGCAGGGGACACGCGACACCGCCATCGCCCGCGTCTTTTCGTCGGGGGTGCGCGAATGGCGTCGATCGACCGCGTCGAAGCAGATCGACCGCGACGGCACCCGCGAACGCCTCGCCACCGCGATGGCGTCGAGCGTCGCGGATGAAAGCGAGACGCTGGCCGACCGGTTGAACGTGCTGGCGACGGTCGGGTCGGTCGCGCCGTTCGTCGGACTGTTCGGCACGGTCTGGGGCATCATGCGGTCGTTCACCGCCATCGCTTCGGAACAGAATACGTCGCTCGCCGTCGTCGCGCCGGGCATTGCCGAGGCACTGTTCGCGACCGCGATCGGCCTGTTCGCCGCCATTCCCGCCGTCATCGCGTATAACCGCTTCAGCCACAGCGTGAACCGGATCGAGGCACGGCTGAACCGCTTCGCCGACGCCTTCCACGCCACCCTGTCGCGTCAGCTCGAAGGCGTCTGAGCGATGGGCATCAACCTGCCGTCCGCCAAGGGGAAGGGGCGCCGCGCACCGATGGCGGAGATCAACGTCACGCCGCTGGTCGACGTGATGCTGGTGCTGCTCATCATCTTCATGGTCACCGCGCCGTTGATGACCGCCGGCGTGCCGGTGAACTTGCCCGATAGTCGCGCGAAAGCCGTCGAACAGACGCAGCAGCCGGTGACGCTGTCGATCGACGCCGATGGCCGGACCTATATCGACGATGCCGAGGTGTCGGCCGACAATCTGCCCGGCGAACTCGAAAAGATCGCGGCGGCGGGGGCCGGGGCGACCGAGCCGCGCCAGGTGATGCTGCGCGCCGACCGCACGCTCGATTACGGGCGGGTCAACGGCGTGCTGGGCGAACTGAACCGCGCGGGTCTGAACCGGGTGTCGCTCATCAGCGTGGCGCAATAACGCGATGCAGAAGGCGGAGAAGATCGGGCTTGGCGTTGCGGTTGCGGGACATGCCGTCCTGTTCGGCCTGCTGTCGGTCGGCTTCCTCGCCACGCCGAACCCGGTGAAGTTGAAGAACGAGCCGATGGACGTCAGCTTCGCCGAAGACGTTGCCGCCGAACAGTCGTCGCCGCAGCAAACCGAGGCTCCTGCCGTCAGTCAGGCACCCGACACCGGTGCGCCGGAAGACGCCGCCCCGCCCGAGGCAGTCGAGGAGCCGACCCCGGAACCGGCCCCCGCGCCGCCTGCACCGGCGCCGCGTCCGCAACCGGCGCCTCGGCCCGAACCCAAGCCCGTGCCGAAGCCGGTCCCGGCTCCCAAACCCGTGCCAAAGCCGGTTCCGAAGCCCGCGCCGAAACCGGCCCCCACGCCCAAGCCCCAGCCCAAGCCCGCGCCGGCGAAGCAACCTGCCCGCCCGACGCCAGCACCGGCGCGGCCTGCGCCTGCTGCGAAAGCTCCGGCGAAACCGGCCCCCGCCAAGCCTGCGGCGACCAAGGGGCAGGGCACCAACGCCCAGGCCACCGCACCTCGTCCGCGTGGCGGACGTCTGGGCGACAATTTCCTGAAGGGCATCGCCGACACCCCCAAGCCGGGCAAGGCGGAGGCGCCGCGTGGCACGGCGGTATCGACGCAACAGGTCGCCGGCCTAGGTGCCGCGATTCGGCGGCAGGTACAGCCTTGCGCAAATCGGGTACCGAGCCCCGGTCCGGGCGCCAACCAGATCACCTCGAAGGTTGTGCTCAATATGCGCCCCGATGGTACGTTGGCCGCCAAGCCGACTATTCGGGGGCAGACGGGCGTCGATAGTGAAAACGAACGGTACGCGCAGCGTGTCGGCGAGATGGCAATCGCAGCGTTTATTCAGTGCGCTCCCTATGAGCTTCCAGACGAACTGTATGAGGGCGGCTGGAAAACGATCATCATCAACTACAAACTGCCCGGCTGACCGGAGGGGATTTATGCGGAAACTGACCCTGGCTCTTGGTGCGGCGCTCGCAAGCGTGCTGGCCGCGCCCGCCGCGTTCGCGCAGGTCGAGGTGGATATCGAGGGCGGCATCTCCGAACCGCTGCCGATCGCGGTGCCGGTGATGCCGACCCCGCAGGTTGCCTCGACCCCCGCTGGATCGACCGACGCGCTCGGCCGGCAACTGGCGGAGATCGTCGCGGGCGATCTGCGCAATTCGGGCCTGTTCAAGCCCGCCGGTCCGGCAGGGCTGCCCGCCGTCGCCATGGCGCAGGTCCAGTCCCCCGATTATGCCGTGTGGAGCGGCGCGCAGGCGCTGGTGCAGGGCTATGTCCGCGCGGAGGCGAACGGGACGCTGACCATTGGTTGCTATCTGTATGACACGTTCGGCCGTACCGAGCTGACGCGGCAGGGATTCAACGTGCCGCCCGCCGAATGGCGCCGTGCCGCCCACAAATGCGCCGATGCGGTCTATACCCGGCTGTCGGGCGAAGGGCCGTATTTCGACAGCCGCATCGTCTATGTCAGCGAGACCGGGCCGAAGGGCAAGCGGATCAAGCGGCTGGCGATCATGGATCAGGACGGGGCCAACCACCGCTTCCTGACCAACGGCCAGTCGATCGTACTGACGCCGCGTTTCGCGCCGAACCAGCAGTCGATCGTGTATATGAGCTACGTCAACGAACGGCCGGCGATCTACGTCCTCGACCTCGGCACCGGGCGGCAGCGGTTGCTGGTGCAGAATGCGTCGCTGACCTTCGCACCGCGCTTTTCGCCCGATGGCCGCTATGTGCTGTTCTCGATGGCACAGGCTGGCAACACCGATATCTACCGCGTGCCGGCAGGGGGCGGCAGCCCGCAGCGGCTGACCAACGCGCCCGGCATCGATACCGGCGGCAGCTATTCACCCGACGGGTCGAAGATCGTGTTCGAAAGCGACCGGTCGGGCACGCAGCAGCTCTATGTCATGAACGCCGACGGTTCGAACCAGCAGCGGATCAGCTTCGGCGGCGGACGCTATGCGACGCCGGTGTGGAGCCCGCGCGGCGACCTGATCGCCTTCACCCGGCAGGGCGGGGGATCGTTCCGCATCGGCATCATGTCGCCCTCGGGCGGCGGCGAGAAGTTGTTGAGCGATGCTTGGGGGGATGAGGGGCCGAGCTGGTCGCCTAATGGCCGCGTGCTGACCTTCTTCCGCAGTGCGCAGGGTTCGGGCAAGACGCAGATCTGGTCGGTCGACCTGACCGGATCGAATATTCGCCGCATTCCGACCGCGCTCGACGGGTCGGACCCGAGCTGGGGCCCGATCCGGCCCTGACGGTTTCACCAACGGGGGCAAATCCGTTACAGGGGCATTGTAGCGGGTGCGACACGACCAAGGGAGGTTTTGATGACCAAGTTTTCGACCACGCTGATCGTCGGCGCGGCATTGCTGGCGACCGCCGGCTGCGCCAAGAAGCGCCCCGAGGTGTTGCCGCCGGCACCGGGCCAGACGGTGGATCCGAACGCCGGCACCGGCGGGACCGGGACGGGCACCGGCACCACCGGCGTCGTGCCGGGATCGCGCGCCGATTTCCAGCAATCGGTGGCCAGCGACACGATCAATTTCGGGCTCGACCAATATGATATCGACGCATCGGCCCGCGCGGTGCTCGACAGCCAGGCACAGTGGTTGGCACGCTATCCCAATGTCCGCGTGACGATCGAGGGGCATTGCGACGAGCGCGGCACCCGCGAATACAACCTCGCGCTGGGCGACCGCCGCGCCAATGCGGCGGCCAGCTATCTGGCAACGCGTGGCATTTCGCCGTCGCGGATCACCACGATCAGCTATGGCAAGGAACGTCCGCTGGCGCTCGGCTCCGACGAAGGCGCCTGGGCGCAGAACCGGCGCGCGGTGACGGTCGTCCTGCAATAGGACGGACGGGCGGCGGTGCCGGCACCGCCGCCCCTCAGTCGAGTGGCCGGGCCGCCGACCATTTGCGCCGCTTCTTGACGAAGCGCGTCTCGTAACGGCGAATGACCGGATCGTCGGCCAGCATCGCATCGGCGAAGCGATTATATTCGGCCATGTCCGCGACCACGACCATCAGGGTCAGGTCGAAGGTCCCGGTGACCTCCAGGATCGCCTGTACCTGCGGCGTTGCGTCCAGCCGCCGCAGCAACGCATCGATATGCGGCAAGGCGTGGCGGTCGAGCTGGATGTCGACCAGCGCCGACAGAAAAGGTCCGACCCGATCGGACACGATCGAGACATCGGCGACGATCGTCCCGTCCTCCCGCATCCGCCGCACCCGGCGGGTGATCGCGGACGGTGAAAGGGCGACGTCGCGCGCCAGATCCTCGGCAGTGCGCAGTGCGTCGCGTTGCAGCCAATGCAGCAGTTCGCGATCATAGCGATCCAGATCGCGCATTCCCGTCCATATCCCCTGCGGCATTGCCGGTTTTCGGCGGTGGCCGCACGATGTTTGCCGAAATCGGGCAGGGGCGCCAAGCGATAACGCCGCTCGTCACCGGGAGGGAATATGCATCGCTGGATCGTCGCTCTGTCATTGTCGCTCACCATGCCGGGCATTGTCGTCGCGCAGGCGCCGGCCGACGACCCCGCCGCGGTCGTTGCCGCCACCCGCACGGCGATCGCCGAACGCTATGTCCTGCCCGATACGGCTGCGAAGCTGAGCGCGGCGCTCGCCGCGCCGGAGCGGTATCGCGGCCTGTCGGGAGACGCGCTGGCAGAGCGGATCAATGCCGATCTGCGTACGGTCACCGCCGACAAGCATCTGGGCATACGCTACGACCCGAAAATGGCGGCGATGCTGGGCAGTCAGCCGCTGCCCGACGACGACGCCGCCATGCCCCCGGCCCTGGCGCGGATGATCGCGCGGCAGAATGGCGGGGTGCGGGCGATGGAGGTGCTGCCGGGCAATGTCCGCATGATCGCCTATGACGGGTTCGCCTGGGGCACGCCGGAGGCCGAGGCGGCGATCGTCGGCGCGATGCAGTTTTTGCGGGGTGGCGACGCGTACATCATCGATCTCCGCCGCAACGGCGGCGGATCGCCGGGCGCGGTCGCGGCACTGGCCAGCTATTTCGTGGCCGAGGGCACGCCGCTGATGCGCTTCGAGATGCGCGGTCGGCCGGGCGAGGCGACCACTGCGCCCCGGGCGCCGTTCAGCCTGGCGGGCAAACCGCTCTATGTCCTGACCAGCGGCAATACCGCATCGGCGGCGGAAGAATTCGCGACCCATGTATCGGCGCTGGGCTTCGGCACGCTGGTCGGCGAACGCACCGCCGGGGCGGGGTTTCGCAACGACCTGCTGCCGGTCGGCAAGAACTATGTGCTCAGCGTGTCGAGCGGCCGGGCGATCAGCCTGAAGACCGGCAGGGACTGGGAAGCGGTCGGCGTTACCCCGGCGATTGCGGTGTCGTCCGACCGTGCGCTGCCGGCCGCGCAGGCGGCGGCGATGGCCCGGATCGCAACGACGGCCACGGCCGATGAAAAGCGCGAGGCGGAGCGGCTGGCCGTCTTCTACCGCGCACTGGCGACCGGGGTGAAATCGGGGCGGGCGTTGGGGGAGTATGCGGGAGTCTATGGCGACCGGAAACTTGTTGTCGCTGGCGAACACCTGATGTCCAGCCGGGGATCGCGGCCGGCATCCGTACTGGTTCCGGTCGGGGGGAACGTCATGGCGCCCGAAGGCGATCCGCTGTCGCGCTTCCGTTTCGTCGAACAGGGCGGGCGGATCGTCGCGCTGGAAGTGGAGCGGGTCGACGGATCGATCGAGCGCGCCGCGCGCAACGACAGGCAATAAGCGCGGTCCGCCGCCGCACAAACGAAAACCGCCCCGCAGATCGTTCTGCGGGGCGGTGTCGTCTTCAGGCTTCCGCCGTGGTCTTGCCGCGCTTGCGCGGCTTCTTCGGCGCCGCCGGGGTCATCTCGAAGGACAGGCTATTGTCCTTGAGCTTCACATTGACCTCGCCGCCATGGACCAGCTTGCCGAACAACAGTTCCTCGGCCAGCGGCTGCTTGATCTTGTCCTGGATCAGGCGGCCCATCGGACGCGCGCCGTACAGCTTGTCATAGCCCTTTTCGGTCAGCCACGTCTTTGCCGGCTCGTCGAGGCGGATATGGACGCCGCGATCGGCCAGCTGCAGTTCGAGCTGGAGGATGAACTTGTCCACCACCCGCGCGACGACTTCCGGCGGAAGATAGCCGAACGGGACGATCGCATCGAGGCGGTTGCGGAATTCAGGGGTGAAGAGCTTCTTCACCGCTTCCTCCTGCACGTCCTCGCGGTCGATCTGGCCGAAGCCGATCAATTCCTTGGCCATGTCCGACGCGCCCGCATTGGTCGTCATGATGAGAATGACGTTGCGGAAATCGACGGTCTTGCCGTGGTGGTCGGTCAGCTTGCCGTTATCCATCACCTGCAACAGGATGTTGAACAGGTCCGGATGCGCCTTCTCGATCTCGTCGAGCAGCAGGACGCAGTGCGGCTGCTGGTCGATCGCATCGGTCAGCAATCCGCCCTGATCATAACCGACATAGCCCGGCGGGGCACCGATCAGCCGGCTGACCGAATGGCGCTCCATATATTCGGACATGTCGAAGCGCTGGAGCGGAATGCCCATGATCTCCGACAACTGCCGCGCGACCTCGGTCTTGCCGACGCCGGTCGGGCCGGTGAACAGATAGTTGCCGATCGGCTTGTCGGGATCGCGCAGGCCCGCGCGCGACAGCTTGATCGCCGAGGACAGCGCCTTGATCGCGTCGTCCTGCCCGAACACCACCCGCTTCAGATCGAGTTCGAGATTGGCGAGCACACGCGTATCGTCGGTCGACACCGTCTTCGGCGGGATGCGTGCCATCGTCGCGATGACCTGTTCGATCTCCTTGGCGGTGATCGTCTTCTTCCGCTTGGGCGCAGGCACCAGCATCTGCATCGCACCGACTTCGTCGATCACGTCGATCGCCTTGTCCGGCAGCTTGCGGTCGTTGATGTAGCGCGCCGACAATTCCACCGCCGACTTGATCGAATCGGGGGTGTATTTGACCTTGTGATGCTCCTCGAACGCGCTGCGCAGGCCGGTGAGGATCTTGATCGTATCCTCGACGGTCGGCTCGTTCACGTCGATCTTCTGGAACCGGCGCAGCAGCGCGCGATCCTTTTCGAAGTGATTGCGGAACTCCTTGTAGGTCGTCGAGCCGATGCAGCGGATCTGCCCGCCCGACAGCGCGGGCTTGAGCAGGTTCGACGCGTCCATCGCCCCGCCGCTGGTCGCGCCGGCGCCGATGACGGTATGGATTTCGTCGATGAACAGCACCGCGTGCGGCAGCTTTTCCAGCTCGGTCACGACCTGCTTCAGCCGTTCCTCGAAATCGCCGCGATAGCGGGTGCCGGCAAGCAGCGCGCCCATGTCGAGCGAATAGATGACCGCGGGCAGCAGCACCTCGGGCACGTCGCCCTCGACGATCTTGCGCGCCAGCCCTTCGGCGATCGCGGTCTTGCCGACGCCCGGATCACCGACATAGAGCGGGTTGTTCTTCGAGCGGCGGCACAGGATCTGCACCGTGCGGTCGACCTCGGCCGACCGTCCGATCAGCGGATCGACCTTGCCGGTCTTCGCCTTCTCGTTGAGATCGACGCAGAACTGCTTGAGCGCGCTTTCGCCCTTGCCCTTTTCGGCGGGCTTCGGCGTTTCCTTTTCCTCGGCACCCTTGGGCGTCGGGGTTTCGGTGGCGGTCGATCCGCCCTTGCCGACGCCGTGGCTGATGAAGCTGACGGCGTCGAGCCGGCTCATATCCTGCTGCTGCAGGAAATAGACGGCATAGGTCTCGCGCTCGCTGAACATCGCGACCAGGACATTGGCGCCGGTCACCTCGTCGCGGCCCGACGACTGGACGTGCAGGATCGCGCGCTGCACGACGCGCTGGAAGCTGCTGGTCGGCGACGGATCGGTCGCGGCGTCCAGTTTGAAGGTGTCGAGTTCGGTGTCGAGATAATGGGCGACGGTCGTCCGCAGTTCGTCGAGTTCGACGCCGCAGCCGGTCATCACCTTCGCCGCGTCCGGATCGTCGGTCAGCGCGAAGAGGAGATGTTCGAGCGTGGCATATTCATGCCGGCGCGAGGATGCGGCCTCGAGCGCCTTGTGCAGCGTGGATTCCAATGCGGATGCGAAGGATGGCATTCAATTCACTCCGGTCGGCCGGCGAGAACGCGCCGGCCCTGCGTCCCGGTTGCCCGGGTCTTCCACCATGTCGGTATGCCGCCGCCCGGCATCAAGCGGGGGGCGGAACATCTCATGACCGGAACAGCGCATCGGCGCTGGCCCGGTGGCTGCGCGCGGCATCGATTCGCGCACGGCATCGCGCGATTTCGCCTTCCAGCGCGGCGATTCGCGCGGTCAGCTCCTCTTGTGACAACGGGTCGAGATCCTCGCGCAACAGCATGGCGAGCAGGTTGCCACGAACATGGTTAACATTTTCGTCGGGTTCCATTGCATGCAGCGTTGACCCTGTGGCCGACGATGTCAATAACGCCGCCGTGCAGGGGAAATACTATATGGACGTACCAGCGGCGATGCGTGCGATCGATCCGGCCGAACCCGGCGGCCCGGAGGTCCTGACGATCGTCGAGCGTCCGACGCCGCAACCGGCGCCGGGCGAGGTGCTGATCCGTGTCGCCGCCGCCGGGGTCAACCGGCCCGACGTCCTGCAACGTACCGGCGGCTATCCGCCACCGCCCGGTGCATCCTCGATCCCCGGACTGGAGATTGCCGGCGAGGTCGTGGCGCTGGGCGAGGGGGTCGAGCCGCATTGGCTGGGCCAGCCGGTCTGCGCGCTGCTGGCGGGTGGCGGCTATGCCGAATATGCCGCGGTTCCGGCCGGCCAGTGCCTGCCCGTCCCCGAAACGCTGTCCATGGTCGAGGCGGCGGCGCTGCCCGAGACGCTGTTCACCGTGTGGACAAATTTGTTCGAACGCGGCTATGCGGCGGAGGGGGACATTGTGCTGATCCATGGCGGCACCAGCGGCATCGGTACGATGGCGATCCTTCTGGGCCGCGTCTTCGGCCTCGACGTGATCGTCACCGTCGGCAGCGATGCGAAGGCGCGCGCGGCGCTCGATCTGGGCGCGGCACATGCGATCAACTACCGCACCGAGGATTTCGTCGAACGGGTCGCCGAGATCACCGGCGGCAAGGGCGTCAGCGTGGTGCTCGACATGGTCGGCGGCGACTACGTCCCCCGCAACATCAAATGTCTGGCCGAAGATGGCCGTCATGTGTCGATCGCGGTGCAGGGCGGGGCGAGCGCCACCGTGCCGCTCTGGGATATCATGCGCCGCCGCCTGACGCTGACCGGATCGACGCTGCGTGCGCGCGATGCGGCGTTCAAGGAAATGGTCGCCGACGAATTGTCGCGCACCGTATGGCCGCATGTCGAGGCGGGGCGGTTGCGCCCGGTGATCGACAAGACCTTTCCGCTCGACCGCGCCGACGAGGCGCATCGCCGGATGGAGGCGGGCGACCATGTCGGCAAGATCGTGCTGACCATCGCCGACGCGGCCTGAACCGCCGCAAACCGCCAAATCCCGCGACCGCTTGCCCTTTGCGGCGAGCGGTACTAAGTCCGTACCCAACGTGGCCGCCCGGTTTGGGCGGCCCTTTCTATTTCGGAGACCCGTCGTGGCCCAGCCGCTGATGCCGCACGCGACCGCTTCCTGGCTGGTCGACAACACCGCCTTGTCCTTTCCGCAGATCGCCGATTTCTGCGGCCTGCATGTTCTCGAGGTGCAGGCGATCGCCGACGATACCGCCGCGACCAAGCTGACCGGCCGCGATCCGGTGCGTGCGCACGAACTGACGATGGAAGAGATCGAGAAGGGGCAGAAGAACCCCGATTACCGCCTGGTCATGATGAAGGGCCCGGAACAGGTCCGCCGGACCAAGGGGCCGCGCTATACCCCGGTCAGCAAGCGGCAGGACAAGCCGGACGGCATCGCGTGGATCATCCGCAACCATCCGGAAATCAGCGACGGCGCGATCGGCAAGCTGATCGGCACCACCCGCACGACCATAGCCGCGATCCGCGACCGTACCCATTGGAACATCGGCAACATCGTGCCGAAGGACCCGGTCACGCTGGGTCTCTGCTCGCAGCGCGAACTCGACGCGCTGGTCGGCAAGGCGGCGAAGGCCGCCGGAATCGAGGCGCCGACCGATACCCGGCTGGAGGGCGATCGCGAGGCGCTGATCGAACAGTTGCGCAACGAACGGACCCAGGCGGCGCGCGACGCCGAACTGGCCGAGCGCGGCGAACTGCCGGAATCGTCGACCTCGTTCTTCGATCCGTTCAAGCGCTGAGCCGCACCCGAACGGTCCGTACGGTCCGGTCGCTCGCATCGAGCGGTCGGGCCGTTTGCGTATCGGGGTCAATCGGTTAGGCTGCTACCGTCCACCGGGAGTGAGCAGCCATGTCCGACCTTCGTGCCCGCGCGATCGCGCTCTACGACGCCTTTACCCACGACCATCGCGACCGGCGCGCCTTCATGGCGGAGATGGTGGCGCTGGCCGGATCGGCCGCCGCTGCCGAAGCGCTGATCGCGGGGATCGCCGCCTCGCCGGCCGCCGCGCAACAGATCGCACCCGCCGACCCCCGGCTCGACACCGCCAAACGCAGCGGCACCGAAGCGGGCAAGCCGGCTACCGCCTATTTCGCTGCGCCCAAGGGCATGCAGCAGCCATTGCCGGTCGTGCTGGTCATCCACGAAAATCGCGGGCTGAACGCGCATATCGAGGATGTCGCGCGCCGTGTGGCACTGGCGGGCTTCCGCGCGATCGCACCCGATTTCCTTGCGCCGCAGGGCGGTACGCCTGCCGATGAGGATCGTGCCCGCGAACTGATCGGCACGATCGACTATGACCTCGCGCTGGCGCAGGCGAAGTCGTTCCTCGCTAAGGCACGGGGCGAGCGCGGCGGTGCGCATAGCGGCGCGGTGGGGTTCTGCTGGGGCGGCGCGTTCGTCAACCGGCTGGCGGTGGCCGATCCGGCGCTGACCGCCGGGGTCAGCTATTATGGTCCGGCGCCTGATCCGGCCGAGGCGACCAAGGTCCGTGCCGCGCTGCTGCTGCAACTCGCCGAGAAGGATGCGCGGGTGAATGCGACCGCGCTGCCATGGGGGGAGGCGCTGCGCAAGGCGGGCAAGGACGCGACGACTTACGTCTATCCGGGTGTCGATCACGCCTTCAACAACGATACCTCGGCCATGCGGTACGATGCCGCCGCGGCGAAGCTGGCATGGGAGCGGACGACCGCCTTCCTCCATCGCGAACTTGACGCGAAGCGCGGCTAGGTTCCATCTTTGTTCCCGGCGAATCGTAGGGGAGATGCACCATGGCCGGACTGACGCTGTACACCAACCCGATGTCGCGCGGACGGATTGCGCGCTGGATGCTGGAGGAAGTCGGCGCCGATTATGACGTCGGAATGCTCGGCTATGGCGGGACGATGAAGGCCGACGCCTATCTGGCGATCAATCCGATGGGGAAGGTGCCGGCGATCGTCCATGACGGTCGCATCGTCACCGAATGCGCCGCGATCTGCGCCTATCTCGCCGACGCCTTTCCCGACGCCGGCCTCGCGCCGGCGGCCGACGAGCGCGCCGATTATCATCGCTGGATGTTCTTCGCCGCCGGGCCGCTCGAACAGGCGATCACCAACCGCTCGCTGGGCGTGACGCCGACCGACGATCAGCAGCGCATGGTCGGCTATGGCGATTACGACCGCGTCGTGTCGGTGCTCGAAGCCGCGGTCTCGGCGCATCCCTATATCGCGGGCGATCGCTTCACGGCGGCCGATGTCTATGTCGGATCGCATGTGATGTGGGGCACGCAGTTCGGAACGCTGCCGAAGCTCGACGGCTTCATGGCCTATATCGGACGGCTGGCCGATCGACCGGCGCATGTGCGGGCGAGCGAACTGGACGATGCGGCGATGGCGGAGATGCAGGCGGCCTGAACCGTCCTGCCGGGTCGGACCACCGCTACCGCTTGATGTCGATCAGCCACGGCTTCGGTCCGCCGGTCGGTTTCGGCGTCCCGTCCAGCCGCCTTGCGCGCACGATGCGGACCGGGTCGAGGATCATCTGCCCCTTCATCGCGTCCGACCCGCCGCCGGTCGGCTTGGCGAGGATGCGCTTGACCGTCGCCATGCCGCCGACCACCCGGCCGAACGCGGCATAGCCGGGAAAGTCGCCCTTGGCGTCCATGCTCGGCATCGCGCCGACCAGCAGCACGAAATTGCCGCCCGCCGAATTGGGCTCGGGCCGCCGCGCCATCGAGATCGCGCCGTCGACATGGCGGACGCCGGTCTTGTCGGTGCGCTCGTGCGGGAAGGGGGGCAGGATGCGCCGCGCATCAGTGCGGATGCCGCCCTGCACGAAGCCGAGCGACGGTTCGGCCTTGCGTCGCGCCGACCGGTAGAAGACCGTACCGTCGAACCGCCCGTCATCGACATAGGCGAGGAAGTTCTTCGAAGTCGCGGGCGCACGCTTCACGTCGAGCGCGACGATGATCGGTCCGGCCGAGGTGTCGAACCGGACCCGGACATAGCCGGGCGTGGCACGGGTGGCGGACTGGGCGGATGCCGGCGCGGCAAAGGCCAGCAGCAACAGGGCAAGCAGGATACGCATCGCCGCTTCCTATCGTCCGACGCCGTGCGGCGAAAGCGCCTCAGCCGGCGTGGAGCGCTGCATATTCGGCAAGCAGTGGCCCGAACGCCTCGTTCGGCGGAAAGCCAGGATAGCGGTGCGGCGCGGGCGTGCTGGCCCAGGGTAGCGCCTGGTCGGTGCAGGTTTCGACGAACGGCACGAAGGGTGCTGGATCGTCGAGCGCGCCGACGCGGGCATTGGTAAAACCCGGATCGGGATCGAACCGCGTGAACAGCCAGCTTTTGCAATGGTCGCAATGATGATGGCGGATCTGCTCGCCATGCAGGCTGCCGATCACCGTCTCTCCCGCCGTCAGCGTCAGTGCCCCGCTCGGCACCGCGACATTGGAGGAGAAGGCGCTGCCACTCATCTGCTGGCACCCGCGGCAATGGCACGCCATCGTCATCATCGGCTGCGCATCGATGCGGAAGCGGACCTGTCCGCAGCGGCAGCCGCCTTCGATCGGCAGGGCAGGGGGGGGCATCGTCTTGCTTCGGGTTGGATGGCTCCGCCCGCTGTACGCCGCGCGCCCGCTCGGGTAAATCGATCGCGCAGCATTGGGGGTGGCGATGATGATGACGCGGGCGATCCTGTGGCCGACCTTTGCGCTGGTCGCGCTGATCTTCGTCGTCAGTATCGCCCTGCTCCGTGCCCGGATCGGGCATATGCGCCGCCAGCCACCGACCGCGCGCGACTTTGCCGATGCGGAGGCGAGCCGTGCCTATTTTCGCTCGGTCGAACGGCCCGCGGCAAATCTGGCCAATCTGTTCGAACTGCCGGTCCTGTATTTCGCACTGGTGCCCCTGCTGCTGATGACCGGGCTGGCGGGGTTGGCGCAGGTCGTGCTGGCGTGGAGCTATGTCGCGCTGCGGGCCGGGCACAGTATCGCGCACATCGCCGGGCGGGTGCGGTTGCGATTCGCGTTGTTCCTCGGTTCTACCGGCATTCTGGCGGCGATGTGGATCGGCTTTGCGATCGATATCGGCTTCTCCGCGCGCTGACGGACCCAGGCGGAACGGGCGGGGGACTGTGACGTTGACCGGAAAATCTTTCCCGGAGACTGCCATGATGCGCTTCGCCGCCGCTGCCGCTCTTCCCGTCCTCGCGCTGCTCGGCGCCTGCGGGGGACAGGAGATCACGACGACCAACGACGCGAACGTCGTGTCGAACGACGTCTATGCCAATGCCGCCTTCCGCAACGATGGCGAGGCGGGCAACGAGATGATCGCGATCAACCCGATGGAGACCGAGGCCAATTCGGTGACGACCGCCGGGGACGCGATGATGGGCAATACCCCCGACGCGATGAACGCGACGATGGGCAACACCGCCAACTGATTCCCCGGCACCGGCCGGACCGGCGGGCGGCGCGGGGCATTTCCCGCGCCGCCCGTTTGCATGTCGGTCCCATTGACCGGACCCGGCAGCATCTGTATAGGCCGCGCGTCCCGCTGGGTCGGCGTCGTAGCCGTCACTGGCCTGCATGTGGGTTCAAAGAGCTGAACATTGCTGGAGACATCGGCCCCGAGGGTTTCTCGCCCGCGTGGCCTTTGCGCATTTCTGACAGGAACGGCTCCGGCAAAGTAACCGCAAGATAAGGTGAAGGGCTTCATGCCGACGATCAACCAGCTGGTCCGCAAGGGCCGCGAACCGCAGAAGGCCAAGTCGAAGGTCCCTGCGATGGACCAGAACCCGCAGAAGCGCGGTGTCTGCACCCGCGTCTACACGACGACCCCGAAGAAGCCGAACTCGGCGCTGCGCAAGGTGGCCAAGGTCCGCCTGACCAACAGCCGCGAAGTCATCAGCTACATTCCGGGTGAAGGCCACAACCTCCAGGAGCACTCGGTCGTGCTCATCCGCGGCGGTCGTGTGCGCGATCTTCCCGGCGTTCGCTACCACGTCCTGCGCGGCGTGCTCGATACGCAGGGTGTCAAGGATCGCCGCCAGTCGCGTTCGAAGTACGGCGCCAAGCGTCCGAAGTGATTTCGCGCCGCGCATGACCTGCGCGGCCTGAAGTCCACCTACCCCCAGTAAGCCCCGGACGGGTTCCGGAACCGGCTGAAGATTGAAGGAATATCTGATGGCTCGTCGTCGTCGTCCCGAAAAGCGGGAAATCCTGCCTGATCCCGTATACGGGGATGAGGTTCTGACCAAGTTCATGAATTCGGTGATGCTGGACGGCAAGAAGTCCGTCGCCGAAGGCATCGTCTATTCGGCATTCGAAACCGTCGAGAGCCGCGCGAAGCGCGATCCGCTGGGCGTGTTCCACGATGCGCTGAACAATGTGAAGCCGAACATCGAAGTGCGTTCGCGCCGCGTCGGCGGTGCGACCTACCAGGTCCCGGTCGAAGTCCGCTTCGAACGTGCCCAGGCGCTGGCGATCCGCTGGCTGATCGCTTCGGCCCGCAACCGCAGCGAGAACACCATGTCGGCCCGCCTGTCGGGCGAGCTGATGGACGCTGCCAACAACCGCGGCAACGCGGTGAAGAAGCGCGAAGACACGCACCGCATGGCGGAAGCGAACCGCGCCTTCTCGCACTACCGCTGGTAACGTCAGGCGGTGGCTTTTCACCGCTGACGCAACCGACTATATCGTGGGGAGCGGGCGTCATGCCTCGCTCCCCACATTGCTAAGGAAGCACGATCATGGCCCGCAGCCATCCGCTCGAACGGTATCGCAACATCGGCATCATGGCGCACATCGACGCCGGCAAGACGACCACCACCGAGCGTATTCTTTACTACACCGGCAAGTCCTACAAGATCGGCGAAGTGCACGAAGGCACCGCCACCATGGACTGGATGGAGCAGGAGCAGGAACGCGGCATCACCATCACCTCGGCGGCAACCACCTGCAAGTGGCGCGCCGAAGAGGGCAAGGGTGAAGAGCATCTGATCAACATCATCGACACGCCGGGCCACGTCGACTTCACCATCGAAGTCGAGCGTTCGCTGCGCGTGCTCGACGGTGCGGTCGCCTGTTTCGACGGCGTCGCCGGCGTGGAGCCGCAGTCGGAAACCGTGTGGCGTCAGGCCGACAAGTACGGCGTGCCGCGCATGTGCTTCGTCAACAAGCTCGACCGCACCGGCGCCGATTTCTATTTCTGCGTCGACTCGATCATCGAACGCCTCGGCGCGCGTCCGGCGGTCCTGTATCTCCCGATCGGTATCGAAGGCGGCTTCAAGGGCCTGGTCGACCTGGTCGAGAACCGCGCGATCATCTGGCTCGAAGAGTCGCTGGGCGCGAAGTTCGAATATCAGGACATTCCGGAAGACCTGAAGGAAAAGGCCGCGAAGTATCGCAGCGACCTGATCGAAATGGCCGTCGAGCAGGACGACGACCTGATGGAAGCCTATCTCGAAGGCAATGAACCGTCGGTCGCCGATCTGAAGAAGCTGATCCGCAAGGGGACGCTGGCGATGAACTTCGTGCCGATCGTCTGCGGTTCGGCGTTCAAGAACAAGGGCGTGCAGCCGCTGCTCGACGCGGTCGTCGACTATCTGCCTTCGCCGCTGGACATTCCGGACGTGCAGGGCGTGAAGCTCGACGGCGAGACCCCGGATTCGCGTCCGGCGTCGGACACCGCGCCGCTGTCGCTGCTGGCGTTCAAGATCATGAACGACCCGTTCGTCGGCTCGCTGACCTTCGCCCGCATCTATTCGGGGACGCTGACCAAGGGCAGCTACCTGAACTCGGTGAAGGACAAGAAGGAAAAGATCGGCCGTATGCTCCTCATGCACGCGAACTCGCGTGAGGACATCGACGAAGCGCGTGCGGGCGACATCGTCGCCATCGCGGGTCTGAAGGAAACGACGACCGGCGACACGCTGTGCGATCCGGCGAACCCGATCATCCTCGAGCGGATGGAGTTCCCGGAACCCGTCATCGAGCTGTCGGTGGAACCGAAGACCAAGGCCGACCAGGAAAAGATGGGCATCGCGCTCAACCGCCTGGCTGCCGAGGATCCCTCGTTCCGCGTGTCGACCGACCATGAATCGGGCCAGACGATCATCAAGGGCATGGGTGAACTTCACCTTGAAATCCTCGTCGATCGCATGAAGCGCGAGTTCAAGGTGGAAGCGAATGTCGGTGCGCCGCAGGTGGCGTATCGCGAATATCTCGCCAAGCCGGTCGAGCTGACCTACACCCACAAGAAGCAGTCGGGTGGTTCGGGCCAGTTCGGTGAAGTCAAGGTCAAGGTCGTCCCCGGCGAGCGTGGCTCGGGCTACCAGTTCTTCGACGAGATCAAGGGCGGCAACATCCCGCGCGAATATATCCCGTCGGTGGAAAAGGGCATGCGCGAGACGGCGCAGACCGGTTCGCTGATCGGCTTCCCGATCATCGACTTCGAAGTGCACCTGATCGACGGCAAGTACCATGACGTCGACTCGTCGGCGCTGGCGTTCGAAATCTGCGCCCGTGGCGCGATGCGCGAAGCGGCCCAGAAGGCCGGCATCAAGCTGCTCGAGCCGATCATGAAGGTCGAGGTCGTGACCCCGGAAGACTATCTGGGCGACGTCATCGGCGACATGAACAGCCGTCGTGGCCAGATCCAGGGCACCGACAGCCGCGGCAACGCGCAGACCGTCGAAGCGATGGTCCCGCTCGCCAACATGTTCGGCTATGTGAACCAGCTCCGCTCGTTCACCCAGGGCCGCGCGCAATACTCGATGCAGTTCTCGCACTATGACGAAGTGCCGCAGAACGTTGCGGATGAGGTCAAGGCGAAGATGGCCTGAGGCGCACGGAGCTAGGGCGACTTAGCTCCGAGACGCCGAAAGGCCGGCCGGCGGGGCGGTCGCAGGACCGCCCCATCCGACGACGAATTTACTTCGTCGTCCGCTCCCCGGTTCGGGGGCTGGCATTACGAAACAACACCCGCTAAAGGGCCGCGTTCGCGTGGCCCCGGCGGCACCGAATTCGAATCAGAAGGTAGGAAAATGGCTAAGGCAAAATTCGAGCGGAACAAGCCGCACCTCAACATCGGCACCATCGGTCACGTCGACCACGGCAAGACCTCGCTGACCGCCGCGATCACGAAGGTGCTGGCGGACACGATGGGCGGCGTCGCCGTCGATTTCGCCAACATCGACAAGGCCCCGGAAGAGCGCGAGCGCGGCATCACCATCTCGACCGCGCACGTCGAGTATGAGACCGCCAACCGCCACTATGCGCACGTCGATTGCCCCGGCCACGCCGACTATGTGAAGAACATGATCACCGGCGCGGCGCAGATGGACGGCGCGATCCTGGTCGTGTCGGCCACCGACGGCCCGATGCCGCAGACCAAGGAGCACATCCTGCTCGCCAAGCAGGTCGGCGTTCCCACCATGGTCGTCTTCCTGAACAAGGTCGACCTGGTCGACGACGAGGAAATCCTCGAACTCGTCGAAATGGAAATCCGCGAAGAACTGTCGAAGCGTGAATTCGACGGCGACAACATTCCGATCATCCGTGGTTCGGCCACCTGCGCCCTGTCGGGTTCGGACGCCAAGCTGGGCCAGGAAGCGATCCTGGAACTGATGAAGGCGGTCGACGAGTCGATCCCGCAGCCGGAGCGTCCGCTGGACAAGCCGTTCATGATGCCGATCGAAGACGTGTTCTCGATCTCGGGTCGCGGTACCGTGGTCACCGGTCGCGTCGAAACCGGCGTCGTGAAGGTCGGCGAAGAAGTCGAAATCGTCGGCATCCACGAATCGGTCCGCAAGACCGTCGTCACCGGCGTCGAAATGTTCCGCAAGCTGCTCGACCAGGGCCAGGCCGGCGACAACATCGGCGCGCTGATCCGCGGCGTTGCCCGTGACGAAGTGGAGCGTGGTCAGGTTCTGGCGAAGCCGGGTTCGATCACGCCGCACACCGACTTCCAGTCGTCGGTGTACGTGCTGTCGAAGGACGAAGGTGGCCGTCACACGCCGTTCTTCGCCAACTATCGTCCGCAGTTCTACTTCCGCACGACCGACGTGACCGGCACCATCGAACTGCCGGAAGGCACCGAAATGGTCATGCCGGGCGACGAAGTCGCGCTGGGCGTGAAGCTGATCGCACCGATCGCCATGGACGTCGGCCAGCGCTTCACCATCCGTGAAGGCGGTCGTACCGTCGGCGCAGGGGTTGTCAGCGGCATCGACAAGTAATATAGCGACTCGAACAGGCGGCCGCCCCGGCAACGGGGGCGGCCGTTTGCTATTTAATGAGGGCACCTCGCTTGTAGCTGGGGTATCCACTAAGCCATTCGTTGTTAATCAAGAGCCGTCCCAACGGCCCGCTCTTTCGCATCGGTAGGACCATGGACAACAATATCCGTATTCGCCTGAAGGCGTTCGACCATCGCGTGCTCGACCAGGCGGCCGGCGACATCGCCGACACCGCGCGTCGCACCGGCGCCCTGATCCGTGGACCCATTCCGCTGCCCACGCACATCGACAAGTTCACGGTCAACCGCGGCCCGCACATCGACAAGAAGTCGCGCGAGCAGTTCGAGACCCGCACCTACAAGCGTCTGCTCGACATCGTGCAGCCGACCCCCCAGACCGTCGACGCGCTCATGAAGCTCGACCTCGCGGCAGGGGTGGACGTAGAGATCAAGCTGGCGTAATAGCCGGCTTCCGCGACGTAGGGTGATTCCGCCCTGCGTCGCGCTTTCGCTTCCCGCCGGTCCGTTCTGGACAGCGGCGGTAGAGGCCGGGAAAGCAACCACAGGGATACCGAACGGCACCACGCTCTTGGGCAAGGTGCCGTTGTCCGCGTCCCCGCTATCGTCGATGCAGCCCTTCGGTGGGGGAATATCGGCGATGTCTGGCCCTGGCGGGGGCGTGCAGATCGCAAGGGCTGGGGCTTCGGAGGCGGGTGACCGCGCACCGGGGCCTTTTTCGTTAGGCAAGCTCGTCGTCAAGACGAGCCTCTGTTGGAGGAGTGGGTCATGCGCACTGGCGTGATCGCGAAGAAAATGGGAATGACCCGGTTGTTCCAGGACGATGGGCGCCACGTGCCCGTCACGGTCCTGCAACTGGAAGACGTGCAGGTCGTCGCCCGTCGTGAGAAGGATCGTGACGGTTACGTCGCGGTGCAGCTCGGCGCCGGCACCGCCAAGGCGAAGAACGTCGCCAAGCCGCAGCGTGGCCATTTCGGCAAGGCCGAAGTGGCCCCGAAGGCGCGCGTGGTCGAGTTCCGCGTAGCGGAAGACGCGCTGCTCGATGTCGGTGCCACCATCGGTGCCGATCACTATGTCGCCGGCCAGCTGGTCGACGTTTCGGGCCGTACGCAGGGCAAGGGCTTTGCGGGCGCCATGAAGCGTTGGGGCTTCGGTGGTCTGCGCGCCACGCACGGCGTGTCGGTGTCGCACCGTTCGCACGGTTCGACCGGTCAGCGTCAGGATCCGGGCAAGGTCTTCAAGAACAAGAAGATGGCCGGCCACATGGGCGACCGTAACCGCACGCAGCAGAATCTGCAGGTCGTGTCGACCGACGTCGAGCGCGGGCTGATCTTCATCAAGGGTTCGGTTCCCGGTCACAAGGGCACCTGGCTGACGGTCAAGGACGCGGTGAAGGTCGCGCGCCATGCCGACGCGCCGTATCCCGCTGGTCTGAAGAGCGCCAACAGCAACGACGCGGCCGCACCGGCAGCGACCGACGGCCAGGAGGGCTGATCATGAAGGTCAAGGTACAGACCCTCGACGCCGTCGAAAACGGCGATATCGAGCTGAACGATGAGGTGTTCGGCCTCGATCCGCGTGCGGACATTCTGCACCGGGTCGTGACCTGGCAGCTCGAAAAGCGTCGCGGCACCGCTCGCGGCACCCGCGAGCGCGCCGATGTCGCGCGTTCGGGCAAGAAGCTGGGTCGCCAGAAGGGCGGCGGTGTCGCCCGTCACGGCGATCGTCGCGCACCGGTGTTCATCGGCGGCGGTAAGGCGCACGGCGCCCGCGTCCGCGACTTCAACCCGGGCCTGAACAAGAAAGTTCGCGCGCTCGGTCTGAAGATGGCGCTGTCGAGCCATGCCAAGGCGGGTTCGCTGGTCGTCCTGGACGGTCTGGCCGTCGAGAACGGCAAGACCCAGGTCCTGCTCGGCAACCTGTCGAAGCTCGGCTTCGGCAAGACGTCGCTGGTGATCGATGGCGACGCCGTCGAGAACAGCTTCGCGCTGGCCGCCCGCAACCTGCGTCAGGTCAATGTCCTGCCCGCCGGTGGCGCGAACGTCTATGACATCCTGAAGCACGACACGCTGGTGCTGACCCGCGCCGCCGTCGAAAAGCTGGAGGCCCGCTTCAATGGCTAAGCAGCAGCAGGCGATCGACATCCGTCACTATGACGTGGTGCTCGCGCCGCACATCACCGAAAAGTCGACGATGCTCTCCGAGCATAACGCCGTCGTCTTCAAGGTCGCGAATAAGGCGTCGAAGCCGGAGATCAAGGCAGCGGTCGAAGCGCTGTTCAACGTCACCGTCACCGGCGTGAACACGATCGTGACCAAGGGCAAGACCAAGAAGTGGAAGGGCGCGCCCTACACTCGCTCGGACTTCAAGAAGGCGATCGTGACGCTGGCCGAAGGCCAGTCGATCGACATTACCGAGGGGGCCAAGTAACATGGCACTCAAGCAATATAATCCGACCACGCCGTCGCAGCGTGGCCTGGTCCTGATCGACCGTTCGGCGCTGTACAAGGGCCGTCCGGTCAAGGCGCTGACCGAAGGCAAGACCAAGACCGGCGGTCGCAACAACAAGGGCCATGTGACCTCGCGCGGTATCGCCGGCGGTCACAAGCAGCGCTACCGCATCATCGACTTCAAGCGTCGGCTGTGGGACGTCGAAGGCACCGTGGAGCGGATCGAATATGATCCCAACCGCACCGCCTTCATCGCGCTCGTCAACTATGGCGAGACCGAGGGCAAGGCCAACGTCGCCTACATCATCGCGCCGCAGCGTCTGAATGTCGGCGACAAGGTGATCGCCGGCAAGAAGACCGACGTGAAGCCGGGCAACGCGATGGAACTGGGCCAGGTGCCGGTTGGCACGATCGTCCACAATGTCGAGATGAAGCCGGGCAAGGGCGGTCAGATCGCACGTTCGGCCGGCACCTATGTGCAGGTCGTCGGTCGTGACAAGGGCATGGTCATCGTCCGTCTGAACTCGGGTGAGCAGCGCTACATCCACGCCGCCTGCATGGCGACCGTGGGTGCGGTGTCGAACCCCGACAACCAGAACCAGAATTTGGGCAAGGCCGGCCGTAACCGCTGGCTGGGCAAGCGTCCGCTGACCCGCGGCGTCGCCAAGAACCCGGTCGACCACCCGCACGGCGGCGGTGAAGGCCGGACCTCGGGCGGCCGTCATCCGGTCACCCCGTGGGGCAAGCCGACCAAGGGCGCGCGCACGCGGCACAACAAGGCGACGGACAAGATGATCATCCGTAGCCGTCACGCGAAGAAGAAGGGCTAAGCGATGGCTCGTTCCGTATGGAAGGGTCCGTTCGTGGACCTCAATCTGCTGAAGAAGGCGGAAGCGGCGCAGGACGCCGGCACCCGTGCCGGCCCGATCAAGACCTGGTCGCGCCGCTCGACGATTCTCCCGCAGTTCGTCGGCCTGACGTTCAACGTCTATAACGGCCGCAAGTTCGTGCCGGTTTCGGTCAACGAGGAAATGGTCGGCATGAAGCTCGGCGAATTCGCGCCGACGCGCTTCTTCCCCGGCCACGCCGCCGACAAGAAGGGCAAGCGCTGATGAGCAAGCAGGCAGCACCGCGCCGCGTCGGCGAGAAGGAAGCACTGGCGGTCGCGACCCAGGTCCGCGGCTCGGCCCAGAAGCTGAACCTCGTCGCAGCGTTGATCCGTAACAAGAATGCCGGCGATGCGATGAACATCCTGGCGTTCTCGAAGAAGGCGATGGCGGTCGATGTCCGCAAGTGCCTCGCTTCGGCGATCGCGAATGCGGAAAACAATCACAACCTCGACGTCGATGCGCTCGTCGTCAAGGAAGCCTCGGTCGGCAAGTCGATCACGATGAAGCGTTTCGCGACCCGCGGTCGCGGCAAGTCGACGCGCATCCTGAAGCCGTTCAGCCGCGTGCGCATCGTCGTGTCCGAGGTGGAGGAAGCGTAATGGGTCACAAGTCCAATCCCATCGGTCTGCGTCTGCAGATCAACCGCACCTGGGACAGCCGTTGGTACGCCGAAGGCGCCGACTATGGCCGTCTGCTGCTGGAGGATCTCAAGATCCGCCAGTACATCCTCAAGACGCTGCCGCAGGCCGCGATCTCGAAGGTGGTGATCGAACGTCCGGCCAAGCTGTGCCGCATCTCGATCTTCGCTGCCCGTCCGGGTGTGATCATCGGCAAGAAGGGCACCGACATCGAAAAGCTTCGCAAGAAGCTGGGTTCGATGACGTCGTCCGACGTGTCGCTGAACATCGTCGAAATCCGCAAGCCGGAAATCGACGCGAAGCTCGTCGCGCAGGGCATTGCCGACCAGCTAGAGCGTCGTATCGCCTTCCGCCGCGCCATGAAGCGTGCGGTGCAGTCGGCGATGCGCCTGGGTGCCGACGGTATCCGCGTCGCTTGCGGCGGTCGTCTGGGCGGTGCGGAAATCGCCCGTTCGGAAGGCTATCGTGAAGGTCGCGTGCCGCTGCACACGCTGCGTGCGAACCTCGACTATGCAGAGGCCGAAGCGCACACCGCGTACGGCGTCTGCGGCGTCAAGGTCTGGATCTTCAAGGGTGAGATCCTCGGCCATGACCCGATGGCGCAGGACCGGCTGATGATGGAGGCTCAGACCTCCGGCGTGCGCCCCGCGCGCGACGATCACCGCCGCTAAGGATAATTTGAGATGCTGCAACCAAAGCGCACCAAGTTCCGCAAGGCCTTCAAGGGCCGCATCCATGGCGATGCCAAGGGCGGTACGTCGCTGAACTTCGGGTCGTACGGCCTGAAGGCGATGGAGCCGGAGCGGATCACCGCCCGCCAGATCGAAGCGGCTCGCCGCGCGATCACGCGTCACATCAAGCGCCAGGGCCGCCTCTGGATCCGGATTTTCCCGGATCTGCCGGTGTCGTCGAAGCCTGCCGAAGTCCGCATGGGCTCGGGCAAGGGTTCGCCCGAATTCTGGGTCGCCCGCGTCAAGCCGGGTCGCATCCTGTTCGAACTGGACGGCGTGCCCGGTCCGCTCGCCGCGGAAGCGTTCTCGCGCGCCGCGATGAAGCTGCCGATCGCGGTCAAGGTCGTTGCCCGTCTGGGCGACACCTCGCACCTGGAGGGTTGAAAATGACGAAGGCAACCGATCTTCGCGCCAAGAGCGACGACCAGCTGGTCGAGGAACTGTCGAGCCTGAAGCGTGAGGCGTTCAACCTCCGCTTCCAGGCGGCGACCAGCCAGCTGGAAAAGCCGACCCGCGTGAAGGAAGTCCGTCGCGACATCGCGCGGATCAAGACGCTGCAGGGCGAGCGTTCGCGCTCGGCCGACAAGTAAGGACGAGAGACATGCCGAAGCGCGTGCTGACCGGGATGATCGTCTCGGACAAGACCGACAAGACGGTGGTGGTCAAGGTGGAGCGGAAGGTCAAGCACCCGCTCTATGGCAAGATCATCCGCCGTTCGAAGAAGTATCATGCCCATGACGAGGGCAATGAGTATCGCGAAGGCGAGACCGTGCGCATCGAAGAGACCGCGCCGATCTCGAAGCTGAAGACCTGGAAGGTGATCGAGCGGGTGAATACCCACGCGACGCCGGCGGAAGTCGCAGCCGAGGCGTAAGCCTTGGGGGTGGGGCAGTTGAACGCCCCATTCCCGTAGACGTCATCCCAGCGTAGGCTGGGATCTCCTTCCACGGGAGCGCGCTCTCGTGGATCGATGCCCCAGCCTACGCTGGGGCGACGGCATACGGGAATGGCAGGGACGATCACTGTCCCATCCCACCCAATTCCGGGGTCGGACCCGGATGTGACGAACATTCGCGGAGAGGCGCTTGCCTTTTCGCCATGGGGCGGTTAATGGGCCGCTCCCCCCGGCGCGGTATGCCCGCAGCCGGGGGTTCATTTTTAGCAGGCGGGGTCCGGTCGGAATCGGCCCCATAGGGTAAGGAATCGCATCCATGATTCAGATGCAATCCAATCTCGACGTCGCGGACAATAGCGGCGCGAAGCGGGTGCAGTGCATCAAGGTGCTGGGCGGCTCGAAGCGCCGCACGGCCGGCGTCGGCGATGTCATCGTCGTCAGCATCAAGGAAGCCGCTCCGCGCGGCCGCGTGAAGAAGGGTGACGTGCATCGCGCCGTCATCGTTCGCACCGCCAAGGACATCCGTCGCACCGACGGTTCGGTGATCCGCTTCGACGGCAATGCCGCGGTGCTGGTCAACAAGAACGAGGAGCCGATCGGCACCCGTATCTTTGGCCCGGTGGTCCGCGAGCTGCGCTCGAAAGGCTTCATGAAGATCATCTCGCTCGCCCCTGAGGTGCTGTAATGGCTGCTGCCAAGATCAAGAAGGGCGACACCGTGATCGTCCTGTCGGGCAAGGACAAGGGCAAGACCGGCCAGGTCACCCAGTCGATGCCGAAGGACGGCAAGGTCGTCGTTGCCGGCGTGAACATCGCCGTGCGCCACAAGAAGCCGAACCAGGCCGACCCGCAGGGCGGGCTGGTGCGCTCGGAAGCGCCGCTGCACGTCAGCAAGGTCGCGCATGTCGTCGACGGCAAGCCGAGCCGCGTGCGCTTCGAAGTGCGTGACGGCAAGAAGGTCCGGGTCGCCGTGAAGGGCGGGGAGGTCATCAATGGCTGATAAGTACACGCCGCGCATGAAGTCGATCTATGACGATCGCATCGTGAAGGCGATGACCGAGAAGTTCGGTTACAAGAACGCGCTCGAAGTGCCCCGGATCGAAAAGATCGTCCTGAACATGGGCGTGGGCGAAGCGACGCAGGACAAGAAGAAGGTCGAGCAGGCCAGTTCCGAAATGGAACTGATCGCGGGCCAGAAGCCTGTCGTCACCAAGGCGAAGAAGTCGATCGCGCAGTTCAAGCTGCGTGAAGGCATGGCGATCGGCTGCAAGGTCACGCTGCGCCGCGAGCGGATGTACGAATTCCTCGATCGCTTCATCACCATCGCGCTCCCCCGCGTCCGCGACTTCCGTGGCCTGAACCCGAAGTCGTTCGACGGCCGTGGCAACTATGCCTGCGGCATCAAGGAACAGATCGTGTTCCCCGAAATCAACTATGACCGCATCGACAAGGTGCGCGGCATGGATGTGATCGTGACCACCACCGCCAAGACCGACGACGAAGCTCGCGAGCTTCTGCGTCTGTTCGGCTTCCCCTTCCCGCAGGAAGCGGAAGTCGAAGAAAAGAAGGCGGCCTAATCCGGTCCGCCCCCGGTCACGGGGGCGGCCGTTCGCTTTAACGAAGAGAGCTTAAGTCCATGGCGAAACTGAGTTCCGTGAACAAGAACGAGCGCCGTCGCGCGCTCGTCAAGAAGTTCGCACCCAAATATGCGAAGCTGAAGGCGATCGCAGCCGACCAGTCGCTCGACGAAACCGAGCGTCTGATCGCGCGGCTGAAGATGGCCGAGATTCCCCGCAACGGGAATCCGACCCGCATCCGCAACCGTTGCGAGCTGACGGGTCGTCCCCGCGGCTATTATCGCAAGTTCCGTCTCGCCCGCGTCATGCTGCGTGAACTGGCCAATAAGGGCCTGATCCCCGGCGTCACGAAGTCGAGCTGGTAAGGAACACAGCAATGGCATTGACCGATCCCCTGGGTGACATGCTCACCCGCATCCGCAACGGCCAGCGCGCGCGCAAGGACTCGGTCCTGACGCCTGCCAGCAAGTTGCGGGCCCGTGTCCTCGACGTGCTGCAGCGCGAGGGCTATATCCGTGGCTACAGCGAAGAGCAGATGGGCCCCGCGGCCGGCATCCGCATCGAGCTGAAGTATTTCGAAGGCCAGCCGGCGATCAAGCACGTCGCGCGCGTCTCGAAGCCCGGCCGCCGCGTCTATTCGGGTTCGCAGGAACTGCCGAAGGTCCGCAACGGCCTTGGCATCACCATCGTCTCGACGCCGCGTGGCGTTCTGTCCGACGCCGAAGCGCGCGAACAGAATGTCGGTGGCGAAGTGCTCGCGGAGGTCTTCTGATGAGCCGCATCGGTAAGAAGGCAGTCCCGGTTCCGGCCGGCGTGACCGCCAACATCGCAGGGCGCGAACTGAGCGTTAAGGGCCCGAAGGGCACGTTGACGCTGCCGCTGGCCGACGACATCGCCTATGCCGTCGAAGGCGATACCATCTCGGTGCAGCCGGCCAACGACACCAAGCGTGCTCGCGCGTTCTGGGGCATGCAGCGTACGCTCGTGCAGAACCTGATCACCGGCGTGACCACCGGCTTCACCAAGAAGCTGCTGATCACCGGCGTCGGCTATCGCGCCGCGGCCCAGGGCAAGAACCTGAAGCTGCAGCTCGGCTACAGCCACGACGTCAACATCGACGTGCCGGAAGGCATCGAGATCAAGACGCCCGATCAGACCACGATCGAAATCAGCGGGATCGACAAGCAGAAGGTCGGTCAGATCGCTGCCGAGATCCGTCGTTGGCGTAAGCCCGAGCCGTACAAGGGCAAGGGCATCAAGTACGACGGCGAGTTCATCTTCCGCAAGGAAGGGAAGAAGAAGTAATGACCAAGGGTCTCTCCCTCTTCGAGAAGCGCCGTCGGCGCAATCGCACCGCGCTGAAGGCGCGTTCGGGCGGCCGTGCGCGGCTGTCGATCCATCGTTCGGGCAAGCACATCTATGCCCAGGTCATCGACGACGCGGCGGGTCACACCGTTGCGGCCGCATCGACCCTGGAAAAGGACGTGCGGGGCACCTCGGGCGCGAACATCGATGCCGCCAAGGGCGTCGGTACCCGCGTTGCGGAAGCGGCGAAGGCCGCCGGCGTGACGCAGGTCGTGTTCGACCGTGGCGGCTTCCTGTTCCACGGCCGCGTCAAGGCGCTGGCCGAGGCCGCCCGCGAAGCCGGATTGGAGTTCTAAGACATGGCTGACGAAAACAATCAGGCCGAAGCGCCCGCCGTCGAAGCGACGGGTGGCGAGCAGCCGCAGGGCCGCGGGCCCCGTGGTGGCCGTGGTCGTGGCGGCCCCGGCGGCGACAACCGTGGCCGTGGCGGCCGTGACGGCAACCGTGGCCGTCGTGACGATCGTCGCGGCGCCGAGGATGGTGGCGAAGAGCTGATCGAAAAGCTCGTGCACATCAACCGCGTGTCGAAGACCGTGAAGGGCGGCAAGCGCTTCGGTTTCGCGGCGCTGGTCGTCGTCGGCGACGGCAAGGGTCGCGTCGGTTTCGGACATGGCAAGGCGCGCGAAGTGCCGGAAGCCATTTCGAAGGCGACGGCCGCTGCCAAGAAGGCGATGGTCCGCGTTCCGCTGCGCGACGGTCGCACGCTGCACCATGACGGCAACGGCCACTTCGGTGCTGGCCGCGTGACGCTGCGTTCGGCTCCGGCCGGTACCGGCATCATCGCCGGCGGTCCGATGCGCGCCATCTTCGAATCGCTCGGCGTTGCCGATGTCGTGACGAAGTCGGTCGGCACGTCGAACCCGTACAACATGATCCGCGCGACCTTCGAGGCGCTGAACGACCAGTCGTCGCCGAAGGCGGTGGCACAGCGTCGCGGCAAGAAGATCGCCGACCTGCTGGGTCGCGGTGGATCGCAGACCGCCGAGGCTGATGCCGCGGCGATCGTGGAGTAACGAGCGATGGCAACCGTCAAGATCACCCAGACCGGGTCGCCGATCCGCCGGACCAAGGATCAGCGCGCGACGCTGATCGGTCTCGGCCTCAACAAGATGCACAAGACCGTGGAACTGACCGACACCCCCGAGGTGCGCGGCATGATCCGCAAGGTGCAGCACATGGTTTCGGTCGAAGGCTGAGGCCTTCCACCTTTACCGGTGACAAAGATGGGGAAGGGGGCTAAGCGGCCCCCTTCCTCTTTTCTCAAGCGCGAACATAGCGAAAGCGAGTGCAACACATGAAACTCAACGAAATCCGCGACAATGAAGGCGCCCGCAAGAGCAAGATGCGCGTCGGACGCGGCATCGGCTCGGGGAAGGGCAAGACCGCCGGTCGCGGCCAGAAGGGCCAGAAGAGCCGTGAAGGCGTGTCGATCGCCGGGTTCGAGGGCGGCCAGATGCCGCTCCACATGCGGATCCCGAAGCGCGGCTTCAACAACATCTTCGCCAAGGATTATGCCGAAGTGAATCTCGGCGCGATCCAGAAGGCGGTCGACGCCGGCAAGATCGAGGCCGGTGCCACGCTGGACCATGCTGCGCTGAAGGCCGCGAACCTTGCCCGTGGTGGCAAGGACGGGGTGCGTCTGCTCGGCAAGGGCGAGCTGACGGCCAAGCTGACCTTCACCGTCGCCGGTGCGTCGAAGTCGGCGATCGAAGCGGTCGAAAAGGCCGGTGGTTCGGTGTCGGTGATCGAAGTCGTGCCCGCGCACGAAAAGGCCGCTGCGAAGAAGGGCAAGACGCTCGCCGCCAAGAAGGCTGCGCACGCGTAAACCCGCTTCCGTTTGGTTCGAGTAGCGGTGGAGCCTGTCGAGAGCGCGAGTCGAGAACGCGGTTCCGCTGGGCGGGAGTTCTCGACGGACTCTTCTCGACCGCGCTCGAAGCTGCTCGAACCGAACGGTTTCCTAGGGGGTGAGCATGCTCCCCCTTAGACATCCCGGCAGCAACCCCTATATGGTCGCCCGGGGGGTGGGCTGACGGCCCGCCAGCATCATTCGGGACATATCCATGGCAGCCGCCTCAGACGGTCTTGCGACCAATCTCAATCTGTCGAAATTCGGCCAGGCGACCGAACTCAAAAAGCGCCTGTGGTTTACGCTCGGTGCGCTCATCGTGTTCCGCATGCTGAGCTATGTGCCGCTGCCGGGCATCGACCCGACCCAGCTCGGCCTGCTCGCCAACCAGACGCAGGGCGGCGTCCTCGACTTCTTCAACACCTTTTCGGGCGGTGCGCTGACGCGTATGTCGGTCGTCGCGCTGGGCGTCATGCCCTATATCACCGCGTCGATCGTCGTGCAGCTCGCCACCTCGCTCAGCCCGCAGCTCGCCGCCATCAAGAAGGAAGGCGAATCGGGCCGCAAGAAGCTGAACCAATATACCCGCTACGGCACGGTCGCACTGACCGCGATTCAGGGCTATACCATCGCCGTCGGGCTGGAGGCGTTCGGCGCTTCGGCCGGCGCGCAGGCGGTGATCGAACCGGGCATGACCTTCCGCATCGCGGCGGTCATCTCGCTGATCGGCGGCACCATGTTCCTGATGTGGCTGGGCGAACAGATCACCAGCCGCGGTATCGGCAACGGCATCTCGCTCATCATCATGGCCGGTATCGTCGCGCATCTGCCGACGACGTTGCTGCAGCTGTTCGAAGGCAGCCGTTCGGGCACGATGAATCCGCTGACGCTGATCGGCATCATCGCCGCCGTCGCTGGCCTCGTCCTGTTCATCTGCTTCATGGAGCGCGCGCAGCGCCGCATCCTGATCCAGTATCCCAAGCGTCAGACCGCGCGCGGGGTACAGGCCGATCGCAGCCACCTGCCGCTCAAGATCAACACCGCGGGCGTCATCCCGCCGATCTTCGCCTCCTCGCTGCTGCTGATGCCGGTGACGATCACCCAGTTCGCCGGGCAGGCGACGGCGGGCGAGAGCCGCTGGGGCGATTTCATCATCACGCTGAACCAGTATCTGGCGCATGGCCAGCCGCTCTACATGCTGCTGTACGGCGCGGGCATCGTGTTCTTCTCGTTCTTCTACACCGCGATCGTCTTCAATCCCGAGGAGACCGCGGACAATCTGAAGCGCTATGGCGGGTTCATTCCCGGCATTCGCCCGGGCAAGAATACCGAGAACTATTTCGACTATGTCCTGACCCGGATCACGGTGATCGGCGCGGCCTATCTGGTCATCATCTGCCTGTTGCCCGAATATCTGGTTTCGGCACTGTCGATTCCCTTCTATCTCGGCGGGACGAGCCTGCTCATCGTGGTCAACGTCACGATGGACACGGTAACGCAGATTCAGTCGCACTTGCTGGCCCACCAGTATGGCGATCTCATCAAGAAGGCGAAGCTCAAGGGCGGACGCCTGCGCGGCTGAGCGCAACAGGACTAAAGGGGCAGCAATGGACATCATCCTTCTCGGACCGCCGGGGGCAGGCAAGGGCACGCAGGCAGCGCGCCTCGAGTTGACCCGCGGCATGGTCCAGCTGTCGACCGGCGATATGCTGCGCGCGGCGGTAAAGGCCGGCAGCCCGGTCGGTCTTCAGGCGAAGGCGGTGATGGACGCCGGTGAACTGGTATCCGACGCGATCGTATCGGCGCTGATCGGCGAACGGCTCGACCAGCTGGGCGACCAGGGTGCGATTTTTGACGGCTATCCGCGTACCGCCGCGCAGGCCGACGCGCTCGACCTCCTGCTCGAACATCGCGGTCGCCAACTCACCCATGTGATCGAACTGGTCGTCGACGAGGACGCGCTGGTCGAACGCATCGTCGGACGCTTCACCTGCGCGAATTGCGGGGCGGGCTATCACGACCGGTTCAAGCAGCCGCTCGTTGCCGGGGTCTGCGACGCTTGCGGCTCGACCGAGTTCAAGCGCCGGCCCGACGACAACGAAGCCACGGTGCGGACCCGTATGGTTGAATATCGGGCCAAGACCGCGCCGATCCTGCCCCTCTACGAATCGCGCGGGATCGTCCACCGCGTCGACGGCATGGCCGATATGGACGACGTGACCGCGCAGATCGGCGCTATTCTCGGGAAATAGGGGAATGTCGGGGCTTCGGTCCCCCCGACACATTACTATCGTCACCCCCAGCGCAGGCTGGGGTCTCTCGGTTGGCAGGCGTGTCAACTGCCCCATTGAGACCCCAGCCTGCGCTGGGGTGACGCATAATGGAGCGGGTGCCCTAGTACCCCGGTCCACGCCGCAATCGGAATTTGGTTCCCGGCGCCGGTTGACACTGCCCGAATCGGTCCTTATCAGCACAACACCCCGACATACCGGTTTACGGCGGCGCTTCCGCGCGTTCGCCGCGATCGTGCGTTATGGGGCGCAACGCTACGAGATGAGGGGCCGCTGCCATGCGGTGCCTCGTGGAGCTGGGAGAATTTAGTTCATGGCACGTATCGCGGGTGTTAATATCCCGACCAACAAGCGCGTCGTCATCGCGCTGCAGTATATTCACGGCATCGGCCCGGCCAAGGCCAAGGAACTTACCGATCAGCTCGGCATCACCGCCGAACGTCGCGTGCAGGACCTGAGCGACCAGGAAGTGCTGCAGATCCGCGAAGCGATCGACGCGAACCACACCGTGGAAGGCGATCTGCGTCGCCAGACCGCGATGAACATCAAGCGTCTGATGGACCTCGCCTGCTATCGCGGCCTGCGTCACCGCAAAGGCCTGCCGGTCCGCGGCCAGCGCACGCACACCAACGCGCGCACCCGCAAGGGCAAGGCGAAGCCGATCGCGGGTAAGAAGAAGTAAAAAACAGTCCGGGGGACTGTTTTTAACTTCTTCTCCGTCGGAGACAGGTAAGAGGCAGACTGCCTCCCGATCTCCGTACCACGCACGATACTCAGGTCAGGATTACCAACAATGGCACGTGAACCGCAGCGCCTTCGCCGTCGCGAGCGCAAGAACATCACCGCCGGCGTCGCGCATGTGAACGCCAGCTTCAACAACACCATGATCACCATCACCGACGCGCAGGGCAACGCGATCTCGTGGTCGTCGGCCGGCATGATGGGCTTCAAGGGCTCGCGCAAGTCGACGCCCTATGCCGCGCAGGTCGCTGCCGAGGATGCCGGCCGCAAGGCTGCCGATCACGGCGTGCGTACGCTCGAAGTCGAAGTGAAGGGCCCGGGTTCGGGTCGTGAATCGGCGCTGCGCGCGCTGCAGGCGGTCGGTTTCCAGATCACGTCGATCCGCGACGTGACCTCGATCCCGCACAACGGCGTGCGTCCGTCGAAGCGTCGCCGCGTCTGATCCGTGCCTGCCGCCTCGCCGGGTTCGTCCGGCGGGGCCGTTCTTTCATGGCGCGGACCCGTCCTTTCCGCGCCGCCAAGCTAGGGGAAGCCCGTGTCCGTCAACGCTAAGAACTGGCAGGAACTCAAGAAGCCGAGCGGCCTCGAGAAGAAGCCGGGCGGCGATCCCAAGCGCCGTTCGACCTTCGTCGCGGAACCGCTCGAGCGTGGGTTCGGCCTGACTCTCGGCAACGCGCTGCGCCGCGTGCTGCTGTCGTCGCTGCAGGGCGCCGCCGTTACCTCGATCAAGATCGAGAATGTCCTTCACGAATTCTCCAGCCTTGCCGGCGTCCGCGAGGACGTGACCGACATGGTGCTGAACGTGAAGCAGATCGCACTGAAGATGCAGGGCGAAGGCCCGAAGCGTCTGCAGCTGTCCGTCACCGGCCCGGCCGAAGTGAAGGCCGGCGACATTGCCGTCACCGGTGATATCGAGGTGATGAACCCGGATCTGGTCCTGTGCCACCTGGACGACGGCGCGACGCTCAACATGGAACTGACCGCCGATGTCGGTAAGGGCTATGTGCCCGCCGCCGGCAACCGTCCGGCCGATGCGCCGATCGGTCTGATCCCGGTCGACGCGCTGTATTCGCCGGTCCGTCAGGTTAGCTACAAGGTCGAGAACACCCGCGTCGGGCAGGAACTCGATTACGACAAGCTGACGCTGACCGTCGAAACCGATGGCACTGTGACCCCGGAAGACGCGCTCGCCTATGCCGGTCGCATCCTTCAGGATCAGCTTGCGCTGTTCGTCCACTTCGACGATTCGGCTTTGCCGCGCGCGGCCGTCGTCGGCACGCAGGTGGCAGCGCCGCAGAGCGAAGGTCAGGGCGATACCGCGCAGATCAATCGCTATCTGCTCAAGAAGGTCGACGAGCTCGAACTGTCGGTCCGCTCGGCCAACTGCCTTAAGAACGACAACATCATCTATATCGGCGATCTGGTCCAGAAGACCGAGGCCGAGATGCTGCGCACCCCGAATTTCGGTCGCAAGTCGCTGAACGAAATCAAGGAAGTGCTGTCGTCGATGGGCCTTCGCCTCGGCATGGACATCCCCGGATGGCCGCCCGAGAACATCGAAGAGATGGCGAAGAAGCTTGAACAGGAAATAATGGGGTGAGGCCGAGCCGCACCGGAGTAGCGCAAGCTAGTCCGGAGGCGGCGACAGCCCGGCCGGCGAGCTTTCAGCTCGTCCGACGACATGGGCTTTGCCCATGTCGGGCCACCCAAACGAACACGCGGCAAGTGTGAACTTAGTGAACTTTGCCGCGAACAGGCGAACCGGTGGCGGCCTCTAACAGCCACCTGCTCTGGGGTACCGTGACACGGCCCCTTAACGAACGAAGGAACTACCCATGCGTCATCGCGTCGGCGGCCGTAAGCTGCAGCGTACCTCGGCCCATCGTGCGGCCCTGTTCCGCAACATGTCGGCCGCGCTCATCAAGCATGAGCAGATCACCACCACCGTCGCCAAGGCGAAGGAACTGCGTCCCTACGTCGAAAAGCTGATCACGCTGGCGAAGAAGGGCGGTCTCTCGAACCGTCGTCTGGCCCATGCCCGTCTGCTCGACGATGCGCAGCTGACCAAGCTGTTCGACGTGCTGGCGACCCGCTATGCCGATCGGAACGGCGGCTATACCCGCATCATCAAGGCCGGTATCCGCGCGTCGGATGCCTCGCCGATGGCGATCATCGAATTCGTCGACCGCGACGTATCGGCGAAGGGCCAGGATTCGGGTCCGGTGCTGAGCGAAGAGGATTTCGACGAAGCCGCCTGATCGGTGTTTCGGTCGAGTGACAGGGAGGGGCGGTCGTACTGCGGTACGGCCGCCCTTTTTCGTTTGCTCGCGTAACATTGTATCGCGGGGTTGCGCGGGACGAAGCAGGGCCTATCGTAGTCGGTAACACCGGATACCGGTCCGGCCGCCTGCCCATGGAGCAACGATGTACCGCCATGCCCTTGTCGCGATTGCCTGCCTGATGACCAGCACGACCGCCCTTGCCCAGAGCATCGCCTATCCGCAGACCCGCACCGTCGATCAGGTCGACGAACAATTCGGGGTGAAGGTCGCCGATCCCTATCGCTGGCTCGAAAACGACGTCCGCAACGATCCGGAGGTGGCGGCATGGGTCGCGGCGCAGAACAAGGTGACCGACGCCTATCTGGCGACGCTGCCGGGCCGCGATATCTTCAAGCAGCGGCTGACAAAGCTGTTCGACTATGAGCGGTTCGGCGTGCCGGCGCGCGAGGGCGGTCGCTATTTCTACAGCCGCAACTCGGGACTCCAGAACCAGTCGGTGCTCTACGTCCGCGACAGCCTGAACGGGCAGGGGCGGGTGTTGATCGATCCCAATGGCTGGTCGAAGGACGGCGCGACCGCGCTTGCCGAATGGGCGCCGTCGAAGGACGGCAAGCGGCTGCTCTATTCGATCCAGGATGGCGGCAGCGACTGGCGCAAGCTGCGCGTGTTGGACGTCGATACCGGCAAGACGCTCGACGATCAGATCGACTGGGTCAAATACGGCCTGACCGCGTCATGGGTGAAGGACGGATCGGGCTTCTACTATGCCCGCTTCCCGACCCCGGAAAAGGGGCAGGAATTCCAGAGCCAGAACCTGAATGCGCAGGTCTATTTCCATAAGCTCGGCACGCCGCAAAGCGCCGATCGGTTGATCTACGAACGGCCCGACCAGCCGCGCTATACCTTCTACCCGGGCATCACCGACGATGGCCGCTGGCTGGTCATCTCGACCAGCGGCCCCGGCGATCATACCGAGATCGCGGTCCTCGACCTCACCAAGCCGAACGACAAGCCGCGGACGATCGTCAATACCGACAATGTCGACTGGTCGACGATCGGATCGAAGGACAGTACGCTGTACCTGACGACCACGCAGGGCGCACCGCGGCTGCGCATCGTCACGCTCGACATGGCGGCTGCGAACCCGACGCCGAAGGAAGTGGTGGCCGAAGACAAGGCGGTGCTGAACGGTGCCTCGCTGGTCGGCGGGCGGATCATGGCCGCCTATTTGGTCGATGCGAAGACCGAGGTGAAGCGCTTCACGCTCGACGGCAAGCCCGATGGCAGCATCGCGCTCCCCGGCATCGGCACGGTCGGCGGCGTCGGTGGCGAACTCGACAACAACGAAGGCTTCTTCGCCTTTTCGAGCTTCGCCACCCCGACCACCATCTATCGCTACGACGTCGCGACCCGCGCGGTCACGCCTTGGGCCAGCCCGAAGGTCGCCTTCGATCCGGCGCAGTATGACGTCCGCCAGCGCTTCTATGCGTCGAAGGACGGGACCCGGGTCCCGATGTTCATCGTCAAGCGCAAGGACGTGAAGGGGCCGGCGCCGACGCTGCTCTATGCCTATGGCGGGTTCAACGTGCCGATCCTGCCGGGCTTCTCGGCCGGCCGCATCGCGTGGCTGGAACAGGGCGGGGTGCTCGCCGTCGCCAACATCCGTGGCGGCAGTGAATATGGCAAGGAATGGCATGACGGCGGCAAGCTGCTGAACAAGCAGAATGTGTTCGACGACTTCATCGCCGCCGGCGAAGACCTGATCGCGCAAGGGATCACGTCGAAGGGACAGTTGGCAATTCAGGGCGGTTCGAATGGCGGCTTGCTGGTCGGCGCGGTCGTCAACCAGCGGCCCGACCTCTTCGCCGCCGCCCTGCCGGCGGTCGGCGTGATGGACATGCTGCGCTTCGACCGCTTCACCGCCGGGCGCTACTGGGTCGACGATTACGGCGTGCCCGCCAAGGAAGCCGATTTCCGCAATCTGCTCAGCTACTCGCCCTATCACAACGTCAAGGCGGGCGTGACCTATCCGGCGATCCTCGCCACCACCGCCGACACCGACGACCGCGTCGTGCCGGGCCATACCTTCAAATATACCGCGATGATCCAGTCGAAGGATTTGGGACCGAAGCCGCATCTGGTGCGCATCGAAACGCGCGCCGGCCACGGATCGGGCAAGCCGACCGACAAGGTGATCGAGGAAACCGCCGATCTGTGGGCGTTCATCGCCAAATGGACCGGCATGCAAGTGAAGCCGATCGGGTAAGGTTCACGCGAAGGCGCGAAGACGCAAAGGGAAGAAGGATTGGTTCGCGCAGAGGCGCAGAGGCGCGGAGGGGTTTCGCTGGCGAAACGCTTCCGCCGCGCCAGCGGCCTTGAACGCCGGGGCAGGGGATGAAGTCGTCTCCCGATCGCGGAACGATTGCCAAGATCGCAACGCCTCTGCGCCTCCGCGCCTCTGCGCGAAAACTACCTCCTCCTTCCCTTCGCGCCTTCGCGTGAACCCGAAAGCACTACCCCCAAAGGGCTGGCACACCCCGGAACCTCTGCTATCGGGTGCGGATGAACGAGACCCCCGACTCCATCCTGATCGTCGACTTCGGCAGCCAGGTGACGCAGCTCATCGCGCGTCGCGTGCGCGAGGCCGGCGTCTATTCTGAAATCGCGCCATTCCAGAAGGCCGAGGAAGCGTTCGCGCGGATGCAGCCCAAGGGCGTGATCCTGTCGGGCGGACCCGCATCGGTGTGCGACGAAGGATCGCCCCGCGCGCCGCAGGCGATCTTCGATTCGGGCGTGCCGGTGTTCGGCATCTGCTACGGCCAGCAGGTCATGACCCAGCAATTGGGTGGCAATGTCGAGAAGGGGCATTCGGGCGAGTTCGGCGAAGCCTATATCGAAGTCGGCGACGACTGCGCGATGTTCGACGGGCTTTGGGCGAAGACCGACCGGCATCAGGTGTGGATGAGCCATGGCGACAAGGTCACCGCGCTCGCTCCCGGTTTCCGCACCGTCGCGACCAGCCCCGGCGCGCCCTATGCCGTCGTCGCCGATGACGATCGCCGCTATTATGGCGTGCAATTCCACCCGGAGGTGGTCCACACCCCCGATGGCGGAAAGCTCATTGCCAATTTCGCGCGCCATGTCTGCGGTCTGGCCGGTGACTGGACAATGGCCGAGTTCCGTCAGGCGAAGATCGCCGAGATCCGGGAACAGGTCGGCGACGGCAAGGTCATCTGCGGCCTGTCGGGCGGGGTAGACTCCTCGGTCGCGGCGCTGCTGATCCACGAAGCGATCGGCGAGCAGCTGACCTGCGTATTCGTCGATGGTGGCATTTTGCGCGCGGGCGAGGCCGAACAGGTCGTCAGCCTGTTCCGCGGCCACTACAATATCCCGCTGGTCCATGTGGATGCGCAGGACCTGTTCATGGACGGTCTGGCCGGCGTCACCGACCCGGAGGCCAAGCGCAAGTTCATCGGCAAGACCTTCATCGACGTGTTCGAGGCGGAGGCGAACAAGCTGGGCGGTGCGCAGTTCCTCGCACAGGGCACGCTCTACCCCGACGTGATCGAAAGCGTCAGCTTCACCGGCGGTCCGTCGGTGACGATCAAGAGCCACCACAATGTCGGCGGCCTTCCCGAGCGGATGAACATGGCGCTGGTCGAACCCTTGCGCGAACTGTTCAAGGACGAGGTTCGCGCGCTGGGCCGCGAACTGGGCCTGCCCGATGTGTTTGTCGGTCGCCACCCGTTCCCCGGACCCGGCCTTGCCATCCGTATTCCGGGGGAAGTTACCCGCGAGCGCTGCGACATCCTGCGCAAGGCCGACGCCATCTATCTCGAGGAAATCCGCAACGCCGGTCTGTACGACACGATCTGGCAGGCATTCGCGGTACTGTTGCCGGTACGCAGCGTTGGCGTGATGGGCGACGGCCGCACCTACGACAACGTCCTCGCGCTGCGAGCGGTCACCTCGACCGACGGCATGACCGCGCAGGCATTCCAGTTCCCCGGCGACTTCCTGCCGCGCGTCGCGACCCGCATCATCAACGAGGTGAAGGGCATCAACCGCGTCACCTACGACTATACGAGCAAGCCGCCCGGCACGATCGAATGGGAATGACACGGACTCAAATCGTCCGGGGGACGATTTGTGCCGTGTCATTCGGCCGGCGATAGCCGGTCGCTGCACAGAGAGACGATCGTCCGGGGGACGATCGGCCCCGGATCATTCGCCCCGCGCAAGCGGGGTGCTGAGGCGATGCGATAGACGCCCGGACGCTATCCGACCGCCACCGCCTCCGGCTGCATGAGCACGCTGTTCGCCGGTACGTCCTGCAACAGCCAGACATTGCCGCCGATGACCGCCCGGTCGCCGATCGTCACCCGGCCGAGGATCGTCGCCCCGGCATAGATGACGACATCGTCGCCGACGATCGGATGCCGGGCGATCCGCTCGGCGAACGGGCCGCTTCGGGTGCGCGGTTGCGAACGATGCGGCGTCCGCGCGCCCAGCGTGACATGCTGATACAACCGCACCCGCGCGCCGATGACGGCGGTCTCGCCGATCACAACGCCGGTGCCGTGATCGATGAAGAAACCCGGACCGATCGTAGCGCCCGGATGGATGTCGATCCCGGTGCGCTCGTTCGCAATCTCCGACACGATCCGCGCGACGATCGGCACGCCGAGCGAATCGAGTTCATGTGCCAGTCGGTGGTGCAGGATCGCGATCGCGCCGGGATAGCAGATCAGGATTTCATCGACGCTGCGCGCCGCCGGATCGCCGCGAAAGATCGCCGCGACATCGGTATCGATCAACGCCCGCACCCGCGACAGCGTACCTGCGAACAGCCGCAGGATCTCCGCCGGACGATCGGGTGCGAAATCGATCGCCGACACGTCCTGCCAATAGGCGAACTCCGCACGGATCGCTTCGTCCAGCAAAGCGAAGGCTGCCCTCAGCCGGTCGGCGACGAACCCGTCCTCCGCTGCCGCCCCGCCGGCAAACCCGCCGATCCGTCCCGGGAAGAGGGCATGCGACAATAGCTCCACCGCCTGCTGCAGCGTCGTCCGCGACGGAAAGATCGCCGGCTGCTGCCGGCTTGGCTGCGCCTGTCGCCAGGCCATGCGCGCGCTGGACAGGGCGCGGGTCGCGTGATCGATGATATGGCGGCGGTCGTCGTCTGCTTGGGCCACGCGGATCGCTTCGAAACAAAAAGGGCCGGGCGACATGAAGACGCCCGGCCGGAGGTTACGCTTAGGGAGCTACCAAAGCGTCACGGGCACCGCGCCGGAGCGCGGCGAAACTCAGAAGCTGTTGCCGGTGGTGTTCAGCGTCGGATCGACGGTCGATGCGTTCAGCGTCGGATCGGTCGCGAGCGTGGTATCGTTCGACAACAGGGCTTCGTTGCCAAATGCGGCATCGTTCGCCAGCGGCTCGTCCACCGAGGTCAGATTGCTTTCGAACGATGCGTTGGCGTCGCTGGTCGGCTCGTTACCCGAACATCCGGCCAGCCCGACCAGCGCGAAAGCCGCCAGCGGTGCGATGAATTTGGTCAAACCCGATCTCCCTGTTCGCCGCCCGGAAGCGACCGTTGCAACGCCTGTTGTACGCAGCGGAACCGGGGAGACTATAATCCTATTACTTTAGTAGGGTAATGTTCGACTATCATTGCGGCGCGCGCATGCGCACCGGATACTGGCCGGTACGGTGCGATCGATGTGCGGGTAATGGTGCCGGGAAATCAGCGGCCACTGGCACCACCTTATTATGACATTGGGTGGCCGCAGCGGTATTTTGCGATGGCCGAAAACATGGAAAAACTCAAGTCGAATGACAGTCCGGGGCATAATCTCGCACGCTTGTCGCCGCAGCGGAGGGAACGCGACTGTCCGTCATTCTTGATGCCGACAAGGTCGGTCGGGGAAGAATGGCCTCCGCGATCAGCGTATTACGACACCAGCCCGTCCCGAGACGCTCAATACCGCGGGCCGTCAGTTCGGCCTCCACCTTGCCGAACCGAACGCCGAGATGCCACGAGATCTCCATGTCCCAAGCGACCGCAGCGGCGATGTGCTCGACGGTGTTGCGATCGGCAGCCAGCATGCGCCCGCTGAGGGTGAATGGCAATCCGAGGCCGGGCGCGAGGTTGCTCACAACGGCCGATTTGATGTTAAGCATTTCGGCAGCGTCCGCCTGACTGATCGTGGGACTGATCCAGGGAGCGATCGCGTAATCGTCGATCCGATCGAAGGCCGCCAGATCAGCCGGTCGCACCCTGATCGTCATTGTGGTTGGCCCGTCGCCATCGAGCCAGAAGGGCGTTTCACCGCTCAGCAGAGCACCGAAGATCGACGCCCAGGGCTTCGCCCGGCCCCCGATCCTTCTGGACGCCAGCATCTCGTAGAGGAGTTCGCGGCGCACCGGCTCCACGCCGAGCTCGGCGACCTTCGCCTCGATCTCGTCGTGGCGGTGGGTCTGCCAGGCGAACCAGTCCCAGAAGCGGTCGCGCTCCCATTCGGCGCCGAAATGCAGCTTCAGGAACGGGGCGGAGAGCGGGCCGCGCCGCATCTCGACCACGGGCTTCTTCTTGTCGCCGGTGAAGTAGACGCCGATCTTGCGGTCGCGGGCGGCTTTGGCCTCCGCCTTCGCCGCCTTCTCGGCCGCCTTGATGCGCGCCGTCTCCCTGGCCTTGACGGCATTCGCGACGTGCTGGTCGACGACAGCATCGACGTTACCGGGATCGAGGACGAGAGCCGCCTCGGCGAGGAAGACGAGATCGTCACCAACGATCATCAGCCCTTCGAATGCATCCGTGGCCGCGACCTCATCCCCGGTCGAGCGCGACCATACCGGCCCGCCGGCGACGACGACCTCGCCGCAGCGCAGTTCGCGCAGGATCCAGACGCGATGCGTGCCGCCGGTCCTGACCAGTTCGGCACGCACGACCGTGATCGGGACCGTGTCGGGCGGACAGGCAGCCCACTGGCCGGGTGCGGATGCTGCGGTCGGAGGGTCGTTGCGGGCCACGGCGATGCTCCTTCTTGCGGGAGCAGTGACATGGTGCCGGATGGGGGGCGGACGCCAATGGTTCAGCGGGGCAATTGGTCTCGATTGCGGGGCAACGCCACGAACGGTTACGATCTATGGCTCGCCGGCGATTGGGAGTGGTGATCGTCCCTAGTTTGCAGAGGGTTTCGGCGCTCCTGATTTCCGGCGTCGCGGTGTGGTGCCTACCGCCGTGCGTCCATCGCCATTCGACGGCCGAGGCCGTGACCGCCTCGGCTCACGGGGTCCATCGTTGGCCTTTGCGGTCGAGAGGTCGTCCTGGCCGCGGACTTCAAGCTGTTGATCCTCGATGTGCTCGAAACTGTGTTTCAGGCCGGCGAGTTCATTCAGAAACGTCGGGTAGCGATCGATGCTCGAGGTCTCAAGGTCATCAAGGCCGAAGTCGCGGCGTAGCTGCAGCAAGCGAGTCCTGACGGCATCCGCCTCACGCGAATCGTCCAACACGTCGACTACGTCCTCAAGCATGTGGAGGGCCTGTTCGGCGGTGGCGGCATCCGGATGGTCGCGACGGAAGTTGCCTTGAATGCGATCGACAAGGGAGGAGATGCGCGCCCTGGATGCATCGCGTTCTGCAGCCCGCTGGATTTCGGTCAGCCTGCGGAACAGGGGTCGCATGCGGGCCAGGAAGGCAGCGACGTCCGGCTCGCCGGTCCCATCGTTCTCGCAGATGGTGATGACTGCCCGTGCAAAGCCGATCTTGTCGATGTGACGGCCACGATTTTCCGCCAAGGCGTTCAGCGCGTCAAAGATCGATTGATCTGCGGGGATTGGCATCGGCAGCTCTTCGACCTTGAACGGTTCGGGTCTCTCGCCGCGAAACTCCTCGATCTCCCGAAAGTATTCGTTGGCGGCCCGAACGGCGAGGGACGTTGGAACGAGATCTTCTATCTCCACAGGCGTGCGCCCGGACCCATCGGCCTCGACCGCGGTGCCTACGTCGAGGACGTATTCTGGTTTGATCAAGCGACCGATGCGCTTCTCACCGCCCCGCAGCGCCTTGGCAGCGCTCTTTCCCGCAGCATCGGAGTCGAGCAGCGCGATGACTGGCGGCTTCTCGGTGTCGCGCCCACGGACGAGGTAGACCGTGTAGGGCATCTGCCCGGCCGAACCGCACGGCACGATGACGATGCGGTTGAGGTCGAGACTGTCGCCGCGGCCCGGACCAGCCCCCGCGCGGATCAGCCGCGACGCGCCGGCGAGCAGCACCTGATCGGCGGCACCCTCGACAAGCAGGTTGCAGGAACCGATGAACGCGGTTTCGCCGACGAATGCGCCGAAAGCGGAGCGCAGGGGTTCGTAATGGTTGCGCGAAGCGTTGCGGATGACGCGAGTGCCTTCGCTAGCCCGACCCTTCTGCAGAACGCGGATACGCTCCGCCCGGTTCTTGTCGAGGAGGAAGGGCGAATGCGTGACATAGACCACTTGGACCGGCCGGGCTCCGCCCTCAGGCTGGGCGAAGCCATCAAAAATCTTGAGCAGATCTTGCTGCGCCTCGGCGGAAAGGAAGGCGTCCGGTTCGTCCATCAGGAGTATCTCGGCCCGATCGGCCGATGGCTCCCTCGTCTGTGCCTGAATGAGGTAGGATAGGAAATACTTCAGTCCGTGGCTGCGCTCCTTGAAGGTGTATTCCGTTCCGGTCCGATCCTGAATGGTGAAAACAAGGTCCACGTCGCGGGGCGACACCCTGATAGAGAAGTCCCGGTCCTGCACCCAGAATTTCGGGAAGTTCAGATGCCGGGCAAGCTGATGGTTTATTCTGGCAACCAAAGCGTTGGCGTGGCCGTCATCGCCTTCATCGATGGCCTTGGCGAGATCGGCGAGACGTTCCGGATCGACCAGCGCCAGTCTGACCAGAAGATCGCGTGCGAGCGCGAGAGCTTTGGGATCCTCGTCGGAAGTCGCTGCACGGCGTGCGCCGCGGTAACCGTTGATCTGCGTGAAAAGGCCAGACGCGATGCTGGTGAACTGTTGTGCGTCGGCGGGAAGGTTGTCCAATATGTATGCCCCCGCCTCCAGCACGGCCGCCCGTCCGCGTCTGGACGCAAGAGCTGATGTGGGCGCGATCTCGTCACGCAGCCAAGCGAGAGGCACCGCGCTCGGCAAACCCACGCCCGCCTTGATTTCGAATGGACGAGGTAGGAAGTTGCGACCGAAATTTCTTGCTTCCTCGCCAGTATATCTGATCTCGATCGGTTCACCTTTTCCGTTCGGAAAGAACAGGCGCAACACGTCTCGTCCTTCCCTAAACATATGAAAACTGGTAGTCCTCGCAGGAGCGTCCGGCACCGCTGCCCGAAGCGCCTCTACTTCCCTCTCATCCAAGGAGGACCAGCGCAGACCCAAATGCGGCCAAGAAGTTTTGCCGCGCTCGACGCTAAAGAAAGGGGAGTATCGACAAAGGTCGCGCTGCTCGATGTCCTCGGCCGTAATCGCACTCTTTATGGCTCCGAGAAGGTGGCTTTTTCCGGACTCGTTTGCGCCCACGACAGCCGTGATCCGGGGGTCGATGCTGATGACGACGTAAGGGTAGAAGTCGCCATCGATCAGATCCCATGCATCCGGCTTTGCGCCGGAGTGAGACTTGCGGACACCGTCGAAGTTGAACGACTTGTAAAATCGGGCGTAGACGGCTTCCAGGCGCATGCATGACCTCGCGGTTCGAGCGAGAAGCCAACCTATCGGGGTTCCACACGGAAAGCGAACGCAGCTGTATCGCGCCTTAGCTGAACTCGGCTCGAGCACCACGACGTGACCAGTGTTCGCCTTTCGAAGATGAAGGGATGCTAATGGCTGCCGACGACAACGACCTCGGACCACGCGCCGCGGCACGGTGGGTTCTCACCGACGCGCACGTCGTCGCGCGGAGCGAAGACGGCGAAGTGGAGGCGATCCACTGCATCGATATCGAGATCGAGGAGGGACGCGAGGAACTGATCCCCAATGCGGATGACGAGCGCTTCGCCTCATCCATGCGCTACTATTGCGCTGTTCGACCGCGCGGGGTCGCAGAGGCTGACGCATGGGTAGGGTCTGACGCCCTCGTCACGATCATCGGGCAGGCGCGGGACGGAAGCACCGTCACCCTGTCAGGTCACGGCATCTTCAGCAGAACGGGTGCCGCGACCTTCGAGGCCGAGTATGCTGCGCCGCCGGGCATGACGACGTGGCGTCCCGTCGAGGTAAAATCCGAAGATTAGGGTTTGAGTGGCAAATGGACGTCCGGATGTCGGCCCAAGCCAGTCGCGTTAATCGTTCTGGCGGAAGATCACTGATTGCTGGCCCTGTTCCTTGCATCCTCGCGTTCGGCCTTGAAAGGTAGGTTGCGCGAGCAAAGGTGGCCTTTTGGTCCGCTCGCTCAGCCTTTGGACGGCACCATCAAACCGGCCTCAGCCTCGGCCTTTGCCCGGAAGCAGTTCAAAGCCATGTTCATGGGCATCGGCGATGGCGGTGAGGCGCGCGACCGGAGAGACGTCGTCGCTCCTGATGCGAATGACAGGCGGCGGACCGAAGGTGAAAGTCGGTATCGGATCGGTCACGGTCTTGATAGAAATAAGGTGTCGCGGGGGCGTTTCGGATTGCAGCGCCAAGCGAAGTGCGGCCGACAAGGTGCCATCGCAGGGCGCCTCGTCCAAGACGCAGTATCGCGCGAGGCGGCGGTCGTCGGGATAGCCGAGCGTTATGCAAGGCGCCGACCCCCGCGTGCCCATCGCCGCCGACGCGCTCGACCAGCCGTCGTCTAGGCGGCACGCCGCCGCCAGCAGTGCCTCCGCGGCAAGGCGCCTCCGGACTTGGAAGTCCTCCATCAATCCGACTTCGTCGGGTTCCTCGACATTGGCTAGCCACTGCTGGACGCGGATGCACGCATCCTCCCGCGTTTCGCCACGCGAGGGACGGATGCCGTCGCAAGTTTCGACGATGATGCAATTCCGATGCTTTCCACCGGCCATGAACCGATGACGAAGCACGGTCCGCTCGGAGTCGATCGTGAGGCGGATGTCCTGCATCTCGGGAGGGAACCAGCGCAGATGCTCGAAATAGATGTGGCCGCGTCCGCGATCACCCCATCCGGCGTTCGACGATGCGCTGGCCGACAGCTTGCCAAGGATGAATTTCAGGGTGTCGACCATTCGAGCGCGGTCATAGGCGTCGAGATGGTTCAGGATGCTGCTTTTCATATCACCGCCTTCGCTCACTCCCGTTAGCTTGGACGGCCTGAGCTTCGGTTATCAAGTTCGCTAACAGCATGGACGTCTTACGCATCGACTATTGCTCCGCCTGCCAAGCTGACAAGGTTGGCGACTGCTCTGGAGCGCGAGCTAGGGCACGAACCTGAGAAGGGCATCGGCGCGAGATTGTGCGAACGTCTGGCTATGAAGCGTTGGCAGCCTGCTCTTCGCTCATCCGAATTCGACGGCTTATGCGCGTCTTTTCAGGGTATCGGCCGGCTCACCTGCCGACCTGTGCCGGCGGCAATGCCACCATAGAGTGGGCTAATGCCAATGCCAGGTGGTGCCAGTGGCGGCGGTTCGGGGTGGTGGAGCTGAGGGGAATCGAACCCCTGACCTCTGCAGTGCGATTGCAGCGCTCTCCCATCTGAGCTACAGCCCCGCCCCTCATCCGGCTAAGCCGGGGCCGCTCCCTTAGCTGGCCGTTTCGACCGATGCAACGGGTCTCGCGCATCGCCCCTACAAAATCTCCAACGGCGACCGATCGTGTCGAGGGCGCTCTTCGTCGTGGCGTATAATTTGAGCCGGAACCAACCGCAGGGTCGGCGCTTGTTCGCGTACGACATGGCAGCCCGCGCTGCTGCGCCGCGATAACATGAACCATCTGCAGGAGATTTTCATGGGCTATGATCGCTATTCGGGACGTGACGATTCGTCGTCGAACGACCGGTCGGGATACGAGGGACGCTGGCGGGACCGTGATGATCGGTCGCGGAGCAGCTATGGCGGATCGCAGGGCTATGGCGCGCGCGGCTACGGCTCGGGCCGGTCGCAGGCCTATGGCGAGCAGAGTTACGGCGGATCGTCGTGGCAGCGCGACGATCGCGACGACAGCCGCAACCGCGACTATTATGGCGGTTCGTCGAGCGGCAACCGGTCCTATGGCTCGACCTATGGTGCCGATCGCAATCGTGGCTATGGCAGCCGCGACTTCGATCAGAACGATCGCGGCTCGAGCGCCTACGGGTCGCAGGGCGGTCGCTACCAGGGCAGCTATGCCAGCGACGGCCATCGCTTCGCCGACTATCGCGACAATGACGATGATCGCTTCGGCGGCAACGACCGGTATCGCGAACGCAATCGCGGTGACGATCGTTATCGGGCCGACCGCAACCAGAATCATGACAATCGCGATTATGACGCCGAGGATCGCGGCTTCCTGGCACGCGCAGGCGATGAGGTTCGTTCGTGGTTCGGCGACGAGGAAGCCGAACGCCGTCGCGAGCGCGACCAGCGGTATGACGAACGCATGGCCCGCTACGACGACCGGCATAGCGACCATGCATATCGTTCGTGGCGCGACACGCAGGTCAGTGCCTTCGACCGCGATTACGACGAATATCGGCAGGAAAACGCGACCCGTTTCCAGAACGAGTTCACCGCATTCCGCACCGAGCGTCAGACGCAACGCGATAGTCTGACCAAGGTAACCGAACATATGGAAGTACTCGGCTCCGATGGCGAACATGTCGGCACGGTCGACAAGGTCCGTGGCGATCGGATCATCCTGACCAAGAATGACGTCGACGCCGGTGGCCATCATCATTCGATCCCGTCGCGTTGGGTCGAATCGGTCGAAGACAAGGTGAAGCTGCGCAAGAGCGCCAGCGAAGCCAAGAAGGCGTGGCGCGACGAAGAAGAACAGCAGGCGATGTTCGGCAACCAGTCGTCGCAGCGCAACTATGGCAGCGACCGGTTCGGCAGCGACCGGAACAGCGAAACCGGCCGCACGCAGACCGGCAGCGCATCGACCGCGACGACCGGTCAGGCACTGGGGGCGGGGACGTCTACCAGCGCGGGCACCGGCATTGGCGGGGCTAGCGCCAATGCGTCGAGCGACAGCGAGACGAACCTCAATCGCAGCTTCCCCGGAACCTATTGATCGGTTCGCAGTGGCGACAGGCGGAGGGGGTCGGGAAACCGGCCCCCTTTGCTTTGTCCGGTCTCGGCCGTAAGTTGCCCAGCGAAACCGATTTGGAGATTTGAGCATGGCAAAGGCGTGGCATCTGGTGCGGCGGCCGAACGGAATGCCGGTGGCCGAGGATTTCGCGCTGCGCGACCTGCCGGCACGCGAACTGGCCGATGGCGAGGTTCGCATCGCCAATCGCTGGCTGTCGGTCGACCCGTATATGCGGGGGCGGATGAACGATGTGAAAAGCTATGTACCGCCCTTCGCGCTGGACGCGCCGATGGACGGCGGTGCCGTAGGCGAGGTGATCGAAAGCCGGGCAGCCGAACTGCCGGTGGGCACGCGCGTCCAGCATATGGCGGGATGGCGTGACGAGGCGATCGTCCCGGCCAAAGGCGTGCAGAAGCTGCCCGACCTGGGCATTCCGGATCAGGCTTTCCTCGGCGCGCTCGGCATGCCGGGCATGACGGCGTGGTTCGGACTGCTGGCCGTTGCCGAGGCGAAGGCCGGCGACACGGTGTTCGTCTCGGCGGCGGCGGGTGCGGTCGGCTCCACGGTAGTGCAGATTGCCAAGGCGAAGGGCATGACGGTCATCGGTTCGGCCGGCGGCAGCGACAAGACAGCGTGGGTCCGCTCGCTCGGCGCCGATCACGTCATCGATTACAAGGGCGAGGTGCCGCTGGTGAAGGCACTGGGTGCCGCCGCGCCGGACGGTATCGATGTATATTTCGACAATGTCGGCGGCGACCATCTCGATGCGGCCTTGGCCCATGCCAGACAGGGCGCGCGCTTCGCGATCTGCGGGATGATCGACGGCTATAACGCGTCGGAACCGACCAGCCTGCGCTATCTGATGCGCGTCATCGCGGCGCGGATCCGCGTACAGGGCTTCATCGTCAGCGACTTTATGGGCCGGATCGGCGAGTTCCATCAGGGCATGGGCGAGATCGTCGCCAGCGGTACCTTCCAGCGCGAGGAAACGGTGGTAGAGGGGCTGGAGGCGACGCCCGACGCGTTCCTTGGTTTGTTCAGCGGCAGGAACAAGGGCAAGATGCTGGTCCGCCTCTAAAATCCTCCCCGAAACGGGGAGGGGGACCATGCGTAGCATGGTGGAGGGGGGTGGCCGGAATCACCATGGTTCCGAAACTCGGATATCCCCCTCCACCGTCCTGTGGACGGTCCCCCTCCCCGTGCCGGGGAGGATTTGTGGTTAGTGCAGCTTGGCGATCTTAAGCCCGTCTTCCTTCGCCCGCTGCTTGATCGATTCCTCGCTGCGCGTCAGCGCCTTGGCGAGCGCCTTCAACGCCATGCCCTTGCCGGCGAGTTGATGGAGCTTCTGGATTTCATCGGGCCGCCACGGTTGGCGGTGACGTTCGAATTTTTCGGCCATGCCGTCTCTCCTATCGCCCCCGTGCCAACCGGACCAGTGCAGTGTCGAGCGATTGCAGGAAGCGCGAGCGATCGGTCTTCGCAAATGGCGCCGGTCCGCCCAGTTGCTCGCCGCCCGCGCGCAGATCGGCCATGATCGCCCGCGTCGCGATCGCGCCGCCGATCGATGCGCTAGTGAAGGGCTTGCCGTTCGGCGCAATGACTGTTGTCCCGGCTTTCAGGCAGCGATCGGCGAGCAGGATATCGGCGGCCACCACCACGCAGTCCTTGTCGGCAGCCTCGGCAATCCAGTCGTCGGCGGCATCGAACCCGTCCGACACCACGACCCGTTCGACCCATGGCACCAGCGGTACGCGCATATGGCTGTTGCTGACGATCGCCACGCCGGCACCGTGCCGTTCGGCAACACGGTACACTTCGTCCTTTACCGGGCAGGCATCGGCATCGACGAGGATGCGGATCATGGCTCGATCGGGCCGGTCTCGACCACTTCGATCGCATCGGCCCGCCCGCCGAAACCGGCCGTCTCGCCCGCCATCAATCCGGTGAGCGCCACGGCGAGCGGCGCGGTGAACGGGATGCGGCCCGCCGCCGGATCGGCTTCGTCGCTGCCGACCAGTTCGATCGTCTTCACCTGCCCGTTCAGCCGATAGGTCACCCGCGATCCGAATGCGACCTCGTCCTCGGGAACCGGCGCGATCTCGGCGGTCGAATGCCGCGTCCGCCAGTAGCGCAGGTCGCGCTTGATCGCGGTCGTCCGCTCGGCATCGCCCTCGGCCGCGGTCAGTTCAGCCTCCAGCCGCGCGACTTGCCCAGCCATCGCCTCCAGCCCCCGCCGCGTAACCAGATTGGGGCCGGGCGGCAGCGGCAGTTCGAACCGCGGTTCCTTATGTTCGTCATCGTCTTCCCGGCGGAACGCAACGCTCATCAGATCGCGCCCGAGAAGGTATCGCACTGCGCCGGATCGCCGCTGTCATAGCCGCGCTTCAGCCAATAGGCGCGCTGCGCAGAAGTCCCATGGGTGAAGGTCTCCGGCGAGGCTGCGCTCCCCTGCAACGTGTCGTCGCCGATTGCTTCGGCGGCGGTCAGCCCTTCCTGAAGATCGCCCGGCTCCATCCGGCCGCTCCGCTTGCCCCATACCCCGGCATAGCAGTCCGCCTGCAACTCCAACCGGACCGACTGCGCGTTGCCTTGCGCCTTGGGCAGCGTCTGCTGCGCGCGGCTGACCGCTTCGGCCTGTCCGGTCAGATTCTGGATATGATGGCCGACCTCGTGCGCCACGACATAGGCCTGGGCGAAGTCACCGCGCGCGCCGAATTTCTGCGACAATTCGCGGAAGAAGCTGGTGTCGAGATATACTCCGCGATCGGGCGGGCAATAGAAGGGGCCCATTGCCGACTGCGCCGCACCGCAGCCCGACTGCGCGCCACGCTGATAGAAGTTCAGCGTCGGGGCGGGGTAACGCTGCCCCTGCTGCTGAAAGATCTGGCCCCAGACCTGTTCGGTCGATGCCAGCACGCGACAGGCGAAGAGTTCCTCGGCCGTGTCGCACGGGACATTGCCCTGCGCCGATCCCTGTTGCGCTGTCGGTGCCTGACTGCCGCCCGTCAGCAATCCGCCGCCGCCGGAAAACATCATGAAGGCGATGGCGATGACGGCGATGATACCGATCGTGCCGCAACCCAGGCCGCGTCCGAGCAACAGCGGCAGGAACCCCAACAGGTTCAGCCCACCACCGCCGCCGCCGCCCTGGCCGAGGTCCCGCACGTTGCTGGATGGATCGAGATCGTCGAGGCGCATGGGCGGCGGTCCGTTCGTTGAAGCTGCGTACTGAAATGCGCGAAACGCCGCCTGCGTTGCAACCGGTCTGCATGAATTCGGTTGTACGGGCGTTGAACCCGGTTCGTATAGCGCGCAAAGTGTCCAGAATGGCCGAAGCCGATCCCCGCCTGCGCCGAGTATCCCCGCCCGGCCTGCCGCTCCCCGACTGCGTCGCGCTGGTGTTGCAGGGGGGCGGTGCGCTCGGCAGCTATCAGGCCGGGGTGATCGAACGGCTCGACGAAACCGGCATTGAGGTCGATTGGGTCGCGGGCATTTCGATCGGCGCGATCAACGCGGCGATCTTTGCCGGAAACCCGCCCGAATGTCGCGTCGCGCGGCTGCGTGCCTTCTGGCAACAGGCGGCAAGTGTGCTGCCATGGTTTCCGATCCTCCCCGACGACCGCGTGCGCGAATGGGTGCATGAATGGTCGGCCGGCGTGGTGCTCGCGACCGGCGTGCCCGGCTTCTTCCGTCCGCGCGGCATGGCGCCGCAATTCGCAGCACCGGGCACCGCCGCTGCACTCAGCTATTACGATACGACGCCGCTGCGCGAGACGCTCGACCGGCTGGTCGACTGGGACCGGGTCAATGACGGACCGGTCCGGCTGTCGGTCGGCGCGGTCGATATCGAAAGCGGCAATTTCGTCTATTTCGACAGCGCGCGCGAACGGTTGGACGCGCGGCACGTCATGGCCTCGGGCGCGTTGCCGCCGGGCCTGCCGCCGGTCGAGATCGACGGGCGCTGGTATTGGGACGGCGGATTGGTGTCGAACACCCCGCTGACCCATATCCTCGACCATCAGCGCGATCCGATGCTGGTGTTCCAGGTCGATCTGTTCTCCGCCGAAGCGACCCTGCCGCGCACGATCGGCGACGTGGTGGCGCGCGAAAAGGAAATCCGCTTCTCCAGCCGTACGCGACAGGTGACCGCCGAGCGGCTGCGCCTGCGACAGGAACGCGAGTTGATCCGGCGGCTGGTCGCCAAGCTGCCGGTCGAACTGCGCGACGATGCCGATGTCCGTGCGCTGGAGGCTATGGCCGACGAACATCCCTTGAGCCTCGTCCACCTGATCTACCGCGCCAATCGCTGGGAGGGCGGGGCGCGCGACTATGAATTTTCGGCGCGTGCGATGGAGGAGCATTGGGCGGCGGGCCGCGCGGCGATCGCCGACACCCTCGCCAATGCCCGTGTCGTCGCCGAAAACATCCTCGATGGTCGGACCGCCGCGTTCGACCTGACCCCGCATCTCCATCAACGCCAAGGATAGCCATGTTCCTCAAAGGCAAGACTGCGATCGTCACCGGTTCCACCTCCGGCATCGGCCTCGCCTATGCCAAGGCATTTGCCGCCGAGGGTGCGACCGTCGTCATCAACGGCTTCGGCGACGAAGCGAAGATCGAGGCCGAACGCGCCGCGCTTGCCGAGGCGAGCGGTGCCGATGCCCGCTACGACCCGGCCGACATGACCAAGCCCGACCAGATCGCGGCAATGGTCGACAAGGCGGCGGCGGAGTTCGGATCGGTCGACATCATCGTCAACAATGCCGGTATCCAGCATGTGGCGAAGATCGAGGATTTCCCGATCGACAAATGGGATGCGATCCTCGCCATTAACCTGTCGTCGGCCTTCCACATGATCCGCGCGGCGGTCCCGCATATGAAGAAGGGCGGCTGGGGCCGGATCATCAACACCGCCTCGGCGCACAGCCTGGTCGCCAGTCCCAACAAATCGGCCTATGTCACCGCCAAGCACGGTCTGGCGGGGCTGACCAAGACGGTCGCGCTCGAAGTCGCGACCTTCGGCATCACCGCCAACTGCATCTCACCCGGCTATGTCTGGACGCCGCTGGTCGAACAGCAGATCCCCGACACCATGGCGTCGCGCGGGCTGACGCGCGAGCAGGTGATGAACGACGTGCTGCTGGCGGCACAACCGACCAAGGAGTTCGTGACGTCCGAACAGGTCGCCAGCCTCGCGCTGTACCTGTGCCGCGACGAGGCCAAGGCGATTACCGGTGCGAACCTGTCGATCGACGGCGGCTGGACCGCGGCATGATCGCGGTATGAAGCGCAGCGCGTGCATCGCCGGCCTGATGCTTGGCCTGTCGACCGGCGGCTGTGGTGGGGGGGCAGGGGTGGCGTCCGCCGGTTCTGCTCTGCCGCAAGCACCGGCCGCCGCCGATGATTGGCGGCGCGTGGCGACGCCGGCCGATCGCGACCGGTTGCGGCGTTGGCGCGAGGCGTGGCTGACTGCCTTGCCCCGTGCCCGCGCCGCCGATCCGGCGGCGGTGGCGGAGCAGGGGGCGCTGTTCCAGCCCGACCTTGCGCTCGCCGGCGCGGCTCCCGCGGGACGCTATCGCTGCCGCGTGTTCAAGCTCGGCGCGGTCGGTAGCGCGATGCGCGACTTTACCGCCTACCCGGCCTTCGACTGCCGCATCGTCGATGAAGGGCGGGTGCGCAGCTTCTATAAGGAGACGGGGTCGCAGCGGCCGGTCGGCCTGTTGTTCACCGATGGCGACCGGACGGTCTTTCGCGGCACGTTGCTGCTCGGCGACGAACGCGCGCCGCTGCAATATGGGCAGGACCGCGACCGCGACATGGCGGGGGTGCTCGAACGGGTCGGCGAACGCCGCTGGCGGCTGGTGCTACCCTATCCGCGGTTCGAATCGCTGCTGGATGTGATCGAATTGGTGCCGGTGGATTAAACGCTTCGACCTGTCGAGACGGGACAAGGTCTCGACCGTTCGTCCTGAGAGTCTGACTCGTTATTGAGATCTGGCGATTTGTCTGGTGAGGGTTTTGACGGAAGCGAGGTTGCACCAGGCTTCCTGCGACTGTTCGGAGGCTTCATAGTCCCTGGCGAGACGCCGGTTTCGACCGAGCCATGCGAACGTCCTCTCGACGACCCATCGTCGCGGTTCCTGGACGAAGTGTCCGACGCGTTGCGAGCGGGTGATGATCTCGATGGTCCATGGCCGCGGATCGGCGACCGCGTCGAGCAGCTTGTTGCCGCGATAGGCGCGGTCGGCATAGGCATGGCGCAGGCCGGGAAACCGGGCGGCCAGCGCCTTGAGCAACGGCACGGCGCCATGGCTGTCCTGCACGTTTGCCGGAGTGATCCGCGCCTCGATCAATCGGCCTGACGTATCGGTCGCGATGTGGCGCTTGCGACCCTTGACCTTCTTGGCAGCATCGAACCCGCGCGGACCGCCGCTCTCGGTGGTACGCGCGCTCTGGCTGTCGATCACCACGGCCGATGGTTCGGGATCGCGCCCCTCGAGCATCCGCGAACGTGCCACCAGCAACGCATTGATCCGGGGCCACCAGCCCTGATCGCGCCAGCGGTAGAAATGATACTGTACGGTCGTGAACGGCGGAAAATCACGCGGCAGACCACGCCACGGACATCCCGACCATAGCAGATACAGCAACGCGTTCACGATCCGCCGCAGCGGCGTCCGCCGCCGTCGGCCACGAACCGACGGCGGCGGCAGAAGCGGACCCAATACCCGCCACTCCGCCGCACTCAAGTCGCTTGCATACCGACCCTCGGCCCGGCGATACCGCTCCCGGGTGGCCTCATTCCAAACCATCGTCGATCCTTTCGTAGCTTCGCAACCACGATCGAATCATACATGGCGAGGTCATCCAACCTTTTCCCGGTCAGCCTCTGAGTAGCCATTGAGCTTGTCGAAATGGCGTATCGAAGGACCGTCTCAGGCAGGTGCTTCGATACCGGTCTTCGACTTCGGTGCGCATCACCGAAGCCTGTCCTGAGCGCCTGCCGCAGGCAGGCAGTCGAAGGGCTCAGCCCCTACTCGGCACGAACGGTCCTGTCCTAGCGATAGATACTAAGCCACCAGCGTCCGCCGCACCGTCTCGTAACAATCGTCGATATGCGAATTGCCGACCAGCTTCATCGCGCCGAAGCTGATGCCTGCCGCCGCGACCTGTCCGGCGAAGGGCACGAACCGCAACAGCGACTTGCTGGCATAACGTGCGCCGACCCGCCGGATCAGCATTGTCACCACGCGCCGAGTGATCGACCGGCCGATGACGCCGTTGCCCAGATTGGCGGCGATCAGCAGCACCTGCTTCGCACGATCCGGTTCGAGCGCCTGCACCTGCTTTTCGCTCAGGCCGAAACGGCTGCTGATATCGGGCAGCAATTTGGTCAGGATATTGGCATCGACGATCAGGTCGGCGCCCGGCACCGGCACCGCCGATGCGCCCGCCGATACCAAAGCGCGCTTGGTCACCAGCTTGCGCGCTTCGTCGCGGACGCGGTCGAGTTCGGCGATGGACGTGATGTGCATGATGGCCCCGTATCGTTTCGTTGCCGCATCAACGCCGTTCTTGCCAAGCGGCTCCCGATCTTTCAGTTTGCTGATATTCGATATTGAGGACGGACCTGTTGATGATCGTACGTCTCGGCGCGTTGCTTGCCACGACTGCTCTTGCCCTTCCGGCCCATGGTGCCGCAATGCCACAAACCGCCAATACCAGCGCTGCCGCGATCGACGCCACGCCGCTGACCGCGAAATGGGGCGGCCCGTATCAGGGGGTGCCGCCATGGGACAAGGTGACCCCGGCGATGTTCCCCGTCGCCTTCCCGGTGGCGATGGCGGAGATGCGCCGCGAAATCCATGCGATCCGCGACGACAAGCGGCCGGCGACGTTCAAGACGGTCATCGAACCGCTGCAACTCGCCGGGGACATGATGGACCGGGTCGGGTCGATGTGGGGTGTCTATACCAGCAACCTCGCGACAAAGGAGGTGCAGGCGATCGACCGCGAATGGTCGCCGAAGCTGTCGGCGTTCAACGACGAACTATTCCTTGATCCGAAGCTCTTCGCCCGGATCAAGACCGCGTACGACACCCGCGCCCGGCAGAATCTGAACCCGCAGCAATTGCGGTTGCTGGAGCGCACCTACCGCAGCTTCGTGCGGCGCGGCAGCCTGCTGACCGATGCACAGCGTCAGCAGGTCAGCGGCCTCAACCAGCAATTGTCGGTCGCCTATAACGACTTCAGCCAGAAGGTGCTGGCCGATGAGGAGACGTGGATCGTCGTCGACGATGCAAAGCAACTCGCCGGTCTGCCCGACAGCTTCGTCGCATCGCTGAAGGCCGCCGCCGACGAACGCGGTCTCGCTGGCAAATGGGCGATCGTGAACACCCGCTCGTCGGTCGCGCCGGTGCTGACCTATGCCACCGACCGGGCATTGCGGGAAAAGGTCTGGCGAGCCTTCACCATGCGCGGCGACAACGCCAACGCCAACGACACCAAGGCGACGATCGCCACCATCCTGAAATTGCGGCAGGAGCGGGCGAAGCTGCTCGGCTTCCGCAACCATGCCTATCTCCGCATGGATGACACCATGGCGGGTACGCCCGCCAATGCGAAGGCGCTGATGATGCGCGTCTGGCCCGCCGCCGTCGCGCGCGTCCGCGAGGAAGTGACCGACATGCAGGCGCTGGCGGCAAAGGACGGCGCGAACATCACCATCGAGCCATGGGACTATCGCTTCTACGCCGAAAAGGTTCGCAAGGCGAAATACGACCTCGATGAAAGCGAGGTGAAGCCGTATCTGCAACTCGACAATATCCTTGCCGGTGCCTTCTACGCAGCGGGCAGGTTGTACGATTTGAAGTTCGCTGAAAATACCGGTCAGATTCCGGTGTTCGAAAAGAATGTCCGTACCTTCGTCGTAACCGACGCGCGGACGGGTAAGAATGTCGGCATCTTCTATTTCGATGCCTTTGCCCGCAGCGGCAAGCGGTCGGGGGCATGGGCTACGCGCTATCGCGGTCAGCAGAAGCTGGGCGGCGAGCGCAACGTGCTGGCGTCGAACAACAACAACTTCGTGAAGGGCGCGGCCGGACAGCCGACGCTGATCAGCCTCGACGACGCGTCGACGCTGTTCCACGAATTCGGCCATGCCATCCATTCGCTGTTGCAGGACGTGACCTATCCGGGCCTTGCCGGCACGCCGCGCGACTTCGTCGAATATCCCAGCCAGGTGAACGAGAACTGGCTGCTCACGCGCGACGTGCTCGACCGCTATGCCAAGCATTACCAGACCGGCCAGCCCATGCCGCAGGCGTTGGTCGACAAGATCGAGAAGTCGTCGACCTTCAACCAGGGCTTCGACACCGTCGAATATCTGTCCTCGGCCATTGTCGACATGGAGTTGCATGATCGCGAGACGCCGGTCACCGATGTCGCGGCGTTCGAACGCGATACGCTGGCCAAGCTCGGCATGCCGAAGGAGATCGTGATGCGGCACCGCCTGCCGCAGTTCAATCACCTGTTCGCTTCCGACGCCTATTCGGCGGGCTATTATTCCTATCTCTGGTCGGAAACGATGGACGCCGACACGTGGGCAGCGTTCGAGGCGACCGGCAATGTGTGGGACAAGGCGACGGCGGACCGGTTCCGCAAGACGCTGCTGTCGACCGGCAATGAAACCGATCGGAAAGATGCCTATCGCGCCTTCCGCGGCCGCGACCCGGATGTGACCGCGCTGTTCAAGCGCCGCGGCTTCCCAACCAACTAAATCCTCCCCGCTCCGCGGGAAGGGGAACCATGCGCAGCATGGTGGAGGGAACTGTCCACATACGGAACCACTGCGTTGCGCGGTACCGCCCTCCACCGATCTTCGGACGATCCCCCACCCGGTAGTGGGGCGTAGCTTACAACGCCTCGGGCCAATGGTTCGCCTGCACCACCGGCTTCCGTCGGATGGCATCGACGCCAAGCTCCGTCCGCACCCCATCCTTGCCGAATACCAACTCAGCGGGCGCGAGCGCATGCAACGTCTCGCCCACGCCGCCGACGCCGCCGGTACTGACCACGACATAGGCGATGGCATTGTCGCCACAGCCCAGCATCGCATCCACGACGGTACCGACCGCCTCGCCGCCCGGCCCGGTCAGCTTGGCGCCTATGACCCCGCCGGCCGGATATAGGGACGGTACCGGATGCCGCGCGCTTGCGTCCGCCGCTGCGCTGCTGCCCTTGTCATAGCTTGCTTGCCGCCCGAGCCAGCGCCAGATGCCGACGAGATTGACGACCGTCAAAAATGCGTTCGACAGCACGAGGTTCGTCTGCCCGCTGGTTAGTCCGACCGTCGTCCACGCGACCGACCCGACCGAAAAGACGACGAATCCCCAGCCTGTTACCCGTGCGCCGAGATTCGCGGCGGTCATCATCGCGGCAATCATCGTCGCCGCCGGGGCGATCCATCCCGCCATTTCCTCCACGAAATTCTCCCAGCTTTGTCAGCGTGATACGGGCGAGGCGGGCCGCGGTTCCGACGAAAGCGGGCCACGGGGCCATCGCCCCTCTCGCCAAGCGCGTTGAAATTATATAACAAGGCGTTGAAACGAGTCTGCGCGACCGAAACCGGCGACGCGGAAGCGACATGGAGAGTGCATGACCGGCGACAGCCGCACCAATTTGCCGCGCCTAGCGCTGCATGTGCCCGAACCCAAATTCCGTCCCGGCGATGCGGTGGACTTCGCCGACGTCGCCGTGCCCGCTGCCGGGGCGCAGGTGCGCCCCGACACCACCGCCGCGCCTGACAGCTTCCACGACCTCGCCTATACGCTGGTCCGAGTGCTCGATGATCAGGGGCAGGCGGTCGGCCCGTGGAACCCGCGCCTCGATCCGGAAGTGCTGCGGCGGATGTTGCGCCATATGGCAACGGTGCGTGCGTTCGACGAACGCATGTTCCGCGCGCAACGGCAGGGCAAGACCAGCTTCTATATGAAATGTACCGGGGAAGAGGCGATCGCGGTTGCCGGAACCATGGCACTCGACCGCGACGACATGACCTTCCCCAGCTATCGCCAGCAGGGCATCCTGATCGCGCGCGATTACCCGATCGTCGAGATGATGAACCAGATCTACTCGAACCGGGGCGACAAGCTGCAGGGCAAGCAGTTGCCGATCATGTATTCGTCGAAGGATTTCGGGTTCTTCTCGATCTCCGGCAACCTGACGACGCAATATCCGCAGGCAGTCGGCTGGGCGATGGCGTCGGCGTCGAAGGGCGATACCCGGATCGCGGCGACATGGTGCGGGGAGGGGAGCACCGCCGAAGGTGACTTCCACTCGGCGCTCACCTTCGCCACCGTCTACCGCGCACCGGTCATCTTCAACGTCGTCAACAATCAATGGGCGATCAGCAGCTTTTCCGGGTTCGCGGGGGCAGAAGCAACGACCTTTGCCGCGCGGGCGATCGGCTACGGCATCGCCGGGTTGCGCGTCGACGGCAACGATGCGCTGGCGGTTTATGCCGCGACGGCATGGGCGGCGGAGCGGGCACGGACCAATGCCGGCCCGACGCTGATCGAGCATTTCACCTATCGTGCCGAGGGGCACTCCACCTCCGACGATCCGTCGCAATATCGTTCGGCTGGCGAGCCGACGGCATGGTCGCTAGGTGACCCGGTCGCGCGCTTGAAGGCCCATCTGATCACGATCGGCGAGTGGGACGAAGACGCCCATGCCGCGATGGACCGCGAGGTCGCCGAGCGCGTCCGCGCCGCGCAGAAGGAAGCGGAAGGCAACGGCATTCTCGGCCACGGCCTGCACCAGCCGCTCGACACGCTGTTCGACGGCGTGTTCGAGGACATGCCGTGGCATTTGCGCGAACAGCAGGCGCAGATGATGGCCGAAGAGGAAGCCTCCGGCCGGCCCTGGGCGCGTAAGGAGGGCCACTGACATGGCGCGGATGAACATGATCCAGGCGATCAATTCCGCCATGGATGTCATGATGGACCGCGATCCGAACGTGATCGTGATGGGCGAGGATGTCGGCTATTTCGGTGGTGTGTTCCGCGCGACCGCCGGGCTGCAGACCAAATACGGCAAGACCCGCGTGTTCGACACGCCGATCACGGAATGCGGCATCATCGGCGTAGCGGTCGGCATGGGCGCCTATGGCCTGCGGCCGGTGCCCGAAATCCAGTTCGCCGATTACATTTACCCCGCGCTCGACCAGTTGGTCAGTGAGGCGGCACGGCTGCGCTATCGCTCGGCGGGTGACTTCACCGCGCCGATCACGGTGCGTTCGCCGTTCGGCGGCGGCATTTTCGGCGGCCAGACGCACAGCCAGTCGCCCGAAGGCATTTTCACCCATGTCAGTGGCATCAAGACGGTGATCCCCTCGACGCCCTATGATGCCAAGGGGCTGCTGATCGCCGCGATCGAGGACAATGACCCGGTCCTCTTCTTCGAACCCAAGCGCATCTATAACGGCCCGTTCGATGGCCATTGGGACAAGCCCGCGCAGAACTGGTCGAAACACGCTGGCGGCGAGGTGCCGGAGGAATATTACCGCATCGAGCTTGGCAAGGCGAAGGTGGTGCGCGAAGGCGGCGACCTGACGATCCTCGCTTATGGCACGATGGTCCATGTCGCGCAGGCGACCGTCGAAGCGGCAGGGGTCGATGCCGAGATCCTCGACCTGCGCACCTTGGTCCCGCTCGATATCGAGGCGATCGAAGCATCGGTGAAGAAGACCGGGCGCTGCATGATCGTCCACGAAGCGACGCGCACCGGCGGCTTTGGCGCCGAGCTGTCGGCGTTGGTGCAGGAACGGTGCTTCCATCATCTCGAAGCGCCGATCGAGCGCGTGACCGGCTTCGACACGCCGTATCCGCACAGCCTCGAATGGGCGTATTTCCCGGGGCCGGTCCGCATCGGACAGGCGCTCAAGAAAATCATGCAGGACTGACCGCCATGGCACGTTTCTCTTTCCGCCTGCCCGATATCGGCGAAGGCATTTCCGAGGCCGAGATCGTCGCGTGGCACGTGGCGGTCGGCGACCGCGTCGAGGAAGACGGCCGGCTGGCCGATATGATGACCGACAAGGCGACGGTCGAAATGGAAAGCCCGGTGGCGGGCACGGTCGTCGAACTGGCGGGCGAGCCGGGCGATCAGGTCGCGATCGGTGCGACGCTGGTGGTGATCGAGACCGAAGGCGAGGTAGTGCAACCGGCCGAACCCGAGCGGGTCGAGGCGGAAAATCCCGGAGTGGAGGAGGTCGCTTCCTCACCGCAAACGGAACGGCAAGATCCTCCCCGGGACGGGGAGGGGGACCATGCGCAGCATGGTGGAGGGGGAGCGCCGCTGGACGCTACGCAATCCGATGTTCCGCAGGAGGCCGCCCCCCTCCACCATCCGGCTGCGCCGGACGGTCCCCCTCCCCGTGAACGGGGAGGAGTATTGGCGTCCCCAGCCGTCCGTGCTCGCGCCGCCGACCTTGGCATCGATCTGTCCGCCGTCCACCATGACGGCCCGCACATTCGCCACGCGGACCTCGACGCGTACCTCCGCTACGGCAGCGCGCAGGGCTATCGCGCGCCCAACACCAGCCGCGCCCGTCCGGACGAAACCGTCAAGGTCATCGGCATGCGCCGCCGCATTGCCGAGAATATGGCCGCCGCCAAGCGCCACATCCCCCACTTCACCTATGTCGAGGAAATCGACGTCACTGCGCTGGAGGCGATGCGGGCCGACCTGAACGCGGCCCGCGGCCAGCGGCCGAAGTTGACGATGTTGCCGCTGTTGATCGTCGCGATCTGCCGGACGCTACCCGACTTCCCGATGCTCAACGCGCGTTACGACGACGAAGCCGGTGTGGTCACGCGGTTCGGGCGGGTGCATCTGGGCATGGCGGCGCAGACCGATGCCGGGCTGATGGTGCCGGTGATCCGCGATGCGCAGGACATGAACCCATGGCAGCTTGCGACCGAAATCGTGCGGCTGGCCGATGCGGCGCGGACCGGGAAGGCGAAGTCGGAGGAATTGTCGGGCGGCACGATCACGGTCACTTCGCTGGGGCCGCTTGGCGGGATCGCGACCACGCCGGTCATCAACCGGCCCGAAGTTGCCATTATCGGCCCGAACCGCATCGTCGAGCGCCCGGTATTCCGTGCGCGCCCGGGCGGCGGCGAGGAGATCGTGAAGGCCAAGCTGATGAACCTGTCGATCAGCTGCGATCACCGGGTCGTCGATGGCCATGACGCCGCCAGCTATGTCCAGGCGTTGAAGCGGCTGATCGAAACGCCGGTGCTGCTGTTCGCGGACTGATCGGTCAGCCTGTGGTCATCTCTGCTGCGGCATGATCGTCGGTTCGAAGGGAGCAGGGTATGCGGGCAGGGTGGCTGATCGGGGCGGCGGTGCTGGCGGTGGGGCCGACGGCATCGGGGCAATCGGCGGATTACGACTTCGCCTATCGCTATCCGCCGCAAGCCGCACGGATCGCGCCGCTGAAGGCCTGGCTGGAAGCGGACAAGGCGAAGCAGCGCGCGGCGATCGCGCGCGATGCCGCGACCTTCCGTCGCGAGGCGAAACGCGACGGTTTCCCGTTCCGCAAATATGAGGCGCAGAAGGAATGGAAGGTCGTGGCGGATACGCCACGCTTCCTCAGCCTGTCGGTCAGCGACTATAGCTATAGCGGCGGCGCGCATGGCGGGACCTCGTCGGGCGGTCTGCTATGGGACAAGCGTGCCGGGCGGCGTGTCGACTCGAAGGCGGTGTTCGTGTCACCTGCAGCATTGGAGGCGGCGGTGATGCCCGGCTGGTGCCGCTGGATGACGGCCGAGCGAACGCGGCGGGTCGGGGCAGTCGCGGGGAATGACGCCACCTTCGGCAAATGTCCGCCGATCAAGGACGTGACGATATTGCTCGGCTCGTCGAACGGCCGGGCCTTCGACCGGATCGGGGCGATAGCCGACCAATATGTCGTCGGATCCTATGCCGAGGGGCAGTATGAACATACGCTGCCGGTGACGGCGGCGGTGCTGCGGACGGTGAAGCCGGAATATCGCGGGGCGTTTGTGGTCCGATAAGATCCTCCCCGGCACGGGTAGGGGGACCGCCGCGACGCGGTGGCGGGGGTTCGCCACGCAGCGCGACGCTTCCGTATGCGGCGCACCCCCTCCACCAGCTTCGCTGGTCCTCCTCCCCGCGGAGCGCGGCGGATTTAAGCGATCGGTTCGTCGAACATGAGCGCACGGACGAACCGGACCGGCGGCGATCCGTGCGAGATCGCGGCGTTGTTGTAGCGCATCAGGTCGAACTTGCTCCCTGCGCGCCGCTCGGCTTCGCGGCGCATGTCCATATGCTCGCTATAACCGACGAAGTAGCTGAGCAACTGGGTCGACCCCAGCCTGGCGCGGGTCCATTTGCCGGCGGCTTCGCGTTCCTGCTGGAAGGCACCTTCCATCATCAGCTTCATCGCCTGTGCCTCGGTCAGCCCCTCCGTATGGATGCCGATGTCGAGCAGGGTGTTGGTGATCGAGCGCATCCGCATCTTCAGCACGGTCAGCTTGAACAGCGGATCACCGTCGAGATAGTCGGCATCGGCCATCACCCGCTCAGCATAGACCGCCCAACCCTCGACGAACGGCCCCGACGACAGCACCGCGCGCAACACCGACTTGTTCTCGTTGCTGTGCGCGATCTGCAGATAATGGCCCGGCATCGCCTCATGGATCGACAGGTCGTGCAGCATATAGTCGTTATATTCGCGCAGGAACGAGGTCGTCTGCGCCTCGGTCCAGTCGGCCGGGATCGGCGACACCGCGTAGAAGGTACCCAGATTTTTCTCGAGCGGGCCGGGGCTGTCGCAATAGGCGACGGCGACACCCTGCTGGAACTTCGGCATCTCGATGATCTGGACCGGGGTGGTCGGCACCCGCACCAGCTTCTTCTCGCGGACGAAGGCGGTCGCCTGTTCCAGTGTCGCGCGCGCCTTTGCCATCACGCCCGAACGGTTCGGCCGGCGGGCATAGCTCATCTCCAGCGCGGCCTCGATCGCCTTTTGCTGCTGCGCGGCTGTGGGCTTGGCCGGCGTGGGCGGGGCCTTGGGCCGGCCGCGCAGGACGATACGCGCCTGTTCGTACATTTCGGCACGGGTATCGGCGGCGGCGCGGACGGCGCGCGCCTTGATCTCGGTCCGCGACAGCGGCGAGAGGAGCGCGAATTTCACCTTCTGATCGTACAGTTCGGGCGACAGACGGAAATCGCCCTTGGCAGCGGGCACCAGCACCGTGTCGAGCCAGCGCTGCTGTTGGGCAGTCGCGGTCTTCAGCGTCGCGACGGCACGGTCGAACTTCGCCCGGTCGCTGCGGTTCAACGTCGCACGATGCGGGGCCAGCATCGTCTCGACGATCTGGAGGATGCCGTCATTCTGCTTGGCGACGGTGGTGGCATAGATGGCGGGCACGCGTTCGGGGACGATGCTCTCGCGCATTTGCGCATACATCGTCGGCACCTGTTCCATCCACCGCGTCGCCGCGCGCAGCCGCTGCGGCCATGGCGCGAAGTCGCGGGCCGCGAGCGCATACAGGCCGCCGGAGATCGTGCCGGCCGCGCCCTGCGGGTCCCACGCAAAGGGTTGCAGCACCTCCAGCGTCCACAATTGATAGCGAAGCTCGTTGTCGAGCAGCGCGGCATCGACCTGATCGTCGCGCGACAGCGTGTCGCGGGGAATCGCGTTCAGTTCGAGCAGCGTCGAGCGGAGGAACTCCGCATCGCGGGCGCGGCCGGCGGCGGACAGGTCTTCGACCTCGCTGTCATGCGCATGGTTGCCGAGCGCGGTGGCATAGCCCGGATGAAGCTTTGCCATGCCATCCAGATAGCGTTTCGACAACCGCGCGAAATCGCCCGCCGCGCCGCTTTGCGCCAGCGCCGGAAAGCGGCCGGCCAACGGCGCGAGCGCCATCAGCGCAACGAAATGGCGGCGATACATGCGGCAATCCCCCTCAAATCCTGATCCGCCACGCTACCGGGCCGGGGCCGCCGCACAAGCGGATTCAGCGCGCGTCCCGCAGTTCGATCGCGCGGGCGAACACCGCCGCGAACATCTCCGGCGTCAACCGACCGGTATTCTGGTTGTAGCGCGAACAGTGATAGCTATCGATCAGCGTCCGCCCGCGCGGCATGGCATGTTCGGCCAGATGCGCGAACGGCGCCTTGGGCAGGCGGCCGCCGAGCACCTTTACCGCCGACTGGTGCGCGATCGCGCCCAGTGCGACGACGACGCGAAGCGACGGCATCGTCGCCAGATCGGCATCGAGGAAGGGGCGGCAGGTGCGGATCTCCTCCGGACTCGGCTTGTTCTCGGGCGGCAGGCAGCGGACGGCGTTGATGATGGCGATGCCCCGGGGCACCGGGGCATCCTCGACCCGGCCGGTATAGCTGCCCTCGGCCAGACCGGCGGCGATCAGCGTGTCCCAGAACAGCGGCCCCGATCGGTCGCCGGTGAAGGGACGGGCGGTGCGGTTCGCCCCCTGCAACCCCGGGGCGAGGCCGATGATCGCCAGCCACGGATCGGCATCGGCCAACACCGGAACCGGCGCGTTCCACCATGTCGGATGGTCGATACGCAGTTGTTCGCGCACAGCGACGAGGCGGGGGCAGCGGGGACAGTCGCGGGACGGTTCGGTCGGGGTGGTGCTTTCCATTTGCGGGCGATAGGCGCGAGCGATGGCGACCTCAACCTATGCGATTGCGATCGGATCGAACCGGCGGGGACGGCATGGCGCGCCGATCGGCGAAGTGCGCGCCGCGATCGCAGCGCTGGAGGGCGTGCGAGCGGTCGCGCCGATCATCGGCAGCGCGCCGCTGGGACCATCGCTCAGGCGCTATGCCAACACTGTCCTGCTGCTCGACAGCGACCTGTCCCCGCCAGCGATGCTCGCGCGGCTGAAGGCGATCGAGCGGGCGTTCGGGCGGCGGCGCGGGCGCCGCTGGGGATCGCGGGTCCTCGACCTCGATATCGTCCTGTGGTCGGGTGGCTGCTGGTCGGGACCGGGGCTGACCGTGCCGCACGTCGCGTTTCGTGCGCGCGACTTCGTGTTGCGTCCCTTGACCCGGATCGCTCCCGGCTGGCGTGATCCGGTGAGCGGGCGGACGGTCCGGCAACTGCACCAATTGGTTGACCGCGCTCGCCCGCGGGACTAGGGGGCGGGGCTTCGTGGGCCCGTAGCTCAGTTGGTAGAGCAACGGACTTTTAATCTGTAGGTCTCGGGTTCGAATCCCGACGGGCTCACCACCGTACCGTTCCATCACCGCGCGACGTCGGCCGATATCGACTTCGGTCGCCAAACCATTGATCCGTTAAGCGCTTCTTAGCCATGGCCGCATATCCTGTCGCCCGTAGCGGCATCGCAAGATCGACGTCCGAACCAGCCCGGTAGGCGTCGACGGCACCATTGCCGGCGAAGGGGACAGGTCGGTCGATGCGGGTACGAAGAGCGCTCATCCGGTTCCGGGACGGCTCCACGCGCGCGAAACTGACGATCGCGTTCGGAATCCTGGTGGCGATGGCGATCCTGTTGATCGGCATGGTCGTCGGTCAGATCGGCTCGATCCGCCACGCAGTCGAACTGAACCAGCAAAGCGCGCGGATCATCCGCCTGTCGCACGTCGCCGAAAAGGGCGTGATCCGCGTGAATTCGCAGATGCGCGGCGTGCTGCTGACCGGCAATTTCGACTATCTCGACACCTATTACGAAGGGCGCGCGCAATTCGCCCGGTCGATGGCGAGCCTCGCGACGCTGGTCGACCTGCCCGAACAGCGTGCGCTGGTGCAGCAGGCGGTCGCCGCGCAAGCCGACTGGAGCCGGCAGTTTGGCGACCCGTTGCTCGCGCTGGCGCGGCGGCCGGGCGGGCGGGCGCAGGCGACCGCCATATTGGTCGCCGCCGGGCCGAAAGCCCGCGTCACCTATATCAACCGCATGGTCGCATCGCTGCGCGAGATTGAAGAACGGCGTATCGCCGAGCGCGAGGGCCAATTGTACGAAACGATGGCGCATGCCTTTCTGGCGCTGGCGGCCGGCGGCGTCTGCCTCTTGGCGATCGCGGTTGCGATGGCGTGGCTGCTGACCCGATCGATCGCGATCCCGCTCGCCACGCTGAGCGAGATCGTCGATCGCCTGACGGGACACGACTTTGCCGTGACGGTGCCGGTCGACCAGCGCCGCCGCCGTGACGAGATCGGCCGGATCGCCCGGTCTCTCGAAGTGTTCCGGGTAGCGGGAATCGAGAACCAGCGGCTGGAAGCCGAGGCGCAGCGGCTGGTCGAGGCCCGCGCCAGCGATGCGGAGGACGCGGCGCGACGGGTGCGGATCGATGCCGAACGCGACCGCGCGACGATCCGCATCATCGGCGCCGGGCTGGCGGCGATCGCGCGCGGTGACCTGACCTTTCGCCTGTCCGGCGGGCTATCGGGCGATGCCGTGGTGTTGAAGCAGGATTATGATTCGGCGCTGGCGCAACTGGGCGGGCTGCTGGGGCGGGTGCAGACGATGGTCGGCGCGGTCGATCGCGACACGCGCAGCATCGTCTTCGCCGGCGAGCAACTGACCCAGCGGACCGTCGAGCAATCGGCGGCGATCGCCATCGTCGGCGACCGGTTGACGCAGGTCACGGCATTGATCGACCGCAACACCATCGGTGTCCGGCGGGTCGCCGAAGTGGCGCATTCGACCGGCGAGGCCGCCGAACAGTCGCGTCGGACCGTGGCGGAGGCGGTGCGGGCGATGGCGCGGATCGACGAGAGTTCGGAACAGATCGGTGCCATCGCCGGACTGGTCCGGTCGATCGCCGAACAGACGCATCTGCTGGCGCTGAACGCCCAGATGGAGGCGGCGCGCGCCGGGGCGGCGGGCAATGGCTTTGCGGTCGTCGCCAGGGAGGTGAGCCAGCTTGCCACCCGGCTGCGCGCGGCAAGCCACGATATCGCCCAGTCGCTGGCATCGGCGCGGGCATGCGCGATCGAGGGAGTCGACCTGGTCGGAACCGCCAGCGGCAAGCTGGGACTGATCCTGCGCGATGTGAAGGAGATGTCGACGCTGGTCGTCGATCTGGCCGGCGCGGCGGAGCGGCAGGCGGGCGAGGTCCAGGATGTCGATGCACGGATGCGCGACATCGCCCGGGTCACTGAACGCAACGCGGTGGCAGCGGGCGAGGCGGGCGAGACGCTGGCGCGGTTGCTGACCGGAGCGGACGCCTTGGCGCGGTCGCTGGCGCAGTTCCGCATTCCTGCAGCGATCGATACGGGGGCCTTGCCGGCTGCGGCCTGAATTGAGGAGGTGTTCTGCAGGGATCAGTTCCTCCACTTGCTGAAGGCGTGGAACGACGAAAGTCTCGCGCACTCCGCCCCATGCTCGGACTGTCGCGCAGGCGCGGTCCAGAGCCAGACAAATGAACGGTTTGCGGGTGCGGCAGAAGCGCAGTTTCGTGCAGCCATCCGCTCCGGGAAAGCAACGGTTCGCCGACCGACCGGCTCGATATCGACCGCGAATAATCCGACGGATCACCGGCATCCGTTTCGCGGCCTGCCGCGTTCGGTCGGCCATGGTCGATCCGTTGCGTCCCGAACCCCGCCCGTCGCGTCGCATGCCATGGAGCATCATCGGCATCGCGACGGCCGGGGGCGTGCTGTTGCTGCTGTTCTTCCTTGGCACGCGCGTGATGCAGGGCGACGTCTTTGCGCTCGACCGGCGGCTGTTGCTGGCGTTGCGCGGCAGCGACGGGGTGCCGATCGGTTCGGTGCGCTTCGCGTCGATGGTGCGCGATGTGACCGCGCTCGGCAGTACGACGGTGCTGACGATCGTCGTAACGTTCGTCGCGCTGTTGCTCGGCAGCATGGGGCGATGGCGGACCGGCGCGCTGGTCGCGGTCGCCTGTGCGAGCGGGAGTTGGGCGAATGTGCTCGTCAAGCATGCGGTAGCGCGGGCGCGACCCGATCTGGTCCCGCATCTGATGGCGGAGACGTCGAACAGCTTTCCGAGCGGCCATGCCGCCAATTCGGCGATCGTGTATCTGACGCTGGCAACGCTGGCATGGCCGCTGCTGCGGCGTCCGGCGGCACGGGTCTGTGCGATGACGGCGGCAGTGCTGCTGGTGATCGCGATCGGGGCGAGTCGGGTCTATCTGGGCGTGCATTGGCCGAGCGACGTGCTGGCGGGGTGGCTGTTCGGCGCGCTGTGGGCGATCGGGTGGTGGCGGATCGAATTGCGGATGCTCGGCGGCCGGTAACGACGGAAACCTTTGCCAGCCGGTCCGCGCAGGCGTAGCGTTAGCGCAAACAATACCGCAGAATGCGGATGTTACAGGAGGTAGGGATGAAGCTGAAGTTCGCTTTGGTCGCCACGATGATGGCGTTCGCCGCCGGTTCGGCAATGGCGCAGGTGCCGAGCGGCGGCGCGCCGTCGACCGACGGCCGGCTGGGCAACGACACGTCGCGCACTGCCACCAGCGAGCGCGACCAGCAATTCGCGCTCGACAATCTGCGCGACGAGGCGGGGACGACGACCAACGCCCGACCGACGCGGCGCAACACCAACCGCATCGTGCCGGCGGTGGCCGCCGACCTGCTGGTCGGGGCGAATGTCTACGATTCGACCGGCGCGGCACTCGGTACGATCGAAGCGGTCAAGCCCGATGGCGTACAACTGCTGTCGGGCAGTTCGCGGGCGATGATCCCGGCGGAGGTGTTCGCGGTCAAGGGCAACAAGCTGATGCTGAACGTGACCAAGGCCGATTTCGACAAGCAGACCGGCGCGACGAAATAGGTTCGCAGCCGGTCGCTGCCTGTCACCGGCAGCGCCGGCCTTAGCCGCCCAGCTGCGCCAGCATCGCCTTGGCGGCGGCCGTCTCGGCCTCCTGCTTCGACGTGCCGGTCGCCTCGATCGCGGCGAGTTTGCCGATGGTCACGCGGACGGTGAAGCGCGGTGCGTGGCCGGGGCCGCTCTTGTCGACGATCGCATATTCGGGCGGGCGGCGGTTATGCGCGGCGGCCCATTCCTGCAGCGCCGATTTGGGGTGGCGGGGGACCCGCAGCTGCGCGTCGATCCGGGAAGCCCAGAGGCGGCGGACCAGCGCGCGGGCAGGCTCATGGCCATGGTCGAGATAGAAGGCGCCGATCAGCGCTTCCATCACATCGCCCAGCACATTGTCGCTGTCGCCGGCACCATCGTCGCGCGCCTGCTTGCCCAGCCTCAGATGCGGGACGACGCCGATCGACCGCGCGATCTCGGCACAGACCGCCCCGGTGACCAGTGCGTTGAACCGTTTCGACAGCGCGCCTTCGCTCTCGGCCGGAAAGCGTTCGTAGAGCCATTCGGCCACCGCGAGGCCGAGCACCCGGTCGCCGAGAAACTCGAGCCGTTCATAGGTCGCCTTCGCGGTGCTGCCATGGGTCAGCGCGCGTGCGTAATCGTCGATGCGGGTCGGGGCGCGGCCCAGCGCCTGTTCGACCCAGCCGGGCAGCGCGTCGCTCAGAAGCCTTCCCCGATGCGGTTCCATCGCGCCGCCGATACCCAGGTCCAGGGCAGCAGCCATTGTGCCGATCCGTCGGTCGAGAAGAAGTTCACGACCGCCTTGCCCTCGATATTCTGGAGCGGGACGATGCCGATGCCGCCGCCTTCGCGCGCGGGGAAGCGGCTGTCGGCGCTGTCGTCGCGATTGTCGCCCATCAGGAACGCGTGGCCGGTGGGCACGGTGAACACCCCGGTATCGTCGGCCTCGGTCGTGCCGAGGTCGAGGACGTTGTAGCTCTTTCCGCCCGGCAGCGTCTCGCGATACTGCGGATAGGCGCAGACCGGCTTCTCGGCGACGACCCGTTGGAATTCATAGGCGCAGTCGGTGTTGGGCGAGACCGGCACCACGAAATCGGGCATGCGCTGCTTCGGGATCGCCTTGCCGTTCAGGAACAGCTGCCCGCCGCGCATCTGCACCGTGTCGCCCGGAATGCCGATCACGCGCTTGATATAGTCCTGTTTCGCGGTCGGCGGCGCCTTGAACACCACCACGTCGCCGCGTGCCGGGGTGCGCGGCAGGATGCGGCCGGGGATCAGCGGCAGGTTCCACGGCAGCGAGTAGCGCGAATAGCCATAGTTCCATTTGGTGATGAACAGATAGTCGCCGATCAGCAGCCGCGGCTGCATCGATCCCGACGGGATGGAGAAGGGCGAGAACAGGAACGAGCGGATGATGAACACCACGATCGCCAGCTTCAGCAGGAAGACCATCAGGTCCGCCCCCTCCGAACGCTTCGGCTTGGGGTTGGCGGGAGTCGTGGGGGTCGGGTCGAGAGCCATGGTTCCGCCATGCGTGGGGCGGGGCGGGGCGTCAAGCGGCTTGGGGACGTTAGAAGGGAGTGGACCTCCCCCCGTCATCCGCCCTAGGGCATCGGGCAAGGCAACCGACGGCAGATGAGGGACGATATGGCGATGCAGGACTGGTCCGCGATCGAAGGGCTGAAGCAAACCGGACTGACCGACCTGTTCGGGCAGGACCCCGACCGGCTGGGCAAGCTGACCCTCGACGTCGGCGGCATCCATTTCGACTTTGCCAAGACGCATCTCGACGATGCCGCGCTGCAGGCGTTCACCGGCCTCGCCGCGACGATGGAGCTGGCCGCCAAGCGCGACGCGCTGTTCAGCGGGCAGGTCGTCAACGTCACCGAAGGCCGGGCCGCGACGCATACCGCCGAGCGCGGCGAGGGTAGTCCCGACGACGTCGCGCGGGCGCGGGGCTTTCAGGCGCGGATGCGGCAGCTGATCGACGCGATCGAGGCCGATGCGTTCGGGCCGGTCCGCCACATCCTGCATGTCGGCATCGGCGGGTCGGCGCTCGGCCCCGACCTGATCTTCGACGCGCTGGGCCGCGACGAGGACAAGTACGACGTCGCGATCGTGTCCAACGTCGACGGCGTGGCGATGGAGGAAGCGCTCAAGGGCTTCGACCCCGCCGCCACGCTGCTGGTCGTCGCGTCCAAGACCTTCACCACCACCGAAACGATGCTGAACGCCGCATCGGCGCTGGCGTGGATGAGCGAGGGCGGGGTCGAGGACCCCTATGGCCGCGTCATCGCGCTGACCGCCGCGCCCGACAGGGCGGTCGAATGGGGCGTCGACGAAACCCGCGTGCTGCCCTTTGCCGAGAGTGTCGGCGGGCGCTATTCGCTATGGTCGACGCTGGGGTTCCCGTTCGCGCTGGCACTGGGGTTCCAGGCCTATGAGGAATTGCTGGAGGGCGCGGCCGAGATGGACCGCCATTTCCGCCTCGCCGACCTGACGAAGAACGCGCCGGTGCTCGCCGCCTTTGCCGACCTCTATTATTCGCAGGTCATGGGCCTCGAGACGCGGGCGACCTTTGCCTATGACGAGCGGCTGCGGTTGCTGCCCTCCTATCTGCAACAGCTCGAAATGGAATCGAACGGCAAGTCGGTGACGGCGGCGGGCGAACCGCTGGGTCGCAATTCGGCGGCGATCACCTGGGGCGGGGTCGGTACCGACGCGCAGCATGCGGTGTTCCAGCTGCTGCATCAGGGGACGCGGATCGTGCCGCTCGAGTTCGTCGCGGTGATCGAGGCGGGCGATACGCTCGACCCCGGTCATCACCGGCAGCTATTGCTCAACGCCTTCGCACAGGGCGCGGCGCTGATGGCGGGTAAGCAGAATGACGATCCGGCGCGCGCCTATGCCGGCGACCGGCCCTCGTCGACGATCCTGCTGAAGGACCTCGACGCCCGCAGCCTCGGCGCGCTGATCGCCTTCTACGAGGCGCGGACGTTCGTGAACGCGGCGCTGCTCGGCATCAATCCGTTCGACCAGTTCGGGGTCGAGCTGGGCAAGGAAATGGCGAAGGCAGCCGATCGCGGTGGTCAGACGTTCGATGCGTCGACCAACGACCTTCTGGCACGGGCAGGACTTGCATGAGCGAATACGACTACGACCTTTTCGTCATCGGCGCGGGATCGGGCGGCACCCGCGCCGCCCGCGTGTCGGCGGCGCATGGCGCGAAAGTCGCGGTGGCGGAGGAGTATCGCGTCGGCGGTACCTGCGTCATCCGCGGCTGCGTGCCGAAGAAGCTGCTGGTCTATGGCGCGCATTTCGCCGAGGATCTGCGCGATGCGAAGGCGTTCGGATGGGACGTCCCGCCGCAATGCGACTTCTCCTGGCCGCGGCTGCGCGACAATGTGCTGAGCGAGGTCGACCGGATCAACGGCGCCTATACCAGCACGCTGGAGAACCATGGCGTCGAGATCCTTCACGAACGCGCGACGGTGACCGGCCCGCATTCGGTGAAGCTGGCGAGCGGACGCGAGGTGACCGCCGAGCGCATCCTGATCGCGGTCGGCGCCAAGCCGGCGGTGCCGACCTGTCCGGGGCACGAACATGGCATCACCTCGAACGAGGCATTTCATCTGGAGGCGATCCCTAAGCGCATCCTGATCGCCGGTGCGGGCTATATCGCCAACGAGTTCGCCGGCGTGTTCCACCAGCTCGGCGCGCACGTCATCCTCATCAACCGCACCGACGTCATCCTGCGCGGCTATGACGAATCGATCCGCGACCGGTTGCTGCAGATTTCGATGACCAAGGGCATCGAATTCCGCTTCCATGCCGAGTTCGAGGGGATCGAGAAGGACGCCGATGGCTGCCTGACGGTCAAGATGTCGAACCATGAGCCGGTGACGGTCGACATGGTGATGTTCGCGACCGGCCGCGTCCCCAATACCGAAGGGTTGGGGCTGGAGTCGGCGGGCGTCGAGCTGGACGACAAGGGCGCAGTGAAGGTCAACGATCAGGCGCAATCGACCTGCCCGTCCATCTATGCGGTCGGCGACGTCACCAACCGCGTGCAGCTGACCCCGGTCGCGATCCGCGAGGGGCAGGCGTTCGCCGACCGGACCTATGGCGGCAAGGACGTGAGCGTCGATTACGACTGCATCCCGAGCGCGGTGTTCAGCCATCCGCCGATGGCCGGCGTCGGCATGACCGAGGGCGAGGCCAAGTCGAAGCTGGGATCGGTGAAGGTCTATCTGTCCGATTTCCGCCCGATGAAGAACGTGCTGGCCGGGCGCAACGAACGCGCGCTGTACAAGATGATCTGCGACGACGTGACCGGGCGGATCGTCGGGCTGCACATGATCGGGCCGGATGCGCCGGAAATCCTGCAGGCAGCAGCGATCGCGGTGAAGGCCGGGCTGACCAAGGAGCAGTTCGACCAGACGGTGGCGCTGCACCCGACCATGGCCGAAGAACTGGTGCTGATGAAGTAGGGAAAATCCTCCCCGGCACGGGGAGGGGGACCATGCGCCGCATGGTGGAGGGGGGTGGCCGCATACGGAAGCGTTGCGTTGCGCCGCGATCCCCCTCCACCACCGCTTCGCGGCGGTCCCCCTCCCCGTGCCGAGGAGGATTTTCAGCCCTCCGCTAGAACCGCGTCCGCTTCGGTCGCCCGTTCCCCGCCGACCCGCTCGCCGATCACCGTCGTGACGGCGACGTTCATCGTCACATTGCCGAGCGTCCGCACGATATCGGGTAGCGTCTCGACCGCAACCAGCAGGGCGAGCGGCTCGACCGGCACGCCCATCGCGACCGCGATCGGCGCGATCGACGATACGAAGCTGATCTGGCCCGGCAAACTTGCCGCGCCCATCGTCGTGATCGCCCCTGCCGCAATCCCCGCCGCGATCTGTCCGGCGCCCAGCGGCACGCCGAACACATGCGCGACGTAGAGCGCGACGCCGAGGTTCATGGCCGGCCCGGTCGCCCGGAACAATGCCACCGCCATCGGCAGCACCACGCCCGACGTCGCGACCGGCACGCCGAGGTCGCCCGAACCCTTCAGCATCGCCGGCAGCGAGGCGAGCGAGCTTTGCGTCGAGATCGCAACCGCCTGTGCCGGCGCGGTTCCTTTCAGGAAGCGCGCGATCGACACCCGCCCCCCGAACCGCGCGAGCGGATAGGCGAGCAGCCAGATGGTCAGGCCGACCGACATCAGCACCAGGACATAATGGACCAGCGCCCCGAAGGCGGCGGTGCCGGCCCGCGCGCCGACGACATAGCCCAGCGCGAACACGCCGATCGGCCCCAGCCACAACACCCAGTTGATGACGATCAGCATCGTGTCGGCAATCGCCTGAAACAGCCGCACCAGCACATGGCGATTGTCCTGCGGCAGCCGGGTCATCGCGAAGCCGAAGACGAGCGTGAACAGGATCAGCGGCAGGAACTGGTCGTTCGCCGCCGCCGATACCGGATTGGTCGGCACGATCGCGACGAGGAAATCGGTAAAGGGCGGAACCTTCGCCGCAGGCGCTGCGGTGCCGAAGGTCTCCCGCAGCGCCTGCGCTGCAGTGTCGCCCAGCGGAAACAGGTCGAGCAGCGTCAGCGTGACCAGCGCGCCGAGCGCCGACGACGTCCACAGGATGACGATGAACAGCAATAGCGACCGGGTCGCGATCCGCCCGGCGCGCGCTGCCTCCGCCGTCTGGGCGATGCCGGTGATGAGCAGCGCCACCACCAGCGGTACGATCGTCATGCGCAGCGCGTTCAGCCATGCGGTCCCGATCGGTTCGGCGATGGCGATGCCCGACAGCGCGGTGTCGGGCGATTGAGCCGCCAGCACGATGCCCAGCGCCAGCCCCGCACCCAATCCCGTCAATATTCGTGTCGCTTGCGACATGCTCGCCCTTTTAACAAAGTGGCGGTAATAGCCGCGCCACGCAAAGGCTCAACCTGAAGGCGTATGGGACGATGGCAAGGAAATATTTCGGCACCGACGGTATACGCGGGCTGACCAACAGCAAGCCGATGACCGCGGAGATGGCGATGCGGATCGGCATGGCGGCGGGCGCGCATTTCCGGCGCGGCGATCACCGCCACCGCGTGGTGATCGGCAAGGACACCCGGCTGTCGGGCTATATGCTCGAAAACGCGATGGTCGCGGGCTTCACCTCGGTCGGCATGGACGTGGTGCTGGTCGGGCCGATGCCGACGCCGGCGGTGGCGATGCTGACCCATTCGATGCGCGCCGACATGGGCGTGATGATCTCGGCCAGCCATAATCCGTTCCACGACAATGGCATCAAGCTGTTCGGGCCGGACGGGTACAAGCTGTCCGATGCCGACGAACTGGCGATCGAGGCGTTAATCGACAGCGACGAGATCGAACTGTCGGCACCCGGCGATATCGGTCGCGCCAAGCGGATCGAGGACGCGCGCGGCCGCTATATCCATTTCGCCAAGGCGACCTTTCCCGAGAATCTCCGGCTCGACGGGATGAAGTTGGTGCTCGATTGCGCCAATGGCGCCGCGTACAATGTCGCGCCTGCCGCCTTGTGGGAATTGGGGGCGGAGGTGATCGCGATCGGCGTGACCCCCGATGGCAAGAACATCAACGACCGCGTCGGATCGACCGCGCCGCAACTTCTGTCGGAAACGGTGGTGGCGTCGGGCGCGCAGATCGGCATTGCGTTGGACGGCGATGCCGACCGCTTGATCGTGGTCGATGAGGCGGGGCGGGTGATCGATGGCGATCAGTTGATGGCGACGATCGCCGCCAGCTGGGCGCGGGCCGGCCGGTTGAAGGGCGGCGGGCTGGTCGCGACGGTCATGTCGAACCTCGGCCTCGAACGCCATCTGTCGGCGCAGGGGCTGGCACTGGTGCGCACCGCGGTCGGCGATCGGCACGTTCTCGAAAAGATGCGGTCGTCGGGCTATAATGTCGGCGGCGAGCAGTCGGGGCATATCATCCTGTCCGACTATGCGACGACCGGCGACGGGCTGGTCGCGGCCTTGCAGGTGCTGGCCGAGGTGCAGCGCGCCGGTGCGCCGGCCAGCGAGGTGCTGCACCGCTTCGACCCGTTGCCGCAATTGCTGAAGAATGTTCGCTTCGCTGGCGGCAAGCCGCTCGACGATCCGCGGGTCAAGGATGTCGTCGCGGGCGTCGAGGCGGAACTGGCGGGACGCGGGCGGCTGGTGCTGCGCGCATCGGGGACCGAGCCGGTGATCCGGGTGATGGCCGAGGGCGACGACCGGGGCCAGGTCGAGCAGGTCGTCGACCGCATCTGCGACGCGGTGCGGCAGGCGGCGGCCTGATGCTGGAAATGAAGCCCAGGTGCGAACGCTGCGACGCGTCGCTGCCCGCGGCGGCGCATGGCGCGTTCATCTGTTCGCACGAATCCACCTTCTGCGCGGATGAACTCGATGAGGTGTGTCCGAATTGTCGGGGCGAGCTGGTCGATAGACCGACAAGGCGCAAGTAAATCCTCCCCGGCACGGGGAGGGGGACCATGCGGAGCATGGTGGAGGGGGGTGTCCACATCCGGAGCCGTTGCGTTGCGGGGCGAACCCCCTTCACCATGCTGTGCATGGTCCCCCTCCCCATATAATGGGGAGGAGCTTGATCGCGGCGCTCGGACTGCTAACGCCACCCACATGACCACACCCCGCATCCTGATCGTCGCCGGTTCCGACTCCGGCGGGGGCGCCGGTATCCAGGCGGATATCAAGACCGCGACGATGCTCGGCTGTCACGCCATGACCGCGATCACCGCAATCACCGCGCAGAACACGCTGGGCGTCGATGCCGTCCATCCGGTCCCGACCGACATGGTCATGGCGCAGATCGATGCGGTGGTCCGCGATATCGGCGTCGACGCGGTCAAGATCGGCATGATCGGATCGGCCCGCACCGCGCATGCCCTGGCCGACCGGCTGCGCGAGCTGCGCGGTATTCCGGTCGTGTTCGACCCCGTCATGATCGCGACCAGCGGTGCAAGGCTGGCCGACGACGCGACGGTCGCCGCGTTCGAACGGCTGATGGCGGTGGCGACGGTCGCCACGCCCAACCTGCCCGAACTGGCGGCGCTGGGCGGGGCCGATGCGGTGCTGGAGCACGGCTGCGCACTGCTCGAAAAGGGCGGCCATGGCGAGGGTGAGGTGGTGATCGACCGCCTGCACCAGCGCAAGGGCGGCACCGCGCCGCTGGTCGAATGGTCGGCGCCGCGCGTCGACGGCATGGCGACGCACGGCACCGGCTGCACTTTGTCGACCGCCATCGCCTGCGAACTGGCGAAGGAATGGACGCTGGCCGAGGCGATCGGCCGCGCGCGCAGCTTCGTGCGGATCGCGATGCAGGGCGCCGAGGAACTGGGGCGCGGCGCGGGGCCGATGGCGCAGCAGGACGTGCGGCTCGACCTCAACCAGTCGCGCTGGTCGCCGATGCTCAATCAGGTGACGGTGCCCGCCAGCGACGTGCCGGCCAGCGAGCATTTCTATCGCTTGCTCGGCCTGAAGCCCATCGTCCGCTCCAGCCGCCGCTATGCTCGGTTCGAGACCGAGGGCGGCGCGACCTTCTCGATCGAGATGACCGAAGAGCGCAAGGTGCCGGCGGTCTATTTCGAGGTCGGCGATCTCGATGTGATCGTGCCTTACCTGAAGGGGCAGGGCGTTTCCTTCGCTCAGGAGCCGATCGACCGCCCCTGGGGCTGGCGCGAAGCGCGGCTGTTCGATCCGGCGGGCAACGAGGTCTGTCTGTATCAGGCGGGCGAGATGCGGCGCTATCCGCCATGGCGCATCGCCGATGCCTGACTGGAGCCACGAGGCGCGCCATGTCGGGCCGGTGGCGGGGGTGGACGAAGCCGGACGCGGGCCGCTCGCCGGACCGGTCGTCGCGGCGGCGGTAGTGCTCGACCGCGATTGTATCCCGGATGGCCTCAACGATTCGAAGCAGTTGAGCGCGAAGCGTCGCGCCGAACTGCACGCGCGGCTGCTCGATTGCGCGACGGTCGGCGTCGGTATCGCGAGCGTCGAGGAGATCGACCGCCTCAACATCCTGTGGGCGACGATGCTGGCGATGGAACGCGCGGTCGATGCGCTGGGCATGGCGTGCGGCATGGTGCTGGTCGACGGCAATCGCTGCCCGAAATGGAGCCATCCCAGCGTCGCGGTGATCGGCGGCGACGCGATCAGCCTGTCGATCGCGGCAGCGTCTATCGTTGCCAAGCAGACGCGCGACGCGATGATGGTCGAGGCCGATGCGCTGCATCCGGGCTATGGCTGGGCGTCGAACAAGGGTTATGGCGCGAAGGTGCATCTGGATGCGCTGCGGACGCTCGGGCCGACACCGCTGCATCGGCGCAGCTTCGCACCGGTCGCGCAGGTGTGCTTGCCTCTCTAAATCCTCCCTGGCACGGGGAGGGGGACCATCCGCAGGATGGTGGAGGGGGAGCGCCGCATAAGGTCCGCTTGTGGAAAGCCCCCTCCACCACCGCTTCGCGGCGGTCCACCTCCCCGTGCCGGGGAGAATTTGCGACGAACCGATGGCTACCAGATGTTGAGTCCGGGTGCGTTCGACAGACTCAATATCTGCCCTTCGGCGACTCGATTCGTCGCCGGAACGAATCCACCAAACCACAAGAGTCAAGCATTTCCGCTTGACCGCGACTCGCCGATTCCCCGAAATGGAGCCGATTCAAGGGGGACTGGCGACGATGGTAGCGACGAAAATCCGGGCAAAGGCGCCCAAGACGGTAACGCTGCCGCTCGACCGCATTCTGATGGACGATTGCATCGACGCGATGCGCTCGCTGCCGGCCAAGTCGATCGACTGCATCTTCGCCGACCCGCCCTATAACCTGCAACTGGGCGGCGACCTGCTGCGTCCCGATGGCAGCCAGGTCGATGCGGTCGACGACGATTGGGACAAGTTCGACAGCTTCGCCGCCTATGACAAGTTCACGCGCGACTGGCTAGCCGAGGCGCGCCGCATCCTGAAGCCCAATGGCACGATCTGGGTCATCGGCAGCTATCACAATATCTACCGCGTCGGGTCGATCGTGCAGGATCAGGGCTTCTGGATCCTCAACGACATCGTGTGGCGCAAGTCGAACCCGATGCCCAATTTCAAGGGCACACGCTTTACCAACGCGCATGAAACGATGATCTGGGCATCGATGGGCGAGAAGGCACGCTACACCTTCAACTATCGCCAGATGAAGACGCTGAACGACGAACTGCAGATGCGGTCGGATTGGGAATTCCCCATCTGCGGCGGGCCGGAGCGGCTGCGCAAGGACGGGACGAAGGTCCATCCGACCCAGAAGCCCGAGGCGCTGCTGTACCGCGTGCTGCTGGCATCGACCAACCCCGGCGACGTCGTGCTCGACCCGTTCTTTGGCACCGGCACGACCGGGGCGGTCGCCAAGCGGCTGGGACGGCACTTCATCGGCATCGAGCGCGACGCGACCTATGTCGAGGCGGCGACGGCACGGATCGAGGCGGCACTGCCGCTCGACGAATCGGCGATCCGGGCGATGCGGGCGCCGACCAAGCCGCCGCGCGTGGCATTCGGCGTGCTGGTCGAAAACGGCCTGTTGCCGGCCGGATCGGTCGTCATGGATGCCAAGCGCCGGTTCCGCGCGACGGTGCTGGCCGATGGGTCGCTGTTGTCCGATTGCGGGGCGGCGGGGTCGATCCACAAGCTGGGGTCGACGTTGCAGAATGCGCCGTCGTGCAATGGCTGGACCTTCTGGCATAGCGAGGGGCCGAACGGGCTGACCCCGGTCGATGCGCTGCGCCAGCAATGGCTGCTCGCGACCCAGCCCTGATGTATCTGCGGCCGGTCCGCTTCGTCGACACGCCGGTCGGGTTGCCCGATGGCAGCGTGGCGCGACTGGCGGGCGGGATGCTGTGGTTCGCGGCCTATGAGGTGCGCGAACGCGGTGGCGCGCGGACGGTCGTGCCGGTCGACGGCTTCGATGCGTGGGCGGCGGGCCTGCCAGCGGAGAAGGCCGAGCGCGCGCGGCGGTTGCATCGGCGGATGACCACGCCGCGCGCGCCGCTGACGCTTGGCGAGCGGATGCTGCGCTTCGATCAGCCGCAGGTGATGGCGATCCTGAACGTCACGCCGGACAGCTTCTCCGATGGCGGTCGGCATGTCGACGATCCGGCGGGTGCGGCGGCGGTCGGGGTGGCGATGGCGGCGGCGGGCGCGGCGCTGATCGACCTTGGCGGCGAATCGACCAAGCCCGGCGCGGCGACCGTGTGGGAAGGCGATGAGATCGCCCGCGTCGTGCCGGTCGTCGAGCGGCTGGCCGCGGCGGGGGTCGCGATCTCGGTCGACACGCGCAAGGCGGCGGTGATGGAGGCGACGCTGGCGGCCGGCGCGCATCTGGTCAACGACGTCGCCGCGCTGGCCTATGATCCGCGCGCGCTGGACGTCGTGGTCGCAAGCGGCTGCCCGGTAGTGCTGATGCATTCGCCCGACCCGGCGCAGGGGCCGCATGGCGGGGACGGCTATCGCGATCCGCTGCTCGACGTGTTCGACTGGCTGGAAGCGCGGGTCGAGGCGGTGGTCGCCGCCGGGGTCGATCGCGGGAAGATCGTGGTCGATCCGGGTATCGGCTTCGGCAAGGCGCTGTCGGACAATCTGGCGCTGGTGAACGGGCTGGCGTTGTTCCACGGTCTTGGCTGTCCGGTGCTGCTGGGGGCCAGCCGCAAGCGGATCATCGGCGCGCTGTCGAACGAGGCGGCGGCGGACCAGCGCCTCGGCGGATCGGTCGCGCTGGCGCTGGCCGGGGTCGAGCGGGGCGCGCAGATCGTGCGGGTGCACGACGTGGCGGAAACGGTGCAGGCGATCCGCGTGTGGCGCGGCCTGCGCGATGCTGCCTTGGTCGCGCCATAAGGCGTCCGCTATAGCGGCGCGCATGGTTCGCGTTCTCCTGTTGCTCGCCGCGCTGTCGGCGCTGTTCGCCAATGCCGCGCAGGCCCAGCAAAATGGCTTCGATCTGGCCGGTCCCGACGTGTCGGTCATGGTCAGGCGCGGCGAGGTCGAACTGCCGGTCGCGGCGGTGCCGGCGCTGCGCGGCGGCGACACGCTGACCGCGAAGGCATTACTGCCCGACGATCAGGCGGCGCGCTATCTGCTGGTCGTCGCCTTTCTGCGCGGGGCGACCAATCCGCCGCCCAAGGACTGGTTCTTCTCGGTCGAGACGTGGAACCGGAAGAAGAACGTCCTGACCGTCAAGGTACCCGAGGGTGCCGAACAGGTGCTGCTCTTCCTCGCCCCCGAAGCCGGTGGCGGCTTTTCGGCGGTGCGTGGCGCGGTGCGCGGGCGGCCCGGCGTGTTCGTCCGTGCGGCGCAGGATCTGTATCAGGCATCGCTCGACCGGCAGCGGCTGGACGCGTTCGTCGGCGCGATCGGCCGGATCGGCGAGCGGGCGCCCGAGCGCCTCGCCACCGCCGCGCCGGTGCTGGCCGATGCGCTGCGGATCAAGCTGAACGCCGACTGCCTGCTCCGCCAGCGCGCGTTGCAGGCGACATGCCTGACGCAGCAGCGCGATTCGCTGGTATTGCAGGCGCAGCGCGGCGCGACGCTGACCGAGACGCTGACCGGTGCCCCGGTCGACCTCGCATACCGGGTGGCGGCGACGCGCGAGGGCGGGGCGGGCTATTACAGCCCCTATATCGGCCTCGCGCGCGATCTGGCCCGGTTGTTCGGGGCATTTCGTAGCGCGCAATATCAATATCTTCCGGCCCTGGCGCTGGGGCAGGGGCAGGCGATCCACCTGCAACTGAACAGCGCGCCATCGTTCCAGAATCCGCGATCGGTGCTGGTCGCGCCGCTGCCGCCGATCGGCGATGCGCCGCCGCCGTTGTGGCGATCGGGTGCGCCCGGCGCGCTGTGCCTTGCCAAGCCCGATCTCGTGCTGCCGCTCGACGATGCGTCGCTGCTGTTCGCGACCGATTATGCGCGCGATCTGGTGCTGCGCGTGACCGGCGCCGATGGGCGGGTATCGACGCTGCCGCTGACCCCCGATGCCGAGCGCGGTGGGCTGGTACTGACCAATGGCGCGGGCCAGACGGCGGGACCGGTGACCGAAGCGGTGGTGCAGGGACGCTGGGGCTTCGATGCGTTCAGCGGGCCGCGGGTGCCTGCACAACTCGACGGGCCGGGGGCATGGACGGCGCAGCCCGATGCGACGGTGATCGTCGGGCGCGACCATCCGCTGACCCTGCGCGGGGGCGCGGCGGCGTGTGTTGCAGGACTGACCCTGCGCGACCCGGCGGGTCTCAGCCGGTCGCTGACGTGGAAGTCGGCCGCGCCCGATGCGCTCGACGTGACCTTGCCGCTTGGCAAGACGCGGCCCGGCGCGCTGACGCTGACCGTCGTCCGCTTCGGCGCGGTCGCACCCGATCAGGTCGCGCTGACCGGCCGTGCCGAACCGAGCCGGTTGGACCGGTTCACCGTCCATGCCGGCGACCGTGAGGGCGTGCTGGAGGGGGCGCGGCTCGACCAGGTGGCGGGGCTGACGCTCGGCGCGACGCGCTTCGCGGCGGGTGCGCTGACGCGGGTCGGGGAGGGGGATCGCCTGACCCTGACCGCCGAACAGCCGCTGGCCGAAGCGGTGGACAGCGCGACGGTGCAGCTTCGCGACGGGCGGACGGCGTCGGTGGCGGTGACGGTCGCTCCGGTCCGGCCGGTTGCGACGTTGCTCGACCGGCGGGTCGCCTATGACACGCCGACGGGAGCGCTGCCGATCGAACTGCCCGAGGGGCTGGTCCCGACCGGGGCGACGCTGACCTTCTCGACGCGGATCGCCGGAGGGCTGGGTGGCGGCGAGGACGGAATCGAGATCGCGAATGGCGACGCGACGAAGCGGCTGACCATCGCGTCGGGCGCGGTGCAGCGGGTCGGTGACGATATCGCGGTGACGACGATCGCCCCGCAATCGACGTTCGGAACGGCGGCGGCGGGGGCGCTCCGCTTCCGGCCGTGGCGCGGCGGGGCGGCAGGGGCGTGGCAGTCGCTGGGGTCGCTGGTGCGCCTGCCGGCGCTGAGCGGAGTCGCGTGTCGCGAGCGTTGTACGGTCAGCGGTCGCGACCTGTTCGTCGTTGCCGCGATCGGCACGACGCCGGACATGAAGGATGCGACGCTGCTGCCCGCCGGATTCGTCGGCGCATCGGTCGACGTGCCCGCGACGCAGGACGCGATCTATCTGCGGCTGCACGACGCGCCCGATGCGGTGCTGCGGGTGAAGGTGCCGGCGAAATAAGGGGGAGGGCGATTCGCCCGAACTCTCTGGTCGGGGCGACAGGATTCGAACCTGCGACCCCCACACCCCCAGTGTGATGCGCTACCAGGCTGCGCTACGCCCCGATCAGAGAGGGCGTGCCTTTAGGCCGGGTTTCCGGCCCATGCAAGCCCGAAGCGTGCAAGCGGGCAAATGTTGCGTGCGACCCGTGCAGATGATAGCTGCCCGCAATTGACAGGATGCCGTGTTCGCGGCGTCCGCTATCTCGGACATTCAGGCCAGCAATGCTCGTACCTTCCGCTTTTGCCCAGTCCGCTGCCGCGCCCGCGGCATCGGGTGGTTTCCTCGGCACGCTGATCGGCATCGCGCCGCTGCTGCTGATCTTCGTCGCCTTCTACTTCCTGCTGATCCGTCCGCAGTCGAAGCGGATGAAGACGTTGCAGAACGCCATCGCCGCCGTGAAGCGCGGCGACCAGGTCGTCACGGCCGGCGGCATCATCGGCAAGGTGACCAAGGTCGAGGAGACCTTTGTCGAGGTCGAGATCGCCGCCAACACCCGCGTCCGCGTGGTCAAGGCGACCATCGCCGAGGTCACGCCGCCCGCCGGCGCCAAGCCCGCGAACGACTGATGCTCGACTTTCCGCGCTGGAAACGGATCGCCATCTGGGCATCCGTGATCCTGTTGTCGCTGTTCGCGGTGCCGAGCCTGCTGCCCGAAGCCATGCGGGCGAAGCTGCCGGCATGGTATGCGTCGCAGACGATCAATCTCGGCCTCGATCTGGCGGGCGGCAGCTACATCCTGCTCGAAGCCAAGACCGAAGACGTCGCCGCGACGCAGATCGAGGCGATGCGCGAGCGGATCGCGACCGAGATGCGCCGCGGCCCACGCGTCGCGATCGGCGATATCTCGACGCGGGGCGGGCAGATCAGCTTCATGGTCCGCGACGCGACGCAGGTCGATGCCGCGCGCGAGAAGCTGCTGAGCCTGACCGGCGGTGGTGCCGGCATGACTGGCCAGCGCGAATGGGATATCGAGGTGCGCGATACCACGCGCTTCGTCCTGACCCCGACCCAGGCCGGCCTGCGCCTGACCGTCGAGAATGCGATGAAGGACGCGACCGAGGTCGTGCGCCGCCGCATCGACGAACTGGGCACGCGCGAACCGACGATCATCCAGCAGGGCACCAACCGCATCGTCGTGCAGGTTCCGGGGCTTTCCGATCCTAAGGCGCTGAAGGATCTGCTCGGCAAGACCGCCCGGCTCGAATTCAAGCTGGTCGACCTGACCGCCGATCCGGCCGCCGTCGCCCGCGGACAGGCACCGGCCGGCAGCCAGATCCTGCCCTATCCGGCGCAGGGCGCGCCGATCGCCGTCAAGCGTTCGACGATCATCTCCGGCGATCAGCTCGCCGATGCCCGGCAGACCTATGACCAGAACGGTCAGCCCAACGTCACGATCAACTTCAATTCGGAAGGCGGTCGCCGCTTCGCGAAGGTGACGCAGGAAAATACCGGCAAGCCGTTCGCGATCATCGTCGATAATTCGGTCATTTCCGCGCCGAACATCAACGAACCGATCCTCGGCGGCAGCGCGACGATCAGCGGTGGCTTCACCGTCGACAGCGCCAATCAGCTTTCGATCGCGCTGCGCTCGGGCAAGCTGCCGGTCGACCTGACCGTCGTGCAGGAAAGCACCGTGAGCCCCGAACTGGGTAACGATTCGATCAAGGCGGGCGTGACTGCCGCGATCATCGCCACGGTGGCGGTCATCGCGTTCATGGTCATGACCTATGGCCGGTTCGGCATCTATTCGACGATCGCCGTCGTGCTGAACATCCTGATGATCCTTGCGGTGATGGCGTTCCTGAACGCCACGCTGACGTTGCCCGGCATCGCCGGCTTCGTGCTGACCATCGGTACCGCGGTCGACGCCAACGTGCTGATCAACGAGCGCATTCGCGAGGAACGGCGACGCGGGCGATCGGTGCTCCAGTCGCTCGAACTGGGCTATAAGGAAGCGAGCCGCACGATCTTCGAGGCGAACGTGACCCACGCCATCGCTGGCGGGATCATGCTGATCCTCGGCTCCGGCCCGATCCGCGGCTTCGCGGTCGTGCTGCTGCTCGGCATCGCCAGCTCGGTGTTCACCGCCGTCACCTTCACGCGGATGCTGGTCGCCGGATGGATGCGCCGCACCCGTCCGACCGACATCCATATTTAAGGCCCGGCCGTCATGCGTCTCATCAAGCTGGTCCCCGACAACACCAATATCCGCTTCGTAGCAGCGCGGAAGATCGCGTTCACTGTCACGCTGATCCTCAGCATTCTGGCGGTCGGGCTGGTGTTCGTCCGTGGCCTCAACTTCGGCGTCGACTTCATGGGCGGCGTCGCTATCGAAGAGAAGTTCGCCAGCCCGCCGGCGATCGACCGCGTGCGCGCGACGATCGAGCGGCTGGGCGTGGGCGAACCCGCGATCCAGCAGTTCGGCGACCCGACCCTGGTGTCGATCCGTCTGCCGGTGCCCGAGGGCGATGCCGGCGCGACCGACCGTCTGGTCGAGCGCGTAAAGACCGCGCTGGCCAGCGAATTTCCCGGCGCCACGTTCAGCAACTATTCGACCGTGTCGGGCAAGGTGTCCGAGGAGCTGGTGACCAACGGCGTGCTCGCCGTATTGCTGGCGATCGTCGGCATCGCAATCTTCTCATGGTTCCGCTACGAATGGCAGTTCGGCGTGTCGACCGCGGTCGCGATCATCCACGACGTGCTGATGACGCTGGGCTTCTTCGCGCTGTTCCGCGATCAGTTCGCGTTCGACCTGACCATCGTCGCGGCGGTGCTGACGATCATCGGCTATTCGATCAACGACAAGATGGTGATCGACGACCGTATCCGCGAAAACATGCGCAAGTACCGCAAGATGGAGATGCGCGAGCTGATCGATCTGTCGGTCAACGAAACGCTGCCGCGCACCGTCATGACCTCGCTGACCATCCTGCTGGCGCTGACCGCGCTGATCGTGTTCGGCGGCCATGTGCTGCGCGGCTTCACGGCGGCGATGATCCTCGGCGTGATCGTCGGTACCTATTCGTCGATCTATGTGTCGTCGTCGCTGCTGATCACGCTGGGGCTGAAGCCCGGCGCGCCGGTGGGAGAGGGGACGGTCAAGGAACCGGTCCCGCAAAAGGGCGCGCGGTGAAGCTCGACCGGACCCGCCGGGGCGACGGCCCGCTCGTATCGGGCATGACGGCCGGCGGGTTCCGGGTCGATGACGGCATCTATCCGGCGCTGCTGATGACGCCGCAGCGCGCCGACCTGTGGGAACCGCCCGCGTTCGAGGCGCTCGATGCCGATGCGCTGGCGGCGGTGTTGGGCATCGACCCGGCACCGGAGTTTTTGTTGCTCGGTACCGGCGCGACGCTGCGCCAGCCGCCGCGCGCGCTGGTCCGTGGGCTCGATGCGCGCGGGCTGGGGATCGAGGCGATGGACAGCCGCGCGGCGGCTCGCGCCTGGGGTGTGCTGCGCGACGAAGGGCGGCGGATCGTCGCGGCCTTCTACCCCTTCTGATCGACCAGCGCGGTCAGGTGATCGCGTAGCTCCAGCGCATTGCGATCCCAGCTATAGGCATCGACCGTCGCCCGCGTCGCGGCCGGATCGCCTGGCTGCGACAGCACTGCCGCAATCCCCAATGCAAACGCCGCCGCGTCGCGCGCGACGATCCGGCCGGCGGTGGGGCAGGTGACGACTTCGCGCGCGGCCCCGGCGTCGGGAATGACGATCGGCGTCCCGCTCGCCAGTGCCTCGACCCATGCATTGGCCAGCCCCTCCGACGACGATGCCAGCGCCATCACGTCCGCCGCTGCCAGCAGATCGGGCAGGCTGTCATGTGGCAGCGTCCCGCATAGCCGGACCCGGTCGCCAATCCCCAGTTCCGCGATCCGCCCCGCCAGTGCCGCCTGATCCGGTCCGCCGCCGACGATCCACAGCGTCACGCCGGGCAGGGCGGCGACCGCCTCCAGTACGATGCGATGTCCCTTTCGCGCGATCAGCGCGCCGAGCGACACGACCAGCGGACCGGCCACGCCCGACCGCGCCTTCGCCTCGGCCCGATCGACGGTGCCGAACCGGCTGCGGTCGATGCCGGTGCGATGGACCCGGACCGGGCGGTCGATTCCGGCAGCGGCGATATCGTCGGCCATCGACTGCGACACCGCCAACAGGCCATCGGCGTCGCGTCCCGCCGAACGCACCTGTGCAGCGGTCGCGGGCGCATGGCCCCAATGATGAATATCCGCCCCGCGCGCCTTGATCGACACCGGCACGCCATAGCGCCTGCCCAGCGCCACCGCCGCCGGCCCATCGGGAAAGAAAAATTGGGCGTCGATCACGTCGAACCGGAATGTTTCGCGCAGGGTATCCAGATGCGGCGTCAGGCATCGCACCAGCGCGTCGGCGTGAAACCGGCCGTGCGTGGCGGGCAGGTTCAGGAAGTGCGGGCGATCGACACTCAGACCCTTCCAGTCTTCGTGCAGCGGCAGGCGCGCGAGCGGACGATAGCTCGGATGGAGCGACAGCGGAAAGGGCGGCAGCCCGATCGGCGCGACGACGCGTACTTCCACCTCGTCCAGCGCCGCCAGACCCAGCGTCTGTCGCTCGACGAACACCCCGAAATTCGGCCGGGTGGCGTCGGGGAACAGCGTGGCAAGGGTCAGGACGCGGAGCATGGGACCGCGTGATAGCCGATAATGGTGAAGGCTTTGCCGCGAAAACGGGCCGGGGCTGCGTGCCCCGACCCCATCCGCATCAGGCGTTCAGCGTGTGGTCCAGCGTGATCTCGGCATTCAGCAGCTTCGAGATCGGGCAGCCGGCCTTGGCGCCGGCAGCGATTTCCTCGAACTTCGCCTGGTCGATGCCGGGAACGTTGGCAGTCAGAGTCAGCGCCGACTTCGTCACCTTGAACCCGTCGCCATCCTTGTCGAGGCTGACCTTCGCCGTGGTTTCGAGCGTGCCGTCACTATAGCCGGCACCCGCCAGGGCGAAGCTGAGCGCCATGGTGAAGCAGCTGGCATGGGCCGCGGCGATCAGTTCCTCGGGATTGGTGCCCTTGCCGTCCTCGAACCGGGTGTTGAAGCCATATTGCTGATTGTCGAGCACGCCGGACTGGGTCGAGACATGGCCTTTGCCGTCCTTGCCGAGACCTTCGTAGCGAGCGGATGCACTGCGGATCATGCGGAAACCTTTGCGATGGAAAAAGGGCGGGCCCGTTGCCGGACCCGCCCTTCAGAATTCGTCACACCCGCGAAGGTTCAACGGCAGCGGCCGCGCTGTCCGCTGCGTTCGATCTCCCGACCGGCGAGCGCACCGGCGGCACCGCCGAGCAACGTGCCGAGCGTCCGGTCGCCCCGCGTATCGACCGTGCGGCCGACCAGCGCGCCGGCCACGCCGCCGACGACCAGCCCGGTCGTACCATTGGGCTTGCGGCAATAGCGGCGTCCGTCACGGCCGCGCCATTCGCGATATTTGTAGCGCCGCTGCGCTTCTGCCTCGCTCTTGCCGACCGAAATGCCGTGCTTGGTCCAGGTCGCCCCGACCGGGGCCATCAGCGATTCGGCGGCCAGCGCCAGCATGATATTGCGCATGGGGGATTTCCTTTCGTCCATGTCGTTGCTGGCCGGTTTAACGCACCCTCCGCCTGACGGTTTCATGAACGAAACGACAGCTTGCACCTGTCCCCGGACGGGACGTTGCCTCAGCCGCTTGCCGGCGACGGATCGAGCGGATAGCGGGCCACCGACTCGTACCATGCGCCGGCATGGCCGACATGGCTTTCGTACAGGATGAAGTGATCGAATCGCATCGGCGGCGAAGTGAGTCCCGCATGGGCGATCCGAAACGCTTCGGTCGGTCCACTCGATTTGTTGAGCCGGGCCAAGGTGATATGCGGCAGGAACGCACGTCCCTCCGGCGGCAGGCCCAGCCGGACCAGCGCATGATCGACCTTGCGATGCAGTGCCGCCACCGCATCGTGCGGCGTCACCCCGGCCCAGAGCGCGCGGCCCCGGCGGCCAGCATCGAACTGTCCGACGCCCGATAGCGCGAGGTCGACAGCTGGGGCGCGAACCCCCTGCAGAACCACGGCAATATCCTCTGCCATCGGTCGTTCGACCTCGCCGACATAGCGCAGTGTCAGGTGCAGTTGTTCGTCATCCTGCCACCGTGCACCCTCGACGCCGTCCTGCACGTCGAACAGCGCCTCGCGCATCGCAGCGGGTGGGCGCAGGGCGATAAACAGACGGTGCATGGCGGATTCTCCCGGCAGCGTAACAAAATGTTGCTCCCCGCGTTTGGCTTGAAATCGCCGATGCGGCGGACGATATTTCCAGCATCCGGCATGAGTGCCGGGAAGAGGAGTTTACAATGGCGAACTGGTCCGATCCCCGGACGACGGCCGCACCGATTACCCGTACGCGCGACCGCGACATGGCGCGTGACGAAGGGCTGCGGTCCTACATGCTTTCGGTGTATAACTACATGGCCTCCGGCGTGCTGTTGACCGGCATCGTCGCGCTGTTGTTTTCGTGGGGTGGCGACACCTCGCCGGCGGCGGCCGTCTTCTACCAGCCGGGCATCCTGAAATACGCGATTATCTTCTCGCCGCTGATCTTCGTGATGGTGTTGAGCTTCGGCATCAACCGTCTGTCGACCGGCGCGGCGCAGGGGCTGTTCTGGGCGTTCGCAGCGATCATGGGTCTGTCGATGTCGACGATCTTCCTGCGCTACACCGGTCCGTCGATCGCGCTGACCTTCTTCGCGACCACTGCCGCGTTCCTGTCGCTGAGCCTGTACGGCTACACGACGAAGCGCGACCTGACCGGGTTCGGCACCTTCCTGATCATGGGTCTGGTCGGGTTGATCGTGGCGTCGCTGCTCAACCTGTTCTTTCAGTCGGGCATGATGAGCATGGTCATCAGCGCGATCGGCGTGCTGCTGTTCGCGGGCCTGACCGCCTATGATACGCAGCGCATCAAGGGCCTGTACTATCAGGTCGCTGGTACCGATTTCGCGGGCAAGGCGGTCATCATGGGTGCGCTGTCGCTGTATCTCGACTTCGTGAACATGTTCCAGTTCCTGTTGTCGTTCCTCGGCAACCGCGACTGATCGCTGCATCACCGACGATGCGAGAGGCCCGGCGGGAAACCGTCGGGCCTTTTCATATTCGGGGAACGTCCTTCGCGATCCTTTCGTTTTTGCGCGTGAAGGAGTGAGGGACATGAGCAACGACACCACCGGAATCGACGAAAAGGCGCTCTCGTCGCTGTCGGTCGCCCCGGACGGCAATGAAAGCGAAGCGCACACCCCGCCGGGACGCGGCGATGCGGGTGGCGACCACAGCATCGCCGGCCGGATGGAAAGCGATCCGGGCGACAGCGATGCGCGGCTCGACCGCGGACTCGACGAATCGATGGACGCGTCGGACCCGCCCGCCTCGACCCAGCCGATCCATAATAACGGTCCTGCCCCTTCGTCGGGCTATGATCCCGAACAGGAAGCGAAACTGGCGCGGGACGGCAAGGCCGACTGACCGTACGGAAGCGGTTGCATGGGACGCGGCGTATCGGCTGGTGCCGGTGCGCCGCGTTGGCTATGGAGGGGGCATGACGACCGATCGGTGGTTCCGGCCCGTGCTGCGGGTCCTCGCGGCGCTGCTGCTGGCGGTGCAGGCGGTGGTGCCGGCACAGGCGGCGGTGACGATCACCTTCTGGTCGCAGGAATTCGGACAGAATTTCCCGCATGCCTTTTTCAGCTTCTCGGGCACGCCCGATGCCGGCGGTCCGGCGGTTGATGGCAGCTATGGCTTCACGGCAAAGGCGATCACCCCCGCCTTGCTGACCGGATCGGTCGGCGGGCGGATCGACCGGCCCAAGCCATCCTATATCGACCGCAGCAACGCCCATTTCTCCGTCGTGCTGACCGATGCGCAATATGCCGCGGTCCGATCGCTGATCGACGAATGGGGCGAAGCGGGCGATTCGCACTATAATCTCAACCGCCGCAACTGCGTCCATTTCGTCGCGGAGGCCGCGCGGCGGTCGGGGCTGACGGTGGTCGAGGATCGGAAGCTGATGAAGAAGCCGCGCTCCTTCACCCAGTCGCTCGAACGCGCCAATGCCGGCCGGGTCAGGGTGATCGAATTGCCGGCCAAGGCCTATTTCGCGTCGCTCGGCGCTCCGGTCGTCGCGGCCGGAGCGGCGCCGCTGCCGCACTGACCTCTTTCGCGTTCGGGTGAAATCCGGCAGTCCTGCAGTGTCGGGTAACGGGAGTCGGTGGATGCGACGGTGGACGATCGGGGTGCTGGCGTTGCTGGCCGGGTGCGGACAGGCCGACGAACCCGATGCGTCGGCGAACCTGACGCAGGATGACCCCATCCTGCCCTTCCCATCGCCCACGCCCGAGACGATGGCGGCAATCCCGACGCGCTTCGTGGGCAGCTGGGACAGCGATGGCGCCGCCTGTGCCGCCGATCCGGCCGGTGCGAACCGGCTGATCGTCACGGCGAACGCCCTGCGCATCGGCGAGCGCGACGTGCCGGTGCGCGGCATCACCGTCGCCGATGCCGGGGCGATCGATGTCGATGTCGTCGGCGACCGTGGCGGCATCACCGAGCAGCGCCGCTATCGCCTCGCGCTGGGCGAGGGCGGGACGCTCGACATGAACGGGGATGCCGGGCCGGTCCGCCGCGTGCGGTGCGATGCGCCGGCCGGCGCCGAGGCGGCGGCGCGCAACGCGATCGCGCTCAACCTCGCCCCCGACGGGTTGCAGACCGTTGCCGGGGCCAGTAGCCGGTCGCTCGCCTTCGGCAGCCCGAGCGAGATCGTGCTGCGCGTCGTCGAGGCGGCGACCCAGACGCTGCCCGAACGTTCGCGCAACGAGGATTGCGGCGAAGGGCCGCTCGACATCGCCACCTATCCGAAGATCGCGGTCTATTTCCAGGAGGGCCGCTTCGTCGGCTGGTCGGCGCGCGGACGTGGCCTGACGACGATGAGCGGGGTCGGCATCGGCGCCAAGCGGGCCACCGTCGAATCCTCGATCGACGCGCCGGTCGAGGAAACCAGCCTCGGCCGGGAATTCAGCAGCGGCGGCCTGTCCGGCCTCTATGACGCGAAGGACAATGTCACCGCTTTATGGGCCGGCAGCACCTGCATCGCGCGGTGATCGCGCCAGCGGCGCCCGACGATGCGGCGGCAGTGGTCGCGTTGTGGCAGCGTTGCGACCTGACCCGGCCGTGGAACGACCCGCACGCGGATTTCGCAAGGGCGTTGACGGGCGCGACCTCGACCGTGCTACTGGCGCGCGACGATGGCGACATCATCGGCAGCGTCATGGTCGGCCATGACGGGCATCGCGGCTGGCTCTATTATCTGGCGGTGGCACCCGACCGCCGGGGGCAGGGGATTGGCCGCGCCCTGTTCAGTGCTGCCGAGGACTGGCTGCGCGATGCCGGCGCGCCAAAGATGCAGTTGATGGTCCGCAGCGACAATGCCGCCGCGCTCGGCTTTTATGCGGCGATCGGCCTGACGCGGCAGGACGTCGTCGTGCTTGGTCGCTTCCTGACCGACGCCGTACCATGACACGCTAGGCTACTGATAGTCACTTGCAAAAGCAGTAACCGGGGCGTACCCGTCGCGAAACAGTCAGGGAATCGTTTCGCATGTCCGCCTTCGCCATCCTCCTCGCCGCCGCCACCGCCGTCCCGGAGGTGCCGACGACCGAGGATCCGCAGCGTGGCGACGATATCGTCGTCACCGGCATGCGAACCGAAGGCAGCGACGACTATGCGGTCAAGGCACAGACCACCGCGACGCGCCTGCCGCTCAGCCAGCGCGAAACTCCCCAATCGATCAGCGTCGTGACCCGCGCGCAGATCGAGGATTTCCAGCTCAACGACATTAATCAGCTGCTGGCGACCGTGCCCGGCGTGAACGTGCAGGCGCAGGAAACCGACCGCTTCTATTATTCGGCGCGCGGCTTCGACATTCAGACGTTCCAGATCGACGGCGTCGGCCTGCCATTCCCGTTCGGCATACAGAACGGGTCGATCGACACCGCGATGTACGACCGGATCGAGGTGGTGCGCGGTGCGCCGGGGCTGTTGTCGTCGACGGGCAATCCGTCGGCGGTGATCAACTTCATCCGCAAGCGTCCGACCCGCGACCTCGCCGCATCGGCGAGCGCGCAATATGGGTCGTTCGACAATCTCCGCCTCGATGGCGATGTCAGCGTCCCGCTGACCAGCAGCGGATCGGTCCGCGCCCGCGCGGTCGGTTCCTATCTGAACACCGACAGCTATCTCGACCGCTACGGCCTGACGCGCTGGACCGGCTATGGCATCGTCGAGGCGGATCTCGGCCCCGATACGGTCGTCAGTGCCGGCTATGGCTATCAGAACCACAAGAGCCGCGCGGCGATGTGGGGCGCGCTGCCGCTCTACTATAGCGACGGCAGCCGCATCGACTATGCGCGTTCGACCAACAGCGCGCCCGACTGGTCGAGCTTCGACGTCACCGACCGCCAGATCTTCGGCGACGTGACCCACCGCTTCGGCAACTGGACGGCAAAGCTGACCGTGCAGCGACGCGCGATCGACGAAGATGATCGGCTGTTCTACGTCTATGGCAACAACTACGCCAATGGCGGCAACGGTGCCCCCGACCGCGCGACCGGCCTCGGCATCGTCAGCTATCCCGGCGCGTTCCGCTCGTTCGCGCGCAACCTGACGATCGACGCCAATATCGGCGGTACCGTGTCGCTGTTCGGCCGCGCGCACGACGTCATGTTCGGCGTGAACCGCTCGGCACAGCGTTATACGCAGGACTCGGCCTATGACGTGTCGACGATCGGCGTCTCGCTGCCGCTGTTCAGCGGGTTCGACGGATCATTCCCCGAACCGAACTTCCCGGCCTTTTCGCGCAGCCTCGACACCCATGTCCGGCGCGAGACGGTCTACGGCCTCGTGCGGCTCAACCCGACCGATGCATTGAAGGTCATGGTCGGCGGCAACGCCACCCGCGCGTTCAGCGAGGGCGTGTCCTATGGCGCGCCGACCAATTACGACCGCGCCCGTTTCCTGCCGTTCGTCGGCGCGACCTATGACCTGACCGGCAATGTCAGCGCCTATGCGAGCTTTGCGACGATCTTCAATCCGCAGGATCAGGTCGATGCGAACCGCCGCCTGCTCGACCCGATCGAGGGCGACAATCTGGAGGCCGGGCTGAAGGGCGAATGGTATGATGGCCGCCTGAACGCCAGTATCGCCGTGTTCCAGGCGCGGCAGAACAATACCGCCGAGGCTGCCGGGTTCGATGCGACGATCGGTCAGACGCTGTATCGCGGGGTCGATGCCAAGTCGCAGGGGATCGAACTTGAGGTCAGCGGGCAGGTCGCGCCGGGGCTGCAGGCGACCGGCGGTTTCACGACCATGCGCATTCGCGGGGAGGGGGACGCGGCGGCCCGTACCTTCGTCCCGCGCAATACCGCGCGGCTGAACATCGTCTGGTCGCCGACGACGCTGCCGGCGCTGAAGGTCGGTGCGTCGGGCCAGTATCAGAGCCGCATGTACCTCGAACCCGGGGTCACCGTGACCACCGGACAGCCGGTGCGGATCACGCAGGACGGCTATGCGACGGTCGACCTGATGGCCCGCTACGAACTGACGCCGCGCGTCGCGTTCAGCGTCAACGCCCGCAACATCAACGATGCGAAGGCGTTGAGCGCGATCAATTTTGATCAGGGCTATTTCATCGCGCCGCGCACGGTGCTGGGCACGGTGCGGGTCAGTTATTGACGCGAAAAGGGGGCGGTGTTGCCGCCCCCTTCTTTTCCTACGCTCCCAACCGTTTGGTTCGAGCAGCTTCGAGCCTGTCGAGAAGCGACTGTCGAGAACGTCTTGCCCCAAACGGTGCGCTCTCGACGAGGGGCAGGTCGGATTGTCCCCCGGACAATCCTGAACCATGCGGGGCATGGTTCACCTGTCCCTCTTCTCGACTTCGCTCGAAGCTGCTCGAACCAAACGGTTATGGGATCAGGGCATCACCCCACAAACGCCCGCTCGATCACATAATCGCCGGGCTTGGCGTTCGACCCTTCCTCGAACCCCAGTCCTTCGAGATATTCCGAGAAATCGCGGATCATCTCGGTCGACCCGCACAGCATGACGCGGTCGGTCGCCGGGTCGAATGCCTGCGCGCCGCCGATGCGCGCGCTGAACAGCGTGCCGTTCTCGACCAGCGCGTCGATGCGGCCGGTGGTGTGGAAATCCTCGCGCGTCACCGTCGGCACATAGGTGAATTGCTGCGCCGCCTGATCCTCGACCAGCGGATCGCCGGCAAGGTTCGCCTCCAGCGTGGTGCGGAAGGCGAGGTCGGACACGCGGCGCACCGAATGGACGACGACGATCGACGAATACATCTCATACACGTCGGGATCGCGGATCAGCGACAGGAACGGCGCAAGGCCGGTTCCGGTCGACAGCATGAACAGCCGCTCGCCGGGCTTCAGCGCATCGGTGACCAGCGTGCCGGTCGGCTTCTTGCCCAGATAGACTTCGTCGCCGGGAACGATCTGTTGCAGCTTGCTGGTCAGCGGACCGTCCTGCACCTTGATCGACAGGAATTCCAGTTCCTCGGCATAGGCCGGGCTGGCGATCGAATAGGCGCGCAGCAACGGCTTGCCGTTGTCGCCGGGCAGGCCGATCATCACGAATTCGCCCGAACGGAAGCGGAAGCTCGGCGGGCGGGTGATCGTGAAGCTGAACAGATGTTCGTTCCAGTGACGCACCGAACGCACGCGCTCGACGCTGAGCGCGTTGGTGGGTTCGAGGCCGTGGACGACGGCGGTGCGGTCGGTCATCGATAATCCTTACGTCCTGACGCTGGTCCCCGGTGGCAGCCCGATCTGGCCGAGCATTGCCGCCGTCCGGGCCAGCGCGCAAAAGGTTGGTGCGATCGCCCCGTCGGCGACCAGCAGCGAAAGCGTGGTGCGTGCCTTCGCATCGCGACCCGTTACGAGATCGCGCGCCAAGGTCAAGAGAACCGATTCATCGTCGGTCACAAGCCCGCATTTACAATTGATCTGGATCGGCACCCGGGCATGTTCCGACAACTGCGTCATCCACGCATCGAAATCGCACAATGCGTCGAGCGCGCCCGCCTGTGCGAAGCGCGCCGCCAGCAACGCCGACGGGTTCTGGCACGCGCTGCGCGCCGCCACCCACAGCCGGATCGCATCCACCAGGAAACGGTCGCCGCGCGACAATATCGATATCGGCCGGTCGATCAGGTCGTACATAGAGCCTCGCTATTGATACTCATTCGCAAAGGCTATCGGTGTTTGTTCCGCCCGTCAATGGCCGGAAGGGACGCACGGCCCGATTTCCGTGTCGCACCCGAACCGATCGGCGGAAGTTGCGAGAGGATAAAGGAGATTTTCAGTCTTTCCGCGCACATCACGCTGAAAGGAAAGGGTGATTTCATGAGATTCAAGGTCGGTGGGCGTATCAACCTGATCGGCGTCGTTGCGGCGCTCGGACTGATCGCGCTGCTCTGCATCAGCATCTTCCGTACCTCGGCGATCATGCAGGACGATATCGAACGCAACACCCGGCAGGTGGTCGAAACCGCCCGATCGGTCGTGGTGCATTATCATAGCGAGGAAGTCGCCGGCCGGATGAGCCGTGCCCAGGCGCAACGGGCCGCGCTCTCGACGCTCAGGGAAATGCGCTACGAGGGGAAGGAATATTTCTGGGTCAACGATCTGCACCCCACGATGCTGATGCACCCGACCAAGCCCGAACTCGACAATACCGACCTGACCAACAATCGCGACTCCACCGGCAAGGCGCATTTCGTCGAAATGGCGCAGGTCGTGAAGGCGCACGGCGCCGGCTTCGTCCGCTATTTGTGGAAGACTCCGGACAAGAGCCATGACGAACCGAAACTGTCCTATGTCGCCGGGTTCGCGCCATGGGGCTGGGTGATCGGGTCGGGCGTGTATCTCGACCGGGTGAACGGCGCGATCTGGAGCGCGGCACTGTATCAAAGCGCGCTGGCGCTGGTCGTGCTGCTGGTCGTCGCCTTCTCCGCCTACCGCATCGGTCGCTCGATCTCGCAACCGGTCGAGGCGCTGTCGGCGCGGATGCGCGCGCTGGCCTCCGGCGATACCGCCACCCCGATTCCCGGCCGCGACCGCATCGACGAGGTGGGCGAGATGGCCGCCGCGCTCGAAACCTTTCGGGGCGCCGCGATCGTCGCCGCCGAGCGCGAGGCCGAACAGCAGCGGGTCGTCGCCACGGTCGGATCGGGGCTGGATTCGCTCGCGAGCGGACGGCTCGACACGCGGATCGGCGGCCGGCTGACCGGCGCCTTCGCCAAGATCGGCAGCGATTTCGACTCGGCGATGACGGCGGTCGCCGATGCGATGCGCTCGGTCACCCGCTCGGCGGGCGGCATCCGCACCGGCGCGACCGAGATCAGCACCGCGTCCGACGACCTGTCGCGCCGTACCGAGCAACAGGCCGCGAGCCTTGAGGAAACTGCCGCCGCGCTCGACCAGATCACCGCCACCGTTCGCCGCACCGCCGCGGGCGCGGCACAGGCCAACACCACCATGATCGCGACCCGGGGCGATGCCGAGGACGGCGTGCGCATCGTGCGCGAGGCGGTGACGGCGATGAGCGGGATCAAGCGCGCCTCGGACGAGATTTCGGAGATCATCACCGTGATCGACGGCATCGCCTTCCAGACGAACCTGCTGGCGCTGAATGCCGGGGTCGAGGCGGCGCGGGCCGGCGACGCGGGCAAGGGCTTTGCCGTCGTCGCCAACGAGGTTCGCGCGCTGGCGCAACGCTCCGCCGACGCCGCCAACGACGTCAAGGCGCGCATCCTCGCCAGCGGCAGCCAGGTCGAGATCGGCGTCAACCTGGTCGGTGAGACCGGCGGCGCGCTCGAACGTATCGTCGCCCGTATCGCGGAGATTGCCGATCTGGTGGCGACCATCGCCCGCGGCGCCGACGAACAATCGTCCGGGCTGCAACAGGTCAACATCGCCGTCAGCGAAATGGACGCGGTGACGCAACAGAATGCGGCGATGGTCGAGGAAGCCACCGCCGCCGCCCGCAGCCTCGCCAGCGAGGCCGAGGCGCTCACCCATCACGTCGCCCGGTTCAGCGTCGCGGAACAGGCCGGCTGGGAACAGCCGCGCAGCCTGCGCGCGGTGGCGTAGCGCTCAGCCGGCGGCGAAGGTCAACGCCTCGATCTTGTTGCCGTCGGGGTCGCGAACGAACGCGGCATAATAATGCGCGTCATATTCGGGCCGCAGCCCCGGCGGCCCGTCACCGCTGCCACCCTGTGCCAGCGCGACCGCGAAAAACCGGTCGACGGCCGCGCGGTGTTCGACCTCGAACGCGACATGCGTGCCGTTGCCCGCATTCGCCGGCTGGCCATTGGCGGGCAGGTTCAGGCTGAACACCGTGATCCCCGCACCATAGCCCACCGCCGCCGCCACATCGAGCGTCCGCCGCAATCCCAGCGCCGCCATCACCGGGTCGTAGAATGTCCGGGCGCGGTCGAGGTCCGAGGTTCCGAGCGAGACATGGTGCAGCATGACACGATCATCGCACCGACGTTGCGATCGTTCCAGCGTCGATCTACCTGCACCGCACCATGCTTCGGAAAGGCTTTCCGTGACCCCGACCCTCTACGGCATCCCCAATTGCGACACGATGAAGAAGGCGCGCGTCTGGCTCGACGGCCATGGCATCGCCTATCGCTTCCACGACTATAAGAAGGCCGGCATCGACCGTGCCGTGCTTGCCGGCTGGGTCGATGCGCTCGGCTGGGAGGCGCTGCTCAACCGATCGGGCACCACCTTCCGCAAGCTGCCCGAGGCCGACAAGGCCGACCTCGACGCCGGGCGTGCGATCGACCTGATGCTTGCCCAGCCGTCGATGATCCGGCGTCCGGTGCTGGTAGCGGACGACTGGATCGAGGTCGGTTTCAAGCCCGATCGGTATGCGGAACGATTGTCGGCAACCGGCTGATTGCGCTATCATCCGACCGTGCGGGGGCCGGTCGGCGATACCGCAGCGATTCGGTTGCGGGAGAGACATGGCTGCCACGATGTTCCGGTTGCCGCCGCTTTGGTTCCGGGCGGTGGCGTTGCTGTTCACCTTGTGGGGCGCGGCCGGGGTCTCCGCCTTCTATGCGCATGTCGCGACCGGGCCGGATCAACTGGCCGCGATGCCGGACTATGACCGCGCCTATTTCCTCGCGCTGCCCGGCTGGTTCGTCTGGATCTACGGATTGGCGACATGGGGCGGGTTGCTCGGCGGGATCGCGCTGCTGCTGCGGCGGCGCTTCGCCACGATCCTGTTCGTCGTGTCGCTGCTCGCGGTCGTCCTTCAGTTCGGCTGGGTGTTCGCCGCGACTGATCTGATCGCGGCCAAGGGCGCGGCGACGGTCGTGCCGTTCCCGCTGGCGATCCTCGCCGTCGCGCTGTTGCAGGTCGCGGTGGCGCGGCATGCCGATGCCCGTGGGTGGCTTCGCTGACGGCGGTCCGCTAGGGGACGGCCATGTCCACGACCTTCACCATCGACACCGCCACCAGCCGCGCGACGCCGACCCCGGCGCCGATGAAGCGGCTGACCATCCCCGCCATCCGCGCCGCCAAGGGCAAGACGCCATTGGTGATGCTGACCGCTTATACGGTGCGTATGGCGCAGTTGATGGACGCGCAGTGCGACATGCTGCTGGTCGGCGACAGCCTTGGGCAGGTGATCTATGGCCTGCCCTCGACCGTGCCGGTCACGCTCGACATGATGGCGGCGCATGGCGCGGCGGTCGTGCGCGGCAGCTATCATGCGCTGGTCGTGATCGATCTCCCTTTCGGCAGCTATGAAGCCAGTCCGCAGCAGGCGTTCGAAAGCGCGGCGATGCTGATGAAGGCGACCGGCGCCGCCGCGGTCAAGCTTGAGGGGGGCACGGCGATGGCCGAAACCGTCGCCTTCCTGTCGCAGCGGGGGATACCGGTCATGGGCCATGTCGGCCTGACGCCGCAGGCGGTGAACCAGCTCGGCGGCTATGGCGCGCGCGGTCGCAGCCCGGAGGAAGCGGCGAAGATCGTCGCCGACGCGGTCGCCGTCGCCGAAGCCGGCGCTTTCGCCGTGGTGATCGAGGGCGTGGTCGAACCGATCGCGATCGACATCACCCGTCGCATATCGGTACCGACGATCGGCATCGGCGCATCGGCACAGTGCGACGGGCAGGTGCTGGTCGCCGAGGATATGCTCGGTTTCTTCGAACGCACTCCGCGCTTCGTGAAGACGTTCGACGATATTGCCGGGCGCATCTCGACCGCAGTGGAAACCTACGCCACCGACGTCCGATCGCGCGCCTTCCCCGGACCGGACCAGCTGTACGCGCCGAAGGATTGAGGCAGTCGCCTCCTCGTCATTCCCGCCTGCGCGTGACGTCTGCGAAAATCGCTGCCCATCCCCCAATCTCCGCCGTACCCCCGCGCAGGCGGGGGTCCAGAGCCGAGCAAGACAGTGGTTTGCGCCTGTGGCTCTGGGTCCCCGCCTGCGCGGGGACACGGTGCAGGGGACGTCCGCAAGAGTTTCCTCTCCGTGGGAATGACGAAGGGCGGAGCGACGAACCTCGCCGTTCATCCCCCGAACAGCCTCGATCCGCCATGGTCCCGCCCCGGCATCGCGGCCCCATGACCATTCGCTTTCGTTTCCATCGACGCTCGGCTAAAGGAGCGCGCTTGACCCATCCCCTGGAGCTGTTCCCTTGGCGTTGACCCCGCAGAACAACGATGCCTTCATCCGCGAAGTCGATGACGAAATGCGTCGCGAGCAGATGTCGGCGATCGGCCGCCGCTATGGCCTGTGGATCATTGCCGCGGTGCTGCTGGCGCTGGCGGCGTTCGGCGGCTGGACATGGTGGCAGCATCACCAGACCAGCCTCGCCGCCGAACAGGGCGAGCAACTCGCCACCGCGCTCGACGAGATCGCGCAAGGGCGCGTCGCGCAGGGCACGGCCGACGTCGCGAAGCTGACGACGTCCGATCGCGACGCGGTCCGCGCCACCGCGCTGCTGACGCAGGCCGATCTGCTGCTGTCGAAGAACGATCTGAAGGGCGCGGCCGCCGCCTTCGGCAAGGTCGCCGCCGACGAATCGCTGGCACAGCCGTTCCGCGACATGGCGCTCGTCCGCCAGACCGCGGTCGAATATGACAGCCTGCAACCGCAACAGGTCATCGACCGGCTGCGCGGATTGGCCGACAAGGGCAGCCCGTGGCTCGGCAGCGCGGGCGAGATGGTCGCGGTCGCCTATCTCCGCCAGAACAAGCTGCAACAGGCGGGCCAGACCTTCGCCCTGATCGCGCAGACCGATGGCGTGCCGCAGTCGCTGCGCGCGCGCGCGGTGCAGATGGCCGGGTCGCTGGGCGTCGATGCGGTCGACGCGCCGGCCAACCAGACCACCGCGCAATAACCTCTCTCCAGTTTCCGGAACCCCTTCGATGAAGACGCATCTCAAACTCTCGGCGGCGGTCGCGGCGTTGGCGCTGCTGGGCGGTTGCGGCGCCTTGAAGGGCAAGGGCCCGGCGCGCACCCCGATCGTCGGACAGCGCGTGCCGATCCTCGCCTCGGAAAATCTGGCGGAGGTCGATCCCGCGCTCGCCAATCTGCAGGTCGTGCTGCCGCTGCCCGAAACCAACGCCAACTGGGCGCAGCCCGGCGGCAATCCGTCCAAGTCGATCGGCCATGTCGCATTGGGCGATACGCTCAGCCAGCTCTGGTCGGCGCGGATCGAGGGCGGCAATACCCGCACCCGCCTTGCCGCCGCACCGGTCGTCGCCGATGGCCGGCTCTATGTGATCGACGTCAACGGCATGGTCACCGCGATGGCCGCCGATACCGGTGCGACCGTGTGGACCGCGCGCACCGTCAAGGGCGACGAGAACCCGCGCGCGCGCTTCGGCGGCGGCGTGTCGGTCGACGGCAACCGTGCCTTCGCCACCGATGGCCTTGGCGATGTCGTCGCGTTCGACACGGCGGACGGCAAGGAAGTGTGGCGCGCCAAGCCGGGCGGCCCGCTGCGTGGCGCCCCGACCGTCGCCAACAACCAGGTCTATGTCGTCAGCCAAGACAATCAGCTGTTCGCGCTCGACCAGGCCGATGGCAAGGTCGTGTGGACCCAGTCGGGCAGCCTCGAATCGCAGGGCGTGTTCGGCGTCGCCGCCCCCGCTTCGGCGCAGGGCACCGTCGTCGCCGGATTCTCCTCGGGCGAACTCAACGCCTATCGCTATGAAAATGGCCGGTCGGTGTGGGGCGACAGCCTGTCGCGCACCTCGGCCTCGACCTCGGTGTCGGCGCTGGCCGATATCGACGCCGAACCGGTCATCGACAATGGCCGCGTCTATGCGGTCGGGCAGGGCGGGCGCATGGTCGCGCTCGAACTGACATCGGGCCAGCGGCTGTGGGAACAGAATCTCGCCGGCATCTCGACGCCATGGGTCGCGGGCGAATGGATCTTCGTCGTCACCGACGATGCCCGCCTGCTGTGCATCTCGCGCGGCAGCGGCAAGCTGCGCTGGGTCCAGCAACTGCCCGGCTTCCGCAACCTGAAGAAGCGCAAGAATCCGATCGGCTGGGTCGGCCCGATCCTTGCCGGCAACCGCCTGCTCCTCGCCAATACTGAAGGGCAGCTGGTGTCGGTGTCGACCGCCGATGGCACCATCACCACGACGCAGGAAACGCGGTCGAAGGCCGGCTACACCCTGTCGCCGGTCGTCGCGAACGGCGTGCTGTATCTGCTCGACGATGCGGGTGAACTGACCGCCTGGAAATAACGACACCCGTCGTCATCCCCGCGCAGGCGGGGATCCATAAACGCAGCGCTCCCGATGGAGGCGCTGCGTTGGCGTATATGGGTTCCCGCCTGCGCGGGAACGACGTTGGGGAGGCAACACCCTCGACCCAACCTCCCTTACCCCCTACACTCGGCGGCAACCCCGCACCCCAGGAATTCCCATGGCTTTACCCGTCGTCGCCATCATCGGCCGTCCCAATGTCGGCAAGTCGACGCTGTTCAACCGGCTGGTCGGCAAGCGGCTGGCGCTGGTCGACGATCAGCCGGGGGTGACCCGCGATCGCCGCGAGGGGCAGGCGACGCTGCTCGGCCTCGACTTCACCATCGTCGACACCGCGGGGTTCGAGGATGAGGATGCCGCGACGCTGCCGGGCCGGATGCGGATGCAGACGCAGGCGGCGGTCGAGATGGCCGATGTCGCCTTGTTCATGATCGACGCGCGTGCCGGCATCACCCCGCTGGACGAGGAAATCGCCCGTTGGCTGCGCTCGGCCGACGGCACGGTCGTGCTGGTCGCGAACAAGGCGGAGGGGCGCGCGGGCGAGAATGGCGTGCTCGAATCGCTGGCGCTGGGGTTCGGCGATCCGGTCCAGCTGTCCGCCGAACATGGCGAGGGCGTCGCCGACCTGTTCGAAGCGCTCCAGCCCTATATCGAGCGCGAGGAAGAGCCCGAACCCGAGGAAGAGGGCGAATATGACCCCGAAACCGCGGTTCTGAAGCTCGCGATCGTCGGCCGTCCGAATGCGGGCAAATCGACGCTCATCAACCGCTTTCTCGGCGAAGACCGGCTCATCACCGGCCCAGAGGCCGGCATTACCCGCGATTCGATCGCGGTCGACTGGAACTGGACCGCCCCCGATGGCCGCGTCCGCCCCGTCCGGCTGATCGACACGGCGGGGATGCGCAAGAAGGCGCGGGTGCAGGAAAAGCTCGAAAAGCTCTCCGTCGCCGACGCCCTCCACGCGATCGACTTTGCCGAGGTGGTGGTGCTGTTGCTCGACGGTACCCGCGGCCTCGAACTACAGGATATCAAGATCGCCGATCGCGTGCTGCAAGAGGGCCGGGCGCTGGTGATCGCGCTCAACAAATGGGACATCGCCGAACACGCCTCGTCGCTGTTCAACGGGGTGAAGGGCGCGCTCGACGAGGGGCTGGCGCAGGCCAAGGGCGTGCCGCTGCTGACCGTGTCGGCCGCGACCGGCAAGGGGCTCGACGTGCTGATGCAGGCCGCGTTCGAAACCCGCGAGGCATGGGGGCGCCGTGTCTCGACCGGCCAGCTCAACCGCTGGTTCGACCGAGCGCTGGAGGCCAACCCGCCGCCCGCACCCGGCGGCAAGCGCATCAAGATGCGCTACATCACCCAGAACAAGACCCGCCCGCCCAGCTTCGTCCTGTTCGGCACCCGCGTCGACCAGCTGCCCGAAAGCTACAAGCGCTATCTGGTCAATGGCTTGCGCAAGGAATTCGGCTTCGGCGCTGTGCCAGTGCGCCTGAACCTGCGGGCGCCCAAAAACCCCTTCGACCATAGCAAGTGATCCGCATCGACGCCCGCGGCATGCGTTGCCCGTGGCCGGCGATCCGTCTGGCCAAGGCACTGCGCGACGGGGCGACGCTGGTCGAGATCGAGACCGACGATCCGAGGGCCGGCGGCGAACTGGCCAGCGCGGCGGCAGCGGTCGGGGCAAGGCTGGCGGTCGTAAGCGAAGGCCGGTTTCGGGCTGAACGGTAACGTCCGCGCTGCCACGCCCCCGCCTGTGCGGGGGTACGGAAGAGGTTGGGCGCTGGCTGTCCTACAACCGCCCGACCGTGCGATACCGGTGGGCGCTCCTTCTCACCGCCAGCCCGCCTCGCCCAAAGGCAAACCTGCCACACCACAAAACGCGCACGAGTGTGAACTTCGTGAACTTTGGACCGGCCTACGGCTTCGCTTCCCAGGGTTTATCCCGTAAATTCAAATGCGTAATCCCTCGCGCCTTCAGTCGCGGCCCAAGGAAGCGATAGAAATACCAGTCCTTCGCCGCAAACGGCGTCGCGTGGTACAAGAGCCGTTCTGCGAGCGTCCAGCGCACCCGCCGCCGATCCGACCGGCGCGGAGAGGGTTTTGCCCAGAAGGCATAGGGATAGACGATACGGCCCAGCTTCGCGACGCGTTGCATGATTTCGTGGTCGAGCAGGACATAGGGCCACAGCTTCTCCGAAAAACCGCCCGCCTCGGTCAGCGCGCTGGTTCGGAACGCCTGTCCATAACCGCCGGTATGCGTCTGCTTCGGCAGGATTTTGGTGATCAGTCCCGCATAGATCGCCCGCCGCAACGGTTGCCCCGACGCATCGACCCCCAACGCCATCACCGCCACCACGTCGGGATCGGCATCGAACGCCCGCTCGGCCTCGGCCAGATAGTGCGGCGGGTAGAAGGTATCGGCATCGCCGAACGCGCAGAACTCGGTGGTCAGCTCGGCCATCGCCGCTTCCAGCGCATGGATCTTCCCCGGCCGCGCTTCGGACAGGTTCACCACCTCGATCTCCGGCGCGGCAAAGTCCCGCGCAATCGCGTCCGACCCGTCGGTCGATCCATTGTCGACCAGCACCAGCCGCAACGGCACCGTCTGCTCGGCCAACGCCGCCAGCGTGGCGGGCAGATAGTCCGCCTCGTTGTAATAGGCGATGACGAAGGTCCAGCGGGTCACCCCGCCACCTCGATCAGCTTCCGGCACGCCGCCTGCGACGATCGCCGCCCATGCGTCGCCACCGCATGCACCCGTGCCGCACTGCCCATTGCGTCGAGCCGATTAGGATCGGCCAGCAATGCCGCCACCCGCTGCCGATAATCGCCATCGCCGACCAGCAGGCCGCAATCGGGCGGGATCACGTCGGTCCCGATCCGGTCGTCGAACGCCACCGCCGGCAGTCCGCACGCCATCGCCTCCGGGATGGCGCGCGGGAAATAGTCGCGCCGCCCGGCATGGAAGAACAGCCGCGCCTGCGCCAGCATCGCGGGCACCTGACCATTGGGGACGTGCCCCAGCCAAGCGACCTGCGGAAAGCGCCCGCGCAGTTCCGCCGCCTGCGGCCCGTCGCCGATCACCGCCACGCGCATCGTCTCGCCCAGCGCCGCGATTTCGTCGAACTTCTTGTACGGGCTCAACCGACTGGTCGCGATCACGTCATACCGCTTCTCGGTCGCCATCGGCGCGAAGCGGTCGGTATCGATCGTCTTGGGCAGCCGCTGCATCCGCGCCGCCGGCACCGACCGCCGCCAGAATCGCCAGCCCGGCCGGGTCAGCTTTACCTCCTGCACCGACGTCTCGGGAAAGACGAAGGCGGCATGCGGCACGATCCGGCTCCAATAATCGCCGCCGATGATGACCGCGAAGCGCCGCCGCTCGGGTCGTAATACCCGGTCGAACAGGTCGAACCCGGCGCCGCCATTGCTGCCGACCAGCACGAACAGGTCAGCCGGATCGGCCCGCGCCGCGGCGATCATCGCGTCGCTCACCTGATCGCGGGTCTTGGCGGCAGGGTTCGACGGCGCGAACAGCCGGATGGGGTAGGGGGCGACCCCGTCAAGTGCCGCAACGGTATTCAGCGGCGCGGGGGCCAGCGCCCACAACTCGCTGTCGACGCCCATTTCCGTCAGGATACCAGGCATCCGCTTGTCGCGATTGTCCCAGCGCAGCCATTCGTCGGTATCGGCGACGCCGTGATGGCTGGGATAGGTCAGGACGAAGATGATCCGCATCGCCGTCCGGCTACCAGCGCATCGGCGACAGCGCCACCCGATTGTCGATCGCGCATGCTGCGGCTAAGGCGCTGGCGATGAACTGGTCGGATGACGGCGCGCGGGTAAGCTGCGTGATGGTGACCGCGAACCGGGCCGCGCTGGCGCGGCGGGCGGTCGACTGTTTCCTGCGGCAACGCTGGGCGAACCGCGAACTGGTCGTCGTCGATGACGGCGAGCAGGATTATACGGCGCTGTTCGCCGACATTCCCGCCGACCGGCTGATCTACGACCGCGTCGCCAAGACCCCCGAAACCACGCTCGGACGTCTCCGCAACCGGACACTCGACCTCGCACGCGGGGCCATCGTCGCGCAATGGGATGACGACGACTGGTATCATCCCGATCGGCTGGCGCGGCAGGTCGCGGTGCTGGAGCAGGGCAGGGATGCCTGCGTCCTGCGCGGCACGCTGATGCATCTCGACGCGCCCGACTGGTTCGACCATCCCTATGTCGGCACCTTGGAACCGGGCGTACCGGGCAGCATCGTCCATCGCGCCGACCCGACCGCGCGCTATCCCGAAAAGCGGCGCGGCGAGGATACCGACTTCCTGGCCCATTGGCCGCTCGACCGGGTCGGCGTCCTCGACGCGCCCGGCCTGTTCGTCCGCGCCTTTCACGGGTCGAACACCTGGGAGCGGACGCATTTCGAACGCCGGGTGCGCAACACGCCCGCCGCCGCGATCGAATATGCGCTGCGTTCGCTGCTGCCCGGCGGCAAGTGGCGTCATTCGCGCTTCCGCCTCGATCCCGATACCCGCGCCGCATTCGAAGCGTTCGTCGCCGACTCGCGTCGTACGGGAGTATTCGCTTGACCCTCGCCGAACGCGGGCAGCGGCTGCACGACTGGTCGCAGACCCCGGCAGCGGCGCGATTGGGCAAGGTCTTTCGCGCCCTGTTCTTCGTCGGCGTGCTGCTATGGCTGGTGCTGAAGGTTCGCGCGATCGGGTGGAGCAACGTCGCCGCGGCGCTGCCCCGCACGCCGTGGTTCTATATCCTGTTCGTCGTGATGTTCATGGCGCTGCCGGTATCGGAGGTCTGGATCTTCCGCCGCCTGCTCGGTCGGCCCTTGCCCGGCGCGCTGCCGGTGTTCGTGCGCAAACGGGTCTTTAACTCGGCATTCGTCGGCTATTCTGGCGAGCTGTATCTGTTCGTCTGGGCCCGGCAGCGGCTCGGCATTGCGTCCAAGACCCTGCTGCTGGCGATCAAGGACAATGCGATCCTCTCGGCACTCGCGTCGGCGGCGATCACCTCCGGGCTGCTGATCGTCTTCATGGCGACCGGTCGGGCGAAGTGGATCGCCGACTGGCTGCATTCGGCGGGGGGCATGATCCTTGCCGGGCTGCTGGTCGCGGCGTTCCTTACCCCATTGCTGCTGCGCCTGCGCAACCAGATCCTGTCGGTACCGTGGCGCGTCGCCGCCACCGTGCTGGCAATTCACGTCGCCCGCATCCTGGTCGTCGTCCTGCTACAGGCGACGCAATGGGCGGTGGTGCTGCCGGGGCAGGCATGGACGGTGTGGGTCACGTTCCTGACCGTGCAAATGGTCATCAGCCGCCTGCCGATCGTGCCCAATCGCGACCTGCTGTTCCTGTCGGCCGCGCTGGAGATGAGTCATATCATCGATGGCCCGCGCGCGGCGATGGCGGGACTGCTGCTGGCGGGCGGAGCGCTGACCCAGGGCAGCAACCTGCTGTTCTTCCTGCTCACCAGCTTCGAACGCCGGCGCGGTGCCTTGCCCGAGGCAGTTCCCGATCCGGCGTTCGAGGCGGAAGTCGCCACGCCGGCGGTGCCGCCGGCGGGCGAATAGCGGTTACGCTTCCGCGCGCTGGCAGATGAACCGCGACAGTTCCTGCCGCAGCGGCAGGCCCGCGGTCGACCGGAGCGGCCCGTCATGCGCGACATTGGTTTCGACATGCGCGCGGGTGTCGGCGACCCCGACGACATGGAACAGGTCGCGTTCGCAATCGAGTTCGGTGCGGGCATAGACGAAGCGGTCGCCACGTTGCTGGCGCAGGATCGCGATCGTCGTGCCAGCAGCGGTCTTGCGCTGGCGGAGCAATTCGTAACGCGACTGATCATCCGAAGGCGTCGGAATTACCGTACCTTCCAATGGATAGCGTTCGATCCCGTTGCCGGCCACGTCGGTTTCGACCAGATGACGCAGGTCGACGCGCTCCGCCGCATTCCCGGCCGGCACGGTATTGGCCGACGTTCCGCACGCAGCCAACATCGCTCCGGCCAACAGGGCCGACATCGATCGGATCATGAAACTCTTACCTTTCTTCCGGGACCAACACATGTCCGGGGAAATGTTGCGACACGGCAATAATTGCCGTGCGGGGGTCAGCGCGAACGCAGTGCCCCGATCGCCGTCAGGAAGACGATGCCTCCCACGGCCAGGACGACCCCGCCAATATCCTCCCACCCGATCGCCAGAAGGCGGTCGAACTGTTCGGCCATCGGCAGCATCGTGCGAAGCGTTTCGAATGGAATAGTCATGGCGCGTCGCAACATAATCACCGTTTGCGCGATGAAAACCGCCTAAACGGCCGTTCGCTCCGAAGACATTATAAGTTACATACGCGTAAGAATGGGGAGGGCGATCGGCAACGTCATCGTGCTTGCGTGTTACAATGCCAGCCCATACACCGTCATTCCGTTTATCGATAATGGGGGTTCCATGTTTCGTACCGTCGCGTCCGTCCTGCTCGCGTCCACGGCACTCGTCGGGGCCGGTGCGTCCGCCCAGTCCACGGCGACTGCGCCCGCGCCGATCAAGGCCGCGCCGCTGTCGGCGCTGGTCGCGCCGGTGAACATCCCGTACGAGAAATTCACCCTGCCCAACGGCCTGACCGTCATCACCCACACCGATCGCAAGGCGCCGATTGTTGCTGTGTCCGTATGGTACGATGTCGGGTCGAAGCATGAGCCCGAGGGGAAGACGGGGTTCGCGCATCTGTTCGAGCATCTGATGTTCAACGGGTCGGAGAATGCGCCGGGCGATTTCTTCGATCCGCTGCGCTCGATCGGCGCGACCGACCTGAACGGCACCACCAGCTACGACCGCACCAATTATTTCGAGACGGTGCCGAAGGCGGCGCTGGACCGCGCGCTGTTCCTCGAATCCGATCGCATGGGCTATCTGCTCGGCGCGGTGACGCAGGGCGTGCTCGATGAACAACGCGGCGTCGTGCAGAACGAGAAGCGGCAGGGCGACAACCAGCCCTATGGCCTCGTCCGCTACAAGATGACCGAGGGCGTCTTTCCCGTCGGCCACCCCTATCGCCATTCGGTGATCGGTTCGATGGCCGATCTCGACGCCGCCAGCCTCGAGGACGTCAAGAACTGGTTCCGCAGCCATTATGGCCCGAACAATGCGGTGCTGGTGCTGGCCGGTGACATCGACGCCAAGGAAGCGCGTCCGCTGGTCGAGAAATATTTCGGCAAGATCGCCAAGGGGCCGGAATCGGTCCTGCCCAAGATCGCGGTGCCGACCCTTGCCGCCCCGGTGCGCGAGGTGATGAAGGACAACGTCGCCGCGACGATGATCATGAAGGTCTGGCCGGTGCCGGGTCTGAACGATCCCGACGCGCCGGCACTGGACGTCGCGATGAGCGCGTTCGGCGGGCTTGCCTCGTCACGGCTCGACAATGAACTGGTCAAGAAGGACAAGCTCGCCGTGCAGGTATCGGCCGGCGTCCAGTCGCTGGCGCAGGCCGGCATGCTGATCGTCCGCGCGATCGTGCGGCCGGGCGTCGATGAAAAGCTCGTCGAGGCGAAGCTGGACCAGATGATCGCCGATTATCTCCGCACCGGTCCCACCGCCGACGAAGTCGCGCGCGTCGCCACGACGCAGGTTTCGAGCACCATCGGCGGGCTGGAGTCGGTCGGCGGCTTCGGCGGCAAGGCGGTGACGCTGGCGTCGGGCGAGCTGTATTCGAACGATCCGGGCTTCTACAAGAAGGAGCTGAACGCGCTGGCGACGATGACGCCCGAGCGTGCCCGTGCCGCCGCGCAGAAGTGGATGTCGCGCCCCGCCTATACGCTGATCGTCGAGAAGGGCGAGCGCGAGGGCTATGAGGAGGCCAAGGCGGTCGCCGCCACCCCGGCCGCGCCCGCCGCCCCCGAAACCGCGTTCAAGGGAACGCGCGGCGCGATGCCGGGCGTCGCCGACTCGGGCGGTACGTTGCAATTCCCGAAGGTCGTGCGCAGTCGCCTGTCGAACGGCATGGAACTGGTCTATGCCCAGCGTACCGCCGTGCCGGTGACGCAGGTCGACATGGTGTTCGATGCGGGCACCGCCGCCGATGTGGCGGGCAAGCTCGGCACCGCCGGCATGACGCTGTCGCTGATCGACGAAGGCACCACCACCCGCAATTCGATCGCATTGGCCGAGGCCAAGGAAAAGCTCGGCATGCAGATGGGCGGCGGCAATGCCGCCGATCAGACGACGATCGGTTTCGTCGCGCCCAGCGCCAATCTGAACAGCGCGACGATGCTGTTCGCCGACGTGCTGCGCAACCCGGCGTTCGACGCGAACGAACTGGAGCGCGTGCGCGGGCAGGTGATGGCGCAGATCGGGCAGCAGCGCACCAACCCGCAGGGGCTGGCCGACATGACGCTGCCGCCGCTCCTCTATGGCGCCGACAGCCCCTATGCCAAGCTGGCGGCGGGGGTCGGCGATCCGGTGGCGGTCGCGTCGCTGAAGCGCGACGACCTGATCGCGTGGCGAAATGCCTGGCTGCGCCCGGACAAGGCGAAGGTCTTCGTCGTGTCCGACCGTCCGCTGGCAGAGGTGCAGGCGGCGCTCAACGCCTCGCTCGGCAACTGGCAGGCGACCGGTGCGGCGGGCACCAAGAGCTTCCCGGCACAGCGCGCGACCACCACGCCGAAGATCGTGCTGGTCGACCGGCCGAATTCGCCGCAGTCGCTGATCGTTGCCGGACAGATGACGCCGGTGCAGGCGAAGTCGGACACGCTGGCCGCGACCACCGCCAACACCGTGCTCGGCTCGGGCTTCCTCAGCCGGATCAACATGGACCTGCGGGAGGCCAAGCACTGGTCGTACGGCGCGGGTGGCGGTTACCGCCTGATGCAGAATGCGGTGCCCTACGTCATCAACGCACCGGTGCAGGCGGACAAGACCGGCCCGGCCATCGCGTCGCTGCGCGAACAGATTAACGGCTTCCTCGGGACCAACGGGGTGACCCCGGTCGAATTCCGCCGGTCGATCGATGGCGAGACGCGGCAGCTGGCCGGGACCTACGAAACGTCGGGTGCGGTGTTGAGCGCGATGCGGTCCAACGACTTCCTCGGCCGCCCGGACGACTATCAGGCGACGCTGCCGCAAAAATATCGTGCGCTGACTCCGGCCCAGCTTGACGCTGCGGCACGCGCGGCGCTCGACCCCAATCGCTTCGTCTATGTGGTGGTCGGCGATGCCAAGGTCGTTCGCCCACAGCTTGACGCGCTGGGCCTGCCGGTGGAGGTGGTGTCGGCAACGCCGCCGTCCGCCCCGGCCGCCGCGGCGAAGTAAGGAGAGCGAAGATGGCGAATGTCGATGGCAGCTGGAACACGATCACCAAGTCGCCGATGGGCGACCAGCAGGCGACGTTGAACGTCAAGAGCGACGGCAGCACCTTCACCGGCACCTATACCGGCGCGATGGGATCGACCGAGATCACCGACGGCAAGGTCGATGGCGACAAGCTGTCGTGGAAGGTCGCGATCGTCGTGCCGATGCCGATGACGCTCGACTGCGAAGCGACCGTCGATGGTGACACCATCTCCGGCACGGTCGGCGCGGGTGCGTTCGGCAGCTTCCCGATGGCGGGCAACCGCGTCGGCTGAACGGTCCCGACGTAAGAGAAACGGCCCGTCCGCAGGCAATGCGGGCGGGCCGTTTGCGTTTGGTGGTGCTGTTGCCGCAAACCTTATCTTCGCAGGTAAGATGTCTACGACAACCAGCCGAACCGTGTCCCCGCGGAGGCGGGGACCCAAGGCCGAAAGCGCAAACCTTTGTTTTACTTGGCTCTGGACCCCCGCCTCCGCGGGGGTACGGCAGATTCGGGGAGCGGTAGAGGACCGTCGCGAAGCTCTTGCCTTCGCAAGAGGAGAAACGGTTCCGAGCCGCTACTCCGCCGCCCGCACTTCCGCCTCGATCTCCGGCAACACCGCCGCGCGCGGCGTCTCTCCCGGATCGGGCGCATAGCCGGTCAGCAACCGCGCGCCCCGGCCATAGGTGAACCACGACCACGCCCAATGGACATAGACCGACATGCGGCTGCGGAAATCGACCAGCAGCATCAGATGGACCAGCGACCATGCCAGCCATGCGATGAAGCCCTTGAGCTTCAAGCCCGCAATCTCCGCCACCGCACGCGACCGGCCAATGACCGCCATCGTTCCGTAATCGCGATAGTGGAACCGGTCGTCGGGGTTACGCCCGGCCACCTTCGCCGCGAGCAGCCTGCCGACGAAATGCCCCTGTTGCTTGGCGACCGGGGCCAGGCCGGGCAGGGGGCCGTCGTCTGCGTCGAAACTGGCAACGTCGCCGATCGCGAAGATATTGGGGTGCCCCGGCACCGAACAGTCGGGGCGTACCTTCACCGCGCCATTTTTTGCGGCATCGGCCGACAGCCACGCCGCTGCCGGTCGCGCTTCGGTTCCCGCTGCCCATAGCACTGCCGCCGCGTCGATCCGCTGATCGCCGACCGTCAGTCCGCGTTCGTCGATCGCCTGTACCTTTTCGCCGGTCCGCACCTCTACGCCCAGCGACTCCAGCATCTCCCGCGCCGCCTGCGACAGCTTCGGGTCGAACGCGTTGAGGATATGGTCGCCCATCTCGCACAATACGACCCGCGTCGCGCGCGGATCGACCCGGCTGAAATCGCGCGCCAGCGTCGTGCGCGCCAGTTCGGCGATGGTACCGGCCAGTTCGACACCGGTCGGCCCGCCGCCGACCACGGCGAAGGTCAGCAACCGTCGCAACTCGGCCGGATCGTCGCATTGCTCCGCCCGTTCGAACGCACCGAGCAGCGCCGCGCGGATCGCCAGCGCGTCGTCGATCGATTTCAGCACGAACGCATGGTCGCGCCAGCCATCATTGCCGAAGAAGCTATATCCGGCGCCGGTCGCCACGATCAGGTAATCGAAGCGCAACCGCCGCCCATCGGCGAGGCACAGTTCGTTCGCAGCCGCGTCGATCCCGCTCGCCTCCGCCATCAATATGCGCGTGTTTTTATTGCGACGCAGCAGGGCGCGATTGGCGGTCGCAATGTCCGCGGGCGACAGGGCGGCACCGGCCACTTGGTAGAGTAGTGGCTGGAACAGATGGTGGTTGGTCCGGTCGATCAGCGTCACATCGGCATCGGCTTTCCGTAGCGCCTGCGCCGCGGCGATCCCGCCAAAGCCGGCACCGAGGATGATGATATGGGGTCGCATATGGCCTCCATCCCTCCTTTTCGCGGGTCCGGCCGCATGGTGCGACCGGATCACCAACAATTCGGCGCGTCCTTCGTTGCGCCGCGTTGCCGCCATGCCGCACCACCGCTGCCTTATTACCACCTTGTTCCGGGCAGCTTCGCCACGGTTCGTTCATCCGGCTGCAAGATACCGTTGCCGTTATAACACAGTATCCGGTTTCGTGACGTTCCTGTTGCGATGCAATGCAACCGCCGCCGCGGTTCGGGGTTCAGAGGGGCCACGGACAAACCGGCGCAGCTTCGACGCCGGGACCGTAAACGCTGATGAGGTTTTGTATGCGTAAGCTTTTCACTGTCGCTGCCGCTGCCGCCGCTTTCGTCGCCGCTCCCGCCTTTGCGCAGGACATGTCGACCACGACGCAGGACACGACGACCACCACCGAACCGGCCCCTGCCGTGACCGCACCCGACGGCACCAGCGGCATCGGTTTCGAACCGTATATCGCGGTCATGGGCGGTTGGGAGCAGTTCGACTCCGAAGCCACCAAGGCCGGCATTCCGCAGGTCGCCCGTAACGACAAACTCAACGGCGCGCTGGTCGAAGGGATTGTCGGCTTCAACGTTCCGCTGGGTCCGGTGTTCGTCGGTGCCGAGGGCAGCGTCTCGAAGGGCGTGTCGGGCGATATCGATTGGGATTACGGCGCGGCCGGCCGTTTCGGCTTCCGTGCGGGTGATTCGGGCCTGATCTACGGCAAGGTCGGCTATCGCTGGGTCAATTTCGACCGGTTCGGCACCGCCAGCCGCGACTATCACGAAATGACCTACGGCGCCGGTTTCGAAGTCGGTCCGAAGGACATCGGTCTGGGCGGCATCACCGGCAACTCGGGCGTCCGCCTGCGCGGTGAAGTGTCGACCTTCGGTTCGGCGCACAGCTTCCGTCCGATGCTGGGTCTGACCACCCACTTCTAAGCATCGGCCCGGTTCGGGCGGGTCCGGCGTATCGGGATCCGCCCCGGTAACTGCGTAGAGACAGAGGCTCCGGGCATCGGCTCGGGGCCTTTTTCTTTTTCGCACGACCCGCTCGGGCGGGGCGCTATATCGTTCGCAAAGAAAAAGCCGCCGGGCGCGAACCCGGCGGCTGATTCCCGTAGGACGACGGGAAGGCTTATTCTTCGACGGTCACCCGACCGCGGCGGACGATCATGCCGCGCTCGGCCATTTCCTTGCGGAAATCATGTTCGGCATCGGCGACTTCGCGGCGATATTCGTGCCACGCATCCTCGCGCGACGACGCATCCTTGGCGCGTCGCAAATCCTTGCGCAGCTCGCGCTTCGCTTCGGAGATGTCGGTCTTATAATCGAGATAATAGGGGTTATAGTCCGAATAGACCGGGACCGACCGGTCCTTGGCCAGCGACGGCGTCGCGATGCAGGCAGTTGCAGCTGCGGCGATCAGTAATGGAAGGCGGTTCATGCGGGTTCTCCCTGGATCAGAACTTGCCGGGGAAGAACCCATATGGCTTGATCGCGGTTCCTTCATCTGCCGTTCATCTATCTACGGACGAATGGTGACTTGCCATATTCGACGGTCTTGCCGGATCGATCGTGCATGCCGATCTTGGGCCAATGAACGGGAGCAGGCAATGGCCGGACGCGTGAAGCGCAAGGCAGGACTGGCGGCGGCCGAAGCGCTCGCCGCACGCGTGGTCGAGCCGCTGACCTGCGCGCTCTGCCGCCGCCCGATCGGCGTCCAGGTCGAATGGCATCACCGCGTGCCCAAGAGCGAGGGCGGCCGCGAGACCGTTCCCGTCCACCCGATCTGCCACCGCACCATCCATGCCAGCGCGACCAACGCCGACCTTGCCGGTCCGCTTGCCGACCTCGACACACTGCGCGAGGTTCCGGCGGTTGCGAAGTTCGTCAAATGGGTCGCCGACAAGCCTGCCGACTTCCGGGTGCCGGTGCGGCGGGGGCGTTGAGCGCATTCGCTGCCGCCCCTCGCGTCGTTCCCGCGCAGGCAGAGCGACATTCGCACTGTCCTACACGATGGACGGTCGCCATCATGCTGCCGGGTCGTCGCGACCCTCGCTCTTTGACAAGTCGGAACGCAGTGCGCGCAAACCGCGTGCAAGTGTGAACTTCGTGAACTTTGGGCGGCCGGCGCGGGCAAAGCCCCTGCCGTCGATCGGCGCTTGGGGCGCCGCCGGCCGATCGCGTCTCGAGGCTCGCGGCAGCTTACGCTGCCGCTTGCCCGGCGCTCATTCCGCCGCCACGCCGCCGAACATGTCGCCCATCCCGCTGGCTTCCTCGTTCGCCGGTGCCACGACCTTCGCCTTCTGGCGTTTGTCGAAGCCTTCCCAGACCTCGTTCCAATTGCCGCGCGTTGCCGCCTTCGAATATTCGGTCGCACGCTGTTCGAAGAAGTTCGCATGCTCGACGCCGTTCAGCAGCGGCGCCAGCCACGGCAGCGGATGCTCGTCGATCAGGTAGATCGGCTTCATGCCCAGCTGCCCCAGCCGCCAATCGGCGATGTAGCGGATATATTTTTTGATTTCCTTGGCGGTCATGCCGTGGACCGGCCCCATTTCGAACGCCAGGTCGATGAAATTGTCCTCCAGCCGCACCGTCGTCTGGCACATGTCGGCAATGTCGTCGCGTACCGAGCGGGTCAGGCAGTCGCGTTCCTTGCAGAAGGCGTGGAACAGCTTGATGATGCCTTCGCAGTGCAGGCTCTCGTCGCGGACCGACCACGACACGATCTGCCCCATGCCCTTCATCTTGTTGAAGCGCGGGAAGTTCATCAGCATCGCGAACGACGCGAACAGCTGCAGCCCTTCGGTGAAGCCGCCGAACATCGCCAGCGTCTTGGCAATATCCTCGTCGGTGTCGACCCCGAAATTCTGCAGATAGTCGTGCTTGTCCTTCATCTCGCTATATTCGAGGAAGGCGCCATATTCGCTCTCGGGCATGCCGATCGTGTCGAGCAGGTGGCTGTACGCCGCGATATGCACCGTCTCCATGTTGGAGAAGGCGGCGAGCATCATCTTGATCTCGGTCGGCTTGAAGATGCGGCCGTACTTTTCGTGATAGCAGTCCTGCACCTCGACATCCGCCTGGGTGAAGAAGCGGAAGATCTGCGTCAGCAAATTGCGCTCATGCGGGGTCAGCTTCTGCGCCCAGTCGCGGCAATCCTCGCCCAGCGGCACCTCTTCGGGCATCCAGTGGATCTGTTGCTGACGCTTCCAGAAATCGAACGCCCAGGGGTATTCGAACGGCTTGTACTGCTTGCGGGCTTCGGTGAGCGACATGAGGTTACTCCGGGGAAACTTAGAATTGAATGGGATGAATGCCTTCAGCGGGTAGCATTCCGAAAGATAAAGCGGCTGCGAACAGCCAGAAAATCGGCGCAGCAATCATCTGCGCCAGACCAAACCGTTTGATCTGGACCATCGACCAATCGCTACCCGATATGGGTTGCCCGACGACGGTGCGATCAGCCCACGGGTTGTTTCGCATCCGCATGAACCGCAACCCGTTCAGAAATGAACCGATGCAGACGAAAGTGACCACCGTCAGAAATAGCGTACCGCTCATGTGCCACTACTCCACGACCATTGCGCGATCCCGAAGATCGCCAGGATGATCCCGAGCGCCAGCGCCATCATCCCGACCATGCCATGCGCATAGCGGCTCTGCTGCGTCGCCCGCGACCGCAGGCGCAGCAGCAGCCAAAGGCCGACCACGACCGCGATCAGCGCAACGGCCAACATGATGAGTACGTTCTGCGTCATGCGACCAACTGCCGGGACATGCGTTTGACCGCCGCCCCCAACGGAGAATGAACATGGCCGATCTCAGCAACATCCAGGAACATGCCGAAGTCATCGGCGCCGACGGCGTCCATGTCGGCACCGTCGACCGCGTCGAAGGCGACCGCATCAAGCTGACCAAGAAGGACAGCGGCGCGGAAGTCGAAGGTGCAGAAGGCGGTTCGCATGCAGGGCATCACCATTATATCGATGGCGGCCTCGTAGCCGAGGTCGAGGGCAATACCGTCCGCCTGTCCGCCAACGCCGACGTCGCGGTGACGTTCGAAACCGAAGAGGATGGCAGCGCCATCTGATCGATCGCTCGATTTGCGACGGGGAAGGGGGCTTTCGGCCCCCTTTTTCGTGACCTGTTCCGCCACGCCGTCAGAAGGGTTCGCTGCGCGACCCCGCTGCCCGCCGTGGCGAGTCATCGATTTGCTCACGCAAATCGATGCCGCCCGCTCACTGACAGGCCAAGCACTCATCATAGTCGGTGCTTTCGCCCAGATCGAACTTGGCCAGTTCGGACGTGTTGTCCGCCTCGACCCCGCCGGCGAACCCGGCGCGCTGCACCGACTTCGACCGCAGATAATAGAGCGATTTAATGCCCAGCTCCCATGCGCGATAATGGAGCATCAGCAGGTCCCACTTCTCGACATCGGCCGGGATGAACAGGTTCAGCGACTGCGCCTGGTCGATGAACGGCGCACGGTCCCCGGCCAGTTCGAGCAGCCAGCGCTGGTCGATCTCGAAGCTGGTCTTGAACGTGTCCTTCTCTTCCTGGCTGAGGAAATCGAGATGCTGGACCGATCCGCCGCGCTCGAGGATCGTGTTCCACACCGCATCGCTGTTTTTCGACTTCGCGATCAGCAGCTTTTCGAGATACGGGTTCTTGACCGACCACGATCCGCTCAGCGTCTTGTGGGTATAGATGTTCGCCGGGATCGGTTCGATGCAGGCGCTGGTGCCGCCGCAGATGATGCTGATCGACGCGGTCGGCGCGATCGCCATCTTGCAGCTGAACCGCTCCATCACGCCCATATCGGCCGCGTCGGGGCAGGGGCCGCGCTCGTTGGCGAGGTGCATCGACGCCTCGTTCACCTGCGCGTTGACGTGGCGGAAGATCTTCAGGTTCCACGCCTTCGCCATCGCCCCCTCGAACGGCAGGCTGCGCGCCTGCAGGAACGAGTGGAAGCCCATGACGCCAAGGCCGACCGACCGCTCGCGGCTCGCCGAATAGCGCGCGCGGGCCATCTCGTCGGGCGCACGCTCGATATAGTCGGTCAGCACATTGTCGAGGAAGCGCATCACGTCCTCGATGAAGCGCTTGTCGCCGTTCCATTCGTCCCAGGTTTCGAGGTTCAGCGACGACAGGCAGCACACGGCGGTGCGGTCGTTGCCGAGGTGATCCTTGCCGGTCGGCAACGTGATCTCGCTGCACAGGTTCGAGGTCGAAACCTTGAGGCCCAGATCGCGGTGATGCTTGGGCATCGTGTTGTTCACATGGTCGCTGAACACGATGTACGGCTCACCGGTGGCGAGACGGGTCTCGACCAGCTTCTGGAACAGCGACCGCGCATCGACCTTGCCGCGGACCGATCCGTCCTTGGGGCTCTTCAGCTCCCATTCGGCGCCGTCGCGCACCGCCTCCATGAAGGCGTCGGGGATCAGCACGCCGTGATGCAGGTTCAGCGCCTTGCGGTTGAAGTCGCCGCTGGGCTTGCGGATTTCGAGGAACTCCTCGATCTCCGGATGGCTGATGTCGAGATAGCAGGCGGCCGAACCGCGCCGCAGCGACCCCTGCGAAATGGCGAGGGTCAGCGAATCCATCACGCGGACGAACGGGATGATGCCGCTGGTCTTGCCGTTCAGCCCGACCGGCTCGCCGATGCCGCGCACGCTCCCCCAATAGGTGCCGATGCCGCCGCCGCGCGACGCCAGCCACACATTCTCGTTCCACGTCTCGACAATGCCCTCCAGGCTGTCGGGGACCGAGTTGAGATAGCAGCTGATCGGCAGGCCGCGTCCGGTGCCGCCGTTCGACAGGACCGGCGTGGCAGGCATGAACCACAGCTTCGAGATATAGTCGTACAGCCGCTGCGCATGGGCGGCGTCATCGGCATAGGCCGACGCCACGCGCACGAACAAATCCTGATATGATTCGCCGGGCAGGAGATAGCGATCCTTCAGCGTGTCCTTGCCGAAATCGGTCAGCAGCGCGTCGCGCGAATGATCGACCTCGACCGCGTGCAGCAGCGCGTCGACCGTGCGGCTGGTACGTTCCGGGGCCGGGGCGGCGGGGGCCGGATCGGCGAATTGCAACTCGTTCATCTGGGCATCCTGACTATCCTGGAAGGTCATCGTCCCGTTCCTTTTGTGTTCTAGCACGGGGCGCTAACCCCTGTCGATTTCTGCGGAACGTCCGCGCACGCCATCCCTGTTGACAAGCGTTGGCGGCACTGGAGGTTCCAGCGGGTTACACACTATCGGTAGCGCCTCCCCCGCGTTCGCCACCACTAATTGTAGGAAAGCGGGCGGTGCGCAAGACGGCAAATTTTTCATTCACGCCGGGCATTGGCGGCATTCGGGCGGGCGGAGATACGCGACGCACGGCGATCCGCCGGGTTCGTGAAATGCAAGCGAACTTTTCGTGAACGCAGAAAAATATGATCGCCTGGAATCGGGTTTCCGTGCGGAACTTTATGTGGCGGCGGCCAAGCGGTATCGCCGCGCGACGCGCATCTGCCACAGCAGCAGCAGCGGCACGACGATCAGCTCGATACACAGGCCCAGCAAATGTCCCGGCGATGGCACGCCGACGCCAGCGAGCGACACCAGCCGCGCCAGTCCACCACCCACGACCATCGCGCCAAGTAATCGAAACCGCGCGGTCTTCGATTCGATCGCGGGGATACAGGTAAGAAAGGCGAGGCCCATCACCAGAAAGATGCCGGAGAGATAGCGGAAGTGACTGTCGAGATCGGTCGCCGGGGCCGGTTGCAACCATGCCGCGCCGCGCACGATGCCGAGCGTGGAAACCATCAGCGGTACGGCGCAGACGATCGCGACCGCCGTCTGCAACAGCGTCCGTTCGCCGCGCGCGGTCACTTGCGTTCGCGTTCCAGCAATTCGGCACGCACCCGGATCGCGTGGACCGACATCCGCACCTCGAACAGGAACCAGACCAGCCCGCCGATCAACAGCACCATCGACAGGACGAAGGCGATCGCCACCGCCTTGCCCAGCCCGAGGTCGAGCAACTCGGCGATGAACAGCATCGCGACGACGGTACAGTTGGCGACCGCCGACAATACGACCAGGAACACGGCATTGTTGATGACCCGGATGCGCCGGTCGAGCAGCCGCAATTCGAATACGTGGCGTTCATGCTCCGGCCCGGTCGAGGACGGATGCAGCTTCTCGAGGTCACGAGCCCGGTCGACGATCCGCGCCAGCCGCCCGACCATGACGTTCAGGATCGCGCCGATCCCGGCCAGCAGGAAGACCGGCGCGATAGCGGTCTGGATCGTCTTGGCGACGGTCGACAGGACAGGTGCGAATTCCACGCGCCTGCTATGCCGTGGGCGGAAGGGGCGGGCAAGGTTGCGCAGGGATTGCGACGCCGGATCGCTACCCAATCGTAACGGGTTGTCGGCATGATGATGCCCATGTTGCTGCGTACTTCCCCACCGGTCGCCCGAACGACCGACGAATTGCCCGACGCGATCGACAAGGTCGCGGCATCGGCGGTCCAGACGCATCGTTTCCTGCGGCGCCAATGGTATGTGGCGGCGCTCGATACCTATGGCGGCACGGCGCGGACGTTGCTGGTCGAACGCGGTGGGCAGCCGATGCTGGCGTTGCCGTTGATCGGGCTCGGGCCGGCCCCGTTGGGCATGGCGCAACTGCCCGGCTGCTACTGGCCGTTCCGCAGCGGACCCGTCGCGCAGGACGCCGGCCCCGACGACTTCGCGGCGCTGCTGGGCGAGGCGGGGCGGCGGGTGCGCGGGTTCCGGCTGGGTCCGGTCTATGACGATGATCCGATGCTGCAGGGGCTGCTGGACGCCGCCTGGGCGAGCGGCTGGCGGGCCATGCCGCGCTTCATCGCCGACAGCTATCTGCTCGACATCACCGCGCGCCAGGCGGAGGGCGCCTGGCCGCGCCTGTCGACGCTGCGCAAGAATCGCTTCAACGAAAAGCATCTGGCGGCGCTCGGCGAACCCGACTGGTCGTTCGCCAGCGGTGCCGACTGGACGCCGGCGCTGTTCGACGACCTCGCCGCCGTCGAACGGGCAAGCTGGTTGAACAGTCGGACCGATGGCAGCGACGCCAAATTCACCCTGGAGGGGCATGGCCGGTTCTGGCGATCGGTCGTCGGCGATCCGGTGCTGGCCGACATGCTGTGGGTCGCGCTGCTGCGGATGGACGGCAAGCCCGCCGCCTTCTCGTTCGACATCAACGCCGGCACCCATAAATTCGCGATCGCCAACAGCTATGACGTCGCCTTCCGCCAGCGGTCGCCGGGAAAGCTGCTCTATTACCGCAATCTTGTCCGCGCCGTCGCCGACGGCATCACCCGGGTCGATTGGGGTGCGGGCGATAGCGGGTATAAGCGGCTGATCGGCGCTGAACCGGGGCCGGCGATCCGCGACTGGCTGTTCCTGCGGCCCGGCCTGCCCGCGCTGGCAGGGCGTCTGCTGGCGAAGCGCTGGGCGATGCAGGGTCAGGCATCGAACCCGCCCGTCGCGGATGGGGATTAGGCGAATCATCCCCGACGTTGCCGACCGGTCGCGTATCGGCCAAGATCGCCGCTTTACAGCCACCGGCGACGATCGAACATGACTGGCCCATCGCTATCCGCCCTGCGCGCGCACGTCCATCGTCAACGGGTTTCGCTTGCCAAGGCCGGCTGGTGGCAATCTCCGCTCGTGCGGCAATTTGCGGGCCTGGCTGGCTATGCGATCCTGTTGATCGCCGTATCCGTCGTTGCGATGTCGCTGTCGCCGTTACCGCAGGGACCGGTGCTTGTCTGGCCGGCCACGTCGGTCGCCGTAGCGAAATTGACCCGTACGCCGCTATCGCGATGGCCATTGATATCGGGCGTCACTGCGGCCAGCCTGTTCCTGTTCGGCATGCTGAACGATGTGCCGTTGTCGCTGGCCGTTTGTTACGTCCTGATCGATATCGTCGTCATGGTGCAGGTCGCCGGCTGCTTGTGCAGGATCGACCCCGATCCCCGCACGCTGCGCGGCTATGCCGGGGTCATCCTCATCTCGTTATTGGGGGCCGGGAGCAGTACGCTGCTGGCGGCGCCGGCCAACGCCCTGCTGGCCGGCAACGACGTGCTCTATTCGAGTGCAAACTGGTTCGCGTCGATCGCGATGGGATTGATCGTGCTGCTGCCGGCGCTCAAGGCGACGCGCCGCGCCCTGTCGGAGGAGTTGCGGCTATTCTCTCCGGTGCTGTTGCTGCCGGTAGCGGTATCGATGCTGGTCGCCTTGATCGTCTTCGGCACGGGCACCAATCCGTCACTCTTCTTCCTGCTGCCCTGCTCGGTGTTTGCGGCGCTACTCTATCGCTTCATTGGTGCAGCGGCATCGACGCTGACGATTGCCGGCATCGCGATCGTCTATACGATGACCGGCAGCGGGCCGATCGCCGATGCCTTTCCACTGATCGCGGATCGGGTGTTGTTCCTGCAGATCTTCATCGCCATCGTCACGCTGACCGCGTTCCCGGTCGCGGCGCTGCTGTACGAACAATCGCGCGCGCTCGACGAGATTTCCGACAAGGAACGCGAATTGCGATTGCTGACCGATCATTCGAGTGATCTGATCGTGCGGCTCGGCCTCGACGGGGTACGGCGCTATGCGTCGTCCGCCTCGGAACGGGTGCTCGGTTACCGGCCGGAGGAAATGATCGGCTCCAGTCCCTGCGGACAGGTGCATCCCGACGACCGCGATCGGGTCGAACGCATGATGACCGCGCTGGTCCCCGGCGGCGACAGCACCGTGTTCCATTATCGGATGTTGAACAAGTCCGGCCGATATGTGTGGCTGGAGGGCGCGTTCCGGCTGGTCGGCGACAGTCAAGGTAATGCCGAAGTCGTGGGATCGATCCGGGATATCGGGCAACGTCGCGAGGCAGAAAGCAAGGCCGTCGAAGCGGCAAGTCAGGTCGAGGAGCGCCAACGACTGCTGGCAATGGCGGAAAATGCGGCAAGGCTCGGGCATTGGCGGTTGAACATCCTCGACCGGCGCGTGATGTGGTCGCCCGAAATTTTCCGCATTCATGGCGTGCCGTTAGGCGAGGAGCTGGATCTGGACGCGGCGATCGACTTCTATCATCCCCAGGATCGGCCAAAGGTTCGCGAAGCGATCGATCGGGCCATCGCCACCGGTGGGTCCTTCGCCTTCGACGCGCGGTTGATCCAGCGCGACGGGACGATGCGCTGGGTCGCTTCGCGCGGGCAGGCGGAACGGGCGCTGGACAGGGTCGTCGGCGTGTTCGGTGTGATGCAAGACACGACCGAGCAGGTAAAGGCGATGGCCGAGTTGCGCGAGGCGCGCGAAGCGGCCGAGCGGGCCCTTGCTGCAAAGGCGACCTTTACCGCCACGATCAGCCACGAAATCCGCACGCCGCTGACCTCGATCCTCGCTGCCGTACAATTGCTGCGCGACACGCCCGATCGCGGCGAACGGATGCGGCATCTCGATGCGCTGGAGCACGCCGGTCGGACCCTGTCCGACATCGTCGACGACGTGCTGACCTTCTCGAAACTGGAAGGGGGGCATAACGATTCGGAAGCGATCGTGTTCGAACCGCGCGAATTGCTGGCGACGGTCACGGGCATGTTCGCGGCCCAGGCGAGACGCCATGACCTGTCGCTCGATTTCGAGGTGCCCGAGGGGCGGGTGGTCGGCGACCCGGCTCGCCTGCAACGTGTGCTGACCAATCTGGTCGGCAACGCCGTCAAATTCACCCGCGCCGGATCGATCCGCATCACCGCGACGCGCAACGGTGCCGATTACTGGCGGTTCGAGGTTGCCGATACCGGGGTCGGTATCCGCGAGGACCGGCTCGATGCGATCTTCGAACCGTTCGTTCAGGCCGATGCCTCCACGACCCGCAGCTATGGCGGCACCGGGCTTGGCCTGAGCATCAGCCGGATGCTGGTTGCATCGATGGGTGGCAGCATCGGCGTCGTCAGTCGCCAAGGGGCGGGATCGCGTTTCTGGTTCCATTTGCCGTTGCCGTTCGCCGGATGCACAGCCCTGTCTGGGATGGCATCCGCCCTCGGACCCGATACGATAGGATCGGGCGAACGCACGGGCGCGAGCAGTGTCCTGGTCGCCGAGGATAACGACACCAACCGCTATCTGATTGCCGAGATCGTGCGGCGGCTGGGGCATGAGGTCGTCACGGTGGAAAATGGCGCGCGAGCGGTCGAATATGTCACCGCGGCGGCCGGCAATCCGGTCGATCTGGTGCTGATGGACGTGCAGATGCCGGTGATGGACGGCATCGCCGCGACCCGCGCGATCCGGGCGTGGAGCGGCGCGGGGGCGGGCGTGCCCATCTATGCGTTGACCGCCGATCTGTCCGCCGAACGCCGCGCCGAAGTGATCGGGGCGGGAATGAACGGCATCCTGACCAAGCCGGTCGACGTACCGCAACTGCGCGCCGTACTCGACCAGACGGCGATGCCGGCCAGCCGTCCATCGGCACCCAGAACGGTGAGCGAGGCCATCGATCCCAACCGTGTCCAGTCGCTGACCGACGCGCTCGGTCCGGCGCAGCGCGATACGTTGCTCGCGCTGCTGATCGAGGATGCGGAGCGGATACCGCCCCGTCTGCGCACGCTGGTCGCCCATGACCGGCTTCATCTTGCCCGGCGCGAAGCCCATGCATTGCGGGGTGCTGCGGCCAGCATGGGCGCGATCGAACTGATCGCGGCATTGCAGGTGATCGAGGACGCGCCGGACGCGATGCCGATCGATCCGGCTGCGCTGGACGAGATCGATCGTTGCGCCACGGCGGTCATCGACGCGGCCCAACGGGCGATGGCCGAACCGGCGTGACCGGCAGCGATGGCGCTTAAGCGCCCGTGGACGCGTCGCTAAGCGTCGAACGCCTGTAACGCCAGTACCGCTTGCGTCCGGTTGTTGACGCCCAGTTTGCGGAAGATCGCCGACAGGTGCGATTTGACGGTCGGTTCGGCCAGTTGCAGGTCATAGGCGATCTGCTTGTTCTGATGTCCGTTGGCGATGGCCCGCAGGACGCGCAGTTGCGCGATCGACAGTGTCCCCATGCGTTCGGCCAGGTCGATGCGCGGATCGGCCTGCGGCACGTCTTCCGCGCCCGCCGGAACCCAGCAATTGCCCGCGAGCAGATTGCGGATCGCGTCTATCATCTCTTCGATCGACGACGATTTCGGGATGAAACCCTGTGCGCCCAGCGCCCGGGCCTGCGCGACCACCGCCGGTTCCTCGCGGCCCGACACGATCGCGATCGTCGTCGACGGCCGTACCGCGCGCAGCAGCGCCAGCCCCGCGAACCCCTGTACATCGGGAAGCATCAGGTCGAGCAGAACAAGGTCATATGCGTGTTGCCGAACAAGACTTTCGGCCTCGGCCAGCGTCGTCACACTGTCCTTGGTCACGGTCGGATCGACGGCGCGCGCCGCCATGCCGAGCGCAGTAGCGCACATCGGATGGTCGTCAGCGACAAGAATATGCGTCATCAATCAACCCTTGTTCCCACCGTCGTTCGATAGCGGAGCGCATTTGGTATATCATGCGGTATGGCCCGTTACCAAGTAGTTGAACATGCTCGACTTGGGATTGCGTAATTAAATTACTGCCGCTAGACCATGGAAATCGTCCGCGACGACCTGTTCGATCGAGCGCGTGATGCCGCGGGTCAGGGCCGCCGGTATGCCAACCGCGAAGCCGCGCGCGATCAGTCCCTCGACGGCCCAGCGCACGCAATAATCGGCGGCGACGCCGACCACGATCGCCCGCTCGACACCGCTTTCACGCAATTTGGCGAAGTACGTATCGCGATCGATCGGCGGTGCGACGCCATGGGGATCGTGCAGGACCAGTCCGTCTTCGGCCCACATGTCGAATACGCCTTTCTCCAATGTCCGGCACGGGATGGAGGGGGGCATCGCCAGGGGGTCGATCAGATTGTCCCAGCCGGCGGTTCCCTTGACACAATGGATCGGAAACAGTTCGGCCTCGGCGCTTGCCGGGTAGGTTTCGACGAAATGGGTGTCGAAGGTGAAGACGATCGCCGCCGTATCGTCGGCGGTGCGCGCGCGCAGCCACTCGGCCAGCGGTCCGACGATCTCCTCCGCACCCGCGACGGGCAGCGCACCGTCCGCCCGGATGAAATCCGCCTGCGTATCCACCACGACGATCACTTCGGCCATGTCGCACCTCCTGTTGCCGGCTGATTGCACATTCCGGACGGATATCGGTAGAGGATATCGAATGTGCGTTGCTCTCCTCCAGCCTGTGATGCGACCGGCCATGACGAGCCGCGCCGTCTACGTTTGCGGGGGCGCGGGCCGGCTGCTCGGCCGCCTGCCGAAGCGTCCGAACGCCATCCCCATATTCCGAAAGGCTGATCGATGGTGGTGACCGATATCGCGACCCGTGTGTGGAACCATGGCTGGCGACTGGATCCGGTGGTGCGCAGCCTGCTCGACACCGATTTCTACAAGCTGCTGATGGTGCAGATGATCCGCGCGGTGCATCCGGACGTCCGCGCGACCTTCGCCGTCATCAACCGCAGTAAATCGGTGCGGCTGGCGGAGGTCATCGACGAAGCCGAGTTGCGCGCCCAACTCGACCATGCGCGGACGGTCGGGTTCAGCAAGCAGGAACTGATCTGGCTGGCGGGCAACAGCTTCTATGGCGTGCAGCGCATGTTCTCGCCCGACTTCATCGACTGGCTCAGCCGGTTCCGCCTGCCCGACTACGACCTGTCGGTGCGCGATGGTCAGTATGTCCTGCATTTCGACGGACCATGGGCCGAAACCTCGCTGTGGGAAATTCCGGCGCTGACCATCGTCAACGAACTCCGGGCGCGCGCGGCGCTGCGCGATCACGGGCGGTTCGCGCTCGACGTGACCTATGCGCGGGCGAAGGCGCGGCTGTGGGACAAGGTCGAGCGGCTGCGGGCGCTGCCGGATCTTGTGCTGTCCGACTTCGGCACGCGGCGGCGGCATGGTTTCCTGTGGCAGCGCTGGTGCGTCGAGGCATTGCAGGAGGGGCTGGGCGATCGGTTCGTCGGGACGTCCAATGTGCTGCTGGCGATGCAGGCGGGGGTCGAGGCGATCGGCACCAACGCGCACGAGCTACCGATGGTCGAGGCGGCGCTGGCCGAGGACGATGCCGGGATCGCCGCCGCGCCATACCGCGTGCTGGAGGAGTGGCGACGGCATTATGGCGGCAACCTGCTGATCGCGTTGCCCGATGCCTATGGCACGACCGCGTTTCTGCGCAATGCTCCCGACTGGCTGGCGGACTGGACCGGCTTCCGTCCCGACAGCATGCCGCCGATCGAGGGTGGCGAGCAGATTTTGCGCTGGTGGCAGGAACGCGACGTCGATCCACGCTCGAAGCTGCTCATCTTCTCCGACGGGATGGACGTCGACAGCATCTTGGCGACCTACCGCCATTTCCATGGCCGGGTCCGCATGAGCTTTGGCTGGGGGACGAACCTGACCAACGATTTTCGCGGTTGCGACCCGCTGGGCGGCGCGGGGCTGGAGCCGATCTCGCTGGTGTGCAAGGTCGTCAGCGCCAATGGCCGCCCGGCGGTCAAGCTATCCGATAATCCGGCCAAGGCGACCGGCGACCCCGCCGATATCGCGCGCTATCTGCGCATCTTCGGCGAGAGCGGCCGGGTGGCTAGTCCGGTCGCGGTCTAGAGGCGGATGTAGCGGAAATACCAGACCTCATGGCCCTGTCGCCGGGCCTTGCGTTCGTAGCGGGTTTCGGGCCAGTCGGCGGGGCGGGTCAGGAAGTCGGTGGCGGTCCGTGCCTGCCATTCGAAATCGCGGCGCTGGTCCATGATCATCATCGCCCAGCGGCAATAGGTCGGGTCGTCGGTGCCGAGCCGGAACTCGCCGCCGGGACGCAGCTTCGCCGCGATCAGGTCCATCGGACCGTGGTTCATCATCCGCCGCTTGGCGTGGCGGGCTTTCGGCCAGGGATCGGGGTGGAGCAGATAGACGCGCTCGAGCGAAGCGTCGGGGAAGCGTTCGATCACTTCCAACGCGTCACCCATGTGCAGGCGGACATTGGACAGATCGTCGTCGCGGATATGGTTGAGCGCGCCGACGACGCCGTTGAGGAACGGTTCGCAGCCGATGAAGCCGTGGTGCGGACGGGCGTTCGCCTGCCCGGCCAGATGCTCGCCCGCGCCGAAGCCGATCTCGACCTCCACCGGACGGTCGTCGCCGAACAGGGCGTGTGAATCGAGCGGGCCGGTTTCGGGGACCGAGACGCGCGGCAGCAGTTCCTCGACCAGTGCGGCCTGCCCCTGGCGCAGCTTGTGGCCCTGTCGACGGCCATAGAGGCGGCGGATGGTAGTGGGATCGTTCATCGCCGCGCTCCCTACCCGGCGGGGCGGTGATCCGACAAGGGAGCTTCCGTCTTCGCCGGTGGTTCGGATGCCATGAGCAAGAAACGCAAGGCGAAAGAACAGGCGAAGCGGCTGGTCGATGCCGATATCGATGCCGGGCGGGGCGTCGCCAGCGAACTGCACGACCATCCGGTCGTCAAAGTCGCCGGGTGGTTGAGCGAGGTGGCGGACCAGCCACCGATGGTCGCGATCAACCTGACCACGATCGCCGCCGGGTTGTGGCGCGGTGATGCGCGACTGATGCGGACCGGGGTGCGGATGCTCGCCGCGCACGGGCTGGCGACGCTGGCAAAGTCGGTCATCAAGGCCAATGTCGACCGGGCGCGACCGCATCTGTTCAGCGACCGTGAGGATCATCGCCCAAAGCCCGGCGATACCGACGAAGGGCCGCAAAACTCGTTTCCGTCGGGCCATACCGCCGGCGCGCTGGCGGTGGCGCGGGCGGTGGCGCGCGAATATCCGGCGGCGGCAGGCCCGGCCTATGCCGGGGCGGCGGCGGTGGCGGCGATCCAGGTGCCGCGGGGGACGCATTTCCCGATCGACGTCGCGGTGGGCGCGGTCATCGGACTGGTAGCGGAGGCGGTTGTCGCAAAGGTGTTGCCGGTGCCGGACGGAAGTTGACGAAGGTTGTGCGAATCTTCGTTTGGTCGACGGTTTAGTACAAGTATTTGAGATGTTTAGGTGGGCCGAGGGTGCCGGAAGTTGACACTTGCGTGCCGGGAGGTTGTCCAGGGAAGGGCCGGTGGGGTTCGGGTCGGTAAAAAAGCCGGCTACCGCAGTAGGTTAGCAACCTGTTCGGCAAGCCGGGCGGTTGTCACCTTCGATCGGAACGCTGCACGGGGCGAAGCGCGGCCGTCCAGCGACGACAGCGGATGCGCTATCACGTAGCGCACCGTGTAGGAAAGCGACCGGCCCTCAGCGCTTCTCGCCCAGCGCGTTCGGATTGATCGTGATGCGGTTCGTGTCGTTCCCCCAGTTGGGGACGTGCGCCATCGCGGGGCGTCGCAGCGCGTCCATCACCTGCCGGGGGCGGGGCAGCGCCGTGAAGGGCGGATAGACCAGCACGTTACCGACATCGATCAGGTTCACCGACCAGCCGGGCAGATTGGTCTTGGCGATGCGGCCGGTGGCCGGGTCGGGCTGGACGAGCGCGGCACGACCCGAATCGCTGAACGCCAGCAGATAGGAGTCGGCCGACGCATCCTCGCGATAGACGCCGCCGGCCGGCCCGGTCGCGGGATCACGGCACCAGATAACCTGTTTTGCGGGGACGGCGGCAACACCCGGTTTCGGTTTGTCCTTGAGCGCGCGGCCTACCGCCAGCAATCCGCCGGTAAAGGCGGCGACCGACAGCATCTTCGGATCGCGCTGCACCTTCGCCGTGGTCGGGAATGCCAGCGGCGTCGGGCAATCGGCGACGGGTTTCGCCGGGACGGGGGCGGCGAATTCGGTCGGCCACGTAAGTGCCGCCAGTACCGCCGGCATCCGTGCCGCGATGCCCGCACCGTCGAGCGTCGTGCTACTATAGCGGACCTTCACCAGCCATTCGCCGAGCGGGATCATGGCGAGGACGGTGCCGCGATAGGGTGGACGCGAGACCGACCAGCCCGCCATCAAGCCGCTGGCAACGCCCTGTCCCGGCGGGGTGAACGCGGTCGGGGGAAGGATAGGCGTAATCGTGCCGTAGACGTCGCGACGGGATTCAAGAATGGCGCGAGCGCGATCGAACCAGACCGGTGCAGCACCGCTGGCCATCCGAAAGACATAGATAGTGACCGCTTCGGAACCGCGCTGGTAGTTGGCGAAGACGTCGAGTTCCGAACCGCCAATCTGTTCGATCGCCACGCGCCGCATGCCGTCGAGCGAGGCCGGGATGGTGAGGCCGCTATGCCGGAAGCGATAGGGCTGATCGGCGGGTGCCGCGATCACGCTCTTGGTGAACTGGGCGGCCGCGGGGAGCGCGGCGACCAGCGCCAGCGACGATAATCCCATCGCGAACAATCGTCCGGCAAGGTCGTGCATATATCCCCCGATAGGCGGACATGAAAACGGGAGGTCCGCCCCTTCGGCGAACCTCCCGCAATTTCAATGGCTTGTATAGACAATACACCCGTAATGGATCAGGCTGCCAGCGCGGCCTTCAGATCGTCGACCAGGTCGGTCTTTTCCCACGGGAACAGATCGCCCTCTGGCTTGCGGCCGAAATGGCCATAGGCGGCGGTCGGCTGGTAGATCGGCTTGTTGAGGCCGAGATGCGTGCGGATGCCGCGCGGGGTCAGGCCGCCGAGCTTGGCGATGCCGGCGATCGCATTCTCGATCGCATCGTCGCCGACGGTGCCGGTGCCGTGGGTGTCGACATAGAGCGACAGCGGCTTCGACACGCCGATCGCATAGGCGAGCTGGATCGTGCAGCGCTTGGCGAGGCCGGCGGCGACGATGTTCTTCGCCAGATAGCGGGTGATGTACGCCGCCGAGCGGTCGACCTTGGTCGGATCCTTGCCGCTGAACGCGCCGCCGCCGTGCGGGGCAGCACCGCCATAGGTGTCGACGATGATCTTGCGGCCGGTCAGGCCGGCGTCGCCGTCCGGGCCGCCGATTTCGAAGCTGCCGGTCGGGTTGATGTGATATTCGGTCGCGTCCGACAGCAGGTCGGCGGGCAGGATTTCGGCGACGACCGACTTCACATAATTGTGCAGCTCGGCTTCCTTGTCGCCATTGTCATAGCCCGGCGCATGCTGGGTCGAGACGACGATCGCGGTCGCGGCGACCGGCTTGCCGTTTTCGAAGCGCAGCGTGACCTGGCTCTTGGCATCGGGTTCGAGGAACGGCGCGGCGCCCGAATGGCGGTCGGCGGCCATCTTCGCGAGGATCTTGTGGCTATAGTCGAGCGTCGCCGGCATCAGGTCCGGCGTTTCGTCGCAGGCGAAGCCGAACATGATGCCCTGATCGCCGGCACCTTCGTCCTTGTTGCCCGACGCGTCGACGCCCTGCGCGATATGCGCCGACTGCGCATGCAGGTTGTTTTCGAAGCGGAAGCTTTCCCAGTGGAAGCCCGACTGTTCATAGCCGATCTTCTTCACGGTTTCGCGCACGGTACGCTCGATCTCGGCCTGTGCCCCTTCGGCCCATTCACCGTTTTCGAACACGCCCTTGCAGCGGATTTCACCGGCGAGGACGACCAGCTGGGTGGTGGTCAGCGTTTCGCAGGCGATGCGCGCTTCGGGGTCCTTCGACAGGAACAGGTCGACGATCGAATCGGAGATCTGGTCCGCGACCTTGTCGGGATGGCCTTCGGAAACCGATTCCGAGGTGAAGAGATAATTGGAACGCATGGACTTCCTCTGGTTAGAGGGAAAGCGCGCGGCCGTTGCCATGCCGCATATAAAGCTTTCCTTATATGACCGCCCTAGCGCGTGCGGCGGCGGATGGCAATCGCGAGGCCGAACAGCAAAACTATCGCCAGCAGCGCCATCCAGTTGCCGACCCGCGCGAACAGGGTGGGGGCGTTGGGCGCAGGGATCGGCACCTCGATCGCGCCGGCCTGATCCGGCGGGATCGATGCGACGAGGCCGCCGGTGGCGTCGATCACCGCCGAGATGCCGGTGGGGGTCGAACGCAGGATCGGCAGGCCCTCTTCGGCAGCGCGCAGCCGGGCTTGCGCAAGATGCTGCGGCGGGCCCCAGCGGCCGAACCATGCGTCGTTCGACGGGTTGAACAACAGCGCCGGACGGTGCGCGCGATCGACGACCTGACCCGAGAAGATGATCTCGTAACAAATCTGCATGCCGACCGGGCCGAAGCCGGGCAGCGCGAGCGTCGCCGGACCGGGGCCGGGGCGAAAGTCGATATCGCCCATCACGAGGCGCGACAGGCCGAGCGGTTGGAGGATCGAACGCATCGGCAGATATTCCCCGCCGGGGACCAGATGCGCCTTGTCATAGCGGCCGACGATGCGGGTGTCGGGGGTGATGGCGAAGACCGAATTGCCGGCGTCGCTGACCTGTCCGTCGGCGCCGAAGAACAGCGCGGTGCCGCCGACCAGTGCCGCATCGCCCGGCCCCAATGTGCTGGCGATGCGGGCGCGCAGCAGGGCGGGCGATTGCTGGTACCACTCGGCCGGATAGCCGTCCTCGAGGTAGAAATTGACGGTGCCTTCGGGCCAGACGATCAGACGCGGGGCGCGGCCGGGGGTGCCGGAGAGTTCGATCTGCTTGTCGAGCAGGCGCTGGTCATAGCCTTCGCTGCGGACGACTTCCTGCGGGAAATTGGGCTGGATGACGCGGACGCGGGGCGTGGTGTCGGTCGGGGGCGGCGTGGGGGCCGTCTGGCCGGGGACCAGCATCAGCAGCGCGAGCGCGACGATGACGCCGGCACGAATCTTCGGCCGGGGCAGGAGCAGCAGCGCGCTGGCGACGACGGTCAGGCCGGACAGCGCATAGGTGCCGGTATAGGCGGCGAGGGCACGCAAGGGAGTCGGCACCCAGATCACCGCGATCGGGTTCCACGCATAGCCGGTGAAGACGATCGCGCGGAGATATTCGGTACCGATCCACGCGGCACCGGCGACCAGGACGAAGCTCAAATCGGGGCGGTCGCTGTGTCGGCCGAGCTTCCACGCGATGGCGCCCGCGAGCATCGGATAGATGGCGAGGTAGAGCGCGAGGCCGACGACCGCGACATAGCCGAGCGCGGGCGGCATCCGGTCCTGAAAGTCGAAGGCGTGCTGGATCCAGTTGTTGCCGATGGTGAAATGGGCGACGCCGAACAGCCATGACCGCCACACCGCCGCCTTCAGCGTCGGGGCGCGGTGGACCAGCCACAGCCACAGCGCGAACGCGGCGAGCGTGACCGGCCACCATTGCAGCGGTGCGAAGCCGAGGGCCGAGGTCAGGCCGGCGAACAAGGCGAGAAGAGCGGGCACGGCGCGCATATCCGCTGTGCGCGGCGTGGGTGCAAGGGGGTGCGCTTCGCCTATGCGATGCGTTTGCGGGGGACAATGCGTCACCCCTGACTTAATCCGGGGCCATGTAGTCTTGGAGGTATCTGCGCGATCAACGGAAGAAGCGGGATCCTCGATCAAGTCGAGACCGCTGCGAACGTCCGCTTCACCGTATTCCCGCGAAGGCGGGGATCCAGAGCCGCGTTCGCAAAGCTCTGTTTTGCTTGGCCCTGGACCCCCGCCTGCGCGGGGGTACGGAAGAGTTTCAGGATAGGTGAAGGTGTTTCGCCGAGGTCTCGATCAAGTCCGGGGTGACGAGGTTGCAAAGGCGGCTACGCTTTCAAGTCAATTGTGGCGTCCCTATTTCCAACCCATGAACCCGTATGTCTGGCTCGCCATGGCGATCGTCGCTGAAGTGATCGCGACCTCGACGATGCGCGCGACGCAAGGGTTCACGCGGATCGGCCCGTCGCTGGTGACGGTCATGGGCTATGCGGTCGCCTTCTACTGCCTGTCGCGGACGCTGGAGCAGGTGCCAACGGGCATCGCCTATGCGATCTGGTCGGGGGTCGGGATCGTGCTGGTCGCGGGCATCGCCTGGGTCTGGCACGGACAGCGGCTGGATGTGCCGGCGATGGTCGGCATGGGCCTGATCATCGCGGGCGTGATCGTGATGAACCTGTTTTCGAACAGCGTCGCACACTAAGTCGCGGGCGAAGGAGTTTCCCAATGAACCAACCGGTGACCGTCGATATTCCCCATCAACTCGGCCGCGCGGGCGTGCGGCAGCGGATCGACAGCAGGATCGACAAGTTGGCGGGCATGATCCCCGGCGGCACGCTGCACGACAAACGCTGGGACGGCGACACGCTGCACTTCACGGTCAGCGGCATGGGGCAGACGGTGCAGGCGCGCTGCGAAATGCACGACGCGCATGTCCATGCGGTGCTCGACCTGCCGCCGATGCTCGCGATGTTCGCGAACAAGATCAAGGAGAAGCTGGGCCGCGACGGGCCGGCACTGTTGAAGTAGCGCCTTGGTTGAAGGCGGTTCCGGCCCGCTCCGCCACCCACATCGTACAATGCGTGGGTGGCGGGATGGGGGAGCGGGCCGGAACCCCGAAACGTGCCGGCGGCACGTTTCCAGACGGCGCGGCTCAGCGCGCCGCGAGCGGCTGGCTGACCCGCCAGATGGTGTTGCCGACATCGTCGGCGACCAGCATCGCGCCGGTGCGGTCGGCGATCACCGCGACCGGGCGGCCATGCACGTCCTTGCCATCGGCGGTCAGGAAGCCGGTGAGCAGGTCCACCGGCTTGGCATTGGCGACGGGGAAGCCATTGGCGGCGAAGGGGATGTAGACGACCTTGTAGCCCGAGGGCGGCACGCGGTTCCACGACCCGTGCAGGCCGATCACCGCGCCATTGTCGAACCGCTGGCCCAGCCGCATGTCGGCGGTGAAGGCGAGGCCGAGCGGCGCGACGTGGGCGCCGAGCGCATAGTCGGGGCGGGCGACATACTGGCGGAGATCGGGGCGCTGGGGCTGGACGCGGTCGTCGATATATCCGCCCCAATAATGCCATGGCCAGCCATAGTTGCCGCCGAATTCGACCTTGGTCAGATAGTCGGGCGGCATGTCCGACCCCAGCATGTCGCGTTCGTTGACGACGGTCCACAAATCCTTGCTGCGGGGTTCGAACGCCATGCCGTTGGCGTTGCGCAGGCCGGTGGCATAGATGCGGAACGTCTTCTTCGCCGGATCGACCTGCCAGATCGCCGCGCGGTTCTTTTCGATATCGAGGCCGTTCTCGGCGATGTTCGAGGCCGAGCCGACGCTGACATAGAGCGACTTGCCATCGGGATCGGCGACGACGTTGCGCGCCCAGTGATTGCCGCCGCCGGGCAGGTCGACGATCTTTTCGGGCTGGGCGGTGATGCGGGTCTGGCCGAGGCGGAAGGGATAGCGGAGCAGCGCGTCGGTGTTGGCGACGTAGAGCGAGTCGCCGACCACCACTATGCCCGATGGCGAGTTCAGCCCGGTCAGGAACACCGACCGCGCCTCCGCCACGCCATCGCCATTGGCGTCGCGCAGCAGGGTGATGCGGTTGGCGGAAGCGCCGCCGGCGCCGGCCTTGTCCATGAACAGCCGCATGAACCAGCCGGTGATGCCGCCGCCCTCGCGCGGGGGGCTGTTGCTTTCCGCCACCAGCACGTCGCCATTGGCGAGGCGGTAGAGCCAGCGCGGGTGGTCGAGGCCCTTGGCGAAGGGCTGCACCTGCAATCCGGCGGGGGCGGTCGGGGTCTGGCCATCCTGCCAGCCGATCGGGTCGGCGACGCGGACGGTCGGGAACCACTGGTCGCGGACCTGGGTCAATTGCGGGGTACGTCCCGCCACCGCATTCTCGCTCAACTGCGCCCGGTCGGGTCGGGAGAGGTAAAAGACCAGCCCGGCGATCAGGACCAGCAGGACAAGGCCGAAGCGGAGGACGTGTTTGCGCATGCCCCGTGAATAGGGCGGCGCGGGCGACGGGGGAAGGGGGTGCGGACCGAGCGCCAAAAGGGCCGCCGGTCACAAGGGAGAAAGCACCGGCGGCCCGTCGGACCGATTCGAAGGGGGCTTGCAAACCGGCCCGCGCCACTGTCGCTAATGGAGGCGAGTTGTTTTGTGAAACCGATTAAATCGTTGTCGGTGATCGGTTTTGGCTGTCGTCGCGCGGCGTTGGTGGCGATGCCCCTCCACCATGCCGCATATGGTCCCAGTCCCCCACATGCGGGGAGGGATTCATTCTTCGATTTGCGGGTGCGGGGGATGGAGACGCAGGCGCAGGACGCGGCGGGTATCGGCGGCGACGATCTCGATGCGCCAGCCCGAGGGATGGTCGAGGCACGCGCCCTGTTTCGGGACTTCGCCCGCCAGCACGAAGGCGAGGCCGCCCAGCGTTTCGACATCCTCCTCGACTTCGCCGAGGCGCGGATCGATCAGTTCGGCGGCATCCTCCAGCTCGGCGCGGGCATCGGCTTCCCACGCGCCGCCCTCCAGCGGCACGAACAGGTCGGTCGGCGCCTCGTCATGCTCGTCCTCGATCTCGCCGACGATCTCCTCGACCAGATCCTCGATAGTGATCAGGCCGTCGGTGCCCGAATATTCGTCGAGCACGATGGCGAGATGGGTGCGGCTCGCCTGCATTTGCGCAAGCAGGTCGAGCGTGCCCATCGATTGCGGGACGTAGAGCGGCTGGCGCAACAGGCCGATCGCGGTCGGGGGATGCTCCTCGCCCTTGGCAAGAATCGCGAACACGTCCTTCACATGGACCATGCCGACGATGGTATCGAGCTTCTCGCGATAGACGGGCAGGCGGCTATGGCCGGCTTCGGCGAACAGCTTCACCACATCGGCGAAGGGCGTATTCTCTTCCAGCGCGACGATGTCGGCGCGCGGCACGCCCATGTCGCCGGCATCGCGCTCGCCGAAATGCAGGATGTTCCGCAACATCTTGCGCTCGATCGGCGACAGGTCGCCGGCGACCGGTGCGTCGTTTTCGTCCTCATGCGCTGCGATCACTTCCTCGATCCGTTCGCGCAGCGTCTCGCTGGCGTCCTCCCCGAAGATCAGCGAGCGCAGCCCCCGCCATATGCCCCCTTCGGAGCTGCTACTGTCGCCGGGCGTGGTGCTGGTCGAAACGTCGGCCATGATGGTCGTGTCAGTCCTCTGTAACCGGATAGGGATCGTGCAGGCCGAGTTCGGCGAGCGTCGAACGCTCGATCGCCTCCATGGCTTCCGCCTCGGCATCATTTTGGTGGTCATGGCCTAGCAAATGCAGGCAGCCATGGACAATCAGGTGCGTGGCATGATCGGCGACCGAAATGCCGCGTTCCGCCGCCTCGATGGTACAGACGCCGTGGGCGAGGACGATGTCGCCGAGCAGGACTTCGCCATCGTCGCTGTTCTGGGTGACGGTATCGAGCAGGTCGGGCTGGATCATGGGGAAGGACAGGACGTTGGTCGGCTTGTCCTTTTGCCGATACTGGCGGTTGAGCGTCTGCACCTCGTCATCCGACGTCAGGCGTATGGCGATCTCGATCAGCGCCGGGTCGGTCAGCCACGCGCCCTGCGGCGTACGGCCGATCGCGGCGGTGGCGGCGCGGGTGGCGAGCGCCTCCCAATCCTGGTCGTGCGGCCAGTCGGCCTCTGCCTGTACGGCGATATCGATCATCCGAGGTCGGTCCTTGCGAAGTCGTCGCCCTTGTAGAGCAAAGTGGCGTTGTTGGTACGGGCGCAGGCATAGGCGAAGCAATCGCCCATGTTGAGTTTGGCTTCGTGGCGACCCTTGCCGTAGCGGCGATGCGCTTCCCCAGCGATATGCGCCTCAGCCTCGCCAATCGGCACCATGACGAAGCGATTCTCGCCGGCAAAGGCGTCGGCAATTTCAGCGGAGAAGGCGTCGCCATATTTCGTCGCGCGCGCGACCCCGCTGATCGTCTCCCACCGCGCGATCGGCGACCAAAGCGGCGTGTCGAACGACAGGAGGCGATCATTCTGTTCAAGATAGTCCGCTTCGCGGGCCAGTATCGCAACCAGCACCGATGCATCGACGAACGCGGTCACAGGTTACCCGACAGGTCGTCATAGAATGCCTTGTCTGCAGCAAGGCCGCTTGGTTCGGGAAGCGGGTAGCGCTTGTAGAAATTCTCCAGCCGTTCGCGAGGCGTCGCGACGCTGCGGTTGCGTTCGAGTTCGGCTTCGACCGCGCGACGGACTGCCTCGGTCTTGCTGGTACCGCGAAGGCGCGCCAGTTCCTCGACCAATGCGTTGGTTCGCTCGTCCTTGATATACAGCGAGGCCATTACCGGTCTCCAAAGGGATATCCCGCAAGGTAATGCGGGATATCCCGCTACTCAAGCGTCCTTGCCCTCATAGGCCTCGACGATGCGCCCGACGATCGGGTGGCGGACGACGTCGCCGGCACCGAAGCGGGCGAAGGCGATGCCCTCGATCCCCTCCAGCCGGCGGGTGGCGTCGGCGAGCCCCGATGCCTGCACGCCGCCTGGCAAGTCGGTCTGGTTCGGATCGCCGCACACCACCATGCGGCTGTTCTGGCCGAAACGGGTCAGGAACATCTTCATCTGCGCGGGCGTGGTGTTCTGCGCTTCGTCGAGGATGACGAAGGCGTCGGCCAGCGTCCGGCCGCGCATGAAGGCGATCGGCGCGATCTCGATCTCACCCGACAGGATGCGGCGTTCGACCTGTTCGGCCGGCAGGCAGTCGTTGAGCGCGTCGTAGAGCGGGCGGAGATAGGGATCGACCTTCTCCTTCATATCGCCGGGCAGGAAGCCGAGCTTTTCACCGGCCTCGACCGCGGGGCGCGACAGGATCAGGCGCTGGACGCTGCCGGTGATGAGTTGCGCCACCGCCTGCGCGACGGCGATATAGGTCTTGCCGGTACCTGCCGGCCCGAGGGCGAAGATGATGTCGTTGGACAGCAGCTGGTGCATGTAGCTGGCCTGGGCGACGGTGCGCGGGACGATCGTCTTCTTCCGCGTGCGGATCATGATGGACGGGGCGCCCTGACCGCTTTCGGCGCGGAAGATGCCGTCGAGCGCGGGTTGCGACGACATGGCGATGACCGCGTCGATCAGCCCCGGATCGACCTCCTCGCCGCGCAGGATGCGGCGGTGGAGTTCGGTCAGCACCTCGCGCGCATGGGCCACGGCCTCGGCCGATCCCTCGATCCCGACCCGGTCGCCGCGGGCGGTGATGTAGACGCCCAGCCGTTCCTCCAGCGCCAGCAGATTGGCGTCGAATTCGCCGAACAGGCGGGAGAGGAGTTGCGGCTTGTCGAAGCTGAGTTCGGCGCGGGCGCGCTGGCCGGCTACGGCGGGGACGGGCTTGCGGCTCATGCGATCCTTTCGGTCGGAGGGCGATGGCGCGCAGGTCCGGGTATCACCTTGAGTCGGACGGGGTGGCGCGGCAGCATCATAAGCGAGACTGGCAGATGGCTTTGCGGGGGGGAAGCGAAACTTGGTTCACGCTACGGCGCGGAGCGATTCAGGGTTCGCGCAAAGGCGCAAAGGACGCAAAGGCGGTGCCCATATGGTACCGACAGCTTGTCCGGCGAAGCCGGTACATGGGCCGCGCCGGGTTCGAAAAGTCGATGGCACGGATGACACGACCTCTTTGCGTCCTTTGCGCCTTTGCGCGAAACAACCCTTTTTCTCCGCGCCTTCGCGCGAACCAGAATCCTTACTTCAGCGTCGCCATGTCGATGACGAAGCGGTACTTCACGTCGCTTTTCTGCATCCGGTCATAGCCGGTCTCGATCTGGTCCATCGCGATCGTCTCGATATCGGCGGTCAGGCCGTGCTGGTGGCAGAAATCGAGCATTTCCTGCGTCTCGGCGATGCCGCCGATCAGCGAGCCGGCGAGCGAACGGCGGCCGAAGACGAGGGCGCCGACCGACGGCGAGGGGTGCGGCGTTTCGGGTACGCCGACCAGCGTCATCGTGCCGTCGCGCTTGAGCAGGCCGAGGAACTGGTCGAGGTCATGCGACGCCGCGACGGTGTTTAGGATGAAGTCGAAGCTGCCGGTGTGCCCGCCCATCGCATCGGCGTCCTTCGACACGATCAGGTCTTTTGCGCCCAGCCGGATGGCGTCGTCGCGCTTGTTGGGCGAGGTCGAGAAGACATAGACTTCCGCACCCATCGCCGCGGCGATCTTGACGCCCATATGGCCGAGGCCGCCGAGGCCGACGATGCCGACCTTCTGTCCTGGTCCGACCTTCCAATGCTTGAGCGGCGAGTAGGTGGTGATGCCGGCGCACAGCAGCGGCGCGACGGCGGCGAGATCGGCATCGTCATGCTTGATGGCGAGCACGAAGTCCTGATCGACGACGATATGGTCGGAATAGCCGCCAAAGGTGTGGCCGCCGAGCACGGGGTCGGGACCGTTATAGGTGCCGACGAAGCCGGTGCCGGTGCAATATTGCTCCTCGCCCTCATGACAGGACGGGCATTCGCCGCAGCTGTCGACCATACAGCCCACGCCGACCGTGTCGCCGACCTTGAACTTCGTCACGTCGCTGCCGACGGCGGTGACGGTGCCGACGATCTCGTGTCCGGGAACGCAGGGGTAGAGGGTGCCGGGCCATTCGCCGCGTGCGGTGTGCAGGTCGCTGTGGCAGACGCCGCAATAGCGGATGTCGATGGCGACGTCGTTCGCCTGCGGATCGCGGCGTTCGAACGAGAAGGGGGCGAGCTTGCTGTCGGCCGATTGTGCGGCATAGCCCTGAGCGGGGGTCGTCATGCTGGGGTTCCGTTGATGAAGGGGGTCGCCAGCATAATGCGACGCCGCCGCATTCGTTGCCGATACAAAGTATCAAGCGTTTGATTTTTCAGGTTACGCGGCGTTCGCCATGTTCGAGCATCGCCGGGATCACCAGATCCTCCTCATCGGCGAGATGGCGGTTCAGCATGGCCAGCAACGCCTGCGACCGCTGCGCATAGTCGGCGGCGGCGCGATCGACCGCGCCCGATCCGGCAAGTGCGGCGAGCAGGGTCCGCGCGCCTGCGACATTGTGCTCGAGCGCGTCGTGGATCGCGTGATGATCGGCGTCGAGCAGATCGAACCCACGGGCCATGCGCGGATCCAGCGCGCGGAATTTGGGGAAATAGGCATGGTCCTCGATCTGATGATGGCCGTTCAGATGCTGGAGGAAGCGGTTGAGATCGGGGACGAAGCGGCGCTGGAACGCCTGCGCGTCGAGACGGCCCGCGCGAAAGGCGGTCAGCGACGTTTCGACCGCCGCCGCCTCGGCGCGAAGCGCGGCGTGGATGTGCAGCCAGAAATCGGCGAGCTGGCCGAAATTGGCATGGGTGCGCCAGTCAGGCTGGGGATAGGCAGCGCGGAGATAGGCGAGGTCGTCGCCGATGCCGCCGCGCGTCGCGAGATCACTCACGCCGCCGCCCGCACCCGCTCCACGCCCGACAGCGAGACCGCACCGGTCGCGACGATCTCCACCTCGACCATGTCGCCGATCCTGGCATCGGTCAGGAAATGGACCGATTGCAGCCAGGGCGACTTCCCGAGCATCTGCCCGGGGTGACGGCCCTGCCGTTCGACCAGCACCTGACAGGTCCGGCCGATCGTCGCGTCGTTGAACGCCTTCTGATCGCGCAGCAGCGCCGCCTGCAGCCGTTGTAGTCGTTCGTCCATCACGGCAAGAGGGACTTCGCCGGTCATGTCGGCGGCGGGCGTGCCGGGGCGGGGCGAATATTTGAAGCTGAACGCCTGCGCATAGCCGACCGCGTCGACGAGGCGCAGCGTATCCTCGAACTCGGCATCGGTCTCGCCGGGAAAGCCGACGATGAAGTCGCCCGACAGCGCGATATCGGGGCGGGCGGCGCGGACGCGGTCGAGCAGGCGCAGATAGCTGTCGGCGGTATGGCTGCGGTTCATCGCCTTGAGCACGCGGTCGTTGCCGGCCTGTACCGGCAAATGCAGGAACGGCATCAGTTTCTCGACATCGCGGTGCGCGTCGATCAATCCCTGCGTCATGTCGTTCGGGTGGCTGGTGGTATAGCGGATGCGCTCCAGCGCCGGGATGCGATCGAGTTCGCGGATCAGCGCGTCGAGGCCGCGACCATCGCCGTCGACCCATGCGTTGACGTTCTGGCCGAGCAGCGTGATCTCGCGCGCGCCGCCATCGACCAGCGCCTTCGCCTCGTCGACGATGCGGGCGAAGGGGCGGCTGATCTCGGCACCGCGGGTATAGGGCACGACGCAATAGGTGCAGAATTTGTCGCATCCCTCCTGCACCGTCAGGAACGCGCTCGGGCCGCTGCGGCGGCGGGTGGGAAGGTGGCCGAACTTGGATTCAGGCGGCATGTCGGTGTCGAGCGCGGGCTTGCCCGCCGCCGCATCGGCGACCAGCTTTGGCAGGTTGTGATAGGCTTGCGGGCCGACCACGACGTCGACCTTCGCCCGGCGGACGATCTCTTCCCCCTCGGCCTGCGCGACGCAGCCGGCGATGGCGATCATGGGATCGGCGCCGTGTTTGCGCAGGCGGCCAATGTCCGAATAGACCTTTTCGGTTGCCTTTTCGCGGATATGGCAGGTGTTGAGCACGACCAGATCGGCGGCATTGGCATCGTCGGTCGCGGTCATGCCCTGCGCCGCCATCAGTTCGGCCATGCGCTCGCCGTCATAGACGTTCATCTGGCAGCCGAACGATTTGACGTGGAAGGTTTTCGGGGTGGTCATCGGCCGGCCCTTACCGGATTTCCGCCTTGGTAGGAAGGATTCGGGTTCACGTGGAGGCGGGGAGAGAAGAAGGGTTTCGTCTCGCGCGAAGGCGCGAAGGACGCAAAGGGGTTGCGGGACGGGTGGGCGAAGCCCTCTCCTCAAACGAGTATATCTTCGGAGCCGCCGTCGCGGCGGACGGTCGATCTTTGCGCCTTTGCGCCTTTGCGCATTTGCGCGAACCGACCTCTTCTTCGTGGCTTCGCGCCGTCGCGTGAACTTGATCTATGATTGCCTCTCCGCCATGACCTCGGCGATCAGGTCCTTGCGGCTCAGTTTGCCGATCATCGTCTTTGGCAGGGTCAGGCGGACGACGACCTCGTCGACGCGTTCGTGCTTGCCCAGTTGCGGGTTGAGCCACGCCTTCAGCGCATCGCCGTCGATATCGGCATCCTCGGCGAGCGTCACATAGGCGTGGGGGCTTTCGCCGCGATAGTCGTTGGGCAGGCCGACGACCAATGCCTCGCGAACGGCGGGGTGGTGGTAGAGGACGCGTTCGATCTCGCTGGGGAACACCTTGAACCCGCCGACCGCGATCATGTCCTTCAGCCGGTCGACGATGCGGATGAACCCGTCCTCGTCGATCGTGCCGACATCGCCGGTACGCAGCCAATGGGTGCCGTCGGTATCGACGCAGAAGGTCGTATCGGCAGTGTCGGGCCGTCGCCAATAGCCGCCCATGATCTGCGGCCCGGCGACGACGATCTCGCCCGGCTGGTCGAGCGGGGCGGGGAGGTTCGGATCCTCCTTGTCGACCAGCCGGACGCGGGTGCCGGCGATCGGCTGGCCGATGCTGCCGGCCTGTTGCGGACCGGCATAGGGGTTGCACGAGACGACACCCGAGCTTTCGGAGAGGCCATATCCCTCGACCAGCGTCGCGCCGGTCGCCGCCTCGAACCGTTCCTTCAGTTCGGGCGGCATCGGCGCACCGCCCGAGATGCAGTAGCGCAGCGACGAGAAGTTGGTCTGCTTCAGGCGCGGATGGTCGAGCAGCGCACGGTACATGGTCGGTACGCCGGGCAGTGCCGTCGCCTTGGTCCGGTCGAGTGCCGCCAGCACCTGCCCGGCATCGAACCGGGGCAGCAGCACGATTTCGCCGCCGGTCACCACCGTGCGGTTGAGGACGCAGGTATTGGCGAAGACATGGAACATCGGCAGCACGCCGAGGATGCGGTCGAGTTTGGTATTGCCATCCGGGTCGAGCCACGCGACCTGTCGGGCATTGGCCGAAAGATTGGCGTGACTGAGCATCGCGCCCTTGGGACTGCCGGTCGTGCCGCCGGTATATTGGATAAGCGCGAGATCGCGCGTCGGATCGATCTGCGGCGTCCCGCAGCCGCCGTCATTGGCGATGAGGGCGGAGAAGGCGGACACGCGCGGATCGTCGGGACGCGGCGTCACCTCCTGCGATCGGAACCAGCGGTAGAAGAGCGACTTGGCGGCGGGCAGGGCACCCGCCACCGACCCGACGACCAGCCGTTCGAGCGAACTGCGCTCCAGCACGTCCAGCGCGGTCGGCAGCAGCGCCGAGGCGGACAGGGTGAAGAGCAGCTTCGTCCCCGAATCCTCGACCTGCGCCGCCAGTTCCTGCGCGGTGTAGAGCGGCGAGAAATTGACGACCGTCGCGCCGAGTTTGAGGATGCCGTAATAGGCGGCGATGTAATGCGGCACGTTCGGCAGGAACAGGCCGATGCGGTCGCCGGGACCATAGCCCAGTTTCGCGAGGCCGCAGGCGACCCGGTCCGCGCCGTTCTTCGTTTCGGCATAGCTGTAATGCCGGCCAAGGAAATCGATCAGCGGGGCGGTGCCGCGCCGGGCGGCCGATTCCTCGAACAACGTCACCATCGACATCGGCGGTATCGGTTCGTCCCAGCGAACCGGATGGGCGTAGCGGTCGAGGATCGGTGCGGCGCTGCTCATTTACAAAGGTGTAAGCAAGCGTTGCGCTTCATGCAAGCCGGGTTGCGCCACCCGTAATCGCAGGCGGCAGGGGTCAGGCGGCGAGGGGGAGCGGCGGTGCCCGGCCGGCCCGGTCGCGGCCGGCGGCTTTCGCTTCGAACAGCGCCTTGTCAGCCAAGCGGTAGAGGCGTTTCCAGTCACTTTCGTCGGTGAGCGGTCCGTGGCAGATTCCGATGCTGCTGGTGACGCGCAGGTCGTAGGGCAGGCGTTGCGCACGGACGTTGGCGAGCAGCACGTCGGGATCGGGCATCGCCGCTTCCGGTCCCAGCAGCGCGAATTCCTCGCCGCCCATCCGCGCGACCAGCACGCCGGGCGGGGCATGGAAGCGCAGCGTGCGCGCGAACTGGCGCAACACCTCGTCGCCGCCGTCATGGCCGATCGTATCGTTGACCAGTTTGAAATGGTCGATGTCGAACAGCATCAGCGTACGCGGTCCTTGCGCGGCGATCGCCCGCGACAGGAAGGCGCGGCGGTTGAGGAGGCCGGTCAACGGATCGGTATCGGCGAGCTCACGCGAGATCGCCTCCTGCCGCACGGCTTCGTCGCGTTCGCGACTGAGCACACGGATGCGATAGGCGATGGCGATGCTGGCCATCAGTGTCTCTATGCTCATCGCCAACAGCGTCGAATTGTCGATCCAGAAACTCCAATCCAGCAGATTGAGGTTGTAGAGCGAACGGAAGACCAGCATCACCATCGGCGATGCCCAACTGAGCGCGAACAGCCACAGGAAGTCGCTGCGCCGTCGCCATGCGTGCCACACGACCAGCGCGACCGACACCGGCGCGACGAACATCGTCAGCGAGAAGATGCGGTCGAGCAGGGCGATAGCGAACGGACCGACCGCGATCATCAGTACGCCGAGCGTGCCGAAGACGGCGATCACGCCGTAGATGAGCTTCAGCGGCCAGCCATCGAGGATGCGGCGTTCGAAAAAGGTGGCGCAAAAGGCGAGTGCCGAGGCCATGCCCCACGATAGCACCACATAGCTGGTGAGGATGCGCCGGTTGTTGTCGAGGTCGGGAAGCAGCCATGCCACGAACCCGGACGAGGAGCCGGCGTAGATGATCAGGCAGGCGAGCACTCCGCAATAGGCGATCTGGAAATCGTGGTGCAGCACACGCCACAGCGCGAAGTTATAGAAAAGCAGCCCTGCGCACAGGCCGATGAACCCGGCATAGAGCGCGGCGAGCAACACGTTCGACCGCTGGCTCTGGGCATCGCTGGCGACCCGAGCCCCGACTAAAATGCCACGAAGATTGCTGGCGCCGCCGACCCGCCACAAAATCCGTTCGATCGGCGCGCCATTCGGCGTGAAGCGATGTTCGATCATCGCTCCCAGTTGGATATGCCGGGAAATGCCGACGCTGTCGCTGAGCGAACCGGTGATACGACCATTGGCGGCGATGGCATAGACGGCAAGCGAATCCTGCCACAAACTGACCTGCCGCACGCGAATTGGCGCGGCCGGATCGGCGGGGCGGGGCAGGCGACCCGACAGGACCCAGTAATCGCCTGGCCCGAAATCGGTCTGGCGAGAAGTGCAATCGAACCGGCCGGGCCGTGCCAGTACCGCACGGACCGTATCGCCGGGCTGGACGCGGCTGATGCAGGTCGTGATCGGTGTGCCGACGATCCCGGCCTGCGCACGTGCGGGCACGGCGCCGAGTGCACCGCACGCCAGGAACAGCGCGATCACCAGGGTTCGACAGGCCGATAGCATACGGCCGGCATGCCATCCGACGCGCCAAGATTCGGTTAACGCGGCGTTTGGTTTTTCGGGCCGGGTGTCAGTTGGCGGCGACGACCGCGGCGGTCAGGCCGGCCATCGTCGCCTGCTGCGCAAGCTGGCGCAGCGTGTCCGCACTGGTGCCGGCCGGGGTCATCACCCGCGCGCTCGACCGGCCGGGGCCGACCGATTGCGGAAAGGTCGTCGCGCGGCTCGGCTTATGCGCACCCTGTTGCCGGACGAAGGCGGCGACGGCCTCGCTCGGGCCGCTCACCACCAGTTCGGGACCGTCCTGTGCCGGGCTCAGGCCGCATCCGGCCAGCAGCGTCGCCGCCGCGATCGTCACGTAAATCCGCATCCTCACCCCTATCGCTCGCCGCTTGGTCGCGGTCGTTGGCTGGGGCCAAGCTGACATGCGCGGACGCGACGCGCAATGGGGTTGGATGGAGGGTTTAACCCAAGGCCTCATCGAGCAGGCGGGCGAGGCGCAAACCGCCTTTCTTTACCTGTCCCTGCGCCACCGGCACCAGCCGGGCGATGGTCGCGTCGTCGAGCTTGACCCGCCCGGCGGGCTTGGGGCCGCAGCCATCGCCGCCGAGCGCGGGGGCATAGGCATAGTCGCGGCTGATCTGCCAACTGTCGCGGCTCCAGTCCTCGACGCTGCCGGCCTGGATGGGGGCGCGTTCGGCGGGGGTGTAGGCGCGCAGGATTGAGGGTGGGGTGGTGATCGCGCGTTCGGCGAGCGGACCGTCCCAGATCGAATGCAGGTTGAAGCGATCGGGATGATAGATGCCGTAATCACCCTTCACGCGGTTGCCGCCCAGATCGCCGCGATCGCCGGCATGGAGCGGCATGTGCAGGTCGCCGACGAAATGGACGAGAAAGACGAGCGCCATTACCTTCTCGCGCATCGGGACCTTCGGGTCTTTCAGCAGCTTCACGTCGCGCTCGATCTGCGCGGAGACACAGTTGCCGTCCTTGCACGCGGCCTTCAGGTCGAACGGCTTGCACACGTCGACATTCTGGTAATGCCATGAATAGGCGTAGCTGAAGCGTTCGCCGAGCGGCTTGACGCAATCGGCCCACACGCTCGCTTCCTCGATGGTGCGCGCCGGGCAGGTGGGCGTTTCGAGCAGCGCCTGATGCCGCAGGATGCGGTCGATCGCGGCGCGGGTTTCGGGGCGGACGTTCAGCCGCGCGATGGTGGCGACGCTTTGATGCCCATATTCCCAATAGGCGTAAGCGGGGGAGGTCGCGAACAAACAGGCGACCGCAAGCAACAGGCGGCGAATCATAATGCCGGCTTTAATGCCTGTCGTACGGCATGGAAACCGGGCGCTATCCTTCGTCACCATAGATGGCGGTGCGGCGGGTGCCGTCGCTTCCGGCGCGACCACGATACATGCCCGGCGTGGTGAAGCTCCATGCGACGTCGCCGTTGGGGCCAGCGACGATGACTCCGCCGGTGCCGCCGAGCGCTCTGGTCTCGGCAAGGACATGGTCGGCGGCGGTCTGCAGATCCTCGCCGGTGAAGCGGATGCGCGCCGAAATCTCGTGCGCGACGCCGATGCGGATGAAGAATTCGCCCGCGCCGGTCGCCGAGACGGCGCAGGCGCGATCGTCGGCATGGGTGCCGGCACCGATCAGCGGCGAGTCGCCGACCCGGCCCCAGCGCTTGCCGGTCACCCCGCCCGTCGAAGTGGCGGCGGCGACATGGCCGGCGGCATCGACCGCGACCGCGCCGACCGTGCCATATTTCATGTCGACGTCGAACCAGCCATCGGGATTGGCCTTCATCGCATCGAGCTGCGCGCGGCGTTCTGGGGTGACGAACCAGTCGGGATCGACCTGTTCGACATTCTGTTCGGTGGCGAAGATGTCGGCCCCCTTGCCGGCGAGCAGGACGTGCGGGCTGTGGTCCATGACGGCGCGGGCGAGGCTGACCGGATGACGGGTCCGGGTGACGCCGGCGACGGCACCGGCCGCACGGGTGGCGCCGTCCATGATCGCGGCGTCGAGCTCGATCGCGCCGTCGAAGGTGAAGACCGCGCCACGCCCGGAATTGAAGGTCGGATCGTCCTCCAGCACCTGTACCGCCGCCTCGACCGCATCGAGCGCGCTGCCCCCGGACGCGAGGACAGTTTCGCCGGCGGCAAGCGCCGCGTCGAGACCGGCGCGGGCGGCGGCGTCGGTCTGTGCGCTGACGGTGTCGCGGGTCAGGATGCCGGCGCCGCCATGCACCAACAGGGTCCAGCGGGGGGCGGGGGCACTCGACATGGTTTCATCCTGCTACGGTTATGTGCCGGGCCTGCTAGCAGATCGCGGGGGCGGTGCCACCCCGTCGCACGGGGCGGGCGGCGACCCCGACCAGGATGCCGAACACAGGCACCAGCCGGGCGAGCGCGACGGTCGCGCCGCAGGCGGCGATCGTCGCGGTCAGGATCACCGCCGCCTGTATCCCCGGTGCCATTGCCAGCGGAAGGGTAGACCAGGTCGCCAGAACGATCGCGGGGTGGTGGACGATATAGGCGGGGAACACCGCCTGCCCGAGCGTCCGGCGCCAGCGATGGTCACGATTGGCATGGGCATCGGCCAGGTGGAACAGGGTGACGACCATTCCCCATGCCATGACCGACCGTCCCGCGCGGCTGGCGACCATCAGCGCGTGCGGCGGCACGGCGGTTCCCGGATAAGCGACCTCTACCCCGATCGCCACGCCGCCGCCCAGCAGCGCCAGCAGGGCGGCGGGGGGCCAGCAGCGATGCAGCGCTCGCCACAGCGGCGGATGGCGCGCGATCAGGAAACCGAGAAGGAACAGCGTCAGGAATTGCGAATGCCCGGCCCAGTCGCGCAACAACCCCTGCCGTTCAGGGACGAGGAACAGCAGCGCCAGCCGCAGCGCGACGATCGTCGCTATCGGCGCCCATAGCAGCCGTCTGCCGATCGCCAGCCACATCGCCGTCCGGTCGAGCGCGGCCAGCGCCCGACGCGACGCGGTTACCCCCGCGACGACCATGGTGTAGGTCCAGAGATAGACGAGGAACCAGAGATGTTCCCAACTGGGAAATTCGACGCCCCAATGCGTGCCGCTGGTCCAGGCGTCGAACAGCCAGAAATGCAGATAGTCGCTGGCATAGCCGGTCTCGCGCACCCGCACCCACATTTCGAGCGGGACGATCGCGACCATGCCGAACATCAGCGGGACCAGCAGCCGCCGCGACCGGTCGAAGGCGAAATCCGCCGCCCCCTGGGCACGACCGAACAACATTGCGCTGGCATAGCCCGATACTGCGAACAACAGCCCCAGCCGCCACGGCGTCAGCGCCGCCATCGGCGCAACCAGCGCCGGATAGACATGGCCCGACGACACGATCCAGTGCCACGGGCTGAACGCCAGCGCGACGTGATAGGGGATCAGCATGGCGAACGCGACGATGCGCAGCCAGTCCAGCCCGTAATGGCGGCCCGCCGATGTCATGCGCTCCCTGTCATTCCCCGCTGCACGGCCATGCGACTTTCGCCTGACGCAATGCCGCCCTATACTGGGCAGAGATAACCGAAGCGTTAGCGAGAATTTACCATGTCGATCCGCCCTTGGCGCGATATCCACCGCCGGCAGAGCCGCCAGATCATGGTCGGCAACGTCCCCGTCGGCGGCGACGCGCCGGTCACGGTGCAGACGATGACCAATACCGAAACCTCCGACGCGGTGGCGACGATCGACCAGATCCGCCGCTGCGAAGAGGCGGGGGCCGATATCATCCGCGTATCGTGCCCCGACGTGGCGAGCACCGCGGCGCTGCGGCAGATCACCCGCGCCGCGCGGGTGCCGATCGTCGCCGACATCCATTTCCACTACAAGCGCGCGCTCGAAGCTGCGGACGCAGGGGCGGCCTGCCTGCGGATCAATCCGGGCAATATCGGATCGAACGAGCGCGTTGCCGAGGTCGTCCGCGCGGCCAAGGCCAATGGCTGTGCGATCCGCATCGGCGTGAACGGCGGCTCCCTCGAAAAGCATCTGCTCGAAAAATATGGCGAGCCATGCCCCGACGCGCTGGTCGAGTCGGCGATGGACCATATCAAGCTGTTGCAGGACCACGACTTCCACGAGTTCAAGGTCGCGGTGAAGGCGTCCGACCTGTTCCTCGCGGTCGCGGCCTATCAGCAGCTGGCCGAGATGGTCGACTGCCCGCTGCATCTGGGCATCACCGAGGCGGGCGGGTTCGTCGGCGGGACGGTCAAGTCGTCGATCGGCATCGGATCGCTGCTGTGGTTCGGGATCGGCGACACGATCCGCGTGTCGCTGTCGGCCGAGCCGGAAGAGGAAGTGCGCGTCGGCTTCGAGATCCTGAAGGCGCTGGGCATCCGCAATCGCGGTGTGCGCGTCGTGTCGTGCCCGTCCTGCGCGCGGCAGGGTTTCGACGTGATCCGCACCGTGCAGGCGCTGGAGGAACGGTTGCAGCATATCCGCACGCCGATGTCACTGTCGGTGCTGGGCTGCGTAGTCAACGGCCCCGGCGAGGCGCGCGAGACCGATATCGGCATCACCGGCGGCGGCAATGGCCGGCACATGGTCTATCTGTCGGGGGTCACCGACCACCATGTCCAGGACGCCGACATGATCGACCATATCGTCAAGCTGGTCGAGGCCAAGGCGGCGGAGATCGAGGCGGCGAATGCGGGGATGCCGCAGGCGGCGGAGTGATCGATGGGTTCGGGCGTAGGCTTTCGGCTTACGACCCGCCCAGCACGTTCACGCTGAACGCGACCACCCCCAGATTGAACACGAACGCGATCAGGCAGTGGCCGGTCACGGTGCGGCGCATGGTGCGCGAGGTGATCGACACGTCCGACGTCTGGAACGTCATGCCCAGCGTGAAGGCGAAATAGACGAAGTCCCAGTAATCGGGTTCGTCGGTGCCGGGCATGTCGATGCCGCCGCTATCCCCGCCCGCGCCGTCGGCGGTGTAGAACAGATGCGCATAATGCAGCGCGTAGATGGTGTTGGCGAACGCCCAGGCGAGCAGCAGCGTCGCGACGACCAGCACCACCACCTGCGGTTCGGGGGTGCCGCGCTGCGCCAGTTCGATCGCGATCGCTGTCAGCAGCACCAAGGCGATCGCTGCCGACAGAATCAGCAGCAGCGGACGATTGGCGTCGTTGCGCCGCGCCGCCTGCCGCATCCGGTCGGCCGAGGCGCCGAGCAGCGGCACGCAGGACAGCAGGAACACGACCGCCGCGATGTCAAAGGCGAGCGGTACGCCGATCCGCCAGCCAAAGGCGGGCAGCGCCCAGCAACCTGCGGCGATGGCGACCGCGGCAAAGGCGACGAAACGTGCGGGCGCAAGGCGCTGGCCAAGGTTCAGGGGCATAGGTGCGGGTGTATCGTGGCAGTAACGACGGGACAATTCCTCCCCGTACCGGGGAGGAGCTTGCGTTGCGTTGCTTCACAGACGACAGCGGGGACACCGCTCTCCACCGAAGGATCCGCTCATGTCCGCAACCTTGCGCGCCTTCCTCGTCGCGGCGTCGGGGATCGCGGTCTATACGGTGATGGATGCGCTGATGAAGCAGCTGTCGATCGATAGCGGTGCGTATAACGCGGTGCTGTGGCGGTCGGTCGGTGGGGCGGCGTTGTGCGGTGTCCTGTTCGTCGCGCTCGGGCGGCGCTGGCCGGCGTGGCCGACGCTTAAGCTGCACCTCGGGCGGGGGCTCGCCGCCGGGTCGTCAGTTGTCCTGTTTTTCTGGGGACTTGCGCGGGTGCCGATGGCGCAGGGCGTGGCGTTGACCTTTCTGGCGCCGTTGATCGCGCTGTATCTGGCGGCATTGTTCCTCGGCGAGACGATCCGCCGCGCGGCGATCATCGGGTCGGTGATCGCATCGGCGGGCGTGCTGGTCATCGCGGCGGGGGAGGTGCAGGCCGATGCGTCGACGCAGGCGGTGCTCGGCAGCCTCGCCTGCGTCGCCGCGTCGGTGCTCTATGCCGGCAGCCTGATCCTGTTGCGGCGGCAGGCGCAAGTCGCCGATCCGGTCGAGGTCGCGTTGTTCGCCAATCTGGTGATTGGGGGAATGCTGCTGCCGGCGGCGCCATGGCTGGGCACGGTGCCCGCGCCGGCGCAGCTGGTCCGCTGCTGGGGGCGATCCTGCTCAACATCGCGTCGGTCATGGCGCTCGCCTGGGCCTATGCGCGGGCCGAGGCGCAGGTGCTGGCCCCGGTCGAATACAGCGCGTTCGTGTGGGCGGCGCTGGCGGGATGGGTGGCGTTCGGCGAGACGGTGTCGCTCTATACGCTGATCGGGGCGCTGCTGATCGTCGCGGGCTGCGTGGTGGCGGTGCGGCGGCGGGTGCCGACGGTGCAGAGCGAGGCGGGGGCATGATCGCGGACGCGCGCCTGCCGGGATGGGTCGCGTGACCTGGCGGCGGATGAAGGGCGGGGCGTCCTAACCCTTGACGTCGATGTTCATCGCGATCGAGATGCGGTCGCGGGTGCCGTTGTGCGGGCGGACACCATGCCGCAACCAGGACGGAAACAGCACAAGGTCGCCGGCGCGCGTGGGCAGGCGGCGTTCGTTCGACTGCGGCTGGCCATCGGTGCCGACCATGCGAAAGCCGGGCAGGCGCATCATGGTCACCGGAAAGCGGGGGTCCTCGAAATAGAGTTCGCCGCCGGCATCGCGGTCGGCCGGATCGGCACCCATGTCGACATAATAGACCGCGGCCCACAGGACGCCGGGGTGGGCGTGGCTTGTGTTCAGTGCACCGGGTGGGGAAATATTCGCCCACATCCGTACGCTCCATTCGACGAGGGCGGGATCGCGCCCTTCGAAGTGCGAGGCGCGACGCGCCATGCGGATGGCGAGGTCGGCGAGGCGTTCGGCGGCGTTGCCGCCCCAACGCAGCATTTCGGTGTCGCTGTGCCAGCCGCCGACGTTCGACCGGTTCAGTCCATCGGCATCGCCCGCGGCACGCGACAGGATCGCGCGGCGCAGATCGGCGTCGATCGCACCGGCATCCTGCACCTGTGCGTGCAGGATCGGCGTTTCGAACAGCCCGAGCTGGGCCGCGCGGACCCGCAGCGCATCGGGGGGCAGGCCGGTTGCGGTTGTGCCGCGATCCGACATCGGCTGCGCCATGTCCTGCCCCCGGGGTCCGTTATCGGATCAGCGACCCGGTACTTCGTAGTCGTGCGGCTCTTCGCCCTGCGCCTTGGCTTCGTTGTAGCGTTCGATCGCCTCGAGCGTGATGCGCTTGGCTTCCTCGGCGCCGCCCCACGTGCCGATGCGGACCCACTTCTTCTTTTCGAGGTCCTTATAGTGGGTGAAGAAATGTTCGATCTGTTCGAACACGATCTCGGGCAGGTCGGTCTTTTCGCCGACGTTGCTGTAGTAGGGGAAGGTCGAGTCGACCGGCACGCACACCAGCTTTTCGTCGCCGCCGGCTTCGTCCTCGAGGTTCAGCACCGCGATCGGCCGGGCGCGGACGACGCAGCCGGGGATGAAGGGCGAGCGCGACACGACCAGCGCGTCGAGCGGATCGCCGTCGGGCGACAGGGTGTGCGGCACGAAGCCGTAATTCGCCGGATAGCGCATCGGCGTGTGCAGGATGCGGTCGACGAACAGCGCGCCCGAAGCCTTGTCGAATTCATACTTTACCGGTTCGCCGCCGGTCGGAACTTCGATGATGACGTTCAGGCTGCTCGGCGGATTGTCGCCGACCGGCACCATGTCGATGCGCATTGATAGTCTCCCTTTTCTCGCACGGACGCGTGAGTATCGCGCCCTTTACCCGGAATTATCGGCCGTTGAAGCACGTTTTGTTTGGAATCGTCGCATGGTCAACCGGGTGGTCCCGCAACGGGACCGCCCGGTCGACGATCATTTCGCGGCAAGCAGCCGGTCGAGCCCGCCATCGCCCTGACCGACCTTTTCCAGACGGGGATAGCGATGCCCGTCATGATAGGGGACCGCGATCTCGCGCACCGCTTCGTTCATGTTGACGGTCAGCAGGATCGGCTCCTTCGTACCCTTCGCCGCGCCCACCGCATCGCGCAGCCGGTCGGGGGTGTAGGCGCTGCCGTTGACCGCGACGATGGTCGTGCCGATCTCGAACCCGGCCTTGAACGCGGGGCTGCCCCAGATCACGCTGGTCACCTTGCCATCCTTGTTCGCGCCGAGACCCAGCGAATAGGGTAGCGACACGCCGCCCGTGCTCTTCTCGCGTCCCTTCAGATAGGAGGTCGGGGTGTCGGTGTAGATCAGGCGATAGCCATTGGCGGCGAAGCCGTCGATCGGCGCGCGATCGGTGCGGGCGTTCAGCCGCTTGTCGAGGAAGCCGGCCCAGTCATAGGGCTGGATGCCGTTCAGCGTCTTGACCACATCGCCCAGCGTATAGGGCAACACGCCCCAGTCGCCGTCGCGCACCCCGAAAAAGGCGCGGGCGAAATCGTCCATCGACCGGGTGCCGCCCGACTGTTTGCGGAGCATCGAGTCGACCTCCATCCACACCAGCAGCCCTTCGTTGTAATAATCCTCCGACCGCTGCCAGCTGACCCAGCCCTTGGGGCGGCGGGCGGTGATGACCGGATCGTTGGTGGTGTCGATCAGCGGGCGCCACTGCCGCCCCTCGCGCGCGTCCAGTGCGGCGGCGATATCGGCATAGGCGTCGAGCGTATCCTGCTTCGACACCAGCCCCGAGCGCGCCTGCAGCACATAGCCCCAGAATTGCGTCTGCCCTTCATAGACCCAGAGCAGCGAGTTGCGCATCGGGGTGCGGAAGTCGGGGGTGAACAGGTCGGCGCCGCGACGGTATTTCCCGTCCCAGCTATGGGTGAATTCGTGCGGCAGGAGGTTGCGTTCGCCCGGTCCCGAATTCCAGTCGGTGAAATAGCCGGGATCGACGCCGTTCTCCGAGCTGCGATGATGTTCGAGCCCGATCGAGCCCATCTTGTCGGTGATCGACAGCAGGAATTCATACTTGTCGTAATGCTGCGCGCCGAACAGCTTCACCGCCTGTTCGACCAGCCGGGTATGTGCCGCGATCTGATCGGGGGTGGCCGCCAGTTCGGACGGCTTGTCGGCGACGACGTTCAACCCGACGCGGTCGGTCAGCGGGAAGCGCTTGAAATATTTGCCCGCGAACACCGGCGAGTCGATCAGCGTTTCGTAGCTGGTGCGATCGTACTTATAGACACCGCCCTGCAGCTTCGACGGCAGGCCCGATGCGGCGGTCCAGCCGGCCGGATAGCGCACCGACGCCTCGATCGGGATACGACGGGTGTAATAGCCCGCCGGGTACAGGCTGACCGCTTCGAATTGCAGGTTCAGCATTTCGGGGGTGACGACGATGCGCCCCTGATCGCCCTGCTGCGCCGACAGGAACTGGAACTGCACGTCGAGATTCCGCGCACCGGCGGGTACGTCGATATGGAAGGAATACATGTCGAGGACGTCGCGGGTCCAGGGCAGCTCGCGGCCATTGGCGCGGACGACGAGGCCGGCCAGCTTCTCGATCTCGCCGCGCGGACCATGTTTGCCGGGCAGCCATTTCGGCATCATCAGCACCATGTGGCCGCTGCGGGCCACCGGGATCGTTTCCTTCACGCGGAAAATGCCCTGCACGGTATCGGTCGCATCGACGTCGAGCTTGATCGTGCCGGGATAGTCGATGTCGCGCGCCACCGGCACGGTGTCGACGATCGGGGTCGGTTGCGGCAGGGTGTTGCCCGGCGGGTTGATCTGGGCCGTGGCGGGCAGGGCGGTGGTCAGCAGCAATGCGGTCAGCGGGATACGCAGCGAATGGGTACGCAAGGGCAGGGACTTCCTTCGGACGCGGATATGCTTCACCGGATGCTTACCATGTCGGTGATAGCGGATGGCACCATGTATCACGCCAAGTCGTTGGCTACGCAAGCCGAACCCGAATCCCGGCCCGCATCGGCGGTATCGACCGGCGTGGGGCTGGCCGGGCTGGCGGGGCTGTGCTGCTGGATCGCGGTTGCGTGGCATTACGGGATGGACGGACCCTATGCGGCGCTGGTCAATGTCGCCGCCTGTGCCGTTCCGATGGTGCTGTGGTCGCTGCTGATCGACAGGGTGCATCGCAACCCGTCGACGGGCATCGACTGGAGCAACGTCCGGCCGTGGCGCGAAACGGTCGAGATCAGCCTGACCAAGCTTGCCGGGCTATGGCTGACCTGGGGCGCGATCGCGGGCGTCTATGCGACCGGGCGGTTTTACTGGGAGGGCGGGTTCGCCTTTTCGATGTGGGCGTTCGAATGGGCGGCGGTGCCGCTGTTCCTGTTGTCGATCCCGTACATGCTGTGGATCGACCGGCGGCTGGTCGATCCGAAGGACGGGTGCTGGGCGCTGGGGGCATGGGCGATGCACCTGCCCGAGCCGATCGACCGGGAAGCAATCTATAACCATCTGCGCGGCTGGGCGGTGAAGGCGTTCTTCCTCGCCTTCATGATCGCCATCGTACCGCCGGGGTTCGGCGAGTTCATCCGCACCCAGCGCGCCGACATCCTGACCGGGCCGGTGCCGCTGGCGAACTGGCTCATCACCTTCATGTTCGTGGTCGACGTGGCGTTCGCGACCGCCGGCTATATCCTCGCGATGCGGCCGCTCGACAGCCATATCCGCACCGCCACGCCCTATGCCGCCGGCTGGGCGGCGGCGCTGATCTGCTATCCGCCGTTCATCCTGATGGCCGATGGCGGGCCGCTCGATTACCATCCGGGGACGGCGGACTGGACGCACTGGTTCGCCAATCAGCCGGTGTTGCTGTGGATCACCGGCGCGGTGCTGGTGGGGCTGACCGCCATCTATGCGTGGGCGACGATGGCGTTCGGCCTGCGCTTTTCGAACCTGACGCATCGCGGCATCCTGACCCACGGACCCTATGCGTTCAGCCGGCATCCGGCCTATCTGTCGAAGAACCTGTTCTGGTGGATTTCGACGGTTCCCGTGCTGACGACGGCGGACAGCTGGACCGAGGCGGCGCGCAACACCGCGATCATGGCGGCGGTCAGCGGCGTCTATTACTGGCGGGCGAAGACCGAGGAACGGCATCTGGGTGCCGACCCGGTCTATCGCGCCTATAGCGGCTGGATGACGCGCCATGGCGCCATCCCGCGCGCCCTTGCCCGACTTGGGATCGGGCGGGGGGCGTGACGCCCCCGCCCGACCCGATCAGAACCCGCCCGACAGGGTGAAGAACGCCATGCGCGGCGGCTGCGCATAGGTGTTGAAGGTCCGCGCGGCGGCACCCACGATGATTTCGTAGACGCCCTTGCGATCGGTCAGGTTGGTGATGTTGACCGACAGGCGCGGGTTGCGCAGGCCCAGCCCGAGGGTTTCGGGCAACGTGTAGCTGGCCTGCAGGCTGACGAGATAGCGGCCCGGTACCGACTGGTCGTTGGTATAGGTCGCGAAGCGGCGGCCGACGAAATCGCCGATCGCCTGGACCTCGAACGGACCCGAGGCGGCGGTGACGACGGTCTTGTTCAGCCAGCGGGCGACGTTCGGCACGTCCTTGCCCGCCGTCGCGATGGTGGTCGTGCCGCTGACATAGTCGTCGTCATACCGCGACCGGTTGTACGACAGCGCATTGTAGATCGAGAAGCCGGGGCCGAAGCGCAACGTCGCCGCGGCATCGATGCCGTTGGTCGTGACGCCGCCGACATTCTGCAGGATCGACACGCCGCCGATGACCGAGGCGATGACCGGCGTCGCGCTGATCTGCAGCAGGCGGTTGCTGAAATCGACGTGATAGGCGCTCAACTGACCCTCGATCGCGGTGATCGGGCCGAGATCGACATTGTGGCGCGAGCGGATGCCGGCTTCGTAGGTCCATGACGATTCGGGCTGGGTGTTCGCCTTGATCTGGTCGAACGCCTGCTGGCTGCCGACGGCGAAGGGCGACAGGCCGGCGGCGACCGACGCCTGGAACTGGCGCACATTCTTCTGGATGTGGCCGAACAGCTGGTCGTTGGGCGTCACGTCCCACACCGCGCCGATCGCGGGCAGGAACCATTTGCGGGTGTCGAGCTGTCCCTCCGGGAAACCGGTCGACGATCCGGGCAGCGCGCCCGGCAGCGGCTGGACCGGAATGCGGCCTTCGGCGAATTGCAGGCTGGATTTGAAGCCGCCCTCGATCGCGAGGGCCGGGGTCACCTGCCACCGGTCCTGCACGTGCAGCTGGACCAGATCATATTCGGTGACGCTGGCATATTGGGTCAGCCGGCGTAGCGCCGGGTCGGCATATTCATAGGGCGAGGGCGGGCTGCCGACCGGGACCGCATACCAGCGGCGGAAGATGGTATTGCGATTATGTTCGTACCAGCCGCCAATGTCGAAGACATGGTCGCCGCTGGTGACGGTCACCGCCGCCATCGAACCGACGCGGCTGATGCCATATTCGGTGGTGCGCAGCGCATAGCCCGAATTGCCGAAGACCTGCTTCAGATTCTGACCCGGATAATAGATGCGGAACAGCCCCGGCAGGCCCGCGACCGAGATCGGGCCGACGATCTGCCCCTGACCATCGTCATGATGGTAATAGGGCTGGAGCTTGAAGACGATGCCGTCGCCAAGCTTCTGTTCGAGCTTCAGATAGGCGAGATAGTCGGTACGCTGCGCGTCGCCATAATAGTTGGTGTAGTTGGCCGGGTTATTCGACGGCGGGGCACCGTTCGCATCCAGATAGGCGAGCGCCCGCTGCCAGTCGGGATAGAGGACGGTGCGGTAATAGGGTTCGAAGCTGCCGGTGTTGCGCGCGACCGAATCCTGGTTCGGTTCGTCCTTCTGGCTGTACGCGAAATAGCCGGTCAGCGTGGTGGTCGGCGTCGTGTGGACGAACTTGGCGTTGGCCTGCCACCCCTTTTGCCGGGCGTCGAATTCCCAGGCGCGGGCGTTCTGGCGGACGCCCGAGATGTAGAGCGCGTTGCTGCCGCCCAGCGCGTCGAAACGGCCGGTGTCGAGGCGCAGATAGCTGCGGCTGGCGTCGTAGCTGCCGAAGGTCTGGCCGAAACGGCCACCCATTTCCGCTGCCGGATCGCCGGTATAGGTTTCCAGACCGCCGCCGAGATTGCTGGCCGATGCGGTGGCGAGGTCGGCGGCACCGGCGGTCAGGCGGACGCGCGCGACATTTTCGCTGATGACCGCGCGCTGCGGCGACAGGCTGTTGAAATTGCCGTAGGACTGGTCGCCGAGCGGCACGCCGTCGAGGGTGAAGCCCAGCTGGTTCTGGTTGAAGCCGTGGACGAACAGCGCGATATTCTGTTCGTTGTTACCCCATGGATCGGCGGTTTCGAACTGTACGCCGGGCAGCGTCTGGATCGCCTTGACCGGATTGACGCCGGGCAGGACCTTCTGGATCTCCGCAGCTTCGAGGACGACGGCCGAGCGCGTCGTGCGCTTGCCGGTCACGACGACGGTGCCGTCGGCCTGATCGTCCGTCCCGGTCGAAGCGTCGGCGGCAGGCTGCGGCGCGATCTGCTGCGCCGCCGCAGGGGCGACGAGGATCAGCGACGCAAGCGAAGAGGCAAGCGACAGGCGCGCGCGGCGGCGCGCCTGCAAGGTTACGGACAACATCAAATTCCCTCCCGGAACCGCGGAAACGCGGGCCGGGGTCGCCTATGCGTCGTCGGTGACAGTTACGCGTGAAACCGATTGCAGTTCGATGAATAAGGAAAATCGTTATCCGGAAGCCGGATATCAGAAGCTGTATTCGTCGTAGACGTTCGTCAGGTCGCCGGCCCATTCGCCGGCGAACCTGTCGAGCAGCACCTGTGCCGGGACCTTGCCCGACCGGACGACTTCGCGCAGCGGTTCGAGGAAGCCGCTTTCGTCCTCGCCCGAGGGACCGAGGCGCCGACGGGCGGAAAGGCCGCGTCCGGCGATGTCGAGCACCTCGCCAGCGACATCGCGCAGGCGACCGCCGCCGGGCAGCGGCGCGTCGAGACCGAGCGCCGGGACCGCGTCGCGCAGCGCCTGCCGGTCGTCGATCGACCAGCCCTTGACCAGATCCCATGCCGCGTCGAGCGCGCCCTGGTCGTAGAGCAGCCCCACCCAGAAGGCGGGCAGCGCGCAGATGCGCCCCCATGGACCGCCATCGGCACCGCGCATTTCGAGGAAGGTCTTCAGCCGCACTTCGGGGAAAGCGGTCGAGAGATGGTCGGCCCAGTCGTCCATCGTCGGCTTCTCGCCCGGCAGGACCGCCAGTTCGCCCTTCAGAAAGTCGCGGAACGACAGGCCGGCGGCGTCGATATAGCGGCCGTCGCGATAGACGAAGTACATCGGCACATCGAGCGCATAGTCGGCATAGCGTTCATAGCCGAAGCCGTCCTCGAACACGAAGGGCAGCATGCCGGTGCGCGCCGGATCGGTGTCGGACCAGATGTGCGAGCGATAGGAAAGCTGGCCGTTGGGCAGCCCTTCGGTAAAGGGCGAATTGGCGAACAGCGCGGTCGCGAGCGGCTGTAGCGCGAGGCCGACGCGGAATTTCCGCACCATGTCCGCCTCGCTTGAATAGTCGAGGTTCACCTGGATGGTGCAGGTACGCAGCATCATGTCGAGGCCCATGGTGCCGACGCGCGGCATATGGTTCAGCATGATGCCATAGCGGCCCTTGGGCATGATCGGCAGTTCGTCGCGGCGCTTGTCGGGCCACATGCCGAGACCGAGGAAGCCGAGGCCGAGTTCGTCGCCGACCGCCTTCACCTGATCGAGATGCCGGCCGGTTTCGGCACAGGTCTGGTGCAGGTTTTCGAGCGGTGCGCCCGACAGTTCGAACTGCCCGGCAGGTTCGAGGCTGACCGATCCGTCCTTGCCGGTCAGCGCGATGACCTTGCCGCCCTCTTCGACCGGACGCCAGCCGAAGCGTTCGAGGCCGGCGAGCAGGTCGCGGATTCCGCCCGGTTCGTCATAGGACGGCGCAGCATGATCGCGAGTGCGGTAGACGAATTTCTCGTGCTCGGTACCGATCCGCCAGCGTTCCGCCGGCTTCTCGCCCCCCGCGAAATAGGCGATCAGTTGCGAGCGGTCCTCGATGGCCGCTGCGTTGCTGTCCGAAACGGTCTTCGTGCTCATGGTCGCGCCCATAAACGGGGTGGAGGGGCGACGCTAGGGGGCTGTCGTTGATATCGGTATAGCCCGGCTACCAGTCGCCTGCCGCCGCCATCCACAAGGCGGTCGCCGCCGCCGCCGCCGTCTCCGCGCGCAGGATGCGAGGGCCGAGCGCGATGCCGACCGCCTGGGGCAAAGCGCGGACCGCGTCGCGTTCCTCGGGATCGAAGCCGCCTTCGGGGCCGATCAGGATCGCGCCGGGGCCGGGGTGGCCCCGCATCGCTTCGACCGCGGGCACGCCGCCGGTTTCGTCGGCGAAGAACAGCGTGCGGGTCTCGGGCCAGTCGCGCAGCAGCGCCGTCAGCTTGACCGGTTCGGCAAGTGCGGGAAGCGCGGTGCGGCCGCACTGCTCGGCCGCCTCGACCGCGTGCGCGCGCAGGCGGTCGAGGTTCAGGCGATCGACGACGGTACGGCGGGTCAGCACCGGTAGAATGCGGTCGACACCCAGCTCGCACGCCTTTTCGATCACCCAGTCGATGCGGCCCTTCTTGGTCGGGGCGATGCACAGCCAGAGGTCGGGTACGATCTCGCGGTCGCGCAGCTGGTCGGTCACGTCGAGGATCAGGTCGCGCTTGCGGACCTGTGTCGCGACACCGCGCCATTCGCCGGTCCGGTCGTCGAACAGGCGGACGGTGTCGCCGTCCTTCACGCGCATCACCGACAGCAGATAATGCGCCTGCGCGCCGTCGAGGCGGATTTGCGCGCCCTGGCCGAGCGGCTGATCGACGAACAGGCGGGGCGACGAATCGGGCGGCCAGGCGGGGGTAGCGGGCATGGGCGCGGGGTTAGGACGCCAGCTTCATCAGCACCAGCCCGCCGAGCAGCATCGCCGCCGCGGTCAGGCGCAGTGGCGTCACCGCTTCGCCGAGCAGGACGATGCCGACCACGAACGCGCCGAGCGCGCCGATACCGGTCCATACCATGTAGCTGGTGCCGAGCGGCAATTGCTTCATCGCGAGCGAGAGCAGCCCGAAGCTCATGAACATCGTGACGAAGGTGGCGATGGTCGGCAGCGGTTTTGAAAAGCCGTCGGACAGCTTCATATAATAGGCCCAGACGACCTCCAGCAGCCCGGCGACGGTCAGCATCACCCATGGCATCACGGCGTCTCCGCGTCGCGTTCGATCCGGTAGGCGGCATCGAGATAGCGCTCCGCCGCCGCGCGCAGCGCCGGTTGCTTCTCGAACGCTTCGGCGGGAGGCGGGGCGAAGCCCAGCGCGTCCATCAGCGTCCACAGCGCGAAGCGGCGCGACGGATCGCGTTCGACACCGAAGTCGATGCCCATGCGTTCGCGGGCGGCGGCGATCGTCGCCGGATCGGCAGTGTCGGGGTCGGTCGATCCGAAATAATGGCTGAGCAACTGGTCGAGGTCCATGCGCCGTCTGTAGCCGTGATCGGCCACGCGCGCGACCGGTTCGTGACCGCGGCATGACGAAGGTTTAACGCAACAAATCCGCCGTTTCGGGCACTGTATCCGGCATCGGAGATGGTGTCCGAAGGAGGTTCGACATGCGTGGCTTTTCGCTGATCGTCCTGCCGCTGGCGATGCTGGCGGCGCAACCGGCATTCGCCAAGGGCTGCGTACGCGGTGCCGCCGCGGGCGCGGTCGCCGGCCATTTCGTCGGCAAGGGGCATGGGCTGCTGGGCGCGGCGGCCGGCTGCGTCGCCATGCACCATCATTATGCGAAGCAGGCCAAGGCGCGCTGACAAGCGCGACCCGCCGCCCCGCGGGACGGGACGGCGGGATTGCCGGTTTAGCCGATCTGCTTGTCCTGCGCACCGCTGTCGGGGCGGGCCGGACCGAGGACGGGTTCCTCGCCCAGCGGCTTGTTCTGGAACACGGTGAACTCGCCGCGTCCGTCGACGCTGGGGCCATCGGTCCAGCGACCCTCGGGGAAGGTGCCGTCGACCGACGTTGCGTAGAAATTATAGTTGTTGGCCTGATCCTCCAGCTCCTGCGGGAAGCTGTTGGGGATCGGCAGGTTGGCGGCGGCACCACCCAGTTCCTCGACCACCGCCAGCCACTGCTGCTGGTGCATGGTGTCGCGGGCGATCATGTAATGCAGCATCCGCTTCATGCCGTCGTCGCGGGCGGCGTTGAACAGCCGTACCGCCAGCACGCGTCCGGTGCTCTCCGCCGCGACGTTGCAATACATGTCGGCCGCGACGTTGCCGCTGGCATAGATGTGGCTCATGTTGAACGGCACGCCGTCGGAATCGATCGGCATTGCCGCAAGTCCCCCCGACAGCAGGTTCTTGTGGATCAGCCCCTCGATCGACGCCTTTGCGCTATGGCCGCCCATCACCGCGCCGACGATGCCGTCGCTGGCGCCTTCTTCCTGTAGCGAGGCGGGGGCGGTTTCGAGGTTGAGCGCGACGGCGGTCGCCAGCATCTCGATATGGCCGATCTCCTCGGTCGCGGTGTGCAGCAGCATGTCGCGATATTTGGTGGTCGGCGCGCGATTGCCCCATGCCTGGAAGAAATACTGCATGCAGACGCGGATCTCGCCTTCGACACCGCCGATCGCCTGTTGCAGCATCCGCGCGAACGCCGGATCGGGCCGTTCGACGGTGACGGGGTACTGAAGCCGTTTGTCGTGATAGTACATCGGGGACACTCCGCTGGATACCAGTCCGGTTGCAACGGGTCGCCGGCGGAGAAGGTCGCGGAGAAATCGGCTTTATTTCCGTAACTTGTGTCAGTTTCCGGTGATCGTCGTGGCGGGCGGGCGGTTCGTCGCGGCGCATTCCCCCTGTCGCTTCGCGCGCAGCCGTGGCAGCAGGGTTGCATGCCGTCCCCGACCCATGCCGCCGCGTCCGAACAGGTTGCCGATACCGAACATCGCGGGCTGATCGCCGTCCTGCCACGGGCGGCGCGGCCGTTCGCGCTGCTGGCACGGTTCGACCGGCCGATCGGGTGGTGGCTGCTCTATTGGCCGGGGGCCTGGGCGATGGCGCTGTCGGGACGCGCGATCGAGCGGTGGGACATGCTGCTGTGGTTCCTGATCGGCAGCATCGCGATGCGCGGCGCGGGCTGCGTCTATAACGACATCGTCGACCGCGATCTCGACCGACAGGTGGCGCGGACCGCCAATCGGCCGCTGGCGAGCGGCGCGGTGTCGGTGAAGGCGGCATGGGCGTGGCTGGTGTTCCTCAGCCTGATCGGGCTGGTCGTGCTGCTGCAACTGAACTTCACCGCCGCGATCGTGGCGCTGGCGAGCCTCGCGCTGGTCGCCGCCTATCCGTTCATGAAGCGCATCACCTGGTGGCCGCAGGCGTGGCTGGGCATGGTGTTTTCCTGGGCGGCACCGGTCGCTTGGGCGCAGATGGGGAGCGACGACTGGCTGCCATTGGCGTTGCTCTATGCCGGGTCGATCGCGTGGGTGATCGGCTATGACACCATCTATGCCTGTCAGGATATCGAGGACGACGCGATGGTCGGGGTGCGATCCTCGGCACGGGCGATGGGCGGTAAGGTGCGGCCGGGCGTGACGTTGCTCTATGCCGTCGCCATCGCCTGTTGGGCAGGGGCGGTGTGGCGCGTGTTCCCGACGCCGCTGGCGCTGGCCGCGCTGCTGCCCGGCGCGCTGCATCTGCTGTGGCAGGTCGCGACGCTGAAGCCCGCAGAGGGTGCGAACACGCTGCGGCGGTTCCGGTCGAACCGCGATGCCGGGTTGCTGATCTTCCTCGGCCTGCTGGTGGTGGGGCAGGCGGCATGAGCGTTGCCGTCGCCGCTTCGGCTTCCCATGTGCCGACCATGCTAAGCCCGTCCCAAGCCGTCGATCGTGCCCATGCCGCCATGGACCTTGCCAAGCGGCACGGCGCGGATGCCGCCGATGCGATCCTCGTCGCCGATACCGCCTTGTCGGTGTCGGTGCGGCTGGGACAGCGGGAGGATGTCGGCCGGTCGGAGGGCAGCGAACTGGGCCTGCGGGTGTTCGTGGGCAAGCGATCGGCGAGCGTGTCGACGTCCGACCTGTCCGATGCCGGGCTGGATGCGCTGGCCGAGCGGGTGGTAGCGATGGCGCGCGCTGCGCCCGAAGATCGCTGGGCGGGCCTCGCCCCGGCCGAGCGGCTGCTGCACGGCGCGCCGCCATTGCTCGACCTCGACGACGGCGGCGACGTTCCCCCGCAGTTGCTGCGCGAGGCGGCGCTCGCGGTCGAGGATGCGGCGCGGGCGGTGCCGGGCGTCAGCAATTCGGAAGGAGGATCGGCCGGTTACAACCGCGCCGTCGTCGCCTTCGCCACCAGCCATGGCTTTGCGCAGGGCTATGCGGTGACCAGCCACGGCATCTCGGCCAGCGTGCTGGCGGGCGAGGGGGCGGGGATGCAGCGCGATCATGCGCATCATTCGGCGCGGCACCGCGCGATGCTGGAGGATCCGGAAAGCGTCGGTCGGCGCGCGGGCGAGCGCGTCGTCGCGCGGCTGAACCCGGTGGGACTGGCGGGCGGAGCGATGCCGGTGGTATTCGACCCGCGCGTCGGCGGCAGCCTGATCGGACATATCCTCGGCGCGATCTCCGGCCCGTCGATCGCGCGTGGGACCAGCTTCCTGCGCGACTGTCTGGGCCATGCGATCCTGCCGACCAACCTGTCGATCATCGACGATCCCCACCGCCCGCACGGGTTGCGCGCGCGCCCGTTCGATGGCGAGGGGTTGGCGGTATCGCCGATGGCGCTGGTCGATCATGGCGTGCTGGAGACGTGGCTGCTCGACAGCGCATCGGCGCGGCAACTGGGGCTGGAGCCGACCGGCCATGCCTCGCGGGGTCTGAGCGGACCGCCGGGGGTGACGACCGGCAACGTCCATCTGGCGGGCGGGACGGGCACGCGCGCGGCGCTGATCGCCGATATCGAACGCGGCGTGCTGATCACCGAACTGATCGGGCAGGGCGTGAATGGGGTGACCGGCGATTACAGCCGGGGCGCGTCGGGCTTCCTGATCGAACGCGGCGAGGTGACGCGGGCGGTGTCGGGCATCACCATCGCCGGCAATCTGCGCTCGATGCTGGCGTCGCTGACCGCGGCGGGCGATCTGGAGCATCGGCAGGGCGTCAACGTGCCGACGCTCAGGGTCGATGGCATGACGGTGGCGGGTGGCTGACGCCGCGCTGCTCGAACAGGTAACAGCGATCACCGCCGAGGCGGCGGCGCTGGCGCATGCGCGCTGGCATGGCGATTTCGCGACATGGGAGAAGGCGCCCGGCAATCCGGTGTGCGAGGTCGACCTGACCGTCGACCGGCTGCTGCGCGAGCGATTGAGCGCGCTGTTGCCGGAAGCGGGGTGGCTGTCCGAGGAGACGGCGGACGACGCGGTGCGGCTGGCGAAGCGGCAGGTGTGGATCGTCGACCCGATCGACGGGACGCGCGACTATATCCGCCGGCGCGACGGCTGGGCAGTGTCGGTGGCGCTGGTCGAGGATTGCCAGCCGGTGCTGGGGGTGCTCGACGCGCCGGTGCGGCAGCAGCGCTGGACGGCTTCGGCCGGTGGTGGTGCGTGGCTGAACGGGCAGCGGCTGGCGGTCAGCGACCGGATCGACTTTGCCGGCAGCCGGACGCCGGTCGATGCGCTGCCCAAGGCGGATCGCGACCTGCTGATGGTCGCCAAGCCCAATTCGATCGCGCTGCGCATGGCGATGGTCGCGGCGGGCGAGGCGGATTTCCTCGCCACGATCCGCTGGGGCAATGAGTGGGACGTGGCGGCGAGCATCCTGCTGGCGCGTGAGGCGGGGGCGACGGTGACCGACGCGATCGGCCGCAAGCTGCGCTTCAACCAGCCGCGCCCGCAGTTCTTCGGGGTGATGGCGGCGGCGCCGGGGATCCACGCGGCGGCGGTGGAACGGCTGCGCGACCGGGCGATCGTGGCGCTGGGGAAGCGGTAGATGTTTCGGCGGCTGCGCGAGATGTTCGACCGGGCTGTTGCACCTATACCGAAACCTGACCTGTCGGCTCTGGCCGGCGTGGGTAAAGGCCCCGATCGGGCTTGGCAGTTATTGAACCTGTGGTGGCAGGCGACCGGTAGCGAGGTATCGACCGGTGCTCATTCCCCAGCGGGAGTTGCTGCGCTGGCGGCGCGCTACGACGTGACATTGCCCGCCGACTTTCAAGCTTACCTGTCGCAGGGCTGCCCCGTCGCGGAAGGCGGGATGGATCGTGAGATGGGGACGTGGTGGCCGCTGGAACGTATCCGCAACCTGCCGGACGAAGAAGGCTGCGGACGCGATCCCGAACTTCCAAGCGAAGGGGCAAGATATCTGCTGTTCGCCGACTTTTTAATTTGGTCCAGTGCGTGGGCAATCTGCTGCGAACCCGGCTCATGCTACGGTCGGGTCGTGCGGGTGAGCGATACGATTAGGGTAGTGGCGGATAGCTTCACCGATTTTGTCGAACGCTATACCGACGACTGGAAGTCGATCGGCTGACCCCGGATCAGCCGTCATTCATCGGCGTTGTGCCAGCACCATGGCGATGCAGGCGGCAATCCCTGAACGGACGCGGATCGGTGCGATGGGGGTAACCATCGTGCTGCATGTGCTGCTCGGCTGGGCGTTGATCGTCGGGCTGGGCGTCGATGTGCCGCGGGCGGCGCAAAGCGCGCTGGCGACGTTCGACATCCTGCCGACCCCGCCGGATCCGCCACCTCCGCCGCCGGTGCCGCAGGTGGTGCGGCAGGGACGGCCCGAGGGGCGGGCGGCTCCGCCCAATATCCGATCGAAGGCGACCGAGATCGTCGCGACGCCGCCGGTCGTGCCGCTGCAGGTGCCGCCGCCGGTGGTGACTGCGCCGGTCGCGGGGCCGGGGAGCGATGCTTCGTCGGGCGCGACCGATCGGGTCGGACCGGGGACCGGCGCGGGCGGGGTCGGCAATGGCCTTGGCAGTGGCGGCGCGGGGGATGGCGATGGCGGCGGCGGTGGGGACACGCCGCCCGAGCAGATCGGCGGTTCGTTGCAGGGCGCACGCCTGCCGGCCGAACTGGCGGAGGACGGGTTCGTCGGGACGGTCGAGGTCGACTATGTCGTCGAACCCAATGGCCGCGCGACCGATTGCCGCATCCGCCGGTCGAGCGGCAACCGCGCGATCGACATCGCGACCTGCCGTCAGATCGAGCGGGCGTTCCGGTTCCGGCCGTCGCGGGATGCACAGGGACGGGCGGTGCCGTCGGTCATGGTGCAGCGGCATGATTGGGATGTGGAGCGCTATTGAAATTACACGGCTTTTCCGCCAAAGTTCACTAAGTTCACACTTGTGGCGTGTTCGTGCGCGTGTTGCTCGTTTGCGTTGCTGAACCGTGATTGCCGACAGTAGGAAAGAGCCGGACCGAGCATAGCGGCGATACCAGCTTGTAGGACAGCCGAAACGAGCGGCCCCATCGATCGAAGGGATACTAAGGACGGCGATGGGGCGCGATCGGACTGGCCGTGTGTCACCTCGACTCTGACCGGAGGTGGCGGTCATTACCCGTCGAAGTAGAAGCGGGACCCCGGATCAAGTCCAAACCTCTGCGAAAGTCCCGATCGCTGACCTGCTTGCGTACCCCCGCGCAGGCGGGGGTCCAGGGACCCCAGTCGCAGGCGTCTGCTCTCCTTGGCTCTGGACCCCCGCCTGCGCGGGGGGACGGCGAGTGTGCGGAGGACCGCGCAAAGTTTCGCGTAGGTCTTGATCAAGTTCGGGGCGACACTAGGATGATTCGTCCACACCATATCCCCCATCTAGTGTCGGGGATCCGCTGACAAGAGTTCTGATATTATCAGTGATTCGGTCGCGTTGCCATTGAACAGCGAGGGCTGATGAACATTCCCGATTTTATAAAGACCGCGACTCCCGATATCGCAGCCGCTGTCCGCCTGTATTCACCTGAAGAAGGAGGGCGGTCGGAACCGATCTTACCTGGCTTTCGATGCCTTTGCATGGCCTCGCAATTCCGACCCTTAGTGGGTTACGACGTCTATCCCCTGCTCATGCAGCCGTTGGCGCCAGGCGAAACCCGGCAAATAGGCTTTTCGCTGCTTTCGCCGGACGATGCGATACCGGCGTTCACTGCTGCGGGTCGTTTCTATTTGTGGGACGGCCGGTTCATTGGCGAGGCGCTGCTGCGATAGCGCTCCACCCGACCCTATTCCTCACACTGATATTTGATCTGCAGATACCGCTCCCGCGTCGCGAGACTGTCGAGGTCCCCCTGCGCCAGATGCTGGGTCATCGCCGCGATCTCCGTGTCGATGATCTTCAAGCCGTCAACCAGTTGCTGGTCGGGCGTGCGGCCGTTGCGTTCGACGCGGCGTAGCGGTTCGGGGACGCGGTTGTAGCCGCGGATGAGTTCGGGGAGTTGTTCGCCGAGCAGCTTGCGGACTTCGGACGCGGCCGGTTCGTCGTCGGGAAGGGTGGCGAGTTGCGCCGAGAGCGTGTCGAGCTTGATGCCGATGGCGTCCGCCAAGCTGACGGCAGGGGCGGGCAAAGCGGGGCGCTGCGTCGCCAGCCAGCGTTCGGTCTGCGACGGCAGCGACTTGATCGGGGCCTGTACCAGTTGTTCGATTGCGACCGGGCGGGTGACCGGCAAGGCGGCGAAGAACAGTGTCGCGGCGATCAGCAGCGTCACGACCAGCAGCGCGCCAGCGACGCCGAGCGGGACGAACCAGCCCAGCACCAGCGCCGCGATGAGGATCGCGCCATCGGCCAGCGCAATGCGGCCGAGACGCCGCAGGACCTCCGCCTCGCGCCGGCGCCGGGCGCGCGGCGCGACCTGCCCATGGCGCTCGCGCGCGCGTTCCAGCGTCAGGCTGGCGCGTTCCAGTACCTCGTCGCTGCGCGACATGGGCCTACATCGCCTCCAGCTTGAAGGTTTCGCCCTGACCCGAGGCATTTTGCGACGCGCCCTCGGCGCGGGCGATGTAACCCTTCGACTTCTCGACCTCGTTGCCGAGCGTGTTGATGGTGGTCTTCATCGAATCGAGCGCCTTGAGCTTGAACGTGTCGATCGCGTCCATCGTGTCATAGACGTTCTGGAACGCGCGTTGCAGCACTTCGACGGGGATGGTCGAGGCGGCGGCCTGTTCGTGGATCGTCGCGGTCTGCGAGCGGAGCAGCTTGCCCGTCGATTCGATGATGTTGGCGGTGGTCGTGTTGAGCGCGGTGATCTGTTCGAGGACCAGCTTCTGGTTGGTCAGCGCCTGTGCGACCGTCACCGCGGTGCGCAGCGCGCCGACGGTGGTGGTGCTGGCGCGGTCGACGCCCTTCACCAGTTCGACATTGTTCTTCTTGACCAGATCGAGCGCGAGATAGCCCTGTACCGTCACCGCCATCTGCGTCAGCAGGTCCTGGCTGCGCTGACGGACATAGAAGAGCGCGGTTTCGCGGATCGCCTTGGCCTTGGCCGGATCGGAGTGATCCAGTTCGTTGGCCTTGTCCTCCAGCTTCGCGTCCATCTCGCGCGAGAGATAGATCATCTGTTCGAGCCGGCCCATCGCGGTCCACAGGTTCGCGCGTTCGGTATCGATGGCGGCATTGTCCATCAACAACTCGTCCTTGCCCGATTGCAGGCGCTTCAGGATCGAGGCGATATGGCTCTGCGCGGATTTATAGCCGTCGAAATAGTCGCGGACCTTGCTGCCGAACGGGATCATGCCGAACAGTTTCTTGGGTTCGAGCAGATTGCCCTGCCGGCCGGGATCAAGATCCTCGATCGTGCGGCGCAGTTGGGCGAGGTCGGCACCGACGCCCGATTCCTGATCCATCGCCCGGACCGGGCGGTCGAGGAAGCGGTTCGACTGGCCGGCGGCTTCGCGGATTTCGCGGGCGCCGAGGTTGCTGATCGCATCGACGCGCTTGCCGAATTCGGGCGAGTTCACGTCCTGCGCGACCAGTTGCTCGATGAAGTCGTCGACGCGGGTCTGGAGTTCGGTCTTCTTGACGTCGTCGACCGGGACCAGCCCGGCCGCCTTTGCCGCCGGTACGGTCGGCACCGGATCGGGCGGGGTCAGCACCAGCGCGGGTTCGTCGGTCGTCTGCGTCGCCATAATTCCTCCACGTCGTCCGCCGGTTGATGCCATGCGGAGGCGGTATCGTTCAACTGTGCTATTTATGTAATACACGTTGGGGGTGCAAGTGTGGGCGTCGCGAGTAGATGAAGGTGGTTCGCGCAGAGGCGCAGAGGCGCAGAGAGGGTGTACGAGAGGCGATGGCGCGCGATCGGGAGACGTTCAGATCGGCGAAACGGGAATCAGGCCGCTGGCGCGGGTGACGTTCGCGCCGGTCGCAACGCTCCGCGCCTCTGCGCCTCTGCGCGAAAATTCCCTTTCTTCCGTCCATATGCCGCGACGCAACAAAGGGGGGACTTCCGGTTTGGCGCGAAATACGCTAAGCGCGCGGCCAATTGCACTCCCGCAGTATCCAGGAAACACCATGAGCCTTCGCAACGTGGCGATCATCGCCCACGTCGATCACGGCAAAACCACGCTCGTCGATCAGTTGTTCCGTCAGTCCGGCACGTTCCGCGACAATCAGCGCGTCGAAGAACGCGCGATGGACTCGAACGACCTCGAAAAGGAACGCGGGATCACGATTCTCGCCAAGCCGACCTCGGTCGAATGGGTGCCGCCGGCGGGTGGCGAACCGGTGCGGATCAACATCGTCGACACGCCCGGCCACGCCGATTTCGGCGGCGAGGTGGAACGCATCCTGTCGATGGTCGACGGCGTCGTGCTGCTGGTCGATTCGTCGGAAGGCGCGATGCCGCAGACGAAGTTCGTGACCGGCAAGGCGCTGGCGCTGGGCCTGAAGCCGATCGTCGTGGTCAACAAGGTCGACCGCAGCGACGCGCGTATTCAGGAAGTGCTGGACGAAGTGTTCGACCTGTTCGTGTCGCTGGACGCGAACGACGAACAGCTCGATTTCCCGGTGCTCTATGCGTCGGGCCGCAACGGCTATGCCTCGACCGACATGGACGCGCGCGAAGGCACGCTGCAGCCGATGTTCGAGACGATCGTTTCGCACGTCCCGCCGCCCGCGCTCGACGTCGATGCGCCGTTCACCTTCCTGGTGACGCTGCTCGACCGCGACAACTTCCTCGGCCGCATCCTGACCGGGCGCGTCAATTCGGGCACGGTGAAGCTGAACCAGCCGATCCACGCGCTCGACAATGACGGCAATGTGATCGAAACCGGCCGCGCGTCGAAGATCATGGCGTTCCGCGGCCTCGACCGCGTGCCGGTCGACGAAGCCAAGGCGGGCGACATCATCAGCCTTGCCGGCCTGACCGTCGCCACCGTCGCCAACACCATCGCCGACACCTCGGTCAGCGTGCCGCTCAAGGCGCAGCCGATCGATCCGCCGACGCTGTCGATGCGCTTTGCCGTGAACGATTCGCCGATGGCGGGGCGTGAGGGGACCAAGGTCACCAGCCGCATGATCCGTGACCGCCTGATGCGCGAAGCGGAGTCGAACGTGGCGGTGAAGGTCACCGAAGCCGATGACCGCGACAGCTTCGAAGTCGCGGGCCGCGGCGAATTGCAGCTGGGCGTGCTGATCGAAACGATGCGCCGCGAGGGGTTCGAGCTGGGCATTTCGCGTCCGCGCGTGCTGTTCGGCACCGACGAGCAGGGCAACAAGACCGAGCCGTATGAAACCGTCGTGATCGACGTGGACGAGGAATTCTCGGGCACGGTCGTCGACAAGATGAACCAGCGCAAGGCCGAGATGACCGACATGCGTCCGTCGGGCGGTGGCAAGACGCGCATCACCTTCTCGGCACCGTCGCGCGGCCTGATCGGCTATCACGGTGAATTCCTGTCGGACACGCGCGGCACCGGCATCATGAACCGGCTGTTCGAGAAATACGGTCCGCACAAGGGCCAGATCGAAGGCCGCAAGAACGGCGTGCTGATCTCGAACGGCGCCGGCGAAGCGCAGGGCTATGCGCTGGGTCCGCTCGAAGAGCGCGGCATCCTGTTCGTCGGCCATGGCGAAGCGCTGTATGAAGGCATGATCATCGGCGAGAACGCCAAGACGGACGACCTTGAGGTCAATCCGATGAAGGCGAAGCAGCTGACCAACTTCCGCGCATCGGGCGGCAAGGACGATGCGATCCGCCTGACCCCGCCGAAGAAGATGACGCTGGAACAGGCAATCGCCTACATCGACGATGACGAGATGGTCGAGGTGACGCCGAAGAACATCCGTCTGCGCAAGCGCCATCTGGACCCGCACGAGCGGAAGAAGGCGAGCCGGGCGAAGGCTGCGGCTTAAGCCGCGCCGGGCCGACCAAGGCTCGCCCGGCCGGCCTTGCCCGAGGCAAGGACCGACGACGTGGCTTCGCCACGTCGGGCCACCAAGGATGAAAACGGCCCCGGAAGCGATTCCGGGGCCGTTCGCTATCGCGGAAAGAACGCCGCCATCGGCCGCGCTGCACCGGGCGTGCCGGCAATGACGGCATCGGTCAGCGCCAAACCCCAACTGCTATAGGCGAACAATTCGGCCAGCAGGAACATGGCGGCGAAGAACCCCCATCCCCAGAACCACGCGGGATGGACGTGGCCGATCCGCCGGCGGTCGGCGATCATGCCGATGACCGGAAAGATCGACGGCGCGACCAGCGCGGCGATCCACCACGCCCAGGGGATCAGGAACGGCATCGGCAGCAGGCGCCCGAAGCCCGGCCCGGTGATCGCCGCCATTGCGCAGAACATCAGCCGGCGGTGCCAGTCGGTGCGTCGGCGCAGTGTAATGCCCATGCCGGCCAGCGCGGCGAAGGTCAGGACCCCGACGATATTGCCGATCAGGAAGGCGTTCACGTCGAACACCGGCGGCCCGCCATGGTCGCGCGCGGACGTGACGGTGACCGTGATCGCCAGCGCGACCATGACCGGCAGCCAGACCAGCGCCAGCCAGCCGAACCGGCGGTGCCAGCGTAGCGCCTGTCCGGCGACCAGTGCGTTCTGCGTGATGTACAGGGCGATCCAGCCCATGAAAATGACCGCATGGACATGGTAGATGGCCGGCAGCCCGAACGAGGAACGTCCGGCGAGGAGGCTGGTGGAGAAACCGGCAATCAGCACGAATGCCATTGCCAGCGCCGACAACAGAAAGAAACGATGTTCGTCTGTTCTTGTCCGCGATGCGCGCGCTACAGTCGCCATGAGTCATCCCCCCGATGAACTAAGCGGAGCGATCTTAGCACGGACTTTTCCGGGGAGCGAGGTGACTTGCGGGATCGCCGGCCTGCGACCGATTGGCATTCGGCGAACGTGTCCGGCGTTGGTCGAAACCATCTTCGTCTTGTCACCCCGGATCGGGTCCGGGGTGACGATCGGTGTGACCAACCGTGGAAGGTCGATTACCCCGTAATCAGAAGAACAGAGTGCCGACCATCGCGCCGAGGACGACGATCGCAGGCGTCACCCAGCCGCCCTTGCACCGCCACGCCATGAACAGGGCAACGGCGAAGAGGCCCGACCCGATCGCGACCGCGCCGACACGTCCTGCCGTCGCCAGCGCCAGTTGCACGAAGGTCGCGGCGATGATCCCGACCACCGCCGCCGCGATTCCGGTCAGCGCGTGACGCAGCGACGGTGCATCGACGATCCCCTCCAGCCGTTCGAAAAAGAGGAGCGAGAAGGCGAAGGCAGGCAGGAACATGCCGAGCGTGATCGCCAGTGCGCCGGCCAGCCCCCCGGCGACGAAGCCGACAAAGGTCGCGAAGATCACCAGCGGCGCGGGGAGAACATTGGCGAAGGCGACCCCGTCGAGGAACGCGGCGTCGCCGATCCAGCCGCGCCCGACGGTATCGGCCCGGACATAGGGGATGGCGGTATAGGCCCCGCCGAAGGTCAGCAGTCCGCCCTTCAACCCCGCTACGAACAACGCGAAAATCGTCAGTGGCTGCGCGACCGATCCGGCCGGGGCGGGGGCGGCGATGTGCAGCGCGCCGATCGCGCCGACGACGCCGGCCACCGCGATCGCCGCTGCCAGTACCGGCCGGGCCTTCGCCGCATAGACGCCGCCGCCGACCAGCAGCGGAATCCAGAACGGCACGCCGGCCAGCGTCGCGGCGGCGGCGGCGACCGCGATCAGCCCCAGCAACCGGTCCTCGACCACATGCTGCCCGATCCGCACCACCGCGCGCAGGATCACGGCGAGGATCGCGACCTGAACGCCGAGCAGCACGCTACCCAGCCCGGCGCTGCCCTGCACGACGCTCACATACAGCCACCCGACCAGCAGCATCAGGCAGAAGCCGGGCAGCATGAAGCCGAGCCCGGCAAGCAGCCCGCCGATCCGCCCGCGCGCCAGCACGCCGAAATGGACGCAGAGTTCGTGCGCCTCCGGTCCGGGCAGAACCTGCAACACCGCGAGCAGCCGGTTGAACCGCCGCTTGTCGATCCAGCCTTCCTCCTCGACCAGTGTCTGCCGCAGCATCGCGATCTGCGCGACTGGCCCGCCGAATGCGAGGCAGCCGAAGCGCAGGAATTTGAGGAACAGTGCGATCAACCCGATGGCGGGCGGACGCGCCGACGCGGTGACTTCCATGAACGAACGCTCCCAAGACCGCGCGAACGCGGCCGGTGGAGCGGAACTTGGACGAACCGTCTGAACGGGCGTCCGCATTGGCCCGTCCCGCTATTCTTCACACCGCCGCAGACCTGTCAATCATGGTCAGGTCCGCCGCGTCGTCGCGGTGAACGCGTCGACGATCGCCTGCCGCATCGGCTTGGCGCGATAGTCGCTGGCATAGGGCAGCGGGCGCTTGGGCAGGCCGTCGCGGCGGGTGCCGAATTCGCTCGACTGCAGCCAGCTATATTTGTCGACCAGTCCCCAGGTCAGTACCTCGTTCATCTGCGGATAGCTCATCAACAGGTCGAGATAGGCGCGGACCAGCAGCGCGGAATCGGCGTCGCGCTGATCGATCGATCCTTCGCGCTGGGTGTCGTTGACGTCGAGTTCGGTGACTTTCAACTTATAGCCCATCGCCACGACCTGATCGAGGAAAGGCTTCATGTTGTTGACGTTATAGTCGGCGATCGAACGCGCGCTGTCGGGCGAATAGAAGCCGAGATGCGACTGTATGCCGAGCGTATCGACCGGCACGCCGCGATCCTTGAACCCTTTCAACAGGTTCAGCACGCCCTGCCGGTGGTTGGGCATGCCGGCGTCCATATAGTCGTTATAGACCAGTTCGGCGGTCGGCAGTTCCTGCCGCGCGGTAATGAAGGCAAGGTCGAGCAACGTGGTGTCGTTGCCGACCGCAGTGGCGAGCGCGTTGGTGCGCAACGCGCCGGTGCCGGGCACGATCGCTTCGTTGACGACGTCCCAGCTCTGGATACGGCCGGCGAAGCGGCGGGTAACGGTCTGGATATGCTCGCGGACCAGGCGGCTTGCCTCCGCCTTGGGATCGCTACCGAAGTCGTAGTTGCGCAGCCAGCCGGGGAAGCGCTCTTGCAGATACCAGAGCAGCGTGTGGCCACGGACCGGGATGCCCGCGCTTTGCGCGGAGGCGAGCATCGCGTCGATGCGGGTGAAGTCGTAGGTCGTCGAACTGGGCCGGATCGCTTCCCACTTCAACTCGTTTTCGGGAACGAGGATGTTGCAATCCTGTCGAAGCAACGTCGCATAGTCCGGATTGGTGAAGGATGCCGCGTCGGTCCCGGTGCTGAAGGCGAAGGCGGAGCCGAACCGCATGTTGCGGGAGGCGGCAACCGTGGCGATGCCGGTGGTCGGGCTGGGCGAAGGGGTCGGCGTAGGCGTAGGCGTGGGTGTCGGAGTGGGAGTCGGTGTCGGTGTCGGCGCGGGGGTCACGGACCCGCCGGAACCGCTCGATCCGCCACAGGCCGAAACCGCTGCGCCAAGGGCAAGCACCATCGCGCCACGCCGGGTGGTCGTCGCCATCATCATCCTCCCAAAACTGCCGGTTTTCTCCGGTCTGCAGCGATGGTAGCGCAAACATGCCGATTTGCAACCGGATGCTTTGGTGGCCAAATTTCGGGCGGCGCACCCCCTCGCACCGGGGCACGGGCGCTGCTATCTCCGCCCCATGCCTCATCTCTATCTCGTCGACGGCTCCGGCTATATCTTTCGCGCCTATCACCGGCTGCCGCCGCTGACGAACCAGCATGGGGAGCCGGTCGGGGCGGTCTATGGCTATACGACGATGTTGTGGCGGCTGGCCGACGCGCTGCATAAGGCCGACGGGCCGACGCATATGGCGGTGATCCTCGACAAATCGTCGAAGACGTTCCGCAACGACCTGTACGACCAGTATAAGGCGCATCGGCCGCCGCCGCCCGAGGATCTGGTCCCGCAGTTCCCGATGATCCGCGATGCGACGCGCGCCTTCTCGATCCCGTGCATCGAGGAAGAGGGGCTGGAGGCCGACGACATCATCGCCTGTTATACGCAGGCGGCGCTGGCGCAGGGCTGGGCGGTGACGATCGTCAGTTCCGACAAGGACCTGATGCAGCTGATGACCGATCCGTCGGTCGACATGCTCGACACGATGAACAACCGCACGCTCGGCCCCGATCATGTGCGCGAGAAGTTCGGCGTCGGGCCCGAGCAGCTGGGCGACGTGCTGGCGCTGATGGGCGACAGCGTCGACAATGTGCCGGGCGTGCCGGGGGTAGGACCGAAGACCGCCGCGAAGCTGATCGCCGAACATGGCGACCTCGAAGCCGTGCTCGCCGCCGCGCCGGACATGAAAAAGGGCAAGCTGCGCGACAATCTGATCGAACATGCCGAGAATGCGCGGCTGTCGAAGGTGCTGGTGACGCTGAAATGCGATGGCGGGCTGCCCGAACCGCTCGATGCGCTGGCGATGCAGGGGATACCGGAGGCGCCGCTGCGCGCGTTCCTCGAACATCATGGCTTCCGCACGCTGCTGACCAAGCTGTCGAGCGTTGCCGACGAACCGGTCGCGCCAGCGGCGGCGCCGGTCGCCGAAGAGGACGAGCCGTCGTGCGACCATGATTCGTACGAAACGGTGGTGACGCAGGAGGCGCTCGACCGCTGGGTACAGGTGGCGCGGCATCAGGGCTGGGTCGCGATCGATACCGAGACGACGGGACTGGACGCGACGCGCGCCGAACTGGTCGGGATCAGCATGGCGCTGCACCCGAACCTCGCCTGCTATGTGCCGATCGGCCATGGCGGGACCGACATGTTTGCCGAGCGCCCCGAGCAATTGACGCGCGAGGCGGTGCTGGCGACGTTGAAGCCGCTGTTCGAGGACCCGAGCGTCCTGAAGATCGGGCATAATCTGAAGTACGACATGATCGTCCTGTCGCGCGCGGGCGTCGATGTCGCGCCCTATGACGACACGATCGTGATGAGCTTCGACCTCGACGCGGGGCTGCACGGGCACGGCATGGACGAGCTGGCGGCGACGCACCTCCAGCATAGCTGCATCGCGTACAAGGATGTGGTGGGGACGGGGAAGAAGCAGGTCGGCTTCGGCGAGATCGATCTGAAGACCGCGACCCGCTATGCCGCCGAGGATGCCGATGTGACGCTGCGGCTGTGGCGGCGGTTCAAGCCGCGCCTGCCGTACGAACAGGCGACCAAGGTGTACGAAATGGTCGACCGGCCGCTGGTCCGCGTCATCGCCGATATGGAGATTGCGGGGATCAAGGTCGACGCGCAGGTGCTGGCGCGGCTGTCCGACGATTTCTCGACCCGGATCGCCGCGCTCGAAGGCGAAATCCATGAACTGGCCGGGGTGAAGTTCACCATCGGCAGCCCGAAACAGCTGGGCGACGTGCTGTTCGTGACGCTGGGCATCAAGGGCGGGCGCAAGGGCAAGTCGGGCGTCTATTCGACCGACGTCAACGAACTGGAGCGGATCGCCGCCGACAAGGATTCGCCGGGCGCGACGATCGCGGCGAAGGTGCTCGACTGGCGCCAGCTCACCAAGCTCAAGAACACCTATACCGATGCGTTGCAGGCGCAGATCAACCCGGCGACCGGGCGGGTGCATACGTCGTACAGCCTGACCGGCGCGCAGACCGGGCGGCTGTCGTCGACCGATCCCAATCTGCAGAACATCCCGATCCGCACCGAAGTCGGGCGGCAGATCCGCGATGCGTTCGTGGCGGAGCCGGGCAATGTCATCCTGGCGGCCGATTATTCGCAGATCGAATTGCGGCTGGCGGCGCATATCGCCGACGTGCCGCAGTTGCGCGACGCGTTCGAGCGCGGCGACGACATTCACAGCATCACCGCGCAGGAGCTGTTCGGCGAGGTCAACCGCGACACGCGCGGGCGGGCCAAGACGATCAACTTCGCGATCCTCTACGGCATCAGTCGCTGGGGGCTGGCCGGGCGGCTGGACGTGAGCGCGGAGGAAGCGCAGGCGATGATCGATCGCTATTTCGACCGCTTCCCCGGCATCAACCGCTATATCGCCGAGACGACGCAGAGTGTCAGGACGACGGGCTTCACCACGACGCTGTTCGGGCGCAAGACGCATTTCCCGCGCATCAAGTCGAAGGTGCAGCACGAACGCCAGGGCGCGGAGCGCGCCGCGATCAACGCCCCGATCCAGGGGACGAGCGCCGACATCATCAAGCGCGCGATGGCGCGGATGGGGCCGGCGCTGGCCGAGGCGGGCCTGCACGAGGTGCGGATGCTGTTGCAGGTGCATGACGAATTGGTGTTCGAACTGCCCGAGGGGCTGGTCGAGGCGGCGACGCCGGTGATCCGGCGGGTGATGGAGACGGCGGCCGAACCGGTGGTGCAGCTGACGGTGCCGCTGGGGGTGGAGATCGGGACCGGGCCGAGCTGGGGCGCGGCGCATTGATGCTGGCGCTGGCATTGGTCCTGCAAACGGCGCCGACGGTAGCGGCGGTCGATCAAATGGCGCCAGCGGAAGCGGGGGCGGCGGTCTTGGCCGGCAAGACACACGAACCGATCGCGGCCGTCGTCAAGGTTGAACCGGGGCATATAGCACCACCGGGATTTGTCGACCGCGACCTGATCGAACAACCGGTGCGGAACGGTAGCGGTTGCGCCCGGCATCGGTGGCGGGCCAGTTTTCGTTCGCCGACGCTCGAGCGGCGAGGGCCGTTCGTCCTTAATACCGTCTACGCCATGACGGAGGTCGCGCTGACCGCGACGTCGGCATGCCCGACGACGGACTATGTTCATCTGAACCCCGGCATAGACCAGATGACGGGGTTGGCGGCACTGGCTCAATTCGAACGGGTCCGAACCGGCCGCGTCCGGGTGGCGTTCGATTGCCGGGACGATACCGGCGATGCAGGGTTCTGTCGGTCGCGGGCGACCATCCTCCGGGAACTTGCCGGTCGCAGGGCATGGATCATGTCGCGAACGGGCGATGGGTTCGCCGTTTCGCTGCAAGGCCAGACGCCAGCCATCGTCATATTACAGGTCCATCCGCGGACGCCGGGTCGCGCCAGCGTGTCGAAAGCATTTCCGCCGCCGTTCTGACACGAAGCAACCGGTCCAACCGTTGCCCGCAAGCCGCACCCCGCGCCCAAAGCGCAACAGGGGGCTATGGGGAGCCGCCGCCCTCGCGTATGACGCCGCGATGACCCAACACCCGCGCGTCGCGTGACCGACGCGCCGACCCAGCCCGCCGACGATATCGCCGCACTCGCCAAGGGCGGGCGGACGAACGTGTTCGGGTTCGTCCTGCGGCTGGTTGCGCGGTTGCCGTTCCTGTTCATCGCCGGCCGCATCTATGGTCCCGAGATCGTGGGGCGGTTCGCGCTGGCGGTGCTGGTGGTCGAACTGGCGGCGCTGGTCGCGACCTTGGGGCTGAAGCGGGGCCTTGCGCAGGCGCTGTCGTCGACCGACCGGCCGCATGCCCATGTCGTGTGGGACGCGCTGGCAGTGGCGTTCATCCTGTCGGTCGCGGCGAGCGCCGTGCTGTTCGTGTTTCCGCAGATCATGTATCCGAACAGTCGGGTGATCGGGTTCGAGCGGCTGCTGCCGCTGATCGTGTTCGCCATCGCATGGTCCGACGTCAGTCTGGCGGCGCTCGCCTATCGGCTGAACGTCAAGGCAGCGGTGACAGCACGGGCGGTGATCGAACCGTGGACGATCTCGATCGCGGCATGGGCGCTCAGCTATTATTCGACGCGCGACGGACTGATCATGAGCTATGTGCTGTCGATGGCGGCGGCGCTGGTCGCATCGATCGTGCCGTTCATCCGCAGCTATGGCCTGCCCTATGGCTGGTCGCCGCATCTGCGGCCGATGCTGGCGCTGGTGAAGCGCAACATGCCGCTGGCCGGCGCCGACGCGATCGAATGGGGCACGCGCAACGTCGACCGCTTCATCCTGGGGCTGTTGTTCGGGCCGGCGATCGTCGGCATCTACTACATGGCGCAACAGGTCGCGTCGCTGCCGCAGAAGCTGAAGACCAGCTTCGATCCGGTGCTGGGGCCGGTCATCACCCAAAGCCTGGCCGCCGGGGACAAGCCGGCGGTCGCGCGACAGGTGCGGCAGGTCGGCTTCTGGATCATCACCGCGCAGGCGGCGCTGGCACTGGCCGGCAGCATCCCGGCCTCGGGCGTGATGGGCGTGGTCGGGCGCGAGTTCGTCAGCGGGGCGGGGGCGCTGTCGTTCCTGCTGGTCGCCGAGGTGCTGGCGGCGAAGGGTGCGGTGTCGGAAGCGGCGCTGGTCTATATCGCGCGGCACCGCAATCTCATGATCTCGCTGGGGCTGCTGACGTTTCAGGTACTGCTCAGTTTCGCGCTGGTCGCGTTGATGCGCGCGCTGGGGCTGCCCCAAAACTATGCGGCGGTCGGGCCGGCGATGGCGCTGGCGACGACGGTCGGGTTGGGGTCGATCATCAAGTCGGGGCTTTTGTCGAAGCTGCTGGGCGTCAGCGTCCGCGATTTCCGGCCGGCGTTCATATGGGCAGTGATGGCGGCGGCGGTGGCCGGGTCGCTGATCATGCGCCTGCCCAAACGCTACGAATGGGCGGAATTGCTGTTCGGGATTCCGATCATGCTCGGCATCTATTTCGCGGTGCTGTGGCGCTGGGCGTTCCGGCCCGAGGACAAGGCGCTGTTCCACAAGAGCGCGGCGGCGAGCGAAGCGCAGATCCCGACCGATCGGTACAAGGTTTAAAGAGTATCTCGCTGCGACCGTCCGTCACTCCGGACGTGATCGAGACCTAAGCGACCGTCCATTGTCTGCGTCCCTGCGTGTTCGTACCCCACGGAGGCCGGGGTCCAAAGCCAAGCAAAACAACGGACTGCGCATCTGACCCTGGGTCCCCGCCTTCGCGGGGACACGGTGCAGCGGGCGTCCGCACAGACCCGGATTCGATCCCGGTGGACGGAGGGGGCCTTACCGGAACGGCGGTTCGTTGAACGCGCGCAGCTTGCGGCTGTGCAGGCCGGCGCCTTCGATCCGCAACTGCTCGCACGCTTCGATGCCGATGCGCATATGTTCGTTGATCGCGCGTTCGTAGAAGCGGTTGGCCTGTCCGGGCAGCTTCAGTTCGCCATGGAGCGGCTTGTCCGACACGCACAGCAAGGTGCCATAGGGCACGCGGAACCGATAGCCCTGCGCGGCGATCGTCGCCGATTCCATGTCGATCCCGACTGCCCGGCTGAGCGAGAAGCGCAGTGCCGAACGGCTGAAGCGCAATTCCCAGTTACGGTCGTCGGTGGTGACGATGGTGCCGGTGCGCAGGCGCTTCTTCAGTTCGTCGCCCGACTGGCCCGACACGATCTCCGCCGCGCGGGCCATCGCGACCTGGACTTCGGCGATCGCCGGTACCGGAATTTCGGGCGGCAGCACGTCGTCCAGCACATGGTCGTCGCGTAGATAGGCATGCGCCAGCACATAGTCGCCGATCCGCTGGCTGGGGCGCAGGCCGCCGCAATGGCCGATCATCAGCCACGCCTCGGGCCGCATGACGGCGAGGTGGTCGCAGATCGTCTTGGCGTTGGATGGGCCGACACCGATATTGACGAGGGTGATGCCGGTGCCGTCCGCCGCGACAAGGTGATAGGCGGGCATCTGGTGCCGCCGCCACGCGCTGTCGCTGACCATGCGTTCGGCATCGTCATCGGCAGTGGCCAGCACGCCGCCGGCGCCGGACAGCGCGGTATAGCGGCTGGGCGTGCCGTCGGCGGCGGGCTTCAACTGCTCGCCGGCCCAGCGGACGAATTCATCGACATAGCGGTGATAGTTGGTGAACAGCACATAGCGCTGAATATGTTCGGGCGGGGTGCCGGTATAATGCCGCAGCCGGGCGAGCGAGAAGTCGGTGCGCAAGCCGTCGAACAGGGCCAGCGGGCGGCTGTCGTCCTGCGCGTTCCACAGGCCGTCGGCGATCTCGTCGCCGATATGCGCCAGTTCGGTCGCCGGGAAGAAACGCGCCAGTTCGGATGCCGACACCGCGTCGAGGCTGAGCGCATGACCGGCGTCGAGGACATAGGGGAAGGGGATTTCCTGCCGCCCGGCCACCGCTTCGACCGTGACGTCATGGTTGGCGATCAGCAGGTCGAGCTGTTCGGTCAGATAGGCGGCGAACATCGCCGGCTTGGTAACGCTGATCCGGTATTCGCCCGGCGTGGTCAGCCGGCCATAGGCGCGCGAGGGCATCGGTCGATCGCTGCCGCCGCGATAGGTCAGGCGGATTTCGGGATAGGCGAAGGAGCCGTCGACCCGTGCCGAGGACGACGGGCGGGTGCCGTCGGTCAGGTAACGGTCGAGCGCCGCGCGCAGCCGTGCCACGGAAGCGGTATAGAGCCGATCGAGTTCGGCGACGATATCGGAAGCCTGCGTCATCGACCATGGCTAGGGCGATCGGGCGCGGCAGGTCAAGACCCGGCACGCCGCAGGCGCACCGGGTCGGGGCGATCAGGTCGCCGAGGGCGTGACCTTCGGCGCGTCGCCCTTGGCATCCGCCTCGCGCTTCTTTTCGATCAGCTTCGATGCACCGAAGGCGGCACCGGCGATGGCAGCGGCGGCACCGGCGACGATCGCGGCGGTGGCGGCCGGATGGGCCTTCACCGTCTCGGCAGTCGACTTGGCGGTTTCGGCCACCGCCTCGCGCGTCTTGCCGGCCGCGTCGACCACCGCGTCGCGCGATTTGGCGGCGGCGTCACTCACGCTTTCCTTGGCCGACGCATAGGTGGCCGACGCTTTCTCGGCGAAGCTGCCCGAGGTGTCGGCGACGTCGTTGACGGCTTGCTTGGTGGTCGTCGTGGTGGTCATGACGGTGCCCTTTCGCGTTCGATATGGCTGCGTAACCACTGGTCAACCCGGCAGGGCGCGGCCGGTTCCGACGTGGACGTATCGAAACCGGCCGATCGCGTCAGATCGAGGCGAGCAGGTTTTCGGCCGAGCTGACCTTGAATTCGCCCGGTGCCTCGACGTGCAGCGCCTCGACCACGCCGTCATTGACCAGCATCGCATAGCGCTTCGACCGGATGCCCATGCCATAGGCGGAGCTGTCCATGTCGAGTCCGGTCGCCTTGGCGAAGTCGGCATTGCCGTCGGCCAGCATCGTCACCTTGCCGCCCGCGTCGCCGGCCTTGGCCCAGGCGTCGAGCACGAACGCGTCGTTGACCGCGGTGCAGGCGATTTCGTCGACGCCCTTGTCACGGAATGCCTGTGCCTGTTCGACGAAACCCGGCAGATGCTTGGCCGAGCAGGTCGGCGTGAAGGCGCCGGGTACCGAGAACAGCGCGACGCGGCGGCCGGCGAAGAAGTCGCCGGTCGACACCTGATCGGGGCCGTCGGGCGTGACCTTGACCAGCTTGGCATCGGGCAGGCGGTCACCGATCTTGATCGTCATCATCTTCTCCGGGAAAAATTTCGGCACGCAACGCTGCGTACCGGCGGAGCGTGGGAGCGGTCTCGACCGTTTTCAAGCATGGCGTCCGGATCATCGGGCGATTAGCGTCGGACGACCATGGACCAGACCCGATTCCTGACCGGACAGATATTGCTGGCGATGCCCGGTATCGGCGACCGCCGATTCGACCATGCGGTCATCGCGATGTGCAGCCATGACGCCGATGGCGCGATGGGCGTCGGCATCGGCGACACGATCGAGGGACTATCGCTGCACGCGCTGCTGGCGCAGCTCGAGATCGAGCCGGGGGCGGCGCCCGACGTGCCGATCCATCAGGGCGGTCCGGTCGAGACGCGGCGCGGTTTCGTGCTGCACGATGCCGGATGGGGCGGGCAGGACACGATCGACGTCGCGGGCAAATGGGCGCTGTCGGGATCGGTCGACGTGCTGCGCGCGATCGCGGGCGGGACCGGGCCCGAACGATTCCTGGTCGCGCTCGGCTATGCCGGTTGGGAGGGCGGGCAACTCGATGCCGAGATGTCGCGCCATGGCTGGATGAACGTCGACGGCGATGCCGGACTGTTGTTCGACGTGCCGACCGCGCAGCGCTGGCGCAGCGGGTACGACCGGGCGGGCATCGACACGCGGTTGTTGTCGCCGGGCGCCGGCACCGCCTGACAAGGCTTTGTTAGGGGGCGGGCGGTTAGATTCCCGGCCATGTCGATATCGTCCGCCCTGTGGGAAGCCGTGAAGCCGACGCTGTGCGTGACCGGCTTCGGCTTTTCGATGATGACGGCGGTCGAATTGCTGACGCCGCGCGAACGCCATTCGCTGCGCGGGCGGCTGCCGGGCCTGTTGTTCTGGGCGATCTGGCTGGTGATCAGCGGCATCGCCTATGCCGGGTTCCGCGTCCTGTGGAGCACGATCGGCATTCCGCCACTGTTGACGCTGCCGACCGGGGCGGGGTGGGGCGGGCCGGTTTCCTACGTCGTGGCGCCGGTCGTCGGGGCGGCGATTTACGACTTCTTCTTCTATTGGTGTCACCGGGCGCAGCATCGCTGGCTGTGGCGCTATCACGCCGTGCATCATTCGATCCGCGAATTGTCGGTGGTCAACGCCTATCACCATCCGATCGAACCCTTTGTTCAGATCCTGCTGATCGCGATCCCGACCAGCCTGATCGCGTCCGAAGCGGGGCCAGTGGTGCCGACGATGCTGGTGCTGCTGCATCTGCAGGGCGCGTTCCTCCATTCGCCGAGCCACTGGCATCTGGGGCCATTGTCGCGCGTCGTCGTCGACAATCGCTTCCACCGCATCCATCATTCGGTCGAACCCAAACATTTCGACCGCAATTTCGGGGCGTTCACGACCATCTGGGACCGGATGTTCGGCACGGCATGGTGGCCCGAGCGTGACGAATGGCCGGCGACCGGCATCGCCGAGGTCGATCAGCCGCGCACGCTGCACCAGTGGATCACCCTGCCGGTGGCCTATGACCGTGCCGTCGCCGAGCCACCGCCTGCCACCGTCACGAAAGAGATATAAAGAAATCTTTATATTCGCATTTGCGTTTCGCCCGACGGGTGGGTAGAGGCGCAGTCATCCGCCATGGGCGCGCCCATGGCCCAAGCTCCAGGAGTATCCATGGCCACCGCCATCGCCGACAAGCAGACCGATTACGTCATTCGCGACATCGCCCTTGCCGATTTCGGTCGGAAGGAAATCGAGATCGCCGAAACCGAAATGCCGGGCCTGATGGCGCTGCGCGAAGAGTTCGGTGCGTCGCAGCCGCTGAAGGGCGCGCGGATCACCGGGTCGCTGCACATGACGATCCAGACCGCGGTGCTGATCGAGACGCTGGTGGCACTCGGCGCCGACGTCCGCTGGGCGACCTGCAACATCTTCTCGACGCAGGACCATGCCGCCGCCGCGATCGCGGCCAAGGGCATTCCGGTGTTTGCGATCAAGGGCGAGAGCCTTGCCGACTATTGGGACTATGTCGGCGACATCTTCAACTGGGGCGACCAGACCGCCAACATCATCCTCGACGATGGCGGCGACGCCACGATGTTCGCGCTGTGGGGCGCGAAGCTTGAAGCCGGCGCGACGCTGGGCGAGCCGGAGAATGAAGAGGAAGTCGAGTTCCAGCGCGCGCTGAAGGCGTTCGTCGCCAAGCGTCCGGGCTATCTGACCGAGACGGTCAAGAACCTGAAGGGCGTGTCGGAAGAGACGACCACCGGCGTCCACCGCCTGTACGAGATCGCGAAGAAGGGCGAGCTGCCTTTCCCGGCGATCAACGTCAACGACTCGGTCACCAAGTCGAAGTTCGACAATCTCTACGGCTGCAAGGAATCGCTGGTCGACGCGATCCGTCGCGCCACCGACGTAATGCTGGCCGGCAAGGTCGCCTGCGTCGCGGGCTTCGGTGACGTCGGCAAGGGCAGCGCCCAGTCGCTCCGCAACGGCGGCGCGCGCGTCATGGTCACCGAAATCGACCCGATCTGCGCGCTGCAGGCGGCGATGGAAGGGTTCGAGGTCGTCACGATGGACGAAGCCGTCGAACGCGCCGACATCTTCTGCACCGCGACCGGCAATGCCGACGTCATCACCGCCGAGCATATGGCGAAGATGAAGCCGATGAGCATCGTCTGCAACATCGGCCACTTCGACAGCGAGATCCAGATTTCGGCACTGTCGAACTATGAGTGGGACGAAGTGAAGCCGGGCACCGACCTGGTGAAGTTCCCCGACGGCAAGCAGATCATCGTGCTCGCCAAGGGCCGCTTGGTGAACCTCGGCTGCGCCACCGGCCACCCGTCGTTCGTGATGTCGTCGTCCTTCACCAACCAGGTGCTGGCGCAGATCGAACTGTGGACCAAGGGCGAGAACTACAAGAACGAAGTCTATGTCTTGCCCAAGCACCTCGACGAAAAGGTCGCGGCGCTGCACCTCGAAAAGCTGGGCGTGAAGCTCAGCAAGCTGACCGAGAAGCAGGCCAGCTATATCGGCGTGCCGGTCGAAGGGCCGTTCAAGCCGGATCACTATCGCTACTGATCCTACGCGATCTTCGATAGGAAAGGGCGGGCATCCGGCTGGATGTCCGCCCTTTTTGTTGCTGGTACGTGGCGGCGTGTTGCTATCCTACAACACGCAGGCGCAAACATGCGCGGCGTGGAGCCTGAAGCGCGCCAAATAGTTGATGCGGACAGGGAAAGCGTATCGAGAAAGAATACGCATGAACTGGCAAAAGGGGTCCGAACCATGATTCAACCGATATCGCGCTGGCGGCTTGGGGCTGCGCGCGGCGTGTTCGCCATTACTGCCTTGCTCGCCGCCGCGTCGGCTTCGGCGCAGGACGTGGCCCCGGTCGCTAGCGACGAGCAGAGTACGGTCGATACCAGCGACGAAATCGTCGTCACCGGCTCGCGTATCGCCCGCCCCGAACTGGAGGTCGCCAACCCGATCGTCTCGGTCAACGCTGCCGCGATCGAAGCGACCGGCCTGAACAACATCACCGACGTACTGATCCGCAATCCGGCACTGACCGGTTCGGTCGGCGGTGCGAGATCGGGTGGGGCCAGCCCGACGCCACTGAACGGCACGGGCGCCAATTTCCTGAACCTGCGGAATTTGGGCACGGATCGCACGCTCGTCCTAGTCAACGGTCGTCGTCACGTTGCCGGCGTACCCAACACTGCGGCGGTCGATACCAACTCGATTCCGCAGGACCTGATCGAAAAGGTCGACGTGCTCACCGGTGGCGCTTCCGCGATTTATGGTGCCGACGGCGTGTCCGGCGTCGTGAACTTCGTATTGCGCCGCGATTTCGAAGGGGTTTCGGCGCGCCTGCAGGGCGGCATTTCCGACGACGGCGACGCGGGCAACCAACTCGCGTCGATCGTCGCGGGCAAGAATTTCGCCAATGGGCGCGGCAACGTCACCGCCGCCTATGAATACAGCAATACCGAACGGTTGAGCAGCTTCTCCCGGCCATTTTCGGGCGACCCCAGCCGCTATCGCGAATTGTGGCAGAACATCAACGACTTCCGGCGCGGCGCCGATGGTAATCCGTTCGATGACCCCAATATTCCCGACCGGATCGTCTATACCAACCTCGGCTGGGCTGACAGCGCACCCGATGGCGCGGTCGACCTGAACCTTGATGGCGTTCCCGACTTTACCGGCAGCGGCCTCGTCTATGACGGCGGCACCTTCCTGCCGGGATCGAGCGGTCGTGCGCAGGGTGGATCGTCCAATACCCCAACGGCGGGCTATTTCGGTGATCTGTATCCCGCGATCGAACGCCACTCGGCCAATCTGCTCACCAGCTTCGAGTTTTCGGACAAGGTGCGCTTCTTTGCCGAGGGCAAGTTCGTTCGGACACGCGCCTATTCGGTGGGGCAGCCGAGCTTCGACTTCTTTACCTACCTCAACGGCGACAACGCCTTCCTGGCCGATCGCTTCGGTACCGGTGCGGCACCGGACGGGGCATATATTTCTCGCGACAATTTCGACTTCGGCATTCGCGGCGAAAGGGTACGGCGCGACACGTGGCGCGGCGTGGTCGGGTTCGATGGCGAGATCGCTGAAAACACCCGCTACGAAATCTCCTACGTCTATGGCCGTACGAATGCCCGCTCGACCCAGACGGCGAACCTGATCGGGGATCGCTATGCCGCTGCGATCGACGCAGTCCGCGCGCCGGACGGTTCGATCGTCTGCCGTTCGACGCTCGACGCGACCGCGCTCGATCAGCCGGCAACGACCTTCACGCCGGGGGCCGGCAGTGCGTGCCGTCCGCTCAACCTGCTCGGCAACGGGGTTGCGTCGCAGGCGGCACTCGATTTCGTACTCGCCAACAACGTCAACCGGGCGGCGGTCGACCAGCATGTCGTTTCGGGATCGATCTCCGGCGATAGCCGCGCGATCTTCGAACTGCCGGGCGGACCGATCGGGTTCGCCTTCGGTGGCGAATATCGGCGCGAAGGCAGCCGGTCGGATCCCGATGCGCTGATCGTGAATGGCGAATTGCGCGACTTCGCGGCACTCCCGCCCAGCGCCGGCAGCTTCGACGTCAAGGAAGTGTTCGGCGAATTCAACGTGCCGCTGCTGGCCGATATGCCGTTCGCGGAATTGCTGTCGTTCAGCGCCGCCGCGCGCCTCTCCGATTATTCGACGGTCGGGGCGACCCGAACGTGGAAGTTCGACGGTATCTACGCGCCGATCCCGGACATCCGGTTCCGCGGTTCCTATTCGCAGGCAGTCCGGGCGCCGAACATCGGCGAATTGTTCCTGCCGACGACGGGCACGTTCGGGTTCGTCACCGATCCGTGCGACATCGCCAACCGGAACCAGGGGACGCAGTTCCGTGCGGCGAATTGCCAGACGCTATTGAGCGGACTTGGTCTCAGCGCTGCTCAGATCGCCAGCTTCAGCCCGTCGCAGGTGCCCTCGGCCACGACGTCGCGGCGCGGAACGGAAGGGGGCAATCGCAACCTGACCGAGGAAACGGCAACCACCTGGACGGCGGGCGTGGTGCTGCGGCCGCGCTTCATCCCCGGCCTGACGATCACCGCCGACTGGTATGACATCCGCATTCGCGATGCCATCAACACGCCGACGCCGACCGAACTGGCACAACTTTGCGTCGATCAGCCGACGATCGACAACCAGTTCTGCGCCAACGTCTTCCGGTCGACGACCACCGGCTATGTCCTTGGCGACGGCGATGATCCGCAGCGGCGGATCGGCTTCAACGTCGGCCCGGCCAATGTCGCCGCGTTCCGCACGTCGGGCGCCGATTTCGGGGTCAACTACACCTTCCAGCCGGGCAGCCTCGGCCGCTTCGATATCAGCGTGAATGCGGGGTATCTCGACAATATCTCGTTCGTGCCGACCGTGGGGGCAGACGTCGATATCGACACGCTCGAAACCTATAATCCGCGCTGGCGCGGTTCGAGCAATGTCACCTGGACCATCGATGCCCTGTCGTTGAACTACGGTCTCGTCTATTTCAGCAAGACGCGACGGTTCACGACCGAGGAACTGGCGAACAACCCGGACCTTTCCGACCCGCGCTATTTCTTCTTCCCCGAACTGTTCCAGCACGACATTCGTGCCGAGGTCCGCGTCAACGACAGCTTCCGCTTCTATGGCGGTGTCAACAATCTGTTCGAACAGACGCCGAGCCTGGGTTCGCTGAATTATCCGATTTCGGGGGTCGGCCGCTTCATCTACGCCGGCGCCAGCTTCCGTATGTGATTGCACGCCGCCGACGTTTCGTTTCGGCGATTATGGGCGGCACCATGTGGTGTCGCCCCTTTTTTATGCGGCTGCGAAGGACTAGGCAGGGGCGGTGTTCACGCTTGCCTGTCTGCCGCCGCCCGTTGGAGATCGCCCGTGATTACCGTCACGACCATGACCGCCCTGCTGTGCGGCGCGGTGCTGGCGGTGCTGGTCGTCGGCAGTGTCTGGGCGTTGTATGTCGGGGTGTCGGCGCGGCGGGGGGCGATGGCGGATCGGGCGCTGTTCGATTCGCTGCGCGCGACGCTGGCGGCGTCGCCGGCGCTGGCGATGGTGGTGCGTGCCGATGGACGGTTGTCGATCGATCGCCCGCTCGCCGATCGACTCGGCCAGATCGAACTGCCGGCCAGCGCCGCCGATCTGGGCAATCCCGACAATGGCCTCGAACCCGGCAGCGCCGAACGGCTGCTCGATGCGATCAACGCTGCGCTGCGGGGCGGAAAGCCGTTCCGCACCGTCATCCGCGCGACCGGATCGGCGCGCTCGCTGTTCGCGATCGGCGATCGCGCGCCGCCCGCGCTGAACACGCCGGGCGGAGTGCTGGTCTGGTTCTTCGACGCGACCGAATTTCATGACGAGATCGCGACGCTGGGTGCCGAGGCGGAGGAATATCGCGCGGCGTTCGATGCGCTGTCGAGCCTGATCGAGGCTGCGCCGATGCCGATGTGGTATCGCGACGATTCGCTGCGGCTGGCGATGGTCAACACCGCCTATGTCCGCGCGGTCGACGCGCTGGATGCGGGCGAGGTGATCGCGCGACAGGTCGAACTGGTCGAGGGCGTCGGCATGGGCGGGCCGCTGGCCAGCGCCTCGATCGCGCGCGACACCGGCCAGCCGCAGCAGGCGGCGATGCCCGCGACGATCAATGGCGAACGGCGGATGCTGCGCGTCCACGACATGCCGCTGCGCGACGGCGGGACGGGCGGCTTCGCGATCGACGTGCATGAGATCGAGGAAGCGCGCGGCAAGCTGAAGCGCAGTCGCGACGCGCAGCGGGCGATGCTTGATCGGCTGTCGGCCGGGGTCGCGCAGTTCGCGCCCGACCGGACGCTGGTATTCTACAATCAGCCGTTCATCCGCGCCTTTGCGATGAAGCCCGAATGGCTGGCCGATCGCCCCGAATTCGACCGGGTGCTCGACCGGATGCGCGAGGCCAAGCGCCTGCCCGAAGTCCGCGACTTTCCGGGGTGGAAGGCGGAGCGGCGCGACTGGTTCCGCGCGGCGGAAGGCGCGATCGAGGAGCAATGGCATGTGCCGGGCGGCACGCATCTGCGCGTCGTCGCCCAGCCGCTGCCCGAAGGCGGATTGCTGCTGATCTTCGAGGATCGGACCGAGGAAGTGCAACTGGCCAGCGCGCGCGACACGCTGCTGCGCGTGCGCACCGCGACCTTCGACAATCTGTTCGAGGCGCTGGGCGTGTTCGCGGCCGATGGCCGGTTGCAGATATGGAACGCGAAATTCCGGCAGGTCTGGGGACTGGACGATGCGTTCCTCGACGGGCATCCGCGTGTCGATGCGCTGGCCGAGCGGGTCGCCGACAGCCTCGCCAATCCCGGCCGCGCCGCGTTGATTCCGGAACTGGTCCGCTTTGCCACGCAACAGCGCATGCAGCGGTCGGGGCGTTTCGCCATGGCCGATGGGCGGCATTACGAGTTCGGCGCGGTACCGCTGCCCGATGGCAATGCGTTGCTGACGATGCTCGACATTTCCGACAGCCGCCGCATGGAACAGGCGCTGCGCGACCGTAACGAGGCGCTGGAGGCGGCCGATCGCGTCAAGAACGCGTTCGTCGCGTCGATGAGCTACGAATTGCGCACGCCGCTGACCTCGATCAAGGGCTTCGCCGAGATGTTGCAGGCGGGCTATGCCGGCAAGCTGACCGAGGATGGCGGGCGCTATACCGACGCGATCCTCGAATCGGTCGAGCGGTTGAGCGGGCTGATCGACGACACGCTCGACCTGACCGCCAACGAGACGCTGCCGGTCGCACGGGCGACGGTCGCGCTGAAGATGATCGCAAGCGAAGCGGCGGAGGCGGCGCGCGCCACCGCGACCGCGCGCGGGGTCGATCTGGCGGTCGACATCGCACCGACCGCCGGGGTGATGCTGGGTGACGCGCGGCGGTTGCGACAGGCGATCGGCCATCTGCTCGACCATGCGATCGTGGGGCTTCGGCAGGGGGGGCGTGTGCTGTTGCATGTCGATGGCGATGCGCAGCGCGCGCGGATCGTGGTATCCGACGACGGTGCGGGCATGTCGAAGGAAGCGGTCGCCCGCGCCTTTGATCGCTTTGCCCAGGCGGGCGCGGCGCGGGTCGGCGAACGCGCGCTCAGCCTCGACCTGCCGCTCGCGCGGCAGGCGGTCGAGGCGCATGGCGGCACGATCGAGCTGGTGTCCGAAAAAGGGGTTGGGACGCTGGTGACGATCGACCTGCCGCGCGAGCCGTGATGCATCTGCGCGATGCGGCCGCAGCGCACGCCCTTGGCGTAGCGTTGGCGAAGGTCTTGCGGCCGGGCGATGTAGTCGCGCTGTCGGGGCCGTTGGGCGCGGGCAAGACCAGCATCGCGCGGGGGGTGCTGGCGTCGCTCGGCCTGGAAGGGGAGGCACCGTCGCCCAGCTTCGCGATCGTGCAGCCTTATGACCCACCCGAAGTGCGCATCAGCGTGCTGCATGTCGATCTCTACCGGATCGAGGACCCCGACGAAGCGCTCGAACTGGGGCTGGACGAGGCGCTGGACGATGCCGCGCTGCTGGTCGAATGGCCCGAACGGTTGGGCGACGATCCATGGCCCGATGCGCTGTGGCTGACCCTCGCCTTTGATGAGGGGGGCGGGCGGCGCTTGACAGCGCGGGTGCCGGGCGCTTGGGAAAGTCGATGGCCGCTGACCTGAACCCGCGCGATGCGGCACCTGCTTTCCTGACCCGGGCCGGATGGGGCGACGCACAGATCCTGCCGCTGGCGGTCGATGCTTCGTTCCGCCGCTATTACCGGGTGATCGGCACCGGGCGGACCGCCGTGCTGATGGACGCGCCCCCGCCCGAGGATACGCGCAAGTTCGCGCATATGGCGGCATGGCTCGGCGAACGGGGCTTTGCCGCCCCTGCAATTTTGGCTGACGATGCCGCCGACGGCTTCATGCTGCTGGAGGATTTCGGCGACATGCGCATGCGCGAGACGGTCGACGCCGCGCCGGAAAGCGAGGCGCGGCTATATGCGGCGGCGGTCGACCAGCTGTTGCGACTGCAACGCCATGAAGTGGCGCCGGTCCCGCCCTATGACCGCGCCTTCATCCTGCGCGAAGCGCATCTGCTGATCGAATGGTATTGCGACGCGCTGGGCCTCACCGTCGATACCGATGGCTATACGGCGGCATGGAATGCGGCGTTCGATGCGCTGCCCGACATGCCGGTGGTTACGGTGCTGCGCGACTATCATGCCGAAAACCTGATGCTGCTCGACGATACGCGGCTCGGGCTGCTCGATTTCCAGGACGCGCTGGCCGGTCATCCTGCCTATGATCTCGTGTCGCTGCTGCAGGATGCGCGGCGCGACGTGCCGGCAGTGGTCGAGGCGTCGATGCTCGCCCGCTACCGCGAATCGACCGGGGTGGGCGAGGGGTTCGACGCCGCCTATCATCTGTTCGGAGCGCAGCGGAACGCGAAGATCCTCGGCATCTTCACCCGCCTGTGGCGGCGCGACGGCAAGCCGCGCTATGGCGCGCTGTGCCCGCGCGTGTGGCGCTATCTGGAACGCGATCTCGCCCATCCGGCGCTGGCCGGGGTCGCGCGCTGGTTCGATCTCAACATCCCGCCGCATCGTCGCGGCGATCCGCAGGAACTCGCATGACCACGCTCCGTTCGATCCGCCCCCATCCGCAGGCGCAGGTGCCCGAAACCGCGATGGTGCTGGCGGCGGGATTGGGCAAGCGGATGCGCCCGTTGACCGCAATGCGGCCCAAGCCGCTGGTCGAGGTCGCGGGCAAGCCGTTGATCGACCATGTCTTCGACCGGTTGCGCGGGGCGGGGGTCAAGCGCGCTGTGGTCAATGTCCACTATCTGGCCGATGCGATGGAAGCGCATCTGAAGCACCGGGTTAAGGGCATCGAGGTCGCCGTGTCCGACGAACGGGCCAAGCTTCTGGAGACCGGCGGCGGGCTGGTGCAGGCGCGCGAACTGATTGGCGATCAGCCGTTCGTCTGCGTCAATTCGGACAATCTTTGGGTCGACGGTCCGGTCGATTCAATCAAGTTGCTCAGTGCCCTGTGGGACGATGCGAAGATGGATGCGCTGCTGCTGCTGGTGCCGCAGGCACTGGCGCATGGCCATCGCGGGCAGGGCGATTTCCATATCGACGCGCTGGGCCGCATCACCGGCCGTCGCAAGCCCGGCCGGCTGGCGCCGTTCGTGTTCACCGGTGTCCAGATATTGTCGCCGCGCGTCATCGCCGACTGGCCGGAAGGTGCCTTCTCCACCAACCTGTTCTGGAACCGCGCGATCGAGGCGGGGCGGGCGTACGGCGTCGTTCATCAGGGGCTGTGGTTCGACGTCGGTACGCCTAGCGCGATTCCGATGACCGAAGCGTTCCTCGCCGATGGCTGAGGCGAAGCGCCTCGGCCTCTACACCATCCCGATCCACCGCGCGTTTGCCGACGCGCTGGCGGTTGGCTTGATCCGCCGCTTCGGTGGCGACCCGATTGCACTGGCGCAGGGCATGGTGCTGGTTCCCACCAACCGCGCCAAGCGCACGGTGCAGGAGGCGTTCGTGCGCGCCAGCGGCGGCGGGTTGCTGTTGCCCCGGCTGGTCGCGATCGGCGATCCCGAACTCGATGAAGGCGCGGGCAGCTTTGCCGATCCCGCCGATGCCGCGCCGATCCCACCCGCGATCGATCCGCTCGCCCGGCGAATGATCCTCGCTCGGCTGGTCGCGGAAGAGCGCCAGCGCGCCGGTCGCCCGGTCGACGGCGCGGAAGCGGTGCGGCTGGCGGGAGACCTTGCCGCCACGCTCGACCAGTTGCTGGTCGAGGAAGTCGATCCGGCGGCCTTGCGCGAGCTGAACCTTGATGAGACGCTGTCGGCGCATTGGGAACGCTCGCTCGAACTGTTTCGCATCGTCCTCGATCGCTGGCCGGGTGAATTGGCGGCTTTGGGGCGGATCGACCTTGCCGACCGGCGCACGCGTCTGCTCAAGCGGCTATGCGCGCGCTGGACCACCCAGCCGCCCAAGGGGTTCGTCTGCGCGGCGGGCATCGCCACCAACGCGCCGGCCATTGCCCGCATCCAGAAATGCGTGGCGGGACTGCCGAAGGGGATGGTGGTCCTGCCCGGCCTCGACCTCGCGATGGACGAGGAGGAATGGGCGTCGCTTGGGCCGCACGATCCCGATCCGGTGACCGGGCGGCGCAAGCGGTCGATCGAGACCCATCCGCAATATCATCTGAAGCTGCTACTCGACCGGATGGGGGTCAACCGCCGCGAATTCGTCCGCTGGCAGGCGGCGAGCGAGCATGACGCAACCCCGACGCGCAGCCGCGCCATCGCCACCGCGCTCAGCCCCGCCGACCGCACCCATCACTGGATCGACGTGCCCGCTCCCGACCGTCGCCTGTCGGGCGTGCGGATGGTCGAGCTGGCGACCCCGGCCGAAGAGGCGCAGGCGATCGCCATCGCGTTGCGCGAAGCATTGGAGACACCCGGCCGCACCGCTGCGCTGGTCACCCCCGACCGCGCACTGGCCCGGCGGGTCGCGGCGCATATGGCGCGCTGGGGCGTGACGGTCGACGATTCCGCGGGGCAGCCGCTGTCGCTGCTGGCGCCGGGCACGCTGCTGCTGGCGCTGGTCGAAGCGGCGGCACAGGGTTTTGCGCCGGTCGCCTTGCTGTCGCTGCTCAAACACCCGCTGGTCAAGAGTGGCGACGCCGAGCAGCGCGTCGTCTGGCTCGACGGGGTGCGGCGGCTCGACCGTGCACTGCGCGGACCGCGCCCGGCACCGGGGCTGGCCGGGATCGATCGGCATCTGCGCGAGGGCGAACCGCGCGACGCGGCGATCCGGTCGGCGGCACAATCCTTCTGGGAAGTCGCCTGTCCGCTGCTGACCCCGCTGGCCAACGCCTTTGCCGCCGGACCGCAGCCCATGGCCGCGCTGCTGGCGCTGCTGCGCGAGACCGCCACCGAACTGGCGGGCGATGCCGCATGGAGCCGGCCCGAGGGGCGCGCCGCCGCCGAACTGATCGCCGCGCTGGAGGAACAGGCGCCGATCGGGCCGCCGACGCTCGACCCGCGCGCGCTGCCGGCATTGTTGCGGACGTTGCTCGACGAGGTCGCGGTGCGTCCGCCACAGGGGGCGCATTTCCGCCTCGCCATTCTCGGCCTGCTCGAAGCGCGATTGCAGACCGCCGACCTGATGGTCCTGGGCGGGTTGAACGAGGGCGTCTGGCCGCAATTGCCGTCGCCCGATCCGTGGCTCGCGCCGCGTATTCGTGCCGACCTCGGCCTGCCCGGTCTCGAACGCCGCATCGGCCTCGCCGCGCACGACTTTGCCGGAGCGCTGGGTGCGCGCGACGTCATCCTGACCCGTGCCGCCCGCGATGCGACCGCGCCGACCATCGCGTCGCGGCTGTGGCTGCGGTTGCAGGCGCTCGACGACGGGCTGGAGCGCGCCGGGCACCTGCGCGACTGGGCCCGCGCCATCGACACGCCCGATCGCTATGTCGCCGCGTCGCGGCCGGCGCCGCGTCCGCCCGTCGCATCGCGCCCGCGTCGCATTTCGGTGACCGAGGTCGACCGGCTGAAGGCCGACCCATACGCCTTCTACGCTCGGCGGATGCTGCGCCTGTTGCCGCTCGACGCGGTCGATGCCGATCCGACCGCCGCATGGCGGGGCACGGCGGTGCATGGCGTGCTCGAACGCTGGGCGCGCGAGGATGGGCTGGACCCCGTGAAGCTGCATCGCCGGTTGCAGGCGCTGTCCGACGATCCGCGGACCCATCCGCTGTTGCGTGCGCTATGGGTGCCGCGGCTGCGCGAGGCGATCGACTGGGTCGCCGCCTTCACCCACGAAAAGCTGGCGGAAGGGCGCATCGTCGCGGGGGTCGAATGCGACGGCCGGCTGGAGATCGCCGGCGTCGAACTGTCGGGCAAGGCCGACCGCATTGACCGCGCAAGCGACGGCAGCCTCGCCATCATCGACTATAAGACCGGCAAGGCGCCGAGCGCCAAGGCGGTCGCCGCCGGCTACAGCCTGCAACTCGGGCTGCTGGGGTTGATGGCCGAACGCGGCTGTTTCGGCGGGGTGCGCGGGACCGCCACCGCGTTCGAATATTGGTCGCTGACCAAGGACGGCGACCGCTTCGGCAAGATGACCTCGCCGGTCAATGCCGATGGATCGAAGGGGCGGGTGGTCGCCGACGACTTCGTCGCCATCGCGAAGGGGCATTTCGAAAACGCCGTCGCCCGCTTCCTGACCGGCGATGAGGCGTTCGTCGCCAAGCTCGTGCCCGAATATGCCCCCTATGCCGAATATGATCAGCTGATGCGCCGCGACGAATGGTATGGCCGTGAGTGAAGTCCGCGCGCTCCAGCGACTGAAGAACGATCAGGCGGCGGCCAGCGACCCGCATCGCCATGTCTGGCTGTCGGCGTCGGCGGGCACCGGCAAGACCCATGTGCTGTCGGCGCGTGTGTTCCGCCTGTTGCTGCGCGGGGTCGATCCGGCGGCGATCCTGTGCCTGACCTTTACCAAGGCCGGGGCGGCGGAAATGGCCGAGCGCGTCGCCAGCCGCCTCGCGCGCTGGGTGCGGTTGCCGACCCCCGATCTGAAGGCCGATCTGTTCGCGCTGGGCGAGGATGTGAACGATGCGGCGTTGCTGGCGCGCGCGCGTACGTTGTTCGCGCGGGTGCTCGACGCGCCGGGCGGTGGGGTCCGCATCCAGACGATCCACGGCTTCTGCCAGAGCCTGCTCGCCGGTTTCCCGGTCGAGGCGGGGCTGGTCCCCGGCTTCCGCCCGCTGGAAGCGCGCGAGGAAGCCGGCATGGCGCGCGAGGCATTGGCCGAACTGCTGGTCGAGGAACAGCGGTCCGGCTCGACCCGGATCGGCGACGCGATCGCCGCCATGTCGCTGCGCATGGGGGAGGGCGCGGCGGAGAATTTCCTGCGCGAATGTGCCCGCAATCCGCAGGCGATGGCCGAGTTGCCGAGCGGTATTCAGCCCTTCCTCCGCCGCGCTTTCCACCTCCCGTCGGACGACGTCGACAAGGTGATCGCGCAGGCGTGCGGCGACGACGAATTCGACTGCGACGCCCTCGAACGACTTGCCGAGGCCAATCGCGCGTGGGGCACGGCGACCGGGTTGAAGCTGCACGGCGCGATCCTGGACTGGCTGGCGCAACCGCCGACCGAACGTGCGCTGCGGCTGGGCGATGTGCGGGGCATGTTCTTCACCCAGAAGGATACGCTCAAGAAAGCATCGGCCAAGCTGATCGCTGCCGACCCCGATTATGACGAACTGGCCGAGGCGATCGGCACCCGCGCCGCCGAATTGCTGTCGATCCGCGCGCAGGCCGGTTATGCCGACGCACTGGCCGGTGCGCTTGAGGCGGGCCGTGCCTATGCCGACGCCTATGTCCGCGCCAAGCGGCGGGCCGGCGCGGTCGATTTCGACGATCTGATCCGCGAGACGCTGAACCTCTTGGCACAGCCCGGCATCGGCGACTGGGTGCGCTTCAAGCTCGACCAGACCACCGAGCATGTCCTGATCGACGAGGCGCAGGATACCAATCCGCAGCAATGGGCGATCGTCCGCTCGCTGGTCGAGGAATATTTCAGTGGCGACGCGGTGCGCGCGGCGGGGATGCGGACGCTGTTCGTGGTCGGCGACTATAAACAGGCGATTTTCGGCTTTCAGGGTACCGACCCGATCTATTTCCGCGCGGCACATCGCGACTTCAGCCGCCGCGCCGAATTGCCCGCCGACTATCGCGGCGATGCGCGCGAACTGGACACGCTGTCGCTGACCCACAGCTTCCGTACCACCCGGCCGGTCCTCGAGTTCGTCGACGCGGCGATCGCCGCCTTGCCCGACCCCGGCATGGGGATCGACACCCCCGAAACCCATGACAGCGAAGTGCCCGGACCCGGTACCGTGACCTTATGGGCGCCGACCGTGGTCGAGGCGGCGGGCGATGACGAGGAAGGCTGGATCGACGATTCGACCCGCGTCATCGCTCGACAGATCGCCCGCGCGATCAAGGGCTGGATCGGCACGCTGCCGCTCGAATCCAAAGGGCGGACGCTGCAGGCCGGAGACATCATGGTGCTGGTCAAGCGGCGAGGCGACCTCGCCTCGCTGATCGTCGCGCGGCTATATGCCGAGGGGGTGCCGGTCGCGGGCGTCGACCGGCTGCGCCTCGACGCACCGCTGGCCGTACAGGATCTGCTCGCCGCGATCCGTTTTGCGCTCCAGCCCGAGGACGATCTCAGCCTTGCCAACCTGTTGGTCTCGCCGTTGATCGGCTGGACGCAGGAACAGTTGCTGGCCGGGGCGCTGCGCGAAGGCGGAAGCCTGTGGCGGCACCTGCGCCAGACGAACAGCGACGTGGTCGAACCGCTGTCGCGCATCCTGCGCCGTGCCGACTTCGCTACCCCCTATCGCTTCCTCGAGGAACTGCTGTCGGGCGAACTCGACGGTCGCCGCAAGCTGATCGCCCGGTTGGGCGAGGAGGCGCGCGACCCGATCGACGAATTGTTGAACGCCGCGCTGTCGTTCGAAAGCGTTGCCACGTCCTCGCTGCAACGCTTCGTCGAATGGTTCGACCGGGGCGAGGTGGAGATCAAGCGCGACGCGGGGGCGTCGGGCGGCGCGGTGCGGGTGATGACCGCCCATGGGTCGAAGGGGTTGCAGGCGCCGTTGGTCCTGCTCGCCGACGCCGCGATCGATCCCGCCAACAGCCGCCGCGATATCGTCGCGTGGGTACCCGATGGTCATGACGGCGCGGCTTTCCCGGTGTTTCGCCCCCGCAGCGGCGAACGCGGGACGCCGGTCGACGACGCCGTCGCGGCGATCGACAAGCGCGAACTCGAGGAACATTGGCGGCTATTCTACGTCGCCGCGACCCGCGCCGAGGAACGGCTGGTGATCGCTGGCGCTCCCTCCGCCCGCTGTCAGGGCGTGCCGCCCGCGCTTAGTTGGTACAGCGCCGCCGCCGCTGCGTTCGATGCGCTCGGCGTGGCCGAGGGGGAGGGGGAACGTGTCTTCTGCGGCGTGAACCCGCAAAGCCCAGTCGCCGTTCGCGCGCGTCGCGATACTTCCGCGCCGCCGCAGACCGCCGCCCCGGACTGGCTTCGCGCGCCAGCCCCCGCCGAAGCGCGCCCGCCACGCCCGCTTGCCCCTTCCGCGCTTGGCGAGGACGAAGTGTCCGACCCGCCGCCGACGGCGACGATGCGCGCCGCGGCCGAGCGCGGTCGGCTGCTCCACCAGTTGTTCGAGCGCCTACCCGACCTGCCACGCGACCAGCGCGCCGATGCTGCCGAGCGCTGGCTGGCGGGCGCGGCGGGGGTCGAGGACGCGAAGCTGCGACATCGCGTCACGCGCGACGCGATGGCGATCCTCGACGATCCGGCCTTTACCGACCTATTCGGTCCCGACGCACTCGCCGAAGCACCGATCGCCGCCGTCGTCGGTACGCAGGTCGTGGCGGGCACGGTCGATCGGCTGTGCATCGGCGACCGGCTGGTCCGCGTCGTCGACTTCAAGACCGGCCGCCGCGTACCTGGCAGCATAGACGAGATTCCGGTCTATCATCTCAAGCAGATGGCCGCCTATGCCGCCGCGCTCGCCGTCATCTTCCCCGATCACGCGATCGAGGCGGCATTGCTCTACACCGCGGGGCCGACAATGTTCGTCCTGCCTGCCGACCTGCTCCGCGCCTACAAGCCCGGCTATGGGGCCGGGGAACAAAGCTTGCTCGGTGAAGCTTGAGGTGCCGCCCCCGCGACCATAGATATCGGTCCAGAAGGAGATACCCATGCCGACCAAGACCGTAACCGACGCCAGCTTTTCCGCCGATGTCCTGCAATCCGACAAGCCGGTGCTGGTCGATTTCTGGGCGGACTGGTGCGGCCCGTGCAAGATGATCGCCCCGGCGCTCGAGGAAATCGCCGACGAACTGGGCGACAAGGTGACGATCGCGAAGGTCGACATCATGGCCAACCCCGACACTGCCGGTTCGATGGGCGTCCAGTCGATTCCGCTGCTGAAGCTGTTCAAGAACGGCCAGCCGGTCGCCGACCTGCTCGGCGCGCGGCCGAAGAGCCAGTTGAAGGCTTGGCTCGAGGGTGAACTGGGCTGATGCTGCTGGTGGCGCTGCTGTTTCAAGCGGCAGCGCCGCCGCCACCACCGCCTTGTCATCGGCAGGAGAAACGCGGTGACCTTACCGTGTGGCAGTATCTTGGCGACCGAACCTGCGTAAAGTTCGAACCGCCGAGGGTCATGGAAGGGACATGGCTGGTCGATTTCGAAGCCTCGACATTCTATGATCGTTCGGCCGCCCGGGACGGAGCGCATGCCGATAGGGGCGTGTCATGGTTCAATCCGAACGAGCCGTTGACGCCTTTCGTCAGTCCGGTGAGCAATGTGATTGGCAATGGCCGCCGCATGTACCGGGTACGCTTTGTTGGCCGAAAGTCCGCTCCGCTAGACCCTCGTATCTTTCAAGGTTTCGGCCATCTGGGCGGCGCCCGGAGTCTTGTCCTACTTGATGAGATGTTGTCGATCGAGGACATGGGGCCACTTCACACCAACTACCCAGAACCGTTACGTCGCCCTTAATCGGTAGATAAGCTACCGCCGTTCAACTCCGATAATCGGCGTTGATCGAAATATAGCCATGTGTCAGGTCGCAGGTCCACACCGTCGCGCGGCCTTCGCCCAGGTGCAGGTCCACCCCGATCTCGACCTCCTGCCCCTTCAGATGCGCCGCGACCGGCGCTTCGTCATAGCCCGCGACCGCCAGCCCGCCTTCGGCGACCTGCGTGGTGCCGAAGCGGATCGACAGCTTGTCGCGCTCGGCCGGCTCGCCCGCCTTGCCGACCGCCATCACCACCCGGCCCCAATTGGCGTCTTCCCCCGCGATCGCGGTCTTGACCAGTGGCGAGTTGGCGATGCTCATCGCGATCCGGTGTGCGCTGCCATCGCTTTCCGCACCCTCGACGGTCACGGCGATGAACTTCGACGCGCCTTCGCCATCGCGCACCACCAGATGCGCCAACTGCCGACACAGGTCATGGAGCGCCGCGACGAATGCATCTGCCCCGTCATCATCGAACGATGCGATCGGATCGCCGCCCGCCGCGCCGGTCGCGAACGCCAGCACCGTGTCGCTGGTCGAGGTGTCGCCGTCAACCGTGATGCAGGAAAAGGTCTGGCGGTTGGCCGCCTCCAGCGCGGCTTGCAGGAACGCCGGATCGACCGCCGCATCGGTGAAGATGAACCCCAGCATCGTCGCCATGTCCGGCGCGATCATGCCCGATCCCTTGATGATCCCGGCCAGCTTGACCGTCCGGTCGCCGACCTTCGCGGTCGTGAACGCGCCCTTGGTGAAGGTGTCGGTCGTGCCGATCGTCTCCGCCGCCGCTTCCCAGCCACAGGGTTCGGCGACGAACGCCGCGTCCAGCCCGGCCTCGGCCTTGTCGATCGGCAGGGGCACGCCGATCACCCCGGTCGAGGCGACGAACACGTCGGACGGCTGGCAGCCGATCGCCTGCGCAGTGCGCGCCGCGATCGCCTCGACCGCCGCGCGGCCGCGGTCGCCGGTAAAGGCGTTGCTGTTCCCGGCATTCACCACCAACGCCCGTGCCCGGCCGAGCACCAGCGCGCGACGGCACCATTCGACCTCGGGCGACGGACATTTGCTGTTGGTCAGCACCCCTGCCACCGCCGTTCCCTCGGCCAGCGTGGCGAAGGTCAGGTCGCACCGGTCCCACGCCTTGTACCGCGCCCGCGCCACGCGCAGCGTCACGCCCCCGATCGGCGGCAGCGCGGGGAAGGGCGTGGCGAGCGGCGATACGGCAGTCGACATGGGCGCGGTGTCCGGTCTGGCCTGCACCGATCACGGGGCAGGGGGTGATGATGCGACGGTTCCTACGCATGGGCGCGGGCGTTGCAACGCTTTGTTGCGTGTGGTCACAATGACGCGCATCGGCTGGACGCCGGCCCAGCCATTCCCTATGTCTCGTCGATATGCGACCGGGCGACCCGTCGCAAAACCAAACCGTCTGGACGTATCGCTTGCGTTTGCTGCTGTTCCTTTCCGCGCTGCTGACGGGCCTGACCGGCCTGCTCCCCGGCGTGGGAGTCGCGAATGCGCGCCAAGTGGCGGAGGCACAGGCCGTTGCGGGGCAGATCGCGGTCGCGATCGTCGCAGCGCCGGCGGCCGCGATCGTTCGACCCGAACAGCCGCTTGCCGGTGAACCGCGCCCGCTGTTCCTGACGCCCGCGCCCTATGTCGCGGTTCGCGCGCGCACGCTGCGCACCCACGAATAGCGCCCACCCGCGCTTTTCCGACCTTTCCTGTCGCGCAGCCGCCGGACCGCATGCGGCGCGCGTCCCGTATCTTCAAGGAACTCCCATGTTCGGTGGCCTCGCCAAATCTTTGTTCGGGTCGTCCAACGACCGCTACGTCAAGTCGCTCGGTTCGATCGTCAGCAAGATCAACGGCTTCGAGCCGACCCTTACCGCCATGTCCGACGAGGAACTGGCGGCGCAAACCCCGAAATTCCGTGAGCAGCTGGCGAATGGCGCCAAGCTCGACTCGCTGTTGCCCGAAGCCTTTGCCACCGTCCGCGAAGCCGCGCGCCGCGTGCTCGGCATGCGCCATTTCGACGTGCAGATGGTCGGCGGCATCGTCCTGCACCGGGGCGAAATCGCCGAAATGCGCACCGGCGAGGGCAAGACGCTGGTCGCGACGCTGGCCTGCTATCTGAACGCGCTGCCGGGCGAGGGCGTCCATGTCGTCACCGTCAACGACTATCTGGCGCGGCGCGACGCCGCGCAGATGGGGCAGGTCTATGGTTTCCTTGGCCTGACCACCGGGGTGATCGTGCCGAACATCCCTGATCACCAGCGCCGCGAAGCCTATGCCGCCGACATCACCTACGGCACCAACAACGAATTCGGCTTCGATTACCTGCGCGACAATATGAAGTTCGACCGGGCGTCGATGACGCAGCGGCCGTTCAACTTCGCGATCGTCGACGAGGTCGATTCGATCCTGATCGACGAAGCGCGCACCCCGCTTATCATTTCGGGTCCGACCGACGACAAGTCCGACCTGTACCGCTCGGTCGACGAGATCGTGAAGCGGTTGTCGCCGGACGATTACGAGAAGGACGAGAAGCAGAAGTCGGTGGTGCTGACCGAGGACGGCACCGAAAAGGTCGAGCGGATGCTGGAAGAGGCCGGGCTGCTGTTCGGCGCGAACCTCTACGACTTCGAAAACACGCAGGTCGTGCATCATGTGAACCAGGCGCTGCGCGCGAACATGATGTTCAAGCGCGACACCGATTACATCGTGAAGGACGGGAAGGTCGTCATCATCGACGAATTCACCGGCCGCATGATGGACGGTCGCCGCTGGTCGGACGGTCTGCACCAGGCCGCCGAGGCTAAGGAAGGCGTGAATATCGAGCCGGAGAACCAGACGCTCGCTTCGATCACCTTCCAGAATTATTTCCGCATGTACCCGAAGCTGTCGGGCATGACCGGCACGGCGGCGACAGAAGCGCCCGAATTCTTCGACATCTACAAGATGAACGTCGTGTCGATTCCGACCAACGTGCCGGTGCGCCGCGTCGACGAGGAAGACGAATTCTACAAGACGTTGGAAGACAAGTTCCGCGCGATCGCCCGGAAGATTCGCGAACATGCGTCGAAGGGGCAGCCGGTGCTGGTCGGCACCGTCTCGATCGAAAAGTCCGAACTGCTCTCCGACTTCCTCACGCAGGAAGGCGTCGAGCATAAGGTGCTGAACGCGCGTTATCATGAATCCGAAGCGCATATCGTGGCGCAGGCGGGCCGGCTGGGTGCGGTGACGATCGCGACCAACATGGCCGGGCGCGGCACCGATATTCAGCTCGGCGGCAACCTCGAATTCCGGATGCTCGACGAACATCCCGATCTGGTCGAGGGCACCAGCGAATATGATGCCGCCGCCGCGCGCATCCGCGCCGAGATCATCGAGGAAAAGGCGAAGGTGCTGGAGGCCGGCGGCCTGTTCGTGCTCGGCACCGAACGCCATGAAAGCCGCCGCATCGACAACCAGCTGCGCGGCCGGTCGGGGCGTCAGGGCGACCCGGGCCTGTCGCGCTTCTACCTCTGCCTCGACGACGATCTGCTGCGCATCTTCGGGCCGGACACGCTGTTCGCGAAGATGATGCGCAACAATATCGAGGATGGCGAGGCGATCGGCAGCAAGTGGCTGAGCCGCGCGATCGAAACTGCGCAGAAGAAGGTCGAGGCGCGCAACTACGACGTGCGCAAGCAGGTCGTCGAATATGACGACGTGATGAACGACCAGCGCAAGGTCATCTACGAACAGCGCGCCGACATCATGGATGCCGAAACGGTCGGCGACGTCGTGATCGACATGCGCCATGCGGTCGTCAACACCGTCGTCGGCGATGCCGTGCCGCCCGACAGCTATCCCGAACAGTGGAATGTCGAGGGTCTGCGCGAGCGTGCGCAGGAACTGCTGGGCGTCGACGCGCCGGTCGCCGACTGGATCGCGAACGAGGACGGCCTCGACGCCGAAACCCTCGAAGAGCGTATTCGCAAGGACGCCGACGCGCTGGTCGAGGCGAAGTCGGCCGAACTCGATGCCGATAGCTGGACCCAGATCGAAAAGTCGATCCTGCTCCAGACGCTCGACCATCACTGGAAGGAGCATCTGGCGATGCTCGACGCGCTCCGGGCGGTCATCCACCTACGCGCCTATGCCCAGAAGACGCCGATCAACGAATATAAGCAGGAAGCGTTCGCGCTGTTCGAACGGATGCTCGCCAGCATCCGCGAAGACGTGACCCGGACGATGGCGCACGCCAATTTCAACTTCCAGGCGCCGCCCGAGCTTCCCGAACTGCCCGATTTCCTGACGATGCATATCGACCCGCTGACCGGCGAGGACGATAGCTGGGGCGGGGAGGGCGCGCAGGGCCTGATCACCACCCGCGTGCCGATGCTGCAGATGGCGGCGCCGGTACCCGACGAGGAACTCGGCGACGATCCGGCCAGCTGGGAAGGCCGCGTCAGCCGCAACGCGCCGTGCCCGTGCGGGTCGGGGCGCAAGTACAAGCACTGCCACGGCGCGCTGGTGGCGTAATGCCGCCGGCCGCCTTGATCCTGCCGTACCCCCGCGCAGGCGGGGATCCCGGGCCATAGGCGCTGCGCTTCGTAACTCTGTATCCCCGCCTCCGCGGGGATACGCATATGGAAAAGGCCGCCGTTCCCATGGGAACGGCGGCCTTTCCGTGTCCACCCGATCGCAGCGTTACCGCCGCGGTTCGGGCTCCATCACGCTCGGTCCGAGGCTCTGCAACACCGCGCGCGCGTCGAACGCACGGACGTTGTTGGCGGGCTTGGGACCCTTGCCCAGCACGATCTCCGCCATCGCCTCATATTTGTCGACGGTGCGGATATCCATCGTGTTGCCGAAGAACGGATCGCCCCAGAACGGGTCCCATGCGCGCCAGCCGAATGCGGGGCTGCGATAGCGCCATGCCGGACCCCAGCCGCCCCAGCCGAACCCGGCGCCCCAGCCGCCGAACCCGCCGACGCCCGGCGTCGAATAGGTGCGGCTGCGCAAATTGGTGTCGCGATCGGCCATCAGGAAATAGTCGTAGCCGCGCTCCAGTGTCAGCTGCGCCGCGCGGTACAGGAGATAGCGCTCCACCGTCTCGCGCGAGGTCAGGCTGTTGCCCGAGAACGCCACCTGATAGCGGTTCGGCTCGATCTGCTGGTCGCTATAGCCGTTGCGATAGAAGCCGGAGCCGGATGCCGGCTGATAGGGGGTCGGCGTCGCACAGGCGGCAAGGGCCAGCGCTCCGACAAGGGTCGTGCCGATCGCGCGAAGGCGGGCACGCGGGGTAGGGTGCAGCAACATCAGTTTCTCCAATGCCGCCATGGCTACCGACTCATGGCGATCGTCCATTGCCATAAAGAACGATCCGCCGCGGGTTCGGGTCCAAGGACGCAGCACGACGGAACGTGGCGTACATCAGATTACCCGATGCTGAACGTCGGTTCAGCAATTGTGTGACGAAGCATTTCCGGCATCGTCCATCGGGTGGAGCCGGACGCGGAAAACAACCGACGCCTTGCCGCAACAATGCGGTGCCCCGACCGGGGAAAAGTCCAGATTTTCCGGGGGGGTGTCGCTGGCTCCCTGAGTAGGATTCGAACCTACGGCCGCTCGATTAACAGTCGAGAGCTCTACCGCTGAGCTATCAGGGAACAACTGCGAGGCCGCGTCTCTACCAGCGGATTCGGGCTTTGCAAGCGGTTATTTTCGGATTTTTGGAAGAAAGTCTGGCGAAGGCGGATTTCCGCGCTTTTCCGGGTGGAAGGGGGGTGGTTCACGCAAAGGCGCGATGGGCGCGAAGCGACAGAAAGTGAATTTCGCGCAGAGGCGCGGAGGCGCAGAGAGATCGCCCTGCGCGAACGTCCCGCGAACGGGACACGCGGTTTTGCGCGGCCAAGAAGAATGAAGCCGCTGGCGCGGATGAACTCGCGACAGGCGCAACCCCTCTGCGCCTCCGCGCCTCTGCGCGAAATCTACCTTCTTCTTCGCGCCTTCGCGTGAACCTAATTACCGGAGCCTAGCCGGCGAACTGCTCCATCGTGATCCGGTCGTCCAGCGCATGTTCGGGGTCGAACAACAGCGTCAGGTCGCGTACCCGGTCGATCGCCACGTCGACCTGTGCCACGTCGCGCACTTCGCGCTGGTCGGCGACCGCCGATACCGGGCGCTTTTCCGGCTCCAGCACCTTCAGCGTGATCCGCGCCTTGTCGGGCAGGATCGCGCCGCGCCAGCGCCGGGGGCGGAACGGGCTGATTGGGGTCAGCGCCAGCATTGCCGACCCCATGGGCAGGATCGGGCCGTTCGCCGACAGATTATATGCCGTCGATCCGGCGGGCGTCGCGGCGAGGATGCCGTCGCACACCAGTTCGGGCATCACCACCCGGTCGTTGACCGACACTTCGAGCTTCGCGGTCTGCCGCGTCTCGCGCAGCAGCGAGACTTCGTTGATCGCCGGCAGAACGCGGACCTCGCCGTCCATCGTCGTCGCGGTCATGGTCAGCGGCGATACGCGGAACGGCTTGGCACGGCCCAATCGCCGCTCCAGCTCGTCCATCCGCCATTCGTTCATCAGGAACCCGACCGTGCCGAGGTTCATGCCGAACACCGGCACCGTCCGCCGCCGCTCCAGCAGCATGTGTAGCACCTGCAGCAGGAACCCGTCCCCGCCCAGCGCCACGATCAGGTCGGCATCCTCGACCCCGCGAAAGTCGTAACGGGCGCGCAGCGTCTCCTCGGCGGCACGCGCCTGCGCCGTCGGCGATGCGAGCAGGGCGAGCCGCGTCATCCGCCGGTGACGCTCATGTGACGGGCAACGGCCGGCGCCGCACCCGCCTCGATACGGAAGTCATGCGCCGCCGGCTTGCGCGGCAGCGCGGCGTCGAGCGCCGCATCGACCGCCGCCAACCCGCCGGTGCGCAGCGCATCCTTCAGATCGACATGGTCGTCATGGCCGAGGCACAGATAGAGCTTGCCCTCGGTCGTCAGCCGGATGCGGTTGCAGCCGGCACAGAAATTGGCGGTAAGCGGCGAGATCAGCCCCAGCCGGTTGCCATGTTCGCCGACCCTCCAGTATCGCGCCGGCCCGCCGGTGCGGTGCGTGTCGCGGGTCAGGGTAAAACGCTGCGACAGCGTGTCGAACACCCGCGTCAGCGGCACGAAACGATCGGTGCGATCCTCGTCGATTGCGCCCAGCGGCATCGTCTCGATCAGCGACAGGTCATGCCCCTCGCGCCCGCACCAGTCGAGCATATCGCCGACCTGATCCTCGTTCAGCTCCTTCAGCACCACCATGTTGATCTTGACCGCGATCCCCGCCTCGCGCGCGGCGGCGATGCCGTCGATCACCTGCGCGACATCGCCATGGCGCGTCACATAGCGGAAGGTATCGGGGTCGAGGCTGTCGAGGCTGACATTGATCCGACGGATTCCGGCATCGGCCAGCGCCGGCGCATGCTCGCGCAGCCGCGTCGCGTTGGTGGTCACGGTCAGTTCGTCGAGGCCGTTTCCGACCATCCGTCCCAGCCGCTGGCACAATTCGGTGACGCCGCGCCGTACCAGTGGCTCGCCGCCCGACAGGCGGATCTTGTCGATCCCGCGCGCCACGAAGCGTTCGGCGATCAGGGCGATTTCCTCGAGGCTCAGCACCTTGGCGCGGGGCAGGAAGGTCATCGCCTCCGCCATGCAGTACCGGCAGCGCAGGTCGCAGCGATCGGTGACGGAGATCCGCAGGTAGCGAATGGTGCGGCCATGCGCGTCGATCAGGTTGGGGGCGCAGGACATTGTCGCCCAAGTTAGGAGCGGATGCGGAGGAGGACAAGGCGCGGTCGCTCGTTCGGTCGCCGATGCGCCCATGTCGGTGCGAATGTCGCGGGGCCGGCGCTTTCGGTTACCCCCGCGCCTGGTCGAGACCCCATGAAACCCGCTTCCGCTACCTCGACCTTCGCTGGGGGTACGACGGAGTCCCCGAATCGAATGCGGGGCGGCGATAACGCTCTTTTCAACCGCACAACGTCCGCCACCGAACCATACAAGCTGTCCATTGCCGCCGTTCCCGCCCGGACCTACAGTCGGGCCATGACGGGGGGCATGACCGGTTGGCACGGCGAGGATGCGGCAAGACAGCGCGCGCTGTTCCTGTTGTCGTTCAGGCAGCGCGACGAACTGGCGGCGATCCTGTCGCGCGGCGGCTGGCATGTCGTCGCTGCGCGTCGGGCGGAAGGATTGCGGCAGCGGGTTGTCGCCAGTGGCGCCGCGATCACCATCATCGACGCGCGCGGCGCGGTGGAGGAAGGGATCGCCGCCACCGCCGAACTAGCACAGGTCGCGGGACATGGCGATGCGCTGCTGGTGCTGCTGTCGCGCAACGACAGCGCCCGGCTGGGCGAATTGCACGATGCCGGCGCTACCCATTTCCTCGTCAGCCCGATCGCGGCGGACGTGCTGTTGCAGGCGGTGCGCTCGGCCGAACGCCATGTCGTGCGCATGGGCGGTGGCTGGCACGATCCGCATGTCGGCGGCGGGGCCGCGCTTGGCTGGCGGCATGACGGCGAACGCGGCACGCTGCAACTGACCCCGGCATTGGCCGAGGCGACCGGCCTGCCCGAACTCGGCTCGTCGCGCGCGGCGCTGCGGACGATCGGGCAGGCGGGGCGGCGTACGGCGCTGACCGCGATCCGGCGGCTGCGCGATACGCTGCCCGCCACCGCCTTCGCCCACGACCTGCCGGGGGTCGGGCGCGTGGTGCAGCATGTCGCGCGCGATCCGCACACCCACCGGCTGCATGCGCTGGTCGAACCGCTGGCACGGATCGGCGATATCGGTGCGGCGGTGCGCGAGGCGTTGGGATCGGTGCGCGACATGACTGGCGCGCGGGCATGGCTCGACCGCCGCATCCTTGCCGGCGAACGGCCGGGCGTACGGATGCTTACCGTTGCCGGGATCGATGCGGTCAACCGGCAACAGGGGCGCGGCGCGGGCGATACGCTGCTGCGCGCGGTCGAGCGGCGGATCGAGCGTGCCGTGCGCGATGCCGGGGTGGCGCGGGCGGCGCTGGCGCGGCTGGGCGGCGCCGACTTCGCGGTGCTGTTGCCGCACGGGGCCGATGCCGGGCTCGACACCGCGCTGGCGCAGGCGCTGGCGCGTCCGTTCGTCGCCGGCAGCGTGATGGTGACGCTGTCCCTGCAACAGGCATTCGGCGTCGCGCGGGTGGGGGAGGATGGCGGCGCGTTGCTGCACCGGGTCGGCAGCGGCCTGCCCGGCAGTACGGCCGGCGCGGCGCAGGCCCGCCGTCCCCTTGACGACGCCGAGACGCTGGCGACCGAAATCCACCGCGCGATCGATCGTGGCGAGATCGCGATCCGCTTCCAGCCGCAGGTCCATCTGCTGTCCGGCGCGATCGTCGGGGTCGAGGCGCTGGCGCGCTGGGACCATCCCGATCGCGGCGAACTGGGCGCAGAACTGCTCTTCGCCGCCGCCGCCCGGGCCGGGTTGGTGGAGGCGCTGTCCGGGCATGTCCAGCAGCGCGCGCTGCGGATCGCCGCCGACTGGTCTGCGCCGCTGTCCCACCTGCGGCTGTCGATCAACGTCACCGCGGAGGATATCGCCCATGGCGATTTCGCCGACACGCTGCTGGCGCGGGCCGATGCCGGCGGCTTCCCGCGCGACCGGCTGACGGTCGAGATCACCGAAAGCGGGCTGATCGCCGATCTAGGCGAGGCGGCGGGGCTGCTGGCGACGCTGCGCGCGGCGGGATGCCGCGTCGCGATCGACGATTTCGGCACCGGCTATTCCAGCCTCGCCTATCTCAAGGCGCTGCCGCTCGATTATCTGAAGCTCGATCGGCGGATGACACAGGATATCGTGGGTACGCACCGCGACCGGGTGGTGGTGCGCGGCGTGATCGACATGGCGCGTTCGCTCGACCTGACGATCATCGCCGAGGGGGTGGAGACGGTGGAACAGCGCGACGCGCTCGCGACCGAAGGCTGCCAGCTCTATCAGGGGTTCCTGTGCGCCGGTCCGCTGACCGTCCCGGCACTGGAGAAACTGCTGTCTTAGTATCTGATCCGGCAAAGCCGGATCAGGGCGGTGCCCGCCCACTCCCCCACCCGACCACCCAGTCAGGATATGCTGTGGGTGGTCGGGTGGGGGAGCGGGCCGGCACCGCTTCGACGCAAGTGGTCAGGCCCTAGTAACGCGCGATCGACAGGTCGGCCGTCTCGATCGCGGCGCGCCTGCCCGACATCAGGTCGGCGATCACCGCCGCCGACCCGCACGCCATCGTCCACCCGAGCGTCCCGTGGCCGGTGTTGAGGAACAGGTTGCCATATCTGGTCGGCCCGACCACCGGCGTGCTGTCAGGCGTCATCGGTCTGAGGCCGCTCCAGAAACTCGCCCGCGACGTATCGCCCGCCCCGGGGAACAGGCTGCCCAGCGAATATTCGAGCGTCGCCCGCCGCGCTTCGGGCAGGTCGTTGTTGAACCCCGAAATCTCCGCCATCCCGCCCACGCGGATGCGGTCGCCCAGCCGGGTGATCGCGACCTTGTAGCTTTCGTCGAGCAGCGTCGACACCGGCGCACGGGCTTCGTCGACGATCGGCACGGTGATCGAATAGCCCTTCACCGGATAGACCGGGACCCGCAGCCCCAATGGCGCCACCAGTTGCGGCGAAAAGCTGCCCATCGCCACCAGATAGGCGTCGCCCGTTACCGGCCCGGCATCGGTTTCGACCCCGGTGATCCGGTCGCCCTGCCGTACGAGCCGCCGGATCGTCGTCCCCATGCGGAACTCGACCCCGGCATCCGCCGCCATCTGCGCCAGCGCGTTGGTGAATTTGAAGCAGTCGCCCGTCTCGTCCCCCGGCAGGCGCAGCCCCCCGGCGAGCGGCTGGTTGCTGCCGGCCAGCCCCGGTTCGGCGGCGATACATCCGGCGCGGTCGAGCACTTCATAGGCGACACCGTCCGCCTTGAGCACCGCGATATCCTTGTCGATGCCCGCCAGCTGCTTTTCCTCGCGGAACAGTTGCAGCGTCCCCTGCGACCGCTCGTCATAGGCGATGCCGGTGGCGCCACGCAGCTCGATCAGCTTGTCGCGGCTATATTCCGCCAGCCGCACCATCCGCGCCTTGTTCACCGCATAGTCGCGCGCGTTGCAGTTGCCGAGCATCGCCACCAGCCAGCGCAGCATCGCCAGGTCAAATTGCGGGCGCAGGATCAGCGGCGCATGCTCCATGAACAGCCACTTCACCGCCTTCGCCGGAATACCCGGCGCCGCCCAGGGCGAGGCATAGCCCGGCGAAATCTCCCCGGCATTGGCGAAGCTGGTTTCGAGCGCCGGCCCCGCCTGCCGGTCGATCACCACGACCTCATGGCCCGCCTGTGCCAGATACCATGCCGAAGTGACCCCGATCACCCCCGCGCCGAGAATTACGACCCGCATGGCGGCACCCCCTCTTGCCCTACCCCGATGATCCGGCGCGCATGGCGATGGCGCAGCCCGGTCAATAGTTCATAGGCGATCGTGCCGGCGTCCTCGGCGACTTGGTCGATCGTCTGGTGCGGTCCGATCAACTCGGCATGGCCCGCCGCCGCCAGCACGTCGCCCGGTACGTCGGTCACGTCGATGCAGATGCTGTCCATCGACACCCGCCCGGCGATCGGCGCGCGGTGGCCGCCGACATAGGCCGCACCCCGGTTGCTCAGCGACCGCGGCCAGCCATCGGCATAGCCATAGGACAGCGTCGCGATCCGCCGGTCCTGCGCCGCGACCGAGGTCAGCCCATAGCCGACGCCCGTCCCGGCCGGCACGTCGCGCCATTGCACGATGCGCGCGTCGAGCGACACCACCGGCCGCATCGGATTGTCGCGGCCCATTTGCGGCGCGGCGCCGTACAGCGCGATCCCCGGCCGCACCAGATCGCCGTGAAACGCGCCCGAAAGGAACGCGCCGCCCGAATTGGCGAGCGACCGGGGGGCGGGTGGCAACATCGCCGCCAGTTGCTCGAACCGTGCCCGCTGCGCCGCGTTCGCCGCCGCATCGGGTTCGTCCCCGCATGCCAGATGGCTCATCACCAGCACGATCTCGAGATCGGCAAGCGGCGCACCGTCCGCCGCCAGCGCCGCGACCTCGCCCGGCGAAAGCCCCAGCCGCGACATGCCGCTATCGACCTGCACCGCCGCCGGAAGCCGTCGCCCGACGATCCGCGCCGCCGCCGCCCAGCGCGCGATATCCGCCGGGCAGTTGAGCACCGGCACCGCCTCCGCCGCGATCAGCGCCGCTTCGTCGCCGGGGGCGATGCCGTTCAGCACGAACAGCCGCGTATCGACCGGCAGCGACGGGCGCAGCGCGCTCGCCTCGCCGGTCAGCGCGACGAAGAAATCGCGGCAGCCGACGCCATAGAGCGCACCTGCGACCAGCGCCGCGCCCAGCCCATAGCCATCGGCCTTCACCACCCCCGCGACGCGTGCCGGCGCGACGGTCCGCGCGACGGTGCGGTAATTGGTGGCCAGCGCATGCAGGTCGATGGTCAGCGTCATGGGCGATATCGTCTCCGGTGCCGATCCTAGCGTCGAATCACGTGCAGTTTATGCGTTTGTGTTGCAGGATCGTTGATAATCGTCCGTGTGCGCAACATCGTGCGGCATGAAAGCAACATTGCATGAATCTCGATGCGATCGACCGCAAATTGCTCAACCTGCTCCGGCTCGACGCGCGCCGCACCAACAATGCGCTGGCGGCGGAGGTCGGTTTGTCGCCCTCGGCCTGCCTGCGCCGCATCCGCCTGCTCGAGGATGCCGGCGTCATTCGCGGCTACACCGTCGTCACTCGCGCCGACCCGCACGATCATGGGGCGACCGTCATCGTACAGGTGACGCTGGAGCGCCAGACCGAGGAATATCTGTCCCGTTTCGAAGCCGCGGTGCGCCGCCACGCCGAAATTCAGGAATGCTGGCTGATGACCGGCCAGTCCGATTACTGGCTGCGCGTCGCGGTGGAGTCGGCGGCGGCGTACGAGGCGCTGCACACCGATATCCTGTCGCGCCTGCCGGGGGTGACGCGGATCAATTCGAGCTTCGCGATGCGCAATGCGCTGATGCCAAGGCGGCGGGGGTAGGCGTTGGGCTAACCCCGCCCGTGCGCGCGGACCGTTCGTGCACGCCCCGTTCGTGCGCGTGTTGCGTTCGTCCTGAGTGGCCATTGAGCTTGTCGAAATGGCGTATCGAAGGACCGTCGAAGGCATGTGCGTCGATACGTGTCTTAGGCTTCGCTCAGCCCGTAAAGCCAATCGACGGTCAGCGACGATCGTGAATTTTCGTCATTCCCGCGCAGGCGGGAATCCATGGCCGCCGACGTTTCGGCTGGCTTCGCTACGCTGGCGCATAGGGACTCCCGCCTTCGCGGGAGTGACGACAGTAGCTGGAACAATCGTCCCGCGTACAGGGAACGGAATGTCGATCGGCCCCTACTCCGCACGGACGGGGAAGAAGGCATAACCAACCCAATCCGCCCCCCTCCCGTTCGGTTCGAGCAGCTTCGAGCTTGTCGAGAAGCGTCTGTCGAGAACGGCCTGCTTGGGGCAACCCCTTCTCGACCTCAGTTCTAGGGCGGATCGACATTCAAGGGTCGCCACCTTTCCCTCTCCCCTGGGCAGGGGAGAGGGTTAGCGGAGCTTGCCAGCGTGCTGGCTAGCGCAGCTTGGGAGAGGGGTCGAGCGAGCCGAAGGCTCGCGCGCTCGCTTGCGCGAGCGCTTCACCCCTCACCCAGCTCCGACTAAGTCTTTGCTACGCAAAGACCAAGTCTGCGCAACCCTCTCCCCTCTACGAGGGGCGAGGGGAGGAAGGGCTTATCTGAATGTCGATCCGGCCTAGACAGGCTCGAACCTGCGCTCGAAGCAAACGGGAGGAGGATGAGATAAGAAACCCCTACTGCAACCGCGCCAGTTTCTCCGCCGTCCGCACGTCATGCGCAACCACCGCGCCGCTCAACCGCTCGATCAGGCCGAGCAGACCGCCACCGCGCACCGCGGTCTCGGGTGCCAGCAACTCGCTGCCCCATTCGCGCGCCAGCGCCTCGATCTCGCTCGACCGGTCGACCGTCACCGACCGGAACGGCAGCAACGTCGCCGGCGACGCAAACCGATCCGCGCCGACGTCGGCCGTCGGGGCGACCAGGATCGCGCCCGCCACACGCTGTACATAATGGGATGGCGACAGCCGCGCCCACCATGCCGCCGCACGGCAGCCGGCGCCATGCGCCAGCAGGATCACCTGCCGATCCGCCTCGCCGACGAAACGGTCGATCCGAGCACCCAGCAGATTGCGGTCGGCATCGGTCTGTCGTCCGAGCGGCAGCAGCGTCGCCCGCAACCGGTTGATCGCCTCGCCCAGCGCGGGCGGCGGCGGTCCGTCGGAAAGGGCAAGGACCGAACAGCGGGCAGCGGCGATGGCGACCATGGTTTCGACTCCCGTTCAGGATCTCGACAGGAAAGCTAACACAGCGCCGAACCGGTGCAACAACGCAAAGTTGGAAGGACGACGAAGCGACGCTTCGCCGCCGCGAACCGCCTTGCCACCGCCCGCCAAGACCGGTCGATCACAATGGCAGCGCCGTCGTCGACTTCACCTCCTCGAGCACGGCATAGGTCCGGGTCTCGCGCACCCCGGGCACGGTCGTCAGCGTCCGGCCCAAAAAGGCGCGATACGCGTCCATATCGGCCATGCGGACTTTCAACAGATAATCGAAACCCCCCGCAACCATGTGACATTCCAGCACTTCCGGCAAATCGCGGACATGGTGGGCGAATGCGGTGAATACGTCGTCGGTGGTGCGGTCGAGCAGTACTTCGATAAAGACCAGCAGCGACCGGTCGAGCTTTGCCGGGTCGAGCAGCGCCGCATAGCCGCGAATGACCCCGCCCTCCCGCAACCGCCGGACCCGTTCGAAACAGGCTGCGGGCGAGATGCCGCACTGGCTGGCCAGCGCCTGATTGGTGATGCGCCCGTCCGCCTGCAGCACGCGGAGCAACTTGCGATCGGTCTGGTCCATCCTGTCCCCCATTGTCGGGAGCCGCCTGCTCCCCACCCGTCACCCCGAATCAAGTCGGGACCGCTGCGAAAGTCCTCCGCCGATCCTGGAAACCTTCCTTACTTTCGAGCAGGCGGGGTCCAAAGCCAGGCAAAACGAAGCTTTGCGAGTGTGGCTCTGGATCCCCGCCTGCGCGGGCATACGGGGAAGCGGACGTTCGCAGCGGTCTCGATCAAGCCCGCGGAAACGAGCGTGTGAATATTATCCGGTCCCTTCTCGCATTCCAAGCCGGATCGTCGCCGTAATGGCCAATCATACGAAACACCTTCGCCGCAACTCGGGATATACCGAGGAACCGCCATACGGAGAGACGAATGCCCGCGATCGACTGGGACGCCCTGGACGCCGACAAGTTCACCGACGAAAGCGTCCTGCTGCCGCAATTGCTGGCACAGGTGCCGCTAACCCAATCCGACCGCAGCGAGATCGTCGACAAGGCCGCGAAGCTGGTCGAACGCACCCGCGCGGCCGCCGCCAAGCCCGGCGTAGTCGAAGGCTTCCTGCAGCAATTCTCGCTCGGCACGCAGGAGGGGCTGGCGCTGATGTGCCTTGCCGAAGCACTGCTGCGCACCCCCGATGCCGCGACCCGCGACCGGCTGATCGCCGAAAAGGTCGGCACCGCCGATTGGGCGGCGCATCTCGGCCAATCGTCCAGCCTGTTCGTCAACGCCTCGACCATCGGTCTGACCCTGACCGGCAAGCTGGTCGGCGACGAAGGCCCGGCGGGGATTGGCGAGACGATCCGGCGGCTGGCCGGGCGGCTCGGCGAACCGGTCATCCGCCGCGCGCTGGCCGCTGCCGTCGGCATCATGGGCGACCAGTTCGTGCTGGGTGCCACCATCGAAGCGGCGCTGAAGCGCGCTGCGAAGGAAGGCTATCTTTGCTCGTTCGACATGCTGGGGGAGGGGGCACGGACCCCTGCCGATGCCGATCGCTACGAACATATCTATGCCGCCGCGATCGATGCGGTCGGCAATGCCCGTGCGCCGGGCAGCACTCCCGAACAGGGGCATGGCGTCTCGGTCAAGCTGTCGGCGCTCTGCCCGCGCTACGAAGCGGTGCGCGAGGACGACGTGTTCGCCGACCTCTATCCGCGCATGAAGCGCCTCGCACTGATCGGCGCGCGCCATAATCTCAACCTCGCCATCGATGCCGAGGAGGCCGATCGGCTGGCCTTGTCGCTGAAGCTGATCGACCGGCTGGCGCGCGAGGCGGAACTGGGCGACTGGACCGGCCTCGGCGTCGTCGTGCAGGCCTATGGCAAGCGCGCGCGTGGCGTCATCGACGGGCTGGAGCGGCTGGCGCGCGATACCGGGCGGCGGATCATGGTCCGGCTGGTCAAGGGCGCCTATTGGGACAGCGAGGTCAAGCGTGCGCAGATCGCCGGGCATCCGGGCTATCCGGTGTTCACGTCGAAGGCCGCGACCGACCTGTCCTATCTGGTCTGTGCGCATAAGTTGATCGCCGCCGCGCCCGCCCTTTATCCGCAATTCGCGACGCATAACGCGCACAGCCTGATGGCGGTGCGCCACATGGCGGCGCGCGCCGGCGTCACGATCGAGCATCAGCGGCTGCACGGCATGGGCGAGGGGCTGTATCGCGCCGCGTCAGGAACCGGCGATAACAAGCTGATCCTGCGCGCCTATGCCCCGGTTGGCGGGCATGAGGAACTGCTCCCCTATCTGGTCCGCCGCCTGCTCGAAAACGGCGCGAACAGCAGCTTCGTCAACGCTCTGCTCGACGAGGAAGTGCCTGCCGCCCAACTGGTCGCCGACCCGGTGGCGGCGGTGGCGGCGACCCCGCGTCAACATCCGCGTCTTCCGTCCCCATCCGACATCTATCCCGGCCGTGCCAACGCCCTGGGCCGCGACTATTCGATCGCCTCCGTCCGCGCCCGGGCGGCATCGGTACGTGACACCTTCGCCAACATCCACGCCACCCCCCTGATCGGCGGAAAATCGACCCCCGGCGCCGGTGCGGCACCGATGGTCAGCCCGGTCGATCACAGCCGCACCATCGGCTCGGTAAGTCCCGCAACGCCCAGCGAAATCGACCAGGCGGCAGCACTTGCCCGCACCGCCCAACCCCGCTGGAACGCGCTGGGCGGAACGGGTCGCGGCAAGGTCCTGCGCGCCATGGCCGACGCCCTCGACGCCCAGATGGACCGCTTCATCGCCATCCTCTCGGCCGAAGCCGGCAAGACGCTGAACGACGCCGTCGCCGAAGTCCGCGAGGCGATCGATTTCTGCCGCTATTACGCGCTCTTGGCCGAAACCCGCTTCGCCGGCCCGACCGTGCTGCCCGGCCCTGTGGGCGAAGTGAACCAGATCGAACTCCATGGTCGCGGCGTCTTCGTCTGCATCAGCCCGTGGAATTTCCCGCTCGCGATCTTCACCGGACAGGTCGCCGCCGCACTTGCCGCCGGCAACGCCGTCCTCGCCAAGCCTGCCGAACAAACCCCTCTGATTGCGTACGAAACCGTCGGCCTGTTCCACGCCGCCGGCCTCGATCCCGACTTGCTGGCGCTGCTGCCGGGCGAGGGTAGCGACGTCGGTGCGGCGCTGGTCGCGCATCCGTCGATCGCCGGCGTCGCCTTTACCGGCGGCACCGACACCGCCTGGGCGATCAACCGCAGCCTCGCCAACCGCAACGGCCCGATCCTGCCGTTCATCGCCGAAACCGGCGGTCTGAACGGTCTGTTCGTCGACACCAGCGCGCTGCGCGAACAGGTCGTCGACGACGTCCTCCTGTCGGCCTTCGGTTCGGCCGGACAGCGCTGCTCGGCGCTGCGTCTGCTGTACCTGCCGAAGGATACCGCCGATGCCGTCATCGAGACGCTGGTCGGTGCCGCCGGCTGCATTGTGATCGGCGATCCGTCCGATCCGACGACCGATATCGGCCCGGTGATCGACGCCGATGCGCGGACTGCCTTGAATGCCCATGTCGAACGGCTTGAACGCGAGGCGAAAATCCTCTTCCGCGCCGACGCGCGCGGCTGGGACCGACGCGGAACCTATTTCGCGCCGGTCATCGCCGAAGTGCCGAGCCCCGACTTCCTCGAACGCGAGGTGTTCGGCCCCGTCCTGCACATCTATCGCTACGACCCAGCCGACCTGCCGAACGTCGCGAGCAAGCTGGCGGCGCGCGGCTATGGCCTGACGCTCGGCATCCACAGCCGCATCGACCGGTTTGCCGAGGAAGTCGCGGCGCTGGTCCCGGCGGGCAACGTCTATGTGAACCGCTCAATCATCGGCGCCGTGGTCGGCGTCCAGCCGTTCGGTGGCGAGGGGCTATCGGGCACCGGCCCGAAGGCAGGCGGGCCCGACGCCCTGCTGCGCTATGCCGCCGAACGGTCGACGTCGATCAACATCATGGCGAAGGGCGGCGACCCGGCGCTACTCAACCTGTAACGGCGCGCACTTCGCCGCGACCCACGCCGCTGTCTCCATATCGAGCAGCGGCGTCAGCAGGTCGGCAACGCGGGCGTGATAGGCATCGACCCACGCCCGTTCGCTATCGGTGAGCAGCGCCGGGACGATCAGCGTCCGTTCGATCGGTACGAAGGTCAGCGTCTCGAATCCCAGCATCGGCAGGTCTCCGCCGGGCAAATCGCGCTCGACGACCAGCAACAGATTCTCGATGCGGATGCCGTATTCACCGGCCTTGTAATAGCCCGGCTCGTTCGACAGCATCATGCCCGCACGCAACGGCTCCATCGGCCCGCCGCCCGGATAATTGGGTGCGCCGATCCGTTGCGGTCCTTCATGCACCGACAGAAAGCTGCCGATGCCGTGGCCGGTGCCATGCGCGTAATCGAGCCCGGCCTCCCAGAGCGGCCGCCGCGCGAAGCCGTCGATATGGCCGCCCAACGTGCCGTCGGGGAAGATGGCGGTATCGATGGCGATATGCCCCTTCAGTACGCGGGTGAAGCGGTCGCGCATCTCGTCCGACACCGCCCCGACCGGCATGACGCGGGTGATGTCGGTGGTGCCGTCGACATATTGGCCGCCCGAATCGATCAGATATAGCTGGCCCGGCAGGATCGCCGCGTCGCTCTCCACCGTCGCCTTGTAATGCGGGCTGGCTGCATGCGCCCCGGTCGCGCTGATCGTATCGAACGACAGGTCGCGGAGCAGCCCGGTTTCGGCCCGGATCGCCGCCAGCCGGTCGGATGCCGACAATTCGGTGAGCGTGCCCGAGGGCGCCGTCTCCTCGAACCATTTCAGGAAGCGGACCATCGCCGCGCCGTCACGGGCCTGCGCGGCGGCATGGCCGGCGATCTCGACCGGGTTCTTGATCGCCTTCGCCAGCACGGTCGGGTCGCGTTCGGCGACGATCGTCGCGCCGCCATGGCGCAGCGTATCGTGGATTGCGGCGACTGCGCGGTCGGGATCGGCGGCGACGCGCTTGCCTGCGAACCGGCCGAGCGTGTCCTTGAACGCGTCCATCGGCTGCACGGTCACCGCGTTGCCGAGATGACGGACGACATCGTCGCCGACCTTGCCCGGTGCCGCGAACAACTCGGCGGTACCGTCGGCATGGACGATCGCATAGCTGAGCGCGACCGGGGTATGCGCGACGTCGGTGCCGCGCACGTTGAACGTCCATGCGATCGAATCGAGCGCCGACAGGATCACCGCGTCCGCCCGCCGTTCGGCCAACCATTCGCCGATCGCCGCACGCTTTTCGGCAGAGGTACGGCCGGTCAGCGCGTCGTCCTGCACGCACAGCGGCGCGGGCGAGGGGGCGGGGCGGTCGAGCCACAGCGCATCGATCGGGTTGGCATCGACCGCGATCAGTTCGGCACCGGCATCGGCCAGCGCCGCGCCGGTGGACGCGACCCAGTCGACCGTCGCCAGCCAGGGGTCATAGCCGATCCGGTCGCCGGCCTGCACCGCGCCGCGCAGCCAATCGGTCATCGACGTCGCGGGGACCTGTACGAACTGCCAGTCGGCGCCGTCGACCTGTTCGCGGACCTGCAGCGTATAGCGGCCGTCGGTGAACATCGCCGCCGTATCGCGCAGCACCACCGCGCTGCCCGCCGACCCCTTGAACCCGGTCAGCCATGCCAGCCGCTGTGCATAGTCGCCGACATATTCGCTCATATGTTCGTCGGTCAGCGGTACGACGAACCCGGTGAGGTCCAGCGTGGCGAGATGGGCGCGGAGCGCGGAGAGGCGTTCGTGGTAGTTGGTCATGGCGGCGTCGTTACCAGCCACGACCGCGCGGCAAAAGCACAAGTGAACTCGACTTCCGCTTCGGCTCGCCCCACATGGGCGTCCTATGACCAAGCCCATTCCGCCGATCGCCGAACAACGCACCCACAACTTTGAACGCCATGGCATCGTCGTCGACGACCCATGGGCATGGCTGCGCGACCCGAAGTATCCGAAGGTCGAGGATGAAGCGGTGCTCGCCTATCTGAAGGCGGAGAACGACTATTTCGACGCCGTGATGAAGCCGCACCAGCCGCTGATCGACACGCTGTTCACCGAGATGCGGGCGCGGATCAAGGAAGACGATGCGACCGTCCCGCAGCGTGACGGCGACTGGTGGTACTGGTCCGATTTCGAGACCGGTGGCGAGTATCGCCGCTGGTGGCGCAAGCCGGTGTCGGGCGGGGCGGACGAACTGATCCTCGACGAACCGGCGCTGGCCGAGGGCAAGGAATATTTCCGGCTGGGCGCGCTGTCGGTCAGCCCTGACGGACGGCTGCTCGCCTATGCGATCGACGATGACGGCGGCGAGCGGTTCGAGGCGCGGGTCAAGGACCTGACGACCGGCGAATTGCTGGCCGACGTGATTCCGGGAACGTTGTCGGAACTGGTGTGGACGGCGGATTCAAGCGGGTTCCTCTACGGCCTCGCCAACGAGCAGTGGCGGACCGACAATGCCCGGCTGCACCGCATCGGTACCCCGGTCGAGCAGGATATCGAACTCTATCACGAGGCCGATGAGGGCTGGCGCGTGTCGGTCGGCGAGACCCAGTCGCGGCGGTTCCTCGTCATTTCGGCGGGCGACCACGTCACCAGCGAGGTGCGTCTGGTCCCAGCCGATGATCCGACCGCCGAACCGATCCTGGTCCGCGCACGCGAGGAGCATGTCGAGTACGACGTGGAAGAGCATGACGGCACGCTGTTCATTCACACCAACGACACGCATCCGAACTTCCGCCTTGCGACCGCGCCACTGGAGCGGCCCGACGACTGGCAGGAGCTGATCGCGGCCGATCCGCATTTCTACATGACCGGCGTCACGACCTTCGCGAAGCTGTTCGTGGTCGAGGGGCGGCTCGACGGACTCGATCAGATCCGGTTGCATGACTATGCCGGCGGACCGGCGCGGCCGATCGCGTTCCCGGAGGCGAGCTATGTCGTCGGGCTGGGCGACAATCCCGAATATGACGTCGACACGCTGCGGCTCGGCTATGAATCGATGGTCACGCCGGGCACCGTCTACGACTATGACGTGGCGAGCGGCGAATTGACCGTGCGCAAGGTGCAGACGATCCCGTCCGGCTATGATCCCGCAAAATATGCGACCGAGCGGCTGCACATCACTGCGCGCGACGGGACGGCGATCCCGTGTTCGGTGGTGTATCCGAAGGACTTTCCGCGCGACGGGACGGGCAAGCTCTATCTCTACAGCTACGGCGCGTACGGCTATGCGATCCCGCCGGGGTTCTCGACCAGCCGCATGTCGTTCCTCGACCGGGGCATGGCGTTCGCCATCGCCCATATCCGGGGCGGCGACGATCTGGGCCAGCAATGGTATCTGGACGGGAAGCTGGAGAAGCGGACCAACACCTTCAACGACTTCGTCGATGTGGCGAAGGGGCTGATCGAGCTGGGCTTTACCGACAAGGGCAAGATCGCCATCGCCGGTGGATCGGCGGGCGGCGAGCTGATGGGGGCGGTGATGAACTCCGACCCCGAACTATGGGGCGCGGTGGTGGCGAGCGTGCCGTTCGTCGACGTGTTGAATACCATGCTCGACGACAGCCTGCCGTTGACGCCGGGCGAATGGCCGGAATGGGGCAATCCGATCGAGGACAAGGCGGCGTTCGAGCTGATCCGGTCGTACAGCCCGTACGACAATGTGACCGCGCAAGCCTATCCGCCGGTGTTCATTTCGGGCGGGCTGAACGATCCGCGGGTGACCTATTGGGAGCCGGCCAAGTGGGCGGCGCGACTGCGCGCGACCAAGACCGATGACAATGTGCTGCTGCTCAAGACCAATATGGGCGCGGGCCATGGCGGCAAGTCGGGGCGGTGGGAGAGTCTGCGCGAGGCGGCCGAGGAGATGGCGTTCGTGCTGTGGCAGTTGGGGGTAGACGCCTAAATTCTCCCCGCTCCGCGGGAAGAATCGGGTAGCTGCCTAAAATCCTCCCCGGCACGGGGAGGGGGACCAGCCGCAGGCTGGTGGAGGGGGGTATCCACGGGCGCTGTGCTGCGGGGCAATCCCCCTCCACCACCGCTGCGCGGCGGTCCCCCTCCCCGTGCCGGGGAGGACCTTCAGCGCGTCACCCGCGTCACATGCCCCATCTTTCGGCCGGGGCGGGCTTCGTTCTTGCCATAGAGGTGGAGGTGCGCGCCGGGTTCGGTCAGCAGCGCCTGCCACGCATCGACGTCGTCGCCGATCAGGTTGGTCATCTCGACCCGTTCGGCGATGCGGTCGGTGCCGCCGAGCGGCAGGCCGAGCACGGCGCGGATATGGTTTTCGAACTGCGAGGTCTCGGCCCCCTCGATCGTCCAGTGGCCCGAATTATGGACGCGCGGGGCCATTTCGTTGAACACCGCGCCGTCACGACCGCAGAAGAATTCGAGGGTCAGCACGCCGACATGGTCGAGCGCGTCGGCCACCTTGGTCGCCAGTGCCTCCGCCTCGGCACGCCATGGCTCGATCGAAGGCGCGGGTACGGTCGAGGTGTCGAGGATGCCGTCCTTGTGGACATTGGCCGGCGGCGGATAGAGGGCGACCGTGCCGTCGATGCCGCGCGCGAGGACGACCGAAAACTCCTGGTCGAATTCGACGAATGCCTCGAGGATCGCGGGACCGCCGCCGATCGCGAGCCATGCCGCGCTGGCATCGTCGGCCGACAGCAGCCGCGCCTGCCCCTTGCCATCATAGCCGAAGCGGGTGGTCTTCAGCACCGCCGGGCAGCCGACGCTGCGGATCGCATCGTCCAGCGCGGCGCGGTCGGGCACCTCGGCCCAGCGCGCCGGGCGCCCGCCTAGGGCCTCGACGAAGCGTTTTTCGCGGACGCGGTCCTGCGCGACGGCGAGCGAGCGGGCGGAGGGGCGGACCTTGTCGCCCAGCGCCTCGATCGGGGCGGCGGCGATATTCTCGAACTCATAGGTCACGACGTCGACCTGCCGCGCGAAGGCGCGCAGCGCGTCGATATCGTCATAGTCGCCGCGGCTATGCGCGAAGGCGATGTCGTTGGCCGGGCCGCTGTCGGGCGCGTAGACATGGATGCGGTAGCCGAGCTGCGCGGCGGCCACGCCGATCATCCGGCCGAGCTGGCCCGATCCGATGATGCCGATGGTCGATCCGGGGGGCAGCGGGGTCATTGCGGGTCGACCGCCACGCTATCGGTCTGCGCGGTGCGCCATGCATCGAGCCGGTCGGCCAGCGCATCGTCATGCGTCGCGAGGATCGAGGCGGCGAGCAGGCCGGCGTTGATCGCCCCCGCCTTGCCGATCGCCAGCGTGCCGACCGGTACGCCGCCGGGCATCTGCACGATCGACAGCAGGCTATCCATGCCCTTCAGCGCGTGCGATTCGACCGGGACGCCCAGCACGGGAAGGCGGGTCATCGACGCGACCATGCCGGGCAGATGGGCGGCACCGCCGGCCCCGGCGATCACGACCTTCAGCCCGCGTGCCACCGCATTGGTGGCATAATCGACGAGGCGGGCGGGGGTGCGATGCGCCGACACGACCTTGGTTTCATGGGGTATGCCGAGCCTGGTCAGGGTTTCGGCGGCGTGGCGCATCGTCTCCCAATCGGAAGTGCTGCCCATGATGATGCCGACCAATGGTGCGTCGTTCATTGTCTGCCCGTACCGCGTGGGGGAGGGCGCTGCTTAGGGAAGGGGTCGAAACAGGGCAAGCGCAAGGATGCCGTACGGGCATATTCAGTCGGCAAAGTTCACGAAGTTCACACTAGTGGCGAGTTTGTCGCGTCGGCGCGGGGAAGGCCAAAGTTCACGAAGTTCACATTAGTGGCGCTTTGTCGCATCGGCGCGGGCGAGGCCAAAGTTCACGAAGTTCACATTAGTGGCGCCTTGTCGCGTCGGCGCGTTCCCGGCCAAAGTTCACGAAGTTCACACTCGTGCGCGGTTTGCGTGACGGGCGGGGCGGCGGTGTCAAAGAGCGCGGGCCGGGTGCGGGGCCGGTGGGGAGTTTGGCGGGGGTGGGGCGTGTAGGAAAGGGGTTTGTGTTCGGCCGCTTGCACCTCACCCAAGATGCTGACCCATCCCCTTCCCGTTTGCTTCGAGCTTGTCGAGAACCGTAGTCGAGAAGGGGCTGCCGCAAACGGGGCGTTCTCGACGAGGGACAGGTCGGATTGTCCCCCGGACAATCCTGAACCATGCGGGGCATGGTTCACCTGTCCCTCTTCTCGACTTCGCTCGAAGCTGCTCGAACCGAACGGAAGGAAGAAAATGAAGGGCGATCTGGCGGAAAGACTTCCGCTTGAAATCCGTTCGTCCTGCGTAGCCGCTGAGCTTGTCGAAGCGGCGTATCGAAGGACCGCCACGGGGAGGTGCTTCGATACGGGTCCTTGGCAGGCTCAGCCCCTACTGAGCGCGAACGGAGGGCCTTAGTTCACATTAGCTTACCGCTCGCTGAGATAATAGCGATCGGTCGGCGTCAGGTCGTCGGCCAGTTCGTACACGATCGGCTGACCGGTCGGGATTTCGAGGCCGGTGATCTCATCATCGGGAATGCCCGAGAGATGCTTGACCAGCGCGCGCAGCGAGTTGCCGTGGGCCGAGATCAGGACGCGCTTACCGGCCTTGAGTTCAGGCGCGATGCGGCTTTCCCAATAGGGGAGGACGCGGTCGATCGTGTCCTTCAGGCTTTCGGTCTGCGGGATGGCGATCCCGGCATAGCGGCGGTCGGCCGACAGGTCCCACGGGCTGTCGGCTTCGGGAAGGGGCGGCGGCACGTCGAAGCTGCGGCGCCAGATCTTGACCTGTTCGTCGCCATGCTTGGCGGCCGTCTCCGCCTTGTCGAGGCCGGTCAGGCCGCCATAGTGACGCTCGTTCAGGCGCCAGTCCTTTTCGACCGGCAGCCACAACCGGCCCATCGCCTCCAGCGCGAGGTTCAGCGTCTTGATCGCGCGCGTTTGATAGCTGGTGAAGCAGAGGTCGAAATCATGCCCCTTTTCAGCGAGCAACTCGCCCGCCGCCTTGGCCTCGCCCTCGCCCTTCTCGGTCAGGTTGACGTCCCACCAGCCGGTGAAGCGGTTTTCGAGGTTCCAGGCCGACTGGCCGTGGCGGATCAGGACGAGCGTGGGCATGAAACCTCCGTTGCTGTGGTTGTGCGTGCGCCTAGCTCAAAGTGGGCGGGAGAGGAACCGGTTGAAGTCGGTCGCGACATAGTCGCCGAACGGCGCGCAGGGAACGAAGCCGTTGCGGGCATATAGGCGGTGCGCGGCGTCGAACATCGGACCGGTTCCGGTTTCGAGCAGGAGCCGGTTGATGCCGGCGGCGCGGGCGATAGTAATGATGTGGTCAAGGATCGCCTGTGCCACGCCGCGCCCCCGTGCGGCCGGATCGGTCCGCATCGATTTGATCTCTCCATCGCCCGTTCCCAGCGTGCGTAACGCTCCGCAGCCGAGCAGCGTGTCGCTATCCCATGCGGTGAAGAAAGCGATGTCGGGCGCCCCAAGACCGGACAGATCGAGCGCATAGACGCTGTCCGGCGGCGACGATGCGTGCATGTCGGCGAGGTGCGCCGTCAGCAGTGCCGCCGTCGCCGGATGGTCGAGCCCGCCGTTGCGAACGATCACCGGGTGAAGTCCGCCAGCACCTCCAGCCAGCTATGCGCCAGCCGCTTCGACCGTTCGGGCGACCAGCCATATTCGGGATCGGGATTGGGGTCGTGATCCTTGAACGGCATTTCCAGCGTCATGCAGAGCGCGCCGAACCGGTTGGCAAGCTGGTTAGTCGACATGGCAAGATTCGCCTGCCCCGCCGCCGCGATCGGATAGCCGAGCTTCGTCTGGAATTCGGGCGTCGCCGCCGCCCATGCCGCGCCGAAGCTGGTGAAGCGGGCGCCGTGTTCGTCGGTCCAGTTGGGAATGCCTTCGTACCCGGCGATGAAGTTGGCGGGGATGGCTTCGTCGCCATGGACGTCGATGGCGATGTCGACCCCGGTTTCGTCCATGCGGTCGCGCACGCACAGCACTTCGGGGCTGCGTTCCGGCGACGGGGCATGCCATTCGCGGTTGAGGTTCACGCCGGCAGCGTTGGTGCGCAGATGGCCGCGATAGGAGCCGTCGGGGTTCATGTTGGGGACGCAGTGGAAGGTCATGCGCTCCCGCAAATCGGCGGCGACCAACTCGGACGGGTCGGTCAGCCGTTCGAGCAGCCCCTCCATGAACCATTCGCACATCGATTCGCCGGGATGCTGCCGGGCATAGGCCCAGACCTGCAACGGCCCGGTGCCCAGCGTCAGATAGTCGATGGCGCGCCCGTCGAGGCTCTGGCCGAGTTCGCGGTGGGTAACGCCGGGGCGAGCGGCGATGCGGGCGATCAGGTCGTCGTGGCGATCCATGGTATAGGGGGCGAAATAGGCGAACCAGGCGAGTTCGCTGTCGATCGTCGCCGTGAAGGTCAGCACGCCATCGGCATAGTCGGTGTCGACCTGTCGCCATGTCGCGCGGTCGGTGCTCATGCGGGTGCGATAGCCAGGCCAGCCAAAGGCATAGGCCGATCCGCCGGCGTTGAGGATGCGGAAGGTCAGCGTCCTTCCGCGCGCACCGGCGACGCGGAAGTGAAACCATTGGTAGAAGTCGGACAGGTGGTCGGCGACGATCTCGAGGTCGATCACGTCGCCCTGAATGGCGACCACACGGATATTGCCGCTGTCGAACGCGGCGTTGACGATGATGCTCATTTCACCGTCGTAGTGATTCCCGACTCGCCTGGGAAGTTGCGGAACATGGCGTCGGCCAGACGATCCGCCTGAAATACCGGCTGCGCGCCGGGGGTGTTTTCGAGCGAATCAGTAATGGCGCGCGCTTCCCAGATGGTGGTGCCGTCGCTGCGGCGGCGAATCTGGACCATCATCTCGGTCCCGATCACTTCGCGCTGGCCACCGCCGATGCCGAAGCCGACCCCGCCGCCAAGACCCACGCCGCCACCGCGCCAGCCACCGCCGCCGCCGCCCGCGCCGACCCCGATCGAGACCGGCGGGCGCTTCTCGACGAAACCACGGGTGGCGCGGGTGAAGCCGACCGCGACGATCAGATCGGAAGGAGCGGTACCGGCGCGGACGAAGCCGAGCTTTTCCATCTCGCGCCCGACGGCATTGGCATAATTCTGGAATTCCGGGCTGATCGACCCGTTGGTCGACAGCGGTTCGAGCGAGAAGCTGCCTCGGGCGACCGGCTGGTTGAGGTGGAAGCGGGTGACGTCGACGGGGCGGACGCGCGACCCGGTGGTGGTACAGCCCGACGCCAACATTGCGCCCATGGCCATCAACCCGAATCTGAACGCATTGTTCATGCGACTCACCTTGTCTACGACACGCCTGATTGTTGCATAGCGCAACGCGCATCGACGGTGTTCGGGTTCATTGCGCTGGTGTTTCGATTGCGAACGCCGTTCCGCTCTTGACGAAAGGCGCGGTCGGCGATAGCTGGACGCCTCTTTTCCGGCCGTGCGAGCGGCCCTTTTGCCGTTTGAGAGCCGTGACATGAAGATCGTCAATTCGCTGAAGTCGCTCAAGGATCGTCACCGGGACAACCGCGTGATCCGCCGTCGCGGCCGTATCTACGTCATCAACAAGACCAACCGCCGCTTCAAGGCCCGCCAGGGCTGATTCGCGGTCGGTGCGGCCCGATCGGGCCGTGCTGGTTTGTGATTTGGAAGGGCATCCGATCCCATAGTGGATCGGGTGCCTTTTCGCGTTGGGGGTTTAGCAAGCTTTCCGTCATCCCAGCGCAGGCTGGGATCTCCCGGGGATGGCGTGGGACAAGCGCCGCGAGAGGCCCCAGCCTTCGCTGGGGCGACGTTTCAGGTCAGCTGAATCAGACGTTAGCATGTATCGCCCCGGCGTGCGCGGGGGTGACCATTCGGGACACGCTTTGGGAACGTGCCTTAGATCATCCCTTGTGACGCGGAACTGCGCGGCAGTTTGAGCGGCGAACAGGCGATCAGCACGCGCAATTCCCCGCTCGATCCGAACGGACGGGTCGCGTGGCCGGCCGGCACCTTCGCCAGCTCGGCGCGGAGCGGTGCGGGAAGGGCGGCATAAGCGACGTTGGGGCGCGAGGTGAGGGTGCCGGAAAAGATTCGGTCCTGCTTGTAGCGCGCGGCGATCCGCGCGGCGTCGGGGCAGGCGCGGATCGTGCGGGTGTCGGCGGTGAAGGTCGCGACGGCCCGGGTGCGCTCGGCCGGGGTCAGCGTTTCGGGGAGGCGGACTTCGAATTGCAGGAGGTCGACGCGGCGTTGGTCGAGCATTGGTCTCCCCGCCTGAGCAGCGAAGGCCAGCGCGACCAGCGTCGCGATCATGCCGGGACCGCCGTCCCGGCCGTTCCGACCGCCGCCGCCGCGGCCGCCGTCGCGTCGTCGAGCAGCGTCCAGCCGGCCGGCCCGAGGATCTCCAGCGGGCGGAACTTGGTCTTGTAGGTCATGCGCGGCGACCCCTGTACCCAATAGCCGAGATAGACATAGGGCAGGCCGGTCGCGCGCGCACGACGGATATGGTCGAGGATGATGAAGGTGCCTAAGCCCGCGCGCGCCTCCGGATCGGTTTCGAAGAAGCTGTAGACCATCGACAGCCCGTCGGCCTGTTCGTCGGTGATGCACGCGCCGACCAGCCGGCCGGGCACGCCGTCGACCGCAGGCTCGCGATATTCGATGACCCAGGACGTCACCGGCGAATGTTCGACCATGTCGGCAAAGTCGGTTTCGTCCATCGCGGTCATGCCGCCGCCGGGATGCCGCGCGGTCAGATAGCGGCGGAGCAGGCGGAATTGTTCGTCGGTCGCCCATGGCTTGCACGCGCGAATGTCGAGATCGGCGTGGCGGCGCATCAGCTTGCGCTGGGTCGCGTTCATCGTGAAGTCGCTGGCGACGACCCGGACCGAGACGCACGCGTTGCATCCGACGCAACTGGGGCGATACGCGACCGACTGGCTGCGACGAAACCCGATTCGCCCGAGCGCATCGTTCAGTTCATCGGCATGCGGGCCGTTAAGCTCCGTAAAAACCTTCCGCTCCTGCCGCCCGGGCAAATAGGGGCAGGGCGCGGGCGAGGTTACGAAGAAGCGGGGGAAACGAAACGGCGCGGTCACCCAGGGTTCCTTCGATCGGTCATGCCGGTTGGCATAGCGCCGAAAATATGGCGATTATCCTAACCGACGAAAAGTCGCTTCGCGATGATTTCGTCGGCGCTCAGAAGGCGGGCGGCCCCTGCCGATGCCGGGGCAGATCGTCGCCCAGGACCAGCCAGCGTTGCTGCGCCTCGGTCCAGATATGATCGGTCGGCTGGAAGCGGTCGGGGTCGTCGACGCTGCCGAGGGTCAGCCCGATCGTGCCCGCCGAGTCGCGGCGCGAGAACAGCGTCGTGCCGCAATTCGGACAGAAGCCGCGCAGCACGCCGGTGTCGCCATCATACCAGCCGACCGGACCCTCGATCGCGGTCGCGGCCAGCGGCACCATCACCCGCGCATAAAAGGGCGAGCCGGTCGCGCGCTGACATCGGCGGCAATGGCAGGCGCGGACGTTGATCACCGGCCCGTCGCTCCCATAGCGACACGCACCGCACAGGCACCGGCCGGTGATCCTGTCGCTCATGCCAGTTCGACCGGGCTTACTTCATAGCCGCCCGCGCGCAGCCCTTCGATCAGGCGGTCGAGATGGTCGCGGTCGCGCGTCTCGCATTCGATGTCGGTGATGAGGCCCTTCGCCGGCAGCGTGGTGAAGACGCGCTGGTGATAGACCTCGATGATGTTGACGGTGTGTTCGTGGAAGATCTTGGCGACGTGGAACAGCGCGCCGGGGCGGTCCTGCAGGCGGATGCGCAGCCGGGCGAGGCGGCCCGACCGCGCAAGGTCGCGCAGCAGCACGTTGGCGAGCAGGCGGGTATCGATATTGCCGCCGCACAGCACGATGCCGACGGTCTTGCCCTTGAACCGCTGCCCATGGCCGAGCAGCGCGGCGAGGCCGGCGGCGCCGGCACCCTCCACTACCGTCTTTTCGATCTGGACCAGCAGGCTGACCGCCTCTTCGAGCTGCCGTTCGCTGACCAGCACGATGTCGTCGACCAGTGCCGACACGACCTGCGCGGTCAGGCCGCCGGGCTGCTTGACCGCGATCCCCTCCGCCAGCGTGTCGCCGGCGCAGTCCATGGCGGTGCCGTGCAGGCGATTGTACATCGACGGGAAGAGTTCGGCCTGCACGCCGACCACCTCGATATCGCGCCCGGCGGCGCGGGCGACGGTCGCCATGCCGCTGATGAGGCCGCCGCCGCCGATCGGCACGACCAGCGTGTCGATGTCGGGCACGTCCTCCAGCATTTCGAGCGCGACGGTGCCTTGCCCCGCCATAATGCGCGGATCGTCGAACGGATGGACGAAGGTCAGCCCCTGTTCGGCCTCCAGCTTCAGGGCATGGGCATAGGCGGCGTCGAACGTCTCGCCCTCCAGCACCACGGTCGCACCGTGGCTTTGGGTCTGCATCACCTTCACGGTCGGAGTCGGGCGGGGCATGACGATCGTGACCGGTACGCCGAGTCGGTTGCCATGATAGGCAAGGCCCTGCGCATGGTTGCCGGCCGAGGCGGCGATCACGCCCTTGGCGCGGGTGGCCTCGTCGAGTTGCAATAGGGTGTTGAGCGCGCCGCGTTCCTTGTAAGCGGCGGTGAATTGAAGGTTTTCGAATTTCAGATAGACGGTCGCGCCGGTCAGGTCGGACAGCGTCCGGCTGATGAGCGTCGGCGTGCGCACGATCGAGCCGCCAATACGCATCGCCGCCTGACGCACATCGTCGACGGTGAGGGGCAGGGCGGGCGAAGCGATCGGGTTGGTAGCCATCGCGGGCGCGTAGCCGATTTGGTACCAAAGGGGAACCCGTCGACCCGGCGCGCGTCTGCTTGAGCGACGTTGCTCCAGCCGGAAAGCCGAACCATGACCGAGACCGATCGCCGCACCTTCGTGGCGGGTGCCGCCCTTGCCGGGATAGCCGCCAGCGCCGCGCCCGCCGCCGCGCAGGGGACGAAGCCGACCACCGCCGCTGCCGCCGCCTATCCCAAGCCGCCCTTTCCGGTGCAGCGCCAGCCCTGGCCGGGTCTCGCGTCAAAGATGAATCCGCGTCCCGACCATGGCGAGCAAAGCTACAAGGGATCGGGGCGGCTGGCCGGCAAGAAGGCGCTGATCACCGGCGGCGACAGCGGCATCGGTCGCGCCGCCGCGATCGCCTATGCCCGCGAAGGCGCCGATGTCGCGATCAATTACCTGCCGGCCGAGGAACCCGATGCGCGCGAGGTCGTCGAACTGATCCGCGCGGCGGGGCGCAAGGCGGTGGCGATCCCGGGCGACCTGCGCAACGAAGGCTTTTGCCGGCAACTGATCCAGCAGGCGGCGTCGCAGCTGGGCGGGCTGGACATCCTCGTCAACAACGCCGCGCGGCAACAGACCAGGCCCGATATCGCGTCGATCTCCTCGCAGGATTTCGACGATACGATGAAGACCAACGTCTATGCGCCGTTCTGGCTGACCAAGGCGGCGGTCGAGCGGATGGGGGCGGGCGGCGTCATCATCAACACATCGTCCGAACAGGCCGGCGATCCTTCGCCGGATATCGTCGATTACGCGCTGACGCGGGCGGCGGTGCTGAACTTCACCAAGGCGATGGCCAAGCAACTGGCGGCCAAGGGCATTCGGGTGAACGCGGTCGCGCCGGGTCCGTTCTGGACGCCGTTGCAGGTCAGCGGCGGCGCGACGCCCGAAAAGCAGCAGAGCTTCGGGAAGAGCAGCCCGCTGGGCCGGCCGGGGCAGCCGGCGGAGATCGCCGGGCTGTATGTTTCGGCGGCGGACCCGTCGAACAGCTTTTCGACGGGGCAGATTTTCGGGGCGACCGGTGGCGGTGGGCAGCCGGGGTGAGGTATTCCGGCGACGTACGTCATCCCAGCGCAGGCTGGGATCTCCCGGTAACGGTTCGGGACAGGAGCCGCGGGAGACCCCAGCCTGCGCTGGGGTGACGGGCGTGGTGGGCGGGGGAATTCCCCTCTTCCTTACAGCCGCCTAAGTCCATAGACCGCAGGCCCATGGCAAAACTCGCATTCATCGGCACCGGGGTCATGGGCGCGCCCATGGCCGGGCACCTCGTTTCCGCCGGCCATCAGGTCACCGTCTATAATCGCACCCGCGCCAAGGCGGCGGCATGGGCCACGCAGCATGGCGGCGATGTTGCCGAAACGCCGGCGGCGGCGGCGCGAGGGGCGGATGCGGTATTTGCCTGTGTCGGCAATGACGACGATCTGCGGCAGGTGACGCTGGGCGAGGACGGCGCGTTCGGCGCGATGCAGGCGGGCGCGCTGTTCGCCGATCATACCACCGTGTCGGCGGCGATCGCGCGCGAACTGGCCGAGGCGGGGGCGGCGAACGGGCTGCTGGTGCTCGACGCGCCGGTGTCGGGCGGACAGGCGGGCGCGGAGAATGGCAAGCTGTCGATCATGTGCGGTGGCACGGCGGAAGCCTTTGCGGCGGCGGAACCGCTGATGCAGGCTTATGCCGCGCGGATCGTTCATGTCGGCGATGCCGGTGCGGGGCAGACGACCAAGATGGTCAACCAGATCTGTATCGCGGGCGTGCTGGGTGGGCTGTCGGAAGCGCTGCGGTTCGCGCAAGGCTCGGGCCTCGATCTCGACAAGGTATTGGAAGCGGTGTCGGGCGGGGCGGCGCAGAGCTGGCAGATGGTCAATCGCTGGCCGACCATGGCGCAGGACCAGTTCGATTTCGGCTTCGCGATCGATTGGATGCGCAAGGATCTGGGCCTCGCCCTCGACGAATCGCGGCGCAACGGCGCGACGCTGCCGGTGACGGCGCTGGTCGATCAATTCTATGCCGAGGTGCAGGCCATGGGCGGCGGACGGCAGGATACCAGCGCGCTGGTGCGGAGGATCGCGAAATGATCCGCCATGCCCTGACCGTCGCGGCGCTGCTGCTCGCCGGCACCGCACAGGCCGACGGACTGGTCGATAACATCAACGGCGTCGCGCTGGATTCGCAGGGGAAGGTGGTGCGCTTCGGCGGCATCCTGATCGATCGCGAGGGCAAGGTCGTCCGGCTGGTGCCCAAGGGCGAGAAGGCGCCGAAGAAGCTCGACTGGCGCAGCGACATGGGCGGAAGGACCGTGATGCCGGGCATGATCGACGCGCACGGCCATGTGATGTCGCTGGGCTATCGCGCGCTCGAACTCGACCTGTCGAACACGAAGTCGTTGGCCGATGCGCAGGCGGCGATCCAGTCCTATGCGCGCGGCAACGGCAACCGGCAGTGGATATTGGGCGGCGGCTGGAATCAGGAGGCATGGGGGCTGGGACGTTTCCCGACCGCCGCCGAACTGGACGCGGCGGCAGGCGACAAGCCGGTGCTGCTGGAACGTGCCGATGGCCATGCGGTGTGGGCGAACAGCGCGGCGATGAAGGCGGCGGGGATCACCGCGAAAACCGTTGCTCCGGCGGGCGGACGCATCGAATTGCTGCCGAACGGGCAGCCATCGGGCGTGTTCGTCGACAATGCCGCCAGCCTGTTCGATGCCGCCAAGCCCAGGCCCAGCCCACGCGAACGCAATGCCGCGTTCCTGAAGGCGCAGGACATGCTGTTGTCGAACGGCATTACCGCGACGGCGGACATGGGGACGTCGGTCGACGACTGGCTGGTGTTCCGGCGGATGGGCGATATCGGCCAGTTGCGCGTGCGGATCATGAGCTATGGCGCGGGCCTCGAAACGGCGCTGACGGTCGCCGGGGCGGGGCCGACGCCGTGGCTTTATGGCGACCGGCTGCGCATGGGCGGGATCAAGCTGTACGCCGATGGCGCGCTGGGATCGCGCGGGGCATGGCTGAAGGCACCCTATGCCGATGCGCCCAAGCAGAGCGGGCTGTCGTTCATCAACGATACGACGCTGCTGAACCTGCTGAGCCGGGGCACGATGGATGGGTTCCAGTTCGCGATCCATGCGATCGGCGACCGGGCCAACCGGCAGGTACTGGACGCGATCGACGAACTGGCGTCGTCGTACAAGGACGATCGCCGCTGGCGGATCGAACATGCGCAGGTGCTCGATCCGGCCGATCTGCCGCGGCTGGGCAGGAACGGGATCATCGCGTCGATGCAGCCGGTCCATGCCACCGGCGACCGGACGATGGCCGAGGCGCGGCTGGGGCCGGCACGGCTGACCGGGGCCTATGCCTGGGCGACGGTGTTGCGCGATGGCGGGCGGCTGGCGTTCGGATCGGACTATCCGGTCGAGCATCCGAACCCGTTTATCGGCTGGGCGGCAGCGTTCACGCGCGAGGATGCGAACGGCCAGCCGCCGGGCGGGTGGCGGCCCGAGGAAAAGGTGACGCGGGAACAGGCGTGGAAGGCGTTCACGCAGGATGCGGCGTTCGCCGGGTTCGCCGAGCAGCGCTTCGGGTCGTTGCTGCCGGGGCAGAAGGCGGATTTCCTGGTGGTCGATCGCGATCCGGTCGCGGCGAGCCCGGCCGATTTGCGCGCGACCAAAGTGATCGAGACATGGGTCGGCGGGTACAAGGCATGGCCGCTGGACGAGAAGGCGAAGGCGGCGGCGGGGCGGTAAATCCTCCCCGTGCCGGGGAGGATTTGGTAAGTTCGATCGTGTAGGTCGGTCGTCGGATGGGAGAATCGATGCAGGTTGGCTGGCGGGCCGGAGTAGGAATCGCGTTGCTGGTCGGCGTCGCGGGGGCGACCGCCGGCGGGGCGGCGCTGTTGCTGCGCGCCGAGCCGGTGGCGCCGCCAGTTCCGATTCGCGTTGCTCCGGTGGCCAATGCGCCGGTCGTGCAGGCGAAGCCGATGCCTGCGCCCGCAGCTTCGCCGTCACCGATCGCCCGGCCGGAAGCGATGGTCGTCCGCCGCGTGCTGCCGATCGAGGGGCCGTTCACCCATGGCCGCTGGGTCTGGGACGAGGCAGGGGCGCCGGCGGTGGGTCCGCTGGTCGTCACCATCGACCTCGATGCGCAGGTGCTGTCGGTGTTTCGCGACGGCTATGAGATCGGCGCGGCGGTGGTGCTGTACGGTGCCGACTGGAAGCCGACGCCGCTGGGTGCGCTGAAGATCACCGAGAAGGACGCCGACCATGTCAGCAACCTGTACGGCGCGCCGATGCCGTACATGTTGCGGCTGACCAATGACGGCATCTCGATCCATGGCAGCGACGTGCAGGAAGGCGCGGCGACGCATGGCTGTATCGGCGTGCCGACCGCGTTCGCGAAGAAGCTGTTCGCGGTGGCGCGGCTGGGCGACCGTGTCATCATCACCAACGGCAAGCGATTGGCGATGGGCGGGGCGATCACGTAACGTCGGCGTGGTTTCGTCCGGCCCCCAAATGAACATGCCCCGGCGTTTGCCAGGGCATGTCGGAAATCGGGGGTGGTACGCGATCGTCAGGCGACGGCGGCTTCGCCCATTTCGTCAGGTTCGCGCAGCACATAGCCGCGGCCCCAGACGGTCTCGATATAGTTCTCGCCTTCGCAGGCCATGCTGAGCTTTTTGCGCAGCTTGCAGATGAAGACGTCGATGATCTTGAGTTCCGGTTCGTCCATCCCGCCATAGAGATGGTTGAGGAACATTTCCTTGGTCAGCGTCGTGCCCTTGCGCAGCGACAGCAGCTCGAGCATCGCATATTCCTTGCCGGTCAGGTGAACGCGCGCGCCGTCGACGTCGACCGTCTTGGCGTCGAGGTTCACCGAAAGCTTGCCGGTGCGGATCACCGATTGCGAATGCCCCTTCGACCGGCGGACCACGGCGTGGATGCGGGCGATCAGTTCCTCGCGGTGGAACGGCTTGGTAACATAATCGTCCGCGCCGAAACCGAACGAGCGGACCTTCGAATCCATTTCGTCGATGCCCGACAGGATCAGGACCGGCGTCTGTACCCGCGCCACCCGCAGTTTCTTCAGCACGTCATAGCCGTGCATGTCGGGCAGGTTCAGGTCGAGCAGAATGATGTCGTAATCATACAGCTTGCCCAGATCGAGGCCTTCTTCGCCGAGATCGGTCGTGTAGATATTGAAACCTTCGGTCGTCAGCATGAGCTCGATCGCCTTGGCGGTCGTCGGCTCGTCTTCGATCAACAGCACGCGCATCGGCAGTCCCCCGTTTCGCGGCGCACATTTCACCCAGCGCGCGACAAAAACATTAACGTAAACACCTCTGAACGCAAAAGGTTAATTTCTAACTAATGGAAAACGTTTCGTGAAATCCGTTGGTTAAGCGAAACGTCCTGAGTTCCTTGGCTAATCGCGCGGACAGGCGTTGCGGAACCGGGCGGAAAGAAACTCGATCAGCACCGCCACGCGCGCGGGTCGCAGCGTACCGGGCGGGGTCAGCAGGTGAAGCGCGACCGCACCGCTCGACCAGTCGGGAAGGATCGCTTCTAGCCGGCCGGCGGCGATATCGGCATCGACCAGAAAATCGGGCAGGCGCGCGACCCCCAGCCCGAGGCGCAGCGCGGGCAACATCGCCTCGCCATTGTTCACCGCCAGCGGACCGCCGGGGCGGACGGTGACTTCCTCTTCGCCCCGGCGGAAATGCCAGAGCGCATTGGGCAGGTTGGTATAGCGGAAACAGGCATGGCGCCCGAGATCGGCGGGATGGGTCGGTCGGCCATGTTCCTGCCAATAATCGGGTGCGGCGACGACGCGCACCGCGACCGGTCCCAGCCGCCGGGCGCGCAGCGAACTGTCGGGCAGTTCGGCGATACGCAGTGCGATGTCGATGCCGTCGGCGACGATGTCCACCTTCGCATCGGACAGGGTCAGGTCGATCTCGACGCCGGGATGCGCCTTCAGGAACTCGGCAATGGCCGGGGCGACATGCGTCTGGCCGAACGACATGGGTGCGGCAACGCGGACCAGCCCGGTCGGTGCGGCGGCGGCATCGCGCGCCTGTTCCTCCGCCGCCTGCGCCTCGGCAAGAATGCGGCCGGCGCGCTCGGCCAGCGATTGTCCGGCGTCGCTGAGCGTCAGCCGGCGCGAGGTACGGTGGAACAGGGTGGTGCCGAGCGATGCCTCCAGCCGGGCGACGGCCTTGGACACCGTCGCCTTCGACACGCCGATCGACTGCGCGGCGGCGCTGAACGAGCGGTGCTCGACGACGCAGGCGAACATCGCCCAGGCTTCGAAATCGGGGAGCCGCATATATCCTCCGCTGCGAAACGATAGGTTTCCGACGTTTCCATTTACGTCATGATTGCGGCGCTTATCTTTGGGGTCAAGCAAGGAGATCGACGATGATCGACAAACGTGACTTCAACAGCCTCGGCCATGCCGATCACGGATGGCTGAACGCGCGGCATCATTTCAGCTTCGCCAATTATTACGACCCCAAGCGGATGGGCTGGGGCGCGATCCGGGTGTGGAACGACGACGAGATCGCCGCGAACAGCGGGTTTCCGCCGCATCCGCACAAGGACATGGAGATCATCACCTATGTCCGTTCGGGCGCGATCACCCATCAGGACTCGATGGGCAACAAGGGCCGGACGGCAGCGGGCGACGTCCAGGTGATGAGCGCCGGCACCGGGGTACGCCACGCCGAATATAATCTGGAGGCGGAGACGACCCGCATCTTCCAGATCTGGATCGAACCACGTCAGAAGGGCGGCGCGCCGGCATGGGGTGCGAAGCCGTTCCCCAAGGGCGAGCGGTCGGGCAAGTTCGTGACGTTGGCGAGCGGTTTCGACGAGGACGACGACGCGCTGCGCATCCGCGCCGATGCCCGGGTGCTGGGCGCGACGCTGAAGGCCGGCGAAAGCGTGGAACATAGCGTGGGCGCAGGGCGTCACGCCTATCTGGTCGCGGCAACCGGCGCGATCACCATCGACGGGGTCGCCTTCGAGGCGCGCGACGGCGCCGCACTGTCCGGCGGGCAGACCGTCACCATCACCGCGACGCAGGACGCCGAAATCGTCCTGGTCGACAGCGAATAACCAACGGGAGTATCGCCGCATGGCCAAGGTATTGGTGCTTTATTATTCGTCCTACGGGCATATCGCGAAGATGGCGGACGCCGTTGCCGAAGGCGCCCGATCGGGCGGCGCCGAAGTCGATGTCCGCCGGGTGCGCGAAACGGCCCCGGACGAGGTCGCCAAGTCGGCAGGCTTCGTCGTCGCCGATCATCACGCATTGCTGACCGACCCCAACGAACTGACCAATTATGACGCGATCATCGTCGGCACCGGCACCCGTTATGGCCGGATGTCGAGCCAGATGGCGGCGTTCTGGGACACGACCGGCGGCGTGTGGGCGAAGGGCGGACTGGTCGGCAAGATCGGTGGCGCCTTCACCTCGACCGCGACCCAGCATGGCGGGCAGGAAACCACGCTGTTCTCGATCATCACCAACCTGATGCATCATGGGCTGACCATCGTCGGGCTCGACTATGGCTATGAAGGCCATACCGGACTGGACGAGGTGAATGGCAGCACGCCGTACGGCGCGTCGACCATCGCCGGTGGCGACGGCAGCCGCCAGCCGACCGAGATCGAACTGGGCGGCGCCCGGCATCAGGGCAAGCGGATCGCCGAACTCGCGGCCAAGGTGTTCGGATAAGTCGGATGGGGCGGCCTGCGGGTCGCCCCTTCACGCCTCCACTCGCGCGTCGAGGTGCAGGTAGCGCGGGTCGAATTCGGCCGCGTCCTGCAGCGCATCGATATCGTGGATCGTCATCTTGCGGCGGCAGAGCGACAACAGCCCCTCCGCCCGCATCCGCTGCAACACGCGATTGACGTGGATCGGCGTGATGCCGAGCGTGTCGCCAAGCTGTTCCTGCGTCAGCGGCAGGTCGAACGTGCCGTTTTTCGCCAGACCGACCTGACACATGCGCAGCCACATCTCGCAGAACAGATGGGCCATGCGGGTGTAGGAGTCGCGCTGGGCGACGTTGACCAGCCATTCGCGCGAGATCGCTTCGTCGACCAGCGCCGACCACCAGAAGCCTCGCGCCAGGGCCGGATAGCGTTCGGTCAGGTCGAGGATCACCTGTTTCGGGATCGCGGCGACCCGCGCGTCGCCGAGCGCGCGGATCGAATGGTCCATTTCCTCAAAGATAAAGATGTGCGGGTCGCACAGGTCGCCCGGGATCAGATAGGCGAGAATCTGACGCTTGCCATCGGGTAGATCCTTGTAGCGGCAGGCCCAGCCGTCGAGCAGCAGGAAGACTTGTTCGGGACGGTCGCCGATGCGGATCAGGTCTCTCCCGCCCCGAACCGTGAAGGTGTTGCGACAGAGTCGGTCGAGCGCTTCGGCATCCTCCGGCGTAAAGTTCGCGAAGCTGGCCAATTTTATCGTCAGCGGGTTGGACATGCCGTCCTCCTCGGTGCCGCGAGACCCAATTGGTCCGTAGCGTACCGACTAACCCAAAGCAGGGGCGGGGGCTTCGTTCCGGCATCGGATCGAAACGTGGCGTGGATGCGACGAACCGTTTGACGGCGAAACGAAATATCCCCTCCTCGATCGAAGCTGTTGGAATGGTAGCGCTATCGGCTATCATCGCGCGAAAAGAACGATGGGAGAGGCATGTGCGCGCATTCGGATGGACGGCATTGGCTTTGGCGGCAATGGCGGGGGTCGCGTCGGCGCAGGAGCGGGCGGCACCGGTAGCGGGCAGCAACCCGATCATCCGCGACAAGTTCACGGCCGATCCGGCACCGCTGGTCGTCGGCGATCGCCTGTATCTGTATGTCGGGCATGACCAGGCGCAGCGGGACGAGATGTTCAACATGCGCGAGTGGCTGGTCTATTCGACCACCGACATGCGCCACTGGACCGACCACGGCCCGATCATGAAGGTCGCCGATTTCAAATGGGCGAAGGCCGATGCCTGGGCCAGCCAGACGATCTACAAGAACGGCAGATACTGGTTCTATGCCGCGGTCGAGCATGACAATAGCCATCCGGGCAAGGCGATCGCGGTCGCGGTGTCGGACAAGCCGACCGGGCCGTTCGTCGATGCCAAGGGATCGGCGCTGATCACCAACCAGATGACGCCGAAGGGCACGCATAGCTGGGAAGATATCGACCCGACCGTCTTTACCGACAAGGACGGGACGACCTGGATCGCATGGGGCAACCGGCAATGTTACATCGCGAAGCTGAAGCCCAACATGATCGAGATCGACGGGCCGATCACCGAGATCACGCCGCCGCATTTCGAGGAGGGGCCGTGGCTGCATGAACGGAACGGCACCTATTACCTGACCTATGCCTCGCTCGACCGGTCGAAGCATCGTGACGAGCGCGTGTCCTATTCGACCGCGCCGTCGATCAAGGGGCCTTGGACCTATCGCGGCGAGCTGACGGGGTCGGGGAAGTACAGCTTCACCATCCATCCCGGCATCGCGCAGTTCAAGGGCGACTGGTATCTGTTCCTGCATAATGCGACGCTGGCGATCGGCGACATGAACGGCGCGATCGGGCGGCGGGCGGTGACCGTCGAGCGGCTTTATTACAACGCGGACGGGACGATGAAGCCCGTGGTGCAGACCGATGCGGGGGTTACTGCGGCGAAGTAGGAAGAATGGGTTCGCGCAGAGGCGCGGAGGCGCGGAGAGGCTCGATAGTGGCGACCGGCCCGCGAACGGCAGACCGGGGCTGTTGCTGCTACGAAGATGCGGCCCGCTGGCGCGGGTAAGATCCCTGCACGCGGAACGCCTCCGCGTCTCTGCGCCTCCGCGTGAACCCATTTCTTCTGTTCTTGTTAGATCACTCGACCTTCGGTTCGGCCGGAAACCGCGTCCGCGCAGTCGCGAACATGGTCCTTGCCGGCGTCGCGCCGGCTTCGCTGGCCGCCGTGCCGACCCAGCGCCAGTGCCAGGGTTCCCATTTCACCTGTTGCTTGTTGCCCGCCGGGAACGACATTTCGAAGCCGAAGCGGGCGGCGTTGGCGCGGAGCCAGCGGCCGGCGGGGGTGGCGCCGAAACACCCTTCCGCATTGCAGGCGGGCGCGGTCGCGCTGCCGAAGTCGACGACATAGCCGGTCGAATGTTCGCTGAACCCCGGCGGGGCGGAGGCCCATGCGCGTTCGGCGAAGCTGCCCGATCCGTCGGGGCCGATTCCGCCGCAGAAGGTGAGCTGCTGGAGCGCGACCGAGCGGTGGCACGATACCGCGCGCAGCGTGCCGGCGATCGCCGGGTCGGCATCGGCCGCGGCGAGCAGGCGGGTGAGGTCGGGCAGCATCGCCGGATGAATCCTGCACGATCCGCCGAGCGCGGGCGGGGCGTCGACCAGCGCGGTTGCCGGCATGTCGGGATAGGGGAAGTGATTGAACAGGCGGCCATCGGCGGTGCGCTGCACGGTGCCGCGCCCGCACAGTGCGACCGGGCCGGTGACCGGTGCGGGCGCCGGTGGTGCCGCGACAAATGGCGGGGCGACCGGGGTCGGTGTCGCTACCGGGGTCGGCACGGCGACGGGCGCAGGGGCTTGCTGGGCCGCCGGTGCGCAGGCGGCGAGCGGGGACAGGACACAGGCAAGGACGAAGGATCGACGCACGATGGTCTCCGGCTGGGGCGGTTGACCGCGCGAGCGCACTGGCACGGCGTCGCCAACGATGGCAAGGGAGGCAAATGCTCGACGACCTAGTCCTGTTCATCGATGGCGAAGCGATCGTCCTCGACAAGCCCGCCGGCCTGCCGGTCGATCCGCCGCGCGACGGATCGCCCAGCATCGTCGCGCGTGCCGACGAACTGCGCTTCACCTTTCAACGCGAACCGACCCCGGTCCACCGGCTCGACCGCGATACCAGCGGCTGCCTGTTGCTGGCGCGCAATCCCAAGGCGCATGCCCGGTTCCAGCAGGCATTCGAACAGGGCCGGGTGACCAAGCGCTATCTGGCGATCCTCGACGGCATTCCGAAGGGCGAGTCGGGCGAGATCGACATGGCGCTGGCGAAGGTCAGCAGCGTCGAGGAAGGCTGGCGCATGGTCGGCGATGCGAAGGGCAAGCCGGCGCGGACCAACTGGCGCGTGGTGCGGACGATCGGCGACCGGGCGCTGGTCGCGCTGTTCCCGGAAACGGGGCGTACCCACCAGATCCGCGTGCATATGGCGGAGGGGCTGGGCTGTCCGGTGGCGGGCGATCCGGTCTATGGCCGGGGCGGGCGCAATGGCATGTTGCTGCATGCGGCCGGGCTGATGGTGCCGCGCGACAACAAGCCGGCGATCGACGTCACCGCGCCATGGCCGCGCAGCTTCGTCGCGGCGGGGTTCGACGAAATCTAACGTGCCGCGCATTCCGATCACCCGGTCGATTTCGATCGATAGCGGCGAACTGGTCGAAAGCTTTACCCGGGCGTCGGGACCGGGCGGGCAGCATGTCAACACGACCGACAGCGCGGTGCTGTTGCGCTTCGACGTGGTGGCGTCGCCGGGATTGCCCGAGGCGGTCAAGCATCGGCTGGCGGTGCTGGCCGGATCGCGGCTGACCAAGGACGGCGTGCTGACGCTGCGCGCCGATGCGTCGCGATCGCAGGAGATGAACCGCCGCGAGGTGCGCGAGCGGCTGTTCGAACTGATCCGCGAAGCGACGATCGTTCCGAAGAAGCGCCGCGCGACCAAGCCGACCAAGGCGTCGCAGGTGCGGCGGGTCGATGCGAAGAAGGGCCGCTCACAAGTCAAGGCGGGGCGGGGAAAAGTGCGGTTCGACTGAATCCCCTTGTGATTGGGGAGGATTGGAACGTGGCTCCGTTCCGCCTACATCGCGGGCATGTACCAGTTCGACATTGCCACCGGCGCCAAGGGCGACCTGTACCGTGACCTGCTAAGCGCGCTCGACGCGCTGACGGGCGATGAGAGCGACGCGATCGCCAATATGGCCAATGCGTCGGCGTTGCTGATGCAATATCTGCCCGATCTGAACTGGGCGGGTTTCTATCGGTTGGTCGGCGACGAACTGGTGCTCGGGCCGTTTCAGGGCAAGGCGGCGTGCATTCGCATCGCGATGGGGCGCGGCGTGTGCGGCACCGCGGCGGCGTCGCGCGAAAGCCAGCTGGTGGCCGACGTTCATGCATTTCCCGGCCATATCGCCTGCGACGCCGACAGCCGCAGCGAACTGGTCGTGCCGATCGTAGTCGGGGATCGGTTGATCGGCGTGCTCGACCTCGACAGTCCGCTGCCGGGACGGTTCGACGACGCCGATCGGGCAGGATGCGAGGCGCTGGTCGCTTTGCTGGCGCCGCGCATCGGCTGACCCGGCGCGGGACGGCGCACGCATGGGCGGCGGATTGGCCGGGAACCGGGCGGCGTGATAGGGTTTCGACCTTCTATCTTGCCGTTCAGGGAGTTTTGTCGGCCGATGCGAACGCCATCCTATGCCGCCGCCGTCGCGCTGCTCGCTGCGTCCGGCCTGACCGCCGGCGTCGGCCAGGCGCAGCCGGTGGGGCAGGCGCCCGAGGCGCTGCCGCGCGGGCCGGCGGTGCAGGCCGGCGCGCCGCGCGTGAACCTGCCCGGACCGCGCTGGGGCGGGAAGGTGCGCGGGCGCTGGGTCGGCGGCCAATATGCGCCGGGCGGCTGGGCGGCGTATCGCCCGCCGGTGCGCGGCTGGGTGTTGCCGCGCTACTGGGTCGCGCCGAACTTCTTCATTCAGGACTGGCCGGTCTATGGCCTGAGCCGGCCGCAGCCGGGTTATGGCTGGTATCGCTATTATGACGATGCGGTGCTCGCCGATCGCGACGGGCGTGTGTACGACGTGCGCAGCGGGCTCGACTGGGATGCGCGCGACGACGGACGCTATGTCCGCGACGATCGCGCCTATGAACGCTATGCCGCCGAGCGCCGCGACGACGGTGTCGGCGGTGCGGTGATCGGCGGCGTCGCCGGGGCGGTTGCCGGCAATGTCATCGCCGGACGCGGCAACCGGCTGGGCGGAACGGTGCTGGGGGCGGGGATCGGTGCATTGGCCGGTACCGCGATCGATCGCGCCGAAGATCGCCGTGCCCCGCCGCCCCCGCCCCCGCCGCAGCCGGGCTATGGCGCGGACTATCCGATGCCGTATGACGATGTGCCGATCGCGCCCGACGACGGTTATTATGACGGCTATGACGACGCGCCGGTCGCACCCGATGTCGTGTTCGGGCCGATGCGCGAGCAGGTGCAGCCGATCGGGCCGCCACCGCCGCCGCGCACCCGCTATGTCGAGCGGCATATTGGTGCGCCGCCGGTCGCGCGCAGCTATACAACGACGACCACGACCACCGAGGGGCCGGAAGCGGGCTATATCGCCAACGGCTATTACTACCCGCCGCGCACGGTCACGACGGTGACGGTCGAGCATCCGTCGGTGGTCACGACGACGACCGAGGAGGTGGTGACCTATGCGCCGCGGCGTGCGGTGCCGCGGCGGGTGGTCCGGTCGAAGACGCTACGGCGATAGGGTTCTCGACGGGCGCTTCGCGACAGGCTCGAAGCTGCCCGAACCGAACGGGAAGGGGTTCAGCGCGGCGGGCGGCCGGCGAAGGTCGGCACGCTTTCCGCGCCGCCGGCCGATAGCGACGATACCGCGACGAAGTGATCGTCGACGATCACGCCCTTCAGCACCGCCTGCGCGCCGGTCACGTCGCGCTGGTCGGTCCAGTCCTGCGCATCGTTGCGGCGCCAGCGGATGCGATAGCCGGCCGCGCCTGCGACGGGCGACCAGCGCACCGTCGTGTCGGTCGACAGCGCGCCGTCGATCGACACCCCCGCCGGGGCGGCGGGCGCGGCCGCGAGACGGGCGATCGTCGCGACGTTCAGCGCGGTGACCTTCGCCAGATAGGGGAAGTCCATCCGGTCGATCGTGTCGCCATAGATTCGCGTGCCGTCGCGGCGCAGGTCCTGATGCTGCGCGTCGTAATTCTCGACCCCGACCGAAAAGCGGATCGCGGGATAGCCGAGCTTGAGAAAGGGTTCGTGATCGCCGCCGCGCCCGAACCGGTCGGGACGGCGGTCGAGAAAGGCATCGACGCCGCCGGGCAGAGTTTTCGCCACGGCATCGACCGTCTTGGCGAGCGCGCGCGACGGGCCGTCATCCTCGCCACCCGCCGCGCGGCGGGCGATCTGTTGTTCGATCGATTCGGAGGCGCGAATGCCTTCGGAAAACACCCGCACCCGGTCGGCGACGCGGCGGCCGTCCTGACCGACGGTGTTGCCGACAATGTCGTTGTTGAGGACGGCCGTGACGGTCCAGCCCTTTTCCTTCGCGGTGTCGGCGAGCAGTTGCGCGCCCCACAGTCCCTGTTCCTCGCCCGACAGCGCCGCATAGACGATGGTCGCGTCGAACTTCTCCTTCGACAGGATACGCGCCGCCTCCAGCACCAGCGCGACGCCCGAAGCGTCGTCATTGGCGCCGGGCGCATCGCTGGTCGCGTCCATGACGTCGCTGACCCGGCTGTCGATATGGCCCATGACGATCACGACTCGGCGCGGGTCGCGACCCTGCTGGAAGCCGAGCACGTCGACGACATTCACGCCCTGCGGCGCGCGCGGGCCGGTGAAGCCGCGTGCGATGTTGGCGACGGTAATGCAGTCGCCACAATCGCGTCCGATTCGGGTCATTTGATCGGCGAACCAGCGGCGCGCGGCACCGATGCCGCGCGTCGGATGGTTGGGATCGGAAGCGGTATGCCGTGTGCCGAAACCGACCAGCGTGGCGACGTCGGCGCGCAGCCGTTCGGGCTTTGGCGCATCCCGGGCGGGAGCGGCGGTGGCGAGCAACAGGGCGGGGAGCAGGAGAATCTTGCGCATTTGCGGGAGGATGCCGCCTTCGCCCCGGCGGCTCAACCGGTTTCGACGGATACCCATCGCTTGCGAAAACCCATCATCCGAATGGGTGAAATTGCTTAAACTGAATGTTTGGTTTCGTTTTTTGCAATTGCTAACAAGCCGGTTGCGATGCACAACGACTGTGCCTTTCAGGCATCCTCTCCTAAAACTTTCACAGGGTCGGTTCGCCGGCCCTTTTTTTTGTGCCGCTTCCGCGCTAACGCGATTCCACCAGTGCTGCGCTGAAATATAAGAGAGGACGCTGCCGGACATCCGGCGAACAGCAGCAGCCCGCGGGGGATCGAGCGCGAACCATGCGCGGCTCTCCCCCGCCCGGTACTTTCACAATATCGCATTGGCGGATCGCAGATGAACGCCGCATGTCCGACGGGTCAGCTAAGTCGATCAATTCCCTCGCGATCGAGGCTGCCCGGGATGATCATCAGCGGCACGGGCAGGGCGCCGGCATCGGTACCGGCGAAGTGGGTGACCATCGGTCCGGGCGATCCGGTGGCGGCGGCCCCCAGCACCAGCGCGGCGATATCGGGATTAGCGGCGATCATCTCGCGCACGATTCGCGGGCCATCGCCGGTGCGGACGGTCAGATGCGGTTGCAGCCCCGATTCGGCGATCAGCGTGCCCGCCGCCGCCTGTACCAATGCTTCGGCGCGCTCGGTCGCTTCCTCCTCGATCGTCGCCTGCACCCCGCCCCATGGGGCGAATTCCTGTGGTTCGACGAGCGCCAGCACCTCGACTCCGCCATTGGTCTTGACCGCGCGGCGCGCGGCGAAGCGGAGCGCGACCGCGCTTTCGGGGCTTTCGTCGACGACGACCAGATATGTGCGCATGATGACCTCGGCTTGGGCAACCGTTCATGCGCCGGTTCGGCGGGGTCGTGCAAGCTGTACCGGGGCTTGACCCGGACGCGCCCGACAGCGAAGAGGCGCGACGAGCCTGAGAGGACCAATCTGCCCCATGCCGATCGAGATCAAGATGCCCGCCCTGTCCCCCACCATGGAAGAGGGGACGCTGGCCAAATGGCTGGTGAAGGAAGGTGATACCGTCAAGTCCGGCGACATCATGGCGGAAATCGAAACCGACAAGGCGACGATGGAATTCGAAGCCGTCGACGAAGGCACGATCGGCAAGGTGCTGGTCGCCGAGGGTACCGACAATGTGAAGGTCGGTGCGGTGATCGCCATTCTGCTCGAAGAGGGCGAGGATGCATCGGCCGTCGACGCGGCGCCCAAGAAGGCCGAGACGCCGGAACCGGCCGACGACCAGTTCAAGGGCAAGCCCGACGCGACCGATCCGAACAAGACCGGCAGCGAAGCCGCGCCGGCTCCGGCCGGAACGTCGGACCATGGCCGCCCGGCGGGTGCCGGTGCCGCGCAGGGCGATGGTGCCAAGGATAGCGGGCGCGTGAAGGCAAGCCCGCTCGCCCGCCGCATCGCCGCCGACAAGGGACTCGACCTGTCGGGTATCGCCGGCAGCGGTCCCAACGGCCGGATCGTCAAGGCGGACGTGGACAATGCCAAGCCGGGCGCCGCGAGCGCGCCCAAGGCCGAGGCCGCCGCGCCTGCTCCGGTCGCTACTGCCGCACCGGCGGCCGAAGCGCCGAAGCCCGCCGCCGTGTGGTTCGACGATTCGATCCCGCACACGGTCGAGAAGCTGTCGAACATCCGCAAGACGATCGCGCGTCGCCTGACCGAATCGAAGCAGCAGGTGCCGCACATCTATCTGACGGTCGATATCCGTCTGGACGCGCTGCTGAAGCTGCGTGGCGACCTCAACAAGTCGCTCGACGCGCGCGGCGTGAAGCTGTCGGTCAACGACCTGCTGATCAAGGCGCTGGGCGTCGCGCTCGAAAACAGCCCGAAGTGCAACGTCACCTTCCTCGGCAACGAAATGGTGCAGTATGCCCGTGCCGACGTGTCGGTGGCGGTGTCGACGCCGACCGGCCTCATCACGCCGATCATCCGCGACGCCGCCAACAAGGGCGTGGCGAAGATCAGCACCGAGATGAAGGACCTGGCCGGCCGCGCCAAGGAGAACAAGCTGAAGCCCGAGGAATATCAGGGCGGCACGGCATCGCTGTCGAACATGGGCATGTTCGGCATCAAGCAGTTCGAAGCGGTCATCAACCCGCCGCAGGGCATGATCCTGGCGGTCGGTGCCGGCGAGAAGCGCCCGTACATCGTCGACGACGCGCTGGGCGTGGCCACGGTGATGACGGCGACCGGCAGCTTCGACCACCGCGCGATCGATGGCGCGGACGGTGCCGAAATGCTGAAGCTGTTCAAGGCGCTGGTGGAGTCGCCCCTCGGCCTGATCGCGTAAATGCGTAGCCGGCTGCTGACCGAGATCGTGCATGTCGTCGCCGGGGTGGCGGCGGCATGGGCGGTCGGGTCGCTGTCGGCATGGTCGTATCCGCTGGGGCGGCGCGACATCTGGACCGTGACATGGGGGGCGATGGCGATCGTCGTCGTGCTGGGTATCCGGCAGGTGCAGCGCGCCATGGCCGAGGAACGCGCCAAGGAGGTGCCGCATGATCGTTGAGAACTCGCCCGTTCCACCGGCCGACCAGCCCGCACTGCGCGTGACCGCGATGCCCGCCGACACCAATCCCTATGGCGACATCTTCGGCGGATGGATCATGTCGCAGATGGACATGGCCGCCGGCCTCGTCGCCGCGCGCCATGCCAAGGGACGGGCGGTGACGATCGCCGTCGATGCGATGCAGTTCCATGCCCCCGTCGCGGTCGGTGACGAACTGTCGGTCTATGCCGATCTGATCAAGGTCGGGCGGACGTCGATGACGATCAAGGTCGAGACCTGGCGCCGCGACCGCTTCGGCGAGGCGACGTGCCGGGTGACCGAGGCGCGCTTTGTGTTCGTGGCGATCGACGAGCACCGCAAGCCGCGGGTGATCGAGGGGTGATTGCTCCCGGACCTTTTCCCTCCCCCCGGGCGGGGGAGGGAGGGGCCCGCCGCGAAGCGGTGGGAGGGAGAGGGGGCGTTGCCCTTTCTCGTGCGCGTGCGATGCGGCGGGATCCCAGCGATGCGGAACGCAGCCTGTGGCGGCTGCTGCGCAATCGTCGTCTGGCCACGTACAAGTTCCGCCGGCAGCAGCCGATCGGACGCTACATCGTCGATTTCGTCTGTTTCGAGCGGCGGCTGATCGTCGAAGCCGATGGATCACAGCATATCGAAAGCGCCTATGATCGCGACCGCGACCATTGGCTGACGCAGCAAGGTTTTCGCGTCCTGCGACTGTTCAATTCCGATATTCTCGACAATCCCGAGGGCGTCTGCACCGCGATCCTCATCGCGTTGCATGGCGTCGGGAACGGCATCGAGCCGTCCCCGACGCCACCCCTCTCCCCAGCCCTCCCCCGCAAGGGGGGAGGGAGCCCTAGGAGCATTTAAATGGCTGATACCTACGACCTCATCGTGCTCGGTTCGGGCCCCGGCGGCTATGTCGCGGCGATCCGTGCGAGCCAGCTTGGCCTGAAGGTCGCGATCGTCGAGCGCGAGCGGTTGGGCGGCATCTGCCTCAACTGGGGCTGTATTCCGACCAAGGCGCTGCTGCGCTCGGCCGAAATCTATCACTACATGATGCACGCGGCGCAGTACGGGCTGTCGGCGGAGAAGCCGTCGTTCGACCTCGCCAAGGTCGTCGATCGCAGCCGCAAGGTCGCGGGCCAGCTGAACGCCGGCGTCAAGGGGCTGATGAAGAAGAACAAGGTCGCCGTCCATGAGGGCGTCGGCACGATCACCGCCAAGGGCAAGCTGTCGGTCAAGCAGGGCGACAAGACCACCGAGCTGGAAGCCAAGCACATCATCGTCGCGACCGGCGCGCGCGCCCGCGACCTGCCGTTCGCCAAGGCCGACGGGTCGAAGATCTGGACCTATCGTCATGCGATGGTGCCGCCCGAAATGCCGACCAAGCTGCTGGTCATCGGGTCGGGCGCGATCGGGGTCGAGTTCGCCAGCTTCTACAACGATATGGGCGCCGACGTGACGATCGTCGAGATGCTCGACCGGATCATGCCGGTCGAGGACGCCGAAGTCAGCGAGTTCATGCACAAGGCGCTGACCAAGCAGGGCATGACGATCAAGACCAAGTCGGGCCTCGAAAAGCTGGAAGCCGGCCCGGCGGGCGTGAAGGCCGCGATCAAGGGCGCGGACGGCAAGGTCGAGACGACCGAGTTCAGCCATGCGATCGTCGCGATCGGCATCGTGCCGAACACCGAGAATATCGGGCTGGAAGCGCTCAAGATCGAGACCGAGCGCGGCCACATCAAGACCGACGGTTACGGCAAGACCAATGTCGACGGCATCTGGGCGATCGGGGACGTGACCGGCGCGCCGTGGCTGGCGCACAAGGCGAGCCATGAGGGCGTGATCGCCGCCGAAGCCATTGCCAAGGCGCTGGGCAACAAGGACGTGCATCCGCACGCGATGGACAAGAACAATATCCCCGGCTGCACCTATGCCCGTCCGCAGGTCGCCAGTGTCGGCTTTACCGAGGCGAAGGCCAAGGAAGCGGGCTATAGCGTCAAGGTCGGCAAATTCCCGTTCATCGGCAACGGCAAGGCGATCGCGCTGGGCGAGGCCGAAGGGTTCGTGAAGACGGTGTTCGATGCCAAGACCGGCGAACTGCTGGGCGCGCACATGGTCGGCGCGGAAGTGACCGAGATGATCCAGGGCTATGTCGTCGCCCGTCAGCTGGAGACGACCGAGCAGGAACTGACCGAGACGGTGTTCGCGCACCCGACGATCTCGGAATCGATGCATGAGTCGGTGCTGGCGGCCTATGGTCGCGCGCTGCACATCTGATCGTCACACTATCGTCATAGTTCTTGACCCGCGCCGTGCCTGAACGGCATGGCGCGGGTCCATGAAGCAGCTCCTTCCGGCGATCCTCGCCACGTCGTTTCTGGTCGCACCGCCTGCCGCCGGGCAGACCGTGCAGGAGTTGCAGCGTCAGATCGACGAGTTGAAGGCGGTCATCGCCGAGATGAAGGCGGCGCAGGCGACTGCGGCGCCGCCCGCCGTCGCCGCTGCGCCGGCACCGGTGGCGGCAGCACCCGTTGCGCCAGCGCCGACGCAGGTCGCGGCCGCCCCGGCACCGGCCAAGCGCTGGTACGATCGCATCCGCATTCGCGGCTATACCCAGTTGCGGCTCAACGAGATCATCGCTGGCGACCGGACCGCGCCGGCGGGTGCGGCGCGGCTGCGGTCGGTCCATGACAGCGGCATCGGCGACGATACCGGCTTCACCTTTCGCCGGATCCGCCTGATCCTGCAGGGCGATCTGGGCGACCGGGTGTCCTTCTACCTGCAACCCGATTTCGCGACGGCGGTGTCGAGCCAGTCGGTCGGCGAGCGGCGCGAAGGGTTTCTGCAACTGCGCGACGCCTATTTCGATGCGTTTCTCGACAAGGACAAGCGGTTCCGGCTGCGTTTCGGCCAGTCGAAGGTGCCGTTCGGGTGGGAGAATATGCAGTCGTCGTCGAACCGGCTGACGCTCGACCGCAGCGACGCGATCAACAGCGGAGTGCCGAGCGAGCGCGATATCGGGGTGGTCGCCTATTATACGCCGGCCCATGTCGACGACATCTGGGAACGGCTGACCGAGGACGGGCAGAAGCTGTTCGGCAATTACGGCGCGTTCGGGATCGGCATTTATAACGGGCAGGGGATCAACCGCGAGGAAGCGAATGATGCGGTGATGGCGGTCGCGCTTGCGACATGGCCGTTCGAGATCGGCGGCGGGCGGGTGCTGGAGGTGGGCGGCAGTGCCTATACCAACCGCGTCCAGCCGGAGGTGCGCACCGGCGGGGTCAGTCCGGTCGCCTTCGCCGACGACCGGATCGGGCTGCACGCGATCCTGTATCCCCAGCCGTTCGGATTCCAGGCCGAATGGAATTGGGGGCGGGGGCCGGAATATGACCCGGTGCTGCGCGGCATCACGACCAAGGCGCTGCAGGGTGGATATGTGCAGGGAACGGCGCGGGTGCGGCAGTCGCCGGTGGGACCGTTCATGCCCTATGTCCGCTGGCAGACCTATCGCGGCGGGTGGAAGGCGGCGGTCAACGCGCCGCGGCTGGAGACGGACGAGATCGAGCTGGGCATCGAGTTCCAGCCGGTGCCCGCGCTGGAATGGACGATCGCCTATGCCCGGATGGAGCGCGCCGAGGCCGACGAGCGGCGGCTGGGCCGGGCCGAGGGCGATGTGTTTCGGACGCAGTTGCAGTTGAATTATTAGGATTTTTTCGGCGGATGCCGGCCAAAGTTCACTAAGTTCACACTTGCCACGTTTTGCGCCGGACGGAGAGCTACGGGTCGAGAAAGCGGGAAGCCATGGTGGCCGGCAAACAGAATGGCAGCGCCGCGGGGTGTAGGAAACCGTAGTATTGCGCCGTGCAGGTGTGATGCCGGTGTCAGCGCCGCCCTTATCTCAAAGGATGGTAGGAGGCGGAGCCATTCGGCACGTGGATCACCTTCAGGAAATTTGGCCGCAAGCAATTATTCCTCGTTGAATATTGCTCGACTAGAAATCGAGCGCATCATTAATGAACCAGTCTCGCTTTCGCTGTACCAATATTATTCTTGCAGTTGCGATGCGGCTTTGTTGATTTGTATTTGGAGTCGTTATCCAACTCCATTCTAGCTGCGACAATCCGGATGCAATCTGCTTCCCATGCGACGTCGTTCTCGAACTCTACCTGGCTGTTGGGCATGTAGATCGTTCCCGACGCCGACGCACCGAATTTCGAGTAGATGTCGTGATCGTTTTTGTTGGCGCGATCCGACCAGATCACCATCCCGGCATATGGCCCGGTGGTCGGCCCCTTCAGATCGAAACTTGTCTTGCGGTGGAAGAACAAGTCGTTTTCTTCCCCCTCCATGTAGATCAGCACGTCGTTCCCGCTGATCGCCGCACCGTTCCGTAACGTGAATTCGCCTTTGATGACGTAGATTCCCGGCAGGAACGTGACCGTAGCGTCATCGATCTCCAGTCCGTTACAAAAGGCGTACGTCGCGCCGATGGTGGCCGTGCCCCCCTTGATACGGTCCGCGCCGCCGCAATTGGTGTTCGTCGGTGGTGCGATGGCTGCGTAGGGATCGGCGATCGCAACCGCGCCCGACTCCGGGGCAGGGGAGACCGAAGCCTCGTCCGACTTGTCGAACCCGCCAACGACCCGGATGCTATCGACGTTCACATAGGAAGACTCGCCAAATTCCAGCGCGTTGGAATCCCGCGAATTGACCTGGACCGCGCAATCCGGGGCATCGATCTGCGCACCCGGATCCACGTCGAACGCTTCCTCATGCGTGGGGTGGAGGAGGAGAATGCATATCGGGTTGGGGGCGATCGCAACGGCTCTGGCTGACAGGTCCCATGACGATAGTCCGAACATTCCGGCAAAGAAGGTTTGGAGGGCGTTGTTCTTTGCTGCCGTCCGCGACACGGTCACCCGCACCGCGTTAATCGTTCCGTTCGGCGTAAAGCTACCCGCGTCCCAATTGCCGAATTCCAGTTCCGGCGCGCTCACCAGGTTCGTCACGCCGGGCTGGTTGCGGCCGGCATAGGTCTGCGCCGTCTTCAGTGCCGCTCTGCGGTCCGCCGTCGCGATATGACCCGCCGCGGCCAGCGCAGCCGCCTCCGCGCTGGTCTGCAACGCGTTTTTTTCGGCATATGCCATGCCGACATCGATGACGAGGCCAAGAACGGCAACGAGCAGCGGCAGCAGCAGCGCTATCAAGACCGCAACAGCGCCACGTCGATCACCCGGCAACCGACGGTTCCACACGGCCGTTCCTCGGGTCAATTTGCGATGCTCCGCATCGTCACGGTGGTCGACAGTCCCCCGGTTATGATATGTGCGATGGGCGTGATCTGCGCCATATTGGCCGGGGATATCGTCAATGTGACCTTGACGTCCTGATCCGAGGTATCACCCTTCGTTGCCGGATCGATCGTGGTCGTCACGGGGACATTCAGGTCGCCGCTCGCCCCGCGTCGGGCAAAACGTCTGGCCTCGGCCACGGTCATGTATCCGACCGAAACGCCCCGTGCTGCTTCCCGCGCATAGGTATGGATGACCATCCTCGCGTGCAGATAATTGGCTCCGGAAAAAATTCCGCCAAGTACCAGGATCAGGATTGGCGCTAATATGGCGAATTCGATCAGCACTGCGCCGCGCGTGTCCGGCTTAAAGCGATGAATTAGCCACATAATACTGGTGGCACCTTTCATCCTGCGTATCCTCCGATACAAACCATGGCATGGAAGTATCGGATCAACGTGAATCAACTGCTAATCGGGTAGGCTATTCATTAGTATGATGCGTCCGACTAATATCATTACTTTTGTGTGGCTTGGCTGTCTTTGATGGTAGAGCCGGCGCAGAATATCGGGACACGCCGATGATTCCTCAGGGGGATCCATTCAAGCTGAAGCGTAGCCGCTAGCGCGGAGATGGTTGGCGCATTGGTGAGCTGGGAAGGCGTCGAGCTGCGAGGCAATCTTCTTCCTTGTCGCCTCGAACGATCGTGTGTTTGCCGTGCGGAGCGGCGTCTTGCGCTTGATAAAGATCGGCGGCGAAGGGCTCGTCACCACGCCACGTTCATCCAGTTCCGGTAACAGGCGGAGCAACATCCCGGCGGCCGGGCTGCGGCGCGGCTCGCCCAGCGGACGCTGAACAGTTCGGCCGTCACCGGGCATGGTGGTGTCACGGAAAGTTGCGGAGGAAGGCCGGTGCGCAAGGTGGCACGGGTTTTCGTACTCGGAAGGCGCGGGACGACGGCACGGTCCGAGCGCGGAACCGGACGCGAATGCGCGCTTGCCGGACGCCGGGGGCGCCGCGTTCGGCGCACCCCGGTCCGATCGTATCAGTAGAAGAACCGCACCGACGCCGAAACCATACGGCCATAGAGGGTGCGGGCCAGCGCGATGTTGCTGGCGGGAAGCGAGGGTTCCAGTGTCTCGGTGATCGCCATCGCGTCGAACAGGTTCGTGGCGTTCAGGCTCAGGACCAGCCGGTCGACGGGACGTAGCTCGACGAACGCCCCGACCGTCGTATAGGCGGGCAGGCGCAGCAGGTTGACGTCCTGTGCGTAGCTGCCCGTAACGCCGACGATATTGGCACCGACCGAGAAACGATCGACGTCATATTGCGGCGTCAGCTGATAGATCAGCGCGGGCTGGTGGCGCGGCGTGTTGCCGACCAGCGCAGGATCTTCGGCCGAGGTGATCTGCGCATCGACCATCGTTCCGCTGGCGGTGACGCTGAACGGACCGGTGCGATAGCCGCCCTCGAACTCCGCACCGAAGGCCCGCGCGCCGCGCTGAACGAAGGCGACCTGGCTGTTGCCTGCCGCGTCCTGATTGACCTGCGACGTCGTTTCGCGGGTTTCGGCATGGAAGGCGGTCAGGTTGAGGGTCAGCCCGTTCCGGCGGAACTTCACCCCGGCCTCGGCCTGGCGCACGGAGTCGTTTCCGCTTTGCCGATCGATCAGGTCGCCGGTCAGCGGATTGATGCCCGGCGAGTTCAGCAGCGCGTCGCCAGCCGCACGACCGCCCTTGCTGTAGCGGGCGAAGATGGCCAGCGGGTCGGAAATGCGGAAGTTGATGCCGGTCGAATAGGAAAGATAGCCATGCCGGTAATCGACCGGCTGGGCGGCCGGCGTCACGGTGCCGATGACGCGATTGACATCATAGCGCAGCGAGCCGCCGATCGCGATCCGGTCATGTTGCAGATTGAACGAGCCATAGGGTGCGGTGATGTCATAGGCGACATTGGTGTAGCGGGTCGGCACGCCCGTGCCGCCGCCGGGCAGGGTGATCAGAAAGCCGTTCTGCGTGGCGGGCGCGCCGGTCGTGCCGTTGCGGATATCGACCAGGCTGGACTTTCCGCCTGTCTGCACATCCTGCACGAAGAAGGTGAGCGTCTGCGTCTGCTCGTAATTCTGTCGCGCCTTGTAGACCCCGACCGTGGTCGTCAGGCTTCCCAGATCGGTCGCCCAGACCCGGCTGGCGCGCAAGTCGTTAGTGACGCTGTCGGCATCGGGCGTGTTGGTGTTGTCGCCGAGGCTCAACGCCAGCAGGCCCGAACCGCGCGACGGGTCGAAGGCGCGCCCGGCCAGTGGCCCGTTCACATAGGTGAATTCGGGGTCGGCGATGCCGAGCGAGGCCGCCAGATCGGCCGGCGTGCCGGTCGAGTTCGGGAACAGCGACGTGCCGACGATGCTCATCGTCGAATAGCGGAAGCGATCGGTGATCGTCCATCCGGCGAGGCCGAACAGCAGTTCCGCGCCGCCGCTCTTCGCCTTCGCATGGATGCCGTCGCGGAACGGCTGGTTCTTCACCACGCCGTTCAGCGGGCCGGGGTTGGTCGTGATGTAGGACGACATCAGGGTGTTGCCGACCAGCGGAAAGCCGGGATAGTCCGAAAATTCCGGATTCTCGTTCGTGCCGGTCACGCGCACCGGATATTGCGCCAGCAGCGGCGTGTGGTCGTCGAGCAGCTTGGCGTAGAAGCGGATATGGCCGCCGTCGAACTCCCTGGTGATGTTCGCCTTGACCTGTCCGCCGCGGAAGGTGGTGAAGCCGGTGGCGCGGGGGCCTTCGCCGCTGCGATAGAAGCCGCCGACATGGAAGCGCCAGCCGCCGCCCAGATGGCCGCCATAATCGGCGTCGATGCGGTGGCTTTCATAACCGATGCCCGCCGATAGCTGCACCGAACCGCCCTCGGCCTCGCCGGTCTTGGAAATCAGGTTGATGACGCCGCCCGGCCCGTTCGATGCGAAGGTCGAGGCCGAACCACCACGGATGGATTCGATCTGCGCCACGTTGAAATCGGCGCGGACGAAATGATCGACCTGTGCTTCGAACAGGTCGCCCAGTTCCATGACGGGCAGGCCGTCTTCCTGGATCTGCAGATATTTCGACCCGTCGGCGACCATCGGCAGGCCGCGCACCGTATAGCCGTTGCCACCATCGCCCGCCGCCGCCTCGACGCGGATGCCGGGCACGTTGCGCAGCAGGTCGGCCAGCGATCGCGGCGACAGCTTCGTGATCTCGTTCTCCTTGATCACGCTGGTCGATGTCGCGCTGTCCAGCCGGTCGCGCCCCTTCGCGACGCCGGTCGTGATCATGTCGTTATCGTCGACCGTCTGGCTGGCTTCCCACGCGGTCGGCGCGACCTTCTGCTGGGCCTGCGCCAATGCCGGCCATGCGGTGCTGGCCAAGGTAAGCGACAGCCATGCGATCTTGCCGATAGCGTTGGAATGAATTGACATTTCGGTCCCCCTGCGCACGACTTGTGCGCCCCTGAATTCGTTCGAGGAGGAAGCTGTGCTCCAAAAAAGTTAATTAGACGTCATCATGTTATTGATGATGTTTGTTCTTGGACCTGTTTGATATTGTCGCAGACTGTATTTACAGCGATGCAGGCAATGCTCGCCGGGTTCGTCGATCAGAACGATTTGGCCGAGCCGGAACAGATGAAGTGTTTCTTTCCATGGACTTGGCATGGAAAAGCGAACTGGCCGGCCGCATCGACGACCGCTTGCAGGTTTCGCTTTCGCGAAACCGCCACGTCGATTTCCCGAATCGCGCCGAACCGACGCCGAGCGGGGCGCGCCGATTTAGCCCGCCGCCTTTGCCAGCCCCCGCGAGATCTGGAGCGCCGCGTTCAGCCGGGCCTGCGGGTCGCCGAAATTGCGGCTGATGACCAGCTTCATGTCGGGACGCAGCTTTGCCGTGCCGGCCAGCTTGTCGACATAGGCGAGCAACCCTTCGACACTCGGAAACTTGTCCTCGTGAAAGCTGACGATCGCGCCTTTCGCGCCGACGTCGATCTTGGCAATGCACGCCTTCTTGGCGTTCAGCTTGGCCTCGATCAGTTGCAGCAAATTGGCGGTGGCGACCGGCAGCTTGCCGAAACGGTCGATCAGTTCGGTGGCGAAGGCGTCGATCCCGGCGCGATCCTCGACATCGTTGAGGCGGCGGTACAGACCCATGCGCAGGTCCAGATCGGGGACATAGTCTTCCGGGATGAGGATCGGCGCGTCGACGGTGATGGCGGGCGAGAAGTCCTTCGGCTTGTCGTCGCGCAGGCCGCCGGCCTTGGCGTCGAGGATCGCTTCCTCGAGCATCGATTGGTAGAGTTCGAAGCCGACTTCCTTGATATGGCCCGATTGTTCGTCGCCGAGCAGGTTGCCGGCGCCGCGCTGGTCGAGGTCGTGGCTGGCGAGCTGGAAGCCGGCGCCGAGCGATTCGAGATCGGACAGGACCTTCAGCCGCTTTTCCGCCGCCTCGCTGACCAGCCGTTCGGGGGGCGTGGTCATGTACGCATAGGCGCGGGTCTTCGACCGGCCGACGCGGCCGCGCAGCTGATAGAGTTGCGCGAGGCCGAACTTGTCGGCGCGGTTGATGATCAGAGTGTTGGCCGACGGAATGTCGAGGCCGGATTCGACGATGGTGGTCGATACCAGCAGGTCGTAGCGCTTGTCGTAGAATGCCGACATGCGTTCCTCGACCTCGCTCGGTGCCATCTGGCCATGGGCGACGACATAGCGGATTTCGGGAACGTCCTCGGTCAGGAACTTCTCGATATCGGGCAGATCGGCGATGCGCGGGGTGACGAAATAGGCCTGCCCGCCGCGATAATGTTCGCGCAGCAGCGCCTCGCGCAACACGACCGGGTCCCACGGCATGATGTAGGTGCGGACGGCGAGGCGATCGACCGGCGGGGTCTGGATCACCGACAATTCGCGCAGGCCCGACATCGCCATTTGCAGCGTGCGCGGGATCGGGGTGGCGGTGAGCGTCAGGACATGGACGTCGGCCTTCATCGCCTTCAGCCGTTCCTTGTGCGTCACGCCGAACCGCTGTTCCTCATCGACGATGACGAGGCCAAGGCGTTTGAAATCGACCTGTTTCGACAGCACGGCATGGGTGCCGACCACCACGTCGATGGTGCCGTCGGTCAGGCCGTCGCGGACCTTCTTCGCTTCGGTCGCGGTGACGAGGCGGGAGAGGCGGCCGACCTCGATCGGGAAGCCTTCGAAGCGGGCTTTGAAGTTGTTGTAATGCTGGCGGGCAAGGAGGGTCGTGGGGCAGACGATCGCGACCTGCATTCCGGCCATGGCAGCGACGAACGCGGCGCGTAGCGCCACCTCGGTCTTGCCGAAGCCGACATCGCCGACGACGAGGCGGTCCATCGGCCGGCCGGCGGACAGGTCGTCGAGCACGTCGGCGATGGCGCGTTCCTGATCGTCGGTCTCCTGATAGGGGAAACGGTCGACGAACGCGGGGTAGCCGCCGCTATCGGGTTCGGCGACCTCGGCGGGGCGCATGGCGCGTTTCGCGGCGGTGGCGATCAGGTCGCCCGCGATTTCGCGGATGCGATCCTTCATCCGCGCCTTGCGCCGCTGCCATGCCTCGCCGCCCAGACGGTCGAGCGATGCGCCTTCCTCGCCCGCGCCATAGCGGCTGAGGACTTCGAGATTCTCGACGGGGACGTAGAGCTTGTCGCCGCCGGCATATTCGAGCTGGACGCAGTCGTGTGGCGCCTTGGCGACCGGCACCTGGGTCAGACCGACATAGCGGCCGATGCCATGATCGGCATGGACGACGAGGTCGCCGGGGGAAAGGGTGGCGAGTTCCTGCAGGAAGGCGTCGGTATTCTTGCGGCGTTTGGTACGGCGGACCAAGCGGTCGCCGAGCATGTCCTGTTCGGTCAGGACGGCGACGTCGGCGCTGGTGAAGCCGTGGTCGAGCGGCAGGACGACGAACGAGACGGTCGACTTCGCGCCGCCCAGCGCCTGTTGCCATGTCTCGACGGTCGACACGCCGGTCAGGTCGTGATCGGCGAGCAGGCCCATCAGCCGCTCGCGCGCACCCTCCGAATAGCTGGCGAGGATCGGTTTGCGGCCTTGCTTGCGTAAGCCCGCGATATGATCGACGACCGCTTCGTAGATATTGGCCTGTTGCGTGCGTTCGGGGGTGAAGTCGCGGGGGCCGTCGACTTCGAAATCGACCGAGGTGGCGCTGTCGGGGGCGTGGAAGGGCGTGACCTGATGCGCGGCGGTGTCCGACAGGCGGTCGGCCCATTCGTCCGACGACAGGTAGAGCGCGTTCGGCAGCAGCGGGCGGTAGCTGCCCGGGTCGTTGATCTGCGCGCGGACGCGGTTGGTGTGGTAGTCGGCGATCGATTCGAAACGCTGTTCGGCGGCAGCGGGGACGCCCGCGTCGCGGACGATGACCGCTTCGGGCGAGAGGTGGTCGAAAAAGGTTTCGAGCCGCTCTTCGAAAAAGGGCAGCCAATGCTCCATCCCCGACAGGCGGCGGCCATCGCTGATCGCCTGATAGATCGGGTCGCCGGTCGCGGTCGCGCCGAATTTCTCGCGGTAGCGGGTGCGGAAGCGCTTGACCGAATCCTCGTCGAGCAAGGCTTCGGAGGCGGGGAGCAGGGTGAAGCCGTCGACGCGGCCGGTGGTGCGTTGGTCTTCCGGAGAGAAGGTGCGGACGGTTTCGATTTCGTCGCCAAAGAAATCGAGGCGCAGGCCGGATTCGGAGCCTGACGGCCACAGGTCGACAAGGCCGCCGCGAACCGCGAACTCGCCCGCGTCGTGGACGGTATCGACGCGGTTGTATCCGTTGGCTTGTAGCAGCGCGGAGAGGCGCGGGAGCGAGATGCGTTCGCCGGGGGCGAGGCGCGCGACGAGCTGGCGGATGCGGAACGGGGTCAGCGTCCGCTGGGTCGCGGCGTTGACGGTGGTGGCAATCAGGCGGGGACCCTTCGCCTTGCCCTGTAGCGTGTGGAGGGCGGACAGGCGCTCCGCCATCGAGCGCAGCGTCGGGCTGGCGCGGTCATAGGGGAGGCAGTCCCAGGCCGGGAATTGCAGGACCGACAGGTCGGGGGCGAAGAAGGGGGCGGTGGTGGCGATGGCGCGCATCGCCGCTTCGTCGGGGGCGATGTAGACGAGGTCGCCCTTCGCGCCGCGGGCGAGGTCGGCGAGGAGGACGGGGAGGAAGCCTGTGGGCACACCCGCGAGGGTTAGCGAGCGGGGGGCGGACAGGATCTTGGAGAGGTCGGGCATTTGTCACCTTATGCCCTCTCCCCTTCAGGGGAGAGGGTTGGGAGAGGGGAATGCGGGCGCTTCGTTACTGCCCCTCTCCCCGACCCTCTCCCCTGAAGGGGAGAGGGGGATTGGTCGGTTCAGCGGCTGACCGGCACGAAATCCATCGTCCGCATGCCGTACAGCACCGGGTGATCGAACTGTGTCGGGGGCGGCTGCACTCCCATCGCCCAAGCCATGATGTCGACATCCTGTTCTTCGAGGAACGTCTCGAACCAGTCCATGTCCGCGTCGCTCCACGACGCGCTGTGCGCGTCGAAATAGCCGCCGATCATCAGGTCGGCTTCGCGGGTGCCGCGGTGCCAGCTGCGGAATTTCAGGCGCTTCAGGCGGGTTTCGCGGTCCATGGGACTCCAATGGCGATAGACCGACGGACGCTGGCAGCGGCCGCCGGTTCGGATATAGGACCAGATAGTCATGCGTCCCGATCTGCTCAACCCGCTGTTTGCTGAAGTGACCGCGCTGAAAGGCGTGGGGCCGGCGCTGGCCAAGCCGCTGGAGCGGTTGAAACTGGGCCGGGTGGTCGATGTCGCGTTCCATCTGCCGACCGGCTGGGTTGACCGGCTGCGGCGCGACGAGTTGATGGCGCAGGATGCAGGCCGCGTGATCGCGATCCCGCTGACCGCGACCGATTACCGGGTCAGCGCCGGGCGGGGGCCGACGCGGGTGCGCGCGGCGGACAGGCACGGCAACATCGTCAACCTGACCTATTTCGGCGGATCGTCGGGCTGGGTGAAGAAGCTGTTCCCGCTGGGCGAGACGCGGCTGGTGTCGGGCAAGCTGGAGACGTACGGGCAGGAATTGCAGATGGTCCATCCCGACCATGTCCTGCCCGAAGCCGAGGCCGGCAGCCTGCCCGAGCGCGAGGCGATCTATCCGCTGTCCGAAGGGCTGACCTCGCGCCGGGTCGGGCAGTTGGCGGCGCAGGCGATCGAACGCGCGCCCGACCTGCCCGAATGGATCGAGCCGAGCCTTTTGGCCAAGCACCAATGGCCGGCGTGGAAGGAGGCACTGGCGCGTATCCATGCCGACCCGGCCGATGCCAAGGCGCGGGAGCGGCTGGCCTATGACGAGGTGTTCGCCAACCAGTTGGCGCTGCTGCTGGTGCGCGGCGAGGCGCGGGCGCGCAAGGGGCGGGCGCTGACCGGCGACGGGCGGCTGCGGGCGAAGCTGGACCTGCCGTATAAACCGACCGGTGCGCAGTCGCGGACGATCGGCGAGATCGAGGGCGACATGGCGCAGACCCAGCCGATGCTGCGGCTGCTGCAGGGCGATGTCGGGTCGGGCAAGACGCTGGTGGCGCTGATGGCGCTGCTGATCGCGGTCGAGGGTGGGGCGCAGGGGGCGCTGCTGGCGCCGACCGAAATTCTGGCGCGACAGCATTACGCGACGTTGCAGCGGCAATTGGCAGGGACCGGCGTCACCGTCGCTGCCCTCACCGGGCGCGACAAGGGGCGGGTGCGCGAGGGCGTGCTGATGGGGCTGGCCGACGGGTCGATCGATATCCTGGTTGGGACGCACGCGATCTTTCAGGAGGCGGTCGGCTATCGCGATCTAGGGCTGGTCGTGGTCGACGAACAGCATCGCTTCGGCGTGGCACAGCGGATGATGTTGCAGGCGAAGGCGGCAAGACCGCCGCATTTGCTGGTAATGACCGCGACGCCGATCCCGCGGACGCTGACGCTGGCCCAATATGGCGAGATGGACGTCAGCCGGCTGGACGAGATGCCCCCCGGGCGGGAGCCAATCGAGACGGTGGTGATGTCCGAGGACAAGCTGGACGCGGTGGTCGATGGCCTCGCGCGGCATCTGTCGGCGGGGAAACAGGCCTATTGGGTGTGCCCGCTGGTCGAGGAAAGCGAGAAGTCCGATCTTGCCGCCGCCGAGGCGCGGGCGGAGGCGCTGCGGATGCGGTTCGGCGACAAGGTGGCGCTCGTCCATGGGCGGATGAAGCCGTTGGAAAAGGACGCGGTGATGGCCGAGTTCTCGGCCGCGCGCGCGGGCGTGCTGGTGGCGACGACGGTGATCGAGGTCGGGGTCGACGTGCCCAATGCGACGCTGATCGTGATCGAGGCGGCGGATCGCTTCGGCCTCGCGCAGTTGCACCAGTTGCGCGGGCGGGTCGGCCGGGGCGGCGGCAAGTCGGTATGTTTGCTGTTGCGGGGCAATTCGCTGTCGGAGACGTCGCGGGCGCGGTTGGCGCTGATGCGCGAGAGCAATGACGGCTTTCGGATCGCCGAGGAGGATCTGCGGCTGCGCGGCGGTGGCGAGTTGCTCGGCACGCGGCAGTCGGGCGAGGCGGTGTTTCGCCTCGCGACGCCGGAGATGCTCGGCGAATTGCTGCCGGTTGCTAACGCCGATGCGCGGTTGCTGGTGGATCGCGATGGCGGGCTGACAGGGCCGCGGGGGCAGGCGGCGCGGGTGGCGCTGTATCTGTTCGAGCGCGATGCCGGCGTGGGGCGGTTGCGGTCGGGCTGACGGGTCAGTTGCCCAGTCGGCCGATCAGCGCCGCGAGTTCCGATTGGCGGTGCGTCCCGGTTTTCATCAGGATGCTGCGGACATGGGTACGGACCGTTTCTCGCGACTGCCCGCGTTCCGCCGCGATCTGGGCCGGGTTCCGACCTGCCGCGATGGCGATGGCGATCGCCGCTTCGGTCGAGGTCAGCCGAAAGACGTTGGCGAGCAATCCCGCCATATCGTCGGGTGCGGCCTGATCGGGCAGGGTCAGTAATGCGCAGGTTTCCGAAAGGCCGGCACGGTCAGGCACCGGCGTCAGCGACGCGATGATCGCCGGCAAAGCGGCCGTCGCCGGACGCAGAACGATCCGGTTGCGCCGCATTGCCGCCGGGTCCCCTGCGGCGATCCGTCCGACCAGATTGCGCAGGTCGCGGTCCGCGTCGCGGTGACAGGCATATACGCGGCCGTGCCGCAGCCCCAGATATTGACCGCCGGAGAGCACGGGTTCGGCTCCGGGGGAGAGGGCGGTCGGTACCATATCCTGGCGAAGCGCGATGCAGAGGTGACGATGGTCGTCAAGGGCGACCGCCATCGCATCGGCCTGCATCCGGCCGAAGCGCACCGCCAACCGCGTCGCATCGGTGATTGCCGGGAACAGGCGTTCGAGCAGTCGCCGTACCGGAACGTCAGTCGTCGCGCCGCCTTCGCGACCGAGCAGGGCGAAGGTGATACAGGGGGCATCGCCATGAGCCGAGGATCGGACGATAGAGGCTGCGCACGAGCCGGTCGGAATGAACCAGTCGCGATAGATCGGCATGGCGCGCCGTACCGCAGCGGGCAACATGTCGTCGTCGGTAATGGCGACGCCGGGGGTGGCGCGCAACATCGCGGGAATGCGCGGATTGGTGGCCGGGTCGGATGTGCCGTAGCGTATCAGGTCGCGCATTTCGTCCGCCGAAACGCGCGACAGAACGCTTGCGACGACGCCCGCCTCTCGATCGATCACCGCAACCTGTCCGGTGCGGCAATCCAGCGGCCCGGCTATGGCATCGATCGCAGCCTCCCATGGGATATCGCCATAGGCCGCGCGCCAAAAGCCTTCGACGATCTGCGCCTCGTCCTGCATGGCCTTCCCCGCCGCTTTCCCTTCGCTTGCAGTATACGGTATCGCCATTGACTGTCGAGCCTAGGTTCATACGGCGGTGTCCCATGAACGCCCTCGCTCCGCTTGTCGTCGCTCTTTTGGGCGGTATCGGCCTTGCCGTGCAGCCGCCGACCAACGCGGCGCTCGGGCGGAGTATCGGGTCGGTGCTGCTGGCGGCGCTGGTGTCGTTCGTGGTGGGGGCGTTGATCCTGACCGGAGTGTGGTTGGTCGCCGATCGGACTCCGCTGGCCAATCTGCGCGAGGCGCGGGCGTGGATGTTCGTGGGTGGGGCCTATGGCGCGTTCTTCGTCGCGGCGGCGGCGTTTGCCGCGCCGCGGCTGGGGCTGGCGTCGATGCTGACGATCATGATCGCCACGCAACTGGTCGCGGCGGTGGTCATCGATCGGTTCGGGTTGATCGGGTTGCCGCGTACGCCGATCAGCGGGTTGCGGATGGCGGGCGTCGGGTTGGTGCTGGTGGGGGCGGTGCTGGTTCGGCGGGGGTAGGACTTGCTTCCCACGTTTGCTTCGAGCTTGTCGAGAACCGTAGTCGAGAAGGGCGTGCCCCAAACGACCAGGTTCTCGACGGACGCTTCTCGACAAGCTCGAAGCTGCTCGAACCGAACGGGTTTATCAGGAAGCCGGCGTCAGCAACCCGTGGTTCTTCTTCCCCGCCGACACGCGCACCGGGGCATCCACCGCGATCACCTGCGCCTCATCCACGACCTTTTCGCCATCCACCCGTGCGCCGCCGCCCTTGATGAGGCGGCGCGCCTCGCCCTTCGAAGCCGCCAGGCCCAATCCGACCAGTGCGTCGACGACGTTGATCGCGCCGCTGACACCGAAGGTCGGCAGCGTGTCACCCGCCGAGCCCTCTTCGAATGTCCGGCGCGCTGTCTCGGCCGCACCCGCCGCCGCATCCGCGCCGCGGCACATGGCGGTCGCTTCGTTGGCGAGGATCTTCTTGGCTTCGTTGATCTCGGCGCCCTGCAACGCCTCAAGCCGCGCGATCTCGTCGAGCGGCAGGTCGGTGAACAGGCGCAGGAAGCGGCCGACGTCGCGGTCGTCGGTATTGCGCCAGAATTGCCAGTAATCGAAATGCGGCAACTGGTCCTCGTGCAGCCAGACCGCGCCCGACATGGTCTTGCCCATCTTGCCACCATCGGCGGTGGTGATGAGCGGGGTGGTCACGCCATAGACGTCGGTCCCGTCCATGCGGCGCGCCAGTTCGATGCCGTTGACGATATTGCCCCATTGATCGCTGCCGCCCATTTGCAGGCGGCATCCGTGGCGCTGCGACAATTCGCGGAAGTCATAGGCCTGCAGGATCATGTAGTTGAATTCGAGGAAGGACAGCGACTGTTCGCGGTCGAGGCGCAGCTTCACCGAATCGAACGACAGCATCCGGTTGACCGAGAAATGCTGCCCGACTTCACGCAGGAAAGGGATATACTCAAGCCGGTCGAGCCATTCGGCATTGTCGAACATCACCGCATCGGTCGGACCGTCACCAAAGGTCAGGAAGCGTTCGAAGATGCGCTTGATCGACGCGACGTTGGCCGAGATGCCGTCCTCCGCCAACAGCTTGCGCGCTTCGTCCTTGAAGCTCGGATCGCCGATCTTGCCGGTGCCGCCGCCCATCAGCACGATCGGCTTGTGCCCGGTCTGCTGCATCCGGCGCAGCAGCATGATCTGCACCAAGCTGCCGACATGCAGCGACGGCGCGGTCGGATCGAAGCCGATATAGCCCGGCACGACCTGCTTGCTCGCCAGCGCGTCGAGGCCGGCGGCATCGGTCAGCTGATGGATATATCCCCGTTCGGACAGGGTGCGCAGCAGGTCGGAGCTATAGTTCGTCATGCGGCCTGTTAGCGTCGCCACCGCACCAAAGTCCACGCATCTCGACTTCGCGCTTGCCGTGGCATTACTATGAAGCGTGTATGGGGCGGGATGAACGCCCGGCGGAGAGGTCCATGCTTGCGATCGGCCTGATGTCTGGAACCTCGCTCGACGGCATCGACGCCGCGTTGATCGAGACCGATGGCGAGGGTGAGGTGCGGCCGGTGGCGTTCGTCGGCACGCCGTATAGCGACGAGGATCGCGCGGCGCTGGCGGCTGCTACCGAGCTGGCGCTGCTGTTCAACGATCCGGGCGAGCATCCGCTGATCGAGCGGGCCGAGACGTTGCTGACGCGGACCCATGCCGCCGCCGTCGCCGCGCTGCTGGAGCAGGCCGGGGTCGAGGCACGCAGCGTCGATGTGGTCGGTTTTCATGGGCAGACGGTCGCACACCGCCCCGACAAGGGCTGGACGTGGCAGTTGGGCGACGGGGCGGCGCTGGCGGCGGCGACCGGCATCGATGTCGTGGCCGACCTGCGCATCGACGATGTGCGGGCCGGTGGGCAGGGCGCGCCGTTGCTGCCCGTCTATCATGCCGCGCGCGCGGCGGGGATGGAACGGCCGGTGGCGGTGCTGAACCTGGGTGGGGTCGGCAACATTACCTATGTCGGCGAGGGCGACGAACTGATCGCGTTCGATACCGGTCCTGCCAATGGCCTTGTCGACAGCTGGGTCGAGGCGGAAAGCGGCGCGCGCTATGACGAGGGCGGCGCGCTGGCGGCATCGGGACAGGTCGACGACGCGGTACTGACGGCGATGCTCGACCATCCGTTTTTCGACCTGGCCGCCCCCAAGTCGCTCGATCGGCACGACTTCACCATCCAGCCGGCGCGCGGTCTGTCGGCGGCGGATGGGGCGGCGACGCTGACCGCGTTTACCGCCGCCTGTGTCGCCGAGGCGGTCGATCGGTTGCCGGCGCGGCCGGTGCGACTGATCGTCGGCGGCGGTGGGCGGCATAATCCGGTGATGCTGCGGATGATCGCCGAGCGGACCCGCGTCGCGGTCGAGCCGAGCGATGCCTATGGCTGGAACGGAGACGCGCTGGAGGCGGAGGGGTTCGCCTATCTGGCGGTGCGGTCGCTGAGGGGATTGCCGATCACCTTTCCGGGAACGACGGGCGTGTCGGCGCCGCTGACCGGCGGCACCTTATACCGGACGACGCGGGCGGGGCTGGCGTTGCGGGTCGTGACCGCTTAACCGGGCGCGATGCTGACCGGCCTGATTTTCGCGACCGAAGAAGCCGAACACCAGCCGGGCGTGCTGGCGGCGACCCTGCCATTCGGCGGAATGACCCTGATCGAATATCAGGCGCGGCTGTTGATCGCGGCGGGATCGGCGCAGTTGCTGGTCGCGGTCGGGCGGGTGACGCCGGCGCTGGCGGCGGCGGTCAACCGGATCGGGCGGCGCGGCGCCACGGTCGATATCGTGCGGTCGGCCGAGGAGGCGAAGGCCAAGGCGCACCCGCTGGCGGTGATCGTCGCGCTGGCCGACGGGCTGGTCACCACCGATGCGGTGGTCGCCAACATGGCGCTGGAGCCGGCCGACACGCTGCTGGTCACCCCGACCGGCGATGCGACGTCGGTGGAACGGGTCGATTCGGGGCATTGCTGGGCCGGGGTCGCGACGCTGTCGGTCGACCGGCTGGAGGATGCCGCGCGCCTGCCGCGCGAATATGATTTCCAGTCGACGCTGCTGCGCGTCGCGACCCAGGCGCGGGCCAAGCATGTCCTGTTGCCGGCCAAGGCGGTGCGATCGGGGCACGGCGTCGAGCGCGATGCCGGTACGCTGGAGGTGCGCAGCAAGGACGTGCTGGCGTCGCTGGCCGAACAGCGCACCGGTTGGATCGACCGGTTCGTGTTCACGCCGGTGACGCGGCTGGTGCTGCCGTTGCTGGTGCGGCGCAAGGTGCCCGATATCGCGGTCGGCATCGCGGGCGGCGCGATCGGACTTTTCGGATTGGCCGCCATCCCATTTTGGGACGCCGGCGGCGCCACCGTGCTGCTGTTCTTGGCGATGGTGCTGCTGTCGGCCGGTTCGCTGCTCGGCTGGCTGCGCGGCGAAGACGGCCATGCCGCGTTGCAGGAACGTGGGCTCGAGGTGCTGGGAGTGGCGGGAATCCTGGGGATCGGGCTGGTTCAGTCGCTGATCGTGTCGGCCGGAACGGCGGCGGTGCTGGCGCTGACCGGGGTATTGGTGACCATCCTGACGCGGCGGATTCCGGCACCCCGGCCGCCCTGGGCCGCGACGCCGGCGACCGCCTTGGTCCTCCTCGCACCGTTCGCACTGGCTGGAACCGTGACGCCCGGGCTGGCATTGGTCGCGGTTCATGCGGGGGTTACCCTCGCCCATGCAATCGAAAATTTGCGGCGTCGGGCTTAGGATCGCCTTAACCGCTATTGGTTAATGCGAGTACCATGTCCGACGATCTGCTCGATCCCCGCGATGCCGATGCGTCCGCCGCTTATCTGCTCGACCATGTCGCCGCAGCCGAGCGTGCGGGACACCGCCGACTGCGCGCATCCGCCGATCATTTCCACCTGCCCGCCGATGCGCGAATCGACGATCGTACCGCCGCCCGGCTGGACGCGACGATGCGCGCGACCGTGGCCAGTGTCGAAAGCGAGATTCGCGACCATGCCGCGCGCCTGCTGACCTCGCGCGGGCAGGCGGCGGTGGCGCAGGGGCTGCGCGCGGTCGGATCGACATTCGAGCGGGTGCAGCGCGCCGGGCTGTTCCGCGATCCGGTATTGTTCGGCGAATTGTTCGCGCGGGTCCGGCTGGACACGATCGGGCGTGCGCTGCCGACGATGGTGATCGAGATCGGCGACCGGCCGACGATGATCTCGCGGCTGGCACAGGCGAGCGACCGGCTGGTCGCGGCCGCCGCCGTCGCGATGCTGGCAGCACAGGCGCGGCGCGGGTCGGTGATCGATGGCGGGCCGGTTGCGGTCGACCTGGTCCGGCCGCTCCACGCGCGGATCGCATGGTGGGTGGCGGCGGCGCTGCGCGATGCGGCGGAGGTCGGCGACTCGATCGCCGCGCTCGACGCGGCCTTGGCCGAATCGGTGCGTCGTGCGATCGATGCGCAGGGCGAATTGGTGCCGATGGAAATCGCGGCGATGCGGCTGGCACAGGCGATCGATGCGCAGGGCGACGAAGTGCCCGCGCTGCTGACCGAGGCGATCGGCGACGGGCGGCTGGTGCTGTTCGTGGCGCTGGTCGCGCGGGCGAGCGGGCTGGCGTTCGACCGGGTCCGCGATCTGGTGATCGATGCCGATGGCGCGCGCCTGTGGGTGGTGTTGCGCGCATTGGCGGTCGACCGGGCGACGATCGCGCGCATCGGCTTCGCACTGGCCGAGGCGGAGCCGGTCCGCGACATCGAACGCTTTGCCGATCAGCTCGACAGCATCATGGGCGTCGCGCCCGAGGCGGCGCGCGTCGCGCTGGCGCCGATGGCGCTGGACGCCGAATATCATGCGGCGATGCTGGCGTTGGGGATGGCCGAGTGATCGACATGCGGCTCGGTGCGGCGCCCGCCATCGGGCGGCTGTCGGCGGACGGGCTGTTGCTCGACGCCGAACCGCGCCTTGCCGAGCTGAACCGTCGTGCCGGCGGCGGACCGGGCAAGCCGGTCGCGGTGCCGCAGATCGCGGCGCTGGTCCGGCTGGTCCGGCGGCTGGGCATCCCGCTGACCCGCGCGATCGTGGCGGCCGATGGCGATGACGATATCGCGCTGACCGTGCGCGCCGAACCCGACGAACTGGGCATCCGGCTGGAGGTCAATGGCTGGCAGGCCGGCGCGGCATGGGAGGCGGAGCATGCGCCGCGGCGGGCGAGCGATTTCCTGCGCGCCGATGCCGACTGGGTATGGTCGACCGATGCGGCGCTGCACCTGACCCATGTGTCCGACCATGCCGGGCAGCGCTTCGGATTCGATTCGCAGACGGTGCTGGGCCAGCCGATCACCCGCCTGTTTTCGCTGAGCGACGATGGCGAGGGCGGTTTTCCGATCCTCGGCGCGCTGGCGTCGCAGAACCGGTTCGAGGGGCAGGAGGCGCTGATCCGCGGCACGGCGCATCGCGTCCGCCTGTCGGCGGTGCCGCGGCTCGATGCCAATGGCCGCTTTGCCGGGTTCGACGGCGCGGCGCATGCGATCACGCCGCTGCCCTCGCCGCCCTTCGCCGCCGAAGCCGGCGGGACAGCCGAGCCGAACACCGATTTGCCCGATGGGTTCAGCCGCCGGATCGGCCGTGCGTTGCGCCATCCGCTGGGGCGGATCATCGCCAATGCCGACAGCATGTCGGCGCAGGCCGACGGGCCGCTGCGCGACGATTACGTCGCCTATGCCGCCGACATCGCCAGCGCGGGCCGGCACCTGATGGGGCTGGTCGACGATCTGGAGGATCTGTCGGCGATCGAGCGTTCCGATTTCGAGGTCGCTGTGGAGGATCTCGATCTGGCCGATGTCGCGCGGCGCGCTGCGGGCCTGCTCGGGGTGCGGGCGGTGCAGGGCAATGTCCGCATCGACCGGCCGTCGTTCGACGACTCGCTGCCGGCGCGCGGCGAGTTCCGCCGGGTGTTGCAGATCATGGTCAACCTGATCGGCAATGCGGTGCGCTATTCGCCGCCCGGCGGCACGGTGTGGATCCGGCTCGAGCGCGACGGCGACAATGCCTGCGTCATCGTCGCCGATCAGGGCAAGGGCATCGCCACCGGCGATCAGGAGCGGATCTTCACCAAGTTCGGCCGGGTCGATCCGACCGAGGCGGGGGGCAGTGGCCTCGGCCTCTATATCGCCCGGCGGCTGGCGCGGGCGATGGGCGGCGACATCCTGGTCGACAGCGCGCCGGGGCAGGGCGCGCGGTTCGTGCTGGTGCTGCCGGGGCGGTCCTGACGCGGGGCGGTTTTCGCGGTCGCATCGGCCGCGTTCGATGCTATCACGCCGACCATGGGACGCAGGTCGGATCACAGCCGCGCGGAAATCGAACACATGCTGCTGGTCGAGGGGCATCGCCATCTGGCCGAGGTCGGCTTCGCCCGGTTTTCGGCGCGCGAGGTCGCCAAGCGGATCGGCTATTCGATCGGGACGCTGTACAATGTCTTCGGCAGCTATGACCGGTTCGTCGTCGCGCTGAACACGCGGACCTTCGGCATATGGGCGAGGGATCTCGAATCGGTGTTGGCGGCGTGCAGCGGCGACCGCATCCGCTGTCTGGTCGAACGCTATTTCGCCTTTGCGCGGACCAACCGCAATCTGTGGCTGGCAATCTACGACCATCATCTGCCCGGCGACTTCGTGTTGCCCGAGGAGGATCACCGGCAGCGCGGCGAACTGACCCGGATCGTGATCGACGAGATCGCGGCGATACTGCCGCCCGACAAGGCGCCCGACGTGCCGCGCCTCGCCCGGTCGCTGGTCGCGACGGTCCATGGCCATTGCATGTTCGACCTGACCGGGAGCTTCGCGCTGATGGGCGAGAGCGAACCGGTCGAGATGGCGCTGGCCCGCGTGCGCGAGACGCTGGCCGTCGCGTCAGGCGAACGCCGCCTCGGTTAGCGCGGCGAAGCGGGCAAAGGCGGCGCGCGCGGCGTCGATCATCCGCGCCTCGTCGGCTTCGGTCATCGCGGCATCGTCGATCGCGGCGGTAAAGCGCCGCCAGTGCGCGGCGCGGCCGTCGGGATGGCCGGCAAGATGCCGCGCACCATGATCGGCATCGAAGCCGATACGCTGTGCCGCCTTGATCAGGAACGCCGCGCCCAGCGACGACCCTTCGGCGACGTACAGCCAGCCGAGCGCCGCCGGTACGTCGCTGGCCGCCACGGATGCGGCATCGGGAACCGCGGGCGGCGGCAGCGCGACGGCGGACAGGTCGGCGGCGATCGCGGCAGAGCGGTCGCGTTCGGCCAGATCGGGGACCAGCGACTGCAATGCAGGGTCGGCGTACAGCCGGGCAAGACCATCGTGGAATGCCTGTTGCACCCGCAGGAAGCGGACATAGCGGTCGGGCGCGGCAAAGGGATCGAGCGCCATGATCCGCGTATCGAGCCGGTCGTGCAGATCGGTGGTCGCGGCCTTCAGCCGCTGCGAACGGGTCGGGGGCGGGGGGGTGGACACGCGGACCCTCTAGCCGTTTCGGATCGGAGGGTATAGCGGCCCGTCCGGTACCGAACGGGCCGCCACCGATCAGAACAGGCCGTCGTCGTCCTCGTCCTCCTCGACGACGGCGCTTGCCACCACGAAGCAGGGCGGCACGTTGGCGGCGTGAATGTCGCGTTCCTGCGCCATCGTGTAGAGCGCGGCAATCTGCGGCAGCAGGGAGCCGAGCGCGACCAGCGCATCTTCCGACAAATCCTCCGGCAGCGTGCTGACCGCCAGCACGATCGCCGATTGCCGCATCGTCGCGCCCAGTTCGAGCTCGGCACCGATTTCGTCGCCGGTGGTCGTCAGCAGCTCGATCAGCTGGCGGGCATCGTCGCCGCCTTCGCGGACCGCCATTTCGGTGCGCTGGCAGCCTTCGCGAATGACGCCGAGCGCCTGGGCGAGTTTCGTACCCATGTCGCCGCCGACCGTGTCGCCGCGTTTGGCGGTCAGCGCGGCGTTGACCTCGGCCAGTTCGCGGATCGGCGCGCCGATGCCGCGCATCGCGTTGCCGAGCGAATGGGCATAGATATCGACCTCGCCCGCCACGACCGACACCGCCTTGCCCAGATCGCCATGGCGACGGCACAGCAGGCGGGTGTTGGTGGCGATATCCTGCACGTTGAACTGCACGCGCTGGAGATGGGCGAGGCGGCCGGTCAGTTCGTCGACGGTCTCCGCGATCAGGTCCAGCATCGCGGCCGAACGGTGATCCGCCTCCTGCAACTGGCCGGTGATGACCGCGATCTCGCCGACCGCCTCGTCGATCTGGGCGAGGAACGGGCGACCGTTGCGGCCGGCATCGTCCTCGACCAGCGTCAGCAGCGCGTTGGTGTCGGGCTGCAAGGCCTTCAGCGAAGCGACCAGCCGGCTGGCGTCGCGGTCGAAATCGACCGAACTCGCGTCCAGCTGCGCGGCGAGCAGATGGTGGACGACGCCGGTGACTTCGGCGAGCGCCGGTTCGGGCAGGGTCAGCCCTTCGAGCAGTTGCAGTCCCGAGACGACATGCTCGACCCGCTGGCGGGTGCTGTCGCCGACCTGCAACGCGCCGAGCATCGTCGCGACGCGGCCCTGCACGGTGCGCGCGATCTCCGAAACCTCGCGGGCCATGGCAGCGACGTCGCCCAGATGGCCGTGCAGCGCATCGGCGTCGCGGGTCAGCCGCTGCGGCACGGCGGGCAGGATCTTCTTCGCTTCGGCGGCGAGCAACCGGCCGGCCTGCTGCACGCTGCCGACGCTGGTCGACAGCTCCTTCAACTTGGCGAGAAACCCTTCGAGATGTTCCTCCCCCGCTGCAAGGCGTTGGCCCATGTCGTTGACGAAACCGACGAAGGCGGCTTCGCCGGAGGCGGCGATCTTGATGTTCATGCCATAGATGTGGAGCACGCGCAGTGCCTGGCGCATGTCCATCACATGGTCGCGCAGCACGCGTGATGCGGTGCCGATCCGGGCCATGTCGGCTTCCCGTTCGACCTGTACCTCCGGCAGCGCGTCGAGCTGCGCGGCGACGTCCTTCAGGCTGGTGACCGCGATGCCGGCGACGCTTTCGTCGAGGGCGCCGGTCACCCCTTCGATCGAGGCGATGATGCGGTCGATCGTATCGATCGCGGTGGCGAGCGTGGTGCCGGCACGGACGAAGCGTGCGTCCATGCTCGCCGCCATCAGCGCCAGCGTGCGCTTTAGATCGGCGGCATCGATCGCCTGACCCTGTGACAAATCGATCCGAAGGTGCTGCATGTCGGGGGTCCTAGGCGAAGAGGAAGGTGGCAGGGGGGACAATCATCGTGCCGTCGCCAGCAGCAGTTCACGGGCAATGTTCTGGAGCGGCACGACCTTGTCGGCGGCGCCACGGGCGATCGCCTCCTTGGGCATGCCGAACACGATCGAGGTCGCTTCGTCCTGGGCGAAGGTGCGGGCACCGGCCTGCTTCATCTCCAGCAGGCCACGCGCGCCGTCGTCGCCCATGCCGGTCATGATGATGCCGACCGCGTTCGACCCGGCATTGCGCGCGGCCGATCGGAACAGCACGTCGACCGAAGGGCGATGGCGCGAGACCAGCGGCCCTTCACGCACCGCCACGACATAGCGCGCGCCCTGCCGTTCGAGCAGCGTGTGGCGCAGGCCGCCGGGCGCGATCAGCACATGGCCGCGCATCACCGTGTCACCGTCCTCGGCTTCCTTCACATCGACCTGGCACAGGCCGTTCAGCCGCTTGGCAAAGGCGCGGGTGAAGCTTTCGGGCATATGCTGGACGATGACGATGCCGGGCGAGTTGGCGGGCAGCGCCTCCAGCAATTCGCGCAGCGCCTCGGTCCCGCCGGTCGACGCGCCGATGCACACGACCATTTCGGTGGTGCGGCTCATCGCGCGGCCGGTGGGCGGCGGCAGGACGGCATCGGCGGTCAGCTTCGCGGCGGGGGAACTGATCCGGCTGGACGCGGGGCGCGCGCGCAGCCGGGCGCGGGCAGCGCCCTTCACCGTGTCACGGATCCGCATCTTGGAATCGTTCAGATGGTCTGCCACGCCGAGCCGTGGTTTCAGGATCACGTCGACCGCGCCCGCCTCCAGTGCGTGGAGGAGCGTTTCCGATCCTTCCTCGACCAGCGAGGAGCACATCACCACCGGGATGGGCCGCTGGCTCATCAGCTTGCGCAGGAAGGTGACGCCGTCCATGCGGGGCATTTCTACGTCGAGTGTAATGACATCGGGAATCTCTTCCTGGATGTAGCGCGCGGCGGCGAAGGGATCGGCGGCGGCGGCGATCACCTCGATATCGGGATCTTCGTTCAGAATGCTGGTCATCGCCTGGCGCACGCTGGCGCTGTCGTCGATCACAAGGACGCGGATCTTGGCCATGCTCAGTCCTTCATGAAAACGGTGTAGGAAACGGTCGAGACCGGCAGGTCCATACCGGCGATCGATTCCGAATGGCCAAGGAACAGATAGCCGCCGGGCCGCAGGCAGTCGCACAGCCGGCGCACCACCTTTTCCTGCGTTTCCTTGTCGAAATAGATCAGCACGTTGCGGCAGAAGATGATGTCCATCGGATCGCCCACCGGATAGCTGGCGTCCATCAGGTTGAGGCGCGCGAACCCGATTGCCGAGCGCAGCGACGGCACGATGCGCACATCGCGCGACGTGCGGTCGACCGGCGTCGCGACATAGCGCTGGCGCAGGATCGACGGCACCGGTTCGACCAGTTCGGCCGGGTAGATGCCGCGCCGCGCGGTCTCCAGCACCGCGGTATCGATATCGGTCGCGAGGATGCCGTAATCGGGGCCGCCGCCTTGCGCGAACTGGTCGAGGACCATCGCCATGGTATAGGGTTCCGCGCCGGTCGAGCAGGCGGCGCTCCACGCGCGGATGCGGCGTTGCCCGGTCGCGGCGATCGTCGGCAGCGCGCTTTGCGCCAGATAGTCGAAATGACCGGGTTCGCGGAAGAAATCGGTCTTGTTGGTGGTCACCGCGTTGATGAGGTGGACCAGTTCCCCCGACGCCGCGCGCCCGTCGAACAGGTGATCGCAATATTGGTCGAGCGTCGCCATGCCGGTTTCGCGCAGCCGCCGCTGCAACCGGCCCTCCAGCATCGTCGCCTTGGTCCGCGGCATCTTGATGCCGGTCTGGTCGTAGATCAGCGTGGCGAGCTTCGCGAATTTATGCGGGCTCAGCCGATCGGGGGCGGGCGACGCAGTGGCAAGGGCAGCGGACATGGCGCGGACTTTCGGATGGGGGTGGTCGGATCGCCGCGGGTGCGGCGATCCGACGGATCAGGCGGCGTGCGCCAGCGCGGCGATGTCGGCCGCTTCGTCGCTGGCGAAGACGTGCGCCACGTTGATGATGACGACGAAGCCGTCGGCCTCGCGCACCACCCCCTCGATATAGTCGGAGCGCCAGCGCATGCCGACATCGGGTGCCGATTCCAACCGGTCGCGTTCGAAGGTCGCGACCGCGATGACCCGGTCGACCACCAGCCCGAGCGCGAGCGTCCGGTCGGGCAGGGCGACGTCGACGATCAGCACCCGCGTCGCCAGCGTGGCGTCGACCGGCGACAGGCCGAGCCGGGTGCGCAGATCGACCATCGGCACACCCTGACCGCGCACATCGGTCAGGCCGAGCATCCAGGCCGGTCCGCCGGGCACGCGGAAGGCGGGCGTATAGTCGAGGATTTCGCGGACCATGGTCACCGGGACCGCGAACACCTCATCCCCCAGGCCGAACGTGACGACCTGCACCGGACCGGCGGCGCTCATGCCGCCCGTCCGAAGGCTGCGTCGTCACCGTCCGGCCCGCCCTGCATCAGGTCGAGCGCGAAGCCGCGGGCACGGGCCTGCTGGTCGGCGACCGAATTCGGCTTGGCCTTGGGCGCGGCGGGCGCTTTGGTCTTGGCGGGCTTGCGCGCGGCGGCGGGACGCTTGGCCGTTGCGCCCGAGCCGGTATCGACGCGGAAGAAGGCGATGCTCGACTGCAGCTCTTCCGCCTGTCCGGCCAGTTCCTCGGAGGTCGAGGTGATCTGTTCCGAAGCCGACGCGTTCTGCTGCGTTACCTGATCGAGCTGCTGCAGCGCCTGGTTGATCTGCGACGCGCCGATATCCTGCTCGCGGCACGCGGCGCTGATCTCCGACACCAGTTCGGCGGTCCGGCGGATGTCGGGCACCAGCTTGGTCAGCATCTCGCCGGCCTGTGCCGCCGCCTGCACCGTGTCGCCCGACACCGCGCTGATCTCGGCGGCCGCCGTCTGGCTGCGTTCGGCCAGCTTGCGGACTTCGGAGGCGACCACCGCGAAGCCGCGGCCATGTTCGCCGGCCCGGGCCGCTTCCACCGCCGCGTTCAGCGCCAGTAGGTCGGTCTGACGGGCGATTTCCTGCACGATGCCGATCTTTTCGGCGATCGTCCGCATTGCCTTTGCGGCGCGGTCGACCGCGACGCCGCTGGCTTCGGCGTCCTTCGACGACTGGCGTGCGATCTTCTCGGTCTGTGCCGCGTTGTCGGCGTTCTGCTTGATGTTGGCGGCCATCTGTTCCATCGACGCCGAAGCTTCCTCGGCAGCCGCCGCCTGTTCGGTCGCGCCTTGGCTGACCTGTTCGGACGAGGCGGAGAGCTGCTGGCTGCCGGCGGCGACATTGTCCGCCGCTCCCGACGCGTCACCCACGACATTGCGCAGGCGGTCGACCATCGAGACGAGGGCCTGGCCCAGCTGATCCTTGTCCGACAGCGGCGTGTGATCGACGGTCAGGTCGCCCTGTGCGATCGTGTCGGCCAGCGCCGCCGACTTGCGGAGCGCAACGGTCATGCGGTTGACGGTGTCGACCAGATCCTTGATCTCGTCGTTGGTGGTCACGGTCACCTCATTGTCGAGGTCGCCGATCGCCACCGCGTCGAGGGCGACGCTGACCCGCTTCAGGCCGCGCGAAACGATCAAGCTGATCCACAGCGCGCCGATCAGGGCAACCAGTACCGCCGCGACGGCGACGACGATCAGGATGGTCCGGGCATTCTCGTAGCTGGCTTCCGTTTCGGCCCGTGCTTCGGTCATGCGATCGGCATTGCGAGCGACGATGGCGTCGAGCGATTTCGACAGGTCGGTCATCAGCGCGCGCGACTGGGTCACCGAGATCTGACCCGCCTCGACGTTCTTGTTCGCCAGGGCGAGATCGCGGATCTTGCGGTTCACCGGCTTGTATTCATTCCACTTCGCGGCGACGTTGTCCCATTCCGGCTTTGCCTGCGGGCTGGCATTGGCCACGCCGAGACGGATCAGCTCGTCGATCTTCGCTAGCTTGCTGGCGGATTGCTGCTCGAAATCGCGGGCGACGGTATCGTCGGTGATCAACGCCATGTTCTTTTCAAGTCGCAGCAGTTCGTTCACGCCGACCTGGACGTTCAGCGAACGCGTCTGCCGCGCCGCCGGACCTTCGATAACGTCGACGATACCGGTGTTCATCGCCGACATCTTGGTGACGCCGATGACGATGACCGCCAACAACATCGCAATTACTACGCCGAATGTTACGGCGAGTTTCATCTTTATCGTAGCGCGCATTGGTGGAGCCCCCCCAAAAAACGGGAATCAGTGGATGGATGCAGCGGCGGCGCCGTGCGTGATCGTCTGGAAAATGGCTTCGAGGTCGGGCAGGACGACGATGTCGTCATTGTCGTGCCGGACCAGCGAGCGAACATGCTCGCGCTTCCAGCGCAGTCCGACGACCGGCGCGTCCTCGCTGGTCGCGGCCGAGAAGGTCGCGACCTCGTGCACCTTGTCGGTGCGCAGGCCGATGATCGTCGGTTCGCCGTCGAGGTCGAGTTCGATCACGACGATGCGGCTATCCTTGGTCGGTTCCGGCACCGTCATGCCAAAGGCGAGGTGCAGGTCGGCCAGCGGAATGATCCGCCCGCGAAAGTTGATGACGTGACCCACCAGCGCAGGCGCGCCGGGCACCCGCGTTTCGGGCATCATGTCGAGGATTTCGCGGACCAGCACCGCCTCGAGCGCAAAGCTTTGCCCCCCCAGGTCGAAAACCAGCACTTCGAGCTGTCGGTCGCTGTTCCACGGGACCAGGCCGGTCGCCTGGCAATGTTCATCCGGCTGCACGCAGCATCTCCTCACGAGGCTGGCCGAGCGCGATGAGCTGGGCGATGTCGAGGATCAGCGCGACCTCGCCATCGCCGAGGATCGTCGCGCCGGCAAAGGTGGCGGCGTCGCGGTGCAGCGCCGACATAGGCTTGATGACCGTCTGGTGGTTGCCGATGATCTGGTCGACGACCAGACCGACCCGGCCCTGCGGCGTCGACACGACCACGATTTTCTGGAACGGATCGGGCCGGGTGTCGGTGGCGAAGACTTCGCGCAGCCGCAGGAACGGCACCAGCTTTTCGCGCAGCGTGATGAGGCTGCGCCCGCGATGGCGCATATCGTCCTCGAGCGAGAGTTCGATGCATTCCTCGACCGCGGTCAGCGGAATGACGTAGCGGCCGCTGCCGACCCGCACGAGCAGGCCGTCGATGATCGCCAGCGTCAGCGGAATGCGCAGCGCGATCAGCGATCCCTCGCCCTCGGTCGACTGGACGTCGATCGATCCGCGCAACCCTTCGATCGTACGCTTCACCACGTCCATGCCGACGCCGCGGCCCGACAGGTTGGTGACGGTCGCGGCGGTCGAGAAACCGGGCGCGAAGATCATCTGCAACAGTTCGTGGTCGTTCAGCGCCTGATCGGGCTGGATCAGGCCGTTCGCCTCCGCCTTGGCACGGACGCGGGCGCGGTTGATGCCGCGGCCATCGTCGCGGATGGTGATGACGACCTCGCCCCCCGCCTGATGCGCGGCGAGCCGGACCGAACCGGCGGCGGGCTTGCCGGCGGCGATGCGGTCCTCGGGCGTTTCGAGGCCATGGTCGCAGCTGTTGCGGATCAGGTGGACCATCGGGTCGAACAGGCGTTCGATCACGGTCTTGTCGACCTCGGTCGCTTCGCCTTCGGTTTCGAACTCGATCGTCTTGCCGGTGTCGCGCGCCAGGTCGTGGATCAGGCGGCGGAAGCACGAGAAGAGCGAGCCGACCGGGACCATGCGCAACACCATCATCGTGTCGCGCAATTCGCCTGCCAGCCGCTCGATTTCCTCGGAGACCGAGCGCAGGACAAGATCCTGGCCGCGATCGGCGCATTGCGACAGGCGGCTCTGGGCGATGACCAGTTCGCCGACCCGGTCCATCAGCGCGTCGAGCCGTCCGGCGGGGACGCGCACGCTTTCTTCGGCCTTGGCGGTCGAACGGGCGGCGGGACTGTCGGCGGTCGCTGCGGTCGCTGCGGTCGCGACCGGTGCGGCGGCTTCGGCGAGGACCGGTGCGTCGTCGGTCGCAGCGGCGTCGGCCGCCGCGTCCGCATCGGCGACGCCGAGCGGTTCGATCGACAATTCCATGTCGTCCATCACGAAGATGAAGACATCCTCGATATCGTCGCGCTTGACGTCGCCGACCAGCGTCACGTCCCAGCCGATATGGCATTCGGTCGCGACCAGATCGGCGAGCGGCGGGACCTTGTCGGTCCGCGCGACGACGGTGCAGTCGCCCAGTTCGCGCAGCTCGTCGAGCAGCATCAGCGGGTTGGTGCCATTGGCCATCGCATCGGCGGGAAGCCGGAACGCGATCTGCCAGCCGGAAGCGGCCGGTGCGCTGGCCGCAGCCGGAGCGGTGCCCGACGCTTCGTCGATCGCCGCCTGCAGCCGGGCGAGGATCGCATCGCCTTCTGCGGCGGGGGCGTCACCTTCGACCAGCGCGCGCATGTGGTCCTGCGCGGACAGGATGACCGACACCAGCCCGGCGGTGGCGGGGACCTGCCCCTTGCGGACGCGGTCGAACGCGGTTTCGCAGTGATGGGTGAAGCCGGCCAGCGCGTCGAAGCCGAACATCGCGCCCGAGCCCTTCAGCGTATGCAGCCCGCGGAAGACGGCGTTGACGAGATCGGCATCGTCGAGACGGTGGCCAAGGTCGAGCAGCGCCTGCTCGACCTGATCGAGCACCTCGCCCGCCTCCACGCGGAAGGCGGCGATCGGATCGTCGGCGATCACCGGCCCAGCACCTTGCGCGCGACCTTCACGAGCTGGTCGGGCACGAACGGCTTGACCAGCCAGCCGGTGGCGCCGGCGGCCTTGGCCTGGTTCTTCATTTCCGGATCGGATTCGGTGGTCAGGAAGATGATCGGGACGCCCGCCTGTGCCGGCTGCTTGCGCAGTTCGCGGATCATCGACAGCCCGTCCATGTTCGGCATGTTCAGATCGGTGACGATCATGTCGAACTTGGTCGCCGTCGCCTTGGTCAGCCCTTCGACGCCGTCACCGGCTTCGGTCACGGTATAGCCCGCACCGGTCAGCGCGATGCGGATCGCCATGCGCAGGCTGGCGGAATCGTCGACGGCAAGAATGGAAGCGGTCATTGCAGGGGCACTCCGTGGAACCAGAAGGCGTTGTCGTCAGGCGTCATCGCGGCGACGAAACCGGCGCGATGCAGCAGGGCGGTAAGGGTTTCGTCGGCCGGCGCGGCAAGGCTGACCGACGCATCGTGCAACCGCGATTCCGCGCGCAGGCTTTCGATCAGTTGCAGGACGCTGAGGTCGGGTGCCGTCAGACCGGCCGCATCAAGGACCAGGTCGCCACCGGACGGCAATGCGCGCAAATCGTCGACGATGGCGGCGATGTTCGCCATCGATAGATTTGACGGCAGGCAGAAAGCAGTACTCATGTGATCTTGCCCCCAAAAGAACTGCGAGCTTCTTCGCAGTTCGGGATTAAGATCGATTTAAGTACACAGCGGAAACAGAAGCAGCATAGTTACCGGATGGTTAATGCACGAAAGCGCACCATCCATTCTGTTTCCAACGAAAACAGTAATTTGCGCAATTCGGCGGTATGCGCCGACGAGCAACTGATTGCACCGATCTGGTAGAAAATGCCGAAGACCGAAATATTGTCGTCGGAAGTTCGGCTGCCGCTGCGCGAGTCGCGGGATCAGCGGCGGGGCAGGCGCCGCGCGATGAGGATCAGGAGCAGCCCGGCTGCCGCTACGACCGATCCGGTGACGACCCAGAGATACTGGTCGATCATGAAGGAACTGGCGGGCCAGCGGATGATCCCCATCCCCTGACCCAGCCAGAACAGTCCGACGAACGCGAGGATCGCACCGACGATCGTCAGCGCCCGCCGGACGATGCGCATCTCAGCGCTGGCCCACGGGTACGTAATCGCGCTGTGCAGGGCCGGTATAGAGCTGACGCGGACGGCCGATCTTTTGTTCGGGGTCCGAAATCATCTCGTTCCACTGCGCGACCCAGCCGACGGTGCGGGCGAGCGCGAACAATGCGGTGAACATCGTGGTCGGGAAACCGATCGCCGACAGGATGACGCCCGAATAGAAGTCGACGTTCGGGAACAGCTTCTTCTCGATGAAGTAATCGTCCGACAGCGCCAGTTCCTCGAGCCGCAACGCGGTTTCGAACACCGGATCGTTGACGCCCAGCGATTCGAACACTTCGCGCACCGTCTTCTGCATGACGGTCGCGCGCGGATCGTAGTTCTTGTAGACGCGGTGACCGAAGCCCATCAGGCGGAACGGATCGTCCTTGTTCTTGGCGCGGGCGATATATTCCGGGATACGCTCGGGCGTGCCGATCTCGCGCAGCATGTTGAGCGCAGCCTCGTTCGCGCCGCCATGCGCCGGACCCCAGAGGCAGGCGATGCCGGCGGCCATGCAGGCGAACGGGTTCGCGCCCGACGAACCGGCGAGACGGACGGTCGAGGTCGACGCATTCTGTTCGTGATCGGCGTGCAGGATGAAGATGCGGTCCAGCGCCTTTTCGACGACCGGGTTCACTTCATAGGGCTCGGCCGGCACGCCAAAGGTCATCTTCAGGAAATTGCCGGTGTAGCTGAGCGAATTGTCCGGATACTGGAACGGCTGGCCGACGCTGTACTTGTACGCCATCGCCGCGATCGTCGGCATCTTGGCGATCAGCCGGTGCGAGGCGATCGTCCGCTGGGTCGGATCGGTGATGTCGGTCGAATCATGGTAGAAGGCCGACAGCGCGCCGACGACGCCGCACATGATCGCCATCGGGTGCGCGTCGCGGCGGAAACCGCGATAGAAGGTCGCGAGCTGTTCGTGCAGCATCGTGTGGCGGCTGATCGTGGTGGTGAAGTTGCCCAGTTCCTCGCCCGACGGCAGTTCGCCGTTCAGCAGCAGATAGGCGACCTCCATGAACGACGATTCCTCGGCCAGCTGACCGATCGGATAGCCGCGATGCAGCAGCACGCCTTCGTCACCATCGATATAGGTCAGCGCCGAATCGCAGCTGGCGGTCGAGGTGAAGCCCGGATCGTAGGTGAAGGCGCCGGTCTGCGCATAGAGCTTGCGGATGTCGACGACGTCGGGACCGATCGTTCCCGATCGAACCGGAAATTCGACGTCCTTGCCCGCAACCTGCAGTTTAGCGTTATCGGCCATCTGGCGTCTCCTGTTGGTTATGCGGCCGGTTTGGCCATCTGATCTTCGATGCGGCCAAGGCTTTCGGCGCGGCCCAGAAGGGCAAGCACGTCGAAAATCCCCGGTGAGGTGCGCGAACCCGTCAGCGCGGCGCGAAGCGGTTGCGCGGCGGCACCCAGCTTCAACCCCGCCGCCTCCGCCACTTCGCGTACCGCAGCTTCGATCGTCTCCGTATCCCATGCTGCGAGTGCGTCAAGCTTGGCGTGCAACTGCGACAGAATCGCACGTGCCTCGGGCGTCAGCAGCGCGGTGGCGCCGTCGTCCATCGGCAGCGGCCGCGACTTGAAGAAGAAGGCGGCATTGGCGGCGAGTTCGTTGAGATCGGCGGCGCGCACCTTCAGCACCGGCATGGCGCGCTGCAGCAGGTCGCGGTCGATCCCGTCGGGCAGGCGTTCGGCCACTAGCGCGGTCAGGCGCGCATCATCGGCCTCGCGAATATAATGGCCGTTGAGGTTCAGCAGCTTCTTCGTATCGAAACGGGACGGCGAGCGGCCGACGCCCGACAGGTCGAAGACCTCGGTCGCGCGCTCGCGGCTGATGATTTCCTCGTCGCCATGGCCCCAGCCGAGCCGCAGCAGATAGTTGTTCAGCGCTTCGGGCAGCACGCCAAGTTCGTCGCGATACGCTTCTACGCCCAGAGCACCGTGGCGCTTCGACAGCTTGGCACCGTCGGCGCCATGGATCAGCGGCACATGGGCATAAACGGGATCGGGCCAGCCGCCCTCGACCGCGTCCATCGCGCGGATCAGCGAGAGCTGGCGAAAGGCGTTGTTGAGGTGATCGTCGCCGCGAATGACATGGGTGACGCCCATGTCGTGATCGTCGACCACGACCGCGAGCATATAGGTCGGCGTACCGTCGGAGCGGAGCAGCACGAAATCGTCGAGTTCGGCATTGGCGACGGTGACGTCGCCCTGCACCTGGTCCGAAATCGTCACGGCGCCTTCCTTCGGCGCCTTCAGCCGGACGACGAACGGCGCGCCTGCGGGCGCATCCTCGGGCGCGCGGTCGCGCCAGCGTCCGTCATAGCGGATCGGCTTGCCGGCGGCGCGCTGTTCCTCGCGCAGGGCGGTCAGTTCCTCAGGGGTCGCATAGCAGCGATAGGCATGACCGGCGTCGAGCAACTGGTGCGCGACGGCGGCGTGGCGGTCGGCGCGCGCGAACTGGAACACGGCGTCGCCGTCCCAGTCGAGGCCGAGCCAGCGCATGCCGTCGAGGATCGCGTCGATCGCCGGCTGGGTCGAGCGGGCGCGATCGGTATCCTCGATCCGCAGCAGGAAGCGACCGCCATGGCGACGGGCATAGAGCCAGTTGAACAGCGCGGTGCGCGCGCCGCCGATATGGAGAAAGCCGGTCGGCGACGGCGCGAAGCGGGTGACGACAGGCGTCGCGGAAGTGGTTGCGCCCAAGCGCGGATGCTCCCAGAAATCGGGTGGAACAGATATGGCCAGTTCAGCCGCGACCGCCCCTAGCATGGCACCCGTGCCGCTTCAAACCGCCGGTATCGGGGCTCGGTTCCTTGCCGCGCTGGAACGCGTGGCCGAGGCGGAGCGGGGACAGTTGCCGCTATGGATGCCGGTCGCATTGGGAGCCGGCATCACGGCGTGGTTCGTGCTGCCGGGACCGGCGGCTTGGGGTGCGGTGCTGTTGGCCGGGCTGGCGGCCGCGCTGGCCGGACTGGTGCTGCCATGGGGGATGCGGACCGCGCGGGCGATCACGATCGCGGGCCTGCTGATGATGCTGGGCTGTGCACTGATCTGGGGGCGGGCGGAGCGGGTGGCGGCGCCGGTGCTGGCGCGACCGGTGGTGGCGGCGTTCGAAGCGCGGGTCGAGCGGGTCGAGCCGTTGCCGGCGCGCGAACTGGTTCGCCTGACCCTGCGGCCGGATGCCATGGCCCGTTTGCCGTCGCTGGTTCGGGTCAATATCGCCGAAAGCGATCTGCCCGCCGGGGTGGTGCCAGGCAGCCGCCTGTCGCTGCGTGCGCGTCTGATGCCGCCGCCCTCCGCCGCAGTGCCGGGCGCCTATGATTTCGCCCGGACCGCGTGGTTTCAGGGGATCGGCGCGACCGGGCGCGGCTTCGCACCGATCCGCATCGTCGCGCCGGGCGATCCGGGGAACGCCGCGCTCCGCTCGACGCTGACCGGCCATATCGTCTCCCGGGTCGATGGCAGCGAAGGCGGGATCGCGGCCGCGTTCGTGACCGGTGATCGCGGCGCGATCGATGCGGCTGATGCGGAGGCGATGCGGCGCTCAGGTCTCGCCCATCTGCTGTCGATCAGCGGGCTGCACGTCACCGCGGTGGTGGTCGGCACGATGACGCTGGTGCTGAAGCTGCTGGCGCTGTTCCCGCCGCTGGCGCTCCGGGTGCGGTTGCCGGTCGTCGCGGCCGGGGCGGGGGCGCTGGCGGCCTTGGCCTATACATGGTTGTCGGGGGCCGATGTACCGACGGTTCGGTCGTGTATCGCGGCGCTGCTGGTGTTGGCCGCGCTGTCGATCGGGCGCGAGGCGATCACGTTGCGGCTGATCGCGACGGGGGCGTTGCTGGTGCTGCTTGCGTTACCGGAGTCGCTGGCAGGTCCGAGTTTCCAGTTGAGCTTTGCCGCCGTCACCGCGATCGTCGCGCTGCACGAACATCCCCGCGTCCGGCGCTGGTTCCTGAAGCGCGACGAGGCGCGGTGGAGAGGGTTCGGACGCGGTTTGGCGTCGTTGTTGCTCACCGGGCTGGTGGTCGAGGCGGCGTTGATGCCGATCGGCCTCTATCATTTTCACAAGGCCGGGCTGTACGGCGCGCTGGCCAATATCGTCGCCATCCCGCTCACGACCTTCGTCACCATGCCGCTGGAGGCGCTCGCATTGGCGCTCGATCTGGTCGGGATCGGGGCACCGGCATGGTGGGCGGTCGAGCGGTCGCTGACGTTGCTGCTGTGGATCGCGCGGACGGTTGCGGCGGCGCCGGGATCGGTCGCTTCGCTGCCGGCGATGCCCGACGGTGCATTCGCGCTAATGGTCATGGGCGGTCTGTGGATCGCGCTGTGGCGGACGTCGCTTCGGCGTTGGGGGATCGTGCCGTTCGCGGCCGGGGCGCTATGGGCGCTGGCGACGCCGGCACCCGACCTGCTGGTGACCGGCGACGGGCGGCATCTGGCATTGGCGACGCCCGATGGCGGCATGGCGATCCTGCGCGACCGGGCGGGCGATTATGTCCGCGCGACGCTGGGCGAGGGCGGCGGCGTCGAGGGCGCGTTGCCGCCGCTGTCCGAACAAGCCGGCGCAAGGTGCAGCGCCGACCTGTGCATCGCCACGCGGGAGACGGGCGGGCGGCGCTGGACGATCGTCGCGACGCGCAGCGGCTATGCGGTGCCGTGGGTCGAACTGATCGCCGCCTGTCGCCGTGCCGATATCGTCGTCAGCGACCGTCGCCTGCCCGATGGTTGTACGCCGCGCTGGTTGAAGCTCGACCGGACGATGCTGGCACGGACGGGCGGCGTCGCGATATCGCTGGCGAACGGGCGGGTGACGACCGTGCGGCAGGGCGGGCGGCATCCATGGGAGGTGCCGCAGACGGTCGCGCCGCAGCGTCCGCCCTATCGCGACCGGCGCGTGGGGCGGAAGGGAGCGGTTTCCGACGCCGCCCGATGATCGTTGATCGCGACCCGAGCGCAGACGAACGCCATCCACAGGATGAGCGCGCCGCCGATACCGAAGGCGAGCGGCAGCGGCAGCTTCGGGGCGAACAGCGCCAGAATCGGCAGGAGCGCCGACAGGCGCACCACCGCGCTGCGCCCGGTCCAGTTGCGTCCGATCATCGTCGTCAGAGCCGCGGCAGGGTGACGCCGCGCTGGCCCATATATTTGCCGGCGCGATCGGCATAGCTGGTGCCGCAGGGCTGGTCGCCCTTCAGGAACAGGAACTGGCAGGCGCCTTCATTGGCGTAGATCTTTGCCGGAAGCGGCGTCGTGTTGGAGAATTCCAGCGTGACATGCCCCTCCCATTCCGGCTCCAGCGGCGTCACGTTGACGATGATCCCGCAGCGCGCGTAGGTCGATTTGCCGAGGCAGATGACCAGCACATCGCGCGGCACGCGGAAATATTCGACGGTGCGGGCGAGTGCGAAGCTGTTGGGCGGGATGATGCATACGTCGGTCTTGCGATCGACGAAGCTGTTCTGGGCGAAGTCCTTCGGATCGACGACGGCGGAGTCGACGTTGGTGAAGATCTTGAATTCGTCCGACACCCGCGCGTCATAGCCGTAGGACGACAGGCCGTAGCTGATGCACCCCTCGCGCCGCTGCGATTCGACAAAGGGTTCGATCATCCCCGTCGCCAGTGCCTGTTCGCGAATCCAGTGATCCGACAGGATCGTCATTGCTTTCCCCCAATACCCAGATCGCCCGGGCCAAATGCATGCGGCAACAGGTCGGACAGCCGGTGCGTTTCGATGGTGCCGCCGCCAAGCCCGGAACAATAGACCGCCAGATCGCGTCCGCCCATCTGCGCCGCTTCGTTCAACACCTGCCGACAACGGCCGCAGGGGCGGATCGGATCAGTGTCGCGCCCGCCCATGCGCCCGCCGACGATGCCGACCGCAACGATCTGACCGAGCTTGCCTGCCCCGCTAGCGGTCGCGGTGGCGACGGTTTCGGCGCAGAGCGACAGGCCGTAGCTGGCGTTTTCGAAGTTCGTGCCGGTAACAATCGATCCATCGGTCAGCAGCAACGCCGCGCCGACCGCGAAGCGCGAATAGGGCGCGTGGGCATGGGCGGCGGCGGCGCGCGCGGCGTCGATCAGGGTGGCGGGATCGGTCATTGGGCGGCTACACTCCACGCGACGGGACGGGCGACGCCGTCGATGCGCCGCGCCGGGTTCGCCTGCCACATCCGCCACGGCCGCGCCAGATAATCGGGTTCGAAGAAGCGGCGTTGCGCCCAGAGCGGCCGGACGATCGCGGCGCTGACCCGATATTCCGCTTCGAAGGCGGGTGAAATGCGCAGCATCATCGCCCGGCCGTCATGATATTCGGCCGGCCCCAGAAACCCGCGGATCGCGGTCATCACCTGCGCGCGGGTCGGACGCGTGGTGCAGTCGGGCGAGAAGTCGAGCGACAGCGTGGCGGGCAGAGCATCGGTCGCGCGCGGTACCGTGGTCAGATAGGTCGTGACCTGATCGGCGGTCGGCTCGCACAGCGAAAATTCGTGGAGCGCACCGTGGCGCATCCCGATGGCATGCGCGCCGTTCCAGTTCGTTTCGAACGCGGCATCGCGCTGCGTTCCCCGCGACGCCGTGACATAGGCGAAATCGGCGCCGCGCGCGCGGACGGTCGGCCAGTCGATCGGGCCGTCCCCGGTCGATACCGTCAGGCCCTGGACCGGAAACCGCGTGCGATCGGGCGTCCAGCCGAACGACCATTGCCACAGGAACAACGCAACCAGCGCCAGCACCGCCAGCGCGCCGAGAATCAATTTGAACCGCATCACGCCTTGATATGCAGCACGCAGATCAGGGTGAAGAGGCGGCGTGCGGTGTCGAAGTCGATCTCGACCTTGCCGTCCAGCCGTTCGCGCAGCGCCTCGGCCGCCTCGTTGTGGATGCCACGCCGCGCCATGTCGATCGTCTCGATCTCGTGCGGGGTCGCCTGTCGTATGGCTTTGTAATAGCTGTCGCAGATCGCGAAATAATCGCGGATCGGGCGGCGCAACCGCGCCATGCCCAGCACCAGCGTCTCGATCAGGCTGCCGTCCTCACGCGCGATGTCGATCGCCAACCGCCCCTCGGGCACCGACAACGCGATGCGGTACGGACCGGCATAATGATCGGCAGGCACCCGGGCGGGGGCGAAGTGATTCGCCTCGAGCAGGTCGAAGATCGCGATCCGCCGTTCCTGTTCGATATCGGCGCTGCGCCATAAAATGGTGCGCTCGTCGAGGGTCACGTCGATGATCCGGGGATCGGCCATGGCCTCCTGTCGCCGCTTCATGTCGTGGCGTCCACCGCAAAATGCGCTGTCAAGCGGTTGAGCGTAAGGCCGAGGTCTGGGACAAGGGGCGATGGCTACTGTTCACAGCATTGGCGGGGGCACTCCCCCGCAACCACCGCGCGTGCCCCACAATGTCGATGCGGAGGCGGCGCTGCTGGGCGCGATGCTGATCGACAACGGCCTAGCCGACGACATGGTCGAACGGCTGGATATCGAGCATTTCTACGATCCCGCCCATGCGCGCATCTTCGAACGGATTCGCGACGTCCGCCGCACCGGCATGATCGCCAGTCCGGTGACGCTGCGGCCGATGTTCGACAATGACGAATTGTTGGCGGCGCGTGGCGGCACCCAATATCTGGTCGAGATCACCGGCAGCAACGCCAGCCTGATCGGTGCGCGGCAGTTCGCGCAGCAGATCTACGACCTCGCCCAGCTGCGCGCGCTGATCACCGTGGGCCGCACGCTGGTCGAAAACGCCACCGACACCTCGACCGAGGTCGACCCCAAGAAGCAGATCGAGGCGGCCGAGGAAGCACTGTTCAAGGTCGCGGCGGAGGGGAACACGACCAACGCGGTCAAGTCGTTCGCGCAGGCGACGACGATGGCGGTGCGCATGGCCGAACGCGCGATGAACTCCGGTGGCGGCCTGTCGGGCGTCACGACCGGCCTCGCGTCGGTCAACGGCCGCATCGGCGGCATGCATCATAGCGATCTCATCATCCTTGCCGGGCGACCCGGCATGGGCAAGACGTCGCTGGCGACCAACATCGCCTTCAACGCCGCGCAACGTTATATGGACGATCAGCGCGCGGGCATGGAAAAGGGCAAGTCGGTCGGCGCGAAGGTCGCGTTCTTCTCGCTCGAAATGTCCGCCGATCAGCTCGCGACGCGCATCATGGCCGAGCAGGCGGAAATCAGTTCCGAAGCGTTGCGCATGGGCAAGATCCGCAAGGAGGATTTTACCCGCCTCGCCAACGCCGCCGCCGATCTGGAGCAGTTGCCGCTCTATATCGACGATACCGCCGGCCTGTCGATTTCGGGCCTGCACACCCGCGTCCGCCGGTTGCAGCGCAAACTGGACGGTGAACTCGGGCTGGTCGTGGTCGACTATCTTCAGCTCCTGCAGGGATCGGGCAAGGGCAGCGACAACCGCGTGCAGGAAATCTCCGAGATTTCGCGCGGGTTGAAGACGCTGGCCAAGGATATCGGCGTGCCGGTGATGGCGCTGTCGCAGTTGTCGCGTGCCGTCGAGCAGCGCGAGGACAAACGGCCGCAGCTGTCCGACCTTCGTGAATCGGGGTCGATCGAACAGGACGCCGACATGGTCTGGTTCGTGTATCGCGAAGACTATTATGTCGCGGCGAAGGAGCCGAAACGCCCGCGCGACGGCGACGATGCGAAGGTGTTCGAGGACCATGCCAAATGGGCGATGGATATGGAACGTGTCTATGGCCTCGCCGAGCTCATCATCGCCAAGCAGCGGCATGGCGCGACCGGCAAGGTGACGCTGAAGTTCGAGCCGCAGATCACCAAGTTCAGCGACTATGCCGGCGGCGGGTTCAGCGGACTGGACGAATAGCCGATCGGTCCTGGCCGGGCAAAAAAAGGGGGAGGCGCCGGTGGCACCTCCCCCCGATTTGTTTGCAGTGGTCCGCGTCAGATGCGGAACAGGGCGCCGATCACGATGCGGCGATCGTTCAGGAAGCTGAACCGGTCGTAGCGCTGACCATCACCGTCGATGATGCCGTACGCCTTGCTCTTCGTATCGAGGATGTTGGCGATCGACCCGCGCAGCTGCAGGTTGCCGATGTTGAACTTCAGCGACGCGTCGAGGAAGCCCGCGTCTTCGGCGAAGATCGGGTTGCCGGTCACATAGTCGCGATAGGTCAGCAGGTAGGACGAACGCCAGTTATAGGCGAGACGCGCTTCGACCACCTTGTCCTGATAGATCGCGACCGCGTTGGCGATATGCTTGGACTGGCCGAGCAGATCGCTGACGCCCCAGCGGAACACCTGCGTCACGTCGTCGGGCACGCCGTCGCCATTGGCATCGGCGCCGTTGCCCGGCGGCGTCGTGTTGGCATCGATGAAGGTGTAGTTGGCCTGCACGCCCAGATGCTTGAGCGGTCCCGGCAGGAAGTCGAAGAATTGCTGATAGCCGACTTCGACGCCCTTCACCGTCGCCTTCGCCTGGTTGACCGGGCCGTTATAGATGATGTTCAGCGTCTTGCCGTCGAGCGTCGTCGTCCCCAGCGAGAGGTCGCCGTTGGTGATGATGTTCGACAGCTTCTTGTAGAAGCCGGCGACCGACAGATAGCCGCCCTTGAAGTACCACTCATACGACAGGTCGAAATTGTCGGCGGTGGTCGGCTTCAGGAACGGGTTGCCACGGCTGACGCGGATTTCGCTGGCGGAAATGTCCACAGCGCCACGGTCCACGCCGAACAACGGGTCGTTCTGGTCGGTAATCTGCTGATACCGGGTGCTGGTGGTCGTGACGACATATTCCTGCGAAGCGCGCAGATCCTGTACGTTCGGCCGGCTCAGCCCCTTGCTGTAGCCGAAGCGGAACAGCATCTCGCGGTTGAGATTGAACTTCATGTTGAAGGACGGCAGCCACTTCTCGTCGACCAGGTTGAGCGTGGTCGGGATCGCGGCCTGTTCCGAATATGCGACCGCCTGCGGAGCGAAGTCGCGGATATCGTCGCGGCTTTCGGCATCGTCGGTACGCAGCCGGCGGCCGGTCGTCGGATCGAACGTATATTGGCAGCCCGTCTGTCCCGCGCCGCCGGCCGGATTACAGGACGGCAGGTCGGGGTTGAACGGGCGGAATGCCTGGAAGCCCGACGATTGCAGTTCGGTGCGGACGTAGCGCACACCGACATTGCCGTCGATCGACATGCCGCCGTCGAAGTCATGTTTGAAATCGATGCGGACATAGGCGTTCTTTGTCCGCTCGGTGATGTCGGACGTATCCTCGGGACGATAGACGCCCTGACCGAAACGCGTGCCGTCATCGATCCCGCGCGGGACCCAACTGCCCAGCGTCGCCAACTGGGGTTCGCTGGCGAGATATTTGCGATAGGCGGAATAGTCGTTGAGGATATCGCTATTCACGAAGACGAATGCGGTGTTGCTGCCCGGAATGACGCCATCGCCACGGAAGAAGTTCTTGAACTCGACCGCTTCGAAGCCCTTGTTCGGGTTCTGGAACGTGCCGGCGATACCATAGCCGCCCGCCCATGCCGGAGCGATCGCGCCCCAGTTGAGCGCCATTTCCGAATTGACCTGGCTGCGTTCGGCGAAACGCGCACCGAACTTGACGCTGTCGAACCAGCCGGCAAGCCCGTCGCCGCCCGACACGTCGTAGCTAACGTCGCCACGCAGCGAATAGAGGTCGCCTTCGCCGTTCTGGAACTGATCGGCGGCATACTGGAAATTCGCGCCGTTGAAGTCGGCCGAGTTCGTCGGCGACGGGATGTAGACGCCGGGCGCGTTGATGAACCCGTTAGAATTGGTGATCGGATCACGATCACCGGTGAAGCGGGTATTGCTGGGGTTGAAGCGGTGCGCGGGGTCGATGAAGAATTCGACGCGCGGATGGTCGAGGTCCGGCGTCACCGAATAGTTGAAGTAGCTGTTCATGCCACCCCAGATCTGACGCTGCCGGGCGTCCGCCTTGGTATATTGTCCATCGAGCGTGACGAAGAGGCGCTCCGTGGCGTTCCATTTGATGTTCAGGCTGAAGTCTTCGGTGGTGGCTTCTTCCTGCTTGCCCACGCCCAACATGCCGATGTCACGACCGCGTGCACCGGTCCATGAATCGTTGTTGCTGGTAACCAGGCCCGATTCCATCAGGCCGCCGCGGACCGGATACAGGTTTTCGCAATCGCCGGGAGCGACCGGACGCCCGCCCGGACCGCTGCACAACGGCAGTCCGTTCGAACCCCAGTTCTTATCGAGCTGCATGTTCTGCACGCCGATCTGCACGCCGCCATTATGGTCGGGGAACCATTCCAGCGTGTCTTCGATGCTGTTGATCTTGCTTTCGACGCGAATGTACTTGAACGTGGCCTGCAGACCGTCGTTGCGCCACTGCAACGCGCCATAATAGCTGATGCGGTCGCGATCGAATTCGGTGTTGCGGAACTGGAAGCCGGGCGTGATGCCGACGATGCGCGACGGATCGGCACCGTTGAACTCGTTCAACCGGTTATCGTCGTTGAAGTTGCCGGTTTCTGGCACGTTGCCGTTAGCATCGAGCACGCGAGGGATCGGCGGGCTTTGCTGCCAGCCGTTGATCCGCGAATCGAGGCGCGAGCGGGAATAGGAACCGAGGATGCCGATCTCGCCAATGCCGGTGTTCCAGCGCTTGCCGGCGGTGATGCTCGCCTGCGGCGACCACTTCTCGCGCAAGTCGGAATAGGTGCCGTCAACCGAGATGACGAACAGATCCTTCTTGCTGTCGAACGGTTCGAGCGTGCGCAGGTTGATCGTGCCGCCGATGCCGCCCTCGATCAGGTCGGCGCTCTGGTTCTTGTAGACGTCGACGCCGCCGACCAGTTCGGGCGGAATGCTGGAGAAGTCGAGCGCACGACCGCCATTGGCCGAAAAGGCGTCACGGCCGTTGAATTCGGAGCGGACGAAACCGAGACCGCGCACGAGGTTGCCGCGACCTTCGGGCGAGGGGAAGTCGGGGCTGCCGCCGTTGGTCGGGAAGCGCGAGATGGTCACGCCCGGAATACGGCCGATCGCTTCGGCGACCGACAGATCGGGTAGCGTCGCAATGTCCGACGCAGTGATCGAATCGACGAAGGTCGACGAGCGGCGCTTGATCTCCTTGGCCGATTCAAGCGCGGCGCGGATGCCGGTAACGACGATTTCACCTTCGGGCGTCGCGTCCTGCGCATCGGCCAGCGGCGTCGGCACCTTTTCGTCCGGCGGCGTGATGGCGGTCTGTGCAAAGGCGGCTGCCGGCGTCAGTGCCAAGGTCAGCGCGGATGTGGCCAACAGCAACTTCTTGGCCGAACGCGACGGATACGCGAGTACCTGCATCTTCATCAATCTATCCCCTCCCTGTAGCGACGTCTGTTCGCGTCGCCCGGCGTTACCTGTGCGCGATCCTTGCTGCTCGTTTCTCGTTTTTCGATACGATACGGCTAGCAATGGTGCGGCAACATTCGGGTGCATATCTGATCTGATTTACCCCGACAAGATAGCGGTAACATATTTACCCGACATCGTTGACAATTGTCCGGGTGGGGCGTTCTGATTGTAATCCAAGTAACATTACGTACGTAATTATTGCTGCATTGCAACGTATTAACGATATGGTTGCGCCAATGCTTGGGCAGTGCGAACGATGTTGTCGGAGAGGGGCGTTTCTATGACTAAACATGCCGGTAACCGGCCGAGGGCCGTATGACGGCGGCTGCCGAGATCGAACGGGTCTGCATCGTCGGCGGGGGTACCGCCGGCTGGATGACTGCTGCTGCGCTTGCGAACAGGCTGCACGGTCTGGGCGTCCGGGTGCAGCTGATCGAATCGGACGAAATCGGGACGGTCGGGGTCGGTGAAGCGACGCTGCCGCATATCCGGGCGTTCAATACGACGCTGGGTATCGCCGAATCGGATCTAATGCGCGCGACCGAAGCCACGTACAAACTGGGCATCGAGTTTTGCGACTGGGGTCGAATCGGCGACCGCTATATTCACCCGTTCGGCAATTACGGGCCGACCGACGACGGCATCCCCTTTTATCATCAATGGCTGCGGCTGCGCGAACAGGGGGATACGACCCGGCTCGACGAATATTCCTTTCCGGTCATCGCCGCCGAGAACAACCGCTTCCGCCATCCCGGCAGCGATGTGCGGCAGGTCGAATCGAGTTTCGGCTATGCCTATCAGTTCGACGCCTCGCTCTATGCCCGCTTCCTGCGGCGTTATGCCGAAGCGCGCGGCGTCGAGCGGGTCGAGGGCAAGGTGGTCGACGTCGCGCTCGACGCGGAGCGTGGCCATGTCCGTGACGTGACGCTGGCCGACGGACGGGTGGTACAGGCCGACCTGTTCGTCGACTGTTCGGGCTTTCGCGGGCTGTTGATCGAAGGGGCGTTGCAGTCGGGCTATGACGACTGGAGCAGCTGGCTGCCGTGCAACCGGGCGGTCGCGGTGCCGACCGACAGTCGCGGACCGCTCGGCCCCTATACGCGCGCGACGGCGCGGACGGCGGGGTGGCAATGGCGGATCCCGTTACAGCACCGGGTCGGCAACGGTCATGTCTATTGCAGCAGCTTCATTTCCGACGACGACGCGCAGGCGCAACTGGTCGCCAATCTCGACGCGCCGATGCAGGCCGAGCCGCGGCGGCTGCGCTTCACGACCGGACGGCGCCGCGACTTCTGGAAACGCAACGTCGTCGCGATCGGGCTGGCCAGCGGGTTTCTCGAACCACTCGAATCGACGTCGATCCACCTGATCCAGGACGGCATCACCGAGTTGCTGGCGCTGTTCCCGACGCGTCGCTTCGATGCGGGCGACATCGACGAATATAACCGGCGGATGGCGCTGCACTTCGAACGGGTGCGCGACTTCCTGCTGCTGCACTATGTCGCGACCGAGCGGGAGGATAGCGAGATGTGGCGTCATTTCCGCGCGCTGACCCTGCCCGACAGTTTGCAGGCGAAGATCGATGCATGGCTGACGCGCGGCTATGTCGTACCCTATCAGTTCGGATTGTTCCTGCCGCCCAGCTGGGTGGCGGTGATGCTGGGGCAGAGGCTTATGCCGAAGGGATATGATCCGCGCGTGCTCGCGCAGGACGATGCGACGATCGCGGCGCGCGCGGCGGCGCTGCGCGGGGCGGTGGCGCAGGCGGTGCAGGCGACCCCCGACCATGCCGACTATATCCGCCGATCGCCGGCCGCGGCCGGTCTGGCGGCCTGAAGGACGGTGATGCACGGGTTCGAAACGTCCGCACCGGTCGGGCGCATATTGGTGTGCGGCAGCGGGCTTGCCGCCGAAATGACCGTCGCGGCGCTGGCGGCGCACTTGCCGCCGCATGTCGCGATCCTGCGGGTGGACGCCGGTGACCAGCGCGGCAGCGACCTGTTCTATGGCAGCGTCACCGCGCCGTCGGCTTATGCCTTCAACCTGTCGGCCGGGGTCGACGAACGCCGGCTGATCCTCGACAGCGATACCAGCTTTTCATGGGGGACGCGCTATGCCGATTGGGGCGGGCGCGGGTGGATGCAAGGGTTTGCGCTGCCGTTTCCGGTGATCGACGGCGTACAGTTGCATCAGTATCTGGCGCTGGTCGCGGCGGACGGGATTACGCCCTATGTCGCGGGCGTGCAGGCGGCGCGGCGCGGCGTGTTCGTCCATCCGCCGCGCGAGGGCGACGGTCAGCATCCGCTGGCGCGTGCCGAATATGGCTATCAGTTCGATCCCGCAGACTATGCGGCGCTGTTCGTGGCGGCGGTTCCGGCGGGGCGGGTCGAGCGGGTTGCGGGGTCGGTTGTCGGTGTCGACGTCGCGGAGGGCGCGATCGCGGGCGTGCGGCTGGACGATGGCACTCAGGTGCGCGCGGACCTCTATGTCGATTGCAGCGGCCCGGCGGCATTGCTGCTGTCGGCGATGGCATCCGACTGGCTGGGCGATCGCCGGATCGGCATCACCGTCGAGGATCGGGCCAGCACCGACGAAGCACCTCTACGCACCGTGCGCGTGTCGCCCGATGGGTGGCAGAGCGAGACGCCGCTGAAAGGACGCGTGCGGCATATGCGGGTTTCGACGGCAGGGTCGGTGGAAGCCCCGATTGGTCGCCGGTCGCGCGGCTGGGTCGGCAATTGTGTTGGGATCGGACAGGCGGTGGCGATGGTCGAGCCGTTGACGCCGGCACCGCTGATGCTGCTGGAACGCGATATCGAACGGCTGCTGTCGCTGATCCCTTCGCGGCAGGAGATGGGCGTAGAGGCGCGCGAATATGACCGGCGCTTTGCCGACGATCACGACCATGCCGACCTGTTCCAGCGCGCCTTCTTCACCGCCGACGGCCTGCCTGACGGTCCCTATTGGCAGGCGGCAACGGCAAAGGCGGTGCCCGAAAAGCTGGCGCGCAAGCTTGGCATGTTCGCCGAACGCGGGGTGCTGGTCGCCTATGACCTCGAACCCTTCCATCCGGAGGACTGGACGATCCTGCACATGGGGATGGGGCTGCGACCGACGCGCCACGACCGGCTGGCCGACCGTGCCGATCCGGCCCGGGTGCGGCAGTTCCTGGTGAAGATGGCAGGCGATATCGAAGCGGCGGTCACCAAGCTGCCGCCGGCGCGAATCTATCGTGCGCAACTCGAACAATATCTGAAGCGGGGAATGGTATGAGCGCGCCGCTGTTGCGCCGGATCGTGATCGTCGGCGGCGGATCGGCGGGGTGGATGACCGCCGCCGCGCTGTCGAGCCTGCTGGATCCCAAGGACGTCGCGATCACCCTGGTCGAATCGGATGCGATCGGCACGGTCGGCGTGGGCGAGGCGACGATCCCCGACATACTCAACTTCAACCGGATGCTCGGCGTGAACGAGGCCGAGTTCATGGCCGCGACGCAGGCGACGTTCAAGCTGGGCATCGAGTTCGTCGATTGGGGGGCGAAGGGCGACCGCTACGTCCATCCGTTCGGCCAGCATGGCGTCGACATGCAGGGGATCGATTTCCACCAATATTGGCTGCGCGCCCGCGAACACGGCGCGCCGCAGCCGATCGAGGATTACAGCCTATGCGCGGTCGCAGCGCGGGCGGGCAAGTTCGCGCTGCCCGACCCCAATCCGCGATCGGTCCTGTCGCACATCCGCTATGCCTATCATTTCGACGCGACGCTCTATGCGCGCTTTCTGCGTCGCTATGCCGAGAAGCGCGGCGTGGTCCGCGTCGAGGGGATCGTCGGTGCGGTCGGGCAGGGTGGCGATGGTACGATCACCGGGCTGACACTGGGCGACGGGCGGGTGGTCGAAGGGGATTTCTTCTTCGACTGCACCGGCTTCCGGTCGCTGCTGGCAGGCGAGACGCTGGGCAGCGGGTTCGTCGACTGGAACCATTGGCTGCCGTGCGACACCGCGCTGGCGGTGCCGAGCGAACATGCCGGACCGCCGACACCCTATACCCGCGCGACCGCGCGCGATGCCGGCTGGCAATGGCGCATTCCGACGCAGCGCCGGGTCGGCAACGGCCATATCTTTTCGAGCGCGTTCACGACCGAGGAAGCGGCCAGCGCGACGTTGCTCGCCAATCTCGATGCGCCGCCGCTTGCCGATCCGCGCCGCATCCGGTTCAGGGCGGGGTGTCGCGAGCGTTTCTGGTCGGGCAACTGCATCGCGATCGGGCTGGCGGCCGGGTTCCTAGAACCGCTCGAATCGACGTCGATCTATCTGATTCAGGAGGGGATCAGCCGGTTCATCTCGCTATTCCCGCGCGGCGACATCCCGGACATTCTGCGCACCGAATATAATCGTCACATGCGCACCGAATTCGAACAGGTGCGCGACTTCATCATCCTGCATTATGCGGCGACCGCGCGCGATGACACGCCATTCTGGAACCATTGCCGGACCATGATCCTGCCCGATACGCTGCTCCACAAGATCGATCTGTTCCGCGAGACGGGGCGGGTGTTCCGTTATAATGACGAACTGTTCACCCGGCCGAGCTGGGTCGCGGTGATGCTGGGACAGGGGATCGTGCCGAAGGCGTCCGATCCGATCGTTGCGACGCTGCCCGAAGCGGATGTCGCCCGCAGCCTCACGTCAATGCGCGAGGCGATGGCGGCGGCGGTGGCGCGGATGCCGGACCATGGCGACTTCCTGGCGCGCTACTGCCCGGCACAGGCGATGGCGGCATGAGCGAGGCGAACATCCGCAGCATCGTCATCGTCGGCGGCGGCACGGCGGGATGGATGGCGGCGGCGGCGCTGTCGCACATGCTGGCGGGCAGCGGCATGACGATCCGCGTGGTCGAATCCGAAGCGATCGGCACGGTCGGTGTCGGCGAGGCGACGATCCCGCACATTCAGTATTTTAACCGGCTGCTGGGGATCGACGAGGACGATTTCGTTCGCCGTACCTGCGCGACGTTCAAGCTGGGCATCGAGTTCGTCGACTGGGGCCGGATCGGCGAGCGCTATATCCATCCCTTCGGCACCTATGGGCAGGAAATGGAGGGCATTCATTTCCACCATTTCTGGTACCGCCATGCCCAGGCCGGGCGCGCGCTGCCGCTGGATCGCTACAGCATCGGCGTGGGCGCGGCGCGGGCGGGGAAGTTCATGCGGCCCGATCCGTCGCGGCGCGGATCGCCGCTGGCAGGCATCAGCTATGCGTTCCAGTTCGACGCCGCGCTCTACGCCAAATATCTGCGCGAGCGTGCCGAAGCCGCGGGCGTGGTGCGGACCGAGGGGCGGATCGTCGACGTCGCGTTGAACGGCGCGAACGGCCATGTCGATCATGTCGTGCTGGATGATGGCAGCAACGTCGCGGGTGACCTGTTCATCGACTGCTCGGGCTTTCGCGGGCTGTTGATCGAGGGGGCGTTGAACGCCGGTTACGACGACTGGCGCGAATGGCTGCCGTGCGACCGGGCGGTGGCGCGACCATGCGCGCGGGTCGGCGATCCGACCCCCTATACGCGAGCGACCGCGACCAGCGTCGGCTGGCGCTGGCGCATCCCGCTCCAGTCGCGCACCGGTAATGGCCATGTCTATTGTTCCGACTATGTCGACGACGACACCGCGCTCGCCATGCTGGATGACGGGCTGGACGGCGCGCCGCTGGCCGGGCCGAACTTCCTGCGCTTTACGGCGGGGGTGCGGCGAAAGGCGTGGGACCGGAATGTCGTCGCGCTGGGGCTGGCGGCGGGGTTTCTTGAACCGCTCGAATCGACCTCGATCCATTTGATCCAGACCGGGATCGCGCGCCTGCTGACCAACTTTCCCGACCGTTCGTTCAACCAGCCCGATATCGATTATTACAATCGGCGGACGCGGCTGGAATATGAGCAGGTCCGCGACTTCCTGATCCTGCATTACAAGGCGACGGCGCGCGACGACAGCCCGTTCTGGCGCCGCTGTCGCGACATGGCGATCCCGGCGTCGCTGGAGGAACGCATCGCGATCTTCCGGGAGAATGCCCGGCTCTATCGCCACGACAATGAATTGTTCAGCGAGACCAGTTGGCTGGCGGTGCTGCACGGGCAGAATATCCACCCGAAACGCCATCATCCGATCGCCGACATTCTAACGGAAGAGGAGCTCGACCGGCGCATGACCCATATCGCCGGGGCGATGGACGCCGGGGTGCGGGCGATGCCCGACCATATGGCGTTCATCGATCGCTTTTGTCGCAGTCCGTCCTAACGCCGCAAATCGTCGATCAGATAATGTTTCACCCGCTGCGCCATGTCGGGGGTCATCTCGCCCAGCGCACCGCGACCGGTGGGGGGCAGGTGGGTGACGGCGTCATGACCGGTACCGAAGACATAATGGTCGAACCATGTTCGCCACACGTCGCGCTCCCGCTCCGGCAGGTCGCGGATGCTCATCACCGCGTGCATCAGCGTACGGAAGGGGGAACCCTGCCAATGGCGCGGCGACAGGTCCCACCAATAGTTGGCGAGCACGTTGACCGGTGACAGCCCCTCGACCTGATGCCACCACATATAGGGAATATAGATCGCGTCGCCGGGTTCCAGTTCGGCCTCAAGCGCGGTTTCCAGTGCCTCGGCATAACGGGGATAGCGGTCGAGATCGGGATTGCGCAGGTCGACCATGCTGACCGGCGGCCCGGCAAAGGTGAAGTCGAACGGCCCGACATAGAGGTTGCGGACCTGTTCGGGTGGAAACAGCGTGAAGCGCCGCCGCCCGCCGACGACCACCGCGATATTCTCCGACATATCGAAATGGGTCGACACCGTCACCCGGTTGCCGATCCACAGCCGCGCGACCGCGCCCGGACCGGTGATGCCCAGCACATTGTCGCGTGCGAAATCGGGACAATTTTCAGCGATCGGCACCGCACCGGCATAGAATGCGGGCGGCTGTTCCTCGTCGCGGACGCGCATGAGCACGTGGAGCAGTTCGGCGATGGGAGCGATGCGTTGCTGGTAGTTCAATCCGCGCAGGTCGTTGCTGTACCAGAATCGCCCGTTGATCTGCGGCGGCCCCAGAAAGGCGGGCACCGGTTTGCCGAGGTCGGTCGCCTCGATATAGTCGCTGAGCGCCGCGTCCGACCGCCGTGCCGCCTGCACCGCCGGCCACGACGCGGCGATGCCGCGCAGCACCGCCGGCTGTCGCAGCGGGACGATGTCCGCCTCGAAACGCTGCCGATCGACAGCATGCCATTCGCGGATCGGCGGAAAACTGCGCGTCATATGGATAGGCCTGCCAAATACCGTCCGGCGCCCACGCACCGGATGTAACAGCCTGTAAATGGCCGGTTTGCGGAAGTCGATGATATCGCGTCTTTACACCGCGCGTCGACCTACCTAGCGTTGCCTACAAATTAGCAGACAAAACTGCGGAGGGGTGGCTGATGGCCATAGCGGAGGGTGTCGGGCCCGTGACCGAACGTTCGGTCGGCGGAAGCCTGACCGCGCGGCTGAGCGCGTTGATGTTTATGCAGTTCTTCATCTGGGGCGCGTGGCAGGTCACGCTCGGCCTGGTGATGCAGACGGTCGGGATCGGGAACCTGATCGGCAATGCGTTCTCGATGGGGCCGATCGCGTCGATCGTCGGTTCGCTGCTGCTCGGCATGGTCGCGGTGCGCTATGTCGCGCCGCGGATGCTGATGGTGATCCTGCATCTGGTCGGTGGCGTGCTGCTGTACCTGTTGCCGACGTTGCTGACGCCCGAAAATGGCGGTACGTTCGTGTGGCTGCTGCTGGGCTATATGATCCTGTACATGCCGACCGTCGGCCTTGCGAACACGATCGCGCTCAAGAGCTTCGGCGATCGGACCGACAATTTCCCGTTCGTCCGCGCCTTCGGCACGATCGGCTGGATCGCGGCGGGTCTCATCATCGGCTGGGCGGGGCTGTCGGCCAGCCCGAAGATTTTCTGGGTCGCGGCGGTCGTTTCGGTCGCGCTGGGGCTCTACAGCTTTACCCTGCCGGCGGTCGAAGCCGACAAGCCGCAGGGCGGCAGCGTGCTTGCGCAGGTGTTCTGCGTCGAGGCGTTCGGCCTGATGCGGCAGAAATCGTTCCTGATCTTCATCGTCTGCGCGACGCTGATCTCGGTGCCGCTGGCCATGTATTACGCCTATGCCTCACCCTATGTCGGCGCGGCGGGGATCGAGAATGTCAGCGGGACGCTGGCGATCGGGCAGATGTCCGAACTGGTCTTCATGTTCTCGATGCCGTGGCTCTACCGCCGCTTCGGGGTGAAGCCGCTGTTGCTGGTCGGCATGGCGGCATGGGCGCTGCGCTATGCGTTGTTCGCAATCGGTGACGGCGGATCGGGGCTGTGGGCGATCTATCTCGGCGTCGCGCTGCACGGCGTGTGCTACGACTTCTTCTTCGTGGCAGGCGCGATCTATGTCGGCACCATCGCCACGCCGAAGGGCGTCAATGCGCAGGCGCAGGGCATGTTGACGCTGTTCACCTATGGCGTCGGCATGTTGCTGGGGTCGCAGATCGGCGCGCTGATCTATGCGCAGTTGCCGGCCGCGCCGACCATCGCCGACTGGCAGGGCATGTGGGTCTATCCGGCGGTCGCCGCCGCGGCGATCGCGCTGCTGTTCCAATTCACCTTCCGCGACGATCGTCGCAAGGAGACGCTGGCATGACGGGAATGAAGGGGCCGGGCATTTTCCTGGCGCAGTTCATGGGCGACCAGGCGCCGTTCGACACGTTGGAGAACATGGCCGAATGGGCAGCGGGTCTTGGCTATGTCGGGGTGCAGATTCCGTGCGACACGCGGCTGATCGACCTGAAGACCGCGTCGGAGAGCAAGGATTATTGCGACGACCTGCGCGGCAAGCTGGCCAAGCACGGCATCGAGCCGACCGAGCTGTCGACGCATCTGCAGGGGCAGCTGGTTGCGGTCCATCCGGCCTATGACACGCTGTTCGATGGTTTCGCGCCCCCCGAAGTCCATGGCAAACCCGCCGAACGGCAGGTCTGGGCGGTCGAGCAGGTCAAGATGGCGGCGAAGGCCAGCGCCAATCTGGGGTTGAAGGCGCATGCGACCTTCTCCGGCGCGCTGGCATGGCCCTATGTCTATCCGTGGCCGCAGCGTCCGGCCGGACTGGTCGAGGAAGCGTTTGCCGAACTGGCGCGGCGCTGGACCCCGATCCTCGACGTGTTCGAGGAAAATGGCGTCCACTGCGCGTTCGAGGTTCATGCCGGCGAGGACCTGCACGACGGCGCGACGTGGGAGCGTTTCCTCGACGGGGTGAAGGGGCACAATGCCGCGCGGCTGCTGTTCGATCCGTCGCATTACGTGCTGCAACAGCTCGATTATCTCGACTTCATCGACCGCTATCACGACCGGATTTCGTGCTTCCACGTCAAGGATGCCGAATATAATCCGACCGGGCGCTCGGGCGTCTATGGCGGCTATCAGGATTGGGTCGATCGTCCGGGGCGGTTCCGCTCGCTTGGCGATGGGCAGGTCGATTTCTCGGGCGTGTTCAGCCGCATGGCGCAATATGGCTATGACGGTTGGGCGGTGCTCGAATGGGAATGCGCGCTCAAGAACTCGGCGGATGGCGCGCGCGAAGGCGCTCCGTTCATCGACGCGCATATAATCCGCCTGACCGATCACGCTTTTGACGACTTCGCCAAGAGCGGTGTCGATCGAGCCGCGATCCGCAAGCTGATGGGATTGTCGGCGGAATGAGCGGCAAGGCGTTGAAGCTGGGCATGGCCGGCGGTGGCGAGGGCGCGTTCATCGGCGCGATCCACCGCAAGGCAGCGGCGCTGGACGGCGACTGGCAGTTGGTGGCCGGCGCGTTCAGCAGCGATGCCGCGCGCAACGAGCGTAGCGGTGCCGCGCTCGGGCTCGATCCGCAGCGTGTCTATGGCGACCTGAACGCGCTGATCGCCGCCGAAACCGCATTGCCGGAGGGCGAGCGGATCGACGCGCTGGCGATCGTCACTCCCAACCACCTTCACGCACCGATGGCGATCGCGGCGCTGGAGGCGGGCATCCACGTCTTCTGCGAAAAGCCGATGGCGATGAGCAGCGATGAAGCCCGCGCCATCGCGGCAGCGGCGCGGAAGAGCGGCGCGAAGTTCGCGCTGGCCTTCACCTATAGCGGCTATCCCCTTGTCGAAGAGGCGCGCGCCCGCGTCGCGCGCGGCGATCTGGGCAAGGTCCGGCTCGTTCAGGTCGAGTATCTACAAGGCTGGCTAAGCCTGCCGATCGATGGCGACGGCAACAAACAGGCGGAATGGCGCACCGATCCGGCCAAGGCTGGCCTTGGCGGCTGTCTGGGCGATATCGGGACCCATGCCTTCCACCTGGCCGAACATGTCTCGGGTGTGGCGGTGAGCGAGGTGTCGGCGGACCTGACCGCGCATGTCGCCGGGCGGCGGCTCGACGACGATGTCAGCGCGCTGCTGCGCTTCGATGGCGGTGCGCGGGGTACGCTCAAGGCAACGCAGGTCGCGGCGGGCGAGGAGAACGGCCTGAAGCTGCGCGTGTCGGGCGAACACGGCACCCTCGAATGGGCGCAGATGGAGCCGAACACGCTGACGCTGCGCTGGCTCGATCGGCCGGCGGAAGTGGTGCGCGCAGGCGGACCGGGGCTCGCCGCGTCGACGCAGGCGCTACTGCGCACGCCGTCGGGGCATCCCGAGGGCTATATCGAGGCATTCGCCAATCTGTATCAAGGGTTTGCAGCAGCGATTCGCGGGCAGGACGAACGCTTCGTCCCCGGGCTGACCGACGGGCTGCGCACGATGAACTTTATCGAGGCGGTGATCGCGAATGCGGCCTCCGACCGGAAATGGACCCCAGTGGAAGCGGGAGAGTAAAGATGAAACTGCTGACGGGTATGGCGATTGTCGGAGCGGCGGGTGCGACCGCGCTGCTGGCGACCGCGACGCCGACCACCGCCCAGACCGCGGCACCGCCCGCGTTCAATGCGTGCAAGGCGTGCCACACGGTCAACAAGGGTGGCCGCAACGGTATCGGCCCGAATTTGTTCGGGGTGGTCGGACGGCCGGCGGCATCAGTGCCGGGCTTCAACTATTCGCCGGCGATGAAGTCGTCGAAGCTGCGCTGGGACGCCAAGACGCTCGACGAATATCTGGCAGGACCGGCCAAGAAGGTGCCGGGCACGCGCATGCCGATCGCGACGCCCGATCCGGCCAAGCGCGCGGCGATCATCGCTTACCTGACGTCGGCCAAGTGAGCCCCGTGTCGCGGCGAACGGTCATGGCGGGAGCCGCCGCCGCGACCCTGGCCGCCGGTGTCGGGGCGTCGCAACGGCGCGATAGCGGCGGCAGCAACGCCGCGCGCTTCTCGCTGAAGTTCGCGCCGCACGAGGGCAGCTTCGCCAGCCGCGGCGACCGGATCGAACAGATCGCCTATGCCGCCGATCAAGGCTTTACGGCGTGGGAGGATAACGAAGCGGCCGGGCGCAGCATTGCCGAACAGACGGCGATGGCGAAGGCGCTGCAACAGCGCGGCATGACGATGGGCGTGTTCGTCGCCAGCATGCCGAAATGGTCGCAGTCGCGGCCGCTGTTGGGCGCGAATGATGGGGCGGAGCGCGAAGGCTTCCTGAACGACATCCGCGCCTCGATCGACGTTGCCAAACGGCTGTCGGCGACGCGGATGACGGTCGTGACCGGCTTCATGGATCCGAAGGTGCCGCAGGATATCCAGACCGCGCGGGTGATCGACGTGATGCGCCGGGCGGGCGATATCGTCGCGCCCCACAACATCGCGATGGTCATGGAGCCGCTGAATACGCGGACCAATCATCCTGGCGTCTATATGCAGTCGATCGCCCAGGGCTATGCGGTCGCGCGGGGTGCGAACAGTCCGGGGGTCAAGATCCTTGCCGACCTGTATCATGAGCAGATCCAGTCGGGAAATCTGATCCCGACGCTCGACACCTGCTGGGACGAGATCGGCTATATCCAGTTCGGCGACAATCCGGGCCGCAACGAGCCGGGAACCGGCGAGATCAACTATGCCACCATCGTCAAATGGCTGAAAGGCAAGCGCTATGCCGGGGTGATCGGCATGGAACATGGCAATTCGATAAAGGGTCGGCCGGGAGAGGAGGCGCTGGTCGCCGCTTATCGCCGGATCGACCAGGCATAAGAAGGAGGGGATGATGAGGCTGCGTGACATAGCGGCGCTCGGTTCCGTTCTGACAGCGTTGGCGGGATCCGCCGGTGCGCAGGACAGGCCGGGTTTCAAGGATACGCCGGTGCTGCCCGGTGGTCAGTGGCGGGTACATGACGCCGACCGGCCGACACCGACGGTGGTGACGCCCGCCGCCCAGCCGGGCGGTGCGCCGTCCGATGCGATCGTTCTGTTCGATGGCCGATCGAGCGATGCGTGGACGCCGAAGGGCACGCCATGGCCGGTCAAGGACGGCGTGCTGACCGTCCCGTCGCGCGGGCCGGACGGCAAGGGCGGCGGCGATCTGGTGTCGAAACAGAGCTTCGGCGACGTGCAACTGCACCTCGAATTCCGCAGCCCCAATCCGCCGACAAAGACGTCGCAGGATCGTGGGAATAGCGGCATCTGGTTCATGCAGCGCTATGAGGTGCAGATCCTCGACGGCTATCAGAACCCGACCTATGCCGATGGCACGGTCGGTGCGGTCTATGGCTGGAAGCCGCCGCTGGTGAACGCGTCGCGCAAGCCCGGCGAATGGCAGAGCTACGACATCATATTCGAACGGCCGCGCTTCGCCGCCGACGGTTCGCTGGTGCGCCCCGCCTATGTCACCGCGCTCCTGAACGGGGTGGTGGTGCAGAACCACCAGGCGATGCTGGGCACGACCATCTGGCGGCAGGTCGCGAAGTACGAGGCACATGGCGACGCCGCGCCGATCCAGTTGCAGGATCATGATTCGCCGGTGTCGTTCCGCAACATCTGGGTACGACCGCTGCCCGAGAGCGCGATCGCGCAGGACCTGAAGGAGAACAGCAAATGATCGATCGCAGGACGGCGCTTGCCGGTGTCGCGGCGATGTTCGGCACCGCGCTCTATGCCCCGCTCGCCCGCGCCGTGGGTGCAGAGGGTCCGGTCGGCGTACCGGCGATCAGCGATGGCCCGCCGAGCGCCGCGGTGTTCACCGCGTCGCAACGCGCGCTGATGACGGCGCTGAGCGAACGGGTGATCCCGACCACCGATACGCCGGGCGCGATCGCCGCGGGCGTTCCGGCCTATATCGAGAAGCTGTTGGCCGATTGGTCCTATCCCGCCGAGCGGGTGCCGATCGTCGCCGGGCTCGACGCGATCGAGAAGCGCAGCATGAGCGATTACAAGGTTGCGGGTGCCAAGGCGACGCCCGCGCAGCAGGACGCGCTGCTCACGCTGGCGATGAACGACCAGATCCCGGGCGGCAAGACCTTCTTCGAAGCGTTTCGCCAGCTGGTCATCGCCGGCTATTACACGTCGGAGATCGGCATGACGCAGGAGCGTGAATATCTGCCGGTGCCCGGCGAATATAACGGCGCCTTTCCCTATTCGCAGGTCAACAAGGTGTATAGCGCATGATCGTCAATCGCAGGCACGTCCTGGCCGGTGCGGGCGGCATCGCCGCGCTCGGCGTAACCGGGTTCGCGCAGGCCGCGCAGATCAAGGCCGTCGGCATCCAGCTCTACACCGTGCGCGACCTGTTCCAGAAGGACCCGGTCAAGACGCTCGGCGACATTGCCCGCATCGGGTACAAGGAAGTCGAATATGGCGGTGGCGGCTATGACGCCATGGACCATAAGCTTCTCCGCCGGACGATGGATCGGCTGGGGCTGAAGGCGCCGTCGATCCATGTGCCGTATGAAGCATTGCTGGGCGCGTTCGACAAGCAGGTCGAGATGGCCAAGACGCTGGGCGCCGATACGGTGGTCCTGCCGTACATGGTCGACCAGCATCGCAACGAGGCGGGCTGGAACGCGGCGCTGCCGAACTTCAACCGCTTCGCAACCGATCTGCGCAAGGCCGGGCTGGGCTTCGCCTATCACAACCATGATTTCGAATTCACGGTGAAGCCGGGCGGGGTCAGCCTGTACGAGCGGTTGCTGAAGGCGACCGATCCGGCATTGGTGAAGATCGAGTTCGACCTCTACTGGGTCGGCCATGCCGGCGAGGATGTCGGCGGCTGGATCGACCGGCTGGGGCCGCGCCTCTACGCCTATCACGTCAAGGACGCGCAGGCCGATGGCAGCATGACGGCGGTCGGTGCCGGCAAGACCGATTTCGCGGCGCTATTCCGCCGCCGCGGGAGTGCCGGCGTCCGCCATTTCTATGTCGAGAACGATCAGGCGCCTGCGCCCTATCTACCCGATATTACCACCAGTTTCCGGACGCTCAAGGCGCTGCGTTACTAAAACAGATACCCTTGGAGGGGAATTATGGCAGTCACCAACAGGTTCGACGCGATCGTCATCGGATCGGGCGTCAGCGGCGGGTTCGCCGCCAAGGAATTGACCGAAAAGGGCCTGCGCGTCCTGATGCTCGACCGTGGCCGCATGGTCGAGCATGTCGAGGGCTATCCGTATGACGGCAAGCCCGCATATGAGGTCCCGGCGCGCAACCAGATGCCCAAGCCGCTGATGGACAGCGACTATTTCATCGCGAAGTACGGCTATGTCTCGCCCAGCAACCGGTCCTTCTACAATGACGACCGGCTGAACCCCTATGCCTATGACGAAGGGGAGAAGTTCTACTGGATCCGTCCGGGTGCGGTCGGCGGCAAGTCGCTGATCTGGGGACGCTGGTCGTTCCGGTGGAGCGCCGACGATTTCGAGGCGAACAAGCGCGAGGGCATCGATGGCGCGTGGCCGATCGGCTATGACGACGTCGCGCCGTGGTACAGCTATGTCGAGAAATATATCGGCGTATCGGGTTCGCGCGAGAACCTGCCCTATCTGCCCGACAGCGAATTCCAGCCGCCGATGCCGATGAACGTCGCGGAGAAGTGGTTGAAGGAACGGTTGGAGACCCAGTTTCCGGGCCGCAAGCTGATCCACACCCGCCTGTCGAACATGACCGAGGACAAGCCGGACCAGAACCGCAGCAAGTGCCAGTTCCGCAACCAGTGCGGCAATGGCTGTTCGTTCGGCGCCTATTTCTCGACCCAGGCGGTGACCTTGCCGGCGGCGCGGGCGACGGGGCGGCTGACGCTGCGGTCGGACGCGGTCGTCACCAACCTCGAATATGATGCCGCGCGCAAGAAGGTGACCGGCGTCCGGTTCGTCGATGCCAAGACGGGGCAGGCGGAGACGGTGCAGGCGAACCTCGTCTTCCTGTGCGCCTCGGCAATGGCATCGACGCAAATCCTGATGAATTCGCGGATGGGCGGCGGCGGTCGCAGCCATTTCGACACCAGCGGGACGCTGGGTCGCTATGTCATGGACCATATCTTCCGCGTGGGGGCCGAGGGCGAGATCCCCGGCATGACCGACCTGATCGAATATGGCCGGCGGCCGGGCGGCGTCTATGTCCCGCGCTTCCGCAACCTGAAGGGTGAGGAAGGCGTCGGCTTCCGCCGCGGCTATGGCTATCAGGGCAGCGCCCGTCGCGAGCCGATGGCGCCGGTCGGCTTCGGCAAGGACATGAAGCACGGCATGCGGCAATATGGCCCGTGGAAGTTCGGCATGGGCGCGTTCGGCGAATGCCTGCCCTATGCCGACAACCGCGTGTCGCTGCATGCGAACAAGGTCGACCGGTTCGGCGTGCCGCTGATGAAGTTCGACGTGAAGTTCCGCGACAACGAACTGAAGATGATGGCCGACGCCCGGATCGAGGGCGAGAAGATGCTGAAGGCGGCGGGCCTGACCAACGTCCGCAGCTATGAAGGCGCGCATATCCCGGGCGACGCGATCCATGAAATGGGTGGCGCGCGCATGGGGGCCGATCCGCGCAAGTCGGTGCTGAACGGGTGGAGCCAGGCGCATGACGCGTCGAACCTGTACGTCACCGATGGCGCGCAGATGGCGTCGGTATCGTGCGTGAACCCGTCGCTGACTTTCATGGCGCTGACCGCCCGCGCGGCCGACCATGCGATGCGGACTAAGCCCTGGGCGTAGAGTCGGATTGCATGAACCTGACCCGTTCGTCCTGAGTAGCCATTGAGCTTGTCGAAAAGGCGTATCGAAGGACCGGCTGTGGCGGGTGCTTCGATACGGGTCTTCGGCAAGCTCAGCCCCTACTCAGCACGAACGGTTCTACCTCTTGTCATCACGCTATAGGCCGGCCGAAGGCTGAGATCGTCACTCCAGCCTTCGCTGGGGTGACGTTTGGGTCAGGCTTCGGTGGAGGTGAATGCCGGGTCCGGTCGTAGTCCGAGCAGGATCAGCAGTGCGCCTGCCATCGCCTCGCCATCGCCGACTGTGACGATTTTCGCATCGTCTGGGCGCGGTTCGAAGCCGTTGTTCGCGCCGAGATTGTCTGAAGGCGTAAGCACGACCGTGTCGCCGGTCCGGTCGATATCGACGTGGCGCGCTTCGCGCATGAAGGTTTTGAAATTCTTGACCGCTGCCGCATCCTGGAACGGGATGAACTGCCGCTTCCACTGGTCCGGCGTCGGGTGCGGAACGTCGATCCGCGATCCTGCCAATGCCTCGCCGATCGCTTGTGCGATCACCGCCTTCTTCGCTGACTTGCCGAACCATTTCGGGTTGGAGGCAATGTAGACTCCCACTGTAGTGCGCGACATAGGGGCGAGGATGATCCGGCCGTTGGTGAAATAGGCGACTGCCGATTGCTGCATCGCCGCCCTTTGCGCCCGAAACCGGGGCGGGGCAAGCGCGGCTCAGAAGCTGGGCAGGTTCGGATCGCCGTCGAGCAGCGGCTTGTGGATGCCGCATTCGACCTTCTCCCAGCCGGCCCAGCGGCCCGAGCGCGGGTCTTCGCCGGGCTTTACCCGGTTGGTGCAGGGTTGGCAGCCGATCGAAGGAAAACCCTGTTCGACCAGCGGGTGACGCGGCAGGTCGTGCTGCGCGAAATAGGCGTCGATGTCCGCCGGGGTCCAGGTGATGAGCGGATTGACCTTCAACCGGCCGACCGAGTCCGACGTGTCGAGTTCGAAGCGGGGCAAGGCGGTGCGGGTCGCCGACTGGAACGCCTTGCGCCCGGTGAAGCTGGCATCGAACCCGGCAAGGCCCCGCGCGAGCGGTTCGACCTTGCGGATTTCGCAGCAGCCATCGGGGTCGTAGGACCAGCGCAATTCCGTCGCATCTTTCGCCGCCAGCAGCGCCGGATCGGGGCGGAGGTTGCGGAAATCGGTCAGGCCCAGGCGATCGACCAGCAGGTCGCGATAGGCGAGCGTTTCGGGGAAATGCTTTCCGGTTTCGAGGAACAGTACCGGGACGGACCGGTCGACCGATGCGATCAGGTGGAGCAGCACCGCCGATTCCGCACCGAAGGACGACACTGCCGCGACCTTGCCCAGCAGCCGCTCGCGCAAGGCGACGGTCAGCATCTCGTGCGTCGAGGCATCGCGAAAACGGTCGTTCAGCGCCTGCGCATCGGCGGCGGTGAAACGCGGGGCTAGGTCCAGCCGGTCGCGCACGCGAATATCGGGGTCGGCATCAGCCATGACGCAGTTTCCACACCGGCACCTGCCCGTCGGCCGCCGCCTGATAGACATGGTCGTAGCGTTCCAGCGCGCGTTCGAGCGCGGCGGGATCGACCGGGGCGGCGGGCGCGAAACTGTCGAAGCCGCAGCGGCGCATCAGCGGAATCTGATCGACCAGCACGTCGCCCTCGGCGCGCAGTTCTCCGGTATAGCCCGCCTCGCGCAGGATACGCCCGGCCGAATAGCCGCGGCCGTCGCGGAACTTGGGGAAGCTGACCTCGATCAATGCCAGCCGGTCGAGATGCGGCAGCAGCAGGCGGGCATCGTCGCCGGCCTCGATCCGCACGGCGGTCGCGTTCGACTGGCCGAGAAAGGCGTCGAGGGTGACGGCGGGTTCGTCATGCGCGGCATCGTCGCGCAGGCGCAGGGCCTCAACCATAGATAGCCTCCTTGAACGGTTCCATGCCGATTCGGCGATAGGTGTCGACGAAGCGTTCGCCATCGGTGCGTTCGGCGAGATAGCGGTCGGTGACGCGCTCGATCGCGTCGACCACGCCGTCCTCGGAAAAGCCGGGGCCGGTGATCTTGCCGAGCGAGACGTCTTCCGCACCCGATCCGCCGAGCAGGAGCTGGTAATTCTCGGTGCCCTTCCGGTCGACGCCGAGGATGCCGATATGCCCGGCATGATGGTGGCCGCAGGCGTTGATGCAGCCGCTGATCTTGAGCTTCAGTTCGCCCAGATCGCGCTGCCGCACCGGATCGGCGAAGCGATCGGCGATCTTCTGCGCGAGCGGGATCGAACGCGCATTGGCGAGGCTGCAATAATCAAGGCCGGGGCAGGCGATGATGTCGGTGATCAGGTCGAGATTGGCCTCGGCCAGCCCGATCGCCACCAGCCGGTCATAGACCGCGCGAAGGTCAGCCGAACGGACATGCGGCAGGACGATGTTCTGTGCATGGGTGACGCGCAGTTCGGCAAAGCTGTACGCCTCCGCCAGATCGGCCATCGCGTCGATCTGATCGGCCGATGCGTCGCCGGGGATGCCGCCGGTCGGCTTCAGGCTGATCGTGACGATGGTATAGCCGGCGCGCTTATGGGCGTGGGTGTTCTGGTCGAGCCATGCGGCGAAGCCTGCATCGCTGCGGTCGACCGGGGCATCGCCGCTGGTGTCGGCGAAGGCGGGATCGGCGAAGAAGGCGGCGATGCGGTCGAACTCGGCCTGGGGCGGGTCGATGCTCAGCGTCTTGATATGCGCGAATTCCTCGGCGACTTCGGCGCGATATTTGTCGACGCCGATCTCGTGGATCAGGATCTTGATCCGCGCCTTGTACATATTGTCGCGGCGGCCATAGCGATTGTAGACGCGCAGGCACGCCTCCAGATAGCTCATCAGGTCCGACAGCGGCACGAAGTCGTTGACCAGAGGCGCGATCATCGGCGTGCGGCCCATGCCACCCCCGACATAGACCTGCGCGCCGGCGACGCCGTCCTGCTGGGTGATGCGCAGGCCGATATCGTGAAGGCGCATCGCGGCGCGGTCCTCGTCAGCGGCGATCACTGCGATCTTGAACTTGCGCGGCAGGTAGCTGAATTCGGGGTGGAAGGTGCTCCACTGGCGTAGCAATTCGGCCCAGGGGCGCGGATCAGTCAGCTCGTCGGCGGCGGCGCCGGCGAACTGGTCCGAACTGATGTTGCGGATGCAGTTGCCGCTGGTCTGGATGGCGTGCATCTCGACCTTCGCCAGCTTTTCGAGGATGTCGGGCGTGTCGGCCAGCTTGATCCAGTTGAACTGGAGGTTCTGGCGCGTGGTGAAATGACCGTACCCCCGGTCATAGGTGCGGGCGATATCGCCCAGCACCCGCATCTGCGTCGACGACAGCGTGCCATAGGGGATGGCGACACGCAGCATATAGGCGTGGAGCTGGAGATACAGGCCGTTCATCAGCCGCAGCGGCTTGAACTGGTCCTCGGTCAGATGGCCCGACAGGCGGCGTTCGACCTGGTCGCGGAACTCCGCGACGCGGGCGTCGACGATCGACTGGTCGTAGGTGTCGTATTGGTACATCGTCTTTTCCTAAATCCTCCCCGCTTTGCGGGGAGGGGGACCGGCCGCAGGCCGGTGGAGGGGGAGTGCCGCGCAACGCAACCGTTGTGGAGTAGGCCAACCCCCTCCACCATGCTGCGCATGGTCCCCCTCCCCGTGCCGGGGAGGATTTATATTACCCACGCCCCGGCTTGCGGGTCGGCGGGCTTGAGCGTCAGGTCGGTGCGCACCGTGGGACCGAGTGCGCGGATGCGGTCCTTGATATGGGCGGGGCGGGGACCTTCGGGGGTCGCCACCGCGTCGATCACATAGGGCACGTTGACGCGCCGCGCCGCTTCCTCGACCTGGGCGATGCGGTCGCCGTCCTCGCCGACGTCGGCGGCGTCCTCGACGTGGCGCGACCAGTCGCTGCCGGTCCACCAGGTCACGTCGCCGCTGGCGAGATCGTTTCCGGTCAGCAGCTTCATGCCAATGCCTCCGCAGCCTTCGCCCAGTTGCCGAGCTTGTCCTCGGCATCGGCCAGTTGCACGACTTCGCCGACGACGATCACCGCCGGGCTCTTCACATCCTCGCGCGCGACCATCGGGCCAAGATCGGCGAGCAATGTGCGCAGCGCGCGAGCGTCGGCATAGGTGCCGCGCTCCAGCACCGCGACCGGCATGTCGGGTGCGACGCCATCGGCCATCAGCTTGTCGGCGATCGCCTCCGCCGTCGCGACGCCCATATAGATCACCAGCGTGCGGCCCTGACCGGCAAGACCCGACCAGTCCTGTTCGGACAGGCCCTTGCACTGGCCCGCGACGAAGCTGACCGCCGACGACCAGTCGCGATGCGTCAGCGGCAGCATCGCCCCCGCTGCACAGCCAAGCGCGGCCGAAACACCGGGAATGACCTCGACCGGCAGGCCGGCGGCGCGCACTGCCTCGACCTCCTCGCCGCCGCGACCGAAGATGAACGGGTCGCCGCCCTTCAGCCGGATGACGATCGCGCCGGTCTTCACATGCGCGACGATCAGCGCGTTGATCGATTCCTGCGGCAGGGTGTGCCGCGCGCGTTGTTTGGCGACCGAGATGCGCTGCGCGGTCGCTGGCGCGAGGTCGAGCACGCGCGGGTCGATCAGCCCGTCATGCACGACGACATCGGCGGACTTGAGCGCTTCCACCGCGCGCACGGTCAGCAGGCCGGGATCGCCCGGGCCTGCCCCGACAAGGATGACGCGCCCGCGCGCGGTCGGATCGAGTAGCGTTGCCATGCTGCCGTAGATGCGACCGCGGCTCCCCCCAGGCAACCGACGCTTGCTTGGGGGGCGGGAAGGGATTGTTTAGCGGGCTATTGGTTGCGCAGGCCGATGCCGATTGAGGCGCGTGCCTGTTCCGCTTCGGCCGAGACCACCGGATAAGCACAATAGTCGGCGGCGTAATAGGCGGAGGGGCGATGATTGCCCGACCAGCCGATGCCGCCGAACGGCGCCGCCGAGGATGCGCCGTTGGTCGGGCGGTTCCAGTTGACGATGCCCGCGCGGATATTCGCCCAGAAGCCGTCGTACAGTTGCGGATCGGACGAGATCAGCGACGCCGACAACCCGTAACGGGTGTTATTTGCCTCGGCGATGGCATCTTCGAAGCTGTCGACGCGGAATATCTGCAGGACGGGGCCGAACAGTTCGATATCGCTACGCTCGGCAGTATCCGACATGTCGATGATGCCGGGGGTCAGGAACGGGCGCCCTTCGACCAGCCGCTGCAGGAAGCGCAGCGGACGCCCGCCGCGCGAGGTCAGCGACAGGAAGCTTTCAGTGAGCTGGTCGGCGGCCTCGTTGTCGATGACGGGGCCCATGAACGGTGCGGGATCGGCATGGGGTTCGGCAATAATCAGCCGCTCGCATAGCCGGTTGATTTCGGCGAGCAGCGGTTCGGCCAGCCGTCGTTCGACGATCAGCCGACGCGCGGCGGTACAGCGCTGTCCGGCGGAGGTGAAGGCCGACTGCACCACCAGCACGGCGGCGGCATAAAGGTCGGGCGCGCTCCAGACGATGATCGGGTTGTTGCCACCCATTTCCAGCGCGAGGATCTTTTCGGGCGTCTCGGCGAACTGGCGGTTGAGCGCGATGCCGGTGCGCGCCGATCCGGTGAAAAGCAGGCCGTCGATATCGGGATGACCGGCAAGCGCCCGGCCCTGTTCGGGTCCACCGATCAACAGCCTGACGCAATCGTCGGGGACGCCGCCGGCGCGGTAGCAATCGACGAGGAACGCACCGCTGGCCGGGGTCTTTTCGGAGGGTTTGAATACCACTGCATTGCCCGCGATCAGCGCCGGGACGATGTGGCCGTTGGGCAGATGTGCCGGAAAATTATAGGGGCCGAGCACCGCCAGCACGCCATGCGGTTTGTGGCGGAGCGCCATGCGCGAGCTTGCCTGTGATTCCAGCCGGCGCTGGCTGGTGCGTTCGCCATAGGAAGTGATCGAGATTTCGACCTTGGCGATGACGGTTTCGACCTCGGTCCGCGCTTCCCACAACGGCTTGCCGGTTTCGCGGGCGATGACGTCGGCAAAGGCTTCGGCACGGCTGCGCACGACATTGGCGAAGCGGCGCATCGCCTCGATCCGGTAGGCGAGCGAGCGCGATGCCCAGCCGGCCCAGCCGGCGCGGGCGGTGGCGACTTCGGTATCAGCATCGCCGAGAGGGGCACGCCACAGAGTCGCGCCGGTTGCGGGTTCGGTCGAGACAAGTTCGGCCATGCGTAGTCGTATCCGCCTCCTGATGTGCGCGCATCCTTGGACCAGATCGCGCGACGATGCCAGTTGTCTGCTACGATCGGTCGAGGTCAGGCAAGGGCCTGTCCCATGCGACGGATGGCGGCGACCTTGTCATTGAACAGCGTCCAATCGTCGCGTTCGGCGATGGCGGCCCAGATTTGCTCGACTTCGCCGATCAGCATCGAACAGGGTGCCGCATCGGACCAATAGGGGTGGCTGCGGTCGCTGCGCGGGCGATAATCGGACAGCAGCGCGCGGACCGCTTCGAACGCGGTCCATGCGTCGCCTTCGGGTAGCCAGCCGCCGAATGCGTCGAAGAAGAAAAGGTCGATCGGCATCTGCGACGCCGCAAGCGCGGCAGTGACCGCATCTGCCAGCGCGCGATCGGTGGCCGGATCGCGCGGGGCAACGCCGAGCCGCCACAGCATCGCTTCCGCCGCCGCCGCTGCATAGCGTTCGGGGAAGGTCTCCAGCACCTCGATCAGCGGCGGTGCCTCGACGATGGTGCGCAGCGCGACCGCCAGTTGCATGACGTTCCAGTGCATCGCGTCGGGTTGGCGGCCGAAGGCGTAGAGGCCCTGATGGTCGAAATAGGCGGCGGTGAAGCCCGCGTCCCAGATCGGGGCGAACCGCCACGGGCCGTAATCGAAGCTCTCACCGGTGACGTTGATATTGTCGGTGTTGAGCACCCCGTGCACGAATCCCGCCGCCATGAAGTGCGCGGCAAGCGTGGCGACGCGGCCGACGACCTCATCGAACAATTCGATCGCCGGGGCGCTACCCGGCGTGCGGCCGTGCAGGCGGGTCAGCACATAATCGACCAGCCGGTGCATGGCATCCGCGTCGCGTTCATAGGCGAGCCGCTGAAAGGTGCCGATGCGGACATGGCTATGGTTCAGCCGGACCAGCACCGCCGAGCGGGTCGGCGAGGGCTCGTCGCCGCGCACCAGTTCCTCGCCGGTCTCGATCAGCGAGAAGCTGCGCGAGGTGGGGACGTGCAGCGCCTCCAGCATCTCGGTCGCCAGCACCTCGCGCACGCCGCCTTTCAGCGTCAGGCGACCGTCGCCGAAACGGCTGTACGGGGTCTGCCCCGACCCCTTGGTCCCGAGATCGAGCAGGCGGTCGCGCTGGTCCGTCGCCTGCGCGAACAGGAAGCCGCGGCCGTCGCCGATATCGGGGTTGTAGGACTGGAACTGATGGCCGTGATAGCGCAGCGCCAATGGCTGCGGGATGCTGCCGGGCAGGGGAGCGAAGCGGCCGAAATGGTCGAGCCAGGCGTCGTTGGAAAGGGTTAGAACACCCCCTCCCGTATCCCCGCGAAGGCGGGGATCCAGGGTTTCGATCGCTGCCGGTGGTTCTGCCGGGCTCTGGACCCCCGCCTGCGCGGGGGTACGGTCGATGGGGACGATCCCGATCTCCACCGCCGCCCGGTCGTTCCTGAACCGCAGGATATGTTCGGGAAACGCCGCCGGGGTCACGGCATCGTAGAACGGTTCGCCCAGCGCCAGAATATCGGTGCGGGGGCGATAGCGAGCGGGTTGCGGGTTTTCGGCCATGCGGCGATATGGGGGGCGATGGCGCTATCCGACAAGCAACGCTTCACCGATGGCTATTGGTGGTCGAACGACGGCCTCCGGCTGCATTATCGCGACTATGCGGGGCGGGACGACCGGCCGGCGATCCTGTGCCTGCACGGGCTGACCCGCAATGCGCGCGATTGGGAGGATGTCGCCGACCGGCTTGCCGGACAATGGCGGCTGATCGTTCCCGAGATGCGCGGGCGCGGGGAAAGCGGCTATGCCCGCGATCCGATGACCTATGTGCCGCTGGTCTATCTGCAGGATGTCGAGGCGCTGCTGAACCAGCTGGAATTGCCGCAGGTCGTCGCATTCGGCACCTCGCTGGGCGGCATCCTGACCATGTTGCTGGCGGCGACCGATCGCGACCGGATCGCGGCGGCGATGCTCAACGATGTCGGGCCGGAACTCGATCCGGTCGGATTGGGGCGCATTCGCGGCTATGTCGGCAAACAGGTCAGCCACCCGACCTGGATGCACGCGGCGCGGGTCGTCGCCGAAGCGAATAGCGACGTCTATCCCGGCTATGAGGTGCAGGACTGGCTGCACATGGCCAAGCGGGTGCATCGCCTGAATTCGGCGGGCCGGATCATCCTCGACTATGACATGAAGATCGCCGAGCCGTTCCGTGTGCCGGGGAACGAGGCGGGACCGGACATGTGGCGCGCCTATGAAGCACTGGCCGGCAAGCCGGTGGCGATCGTTCGCGGCGAACTGTCCGATATCCTTCCGGCGCAGGTCGCGGCGGCGATGGCGGCGCGTATCGACACGGCCGAGCTTGCGACCGTCGATCAGGTCGGCCATGCTCCGACCCTGACCGAACCGCAGGCGGCGGCGGCGATCGACCGGTTGCTGGCGCGGGTGGCGGGGGCGTGAGCGCGCCGGTCCGCATCCTGCACCTCCATTCCTCCTTCGCCTATGGCGGCAAGGAGGCGCGGGCGATCCGGCTGATGCACGCATGGGGATCGAACGCCGTTCACACGATCGTGTCGGGCGTGCCCGAACGGACCGAGGCGCAGGCGGCGATCGGCAAGCATATCCGCTACGAGATCGCGCAGAATCCGCCGCCGCTGACCGGCAAGCCGTCGGTCGCGCGGTTCGAGGCGATCGCGAAATATATGCGCCGCTTCGATCTGGTGCTGACCTATAACTGGGGCGCGATCGACGGGGTGATGGCGCGGCGGGTGTTCGCCAAGGGCGCACCGCCGATTGTCCACCACGAGGACGGCTTCAACGAGGACGAGGCCACCCGGCTGAACCCGGTGCGCAACCTGTATCGCCGCTTCGCGCTGGGCGCCGCCGAAGCGCTGGTCGTGCCGTCGGAGCGGTTGCTGGACGTGGCGCGGACGGTGTGGAAACAGCCCGATAGCCGGCTGCACCTGATCGGCAACGGCGTACCGGTCGCGCGGTTCGCGCAAGGGTGCGCGCCCGACGCGATCCCCGGTTTCCGCCGCAAGCCGGGCGAGGTCGTGATCGGCTGCGTCGCTGGGCTGCGCGAGGTGAAGGACCTGCCGCTGCTGGTGCGTTCGGTCGGTGGGATTTCGGTCAAGGTGCGGCTGGTGATCGTCGGCGAGGGGCCGGAGCGGCAGAATATCCTCGACGCCGCCGAGGCGATGGGCATCGACGACCGCGTTCACCTGCCCGGCTTCCTGCCCGAAGCGTGGCGGTACATGGGGCTGTTCGACATCTTCGCGCTGTCGTCGAAGAGCGAGCAGCAGCCGATTTCGGTGATGGAGGCGATGGCGGCAGGGCTGCCGGTCGTCGCGCCGCCGCTGGGCGATATCGGCAGGATGGTTTCGGAGCCGAACCGGCCGTATATGGGCATCGACCGGATGGAAGTGCATCTGCGCGACCGGCTGCAGATGCTGGCGGTCGATCCGGCGGCGAGCCATTATGTCGGCGAAAGCAACCGCGCCAAGGCCTATGCCGAGTTCGACGAGACGACGATGATCGCCAGTTACAAGGCGCTGTACGAACGCGCGATCGGGCGGCCGGGGGCGTTGGGGTAACGGCAGGATTGCTGGGCATCACCGTCTCGGGGGTCCGGCACCGCGCGGTGCTCGCAATTTGCTCGCGTTCGGCGTCGGCTGCGATTAATGACGCTTCGATGCGATCGTCGGTTCAGTCCGTCCCGCACCGAAGTTCCCGCTGGAGGTCATGTTGTTCAAAGGTCTGTCGCCCATCGTCTATAACGGCCGCGAAGTCTGGCCGCTGATCGAAGGGGGCAAGGGCGTTGCCGCGACGAACCACGCCTCGGCGGGTGCCTGGGCGGCGGCGGGCGGGATCGGCACCGTCTCCGCGGTCAATGCCGACAGCTATGATGCCGAGGGCAAGATCATCCCGCAGGTGTACAAGGCGCTGACCCGCCGCGAACGCCATGAGGAACTGATCGAATATGCGATCGAGGGCGCGGTGCAGCAGGTGCGGCGCGCGTGGGAGATCGCCGGCGGCAAGGGCGCGATCAACATCAACGTCCTGTGGGAAATGGGCGGGGCGCAGCGCATCCTGCACGGCGTGCTGGAGCGGACCCGCGGGCTGGTGTCGGGCGTGACCTGCGGCGCGGGCATGCCGTACAAGCTGTCCGAGATCACCGCCTCCTATGGCGTCAGCTATCTGCCGATCGTGTCGTCGGGCCGGGCGTTCCGTGCGTTGTGGAAGCGTGCCTATTCGAAGGCGGCGGAATGGCTGGCGGCGGTGGTCTATGAGGACCCGTGGCTGGCGGGCGGGCATAACGGCCTGTCGAATGCCGAGAATCCGCTGGAGCCGCAGGACCCCTATCCGCGCGTTCGCGACCTGCGCGCGACGATGCGCGAGGGCGGCATCTCCGACGACGTGCCGATCGTGATGGCCGGTGGCGTCTGGTATCTGCGCGACTGGAACGACTGGATCGACAATCCCGAGCTGGGCAAGATCGCGTTCCAGTTCGGCACCCGCCCGCTGCTGACGCAGGAAAGCCCGATTCCCGAAGAATGGAAGGCGAAGCTGATGGAGATCGAGGAGGGCGAGGTGCTGTTGCACCGGTTCAGCCCGACCGGCTTCTATTCGTCCGCCGTCCGCAACCCGTTCCTGCGCAACCTCGAAGCGCGTTCGGAGCGGCAGATCGCCTTCTCGACGCAGCAAGCGGGCGACCATGTCTTCCAGCTCGACGTCGGGGTGAAGGGCAAGAATTTCTGGGTGACGCAGGGCGACCTGCTGCGCGCCCGCGAATGGTTCGGCCTAGGCTTCACCGACGCGCTGAAGACGCCGGACAACACGCTGGTGTTCGTGACGCCGGAGGAAAAGGGCATCATCCGCAAGGATCAGGCGGATTGCATGGGCTGCCTGTCGCAGTGCAGCTTTTCGAGCTGGGCCGATAGCGAGACCAACTCGACCGGACGGCTGGCCGATCCGCGCAGCTTCTGCATCCAGAAGACGTTGCAGGACATCGCCCATGGCGGGCCGACCGACCAGAATCTGATGTTCGCAGGGCATGCCGCGTACAACTTCAAGCGCGATCCCTTCTATTCGAACGGGTTCGTGCCGAGCGTGAAGCAGTTGGTCGATCGGATCCTGACCGGGGATTGATGCGGCTGTCGGGCGATCACGTCGCTGCGCTGGCCGTGGTCGATCGCCTGTTGCGGCAGGCGCAGGAGCCATGGTGGGTGATTGCTGGCGCCGCCGTGGCGCTGCATGCGACGGAGCGGCTCGCGGTCGACGATGTCGACGTGCTGCTGGCGATGCGCGACGTGCCGTTGGTCGCGGACGTGCCCGGTCTGGTGCGCAAGGGCGGGGCGGGCAATGCGCTGTTCCGCTCGGCCTTTTACGCCTCGCTGCCGGTCGGCGGGGTCGATGTCGAGTTCATGGCCGGTTTCGAACTATGCGGGGCGGCGGGCTGGCAACCGGTCTGGCCGCGATCGCGGGTGTTCGTCGAGGTCGGCGGTCTTGCCGTGCCGACCCCCGACCGCGCTGAACTGATCGCGATGCTGACGGCGTTCGGCCGACCCAAGGATCTGCAACGGGTCCGGTTGCTTGAGAGCTGACCGGGGCAGCGCGTGCCGCCCCGGTCGATCCCGATCAGTCGTCGGCGACGGTGCCGACCACCGCACCGCCGACGCCACCCACGGCCGCGCCCTTTTCGACATTGCCGCCGGTCGCCGCCGCGATGCCGGCGCCGCCCGCCGCGCCGATCGCGCCGCCGCGCAACGTCGAACAGGCGGCCAGCGAGCTGCCGGCGGCGAGGGCGAGGACGATAGTCGCGATCTTTTTCATGGGGTTACTCCTGTTGTACACACAGGGCCGCCAATGGTTTTGCACCGCCGGGGTTCCAAACCCGTCCCATTGCAACACAAAGAAACATTACAGGTGCCATTAACCTGCGTCGCGATAGACTGCGCCCATGAAGTCCGCGTTGATCGTTCGCCACGTTCCCTATGAAGGCTGTGCCGGATATCGTGCGCCGGTGGAGGCGGCGGGCTACGTCATCGACCGGATCGACGTGACCGATCCCGCCTTCGCCACCGCCGACCTGACCGCGCCCGACCTGCTGATCGTGATGGGCGGGCCGATGGGAGTGTATGACGTCGCCGACCACCCGTGGATCCCGGGCGAGATCGCGGCGCTGTCGCGGCGGCTGGCGGCGGACCGGCCGACGCTGGGCATCTGTCTGGGCGCGCAGATGATGGCGGCGGCGTTGGGGGCCAGCGTCTACAAGGGCGACGGCGGATGCGAGATCGGGTTTGCGCCGATCGACCTTGCCGATGAACAGTCGCCGCTGCGCCATGTCGCCGGGGTGCCGGTGTTGCACTGGCATGGCGACACGTTCGACCTGCCCGAAGGGACCGAGTTGCTGGCGACGACCGCGCGCTATCGGCAGGGGTTCCGGCGGGGTGCCAACCTGCTGGCGCTGCAATTCCATGCCGAGATGGGCGAGGATGCGCGGTTCGAGGCGTGGTTGGATTATCTCGACTGCCCGAACCATCGCGGCGAGTTGACCGAGGAGTACCGGACGCTGGGACCGGCGGCGGTGCGCGCCGGGCAGGCGATGATTGCGGAATGGCTAAGTGGTCTGAAGGCTTAGGGTTTTCGACCAAAGTTCACTAAGTTCACACTTGCGACGTGGTTGCGTGCTGTGTGGGGCGGCGGTGTCAAAGAGCGCGGGTCCGACAGGGACTGGTGGTGATCGTGGCAGGCACGCGCGGAGTAGGGAAGTATGGAATGGCCTGACTTGGTGGAAAGTGGATATTAGAACTGAGAAACGGCTGCAATGAGATGGGAACCTGATGACCTTGGGGTTTGGCTGAGCGACGTTGATGTGAATGGCTTGTCGGATTCTGACGCAGACATTCTTGCGCAGTATGATCCTTCCTCCGATGAAGGACTCGACCAGATCGTGACAGACTGGGTTAGGCCTCGGTTTGAGGCTTGGGACGCGCACAACCAGCAGCAGATGCTCGCCATTCTATCCCAATCAGCGAAATGGGACAGAGAGCAACTCGCGCCAGTGTTTGAGCAATTCGCCTTTCCCGGAGCCCATATCGATTACAGCCACTTCATCGATGCTCTTAGGCGGCATTTCTTGACCTGAATGTCCGCTCCTGGGCGAAAGCGGTCCTGCGACCACTCACCCTACCGCAACCCCTCCAACACCTGATCCGGTGGGCGATGCCCGTCCGCCCAGACGCGGATGTTGGTGATCACCTTCTCCCCCATCGCCACGCGGCCTTCCAGCGTCGCCGATCCCATATGCGGGGTCATCACGACATTGGGCAGCGCCAGCAGGCGGGGGTCGATCGCCGGTTCATGCGCCCAGACGTCCAAGCCGGCACCGGCCAGCCGCCCGCCCTCCAGTGCGTCGACCAGCGCCTCTTCGTCGACGATCCCGCCGCGCGAGGCGTTGATGAGATAGACGTGGCGGCGCAGGCGGGCGATGCGGCGGGCATCGAGGAGGTTCTCGCTGTCGGCGTTGCGCGGGGTGTGGATGGTCAGCAGGTCGATCTGCCCCAGCATCGCGTCGAGATCGGCATGCCATGTCGCGCCGAGTTCGGCCTCGACCACCTCGGGCAGGCGGTGGCGGTTGTGGTAGTGGATTGACAGGCCGAAGGCACGGGCGCGGCGGGCGACGGCCTGTCCGATACGGCCCATGCCGATGATGCCCAGCGCCTTGCCGCCGATGCGGTGGCCCAGCATCCCGCCGGGGCTCCACCCCTTCCATTCGCCCGATCGGACCAGCTTTTCCCCTTCGGCCAGCCGGCGCGGCACGGCGAGGATCAGCGCCATGACCATGTCGGCGGTATCTTCGGTCAGGACGCCCGGCGTGTTGGTGACGATGATGCGGCGGGCGCGGGCGGCCTTCAGGTCGATATGGTTCACGCCCGCGCCGTAATTGGCGATCAGGCGCAGGCGGTCGGGCGCGGCGTCGATCAGCGCGGCGTCGATGACGTCGGTGACGGCGGGGACGAAGACGTCGCAATCGGCCATGGCGGCGGCGAGTTCGTCGCGGGTAAAGGCATGGTCGTCGGGGCTGAACACCGTGTCGAACAGCGTCGCCATCCTCCCCTCGGTCGCCGCCGGCAGACGTCGCGTCACCTGGACTCGCGGATGGCGGGGCGGGGGCGCGGTACCGTTCATGGTTACCGGATTGGCGCTTGGGCGAACCTGCGTCAACGGCTTGCGGGCATGGTGTCGTTGCCGATACAGGCAGGGTTCGGACAAAAGGGGACGATAACATGCGCTTCGCAAGGCAATCGATCGCGGTCGCGTCGATGCTGGTGGTGCTGGCGACCGGATCGGCGGAGGCGCAGCGCCGCAAGCCGCCTTATTATGCGTCGATCGCGGCGGGCGAGGCGCGGATGCGCAGCGGCCCCGGCAAGAATTATCCGACGCAATGGGTGTATCGCCGCGCCGACCTGCCGATCAAGGTCGTCGACATCTATCAGGACTGGCGCCGGGTCGAGGACCCCGACGGCACGCGCGGATGGTTGCAGGTCGGGTTGCTGAGCGACCGGCGCACCGCGTTCGTCGGGCGCGAGGTGATCGAACTGCGCGCGTCGCCGCAATCGGGCGCGGCGGTGGTGTGGCGCGCGGCGCCGGGCGTGGTCGGGCGGCTGTCGCGGTGCAACGGCGCGTGGTGCTTCTTCGACGTGCGCGGGCGCGGCGGCTATGTCGAACAGGCGCGGTTGTGGGGCGTCGATCCGGGCGAGACAATGTAGGGGGAGGTTGTGCGTCATTCCCGCATGGGGGGCGTCTGCGAAATTCTTTGCTTAACCCCGAACCCACCGTACCCCCGCGAAGGCGGGGGTCCAGAGCCCGGCGAAACCAAGGCTTGCGCGTGTCGCCCTGGGCCCCCGCCTTCGCGGGGGCACGGATAGGCACAGGCGTTTTGCAGCGGGCTGCGCGGGAGCGACGGAGGGACGACCCGAGGTTCCGCTCCTACAAACTCCGCCATTTACCTCCGCCCCCAGTCCGACGATAACCGTTGTTACGATCGGCGCGGTTTCACCGCAGGACTTATGGGGCAATATGGTCAAATGGTTGATGGGTGCGGCGTTGCTGGCATTGGGTCAGGCCGGCATGGCGAGTGAACCGGCAGCGCCGGTAGCGGCGAGCGAGGCGGTGAAGGCAGGGGATCTGACGCTCGAACGCGTCTTTGCCAGCCCCGATCTGAACGGGACGGCGCCGCAGAATCTGCGGCTGTCGCCCGACGGCAAATATGTGACGCTGCTACGCAACCGCGCCGACGAACGCGAGCGGTTCGACCTGTGGGCGATGGACACGACCAGCCGCGAATGGCGGATGCTGGTCGATTCGAAGAAGGTCGGCACCGGCGCCGCGCTGTCCGAGGCGGAGAAGATGCAGCGCGAGCGCGACCGGTCGCTGACCGGCAAGCGCGGCATCCTCGCCTATGACTGGGCGCCCGATGGCAAGTCGATCCTCGTGCCGTTGGACGGCGACCTGTATCTGGCGTCGATCGACGGCAATGTCCGGCGGCTGACCAACAGCGAGAGCGGTGAGCTGAACCCGGTGGTCAGCCCCGAGGGGCGCTATGTCAGCTTCGTGCGCGACCAGAATCTGGTGACGCTCGACCTGAAGACGGGCCAGGAGACGCCGGTCACGACCGAGGGCAAGGATACCGTCCATTTCGGCGAGGCGGAGTTCGTCGCGCAGGAGGAAATGGACCGGCGCACCGGCTATTGGTGGTCGCCCGACGACCGCTTGATCGCGGTCGAACGCTTCGACGAGGCGCCGGTCGGCATCGTCACGCGATCGGCGATCGGGGCCGAGGGAACCAGCATCTATCAGCAGCGCTACCCGAAGGCGGGTACGGCCAACGTGTTGGTCGAACTGTACGTCATGAAGCCCGATGGGTCGAACAAGGTGAAGGTCGATCTAGGCCCCGATCCCGACATCTATCTGGCGCGGGTCGACTGGACGCCCGATGGGAAGGCGCTGCTGGTCCAGCGGCAGAACCGGTCACAGACGAGGCTCGACATGCTCCGCGTCGATCCGGCGACGGGGGCGGCGACCGTCCTGTTCAGCGAAGAGAGCGGGCCGAAAAGCTGGGTCAACCTGTCCAACGCCTATCACGCGATGAAGGATGGCAGCCTGATCTGGTCGTCGGAACGCGACGGCTATGCGCATCTCTACCGCTGGAAAGGCGGCAAGTGGACGCAGCTGACCAGCGGCAAATGGATGGTGTCCGATCTGGCCGGGGTCGATGAGGCGAAGGGGCGCATCTATTTCCTCGCCAACAAGGACGATGTGCTGGAGCGGCAGCTGTACCGCGTCGATCTGAACCGGCCCAATGCCATCAGCCGGCTGACCAAGCGGGGGTGGTCGTACAGCGCGTCGATGGATGGAAAGGCGTCGCGGCTGATCGTGTCGCGGTCCAACCCCGACCAGCCGGCGCAGACCTATCTGGCCGATACCGCCGCCAAGCGGATCGCATGGATCAACGAGAATGCCCTGACCGGCGACCACCCCTATTCGCCCTATGTCGCCAGCCACCGCCCGACCGAGTTCGGGACGATCAAGGCGGCGGACGGTTCGACGCTCTACTGGAACATGATCACGCCGAAGCTGGAGCCGGGCAAGCGCTACCCCGTGTTCTTCTCGCATTACGGTGGCCCCGGCAGCCAGGTGGTGAAGCGTGCGTGGGGCGGGGCGCTCCGGCAATATCTGGTCGATCGTGGCTGGATCTGGTTCGAGATCGACAACCGCGGATCGCCCGAACGCGGCAAGGCGTTCGAGGATCAGATTCACCAGGCGATGGGAACGGTCGAGGTCGACGACCAGATCGCCGGGGCGAACTATCTGAAGACGCTGCCGTTCGTCGCGCCGGACAAGATCGCGACCTATGGCTGGTCCTATGGCGGCTATATGACGCTGAAAATGCTGGAAAAGGCGCCGGGGGTGTTCGCCGCGGGCGTGTCCGGCGCGCCGGTGTCGCGCTGGGAGCTGTACGACACCCATTATACCGAGCGCTATATGGGCGATCCGCGCGTCGTGGGCGATGCCTATACCGCGTCGGCGACGGTGCCCGATGCGGCGAAGATCAAGGATCCGCTGCTGCTGATCCACGGCATGGCCGACGATAACGTCGTCCTCGAACATTCGACGGCGATGATGGCGGCGATGCAGAAGAGCGCGACGCCGTTCGAATTGATGCTGTATCCGGGGCAGACGCACCGGGTCGGCGGGCCCGGCATCAGCGAACATCTGTGGAAGACGATCCTCGACTTTCTCGACCGGCAAGTCGTCGAAAAGTAACCTCTAAACGGAGTATTGACGCCCGACTTTTGCCAAGCCTAGCCTCGTGGGCGAGGACTTGGGGGAGTCGGGCGATGGCGGAAGCAGTCGGCGGGATCGCGCCGGTCACCGGGCGGGCGCGGATCGAGGTGCTGGACGTCCTGCGCGGATTGGCCATCCTCGCCATCTACTACATGAACATCGTGTCGCAGGCGTCGCCGATCACCAAGCTGTTCGCCGATCCGCGCTGGATCGGCTGGACGCCCATCGACAAGTTCGCATGGAGCTTCGTCTTCATCTTCCTCGAGGGGACGCAGCGCGGCACGCTCGAATTGCTGTTCGGTGCCGGCTTCATGGTACTGACCGCGCGGGCGATGCGTCCCGACGGGCCGGTCGCGGTCGCCGATCTCTTCTACCGCCGGACCTTGTGGTTGTTGTTCTTCGGACTGGTCAACGTGTTCGTCGTGCTGTGGGTCGGCGACATTTTGACGATCTATGCGCTGGCGTCGCTGTTCCTGTTCCCGTTCCGCCTGTTGGGGCCGAAGGCGCTGGTCGCGATCGGCAGCCTGTTCGCGCTGTTCACGGCGGTCGGCGGCACCATGGAATATATCCCCCGGCTGGCGATGGAGGCGAAGGTCGAGCGTGCCGAGGCGGCGAAGGCGGCCGGCCGTCCGGTCGCGAAGGACGACGCCAAGGCGCTGGCCGAATGGAACCAGAAACTCGCCAAGCGCCAGCCGAACGAGAAGATGGCGAAGGATCTGGTCAACGAGCGCAAGGCGCATGCCGGCGGCTGGCTGCCCTATGCCAGTTTCGGCTGGAATGGCTGGATGAAGTTCATGGTCGGCAAGGGGTTCATCGCCATCGCCGTTGTCGAGGCGTTCTGCATGATGCTGATCGGCATCGCGCTATGGAAATGGCGGGTCATTCAGGGCGGTCGAAGCGCGCGCTTCTATCTCGGGCTGACCCTTGCCGCTTATGGGTTCGGCATCACCGCCCGTGCCATTGGCGTGACGGAGGTGCTGCCCTTCCTGCCGACGGCCAAGACGATCTGGATCACCGAGGAAGCTGCCCGGATCGCGGTCAGCATCGGCCATGTCGCGCTGGTCAATCTCGCGATGAAATCCGCCACGGGCGCGCGGGTGCTGGCACCGTTCAAGACGGTCGGGCGGATGGCATTCTCGGTCTATTTCCTCGAACAGATTATCGGGCTGCATATCCTGTTCGCGCCCTATGGCTTCAATCTGTGGGGCCGTTACGGCCATGCCGCGCAGTTCGCCATTGCGACCGGCGTGATCGTCGTCAGTGCCGTTGCGGCGCTTGTCTGGGCGCGGTTTTTCGCGATGGGACCGCTCGAATGGACGTGGCGCAGCCTCGCTTACTGGCAGCGACAGCCCTTCCGCCACCCACGCGGGCCGGTGGAGGTGCTGCCGGGGCCAACGCTGGCGGCAGCGTGACTTTACAAAAGGTGCAAAACCGGTATGCCGCGCGCAAGATTTGATCGCGGAGAAGTCGAGTGGGTTATCGGGTAGTCGTCGCCGGGGCGACCGGCAATGTCGGTCGCGAAATGCTGAACATCCTGGCCGAGCGCGAATTTCCGATCGACGATCTGGCGGTGCTGGCATCGTCGCGCTCGGCGGGCGAGATGGCCGATTTCGGCGAGACCGGCAAGCAGTACAAGATTCAGAATATCGAGCATTTCGATCCCACCGGATGGGACATGGCGCTGTTCGCGATCGGCAGCGAAGCGACCAAGGTCTATGCGCCGAAATTCGCCGCCGCCGGCTGCACCGTTATCGACAATTCGTCGCTGTACCGCATGGACCCCGACGTGCCGCTGATCGTGCCCGAAGTGAACCCGGAGGCGATCGACGGGTACAAGGCGCGCAACATCATCGCCAACCCCAATTGCTCGACCGCGCAGATGGTCGTCGCGCTCAAGCCGCTGCACGATGCCGCGACGATCACGCGCGTCGTCGTCGCCACCTATCAATCGGTGTCCGGCGCGGGCAAGGCGGGCATGGACGAGCTGTTCGAACAGAGCCGCAACATCTTCGTCGGTGACTCGGCGGACCCGAAGAAGTTCACCAAGCAGATCGCGTTCAACGTGATCCCGCACATCGACAGCTTCCTCGACGACGGGTCGACCAAGGAAGAGTGGAAGATGGTGGTCGAGACCAAGAAGATCCTCGATCCCAAGATCAAGGTCGTCGCGACCTGTGTCCGCGTGCCGGTGTTCGTAGGTCACTCCGAAGCCATCAATATCGAGATGGAAAACGAACTGTCGGCCGAAGATGCGCAGAAGATCCTGCGCGAGGCGCCGGGCATCATGCTGGTCGACAAGCGCGAGGACGGCGGATACGCGACGCCGATCGAATGCGTCGGCGACTTCGCCACCTATGTCAGCCGCGTGCGCGAGGATTCGACCGTCGAGAACGGGCTGGCCCTGTGGTGCGTGTCCGACAATCTGCGCAAGGGTGCGGCGCTGAACGCGGTGCAGATTGCGGAATTGCTGGGACGCCGGCACCTGAAAAAGGACTGACGGTCCGCAGGCGGACATAGTTCGTCACAAAAGGCGGTCATGTCCTAAAGGGTCGTTAACCAGTCCACGCTACATTTTGCGCATGGATACGGGACCCGTCCGCGACGATGCCGTGCATCAAGGTGCATGGGAAGCGATCTGCCGTTCGCAGGCGGTGATCGAGTTCGCGCTAGACGGAACGATCCGGTGGGCGAACGACACGTTCCTCGACACGATGGGATATGGGCTGGCCGAGATCGTCGGCCGGCACCATCGCATCTTCTGCACGCCCGCCGACGGCATCTCGCCGGCCTATGCCGCGCTTTGGCGGAAACTGGCCGGGGGTGCGTTCGAGGGCGGGCTATACCGGCGGATCGACCGGCATGGGCGCGACGTATGGTTGCAGGCGACCTATAACCCGGTGCTAGACGAGCAGGGGCGCCCGTCGAAGATCGTCAAGATCGCGACCGACATGACCCGGCAGATTGCGCTGGAGCATGAGGTGCAGGCGCGTCTGGAAGAGGGCAACCGCTTCCGCACCGCGCTGGAGGGGCAGAAGGAAGCGCTGCAATCGGCGATGACGCAGCTGGCCGGCATCGTCGCGTCGATCGGCGACATCACCGCGCAGACGCGACTGGTCGCGCTGAACGCCGCGATTGAAGCGGCGCGGGCGGGGGAAGCGGGCACCGGCTTTGCGGTGGTCGCCCGCGAGGTAAAATCGCTCTCCGATGACATTCGCACCGCCACCGAACGTGCGGCGGCGATGTTGCGCGATCATGGCGGGGCGGTGCTGAGCGCGTAACCGTCAGTAACCGGTATAGCGTCCCGGCCGGTGCCAGGCGATCAGGATGCCGCTGATCGCCGCGGCGCTGAGCGCCGACCAGGCCACCTGCACCGGTGCCACCACCGCGAACGATGCCGCAAGAATGCCGAGGTCGATCGCGATCTGGGTCCGCCCGGCATTCCAGCCGCGAGTCCGTTGCAACCATAGCGTCACGACCCCGGTGCCGCCGACACCCGCGTCGTGACGTGCGAGCGCGAGGATGCCCATGCCGATGACGGTCCCACCGGCGATCGCGGCAAAGGCGGGGTGCACCTCGACGATGCGGAAGCCGTAGCGCGCCATGGTCGAGAACAGTGCGATGCCGGCATTGACGGCGATCGTGCGCAGCATGAACCGCGTCCCCATCGCCCGCTTCGCGAACAGGAAGAACGGGATGTTGATGAGCGTGAACAACACGCCGGTCGGCAGCGGCACGAGATAGGATACCAGCAGCGCGACCCCGGCGATGCCGCCGGTCACCAGCCCCGCCGCCCGCAGCAGCGCCAGCCCGAGCGCGATCATCACGCACCCGACGATGATGGCATAGACGTCTTCGGACCGGCTGTGCGGAACGGCGCTATGGGGCAGGGCGGGGGCGATGGCGTTGGTCTCCGGTCAGGCCGGCATCCTCCCCGTTGTTCTTTTGTTGCGTGAGTTACTATCCTGCTTCGGGGGACAGGTGAAGCGGCTAATTCGGATGGGTCCGACGCGCTATGGATCGCGGCGGGAACCGGTGCCGGGTCGCCCGGTTTGTGGATTGGCAACGAAAGGACGTCGCATGGCCGAAGTGGTGTCGGGCGGGTGTCAGTGCGGGCGGGTCCGCTATACGGTCACGATTCGCGATGACGAGGCGTATCTGTGCCATTGCCGCATGTGCCAGCGCGCGACCGGCGGCGTTTCGATCGCGTTCAAGAACGTCGCCAAGCGCGATGTGGCGTGGGACCGTCGTCCCGATCTCTATGCATCGTCGCCGATCGCCAGGCGTGGCTTCTGTCGCGACTGCGGGACGCCGCTCAGCTTCGAATTTCCCGATGGCGACAATATCGACCTGACGATCGGCAGTTTCGACGAACCGGCGCGGTTCCGGCCGCACCATCATTTCGGGGTCGAGAGTTGGCATGCGCAATGGCTCGACACGCGTGGCCTGCCCGAATATCGCGCGGACGAACACCCACCGACCATCGAACGCTGGAAGAACGCACTTGGCCCATCCTGAACCCACGACCCACCGCTTCGCCAGTTTCGACGGGGTCGAGATTGGCTGGACCGAATTGGGCGCGGGGCGACCGGTGGTGCTGATCCATGGCTATTTCAGCGATGCGCAGACCAACTGGATCAAATATGGCCATGCGGCGAAGGTCGCGGCGCTGGGGCGTCGGGTCATTCTGCCCGATCTGCGCGCGCATGGACTGAGTGCCCGGCCGCACGACGCCGCCGCCTATCCGCCCGACGCGCTGGCGAAGGACGGGATGGCGCTGATCGAGCATCTCGGCCTGACCGACTATGATCTGGGCGGCTATTCGCTCGGCGCGCGGACGTCGGTGCGGATGGTGACGATGGGGGCGACGCCGGGCCGGCTGGTGCTGAGCGGCATGGGGCTGGAAGGACTGCTCGATACCGGGCGGCGTGCGGCGCATTTCCGCCGCATCCTGACCAATCTCGGCAGTTTCGAACGCGGGTCGAGCGAGTGGATGGCCGAGGCGTTTCTGAAGACCACCGGCGGCGATCCGGTGGCGTTGCTCGGTATCCTCGACACCTTCGTCGATACCTCGCGCGCGGAACTCGCCGGCATTGCCCAGCCGGTGCTCGTGCTCGCGGGCGAAGAGGACGACGACAATGGCAGCCATCGCGCGCTCGCCGAGCTGCTGCCCGATGCCCGGCTGGTCGAAACGCCGGGCAATCATATGAGCGCGGTGGTGAAGAAGGAACTCGGCGACGCGATCGCGGCGTTCCTGGCGTAACTCCTCCCCGTGCCGGGGGGGAGTTACTTCACCGGCTGCTCATATTGTTCCAGCACCCATTCCTCTTCCTGCGCGGCGGCGATCCAGTCCTGCATCCACGGATGGTTGATGAGGGTGATGATGTACCCCATCGCGAAGCGCGGGCAGGGCAGCGAATAGGTGACGATCCGCGTCGCCACCGGCGCGAACATGATGTCGGCCGCGCCGAATTCACCGAACAGGAAATCGCCGCCATGGCCGAAGCGCGCCCGCGCCTGCGCCCATAGCTCGTAGATGCGCGACAGGTCCGCCAGCACGTCCTCGTCGGGCTGGATCGGGTCATAGACCTGCCGGACGTTCATGCTGTGCTTGCGGCGCAGCGGCGCGAAGCCCGAATGCATCTCCGCCGCCATCGACCGCGCCATGGCGCGCGCCGCCGGATCGGCGGGCCAGAATTTCTCGCCGCCCGATTTCTCGTTGAGATATTCGACGATCGCCAGGCTGTCCCACACGACGATTTCGTCGCCGTCCCACAGGATCGGGACCGAGCCCGACGACGGCGCGAACTCGTCGCCCTCGCGGCGCTTGTCCCAGTCGGCGTCGTACAGCGGCACGACGACCTCCTCGAACGACAGGCCCGACAGCTTGGCCGCCAGCCAGCCGCGCAGCGACCAGGAGGAATAGGCCTTGTTCCCGATGATGAGCTTCAGCATGGGGCCGGTCGTGCCACGTCGGTCCCGGTGTGTCGAGCCATTGGAACCGCGACCGAAACAATCCGTTGCCAATGCCATGGCGGATAACGACAAACGCGGTGATCCGCACAGCGTCGGCGAGGTGCTCGACCGGTTGCAGGAACTGGGCGAACAGGCCGGCGACGACAAGGCGAAGCTGGGCGACATGCTCGAGGCGCTCGGCCAGCGCGCCTATGGTCCATTCTTCATCATCTTTCCGATGATCGACATCTCGCCGGTCGGCGGCATTCCGGGGCTGCCGACGGCGATGGCGGCGGTGATGATCCTGCTGGCGGTGCAGTTGGTGTTCGGGCGCGAACATCTGTGGCTGCCGGGAATCCTCGCCAATCGTGGATTGAAGGGGGAGAAGCTGGTCAAGGTCGCCGACAAGACGCGGCCGATCGCGAAGCGGATGGACAAGTGGTTCCACGGCCGTCTGCCGGCGCTGACCAAGGGGCCGATGGTCAAGGTCGCCGGCGTCGCGGTGATCCTGCTGTGTCTGACCGTGCCGCCGCTCGAACTACTGCCCTTTGCCAGTACCGCGCCGATGGCGGCGATCATGGCGTTCGGCATCGCGCTGCTGGTGCGCGACGGGGTGTTGATGGTGGTCGCCTGTGCGCTGTCGGTCGGCGCGGTGGCGCTGGGGGCGGGGTTGTTCGCGTCGCGGCAGGGGTGACGTGGCGTGCGGTATCCCCGCGAAGGCGGGGATCCAGAGCCACGCACGTAGCGCTTTATTACCCTGGATCTCCGCCTGCGCGGGGATACAAAGCCTTTTTCGTCAGCCGATCGATTCGATCACCGCCGCGCGCAGCTCGGCGATGCCCATGCCCTTTTCGCTGGAGGTCGAGATGACGTCGGGGTGCGCGGCGGGGCGTTTGCGGACTTCCTCCCCGACCGCGGCATAGACGTCGTCGAGCTCGGTCGCCTTGATCTTGTCGGTCTTGGTCAGGACGATGCGATAGCTGGTCGCCGCCTTGTCGAGCATCTCGAACACCTCGCGATCGACATCCTTGATGCCGTGGCGCGAGTCGATCAGCACCAGCGTGCGCTTCAGCACCTGTCGTCCGCGCAGATAGTCGTTCACCAGATAGCGCCATTTGCGGACCATGTCCTTGGGCGCCTTGGCGAAGCCATAGCCGGGCATGTCGACCAGCCGCAATTTGAGCGGCGTGCCGATGTCGAAGAAGTTCAGCTCCTGCGTCCGCCCCGGCGTGACCGACGTCCGCGCCAGCGACGTGCGGCCGGTCAGCGCGTTGAGCAGCGACGACTTGCCGACGTTCGACCGCCCGGCAAAGGCGATCTCCGGCACGTCCGGCGCGGGGAGATGCTCGAGCGACGGCGCGGACTTCAGGAACTGGATCGGCCCCGCGAAGATCTTGCGCGCCGCTTCGATCTGTTCGGGATCGAAGCGGTCGTCGCCCGGCGGCGGGGGTGGCAGGTCGTTCACTTCGCGGCGGCCTGTTTGAGTGCCGGATGCCGCGAATAGAGCAGCTGCTGCTGGGCGATCGTCAGCAGGTTCGACGTGATCCAGTAAACCTGCAGCCCGACCGCGAACGGCGCCATGATGAACATCAGCACCCATGGCATCAGGCCGAAGACCTGCTTCTGCATGTCGTCCATCGGCGCCGGGTTCAGCTTGAACTGGAAGTACATCGAGATGCCGAGCAGCACCGGCACGATGCCGATCGCGAGGAAGTGCGGCGGGGTGAAATCGAGATAGCCGAACAGGTTGAGGATCGTCGCCGGATCGGGCGCCGACAGATCCTTAATCCAGCCGACGAACGGCTGGTGCCGCATTTCGATGGTCAGCAACAGCACCTTGTACAGCGCGTAGAAGATCGGAATCTGGATCAGCGTCGGCAGACAGCCGGCGACCGGATTGACCTTTTCCTCCTTGTACAGCTGCATCATCTTCTGCTGCAGCTGCGGCTTGTCGTCCTTGTACCGCTCCTGCAACGCCTTCAGCTTCGGCTGGATGGCGCGCATCGCCGCCATCGACGCGAACTGGCGCTGGGCGATCGGGAACATCAGCCCGCGGATCGTGACGGTCAGCAGGATGATCGCGACGCCGAAATTGCCGACCAGACGGAACAGCCAGTCGAGATAGACGAAGATCGGCTCCTCGACGATGCGGAACCAGCCCCAGTCGATCGCGCGCGAGAAATAGGGCACGCCCTGTTCCTCATAGGCGTTGAGCAGCTTGTTCTCCTTGGCGCCGGCGAAGAAGCGCACGCTCTGCGTCAGCGCCTGTCCCGGCGCGAGCGCGGTCAGCGTCGGCGAACGATAGTCCGCCTGATGCCGCTGGTCGCCGCCCTTCAGCGTCAGCGTGTGCTGTACGCCCTGATCGGGGATGAGCGCGGTCATCCAGTAATGGTCGGTGAAGCCGAGCCAGCCGCCCTTGGTGTTGAACGCCTCGGGCGCTTCGTCGATGTCCTTGTAATCGACGTCAAACTTCACGCCGTTGCCCGCTTCGTAGACCGGGCCGACCTGGATCGTCATGGTGTCCTTGTCGACCGGCGCGCCGCGGCGGCTGAGCAGGCCATAGGTCGCGACCTGGATCGGCTGCGGTCCGGCATTGGCGACGCTCTGGCGGACGGTGAACATATAGCCGTCATCGACCGAAATCTGCATCTGATACCGCTGCGTGCCGACGGTGGTCGACAGCGTGACCGGGGCCTGCGGGGTCAGCTTCGTGCCGCTCGCGGTCCATAGCGCATCCGCGGGCGGTGCCGACACGCCGGTGCCGCTCCAGCCGAATTGCGCGAAATAGGCGTCGGCGGTGCCCGACGGGGAGAGCAGCCGCACCGGCGGCGAATTGGCGTCGATCGTTTCCTTGTGCTTCACCAGCACGAGGTCGTCGATGCGGCCGCCGCGCAGGTTGATCGATCCCCGCACGCTGGGCGTTTCGATCGCGATACGTGGGGTTTCGCGCAGGACCACCGCCCGGTCGCGAATCGCGTTCGCGGTATCGGCGGCGGGGTCCGTTGCGGGATTGGCGACGGGCTTGCTCTTGCCGTCCTCCAGCTTCGTCACCGGCGGATTGGCGGCTGGAAAGAAGTGGTTGGCGATGTACGGCCAGCCGAACAGCACCAGTGCGGCCAGTACCGCGAACAGCAGGAAATTCTTCTGGTCGTTCTTCACGCGAAATCCTTAGGCTCTAAGGCACCGGGTCGTGGCCGTGCCCGCCCCAGGGATGGCAGCGCGCGATGCGTTTCGCGGCCAGCCAGCCCCCCTTTGCCGCGCCATAGCGGGCAATGGCGGTGATTGCATAGGCCGAACAGGAAGGTTGATAGCGGCAGGAGGGCGGCAGGATCAGCGACGGCCCCAATTGCCACGCGCGCGCGATCAGCATCAACGCGCGGGCGGCAATGCCCGGCCGGGGCGATTCGCCGTCGCCGGTCACCGCTGGACCTTGCGCAATGCCTTGGTCAGATCGGCCTTGAGATCGTCGAAGGGGCGTTCGATCCCGCTCGCCCGCCCGATCAGCACGTGATCGGCTCCGGCAATGCCCAGATCGGGCAGCATTTCGGCGGCAAGCGCGCGAAAACGCCGCTTCATCCGGTTGCGGACGACGGCGTTTCCGACCTTCTTCGATACGGTAATGCCGATTCGCATCGCATCGGGCGATTCGGCCAGTTCGTCCGCACGGCGCGGTCGCACCAGCAGGACGAAGCCGGGCATCGGGGCCCGGCGTCCCGCATTCGCCGCCAGATAATCCCGGCGGCGAAGCATTTTCCTTAGGCCGACAGCTTCTTGCGGCCGCGCGCACGACGGGCGCGGATCACGTTGCGGCCGCCCGGCGTCGCCATGCGCGAGCGGAAGCCGTGACGACGGGCCCGTACCAGGTTGCTCGGCTGAAAAGTCCGCTTCATCACTCATTCCCCGGGTATTCAAACTGCTAGAACGTAAAAAGCCGCCAGTGACGGCGGCCGCGTGGTCAGCCCCTTAGCGATGCACCGCTTCCAAGTCAACGGAGGAGGCGATCAGATCGGCGCGCAGCCGCCGCCGTCTGGCACTCGGCCGGCGTAGCGCCCGGTCCGACAGCGCGCGCATCCGCGGGAAGCGGCGCATGGTCCGCGCGAAGCGGCGCCGTGCCCAGCGCGAGTTGCGCAGAATGAGCGCCAGCCCGGCGGCGAAGGTGAAGATCCCGACCGGACCCGGCAGCACCGCGACCACCGGCGTCGCGAGGATCAGCAAGGCACCGAGCGCCAGGAGGAGGATCTGCATGATATGCTGCCATGCCACCCGTGTCTTGCCGGTTCAAGACGGCTGCGACGCCCGGTCGCTTGACCGCGTCGATCCGATGCGGGACACGGCGGCCCAAGGGGAACAGGGGCAGTCATGGTCGCGATCGTATCGACGGCGGCGTATCTCGGACTCGAGGCGCGGCGGGTGGAGGTGCAGGTGCAACTCGCGCCGGGCGTCCCGGCGTTCGTCGTCGTCGGCCTGCCCGACAAGGCGGTGGGCGAAAGCCGCGAACGGGTCCGCGCCGCGATCGCCGCGATCGGCCTGTCGCTGCCGCCCAAGCGGATCACCGTCAATCTATCGCCCGCCGATCTGCCCAAGGAAGGATCGCATTACGACCTGCCGATCGCGCTCGGCCTGTTGGCGGCGATGGGGGTGGTGGATGCCGAAACGCTCTCCGACTATCTGGTCGTTGGTGAACTGAGCCTCGACGGACGGATTGCGGGATCGCCCGGCGTGCTGCTGGCGGCGATGCTGGCGAGCGGGGAGGGGCGGTCGCTGATCTGTCCCGCCGAACAGGGTGCGGAAGCGGCATGGGCCGGTACGCCGGTGGTCGCCGCGCCCGACCTGCTGTCGTTGCTCAACCATTTGAAGGGCGAGCAACTGCTCGGCAATCCCGAACCCGGCGGGGCCGAGGACGGGTGGCGCGGCAACGATCTCGCCCAGGTGAAGGGGCAGGAGACCGCGAAGCGCGCGCTGGAAATAGCGGCGGCGGGTGGCCACAATTTGCTGATGGTCGGGCCGCCGGGGGCGGGCAAGTCGCTGCTCGCGTCGTGTCTGCCGGGGATATTGCCGCCGCTGGATGCGGCCGAGGCGCTGGAAGCGTCGATGGTCGCGTCGGTCGCGGGGACGCTGACCGGCGGGCGGATGACGCGGGTGCGGCCGTTCCGGTCGCCGCATCATTCGGCGTCGATGGCGGCGCTGACCGGCGGCGGGCTGCGGGTGAAGCCGGGCGAGATCAGCATGGCGCATCTGGGCGTGCTGTTCCTCGACGAATTGCCCGAGTTTCAGCGGGCGGTGCTCGATTCGCTGCGCCAGCCGCTGGAGACGGGACAGGTCAGCGTCGCGCGCGCCAATGCGCATGTGACCTTTCCGGCGCGGGTGCAACTGATCGCGGCGATGAACCCGTGCCGCTGCGGGCATCTGGGCGATCCGGCGCTCGCCTGTGCCCGCGCGCCGCGCTGTGCCGCCGATTATCAGGCGAAGGTATCGGGCCCGCTGCTCGACCGGATCGATCTGGCGATCGAGATGGCGGCGGTCAGCGCCGCCGATCTGGTCCTGCCGCCGCCCGCCGAAGGGTCGCGCGAAGTCGCGGCGCGCGTGGCGGCGGCGCGGGCGGTGCAGCGCGAACGCTATGCCGCCGACGGGGTGCGGACCAATGCCGAGGCGGATGGCGGTGTGCTCGAACGTGTGGCGGTGCTCGACGTGCCGGCACGGACACTGCTGGCGCAGGCGGCGGAATCGATGCGGCTGTCGGCGCGCGGCTTCCACCGCGTGCTGCGGGTCAGCCGGACCATCGCCGATCTTGCGGGGGCGGACGGAATCGGGCGGGCGCATGTCGCGGAGGCGCTCAGCTATCGGCGGCGAGCACCGACCAATTGAACGATTGCGTTGTGACCGCCGGGTTGCGACACATGGATAACGACAAACGGGGGGATGATGATGGAGTGGATGTTGCTGCCGCTGCGGCGGTATTTCGAGGTTCGCGGCCGGTCGCGCCGGATGGAATATTGGATGTTCACGTTGTTTTCGTTCGTCGTCGGCATCGCCACGTCGATCGTGGACGCGATCATCGGACTGGGATGGGATGGTAGCGGGCCGCTGAACCTGATCGCGTCGCTTGCGCTGCTCATTCCAGGGTTCACCGTCGCGTTTCGGCGGCTGCACGACACCGATCGATCGGCATGGTGGATGTTGCTGGTGTTGCTGCCCATCATCGGCTGGATCTGGTTGTTCGTCCTGTACGTCAGCGACGGAACGCCCGGGCCCAACCGCTTCGGCCCTGATCCCAAGGATCCCTATGGTTCGGCCGATATCGATCAGGTCTTTTCCTGAAGGTTGCAGGCGTGATCGCCTTGCGCTAACGGACCGCCTGCGTGCCCCTGTGGTGAAATTGGTAGACGCGTCCGACTCAAAATCGGATTCCGAAAGGAGTGCTGGTTCGAGCCCGGCCAGGGGCACCAATTTCGCGGACGCTGGTTAACCCGGCGTTGACCGACGATCTGCCAGGATATCGTCGTCATGAACGAAGATGATGTCGCCATGCCTGCCGAACGATCGCGCCGGGATAGTGTGATCCTGAACGCTCGCGTCGAAACCAGCGATCAGGTCGTCGAATGTCGGGTCCGCAATCTGTCGGAAACGGGCGCCTGTATCGACAATCCGGTCGAATTGGTCCCCGGCGATCGCGTGCTGATCACCATGGGGACCGTCCACCATATCGAAGCGACCGTGCGCTGGGCCAAGGGCGGGCGGGCCGGACTGCATTACGAGGGTGTGAAGATCGACATCGTCGCCGCGCGCCGTCCGCGCGGAACGGTATCGCCGGCATCGCGCACCATGGCGGGATGGCTCGACAACATCCATAATCCCTATCGACGCGGCTGACCGTCGTACGAAAGCGTCACGCGTCGCTGCGGCAATAGCTGTCGAGGAATTGCTGATGCGCCGGCAAGGCGGCTACGCGCGCGGCGATGCCCCTCTGCAACTCGCGCAGCACGGCGGCCAATTGCCCCGGCGGCATCATCTTGGCCAGCGGATGATGCGCGGCCGGCGCAAGCCGCTGACCCAGCATCACCTGCAGCCATGATCCGACGCGGAACAGGTCGTCGGCCGACTGATAGGCATGGGCGCCTTCGGCAAACAGCGCGATACGCTCCGCCAGCGTATCGGGCGGGGTGATTTCGCGGCGTTCCTGCCAAAAGGGTTCGGGCCGCTGGTTCAGATGATAATGGAGCAGCACGAAGTCGCGTACCGCTTCGATCTCGCGGCGCGACTGGTCGTTGAAACGCGCGCGGGCGGCGTCGCCGGGATGGCCGAAGGGAAGCAACTGGATCAGGCGGGTCAGCGCGATCATCACCAGATGAATGCTGGTCGATTCGAGCGGTTCGACGAAGCCGCTCGACAGGCTGAGCGCGACGCAATTGCGCTCCCATGTCGCCAGACGTCGCCCGGTGCGGAAGCGGATCAGGCGCGGTTCGATCAGCGTCTGTCCGTCGACCGACGCGAACAACCGGTCGCGCGCGGCCTCGTCGCTCAGGTGGCGCGAACTGTAGACCAGCCCGTTGCCGACCCGGTGTTGCAGCGGGATCTGCCAGCGCCATCCGGCATCGTGCGCGATGGCGCGGGTATAGGGCAAAGCGGGGCCGGTAGCCGCGGTCTGTACCGCCAGCGCGCGGTCGGTCGGCAGCCAATGGCTCCAATCCTCGAACCCCACGCCCAGCGCCTGTTCGATCAGCAGCGCGCGGAAACCGGTGCAGTCGAGGAACAGGTCGCCCGCCACCCGCCGTCCGTCGTCGAGTACCAGCGCGGATATGTCGCCACTTTCGCCATCGCGCTCGACCCGGTCGATCCTTCCTTCGATCCGGGTCAGCCCCTGCGCCTCGCTGCGGCGGCGCAGATAGGCGGCATAGCGGCCGGCATCGAAGTGATAGGCATAGTTGAGCGGCGCGTCGGGACCGATCGCGAAGCGCCCGGCCTCGGCGGCTTCGTGTTCGAGGCAATAGGCGCCGATCGTTGCCGCTGCCCCTTGTGCGCGTGCTTCCAGCCAGAAATGCTGGAAATCGCCCATCCAGGTCGATCGCCCGACCTCGCCGAACGAATGGATATAGCGGTCGCCGCCCCGCGCCCAGTTTTCGAACGCGATGCCCAGTTTGAAACTGGCACCGGTCGCGGCCATGAATTCGGCTTCGTCGAGGCCGAGCAGGGCGTGGAACGAGCGGATGGTGGGGATCGTGGCTTCACCGACGCCGACCGTGCCGATCTCTTCGGATTCGACCAGCGTCACCTCGACCAGCGACGATAGCTGGCGGGTGAGCAGCGCGGCGGCGAGCCAGCCGGCGGTGCCGCCGCCCGCGATCACGATCCGCATGGGGGTCATCGGTTCAGCCTCTGCAGCAAGCGCGCGCGTAACCGGCGGGCGGCTGCATCATCGAGCGGGGCGAGGTCGCCCTGAATGGCGGGCGGCAGATGCGCGCGGGCGTCGTCGCCGCCGCTCCACACATAATGGTCGAACATCGCCGCCCATGCCGCCCGCTCCGCCGCCGGGCGTTCACGAAGCGACAGCAGCGCATGGAGCAGTGTCGTCATCGGGCTGTCGGCAAAGGCGGGGGCGTCGTTCCACCAATAGTTGATCATGGCGTTGAACGGCGACAGCGCCTCGACATTATGCCACCACAAGGCCGGATAGAAGAGAACGTCGCCCGGCTCCAGTTCGGCGACCTGCGCGTTGGCAAGCGCATCGGCAAAGCGGGGGAAACGGTCTAGATCGGGCGCGCGCAGATCGACCATGCTCATCACCTGTCCGCCGGGCGTGGGTTCGAGCGGGCCGGGATAGAGGTTCGCGACCTGATCGGGCGGGAACAGCGTGAAGCGCCGTCGTCCGACCATGCAGGCGGCAAGATTGTTCGACATGTCGTAATGGGTCGCGGCGGTCGTGCGGTTGCCGATCCAGATGCTGACCATCGGCGCGGGCGTGCCGGAGGGCCAGGGCAGGTCGTTCTCCCCGCGCAAGCCGGGGAGGTACAGGTCGAGGTCGGTCGACCCGACATAGATGGCGGGGGCGGCGGGATCGTCCAGCCCGGCCGCGATCCGATCGAGACAGGTGGACAGGCCGGTGCGCGCCGCGTCAAAATTGAAGCCGGTGAAATCGTCGCGATAGAAGAAGCGGCCACCCATCGCCGCATCGCCGGTAAAGGCGACGACCGGTCGTCCGCCATCGAAGCGCTTGAGATAGGCGACGCTGCTGTCGACACCTTCGTGTCCCGCTGCGACCAGCGGCCAATCGGCGGCGAGGCCGCGAAGCACGACTGGCTCGTTCGCCGCGACCAATGCCGCCGGCGACCAATCGGCGCGCGCCGCGATCGACCGGACGGCGCGGGGCGCGGTCATGTGCCGTGCCGCCGCTGACGCCGTTCGATCAGCCGGGGGATGTTGTCGAGCGACGCCGACGCCATGAACGCCGCGCGCAAGGCGCCGCTACGATGCAGCGTCGCCAGCGTCTCCGCATCCAGCGCATCGAGCCGGTCGTCGGCGATGACCAGTATGTCGGCGATGGCACAGGTCTGCCCGTCACCCAGATCGACCTCGATCGTGGTCGGGCGCAGCAATTCGGCCGCTTCCCATGCCGCGAACAGCGGGGCGTTGATCGCCTGCCCCTCGCGGATGACACCCAGCACCGCCTCGACATGGGCGAGGTACGGGGCCGTGCCGCCATGGCGTAGGTAAAGCGGTTCGCCCGAACCGTCGCGGCGAACCCGTGGATCGTCGAGATCGATACGGACGCCTTCACCCGACGGGTCGGGAGCGAACGGCCCGCGCTGGCGGACGGCGGGAACATAGCTTGCCGACCAGACACCGTCGGAGCCGAGGAAGAGATTGTCGTCCGGGTCGAGGCCGAGCAGCGCGACGGCGTAGGTGCCGCCGCGATCGTCGCGCCGGAACAGGATCGGATAGTCGCGCTGCGCCGCCTCGAACTCGTTGGGGAACAGCAGTACCTGATTTACCGCATCGCCATGGGCGGCGGCATGCTCCACCGCGACGGTCAGGTCGTGATGGTCGACATTGTTGAGCGGTACGGGGTTGGGCATCGCGATCCTTTGGGCAACAGGTCGCCACGGTAGGAAGAGCCGGTCGCGATGGAAAGGGCCGTCCGCCAATACGAACGGCCCTTTCCAGTCACTTGACCGCGATCAGAAGCGGTATCGTGCGCCCAGCAGGAAGCGCGGCTTGAGCTCCTGCGCGAACACCAGCGCGTTACGATCGCGCCCATATTGTACCAGCGGTTCGCTGGTCAGGTTCACCCCTTCGATCGACAGCGCCATGCGATCGTTCAGGTCGTAGCTGATGTTGAAGTCCAGCGTGCCGAACGGCGCCACGAACAACGGGTTACGGCTGTCGCCCTGATTGGTGGCGGCAAGGAACTTGTCGCGCCAGTTGTACGACACGCGCGCCGACAGGCCGTTCTTGTCGTAGATGATCGAGCCATTGGCGCTGTCGCCGAGCCCCGTCAGCGCGAAGACGTTGACGCTGGGGTCGGCGGCGATGTCGGCATTCACGTCGCCATAAACCTTGGTGTACGAAGCCTGCACGCCGAAGCCGGTATTGCCGAAGAAATGCTGCCCGGCCAGTTCGAAGCCATAGATATGGCCGTCGCGGCTGTTGACCGGCTGCGACACCGCGAAGTCGTACAGCGGATCGTCGCCATTGGCGAAGATGTCGACCGATTGCAGGATGCTGTTGACGTAATCCTGGTTCAGCGCGCCCGCCGCATTGCGGTTCGCCTGGAAATTGGCGTCGGCCTGCGCGGTGTTGCCGCCATTCTGGCTGAGCAGCGCGGTATAGGTGAACAGGTTGACGTCGCTGAGGTCGGCGCCCAGCGCGCGCAGCCGGTCGGCCGCCGTGCCCGACCGCGTGCCCGCCGCACCCGACGACGGATCGCGCAGGTCGAACAGGCTGCGGTTGAAGACGCCGGTTCCGATAAAGTTGCGCACGCGCTTGTCGAAGAAGCCGAGCGAGACATAGCTCGACGGCTTGTAATACCACTCCACCGACACGTCGAAGTTATCAGAGACCAGCGGCAGCAGCCCGGCATTGCCCGACGTCCCCGTCGGACGGCCGCCCAGCGCGACCGGCCGCGTCGGCGGACCCGCCGTGGTCGATGCGAACAGGTTGCCGTAATCGGCACGGGCGAGCGTACGGCTGGCCGAGGCGCGGGCGATGAAGTTGTCGAACACCTCGATATTGAAATCGATCGCGGGCAGCAGGTTGGTGTAGCTGCCGCGCTGCGTGACGGTCGACGACGTGGCCGAGATCACCGACGAGAAGTCGTTGTCGGCATCCCATTTGATCGCCGAGGGCACCGCCTGCAACGCGGTCGAGCGCACCTTGGTCTCCTCGTACCGGGTGCCGAAGACGAGGTTGGCGGTGCGTCCGGCAATCTCGCCCTTCCACGTGATCTGGCCGTACACGCCCCAGATCTTTTCGCCGACGGTGTCGAAATCGTTGGCGGTCGTGTTGATCGGGTTGGCGGCGTAGAAGTTGGAGAACAGGTCGTTCAGCACCACCGCATTGCCGCGGAAGGCGGTGCGCTTCGTGTCGGCCGGGCTGAACGTGTCGAACTTGCAGTCGAGGCAGAAGGTCTTGACGACGTTCGACGCCAGCCGCTGGACGATGCCCGGATCGGTGATGCCCCAGTCGCCGAGCTGCTGCTGCGTCTGCACGCGGGCACTGGTCATCTGCGAATCGGTATAGGTACCGCCGAAGTCGAACCGGCTGCCGCCACCCAGATCCCAGCCGAGATCGGCGCGACCGCCGTTGATCCGCTGCCGCTGGGTCGCGGTGTTGGTGCGCGAAATCTGCGTACCGAGGTCGCCCAGATCGAGGACGCCGTTGCCATTGCCGTTGATCGTGTCGTTGATCGTCTGCGTGACGCGGGGGAAGCCGCTGCTGTAATCGATCGCCTGGCTGTCGATGACCGGCGCACCGAGCGACACCAGCGTGACCGAGGTGCCGTTGGCGGCATCGGGCGTCGACTTCGACACGGCATGATAGCCATCGAGGTTCAGCGTCAGATTGTCGGTCATCTCCCACTTGCCGTTCAGGCCGTAGGATTGGAGCTGCGTCTTCGTCGCGCGGAACTGCTGTTCGAAGCCCTGATCCTTCACGCCGTTGATCGATTCCGAGATGAAATCGGGCGTGGCGATCACGTCGTTGCCGTTGAAGCGGATCTCGCCGAACGGGCGGTTGAACCAGTTGGTCTGCTCGCTGCGCTGTTCCTCCAGCCGGTTCTGCGCGAACAGCGCATCGGCGGTGAAGGTCAGGCGTTCGGTCGGCGCGAGTTGCAGCACCGCCTGCCCGTTGATGCGCTCGCGCTTGTTTTCGGAGAATTGGTAGCGGCTGTCGTTGGGGATCAGCGTGAATTCGGTCGTCGGCCGGTTCCCGATCTGCGTCTGGCCGTTGACATAGGGGCCGGCGGGATTGAGCACATCGGCGGTCGGGACCACGGTGAAATAATTGGGTGCGCTCTGTGCCGAGGTGCTGTCGCGGCGCTGATAGCTGCCGAACACCGACAAGCCGATGCTGCGCCCGTCATTGCGCCAGCTGAGCAGGCCCGACACTTCGGGCAGGACGCGCGCGCCTTCGCCGGCCATGGTGCTGACGTCGTGCAGCGCCTTCACGCCGAACGATCCGGTGACACCGGTCTCGCGCGAATCCAGCGGCTTGCGGGTGACGACGTTGATCGCCGCGCCGATGCCGCCCGACGGGATGGCGGCGCGGCCGGTCTTGTAGACTTCCAGCGCCGATACGCCTTCGGAGGCGAGGTTCTGGAAGTCGAACGAACGCCCGGTGCCGCGCGCGAAATCGCCCGCGCCGCTGGTGTCGACGTTCGAGGCGGGAAGCTGGCGGCCGTTCAGGGTGACGAGGTTGAACCCGCCCGAGAAGCCGCGGACCGAAACCTGCGAGCCTTCGCCGTTGACGCGGTTGATCGACACGCCGGTAATGCGCTGGAGCGACTCGGCGAGGTTCGTGTCGGGGAACTTGCCGATATCCTCGGCCGAGATCGCATCGACGACGCCGGCCGAGTTGCGCTTGATGTCGATCGCGCGGTTCAGCGACGCGCGAATGCCGGTGACGACGATTTCGCCGCCATCTTCCTGCACCGGGTCTTGCCCGGTCGGCTGGGCAACGCTGCCCTGCGTTCCGTCGGTGGCGCCCGGCTGGGCATTGGTGGCGGTGTCGGCGGTCTGCGCGATGGCGACGCCCGGTGCTGCGAACAAGGCGGCAAGCGCAATCGTCGACGACGTGCGCGCGAGCGTGCGAAGAAGGTGACCCTTCATGCGTTATCTCCCCTAGATGGTTCTGACGGTTCGATCCGCCCATCATTCTTACCGGACGATCCGGCACTGGTACCGCTACCATCCTGTCCAGCGTTGTCAATACAGGGGCATTGTAAATCGGTTCGGCTAAGGCATTATTTTGTATCCGATTTCCTGAACTTGGGGGGACGTTGCCGGTCGAAATTGGCGGAATTCTGCCGTTAACCGTAAATTATCGCACCCACTCTAAAACCCCTGATTCGATACGACAGTGTCGTCTTGCGCAGACGTATCGGGGAGCAGGTTGACGATGAAGTGGTTCAGCAAAGACGCGCCGATCCGCGCCAAATTCATAGTTATGGGAATGGTGTACGTCGCGCTTACATGCGTTCCATTCGTCACGACCGTGCTGGCGGTCAACGGCACGCTCGGGGAACCGATGCTGCTGGGCATCACCGGTGCGACGGTCTTGGTCGCCGTGCTGCTCGCCGCGCTGTTCCGTAAGATCGTCTGTGATCCCTATGTCGGAACCGTCGAGCGGATGGAGGGGATCGCGCAAGGCGACTTCACCACGCCGATCGGTTTTGCCGACCAACGTGACTGTGTCGGCCGCATGGCACGCGCGATGGAAGTGTTCCGCGAGAACGGCCGCGTCGTGAAGGAAGCGGCCGCCGCGCAGCAGCAGGTCGTCGGTTCGCTCGGCCAAGGACTATCGCGCCTTGCGGCCAGCGACGTCACCTACCGCATCGAACAGAGTTTCCCGGCGGACTACGAACGGCTGCGCATCGACTTCAACGCGGCGATGGATGCGGTGTCCGAAGTGCTGTCGGCCGTGCGCGACGCGACCAGCGGTATCAACAACGGCGCCAACGACATTCGCCAGGCATCGGACGACCTGTCGCAGCGCACCGAGCAGCAGGCGGCAAGCCTCGAGGAAACCGCCGCCGCGATGGACCAGATCACCAGCACGGTGAAGGAGACCGCCACCGGCGCCAGCCGCGCCAACATGGTGGTCATCGAAACCCGCGACGAAGCCGAACAGTCGGGCGACGTCGTCCGCCGCGCGGTCGAAGCGATGAACGGCATCGAGCGCGCCTCGGCCGAAATCGGCGACATCATCAGCGTGATCGACGGCATCGCGTTCCAGACGAACCTGCTGGCGCTGAACGCCGGGGTCGAGGCGGCCCGTGCCGGCGACGCAGGCAAGGGTTTTGCCGTCGTCGCCTCCGAAGTGCGCGCGCTCGCCCAGCGCTCGGCCGATGCGGCCAAGGACGTGAAGGCCAAGATCACCGCCTCGTCCGAACAGGTCGCGATGGGCGTCGAGCTGGTCAGCGAGACCGGCAAGGCACTGCAACGCATCATCACCCGCATCGGCGAGATCAGCACGCTGGTCGGCACCATCGCCACCTCCGCCGATCAGCAGGCGACGGGTCTGCAACAGGTCAACACCGCCGTCAGCGAGATGGACGGCGTGACGCAGCAAAACGCGGCGATGGTCGAGCAGGCGACTGCCGCCGCCCGCAGCCTTGCCGAAGAGGCGCAGGAACTGGCGCGACAGGTGGCCCGCTTCACCATCGGGTCGGGTTTCCACGGTCATGGCAATAGCGGCCATATCTCGCAAATGCCGACCGCCGTGCATCGGTTGCAGGCCCGCGCCGCGCAGGTCGGTCGCGAGATCGCCCGTTCGTCGCGCAAGAAGATGGCGGCGGGCGGCGGCAGCGCCGCGCCGATGGCGGCGCCCGTGGTCGACGAGGACGACTGGTCCGAATTCTGATCCGCGCTTCCAGCGCGACCCCAACGTCCTTTCCGATTGGACCCGATCATGCCCATCGCCCTAGCTGCCGTTCTCGATACCGCCGCCGCCGGCCCGCTGCGCCAGACGCTGCGCGCCGCGATCGACGCGGGCAAGCCGATCCGCCTCGACGCATCGGGCGTCGAGCGTATCGGCCAGGCCTGCCTGCAAGTCCTCGCCGCCGGGGAAGCGGCCGCGGCGTTGGCCGATATCGACTTCACCATTGTCGGCGCGAGCCCGGCCTTTGCCGACATGGCGACGCTGGCGGCCCTCGACACCCTTCTCGCCGCCTGATCCGGAGCGACCCGTCATGGACCTCGACGCAATTCAGCAGATCTTCTTTCAGGAGTGCGAGGAAGGCCTTGCCGCGATGGAAGGCAATTTCGCAGCGCTGCGCGACGGCGACCGCGATTCGGAAACGATCAACGCCGTCTTCCGCTGCGTCCATTCGATCAAGGGCGGGGCAGGTGCGTTCGGCCATGAACGCCTGCAGGCCTATACCCATCAATATGAGACGCTGCTCGATCTGATCCGCAACGGCACGCTCGAACTGACGCCTGCGCTGCTCGATGTCGTGGTCGGCGCGTTCGACATGCTGGCCGATCATGTCGCCGCCGCCCGCGATAGCGGCGAGCCGCCCGCCGATGCGGCGATGCTCGACCGGCTGGTGGTCGCCGCCGGTGGCGGCGGCGCGCATGATGCCGCGGCTGCGCCAGCAGTGCCGGCCGAGGCGGAGCCGGTCGCGATCTCCGACGATTTCGACGATCTGATGTCGCTGCTGGGCGACGTCGCCCCGTCCGAAGAAGGCGCCGATGCGGCTGATGGCTGGCGGCTGCGCTATCAGCCGGGGGCCAATGCCTTCGAGCACGGCGCCGAACCGTTGCTGCTGCTGCGCGAATTGACGCTGCTCGGCGGCAAGGTGACGCAGTGCGACCGCAGCGCGCTGCCGGGTCTCGACGCGCTCGATCCCGAAACTGGCTATCTGGCATGGGACGTGGCGCTGCCCGCGAGTGTCGACGAAGACGATATTCGCGCGGTATTCGAATTTTCGGACAGCAGCGCGATCACCTTGACCAAGGGCGATGCGACGCCGGTCATGGACGACGTCGATTCATTGTTCGACCTGCTCGATTCGGTCGCCGAACCGGTGGCGGCGGAGGCGGTCGTCGACGAACCGGTCGCGCCGCCGCCGCCGCCGCCGCCTCCTCCGCCCCCGCCGCCTCCTCCGCCCCCGCCGCCGCCTCCACCTCCGCCCGCTGCGACAGCGCCGACCCCGGCCGCTCCGGTGGAGGATGCGAAGGCCGCGCCGCGTGCGCCCGCAGCGGCCACCCCGCCGGCCGCGCAGACGATCCGCGTCGACCTCGACAAGCTCGACCGGCTGGTCAACCTGGTCGGCGAACTGGTCATCACGCAGGCGATGCTGGCGCAGCGTCTTGCCGAAAACGCAATGGGCGGCATCTCCGAGCTAAGCGATCTCGAACATCTGACGCGCGAGTTGCAGGAATCGACGATGGCGATCCGCGCGCAGCCGATGAAGACGGTGTTCAGCCGGGTGCCGCGCATCGTCCGCGAACTGGAGGGCGAGACCGGCAAGCGCGTCCGCCTCGAAGTCGATGGCGAGATGACCGAGGTCGACAAGACGGTGGTCGAGCGGATCGGCGAGCCGCTGACCCATTTGATCCGCAACGCGGTCGACCATGGCCTCGAGATGCCCGACGTCCGCGTCGCGGCGGGCAAGCCGGCCGAAGGCGTCGTCCGTCTGTCGGCTGCGCACCAGTCGGGCCGCATCGTTATCACCGTCGCCGATGACGGGCAGGGGATCAACCGCGCCCGGGTGAAGGCCAAGGCGATCGAGAAGGGCATCATCCTGCCCGATGCGGCGCTGACCGACGAAGAGATCGACAATCTGATCTTCGCGCCCGGTTTCTCGACCGCGGCGGCGATCACCAACGTCTCCGGACGCGGCGTCGGCATGGACGTGGTGCGCAAGAACATCCAGGCGCTGGGCGGCCGCATCGGCATCCAGTCGCGCGAAGGCTTCGGATCGAGCTTCTCGCTCAGCCTGCCGCTGACGCTGGCGGTGCTCGACGGGATGATCGTCACGGTGGGCGAACAGACGTTCGTCATTCCGCTCGGCCATATCGTCGAAAGCCTGCGCCCGACCGACCTGTCGCTCAACCGGCTCGGCCCGGACGGGCAGTTGCTCGACGTGCGCGGTGCCTATGTGCCCGTGCTGCGCATTGCCGATCACCTCGGCATCGCCAATGCCCAGCGCAACGCGACCGATGCGGTGCTGATCGTGGTCGAGGGCGACCATGGCCAGGCGGCGCTGGTAGTCGATTCGATCCAGGATCAGCGGCAGGTCGTGGTGAAGAGCCTCGAGGCCAATTACCAGGCGATCGACGGCGTTGCCGGTGCGACCATCCTCGGCGACGGCCGCGTCGCGCTGATCGTCGACGTCGATGCGCTGACCACGCGTGGTCGCTTCAGCAATCGTGCGCCGGCGGCGATCGCCGCATGAGCGCCGCCGCCGCCCTCGACAATGGCCGGGCACGGGAGTTCGACTTCCAGCCCGCCGACCACCACGCGATCGCCGCGCTGGTGTATGACGAGGTCGGCATCCTGCTGCCCGAGGGCAAGGCGCAGCTGATCTATGGCCGGATCGCACCGCGCGTCCGCGCCTGCGGCCTGTCGAGCTTCGCCGACTATGTCGCGTTCATCGGTCGCGATGCCGGCGAACGGGGTCGCGCGGTCGATGCGCTGACTACCAACCACACCAGCTTCTTTCGCGAGAACCATCATTTCGAGGATTTCGTCGATCGCATCTGGCCCGGGCTGGTCGAACGGCTGAGCAAGGGCGGTCGCGTCCGCCTGTGGTCGGCGGCGTGTTCGAGTGGGGAAGAACCTTATTCGTGGCTGATGGCGGCGTTCGGCGCTGACCGCGGCCTCGCGCAGCGGCTGCTCAAGGCCGATCTGCGGATGCTCGCGACCGACGTGTCGCCCAGCGTGCTCGATAAGGCGCGCGCCGGGCGATATTCGAAGGAAACGATGCGGACCGTGCCGGCGTCCTTGCGCTCGGCATGGACACGGGGGGAGGGCGACGACCTGATCGTCGACCCGATTTTGCGCGACGCGATCGCGTTCCGGCCGCTCAACCTGCTCGGCGACTGGCCGATCAAGGGGCGGTTCGACACGATCTTCTGTCGCAACGTCATGATCTATTTCGACGAACCGACCAAGGAAAGGCTCCTTGGCCGGCTCGCCGATCGACTGGAGGTGGGGGGGATGCTGTACATCGGTCATTCGGAGCGGTTGCTCGGCGCGGTAACGGGGAAATTCCGCCCGATCGGTCGCACCGCATATCAGAAGGTGGCGGCATGACCGTCCGCGCGCTGGTCGTCGACGACTCCTATTCGATGCAGGCGATCATCCGCCGCAAGCTGCAGGCCGATCCGGGGATCGAGGTCGTCGGCACCGCCGCCAGCGCCGACGAGGCGCGCGCGCAGATCAAGGCGCTCGACCCCGACGTCGTCACGCTCGACATCGAGATGCCGGGGATGAGCGGCCTCGATTTCCTCGAACGGTTGATGCGGCTGCGCCCGACGCCGGTCGTGATGCTCTCCACGCTGACCGCGCAAGGGGCAGAGGCGAGCCTGACCGCGCTGGAGCGCGGCGCGTTCGACTGTTTCGACAAGAACCGGTTGATGGCGCATAACGACCATAGCGGGTTCGACCTCGCCGATCTGGTGCGTGCCGCGTCGCAGACCCGGCCCGCCGCGCGCGTCGCGCCGGCCGCGCCGGTCGTCCACGAACGGGCGAGCTATACGCCGCGTCCCGGATCGATGATCGCGATCGGCGCGTCGACCGGCGGGGTCGAGGCGCTGATCGAACTGCTATCGGCCTTTCCCGCCAATTGCCCGCCGACGATGATCGTGCAGCATATGCCGGCGACCTTCACGCCCAGCTTCGCCGCGCGGTTGAACCGCCTGTGCGCGCCGAGCGTCGAGGAAGCCCGTCCCGGCGCGGTGCTGGGCGTCGGCAAGATCTACCTCGCCCCCGGCGGCGAGCGGCACATGGAACTGGCCGGTATGGGCGATCGCCGCCATTGCCGCCTGCTGGAGGGGGACAAGGTCAACGGCCATCGTCCCTCGGTCGACCGGCTGTTCCATTCGGTCGCGAAGCTGGCGGGGCGCGATGCCACCGCCGCGATCCTGACCGGCATGGGCAATGACGGGGCGGAGGGGATGAAGGCGATGCGCGCCGCCGGCGCCATGACCTTCGGCCAGGACAAGGCGACCAGCGTCGTCTACGGCATGCCCGCCATCGCGTGGCAGATCGGCGGCGTCGCCGAACAACTGCCACTGCGCCGCATCGCGGGTCGGCTACTCGCGGAATGTGCGCTGTGAACGCATTGCAGGCCCGCGACGGTCTGCGCCGGATCACGGTCGCGCAGGGCGAAACGCAGGTCAGCCGCGAGCCGGATGTCGTGCTCACCACGGTGCTGGGCAGCTGCGTCGCGGCCTGCTTCTACGATCCGGTCGCGCAGATCGGCGGGATCAATCATTATCTGCTCGCCGACGGGACTGCATCGGACCCGGCATCGATGCAACGCTACGGCGTTTACGCGATGGAAGTACTCATCAACGCAATGTTGACCATGGGTGCCGCAAGATCGCGTTTGCGGGCACGAATCTTCGGCGGTGCAACGATGCGGGAAGGATTTCGTGATATTGGGGGTGCCAACATCGCCTTTGCCCGCACCTTCCTGCGCAACGAGCGGATCGCGCTGGTCGGCGAGGATGTCGGGGGGACGCAGGCGCGCCGGGTCGAGTTTCGCGCGGCGGTCGGGCTGGCGCGGTGCCGGTCGGTGGTCGATGCGGCCCCGCCGGTGATCGTGGTCCGCAAGCCGCCACCGCCACCCGCCGCCGTCGGCGACGTGGAATTTTTTTGATGACTGATTTCGTACCGAGGGAGCCTACCGTGGCAAAGACGATCATGACCGTCGATGATTCGCCCAGCATGCGGATGTTGCTGCGGGTCGCGCTGACCGATCTTGGATATAGCGTCGTCGAGGCGGAGGACGGTGTCCACGCGCTCGAAAAGCTCGACGGCTTTCAACCCGACCTGCTCATCACCGACATCAACATGCCGCGCATGGACGGGTTCGGCCTGATCAGCGAAGTGCGCGGGCAGGGGCGACGCAACCTGCCGATCCTGGTGCTGACGACCGAAAGCTCGGACGAGAAGAAACAGCGCGCCCGCGATGCCGGCGCGACCGGCTGGATCGTCAAGCCGTTCCACCCCGAAAAGCTCGCGGCCGCCATCCGCCGCGTGCTGCACTGACCCGTTTCGTACCCGAGGATTAGACCATGTCCCGCCAACTCATCACTTTCCAACTGGGCGACCAGATCCTTGGCGTCGACATCATGGCGATCCGCGAGATTCGCGCCTGGTCGCCGGCGACGCCGCTGCCCAACGTGCCGCCCTATGTCCGCGGCGTCGTCAATCTGCGCGGCGTGGTGCTGCCGGTATTCGACCTGCGCCATCGGCTGAACTGGGGCCAGACCGATCCGTCGGCGCGCCACGTGATCATCGTCGTGCGCATCGGCGAACAGTTGCAGGGCATCATCGTCGATGCGGTGAACGACATCGTGTCGATCCACCCGGACGCGATGCAGCCGGTCCCCGACATGGGCGACACCGAATCGTCGCGCTTCCTCGAAGGGCTGGCGACGATCGACAATCGCATGATCCTGGTGCTGGCGCTTGACCGTCTGGTCGACCAGCCGATGGCCGAAGCCGCCTGACGTACCGCGTAAACTTTTTGGGACAATCACATCATGGCTGCTAGCACGAAGGTACTCGTCGTCGACGACTCGTTGACCATGCGGGCGCTCATCTCGGGAGCGCTGGAGCGGATTCCGGGTGTGGAAGTCGTCGGCCTTGCGGATGGTGCCGAAGAGGCGCGATCGATGGTCGCATCGCTCAAGCCGCACGTCATCACGCTCGACGTCGAGATGCCGGGCATGAGCGGCATCGAATATCTGGCCGAGATCATGGAATCGAAGCCGATGCCGGTCATCATGTTCTCGACCCGCACCACCGACGGCGCGGGCGAGACGATCGAGGCGCTGCGCCTCGGCGCGATCGACTGCCTGCCCAAGCCGCGCGTCGCGGCGCCGGCCGAACTCGATGCGATCATCGCGAAGCTCGGCAAACGCATCAAGTCGGCGCGCAACGCCCCGACCAAGGCGAAGGCCCCGGCCGCCAAGGCGGCGGCGCCGATCAACTGGAACGGTCGCCTGATCGTGCTGGGCGGCGACGCGTCGAGCACCGCGTCGATGTTCGACATGTTCGGCGCATTCCCCGCCAACTGCCCGCCGACGATCGTCGTCCAGCATCTCGGCCCGGGACTGGTCGAGGGCATGGTCGAAAAGCTCGGGTCGCAGGTCGCGCCGAAGGTCGTCGTCGCCACGGACGGCATGGCGATCAAGCAGGGCACCATCTATTTCGCGCCGCAGGGCGATCACCACGTCGTCGTCGACGCATGGCCTTCGGGCAAGCTGCGGCTGCTGGCGCGCGATCCGGTCGCGGGCGAGCGGCCGTCGATCTCGCTGCTGTTCGCCGCCGCTGCCAAGGCGGCCGGCGCCAATGCGGTCGGCGTGCTGATGATCGACGGCAGCGAAGATGGCGGCGGCGGGCTGAAGGCGATGCTGGGCGCGGGCAGCTACGCCTTTTCCCCGGCGGAGAATGGCGGCCACACGCTGGCGCGCGGCATGGTGGCACAGCCGGTCGCATCCGACGCGCTGACCGCCAGCGTCCTGAAACTGTGTTCGAAATGAACGCGGTGTCGACCTTTCCACAGCCGATCCCGATGGGCGACGCACTGGCCGACGAGCTGGTGCGCGCCTCGCGGATGCTGGGCGATCTCGCCTTCGACCTCGGCAGCGACGAAGCGACGCTGCGCCGCCACCTGACCGGCCTGCAGTCGATCGATCACGTCACGCAGATCCTGTTGAACCTCGCCACCGTACTACGCGGCGGCGACGGGCAGGATCGGCTGTCGGAGGTGACGCTGGAGGATATGCTGGAACGACTGCGCCGCCACGCCGGCTGACCGACCCGGCGGGCGAATTATCCCGGATAGCGCAGCGCCAGCGGCAGGAAGCACAGCGCGGCGCCGATCCCGACCCAGATCAGGCCGGGTAGGTTGCGCGTCGCGTGGTTCCCGCCGACTTGGGCGAACGCCTCGTCCGATACCCAGATCAGTTTCAGGAAACCGATCGTCATCACGATATTCCCGATCGGGATCGCGACGAAGGCAGCGATGTCGACCATGGTCAGTGCGGGTAGTTGCTGACCGCGACCAGCGCAGCCTTCAACCGGTCGCGTTCGTCGCGATAGGTGCGCGCGGCACGTTCAACCTGATTGAACCGACGATCGGCGTCGAGCAACGCGTCATTCATACGCTGACGACGGATAAACGGCCACTGCATACATCCTCTCCTGCGCGACTTCTGTGTGGGGGCGGCGGGAGGCGCCGGACGGAATCGACATTCCGCACGGTTTGGCATCGCAACGCCCTGAACAGGCGCTAGGCCGAAGTGACGTTAAGGCGTTACTATAGCTTTCTTATGTATGGACGTCGCACGCCGCCCGGCTACCCACCGCCCAGCGGCACGCGGGCCATGCCGCGGCGCGTTCGTGGAAGTGGACCTGCCGATATGCCGTCGCATATGATCACCCCCGATCTCGCCTCGCGTGGGTTCAAGCTGTCGCTGACGCGGCAGGGGCTCGCCTCGACCGCGACCGTGATCCTCGTCCTCGCGCTGGTCGGCAATCTGGTCGCGACCCATTATGACGAAGTGACCGCCGCGCTGGTGTTCATGCTGGGCGTCACCGTCGCCGGCGCGGTCGGCGGCCTGTCGAGCGCGCTGATCGCGGCGGCGGCGGCGTTCCTGATCTTCAACTTCTTCATCACCCAGCCGGCCTTCTCGTTCCGGCTCGGGACCGAACGCGATCTGGCACCGTTGTTCATCTTCAACCTGTGCGCGATCGTGACCGGGATCCTCGCCGGGCGGCTGCGCGACCGGTCGGAACTCGCGAAGCTCGGCAATGCCCGGCTGACCAACCTGTTGCGGCTCAGCCGGGCGCTGCAATCGGCGGGACGGGTCACCGACATCATCGCGGCGCTCGCCAGCGTCGCCGAACCCATATTGAACGCCCGCCTGACGCTGTTCCGCCTGCAACCCGGCGGCGTCGAATGGCTCGGTCCCGCCGATACCACGCGCGACGTCGACGCGATGCTCGCCACGCTGCTTGCCAGTGACGACGGGATGCTGGTCGATCGTCCGCTGGTGGCGATCCGGTTGGACGGCAGCGAGGGTACGATCGGCGTCCTGCTGCTGGAGGAGACCGGCGCCGGCCCGATGGACCTGTATCTGCTCCGCACCTTTGGCGGCAGCGTGTCGGTCGCCTTCGAACGCGCGATCCTGTCCGAACAGAATGCCGAACGCCGCGCGCTGCTGAAGGCCGAGGAGTTGAAGACCGCGCTGCTCAACTCGGTCAGCCACGATTTCCGTACGCCGCTGACCGCGATCAGTGCATCGGCGTCGAGCCTCCGCATCTATCGCGACAAGCTGGACGTCGAAACCTTCGACCAGTTCCTGCGCCAGATCGTTGACGATTGCGAACGGCTCAACCGCTACACGTCGAACCTGCTGGAGATGAGCAAGCTGGAGGTGGGCGACGATCCGGCGTCGTTGCAGACGCTGGGCGTCGCCGACATGATCGGCGTCGCGATCCAGCGTGTGCGTCCCCGCGCGGGCAGTCGCCAATTCGAAACGGCCGGGATGGACCCGCGCATCGCCGTATCCGCCAACCCGGCGCTGTTCGAACTGGTGCTCATCAACGTGCTCGACAATGCGATCCTCTATGGCCCCGACGGCACGCGCATCGTGCTGACCGCCGAGGATCTGGGCGATCGCTGCCGGATCGGCATCGCCGACGAGGGTTGCGGTATTCCGGAGGACGACCTAGTCCGCGTCTTCGAACGCTTTTACCGGGTCCGCCGCAGCGAGGCTTCGCCGCGCGGCAGCGGCCTGGGACTGGCGATCGCCAGGGGCTTTGTCGAGGCGCTGGGCGGCTCGATCGAGGCACAGACGCCGGGCGTCGGCAACGGAGGCACGAAGATCGTTATCGAACTGCCGATCGCCGGGGCCGTGCCGGCGTCATGACCAACATCCTGATCGTCGACGACGAACCCTCGCTGATCGCGGTGCTCGAACCGAGTCTCCGCGCGGCGGGCTATGATGTGGCGACCGCCTGCGACGGCGAGTCCGCCATCGCCGCCGTCCAGCGCATCGATCCCGACCTGATCCTGCTCGACCTCGGCCTGCCCGACATGGACGGCAAGACGGTGATCGGTGCGGTGCGCGCGATCAGCGCCGCGTCGGTCATCGTCGTATCGGCGCGCCATCAGGAAAGCGAAAAGATCGCGGCGCTCGACGAAGGTGCCGACGATTATGTCAACAAGCCGTTCGAGATCGGTGAACTGACCGCGCGTATCCGCGCGGCGGTGCGCCGGCGGGCCAGTGTCCGGGTCAAGCCGCGCACCTATCGCAGCGGCCCGCTGCTGATCGATTTCGACGCGCGCTCGGTGCGGATCGAGGAGGAGCCGATCCGCCTGTCGCGCAAGGAATTCGATCTTCTGCAGGCGCTGGCGATCAGCGCCGGGCAGGTCGTCACCCACAAGCGGCTGCTGGAGGTCGGCTGGGGATCGGCATCGGCCGACAGCCAGTATCTGCGCGTCTATATCGGCTATCTGCGCCAGAAGCTGGAAGAGGACTCGACCGACCCGCGACTGATCCTGACCGAACCGGGCGTGGGCTATCGGCTGGCACCGCCGGGCTGATCGGGACGGCAGGAGAGCGGTGGTGCCCCTCAAAGGCCGAAGATGGGCACTCAGAACATTGGACAATTTTAATATCGCGGCGCTGATGCAACGTCCGATGCTGAAATAATCAATAGCACGCGGTTAGTCGTGAACCGCCGAGGCTCGCATGGTCCCTGTCCATGCCATATGCTGCGGAAGAATGCCGCTACCACAGCATATGGTAGCTACGAGCGTGCGCCGGTTGGGCGAACAAAAGCCTTTTGCAGGATTTAATATATCCATTATGCTGGATGCATGGAAATTTATTCGGCTATCGGTGCGCTTGGGGCGTTGGCGCAGGGGACGCGCCTGGATGTGTTCCGCCTGCTGGTGCGACATGAGCCGGACGGCATGGCTGCGGGTGATATCGCCCGCAAGCTCGACGTGCCGCAAAACACCATGTCGGCGCATCTCGGCATTCTCGCCCGCGCGGGCTTGGTCCGATCCGAGCGCCATAGCCGATCGATCATCTATCGCGCCGATCTAGACGGCCTGCGCGCGCTGATGCTGTTCCTCGTCAAGGATTGCTGCGCGGGCAACGTAGAACTGTGCGCCCCGCTCATCGCCGAACTCGCTCCCTGCTGCTGAAAGGACGCCCCGTGGCCGTCGATATCGTCATCTATCACAACCCCGAGTGCGGCACGTCGCGCAACGCCCTCGCCATGATCCGCAATGCCGGCATCGAGCCGCATGTGGTCGAGTATCTGAAGACGCCGCCCGCACGCGCGTTGCTGGTCGAGCTAATCGACCGCGCGGGCATGACGCCGCGCGATCTGCTGCGCGAGAAGGGAACGCCCTATGCGGAGCTGGGCCTGGGCGACACGGCGCTGTCCGACGATGCGCTGCTCGATGCGATGATGGGGCATCCGATCCTCATCAACCGACCGCTGGTCGTCTCGCCGCTCGGCGTGAAGCTGTGCCGCCCGTCCGAAGCCGTTCTTGATCTGCTGCCGAGCGGCCAGCTCGCCGCGTTCGCCAAGGAAGACGGCGAACAGGTCGTCGATGCGCCGGGCCAGCGCGTCGCCTGATGCTCCTTGCCGTCCTGATCTTCGTCGCGACGATCGCGCTCGTCATCTGGCAACCCAAGGGGCTCGGCATCGGGTGGAGCGCAATGGGCGGCGCGGTCGTGGCGCTGCTCGCGGGCGTCGTCACCCTGTCCGACGTGCCGGTGGTATGGGGCATCGTCTGGAACGCGACCGCGGCGTTCGTAGCGATCATCGTCATCAGCCTGCTGCTCGATGAAGCCGGGTTCTTCGAATGGGCGGCACTGCATGTCGCGCGCTGGGGCGGGGGGCATGGTCGCCGCCTGTTCGTTCTGATCGTGCTGCTCGGCGCGGCGGTGTCGGCGCTGTTCGCCAATGACGGCGCGGCGCTGATCCTTACGCCGATCGTCATCGCCATGCTGCGGGTGTTGGGGTTCAAGGACAAGGCGACGCTGGCGTTCGTCATGGCGGCGGGGTTCATCGCCGACACCGCCAGCCTACCGCTGGTCGTCTCGAACCTCGTCAACATCGTGTCGGCCGACTTCTTTAGGATCGGATTCGGCAACTATGCGGCCGTGATGGTGCCGGTCGACTTGGTGTCGATCGCCGCCACGCTGGGCGCGCTACTAATCTTCTTCCGGCGCGATATACCGCAGGATTACGATGTGGCTGCGCTCCGCGCACCCGGTGCCGCAATCCGGGACGCCGCGACCTTCCGCGCCGGATGGATCGTCCTCGCGCTCCTGCTCGCCGGTTTTTTCCTGCTCGAACCGCTCGGCGTGCCGGTCAGCGCCGTCGCTGCTGCCGGCGCGATCCTGCTGCTGGTGATTGCCGGACGGGGCCATGTGATCGAGACACGCAAGGTGCTGCGCGGCGCGCCGTGGCAGGTCGTGATCTTCTCGCTCGGCATGTACCTGGTCGTCTATGGCCTGCGAAACGCTGGCCTGACGGATCATCTGGCGGGGCTGCTCGACCGCACCGCGCAAGGCGGCGTGTGGGGTGCGGCGCTGGGAACGGGCGTGATCGCTGCCGTCCTGTCGTCGGTGATGAACAACATGCCGACCGTGCTGGTGGGCGCGCTGTCGATCGAAGCCACGCACGCGACCGGGGCCGTCAGGGAAGCAATGATCTACGCCAACGTGATCGGCTGCGATCTCGGCCCCAAGCTAACGCCGATTGGCTCGCTTGCGACGCTGCTGTGGCTGCACGTCCTGGGACAGAAGGGCGTCAGGATCGGATGGGGCTATTATTTCCGGGTCGGGATCACGCTCACCGTGCCTGTCCTGCTCATCACGCTGGCGGCGCTGGCGCTGCGAATTGGAATTGCCTGATGCCGCTCCGCGACCTTGCCGACCCCAACCATCTGCCGGCACTCGATCGGCGTTACGCGCTCGATCGGCCCGCCCTCGGGCTAGGTGCCGGCGATCCGCCGCCCCGGATCCTCCTGCTCTATGGATCGCTGCGCGCGCGATCCTATTCGCGCCTGTGCATCGAAGAGGCGGCGCGGTTGCTCCGCTTCTTCGGCTGCGAAACGCGCATTTTTGATCCATCCACCCTGCCGCTGCCCGACCAGCACGCCGGTGACGACCATCCGGCCGTCCATGAACTGCGCGAACTGTCGCTGTGGTCGGAGGGGCAGGTGTGGTGCAGCCGCGAGCGCCACGGCCAGATTACCGGCATTATGAAGCTGCAAATCGACCACCTGCCGCTCAACATGGGCGGGATGCGCCCCACCCAGGGCCGCACGCTGGCGGTGATGCAGGTATCGGCGGGATCGCAGTCGTTCAACAGCGTCAACACGCTCCGCGTGCTGGGCCGCTGGATGCGAATGGTCACGATCCCCAACCAGTCGTCGGTCGCCAAGGCGTTCGCCGAGTTCGATGATGCCGGACGCATGAAGCCGTCGAGCTATTACGACCGGATCGTCGACGTGATGGAGGAACTGGTGCGCTTCACCGTCCTGCTGCGCCCGCATACCGCCCTGCTGGTCGATCGCTATTCGGAGCGAAAGGAAGCCGGCACGGTGATCAACACCGCCACCGATCTGTCGAGTATCGCCACGAAACCTTGATGCGGGCGGCTGGGACTGGAACGGAACGAACCTTCCCTGCGCTGGACGGAGCGGCGGCTGCGTCGAAGGCGGCTTGAGAAGGTTTTCGCTTTATCGTCAGTTCGTTACAAGGCCGAAAAAGGGAAGCCCTGTTGACGATCCGATTGTTGTTTCGCTGCGCCAGTGCAGTTTCTGTCCTGGCGGTCCTGCCCGCCTGCGTTCCTGCCGGTCGACCTGCCGTCCCGCCGCCTCCTGTCCCGGTCGCCAATCGTACTCCCGCATCCGTCATTCCCGAAGCACCGTTGGTCGTCGCCCGGCCGCAGCCATCGGCGGACCTGCTGAACGCCGTGCAAGCACTGGGCGCAGGTTTTGAGGGCGAGGTGGGCATCAGCGTGCGCGATATCGACGAAAACTGGGTCGTCGACTGGCAGGGCGACACCCCGCGTCCACAGCAGAGCGTCAGCAAGCTATGGGTCGCTATCGGGGTCATGGATGCGGTCGATCGGGGGCGATTGTCGCTTGCCGATCCGGTGACCGTCACTCGCGCCGACCTGACCCTGTTCCACCAGCCGATCCGGACGCTGGTCGGAAAAACGGGCTACAAGACGACGGTCGGTGATCTGCTGCTTGGCGCCATGTCGCGCAGCGACAACACCGCCAACGATGTGCTCCTGTGGCGGATCGGCGGTCCCGTGGCCGTCAACCGGATGTTAAAGGACAAAGGTGTTGCCGGTGTCCGCTTCGGTCCCGGCGAACGGCAGTTGCAGGCGCGTACCGCCGGACTGGCATGGCGTCCCGAATGGGCGGGTGGCTGGGGGTTCCTGCAGGCGCGCGCCGCGATGTCCTATGTGGCGCGGGACAAAGCGCTGCGCCGCTATCTTGAGGCACCGATGGACGGCGCATCGGCCAATGGCGTGACACTCGGGCTATCGTTGCTGGCGCAGGGCCGGCTGCTGAGCGACCGGTCGACCGCATCGCTGCTGACGCTGATGCGAGCCAGCAAGACCGGTCCGCTACGCCTCAAGTCCGGCCTTCGTCCCGGCTGGACGCTCGCCCACAAGACCGGGACCGGGCAGGATCTCGGCAAATTGTCGACCGGCTATAACGATGTCGGTCTGCTCGTGGCGCCGGACGGGCATCGTTATGCGCTTGCCGTGATGATCGCGAGCACGCGCCAGCCCATTCCGGTGCGGATGCGGCTGATGGGCGATGTCACGCGGGCGGTGATCGCCGCGGCCAGCCGGTAACCCGCGACGCCCTATCGATCGGGCAGGCTCGCCCGGTCGGCGCTCCAAGTGGCCAGCGTCTTGCCGGTTCGCGGGTTGTCGATCGCCACATCGTCCAGCGTCACCGCGATGATGCAGATCGGGCGCTGTTCGGGGCCGGCAGGTTGTCGACAGGCCACGGGCGATCGATCCGCCGTTCCGCCGATCCGGCCGCGCAGGCGAAGCTGCAGGCCTTGATCGGCGGGCACCTCGTCCGGGGCCGCGCGCACCACGGTCTCGTAGGGCTTTCCGTCCCGTAGCCCTTGCCCGGCACCATCGGCAAATTGGGCGACGGCCAATGTCTGCCCTGGCAGGGTGACCGCATCGGCGCCGGTGGGCGCGGCGCTGTCCTGCGCCGCCGGGCAGGTTTCGCTCGCCGTCCACGGGCGGGGAATCCAGAACCCTTCCGCGATCGTGCCGGTCGCCGATCCATCCTCCGACGCGCCCAGATCCGCCCCGCTCCAGATGACCGGCGCGACATGGACCCGCAGCGCCTTTGCCTCGGCATCGTAGCGCCAGCGCATCGGGCTGTCGCTGTCCGCATCGGAAGGCCCGCGACATCCGAAGGGAAGCCGCACTTCGAACCGCTGCCCCGCCAGATCGGCCGCCGCCTTCGGCAGGGACCGGCCCGATGCGAACGCATCCGCTGCCTGCGATGCCAGTGCGATCAGGTCGGCACGGGTTTTGACGATATCGCGCGGGTCGGGCAGCGAGGGCGCGGGTTGGACAACCGCAGGTGCCGTCGCGACCGGGGCAGCGGCGGGCGGCGCGACCTCGCGCGGGGATGTGCCCCGCCCGATCAGGAACCCGGTTCCGCCGACTGCCAGGGCAATCGCCAGACCGCCTGCCAGCGCAAGCCGGCTGTTCCGCAAGGTTGGCTCGTTCATACACCACCGATAGCAAAGCTCGCCAAATTGGCATACCCAAGGCCATGACATCCGACGATATAATCCCGGACGTGCTGCCCGATTGCGGCGTGTCCTCTGCCCGGGCGATAGCCGCGTGACCTTCGATCAGGTGCTGACGCTGCTGGTGCTGGTGCTGGTCGTCGCGGCGCTGATCTGGGACAAGGTGCGCTCGGACGTCGTAGCGCTCAGCGGTGCGGCCGTCCTGCTCATTGCCGGCGTCGTGCGGCCGATCGACGTCCAGAGCGCCTTCGCCAGCCCGGCGATCATCGCGCTCGCCTCGCTGTTCGTCATCGCTTATGCCCTCGAACTGTCGGGCCTGCTCGATCGCGCGATCGAGGCTGCGGTCAGGATGTGCAAGCGGCTGGGGTCGGCCGGCATCTGGCTGATGCTGGGTGCGATCGGGGTCGCGTCCTGTTTCCTCAACAGCACGCCGATCGTCGTGCTGGGTGCGCCGGTCGTGCGCGATGTCGCGACCGCCCTGAAACTGCCGCCCAAACGCTATCTGATGCCGCTGTCCTACATTACGGTGCTGACCGGATGCTGCACCCTGATCGGAACGTCGACCAATTTGCTGGTCGACGACATGGCACGCAATGCCGGGCAACCGCGCTTCGGCATCTTCGAGATCACCCCCGTGGGCCTGCCGATCGCATTGGCGGGGGCGATCTACCTGTTCCTGTTCAGCGGAAAGCTGATGCGCGGCAGTATCGCCGATGACAGCCCGGTTCCCGACCGACGCGACGTCGACGTGCCGAACGCCCAGGTCGGCGACCCGACATTGTTCGCGGAACATCGCGTCTTTCAGCCGGCCAAGGCTGCCATCGCGTTCGCCGTCTTCGCCGGCGCGATCGCCGTGGCCGCCGCCGGCATCGCGCCGATCGCCGCATCGGCCTTTGCCGGGGCCGTGCTGCTGATCCTGCTGCGCGTCATCACCGCCGACGAAGCCTATGGCGGGCTGAGGCCCCAAATCCTGATCCTGATCGCCGGCATGGTCGTGATCGGGCTGGCGATGGAGCAAAGCGGCCTCGCCGCGACGGCGACCGGGGCGCTGGTGGGATCGATGCAGGAATTCGGACCGCTGACCGCGCTGATCGTGCTGTACGGCGTGACAATGGTGCTGACCGAGCTGCTGTCGAATGCGACTGTGGCCGTTCTGGTCACGCCGATCGCGGTCGCGCTGGCGGAGAGCCTCGGCGTCAGCCCCCGCCCGTTCCTGGTCGCGGTGATGATGGCGGGCAGCGCCGCGTTCGCGACGCCGTTCGGATACCAGACCAACGTCATCGTCTACCAGATGGGCGGCTATCGCTACCTGGACTTTGTGAAGGTCGGCTTGCCCCTGAACCTCATCACCTTCGCCGTTGCGATCGTGACGATCCCGGTCTTCTTTCCGTTCTGAACGATGCTGCGGCCCGATCGCCGATCGACCGCGCCACCCCCCCCCCCCCCCCCCCCCTGGAATCCTGCCATGCGCATTCTCGTCTATATCGTCCGCGCCCTTGCCGGATTGCTGGTCGTGGTCACCGCGCTCAGCATCATCGAATCGAACGAATGGTGGATCAGGATCTGGGATTTCCCGCGGGTCCAGATCCTGGTGGCACTGCTGTTTACGGGAGGGGCGGCTCTGTGGTTGGATCGACGGGTCGGACGCTGGATCGCGCTGTGCTGCGCGGTCGCGGCCGGGTGGCAGCTCTATCGCATCTATCCCTATACGCCGCTCGCCCGGACGGAATTGGCGTTCGCGAAGGCCGGTTCCGCCTCACCGGATCGTTGCTTCAGCATACTCTCGCTGAACGTCCTCGAATCCAACCGCGACTATCGCCGGACGGCACAACTGATCGATCGGGTCCGCCCCGACCTCCTGTTGCTGATGGAGACCGACAAGCGCTGGGCAGCGGCGCTGGCACCGCAACTGGCACGCTATCCGAACCGGCTCGAACGCCCTCTCGGCAACACCTATGGCATGATCCTGGCGACCCGGCTGCCGATGCGCGACGCCAACATCGAAACGATCGCCGAAAAGAACACACCATCGATGCATGCCGAACTGACTGCGGGGGACCCGTTCCGGTTGATCGCGTTGCATCCCCGGCCGCCCTTGCCGGGACAGGATACCGAGGCACGCGACGCCGAGATAGCGATTGCGGCACGGCGCGCTGCCCGGACGAGACTGCCGGTTCTGGCGATCGGCGATTTCAACGATGTGGCATGGTCGCACACGTCGCAGCTGTTCAAGCGCGTCGGCGGCTATCTCGATCCGCGGATCGGGCGCGGCACGTTCGCCACCTTTCCGGCACGAACGCCGCTGCTCGGTTGGCCGCTCGATCACCTGTTCGTGACGCCGGAATTCACCGTGCGCGATCTTGCGGTGCTGGAGGATGTCGGTTCCGACCATTTGCCGGTCCATGCCCGCCTGTGCCTGACCGGACGGCCTGAGGACAGCAAACGCCCCGAACCCGTATCGCGCGAGGACCGCCGCGATGTGCAGGAGGTGTTGCAGGAATATCGTGAGGAGCAACGTCGCCCCTGACATGCGCTGTACGGGGGATCGATCGGCCCGGTCGATATTTCAAGCCGGATGGCGGGGCGGGTCATAGAAGAAGCGCTGCGTTGAACAGGACCGACCATGGGAGCAGGCTTGCGCAAACCGGACAACATCCCCTCCCTTGGATTGCTGGCGCTGCTGGCGGTAGTCCTGCCATCCGCAGCGGCGGCGCAGATGACCAAGGACAGTCTGCTGCACGAAGCGGTCGGCGCGCCCGATAACTGGCACCTGTCGGGCAGCGTCCGTGCCCGGTTCGAGGCGATCGACGGCCAGTTTCGAGAGGACGCGGTCAACCGCGATCAGGTGCTGGCACTGCGCACGACACTGTTCGCCGAATATGACGCCGGGCCGGTGCGACTGGGCACGGAATTCCACGACGCGCGCGCCTATTTCCAGCGGCGCGGATCGTCGGTCGGGACCGATGTCGTCAACGTGCTCGAGTTTTCGCAATATTATGCCCAAGGCGACCTTGGCGAGGCATTGGGGAGCGACAGTGCCAGCTATCTGAAGGCCGGGCGGATGACGATGCAGTTGGGGTCCGAACGGCTCGTCGCGCGGCAGGGGTTTCGAACCTCGGTAACGTCGTTCACCGGGCTGCGGCTGACGCGCGAGGGAGACGACGATCGTGCCTTCGTCGCTTTCTGGACCATGCCTACCGTCCGGTTGCCGACCGGCATCATCGCGATCCGGCGCAACCGGCCGCAATGGGATCGTGAGAATACCAATCTGCAACTGTTCGGTGCCTTCAACCGCATGCCTCTCGGGGGAGAAACGCGTTTCGAAACCTACGTTTATGGCCTGATCGAACGCGGCGAAAGCCAGGCGGATCGCAGCGACCGGCGGCTGGTCACGCCGGGGGCGCGACTGTTCGTCCGTCCCGACCAGGGCATGACGTTCGAGGTCGAGGCGATGGCGCAATATGGACGTGGGCGCGATGGCAGCCCGGACAGCGGCAAACCGGTCGTACCGGTCGCGGCTTATGGTTTCCATGGCGATGTCGGCTATCGCTTCGCAGGCGGATGGAAATTCGAGCTGACCGCATTCTTCGACTATTATACCGGCAACAGGCGGGAGGATCGGATCGGCCGGTTCGACACACTGTACGGCGCACGGCGGTTCGAATTCGGGCCGACCGAATTATTCGGCGCGGCGGACCGGTCGAACATGCTCTCCCCCGGCGTACGGCTGAAGGCTGCCCCTACAGGCGGGCTGTCGGTGATGGGCGATTACCGCCTGCTCCGCCTCGCCAGTGCGGTCGATCGTTTCAGCAACAGCGACGTGCGCGACGCCACCGGGCGTGCCGGGCGCAATGCCGGACAGCAGGTGCAGCTGCAGGTCGAATATGATCTGGTCGCGGATATCTTAGCGCTCGATCTCGGCTATGCGCGGCTGTTCAAGGGGCGGTTTCTGCGCGAGGCGCCTAACGCACCCGACCCGCGCGATGTCAGTTACGGCTATGCCTCGATCATGTTCTCCTTCTAACCGCCGGCACATGGCTGTACGGGCAGGTAGCGTTTCTCCTTTCAGCGCCGATCGGCCGATCGGCCGATCAGACACTGGATCACGGAACCTCAGCCATCGCGCCACTTCACCGGGATGCGAAGATAAATGATGCCGTTTGCCTCGGCTTCGTCGAAATGGCCCGCGCGGATGTTGACTTGGATCGAAGGCAACAGCAGCTTGGGCACCGACAGCCCGGCATCGCGCTGTTCCCGCATAGTGACGAACGCGTCCTCGCTCACGCCGTCATGGATGTGGACGCTCGTGCGGCGCTGTTCGCCCACGGTCGTCTCCCAGCGATAGTCGTCGCGACCCGGTGCCTTGTAGTCGTGGCACAGGAACAGCCGCGTTGCGTCGGGTAGCGCCAGCAGGCGGCGGATCGAGCGATATAGCGTCCGCGCGTCGCCGCCGGGGAAGTCAGCGCGGGCGGTACCATAGTCGGGCATGAACAACGTATCTCCGACGAACGCCGCATCGCCGATCAGGTATGCGACATCGGCGGGGGTGTGGCCGGGGACATGCAGAACCTCGACCTCCAGCGCGCCGATCGCGAAGCGGTCGCCATCCTCGAACAATCGGTCGAAGTCCGAACCGTCCGTCTTCAGGTCGTCCATCGCGAACACCGGGCGGAAGATCTTTTGCACGTCGCGGATATGCGCGCCGATCCCGATCCATGCGCCGGTATGCGCCTTGATGAAGGGGGCGGCCGACAGGTGATCGGCATGGGCGTGCGTTTCCAGCACCATCGCGATCCGCCAGTCCTGCTCGCGGGCGAAGGCAACGATGCGCTCGGCCGAGCGGGTGTCGGCGACACCGCTCGCCATGTCGAAGTCAAGCACCGGATCGATTACCGCTGCGATCCGCGTTGCGGGGTCGCCGACGAGGTAGCTGATCGTGTTCGTCGGCTCGTCGAAGAATGCCTCGATGAAGGGCTGGGTCATGATTTCCTCCGTTAGCTCTTGCTAATATATTAGATGCTGCTACATAAGCAATGCCTAATGGAGTGACGATGATGCTCAAACCGCCGATGGACCTGGCAACCTTCGAGGCAAAGGCCGGACAGGTGGCCGACACGCTGAAGGCGATTGGCAATGCGCGACGGCTGATGCTGCTGTGCAAGCTGGTCGAGCATGGCGAGGTGACAGTCGGTGATTTGGCGCGCGATGTCGGCCTGTCGCAGTCGGCCTGCTCACAGCACCTAGCGAAGATGCGCGACGAAGGCCTCGTCACCTACCGGCGGGAGAGCCAGACGCTCTGGTACGCCATTGCGGACGCGCGCGTCGAAACGCTGCTCGCCACCCTCTACCAGCTCTATTGCAAGGATTGATGCGATGACGCTTGCGACCCTTTCCCCCGTCGACACCCGTGCCGCGATCGATGCCGGTGCGCGCCTGATCGACATACGCGGGGCCGATGAACATGCGCGTGAGCGCATCCCCGGTGCGATCAACGTGCCGCTGGACCGGATCGGCGATCTGCCGCGTGACGACCGCCCGGTCGTCTTCCATTGCAAATCGGGGATGCGCACCGCCGCCAACGCGGCGCAGCTCGGCGCGGCAGCGGGTGACGCGCCGGCCTATATCCTCGGGGGCGGCATCGAGGCGTGGCGACAGGCAGGACAGCCAACCGTCGCCGATCGATCGCAACCGCTGGAAATCATGCGGCAGGTGCAGATTACTGCCGGTGCGCTGGTGCTGATCGGCGTGCTGCTCGGCACGTTCGTCGCGCCCGGCTTCTTCGGGCTGTCGGCGTTCGTCGGGGCGGGGCTGATGTTCGCCGGCGTGACGGGGTGGTGCGGCATGGCTAATCTGCTGCGCGTCATGCCCTGGAACCGGCGCGCGGTCGCCTGAGGTGATATGGACACCGCCGCCACCCTTGCCGCGCTCATGTCGGGCGGCGTAATCGGTCTGATCCTTGGCCTCGTCGGCGGGGGCGGGTCGATCCTCGCCGTGCCGCTCCTGATCTATGTCGTGGGCGTCGGATCGCCGCACGCTGCGATCGGGACCGCCGCCGTCGCCGTCACTGTAAACGCGCTGGCCAGCCTGGTCGGCCATGCCCGCGCAGGCCGGGTGAAGTGGCGGTGCGCAGGTGTCTTCGCCGTCTCTGGCATGATCGGCGCGGCGCTGGGGGCGGAGTTGGGCAAGGCGTTCGACGGCAAGCGGCTGCTCGTCCTGTTTGGACTGCTGATGATCGGCGTCGGCCTGTCGATGCTGCGCAAGCGCCGCACGGCGGAAGTGCCCGACGTGCGCCTGACCCGCGACAGCGCCGCGACACTGCTGCCGCGTCTGGTGCCGATCGGGTTGGGGGTCGGGCTTGCCGCCGGGTTCTTCGGGATCGGCGGCGGCTTCCTGATTGTGCCGGGGCTGATCCTCGCGACGGCGATGCCGCTGTCCTTCGCAATCGGCACGTCGCTGGTCGTCGTCAGCGTGCTGGGGCTGACAACAGCCACGTCCTATGCCTTGTCGGGGCTGGTCGATTGGGGTGTGACCGCGCTGCTGGTCGTCGGCGGGGGCGGAGGGACGGTCGTGGGTATCGCGCTCGGCAAGCAGTTGGGCGCGCGTAAGGGGTTGCTCGAGCGCGGCTTCGCCGTCGTGGTGATCGCAATTGGTGCCTACATCGCTGCATCGTCAATCTGGGGCGCATCCTTTTCCACAAACGAACGCGAAGCGAGCTTGCCGCAGGGGCGAGGAAGCGTCGTAAGCGCCAGCGATACTGACTTTTCGAAAAGTTTTCCCAAATGCTATTTTCCGGCGTTGTCGATTAGACACGGAGAAATGGGTCAATCGTACGTCGCCAGAAACACAACCATGCCGAGTCAAGCGTTGGTCGCGAACTGGGACAAAACGGCAGGTCTCAAGGATGTCGTAAATCAAACCGCGGACAGAATGGACAGAGAAAGAAAAGGTTAGCCTACGGCGAAGCGGTGTTCTGGAATAACGTCGAGCAAATAAAACGACCGCCGGGGGTTCGCCAAGGCACCATGATAATCTCCTATCTCGCGTGCCCCGCGCTCAACAAGGAAATCAACTGACGCCTTTGTAGCTTTCCATGGCCGGCAAGCTGCATCTGGCCTACCCCCAGCGTAATCAAACAGGGTTTGTCGATAGAATACCAGTAATTCTTCCGATCGGCTTACGGAACCGTGCGCCTGTCGTTCGCCGTAATAAGCGCCCAACGGCGTCGCGAGCACATTTTCGGCAATCAGGGCGTCGATCATTGCCGGCAGCTCCTGCTCCGCCTGCACAAGGCGGCGGATAGCGACGGCTAAGGCCGCGAGCACGGGCAGCCCATACCACTCGGTTGTGAACACCTTGGCCCCAACGCCGCGCGTCTGCGGCGTTGCGGTCCGCGCCATCAGCGCATCGTCTTCGCGAAGGCGCCTTGCGGCGTGCTGCATCAGGGGGAGCAGATCGAGACGTTCGCCGCTGTGTTCCAGCATATCGGGATGCTTGCGAATTCGCTTCGCGATCATCCGTATGAGCGGATCGGAGTGCTTCGTCAGCGGCAGGTTTACGCCGCTCGGCACGCATGCGCTTTCGCCAAAGCGCCAGTCGCCCGAGCCGAAATACAGGTCGAGCGCGGTCTCGAGCGCGGTCCGGCGTGCCCGCATCTGGTTGAGCGCCCGTTCTGGAGCCATCGGCTGGCTGGACCCGGGCACCAGATGACCGAACGACGGGGCCTTCGTCAGCCGCGCGCCGACCATTTGCACGTCATGCGCGCACCAGATCAATGCCTGCGCGACAAGCAGATTGCGCAGCTTCGGGATGGAGGCGGGGCCGTTGCTTGCCAGATTCTGCAAGCGACGGATCACCAGTGCGAACCGCCCGCCGACCAGAGCCGCATATAGTTGCTGGTCGTGATCGCGCAGAGTCGCCAAGGCTTGAACATGGAGGTTGAACGCCTTTTCCGGCGCAATCTTCCCTGCCCAGCCGCTGACGATGACGTCGGTATTGTTGGTTGCACCATTGCGCATCATCAGCCCGCGCAGGAATGCGTTGAGCGCTCCGCGATCGGTCGGGATCAGATCGAGCGGGGGCAGTTCTTCCTTGGCGTCGAGAATCGCTGCGGGCAACGACCGGATGTCGCCGAGGGTGGGCGAGAAGAGACGCCGGCCGTAATCTGCCTCGGCGGCGCCTTCGGCATAGATCCGGTCATGCATGTCGCTGACCAGCGTGGTGAAGTCCCCACCACTGGCGATCGCACCTGCGAGCAGCATGTCGACGTCGGTCTTGCGCCCCGCGGTGTCGAGAAATTGATGATAGCTGCCTTCGTAGCGCTGCTTGCCGAAGGCCGCCTGCTGCTTGCGCCGCTCCTTGCGGCTGACCCGGACCTGGGTCACAGCTTGCCGACCATATCGTCGATCCGCATCTGGAGCGCCCCGGCGCTTTCCGCCAGTCGCCTGCACAGTTCCTCGGCGTGACGATAGGCGTCATGGCCGGTCCGCTTTGCGGCGCTCTCCGCATCGAACGCGGCCATCGCATCCTTGAACTGGCGTTCGAGGTGCAGGTGGGCAGCATATGCCTCGTCTATCGATGGGTGTTCGTCATTCATCGTCTTCCTCCAGATGGGGCGGGAGCGAAGGCTCGCGCCAGAAAGTGGGATTGCCGCCGCGCGCGCGGAGCCATGCGAAAGCAGCGCCACGGTTTGCGAGATCTGGGACGGGTTCGCCGAGCAGGCCCACCAGCGCATCGATGAGCGCGGCCTGCCCGATGGTGATCGGCTTGCGCCGCCACGACGCGCGCGGGTCGAGTGGCCCGGTCTCGAGAAAGCGCCGGACTTCTTGTTCGTAGAGCGCGGCGCGCCTGCGCCATTGCAGGATCACGCCCCACTGCTCGCACCAGGACAGGCGGCCGGGATCGCTGAAGATCCAGCGGACGATGTCGCCGAACATCGGCCCGGCACCGGCCGCCATCGCGAACTGCATCCAGCGCGCCATGCGTTTGGGATGCGCCATGAGTCCGAGCAAGGCAGTGTCTTCGCCGCTGTCGATCCCGACCAGTACCAAGGCCGAGCCGAGCGCATATTTGCGGGCATCGGCCGATCCCGGTCCGCCACGCCGCTTGTCCGCCGCGCGGTACTGGCGCCGCAGTTCGGCCGCACTGGTGGCCGCGATCGCGACTTTGCTCGCAACGCGATCTTCGCTCGCGGCAAGATTGGTAGCCAGATCGCGGAGGCGATCAACAGTGGTCTGGGCGGTGCTCATGCCCATCGCGGTACCCACGACCGTCGCCGCCAAGCGTCAACTTAATGGCACAAAGTTGATCGACGCCGCGCACATCTTTCCGGGGCTGAGTTGACGAGACACCAGCAGGAGTAAGGCAGAAGGTGACAGGTTATAGGGGGTGGTGCGCGATAAAGTGTTGTTCTGCCAAAGCCGAACAACGATCCGCCCACCCCCTCCTGATTGAACGATGGAAGTGTGGCAGTGGCGATCGACTATGCGGAACTGAAGGCAGGTAACAGGGAAGCCGCCCAAGCGCTTGCCGATGCCCGCAGCGCTCGGCATCTGACCAGTCGGCGCAAGCGTGAAGAAGCGAGCGCCGAGCGTGCAGACGAAGGTGCCAGGCGGCGGCGCAAGGCGATGAGCGAACGCGAGGCCGAGGCGTTTCTCAGCCGCCGCCTGCACATCAAAATGCCCGAAGGTGACCGTCCGCGCACGAGATCACGCACGCCGCGCAGACTGTTCACCCGGATGGTGGAGCAGATGCTGAAGGGTACGACCGGTGCAACCAACGCGCGCGGACCTGACGGCCGGCACTCGATCCACTTCGCCTTCACCGCGCGGGGTTTCGGCTCGAAGAACGGTCGTCGCTGGCGAGCCGGCGAGGCCGAGCGGGCTGCGCTCTATAGCGTGCGCGAAGAAGCGCTGGAGGGTGGCGAACGCGGTTGGTGGTCGAACATCGCTGACGATCGGAACGAACTCGTCGCCCATTACCGCGCGTCAGAGGCGATCGAGGCACACGACCGGGCCAATGCGAACGTCTATCTCGTCGAGGTCATCGCGCTCCCCGCCGAACTGACCGCCGAGCAACGGCGGCAGGCGGTGAAGCGCATCTGCCGCCAGCTGGAAAGGCTCGGGCTGGCCTATACCGTCGGCATTCACCTTCCCGACGCCGCCGGTGATCAGCGCAATTTTCACCTGCATCTGGTCTATTCGATGCGGCCCTGTCGGCGGGTGGCACCCTATGAATGGAATTTCGCCGTCGCCAAGCGGACCGAGATCAACACGCCGGCCGGGATCATGCAGCGCCGTTGTGCCGTAGTAGTCGCGATCAACGAGACGCTGCGCGAAGCCGGCATCGACAAGCGCTACACGCCGCTGTCCAATCGCGACCGCGGTATGGCGCAGCCTGTTCGGGGCAAGGTCGGACAGCAAGCAACCTGGGCGGCGCGACGTTTGGCGGCAGCTGACGACCGCCATGCCTCGCTTCTGATCCTGCAGGATCAGCTCCGGCAGGTCCGCACCGGCTTGGTCGACGCCGCCAAATGGCTGGGCAGCGCCAAGGCGATCGTGCGGCGCCGCTGCTTAGGCGTGGCCATCAAGCTGTCGGATGCCGAGGCGATCATGCCATCGCCCGCCGCGTTGAAGGCGAAGATGCGGGATCATCTCGAACGACAAATGTCCGTCGCCGATCAGGCGACCCGCGCTGCCCGAGCCAAACTCACGCCTGCGCGATCGGCAGTCAGCCAGAGATTGACGTCGATGCGCCATGATCTCGGCGCGACCACGGGCGCATCCGAGTTGGCAAAACACCGTGAGATCCTGAGAGCTCATCTTGCGGGTATGCGGTCGCACACCGTGCAGACGGTCGCCGACATCGCCACATGGGTTGCAGCGATCCCGCAGCACCCCATCGCTATCGAGCACGATACCGGGCGAACGGTCGGCGGCGACCGGACTTCGAGCACGGATGGCGAAACTTTCGTGACCCCGACGCCCCCGCCAAGTCCAATCGTCGGCGAGATGCAGGCGGCGCGACATCAAGCCGCTCTGCGCCGTCAGCGCGAAATCTATGATGAGGCGCTGGCGATGCTGCGGACAAAACGCGGTCGCGTGTGGCTGGACGCCGACGGTCGGTACGACATCGACGATGCTGACCTGCCGACCCGCGAACGGGGCGTGTGGCAGCGCCTCAAATCCACTGTGAAAGCGCAAAGCGATCTGGCGGATATTCATACAGTGCAACAGCAGTCGGTTTCGACGGGGGTACTCGATGTAGATGCGGTTGAACGAACAACGGGCGTATCTGCGCTGCCGTTAGCGACCGCCCTGCTCGATCCCACAATTCCGGAAGCCGAACCAGCTTCGCCACCTAATGACCTGTTGCCAGTCGCCACGGCGACCAAGCAGCGTGGGGTGTTCGCGCAGGCGGAGAGCGTCGACTCCGAGCAGGCACGCACTCGGCCGAAGGGACGCGATAAGGACCAAACACCGGCGATCCCCCAAAAGTCCGAACACGAACGGTGATCTCGGCAGACCATTTCGTGCGCGATCAGGCGAGGCGGTACGATCATCGCTTGAGATTGTTAACCTGCCTAGGGTAGAGTCGAAGCGTTCGCCAGCAGGCGGACCGAGGCGTGGAAACCTCGTCGGAAAGTCGCCGTATGCCCGGCCCGAATTTCATTCGGCCGGGGAGCGGGCGTGTATGTCCAAGGCTCTTCGGGGCCTAAAGACGCTCGCGCCTGTCTTTCCGCAGGTTTCCAATCTCCGGCCCACGGGCCGGCACCGCCTCGTTTTTACAAGGCGGTGCCGCCGGCTGGGGAAGCCGATCGGCACCACGCGGACGGGGGCGGGCGTGGGTGCACTTATCGGAAGCCGCAATAGACGGCTTGCCATCTTCAGGAATTCAACGGCCGCGTCGGTGACGCTGGTACTCGCCGCATGCGGTGGAGGCGGTGGCATCAATTCTTCCGGGTCGATCCCGACACCCAGTCCGGCGCCGTCACCGACTCCCACGCCGTCGCCGACACCAACATCATCCGCCAGCAGCGCAGAGTATCAGGCGTCGGGTTCGGTTGTGTCCGCCAAAGCCGCCTATGCCTATGATCGAGGGATCACCGGCAAGGGCGTGACGATCGCGATCCTCGACACCGGCATCGATACCTCCGGCCGCGAATTCGCCGGGCGCATTTCGCCGGACAGTACGGCCTTCGACCAGAAGATTGCCCGCTGCGGTACCTGCGCCGCTGAGACGATCCGCTTCGAAGTGAAGGATGTGATTGGTCACGGCACAAGGGTCGCCGGCGTTGCCGCCGGTGGCCGCGACGGCAATGGCATTCAGGGTGTAGCGCCTGATGCGACGATCCTGGCGCTCAAGATCAGCGGGCCGGACATGTCGAACGTGACGCCCACATCCGGCGCCGTGCCGGAAGGAAGTGGGCCGAACCCCGCGCTGCTTGCGCCCGCCATCCGCTACGCTCTCGACAAGGGGGCGTTCGTCATCAACCTGAGCGCCAACGGGAGCGTCGCCGGACAGCAGGCGATCGACCAGCGTGCAGCGATGGACGCCGTACGACAGACCGATCGGCTGTTCGTGCAGTCCATCTCGAATTTCACCGACGAAGACAGCTTCACCGGTCAGTTCGCCGAGAACCTCATTGGCGCTGATCGTGCCAACAAGGACTGGTTCCTGTTCGCGATCGGCGTCGACCGCAACGGCAATCCGCGTAGCGCCAACGGAAGCCCAGGCCCGCTCGCCGATCGCATGATCGCAGCGGGCGGTAACGCCGTGCAGACCATGGATGAAAACGGCGCGATCGTGACGGAGACCGGCAACAGCTTCGCTGCTCCCGCAGTGGCTGGTGCCGCCGCGCTCCTCAAGCAATATTGGCCGCAGCTTGGCGGCAAGGCGATCAGCCGCATCTTGCTCGACACCGCCACCGACGCCGGTGCGCCGGGCGTCGATCCGATCTTTGGCGCTGGCATTCTCAACATCGAAAAGGCGTTGCAGGCGCAGGCGCCTGCTGCAGCCTTCGCGGCCGCGCAGACCGTATTGGGCCGGTACTCGTCGCTTACCGTCTCGGGTCCGTTCGGTGGTGGCGCCGGTGCGGCGGCGTTGGGCGACAAGATTGCCGGCATGACAGTGCTCGACCGTTATGGCCGGGACTTCCACATGACGGGTGCATCCGGCATCCGTGCGCAGAGCTCTGGGCTCTCGGCCGGTGCGATGCTGACGCCGGTCGATCCGCCTTGGCTGATGCCTAACGCGACCGATGCAAGGTTCGGCTTTGTATCGCCGGCGACGACCACGGGTTATTGGCAGGGCGCGCGATCCAACCGTCCGGCTTTTGCCTCTTTTTCTCCGGCACCGGGGCAGACGGTCACGCTGGGCGCGAACGTGGCGATCGGCCAAAGTGCCTCCCTTGCCGGATCGCCGTTGCGCGGGATCGGCGCAACAACGGTCGGCATGTCATCGAGCTGGGCCAGCGGGGGCTGGTCGGCGTCGTTCGCGTCAGGCATCTCGCGTGATCGTCGTACCGGGCAGCGCACTATCGCGGTGACGACGCCGCTTGGGATCGGCTTGGAGTTGACCAACCTTGCCGAGCATGGCCGGGCGCTGGGAATGAGCGGCGGCCTGGACCTCGGGCTGGCGGGTGCCACGACGACAATCGCGACGCTGACGATGCGACGCACCATCGCCGGGGTGGCGCTTTCGGCGCGGTCGACGGCTGCCACCACCCGCGTTTCGGGCGGATCTGCCATGATGCGCTTCGCCCAGCCGGTACTCAGCACCGCCTTCGCGGTCGAAGGCTCGCGCGGCCTGCTCGGTGGTATGGCAACGCTCGGTTTGTCCTCACCCCTTCGTGTTGAACGCGCGCGGGCCACTATGCTGGTGCCGGTGACCTACGACCTGATGTCGGGGGCGCTGGCGACGCGGACGGCGGTGGTCGATCTGGCCCCATCTGCGCGCGAACTGGATGTGGAGCTCAGCTGGTCGGCGGCACTGTCGCCGATGTCGTCGCTGCGCTTCGGCATCGCCCGCGCTTTCGATGCCGGCCATGTCGCCGGTGCGACCGACACGGCGGGATACGTGACGCTGGTGCTGCGATGACCTGCCACCTCGCCGCACGCGCACCGCCTGCGGGCTGACGCCGCCAGTCGGCGACAGAGCCGAACACCACCAAAATTTCCGACGTCGGCACGGCTTCCCGGCGAACGATGTCGCGGGTCCAACGAACGAGGAAAGTGACGATGACGATTTTCAGAACGATGGCGATCCCGACCATGATGCTGCTGGCGATAGGCGGTATGGTCAGCGTACCGAGCGCAGCACAGCCGATGAAGACGGCACCCAGGCCGGCCAAGACGCTCGACATTGCCGGCATCCGCCCCGGTATGGAGGCGGCCGACGCAGTGGCGCTGCTGCAGCGGACGGGGTGGACAGTGCGTGCCAATCCCGGCGATAGCTGGGCAGAGGTCGTGGCGGATGCGGTTGCCCGACGTCGCGACCAGATGCCGCCAAACTCCGCACGGTCGGGCGTGTACAGCTATAGCGCCGCCAAGGGCGAAGAGAGCATTTCGCTCAATATCACCCCGACGCCGAACGGTGGCCGGGTTGGTCTGGTCCAGTATCGGACGCCGCAAGCTGGCCGCAGCCACGAGCAGATTCGTGCCGAGGTGATCGCTCGCTACGGCCCATCGATCTATGGCCCGCGCCAACGGGTACTGATCGCACCGCAGGGTAAGGACGGCGAGACGATGTCGCTCGAGGTGGACTCGACCGGGATGCACCTGACGCTGTCGCCAAGCAGCGCGGCGGACCGTGAAGCCCGCGCGCTGGTCGACCGGGCGGTGACTGCCCGGCTCGGCGCGGTCGGCACCTCTTTTTAAGCGGAGCGGCACATGCCCTACCTCATCGGCATGATCCTCGGCGATGTGCTCGGGCGGATCGGGTTCTTCCGCGCGGCGGGCGCAGCGCTGCTGCTGGGCGGGGTCGCGTTCCTCGCCTATCTTCTGGTGGCGGCGAACCTGGACCCGGCGATCGCCTACGGCGGCGGCGCAGCAGCACCGCTGGTGTTGTTCGGTTGGGCGATCTGGAATCCGGCGGCGTCGCGCTTCCGGCTATGGATCGTCGACGGCGTCTATCTCGCCGCACGGCTGGCGATGTGGTGGGCTGGCATCGCTTTCGCCATCGGCCTTGTTGCAGCCCAGTTCCGTATCGACCGCTGGCTAGCGGGAGAATGGCCGCAGGCGGCGACCGCCACCTTTTTCTGGCTGGTGCAGCGGGCACTGGGCGCGCAGGTCGCCCGCTCGCACCGGATCATGGGCGAGCGCAGCATCATTGAGGTGGACGCATGAGGTATCGGCTGACGCTGCGCATAGTCGCGGCATTGATACCCACCGTCACAGTGGCTGCCGCACCTCGACCGGTCGTGCTGGAGGCAACGACGATGGCCGACTGGCGGTCGGCCAACCTCGACGGGACCGGTTGCTACTGGTCGCCGCGTCGGGGCGGACCGATCCACTTCGTCGCTGCCGGTAACACGGCGATGACCAAAGTCGGCGGTCGCATCGTCATCCTAAAACCACGACGCGATGCAAAGCCCCTTTTCCCGTTCACCCATGACGCTTGGCGGGCCGATGACCTGACCATGCGAGTCGTGGATACCGCCCGGATTCGGGCGATGGGTTACGAAACGGTCACTACCGACGCGGTGCTGATCGTCACCCGTCGCAACGTGACGATCCGGCTGCGCGGATCGATGATCTGCGGCTCGTAATCCTGATGATGACGAAGGTTTGACCAACCTTTTCCTGCATTCGGTCGAATGACGATGCGCCTTCATCGCGAAGGCGAAGGTAGACCGGCCGGCCCGGCCGGGGATGATTTGGGAAGTGCCTGCGGCTGTGCCGTAGAGGCGAAATGATGGTGCGGGGCCGGCGAGCAGCCCGCCGGCTCCGCACAATATCAAGGACTTCCATGTACATCGTAAATCGAGAGCGCGAGCTCGCAAAGGCGCGCGCCCTGTCCGGAGCGCTGGCCATCGCCGAGCGCGCCGGTTGGCGGATCGATCGGTCGGTGCCGATCCTGCCCATCCCTTTCCGAAATTTTCTTCACATCGCCGCCGCCGAACTGCTGCTGGTGCCGTCGATCGAGCCGTCACGCGGGGATCTCGACACCGTCGAGCGCGGCACCCGCATTGCCCGGTGCGATGCGCTGGTGGTGAAAGCGTCGAGCGCCGGAAATCGAACCGTTTATTGTGCGGTCGGCGAGTGGCAGCGCCATGGTACCGTCTGGCATCATGCCCGCCGGCTCTGGCTTTCGCGTACCTCCGAGGCGTGGCTGGTGCCCGATCCTGCAGAACCGGACGAGAGCGACGCGATTTTCCGCCTTTCCCTTGGTCGTTTGCGCCCGATGAGGCCGGCCCGGCTGTCCGCAACGGCTGGAGGTTGTGATCTCGCGCCGGGGCTGGCGAGGGCCGATGCTTTTCTTGCCGCCGTCTGGGGGGATCGCTGATGAGCAAGCCGCTGCCTTGGATCAGCCCGTCGGACGCCGACGACATGGTGTACGACGATCCGCTCGGGCCGACGCCCGATTTCGGCTACGCCCTGCTGCGCAAGAGTGCGAAGGGAAAGCAGAACAGCGTCGCCGATCTGGCCCGCGCCAAGCTGCAACCTAGCAAGCCGGCTGATACGGATTGGCTGGCAGATGGCCTTTGGCCGATCACCTGCACGATGCACCGCATCGTCACCGCGCCCGGTGTCGCGGTCCCGGCTGGCGCGCTGGAAGAAATCTTCCACGGGTATGACGCCAGAGCGAAAGCGCATCAGAAGTTGCTGGCGGTCGTGCTGACCATGCGATTCCCGCACAGCTGGCAACCTGCCGATATTTTGTCGCTGGTCGGGATGTACACACTGGAAAAGCTCGCGCTGCAACGCCGACTGACCAGCATGATTGTCGTGCATATGCCAGGTGACGAACTGTCGGCTCGTCGTCCGCACGCCCATGTCGTCTGCATGGCGCGCGTCCATCGCTCCTCGGGCTGGGGCGAGGTGCACCCCGATCTTGTCGCCAGAACCGCGCAGACGCGATTCCAGCAGGAATGGGAGGCTTTCTACGACGTCTGGGTGCCGCGCTACCGGGACGGTTGAGCATTACGGGCGGGATCCGCAGTGGTCCCGCCCACCTGCCGGGGGCAAGAGACGAAGGAAGGAGGTTGGTTCCCGATCCGGGGATGAAAATGGAGAAGACGATAATGACGACCGACAAGACCGCGATCATCCGCCGCCACACCGAGGCAGTCGCCCAGATGCTGGTCGGCAACCGCACGATGAAGCCCGGCGCGGCGATCCTCGCCGGCGAAATGGGCGGAGCCGAAGGACGGCTGCGTATCGGTGCCATCGCGCACAGCAGCGGCAACGATCTGGTTTACCTGGATTTCGCCGATGGCGAGGCCGGGTATCAGCTGACCGGCATCACGCTTTGCGCCGTTCGCGACGGCATCTGCCACCTGCAGACCGACTGCCGCCTGTATCTGAGCCGCAATGGATCGCGGGCGATCATCCTGCCGCAGCCCGGCATCCGCAAGGCGTACCGGCTGGCGCCGGGCGAACTGATCCAACTGGCCAACCAGCCGGCTGACCGCGATGAGGGTATCGTCCGCGCTGAGGCGCGACTCACCAAGCTGGTCGCTCGCCGCGCAGCTTTCGCCGATCGTGCTGCCGTCCGGACCCGACCGCTGGCGGCCTGACCCAAATCGGCTGACATTGTCGGTCGATCATTGCGTCGGCCGATCGTGACGGCTCAACATCCCGGTGACAGAACCTCTCTACCTATAAAGCGGACTGACGTGACCCCCGTTTCTTCATCCAGATGGAACTAGAGACCGGCCCTTCGAAGGGACGGACGGAATGAAGCGGAAGCAGTTTTCTGAAGAGCAGATCATCGGCATTCTGAAGGAGGCCGAGGCGGGTGCGGTGGTGACGGAGCTGTGCCGCAAGCACGGCATGTCGAGCGCGACCTACTATGCGTGGAAGGCGAAGTTCGGCGGCCTGGAGGTGTCCGATGCAAAGCGCCTGCGGTCGCTCGAAGAGGAGAACGCCCGGCTCAAACGGCTACTGGCGGACACGATGCTCGACAACGCGGGGTTGAAAGACCTGCTGTCAAAAAAGTGGTGATGCCCGCCGCGAAGCGACAAGCGGTCGCGCATCTCCAGGCGACGTTGGGGATGAGCGAGCGGCGGGCATGCGCGGTTGTCGGAGCGGATCGCACGAGCATGCGGTATCGCTCGTGCCGGGCAGATGATGGCGATCTGCGGTCAAGGCTGCGTGAGCTGGCGCAGCAGCGTCGGCGGTTCGGCTATCGACGGCTGCACATCCTGCTGTGCCGGGACGGTATCACGATCAACCGCAAGAAGACCCAGCGGCTCTACCGCGAGGAGGGCCTGACGGTGCGTCGTCGTAAAGGACGAAGGCGTGCTACAGGCAGCCGGGCACCCGCGCCGGTGCTGGCGCTGCCGAACCAGCGCTGGAGCCTGGACTTCGTGCACGACCAGCTCGTCACCGGCCGGCGGTTCCGTGTGCTCAACATCGTCGACGACGTGACGCGCGAATGCCTCCGGGCGGTGGTGGACACGTCGATCTCGGGCCGGCGCGTCGTGCGCGAGCTGGCCGATCTGATCGCCGAACGTGGCAGGCCGAAGATGATCGTCAGCGACAACGTCCTATGTCGGGAAGCAGCGGCGGGTTTTGGCCAGCAGATATCCATGCGCCGACAACCGTCGGCGCGGCATGCAATCTGAGCCAGATGGCTCCCACCGTCAACGGGATCGCTCCCTGCCATAGCAAACACAGGATCCAGCAGCGCCGAGGCGGCCGTGGTCCTCACCATCCTTAAAACGAGATACGCACCCAGGTGGAAGGCCCGAACATTATCTACAGGGTCGCTCGACGAGCGCCCTCACGGCACTTGCAGAGAGGGGTCCTTCCACCTGGCATCCGACCGTTCGAGGAACGGCCGGTACTCTGTCCCCGTCTTGATGACGGCGTGAGCCACGCGCGCCATCTTGGCGGTGAGCGCCGTCATCGCCTTGCGGCGACGGTCGGCATCGTCCGCGTGCCCGGCGACATATCGTCCGAGCTTGTCGCGGAAGCTGTTGTCGCGCTGACGCGCGGCGACCTGGGCAGCCATCCAGAAGGTCCGGCGCAGGCGCGCATTGCCGTACTTGGACAGCTTCGTGCGGCCACGGAACGTGCCTGACTGACACGTTGCGAGATCGAGACCGCAGAACTTCAGGAACTGACGATGATGGTTGAAGCGCCGCAGATCACCGGCCTCGGCCAGGATGGTCAGCGCGTTGATCGGACCGATGCCCGGAATGTTGCGCAGCAGCTGGTAGTCGACGTCATCGGCGAGCCGCGCATGGGCCAGCCGCTCGATCTCGTCTCGCTGGTGGATGAGGCTGCGGCCCTGCGCGATGACCATGCGGAACATGGTGATGGCGGCTGAGTTCTCCGGCACCGGCAGTGCCGTCGAGGCGGACGCCGTCTCGTAGATGTCGTTGATGAGGCGTGCCTTGGAGACCTTGCGGCCGATGAGCGGCCATGCCGCGGCCGAGAACGCCTCGCGGTCCAGCGCCGTGATGGTGGCCGGCGTCGGAAACCGCTCGATGAGCGCCAGGAACCAGTCGGACCGGCTGTTGCCTGCGAAGCGGGCGATCTCGGGGAAGTACAGCGGCAGGTAGTGGGTCAGGATCCGATGCCAGGTCTGCGTCTTCATCCTTGAGATCGTCTCGTGAGTCTTCGAGAGCTCCTGCAGGTCGTTGATTCCGGCCACCAGCGGGTCGACGTAGCGCTGCGTCGCACCGATCCGCAGCATGTGCAGGATGACCTGCGCGTCCTTGGAGTCGTTCTTGTCCCAGCCGTTGTGCAGCGCCTCGCGCGTTCTGGCGAGCGCGACCGACGAGATGAGGCGCAGCTCGAACCCTGCCGTCAGCAGCCGGTGCGCCAGCGTACGATGGTAATTACCCGTCGCCTCGAACCCGACGATGATAGGGCGCCCGATAGCAGCGAGTTGCTCGGCAAAGCCGTCATAGTCCTGCCTGGTCGCCATGACGGTCATCCGCCGGCGCCGGCCGCCTTCCGGTCGCTCGATGAGAACCTCCTGTCGGCTCTTGGACATGTCGATGGCTACCAGCACGGCGCCGGCAGGCGTAGAGGTGAGCTTGGTCATGGTCGGTCGGCCTCCAAAGTGTTGTCTCGACAACCTCACTTTAGATACCTGCTGACCGGCCATGGCTTGCCCTGATGAAGTCTGCGGCCGCTACGCGGCCTTGTCTTCATCAGGGCCATAGCGGCTCCCGAACCAGCGCTTCCCAATGTGCTATGGGACCGAGCTGACGTCGAACGCGGTGCTCGCCTGGTCCGGCGACGTGGGCATCGAGTGGCATTACATCGCGCCGGGCAAGCCGACGCAGAACGGGTTTGTCGAGAGCTTCAACGGTCGCATGCGCGACGAACTGCTCAACGAGACGCTGTTCTTCACCATCGGCCAGGCCCGCTCGATCCTGGCGCGCTGGGTCGACGACTACAATACCGAGCGGCCGCACTCGTCGCTCGGCTACGCCACTCCGGCAGCCTTCGCTGCCGGGCTCGAACAGCAACGGGCGGGCTTAACCCCGCTCGTTGCTTCACCTGCGCTCGTGCGCGACAACACCGGTCGGTCTCTGGTTGCAGCTGGATGAAAGACCGGGGTCACGTCAGAAGGCGCTCTTCCAGCTTCTTGCCGTCACGCGAAACCTCTTCGAGCATCTTGAGCAGCAGAAGGTAGGTCAGCTCCGTGACATACTCGTAATAGCTGACACCGCCGCCCTGGAGGCTTTTGCTGGCGTTCTAGAGCTTCTGAACGGTCTCACGCGCCCTAGGTCCGTTCATTATGCTGCCTTACCCCAAATGCTCTCGTTGATGTCGCGCACGACCTTTTCCAGCTCGCCATTAAAGACGCGGTCGATCCGTGGCCAGCCACCAAGCGAGGCAAACGGTTCGGAATCGAACGCAGCCCGATCTACCACAATCTCGAGTTCGTGCTTGCGGCCAATGCGCCCGATCCATTTGCGCTGGACATCGTTCCATTGCCGCTTGCATAGAATGGCATAGACGGCATGGCGGACACGATCCGCGTAGGCAACGAAAGGGTCGCCAATCGCAGCCTGGCTACCAGTCCGTTTCCCGCCTAGAATCGGCCGCCGGGTCGTCTGAATGGGCGTCCGCTTTCGAGAAGCGGGCGAGAGGCCGTGAATGTCCGCAGTTGGGTCTGCTTTACTTCAATAAAGTCGTACCGTTTGGACGTCGTACACGGACGCAAGCGAAGGCAGTTTTTGGCTGGCTGAGTTGACGCTTGGAATTCTGCGATCCGCCATCGCTAGCGGATGGCAGGCGAAAGCGATCACGAACAACAAGAGGTAGCGAACGTCGAGGCGCAGCTTCGAGGCTGCCTCGACATGCCGTCCTGGCTTGGCCAACCCGCCGTCACCCGGCGGGAATGCATGCTCGTGCTCGACGCACTCGCCAGCGAGTTCGATTTGCTGTTCGAACACAAATAGGGACAGGAAAAATGGCAAAAGCCGCCCGCAGCCGGACCAGGGCTTTCGCGTATATGCGCCTGTCGGTCGACAAGGAGGGCGGTACGCCTCAGAGCATCGATGCCCAGCGCAGCGCTATTCAGGCCTATGCGGCCAAGCATGACATCATGATCGTTGAGGAATTTGCCGACGCTGGCCGTAGCGGACAGACCGACAAGCGCCCTGAATTTCAACGGATGGTGCAAAAAGCCACCGCGCCCGATCATCCTGTAGATTTGGTCCTGATGTTCATATTCAGCCGTATGGCCAGAAACATGCGGTTGTTCTTCGATGTAGTGGGAAGGCTGGAGGACGCAGGTGTCGAGGTCCGGTCGATCACACAGGATTTCGGCCGGGGCCGCGGTCAGCGGATCGCCCGGACGATAACGGCGATGATGGACGAGGAGCAGGCGCGCGATTCGGCGATCCTCACGCGGAAGAGCCGCAGGGAGAATGCACGGCAAGGCTTCTACAATGGCGGTCCGGTGCCGTTTGGCTACCAAACCTATGTCGCCCGGCAGGACGGCGAGAAGGAACGGCGAAAGCTGGCGATCGTCGAAGCCGAAGCGACGATCGTACGCCAGATCTTCGATTGGGCCGATGTCGGGCGTGGTGGGCGCTGGATCGTCAAGCAGTTGAACGACGCGGGGCGGACCTTCCGAGGTGCGAGGTTCGCCAACAGCAATGTTGCCGGCATTCTGACTCGCGAGGTCTATACCGGCGTCTATCACGATCGTACCGCCGACGACGATGGGATCACCCCGGACGTGGAAGATGCTATCGCGGTCACCTGTCCTCCGATCATCGCTCGGGATCAGTTTGATCGCGTGGCCGCCATGCGGGCAACGCGCAATCCCAGGCGGATGGCACCGCATGTCGCCGCCGGCACCACGCTACTCACCGGGGTCGCCCGCTGCGGCATGCCCGGCTGTACGAGCGGCATGACGATCCGCACCGGAAAAGGTGGTCGCTATACCTACTATGTCTGCAACGACCGGGTGAACCGTGGCGGCACCTGTGCCTGTCCGAGCATCCGGCGTGAAAAGCTCGATGGCCTGGTTCTGGATGCGATCGAGGCGAGATTGCTGGCGCGAGATCGGTTGCGCACATTGCTCGCTGGCGTTCTCGATGTCTCACAAAGTCGACAGGCGGAACGTGAGGCGGACCTTACCCGAAGCCGTTCGGAGCGGACGCGGCTCAACACTGCGATCAGCAATCTGCTGATCCTGATCGAAGAAGGGACGATGAGCGCGAGAGATCCCGCATTTGTCGAGCGCATGGCGACAAACCGGGCGGCACTGGCGGCGGTATCAAGCCGGATCGATGTGCTGGAAGCGCAACTGGCGAAGGGCAAGCGCAGGATCGACGAGCAAGCGATCGACCGTTTCGGCGACATGCTTCGTAAGAAAATGCGAAGCGACGACAGTTCGCTTCGTTCGTCCTACCTCAAGATGTTCGTCTCGAACGTGAGCGTGTCGGATCACGAGATCGTGATCTCGGGCCCCATGTCGAGCTTGGAAAATGGGGTGTCTGTCGGACTTCCCATCAAAGAGGGCGTAGTGCCCATCTTTGACCGGGAGTGGTGCCCCGTGCAGGAATCGAACCCGCGTCTCTTCGTTACAAAGGAAGCCGTTTACCATTAACGTAACGGGGCACGCCGCAGCACCCTCTACCAAGGCGGATCGGCCAACACAACGCCGGGTTGCGGGGCCGGCCGCTACCGGACGCCGAACGTCCAACCCTCGGACCGCGCTACTTCCGCCGTCAGCCCGGGCGGTGCCCACAGCGCCGCATCGCCCGCCACCGTCCGCAGCCACGCCGCGCTCAACAGCGCGTCGGTCGCATGGTCGTCGTAGCGCGTGATCGGTAGATGCGCCGCGCTGCCCAGCACCGCCAGCGCCGCATCCAGCGCCGCCGGATCGCGCAGCTTGCTCAGCCCCTTGCGCACCCCGGCCGCCCGCGCCGCGATCGTGGTATAGAGTTCGACGATCACCGGACCGGTCGCTGGCACCGGATCGAACGGCCAGACCGCTATCCTGCCCGCCAGTCGATGCAGCACGCGCATGCCAGTGAGGCTCGATTTCCCGACCTGCGCCGCGCCGACCAGGTTGAAGCAACTGGTGGGTGACAGACCGGCCAGCAACTGCCGTTCCTCGCACACGCGCAACCGTCCGCGGCCGGTGCCGAACCGGTCGCCGCACGCGCGCTGCCGCCGGAAATGGCGCGACAATTCCGCGTCCGCCACCACCGACGACGCAGCGAGATACGGATCGTCGGCACTCATCAGATCCACCATCGCCCATAGCGATCGCGCATCCCCGGGCGATCCGTCCCAGCCCGGAAAATAGCTGTCCCGATCGAGAAACGGCAGCGCCGGCGACAGGTCGAGCCCGACCAGCATATCGGCCTGCGCATCGGCCAGTTCCACCAGCCAGTCGAGCACCGCGTCCCGCGACCATCCGCCCTCGCGCTCGACCAGCACCGGTCCGTCATCGCCCACCTCGGCGACCGCCAGCCCCTTGGGCCGTGCCACCGCCTGTCCCGACCAGTCGATCGCCGCGAACCGGGTGAAACGCCGCGTCAGGGTCGCGCGCCCCATGCCTTGCGCTGCGTGATGGTCGCCCGGTCCCACCATGCCCGGCGGAGCAAGGTCGCGATCCGGTCGCCCGCGCCGGTGCCATAGCGCACCAGCACCACCGGCCAGCCGCGATAATGATCGGTTTCCCAGAAGGTCGCGGGATCGGTCTCGATCAGCATGTCCTTCTCACCCTCCGCGACATGCAGCACGAAACTGCCCGGATCGGGTGCGGTCGTACCGGCCAGCGTCTTGCCGCGAAACCGCAGCGCCGGCTGGCCATAGCTGCTGCCTTGCTCGACGCCCGGCAGCGCACCGCCGATCGCGACGACCTCCGCCCAATCCCTCACGACTGCCGCCGTTCGTCCCACCACGCCATGCGCTCGGCGATGCGCTGTTCGAACCCGCGACCGGTCGGTTCGTAGAAACGCTTGGGCGTCATCTCCTCGGGCCAGTAATTGGCGCCCGAAAACCCGTCCGCATGGTCGTGGTCATAGGCATAGCCCTTGCCATAGCCGATATCCTTCATCAGCCGGGTCGGCGCGTTCAGGATCGATGGCGGCGGCATCAGCGATCCCGTGTCGCGCGCGCTGGCAAAGGCGGCCTTCTGCGCCTTGTAGGCCGCATTCGATTTGGGGGCGGTCGCAAGGTACAGGCACGCCTGCACGATCGCCAACTCGCCCTCGGGACTGCCGAGAAAGTCGTATGCGTCCTTGGCGGCGAGGCATTGCACCAGCGCCTGCGGATCGGCGAGGCCGATATCCTCGCTGGCAAAGCGCGTCAGTCGGCGAAGGACATAGAGCGGTTCCTCGCCCGCCGTCAGCATCCGCGCCATATAATAGAGTGCCGCCTGCGGGTCCGATCCGCGCAGCGATTTGTGCAGCGCCGAGATCAGGTTGTAATGCCCCTCGCGGTCCTTGTCGTACACCGCGACCCGCCGCTGCAGCAGCGTCGACAGCCCGGCCGGATCGAGCGGTTCGGGCAGGTGGATCGAGAACAGCGTCTCCGCCTGGTTGAGCAGGAACCGCCCGTCGCCATCGGCGCTCGCCACCAATGCCGCGCGCGCTGCGTCATCGAGGGGCAGGGGGCGTTCCTCCGTCGCCTCGGCCCGCGTCAGCAATTCGTTCAGCGCCGTCGCATCGAGCCGGTGCAGGATCAGCACCTGTGCCCGGCTGAGCAGCGCCGCGTTCAGTTCGAACGACGGGTTCTCGGTCGTCGCCCCGACCAGCGTGACCGTCCCGTCCTCGACATAAGGCAGGAAGCCATCCTGTTGCGCGCGATTGAAGCGGTGGATCTCGTCCACGAACAACAGCGTGCGTTTGCCGATCCGGCCATGGTCGCGCGCTTCCGCGAACACCTTCTTCAGATCGGCGACGCCCGAGAATACCGCCGAAATCTGGGCATAGCGCAAGCCCACCGCATCGGCGAGCAGCCGCGCGATCGTCGTCTTGCCGGTGCCGGGCGGCCCCCACAATATCATCGACGAAAGCTTTCCCGCCGCGACCATCCGCCCGATCGCGCCATCCGCGCCGGTAAGGTGATCCTGCCCGACGACCTCGGCCAGGGTTGTTGGCCGCAACCGGTCGGCAAGCGGCCCGCCGGTCGGCGTCTCGGGCGGGGGCGGGGCGAAGTCGGCGAAAAGGTCGGCCATGGCGGCAATATAGGGCGCGCGAAAAAAGCCGAAAGCCGCTCTTGCATCCGACCGTCCGAGATATATCTTGGCGTTCAAGATATATCGGAGAATGATAATGCGTTTTGGAATGGGATATGATTCATGGACCGGCGGTCCGGGCATGGGCGGACGCGGGCGGCATGGTGGCCTACGCGGACCGCGCGGCCGGGTGCTGGGTGGTGACGAACTGAGGCTGGTGCTGCTGGCGCTGATCGCAGAGACGCCGCGCCATGGTTACGATCTGATCCGCGCGATCGAGGCACGGACCGGCGGCGCCTATGCTCCCAGCCCCGGCGTCGTCTATCCCACGCTGACGCTGCTGACCGACATGGGCCTGATCGAGGAGCAGGCGAGCGAAGGCACGCGTAAGCTGTTCGCGGCGACGCAAGCCGGGACCGCACAGCTGGCGACCGATGCGGCGCAGGTCGGTGAATTGTTCGAACGACTCACCGCGCTGGGCGAACACCGCGCCCGCACCGATGCCGGCCCGATCCACCGCGCCCGCGCAAATTTGCGCGCCGCCATCCACCACCGGCTGTCTGCGCCTGACGTCGACACCGAAACCCTGCACCGCGTCGCCGCTATTCTCGACGAAGCTGCACAGAAGGTAGAACGCCTGTGACCGGACATACCGCCACCGCGACCGTCCCGACCGCCCATGCCAGCCGGTATCTGCAACAGTTGTGCAAGCATTGGCAGCACAACCTGACCGTCGAATATGACGCGAACCACGGCACCGTCGTCTTCCCCCGCGACGCGCGGGGCGCGGATCATCCTGCCGATGCGCTGGTGACGTTCGATGCTGGTGACGAAGCGCTGACCGTCCGTATCGATGCGAGTTCGACCGAACAGCTCGAAGGATTGGAAGGCGCAGTCGCTCGCCATCTCGACCGGTTCGCGTTTCGCGAAGCACCGCTCGCCTTCGACTGGCGATGAGGCGCCGCGGGGCTTCGTGCGTTGAAGGCGCATGACCGATTCGATCGAAGCCCTGCGTCAGCAGATGGAGGCCGCCGCCGCCGCGATGGATTTCGAAACCGCGTCGCGGTTGCGCGACCGGATCAATCTGTTGCGCGGCGGTGCGGCGGAGGAAGCGGCGCAGGCTGCCGACACCGCCGGCCTGACCCGCCAGCAACCGGGCGCGATGGGGCTGGGCACCAGCCGCCAGCGCGTCGAACCGCCCAAGGGGTGGAAGCCGCCGAAAAAGCCCGACCTGATGGTCACCCGTAAACGTTGACCTGGGTCTGGAACGCCTGACCGCAATGTCGTCACGGACTTGATCCTGCCAAAGGAGCGATCGTCCAGAAGCGTTGTTTTTCAATTCGCTGCCGATTCCGGCGTCGAACCAAAGCCACACCGCCTCGTTCAGTCGTCGATGAAGCGTTATGTTGTATCTTCTCGCGATCCGGGGCATAAGGCGGCGATGCGCAGTTCCGCCGCCCGAACCTGGTTGCACCAAGGTCGCCTCGATCGTGTCGGCATGTTGCTGTCGGCGCTCTGCGCGGTGCATTGCGTGACGACGATCGCGGTGATGGCGTTGCTTGCCTCGGTCGGCGGCGCGTTGCTGCACCCCGCCATTCATGAAGTCGGTCTGGTCTTTGCGGTGCTGCTCGGCATCGTCGCGCTGGGGGCGGGCTATCTGCGCCATGGTCAGCGTCTGCCGACCGCGATCGGTGGCATCGGGCTGGCGATCATGGCGCTGGCGCTGACCCTGCCGCACGGCGTTCCGGAAGCGATCGCGACGCTCAGCGGCGTCGCGCTGCTGGCGTACGGACACCATCTTAACCGCCGCGCCGGCTGCTGACCCGCTTGCCGCCCTGCATGCAGGCGCTTATCTCGGATCAATGGCGCACGAGCATCACGAACATCATGGCCCGGAATGGAACAAGGCGGCCGAAGCGGCGCTGACCCGTGCGGGCGAACAATGGACGGCGATGCGCGCCAGCATTTTCGACGTGCTCGCTTCGTTCGACAAACCCGCTTCCGCCTATGACATCGCCGATGCCGTGTCGAAGGCACAGGGGCGGCGCGTCGCCCCCAACAGCGTCTATCGCATTCTCGACCTGTTCGTGAACGCGAACCTCGCCCGCCGGGTCGAAAGCGCCAATGCCTATCTGGCGAACAGCCATCCCGACTGTATCCATGACTGCATCTTCCTCGTCTGCGACCGGTGCGGACAGACCACGCATATCGACGACGACCGCATTACCGGCAGCGTCCGCACCGCCGCCAGCGGTGCCGGCTTCACCCCCGTCCGTCCCGTGATTGAGGTCAGGGGCACTTGCGCCGATTGTGCAAAATCGGTGCAGGAATAACGCTTTCCCGAAGCATCACCGTGCTTTGTCCGCTTGCGATGCCACGAACAATCGACACTGTGCTTTACCTGCGATAAGCACGGGCGATGGCCGATCCAACCAACACGCCGCTGCTCGATACCGTTCAGACGCCCGCCGATCTTCGCAAGCTCGCCGCCGGCGATTTGCGGCAACTCGCCGATGAATTGCGACAGGAAACCATCAGCGCGGTCGGTACGACCGGTGGCCATCTCGGCTCGGGTCTCGGCGTCGTCGAACTGACGGTCGCGATTCATTATGTGTTCGATACGCCCGCCGACCGCCTCGTCTGGGACGTCGGCCATCAATGCTATCCGCACAAGATCCTGACCGGCCGCCGCGACCGCATTCGCACGCTGCGGCAGGGTGGGGGCCTGTCAGGCTTCACCAAACGGTCGGAAAGCGAATACGACCCGTTCGGCGCGGCGCACAGCTCGACCTCGATCTCGGCGGCACTGGGCTTTGCCGTCGCCAACAAGATCGCGGGTACGCCGGGCAAGGGGATCGCCGTGATCGGCGACGGCGCCATGTCGGCCGGCATGGCCTATGAGGCGATGAACAACGCCGAACAGGCGGGCAACCGTCTGGTCGTCATCCTGAACGACAACGACATGTCGATTGCGCCGCCGGTCGGTGGCCTGTCGGCCTATCTGTCGCGGATCGTATCGAGCCGGGAATTTCTCGGCATCCGCGAGGCGTTCAAGAAGATCGCCCGACGCCTGCCGCGTCCGCTGCATACCGCCGCGCGCAAGACCGACGAATTCGCCCGCGGCATGGCGACCGGCGGTACCTTGTTCGAGGAACTCGGATTCTATTATGTCGGCCCGATCGACGGTCATAATCTCGATCATCTGATCCCGGTCCTCGAAAATGTCCGCGATGCCGAGGAAGGACCCATCCTCGTCCATGTCGTGACCAAGAAGGGCAAGGGCTATGCCCCGGCCGAGGCGGCGGCCGACAAATATCATGGCGTGCAGAAGTTCGACGTCATCACCGGTACGCAGGTGAAGGCACCCGCCGGCCCGCCGCAATATCAGAACGTGTTCGGCGAGACGCTGACCAAACTCGCCGGGACCGACGACCGCATCTGCGCGATCACCGCCGCCATGCCCTCGGGTACCGGCCTCGACAAGTTCGCCAAGGCGCATCCGGCCCGGTTCTTCGACGTCGGTATCGCCGAACAGCATGCGGTGACCTTTGCCGCCGGGCTGGCGGCGCAGGGCATGCGTCCGTTCTGCGCGATCTATTCGACCTTCCTGCAGCGCGCCTATGACCAGGTCGTGCACGACGTCTGTATCCAGAACCTGCCGGTCCGCTTCGCGATCGACCGCGCGGGGCTGGTCGGGGCCGACGGCGCTACCCATGCCGGCAGCTTCGATGTGACCTATCTCGCCACCCTGCCGAACATGGTGGTGATGGCCGCGGCGGATGAGGCCGAACTGGTCCACATGACCTATACCGCCGCCGAATATGACGCCGGCCCGATCGCGGTCCGCTATCCGCGCGGCAACGGGGTCGGCGTCGCGCTGCCGGAGGTTCCGCAGAAGCTGGAGATCGGCAAGGGCCGTCTGGTCTGCGAAGGCAACAAGATCGCGATCCTGTCGCTGGGCACCCGGCTGGAGGAGGCGCTCAAGGCCGCCGATGCGCTGGAGGCGAAGGGGCTGTCGACGACCGTCGCCGACCTGCGCTTCGCCAAGCCGCTCGACGAAGCGATGATCCGCCGCCTGCTGACGAGCCACGAGGTCGCGGTAACGGTCGAGGAAGGCGCGGTCGGCGGGCTCGGCGCGCACGTCCTGACCTTCGCCAGCGACTCCGGCCTGATCGACGCCGGCCTGAAACTGAGGACCATGCGTCTACCAGACACCTTCCAGGACCAGGACAACCCGCAAAAACAATATGACGAAGCCGGCCTCAACGCGCCGCAGATCGTCGACACCGTGCTCGGCGCGCTGCGCTGGAACGAGAGTGGGGCCACCGAAGTCCGCGCATGACCGGCCCGCAAAAGGCGGTCGCGATCATCGCGCTGGCGGTGGTCGCGGTCGGCTGGTTCAACTGGCGGATGTGGCGGCGGTTTCGCGCGGCCAAAGCGTATCGGGCGGGTTGGAACGCGGCGGATTTCGACGCGATGGTCGCTGAAAATGGCGTTTCGCCGCCGGTAGCGACGCTGGCCCGCGACCTGGTTGCGCCTTATTACGGACAGGGTGTCGTCCCGCATCCCGACGACGATTTCGCCCGGTTCTTGATGATCGACGACGAAGAGGTTGCCGATCTGGTCGAGTCTGGCTGGGAACGGCTGGGCTTGGCGCCGCCGACCCTCGCTGCTCCGGTCGAACTGCCACCGATCAAGGACGTCCGCGACCTTGCCATCTACCTTCAGTCGGTTGTCAACGGCTCGCGCCCGGCGTAATTTCTCTCGTGAAGGAGAAGCCGGGTGAACGTCGAAAAGATCGGCGACAAGCTCGCCATCGTCATTCCTCACGACGTCGCCGAAACGCTCGGCCTGCACGAGGGCGACAGCGTCGAGGTTCGGCGGAGTGTCGCCCCCTCACCGATCCCGTGCCGAAGCGATGGCCGCCATGCGCGCGCTTTCGCGCCCCCTGCCGCCGGGTATAAGTTCGATCGCGAGGAGGCCAACGCGCGTTGAGCGCTGACTTTCTCGACACGAATATCTTGATCTACGCGCTCGGCGACGATGGCAAGGCGGTGCGTGCCCAAGCGATTCTGGAGGAAGGCGGCACGATCGGCGTTCAGTCGCTAAACATGTTCGCGACGGTCGCACGACGGAAACTGCGCTATGACTGGCCGGCGATCCACCGCGCGATCGCAGCGTTGCGCGTGCTGTGCCCGACGATCGTCCCGCTGACCGACGCCATCCATCGCGACGGCCTGCGGATCGCCGAACGCTATCGCCTTGCCATCTACGTCAGCATGATCGTCGCCGCCGCGCTGGCGGCGGGATGCGACCGGTTGTGGAGCGAGGACCTTCAGCACGGGCTCGTGATCGACGCCCGGCTGAACGTCGCCAACCCCTTCGTCTAGCGGAGAAACTGCCCCTGCGCCGCTTCGGTCGCGTTGACGGCCAGCACCGACCGCGCATCGCTGGGATGGCGGATATGGCCATGGCCATCGCCCGACGCGGCGATGACCCGGTCGAGCAGTTCCTGCCCCTCTTCCCACCAGCCGATGCCGCTGGCGGCGTTCAGATGCCCCTGCGCGCCGGCATCGACGAAATGGCTGCCCCAATCGACCGCCATCGAATGTGCCCGCTCGATCGACACCCATGGATCGTCGGTCGATGCGACCACCAACGAGGGGAAGGGCAGCGAGAAGCGTGGCGTCGGGGCGAAACCCTGCAATTCGGGCGGTGCGCCGGGACGATCGACATCCGCCGGCGCGACCAGCAAGGCACCGGCCACCGGCCAGCCATAAGGTTGCGACGACAGTTGCGCCCACCATGCGACGGCAAGGCAGCCGAGCGAATGCGCCGCCAGCACTACCGGCGCCTGTGCTTGCCGGATCGCCTGGTCCAGCTTGGTCACCCATGCATTGCGCAACGGCCGCGACCACAATCCCAGTTCGACGCGCGCCGTGTCCGGCCGCGATTGTTCCCACAGAGTCTGCCAGTGTGACGGCCCGGAGCCGTTCAACCCGGGCACGGTCAGCACCGTCGGGGGTGTCGAAAACTGCGCCATCGTCACTCTCCTGCGGTTCGGTTCGAAACGGTGAAGGCCGACCCGTCAGCTTTAGGGAGGGGGTCGGGTCCGGGTCAGCCTCCGATGCACAAGATATTCCTACTGATTGAATAGGCAATAGGCATTCGTCCAACGGATCAAGGGTTGCGACCAGTCGAAAGTCGGGCCATGCGCGTGTCATGGCAAAGCAACGCGCGGACCAGATGCTCGTCGATCGCGGCCTCGCCGAGAGCCGCACCCGCGCACAGGCACTCATCATGGCAGGGCTGGTGTTCGTCGGCGACCGCAAGGTCGACAAGCCGGGCCAGCAACTGCCCGACGATGCGGTGCTCGACGTGCGCGGGCGCGATCATCCATGGGTATCGCGTGGCGGGGTCAAGCTGGCACACGGCCTCGCTCATTTCGGCTGGGACGTGGCGCAGGCGGTCGCGATCGATGTCGGATCGTCGACCGGCGGCTTTACCGACGTGCTGCTGACCGGCGGGGCGACACGCGTCTATGCGGTCGACAGCGGCACCAACCAGCTCTCGTGGAAGCTGCGCCAGGATCCGCGCGTCGTCGTCCTCGAGCAGTTGAGCGCGCGGCTGCTGACGCCGGCCCACATCCCTGAGCCGGTCGATCTGGTCGTCTGCGACGCCAGCTTCATCGCCCTGTCCAAAGTATTGGCCGTGCCCCTCGGCTTCGTGAAGCCCGACGGACGCCTGCTCGCGCTGATCAAGCCGCAGTTCGAGGCGGGGCGCGAAGAGGTCGGCAAGGGTGGCGTGGTCCGCGATCCCGCCATACACGCGCGGGTCTGCGACGAAGTCTCGGCATGGCTGACGGGCATGGGCTGGCAGGTGATCGGCATCGATCGTAGCCCGATTACCGGTCCCGAAGGTAATATCGAGTTCCTGATCGCCGCCACAGCGCCCGAATCCGCCGCTTAGGCTTGCAATGACGCAGCGCACGCAGCAAGCAATGCCGCCTGAACGGCCGCGCATCGGGCGGGGCCGGCACCGGGGGGCGGGATGAACGAAATCGCGTCGAAGTGGCAGTTGCGTTCGGAGTTCCTGCGGCGGGCCGTGGTGTGCGTGCCGCTGATCCTGTTGTTGGGTTTCGCATCCGGCCAATTGGTGGCGTCGGGCAGCCAGAACGGCTGGTACCGCATGCTGCAACAGCCGCCGGTCGGGCCGCCCGAATGGGCGTTTCCGGTGGTGTGGTCGATCCTCTACGTCCTGCTCGGCCTTGCGCTCGCCATCGTCCTGAGCGCGCGCGGCGCGCGGGGGCGTGGGGTCGCGATCGGACTGTTCGTCGTGCAGATGGTGCTGAACCTGATCTGGTCGCCGCTGTTCTTCGGCGCGCATCAGGTGACGGCGGCACTGTTCGTGGTCGTCGCGCTCTTCTTCGTGGCGCTGGGGACGACCTTCGCCTTTGGTCGCATCCGCCCGCTCGCGGCGTGGCTGCTGGTGCCGTATCTGGCGTGGCTGGTGGTCGCATCGGCGCTCAACTGGCAGATCGACCGGCTCAATCCCGACGCCGAAACCCTTGTGCCGGCGGCCCATTCCACCCAAATCGCACTTTGACGGCGGGCGGATTGACGCCCAGCCAAAGGAAGGATTTCCCATGCAGTCCGACAATCGCCTGTTCGACGATTTCGCCAAGTTCGTGAACGGCGCCGCCGGCACCATCGCCGGCATGGCCCGCGAAGGCGAAGCGGCTGCGCGTGAGCGGGCCAAGACGTTCCTCGGCGGCATGGATTTCGTCAGCCGCGACGAATTCGAGGTGGTGAAGGCCATGGCCGTCGCCGCCCGCGACGAAGCCGATGCCCTGCGCGCCCGGCTCGACGCACTGGAAGCCCGCCAGAGCGTCGCGCAGCCGGTCTCTCCCGATGCGCCCGGCGCGGGTGAGGGCGCGCTCTGATTCGCGCCGCGCGTCGCGCGCCTTGGCGCGTGACGGGGGCAGTGCGCGGGTCTATGGCGTGGGGATGATGTTGGACGAAGTGGAAGAGGACGGCGACGACGCCGTGCCGATCGATACGCTGGAGCGCTATTTCGCGGCGCACGGCTGGAAACATGAGCGTGACGGCGACGAGATCGTCGCGAATGTGAAGGGGAGCTGGACCGAATTCGAACTCCGCGCGATCTGGCGCGGAGAAGACGGCGTCCTGCAATTCCTCGCGCTCCCCGATATCCGCGTCGCCGACGAACGGCGCGGCGCGATCTACGAAGCCATCGGCCTGATCAACGAACAGCTCTGGATCGGCCATTTCGAACTTTGGTCGTCGAGCGGCATCCTGCTTTATCGCCATGCGGCGATGCTGGGGGACGAACCGGCGCTGACCATCGATCAGGCCGAATTGATGATCGATGCCGCGATTGACGAATGCGAACGCTTCTATCCGGTGTTCCAGTTCGTGCTGTGGGGCGGCAAGACGCCGAAGGAAGCGATCGCCGCGTCGATGATCGAGACGCAGGGCGAGGCATGATCGTCCTGCCCGGACCGCTGTGGCTGATCGGCTGCGGTAATATGGGCGGGGCGATGCTCGATCGATGGATCGCCGATGGCATCGATCCGGCGGCGGTCACGGTCATCACCCGGACGCCGCGCGACCTGCCCGCCGGCGTCGCCCATGCGACCACGCCGCCGGTCGAGCGGCCGGCGATCGTCGTACTGGCGATGAAGCCACAACAACTCGACACCGTCGCGTCCGCGCTCGCACCGCACATTGCCGGCGTGCCGCTGCTGATATCGATCCTCGCCGGCGTCGAGGAAGCTGCGCTGGCCGACCGGTTCGATGCCGGGACGATAGTCCGTGCGATGCCCAATCTGCCCGTGGCGATCGGGCAGGGGGTCGTCGCGCTGCATTCGCACGGATCGGATGCGGACGCACGCACGACGGCAGAGACGTTGATGCGTCCCCTGGGGCTCGTCGAATGGATCGATGATGCCACGCTGTTCGACGCGGTCACGGCATTGTCGGGATGCGGTCCGGGCTTCGTGTTCCGCTTCATCGACGCGCTGGCGGCAGCGGGCACGGCACTTGGCCTGCCGGAAGCGCAGGCGCAGCGGCTCGCCATCGCCACGGTGCAGGGATCGGCGACGATGGCGGCCGGTGCCGATGTCGCGCCCGCGACGCTGGCCGATCGTGTCGCCAGCCCCGGCGGTTCGACACGACAGGGATTGAACGTCCTCGACGACGGCGATGCGCTCAAACGGCTCCTCGCCGCGACGCTGGCTGCTTCCGAACGGCGCAATGCCGAGATGGCGGCGGCGGCGCGGATTGGGGCATGATCGTCGCCGCCTTGCTCGCGGTCGCCGCACCGCTTGCTCCCCCCGCCGATGTAGCCGCTCGTGCGCGGCAATGCGCCGGGAAGGACGGTTGGAGCGATCCCGCCCCGCCGGTCCGCATCTACGGTAACGTCTATGATATCGGCACCTGCGGCATCACCGTGCTGCTGATTGCCGGACCGAAAGGGCATATCGTCATCGACGCCGCGACCGCCGAGGCGGTACCGTCGATCGTCGCCAACATCCGCAGGCTCGGCTTCCGACCGCACGACGTGAAGCTGCTGCTGATGAGCCACAGCCATATCGATCATGCCGGCGGCCTCGCCGGACTTCGCCGTGCGACCGGCGCGACACTGCTCGCCAGTGCCGCCGCGCGCGAGGTGGTCGAGCGCGGCCGGTTCGCCGCCGACGATCCGCAGCGCGACATCCTGTCCCCCGTGGAACGCGTGTCCGCAGGCGGCATCCTGACCGACGGACAGCCGGTGACGCTCGGTCCGCTCCGGCTGACCGCACATCTGACCCCCGGCCATTCGCCCGACGGGATGAGCTGGTCGTGGCGGTCGTGCGAAGGCGGAACGTGCCGCACCATCGTCTTCGCCGACAGCCTGTCGGCGGTATCGTCGGACGCGTATCGCTTTCGCGACCATCCGGCCTATGTCGCGCGGCTGCGCAAGACGATCGCCAAGGTCGCGGCACTCCCCTGCGACATCCTCCTTACCCCGCATCCGGACGCGAGCGACATGGCCGAACGGCTGGCACGCACCAAGCCGCTGGTCGACCCGAACGGCTGCCGGACCTATGCCGCCGCCGCGACCCAGCGCCTCGACAAACGCCTCGCCGACGAAGCGCGCTGACCTACCGCCCGAGCGCCGCTACCGCCGCCTTGTCCCCCGCCGGGATCAGCCCCTCGAGCACTGCCCAGAAGCCGCTGACCGCATCCTGCCCAGCGCCCGAATAAGCGCGCGACAATTTGGCGTTCAACATCTCGTACAACCGCGCCTCCAGCGCCTGTCCCTCGGGCGTCAGTTTCAGCAATCGCTGCCGCGCATCGCGGTCGCCTGCGCGGCTCTCCACCAGCCCGCGCGCCGACAGGTCGTTCAACACCCGGCCCAGCGATTGTTTGGTGATCGCCAGCAACCGCAGCAACTCGCTGACCGACAAATCGGGCCGCCGCGCGATGAAATACAGCGCCCGGTGATGCGCCCGGCCCAGATTCTGCGCCGCCAGTTCTTCGTCGATCGACCGCGTCAAATGGCTGTAGCCGAAATAAAGCAATTCGATCCCGCGCCTTACCTCAGCCTCGCGCAGGAACAGCGCGGAAGCGGCCATGGGCTGGGCGGGCGATATTGGGGCAGTCATGTTGACCATTTCTGCCATCCGGCCTAGTCCACCGCAAGCATTCATCCATGAGGACGCCATGACGCAGCCGACCTTCGCCTTCGAACCCCATGCGACCCCGGTCGCGGCGAGCGAGCGGGCGGCGCGGATCGTAAATCCCGGCTTCGGGCGCGTCTTCACCGACCATATGGCGACGATGCGCTGGTCGGAGGACAAGGGCTGGCACGATGCGAAGATCACCGCGCGCGCGCCGATCGTCATGGACCCCGCCGCCGCCGTCCTCCATTATGCGCAGGAAATCTTCGAGGGGCTGAAGGCCTATACCCTGCCCGATGGCGGTGTCGCGCTGTTCCGTGCCGAACAGAATGCCGCCCGCTTCCGCCGCTCGGCGCACCGGCTCGCCATGGCCGAACTGCCCGACGATCTGTTCGTCGCCTCGTGCCGCGAACTGACGCTGGCCGAGCGCGACTGGATCCCGGCCGGGGAGGGCAGCGCCTTGTACTTGCGCCCCTTCATGATCGCGAGCGAGACATTCCTCGGCGTGAAGCCCTCGGCGGAATATCTTTACTGCGTCATCGCTTCGGCGGTCGGCAATTACTGGCCCGGCGGTGCCAAGAGCGTGTCGCTCTGGGTGTCGAAGGAATTCACCCGCGCTGCGCCCGGTGGCACCGGCGATGCCAAGTGCGGCGGCAATTACGCCGCGAGCCTGCTCGCCCAGTCGGAAGCGATCCGGCAGGGTTGCGATCAGGTCGTGTTCCTCGACGCGGCCGAGCGCCGCTGGGTCGAGGAACTGGGCGGCATGAACATCTTCTTCGTGTTCGACGACGGCACGATGCTCACTCCGCCGCTGACCGGCACGATCCTGCCCGGCATCACCCGCGATTCGATCCTGACGCTGGCGCGCGATCAGGGGATCGAGGTCCGCGAGGAACGCTATTCGATCGACCAGTGGCAGGCCGACGCCGCCAGCGGCCGTCTGGTCGAGGCGTTCGCCTGCGGCACCGCCGCCGTCGTCACCCCGATCGGCAAGGTGTCGTCGGCGGACTTCAGCTTCCAGATCGGCGACGGCCAGCCGGGCGAGCGCACCCAGGCGCTGCTCAAGCAACTGACCGACATCCAGCGCGGCCGCAGCAACGACCCGCACGGCTGGATGCAACGCATCGGCTAAAAAAAATGCCCTCTCCCCCATGGGGGAGAGGGTTGGGAGAGGGGGAGTAAGCGCGGCCGGCGGCCAGCCGCCCCCCTATGTCAAAGCACCTCGAACAAGCCGGCAGCCCCCATGCCGCCGCCGACGCACATCGTCACCACGACATATTTGACGCCGCGCCGCTTGCCCTCGATCAGCGCATGGCCGGTCATCCGCGCGCCCGACATGCCGTAGGGGTGCCCGATCGAGATCGCGCCGCCATTGACGTTCAGCCGGTCGTTCGGGATGCCCAGCACGTCCTGGCAATGCAGCACCTGCACCGCGAACGCCTCGTTCAGCTCCCACAGCCCGATATCGTCCACGCCCAAGTCGAAGCGCTCGAGCAGCTTCGGCACCGCATAGATCGGCCCGATGCCCATCTCATCGGGCTTGGTGCCCGCCACCGCCATGCCGACATAGCGGCCCAGCGGCTGCAACCCGCGCGCCGACGCGACCGACTCTTCCATCAGCACGCAGGACGACGACCCGTCCGACAACTGGCTGGCATTGCCCGCGGTGATGACCGCCTGTTCGCCCATCACGGGTTTGAGCGACTGCAACCCCTCCAGCGTCGTGTCGGCGCGGTTGCCCTCGTCCTTGGTCAGCGTGACTTCGTGCGTCGACACTTCCTTGGTCGCCTTGTCGACGACGTTCATCGTCGCGGTCACCGCGACCAGTTCGGCATCGAACCGTCCGGCGGCCTGGGCGGCGGCGGTGCGCTGCTGCGACTGGAGCGCATATTCGTCCTGCCGATCGCGCGAAATGCCGTAGCGTTTGGCGACGACCTCCGCCGTCTGGAGCATCGGCATATAGATATCGCCCTGCATCGCCAGCAATTCGGGATCGGCGGCGATCCGCATCTGCGGCGTCTGGACGAGGCTGATCGATTCGACACCGCCCGCGACGCAAATGTCCATGCGGTCGTGGACGATCTGCTTGGCGGCGGTGGCGATCGCCATCAGTCCGCTGGCACATTGCCGGTCGATCGACATGCCTGACACCGTCACCGGCAGCCCGGCCCGCAACGCCGCCTGACGCGCGATATTGCCCGCCTGATGCCCCTGCTGCAGCGCCGCGCCGAACAGCACGTCGTCGACCTCGCCCCCCTCGATCCCGGCGCGTTCGACCGCCGCACGGATCGAATGCGCCGCCAGCGTCGGTGCGGGCAGGTTGTTGAACGCCCCGCGATAGGCGCGGCCGATCGGGGTACGGGCGGTCGAAACGATGACGGCTGAGCGCATGATGGTCCTCGGGTTCAGGTGAAGATCTGGCTGATCCATTCGGCGATCAGCGCGGGTTGGTCGCTGCCGTCGACCTCGACGGCATAGGTGATGGTCTGCTGCCACTGGCCGGGCCGCTTCTGGTCGAGCGCCATCAGCGTGAAGCGCCCGCGAATGCGCGACCCCGACCGCACCGGCCGGACGAAACGCACGCGGTTGCCGCCATAATTGATTTCCATGCGCGCACCCGACACCGCCGGCATCCCGCTGCTCGCCGCCAGTTTCGGCAGCAGCGACAACAGCAGGAAGCCGTGCGCGATGGTGCCGCCGAACGGCGTCGCGGCGGCGGCGTGCGGGTCGACATGGATGAACTGGTGATCGGCGGTCGCATCGGCAAAGGCGGTGATCCGCGCCTGGTCGAGCAGCATCCAGTCCGACAGCCATTCGCTGCCGATCCGTTCCGCCATCGCCTCCGCCGTGATCGCCGTCACCGACCTCTCCCTCGTTCGGGGGAAGCATAGCGGCACGACCCGCGCAATCGCAAGCGGGAACACACCGAAACCGGGAAACTGGCATCGTCGACGTCCCGGCGACCCAAACCCTATGTTCGAAAAATTCAGCTTGCCGCAGCGGCAGGGTCGACGATCGACCCATCGGCACGCGCCGTCAGATTGACCTGCGTCGGATAGGCGATCTCGATCCCCTCGGCATTGAAGCGCCGCAAAATGGCGATGCCGACCGCGGTCCGCCCGTCGTAGAACGCCGCATAATCGACGCCCGGCGAATCGAAGATCACTTCGAAATCGAGGCTCGACGCCCCGAAGCCGACAAAGCCGCAGCGTACGAACACGCGCTGTTCGGCCTCGACGATCTCGCGCAGCATCGCCGGGATCCGCGCGCAGGTGTCGGGATCGGTCTGATAGGTGACGCCGATCAGGAACGACGCGCGGCGATGCTCGCGGCGGCTGTTGTTGGTGATCTCCTTGTCGAGCAGATTCTTGTTCGAGATGATCCGCTCTTCGCCGGTGATCGACCGGATGCGCGTCGATTTCAGCCCGATTTCAGCGATCGATCCGTTGGTCTGGTCGTAGCTGACATTGTCGCCGCGCCGGAACGGCTTGTCGAAGATGATCGACAGCGCCGCGAACAGATCGGCGAAGATTCCCTGCGCCGCCAGGCCGATAGCGATGCCGCCGACACCCAGCCCCGCGACCAGTCCGGTGACGTTCACCCCCAGATTGTCGAGCACCACGATCAGCGCGATCGAGAACAATGCGAAGGTGACCAGCAACCGGATCAGCCCCATCGCCGATGCCAGCGCCTCGCCATGATAATGGTCGCTCGCCGTCCGCCGCTCGACCACGCCGAGGATCACTTCGCGCGCCCAGATCGCCGCCTGGAACACGGCCGCGACGGTGAACAGGAACTCGATCGTCGCCGTCACCATCGGCGGCGCGCTGGCATAGCCGTCGACCAGTTTCGCGGCGAGCATCACCATGAAGAAGAGGCTGGTCCGCGCCACCGCCCGTCCGGCGACCGTTCCCCATCCGGCGCGGTCGTTGCGACACAGCCGCAAGCCCCAGCGCCGAACGACCAGCAGCACGACGACGATCGCCGCGCCGACGCCGATTGCCACCAATACCTGCAACCAGTTGTCCGCGATCCACCGGGCGCTGTCCTGGAACAGCAGCCGTGCCTGCGCCTGTGCCTGATCGGCGTTGAAACTCTTTTCGACCGTCGCGGCGGGCGAACTGCTATTGACGGTCATGCGATCCTTTCAGGCGGCTTCGGCGACCTTGGCCTGCGCTTCGAGCAGCGCGATCAGCCCGCGTTCGTGACGGCTGAGATGTTTCGCGGAGCGGGGCAGGCGCAGCGTTTCGCGGAACGCGGTCTGCCCGTCCTTGACCAGATCGATCAGCAAGGGGTGGACATAGGATTTGCGCGCGATCGCTGGCGTATTGCCCAGCGCATCGACCACCGGGCCGAGCATCGTCTTCAGGCTGATGTCCTGCTCCGCCTCGGCCAGCGAGGTGAAGGCCAGCACGCTCGCCCCCCATGTCCGGAAATGCTTGGCGGTAAAGTCCCCGCCCATCGCCTCGCGGATATAGGCGTTGACGTCGCTGGAGGTGACCGGATGTGTCTCGCCCTCGGCATCGACCCAGCGGAACAGATGCTGGCCCGGCAGATCCTGGCACTTGCGCACGAAACTGGCGAGCGACCGATCGGTGATGGTCAGCATCCGCAGCTTCCCCGACTTCGCCTTATACTGCAATTTCAAACGGGTACCGGTCAGCTTGGCGTGGCGCTTGCGCAACGTCGTCGCGCCGAAACTCTTGTTGACCCGCGCATAGCCTTCATTGCCGACGCGCACCCGGCCCAGATCGAGCAGCCGCACCACCGCCGCCACCGCCCGTTCGCGCGACAGTGCGCGCTTGGCCAGATCGCGCTCGACCTGCGCGCGCAGCTTGGGCAGCGCATGGCCGAACGCGGCGCAGCGATCATATTTCGCCGTCTCCTGCGCCTCGCGAAAATCGGCGTGGTAACGATATTGCTTGCGGCCCTTGTCGTCCCACCCGATCGCCTGGATATGGCCGGACGGATCGGGGCAATACCATGCGTCACGATAGGCGGGGGGCAGGCCGATGGCGTTCAGCCGGTCGATCTCGTCGCGATCGGTGATCCGTTCGCCGTCCGCGTCATAATAGCCCCAGCCGCGCGTCAGCTTCTTGCGGGTGATCCCCGCCGCCTCGCAATCGGAAAAGTTGCAGCCGGCGGGGCAGGGGAGGTCGTCTTCGGCTGTGTCCATCGGGCTGTCCCTGCAGATGACCCGATCAATGTTCGGCTCGTCGCTTCGTTCCGGAACCCGGCAGGAGCCGGCCGGTTAGGAGCGCACCGTAACAGGAGATTACCGATGGCCGACCTCGCCAATGCCCGCGTGCTGATCCTCGCCGCCGACGGGTTCGAGGAATCCGAACTGTTCGACCCGCGTCAGGCGCTGCTCGACGCCGGGGCGCAGGTGACGCTTGCCTCGATCAAGACCGATCCGATCCAGGGCGTCGTCAACGACAGTGAAAAGGCGCGGACGATCACGCCAGACCTGACTCTCGACGACGTGGATACCGAACAATTCGACGCGCTGCTGCTGCCCGGTGGCGTCGGCAATCCCGACAAGATGCGCATGGAGGAACGCGCGGTCGAGATCGTCAGCGAGTTCATGGACGATGACAAGATCGTCGCCGCCATCTGTCACGCCCCGTGGTTGCTGGTCGAGGCCGATGTCGTCGACGGCCGACGCGTGACCAGCTGGCCGTCCGTGCGCACCGACCTTGAAAACGCCGGTGCCGAAGTGGTCGACGAACAGGTCGTGATCGACGGCAACCTCATCACCAGCCGCAAGCCCGACGACATTCCCGCCTTTTCGAAGGCGATGATCGAGGCGATCGAAAGCGAACTGGCCGAGGCGTAAGCGGGGTGGGGCGGAGCATCCTCCGCCCCGCTACCCCTGGGTCCCCTTCTTTCCAGCACATGTGCGGAAGCAGGACCCGGCATGAGGCCAAGGCCGCCGCTATCTAGCCTTGCCCGTACCCCGGCGAAGGCCGGGGCCGAGTTGGGGGACGTTCGTACGTCATCGAAAAGCTTCACCAACTGGACCCCGGCCTCCGCCGGGGTGCGCCGAGCGCGAAACTATCGGCACGATGTCCGCAACGCTCCCGATCGGATCCGACGCGACCAGCCGACGTTACGCCACCGCCACCCGCCGCCGCTCCCACAGCCGGTTGACCCATCCCTGCGCCGGTCGCTCCACCACGCGATACAGCACCTCCGAAGACGCGATCACCGCGACGACATACAGCGCCAGCACCCATAGCGGCGCCACCGCCGCATTGGCGACGAACACCAGCTTGAACACGAACCACAGCAGGAAATGGCCGAGATAGGTGGCATAGCTGATCTCGCCCAGCCGGTGGATCGGCCACCATTCGAGTGGGTTGCTCCGCCGGTTCGACAGGATCGCGCAGGCCAGCAGCAGGCACGCCAGCGCCGGCGGCAGGGCATAGGGTTCTGGCAGCAGCCGCAACCCCCATCCGACGACCAACGCGCCGGCCAGTACCACTGCCGCGCCGGCAATCGCATCGCGTTGCCGCCACCGCACCCATAGCGCGCCGATTGCGGTCCCCGCCGCGAACTGGATCACGCACCGCGCCACCGCGAAGCGCCGCAGGTCGACGCCCAGCCCGTCCTGCCCGGCAAAAGGCAGCAATCCGAACAGCAGCACCGCGACCACCGCGATCAGCGCCCAGCTCGGCATGCGCCGCCAGTCGATCGTCACCGCCAGCACCGGGAACAGCAGATACGCCGCCGATTCCGCCGAAATCGACCATGCCGGATCGTTCCAAGCCAGCGGCTCGACGAACCCCCAGCTTTGCAACAGCACGATATGGAGCGGCAGATCGGCGAACGGGAAGCGATCGATATTGCGCCCGCTCGCCGCCAGCACGACCGCCAGCACCACCGCGCACGCAAGGACGAACAGGTGCAGCGGCCAGATGCGCGCCATCCGCTTCCACAGGAAGCGCCCGGCCTCGGCGAAGCCGCGCTCCCGGAACCGCTGTCCCCATGACAGCCAGATCACGAACCCCGACAGCAGGAAGAAGAAATCGACCGCGAGATATCCCTTGGCGATCGCCGATTCGACCGCAGGATGCAGCGCGCCCATCGATCCGCGCAGATGGAACAACACCACCCACCATGCCGCGACCCCGCGCGCACCGGTCAGCGCCTTCAACTCGTTCATGCCGCCATCGTCCCCGCCCTGCGCCGTTGCAGCGGTCGCCATGCCGCCTCGGCCCGTTTGCGCGCCAGATAGGTGTCGAGGCCGATCTGCGCGCCGATCAGCATGAAGACAAAAGGTTGAAAAGCGATGGCGACGAAGTTCGCGCCGAACAGATAGACGATATGCCCGTTCTGCAGCGCGGCGGCGAGTGGTACGACCCATGCCTCGCCGGCATCGGCCTTCGCATAGCGCCGCCGGAGCACTTCCATCCGGAACAGCCCGCCCAGATTGATCGCCAGCCACAGGAACAGTCCCGGCCAGCCCTGTTCACCCAGCATCTCGAAATAGGCCGAGTGATAGGCCCGCGCCTTGTCGACCTCGAGGCTGCGCTCGACCGTCTGGTTGCCGCCTTCGCCGACCACCGCGACCTTCTCATAACGGATGCGGTTCTGCAGGAACGCGTTGAATCCGCCACCGAACGGGTTCTGCTGCACATAGTCGAGCGTCCATGCCCATACCGCCAGCCGCGTCGATGCCGATGCGTCGGCCTGATAGGTGCCGATCGTCTCCATCCGCTGGGTGAAGCCGGAGGGGAGGAAGGGCAGCGCGAGCATCCCCGCCGCCCCGGCCAGCGCGAGATAGGTCAGCCGCCGCTTGACGTCGCGCAACATCAGCAGGCCGAGCAGGCCGATGCACAGCAACCCGGTCCGCGTCGACGTGCCGACCGGGATCAGCAGGCAGGAGAAGACCAGCGCGAAGCAGAAGGTCCGCACCCGCCAGTCGGCCGCGAACACCGTGCCGAAGCGGCTGAACCACAGGATCAGCGGAATGATCGCGATCGCGACCGTCGAGATGGTCGACCCTTCGTACAGCCCGGCATTGTTCGACACCATCAGGTTTAGCTCGCCATAGCCGCCCCCCGACCCCAGCGTCTTGATCCCGCCGACGATGATGATTGACGCTGCCGACAGCACCATGAACAGCAACAGCGATTCGATGCGCAACCTTGTCCGCAGCGTGAGGGGGAGGAAGATGGCGAAGGCCAGCGCCTTCCACACCCATTCCCATTTATATTGCGCATCGACCGGAAAATCGGCGGTTCTGGTCGTCCACAGGCAGTAGAAGAGCAGCGCCAGCATCAGCATCTGGCGTGGTGCGATCCGCGTGTCGCGCTTGTCGTCGACCACCACCCACGCTACGACCGACAACCCCGCCGCGATCAGCGAAATCGGCACCGAATTCAGCAGGATATAGGTCAGCCGCTGCGGCGAGACGATATCGATATAGACGTATGTGAGCACGAACACGAACGGCCGGCGCAACCCGGCCGCGAACAACGCGCACAGAAACGCGACGAAAACTAGGTCACGCACCCGGACGCCGACCCCGCCGCACCCGCACCCTGGCCGGCTCGCCCTCGCGATCCAGATCGTCGCGCCGGAGCAATCGCCACACCGTCAGCAGCATGAGGAAATGCGTGAGGCCCAGCGAGAAATTGTCGATCATCAGCCGCCCCTTTCGCGTTCACCACCACTATAGACCGGCGAAGTTGCTGCGACGTTAAGCGCGATGGCGAGCGGGGGCCAGCCGCTACCCCGCGTCGTCGGCGACCGTGCCGGGCGCGGCGCTGACCCGGGCGTGGGTGAAGATCATCTCGCGTCCCTGTCGCAGATCGCCGGTTTCGGACTGTTGCATCAGCCGCTTCGCATCGGTCTTGCGATACAGGTCCTCGGTCCGGTCGATCTCGCCATCGTCGACGCCGACCGAGACCATCGCCGCGCGCGCCATCGTCACCGCCGAATCGAGCACCTCGCGGAACACGCCCTCGACCGGCGCGCCCGCCAGCTTGACCACCGCCCGCCGGTCGAAGGCGCGGACGAAGATGCCCGGCGTCGGGAACGCCTGATGGATCGCCGCGACCGCATCGCCGTCCAGCGGATCGCCATCGACGCAGAACAGCAGCAGTTCGGCATCCTGCGCCCCGGCCAGCCGCAGCAGGTCGATGCGGGTGCCGTCGCCATAATAGACCTTCATCCCGAAGCTGTCGGCGATCTCGATCATCTCAACGTCGTGGTCGATCACGGTGACGCTGATCCCCTGCGCCAGCAGCATCTGCGCCACCGTCTGCCCGAACCGGCCATAGCCGACGACGACCGCGCTCGCGCCGTCGTGCCGCGGTCCTTCGGGCGTGCCGCCCTCGCGCTTCTCAGGCTCGGCGCGGAATTTGCGCGTCGCCATCATCAGGAACGGGGTAGTCGCCATCGACAGGGTGACGATCGCACCGAACACACTCGCCGCTTCCGGAGCGATCAGCAGCGCGTTCTGCGCCTGCGCGAACAGCACGAAGCCGAATTCGCCGCCCTGGCTCAGCAACAACCCCAGCGCCAGCGCCCCGCGCCACGGCATCCCGAACAGCCGCCCGAGGCCGAAGATCACCAGCCCCTTGGTCGCGATCAGTGCGATCGCCATGCCGACCACGAACACCGGCCGCTCGACGATCGCGCCGAGGTCGAGCATCATGCCGACCGCGAGGAAGAACAGCCCCAGCAGGATCGAGCGGAACGGCTCGACATCGGCCTCCAGTTCGTGGCGATACGGGCTGTCGGCCAGCATCACGCCCGCGATGAACGCGCCGAGCGCGGTCGACAGGCCCAGCGCCTGCATCACCGCGGCGCTGGCGATCACGGTGAACAGCCCGGCGAACACGAACATCTCGCGCTCGCCCATATTGCCGATCAGCCGGAACATCGGCCGCAGCAGGAAGCGTCCGGCAAGGATCAGCCCGGCGACCGCGCCGATCGTCCACAGCCCCAGTTGCCATCCCGGCGGTCCACCTGCATCGGCCGGATTGCGCGACAGCGCGGCGACGATGGTAATCAGCGGCACGATCGACAGGTCCTGGAACAACAGGATCGCGAACGCCCGCTCACCGAACGGCGTCTTCATCCGCCCCGCCGATTGCAGCATCGGCAGCACCTGCGCCGTCGACGACAGCGCCAGCGGCAGGCCGAGCGCCAGCGCCGCGGCCCAGCTGAAATGCGTCGCCAGCCACACCACGCCGGTGATCGCGACGCCGCACAACACGACCTGCATCAGCCCGAGGCCGAAGATATCGCGCTTCATCTGCCACAGCCGCGACGGGCTAAGCTCGAGACCGACGAGGAACAACAGCAGGGTGATGCCGAGTTCGGCGATCGCCAGCTTGGATTCGGCATTGCCGACCAGCCCCAGCACCTGCGGCCCGACCACCGATCCGGCGACCAGATAGCCGAGCGTCGCGCCCAGCCCCAATTTGCGGAAGATCAGAACGAAGATCAGCGCCGCGCCCAGCAGCGGCGCGAAATCATGCAACAACGACGCGGTGCCATGCTCCATCAGGCGGCAGCCCGCTGTCCGGCGATCGCCGCCGCCTCGGCCGCCGCTTCGAACGCCAGCCGGATCGAGGCATGGCGGGCGCTATGCGGGCGCGCCGGTTCGAATAGCGTCAGTCCGGGCCAGTCGGGCGCATCGCCTTCCCCCGCCAGCCACGCGGTCAGCGCGTCGCGCGCGGCGGCAAGTTCCGCCGCACTCCGCCCGACGATCCGACGCGCCAGCAGCGCCGACGATGCCTGTCCCAGCGCACAGGCGCGCACCAGCATGCCGACCGCGGCGACCCGGCCATCTTCATCCAGCGCAACATCGACCGTCACCCGGCTGCCGCAGATCGGCGATCGCTTCTCGACGCTGGCATGGGGGTCGGACAGGCGGACGGCCTGCGCGGTCTCGGCGGCGAGGCGGAGGATTTCGGTATTGTAGAGATTGGCGGTCACGCGACCGGATGTAGGGCGCGATCGTGACGCTGGCGAGTCGTTCGCGCGATTATTCGCCGAACACCGGCTCGCCGCGCCGCCTGCGGTCGATAAAGTCGACCACGCTGGCGCTGGTCGCATTGAGCAGCGGATAGGTCCGCGCGTCCTTGATCCACACCGGCCGCCGCGTCGGCCCGCCGCCGATGAAGTCGGCCGCGAGCAGCAACAGGAGAAAGGCGAGGCTGGTCAGGATCAGTCCCTTCAGCGCGCCGAAGCCGAAGCCCAGCGCCCGGTCGACCGGTCCCAGCACCGATGCCCGCGTCCGCGCGCCGATCGCATTGGCGACCAGCCGCCCGGCAAAATAGCCGACCCCGGCGATCAGCGCGAAGGCGAGGGTGGCGGCGCCCCCGGCGGTCCCGGTCGGTCCGACCAGCGCGGCGGCGACCGGCGTGTGGAACAGCTTGAGCGCCAGCACGACCAGCACCCACGCGCCAAGCGACAGCACCTCGGTCACGAATCCGTGCAGAAAGCCGAGCACCGCCGCACCGCCGACGGTGAGCAGAACGGCAATGTCGAGCGAGGTCAGACCCATGCAGCGGCTATGCCGGGAGGAGTGATGAATGTCGAGCGGCCACTAAATCCTCCCCGCCCCGCGGGGAGGGGGACCGCCGCGAAGCGGTGGTGGAGGGGGTGCGCCCCGCAACGCAACGATCCGTATGCCGCAAACCCCCTCCACCAGCTTCGCTGGTCCCCCTCCCCGTGCCGGGGAGGAGTTCACCGTCCCAACATATAATCCACGAACCGCGGCAGGTCCTTGAACCCCGACAGCTTCACCGCACCGCCTTCGGCACTTTGCGCCGACGGCACCAGCGCCCGCCCGAACCCCAGCTTGCCCGCCTCCTTCAGCCGCAACGCGCCATGCGCCACCGGCCGCACCTCGCCCGACAGCGCGATCTCGCCGAACACGATCGCATCCGACGGCACCGGCCGCTCCGACAGCGCCGATACCAAAGCCGCCGCCACGGCGAGGTCCGCTGCCGGATCGGTCACCCGGTAGCCGCCGGCGATGTTCAGATAGACTTCGGCGGTCGCGAACGCCAAACCGCACCGCGCCTCCAGCACCGCGAGGATCATCGCCAGCCGCCCGGAGTCCCACCCGACCACCGCCCGCCGGGGCGTCGCGCCCGAGGCCAGCCGCACCGTCAGCGCCTGCACCTCGACCAGCACCGGCCGCGTTCCCTCCAGCGCCGGGAACACCACCGTGCCGGTGACATTCTCGTCACGGCTCGTCAGGAACAGCGAGGAAGGATTTGAAATTTCCGACAATCCTTCGCTCTCCATCGCGAAGACGCCGATCTCGTCGGTCCCGCCGAAGCGGTTCTTCACCGCGCGCAGGATGCGATATTGATGACTGCGCTCGCCCTCGAACGCCAGCACCGTATCGACCATATGCTCCAGCACGCGCGGACCTGCGATCGATCCGTCCTTGGTCACATGCCCGACCAGCACCACCGCCGTCCCGCGTTCCTTGGCGAAGCGGATCAGTTCGCCCGACGAAGCGCGCACCTGGCTGACCGTGCCGGGCGCACCTTCGATCAGGTCGCTGTGCATCGTCTGGATCGAATCGATGATGAGCAGGTCGGGTGCCGCCGAACCGCCAAAGGTGGTCAGGATATCGCGCACCGACGTTGCCGCTGCCAGTTGCACCGGCGCGGTGCCAAGGCCCAGCCGCCGCGCGCGCAACCGCACCTGATCTGCTGCTTCTTCTCCAGATACATAGGCGACGCTCTTGCCTGCCAGAGCGAGCTTCGCTGCCGCCTGCAACAACAGGGTCGACTTGCCGATGCCGGGATCGCCGCCGATCAGCGTCGCCGACCCCTCGACGAAACCGCCGCCCAGCGCGCGGTCGAGTTCGGCGATGCCGGTCGTCAGCCGCTCGGGCAGGGCGATATCGGTATCCAGCCCCGACAACAGGATCGGCCGGCCGCCGCTTTGCAGATTATGCCGCGCGGAAAAGGGGGTGACGACCGCACCGGCATCCTCGACCAACGTGTTCCAGTCGCCGCAATCGGCACATTGCCCCGCCCATTTCGACGAGACCGATCCGCATTGCTGACAGACATAGCGCTTCTGGGGTTTTGCCATGGCGGCGCCGTAGCAGAAGCGGAACGAAAGGGGAATGAAATCCTCCCCTGTAAGAGGAGGGGGACCTTCGCGAAACGGTGGTGGAGGGGGGCGTCCCAGATCGCAACGGTTCCGTCCGTGGACACGCCCCTCCACCAGCCTGCGGCTGGTCGCCCTACCCCTGCCGGGGAGGATAATGAGGGATTTAGTCCAACTCGCTCCCGCGCTTCAGCACCTTGGTCCCGTCGTCCTGCTCGATCAGATACGCCGGATTGTCCTTGGTGCCGTTCTTGGTGATCTTGCTACCTTTGATCGTCCGCTGCACGCGGCGGTCGAAGCGTTCCTCGACCTTGCCCTCGGCCGTGCCGTTGCCCCACGACCACGAAACCTTGGCACCCTTCTTGTAGCTATCACTCATTCGCCCACTCCTGTTGCCGGCACGGTCAACCGTCCGTGTGCGCAATGCGTTCCGGTGGCGTACGGGGCGCACCCGCGCTATGGCGCGGCGATGAAGGCTTCCCAACTCCGCGTGGCGATGTTCAGCGGAAACTATAACTATGTCCGCGACGGCGCGAACCAGGCGCTGAACCGGCTCGCCCGGCACCTGCTCGACCGGGACGTGGCGCTGCGCGTCTATTCGCCGACCGTCGCCCATCCGGCATTCCCCCCGACCGGCGATCTGGTCAGCGTGCCGGCCTATGGCATGCCGGGCGGGCGCGGCGAATATAAGCTGGCGCGCGGACTGACCGCGAAGACGCGCGCCGATCTCGAAGCGTTTCGGCCCAATATCGTCCATGTCTCCGCGCCCGATATCCTCGGCCACCGCGCGCTCACCTGGGGCCGCAAACGGGGCATCGCGACGCTCGCCTCGCTCCACACCCGCTTCGAAACCTATCCGCAATATTACGGCATCGGCTTTCTCGAACCGCTGGCGCTGGCGCTGTCGAAACGTTTTTACAACCGCGCCGATCAGGTGATGGTGCCCGGCCGCGGCATGGCCGAGTTGTTGCAGGAGTGGGGCGTGACCAGCCCGATCGGCATCTGGTCGCGGGGCGTCGACCACCATCGCTTCAATCCGGCGATGCGCGACCTCGACTGGCGTCGCTCGATCGGTATCGGCGACGACGAGGTCGCGGTCAGTTTTCTCGGGCGGCTGGTGCTGGAAAAGGGGCTGGATATCTTTTCCGACGTTGCCGCCGAACTGCAGCGGCGCGGCGTCAAACACCGCATTCTCGTCATCGGCGAAGGTCCAGCGCGCGACTGGTTCGCCGAACGTGTCCCGCACGCGGTATTTGCCGGTTTTCAGGCGGGCGACGATCTCGGCCGTGCCGTCGCGTCGATGGACGTGTTCTTCAACCCCTCGATCACCGAGACGTTCGGCAACGTCACGCTGGAGGCGATGGCGGCCGGCGTGCCGGTCGTCGCCGCCCGTGCATCGGGCGCGGTCGGGCTGGTCGACGACCGCCGCACCGGCTTCCTCGTGCCGCCGCGCGACGTGCCGGCCTATGCCGATGCGATCGCCCGGCTGTGCGAGGATGCCAATCTGCGCTGGCGCATGGGCCTTGCCGGCCATGAAGACGCCAAGGATTATGCGTGGGATCGCGCCAACCAGGCGGTGCTCGACGCCTATCTGCGGATCGTCCGGGGATAGCCGCCGTCCATTGCCAATGACCATGACCGGAGCCAGCCGATGAACCTTCTCCTGCTCGCCGCCGCCTTGTCCGGCGCGATGGCCGTCGCTGCCGGCGCGTTCGGTGCCCATGGTGCTTCCGGCCCGGCGGTCGACTGGTTCAAGACCGGCGGCCAGTATCAGCTCGCCCACGCCATCGCCGCGCTGGTCGCGTTGAACCTCGGCGCGCGCGGGCCGGGTTGGCTGTTCGTGGCGGGCGGGTTGTTGTTCGGCGGGTCGCTTTACGCGATGGCGCTCGGCGGCCCGCGCGGCGTGCTCGGCCCGATCACGCCGCTTGGGGGATTGGCGATGATTGTCGGCTGGCTCTGGCTCGGCTGGATCGCGCTCAGGCGGTAGCGCGGACGCTTTCCTACAACCGGCGCCCCGCGCTAGCGTCACGCCGCTCTTTCGGCGGTAAAGTCACCTGATCGCGATCGCGTAGGTATGGAACTGCGCGTCGCGTTCCCATCCGGCGCGGACATACAGCGCGTGCGCGGCGCTATTGTCCACCGCGGTCGACAGCGACATGCGCGCCGCGCCGCTCTCGCGCGCGACGTCGCAGGCGGCATGCAGCAATGCCGCGCCGATCCCGCGACAACGCGCCTCGGGCCGGACATACAGGTCGTTCAGGATCATCGTCGGCTGCATCCGCACCGACGAGAAGCTCGGATAAAGTTGCGCGAAGCCCGCATCGTCCCCGGCGATCAGAATCACCGACTGCCCCTGTTCGGTCCGCTCGGTCAGGAACCGGCGCGCGCCCGCTAAGTCACTGTCCTGACCGTAAAATTGTCGATACGCGTCGAACAGCGGCGCGACGCGATCGATATCCTGCAACGTCGCCCGACGGATGCTGTCCATGGCCTTCCTCGCTGACGGAGCATGCGTGTCAACTTCCGCGCGTCCGCCGAATCACTGTCTGCAGGAAAGTCGAGCAAAGCCAACGCCTTGCTCGCCAACTGCAACCGCACGACTATCCCGCGCTACCTTAACGTAGCGCAAACTTCGTCAACTTCCGCGCCTATTGTCCGAAACGGGCCTTTGCCGCCTGCGCCACTGCCTCGCGCGCCGCCGCCAGCAGCGCGCCGGCCTTGGCCTCGCACTCGCGCTGTTCATAGGCCGGGTCGCTGTCGGCGACGATGCCCGCGCCCGACTGGACGTGCATTACCCCGTCCTTGACCACGGCGGTGCGCAGCACGATGCACGAATCCATCGACCCGTCGGGGCTGAAATAGCCGACCCCGCCGGCATAGGCACCGCGCCGTTCGCGCTCCAGTTCGGCGATGATCTGGCACGCCCGCACCTTGGGCGCACCCGATACGGTGCCGGCCGGGAACCCGGCGAACAGCGCGTCCAGCGCATCGGCATCGGGGCGCAGCGCGCCGACGACGTTCGATACGATGTGCATGACATGGCTGTAGAATTCGACGGTATAGCTGTCGGTCACCCGCACGCTGCCGCTCGATGCGACCCGCCCGACATCGTTGCGACCCAGATCGAGCAGCATCAGATGCTCGGCACGTTCCTTCGGATCGGCGAGCAGGCTGGTCCGGTTCGCCTCGTCCTCCGCCGCCGTCGCACCCCTGGGGCGCGTGCCGGCGATCGGGCGGATCGTCACCTCGCCATCGCGCAACCGCACGAGAATCTCGGGGCTCGACCCGGTCAGCGCAAAGCCCGGCAGGTCGAGATGATAGAGGAACGGCGACGGATTGATCCGCCGCAGCGCCCGGTACAGCTCGAACGGCTCCAGCGGGAAGGGGCTGGTAAAGCGCTGCGCCAGCACGACCTGAAAGATATCGCCCGCCGCGATATACTCCTTCGCCGCCGCGACCATCTCGCCATAGCGACCCGCCGGCAGCGTCGGCGTCAGCGCCATCTCGGGGGCGTCGGACAGTCGGGTGGACGCGGGCAGGGTAGCGGCGTCGAGCGCGGCACAGGTCGCCTCGATCCGCTCGACCGATCGCTCGACCGACGCCCCCGGCCATACCGGGGCGACGACGAACAGCGTGTCCGACAGCCGGTCGAACACCAGCAGCACCGTCGGCCGCACGAACATCATGTCGGGCAGGCCCAGCGCATCCTCGGCCGCCTGCGGCAGTTGCTCGACCAGCCCGACCGTCTCGTAGCCGAAATAGCCGACCAGACATGCCAGCGCCGGCGGCAGCGCGGCGGGCACGTCCATCCGGCATTGCCCGACCAGCGTGCGCAGTGCCGCCAGCGTCGGTTCGCCGCACGGCGTGAACGCTTCCCGGTCGGTCAGCCAATGCGGATTGATCGCCGCGTCATGCCCCTCCGCCCGGAACACCAGATCGGGGGCAAGGCCCAACAGACTGTAGCGACCGCGCACCGAACCGCCCTCGACCGATTCGAGCAGAAAGTCGCCACGCCCCGGCTGGATCAGTTTCAGTGCGGCGGCGACCGGCGTCTCGGTATCCGCCACGCGCGTCGTCCACAGCAGTGCCGGACGACCCGCCGCCAGCGCGGCCTGCGCCGCCGCTACTCCTTCGACGCCGTTCATTGCGCGGCGGGCGCGGCCGACCCGGCCAGTTCACCGCGCAAACGGCCGATCGCCGTGCCATTCTTGGTCACGCCGACCTGGCGGCGCACCGCCTCGACGAACTGTTCGGCATATTCATTGCCGCTCAGCCGTCCCAATTCGCGGCCGATCCCGGTGATCGCCGCCTTGTCGGTGCTTGCGTCGCCGCGCGCGATCGAATCGAGATAGACAACGATCCAGCCTTCGCCGTCCGGGGCGGCGGTCAGCCGGGCCTTTTTCGGCGCCATCGCGAACATCAGCGACAGTGCCGGTGGCACCTGCGCGCCGAGTTGCGACAATTGCTGGCGCGATGCGGTCACCGGCCGCGGTGCGGGCAGGCGGGCACCCGACTGGGCAATCGCGGTGTTCAGCGGCGTGCCGCCATTGACCTTGTTCAGGATCTGCTGCGCGATCATCCGCGCCGCCTTCATCGCCTGATCCTTCAGATACTGGCCGACCACCTGCTGGCGAATTTCGGCCAGCGGACGCGGCGCGGCGCGGGTCACGTCGCCGGTCGCGACCAGCGCGAAGGTACCGTCGGCCTGGGTCTGCACGATCTGCGGCGCGTCGCCCGCTTCGGCCGCGAAGCCCGCCTCGATGATCGGGGCGAGCGCCGGGTCGGGCTGGCCGGGCTTCATCGGGTCGATCCCCTGCGTCGTAACCGGCGCCGTCGCCTGCGCGGTCAGCTTGGCATCGGCAACGATCTCGTCGAAGGTCGCGCCATCGGTAATGCCGCCATCGATCTTTTCCTGCACCGCACCCAGCGCCGTCGCGCTCTTGGTCTTGGTCAGCTCGGCGACCAGTTCCGGGCGGGCCTGTTCGATCGTCTTGCCGGGCACCTGCGTGATCGCATCGACCTTCAGCACGACGAAGCCGAGCGGCGCACGCACCGGGCCGATCACCGCGCCCTGTTGCGCGGTAAAGGCCGATTTGGCGATGTCGGCCGACGTCCGTGCGGCAAATTGGCTTTGCGTCTGACCGGTCAGCGTCGTCGCCTCCAGCCCCAACGGCGCAGCGGCAGCAGCGACGCTCTGGCCACCGCGGACCGCCTGCGCGACGCGGCTCGCCGCCGCCTGATCCGCGATGACGACCTGCGACACGGTGCGGGTCTGCGACGGAGCGAAGCGCGCCGCGTTCGCACGATAGGCCGCCTGGATCTCGGCATCGGACGGGGCCGATTGTGCCGCGACGCTCGCCGGGCTGACGATCGCATAGCGGATCACCCGGCGTTCGGGGATGGTGTAGCGGCCCTGATTGGCGGTGTAATAGGCCTGCAACTGCTGGTCGGTCGGTGCCGCCGGCGCGGGCAGGGCGGCGGTCGGCACGATCGCGACCTGGCCGGTGCGCGATTCCTTCGACAGCGAGGCATAGGGCAGCGCCAGCTGCTGCGGCAGGAAGCTGTTCTCGATCGTACGGGCCAGCATCATCCGGGTCAGCACGGTGCGACGGAAATCGTCGCGCAGCTGTTGCGGCGTGATCCGCGCGCGCGCCAGCGCCTGATCGAACGTCTGCTGGCTGAACTTGCCGTCCAGCCCCTGAAATGCCGGCAGGCTGGCAATCTGTCCGTCGATATAGCGGTCGCTGACGACCAGGCCGTGATCCTTGGCGAACTGCATCAGCGCCGAATCCGAAATGGCGCGTTCCAGCGACCCCTCGAACCCGCCCGCCGCGATATATTGGGCGGTGGTCAGCCCCGGCTGGCGCTGTGCCGCGTTCTGCACGTCGTTCTGGATCCGCTCGCGCAGCGCCGTGTCGCTGATCTCCTGATCGCCGACCTTCGCCACCGCCGCACCGGCACCGCCCATCGATGCGGGACGCAAGCCCTGGATATCCGCCATTGCGAAACCGACGGCAATCACCACCAGCAGCAGCAGACCGATGAAGATGCCGACCTTCGACTTGGTCATGCGCCTGAAGAAACCGAGCATCCGTGCAACCGATCGAGAGGAATGAAAGGAGGCTGCTTTAGAGACGGGCCGCCGCCGCTTCAAGGTTGCGCGGACCGCCAGAGACGCTATCGGCTGTAGAACATGTAAAACAGGCTGGGAGCCGGAACGATGAGTCGTCGCAAGCTGGTCGCGGGGAACTGGAAGATGCACGGGCTGCGTGGGCAACTGGCCGAGATCGAGGCGATCGATGCCGCCGCCGCCGCCGCGCCCGATGTCGATGTCATGCTGTGCCTGCCGGCGACGCTGGTCCATCACGCCGCCGAAGTCGCGAAGTCGGTGCGGATCGGCGGGCAGGACGTGCATGCCAATGATCGCGGCGCCCATACCGGCTGCCTGTCGGCCGAGATGCTGCGCGAGGCGGGGGCCAGCGTGGTGATTGTCGGCCATAGCGAACGCCGCGCCGATCAGAACGAAACCAGCCACGATGCCTGGGCCAAGGCGGCGGCGGCGCGGCGGCAGGGACTGGACGTGATCCTGTGCTGCGGCGAGACCGAGGCCGAGCGCGACGCTGGCCGTGCGGAGCGTGTAGTGCAGGCGCAGATCGAGAAATCGGTGCCCGAAGGGGCGAGCGGCGACTGGTTCACGCTCGCCTATGAACCACGTTGGGCGATCGGCACCGGTCGGACGCCATCCGCCGACGAGATCGCCCAGGTCCATGCGATCGCCCGTGCCAAGCTGCGCCAGATGGTCGGCGATGCCGCCGATGGCATCCGCATCCTCTATGGCGGCTCGGTCACCGGCGCGAACGCCGGCTCGATTCTGTCGATCGACGACGTCGACGGCGCATTGGTGGGCGGTGCCAGCCTGACCGCCGAGAAATTCGTGCCGATCATCGAGGCTGCGGCCGCGCTGTAAGTCGGGATGGAGCGTACGGGCGGTCGACTGCGTTGATCGTCCGTCAGCGCCCGTTCAGTTACAACCGTTTATGAACCTGCGCATCGCTTTTTCGGGACTATTGCCATGCGCCTTCCGATCCTGATGCTTGCTTCCGCCCTGATCGCCAACCCCGCCGTCGCCCAGGATCGTGCCGCTGCCGGAGAGGCGGAATTGGCGCGGATCGTGGAGGGACGGACTGCTGGCAAGCCGGTCAATTGCATCAACCTGCGCGATATCCGATCGAGCGAGATCGTACCCGATCTTGGCATCGTCTATCGGATGAACAACGGCACCTTGATGGTCAACCGGCCCGAAGGCGCGCCGATCCTTGATCGGGACGACATTCTCGTTACCCGCACGATCGGCACGCAGCTGTGCCGGATCGATATCGTCAATCTGGTCGACCGCACCTCGCAGATGCCGAGCGGGTCATTGGCTTTGAACGATTTCCTTCCCTATTCGCGGCTCCCGCGCAAGGCGAACTGACGCCCTTGCGTCGGGGCGGCGCTTCGCCCATATGGCCCTCGGGAGTCGGGCGGACGATGCCGTCGCCAACCCGGTCAGGTCCGGAAGGAAGCAGCCGCAACGATTTCGCAGCGGGTCGTCCGGCTCCCACCTTTAACGCGGCGCGGCAAGTTCCAGCGCGCGACTCACCAAACCGGTAAAGCGCAGCGTATCGACATCCCTGGCCGGATTGTTGACGCCACCCGAAAGCGCGTACCAGTTGCCGTCCTTGCCTTGCAGCAGGAAGGTCATGGTGAGGACGCCCGGCTCCGAACCGCCTTTGTATCCGACATAGCGCCAGCTTGCCGCCGGTTCGGGTAGGCCAGGGTTCTTCGACAGGACCGCCCGCAACTCCGCCCCAGCCGGGCCGTCGAAGTGGCTTCGCAGCCAGTCCATCGTCCGCACCAGATCGTTCGGGCTGGCGAACCATTCCAGTTGCTCGATACGCAGCGGCTTTCCGTCCTGGAACAGCCCTGCCGGGATCGCGGCGATCGGTGTGTCGCGGACCGGCCCGTCGAGAAACGTTCGACGCTGCGCAGCCGGCATCGCCAGATACTTGCTGCCGAGCGCGCCGCCATCGACACCCTTCAGCTTGAACACCTCGAGCGCGCCGAGGAACGGTAGGTTACGCGCCCCGCCATCGGTCATGCCGACCACCGGCAGCATCGCCTCCACCTTCCGCCGCCCGAGATGGAACAGCAGGATGTCGGTCGCGCTATTGTCGCTGACCGAGATCATCCGCTCGGCCAGTTCGCGCAAGGGAATGCGCGTCCCCTTGGGTTGTTGCGCATAGCCGCCGCCGGGCAATGCCGACCCGTCGAGCGTGACGACGTCGCTCCACTTGCGCTCGCCCGCCTCGATCGACCGGACCAGTTCGGCGAGGATCACCAGCTTGAACGCCGAACCGATCGCCAGCGGCGTGGTCGGAGCATGCGCCGCGATCGATACCGGTGCGCCGGTCCCCAGTCGCGACAGCGCGAAGCCACTTCTTCCCGGCATCGCAGCCAATTGGTCGATCACCGCTTCGACGGTCGCCGCCTGCTGGCCGCGTGGCTCGGCACCTTTGAACAGCAAACCGACGATCTGGTTCGGGGCAGCGGGATCGAGCGCGATTTCGGCGTTCAACAACCCGCGTTCGAAACCGATCCTGAACCGCGCCATCAGTGGCCCGACCGGTTCGATCTTCTCGACACCGGTCGGCTTGCCCAGCGAGGCGATGATCTGCGCGGTCAGCGCATCCAGCTTCGCCTTTGGCAGGGCTGCGCGGAACGACGGCGCGAAGACCGCGTCGAAATCACCATTGCCGCCGAACAGCGCCACCACATCGCCGGTTCGCTGCTTCAGTTGCGGCGACGGTGCGGCCATGGTCACGACCGGCGCGGCGGGGGACGGGGTGGCGGGCGTCGCGGCCGCTTGCAGTGCCAAAGCGATCATGCCGATGGCGAACCCCATATTTTCCCCCGATTTTTCCTACGTCTGATCATGCGGGGCCGACCGATGGGGGTCAATCGATCATCAGGCGTCGATCACCTCGTCGTCGAGCCGCGCGGCATTTTCCTGGATGAAGGCGAAGCGGTGGGCCGGGTTGGTGCCCATCAGCCGGTCGACCAGATCCTTGACCGCCGCGCGTTCCTCATATTCCTGCGGCAGGGTGATGCGGATCATGCTGCGCGTCTTCGGGTCCATCGTCGTTTCGCGTAGCTGACCCGGATTCATCTCGCCCAACCCCTTGAAGCGGGCGACTTCGACCTTCTTGCCCCGGAACGCGGTCCGCTCCAGTTCGGCGCGGTGGGCATCGTCGCGCGCATAGAGCGACTTGGCGCCGACCGTCAGGCGATAAAGCGGCGGCTGTGCCAGATAGAGGTGCCCGCGACGGACGACCTCCGGCATTTCCTGAAAGAAGAAGGTCATCAGCAGCGTGGCGATATGCGCGCCGTCGACATCGGCGTCGGTCATGATGACGATGCGTTCGTAGCGCAGCGCATCGGGCTGGCAATCCTTGCGCGTGCCGCAGCCCATGGCGAGGATCAGGTCGGCGATTTCCTGATTGGCTAGGATCTTGGCGCTGGTGGCGCTGGCGACGTTCAGGATCTTGCCGCGGATCGGCAGGATCGCCTGCGTCTTGCGGTCGCGCGCCTGCTTGGCAGAACCGCCCGCCGAATCACCCTCGACGATGAAGAGTTCGGTGCCGCCGGGATCGTCGGAAGCGCAATCGGTCAGCTTGCCGGGCAGGCGCAGCTTGCGCGACGAGGTGGCGGTCTTGCGCTTGACCTCGCGCTCGGCCTTGCGGCGCAGGCGTTCGTCCATCCGATCGAGGACGAGGCCAAGCAGCGCCTTGCCCCGCTCCATATTATGGCTAAGGAAATGGTCGAAATGGTCGCGCACCGCCTTTTCGACGAGGCTGGCGGCCTCGACGCTGGTCAGACGGTCCTTGGTCTGGCTCTGGAATTGCGGGTCGCGGATGAACACCGACAGCATCAGTTCGCAGCCGACCGTCACGTCGTCGGCGGTCATGTCCTTGGCGCGCTTGTTGCCGACCAGATCGGCGAAGCCCCGCAGGCCCCGGACCAGCGCCTGTCGCAGGCCCTGTTCATGGGTTCCGCCATCGGGGGTGGGGATGGTGTTGCAATAATAGCTGTAGCTGCCGTCGCTCCACAGCGGCCAGGCGACCGCCCATTCGACGCGGCCGGCCTCGCCCGGGAAATCCTGTCGCCCGGTGAAGAAATCGGCGGTCGCACATTCGCGGCCGCCAATCTGTTCGCGCAGATGGTCGGCAAGGCCACCGGGAAATTGGAACACCGCCTCGGCCGGTACATCGGTGCCGGCGACCAGTTCGGGCGCGCATTTCCAGCGAATCTCGACGCCGGCGAACAGATAGGCTTTCGATCGCACCAGCTTGTGCAGCCGCGCCGGCTTGAATTGCAGGTCGGCGAAAATTTCGGCGTCGGGGGTGAATGCGACCAACGTACCCCGGCGATTGGGCGCGGCACCGACATGTTCGAGGGGGCCGAGCGTCTGCCCCTGCGAGAAGCGCTGGCGATAGAGTTGCCGGTCGCGGGCGACCTCGACCACCGTATCGACCGACAATGCGTTGACGACCGAAATGCCGACGCCGTGCAGGCCGCCCGATGTCGCATAAGCCTTTCCGGCGAACTTGCCGCCCGAATGCAGCGTCGACAGGATGACTTCGAGCGCGGACTTGTCGGGAAATTTCGGGTGTGGATCGACCGGGATGCCGCGGCCATTGTCGATGATGGTCAGCCGATTGCCGATATCGAGCTGCACCTCGATCCGGGTCGCGTGTCCCGCGACCGCTTCGTCCATCGCATTGTCGAGCACTTCGGCGGCGAGGTGGTGCAACGCGCGTTCGTCGGTGCCGCCGATATACATGCCCGGCCGGCGGCGGACTGGCTCCAGCCCCTCCAGCACCTCGATCGACGATGCGTCATAGGCGGGCGGGGTAGGGACGTTCGCTTCGAACAGATTATCGGCCATGGCGGGCGTATAGAACGAAACGGGGTCATCCGCAAAGCGGGGTGAGAGTTGGGGCGGGCATGGGCAAAGCCCATGCCGTCGGTCGCGGCCTTTCGCCGCGCCGGCCGCGTTGATCGCTGGTTGCGCGGCCGAGCTACGCTCGGCCTGGCGCGATCAACGAACCCGGGGCCCACCATAAGGCAGCGGCGGCGGCGGGCGACGGTCGCGGCGGGGCAGCTGTGCCTGATAGGCGTGACCGCAATGGTCGACGCAATACGGGAAGCCCGGATTGACCTTGTCGCCACAGAAATGGAAGTCCGGCTCGCCCGGGTGACCGATCGGCCATTTGCAGATGCGGTCGTTCAGGTCGAGCAACGTCGTCTTGCCCGCGATCGCGTCGCTCGGCCGTGCCGGGACCAGTCGGCGCGGCGGGGCGGGGGTCAGCGGCGCGGTCTGCTCGCCTGGGTTCTGGCGAAGGAAGCCGCCGGGGCCGACCGAACGCATCACCGGCGCGTCGTTGCGCGGGGCGGGCGTCGCAACGGCGTCGTCCTCGTCTTCCTCTTCCTCGTCGGCCGCATCGGCGCTGGCGGGTAGCGGGGTGAAAGGGTCATCGTCGACCGGCTTGGGCGGCGCGGGCATGGGCGCTGGCGCGGCAACGACCGGCTCGGGCTTGGGTTCGGGCTTTGGCGGCGGCGGCGGCGCCGCTACGACGGGCGCCGGTTCGACCGGGGCAGGCTTGGGTGCAGGCGCCGCTGCCGGAGCCGCAGTCTTTGCAGCATCGTTCGAGCGCACCGGCGACGGGCGCGACTGCAGCCCCAGACGATGCGCCTTGCCGATCACCGCATTGCGGCTGATCCCGCCGAGCTCCTCGGCGATCTGGCTGGCGGTCATCCCCGATTCCCACATCTTGGCCAGTGTCGCGATGCGTTCTTCGGTCCAGCTCATGCCCGTCCTTGTCCTTCACATTCCTGTTGCGCCCGGCCGACCTTGATCCTTGCCGCCGCCTTCGCCAGCGATTAGGCGACACAGCCATGCAGGAACAATCCCCGTTGCGCGCAAAAATCGTCCTTGCCGAACCCGGCGTGCCCGTCATCCGGAACGTCAACTGGGGCGGCTTGCGCACGCTCTATATCAAGGAGGTGCGCCGCTTCTTCAAGGTGCAGCTTCAGACGATCTGGGCGCCGGCGGTCACGACGCTGCTGTTTCTCGTCATCTTTTCGGTGGCGATGGGCGGCGCGGGGCGGACCGTATTGGGCGTGCCGTTCCCCGATTTCGTGGCGCCGGGGCTGATCGCCATGGCGATGCTCAACAACGCCTTCGCCAATTCCAGTTTCGCGTTGCTGGTCGGCAAGATTCAGGGAACGGTCGTCGATTACCTGATGCCGCCACTGTCCACCGGGGAGTTGCTGGCGGCGCTGGTCGGCGGGGCGGTGACGCGCGCCTTCCTCGTCGGGATCGTGTTGTGGGGAGCGATGCTCCTCTATCCGGGCGTCCATGTACTGCCGCGGCATCCGGGCGCAGTGCTGTGGTTCGGGCTGTTCGGATCGGTCTTTCTGGCGCTTGCCGGCGTCATGACCTCGATCTGGGCGGAAAAGTTCGACCACGCTGCGGCAATCACCAATTTCGTGATCGGGCCGCTGACGCTGCTGTCGGGCACCTTCTATTCGGTCGAGGCGCTGGCACCGACCTTCCGCTCGATCAGCCATCTCAATCCGTTCTTCTACATCATCTCGGGCTTCCGTTACGGCTTTCTCGAACGGGCCGATTCGCCGGTGCTGCTGGGCGGCGCGGTGATCCTCGCGGTCGATGTCGCCATGGCCATCGGCTGCTACGCGCTGCTGCGCTCAGGGTGGAAGCTCAAGAATTGACGTGAGCCCTAAAGGAGCGGTACAGCGCCGCTCCGGGCGGCCCGGTTGGCCGCCCTTTTGCGTTTTCAACGCCGTTATTTCTCAAAGGAGCAGTTCGATGACGACCCCCGCGCTCATGCCCGTCTATCCACGGTGCGGCGTGCGTCCGGTCCGAGGCGAAGGCTGCTATCTCTATGGCGAGGACGGCACCGAATATCTTGATTTCGCCGCCGGCATCGCCGTCAACGCGCTTGGCCATGGCCATCCGCATCTGACCAAGGCGATCCAGGAACAGGCCGCGACGCTGATCCATGTCAGCAACCTGTACGGTTCGCCGCAGGGCGAGGCGCTGGCGCAGCGGATCGTCGACAACAGCTTTGCCGATACGGTGTTCTTCACCAATTCGGGTGCCGAAGCGGTCGAGTGCGCGATCAAGACCGCGCGCCGTTTCCATTTCGCCAACGGCAATCCCGAACGGCACACGCTGATCACCTTCAATCAGGCGTTCCATGGCCGGACGCTCGGCACCATCTCGGCTACTAATCAGGCCAAGATGCGCGACGGGTTCGAACCGCTGCTGCCCGGTTTCAAATATGCCGAGTTCAACGATCTGGAAGGCGCACTGGCGCTGATCGACGACAATACGGCGGGCTTCCTGGTCGAACCGGTGCAGGGCGAGGGCGGCCTGCGCACCGCGACGCCCGAATTCCTGACCGGCCTGCGCAAGGCCTGCGACGAGCGCGGGCTGTTGCTGGTGCTCGACGAGGTCCAGTGCGGCTATGGCCGGACCGGCACGCTGTTCGCGCACGAGCAGTACGGCGTGACGCCCGACATCGTCTCGGCGGCGAAGGGCATTGGCGGCGGCTTCCCGTTCGGCGCGTGCCTCGCGACCGAAGAAGCGGCCAAGGGCATGGTGTTCGGCACCCACGGTTCGACCTATGGCGGTAACCCGCTGGCGATGGCGGCGGGGCAGGCGGTGCTCGACGTGATGCTCGAACCGGGCTTCTTCGACCATGTGAAGACCATGGGCGACCGGCTGCGTTCGAGCCTGGAACAGATGATCCCGAACCACGACCATCTGTTTCAGGAGGTCCGGGGCATGGGGCTGATGCTGGGTCTCAAGCTGAAGTCGGACAGCCGCCGCTTCGTCGCCCATCTGCGCGATCATCACCAACTGCTGACGGTGGCGGCGGGCGACAATGTCGTCCGCGTCCTTCCGCCGCTCGTGATCGACGAAAGCCATATCGCCGAAGCGGTCGAAAAGCTGTCGGCCGCTGCCCGCGTCTATGTGCCCGTCGCCGACGATTGATTGAAACTGATCCTCCCCATCGCAGATGGGGAGGGGGACCAGCCGCAGGCTGGTGGAGGGGGAAACGCCCCATGCGACACGCTGGTGGAGGCCCCTCCACCATGCTGCGCATGGTCCCCCTCCCCATCTGCGATGGGGAGGACTGAAGAAAATGCGCCATTTCCTCGATCTCGCCTCGGCCGGTGCCGACGGCATCGCCGCCATCCTCAACGACGCCCTCGACGCGAAGGCCGCGCGCAAGGGCTGGCCGAAGGGGCGCGCCGATGCCGACGCCTCCTTGGCCGGACACACCCTTGCCTGCGTATTCGAAAAATCGTCGACCCGCACCCGAGTCTCCTTCGACATGGCGATGCGCCAACTCGGCGGTTCCGCGCTGGTGCTCGATGCCGGCACCACCCAGCTCGGCCGCGGGGAGACGGTGGCCGATACCGCGCGCGTGCTCTCGGGCTATTGCGACGCGATCATGGTCCGCACCGACGATCCGGCCAAGCTGGACGAAATGGTTCGCTATGCGTCGGTCCCGGTCATCAACGGCCTGACCGATCATTCGCATCCTTGCCAGATCGTCGCCGACCTGCTGACCGTCATCGAAGCGGGCAAGGCGTTGCCGGGTACCAAATGGGCGTGGCTGGGCGATGGCAACAATGTGCTGCACTCGATCGTCGAGGCCGGTACGCTGATGGGGTTCGATGTCGTCGCCGCCTGTCCGGAAGGCTATGATCCGTCGCCTGAAATCCTTTCGGCGGCAGGAACGCGGGCCGTGGTTACGCGCGACCCGGTGGATGCCGTGCGCGATGCGGACGTCGTCGTGACCGATACGTGGATATCGATGGGACAGGCCCATGCCGAACAGAAGCTGGCGGCAATGGCGCCGTATCAGGTCGACGCGGCGCTGATGGCCCATGCCAAGTCCGATGCGGTGTTCCTCCATTGTCTCCCCGCGCATCGTGGGGAAGAAGTGACGCCGGACGTGATCGATGGACCGCAGTCGCTGATCTGGCCGGAAGCGGAGAACCGTCTGCATGCGCAGAAGGCGATCCTTCGCTGGTGTTTCGGCCTGGTCGGCTGAACGATCGGACTTCGAACGGAACCGAGCAAGCAACGTTAGCGGGCGGCAGAACCGTCGTTCCGGTTTCGTACCGGGACGGCGGTGGTTTCGCAGTTGCAACATATCGCAAAGCGCTTGCGGAATGACGCGGGCACTCCCATGTGAGCGATCGATCACAGTTTGCCCGGATGTCGGGCCACAGGGAGCCCGATCTTGTCCGAACCCGTCCGCCTGCCTGATCTCGATCGTGCGATCGGTTTCACGCTGCCCGATCATCATGCCCGCGGTCGCGTCGTACGTCTGGGGCCGGTGGCGCAATCGATCCTTGCCGCCCATGCCTATCCCGCACCGATCGAAAAGCTGCTGGCCGAGACGCTGGCGCTGACCGCGCTGCTCGGGTCGACCCTTAAGGAAGCCGAAGGGCAGTTGACGCTGCAGGCGCAAACGCAGGGCGGGATCATCCGCCTGATGGTCGCTGATTACAAGAATGGCGAACTGCGCGGCTATGTCGATTTCGATGCCGAGCGGCTGGCCGAACTGGGCGAGGACCCGTCGCTGTTCGCGATGTTCGGGCATGGCTATCTGGCGATCACCTTCGATCAGGTGACGTCGGGCGAGCGCTATCAGGGCATCGTCCCGCTGGACGGCGATTCGATCGCGGCGGCGGCGGAAAGCTATTTTCTGCAATCCGAACAGATACCGTCGCTGGTCCGTCTCGGCATCGGCGTCGACGATAATGGCCAGCGGATCGCCGGCGGCATCTTCCTGCAGCATCTGCCCGAGGGTGAGGAAGGGCGCGAGCGGTTGCACGTCCGGCTGGATCACCCCGAATGGCACCATGTCGAGGCGCTGGGGTCGACGATGGGGGCGGACGAACTGACTGATCCGATGCTTCCGCTCGAAACACTGGTCTGGCGCCTGTTCAACGAAGAGCGCGAGGTCCGCATCCTCGCCAGCACCGATCTGTCGCGCGGATGCCGCTGCGACCGCGATTACATCGCCGGCGTGATCTCGCGCTTCCCGGTCGAGGAACGCGCGGCGATGGCCGACGAAAATGGCATCATCACCGTCGACTGCGCCTTTTGCGCGACGAAATTTCCGCTCGCGGTAGCCGACATCGCGTCCTGACACGCGCGGGGAGGGGGACGTCATGGGGATTAGGTCGTTACGCTTAGTCGCGGCGGCGCTGGTGCTGGCGTCGGGGGCGGCGGTGGCACAACCCGCCGCTGCGCCGACATTGACCGCGATGCGCGCGGTGGCGCCGGGCAACTGGTCGCTTCGCGCAAGCGGATCGCCCGAAGCGGCGCGAGCCAGTTGCTTCACCGATACCGCGGCGTTTCTGCGCCTGCGGTTGCGCGCCGCCCAGTGCAGTCGGTTTGTGATCGATGATACGCCGCGTCTGTCGACCGTCCATTATACCTGCCCCGGCATCGGCCATGTCCGCACGACCATCCATGTCGATACCCCGCGATCGCTGCGTATCGAGAGCGAGGGCATTGCCGACGGCATGCCCTTCGCCGACGCCTATGAAGCGCGGCGAGTCGGCAATTGCGCCCCCGGACAGCGTTAAGCCTATGTTTAGGCCGGACGGATTATACGATGTGCGTGTCCGGTTGGGCACGCATGTTTCCCCTAAAGCATGGCACCCTCCGGGCCGCGTCACTGCGGCCCGCTCTTTTTCGGGCGGTTGCTCCGGCGCGCCGAAAGTCTTAGCGAGCGCAGCATGACGAATTCTCCCCTCAGCGTGGTGCTGGTGTCGGGCGGGCTCGAACTCGATGGTGTCGGCGGCGCTGGCACGCGAGGCGGGCCACCGGCTGCTGGCGCTGTCGATCGATTACAACCAGCGGCATCAGGTCGAACTGGCAGCGGCGAAGCGGATCGCGGCGCTGCTCGGTGCGGAACGGCATGTCATACTGCCGCTCGACCTGTCGGCATTCGGCGGATCGGCGCTGACCGACATGTCGATCGACGTGCCGAAGGACGGTGTCGGCAACGATATCCCGGTCACCTACGTCCCGGCGCGCAATACCATCTTCCTCAGCCTTGCGCTCGGTTGGGCGGAGGCGGCGGGCGCTCGCGATCTATGGATCGGGGTCAATGCGCTCGACTATTCGGGGTATCCCGACTGCCGCCCGGACTTCATCGCGGGGTTCGAGGCGCTGGCCGAACTGGCCACCCGTGCCGGCAGCGATGGTGCGCGCTTCCGCATCCATGCCCCGCTGCAGCATATGACCAAGGCCGATATCGCGCGGGAAGCGGACCGGCTGGGACTGGACGCAGGGATGAGTTGGACCTGCTACGATCCGGTCGGCGACCTGCATTGCGGACGCTGCGACAGTTGCCGGCTGCGCGCGCGCGGCTTTGTCGAGGCGGGGCTGCCCGATCCGACCCGCTACGCGGAAACGCCCGACACCGGCCGATGACCTATTCGGTCAAGGAAATGTTCCTGACCCTGCAGGGGGAAGGGGTTCATGCCGGGCGACGGGCGGTCTTCGTCCGTTTCGCCGGGTGCAATCTGTGGACCGGGCGCGAAGTCGACCGTGCGACGGCGATCTGCCGCTTCTGCGATACCGATTTTGTCGGGACCGACGGCGTGGGCGGCGGCAAGTTCGCTGACGCTGCACAGTTGGCGGCGGCGGTCGCCGGCCATTGGGGGCCGGAACCGACGCGGCGCTTCGTGGTGCTGACCGGCGGCGAACCGATGTTGCAGATCGACGACGCGCTGATCGACGCGCTGCACCGTGAGGCTTTCGAGATTGCGATCGAAAGCAACGGCACGATCGCGGCGCATCCCGGCATCGACTGGATCTGCATCAGCCCAAAGGCCGGCAGCGAGGTCGTGCAGCGGCATGGCGACGAACTGAAACTCGTCTGGCCCCAGGCGGGCATCGACGTTGACGCGATCGAGCAATGGGACTTTGCCCATCACCTCGTCCAGCCGATGGACGCAGTCGGACAGGAAGCGTTCAATCGCGACGAAGCGGTCGCGTTCGCGATGGCGCGTCCCCGCTGGCGGCTGTCGCTGCAGACGCACAAGCTGCTCGGCCTTCGTTAGGCCGGTTTCGCGGCGATCGTGATTTCATAGGCGCCGATCAGCGGATCGTGGTGCAGCGGTGCGCGCAGCTGACGGGACAGGCCGAGGATGATCCGGCCATAGCGGCTGGCGACCAACGCATCGAGCTCTTCGCTTTCGACCAGCGCAGGCGAGCTGGTACGCAGCACTGCCGTTTCGGTATCGGGTACGGGCCGCAACGAAACGCCGATCTGCGCCTGCGGATTGACCGACGCCGCCAGCTCGATCAGCTCGGTCAGCAGGAACGATACGGCAACCGCGACGTCCTGCGTCACCAATACCGGTTCGACGTTCAACGTGATGCCGAGTTTTGCGGTTTCGCTGGCCGACGTCGCGCGAATGTTCGACGCCAGCTCACCGATCACCGATTTCAGTTCGAGGCCACGATTTTCTTCCATCTCGGCATAATGATGCCGGTGAACGACCGCGAGCGCATCGACCCGCCGCTGGATCGTCGCATAGGCATCGGCGGCTGCCGCGCCGTGCGCGCTGCGAGCATGGAAATTGATTAGGCTTGCAATGACTTGCAGGTTGTTCTTGACGCGGTGATGTACCTCGCGCGTCAGCTTCGTCTGGCGCACCAGGCCGTCGGCCATCGATTGTTCGTGACGCTCGACGGTATGGGTCAGTTCCTGGAACGTCTCGCCCAGATCGGCAATCTCCTGTGCGGGGATCGCGCCGAGATTGACGTCGGCCATCGGATGGCCCGGCCGATAGCGTTCGATATCGTCGCGCAGTCGCCGAAGCGGACGGATCAGCAACCGGTCGACCACGAACCAGCCGATGCCGGTCGCCGCGAACCACATCACCAGCGGGAGCAGCATCGCGACGATCGTCGAGGAGGTGATGGGCGCGCGGCGCACCGCCATGGTGAAGGCGAGGTCGTCGATGCTCAGCGGAATGCTCACCCGCTCCAGCCGCTCGATCCCCGATTCGGGTGGCAGCATGGACAGGCTCAGTTCACCATCGTCAGCATGGAGGATGCCGCTTTCGAACGACGTCGGGAAGGCACTCGACTGCGACCGGTCGCGCAGCAACGCCGCAGGAAAAAACGCCACCGCACGGGCGGCGTTGGGGCCGTGGATATCGAGCACGACCCCGGCATCGGGAACCAGTTGTGCCCGCACGCCACCCGCATCGGGTGCTCCGACCATGCGCACCGGTATGGCGGTTCCGCAAACCAGCCGCCCGTCGGCCGAGTAGATCGCGAAGCGCGCACCCGCCGTCGATTGTTGCGCGAACACCCCCTCGACCCGCGCGCAACTCGGCGAATTCGCCGGATCGGACGACAAGGCGGTCATCGCAACGCGCAGCGCCGTCATGTCGCCACCCAGTTCGATCGCGATGCCGCGCGATGCCTCGATCGCAGCGACGCGCAGCCGCGCCCGCAGATCGATATCGGCGATACGCGAAGTCTGCAGGGTCGCGAACAGCGCGATCAACGCCAGCGGCAGCAGCGCGGCGCTCAGAATCAGCATCAGTTTCGCGCCGGTCGGCACGCGGCGCAGCGCGGTGGCCGGGCTGGGCGACCGCCGCTTGGCTGTTACAGTATCGGTCACACCGTCGAGGCTATTTGAGCTTGTTCAGCAGGTCGAGCATCTCGTCGGGAACCGATTCACTGGCTGCATCCTGATATACGGCGCGCAACGCGTTACCCAGGCTGGACGTGTCTTTCTTGTCCGGCTGCGTCGTCCCCGCGGGTTTCGCGTTCGACTGCTGAACCGACTTCTCACCATCCTTCACGAAGCTATGCCTTCCCCCGACGCCCGGACAAACGCCGGCACGAATACCTAACCGCCGACCGGCATCAAGACTGGCTTGCATCAGCATGTCGGGCGCACAGGAAACAAAAGACGTGCTCGTTGGTTCCATGCATCGACGCGAACTCGGGGGAGGCGTCTTTCCCGTGCCGTATCGTTGTAGAACGCAGTGTGCGAACCGGCATTCCTCGCCGGGTCGTGACGAAGGAGATTTACCTGACCATGTCGCTCGGACAGCAGCTTGCGCCGCACCTCCCCTTCCTCCGGCGCTATGGCCGAGCACTCACCGGCAGCCAGAGCGAGGGCGATCAATATGTCCGCGCGACGCTGGAAGCGATCGTGGCCGCCCCGGAAGAATTTCCGCGCGACGTCGATCCGCGCCTCGGCCTCTACCGCACCTTCCAGGCGATCTGGGCGTCGTCGCAGCCAGAAGCGTTCGGCGCCGCCAGCGCATCGGGTACCGAGAATGAAGCGATCGCACAGGCGCGCCTTGCCCGTATCGCGCCGCTGTCGCGGCAGGCGCTGCTGCTGACCGCGATGGAAGGCTTCACGGCCGAGGATGCGGCCTATCTGATCGACGCCACGCCCGAGGAAGTCGAGGAACTGGTCGCCGAGGCGCTGCGCGAGATCGAGCAGCAGACCCGGTCGCGCGTCATGATCATCGAGGACGAGCCGCTGATCGCGATGGACCTCGAACAGATCGTCCGCGATCTGGGGCATGAGGTGACCGGCGTCGCGGTTACCCGCGACGAAGCGGTCGCGCTCGCCATGCAGGACCGGCCGGGCTTGGTGCTGGCCGACATCCAGCTTGCCGACGACAGTTCGGGCATCGATGCGGTCAAGGACATCCTGTCCGAATTCAACGTGCCGGTGATCTTCATCACCGCCTTCCCAGAGCGTCTGCTGACCGGCGAGCGGCCTGAGCCGACCTTCCTCATCACCAAGCCGTTCCAGCGGTCGACGGTGAAGGCGGCGATCAGCCAGGCGCTGTTCTTCGACGAAGCGACCGTACCGGAAGTCGCGGCGTAACGGTACGGACCCAAAACGATCTTCGGGGGTTGATAGGCGATGGCAGACGATCAAGACCGCATCCATGTCAGCGCCACCGAAGCACGGGCCGGCGCTACCCCCGGGGTCACCCGCTACGTCCTGGCAGTGTCCCTGATCGCGGTCATCGCGGTCATGGCCTATATATTGCTGTCCTGATACGCGTTCCGGCGCCGTCGCTCGGTTCATCCCGGCGGCGCTGGAAATCGACGATCGGCACCCCTATGTTCGGGTCAGCCCCACACCGGGCCGACTGCGTATCGAACGGATAAGAATGACTGAATCCGACATCAACGAGGACGCGGCAGGCGAAGTGCAGGAGCACGTCGCGCTTTCCGATCCCGAGTTCAAGAAGCAACTGGCGCAGGTCATTCCCCATTTGCGCGCGTTCGGCCGTTCGCTGTCGGGCAGTCGCGACCTTGCGGACGATCTTGTGCAGGAAACGCTGCTCAAGGCATGGGCGGCGCGACAGCGTTTTCAGGCGGGCACCAATATGCGCGCCTGGACATTCATCATCCTGCGCAACCTGTATCTGTCGCAGATGCGCCGTGCGCGGTTCAAGGGCGAGTGGGACGATCTGGTCGCCGACCGGATTCTTGCCGCACCGGCCAGCCAGGATCGGCATGTCGAACTGGCCGATATGCAGCGTGCCCTGCTACATCTTCCGCAACCGCAGCGTGAAGCCTTGATCCTCGTGGGTGCGGGCGGGTTCGCCTATGAGGAAGCGGCGGAAATCTGCAACGTCGCCGTTGGTACGATCAAAAGTCGCGTGGCCCGTGGTCGCGTGGCGCTCGAAGCGTTGATGTCCGAGGGCAAGCTGCCGTCGCGCGCCGAACAGCCCGATAACCACGGACAGACGGTGCTCGATACGATCATGGGTGAAGTCGACGATCTGAGCCGCGATCGCTGACGAAAGTTTTATCGCCGGCTATCCGTCCGCCCTGCAGGCGGCGGATGGTCTAATGTGACACAGTATCCTTAGTGTCACATCGAGCAGATCAATAGTCCGTTTCGTTCAGCCGCCGAAGATGCTCGACCCATAAGGGCGGCATTATGCCATCGCCGTTGAACACCTTGCGCAGCGCCTTCCCGATGCCGTCCGTCGGCGACGGACCGCGCACGACTTGTCCGCGGTCGGACGAGGGAGTGCCAAGGGTCGGTTGCGTTGCCATGTATTTTCCAACGTGCGCATCCGCATTTCGTTTCCATCGGTCGAGCGGTAGGACAGGGTAAGTTTTCTGCCCCGGAGTGCGATCCAGCGATGCATCTGCCATTCGAACTGCTTGATCGCATCCGTTCCGGGTCGCCCTTCCTGTCGGTTTTGCTGGATCGCGAAGCAACGTTCGTCGAGGCGTTGCCCGGCTTTGCGGTCGATGCGCTGGCTGCGGTCGCTGCCGATCCTACGCTGCCGCTGGCGCAACGCCTGCGGGTCGAGCGGCGACGGATCGCCTTGCTGGTGGCGCTGGGCGATCTGTCAGGCGCCTATGACCTGCGGCAGGTGACGCGCACGCTCAGCGATTTCGCCGACAGCGCGCTGCACCGCGCGATCGTCGCGGCGATCGAGGAACGGACGCCGGGTGCCGAGCCGGTCGGCTTCGCGGCGATCGCGCTGGGCAAACAGGGCAGCCACGAGCTGAACTATTCGTCCGATATCGATCCGATCCTGATCTACGACCCGGCGACGCTGCCCCGGCGCGACCGCGACGATCCCGTCGAGGCGGCGGTGCGGATCGGCAAGCGGGTGGTCGAACTGCTGCAGGCCCGCGATGGCGACGGCTATGTGCTGCGCGTCGACCTGCGGCTGCGTCCCTCGCCGGAGGCGACGCCGATCGCGCTGCCGATCGATGCCGCGGTCTCCTATTATGAATCCGCTGCACTACCATGGGAGCGGGCGGCCTTCATTCGTGCGCGGGCGGTGGCGGGCGACGTCGCGCTCGGCAACCGCTTCCTCGACGCGATCCGGCCGTTCGTCTGGCGGCGCGCGCTGGATTATGGCGCGATCGGCGAGATCCGCGAGATCACCCGCCGCATCCGCGACCATTATGCGCAGGGCCAGGCATTCGGCCCCGGATACGACCTGAAGCGCGGACGCGGCGGCATTCGCGAGGCGGAATTCTTCGCGCAGGTCCATCAGCTGGTCCATGGCGGGCGCGACCCGACGCTCCGCGCGCCTGCCACGCTCGATGCGCTGACGGCGCTGGCGGCGGGCGGCCGGATCACGGCCGACGAAGCGCGGGTGATGGCCGATGGCTACACCCTGTTCCGCACGATCGAGCACCGGTTGCAGATGGTCGACGATCGCCAGACCCACAGCCTGCCCGACCAGCGCGAGGCGCTCGACCGGGTCGCGCGGCTGCACGGCGCGGAAGATGGTGCGGCGCTGCTGACCCTGCTCGCACCGCATGTCGCGGCGGTGGGCGCAGTCTATGACCAGCTCGACGGCGCGTCCGTGCAGGGTCTTCCGGTCGATCCGCAGACGCTGGCCGGCCGCCTCGAAACGCTCGGCTTCGCATCGGGCGAACAGGCCGCGCGGCGGATAGCCGACTGGCGCGGGGGCGCCTATCCGGCGCTGCGCAGTCCGGCGGCGCGGGCGGCACTGGAGGACAGCCTGCCCGGACTGATCGCCGGGCTGGCAACCGCGTCGGACCCGCAGGCGGCGCTGCTGCGGCTCGATGCGATGCTGGCGCGCCTGCCCAGCGCGATCAACCTGTTCCGTCTGCTGGAGGCCCAACCGGCACTGGCCCGGCTGCTCAGCACGATCCTGTGCCATGCGCCGACACTGGCCGAGGCACTGGCGCGGCGGGCGACGCTGCTCGACGGGCTGATCGATGCGCGTGCGCTCGAACCGGTCGGAACGGTCGCGGAACTGGCGACCGAAATGGCGGCGCGGCAGGCGGAAGGCTATGAACGGCTGCTCGACCATGTCCGCGACGTCGTGAACGAGAAGCGGTTCATGCTGGGCGTGCAGGTGGTCGCCGGGACCGGCGATCCGCTCGCCGTGGCGGACGGTTATGCGCGGGTGGCGGAAGCCGCGGTCGAAGTGCTCGCCGCCGCCACCGTCGCGGAATTCGCGGAGCGTCACGGCCGGGTGCCGGACAGCGAATTGATCGTCCTGGCGCTCGGCCGGTTGGGTGGCGGGGCGCTGACCCACGCCTCCGACCTCGACCTCGTCTATTGCTTCACCGGCGACTTCTCGGCGGAATCGGACGGCGCCAAGCCCTTGGGCGCGGTGCTCTATTACAACCGGCTGGCGCAGCGGCTGACCGCGGCCTTGTCGGTACAGACCGCGTCCGGACCGCTGTACGACGTCGATACGCGGCTGCGGCCCTCGGGGGCGCAGGGGCCGCTGGTGGTCTCGCTTGCCGGGTTCGAGCGCTATCAGCGCGAGGATGCGTGGACCTGGGAGCATATGGCGCTCGCCCGGGCGCGACCGATCGTCGGATCACCGGCCGGGCGCGTTGCGGCGGCGGACATCATTGCACGGGTGCTGGCGGGGGATCGACCGGACCGCGATGTCGCGGCGGAGGCAGTGACGATGCGTGGCGACATGGCGCGCCACAAGCCTCCCGCCGGTCCCCTCGATGCGAAGCTGGCGCCGGGCGGCCTCGTTGATCTCGAGTTCGCGGTCCATGTCACGCAGTTGCAAAGCGGGGAGGGGCTGTCACCACGACTGGGCGAGGCGATCGATGCGCTGGCGGCGGCCGGCCGGTTGCCGGCAGGGCTGCATGCGGCGCATGATTTCCTCACCCGGCTGATCGTTGCAATGCGGCTGGTCGCGCCCGATGCGCAGGTCCCGCCCGAAGCGACGCGACCGATCCTCGCCGCCGCGCTGGGCTGCCCCGACTGGCCGACCGTACTTGCCAGGCTCGATGCTGCGCGGCAGGTGGTCGGCGATACGTGGCAGGAGATAGCGAATGGCGTTGGCGATCGGTGACATGCTGCCTGCGGGCGAACTGGTGCTGGCGGACGGCACGCCGCTGTCGTTGCACGATCGGCTGGGAAAGCCGCTGGTTCTGTATTTCTATCCCAAGGCTGATACGACCGGCTGTACGCGCGAAGCACAGGATTTTTCGGCACTTACCGACGATTTCGAACAGGCCGGGGCAAGCGTCGTCGGTATCTCTCGCGACACGCCGGCGAAGCTGGCGCGCTTTGCCGAGAAACATGCGCTGGCCGTGACGCTGGCGAGCGATGCCGATGGTAGTGTGTGCGAGGCGTTCGGCGTCTGGGGCGAAAAGCAGATGTACGGCCGGACCTATATGGGCATCGAGCGCGCGACCTTCCTGTTCAATGCAACAGGCCGGCTGGTCCGCGAATGGCGCAAGGTGAAGGTCGCCGGCCATGCCGCCGACGTCCTTGCCGCGGTTCGGTCCTGATCCCGGCGAATCGATTGCAGGCGATGGCACAGTCGATTTGGCGGCGGTGGCAGGCCCTTCCGATGCAGATGGTTAAACGACTGACCGCGCCGGTACGACGCTTTGCCGCGCGGGTGCCGCCGGACGCTTGCGCAACCGGGCCACGATCCGGCAAGTCCTCGATCCGTCGACGCGCGGTGGGGCAAAACCGTCGGGACATTGGGGTTCATCGTTCGTGTCGGCGCTTCCGACGCGTGCATAACGCTCGGATAGCGGGACAGAATGTCGATTAATTCCGTATTGAAAAACAACGTCGCTCCGTTCGCCGGGTTCCGTTCCATCTTCCGTACGCGGCATTTTCTGTTCCATGACGGCGGCCAGCTCCGCCGCCACACCATCACCGGCCGCAATCAGGCCGCGGCCGCGGGCCTTGCCGCGGTTACCATCGCCTTCTCGGCATTCGGCATGAGCCAGGCGGCGACCGGTGCGGTCGCGACCTCGGACGAAAAGGTCGCGGCGATGCAGCAGCAGGTCGATGCGATGCGCGCCGATGTTGCCCGCCTTCACGCCGATGCCCGCGCGCATGCCGCCCGGCTCGACAAGCGGCAGGCAGCGCTGGCGGCGGTGCTGACCGGTGACGAGGATGCCGATGCGCTGGCGCTGGCCGCGCTCGATCAGGCGCCTGCCACCGGTGCCAATTTCGTCACCCGTCCGTTCGAACGCGTCGCCCGGCAACAGGCCGCGATGGCGTCGCAGGCCAAGGCGATCGCCGATGCCCGCTATGCCGATACCGCGCGAACCATCCGCAAGCTGGGGCTGAACCCGCGCCGCGTGATGCCGGCAATGGGTGGCCCGTACGAACCGGTCGATGCCGCCACCGCTGCCGCGGCGACCGCAGCTTCCGCCACCGCCGATGCGCAGGCCGATGCCCAGTTCCGCGCCCTCTTCCTCAGCTGGAAGAAGCTCGACACGCTGGAACAGGCGGCGATCTCCATCCCGTCCTATCAGCCGGTCGAACGCCTGTCGTTCACCAGCAATTTCGGCGTCCGCTCCGACCCGTTCCGTGGCACCGCAGCGATGCACGCCGGGGTCGATATTCCCGGACCGATCGGCACCCCGGTCTATGCCACTGCCGACGGCATCGTCGCCCGCGCCGAACGCGCCGGCGGCTATGGCAATCTGATCGAAGTGAACCATGGCAAGGGCATCGCCACCCGCTATGGCCATTTGTCGAAGATTATCGTCCATGACAGCCAGCGGGTGAAGCGCGGCCAGTTGATCGGGCTGATGGGTTCGACCGGCCGGTCGACCGGCAGCCACCTCCATTACGAAGTCCGCATCGACGGATCGGCGGTCAATCCGGCCCCTTATCTGCAGGCGGGTGAACTGGCGATGGCGGCGGATCGTGCGCAGCGGCAGCGGGTGGCGATGGGCGGTCCCGTCGCCGACTGATCCGTGGGTGACGGGCCCATCACGGACTGCCCGTTGCCGATCGGTCGCGGCGCGCTTATCTGAACGCGATGACGACCAGCACCGACATTTCCCTGTCGCCCTCCGCCGCGCAACGCGTCGCGGCGATCGCGGCGAAACAGGCCAAGCCCGCCATCCTGCGCCTTTCGGTCGAGGGGGGCGGTTGTTCGGGTTTCCAATATCGCTTCGGACTGGCGGAAACGGTCGAGAGCGACGATAGCGTTGCACAGACCGATGGCGTTACGTTGGTCGTCGATCCGGTCAGCATCGATCTGGTCCGCGGCAGCGAGGTCGATTTCGTCGAATCGCTGGGCGGCGCGGCGTTCCGCGTGACCAATCCGCAGGCGGCATCGGGCTGCGGCTGCGGCACCAGCTTCGCGATCTGACGTGCGGATCGTCACCTACAACGTCAACGGCATCAAGGCGCGACTGCCCCGGTTGCTCGAATATCTGGCGGGGGAACAGCCGGAGATCGTCTGTCTGCAGGAGCTAAAGTCCAGCGACGATACCTTCCCCGAAGCCGATATCCGCGCTGCTGGCTATGGCGCGCTATGGCACGGGCAGAAGGGGTTCAACGGCGTTGCGGTGCTGGCGCGGGGCGCCGACCCCGTCGAGCGGCAGCGCGGCCTGTCGGGTGAACCCGAGGACGAGCATAGTCGCTATCTGGAGGCGGAGGTCGACGGTCTGGTGGTCGCCTCCATCTATCTGCCCAACGGCAATCCGCAGCCGGGGCCGAAATTCGACTACAAGCTGCGCTGGATCGACCGCCTGCGCGACCGGGCGGCGGCGCTGCTGACCGAGGAACGCGCGGTCGTGCTGGCGGGTGACTATAATGTCATTCCCAACGACGACGATGTCTTCTCGGTTCGGGCGATGCAGAGCGATGCGCTGATGCAGCCCGAATCCCGGGCCGGGTACCGTGCATTGCTGGCGCAGGGCTGGACCGACTCGCTACGGACCCGCTTTCCGAAGGGTGGCGTGTGGACCTTCTGGGACTATCAGGCTGGATCGTGGCAGCGCGATGCCGGGTTCCGGATCGATCACCTGTTGCTCAGCCCGATCGCCGCCGACCGGCTGGTCGATGCCGGCGTCGACAAGGCGTATCGCGGTCGGGAAAAGGCAAGCGATCACGCGCCGACCTGGGTCCGCCTGCGTTGATCGCGCGGCTGGCGGCGCTGGGCGCGGTGGCGGCGCTGTCGACCACCGCTGCGGCGGCGCGCGACTATTGTCCGACGCGGCCGAGCCTCGGCCAGTCGGCTTGCGTGCTCGATCCCGGCCGGGCCGCCATCGAAACGGCGCTCGCGGACTGGGAACGCGACGACGATAGCGATACCGTCCTGTTCGGCGACAGCCTGTTCCGGCTCAGTCTGACCGACCGGATCGAGGCGCAGGTGAACTGGACGCCGCTCGGCATCGAACGCGACCGAGGCGATGGCCGGCGGACGACGCGGACCGGGGATATCGAGGTCGGCGGCCGGATCGCGCTGCGTAATCCCGATGGCAAGGGGTTGTCCTATGGCGTGCAGCCATCGGTCACGGTGCCGGTCGGACGCTCGCCGATCGGCGGCGGCGGCTGGGGGGCGGGGGTCGTCGCACCGATCAGCTACGATCTCAGCAAGGTGCTGAACCTGCAATTCTCCCCTGAACTGGCGTGGATGCCGCGCGAGGACGCGGCAGGGCATATGGTGGCGACGACCGCGACCCTTGGTCTCGGCATCACCTTGTCCGATCGGTGCCAGCTGACGGCGGAGGGGCAATGGTCGCACGACGACGAAGCGACCGAGCATCGCGTCGCGCTTGCCATCGCATGGCAATTGTCGCCGGACTTGCAGATCGATGCGGGCGGTGTCGCCGGCCTGGATGCCGATACGCCGAAATTACGGATTTATAGCGGGGTCTCGCACCGTTTCTGACCGGTGCCGATCGATGCATGGGATACTATCCCAACCGATGGCGGTATTTCCCGCGGATTGGTGGCGGATACCACATCTACAACTGTAGTCATTTGTTAAGATATTGATAAATAACGAAATTTAAAACTGGCACGGTCGCTGCAAAGCTACTGGCATGTCCGGCAACACACCGGACGCGCACAGGGAGACAGCATCATGACCGCCATTCGCTTCGCCACTTCGATCGTTCTCGGCCTCGTTGCCACCACCTCGGCCTTCGCCGCCGAACCCGAAGCGGCACCGGTCGCCACGCCCAGCCCAGTTGCCGCAACTGCCGCGGTTTCGGCGCTGCCGCTGACCGTCACGCTCGCCGCCGGCCCTGCCGCCGTCGCGTACAAGGCCGCACCGAACGCGCGCTACTGCTTCCGCACCGAACGCACCGGTTCGCGCATCATGCCGCGCGTCTGCAAGACCCGGGGCGATTGGGAAGCGATGGGGGTCGATCTCGACGCCGCGCTGGCTGGCCGCTGATTTCGGGAACGGGAGGGACTATCCATGATCGCAACCTTGCTGGCCGCATTGATCGCCACCGCCGCGCCCGCCGCCGAAGCACCTGCGCAACCGGCCACGCCGGTCGCCACCACGCCACGCGTCAAGCGCTACTGCATTCTCGATCGCCGCGAAGGGGCGCGGCTGAAGGGAAAGATTTGCCGAACCCGTGACGAATGGCGCACCCGCGGCTTCGACCCCGTCCTGGTGCTGAGCGGGAAGTGACGGCGACGATCGCCGCCGGGGCGGGGCACCCGGCGGCTGTCGGCGTCACAGTGTCCGTTCGTACATCTGATAAACGCGATTGATCTTGCTATCGATGGTGGTAGCGATCGCGTTCATGCCTTGATTATCATCGAGCACCCAGCCGATCTCGCCGCGAGAGGCACCGAATTTGGCCACTGCATCGCGGCGGATATATTCGATCATCATAAAGGCAAGCTGGCTCGCCATGCGCGATGCCTGCAGCTTCTTGACGACGCCCATCAACGGCACGCGCATCGTCCGTGCCTTGGGCGCACGCAGCCATAGCAGCAGTTTCAGCCAGTTGAACGGCAGCAGCGACCCGCCCATGGGTTTGAGCGGCTCGTTCATGTCCGGCAGCGTGATCATGAACGCGACCGGCTCGCCGTCCAGCTCGGCGATGCGGATCAGGTCCTCAAACACCAGCGGTTTCAGCTTCTTGCCGACGTCGTCAACCTCGGGCTGGGTCAGGGGCACGAAACCCCAATTGTCCGACCATGCGTCGTTGAGGATCCGCAGGATGATCGCAGCCTCGTCGGCGAACTTGGCCTTGTTGACCCGGCGGATGCGGATACGCTCATTCTTCTCGCCGGCAGCGACGATGCGCTGAACGATCGGCGGAAAATCCTTGGTTATGTCAAGCTCATAGGTCACCAACTGCTTGACGGGAGCATAGCCGGCGCTCTCGATCCAGCCACGATATTGCGGCAGGTGATGGCCCATCAGCACCGTCGGGCTGTGATCGTGCCCCTGAATGAGCAGACCCGGTTCTTCCCAGATCGACAGCGCGACCGGACCGATCGCGCGGGTCATCCCCTTGTCGCGCAGCCACTGCTCGGCCTGCGCGATCAGCGCCTTCGCGGTCGCCTCGTCCTCCGCCTCGATCATGCCCCAGAAGCCGACACCGGGGCCAAAGCCCTTCTCGGTCGGCATAGTCAGCGCAAGCGTGTCGATATGGGCGGAGATACGGCCGACGACTTGTCCGCTACGTTCGGCGATGAAGAGTTGGCCATCGGCATGGCTGAACCAGCCATTCTTCTTCGGGTCGATCGTTGCCGCGACCTCGGTCTTGAGCGGCGGCACCCAGTGCGGATCCCGGGCGTAGATCCGGTAGGGAAGGGCAATGAATGCCTTGCGATCGGCTCCGTTCAGAACCGGACGAACCTTCACCAGTGTATCCGACATTGCTTCCCCCCAAACGACAACGGGGCGGCAATGCGCCGCCCCGTATCAAACATCAAATGACAAATCGGTCATCCGCGATAGCGGGGATGCCCCTTGGCGACGCCACCCGACAGTTCGGCAACCTTCGGATATTTCTTGGCAACTTCCTCGGTATAGCCGAGGTTGAACACCGTCGCGCTCTTTTCCGGGCGTTCCGACCGTTCGTAATGGGTGCCGAACACCTTGTCCCAGAAGAAGTTGGTAATGCCGAAATTGCCATGTTCGTCATGGAAATGGTGCGCCATATGCTTGCGCTTCCATGCCACCAGCAGCTTATTCTTCGGCTTGTAGGCCAGATGCTGGATGCAGTGGCAGAATTCGTAGAAGCAGGTCGTCAGCAAGCCCGTGGCCAGCGCCGCCATCGCCCCGCCGAACCCGCCGATCAGATATCCGATCGGTGCCGTCGCAATTGCGATCGCGGGCAGGGTGGTGTGCAATGCGCCGAACAGCACCTCCAGATGATTGGGGTCCTGATGGTGATCATAGTGGATGCGCTTCCACGTCGCGGCGAGCGGCGAAATCTTGAACATCCAGTTCGAATGCAGCACCCAGCGATGCAGCACATACCATACGAACGGATAAGCGAGGACAGCCACCCCGACCGATGCCAGCGTCGGCAGGAGCGGTGCGGGCGACCAGACGAACAGCCCAATCGCGACGAACGACAGCGCGATATAGGCGATGATTGCCGGGTACTGAAAATACGCGACGACAAGCTCCTTGAAGGTCATCTTGTCGAGATGGTGCGACTTCTTCCAGAAGCCCTGCTTCTCGGTGATCGCGTTCATCGGGCCAACTTCCTCAACTCATTCCTCGATCGGGCGATGCCGCCCATCCTCCGCATCTGGGGACGATTTGCGGCCAAAGTACGACGATCCTGCGTCATTCCTCGGTTCGGATCAGCACCGCTTCGCCGATCAGAAAGAACAGCAGGAACGGTGCCCATGCCGCTAGGAACGGGGGATAAGCGCCAAGGTTGCCCATCGCCAACGCAAAATTGTCCGCCACGAAATAGGTAAAGCCGAGCGCCATGCCAATGACCGCGCGCACGAACAATTTTCCCGAACGCGCCACACCGAATGCGGCGACCGCCGCGAGCAGCGGCATCAGCACCGCCGACAGCGGCCCCGACAGCTTGTGCCACAGCGCGCCCTCCAGCGCCTTGGTCGGGCGACCGGCCTCGACCAGATCGTCGATCGCGCGCGACAATTGGGCGAAGGACAGGCCGTCGGGATCGACATTTTGCAGCGTGAACTGGTCGGGCCGTACGCCGCCGGCGATGCGCAGCGTGCCCAGTCGTTCGCGAACGCCGGTCGCAACGGTGAAGCGTTCGGCATTCTCGATCCGCCACGCGCCATTCTCGCGCCGGCCGCTGCTGGCCGTCGTCAAGGCGCGGAGCGATGAGCCATCGCGGCTGTAGACTGTGATTCCGCGCAGCCTGGTCTGCTCACCACGTCCCGTCACCCGTGCGACCTGGATCAGATTGTCGCCGTCGCGGACCCACACATTGGTACGGTCGCCGCGATCGATCGGCATCGCGCCGTAATCGACATCGTCCCACGCCGTCAGCGTCGCCGTCGCCCGCGCCACCACGCGTTCGTTGAACGCGAACGACAGCGCGGCGACCCCGAAGCTGGCAAGGATCAGCGGCGCGAGGACCTGATGCGCCGACAGGCCGGCCGCCTTCAGGCTGATGATCTCGCTATTCTGGTTCAGCTGGGTCAGCGTCAGGATCGTGCCGAGCAGCACCGAGAAGGGCAGGAAGCGTGCGACGATCTGCGGTGCGCGCAGCGAAATGTAGCGCAGGATTTCGGCCTGCCCGTTGCCCGGCTGCGCGAGAATCTTGCCGCTCTCCGACAACAGGTCGAGCGCCTGCAGCACCAGCACCAGCGCGAACAGGATCGCGAACGTGCGCACGAGGAACAGCCGCGCCATGTAGATGGCGACCGTCGTCGATGGAAAGAAACCGCGCATCACGCGGTCGCCTTGCGACGGCCGGGCAGGTATCGGCCGATGAACTTGCCGATCTTGGCCGCGCCGCGCTCCAGCCCGCCGATCGGCTCTCCGCCCGGCACGCGCGCGATCACCCAATAGAGGCGGAACACCAAAGCCGCGAACAGCAGGAACGGTACCCACAGGGCGAGGATCGGATCGATCCGCCCAAGCCCGCCGACCGCTTCGCCATATTCGTTGACCTTGTGATAGGTCACGATCATCACGATCGACAGGAATACGCCGAGCGCGGACGACGACCGTTTGGGCGGCACGCCCAGCGCCAGTGCCAACATCGGCAGCAGGAACATCGTCGCCACTTCGGCCAGACGGAAGTGGAAGTTGGCCCGCGCGCCGTCGCGATCCTCCTCGCTGACCTTCGGGTCATGGCCGGTGATGGCGAGCTGCGGCAGCGTCTGTTCAAGGTCGCGTCCGCCGCGCGGGCGGAAGCTGCCGAACTTGGGCAGGTCGATCGGCAGGTCGTGCGCGGTGAAGGTCAGCGTCCGTGGTACCCGGAAGTCGGGCGAATTATGGATGAGCGTCCCGTTGGTCAGGCGAAAGATGATCGTGTTGGGATCGTCGGTGCGCAGAAACTGGCCGCGTTCGGCGGTGACGCCCAGCCATTGGCCGTCGGGCCGGCTAGCCTGCACGAAAATGCCGCGCAGGTCGGCCCCTGAATTTCGGCTTTCCTCGATGCGCAGCGTCATCCGTTCGCCGAGCTTGGTAAACTCGCCGACCTTGATCGATGCCCCGAGCGCGCCGGTGCGCAGTTCGAAGCGCAACGCTTCGTAATTATAGCGGGCCAGCGGCTGGATATAGCCGACAATAGCAAGGTTCGCCGCTGCCAGCACCGTAGCATAGATGAACGGTACGCGCAGCAGCCGCCAATAGCTCATGCCGACGCCCAGCATCACGTCGAGTTCGGACGAGGTCGCCAGCTTGCGGAAGGCGAGCAGGATGCCGAGCATCAGTCCGATTGGAATGCCGAGTCCCAGATATTCGGGCAGGAGGTTGGCGAGCATGCGCCACACGACACTGACCGGTCCGCCCTCCGCCGCGACGAAATCGAACAGCCGCAGCATCCGGTCGAGGACGAGCAACATCGCCGAAATCAACAGCGTAGAGAAAAGCGGCACCGCGATCAGCCGGGCCATGTAGCGATCGATCGATGGCATGGGGGACGGCTATACCGAAGGTTGCGAGCGAAGCTAGTCCCCACAAATCTCCCCGCTTCGCGGGAGGGGGAGCGCCGCGAAGCGGTGGTGGAGGGGGAGGGCCGCAAACGATCCGTTTGGGGATGCCCCCCTCCACCAGCTTCGCTGGTCCCCCTCCCCGTACCGGGGAGGAGTTCAGGCGATAACCCCCACCGCCTTACCGGCTGCTTCGAACATGCCCAGGATCGTCTCAACCTGTTCCGCGCTATGCTCGGCGCACAGCGAGCAGCGCAGCAGGAAGGTGCCGGCCGGGGTCGCGGGCGGGCGGGCCATGTTGACGTAGAGACCGCCTTCCAGCAGCGCCTGCCACATCGCCACCGCCTGCGTCTGATCCTCGAGGATCACGGCGATGATCGCCGATTGCGGCGTGTCGGTACCGAGCTGGAACCCCAGGTCCTTCAAACCGCCGTGCAGCCGCTTCGAATTGCGCCACAGATGCGCGCGCTTGTCGCCGGCATGCATCAGCTTGCGGATCGAGGTGGCGGCGGTCGCGACGACCGAGGGCGGCAGCGACGCGGTGAAGACATAGGGGCGGCAGACCAGCCGCATCACGTCGAACTTCGGATGGTTCGACACGCAGAAGCCGCCGACCGTGCCGACCGATTTCGAGAAGGTGCCGACGACGAAATCGACGTCCTTCTCGACGCCCTGTTCCTCATACACGCCACGGCCGTTGGGGCCGAAGAAGCCCATGCCATGCGCTTCGTCGACCAGCACCATCGCGCCGTGCTTCTTCGCGACGGCGACCATTTCGGGCAGCGGCGCGATGTCGCCAAGCATCGAGTAGACGCCCTCCAGCACGACCAGCTTGCCCGGTTCCTTGGGCAGGCGTCCCAACCGCTTATCGAGGTCCTCGACAGAATTATGGCGGAAGCGAACGATCTCGGCATTGCCGAGCGAGCAGCCGTCATAGATCGACGCATGGCTGTCGGCGTCGAGGATGATATACTCGCCCTTGCCCGCCAGCGTCGAGATGATGCCCAGATTGGCCTGATATCCGGTCGAAAACACCATGGCATGGTCGGTGCCATAGAATTCACGCAGTGCCGCCTCGCAATCCTTGTGCGGGTCATAGGTGCCGTTCAGCACCCGGCTGCCGGTGGTGCCCGATCCGAAATCGTCGAACGCCTTCTTGCCCGCGGCGATCACGTCGGGGTCGAAGGTCATGCCCATATAGTTGTAGGTGCCGAGCAGGATCGTGTCCTTGCCACGGATCACTGCCTGGGTCGGCGACGTCACCTTGTCCATCACGATCGCGAACGGATCGCGCACCCCGGTCGCGAGCAGCGCCTCGCGCTCGGCGATCAGCGGATCGAACTTGCTGAACAGGTCGCGTTCGGGCGCGACCGTTTCGGGCGAATCGGACGGGGCATGGGCGGTGGCAGCGGCTTCGGTCATCGGTTCGGTCTTTCGGGGCCGGGCAGGGCGGTCAGGCGGTCTTCAGCTTTTCGACGGCGTCGGCAAGCTGGCCGACCGTTTCGATATCGGCCTGCATGTTCATGGTGATGACGATGTCGAATTCGTCCTCCACCGCCGCGACGAAATCCATTACGGTCAGGCTGTCCCATTCGAGATCGCCGGCGAAGGTCGTCGCCTCGGTCAGCGCGACGCCCTTCTTGTTGAACGGTTCGATCAGGCCGGTGATGGTGTCGAGGGTGGCTGCGCGGTCGCTCATGCGGGTCTTTCCAATATGCGTGCCAAAGTATTTGGTTCTGCGGGCCTATAGCAGACCGTGCGCGCGATACCATGCCGCGGTGTCGGCAAGCCCGCGCGGCGTGGCGATGCGCGGTTCCCAGAGGCGCGGATCGGGACGGCGCTCCGGGTCGGCGGTCCAGTCGGGATGCGCAAGATAGCGGGCGCGGTCCTCGGTCAGCTTGGCCGCCGCGCCGCGAAATTTACGGTCGAGTTTCGCGCCGATCCGCAACAGTTTCGCCGGCAGATGCATTGGCAACACCCGCTGCCCCACGGCATCGCCGATCAGCTTGGCGAGCTCGGCATGGCTCATCGGATTGCCGTCATCGACTTCGAGGATCGCGCGAGGACCGTCGCTGTCGGCCAGCGCCAGCAACAGCCGCGCCAGATCATCGACCGCGACCAGTGCGACCCGGCCCGGCGGCGGCAGCAGCGCCAGCCCCAGCTGCGCCATGCGGAACATGTCCCGCATCTCGGTATCGCCCGGCCCATATACCCCGCTCGGCCGTACGATCGTCCAGTCGAGACCGCTTCCGGCGACCAGATCCTCGCCCGCGCGCTTCGATGCGCCATAGGCCGAAAGCTGTGGCTCGCGCGCCGATAGCGAGGAGACATGGACGAAGCGTCGTACGCCGCCCGTCCGTGCCGCATCGAGCATCGCTTGGGTGCCGGTCACGTTGCCGGCGGTGAAGCCTGCCGCATCGGGCGCGTTCACGACGCCGGCAACATGCACGACGACATCGGCCTGCGCGGCCAGTTCGGTCAGGCTGTCGGGCTTGTCGAGTGCGCCGCGAACCCAGCTGACATTCGGTTCGGCCGGCTGCGCCCGGCGGGTCAGCGCGCGCACGTGCCAGCCCTGACCGACCGCCTGCGCGATCACGCGGCGCCCGACAAAGCCGGTGCCGCCGGTCAACGCCATCGTCCTCACAGCAGGGCCATATGGTTGCGATGGACCAGCGCCGATCGTGGCGCATAGCCGAGCAGGTCGGGCAGTTCGTCGCTGCGCCGCCCGACGATGCGGACGACTTCGCCCGCGTCATATTCGACCAGCCCGCGCGCGATCGTGCGATTGTCGGCATCGACGATGCGGATCAGGTCGCCGCGAACGAAGTCGCCCTCGACGCCGATGGCGCCGGCGGCCAGCAGGCTGCGCCCGGTGGCGAGCGCCTTCGCCGCGCCGGCATCGATGCGGATCGCGCCGCGATCGGTCAGCCCGCCCGACAGCCACGCCTTACGCGCAGGGGCATTGCCCGCCGTCGCAAAGACGGTGCCGTGCCCGGTTTCCCCGAACCGGGCGAGCGGATGGTCTATCCGGCCGCTGGCGATGGCGAGATTGGCGCCGGCGGCGGTCGCGATCCGCGCCGCTTCCACTTTCGACACCATGCCGCCCGATCCCATGCCCGACGACGATTTTGCGTCGGCCATGCCCATGATCGCGGAGTCGATCTGCGGGACGTGCGGAATCAGCTTTGCGTCCGGGTTGCTGTGCGGATTCGAATCGTACAGCCCGTCGATGTCAGACAGCAGAACGACGCCGTTCGCCCGAGCCGCGGCTCCGACCCGCGCGGCGAGCCGGTCATTGTCGCCGAAGCGGATTTCCTCGGTCGCGACGCTGTCATTTTCGTTGACGACCGGCACCACGCCCAGCGTCAGCAACCGGCCCAGCGTCGCCGAGACGTTCAGGTAGCGGCGGCGATCCTCCAGATCGTCGAGCGTCACCAGCAGTTGCGCGGCGGTCAGGCCGTGGTGGCCAAGCAGTTCGGCCCAGATGCTCGACAGCGCGATCTGCCCGGTTGCCGCCGCGGCCTGTGCGTCTTCGAGGCTGGCACGACCGCCCTTCGCAAGGCCGAGGCGTCGCGCGCCGAGCGCGATCGCGCCGGAGGAGACGATGACGATCTGCTGCCCTGCCGCGACGCGTTCCGCAATGTCCGCAACCAGCGACGCCAGCCACTCCCGCCGCGCCTGTCCATCCGAAGCGACGAGGAGCGCGGAGCCGACCTTTACGACCAGGCGCGGGCAAGCTTGCGGAGAAAACTCCTCGCCACGAAGCGGGGAGGAGCTTTCCCCCCCTAGATCGGCGACCATGCCCGTGGTTCCTCGTCGTCGCCGGTGTCCTGCGCGTGCATCTCGGCCGGCCCGATCGCCTCGATCAGCCGGTCGAGCACTGCTTCCAGCCCCTGTCCGGTCGCGCCCGACAGCGGCAGAACCTTCGCCCCGCTCTCCGCCTCCAGTTCGGCGATCAGCGCCGCGGTCAGTTCGTCATCGAGCAGATCGGCCTTGTTCAATGCGATGACCTCGGGCTTTTCCGCCAGGTCGGCACCGTAATTCTCCAGCTCGCCGCGCACGATGCGGTACGCCGCGACCGGATCGTCGACATGGCTGTCGATCAGATGCAGCAGCACCCGGCAGCGTTCGATATGGCCGAGGAAGCGGTCGCCGATCCCGGCCCCTTCCGCCGCACCCTCGATCAGCCCGGGGATGTCGGCAATCACGAACTCGCGCTGCTTGTGGCTGACCACGCCCAGCTGCGGCCGGGTGGTGGTGAACGCATAGTCGCCGACCTTCGCATTCGCGTTGGTGACAGCGTTGATGAACGTCGACTTGCCGGCATTGGGCAGCCCGACCAGCCCGGCATCGGCGAGCAGCTTGAGCCGCAGCCAGACCCACGCCTCGTCGCCCGGCCAGCCGGTACCATGCTGGCGCGGCGCGCGGTTGGTCGAGGTCTTGTAGCTGGCATTGCCGCGGCCGCCGTCGCCGCCGCGCAGGAACACCTCGCGCTGGCCGGGGCGGGTGAAATCGGCGAGGACGGTCTCCTTGTCCTCCGACAGCACCTGCGTCCCCACCGGCACCCGGATGATCAGGTCGCGCCCGCCCGGTCCGGTGCGGTTCGCACCCGACCCGCCCGACCCGCGCGGCGCGCGGAAATGCTGGGTGTAGCGAAAGTCGATCAGCGTGTTGAGGCCGGGGACCGCTTCGAAGATGATGTCGCCGCCCTTGCCGCCATTGCCGCCGTCGGGGCCGCCATATTCCATGAATTTTTCACGGCGAAAACTGACGGCGCCGGGGCCGCCTCCGCCCGAACGGACGAAGATCTTGGCTTGATCGAGAAAATGCATTGCGTGCGCTTAGTCGGAGTCGCCCCAAGGGGGAAGGGCATTATGCTATAGCCGTCGGTAGAGTACCAGCGCGTCGACTTCGCCCAGTGTCGGATGGTCGAACGCTCCGGGCAGGCGGCCGACCTGTTCGAAGCCAAGCGACAGCCATAGCCGGACCGCGCGGACATTGCTCGCGATCACGAAGTTGTACTGCATCGCACGAAAGCCTGACGCCCGCGCATGATCGAACGAATGCAGCGCCATCGCACGAGCGACGCCGCGCCCGGTCGATTCCGCATGGGTGGCATAACCGCCATTGGCCACATGCGCGCCGCCCCCGGCCTGGTTCGCACGGCAATAATAGCTGCCAATGACCCGGTCCTCGACCTCCGCCACGAACACGCTTTGGGCGGGGGCCATCCAGTAACGAAGCGCATCCTCCCGGGTCATGTCCCGGTCGAGCGCATATACTTCCCCGGCGCGGATGTGCGGCAGGATGATTTCTGCGATCGCGGCGTGATCGGCTGGCGTCGCGGCACGGATCAGCACGTTCAGTTCTCCCGCACCGCGATCAGGCTGCGCACTGCCAGTTCCCGAGCGCGTTCGCGCGGCAGGCGCAGCGCCTTGGCCATCGGCCCGCCCAGCAGTGCGTCGCCCAGCGCCATCAGCACCAATTGCAGCGTCTCGTCCGCCAGCGGCATCCCGCTGAGCGCATTCTCATGTCCCAACCGGTCGACCAACGCATGGATCGCGTCGAGGATCGGATCGAGCGCGTCGTCATTACCCGACAGGATCATCCAGCTCGCCAGTGCGCCGGCACCCTCGCGATCGAAGGCGTCGAATGTGAGGTCGACCACTTCGCGCGGATCGTGATCGCCGTCGCGGGCGCGCAGCACTGCCGCGCCGATCGTCGCGGTGATCGTCGTCGCCATCCGCTCGGCGAGCGCCTTTTGCAGGCCCGACGCCGATCCGAAATGATGCAGCAAATTGGCGTGCGTCCGTCCGATTCGCGTCGCGACCGCCTTCAGCGTCACCGCCTGCGGTCCGGCCTCGATCAACAGGTCGCGCGCGGCATCAAGTGCCGCGTCACGCGATGCTTCGGGGGAGAGGCGGCGGCGAGCTATTGACATATGTGTAAGTAGTCGGCATCTGGCATGGTATCAGTTGGAGCAGAACCGTGGCGAAAGCAAAGACTCCCGACGATCTGACGATCACGCCGCGCGACCTGCGCTTCGGGCGCGATGGCGGCTATCGCCGGTGGTGGCTGAACGATGATCCGATCGCCACCGCCTTCTACAACGCGTTGTCGGTCACTTTTCCGAAAGGGGAGGGGTTCTTTATCGACAGCGTCCGCCAGTATCGCGATGACGTGCCGCCCCGCCTCGCCGCCGAAATCCGGGCATTTGTGAAGCAGGAGGCGATTCACACCCGCGAGCATGTCGCGTTCAATCGCCATGTCACCGATCAGGGCTATGATACGTCGCGGCTCGACGCGCGGATCGATCACGAATTGTCGATCACCAAGGGGCGTCCGCCGATCGCTAATCTGGCGGCGACGATGTGCCTCGAACATTTCACTGCGATCCTCGCGCACGAACTGATCGCCGATCCGGCGCATCTGGCCGGCGGCGATCAGGCGGCGGCCGACCTGTGGCGCTGGCACGCGATCGAGGAGATCGAGCATAAGGGCGTTGCCTACGACACCTGGCTCCACGCAACGCGCCACTGGACCCGGTTCAAGCGCTGGCGGGTCAAGGCGCTGGTGATGCTGATCGTCACGGCCAGATTCTTCCGCGGACGTACCGAGGGGATGCTCGACCTGTTGGCGCAGGACGGTTTCACGGGGGCGCGGTTGAAATGGCGGCTGTTCGCCTATGCCTTTGGCCGGCCGGGCATGGCGCGCAAGGTGCTGGGCATGTATCTCGCCTTCTTCCTGCCGGGCTTCCATCCGTGGAACCATGACGACCGCGCGCTGATCGGACTGGTCGATAGCGAGTTCGAGGCGGCACGACTGGCCCGCGCCTGACCGGCTTGCACCGCGGGCCGCGGCCGCGCATGGATCGGTAATGCGAACGGTATCGGAAGAAGCGGCGGTCCGGCTCTATCACCTCGATGACGAAGGCGGCGTGGCGAGCACCATCCTGTACGGCACGCTGGCCGAAGCGATGGCGGCAGCGGCGCGCGAGCCGGAGGAGATACAGGCCGGCCTCTATCTGCAAACCAGCAACGACGTGGTCGGCTATCTCGATTTGCTGGGGGGATAGGCTGCCATCAGGCGTCAGTTTTTGTCCGATTGCGAGGTTCTGGTTGCAGGCGATCGTTCCTGTGGCTGCACCGGGATCAAGGTCGGGACGTCGCGGACCGCAAGCGCCCAGCGATACAGTGCATCCCCTATGAACGCGCGGAACTGGTAGGGATCTACCGTCAGCCGCTTTGCGTAGCCGGTGCAGGCTCGCGTACGTTCGATAAGATGCGCCTGAACGGCTGCGGTCGACCTTTCAACCGGATTGGTCTGGATCAGCCGGATTGCCAGTTCCGGCTGTTCGCGCACGATGCAGATGGCGGTCCGGAAGAATCGGAGATCGCCCGGCAGTCGCTTGCTGGCGCGAGCATCTTCGCGCATCAGGAAACGTTGCTGCACCTGAGGGTCAGCGAGCTGTTCGCGAGTGATCGAAAGATCGGGTGCGAAGGCGCGGATGGCCTCGATAATGAACGCTCCGCGATAGAGCGTGCCCGGGTAATAGGCAGAGTCGGCCCGGACATTCACCCGATCAAAACTGTTGATTCCCTGGTTGCGGATCCCCGATCCCTCTCCGCAAGTTGCAGTCTGCCAGACCAGCTGGTCCTGCGCTCTTTCTTGAGCCGATGTCGCAAAGACGCCGTCTACGACTCTGCGTAGCAGCGCCAACCTGCCGGAGCCGCCGCGCGTGGCGCACAGGGCGGCACGGCGGGAGGCATCTTCGAACACTACCGCCGCTTCTGTGTCGTAGCCGCCCGTTGAAGGTGGCGGCACGATGACAGTGTGTGGATTGGCGGGCATCGAAAGTTCGCCATTTACGATGATATCCCGTGCTGTTCCCGCTCCGCTGGAACCGCTTCGGTCCTGCGCCATCGTTGGTGATGCGATGACCATGCCAATCAGGGCGGTTACACCGGAATATCGCATCGGATCGTTCCTACCTTGCCTGTTGGCAGGCTAGGATAATCGGTTTTTCCCGGCAAGCCGGCGTGCCGTTCGCACGCCGGCCCGGCAGGTCACTGATAGCCGCCTTCTTCCTCACGTTCCTCGGCGGCTTCTTCCTGTGCCTCTTCCATTTCTTCCTGTTCGGGCGTGTCGGGGTCGATCATCGCGGGCATCCTCTCGTGCGGCAGCAGCGCCGTCCGCTGTCAACCAGCCGGACGGCGCGAGCGTTCCGTGCGTTTCATGCCGCCTTCCGCCGATCGTGGCGACGATCGGTCAGGTCGATCGCATAGTCGATCGTCTCGACCGCCACGCCGCGCCCACGCGAATGAATTGCGCTGCGCGTGCCCGTGGCCACGAAGCCCAGTCGGCGCAGTACGGCGCCCGACGCCGGATTGTCGACATAATGGCCAGCCGTGACCCGTTCGATGCCGAGCGTCGCGGCGATATCGAGTACGGCGCGTCCCGCCTCGACCGCATAGCCGCATCCCCATGCCGATGGCGTCAGCCAATAGCCCATGACGTGCGGCTGGTCGCCGAGCGGACCGATGCCGATTCCGCCGATCAGGTCACAGCGTCCGCCGTCATGGGCGAAGATCAGGAACAGGGGGCCGGGCTCGCCCTGCCACGCAGCGATGAACGCCTCGGCATCGGCAGTCGTGTACGGCCACGGTACGCGCGACAGGTTGCGGACGACGGCTTCATGACCGATCGCGGCAAGCAGTGCGGGCGCGTCCTCGATCCAGCCGGGGCGCAGGGTCAGGCGTTCGGTACGGGCGAACATCAGCATCTCTCCAATGCGACGCGCCTCCGCAGAGGGAAGCGGGCAGGGGCCGGAGAGAGCAATAAAAAAGGGAGCCGGGGTGACCCGCCTCCCTCTTGTTGGCTGGTTCCGTCGCCGGAACCCGGGTCACCCTGGTGGGCGACCCGTTTGGTAGCCCGTTATTCTGCGGCCTGCGCCTGCAGTTCGACATAGGCGAACTTGCGGCCGAGCTTGCCTTCCTTGAACGCCACGCGGCCATCGACCAGTGCGAACAGGGTATGGTCCTTGCCCATGCCGACGTTCACGCCCGGATAGAATTTGGTGCCGCGCTGACGCACGATGATGTTGCCGGCGACCACTTCCTGGCCACCGAACTTCTTCACGCCAAGGCGACGGCCGGCCGAGTCACGACCGTTGCGCGACGAACCGCCTGCTTTTTTATGTGCCATGGTTCAAACTCCTCGTATTCGCTCAGGCGCTTATGCGGCGGCGCTGTCGTCGGCGCGCTTGTCGCCGATCGCGGTGATCTTCAGGATGGTGTGCTGCTGGCGATGACCGTTCTTGCGACGGTAGTTGTGCCGGCGGCGCTTCTTGAAGACGATGACCTTCTCGCCCTTCGCCTGCGCGATGATTTCCGCCGAAACCGTCAGCCCTTCGACCGACTTCAGTTCCGAACCTTCGCCGGCAAGGAGCACGTCGCCGAGCGTCACGTTGCTGCCAGCTTCGCCGTCGAGCTTCTCGACGACGATCTTGTCTCCTGCGGCAACGCGATACTGCTTGCCGCCCGTGCGCACGATTGCGAACATGGCCCTTGCTTCTTTCCCAAATGCAATATGTCCGCGTGGAGATACCCCACGCGGCAAGTGGATCGTGACTAGGCAAGCTGCTCGCCGCTGTCAATGCCGAACAGTCGATTCGCCTAGGAAACCAATGTTGCGGCGCGGCAACAGCGGCGTGACAATCGTGTTACGCTATCTGGCACAGGGTTGCGCCAGAATATGTCCCGGTCGAACTAGACGGCGCAACGACTAGCCCTAAAGGGCGGTTTCGGGGAGATTTTCATGCGTAAACCGGTTTTCACCGCGCTGTTCCTGTCGACGGCATTCACCGCCATCCCTGCCTTTGCGCAAGTGACCGAGGCGCCGCCGCCCGCCGCCGATGTGCCTGCGGGCGAAGAGATCGTCGTCGTCGGCACGCGTGCGCAGGGCCGCACCGTCGCCGAAAGCCCGGTGCCGGTCGACGTCATTACCGGCGACGCGCTGGTCAATGCCGGCTATACCGAAACCAACAAGCTGCTGAACCAGCTTGTCCCGTCGTTCAACTTCCCGCAACCGTCGATCACCGACGGCACCGATGTGGTCCGTCCGGCGACGCTGCGTGGCTTGTCGCCCGATCAGACGCTGGTGCTGGTCAACGGCAAGCGCCGTCACACCACCTCGCTGCTGAACGCGAACGGATCGGTCGGGCGCGGTTCGTCGGCGGTCGATCTGAACACCATTCCCAGCCTCGCGATCGAGCGGATCGACGTGCTGCGCGACGGCGCGTCGTCGCAATATGGGTCGGACGCGATCGCCGGCGTCATCAACGTGCAACTCAAGCGTCGCGAAGGCGGTCGCGCCACGATGACCTACGGCAAATATGTCTCGCAGATGGAGGGGGTCGCCGAAGTATCGGGTGTCGCGCGGCAGACGAACGGGGAGCCGCAGGTGCGCGCCGACGGCACCTATGTCCTCGAAGAGACCGGCCGGGATCGTCAGGTGCGTGACGGCCGTACTGTCACCTTCGCCGCGAATATGGGCCTGCCGATGGGCGAGACCGCCTATCTGAACCTGACCGGCGAATATCGCGACCGCGAGCCGACCAACCGGGCCGGCTATGATCCGCGCCGCAACTATCCGCTGCTGTCGACCGGCGGCGTCGATCCGCGCGAATTCGGCTTCGATCGCGTCAACCATCGCTATGGCGATGCGAAGACCACCGACTTCAACTTCTTCCTGAATGGCGGCGTCGATCTCGGCGCAACCTCCGAACTCTACATCTTCGGCAGCTACGGCATTCGTGACGGCGAAAGCGCCGCCTTCTATCGCCGTGCTTCGGGTCGCGACGCCAACAGCAACATCCAGGACCTGCGCAACTGCACCTTTACCGGCACGGTCTGCACACCCTTCTACGCCGATGGCTTCCTGCCGCTCATCACCAGCCAGATGGAGGATTTCTCCGGCGCGCTGGGCGTGAAGGGTGACATCGCCGGGTTCAACTACGACCTGTCCTATGTCTACGGGACCAACAGCTTTGATTTCCGCATCGAGAACAGCTATAACGCCTCGTTCGGTCCGCAGTCGCAGCGCGCATTCAACGCGGGCGGCACGCGCTTCGGCCAGCAGACGGTCAATCTCGACCTGCAGCGCGACATCGCCGTCGGCTTCCTGTCGCAACTGTCGCTGGCGCTCGGCGGCGAATATCGTAACGAGAATTACCGCATCGTTGCCGGCGAATTCCAGAGCTACGCCGCCGGCCCGTTCGCGTTCAGCAACGGCGCTGCCGCCGGGTCGCAGGGCTTCCCCGGCTTCTCACCGAGCACCGCGGTCGACACGTCGCGCGACAGCTTCGCCGGCTATGTCGAACTGGACGGCAAGGTCAGCGATGCGTTCAACGTCGTCGCCGCCGGTCGTTACGAACATTACAGCGATTTCGGCGATACGGTGAACGGCAAGCTGGCCGCCCGTTTCGCGCCGGTCGAATGGGCAGCGCTGCGCGGATCGATCTCGACCGGTTTCCGCGCGCCGAGCCTTGCGCAGCAATTCTTCTCCTCCTTCGCCACGCAGAATATCGGCGGGACGCTGGTCGAGATCGGCACGTTCCGGGTCGGCGATCCGGTCGCCCGGGCGCTCGGTTCACGGCAGCTGGAGGCCGAAAAGTCGGTCAACATCGGCGGGGGCCTGACACTGACGCCGTTGCGCGGGCTGACGCTGACCGCCGACTATTACAACATCAAGATCAACGACCGGATCATCCTGTCCGAAAACCTGCAGGGCACGGCGGTCGTCGCGGTGCTGCGGGCCGCCGGTATCCAGGACATCACCTCGGCTCGCTTCTTCATCAACGGCATCGACACCCGGACGCAGGGCGTCGAGGTCGTGGGAACCTACCGCGTGCCGGACCTCGGCATCGGCAGCGTCACGCTGACCGCCGGTTACAATTACAACCAGACCGACATTACCGACCGTTCGACGCTGTCGGCGATCCCGGGCGTCACCCTGTTCGGGCGGCAGGAATCGCTGCGGCTTACCGAGGGGCAGCCGCGGTCGAAGATCAATGCCGGTCTCGACTGGTCGCAGGGTATCTTCGGCGTGACCGCGCGCACCAATCGCTTCGGCAACACGCTGTCGCCGGGCGGATCGGCGGCGACCGATGTCGAACTGACGCCGAAATGGCTGACCGACGTCGAAGTCCGTGCGACCCCGGGGCAGTTCGAACTGGCGATCGGCGCGAACAACCTGTTCGACGTCTATCCGACGCGCAACCCGATCCTCGGCGCGGCGGCGATCAACAATTACTTCATTCCCTATTCGAGCTTCTCGCCCTTCGGCTTCAACGGGCGGTATCTCTACGCGCGTGCCGGCGTGAAGTTCTGATCGATCGGCGGGCAGGGGCCTTACGCTCCTGCCCGTCGCTTCAGGCGCGCTGGTCCAGCCGGATCGTGCGCCCTTCGCGAGCCGATCGATAGATCGCCTCGATGATCCGCATGTCGCGCAGGCCTTCCTCACCCGACACGATCGGTTCGCGCCCGCTGACCGCGCATTCGGACAGATGATCGAGTTGCGCGGCGAACTGGTTCCGCCCCGGCCCCGGCGGTGGCGTCACCTGCCGCTCGCGGTCGCCGCCCACCCATAATCGCTGTCCGCTATAGCCGGTCGCCGGTTCGAGCTCGATCCGGCCCTTCTCGCCCATCAGCATGATCTGGTTGCGGTTGGCGCTGTACATCGACTGGCAACTGCCGATCGCCCCCGACGGGAAATCTAGCGTGAAGTCGATCATGTCCTCGACTTCCCGGAAACGCGGATCGCGCCGGTCGGTGGATTCGCGCGCGGTGACGGCAACGGGTTCCTCGCCGGTCATGTAGCGCACGGCCTGCAAGGCATAGATGCCGATATCCATCAGCGACCCGCCGCCCGACAGCGCGCGCTTCAGCCGCCATGCATTGGGGTCGCCGAAATCGAAGCCATGTTCGGACCGGACATAGCGGGTCCTGCCGACCGCGCCGGTCCGGGCAAGGCGCATCGCTTCCCGGTTATGCGGTTCGAAATGGCTGCGATATCCGATCATCAGCTTGCGGTTCGCGGTGCGCGCAGCGGCGATCATCGCTTCGCATTCGGCGACGGACACCGCCATCGGCTTTTCGCACAGGACATGTTTGCCGGCCTGCGACGCGCGGATCGAATATTCGGCATGCATCGCATTAGGCAGGCAGACATAGACGATGTCGATGTCGGGATTGTCGCGGATGCGATCGTAATTCTGGTAGGAATAGATCGCGCTGGCCGGCAGGCCATGTTCCCTCGCCACCCGTTCGGCCTTTGCCCGGTCGCCGCTGACCAGGGCGGCGAGGCGACTATGCTCGCAATTCCGGAATTCGGGGATGATCCGGCCGAGGCCATATCCGCCCAGCCCGACAATGGCATAGCCGAGCTTGCGGTCGGACTGGCCGAACGATGCGCAGCCAGGGGCGATGGACAGCGCGGCGGCGGTGAGGATCAGTTCGCGACGGCCGATTTCCATGGGCTTCTCTCCGGCAACGATCGCCGCAGGATGACCCGATAGCGCGGTCGTTACAAGCTATGCCGTTGATTTCTCTTCGTCCGCCGCCGCCTGTGCCGCGCGTTGCTCGGTCAGGATGCTCCATGCGGTAATGAACAGCGCGCCTGCCAGCGGTCCGACGACGATCCCGCTCAGTCCCATCAGGTCGATCCCGCCCAGCGTCGTCACCAGCACCAGCCAATCGGGAATGCCGGTGTCGCGCCCGACCAGCACCGGGCGCAGGATATTGTCGGCCAAGCCGATCACCAGCACCCCCGATGCGACGACCACCACCCCCTGCCAGATCGCTCCGGTCGCGAGGAGATAGATGGCGACGGGCGTCCAGATGATGGCTGGTCCGATGGCCGGCAGCAGCGCCGCGATCGCCATCACCACGCCCCACAGCAATGCGGCGGGCAGCCCGACGATCCAGAAGGTGATCGCCCCCAGCGCGCCCTGCACCAGCGCGACGACGCCCGACCCCTTGATCGTCGCCCGGACGACGGCGGTGAATTTATTGGCGAGCCGCCATGCCACGTCGCGCTCCAGCGGCAGCGACCGGACGATTGCCGGGCCGAGCCGGTCGCCGTCGCGCAACAGGAAATAGGTGACATACAGCCCGACGCCGAACGCGAGCAGGAATGCCGCAGCATTGGCGCCGATCGACAGCGCGCTGCGGGCGAGCACGCTGGCGCTGGCGCCGACCGCCTGTGAGACCCGGGCCTGTGCGCGTTCGAAACTGCCGAACCCGGCGCTGTCGATCGCGTGCTGCATGCGCTGGGGCAGGGCGCTGTGAACCTGTTCGAAATAGGTCGCGAAATTGATCTGGCCGCTGCGCAGCTGCGTATAGACGCCCGCCGCCTGTTCGACGACCATGCTGGCGATGACGAGCGCCGGGATCACCACCGCGACGGTGATGATGAGCAGCGACAGCGCCGCCGCCAGATTGCGCTGCCCGGGCCGCCACCGCAGCAGCCGCTGGAACAGGGGCTGGAACAGCAGCGCGGCAAGTGCCGCCCATAGCAGCGCACCGACAAAGCTCGATACGACCAGGATCAGCCCGATGGTCACCAGTGCAAGGAACAGGATGAAGCCGCCGGATTCCACGCGCCGCCGAACGATCGCCATGCTTTGCTGCCTTATAGTCTCTGCCGACGAAACGCCGGAATTGGTCGTTGCGCAAGCGGAACGCCGCGCCGCGCTCTATGCTCCCTCGCCGGATGACGATAGCCGGAATTGCGTATGCGGAGCCGGCCGACGATCGGCCCATGGCGATGCCGCATCATTCCGTCTGAACCGAAGCGGCCATCGTGCCAACCTGGCATCAGGGGCGCGGCGGAAGCGCCAGTGCAAGCGACCGGCCGCGCGTAGCCGGTCCGGCCGCCCTCATTGCGAGGCGCGGCTGCGGTCACGGATCGCGCGGAATTCGTCCCCCGCGACCCAGTTGGGCCATGCGGTCGTGTTCGCCAGTTCGCGTCCGATCGTGTAGAACAGGTTCAGATCCTGCGCGACGCCCGCCCAGTTCCAGTTCGGGTCATATTCGTCCTTGGGGCCGTGATAGCGCTTTTTGGTATAGTCCTTGACCGCCGCTTCCCCGGCCGCCTTGCCCCCTTCGATCAGGTCGTCGCCCGAATCGACATAGAGCATCGGCACGCCATGCTTGGCCAAGCTGAAATGGTCGGAGCGGTAGTAATAGCCGTTCTGCGGCATCGGATCGGCCTCCGCGACCCGGCCCTGCGCCGCCAGCGCGCGGTTCAGATAGGCGTCGAGTTCCGATTTGCCCTTGCCGACGACCACGACGTTGCGGGCCGGTCCGGCGACCGACAATGCGTCCATGTTGATCCCGCCGACGGTCTTTGCGAGCGAATAGACCGGATGGTCGCCATAATAGGCCGAACCGAGCAGCCCCGATTCCTCGCCGGTCACCGCCAGATAGACCTGGCTGCGTTCGGTCGCGCCGGCCTTGGCATTCGCCTGCGCCAGCCCGATCAGGGCGGCGGTACCGGTCGCGTTGTCGACCGCGCCGTTGCAGATATCGTCGCCGTCGCTCGCCGCCTCGCACCGGCCGAGATGGTCCCAATGGCCGGTGAACAGCACCACCTCATCGGGGCGTTTGGTGCCCGGCAGGATACCGATCACGTTCTTGGACGCATGGCGACGCACCTGATTGTCGAACGACACGCTCGCCTTGACCCCGGTGAGCGGCACCGCACGAAAGCCCTTCTTCTGCGCGGCCGCGACTAGTTGATCGTAATTCTTCCCCGCTGCCGCGATCAGGCGCTTTGCGGCGGGCAGTTGCATCCAGCCGATCGCCTTGCTCTGGTCCAGATGGTCGTTGGCGGCGTCGGCAACCTGTTGCGGACCGGTCCAGCTCGACTGGACGACGTTCCAGCCATAGGCGGCGGGCACCGTATCGTGGATGATGATCGCGGCGGCCGCACCCTGCCGCGCCGCTTCCTCGAACTTGTAGGTCCAGCGCCCGTAATAGGTCATCGCCTTGCCCCCGAACGGTCCGTCCAGCGTCGGGCTGGCATAATCGGGATCGTTGACGAGGATCAGCACCGTCTTGCCGCGCACATCGGTGCCGGCATAGTCGTTCCAACCCTTTTCAGGCGCGTTGATGCCATAGCCGACGAAGACGACGTCGCTGTTCGCGACGACCGACTTCGGCGTCACCTGATAGGTGCCGACGACCATATCGGAACCGTAGCTCAGCGCGATCGGACTGCCCGCGCCGGTGAAGGTCAGCGGCGACACGTTGCGGCTGGTGATCTCGACCAGCGGCACGTCCTGGAACCAGCTACCCTTGTTGCCCGGCTTCAACCCCGCCTTCGCGAATTGTTCGGCCAGATAGGCGAGCGTCTTCTCCTCGCCCGGCGTACCGGGGGCGCGCCCTTCGAACGCGTCGGACGACAGGACGCGCGTGGCCTCCTTCACCGTTTCGATCGAGACTGGGGCAGGGGCCGTCTGCGCGAGCGCCGATGCGGCGACGGTCAGGCATGGGGCGAGCAACAACGAACGCATCGAACCTCCGGAAACGCTGGAGGGCGGAATGTGCCATGCTCAAAGCGGTCAGGCAACGCGGGCGGACCATGAGGATCCGGTGTCGGCCGCGCCCTGTATCTGCGAATGCTGTTCGGCCTTATCCGATCATGTTGCCATAGCCGATGACGATCGTCGCGAGCACCAGCAGCGCCACGCCGGCCCACACCATCGCGCGGGTACGGGGGGCGGCGTCCTTCCATTCCCGGAGCGCGAAGCCCCACAGCGTGCCGAAGATGATGATCGACGCCATATGCAGCGTCCAGCTCGAAAAGCCGAACCGTCCCATCTGGCTTTCGCCCATGGTGTAGAAGAAGAACTGGAAATACCATGCGGTCCCGGCCAGCGCGCACAGCGCGAAGTTGCAGCCGAGCGGCGCGCCCGCCGCCTTGCCCCGACCGGCCCATTCGCCGCCGCTGCGGTTGCGGACGATCAGGATCGCGCACCACAGCGCATTGGTCAGCAACCCGCCGAACATGACGAGGCACAGCACCGGCAGGCCGGTCCATAACGGCCCGGTCCCGGCCGCCGCCGACAGCACCTTGATCGGTTCGCCGGCTGCAAGACCGAAGGCGAAGCAGGCCGACATGATCCCGGCGAAGATGGCGACGACGATCCCCTTACGGAAGTCGAACTCGGCGACGGCCGCTGCTTTCTGTTCGGGCGAAAGTGCCTGATCCTTCTTCGCGCCGGCCATGGCGACGACGACGATCCCGGCGAGCGTCAGGGCGAGGCCGAGCAGGATGATGTTGCCCGACACGCTGTCGAGCAGTTTCGCTGCGAATTCGCCGGCGAACAGCGGCGGGATCAGCGTGCCGAAGACGGTACACAGCCCCAGCACCACCGCCATGCCCAGCGACAGGCCGAGATACCGCATCACCAGCCCGTAGCCGAGCCCGCCAAAGCCCCACAGCACCCCGAAAAAGATCGGCCACAACAGGGTCGCGACCGGCGTCGCCGCGAACACGCCGAGCAGGTTTTCGGTCTGGATCCCGGCGAAGAACCAGGGTGCGAGAACCCAGGAAAATATGCCGCCGGTCAGCCAATAGATTTCCCAAGACCAACGTTTCACGCCGCGATAGGGAACGTAGAAACTCGCCGAGGCGAAGCCGCCCAGCCAGTGATAGAAAACGCCGGTCAGCGGATTGGGGGTCATTTGGCCTGGCCTGCGCGCGAGGAGGGTTGGAAGTCGAGAGGTGTCCGTCGCGCATAGTCGGCCCATGCTGCGGCCGACCGGAACCCGCCGACGCCGCGGCTCCACGCCGAACCTGCGAAATAGACAAAGGGGCGCCCCGGATTTGCGCGAAGCAGGATCAGATAATTGTCGGCATCCTGCCGTATTTCGACGATCGCCGCCGGATCCACGCGAAGGGCGAGGCCCAGCGTGCCGTGATCGGGGTGTTCGGGGCCCCATAGCGCGATCAGTCCGCGCGACCGGTCGATCGTCGCAACCGGATTGTCGCCGCCCGCGCGCTTCGACAGGCCGATGCCGATCGTCAGCGCGCCCGGCCGGTCCGAACGGATCGTCGATTCCATGCGGGTGAAATGGGTCCCCATCGGCAGGGTGAAGCGTCGCGTTTCCCAGACCCGGCGCCCGACATCGACCGGCCATGGGGCGTAATCCACCTCGAATTCCGCAACCTTTCCCCCGGTCTGGAGAATGCGGTGGGCGACGAAGTTACGCGAGGTCCACAGCTTGTTGTCGAACCAGATGCCGAGCCCGCCCATGCCGCGGCTGGTACCTACATTGTAGAAATCCATGCCCTCGCCATGGAAGCTATGCTGGTCGCCGGTGCGAAGCTGACGGTCCATGAACGGACGCGCCACATTTTTTCCCCAGGCATCGATGCCCGATCCGGACGGCGGTTCCACCGGTTCCAGCGCATGTCCATAGATGCGGTGCGCGGTCCGATCATTCTCCCACAACAGGTCGTCGTGGCGATAATCGGCAAGGATGACACGGGCGCCCGGCGTGCGGTCTGCCACCGGCGGTTCGGGGAGCGGACGGACGACCGGTGGCAGCGGCGCATCCTGCCCCGGTGCCGCAGCGGCGGCGGTCAGCAACGCAAACATGGCGATCGATCGACGCATCCGGTTCGTCCTGTTGTGGTCCCCCGTACCTAATCACAAAAAATTGATACGACAACACCTGACGCCGCCCGGCCCGTTGACGGACGGATGCGGTTCCCGGACGGCGGCTTGTTGACATCCGTGGAATTGTTGTCGTACCAATTCCGCCGACCGGAACGATCCGGCGGGGGAGGACGCGATGGCCGGAACGGGCAGGACGATGGCGGCCAAAGCCGGATCATACCGCTGGACGATCTGTGCTTTGCTGTTCGCGGCGACCGCGATCAATTACATCGACCGGCAAATGATCGGCGTGCTCAAGCCGCTGCTGCAAGCCGATCTTGGATGGAGCGAGCGGCAATATGCCGACATCGTGTTCTGGTTCCAGGCGGCCTATGCGATCGGATTTCTGGGCATCGGGCGGTTCATCGATCTGGCCGGGCCGCGCGTCGGCTATGCGCTGGCGTTCGGGTTCTGGACGCTGGCGCATATGGCGCATGGGCTGGTGCATAGCGTCGTCCAGTTCGCGGCGGTGCGCTTCGCTTTGGGTCTGGGCGAGTCCGGCAACTTTCCGGCAGGGCTGAAGGTCGTCGCGGAATGGTTTCCGCAAAAGGAGCGGGCCTTTGCGGTCGGCGTGTTCAATGCCGGGGCCAATGTCGGGGCGATCGTCACGCCGTTGCTGGTGCCGGCGATCGCGCTTTCCTATGGCTGGCGTATGGCGTTCATCGCCACCGGCGCGTTCAGCATCGTGTGGCTGATCGCCTGGGTCGCGATCTATCGTCGACCGCGCGAGCATCGCCGCGTCGGCGCTGCCGAACTGGCGCTGATCGAAAGCGATCCGATCGCGCCCGCCGGGCATCTGCCCTGGCGACGGCTGTTCGCACGGCGCGAGACCTGGGCCTATGCGCTGGCCAAGTTCCTGACCGATCCGATCTGGTGGATGTTCCTGTTCTGGTTGCCGGACTTCCTGGGGAAGCGGTACGGCCTCGACCTGAAAGGCTATGGCCCGCCCTTGGTCGCCATCTATGTCCTCTCCGATCTGGGGAGTGTCGCGGGCGGATGGATGTCATCGCGGCTGATGGCAGGCGGACGCAGCGCCAACGTCGCGCGCAAGCTGACCATGCTCGTCTGTGCGCTGGCGGTGCTGCCGATCGTGACCGTGCAATATGTCGATCATCTGTGGGGCGCGGTGCTGCTGATCGGCCTCGCCACCGCCGGGCATCAGGCGTTTTCGGCCAATCTCCTGACGTTGCCATCGGATTTGTTTCCCCGCGCGGCGATCGCATCGGTGGTCGGAATCGGCGGCACGGCCGGCGCGATCGGCGGCATATTGATCGCCCAGTTCGTCGGCCATGTGCTGGAAGCGACCGGCAGCTATGCGCCGATCTTTGCCGTGGCAGGCAGCGCGTATCTGCTGGCGCTGCTTGTAGTTCATTTGCTCAGCCCGCGTCTGACGCCGGTGCATATCCCTGTCGTGGAGGAATAAGATGACGAAATTGGCGCTGCTTACTCTGGCGCTTGCGGGGATGCCGGCCAGCGTACCGGCACAGACGCCAACATCGATGAGCGCTGCTTCGCAACAGCCGCTGGCGGTGGCGGCGAAGGTCGCGCGCTGGCAATTGGCCCGGCTGGACGACCCGTCGCAGATTTCGCAGGCGACGCCGGAAACCGCCGAACCACGCGCGTGGGAGAAGGCGGTATTCTGGGTCGGCATGACCGCCCTCGCCGATGCCGGGGCGCCCGCTGAAATCGGGCAGGCGATACAGACCATGGGCCGCGGCAACGAATGGAAACCCGGAGATCGCTGGTTCTTCGCCGACGACCATGTCATCGGCCAGACCTATCTCTGGGCGGCGAAGCACGGCGCCGGGGCGGCAGCGGTCGCGCCGATGAGGGCGACGCTGGACAAGGTGCTGGCGGAAAAGCCGCGACCGCATCTGTCCTTTCTGAAGGCGCAATCGAACTATTTCGATACGGCATGTCTGAAGCGCTGGTGCTGGTGCGACGCATTGTTCATGGCACCGCCGGTATGGCTCGAACTTGCACGACAGACCGGGGATAGCCGGTACCGCAGCTATGCGATGTCCGAATGGTGGGCGACCACCGACTTCCTCTTCGATGAGGAAGAGAAGCTGTATTTCCGCGACAGCCGCTTCTTCGACCGGCGTGACGACAAGGGGCGCAAGCTGTTCTGGTCACGCGGCAATGGCTGGGTCTTCGGCGGGATCGCGCGTTCGCTTCCGCTGCTGCCGAAGGGGAGCGCGGACGCGGTGCGGATGACCGCCCTGTACCGGGCGATGGCGCAGCGGATCGCCGCGCTGCAAAAGCCCGATGGCTATTGGTCGCCGTCGTTGCTGGCACCCGAAGGGTCGCCGCCCGAAACCAGCGGGACCGGTTTCTTCGTCTATGGACTGGCATGGGGGATCAATGCCGGGTTGATCGACCGGGCGACCTACGAACCGGTGGTGCGCCGCGGCTGGGCGGCCCTGACGCGGGCGGTGCAGCCCGACGGCAAGCTCGGCTATGTCCAGCAGGTCAGCGATCGTCCCGACCAGGTCGCGGCAAGCGATACCCAATATTACGGGGTCGGTGCATTGTTGCTGGCGGCGTCCGAGGTCGCCCGGCTCGACCGCAAGCGGTGAGCATGTTCGAGCGCACCTATCATCCGACCCACCCGGCAATGATGACGGGGGCGAGCAATGCCGACCTTGCCGGACAGCATCGGATCGACGACCTGTTCCGCGACGGTGCATTGACGCTGGTCTATTCGCATGGCGAGCGGTTCATCATCGGCGCGGCGGTCCCGGGCGAGGGTTTGCTGCGCCTTCCCGACCAGACCGAGCCGGCAAGCGCGGCGGGTCTCCCGCTGCTCGACCGGCGCGAGCTGGGGGTGGTCCAGGTCGGCGGATGCGGAACGGTTACGGTCGACGGGGTGGCGACGGTCCTCGACCGCTGCGAAGCGCTGTACGTGCCGCTGGGTAGTCGCGAGGTGACGTTCGCGGGGGCGGAAGCACGCTTCTTCCTGCTCAGCGTTCCCGCCCACCGCGCCTTTCCGTTGCAAAAGGTCAGTGCGGCCGACGCACCGCCGATGCGACGGGGCGATCCCGCGACCGGCAATGCGCGGACGATCCACCAGCTGATCCTGCCCCATCGCTGCGCCAGCGCGGCCTTGTGTCTCGGCATCACCATCCTCGATCCGGGCAGCGTGTGGAACACCATGCCGCCGCATGTCCATGACCGCCGCAGCGAAGTGTATCTGTACTTCGGTCTGGGACCGAATGACCGGGTGATGCATTTCATGGGACGGCCAGACGCGATGCGGCATATCGTCGTCGGCAACGAACAGGTGGTGCTGTCGCCGCCATGGTCGGTCCATATGGGTGTCGGTACGCGTGCCTATGGTTTCGTCTGGGCGATGGCCGGCGAGAATCTGGATTATGAGGATATGGACGTCGCCGACGTGGCGGCGTTGCGATAGGCTTCCGACGTCGAACCTGCCGTTAGGGGTTCCCGTACAAGGCCGGGCGAGCGCCTGGGACCGCGACGGCCTTGCTCGCCGCCTTTAGCAACGGATCAGGGCAGCACCAGGCGTAAGGTGGTCGCTTCGGGAATGTCCTCGCTTGCCAGGTCGCGGTGCGGGGGGCGGGTGGGCCATGCGATTGCCGCGCCATCGGCCTCGACGGTATTGAGCATCATGCCCGGCGGGGTGGCGATCATCGGCGCCAGACGATCGGCCAGCGTCATCGCCGGTTGCTCGCCGACCCGGGACAGGGTGGCTTCGTCGACGAGGAGGTCGATGGGCGTACCGTCGCGGCGGACGCGGACTCGCAGCCGGCCGGGCGCGTCGGGCACGGCACCCTCGACGAACAGCCGGCTGTCGAGCGAGCCGCCGCCGCCAAAGTCCCACCGGAACCCGCGCCAGTCGCTTGCCTGCGCGATCCGCCAGCCTTTCCCTTCGAAGCGGGCGAGAAAGATCTGGGTCGATCCGTCGGTGACGAATTTATGGTAGGTGATGATCGGCCGGTGCTGACGGTCGAAGCCGATGACGGTGTTGTTGTTGATCATCCCGCCGCGCTCCGGCACGGGATCGACGATCTCCGCCTGCTTCAGCGTAATCGGCAGCGGTAGCGGCGTGCCGTCGGCGCGGGTCCAGTGGATCAGGTCGCGGCTGACCGCATAGGACAGGTCGTGGTTCGTCGCCGCATCGGGCGTCTCGCGCCAGACCCAGGCGAGGTGGAACCGCCCATCCGGCGACGGCGTCGGCCCGACGAAATAGGCGTTGCGCTGACCCTCGCCATCGGTGAGCGGCGTCGCCAGCAGCGCACTCCACCGGCCGGTCGTGCTGTCGTAGCGGTTGTATATCTCGTTCCCGTTCCCGCTCCCCCCATCCCGATATTTAAAGATCAGCCCGCCGGCCGCGTCGGTAAGAAAGATCGGATAGGTCATGCGCTGTTCGCGCGCCGCCGCGACCATCGTCGTGATCTTCGTCAGGCTACGCGGATCGCCGGGACGAGTGCTACGGTAATAGACCAGCGGATCGCCGTGCAGATTGGCGACGACATGAATCTGGCCGGCGCGATCGACGGCCGCCGCGATATAGTTATGGCTGTCCCAACCGGTCCAGCTGTCGAGCCGATGATAGACCCAGCTCGCCCCCCTGTCGCGCGCGCGGGTTGCGACCGTCAATTGCCGGTTCGCGTCATAATAGGCGATCACGATCTGCTTGTCGGTCGTGACCAGTGCGAAGCGGCTATAATGTCCTGCCCAGACGCGATCGACCGCTTCCAGCGTCGGGCCGGCGCGCTGCGGGAAGGCCGGCGCGGCAAGTTGCGCGACGGACGGGGCGGTGAGCAACAGGGCGGCGAGCAACATCACGAATTCCCAAAAAAAGATGCAGCGGCACGGCGCGAACGCCGGCCGCTGCGAGTGAGGGAGGCTGTCAGAGCCGGATCCGGCAAAGACCGGCCCGCTCCCCCGCCCATAGCATATCCTGTTGGGCTGCTGCTCGGGTGGGCGGAATGGGCCGGTACCGCTGGATCATCGGCTAGAATTGCGCACGTACGCCGAACTGGACCGTGCGACCGTCGAAGTCGGCGCGGCGCGGCTTCAGCGGATCATTCTCATATTCGATGCGCTCGGCATTCGTGATGTTGAACGCATCGAGCGACAGCGACAACCGCTCGCTGATGTTGAACGATGCCGACGCATCAAGCTGCCCGCGTTCCTTCACCTGTCGGGCCGCACCGGCAAAGGTGCCGCCCGCCGCAAGATCATATTTGCTGCGATAGTTATAGGTCAGGCGCAGGCCGAACAGCTTGGTTTCATAATAGCCGATCAGATTGCCGGTATGCTTCGACACGCCCGGCAGGATCGCGGCGCTGCCCGACGCCGTACGGCCCGAAACCTCGGTATAGGCATAGTTGATGCCGCCACCCAGGCCGTTCCACGGCGCGGGAAGGAAATCGAGATTCTGCTGGACCGAGAATTCAAGGCCCCGCACCGTGATCGGGTTGGCGGAATTGATGTTGCCGTTCACCACCACCTGCACCGGTTGTCCAGCCGAGACCAGCGTCGTCGACTGGCAGGTATCGCCGACGAGCTGGAGCGGACCGAGGCCGAAGCCGCCGCCATCGGCGGGGCACAGCCGCGTGCGGTCGGTCTCGGGCGCGATCAGCCCGTCGAGCCGCTTGGTAAAGGCGGCCAGCGAGATGTTGCCGCCGGGCCGGTTGTAGAACTCGAGCGAAACGTCGAACGAATCCGACGTGAAGGGTTGCAGATCGGTATTGCCGAGCGTGACGTTGAACACCGTACCGCTGCCCGCGATGACTGTCGACGGCGACACCTGGCGCGGCTGCGGCCGGACGAAGGAGCGGTAATAAGCGCCGCGCAGGATCAGCCGGTCGGTCAGGTCGGCGGCGACCAGGGCGGACGGCAACCATTCGCCATAGTCGTTATCGTCGCGCCGCGACGATGGCACCCCGCGCAGATATTGGGTCGACAGGATGCTCGCGCGGGTATGCTCGTAGCGCAGTCCGACATTGCCGCGAATGTTGACGCCGGCCACTTCGCCCTCGAGCTTGCCCATCGCATAGGCCGAGGCGATGTCGTTGGTGATGTCGAAGTTGAGCTGGCCGACACCGCCATCGGCGGTGTTGTTGACGAAGCCGTTGCTCGTCAGGGTCTGGCCGGGCTGGACCGTCACCGGCTGCAACTGGCTGCGCATGAGGTCGAAATCGATCGTCTGCCAGTTGCGGTTATAGCCGTCCACCTTGTTACCGAAGAAGCGATCGGCGAACGGGCTTTGGACGATGATCGCCGATGTCAGGTTCTGGCTCGGAACGCCGAACACGGTCGAGCGGAACTGTTGCGACGTAAAGCCGGTGCGCTCGGCGCGGATGCCGGCCTGGATGCTGCGCAGGATGCCGCTGCCGAAAAAGCGTTCGACATCGGTTTGGCCGGCATACAGGTCGTTCCGCGCGATGCCTTCGCTGCCGGCGACGATCACCACGTCGCCGGTGGCATTGCGAAGCTGATTGGCATCGAGGACGGTGAACGGACCCGGCGTGAAGACGAGCGCCGGGGAGGGGGCAATGATCGCGCTATAGTCCCGGATATCGGCACCGCCCGAAAAGATGCTGCCGCTGGTCCCGTTACCGCCCGCCCTTGGCAGGCGGCGGAAGTCGAATTGCGTCTGCAGTTCCTGATTGCCGGCATCGGAATAGGAGAAGGTCGTCAGCAGACGCCAGTCCTCATTCTTCCATCCGATATCGCCATATAGACCAAAGGCGCGCACCAAGGACGGTTGCGCCCGGTTCGATCCGAAGATGCGCGCGTTCGAGAAGTCGTATTTGTTGATATAGCGATTGCCATCGGCCAGCGTGAACACGTCGCCGGTCGGATTGACGACGGTATTGCCGTCGCGCATGTCGTATTCGTTAACGTCCAGCATCGCCTCGCTATAGTCGCGACGGGTATAGATGCTGTTGAGCGACAGCGTCAGTTCGGGCGTCGCGGCATATTCGATGCCGCCGGCCAGTGAAAGGCGATCCCCCTTGTTCGTCCGGGCGAACTGACGCACGTCGGACGGGAACAGCACGTTTCCGGTAGTGCCGTAGCGTGCGGCGTAATTCGGCGTCGTCGTCCGCGACAACGGCGTATATTGATTGAACGAGATCGAGTCGCGGCGGAAATTCTGTTGCGAGAATGCGCCGACCACGTAGACGCCGAGCGTATCGTTCAGGAAATGCTTGGAATAGCTTCCGGTGAAGGACGGTACTACCGCCTTCGTCATCTCCTCATATCCGGCCGTCGCCTTCAACGACAGAGCGCCATCCTTTCGCGCCAGCGCCCGCTGGATCTGCAGGTCGACATTGCCGCTGATCCCGCCAGGAAGCTCGGCGGCGCCCGGCGACTTCACGACGACGAAGGCGCTGAAAATGTCGGATTCGAACGCGCCCAGCGGACTCGATCCGTCGAGCACCGGGTCGGCAAAGCTGTTGCCGTTGATCGTGGTACGGGCATAGGTGCCGGGCAGGCCGCGAATATTGATCGTCGCGTCGCGGCTCTCCGCCTCGCGGTTGATCTGCACGCCGGGCACGCGTTGCAGCGCTTCGCCGACATTGAGATCGGGGAATCGACCGATGCCGTCCGATGAGATGCCGTCGGTGACGCCGACCGCACGGCGCTTCGCCTGCAGCGCATTGGCATAGCTCTGGCGCAGGCCGGTAACGACGATCTCGCCTTCTGGGTGGTGCCCTCCTGCGCCTGCGGCGTGGTCGGCTCGGCTACGGGGTCGGTGCCGATCACCGGGCTAGGCGGACGATCGGTAGGCGAAGTGGCCGGCTCCTGCGCGGCCGCCTGTGCGAACACCGCAGCAGGCGAAGCGGCAAGCCAAAGGACGGCGGCAGTGCCGAGCAGACGCGCCCGACGGATCGTAGCGAACTCCATGGTTCCTCCCCACAATTCTTCGTTGTTGCCGTGAGTCGTAGTATAAATTTTTGAGGGTCGCAAGATAGGTACTACAAATCTTGCGGCAAATTCGAACCGCTTCTATAAGGCGGCAATGGCCAGCCTTTCTCTCGCGGACGACCTGTTCCGCAAACTCCATGCGCAGATCCGATCCGGGACGATCGCCCCCGGGGATCGGTTTCCGACGCAACGGGAAATCGCCGAGAGCGAACAGGTCAGCCGTACCGTGGTTCGCGAAGCCGTCGCCCGGCTGACGGCGCAGGGGCTGACGATATCGCGCCAGGGATCCGGCGTGTATGTCGCCCCCGATGCCCGGTATGAAGCATTCCAGGTAACCCGCGACGATCTTGCCGAACTGACCGAAGTCGTCAAACTTCTGGAAATGCGTCTTGCGATCGAGTCTGAGATGGCAAGCCTTTCAGCAGTAAGGCGGCAAGAAAGTGATCTGGGGGATATGCGCAAATGCCTTGCGGACATCATTACCGCCGGTGACGACATGGCCCGAGCGGCCGAGGCCGATGCCGCCTTCCACATCGCGATCGCACGATCGACGGACAATAATTATTACGAACGTCTGATCGAGTTTCTCGGCGTTCGGCTCGTGCCGCCCCGGACATTGGCGTTGCGCAGTCAGTCGAACGACGCGCTGAGTGCCTATTCGATGACGATCCAGCGCGAGCATGAGTCGATCCTGAACGCGATCGAGCTGCAGGATGCCGAGGGCGCACGATTCGCGGCGCGGCGACATATTGCGAACAGCATCGCCCGCCACAGTCGAACGCACCCCGACGAGAAAACTGGCAAATAGGTATGATAAATCTCACATCGTGTATGCCGAATGTGTAATCGTGCCTTGCCCGGCCGAGTGCGGCGGCAACGATGGTACGCAGTCCCTGACGCGGCGGCGCGCACCGCATACAGGCGCCTGTCGTTGGGGCAGGTTGCATGAGCGGCGGTGACCTACGGCTGGTGACGGCCGCGATCGCGGGCATTGCCTTGGCGATCGTCATGATCGTACGCGGTCGCCTCCACCCCTTTCTCGGCCTGTTGTGCGGAGCTTTCACGGTCGGGCTGCTCGCCGGACTGCCGCTGATCGACACGGCCAAGGCTGTACAGAAAGGGGTAGGCGACATCATCGGCGGCACCGGGTTGGTGGTGTCGCTCGGCCTGTCACTCGGCGCGATGCTGCAATTGTCGGGTGCGGCGGCGTCGCTGGCAACCGGCGCGTTGCGGCTGACCGGTCCGCGCGCGGCCCCATGGGCGACGCTCGGCATTGCGATCGTCATCGGTCTGCCACTGTTCTTCGAGACGGGGCTGGTGCTGCTGCTGCCGATCGTCGTCGCGGCCGCTAAGGAAATGGCTGCCAATGCGGATCCGGCCGCTCGGGACAGTGCCAAGTTGCGCCTGATCATGCCTGCGCTCGCCGGCCTGGGTGTGGTCCACGCACTGGTGCCGCCGCATCCGGGGCCGTTGCTCGCCGTAGAGACGTTGAATGCCAATCTCGGACTGACGATGTTCTACGGCACGCTGATCGCGATCCCGGTCGCGATTCTCTCGGGACCGGTGCTTGCGCACTTCGTGACGCCGGGGATCAGGCTGACCGAAACGGTCCCGGGCGATCCGATGGGCCAGCTTGCCGCCCCATCCCGCACCAGGGCGCTGTTCATCGTCCTGCTGCCTATCGCCCTGATCGCGGCAGGCGAACTCGGCAAGCTGGTGCCGGGCCTTGAAGGCTCGATGCTGCTCGACGCTGCGGCCAATCCCGTCATCGCGCTGCTTCTTGCCAACCTGCTGGCGATGCCACTGCTGTTCGGGCGCCGCTTCCGGGAGACCGGTGTCCAGGAGACGATCTGGCATCAGACGATGGGCGCGGCCGGCGCGATCCTGCTCGCGATCGGTGCGGGCGGCGCGCTGAAGCAGGTGCTGGTCAGTGCCGGCCTGTCCGATTTGCTCGCCCGTACCGTCATGGCCTATTCGATCTCGCCATTGCTGCTAGGCTGGCTGATCGCGGTCGGCATCCGTCTGGCTGCAGGATCGGCGACCGTCGCCACGATCACTGCGGTAGGGGTGATGCCGGGCGTGGTTGCCGCCTCGGGCGCCGCACCGGAGCTGGTCGTGCTGGCGATCGGCGCGGGTTCGGTATTTTTCAGCCATGTGAACGATCCCGGTTTCTGGCTGGTCAAGGGCTATATGGGCACCAGTACCGCCGACACCTTTCGGACTTGGTCGCTGCTGGAAACGGTGATTTCGGTCGCCGGACTCTTGTTCGTCATCGGTCTCAGCTACATCGTCTGATCCACCGGGGGATCGGCGGATCCAGCCGATCATCCTACGGTTCGACAGACCGCCCGTTTACCACGTAGCCCCCCGCCAGGATTGTTGAGAGGGCGATAGCTTCCCGCTCCAGTCCTGGCTCGGTTCGCCAAGCGCCAGCCTACTTAGAACCGATATATTGCCGAAACAGGGACCCGTATTTCCGATCAGGCCTTCGAATGCTTGTAATCGCTTGGTGACCCCCTACGAGAGGCGTTGATCCAGCGCAAGAAACACGTATTTCTGAGGTTCTCGTGGGTAGCTTGCCCATCGGTTTGTACATACGGCCTGTACCCGTGTGCATGACGACATGAGCCCGCTACTTGCCATCCGTCAAGACGAAGCTGGTGGAAAGGGGACTGACCGCTTACGGGCATCGCGCATTCGCGCGCAGACGTCCGTTCACGCTCACGTTGATCTGAACAGCAGGCAGTTGAGTGGAAGTCGCAGCTTTGCCCGCGCGGAAAGGCTACCTGACTCCGCATCCAGAAAGAAAGGGAGTTAGGGAGCGACTAAGAGCTTAGATCGATGCCGAACGCGTCGGCGTCGATCGCGCGGAAGCCACCTCCACGGGTCCAGGACATGTGGCCGCCCAGCCGCTCGATGAGCGCGTGCGCGACGGTGCCCCCGGGGTTGACCACGCGCAACGCCTGCTCCGCCAGCGTGCCTTCATCTTCACGCTGCTCCAGTATCTCGCGCGATCGTCAGCCGAGGTCCCCGCGGATCGGGTGGACGGCGAAGACGCAGCCGACCTCCTGCGACGCCGGCGCCCAACCTGATACTCGCGATCGAGGCGCCGGAACTATACCAGCAGGGTCGTTGAACGAGGGGCCTTCGGCCCGGTCTTCAGATCCTCGATGGTTGTCCTCTTGCGCCACTTCGCCACGGTCTTGGGGTTGATCCCCAGCTCCCGGCTCAGCGTCGCGAGCGAAGCTTGCGATCGCTGTATTGCTGCTCGGACGGCGTGCGTGGTCGTGGCGCACCCGTGACGTACCTGTCCCATACGGCTTCCTTCCATTTCAGCGAAAGGAGCGCACCATCAAACCTTGGGATCAAACACCTAGAACGTCATGCGGACCCGAACGCCATATTCGCGGGGCGGACCGTAAAATTCGTTCAGGTTGAATTGCCCGCTGACATAGTCCTTGTCGGTCAGGTTGGTGCCATAGGCAGTGACCTGCCAGTCGCCCATGTCGAGCGTCAGCAGCGCGGAGACGAGGCCGCGTCCGTCCAGCCGGTCGCTGATCGGCGAATAGCCCAGATAGGTGAATTGCGGCCCGACATAGGCATAGTTGATGCGCGGCGTCAGCGTGCCGCCGCCCACCTCGATCCGGTAATCGACGCCCAGATTATAGGTCCATTTCGGCGCGTAGAGATTGGGTCCGTCGCCAGACACCTGGATGAAGGGCGTGTAGTTAAAACAGACCGGTGGGTTGGACGCGACGCCCGCCGGACATTGCGGGCCAAGCGTCCCCGCCGGCAGGTTGCGGGTGTTGACGAAGGTCACGCTGGCAAGCTTGGAATCGACATAGGCGACATTCGCGTCGAACCCGAACCCGCGCACCCGTGCCTGTAACTGCGCCTCGAACCCCTTGATCGACACTTCGGAGATATTCTGGACGCCGGAAAAGCCGGTGCTGGGTTCGATGATGTTGAATTGGAAGCCCTTATATTTGTTGTAGAAGGCGCTGACTTGGGTGCGGATGCGTTCGCCGAGGAAGCTGGACTTCCAGCCGGCTTCGTAGCTCATCACCGTTTCCGGATCGAAGCGTGAACTGGTCGAGTTGAACCCGCCAGGCTTGTAGCCGCGCGCGACTAGCGCATAGAGTAGGTTGTCGCCGTCGACCTTCCAGTTCAGCGCCGCCTTGCCCGTGAAGCGGGCGTCGTCATGTTCGCCGGACAGGTCGGACACCGGAATGCCGCCCGCGGGGAAGCCGGGAATGCCGCGCCCGATCGTAACGAAGCCGGTGCCGGTCGCCTTGTACGCCGAATAGCGGCCGCCGAGCTGGAATTCGACCGCGTCGGTGATCTGGTAGTTGCCCTGTGCGAAGACGCCGGTGGTGGTGCGCTGGTTCACCGGCGTAATGTCGGTCGGGAAGCCGCCGTCGCTCTGCGCGATGCGGACGTCGATGTCGTTGCGCTGGAAATAGCCACCGATGATCCAGTCGAACGCGCCATCGGTCGGCGAGATGATGTTGATTTCCTGGCTATATTGTTTTTCGCGCGCGAAATAATTCTGCGAGATTTCGCCGCCCGCCGCCAGCGGCGCCCGCGACCCGTCAATGTCCAGCAGGTTCCTGATCCGCTTGTTCTGGTACCCGGTCAGCGACCGCAGGACGATGCCGTTCGCCAGTTCCTGCCGCAGTTCCAGCCCGGCCTGGAACGCCAGGTCACGATTGCCCATCGGGCTGTCGAAGCTGAGTGTGCGGATGTCGCCGACGCGATAGGCCGCGAAGCGCGTGCCGGGGATCGGGCGATAGGGATAGCCGCCGGTATCGCGGTCGTTCAGGCTGACCTTCGCGGTCGCGGTGAAGCTGCCGGGCTGCCACAACACGGTGACGCGCCCGCCCTTTTCGTTCAGCCGGCCGGCATCGCTGCCCAACGGGCCAGTGTCGCGGTAATAGCTGTCGTGGCGGCGATAGAAGCCGGCGACGCGCACGCCCAGCGTCTGGCTGATCGGCAGGTTCAGCGCCGCTTCGGCGGTCACCGCATCGTAATTGCCATAGCCGATCTCGCCATAGCCGCCGACCCCGCCGGCGAGGTCGGGATTGCGCGAGTTGATGAAGATCGCGCCGCCGGTCGAGTTCGATCCGACCAGCGTCCCCTGCGGCCCGCGCAGCACCTCGACGCTGCCCAGGTCGTAGAAGCTGTTGGCCTGGACGATCGGCGGCTGGAACAGCCCGTCGACATAGGTCGCGACGCCCGCCGTCACATTGGGGCTGTCGCTCGCCAGCCCGATGCCGCGAATATTGACGTTCTGGATGATGCCGCCATTGGACACCGACAGCGCGGGCGTCGCCGTCTGAAGATCGGCGAGGTTGGCGACGGCGTTCTTGGTCAGCGCGTCCCCGTCGAGCGCGGTCGCCGACAGCGGCGCGGTCTGCAACCGTTCGCTGCGGCGCTGTGCGGTGACCACGATGTCCTGCAACTGGTCTTCTTCCGCCGTCGCCGCGTCGGCCGGGGCGGGCGTGGCGGGCGGGAGCGTCTGCTGCGCCCATGCCGGCGCGGCGGTGGAAGCGAGCAGCAGCGCCATCGCCGCCTTGGTGCGAATGTTCATCGGTCCTCTCCCCATTTTATTGTTGTCGGTTCGATCGGGAGCGCGCCTCAGCGCGGCGTCCATGCCGATGCGGCAGCCAGGAAGGCGGCGGTTTCTTCGGAGGCGGCGTCCATGTCCGACGGGAAATAGCTGAGCTTCACCACCACGGTGCGCGTCGCGGGATCGACGAAGACATATTGCCCTTGCAACCCGATCGCCGAATAGGCGGGGGTGTTCGGCATCGTCCACCACTGCATCCCGTACCCGCCGCGCGCATCCTCGGCCGCAGCCGGCGCGCTCGCCATGTCGACCCATTGCGACGACACGATGCGATGGCCGTTGGCGACGCCGCCGTTCAGCATCATCTGCCCGAAGCGTGCCCAGTCGCGCAGCGTCGCATTGAAGCCGGCGCCGCTGAATTCCCGCCCGATGCCGGGCGCGCCGTCCATGATGTAGAAGCCGTCCGCTTCGGTCCCCAGCGGTTCCCACAGCTTGCGCGCGGTATAGGCGGCGACGCTGCCCCCCGACACGCGCTCGACCAGCCAGCCGAGGACGGCGGTGTCGATCGTCTTATACGCGAATTCCTTGCCCGGCGGATGGGCGCGCTTGATCGTGCGGGCGACATCGGCGAAGCGCGCGACGTTCTTGACCAGCGCGTTGATATGGTTGGTCGCTGCAATTCCCGGATTGGTGAAGTCGTAGCGTTCCTCATAGTCCACGCCCGACCGCATCTGCAGGATCTGGCGGATGGTCGTCCCGTCATAGCCGCCGCCGCGCAGTTCGGGCAGGTAGCGCACGATCGGATCGTCGAGCGAGGCGATCAGCTTGTCCGCCAGCAACGCGCCGACCAGCGTCGATGTGACCGACTTGGTCATCGACCAGCCCATGAAGCGGGTGCGTTCGTTGCTGTTGTTGCGATAGAGTTCGGAGACGATCCGCCCGTCCTTCATCACCAGCAGCGCGTTGGTATAGCTGCGTTCGAGGAAATCCTCGGCGGTGTAGGTCTTGCCGTTCACCTGGTAGGTGAAGTCGAGTGCGTGGTCGGCGCGGGGCAATTGCCAGACGGGGCCGCTGTGCGCGACGGTGCGCGTCGTGAACAGCGTGTCCATGTTGCGGAACGTCAGCGTGTTGATGTCGCCGTCGAGCATGTGCCAGCGTGCGATCTGTATCGCGACCGGCACGTCGGACTTGGCGCCGCCGGCCAGCGGGGCGGGCAATTGCTGTTGCGCGGCGGCCGGCATGGCGACCAGAAACGCAGCGGCGGACAACAGACGAACGAAAGACTTGCGCATGATCCTCTCCTCATGTCGCGCGGTGCATGTCCCGGTTGCACGGGCTGTCGCTACGACCATGGGGCAAGCATAGGGCGGGTCAGACGACCGCCGCGACTATCATTTGATATATGGCATAGCTTTATCGGGCGGTCAGGCTGCGCCGGGCGGGCGATCCGTGGACGACCCGCACCAGATCGGCCTGTCGCTGGGTGCCGGTCTTCGACAAGATGCGGTTAAGCTGGACGCGGGCGGTGCCGGTCGCGATGCCGCGCGCCTGTGCGTATTCGGTGATCGACGCGCCGCCCGCCAGCGCGGAGGTCAATCGTGCCTCCGCCGGCGACAATTCGAACAGTGCGGCGATGTCGTCGACGTCGAAATCGGTGCGGCTGTCAGGCAGCGACAGCATCACCGACAGCGGTGCGGTATCGCCGCCGGATGGAGAAACGCCGACGGCATCGGCGGTCGGTACGATGCGCAGATGCAGGCTGCCGCCATCGTCATCGATCAGCACCACCCGACCGACGCGCACCGCGCCGCTCGCCACCGCGCTCGTCGCACCGCGCAGCCGGTCGCCATCCTGCGACCGTGCGCAGCGCAGCCGTCCGGCGACCTTTGCGACCAGCGCGGTGCGGGCCAGCACGTCGATGGCGGCGGCATTGCACCATTCGACCGACAGGTCGGCGTCGCACAGCAACAGCCCCGCCTGCACATGGCTCGACACCGCCTCCAGCGTATCAGCGCGACGTTGCAGCGCCCCGATCCGGGTGCTCAGCCGCACGGCCTGTTGCAGATGGGGCAGCAGTCGGGACAGGTCGCGTTCCTCCTCCTCGGTCAGGTCGCGCATGTCGCCGGGATGGCGGTGCAGGATGAGGCTGAACGTGCGGTCGCCACCGATCGGGAAGGCTGCCCATAGCCCGACGCCCAGCTCCGCCTTCGCCATCCGTTCGCGCAGGTTGCCGATCAGGTCGGGGCGCGCGCCGAAGCTGCGCTGGTCGCTGGAAATCTCCGGGCGGGGAACATAGCCGGGGGGAAGCTGGAAACGGGGGCTGTCGGGCCGGTTGATACAGCTGTCATGGCGTTCGGCATGGATCGTCGAATGGGTATCGCGCGACGTCCACGCCTCCCAGCTGGTCGAGGCCGATTCCTGCACGATCTGCACGACCGCGCTGCGCACCGACAACGCGCTGCACAGCGCGTCGAGCATCGGCGTCCAGCGTGCGTCCGATTCCGCAGCGGCATAGAGATCGAGAAGGACGCGATCGTCGTACAGCTGCCCGCTCCCCTTTCGTCAGCTTTTGGAAGCGAACGATAGGGCGACTTCGGGATGCCTGCAATCGGTTCGGAAAGGAGCGCGATGGCGCAGGGTCCGGCGGATCGGCTCCCGACCGCCGTGCGAATGTCGGGTGGAGCCTTCCCGCGTTAGTCCGACAATCCCTGCCGAGGCCGTCCCCGTACATCGGCGGCGGCACACGAGGTTCCGCAAGGAACCGCCGCCGCGCACCCGCGACGGGGCGGTACGTCCGACGCGGAGGACGAAATCGTCGTCACCGGCGTGCGTGCATCGATCGTCGGCGCGCTGAACGTCAAGCGCAATGCGACGCAGGTCGTTGATTCGATCGTCGCTGAGGATGTCGGCAACTTGCCCGACAACAACGCGATCGAGGCATTGCAGCGGATCAGCGGCATGCAGGTCACGAACCGCGCGGGCGGGAAAGCGGCGGCGATCTCGATCCGAGGCCTGCCCGATGCGCTGACCACGATGAACGGCCGCAACATCTTTACCGCGTCGGGCCGGGCGTTCGCGCTGCAGGATATTCCGGCGAATCTCGTCAAGCGGATCGACGTGTACAAGACGCGCGCCGCCGACCAGATCGAAACCGGCATCGCCGGTCAGATCGACGTGTTCATCCGCCGTCCGTTCGACTTCACCGGCTTCGCCATTTCGGGCGTCGCGCGCGGCATCTACACCGAACAGGCCGATACGTTTAACCCGAACGTGTCGGGCCTCATCAGTAATCGCTGGGAAACCGGCATCGGCGACATCGGCGTGCTGGTCAGCGGCAGCTATGCCTGCACCAAATATCGCGACATGAGCGTGACGTCGGGGGCGATGGTGCCGTTCGTCACCGGAAACCCGCTGCCGGGCTATACCCCGCTGCAGCGCGCCTTCCCCGAAAGCGGCGCATGGACGCCGGGTACCGAGCGCGGCCTGCCCTATGCCGCCGGGTCGACCTTCCTGCCAGGCGGGCGGCAGGTGCCCTATTATCTGTCGCGCGACGCGGTGTTCAGCCCCGACGTGACCGGCACGCGCGAAGCCCGACGGTCAACGCCGCGGTGCAATGGTCGCCGAACAACAGTTCGACCTATACCGCCGAATTTTTCTGGAGCCAGTTCAGCGCGACGACGCAGACCAGCCTGTTCTTCAGCTTCGTCGACTGGTGGGGATCGCTCGGCGCCAATCCGAAATCGACGATCGAGCTGTTTCCCGACACCAACATCATCAAGGCGCGCTCGGTCGGCGACGTCTATGGCTTCAACAGCGGCGACTATACCCGGTCGAAGGCCAACAGCTTCGTCTATGCATTGAACGGCGACTGGAAGGTCGGTGACAATGCGCGGATCACCGCCGACCTGTCGTACCAGAACAGCCAGTTCGACACGCAATTCCTGGCGATGCGGATCGGGGTCGGCCGGGCCACCGATTGTCCCCTCGCATGACCACGACGATGCTGACGCCGGCACGCGATAATTGAGGTCTTGGCCCGGTCCTGTATACCGATGGGGCGAAGCGCTTCGGGCACGACGGCCTGAACGAACGCTGTCAGTCGTCGATGCTGTTTTATGCCGACAAGGGCGAAGGCATCGTGATACTAACCAATGGCGGGCAGGGGCGGCGGCTGATGGACGCGCTCGTCCGAGCGGTGGCGACCGAGTATGGCTGGAGCGAAATCGCCGCGCCGGCCGCAACGGAACAGCATTTGTCCGCGACCATATTGTCGAACAGGGCGGGGCGGTTCGAAGGGAGCGGTCTGTCGGTGTCGTTCGAGGCGCGCGATGACGGGCTGTACGCGCATACCGCCGGCCCCGCGCCCGAACGTCTGATCGCGCTACCCGGCGATCGGTTCTTTGCAAGCGGCATGGGGATCGTCATCCGGTTCGCGGCCGGATCGGATTATTTCGATATTACCGAAGGTGGGCCGCCCATCCGGTTCGAGCGTCAACTGGTACCCAAGAGCAGCGAAGCGCCAACGTCGCGCTAGTGGCTACCTACCATGTGCCCGCCTATCGCACATGAACGAATGGACGAAGTTGGGCAGCCCTGAAACTACCTTGGATGACTGGTTCTCGGTCGTCCTACGCGACTACGCAGTTCCTGAATTATTCAAGATCATCGCGATCTGCGTGCCAGTGGTTGGAAGAAGCTTTCCGGAAACGGAGCCGGCCCCGCTGCTTCGGGTTTGCGCAGGTTCGCGCGATAGCCGGCATCAGCACTTAGCGGAATCTGCATACCGTCGGTCTGTTCCAACAGCGTGAACAGCTTACCGCTCAACCGCTCCGCCAGATCCTCATGTCCCGGACGTGCCAGCAGATTGTCGTTCTCATGCGGGTCAGCGGTCAGGTCGTACAGTTCGTCGAGATCCCAGATGCCGTGGAAGTGCATGTACTTGTACCGATCTTCGCGGATCGCATGGACGGTCGGCGTCTGCGGGAAATTGCGTTCCCAATAATATTCGTAGAGCAGTTCTTTGCGCCAGGGGGCGGCTTTGTCGCGCGCAATCGGCAGCATGTTGGACCCGGCCATATGCGCGGGCGGCTTCAACCCGGCCGCTGTGAGCATCGTCGGGGCAATGTCGATATTGGCGACAACCGCATCAACCTGACTGCCCGGGGCAAACAGCGACGGACAGCGCGCCAGCATCGGCACGCGCATCGATTCCTCATAGGCGGTGCGTTTGTCGATCAGTCCGTGCTCGCCGAACATGAAGCCGTTGTCACCCATGTACAGGATCAGCGTGTCGTCCAGTTCACCGCGCTGTTCGAGCAGATCGAGGATGCGGCCCAAGCCTTCGTCGACCGCCAGCAGCGTTTCCATATAGCGCTTGTAATAGTCGGCGATGTCGAGATTGCCGTGATACGCATAGTCGACGCCGTGCCAACTGTTGCGCTGGTTCTCGACCCACATCGGTCGACCGGGGACGCCTTTCCGCATGTTGTCCGGATATCGGAACGTCTCGTTCGCGTAGCGGCCCTTGTGGCGTTCGGCCGGAATGAATTCGGAATGCACCGCCTTGTGCGCAAGATGCATCATCCATGGCCGCTTGGCGTCGCGCTTGTTGATCCAGTCGATCGCGTAGTCGGTCAGTTCGTCGGTAATATAGCCTTTCTGCGGCACGCGACGGCCATCGACGTTCAGTCCGTCGGCGCTGGGGAGGTAGCTGCCTTGCCCCTTGAAGCTGACCCAATGGTCGAAACCCGGTTGCGGTTCATCACCGGTATCGCCCATATGCCATTTGCCGATGAACGCCGTGTCGTAGCCGGCCTGCTGCAAATACTCGGGATAATAGATCAGCCCCGACGGGATCGGGTGGTTGTTGTCGACCACCTTGTGCTGGTGCGCATACAGACCAGTCAGGATCGATGCGCGACTGGGCGAGCAGAGCGCGGTCGTGACGAACGCGTTGCGGAAATGCGCGCCTTCCCGTGCGAGACGGTCGAGGGTTGGCGTCTCGCCGAACGATTGCGCCTTCATGAAGCCCATGGCGTCGTAACGATGATCGTCGGTCAGGACGAACAGGATGTTCTTCGGCTTGGCGGTGCCCTGCCGCGGAAGGCGCAGGCTGCGCTTGGCCGGCTGTTGCGCGGTTGCTCCCGCTGCCCAGCTGTACAAGCCGAAGGCGCCGCCCGTTCCGGCGAGCAGGACGCCGCGGCGATCGAGGGTGTTGGCCATGATGGTTCCTTTTCGAGACCGTTCGCGCTGTCGCGTGGATAAGGGGGTTAGATGCTGAGGCGCAGCCCGCCGAACACGCGGCGACCGGCATCGAGATAGTTGGCGGGCAGCCCGGTCGTGAACTCGACGATCTCGTCGCGATCGAGCAGGTTGACCGCTTCGAGCACGAGTGACGCCTCCGGCGCGATCTTGACGCTGATGCTGGCGTCGAGCGTGCCGAACGCGCGGTTCTCGCGCCCCTGTGCCGGGGCGACCGCCGCCGCGGCAAGGAAGCTGCTGCGCCACGAATAGGAGACGCGCGCCGCGACCGGTCCCTTTTCGTAATAGCCGATCAGGTTGTAGTTATGCTTCGACGCGGCGGTGAGTTGGGTCGGATCGCTATTGTCGATGAAGGTGTAGTTGGCGATCGTCCCCAAACCGTCGAACGGGGCGGGAAGGCTGGTGAACGCCTGTTGGAAATACAGCTCGACGCCCTTCAGATCGACGCCGGATCCGTTGACGAGCTGGCTGACGGTGAAGTCGGTCTGGACCCGGGTCGTCCCCGTCGTACGGATATAGGCGATAGGAAGCGACTGGACCGTGATCTCACGCCGGATCAGGCTTTCCAGATTTTTGTAGAAGAAGGATGCGCCGACCAGTGCGTCACGAGCAAAATAATATTCGATCGTCGCGTCGAGATTGTTCGATCGGAACGGGTCGAGATAGGGGTTGTTGCGGGTGACGGTCAGTGCGTTGCCGTTGGCGGTCGTCGTCGGCGAAATGTCGCCGAGGTTGGGCCGGGCAATGGTCCGCGACGCCGAGAAGCGGAATTGCAACTGGTCGGTAGCTTCGTATTTAAGGTTCAGGCTGGGCGGCGTGGACAAATTGCCGGTAATTATCGCTGCCAGATTTTGAACCAGAATAGCGTTATCGCAGCTCCGGCCACCAGCATGAACACGTATGGAGGGACGAAGCCGGCATCAGGCGTGAATGCGCCGCCACAAGGATCGGTTGGTAGCAACTGATTGACGCCGAAGCCAGCGATCAGGCCGGTGGCGATCGGCAGCAAGCATCCTCCCGTCAGATTTTTGCCCGAACTCGCTGACAACGCGAAGCTGGATTTTGAGAACACGGCCGTCAGGGCGAAACCAACGATAGCTCCTGTAATAATGGAAGCCAGCCCAATCGCAGCCCATATACCAGTTGGGATTGTGCAGAAGTCGAATTGCATTTTGACTTGTTAAGCAGAGTGTCTGAGGGCGCCAATGGTGGTTGACGGGCGCCTCATGGATTAATTCAAGGCTGCCTTTTGGAGGTAGGCTTGAGCCGACGCGATCTCGCCGAAGCGGCATGGCGCATTTTGAAAGGCTTGCTGCCCATCGCGCCTGAGAACCGTGGTCAAGGCAGGCCACCCGAGTAGAACCGATCAATCATCAACGGCATCTTCTGGCGGCTCCGCTGCGGTGCTCCGTGACGTGACGTTCCGCCCAAATACGGGAGTTGGAACACAATCTACCGGCGGTTCCGGCGATGGAGTGAAGCTGGGGTCTGGGAGACCGTTGCCATAACGCTCGCCGAAATCATGGCGGACAGCGGCCACTACAGCATCGACAGCACCACCGTTCGCGCCCACGTCTCGGCAGCGGGCGGAAAAGGGGGACGCATCGACGCGCTCTTGGCCGCTCGCGGGGCGGGTTCACCAGTAAACTTCACTGTCTGGCTGATGCCCTCGGAAGACCGCTCGCCTTCCACTTAACCGTTGGCGAGGCGGCAGATTGCAAGGCGTATGATGCTCTGATCGGTCTGCCCGAACGCGCGCCCGATGTGAGCTGCTGCCGGTTTCGTGGACACCGAGATAAGGTGTTTTGGGACCGGAGGGTGTGAATGCAACGACGGAAGTTCAGCCGGGAGTTCAAGCTCGAGGCGGTGAAGTTGGTTCGGGAGCGCGGGGTATCGGTGTCGCAGGCCGCCCGGGATCTGGACCTTCACGAGAACGTGCTGCGCAAATGGGTGCGTGAGCATGTGTCGGATCCTGGGTCGGCCTTTCCCGGTCATGAAATAATGAAGCCCGAGCAGCAGGAGATTGAGCGGCTACGCCGCGAACTGGCTCGGATGAAGGCCGAGCGCGACATCCTAAAAAAAGCGGCGGCCTACTTCGCCAGGGACTCGATATGAGGTTCGAGTTCATCGCGAAGCACCGGGGGATCTGACCGGTATCGTGGATCTGCGAAGCGCTCGGTGTTTCGCGTAGCGGCTTTCACGCCTGGCTGGTTCGTGCGCCCAGTGCCCGCGCCCGCAGCGACGAGGAATTCGGCGCCAGGGTCCGGGCCAGTTTCATCTCCAGCTATCGGACGTACGGTGCGCGCCGCGTCTGGCACGACCTTCTGGCCGAAGGCCTGTCATGCGGCTTGCATCGCGTCGAACGGCTGATGCGTGTCTACGGTCTGAAAGCGCGCCCGCGCCGTCGCGGCCTGCCAAAAGACGACGGCCTGCGGTCGGTCATCGCCGACAACATCCTCGATCGCCAGTTTACGGCCGAGGCGCCCAACCAGAGGTGGATCGCGGACTTCACATACATCTGGACCGCCGAGGGCTGGCTGTACGTCGCCGTGGTCATCGACCTGTTCCCGCGCCGCGCGGTTGGCTGGTCGACGAGCAACACCATGACCGCCCAGCTCGTGACCGATGCATTGATGATGGCGATCTGGCGACGTGGCAAACCCGATGCCCTGCTGCATCACTCGGACCAGGGCAGCCAATACACCAGTGAGCAGTTCCAGCGACTGATGACGGACAATGGCGTCACCTGCTCCATGAGCCGGTCGGGCAACGTCTGGGATAACGCGGCAATGGAGAGCTTCTTCTCGTCGATGAAGACCGAACGCATCGGCCGGAACACATATCGAACGCGCAATCAAGCGAAGGCCGACGTGTTCGATTACATCGAACGCTTCTACAATCCGACGCGACGCCACTCGACGCTGGGCTATCTCAGCCCCATGGACTTTGAGCGGCAAGCGCAGGTAGCTTAACTTCGTGTCCGCGAAACCGGCAGCAGCTCAGACATCCACGCTCGCCCGTGGACGACGTGTGGACGAAATCACCAATTTTAGGAGGTCAATCACAATCTAAGTGATTGGTTTCGCTGGTGACCCCTACGAGAATCGAACTCGTGTTTTCGCCGTGAGAGGGCGACGTCCTAACCGCTAGACGAAGGGGCCGCTTGCGGGGAGGGGCGCTCCTACGCCGCGCGCGTGCCGGCGTCAAGCCATGGGGCAGGGGTTTCGTGGCGGGCGGGGCGTTCATCGGCGCGAAACCTTTTGCCGGCTGCGGGATTGAACGGACAAACCCTTTGCACAAAGGCATTCGTCATGGCCAAGGCCGTTCCGCTGATCTTGTCGCTGATTCCGCTCGCTGCCGTCATCGGGACGTGCGTCGCTTGTCCCTGACCTTCGACGCGCCTTCCGCCTATTGGCCATGACGGCATAAACGAAAGGCCGCCGGATCGCTCCGACGGCCTTTGTCTGTTCGTCGAGGCGGGGGGGATCAGCCCTGCGCTTCGTCCGTCGCGTCGTCGCGGGCGATTTCGCCCGGCTCAGCGTTGGGATCATAGTCTTCGGTGAAGCCGGCGTCGTCACGCTCGAACATCGAGGCCATGACGTCGACGCCCTGCGCCTGCATCTCGGCTTCTTCCGGCGAACGGGCGACGTTGACCTTGACGATCGTGGTGACTTCCGGGTGCAGCGCGACCTTCACGTCGTACAGGCCGATGGCCTTGATCGGACGGTCGAGTACGATCTGCGACTTGTCGACCTTGTGGCCGTCGGCGACGAGCGCTTCGACCAGATCGCGAACCGCAACCGAACCATAGAGCTGGCCGGTGTTCGACGACTGACGGATCAGCGTGACCGAAACGCCTTCCAGCGTCTTGGCTTCGGCTTCGGCGTCGGTGCGACGGGCGGCGTTCTCGGCGACGATCCGCTCGCGGTTCGCCTCGAACACCTTCTTGTTGGCTTCGTTGGCGCGCAGCGCCTTCTTGCGCGGCAGCAGGAAGTTACGGGCGAAGCCGTCCTTTACCTTCACCACGTCGCCGATGGCGCCGAGCTTCTCGACGCGTTCCAGCAGAATGACGTCCATGTCGGGCGCTCCTTACTTAACGATGTAGGGCAGCAGGCCCAGATGGCGGGCGCGCTTGATGGCCTGGGCCAGTTCGCGCTGCTTCTTGGCGCTCACCGAGGTGATGCGCGACGGGACGATCTTGCCGCGTTCGGACACGAAGCCCTGCAGCAGACGAACATCCTTGTAGTCGATCCGGGGAGCGTCCTTGGCGGAGAAGGGGCAGCTCTTGCGACGGCGGAAAAACGGACGTGCCATGGGTGCTGCTCCTTACGCTTCGACTTCGGCCGACGGTTCGCGCTCGCGGCGCGGACCACGGTCGCCACGATCGTCGCGGTCACGACCGCCACGACGGTCGCCACGCTCCGAACGCTCGCTCTTGCGCATCATCACGGTCGGGCCTTCCTCATGCGCGTCAACCTTGACGGTCATGAAGCGGATCACGTCTTCGTTGATCTGCGTCTGGCGCTCCAGCTCGGCCACGACGTCGCCCGGCGCGTCGATCTCGAGCATGACGTAGTGCGCCTTGCGGTTCTTCGCGATGCGATAGGCGAGGCTGCGCAGGCCCCAGGTCTCGGTCTTGACGACCTTGCCGTTCATGTCCTGAACGATCTTGGTGGCGGTTTCCGCCAGCGCGTCCACCTGCGCCTGTGCCAGATCCTGGCGCGCAAGGAACACGTGCTCGTAGAGAGCCATGTGTCTTTCTCGTCTGTTGGCCGATCGCTGACGCCGCGCCAATCGCGAACGCCCCTCCGGCTGTCGTCTTCAAATGCAGTCCGGGGCGACAGGACATGCCTGCCACCCCGGATGCGCTTCCCATACCCGAATCGGGCGGGAAAGCAAGGTCAGTTGGCGATCGCGCCGCCGATGACCGCGCCGATCAGGCCGCTGGCGATCGCAACGAGTACCGCGTCATTGCCTGAGCGGACCCACTGATAGCCGCGCGGGGGTGCATAGACGCCGCGCTGGCGATAGCTGCGATAATCGATCACGCGGTAATTCGCGGCGCGATTGCGGTCGAACTTCTGGCCGCGCTGCCACTTGGTGGCACGTGCCTGTTGCGGGCGGACGACGGTCTTGGTGACCTTCTGGCCCCGGCCGTCCTTCTGGACGACGACGGTCCGGCCCGGCTTCTCCTTGATGACGGTGCGGCTCTGCGCCGACGCGGCCATCGGGGTCGCGAGCAGCGATGCGGTGATCGCGGCGAGGATCAGCTTCTTCATCTTCGGTCTCCTTGTGATCGGTTGCTGGAGCCAAGATGGGGACCCGCTGTAACCGGGATTTGTCAGCCGCGCGACGAAATGGTCGCAGCATGTCGCGATGCGCCCCCTTGCGTTCAGCTTGGCCATGCGACTACCCCGCCCGGCTTGGATTTGCAGGAGACGTTTGGCGATGCGCGCATTCATCTTTCCGGGGCAGGGGAGCCAGTCGGTCGGCATGGGCGCCGCGCTTGCCGCCGCCAGCCCCCATGCCCGCGAGGTGTTCCAGGAAGTGGACGAGGCGCTGGGCCAGCATCTCTTCCGCCTGATGGCCGATGGTCCCGATGCGGACCTGCTGCTGACCGAGAATGCGCAGCCGGCGATCATGGCCAATGCCATCGCGACGCTGCGCGTGCTGGAGCGGGAAGGCGGCATCCGCCTGTCCGACAAGGCCGATTTCGTCGCGGGCCATTCGCTCGGCGAATATACCGCGCTATGCGCCGCCGGCGCGCTCGACCTATCGACCACGGCCCGGCTGCTCAAGCTGCGCGGGCAGGCGATGCAGGCGGCGGTGCCGGTGGGCGAGGGCGCCATGGCGGCGCTGCTCGGTGCCGACCTCGCCAAGGCGCAGGCCTTGGCCGAGGCGGCGGCCGAGGGCGATGTCTGCACCGTCGCCAACGACAATGATCCGTCGCAGGTCGTCATCTCGGGCGCGAAGGCGGCGATCGACCGTGCCGTGCCGCTGGCAAAGGAAATGGGCATCAAGCGTGCGGTCGTGCTGCCGGTGTCGGCGCCGTTCCACTGCCCGATGATGCAGCCGGCGGCCGATGCGATGGCGGCGGCGCTGGCCGATGTCGCGCTGTCGGCGCCGGTGGTGCCGGTCTATGCCAATGTCACGGCAGCGCCGGTCGCCGATCCGGAAGCGATCCGCACGCTGCTGGTCGAGCAGGTGACCGGCATGGTCCGCTGGCGCGAGTCGGTGCTGGCGATGCAGAATGCCGGTGTCGGCGACTTCGTCGAACTGGGCGGCAAGGTCCTCGGCGCGATGGTCAAGCGCATCGCCCCCGACGTGACCGCAACCAGCGTAGTGACGATGGCTGATATCGAGGCGCTCGTGGGGCGGTTGTAAGAACGATGTAGCGCGCAAAGGCGCAAAGGACGCAAAGGGGTTGTGGATGTCGGATGTTGACCGGATCAGTCGCGATGTCATTGATCTGGCCATCCGCATCCACCGTCAGCTTGGTCCGGGACTATTGGAAAGCGTGTACGAGACGGTGCTTGCAGCGAAGCTCCGTGAACGCGGCTATGACGTGCAACGACAATATCCGGTCGATTTCGAGTTTGAAGGGACGCATTTTGATGCTGCGTTCCGGCTGGACCTCCTGATCGATGGACAGTTCATCGTGGAGATAAAATCGACGGAGCAACTGTCCCGGGTTCATGCGAAGCAGCTTCTGACGTATCTGCGGCTGACGAAGCAGCCGGTCGGTCTGCTGATCAATTTTGGCGGCGAGACGCTGAAGGAAGGGGTGCGGCGGTTGGTCAACAACTATGACCCCTCTGCGTCCTTTGCGCCTTTGCGCGAAATATAATCAAGGGAAGATACGATGTTCGACCTAACGGGAATGACCGCCCTCGTAACCGGCGCCAGCGGCGGGCTCGGTTCCGCGATTGCCAAGGGCCTCGTCGCGCAGGGTGCTCGCCTCGCGCTGTCCGGCTCCAATGCCGCCAAGCTGGAGGCGTTCGCCGCCGAACTGGGCGGTGACCATGTGCCGCTCGTCTGCGACCTGTCCGACGGTGCGGCGGTCGACGGGCTGGTGCCGCAGGCGGTGGCCGCGCTCGGCAAGCTCGACATCCTCGTCAACAATGCCGGCGTCACCCGCGACAACCTCGCGATGCGGATGAAGGACGACGAATGGGACCAGGTGATCCGCGTCAACCTCGAGGCGGCGTTCCGCCTGTGTCGTGCCGCTGCCAAGCCGATGATGAAGGCGCGCTTCGGCCGCATCGTCTCGATCACCTCGGTCGTCGGGCAGACCGGCAATCCCGGACAGGCCAACTATGCCGCGTCGAAGGCGGGCCTGGTCGGCATGTCGAAGGCGCTGGCCGCCGAACTTGCCAGCCGCGGCATTACCGTCAACTGCGTCGCGCCCGGCTTCATGGCGTCGGCGATGACCGATGTGCTGCCCGATGCGCAGAAAGCCGCCCTGCTGGGCAAGATTCCGGCCGGGGCGTTGGGGACGGGCGGTGACGTCGCCGCGGCGGTCGCCTATCTCGCCAGTCGCGAGGCCGGCTATGTCACCGGCCAGACGATCCATGTGAATGGCGGGATGGCGATGATATGAGCGTAGTGCTGATGGCGGCGATGCTGGCGGCGGGCGATGCGAACGTCGTACGTTGCGTCGCGACCAAGATGCCCAAGGCCGACATGGCGCGCCTGCAACAGGGCATGATCGTCGGCGTGCTGGAGGGCAAGAAGCCGGCGCCCGCGACCGAGGCACTGGTCAGGAAGGCGCGCGCCCAGGCCGCCGCCTGTCAGCCCGGCACCGGCAAGGCGGATGCCCGCGCGGGCGAGATCGTCGTCACCAGCATCGCGGTCGAGGCGCTGGCGTCGGGGCTGAGCGCGAAGGGCGTCGATCCGATCGCGGTCAACCGCCGGTTGAGCCAGACGCCGACTGCCGTCCTGAACGCCTTTCTGGCGCGTAAGCAGACGGCGCAGGTCGATGCCTTCATGAGCGGCATGATGACGCTGGCGGGCGCGCAAAAGGGCGATACGCGGGTGCAGCGGCTGATGGGCGGCTATGCGTATAATGCCGCGACGCTGGCCCGCCTGTTCGCTGCAAAGGCTTGAGCGGCGGACTTGCGCCGAAGCCGGACGCGCTTTAGGGGCGTTCAGGTACGATACACCCCGGATGTGAAGAGGGAATGAATATGAGCGAGACTGCCGAACGCGTGAAGAAGATCGTCGTCGAGCATCTCGGCGTCGAAGCGGAAAAGGTTACCGAAGACGCGAGCTTCATCGACGATCTGGGCGCGGACAGCCTCGACATCGTCGAGCTGGTGATGGCGTTCGAGGAAGAATTCGGCGTCGAGATCCCCGACGATGCCGCCGAGAAGATCACGACCGTCAAGGACGCGATCACCTATATCGACGAGCATAAGGGCTGATCCGGCGGGGGCGCGCTATCGCGTCCCGCCATCTGCCGAGACCATCGCGGCCCCCCGTCCCGGCGAAAAGCCATGGGCGGGGGGTCGTTCGTTAAGTATCTGAACGGAGAGTAATGCCATGCGCCGCGTAGTCGTGACCGGCCTCGGCCTCGTGACCCCGCTGGGTGCCGAGGTGGAAACCGCGTGGAAGAACCTGATCGCCGGCAAGTCGGGCGCGGGGCCGATCACGCATTTCGATGCGTCGAACCAGAAATGCCGGATCGCGTGCGAGGTGAAGCCGGCCGACCACGAATATGGCTTCGATCCGAACAAGCGCGTCGATCACAAGATCCAGCGGCAGGTCGATCCGTTCATCGTCTATGGCATCGATGCCGCCGGACAGGCGCTGGAAGATGCCGGCCTGACCGACATGGACGAGGCGACGAAGCTGCGTGCCGGTGTCTCGATCGGATCGGGGATCGGAGGTCTGCCGGGGATCGAGATCGAATCGGTCAACCTGCACGAACGCGGCCCGGGACGGGTCAGCCCGCATTTCGTCCATGGACGGCTGATCAACCTGATCAGCGGCCAGGTGTCGATCAAGTACGGCCTGATGGGACCGAACCATGCGGTCGTCACGGCATGCTCGACCGGCGCGCATTCGATCGGTGACGCGGCGCGGATGATCCGCGACGACGATGCCGACATCATGCTGGCGGGCGGTGCGGAAAGCACGGTCAACCCGCTGGGCGTCGCCGGCTTTGCGCAGGCGCGCGCCCTCAACATGAGCATGAACGACCGCCCGACCGAGGCAAGCCGCCCCTATGACAAGGATCGCGACGGCTTCGTGATGGGCGAGGGCGCGGGTGTCATCGTGCTCGAGGAATATGAGCACGCCAAGGCGCGCGGCGCGAAAATCTATGCCGAAGTCGTCGGCTATGGCCTGTCGGGCGACGCCTATCACGTCACCGCGCCGCATCCCGAGGGCAAGGGCGCGGAGAACGCGATGCGCATGGCGCTGCGTAAGGCGGGCATGGAGCCGTCGGACATCGACTATATCAACGCCCATGGCACCTCGACCATGGCGGACACGATCGAACTGGCGGCGGCCAAGCGCGTGTTCGGCGACGACCTGTCGGGCGCATCGATGTCGAGCACCAAGTCGGCGATCGGCCATCTGCTGGGTGGCGCCGGGGCGGTGGAAAGCATCTTCTGCATCCTCGCGCTACGCGACCAGATCGTTCCGCCGACGCTGAACCTCGACAATCCGGACGAGGGAACCGAAGGCGTCGACCTGGTGCCGCATGTAGCCAAGAAGCGGCAGGTGCGCGCGGTGCTGAACAATTCGTTCGGTTTCGGCGGCACCAATGCCTCACTGGTGATGAAGGCGATCTGACGCCATGCGCCGGATCGGTTGCGTCGGCCTGGTCGTCGGACTGCTCGCCATCGGCGCGCTGTTCCTCGTCATCCAGAGCTGGGGCGGGGCCGGTCCGGCGCAGCGGATGCTGACGGTGACCGTGCCGCAGGGCGCCAGCCTCGCCTCGGCGGCCGAGAAGCTGGAGGAGGCGGGCGCGATCCGGTCGGCCGGTCGTTTCCGCCTGCTCGCCCGCTTCCTCGGCAGCGACGAACCGATCCGCGCCGGCGAGTACCGCATCCCGAAGGGATTGAGCCAGGCGGACGTGCTGAAGCTGTTGCAGGGCGGCAAGACGCTGCAACGCTTCGTGATGGTGCCCGAAGGCTGGCCGTCGGTGCTGGTGCAGGAAGCGGTGGCGAAGGCGCCGCAGATGGCCGGGACCGCACCGCTGCCGGCCGAGGGCAGCATCCTCCCCGACAGCTATAGCTATGAGCGGGACGGCGACCGCGCCGCTCTGGTCGAGCGGATGCAGGGTGCGATGGATCGTTATCTTGCCGAGGCGTGGAAGAAGCGCAAGCCGACGACGGTGGTGAAGTCGCCGCGTGAGGCGATTATTCTCGCCTCGATCGTCGAGAAGGAAACCGGCAAGCCGTCCGAACGGCGGATGGTCGCTGCCGTCTACTCGAACCGGCTACGCGTCGGCATGCGGCTACAGGCCGATCCGACCGTCATCTACCCGATTACCAAGGGAAAGCCGCTGGGCCGGCGGATCCGCCGTTCGGAGTTGCAGGCGAAGAACGGGTACAACACCTATGCCTCGGCAGGCCTGCCGGTCGGGCCGATCGCGAACCCGGGGCGCGCGTCGATCGACGCGGTGCTCGATCCGGCGGAGACGAAGGCGCTGTATTTCGTCGCGGACGGCAGCGGGGGGCATGTGTTTGCCGACACGCTGGCCGAACATAACGCCAATGTGAAGAAGTGGTACGAGATCCGCCGCGCGCGCGGCGAGATGTAAGTCCCAACAATCCTCCCCATTCATGGGGAGGGGGACCAGCGAAGCTGGTGGAGGGGGATCGCCGCAAACGCTGACGTCGCGTACGGGGCCAACCCCCTCCACCATGCTGCGCATGGTCCCCCTCCCCGCGGAGCGGGGAGGATTCTATCCCTTCAAACCCGCCGCTGCGTGCGCCCGCGTTTCGGTCTCCGCATGGGTCGCGCCGACGATCCAGCTTCCGCCGACGCACAGCACCGGATCGAACGCGAGCCATTCGGGCGCGGTCGCTTCGGTGATGCCACCGGTCGGGCAAAATTTTGCCTGATAGAAGGGCGCCGCCAACGCCTTCAACGCCTTCAGCCCACCCGATGCTTCGGCAGGGAAGAATTTGAAGTGCGTCAGGCCGAGGTCGAGCCCGCGCATGATGTCGCCGGCATTGGCGATGCCGGGAAGGAACGGCACGCGGCTGTCGATGATCGGCCGTGCGATCGTTTCGGTCAGGCCGGGCGAGACGATGAACTCCGATCCGGCGTCCATCGCCTGCTTGAACTGCTGCGTGTTGACGACGGTGCCGGCACCGACGATCGCGCCGTCGACCTTCTTCATCTCGGCGATCGCTTCGAGCGCGGCGGGGGTGCGCAGCGTCACTTCGAGTACGCGCAGGCCGCCCTTGACCAGCGCCTCGGCCATCGGGCGCGCTTCGGCGGCGTCGTGAATGACCAGTACCGGGATCACCGGGCTGGTTTGCATGATATCGGCGATGGTGACGGTCATCGAGCGTGCTCCTGCGCAAAGGCGGCGGCGGCCCCGAACAGGCCGGGCTGGGGATGGGTGATGAGCTTGACGGAGACGCCCGCCATCAGCTGCTGAAAGCGGCCTTTCGCAGTGAAGCGCGTACCGAATCCCGATTCAAGCAGGTGATCCTTCAACCGCAGGCCGAGGCCGCCAGCGATGACCACCGCCTTCGCCCCCTGCGCCAGCGCGAGGTCGCCCGCGACCGCGCCGAGCGTCAGGCAGAAACGATCGAGCGCGGCGACGGCGATGCTGTCGGTCCCGTCGAGCGCGGCGGCCCAGATCGTCTTGTCGTCGCTATGCGGCATCGGCGCGCCTTCGATCTCGGCCAGCGTCTCGTACCATGCGACGATCGACGGACCGGCGCAGGCGCGCTCGTTCGAGCCGCGACCATGCGCCTTGCGCAGACGCTTGAGCAGCGCGTCCTCGATCCCGTCGAGCGGCGCGAAATCCTGATGCCCGCCTTCGGTTTCGAGGACGTGATAGCCTTCCTCGGTCCGCAGCAACTGCGCAACGCCAAGGCCGGTGCCCGGTCCGCAGATGGTGGTCACGCCGCGGGTCGGCAGCGGCCCTTCCGGCCCGCACAGATGGATGAAATCTTCCTCCGCGACCTGTGCCACGGCATGGCCCACCGCACCGAAATCGTTGATGATCGTCCAGGTTTCGACGCCCAGCCGTTCCTCCATCAGCGGCGGACGGATGATCCACGGATTGTTGGTGAATTTGATGAGCGTATCGTTGACCGGCGAGGCGACCGCGAGGCTGGCCGCCTTGGGCAGCGGACGGCCGAGATCGCGTTCGAACGCGCGCCAGGCGAGCTGCAGGCTGCCATGTTCGGCGACCTTCTGAGTGATCGGCTCGCCCAGATGGACGACGCGGCCATCCTCGACCTCGGCGATCGCGAAGCGGGCGTGCGTTCCGCCGATATCTACCGCAACGACTTCCATGACCTCTCCCTTTACCCCTTTTGCGTATCCCCGCGAAGGCGGGGATCCAGAGTTACGCAGGTCGACGCTTGTGCCTCTGGACCCCCGCCTGCGCGGGGGTACGATTGCATTCGTTAGGCGATTACAGCCCCGCCGCCGCCAGCATCGCCGATGCGCCGGCTTCGGCTTCGCTCGCCCCCTGCCGCATCATCGCGAAAATCTCGCGACCGGTGCCATCGGCCTCCGGCGGCACCGGCGCATGCTCGCGCGCCGCCCATTCGTCGGCAGGGACCAGCGCTTCGAGCGTATTCGCATCGGCGTCGAGCCGGACGATGTCGCCATCGCGCAGCTTGCCGATCGGACCGCCGCCCAGTGCCTCGGGCGACAAATGGATCGCGGCCGGCACCTTCCCCGACGCGCCCGACATGCGGCCATCGGTCACCAGCGCGACACGGTAGCCGCGATTCTGCAGCACGCCGAGCGGCGGGGTCAGCTTGTGGAGTTCGGGCATGCCGTTGGCGCGCGGCCCCTGGTGGCGAACAACGACGACGACATCGCGGTCGAGTTCGCCAGCCTTGAACGCCGCCTGGACCGACGCCTGATCGCTGAACACGCGGCAGGGCGCCTCGATGATCCAGCGATCGCGATCGACTGCCGACACCTTGATGCACGCGCGACCGATATTGCCCTGCAGAATGCGGAAGCCGCCCTCTTCGTTGAACGGATTGGCGACGGTGCGGACGATGGTGTCGTCGCCGCTGACCGGGCCATGTTCCTTCCAGACGAGCTGGTCGTTCTCGATCGTCGACTTGCGGCCATAGGCGGCCATGCCATCCTTCGCGATCGTCATCACGTCGCCATGCATCAAACCGCCGTTCAGCAGCTCGCGGATGACGAAGGACGGACCGCCGGCATCCTCGAACCCGTTCACATCGGCCGATCCGTTCGGATAGACGCGCGTCAGCAGCGGCACGGCCTGGCTCAACCGGTTGAAGTCTTCCCAGTCGATGATGATCCCGGCCGAACGCGCGATGGCGGGCAGGTGGATCAGATGGTTGGTCGACCCGCCGGTCGCGAGCAGCACGATCGCCGCGTTCACGATCGCCTTCTCATCGACCACGCGGCCGATCGGACGGTAATCGTCGCCGTCCCAGCCGATTTCGGCAAGGCGATGGACCGCATGGCGGGTCAGTTCCTGGCGCAGCTTCGTCCCCGGATTGGCGAAGGCGGCGTCGGGGACGTGCAGCCCCATCGCCTCCATCATCATCTGGTTCGAATTGGCGGTGCCATAGAAGGTGCAGGTACCCTTGCCATGATAGGCGGCGATCTCGGCGTCGAGCAGTTCCTCGCGCCCGACCTTGCCCTCGGCATAGGCTTCGCGGACCGCCGCCTTCTGCTTGTTGGGGATGCCCGACCGCATCGGGCCGCCGGGGATCAGCACCATCGGCAGATGGCCGAAGCGCAGCGCGCCCATCAGCAGGCCCGGTACGATCTTGTCGCAGATGCCGAGCAGCGCCGCGCCCTCGAACGTGCCGTGGCTCAGCGATACCGCCGTCGACAATGCGATGGTGTCGCGGCTGAACAGCGACAATTCCATGCCCGGAAAGCCCTGCGTCACCCCGTCGCACATCGCCGGCACGCCGCCCGCGACCTGCGCCGTCACGCCCGCCTCGCGCGCCCAGACCTTCATCTGTTCGGGATAGCGGTAATAGGTCGCATGTGCCGACAGCATGTCGTTATAGGCGGTGACGATGCCGATGTTCATGCGGTTGGCCGGCCGCATCGCATCGCGATCCTCGTCGGTGCCGGCATAGGCATGGGCGAGGTTCGCGCAGCCGAGCATCGGCCGGTCGACGCCACTTTCGCGCTCCCGATCGATCAGCGCGAGATAGGCGGCGCGTTTGTCGCGCGACGCTTCGATGATGCGGTCGGTGACGGCGGCGATCGTGGCGTTGAGGGCCATCAGCGGCTCCAGTGGATATCGACGGGAAGTTCGACTTCGGCCAGCACGCGGCCGATCGGATAGGCGGAGGATGCGCCCTGATCGACGGCGCGTTCAAGCACCGATTTCTTTTCGTCGCCGGTGATGGCGATCATCAGCGCGCGCGCCGAAGCGATCGCGGCGTGGCTCAGCGTCACGCGGGCGACGGGGGCCTCGGGCGGCAGCGGGTCGGGCATGACGCCCAGCGCGCGGCGTTCCTTAGGACCGGTCAGCGCCTCGGCCAGATCGGGGCCCGGAAAGATCGACGCGGTATGGCCATCGGCGCCCATGCCGAGCAGGCACAGGTCGAGCGGCCAGTGCAGATCCTGCAACCGGGCGTCGGCGGCGCGGCCGGCCGCCTTATAGTCCGCCGCCTTTTCGGCGGTCAGCGGGATCACCCGCGCGCCCTTGGGCAGGAACACCTTGGCGAGGCCGGTGACGTTCGACATCGCGTCGCCCATCGGGACGATGCGATCGTCGGTCGGGACGATCGTCACCCGCTTCCAGTCGAGCTTGGCCTTGATCAGCTTCTCATAGATCGGGGCAGGGGTGCGACCGCCCGCCAGCGCGATCACCGCCGCGCCGCGCGCGTCGATCGCCGATTCGATGATGAACTGGATATCGCCGGCCAACGCTTCGGCGAATTCGGCGGGTTCGTCATATTCCCACCATTCGATCTCGGTCATTCTGTCTTCCCGTGTATTTTTCCGTTCTGTTCGAGCTTGTCGAGAACCGGTTCTCGACGGACGCATCTCGACTTCGCTCGATGCTGCTCGAACTGAACGGGATAATTATGGTGTGGAAGTGGAGCGCGTAAGGCGCTCACTCGTTCCACGTCACCCCGTCGCGTTCGGTCAGCGCGACGCTGGCATTGGGTCCCCAGCTACCCGACGGATAGCCCTTGGGGCTGGTCGCATTCGCCTTCCACCCGTCGCGGATCGCGTCGATCCATTGCCATTGCGCCTCGACCTCGTCGCGGCGGACGAACAGCGTCGGATCGCCCTCGATCAGGTCGAGCAGCAGCCGTTCGTACGCGATGCGGCGCCGGGTGCCGGCAAAGGCGGTGGTCAGCGACAGGTCGAGCGGCACTTCGCGCAGGCGCACGCCGTCGCGGTCGAGGCCCGGTTCCTTGGCCATGACCAGCAAGCGGACATATTCCTCCGGCTGCAGGCGGATGACCAGCGTGTTGGGCTGCAACCGCCCGCCGCGATCGGCGAAGATCGAATGCGGTACCGGCTTGAACTGGATCGAAATCTCCGAATGCCGATCCTGCATCCGCTTGCCGGTGCGCAGATAGAAGGGCACGCCCTGCCAGCGCCAGTTGTCGATATGCGCCTTCACCGCGACGAAGGTTTCGGTGTCCGAATCCTTGCCCAGTTCCTCGTCATAGCCGCGTACGATCTCACCCTTGACCGCGCCGGCGTCGTACTGGCCGGTGACGGTGTGGGTGCCGACTTCGGCCGGGCCGATCGGACGGAGCGAACGCAGCACCTTGACCTTCTCGTCGCGGATCGAGGTGCCGTCGAACTTGGCGGGCGGCTCCATCGCGATCAGCGCCATCAGTTGCAGGACGTGGTTCTGCACCATGTCGCGCAACGCGCCGACCTCGTCATAATAGCCGGCGCGCCCTTCGAGGCCGACCGTCTCCGAAATGGTGATCTGGACATGGTCGATGCCGCGCGCGTTCCAGACCGGCTCGAACATCGCATTGCCGAACCGCAGCGCGAGGATGTTCTGGACCGTCTCCTTGCCGAGATAATGGTCGATGCGGAAGGTCCGCTCCTCGGGAAAGGCCGCCGCGACCAGATCGTTGATCTCGCGGCTCGATTCGAGATCCTTGCCGAGCGGCTTCTCAAGGCTGATGCGGACGTTCGGACCGGCGAGGCCGGCGCTCTTCAGCCCCGTGATGGTCGGACCGAACAGCCACGGCGCGGTCGACAGGAAGATGGCGAGGCCGCCCGATATGTCGCCCAGTTTCGTGGCGAGGTCGGCAAAGCCTTCGACGTTCGACGCGTCGAGCGGCTGATAGTGGAGCCGCGCGAGGAAGCCCTCGATCGCCACTTCGTCCTTGCGATCGTCGGGCAGGAACTGGTCGAGCGCGTGTTTGGCGAACGCGCGGAACCCTTCGTCGTCATGCTCGTGCCGCGCGGTGCCGGTGATCGTCAGCCCCGCGGGCAGCAGACCATCGGCATGGAGGCCGTAGAGCGACGGGAGCAGCATCCGTTGCGACAAATCCCCGGTCGCGCCGAACAACAGCAGCTTCGCTACCGCTTGCCTCGTCATGCGTGCTCCTATCTTCAAACTCGGTCCCGCGCGCTCCTAGCAGCCTATTTCGCAAACGCGAAGGCAGCATAGGTATGTAATGCGAACGATTGCAGGATTATCAGAATATTACAAACAGGCCGTTCTTACAGCGTCAGCCCCGCCGTCTGGTCGAATCCGGCCATCAGGTTGAAATTCTGCACTGCCGCCCCGGCCGCGCCCTTGCCCAGATTGTCGAGCGTCGCGACCAGCCGCGCCTGACCCGTTTCCATATTGCCGAACACGCGCAGCGAGAGGCGGTCGGTGCCGGCATCGGCCTCGATCGGGATCGCACTGTCGTCGCCATCGAGCACGCGCACCACCGGCGATTCGCGATAGGCCTCACGCAGCGTCTGCTCGATCGCCGACAGGCTGGGGCGGCGGTGGAAGGCGAACAGCGGCAACGGCACCTCGACCACCATGCCGCGATAGGCGCGCGCGACCGAAGGCTGGAACAGCGGCGGGTGGGCAAGGCGGGCGTGGCGCTGCATTTCGGGCACATGCTTGTGCGCGAGCGACAGGCCATAGCCGAGCCATGCGGTATCGGTCTCGCCATTCTCGAACGCGGCGATCATCGCCTTGCCGCCACCCGAATAGCCCGAGACGGCATTGACGCTGACCGGCCATTCGTGCGGGATCAGCCCGGCGCGGACCAGCGGCCGCACCAGCGCGAGGAAGCCGGTCGGATAGCAGCCGGGGTTCGACACCCGCATCGCCGTCGCGATCGCGCCCGGCTGGGCCGGCTCGAGTTCCGCCATGCCATAGGTCCAGCCATCGGCGACGCGGTGCGCGGTCGAAGCGTCGATGACGCGGGTCCGGTCGTTGTCGATCAACGACACCGCCTCGCGCGCCGCGTCGTCGGGCAGGCAGAGGATGACGAAATCGGCGTCGTTCAGCGCCTCGCGCCGCGCCGTCGCGTCCTTGCGCCGGGCATCGTCGAGGGTGATGAAGTCGATCTCGGTCCGGCCCGACAGCCGGTCGGCGATTTCGAGGCCGGTGGTGCCGGCGGCACCGTCGATAAAGACGCGAACGGTCATGCGGGGCGCCTCCGGGCGCGAATGGGGCCGAACCGGTCGAGCGTGGCGACGGGTTCGCACCGCACGACGTCGTCGGCATGGATGGCGGTATCGCTATCGACCAGCATTGCGACATGGTCGTTAAAGTAGATCAAATCGCCGCGACGCAGCGGATCGCCGACGGCCAGCGGCGTGCCGATCGTCTCGGCCTGCAGGTCGAGGAAGCGGGGCGGGGGCGACCCCGCCAGCGACAGGGCGAGGAAGACCAGACCGGCGGCATCGACACCCTCGGCGGATCGGCCGCCGGGGATCGTCGGCACCCCCTGCAACCGGGTCGCATAGGCTACCGCATCGCCGGCCTCGTCGCTGAGCGGCAGGAGCGTTGCCCGCAGGACATAGCCGCCATCGACCTCCGCCCATTCGTCGTTGGCCGGCACTGCCGCGACGCGACAACCCATCGGCAACGACAGGGGGAGGGGGCGATCGAGCGACCGATCGGCATGGAGAACCGTCTTCGCAGCCACGACGACATGCGTCGCGTCATATGCCTCGACCAACGCATCGCGCGCCACGAAGCCGACGCTGCCGTCGATCGGCGAGCGGCCCCAGCCATGGGTCGAGGTGAATTCGAGCACGTCGAACGGCTCGCCGGCAAGCGCCTGCGACACGATGCCGCCCTCGGTCGCGTCGAGGATCGCCGTCGTCAGGCCGACGCTGCGGCGAGCGGGAACGGCATAATGCGGCGCGAACACCCGGTCGGCCAGGCGGATATCGGCCAGATCGCGGCGGACCGCATCGATCCGGGAATCGAGCGCGACCGACCGGCCGCGCAGCGCAAAGCGGCTACGCGCTGGCGCGTCGTTGGAAGTCGCCGACGCCGTCGCCGCCCATGAACTGCCCGAACTCTGCAAGAAAATTGGCCCCTTCGCTGGTCTGCGCGACGAAGATGTTGCGCTTGTCGGCATCGTCGCGTTGGCGGCGGAGATAGCCGAGCGTACCCAAACGATTCAAGGCGCGCGTTACGACCGGCTTCGATACGTTCAGCGCACGCGCCAGACCGCGGACGGTATGGGGGCCGGGTTGCAGATAGACGATCATCATCAGCGCCATCTGGCGGTTGGTCAGGTCCGGCTCGCCCGAGCGGACATAGTCGACCAAGCCGTCCATCCATTTCTTCAGGGGGATCGTGGGGAACATCGCAGCAACCTAACGTCGATACAGGCCGTGAGGCGGGGTCGAAAGATGAACGTCGCAATTGCGCGCTTGGTTTCCCGGTCGATACGATAATGTTACGGATTGGTCGGTGGCGCTCGGTTGATTGGCGCGGCAGCCTCGCCTATGTGCCGCGCTTCGAACTCGCACTCCTTTCTTTCGGAAATGTTCCCCGACCATGTTCACCTTCCTGCTCGTCGTCCATGCGATCATCGCCGCGCTGCTCGTGACGGTGATCCTCATGCAGAAGTCGGAAGGCGGCGGGCTGACCACCGGCGGTAGCCCGTCGGGGCTGATGTCGGCGCGGGGAGCGGCCGATTTCCTGACGCGGGCGACCGCGATCCTCGCCGGGCTGTTCATCGCGATGAGCATCGCGCTGGCGGTGATCGCGGCGAATCGGGGGGCGAACTCGATCGATACCTCGCTGGCGCGGCCGACGACTCCGCCGCCCGCCGCCAGCGCGCCGGTCAATCCGGCCGCCGATCCGATCGGCAATCTGACGGGTGCCGACAACGGCGCGGTCCCGCTGGCCCGCTAAACCCACTTTCATCAACCGGTCCGTCGTATTTCGCGGGCGTGGGAGCAATCCCGCGCTTGGCGGCGATGGCGTTCGACGCTAGGCGATATCTCCCATGGCGCGGTATATCTTCATCACCGGCGGCGTGGTTTCGTCGCTCGGCAAGGGCCTCATGGCGGCCTCTCTCGCAGCACTCTTGCAGGCGCGCGGCTACAAGGTCCGCATCCGCAAGTTCGATCCCTATCTGAACGTCGATCCGGGCACGATGTCGCCCTATCAGCATGGCGAAGTCTATGTGACCGACGACGGGGCGGAGACCGACCTCGATCTCGGCCATTATGAACGCTTCACCGGCGTCGCGGCGCACCAGTCGGACAACGTAACGTCCGGCCGTATCTATCAGACGATCATCCAGCGCGAACGGCGCGGCGATTATCTGGGCGCGACGGTGCAGGTCGTCCCCCACGTCACCGACGCGATCAAGGCGTTCGCGCAGGCCGATACCGTCGATGACGACGGGCAAGACCTCGATTTCGTGCTGTGCGAGATCGGCGGCACGGTCGGCGACATCGAATCGCTGCCGTTCATCGAGGCGATCCGTCAGCTTAAAAACGAACTGGGCCGCGGCCGTTCGATCAGCATCCATGTCACGCTGGTGCCGTATATCGCGGCGGCCGGCGAGCTGAAGACCAAGCCGACCCAACATTCGGTGCGCGAACTGGCGGCGCTGGGCGTGCAGCCCGACGTGCTGGTCTGCCGCTGCGAAAAGCCGCTGCCGGCCAGCGAACGCGCGAAGATCGCGCTGTTCTGCAACGTGCCGGCGGGCGCGGTCATCCCCGCGCTCGACGCGCCGAGCATCTATGCGGTCCCCGAGCAATATCATGCCGAGGGGCTGGACGCCGAAGTGCTGCGCGCCTTCGGCATCGAGCCGGAGGGCACGCCTGACCTGTCGCGCTGGAGCGACATCATGGACCGGCTGCAGAACCCCGAGGGTGAAGTCACGATCGGCGTGGTCGGCAAATATGTCGGGCTGCAGGACGCGTACAAGTCGCTGAACGAGGCGCTGGTCCATGGCGGCATCGCCAACCGGGTGAAGGTCAATATCCGCTGGATCGACGCGGAACTGTTCGAGGGCGATCACGATCTGGTCGCCGCCGAGCTGGAGCCGTGCCACGCGATCCTCGTCCCCGGCGCGTTCGGCGAGCGCGGTGCCGAGGGCAAGATCGCCAGCGTCCGCTTCGCGCGCGAGCGCAAGGTGCCCTATTTCGGCATCTGCTTCGGCATGCAAATGGCGTGCATCGAGGGCGTGCGCACGACCGGCGGCATTCCGGATGCGTCGTCGACCGAATTCGGCCCGACCGAGGAACCGGTGGTTGGCATGATCACCGAATGGATGAGCCCCGAGGGCATCCAGAAGCGCGAATCGGACGGCGATCTGGGCGGCACGATGCGGCTGGGCGCCTATGAAGCGACGCTGACCGGCAATTCGGTGGTCGCGTCGATTTATGGCGGTACGACGATCAGCGAGCGGCATCGCCATCGCTACGAGGTCAACACCGGCTATCGCGACCTGCTCGAATCGGGCGGTCTGGTCTTCTCGGGCATGTCGCCCGACGGGATGCTGCCCGAAATCGTCGAACGGCCGGATCATCCGTGGTTCGTCGGCGTGCAGTTCCACCCGGAACTCAAGTCCAAGCCGTTCGACCCGCATCCGCTGTTCGCCAGCTTCATCGCGGCCGCGGTGAAGCAGTCGCGGTTGGTTTGAGGCGCAGAGGGTAGCTCCGCTAATTACGTCACGCCGGGCTTGATCGGGCCTTTTGCGGAAGTGCCGATTCCTGGCCTCCTACCGTACCCCCGCGCAGGCGGGGGTCCAGGGTCCTGAACGCAAACCGTTGTTTTGCTTGGCTCTGGACCCCCGCCTGCGCGGGGGTACGGTGCGTCGGCGGATTGGCACGCGGCTCTTGGCGAGGTTTCGAACTAGTCCTGCGGGATGTCGCTCCGCTCAATAATGTCACCGCCAAACCCACAAACCGGAACGGGCGCCCGAACCCAAATGGTTCGGGCGCCCGCCCACGGCGCGCAAGGGAGCAGCGCGCCGTAGTTTAGGCAGCGTGTGCCGAATCGTCGGTTTTGGTCGCGTCGTTCGCGATGACCGGCTGTTCGGTCGTGCCGCCGATCGCGATCCGGCGCGGCTTCATGGCGTCGGGGACCTCGCGACGCAGGTCGATGGTCAGCAGGCCATCGGCGAGGTCGGCGTGTTCGACGACGATGAAATCGGCCAGTTCGAACCGGCGCTCGAAGCTGCGGTTGGCGATGCCCAGATGCAGGACCGCACTCTTCTGTGCGTCGGTCTGGTCGGCCTTGCGGCCCGAGACGACGAGCAGGTTCTGCTGGGCGGTGATGTCCACCTCTTCGCGCTTGAACCCGGCGATCGCGAGCGTGATGCGATAGCGATCCTCGGCGAGGCGTTCGAGATTGAAGGGCGGATAGTTTTCGCCCGTGGTCGCGCGCGCGTTGTTTTCGAGCATGTCGAACAGACGGTCGAAACCGATGGTCGAGCGGCGATACGGGGTGAAGTCGAAGCTACGCATGTCAAATCCTCCGAATGAAGCGAGTTGAACCGAGCGGCATCCACGAAGCGATGCCGGTTCGTAAGCGGCCTCGAAAGCACCGCTCGTGAACCGATATGGTTCGCTGATGAAGCGCTTCAAGTGGATTTTCAGCTAATTTTCGCACGGCGCGCGGGTACTGATTTTTTGGAAAGCAGCCGCCGACAGACGCGATCGATGGTCGGTGCCGTCAACGTATCTCGTGATTCCGGCGTAGGCGGGATACCCGGTCGCTACCGTTTCCGATGGATCGACGATCTTGGCGCAGATCGACCCCCGCCCGCGCGGGAGCGACGATGGAGGTTCGTCGATCAAAGCTCCGTATTGCGAACGGATTGTCGGTCGGTCGCGGATCCCCCCGCTGTCCTACAAGACACGACCGTGCCACCATGCGCGCCGGTTGGTTCCTGTCTCGACTGCTGGCGGCTTTTATCGATCGAACCGGGTGACCTGTCAAAACGCGGCAAGTGTGAACTTTGTGAACTTTGGCACATGGCTGCTGCCGGCAGCGATCCAGATCGACAACGATTTGAGTAGCTTATGGTCGGCCAAGCGATCCGACGCAAAGAGACGACGGTAAGCCGCCGCGGCAAGCCGACAAATACGAGGTCCGCAAACGGCAAACGGCCGGACTGTCACCAGCCCGGCCGCCTGCGTGACGATCGCTCGTCAGCCCCCTTGGTTGCCACCGCTTCTACGCCCCTTCCCCCCTTCCAGGGCGGAGCCGGTTGGCCTCCCCGAACCGTGGCCTTGCTTGCCTGCGCTTCGTGGCATTCTCGATACGGAACCGCGCCTGATCTGTCACCGGCTTTGCGGCAGCTTTGCTACGGTTTTGCTAACCATGTGTCGATTCGGCAACAGCATGGATTGAAGTCGGACCCGCGCCTACCTACAGCCCGATCAACGCCCCCGTTCGAGGACACCGACCGCCCTTATGCTGCTATCGCGTTACGAGCGGATGATCGCCCGCCGCTATCTCCTGCCCGGACGGGGCGAGGCGTTCATCGCGCTGGTAGCGTCGATCAGCCTCGTCGCGGTGATGCTGGGTGTCGCTGCCCTCGTCATCGTGATGAGCGTGATGAACGGCTTCCGCGCCGAACTGTTCGACAAGATCGTCGGGCTGAACGGCCATGCGTTGATCCAGGGATATAATAACCAGTTGCCCGACTGGCGCCGCATCGCGGCGGAGGCTAGGCGGACGCCGGGCGTGACCAGTGCGACGCCGTTGATCGAACAGCCGCTGTTCGCGACCTATAACGGCCGGTCCGAGTTCATCCTGATGCGCGGCATGCGCATCGAGGATATCCGCGACAACCCGACGATCCGCGACAATGTGAAACAGGGGTCGCTGAACGCGGTGACGCCGGGCAGCGGCAATGTCGTGATCGGCAGCCGGCTGGCCATGGCGCTGGGTGTGACCGTCGGCAGTGAGATCACCGTCATCAGCCCGCAGGGGCCGACGACCCCGTTCGGCACGATGATCCGGCAGGTGCCCTATCGCATCGCCGCGATCGTCGAGGTCGGAGTGTATGATTACGACAAGGCGTTCGTCATCATGCCGATCGAGGATGCGCAGCAATTGCTGCTGACCGGCGATTCGGTCGGATCGATCGAACTGGAGACGTCCGACCCCGACGATGTCGACCGCATCCTAGCACCCTTACGCGAAAAATACGTCGCCAGCGCCCAGATCACCGATTGGCGACAGCTCAATTCCGAACTGTTCCAGGCGCTGTCGGTCGACCGGATCGTCACCTTCACCGTATTGTCGATCATCATCCTGATCGCGGTGTTCAACATCCTGTCCTCGCTGATCATGCTGGTCCGCGCCAAGACGCGCGATATCGCGATCCTGCGCACGATGGGCGCGACGCGGGGCGGGCTGTTGCGGATCTTCATGACCGTCGGCACGACGATCGGCGCGCTGGGCGTGGGCGCGGGGCTGATCCTCGGCTTCGTGTTCCTGACCTTCCGGCAGAAGGTGGTCGAGGGCATCGGCGCGGTGACCGGCATCGACATCTGGGACCCGACGATGCGCTATCTGACCGAATTGCCGTCGAAGGTCGATCCGGTCGAGGTGGTGACGATCGCGCTGGTCGCCTTGCTCTTCTCGTTCCTCGCCACGCTGTATCCGGCGTTCAAGGCGGCCAATACCGATCCCGTGCAGGTGCTGCGTTATGACTGAACCGGTCCTCCAGACTCGCGCCTTGCAGCGCAGCTTCACGCAAGGCGCGGTGACGATCGACGTGCTGCGCGGGGTCGACCTGACCATCGCGCCGGGCGAGATCGTCGCGCTGCTCGGGCCATCGGGGTCGGGCAAGTCGACGCTGTTGCAGGCGGTCGGCCTGCTCGAAGGCGGCTTCGAAGGCGAGATTCTGGTCTGTGGCGAACAGGTCGCGAAGGCCGGTGCCAATCGCCGGACCGAGGTGCGCCGCGACCGCATGGGCTTCATCTATCAGTTCCACCACCTGCTGCCCGATTTCAACGCGCTGGAGAATGTCGTGCTGCCGCAACTGGTACGCGGCGGCACGCGGGTGGAGGCGAATGCGCGGGCGGAGGAATTGCTGACCGCGCTGGGGCTGGGCAAGCGGCTCGATCATCGGCCGAGCCAGTTGTCGGGCGGCGAACAGCAGCGGGTGGCGGTGGCGCGCGCGCTGGCCAATCGCCCGGCACTGGTGCTCGCCGACGAACCGACCGGCAATCTGGACGAGGCGACGGCCGACGTGGTGTTCGCCGAATTCATCCGGCTGGTGCGTGGGCAGGGGTCGGCGGCGCTGGTCGCGACGCATAACGAGCGACTGGCCAACCGGATGGACCGGGTGGTCCGGCTGCACGACGGGGTGCTCGCATGAGCGACCTGTACGACCTGCCGGTGCGGACTGCCGACGGTGCCGAGACGACGCTGGCCGATTATCGCGGCAAGGTGCTGTTGATCGTCAACGTCGCGTCCAAATGTGGGTTCACGCCGCAATATGCCGGGCTGGAGGCGCTGCACCGCAGGTTCGGCGCGCAGGGCTTCGCGGTGCTCGGCTTCCCGTGCAACCAGTTCGGCGGGCAGGAGCCGGGCGATGCGGCGGAGATCGTGCAGTTCTGTTCGCTGACCTATGACGTCAGCTTTCCCGTCTTCGCCAAGGTCGATGTGAATGGCGCAGCGGCCGCGCCGCTGTTCCGCGCATTGAAGAAGGCCGCGCCGGGCGTGCTGGGCAGCGAGGGGGTGAAGTGGAACTTCACCAAATTCCTGGTCGGGCGCGACGGACGAGTGCAGCGGTTCGCGCCGACCACCAAACCGGAGGACCTCGAAGGGGCGATCGTCGCGGCGCTGGGGTGAAGTCCGTCCTTCGCGGCACCCGCTCCACGACATGCCCCGGATCGGGGCCGGGCAGATGAGGGGGCATTTGTAACCGCTCCCCCACTGGTCGAATCACGGTCGGATGGTTAGGTCCATCGGATGGCGCATTCCGGGTTCGTACCACTTCGTATCTTCTCCTCCTTCACCATGCTGGAAGGGGCGATCGATCCGAAGGCGATTGCCAAGGTCGCGCGCAAACTCGGCTTTCCTGCCGCCGGCCTGTCCGACCGCAACGGGCTGTATGCGGCGATGGCGTTTTCCGACGCGTGCAAGGATCAGGGCGTGCAGCCGGTGGTCGGCACGTTGCTGGCCGTCGCGCGCCCGGGCGGGGCGGATGGTGTTGAGCCGGAGATCGACTGGCTGCCGCTCTATGCACAGGACGCACGCGGCTACGACAATCTATGTGCGCTGGTGTCGATGGCGCATCTCGACCGGCCGGTCGAAATTCCGGCGCATGTGCCGATCGATGCCCTGATCGGGCGCAGCGAAGGGCTGGTCGCGCTGACCGGAGCGGGCGATGGCGCGCTGGCGCGACTGTTCGCGGCGGGGCGCGACGATGAGGCGGCGGCCTATGCCGACCGGTTGCAGGCGCTGTTCGGCGACCGGCTCTATGTCGAGATCGCCCGGCGCGACGATGTGATCGAGGCCAAGGCGGAACCGCACTTGCTCGACCTCGCTTATGCCCGCGACCTGCCACTGGTCGCGACCAATCCGTGCTGTTTTGCCGATGCCGACTTCCACGACGCGCACGACGCCATGCTGTGCATCGCGTCGTCCAGCTATGTCGCCAGCGAGGATCGCCAGCGTTCGTCGCCCCAGGCATGGCTGAAACCCGCGCCGGTGATGCAGGAGATGTTCGCCGACCTGCCCGAAGCGCTGGCCAATACGCTGGTCGTCGCGCAGCGCTGCGCGGTGGCGGCGCCGAAGCGCAAGCCGATCCTGCCGAGCCTTGCCGGCGATCGCGAAGGCGAGGCGCTGAAGCTGCGCGTCGATTCGCGCGCGGGCCTGGTCGACCGGCTGCGCAAGATCGTCGCGCTCGAAGCGGGCATGGTGACTGCCGAGGTCGCGGTGGAGGCACCCGCGCCATGGGAAGATGCACCGGCGCCCGCCGTGACCGGCAAGGTACCGGAATTGTCCGAGGACGAACTGGTCGCGCGCTTCCCCGACTATTTCCAACGGCTCGACTTCGAACTCGACGTCATCTGCCAAATGGGGTTTCCGGGCTATTTCCTGATCGTTGCCGACTTTATCAAATGGGCGAAGGATCACGATATTCCGGTCGGGCCGGGCCGTGGTTCGGGTGCAGGCTCGGCGGTCGCGTGGGCGCTGACGATCACCGATCTCGACCCGATCAAGCTGGGGCTGCTGTTCGAACGCTTCCTGAACCCGGAACGCGTGTCGATGCCCGACTTCGACATCGATTTCTGCGAAACCCGGCGTGGCGAGGTCATCCGCTACGTGCAGCAGAAATATGGTCGCGATCAGGTGGCGCAGATCATCACCTTCGGGAAGCTGAAGGCGCGCGCGGTGCTGAAGGACACCGGCCGCGTGTTGCAGATGAGCTATGGTCAGGTCGACCGCCTTGCCAAGCTGGTACCGAACCATCCGACCGATCCGTGGACGCTGGACCGCGCGATCAACGGCGTGTCCGAACTGAACCAGCAATATGAGCGCGAGGAGGATGTCCGGCGGCTGCTCGACCTCGCCATGAAGCTGGAGGGGTTGCCGCGGCACAGCTCGACCCACGCGGCGGGCGTGGTGATCGGCGACCGGCCGCTGGCGCAGCTGGTGCCGCTCTACCGCGATCCCCGTTCCGACATGCCGGTCACGCAGTTCGACATGAAATATGTCGAAGGCGCAGGGCTGGTGAAGTTCGACTTTCTGGGCTTGAAAACGCTCTCGGTCCTCAAATTCGCGGTCGAATTGTTGGCGCGGCGCGGGGTCGTCGTCGATCTCGACAGCCTGCTTTGGGACGACGAAGCGACCTACGAACTGCTCAAGCGCGGCGACACGGTCGGCGTGTTCCAGCTGGAATCGGAAGGGATGCGGCGGACGCTGACCGCGGTTCGGCCGACCAATTTCGGCGACATCATCGCGCTCGTGTCGCTGTACCGGCCGGGTCCGATGGACAACATCCCCTCGTTCGGCGCGCGCAAGGCCGGGCGCGAGGAGTTGATCTACCCGCACGACCTGCTCGAACCGATCCTGAAGGAGACCTACGGGATCTTCGTCTATCAGGAACAGGTGATGCAGGCGGCACAGATCCTCGCCGGCTATTCGCTCGGCGGCGCGGACATGCTGCGGCGGGCGATGGGCAAGAAGGTCAAGGCGGAGATGGACGCGCAGCGCTCGATCTTCGTAAAGGGCTGTGCCGAAGTGAACGGCATCCCGGCGGCCAAGGCCAATGAGCTGTTCGACTTGATCGACAAGTTCGCCGGCTATGGCTTCAACAAGAGCCACGCTGCGGCCTATGCGTTGCTCGCCTATCAGACGGCGTGGCTGAAGGCGCATCATCCCCACGAATTCTTCGCGGCGTCGATGGCGTTCGATTATGCGCAGACCGATAAGCTGGCGATTTTTGTCGATGATATGAAACGGCTGCGGATCGAGTGCCTGCCGCCGTGCATCAACGCCAGCGACGCGACCTTCGGCGTCGAGGAGACGGAGAACGGGCTGGCGGTGCGCTATGCGCTGTCGGCGCTGAAGGGCGTCGGCGAACGCGCGATGGAATTGATGGTCGAGGAACGCGGGGCCAAGGGACCGTATAAGTCGCTTGACGATTTCGCGACGCGGGTCGACCCAAAGCTGCTGAACAAGCGGCAGATCGAGACTCTGGCGTCGGCAGGCGCATTCGACTGTATCGCGCTCGACCGCGCCGGGGTCCACGCGCTGGCCGACACGCTGATGGCGACGGCGCAGCGGACCGAGGCGAACCGGTCGAGCGGGCAGGGCGGGTTGTTCGGTGAGGCGAGTGGCGCTGTCGAGGCGGCGATCCGGATGCCCGACGTGCATTGGTCGCTGACACAGGCGATCGCGGCGGAAAAGGACGCGTTCGGCTTCTATTTTTCGGCCCATCCGCTCGATCGCTACGCGCATCTCGCCAGCGCCCATGGTGCGCGCAAGATCGCGGATCTCGCCGATACCCATGTGCCCGAGGGCGGGCGAGTCGGCGCGACGGTGGCGGCATTGGTCGAGGATGCACGCTGGCGTACCTCCGCGCGGGGCAAGCGCTACATGATGGCGACGTTGTCCGACGCGACCGGACAGGTGCCGGTGACGTGTTTCGACGAGGGACCGGCGAACGATCTGGAAGCGGCGGGCAAGGTCGGCGGGTGCGGGCTGTTCACGCTCGAACTCGATCGCCGCGCGGGAGATGAGAGCGCGCGGGCGACCGTCAAGGCGTTGAAGCCGTTCGATATGATCGCGCGCGACGTGCGGCTGCGGCTGGACCTCACCATCGACGATGCTGCCGCCTATCCGGCCCTGGCAGGATTGGTGATGGGCGAGCGTGGCGGGCGTGGCGAAATCTGGGTATCGGTACCTGCCGTCGATGGAATCGAAGCTCGGGTATGCCTGGGACGCGATTTTCGGATCGATGGCGAGCTTGCCGAACGGGTCGGCAGGCTGCAAGGTGTCGCCCAGGCGGCGTTCGATACGGTGAAGCCACCGATCGCCGCCGTCGGATAGGGGCGGTACAGCCCCGTTCGCGAAGGAGAGTGCGCGTGCTGGGCGGAATGCAGGATTTCGAACTTCGAGTACCCCGCTTGCTCGATCATGCCGAACGCGAGCATGGCGGGCGCGAGATCGTCACTCGCTGGGCGAACGGCAGCGAGACGCGGACCAACTGGGCGGGCATTGCCCGCGACGCGCGGCGGCTGGCGCAGGCGCTGGAGCGGCTCGGCATCCGGCCGGGCGACCGGGTGGCGACGATGGCGATGAACCATGCCCATCACCTGATCGCCTGGTACGGCGTGATCGGCATGGGCGGGATCGTCCACACGATCAATCCGCGGCTGTTCGACGACCAGCTTGCCTATATTGCCGACCATGCCGGCGACCGGGTGCTGCTCTACGATGCAGTGTTTGCGCCCATCGTCGAGCGGATGAGGCCGCGCCTGTCGGGCATCGAACATTTCATCGTGATGGACGGCGACGGGCCGGACGGCTTCGCCGCGCTGATCGCGCCCGAAACCGGCGACTATGCGTGGGTCGAGGGCGACGAGCGCGACCATTGCATGATCTGCTATACCAGCGGCACGACCGGCGATCCGAAGGGCGTGATCTATTCGCACCGGTCGAACGTGCTGCATGCCATTGCCGAGTTGCAGCCCGACGAATTCGACCTCTCGCAGCGCGCGGTGTGCCTGCCGGTGGTGCCGATGTTCCATGCGGTCGGCTGGGGACTGCCCTTCGCCGCGCCGGCGGTGGGCGCGAAGATCGTGTTCTCGGCGGTCAACGAACCGGCGGTGCTGTGCGATCTGATGAACCGCGAACGGGTGACGCATTCGGCGGGGGTGCCGACCGTGTGGTTCGCGATGTTTCAGTATATGGACGCCACCGGCCACAGCCCCGAGCATCTGAAGGTCGTGACGATCGGCGGATCGGCTGCGCCGCGCGCGATGATCGAACGGATCATGCGGATGGGCGTACGGGTCAACCACGCCTGGGGCATGACCGAAACGTCGCCGATCGGGACGATGGGCGCGCCGGGCGCGGACTGGGACGATCTGAGCTTCGACCAGCGGGTCGATCAGGTGTGCCGCCAGGGCAAGGTGCCGTTCGGCGTCGAACTGCGCACCGTCGACGAGGATGGCGCAATCCTGCCGCGCGATGGCGCGACGTCGGGCCGGTTGCAGGTGCGCGGGCCATGGGTCCTCAAACGCTATTTCCGCGACGAAGCCGGCGACGCGCTGACGGCGGACGGCTGGTTCGACACCGGCGACGTGGCGATGCTGCACCCCGACGGCACGATGCAGATTACCGACCGGGCGAAGGACGTCATCAAGTCGGGCGGCGAGTGGATCAGTTCGGTCGATCTGGAGAACGCCGCGGTCGGTTGCCCCGGTGTGGCGGAAGCGGCGGCGATCGGCGTGCCGCATCCGCGCTGGGACGAACGGCCGGTGCTGCTGGTGGTGAAGCGCCCCGGGGCTGACGTCGATGCCGACGCTGTGCTGGCGCATCTTGCGACCAAGGTCGCGAAATGGTGGCTGCCGGATCGGGTGATCTTCGTCGACGCCCTGCCGCATAGCGCGACGGGCAAGTTGAAGAAGGCGGCGCTGCGTGAGGAATATCGGGACCTGCTGGGGTAGCGACCTCCGGGCGGCCTCCCGACCGCCCGGTATCGTTACGCCTATTTGGCGAGTGCCGGCCGCGTACGGAGCAGCGCCACCGATGCCTTCGGATCGATATTGTGACGCCTTCCATCCGCGCTGACGCTCGCTCCGTCCCGGATCAACTTGATCGTTGCCGCCGGAGTCAGTTTCGGATCGAGTGCGATCAGTTTGGCTCCCAGATTGGCGACATTTGGCGCTGCCATCGATGTGCCGGAATTCTCCAGGGTCGTGCCGCCAGGGATCAGCGATGGTACCTGATACCCGTTGGCGCTGACCGCGACGTTGCTGCCATAGGTCGTGAAGCCGGCTTCGTCGCCGGCGCGATCGACGGCGCTGACGGTAATCATGTTCGGCAGGACGAAGGATGACGGAATGGCCTCGTCGAACGCATTATCGGAATTGGAGTTACCCGCCGCAGCGACGAACAATATCTCCGGGGCCCCCTTGATCGCGGCGTATAGTCCGTCCCGATTCGCCTCGAAATAGCGGCGGGCCAATGCTTTGCGCTCGGCCGTGTCCTTGCCGATGCCGTTCTTTTCGAGGTCGCTCTCGAAATCGCCGGCGGTGCCGCCCCAGCTCATATTGACGACGCGCACGCCGTGCTGCCGGAACCAATGGATCGTCGCCCGGGCGGCAGCGTTGCCGCGCGCGACGCTGGCGTCGGTCGGCGGGGCGGGGATGTTGCGATAATCGAAGGTGCGGCGGGCGACGGCCAGCCGGACCGCGGGATTACCCCGCGCGACGATCCCGGCGACATGGGTGCCGTGGATATATTGACCGTAGAATTTCATCTGTTCGAGGAATGCCGGTACGGCCTCGCTGGGCAGTCCCGAAATCTTGCGCCGCACCGCGTCCGCCGCCGGGCTGTCGATCGCCTGTTCGAGGTCGTTCAGCCCCTGAAAATCGGCGATGACGGTACCATAGCGCCGCTGCTGGTCCGCCGTCAGCGGGTATAGTGTGCCAGTGGTAGGATTGTCGTCGATGTCGAACGCGATGCCGTGCGCGTTGGCGGGCGGTCTGGGCCGCGGATCGGTGTAGAGCTGCTGCGGGAACAGCGCGACATCGGTTCCCGAATCCCAGATGCCGACCACAACGGGGGTCGGGTGATCGGACGCGGTCAGCGTCACCTCGCGCGCTGCCCATATGTCGGGCTTTGCGACATTCTTGGCGGCAACGACCTTTTCCAGCGCGGAGATGGTCAGCGGTTGGACGGGCAGATCGACCTGCCGCATCATCCGCGCCCAGATAAGATCGTCGGCCGGTTTGTCGCTGACCGCCTGTTCCCGGGTGACGATCGGTTCGACATCGGTTCGGACAAAACCATCGACCAGCGTCGGCGACATGAGTTGCGCACGCTGGCGGTCTTCCTTCAGCGCCGTGCCGGTGATCGCCCAGGGCAGCGCATCGAGCGCCACGGCATAGTTTTTCGCGAACGCCTGTTCGAACGCGGGGCCACGCGTCTGACCGGTCGCGATCCGGGCGCGAACGATGGCTTCGGCGCGAAGGCCGCTGGTCAGTTTGGCGTCGGGTTTGTCCTGCGCCGCCCGTAGTGCCGCGATCGTGGCAAGCGCCGCTTCATTGCGATGGGTTAGCAGTTCGATGTTCAGGCGCCGGCCCAGCAGTTCGCGCAACGTCGCCCGGTCCTGAATATCATAGTCGCGCAGCGTCGCGTCGATATCGGTGGCAACCCGTGCCGCCCATGCGTTGAACGTCGCATCGTCCGCCGAAAGCAGCGCTGCGGCCGAAGGCGTTACCGGATAGCGATGGCGCGGCAGATCGTCTTGCGTCCGCACCGGTCGCTTGGTCGGTGCGGCGTCCTGCGGAACGATCGGCATCGACTGCGCCGTGGCAGTCGTCGTCAGTAACGCGATGGATAACAGGGCTCGCTTGAACATAGCCGCTCTCCCCCGCAGCAATGTTGGAGAAACAATGCTGTCACTGGAATGATCTGTTGTCCAGATGATTATCGGCTGTCTTGGCGATACTTGCCGGCCATCATGATGTTGAGCGTGATCAAGCTATCGGTTCGACGAACAGCCCGGTCAGGACCGTCGACGCATAGAACCCCACCGCCCGTTCGCGCGGCATGGTCGCGGCCCAGCCGCGCATGTCGAATGCGGCGTTCTGCAATGCCATCAGCGCCTGCGCCGCGATCAATGGGTCGACAGGGCGCAACGACCCTTCGGCGATGCCGTCGCTGATCGTGCCGGCAAAGCGTCGGGCGATGCGGTTGGAGCGGTCGACCATCGCCTGTCGCACCGTCGTGGGCAGGCCGGACAGGGCAGTGGTGCGCAGCAGCGGCCCCTGTTCGGTGAACTGCGCATCGATCAGCATCGCCAGCGTGCTGGACAGGCGCTGCCAATGGCTGCCGCCGTCGCGATCGGCGGCACGCTGTGCGGCGCCGATCGTATCGAAACTGCGGCGGTAACAGGCGATGACCAGATCGTCCTTGGCATCGAGATGATGGTAGAACGACCCCTTGGTCACGTTCAGTTCGGAGGCGATCCGCTGAACCGACGCGCCGCGATAGCCGAGTTCGTTGATGAGGCGGGTGGCGGCGCGGAGGAACGCGTCGCGCGCCGGTTCGGCATCGGCCTGTTCGGGCGCGAGCGGACGCGGGGTCCAGCGCTGGCCGGGGCCGGCAAGGCCATGGAGGAAGACGTCCATGAGCCGCGCCTCTACCCGGTCATATTGGTCGGGTTCGTATCGTTCGAGCCAGACGGTCAGCCAGAAGCAGTTTTCGAGCAGGACATGCGCACGGGCGCCCTGGATATCCTTTGCGATCCGGTCGCGCGGTTCGCCCCATAAGGTCCGCGTCTTGCGAAAGACGTCGCGCCAGCCGGACAGCAGCCGCGCCTTGAACGGGTCTTCCATCGCCCGCAGGTCGGACAGCATCGCGACGGGGCGTTCCTCGCCGGCTTCGATCCGGCGTTGCCGGTCGAAGTGGATCGACAGGAATTTCGCGACGCGCGCCTGCGGCGTGGGTTCGAGCAAGGCTTCGTCGAGCGACGCCTGTAACCATGCCAGCGTGTGGTCGAAGGCGGCGGCGGCAAGGTCTTCCTTGCGCTTGAAATAATAGGTCACGCTGGTGGTGTTGAGGCCGACGCGGCGGGCGACATCGGCGAAGGTCATCCCCTTCGCACTGGCTTCGTTGATCGCCTCTGCCGCCGCCGCGAGAATGGCGTCGCGTTTGGCACGATAGCGTTTGGTGGCCCCGTCGGTCGTCGTCATGCACGCGACCCTAGCAGATCGGGTGTGGAGCCCAAGTGCATTTTTCTTACCGATACGCGACGTCATCGGCGCTTTACCGAATATGCGGTATGGCATAGACCGGCAAAAACAGGTTGCAGCGGGAGACGGATTTTGGACTTTTCGCTAAGCGAACGCGAAGCCCATTGGCGCGACCGTGTCGCCGCGTTCCTGACCGAGCATGTCGCGCCCGCCGACCACCACTATCATCGCGAAGTCGCGAGCGGGGATCGCTGGGCACCGGTCGCGATGCTGGAGCCTTTGAAGGAGCGGGCGCGGGCGGCGGGGCTGTGGAACCTGTTCATGCCGCCGCATTCGGGCGCGCCGATGGTCGATGAGACCTTCGCGTTCGAAGGGACGCAATTGTCGAACCTCGAATACGCACTGTGCGCCGAGGCGATGGGGCGGTGGCATTGGACGAGCGAGGTGTTCAACTGCTCGGCACCCGACACCGGCAATATGGAGGTGCTGCACCGCTATGGCACGCGGGCGCAGAAGGAGGCTTGGTTGCGGCCGTTGATGGATGGAACGATCCGCTCCGCCTTCCTGATGACCGAGCCGGCAGTGGCATCGTCGGATGCGACGAATATCGAGACGCGGATCGTGCGCGACGGCGACGACTATGTGATCGACGGGCGCAAATGGTGGTCGTCGGGGACCGGCGATCCGCGCTGCAAGGTCGCGATCGTGATGGGCAAGACCGACCTCGATGCGCCGCGCCATCGGCAGCAAAGCATGATCCTGGTGCCGATGGATACGCCGGGGGTGCGGATCGAGCGGATGCTGCCGGTCTATGGCTATGACCATGCCCCGCATGGTCACGGCGAGGTAGTGCTGGACAAGGTGCGGGTGCCGGCCGGCAATCTGCTGCTGGGCGAGGGGCGCGGGTTCGAGATCGCGCAGGGGCGGCTGGGTCCGGGGCGCATCCACCATTGCATGCGCACGATCGGGGTGGCCGAAATGGCGCTGGAGGCGATGGCGACGCGGTTGCAATCGCGCGTCGCATTCGGAAAGCGGATCGCCGATCATTCGATCTGGGAACAGCGGGTGGCGCGGGCGCGGATCGATATCGAGATGACGCGGCTGCTGTGCCTGAAGGCCGCCGACATGATGGACCGTGCCGGGAACAAGGCGGCGCAGGGCGAGATCGCGATGATCAAGGTGCAGGCACCGACCATGGCGCTCAGCATCCTCGACGATGCGATCCAGGCGCATGGCGGGGGCGGGGTGTCGGACGACTTCCCGCTGGCGGCGGCATGGGCGGGGGTCCGCACCCTGCGTTTTGCCGACGGGCCGGATGAGGTCCATAACCGGGCGATCGCGCGGGCGGAGTTTGCGCGAGTGTCCGGTGGGCAGTGAGGTGGACCTCGATCTCGACCGTCTGTCGACATGGTTGGGGGAGCGGCCGGTCGCGGTGACACGCTATCCGGGCGGGCAGAGCAATCCGACCTATCGGGTCGATTTGCCGACCTGTTCCTATGTGCTGCGGCGAAAGCCGTTCGGGGTGCTGCTGCCGAGCGCCCATGCGATCGAACGCGAATATCGGCTCATCGCGGCGCTGCATCCGACCGGCTATCCGGTGCCGCGGCCGGTCGGGCTGTGCGAGGATCCGGCGGTGATCGGCGCGCCCTTCTACCTGATGGAGCGGGTTGCGGGGCGGACGATCTGGAACGGGGCGATGCCCGACCTGTCCCCCGATGCGCGGCGCGCGCATTACGACGCGATGGTCGATGCGCTGGCGGCGCTGCACGCGATCGATCCGGTGGCGGTCGGCCTGGGCGATTATGGCAAGCCGGGCAATTATTTCGAGCGGCAGGTCGCGCGCTGGACCCGGCAATATCGCGCCAGCCAGACCGACGATCTGGCGGATGTCGAGCGGCTGATCGATTGGCTGCCGCGCACGGTACCGACGCAGGATCGGGTGGCGATCGTCCATGGCGACTACCGGATCGACAACCTGATCTTTGCCGAGGACGGGGCACAGGTGGCGGCGGTGCTCGACTGGGAACTGTCGACACTGGGCGATCCGCTGGCCGATTTCACCTATCTGCTGATGAACTGGATGACGCCCGCCGATGGCCGGTCGGGCATTGCGGGCCTGAGCGGCGGGGACAGCGGCATTCCGACGATGGACGCGGTCGTGGCGCAATATTGCGCGGCGACCGGACGCGACGGTGTGCCAAGGCTCGACTGGTATTTCGCGTACAATCTTTTCCGCCTCACCGGGATCGTGCAGGGAATCAAGCAGCGGGTGCGCGACGGCAACGCTTCGAGTGCGCAGGCGGCAAGGATGGCGGAGCGGGTGCCCGAACTGGCGGCGGCGGCGTGGCGCTTTGCGGAACAGGCGGGGGCGTGATGCGGTTTGCGGGAAAGTCGGTGCTGGTAACCGGCGCGGGATCCGGCATCGGGCGGGCCTGTGCCCTGGCCTTTGCGCGGGAAGGGGCCGGGGTGGTCTGTGGCGACTTGAGCGAGGCGGAAGCGACCGTCGCACTGATCGAGGCTGCGGGCGGTAGCGCGGTCGCCTGTTCGATGGATGCCGGGGCGGACGCGGATGTTGCGCGGGCGGTGGAACTGGCGGTCGATCGGTTCGGCGGGATCGACATCGTCCACGCCAATGCCGGGATATCGGGCGGGCTGGCCGGGCTGTTCGAGCAGAGCGCCGAGGACTGGGCAGAAATCCTGCGGGTCAATCTGATCGGCCCGTTCCTTGCCATTCGCCATGCCGCGCCGGTGATGGCGGCGGCGGTTGGCGGGGCGATCGTCTGTACCGCCAGCGTCGCCGGACTGCGATCCGGCGCAGGCGGGGCGGCCTATTCCGCGTCGAAGGCGGGGGTGATCAATCTGGTCCAGACCGCCGCACAGCAATTGTCGGGATCGGGCGTGCGGGTGAATGCGGTGTGCCCCGGGCTGATCGAGACGGGCATGACGGCCATGGTTTACGACCATGCCCGCCAGTCGGGGAAGGAAGCACGGATCGGCCGCCTCAACCCGCTACGACGCGGCGGGGGGGCGGAGGAGATTGCCCGCGTCGTCCTGTTCCTCGCTTCGGGCGAGGCGAGCTATGTCAACGGACAGGCATGGGCGGTCGATGGCGGCCTGTCGTCGAGCCACCCGTTCACGCGCCAGGACTATGGGCGTACCGCCGTGTAAGGGGCCGGAACGAATACCGTTTTCCATGCTTGTCAGCGCGAGGATGAAGGAGTTCCCGCACATGACCGACATGCTGAAACCGCCGGTGCGCTACACCGCCGCACTCGAACATCCGGAGGCGGACGAGGCGGAGACGGTCGCCGAAATGGAGCAGGCGTTCGACACGATCCTGACGACCACGTCGAAGGATTATGGCAAGGCGGTGCGGGCCGTTCATGCCAAGTCGCACGGCATATTGAAGGGTGAATTGAGCGTCCACGACAACCTGCCGCCCGAGCTGGCGCAGGGGCTGTTCGCCGCGCCGGGCGTCTATCCGGTGTGGATGCGGTTTTCGACCAATCCGGGCGATATCCTCGACGATGCGATCGGCCTGCCGCGTGGCCTTGCGTGGAAGGTGATGGACGTCGATGGCGAACGCCTGCCCGGTGCGGGCGGGCGCACCCAGGACTTCGTGATGGTCAACGCGCCCGCCTTTGCCGCGCCGACGCCCGCGAAGTTCGCGAGCAATCTGAAGCTGCTGGCGAAAACCACCGACAAGGCGGAATGGGCGAAGAAGGCATTGTCCTATGTCCTGCGCGGCGCCGAGGCGGCGCTGGAGGCGGTCGGGACCGAAAGCACCTTGCTGAAGACGATGGGCGGTTCGAAGAATGTCCATCCGCTGGGCGAGACCTATTTCTCGGCGACCCCGTTCCGGCATGGTGCCTATGTCGCGAAATATCAGGTGGTGCCGGTATCGCCTGATCTCACCGCGCTGACCGATATGGTCGTGGATACCAACGGCCGACCAGACGCGATCCGCGAGGATTTGCAGGCCTCGGCAGCAAAAGTGCGGGGCGAGTGGGAAGTGCGGGTGCAGTTGCTCCGCGATCCCGAGGCGCAGCCGATCGAGGATGCCGCGACGCCGTGGCCAGAGGACGCCAGCCCCTACCTGACGGTAGCGACCCTGCGCTGCGAACCGCAGGATAGCTGGTCGGCGGACAAAGTGACAGCGGTCGATGAAAGCTTGCGGTTCAGCGTGTGGACCGGACTGGCGGCACATCAGCCGCTGGGTGGGGTGAACCGGGTCCGAAAGCCGGTCTACGACCATTCGGCGCAGTATCGCGAGCGGTTCAACGGCTGTCCGCTGCACGAGCCGGGGTGAGGGGGTTATCCCCTTACCCGCACCAGCCCTTCCTGCGCCACGCTCGCCACCAGCCGCCCGTCACGCGCGAAGATGCGGCCGCGATTGAAGCCTCGCGCGTGACCGGCCCATGGGCTATCGGTGGTGTAGAGCAGCCATTCGTCGGCGCGGAACGGCTCGTGCAGCCACAGCGCATGGTCGAGGCTTGCGGTCTGGACCTGATCCATCATCCAGTGGACGCCGTGGGGAAGCATGCAGGTGCCGAGAAGCATCATGTCGCTGGCATAGGCGAGGATCGCGCGGTGCAGCGTCGCGTCGTCGCCAAGCGGCGCGACCGCGCGGAACCAGCCATTCTGGAACGGGGGGCGGGGGGTCGGATCGACCAGATGGTCCGCTTCCACCGGGCGGATCTCGATCGGGCGAGCGCGCAGGAACAGGCGGCGGAACTTGTCGGGAATGCGGTCCTGCATCGCCAGTCGCAGGTCGCGGTCGGATTGCAACGCTTCGGGTGGAGGCACGTCGGGCATCGCGTCCTGATGGACCATGCCGTCTTCGGGCAACTGGAACGACGCGGCCATGTTCAGGATCGCCTGTCCACGCTGCATCGCGATGACGCGGGCGTTGGCGAAGCTGCGCCCGGCAAAATCGCGGACGACGCGGTAGATGATCGGATGCTGCTCGTCGCCGGGCCGCAGGAAATAGGCGTGCAGCGAATGGGCGATCTTGGCACCGCCGATCGAGCGTTGCGCCGCCTGCAGCGCCTGTCCGATCACCTGTCCGCCGAACACGCGGCCGACGCCGCCCGGATTGCGGGCGCCGCGATACAGATCGGTGTCGATCTCCTCTATATCGAGCAGTGCGACCAGTCCCGCGACCAGATCGGCGGGCGTCGACTCCATCAGTAGCCTCCGATCCGGGCGATGCGGTCGCTGTGATAGCCGATATCGCCGAACATCTCGGTCAGGACGCGGGCGCGTTTCATGAAGAAGCCGATATCGGCGTCGTCGGTCATGCCGATGCCGCCATGCATCTGCACCGCTTCCTGCACCGCCAGCGTCGATGCCATGCCGGCCATCGCCTTGGCGACCGAGACGGCTGTGTCGGCGTCCGCCGCGCCGTCATCGAGCAACTGCTGCGCCTTCAGGACGGCGGCGCGCGCGATCTCAAGCTCGGAGTAGAGATGCGCGGCGCGGTGTTGCAGCGCCTGAAAACTTCCGATGGTTTGCCCGAACTGTTTACGCTGACGGAGATAGTCGAGCGTCCGGATAGCAGCACCTTCGCCGACGCCGAGCGACTCTGCCGCCGCGCCGGATCGCACGGCGCTGAGCAATCGGTTCAGTACGGCGCGACCGTCATCCACGGTGCCGATGACCGCGTCGCCATCGACCTCGACATCGTCGAAGGTCAACCGGGCGGCGATACTGCTGTCGGTCAGGCGGCGGGGGGCGGCAGTCAGGCCGGGGGTGTCGGCGGCGACCGCGAACATGGTTATGCCATCGGCATCTTCAGGACTGCCGGCGGTGCGCGCGGCGACGAGGATCAGGTCGGCGACATGGCCATGGGTGACGAACTGCTTGGTGCCAGACAGGCGGAAGCCGTTGCCCGAGCGTTCGGCGCGCATCGCGACCGCGTCGCCATGCTTGGCGCGCTCGTCGATCGCGAGCGCGGCGACGGTCTCGCCGGTGGCGATGCGCGGCAGCCAGCGTTCGCCGGCACCGGTCCCTGACAGCGCGGCGACGGCGGCGACCGAGGTGGTGAGGAAGGGCGAGGGCGACAGGTTGCGGCCGATCTCCTCCAGCACGATGCCGGCCTCGACATGGCCGAGACCGAGACCGCCGGCGCTTTCGGGCACCATCATGCCGGTGAAGCCCATCTCGGCGAACTTCGCCCAAAGGCCGCGATCGAAGCCGGTCGGATCATCGGCATCGCGCAAGGCGCGAAGATGCGCGACCGGCGCGGCTTCAACCAGAAACTCGCGCGCGGTGTCGGCGAGCATCGTCTGATCTTCGTTCAGAAACAGAGACATAAGGGTTGTTCCTGACAGGCTATTGCAGGGGTAGATCAAGGATGCGGCGGGCGATGATGTTAAGCTGGATTTCGGACGTGCCGCCCTCGATCGAGTTCGCCTTGGTCCGCAACCAAGCGCGGGCCGCCGCACCGTGATCGCTGTCGGCACTCTCCCATTCGAGCGCGTCCGACCCACCCGATGCCATCAGCAGTTCGTGGCGGGTCTTGTTCAATTCGGTGCCGACATATTTCATCATGCTCGGCTGTGCGGCATGGGCGCGACCGGCCTTCAGTTCGTCGCGGAAGCGTTCGGACATGGCGGCGAAGGCGCGGGCGCGGACGTCGAAGGTGGCGATGGCGGAACGAAGCATCGGGTCGGCGAGCCGGCCTCCGTCGTCTGTGCCGATCGTCTCCACCGCCTTGGCGATCAGCGGACCATTGCCGGTCGATCCCATGCCCGAGATCATCTCGCGTTCATGGCCGAGCAGATATTTGGCGACGTCCCAGCCCTTGTTCAGTTCGCCGACCAGATTGCCCTTCGGCACGCGGACGTCGTCGAAGAAGGTCTCGCAAAAGGGCGAGTTGCCCGAGATCAGCTTGATCGGGCGGGTGGTGACGCCGGGCGAGGCCATGTCGAATAGCAGGAAGCTGATCCCGCCCTGTTTGGTCGATCGGTCGGTGCGGACAAGGCAGAAGATCCAGTCGGCCTTGTCGGCATAGCTGGTCCATACCTTCTGCCCATTGACGATGAAGTCGTCTCCATCGGCGACGGCGGTGGTCTGTAGCCCGGCAAGGTCGGACCCGGCGCCGGGTTCGCTATAGCCCTGACACCAGCGGATTTCGCCTCGGGCAATTTTGGGGAGATGTTCCTGCTTCTGCTCCTCGCTGCCATATTTGAGCAGCGCCGGGCCGAGCATCGAGATACCAAAGGAATAGAGCGGGTTGCGGGCGTTTATTGCCGCCATTTCCTCGCGCAATATCTTCGCTTCGGCCGGCGAAAGGCCGCCACCGCCATAGGCGGTCGGCCAGTCGGGTACCGTCCAGCCGCGCGCTGCCATCCGATCGAGCCACAGCTTCTGATCGGGGTTGGCGTAGCTGGAGTTGCGGCCGCCCCATGTCACGTCCTTGTCGGAACGGACCGGCTCACGCATCGATGGCGGACAGTTGGCCTCCAGCCAGGCGCGGGTGTCGGCGCGGAACGCGGCAAGGTCGCTCACTTGTTGAACCGCCCGCCGGTTTCCGCCTTCTCGCGTAGCAGTGGCGCGATGTCGAAGCCGTGCTTTTTCGAGACCGGCAACAATCTTCTTCGCACCTTCGGTATCGGCCCAGAACATCGGACCACCGCGATAGGGCGGCCAGCCATAGCCATAGATCCAGACGACATCGATATCGGACGCGCGCTGTGCCTTCCCCTCGGCAAGGATCTTCGCGCCTTCGTTGACGATCGGGTAGAGGGTGCGCTCGATAATCTCTTCGTCGGTTATCTCGCGTTGTGGGGTGTTGGTCTTCGTACGGAACTCGTCGATGATCTCGGCGACGCGCGGGCTGTTCGAAGCCTGTCGCTTGTCGTCATAATCGTAGAAGCCGGCGCCCTTCTTCTGGCCCCAGCGGCCCTCGGCTGCGAGGGCGTCGCGAATGTTCTCGATGCGCGAGGGATCGCGGTGCCAGCCGATATCGACACCGGCGAGATCGGCCATCTGGAACGGCCCCATCGGCATGCCGAAGTCGACATGGACGCGGTCGACCTGTTCGGGGGTCGCGCCCTCCATCAACAGCTTCATCGCCTCGACCTGACGCGGCTCGAGCATGCGGTTGCCGATGAAGCCATGGCAGACCCCGGCAACGACCGCGACCTTGCGGATCTTCTTCGACAGCGCCATCGCGGTGGCGAGCACGTCGTCGGCGGTCGCATCGCCGCGCACTATCTCCAGCAGCTTCATGACGTTGGCGGGCGAGAAGAAGTGCAGGCCGAGCACGTCCTGCGGGCGCTTGGTCGCGGCGGCGATGACGTTGACGTCGAGATAGCTGGTGTTCGACGCGAGGATCGCACCCGGTTTGCAGATGGTGTCGAGCTTGCCAAAAATGTCCTGCTTGACCGACATTTCCTCATACACCGCCTCGATCACCAGATCGACATCGGCGAGGTCGTGCAGCGACAGCGTGGGGGTGAGCAGGCCCATCGCGGCTTCGACCTGTTCGGGCTTCATCCGCCCCTTGGCGGCGGTCGCTTCGTAATTCTTGCGGATGATCCCGACGCCGCGGTCGAGCGCGTCCTGCTGCATCTCGACGATGGTGACGGGGATGCCGGCCGACAGGAAGTTCATGGCGATGCCGCCGCCCATGGTGCCGGCGCCAATCACGCCGATGCGCTTGATCGGGCGCAGCGCGATGTCGTCGGCAATGCCGTCGATCTTCGACGCCTTGCGCTCAGCGAAGAAGATGTGCCGTTGCGCCGCCGACTGGACGGAGAACATCAGCTTCATGAACTGCTGCCGCTCGAACGCAATCCCCTCGGCAAAGGGGGTTTCGCTGGCCTTTACGACGCAGGCGATGTTGGCGGCGGGGGCTTCGTAACCGCGGAAGCGGCGGGCATTGGCCTTTTCGAAGGCGGCGACCGCTTCCGGATCGGGCGAGACCGACTTCTCGGAGGTGCGGGGCAGGGGGCGGATGTCGGCCACTTCGCGGGCGAAGGCGATGGCTTCCTCCAGCAAATTGCCTTCGGTGGCGAGCCGGTCGACGATGCCGGCTTCCTTCGCCTTGCTGGCCGGGATCGGGTCGCCCTTCGCCACCAGTTCGAGCGCGGTCGCGACCCCGGCGAGGCGCGGCAGGCGCTGCGTGCCGCCGGCGCCGGGGAGCAGGCCGAGCTTCACCTCGGGGGTGCCGAGCTTCGCGCTGGGGACGGCGATGCGGTAATGGCTGCCGATCGCGACTTCGCAGCCACCGCCAAGTGCGGTTCCGTGGATCGCGGCGACGACCGGCTTGTCCGACGCCTCGATCATGTCGACCAGTTGCGGCAGGAGCGGTTCGACCGGCGGCTTGGTGAATTCGGTGATGTCGGCGCCGGCGAAGAAGGTCTTGCCCGCGCAGGCAATGACGATGGCGTGGACCGAGTCGTCCGCTGCGGCTTCCTCGATCGCCGCCTTCAGTCCCAGCCGGACCGAGGCCGACAGCGCGTTGACGGGGGGATTGTCGGCCATCGCCACCAGAATGTCGCCATGGCGTTCGGTGTTCACGGACATGATCGGCTCTTCTCCAGCTTTTGCATACCGGTCCTTCTAAACCGGGGTGCGTTTGGCGCATTCTATTGCCTTTGCCGAAAGGATAATCAATAACAACCTGCGAGATGGCGGCCGATCGGGCAAACCCGATATTCTAGGGTCGACGAACAGGAGCGGTGTCTTGCAGGCAGGTGAAGCGGTGATTCCTCCTCCGGCCGTTTGGCCGCGCATGTCCATAGCGCAGGTGCAGGCGGCGCTGACCGCGCCCGGCGCGCCGTTCGAAATAGCGACTGAGACGATCCGTGGCGTCCCGACGCGCATCTGGAAGAATGCGCCGGAGAACCTGGCGCAGCTGATCGCCTTTTCGCGCAGTCATGGCGAGCGGCTGGCGACGATCCATGAGGACCAGCGGGTGACGTACGAGGCGCAGTATCGCGCGATCGCGTCGCTGGCCGAGCATCTGCGGGTCAGCGGCATCGGCAAGGGCGACCGGGTGGCGCTGGCCATGCGCAACATGCCCGAATGGCCGGTCGCCTTCTTCGCGATCGTGGCGATCGGGGCGATCTGTGTCCCGCTGAACGCGTGGTGGAGCCCACAGGAACTGGCGTTCGGGGTGAATGATTCGGGCGCGCGGATGCTGATCGTCGATCGGCAGCGGCATGAGCGGTTGGGTGGTGATTACGGCAGTATGCCGGGGTTGGAGACGCTGATCGTGGCGCGGGCGCGCACGCCGCTGACGGCGCCCGCCCGTGCGCTTGAAGACGTGATTGGCAGCTGCGCGGACTATGCGACGCTGCCGGTGGTCGACCTGCCCGCGGTAGCGATCGCGCCGGAGGACGATGCGACGATCTTCTACACCAGCGGCACGACCGGCAAGCCCAAGGGGGCGCTAGGCACGCACCGCAATCTGGCGACCAACATCTTCTCCAGCGCCTATATCGCCGCGCGGGCGATGTTGCGGCGGGGCGAGATGCCGCCGCCCGCGCCGCAGCCCAAGGTCGGGTTGCTGGTCATCCCCTTCTTCCACGTCACCGCGTGCAGCGCGTCGCTGATGGGGGCGATGGCGAGCGGAACGACCCTGGTGCTGATGCGCAAATGGGATGCGGGACAGGCGCTGGCGCTGATCGAGCGCGAGCGGGTGCAGGTGACCGGCGGGGTGCCGACGATCGCGTGGCAGTTGCTGGAGCATCCCGACCGGGAGCGATACGACCTGTCGTCGCTGGAGGTCGTCCAATATGGCGGTGCGCCGTCCGCGCCCGATCTGGTGCGGCGGATATACGAGGTGTTCGGGGCGATGCCGGGCAATGGCTGGGGCATGACCGAGACGATGGCGACCGTCACCCAACATAGCGCCGAGGAGTATCTCAACCGCCCGACCAGTTGCGGTCCGCCGGTACCGGTCGCCGACCTGAAGATCATGGCCCCCGACGGCACGCGCGAACTGCCGGTGGGGGAGGTCGGCGAACTATGGGCGCGCGGGCCGATGATCGTGAAGGGCTATTGGAACTGTCCCGAAGCGACCGCCGAGACGTTCGTCGACGGATGGGTCCGCACCGGCGATCTGGCGCGGCTGGACGAGGAAGGCTTTTGCTTCATCGTCGACCGGGCCAAGGACATTATCATCCGCGGCGGCGAGAATATCTATTCGATCGAGGTCGAGGACGTGCTGTACGCGCACCCCGCCGTTACCGATGCCGCGCTGGTCGGGGTGCCCGACCGGGTGCTGGGCGAAGTGCCGGTGGCGGTGGTGCATCTCTGCCCCGGCTGTGCCGCGAGCGAGGGGGAGTTGCAGGACTTCGTCCGCGCCCGGCTCGCGGCGTTCAAGGTACCGGTAGCGGTGCGCTTTTCCGACACGGTGCTGCCACGCAATGCCAATGGGAAGATCGTGAAAAGCGAGTTGCGGCAGATGTTTGCGGAGGTTGACGCCGCCAAAGTTCACTAAGTTCACACTTGCGGGGTTTCACATATGTGATGCGAGCGGTTCGCAAGTGGCGTTCACCGGTAGTGATGCATGTGCTCTCTCAGCGCTTGTCGCGGAGCGACGGAGCGTCGCGAAACTAACCTGTTAAAGAGCGCACGCGGCATGCGGCCGGGGCGGATCATGCGCCGATGCGGACGTGTAGGAAAGCGGTTTTGCCACGCCCTTCGCAAACGCGGCGAAAAATGCTAGGCGCGCGGCCATGCTCAATCTGAACGGTATCACGGTGCGCCTGGGCGGGCGGACGATCCTCGACAATGCCAGCGCGGCGCTGCCGCCGGGCAGTCGCGTCGGGCTGATCGGGCGCAATGGCGCGGGCAAGTCGACGCTGGTGCGGGTGATCGCCGGGCAATTGGAGCCCGACACCGGCACCGCCGAAATGCCGCGCGGCAGCCGGCTGGGTTATGTTGCGCAGGAAGCGCCCGCCGGACAGGCGACGCCGTTCGACACGGTGCTGGAGGCCGATGTCGAGCGCGCCAAGCTGATGCACGATGCCGAGACGGTGACCGATCCCGACCGGCTCGGCGATATCCACGAACGGCTGCTGGCGATCGACGCGTACGGCGCACCGGCACGGGCGGCGCGGATTCTCGTCGGGCTGGGGTTTGACGAGGAGATGCAGCAGCGGCCGCTGGAGAGCTACTCGGGCGGCTGGCGGATGCGCGTCGCGCTGGCGGCGTTGCTGTTCAGCCAGCCCGACGTGCTGCTGCTCGACGAACCGTCGAACCACCTCGACCTCGAAGCGGTGATGTGGCTGGAGGATTTCCTTAAAGGGTACAAGGCGACGATCGTCGTCGTCAGCCACGAACGCGATTTCCTGAACAACGTCGTCGACCATATCCTGCACCTGCATCAGGGCAAGATCACGCTCTATCCCGGCGGTTACGACGCGTTCGAGAAGCAGCGCGCCGAGCGGCTGGCCCAGCTGGAAGCGGCGCGCGCCAATCAGGCGGCGCAGCGGGCCAAGCTGCAGGAATATGTCGCGAAGAACTCGGCGCGCGCCTCGACCGCGAAGCAGGCGCAGTCGCGGCTTAAGATCCTTGCCAAGATGAAGCCGATTGCGGCGATGGCGGAGGACCCCAGCCTGTCGTTCGACTTCCCTGATCCCGATGAACTGCGTCCGCCGCTCATCACGCTCGACATGGCGAGCGTCGGTTATGGTGAGACGCCGATCCTCAAGCGGCTGAACCTGCGCATCGATCCCGAGGATCGCATCGCGCTGTTGGGGCGCAACGGCAACGGCAAGACGACGCTGGCGCGGCTGCTGGCGGCGCAGCTGGCGCCGATGGACGGCGACATGAACGCGGCCGGCAAGATGAAGGTCGGCTATTTCACCCAGTATCAGGTGGAGGAACTGAGCACCGACGACACGCCGCTCGAACATATGACGCGCCAGATGAAGGGCGCGTCGCCGGCCGCCGTCCGCGCGCAGCTCGGGCGGTTCGGCTTCTCGGGGGACAAGGCGACGACATTGGTCGGCAAACTGTCAGGCGGTGAGCGGGCGCGTCTCGCGCTGGCGCTGATCACGCGCGACGCGCCGCATATGCTGATCCTCGACGAACCGACCAACCACCTCGACGTCGATGCGCGCGAGGCGTTGGTTCAGGCGCTGAACGCCTATACCGGCTGCGTGCTGCTGGTCAGCCACGACCGGCACATGCTGGAGGCGACGGCGGATCGGCTGGTGCTGGTCGATGAAGGCACCGCGAAGGAGTTCGACGGGACGATCGACGACTATATCGCGCTGGTGCTCGGCAACTCGGCGAAGGAAAAGGCGGCCAAGGCCAACAAGAAGAACGACCGCAAGGCCGCCGCCGAAGCGCGCGAAAAGGCGCAGGTGCTGAAGAAGGGCGCGCAGGCGATCGAGCGCGATCTCGCGCGGTTGACCGAGCAGCGCGATGCGCTCGACGCGGCGATGGCGGGGCAGGCAATCCCGGCGCTCGCCAAGCTGACCATGGCGCAGTTGATGAAGCGCCGCGCGAGCCTCGACACCGAGATTGAGGTTGCGGAGACGAAGTGGATGGAGGCGAACGAGGCGTTGGAGGCTTTGGCGGCTTAGGGAGCGGACGTTCCGGCGCGTGAAGCGGGGCAGAGTATCTCGGCCTTTTCGATCTCTCCATGGACGTCGCCTCAGCGAAGGCTGGGGCCTCAAGCGGCTCTTGTCCTGTGCTGCCACCGGAAGATCCCAGCCTTCGCTGGGATGACGTTCGTTTCGGTGGAGATTGATCGCGCTCCTATGCTGGACCCTGCTCACAATCATTCGGCCAATCACAGGTCGGAGTTGGAACGAAGCGGGCTATGTGGCTGCTTCTATTGTCTCCAAACATTTGCCCCTTCCGCCATAGTCGAATGGATCGCGGATGAGGGTGGAACAGCGCTTTGTTCGAACTGTGGTATCGATGCCGTAATCGGCGATGCTTCCGGCTTCCCGGCGAGCGATCGTTGCTTTCTCAAGTCGATGCACGATGTCTGGTTCGGTCCATCGTAAGTTTCTGATACTGGTAGGCCCTTTCGTCCGTTTGCATTGATTGAAATCCCTCCAAATCACAACGTGCGAAACTTGGCGACGCACGACAGGCGACACCGCCCCCGCCACCCGCTAAGACACCCGCAATGTCCGACTCCTTCCTCGCCCTCGACATCCCCGAACAGCCCGCCGCCGCGCAGCCCTACCGCGTGCTCGCGCGCAAATATCGGCCGCAGACGTTCAGCCAGCTGATCGGGCAGGATGCGATGGTCACTACGCTGGGCAATGCCATCAAGCGCGGGCGGCTGGCGCATGCGTTTCTGCTGACCGGGGTACGCGGGGTCGGCAAGACGTCGACCGCGCGGCTGATCGCCAAGGCACTCAATTGCATCGGGCCGGACGGGCAGGGTGGGCCGACCATCGATCCGTGCGGGGTGTGCGAGCCGTGCCGCGCGATCGCCGAAGGGCGGCATATCGACGTGATCGAGATCGACGCCGCGTCGAACAACGGCGTCGACAGCGTGCGCGAGATGACCGAGGCGGTGCGCTATGCAGCGGTGTCGGCGCGCTTCAAGATTTACATCATCGACGAAGTGCACATGATGTCGACGCCGGCGTTCAACGCGCTGCTCAAGACGCTGGAAGAGCCGCCGGCGCACGTCAAATTCCTGCTGGCGACGACCGAGGTGCACAAGGTTCCGGTGACGGTCCTGTCGCGCTGCCAGCGGTTCGACCTGCGGCGCATTCCGGCCGATCTGCTCGCCGGGCATTTCGCGCATGTCGTTGAAGCCGAGGGTGTCGAGGCCGAGCCGGAGGCGCTGCAACTGATCGCGCGGGCGGCGGAAGGGTCGGCGCGCGACGGGTTGTCGATCCTCGACCAGGCGATCGCGCATGGTGGGCTGGAGGGCGAGGGCGTGCGCGCCGATGCGGTGCGGCAGATGCTGGGCCTGTCCGATCGCGGTGCGATCCGAGGGCTGTTCGACCTGTTGCTGAAGGCGGATGCGGCGGGGGCGCTCCGGGCACTCCGCGCACAATATGATCTGGGCGTCGATCCGGCGTCGGTGCTGCGGACGCTGCTCGAAACCGTGCATGCGGTGACGATCGTCAAGGTCGGCGGGGATCGCGGGCCGGGCCAGTCGGCTGAGGAGCGCGCCGCGTTCGATGGCTGGAGCGCGCTGTCGTTTCCGATGCTGCACCGGTTGTGGCAGTTGTTGTTGAAGGGGCATGAGGAAGTGTCGCGCGCCGCACTGCCGATCGAGGCATGCGAGATGGCGTTGCTGCGCATTGTCCATGCATCGTCGCTGCCCGATCCGGGGACGCTGGCGAAGCAACTAGCGGCGGGGCAGGTGCCGGCGATGGCGCCCGCAGCCGCTTCGCCCGCTCCTGCGGCAGCGGAGGTCGCGGTCGATCCGGTGCCCGAGACGATGGAGCAGGTCGCGAACCTGCTGGCGAAACATGGCCGCCATTCGCTGGAGGCGCAGTTTCGCAATTGCGCGCGAATGATCCGGTTGGAGCCGAACCTGATCGAACTGAGCGGGTCGCGGCCCTTGCCCGCCGATTTCGCACGCGATCTGGAGAATGCGCTCAAAGGGATCACCGGCAGCCATTGGCGCGTTCTGATTGGCGAGGGGGCGGGAGCGCCTACCCTGCGCGAACAGGAAACGGCCAAGGCGAATTCGGAACGCGAACAGGTTTTGCAATCACCGCTGGTACAGGCGGCATTACAGGCGTTTCCGGACGCCACCCTCGATCATTGGCAACGCAGCGACGGGAGTATCGCGCGATGAAGAATCTCGACGACATCATGGCCATGGCGCAGAATGTGCAAAGCGAACTGACCAAGGCACAGGCCAATCTCGACACGATCGAGGTCGACGGACAATCGGGCGGCGGGCTGGTCAAGGTCCGCGCATCGGCCAAGGGACGCATCCTGGGCGTCGATATCGACGATTCGTTGTTGCAGCCGTCGGAGAAGCAGATGCTCGAAGACCTGATCGTCGCGGCGTTCAACGACGCGCGGGCGAAGGCGGACGCGGCCAGCTCGACCGAAATGTCGAAGCTGACCAGTGGCCTGCCGTTGCCGCCGGGGTTCAAGCTGCCGTTCTGAGCGATCGGAACGCTGCTGGAACAAGCGGTTATGCCGGGTGTTTTCGAGCGATCAGTTTGTAGGGAGGATGACCATGCAACCCGATCGTATCGAAACCACCACCAACGGCGCGCCGCATACGACGATCATCGAACGGCGTGGATCGGGCGGCGGGCTGTTGATCGGCCTTGCCGTACTGATCGCGGTGATCGTGGGTGCCTATTTCCTGCTGAACAACGCGAATAACGACACGGCGCGGACCAATGCGGTCACGTCGGCGGCGAAGAGCGTCGGGTCGGCGGCGGACAAGGCCGGCGATGCGGTCGAACGGGCGACCAAGTAACCGCCCGATCGTGCGTCGCCCCGGCTCTCGTCCGGGGCGACGTCTCAATTCAAGCAGCGATCCAGTCCCTCGCGACGGACGATGCCGATGCGGCGTTCGATCGTGCGGGCGTAGCGGCGGGTGAAGCCGGTCGGGGCGATGCCGGCGCGCTTCTTGGGCAGCGGCAGGACGGCAGCGATCTGCGCGGCTTCGCGGCCGGAGAGCTTGGCCGCACCGTGCTTGAAATAGCGCTGCGACCCGGCCTCGACGCCATAGGTGCCGATGCCGGTTTCGGCGACGTTGAGATAGACTTCCATGATCCGCCGCTTGCCCCACAGCGCCTCGATCAAGACGGTGAAATAGGCCTCCATGGCTTTTCGGAAATAGCCGCCGCCCTGCCAGAGAAAGACGTTCTTCGCGGTCTGCTGGCTGATCGTCGAGCCGCCGCGGATGCGGCCACCCTGCGCGTTGCGGCGCGCGGCATTGGCGATGGCGGCATAATCGAAGCCGTTATGCCCGCAGAAACGGCTGTCCTCCGCGGCGATGACCGCGCGAGGCATGTCGGGGTCGATCTTCGACAGGCTTCGCCATGATTTGGTGACGCCGTGGCCGGTTGGCACGTCGCCCAGCATGGTCAGGGTGATCGGCGGGGGAACGAAACGGAGCAGCAGGACCCACAGTACCGACAGGACCACGAAGCCGAGCATGCCCTTGATCGCCCAGCCGATCAGGCGGCGAGTCCAGCCTCGGGCGGCAGTGGGTTTGGGGCGGGGTGCGGTGCGGGCGGCCATCGCCGATCGCTAGCGGTAGTGCGTGGGGAAGGGCAAGTCGGCAACGCGCGTCGTCGCAAGAGCCCCGGGTGGCATGGGTTATGAATCCCGGCCTTCGCCGGGATGACGAAGGGGGCGGGGCGGGCCAGCGCGCCCGCCCCGGTCGGCTAGACGGCGGCCAGCATCCGGCGGTCGCCGGCGAGTCGCATCATCGCCTTTTGCAGCTTTTCAAAGGCGCGCACCTCGATCTGGCGGACGCGTTCGCGGCTGACGCCATAGACTTGGCTGAGTTCCTCCAGCGTCTTGGGATCGTCGGTCAGGCGGCGTTCGGTCAGGATGTGCTTCTCGCGATCGTTGAGGTCGTCCATCGCCTCGACCAGCATGCCGTGGCGGACGTCGGCCTCCTGCGCCTCGGCGACGACCGAGTCCTGCAAGGGGCTGTCATCGGCCAGCCAGTCCTGCCACTGGCTCTCGCCGTCCTCGCGCATCGGGACGTTGAGCGAGGTGTCACCGCCCATCGCCATGCGGCGGTTCATCGAGGTCACTTCCTCCTCGGTAACGCCCAGATCGGTCGCGATCTTTTGCAGATGCTCAGGCGACAGATCGCCGTCCTCGAAGGCGTCGAGCTTCGACTTCATCCGTCGCAGGTTGAAGAACAGCTTCTTCTGCGCGGCGGTGGTGCCCATCTTCACAAGGCTCCACGACCGCAGGATGAATTCCTGGATCGAGGCGCGAATCCACCACATCGCATAGGTGGCGAGGCGGAAGCCGCGATCGGGTTCGAATTTCTTCACGCCCTGCATCAGACCGATATTCCCTTCGGAAATCAGTTCGCTGACGGGCAAGCCATAGCCGCGATAGCCCATCGCGATCTTGGCCACGAGACGCAGGTGCGAAGTGACGAGCTGCGCCGCCGCCTCCGGATCGCCATGTTCCTGAAACCGCTTGGCGAGCATATATTCCTGCTCGGGTGCAAGGATCGGAAATTTGCGGATTTCGGAGAGATAGCGGTTGAGGCTCGCCTCGCCGCCAAGCGCCGGGATCGTCGCCGGGACGTTGCTGCCAGTTGCCATCGTCAAAACTCCCTTTGTCGTGGGCATTGCCGCATCGCGACATCCCCGGAACTAACCATGAAGATGATCTATCAGTTCCTGCATGTCTGCCGGAAGATCGCTATCAAACGCCAAAGCGTTCTTTGTCACAGGATGAATGAACCCCAGATGTGCGGCGTGCAATGCCTGTCGCCGGAAATCGAGTGTTTCGAGCTCGCCCCGAAGCGCAGGCTTGCGCCCCGCATAGACCGGGTCGCCGAGCAGCGGGTGGCCGATCGACGCCATATGCACCCGCACTTGATGCGTCCGCCCGGTTTCCAGCCGGCATTCGATCAACGATGCCCCCCGAAGTTGGCGAAGTTTACGCCAGTGGGTGATGGCGTGTTTGGCGGTGGGGGAACGGACGATCGCCATCTTCTTGCGATCATTGGGGGATCGCGCCAGCGGTGCGTCCACCGTTCCCGCCGAAGTTGACACCCGCCCCGCCGCGATCGCCACATAGCGGCGGTCGATGCTGTGATCCTTGAACTGGCGCGCCAGTCCCTCATGCGCCACGTCGCTCTTTGCGACGACCAGCAGCCCCGACGTATCCTTGTCGATACGGTGGACGATCCCCGGCCGCACGACGCCGCCGATGCCCGACAGCTTGCCCGCGCAATGATGGAGCAGCGCGTTGACCAGCGTCCCGTCGAGATTGCCGGCGGCCGGATGCACGACCAGTCCGGCGGGCTTGTCGACGACGATCACATGATCGTCCTCATAGGCGACGACCAGCGGAATATCCTGCGCCACATTGTCGAGCGGCACCGCCGCAGGCACGGTGATGACGAAATGCTGCCCCGCCGCAACCTTGCGCTTCCCGTCGGACACCGGACCGTCGGGACCGGCGACATGTCCCGATGCCAGCAGCGCCTTGATCCGTTCGCGCGACAGGTCGGTCACGACCTCGGCCAGCGCCTTGTCGATCCTGAGCCCGTGCGCGGCATCGGTAATGCGCGCCTCTATCGTGGAAACCCCCCGGTCCATTACCTACAAAGATGGGAATGAGACCGAGTTTTACAAGCGAGACGATCCGCGCGCTGCTGGTCGAGGTGGCGGCGAGCGCGCAGGAAGTGTGCGGTCTGCTGCGGGGGACAGGCGACCGGATCGAGGCGGCGCAGCCCGCCCGCAACGTCGCCGCCGACCCCGCGCGCCAATTCGAGATCGATCCGGCGGCACTGTTGAAGGCGTATCGCGACGCGCGGGGCGGCGGGGCGGGGGTGCTCGGCTGCTATCATTCGCATCCGGGCGGCAGCGCCGATCCGTCACCGACCGACGCGGCGCAGGCGGCGGTCGACGGTCGATTGTGGCTGATCATCGGCAGTCGCACCGCACGGTTGTGGCGGGCGGTCGCGAACGGGGAACGTCATGGCCGATTCGACCCGGTCCGTTTCGACGTCATCGACGCCGGCCACGTTGAAAATAACTGCGAGGCAGTGCAGATGGATATCAGCGGCCGGACGATGACGTTCGTCGCAGCGCAGGGATCGTCGCTTTGAACATCAGCCCAGCCGAATTCGCCAGCCTGATGTGTTCGCGATTATGCCATGATCTGCTGAGCCCGGTCGGGGCGCTCAACAACGGCCTCGAACTGCTGGCCGACGAGACCGATCCCGACATGCGTGCGCGTTGTCTCGAACTGCTGACCGATAGTGCGCGGGCATCGGCCAACAAGCTGAAATTCTTCCGTCTCGCCTTTGGCGCGGCCGGCGGATTCGGCGATTCGATCGATACGCGCGAGGCGCGGGCGGCGCTGGAGGGATTGTTCGGCGACAATCACCGGGTGAAACTCGGCTGGATGGTCGAAGCGCCGTCGCTGCCCAAGCCCGCGGTGAAGGTGCTGCTGAACCTGGCGCTGATTGCCGGCGATGCGCTGGTGCGCGGCGGACAGCTCGACGTCGGGGCGGAAGTCACCGCGACCGGCATCGATATCGCGGTGCGCGCCGATGGGCCGCGCATCGTCCTCGACGCCGAGTTGCGCGGCGCGTTGCTGGGGGATGCGGCGATGATGACCCCGCGCGCGGCGGCGGCCTGTCTGGCGCGCGAACTGGTCGAGCAAGGCGGCGGCACGTTGCAGGTATCGCCTAGCGATTCGCCAGTGTTGCTGTTCGGGGCTTCGTTCGCATCGGTTTGAGCGGGATTTTCGTCGGCGCTTCCTTTGCTGATGCGAAAGAAGTGGGACCCTGTATCCAGTCGTGATCCCGCCGAAATTCCGCTTCGCCGTATCCCCGCGAAGGCGGGGGTCGCGGGCCGTACCCGCAACCTTTGTTCTGCCAGTCTCTGGACCCCCGCCTTCGCGAGGGTACGGAAGGACTCCGGGATAGGCGAAGGCCTTTCGCAACGGTCTCGATTGATTCCGGGGAAACGGGTCGGGCCGCAGGTGGTGTGCGGAGGGCGTACCGAACCGGCCTACTAACTCCGCCTTAACCTATCGAACGCCATGGTCGCGCCCACAACCGGACGGGGCCGCATGGACGATCTGTTACAGGAATTCATCGCCGAGACCCGCGAGACGCTGGAGGCGTTGTCGTCGGAGATCGTCGCGTGGGAAGCCGCGCCCGACGATCGTGCCCGGCTGGATGCCATTTTCCGTTTCGTCCACACGGTGAAGGGAAGCTGCGGCTTCCTCGATCTGCCGCGCCTGTCGCGGCTGAGCCATGCCGCCGAGGACACGCTGTGCGAGGTACGCGACGGCAAGCGGCGGCCCGATAGCGCGCTGGTCGATGCGGTCCTCGCGATCGTCGACCGGATCGGCGACCTCGTCGAGGCGATCGATGCCGGACTGCCGCTGACCGACGAGGGCGAGGACGATCTGATCGCGGCACTGGCGCCGAGGATCGGCAATCCCGCGACGGCAGCGACGCCGGTGGCGGCGGCGGCGATGGCGGCGGGGCGGGCACCGCTGCGCAGCGTCCGGCTGAACGTCGATCTGCTCGACCGGATGATGAGCGGCATGTCCGACATGGTGCTGGTCCGCAACGAACTGGTCCGACGCCTGCGCGACACCGATCTGGACCCCGCGGTCGAGGCGGCGCTGGAGCGGCTGTCGAGCTCGGTGGCCGATATGCGCGATGCGGTGACGCGAACGCGGATGCAGAAGATCGAGACGCTGTTTCAGCCGTTGCCGCGCATCGTCCGTGACACGGCGGCGGTGGTCGGCAAGGCGGTGACGCTGACCGTCGATGGCAGCGACGTCGAGCTGGACCGCGAGATGATCGAGGTGATGCGCGATCCGCTGGTGCATCTGGTTCGCAATGCGATCGATCATGGCGTCGAGACGCCGATGGAGCGCCGCGCGGCAGGCAAGCGTGAGAGCGGGCGGCTGCACGTGTCGGCGCGGCAATCGGGCAATCAGATCGTCATCGAGATCATCGACGACGGGCGCGGCATCGATACCGAACGGCTGATGGCCAAGCTGGCGGCGACCGGGCAGCGCAGCGAGAGCGAACTGCGCAAGCTGAACGATCGGCAGCGCTGCGAACTGGTGTTCGCGCCGGGGCTGTCGTCGCGCGATACCGCGACCGAGATTTCGGGACGCGGCGTCGGCATGGACGTGGTACGCGCCGCGATCGACCAGATCGGTGGGCGCATCACGCTGGACAACAAGCCGGGCCGGGGGCTGCGGATCGCGGTGCAGGTACCGTTGACGCTGTCGATCGTGTCGACGATCGTGGTGCGGGCAGGCGCGCATCGCTTCGCCATTTCGCGGCAGACGATCGGGGAGATCGTCAACGAACGCGCCGCCAATATCCGCGTCGACCAACTGGGCGACAATCGCATCGCCCGCATCCGCGACCGGCGCATCCCGGTGGTCGATCTGTGCGACGTGATCGGCGTGGCCGCCGATGCACCCGCCGCGCCCAAGATGCTGGTGGTGGTGACGATCGGCGCGGGCGACTTCGCGATCGCGGTCGACGAGGTGCTGGATACCGAGGAACTGGTGGTAAAGCCCGCCGCGCCGGCGGTGATGGCGACCGGCCTGTATGCCGGGCAGACCTTGCCCGATACCGGACGGCCAATGCTGATGCTCGATTGCGCCGGGGTGGCGCAGGCGGCGGGGTTGAGCTTTGCCGATGCGATGGATCTGGAGATCGAGGCCGAGGAAGCGGCGGAAGCGGACCATCGCGTCACCGCCTTGCTGTTCGACGATCTGGACGGGCGGCGGCGGGTCATCCCGCTGGCGGTGATCGACCGGATCGAACGCATCCGGGCCGGGTCGCTACAGCAGAGTGCGGGGCGCATCCGGTTGGCGATCGACGGGCGGATCGTGCCGGCCGAGGCGAGCGATCCGACGGCGATCGAGCGGGTGACGACGGTGCTGCGGCTGACCGATGGCGTGATGGAAGTCGCCTATGCGATCGTCGATGCAGTCGACATCGTCATGCTGCCCGAACTGGCGCCGACCGGCGAGGTGCCGGGTCCGATCGCCGGCATCGTGCTGCTGGACGGCGAGCAGGTCGAACAGGTCGATCCGCTATGGCTGTTCGAACGCCATGCGCGCGAGGCGGCGTCGGCGCTGGTCACGCGCGGCCGGCCGACCTGTCTGTTGGCCGATGGCGGCAGTGGATGGATGCGCGCCTTTCTCCGCCCGATGCTGGAGCAGGCGGGTTATCGAATCGTCGAACGGGTCGAGGAGGGCGAACGCCCGACCCTGGTGCTGGCACAGGCCGATATCGCCGTGCCGGCCCCGGTCGCCGGCGCGCCGGTGGTACGGCTGCGCGCGTCTCCCGCCGATACCGGCGACGGCAGCATCTATCGCTACGACCGCGAAGGCGTGTTGCGGGCGCTGCGCATCGCGGCGGGAGGTTGAGCATGCCCCAGTTGTTCCTGCTTGCGACCATCGTCGGTCAGGAGGTCGCCATCCGGTCCGACCATGTCGAATCGGTGGTCGATATCGGCGAGATCACGCCGGTCGCGCGCACGTCGCGCGCGGTGCGCGGACTGGCGGCACTGCGCAGCCGGGTGGTGACGGTGATCGATACCGCGATCGTGCTCGACCCCGCGGCACCGCCGGCCGCGCGCCGCCGCGCGGTGGTGACGCAGGTCGACGGGCATCATTACGCGCTGCTGGTCGACGCGCTGGACGATGCGCATCGCTTCGTACCGAAACCGCTGTCGGCGGGTCTGTTGCCGGGGCCGGCATGGGCGGCGATCACCAACGGCCTGATCGAGCATGAAGGGCGCGTCGTCCTGATCCTCGACCTGCCGGCGATCGTCGCGCGGGCGGCCGATGCCGGACGGGCCGCCGCCTGAACTTTAACGCGGCGCTTACGAAAGCGCCCTATTGTCGTGCGTACCAACATGGGGTGTTGTCATGAAGAGTTGCCTGGTCGTCGATGATTCGAAGGTGATCCGCAAGGTCGCCCGGCATATTCTCGAAACGCTCCAGTTCGAGGTGCGCGAGGCGGGCGACGGACGCGAGGCGCTCGACCAGTGCGCCAAGGCGCAGCCCGACGTGATCCTGCTCGACTGGAACATGCCGGTGATGAGCGGCATGGATTTCCTGCGCGCGCTGCGCCAGAGCGAGGGCGGCATGCAGCCCAAGGTCGTATTCTGCACGACCGAGAACGGCATGGCCTATATCCGTGCGGCGATCGAGGCCGGGGCCGACGAATATGTCATGAAGCCGTTCGACCGCGAGACGTTGGAGAGCAAGCTTCAGATCGTCGGCGTCGCCTGATCCGGCCCGAAACCAGGTCGTGAACGCCCCGTTCGCCCGAACCGCCGCAGCGGACGGTACGGCCGTACGGGTCCTGATCGTCGACGATTCGGCGGTGACCCGCGCGGTGCTGACCCGCATCGTCGAGGCGATGCCCGGACACCGTGTCGTCGCGGCGGTCGGCGGCATCGTACAGGCGACCGGCAGTCTGGCGGGCGGGACGGCTGACCTGATCCTGCTCGACATCAATTTGCCCGGCATCGACGGCCTGTCGGGGTTGCCCGACCTGTTGGCGGCGGCGCCGGGGGTGCGGGTGATCGTGCTGTCCGGCGACTGTGCAGACGGATCGCCGACCGCCGCCCATGCGCTGTCACTGGGCGCGGCGGCAACGCTGGCCAAGCCCGAATCCTCGCCGCTGGCGGGCGGGTTCGCCGCGCGGCTGGAGGGGCTGGTCGAACGGGTGATGCGCACGGTGCCGCGCGCGACCGGCGGTTTCGCCCAGGCACGCAGCGACGCGTTCGACATCATCGCGATCGGCGCGTCGACGGGGGGCATCCATGCGCTCGCGCCGCTGCTGGCGGCGATTCCGCCCGAACTCGACATACCGATCCTCGTCACCCAGCATCTGCCGGGGACGTTCACCGAATATTTCGCGCAGCAGCTTGCCGGGCTGGCGCGGCGGCCCGTGGACGTGGCGCGCGACAGCCTGCGCATCCAGCGCGGGCGGCTCATCGTGGCGCCGGGCGATGCGCATATCCGGGTGGTGCCGACCAGCGACGGTGCGGCGACGCGTCTCGATCGGGCGCCATCGATCAGCGGCTGCATGCCGTCGGTCGATCCGATGTTCGATTCGGTGGCGCAGGTGTTCGGCGCGCGGGCGCTGGCGATCGTGCTGTCGGGCATGGGCCGGGACGGGGCACGCGGGGCGGCGAATATTCGGGCGGCAGGGGGCGTGGTCGCGGTGCAGGATCAGGCGAGTTCGGTCGTATGGGGCATGCCCGGGGCGGTGGCCGAGGCAGGACTGGCGAACACCATTGGGACGCCGGCGCAACTGGGCGCGTTCGTCGCGCGGCGGCGGCGACCGGCATGACCGTGGCGCGCCCTGCCGGCCCGCTCGGCCCCGCCGCGAACGCGATCGTCGCGCTGCTCGAACAGCGTACCGGGCAACAGCTCGACGCCGGGCGCGCGTGGCGGATCGACAGCGCGCTGCAGCCGATGCTGCGCGAACGCGGGCTGACCACGCTCGACGAACTGGTGGCGCGGATCAACGATCGGACGGCGGCCGAGCGCGGGCTGGCCGATCTGGTGGTCGATGCGCTGCTGAACCAGGAGACATCCTTCTTTCGCGACGCCGCGACGCTCGACACCGTCGTGCAGGCGGCGATCGACATGGTTGCGGAAACGCCGCGCCGGCTGCGCATCTGGTCGGCCGCCTGTTCGACGGGACAAGAGCCGCTGTCGATGGCGATGCTGTTCGCCGAAGCGAGCGAGCGGACCGGCATCCTGCCGCCCGAAATCCGCGCGACCGACATTTCGATGCGCGCGCTGACGCGGGCGCGGGCGGCGCGCTATACCCAGTTCGAGATCCAGCGCGGATTGCCTATCCGGCGGATGATGCAATGGTTCGAACCGCGTGACGATCTATGGGAAGCGAAGGCGGAGCTGCGCTTCCGGCTGCTCTACGGCCAGCAAAACTTGATCGCCGACCCGATGCCGGGGGGCAAGTTCGATATCGTGCTGTGCCGCAACGTGTTGATGTACCTGTCGCCCGCGACGCGCGGCGCGGTGCTCGACCGGATCGCCCCCGTGCTGCGGCCGGGCGGGTTGCTGGTGCTGGGCGCGGGCGAGACCGTGATCGGCCATACCGACGCGCTGGTTCCGTCCGAACGCTATCGCGGGCTGTACCGGCCGGCCGCGCACTGACCTTGCCTTTCCCCGCGTCCCGCCGCAATCGGGGCGCAGTGGCGTGAGGGGAAAGAGTCGCGTGCAGATGATCGAGACGCCGTCGCCCAATTTCGGCGAACGCAGCCTGCCGGTCACGATGCTGGTGCTGCATTATACCGGCATGACCGATGCGGCATCGGCGATCGCGCGACTGACCGATCCGGCGGCGGAAGTGTCGGCGCATTATGTCGTCGAGGAGGACGGGACGATCCACCGGCTGGTCGCCGAGGATAAGCGCGCCTGGCATGCCGGCAAGGCGCACTGGCGCGGGATCACCGACATCAACAGCGCATCGATCGGCATCGAACTGGTCAATCCGGGCCATGAATTCGGCTATCGCGCATTCCCCGAGGCGCAGATCGACGCGCTGATCCCGCTGGTCCACGCGATCAAGGACCGGCACCAGATCACCCGGGGCAATGTCGTCGGCCATTCGGACATCGCCCCCACGCGCAAGCAGGATCCGGGCGAGCTGTTCCCGTGGAACCGCCTGGCCCGGCTGCGGCTCGCGCTGCCGCGACCGACGCGCAACCTGATGGATCCGGGATGGAGCGATGCCGGCTTCCTGCTGGCGCTCGAACGCTTCGGCTATGACGTGTCTGATCCCACAGCGGCGATCACCGCGTTCCAGCGGCGGTTCCGTCCCGAGATGATCGACGGCATCGCCGATGGCGAATGCCGGATGCTGCTGCTCGCGCTGCTGCTGCCCAAGCCGCAAGGCGACGATTGAACGTGCGTCGACAAGCCGCTAGGGACGCCAGCGTCAGAGGGTCGGGCGGCCGCGTCACGCGATAAGCGTGCCGAGGAAAGTCCGGGCTCCACGGAAACGACGGTGCCGGGTAACGCCCGGCGGGCTTTCGGCTTCGGCCGGGGGTTCAGGGACAGTGCCACAGAGAGCAGACGGCCTTTGGCTTCGGCCGGGTTACGGTGAAAGGGTGCGGTAAGAGCGCACCGCGCGGCCGGTAACGGCAGCGGCATGGCAAACCCCACCGGGAGCAAGACCGAATAGGGGCGGCATGAAGTGCGCAAGCGCTTCGGGGCATGTTCCGGCCCGCTGCCCGGGTTGGTTGCTGGAGACGGCGCGCAAGCGTCGTCCGAGAGGAATGGTCGCCTATCCCGCTTTGGCGGGTGGACAGAACCCGGCTTACAGACCCTCTGACATTCGCGCGCGGCAATGGGTTGCGTGGGGCGCACGGCGGCTTATTTCGAAGACAATGGCACGACATACGCGATCGAACGACTGGGGCTTTCCCCGCTGGCGCGGCTATAGCGAGGGCCGCGAGGCGCAGACGGTGAAGCTGTGCGACCGGCATGGCTGTACCGAACCCGGCAAATGCCCGGCGCCCAAATCGCCGAACAACCCCGATCGCTGGTATTTCTGCGAAGCCCATGCCGCCGAGTACAATAAGGGCTGGAATTACTTCGAGGGGCTGAACGAAGAAGAAGCCAAGGCACGCGAAGAGGCCGAACGGCGCACCGCCAATGGCTATGCGGCGTCTGCATCGAACGCGTGGGCCGGGTCGGGCGACGGAAGCCGATCGCGCGATGAGATGCGCGCGCTGGAAGTGCTGGAGTGCGATCCCGACGCCGATTTCGACACGATCCGCCTGGCGTGGCGCAAGCTGGCCAAGGTCTTCCACCCCGATGTCCGTCCCGGCGATGCCGAGGCGGCCAAGAAATTCCACGCGATCCAGGCGGCCTATGACGTGCTGCGCGTTGCCGAGGAACGGCGGAGCTGGAAGCCGGCGTGAAGCGCGAGGTCCGTTCGCGCTGGAGCAAGGCGATACTGGTCTGCGCCAAATGTTCGAAGAAGCTGGACGGCGGCTTCGGCGAGTCGGCCAAGCCGCTGGCCAAGGCGCTGCGCAAGCACCTGAAGCTGAAGAACGGGCCGAAGGGCGCAGCGGGGGTGGTGGAAGTGAAGTGCCTCGACGTCTGTCCAAAAGGCGCGGTGCTCGTGGTCGACAGCGAACGGCCGGGCGAATGGCTGCTGGTGCGGCCGGGAGACGATCTAGATGCAGTGGCGGCGCGGTTGGGATTAGGCAGCAATTAGAGCGGTTCCCGACCGGTTTGAACCGCCGTCATCGCCCTGCGGACGACCGCTGAAGCGGCGGGGTGATCGAACCTGACCGGAAACCGCTCTAATGTCCCGCCATTGCCGCTGATCCGTCTCGTCATTCAAGCGCAGGCTAGAATCTCCCAGTGATAGTGCTGGGCACGAGTCGCCGAAGCTCCAGCCTGCGCCGGGGCGACGGGTCGAGGCAGATGAATCGGACCCTACCGCCCGATCGTGATCCGCCACAGATCGGGCGGCGCGCCGAAGCGGATCGGCAGGACACTGGTGCCGAGGCCGGCGCTGACCACGACCGTCCGCCCCCGTTCCCGGACGATGCCGCAACCATAACGGTCGCCATAGTCGGACGCATAGGTCAGCGCCCCGACGAACGGCAGATGCACCTGTCCGCAATGGGTATGGCCGGCAATCATCAGCCCAATCTCCGGAGGCATGTCGGGAAAGGCGTCGGGGCTGTGGCTGAGCAGAATCGGCAGGCCACCGATCCGGCGCATCGCGTTGACCGTATGGGGCATGTCGGCATGGCCGGTCATCGCATCGTCCACGCCGCCGACGACCAGCGGACCGACGCGGATCGCATCATTGTCCAGCAGCTTGACGCCAGCCGCCGCCAACTCGCGACGAACTTCCCCGGCATCGCGCCAGTGATCATGGTTGCCGAGCACTGCGATGGTCCCGTGCGTCGCGCGCAGCTTGGCGAGGGGAGCGATGGCGGCCCGGGTCGAATAGCGCCGCGTCGCCAGCCTCTTGTCACTGACGAAGTCGCCCGCGATCAGGACGAGATCGGGTTTGAGCGAATTCGTCTGCGCCACGATGCGTGCCAGCCGATCGGGCGGCATGTCCGGGCCTGCGACGTGCAGGTCGGCCAGCAGCACGACCGAGGTTTGCGGGACCGCGGCGTTCACCCGCAATTGGCGGACGATCGGATCAGCGAGCGCATTGTGGAAGCCCAGCGCCGCAACGGCCAGCCCGGCGGCGATCGCCACACCGCCCGCCCGGATCAGTGCCTGCTTCACGCCAGCCGCTGGGCCGTTTCCCGGATCAGGGCGATCATGTTCGGAATGCCCTGTGTCCGGTTGGAACTCAACTGGTTGCGCAGGTCGAAGGGGGCGAGGGTCGCTTCGATATCGGAGGCGAGGATCGCGTCGGGCTTGCGGTCCTGTACGGTTGCCAGCACCAGCGCGATGATCCCCTTGGTGATCGCGGCGTTGCTGTCGGCGAGGAAGTGGAGCGTGCCGTCGCCCTGTTGCTGGGGATAGACCCAGACCGATGCCGAACAGCCCCGGACCAGCGTCGCATCGGTCTTGAGGGGGTCGGGCATCGGCTCCAGCTGCCGGCCCAGATCGATGAGGAGCCGGTAGCGGTCGTCGCCGTCGAGAAAGTCATATTCTTCGCGGATATCGTCGATGCTCTGCATGACGCCGCTATAGGCATTAAGCGTTACAGTTCCACCCCGGCGGCGATCGCTTCGAGCTTGCGGATGCGTTCCTTCAAGTCGGCGATCTCGATCCGGGTGCCGGCATTGGGGGTAGGCTGGCTGACGGGCTGTTCGCCGAGCCGCTGTTGTTGCAGGGCCAGCCAGCCGCGCCAGCCCGACAGCAGCGTGGCAGAGACGATCGCCACGGCGGCAAGGGTGGTGGCGGCGAGTGCGAGGGTAAGAGTCAGGTTCATCGGACTGCCCTTTTCGTCGGGTTTGTCAGTTGAGCGGTTTGTCGCGGAGGCGTTCGATCTCGTCGGAGAGGTCGACGCCGCGGTCGGTAATGATGCGTTCGAGGACGCGCACCCGCTGTTCCAGCCGTTCGGTCTGCGCGGCATATTGCGCGGCCTTTTCGGCGGTCTCGGTGCCGCGGACCTGCAATTCGCGTTCCTTGAGTTCCAGCCAGGGTTGAAAGACCAGCTTGCTGAGGATCGCGACGATCGGGATCATCAGGGCGAGGGCGGGGATGATGAAGGGGCTCATGGTCGGTCCTTTCAGTTCGTCCGGCCGCGCAACTGCTCGATCTCACGTTCGAGGCCGTGCGCGCCGTCGGTCACGATGCGTTCGACATTGGCGAGCCGGTCCTTGATCGATCCCAGTTCGGCCTTGAGCTGCGCGTTTTCCTGACTCAGCAGCTTGACCCGTTCGACCGTCTCGTCATTGGCGCGGGGATAGACGCTCTGCCCCCAGCCGCCCTGTAGCGGATAGCCGTTCTTGACGCGGAGCCAGGTGGTGATGACCCACGCCGCCATGCCGGTCAGGCAAATGGTGACGATCATCGGGATGAAGTCGGGGTTGGTGCTCATCATGTCGGTCGTCCTCGGGTTCAGCGCAGCGCGTCGATTTCGCGGGCGGTTCGCGTGGCGGGATCGGTGGCGATGCGTTCGAGGACGGCGATCCGCTCTTCGAGGCGCAGGACCTTCGCCTGCAACTGCTCGTTCTGATCGGCCATCAACCGTGCCTGTCGCGTCGCGTCGATCTCATCCTGACGGCGGCGGCGCTTGCCCTTGCCCTCGCACGTTTCGTCATCCAGCGGATAACCGTGCTTCGCGCGGATCGCGGTCTTCACAATGCTCGCGATCATGACGATCGCGATGATCGACAGCACGAACCCTGGTCCACCCCAATTCATCGTCTCTCTCCCCTAATCTGCCCCGGCGGGGATCGGTTCAGCGCAGGCTGTCGATCTCGTCCGCCAGACGGGTGTTGCGGCTGGTATAATACATTTCGATGTCGGCGAGGCGACGGTCGATGTCACGGAAAGTAGAGCGCATTTCCGACGCGGTGCGGGTCGGGTTCGACCGGACGCCCTGCCAGAATTTCTCGTCCTCGCGGCTTTCGTACAGGCCGTGCGGCTTCTTCTGCGCCATCCAGGCGATCATGAAATAGGCGATCACCGTCCAGGGAAAGCCACCGGCCAGCGTCAGCAACACCGTGCCGATGCGAATCCACATGACCTCGACACCGGTATAGTCGGCGATGCCGGCGCACACGCCCGACATCTTGCCATTTGCCTTGTCGACATAAAATTTGGTGCGTGCGCCGGACATCAGTCCCTCCGTGAATAGTCGTGGTTGCGGAAATCGCTTTCCGGATATTCCCGGCGCGGCATCGATGGGCGGAAGTCCGGATTGTCGGCGGCGATGATCCGCTCGATCGTCTGGAGCCGCTCTTCGAGCCGGCGGGCAGTAAGATGCATGTCGTCGAGCAGTCGCTCGTCCTCGTTGGTCAGCGTCGGCGACTGTTTCCACTTGGTGATATAGTGGAGGATCAGCCACGGCAGCCCGATCAGGAGTGCGGCGACGGCGACCATGCCGATCAGGAAATCGCCCATCGCGATCAGCCCTCCCGGTTCAGGCGGGCCTTGAGCGCGGCCAGTTCGGCATCGATCTTGTCCGACTGCCGCAGCTCGGCGATCTCGTCCTCGAGGCTCTTGCCACCCTGGCCCATGCCGGCCGCTTCGGCGCGACCCTCGGCCAGATCGGCGCGGCGTTCGAGAACGTCGAAGCGGCTGAACGCCTCGGCGGTCTTGGAACCGGCATACATTTCACGCAGCTTGGTGCGGTTGTTGGCGCTTTCCATCCGAGTCTGGATGGCGTTCTGCCGGGTCCGCGCCTCGCGCAGCTTGGTCTGCAGCTTGGCGATATCGGCTTCCGAAGCGCGCAGCGCGTCGTCGAGCACGACGATCTCCGAATTGAGCTGTTCGATCATGTCAACAGCCTTCTGGCGTTCGACCAGTGCCGCTTTGGCTAGATCCTCGCGGTCCTTGCTCAGCGCCAGTTCGGCCTTTTCGGTCCAGCTTTCCTGCAGCTTGTCGAGCTTGGAGATGTGGCGGCGCATTTCCTTCTGGTCGGCGATGGTGCGCGCGGCGGATGCGCGGACCTCGACCAGCGTTTCCTCCATTTCGAGGATGATCATGCGGATCATCTTCGCGGGGTCTTCGGCCTTGTCGAGCAGGTCGGTGACGTTGGCGGCGATGATGTCGCGGGTGCGGGAGAAAATGCCCATCGGTTACTCCTGAAGAATGCGTGGGTGGCCGGGACGGAACGGGGCAGAACCGCCCCGGCCTGCCGCCTTACGCGATCGGCGCGGCGGCATGGGTGGTGGCGATCGGACCGGGTGCGGTCGTGACGCCGAAGGCAGTGACGCAGACCGCAACCGCGCCGATCAGGCTGAGGAGCGACTGGCGGGTGGTCACGTTCTTGTTGATGCGGATCATGGTGGAACTCCCTGAAGCTGTAGCGTGCGCCCTGTGTCGGGCTTGCACAATACCTTGCAGGAGGCGTGCCAAATCGAAAAATGACGGATTTGCGTCACTTTTCACAGATCGTTGACGCCGGCGCATTTGGCCTCTTGCGAACTATTGGGAAAATACGCCACATCATCGGCATGGAGCGCGCAACCCAGGTCGTCGGCCAGTCCGGTCCGTTTCTCGATGCCCTCGAACGGGCCAGCCGGGCGGCCGCGCTCGATCGTCCGGTGCTGGTGATCGGGGAACGGGGAACGGGCAAGGAACTGGTCGCCGAACGACTGCACCGCCTGTCGGGGCGCTGGGACCAGCCGCTGGTGGTGATGAACTGCGCCGCACTGCCCGAGACGCTGATCGAGGCGGAATTGTTCGGGCATGAAGCAGGTGCGTTCACCGGCGCGACCAAGGCACGGGCAGGGCGGTTCGAGGAGGCCGATGGCGGTACGCTGTTCCTCGACGAACTGGGCACGCTGTCGATGGGTGCACAGGAGCGGCTGTTGCGCGCGGTCGAATATGGCGAGGTGACACGGATCGGATCGTCGCGGCCGTTGCGGGTCGATGTCCGCATCGTCGCCGCGACCAACGAGCATCTGCCCGACCGCGTCGAATGCGGCACGTTCCGCGCCGACCTGCTCGACCGGTTGAGTTTCGAGGTGGTGACTTTGCCCCCGTTACGCGCGCGACCGGGCGATATCATGGTGCTGGCCGACTTCTTCGGGCGGCGCATGGCGGCGGAGATCGGGCGCGACGAATGGGTCGGGTTCGGGCCGAACGCGGTCGATCAGCTGATGGAGCATCGCTGGCCTGGCAATGTCCGCGAATTGCGCAACGCGGTCGAGCGGTCGGTCTATCGCTGGGAACGGCCGGGGCCGATCGATCTGGTCGAGATCGATCCGTTCGCCTCGCCCTTTCGCCCGCGCTCGAATGCGAACCAGGCCGCATTGGGTGCGGCGCCGGTCGTGGGAACGCCGACGATCGAGTCCGCCGCCCCCGACGATCCGTGCGAAGACTTCAAGACGCGGGTCAATCGCTTCGAACGGCAGCTGCTCACGCGGGCGATGGCGGAAGCGCGCTACAACCAGCGCAACTGCGCCGACGCGATCGGGCTGACCTATGACCAGTTGCGCCATGCCTTGAAGCGTCACGGAATGCTGGGGCAGGGCGGCTGACCCCCTTTTCGACACCGCCGGCCACGCCTATGGGTTCGCGGGCGTAACGATCGGAGCCAAGCGGGGTCCGCCGCGTTCGGTCGAGCGAGTTCTTTTCCTAAGGAGGATTGCCATGGCGTTCGAACTTCCGCCGCTGCCCTATGCCTATGACGCGCTGGAGCCGACCATCGACAAGGAAACGATGACGCTGCACCATGACAAGCATCATCAGGCCTATACCGACAAGCTGAACGAAGCCGTGTCGGAAGATGCGAGCCTGGAGGGCAAGTCGATCGAGGAACTGCTTGCCAATATCGGCAGCGGTTCGGCCAAGCTGCGAAACAATGGCGGCGGCTATTGGAACCACACCTTCTTCTGGGAAACCATGAAGGGTGGCGGGTCGCAGCCCTCGGGCGCGCTCAAGGACGCGATCGATCAGCAGTTCGGCGGGCTGGACCAGCTGAAGGAGCAGTTCAACACCGCCGGCGCGAACCAGTTCGGATCGGGCTGGGCGTGGCTGATCGTCGGGCAGGATGGCAAGCTGGCCATTACCTCGACGCCGAACCAGGACAATCCGCTGATGGACGTCGCGCCGGTCAAGGGCACGCCGATCCTTGGCAACGACGTTTGGGAACACGCTTACTACATCACCTACCGCAATGCGCGTCCGGCGTATCTGAAGGCGTGGTGGGACGTGGTCGACTGGGACAAGGTCGGCCAGCGGTACGACGCTGCGGTGAAGTAAGCCGAATAGCCCTCTCCCCTTCAGGGGAGAGGCTTGGGAGAGGGGGCTGTCCGCGAGGACCGCCCCTTTTTCGTGGGCGTTACGTTCGGGACTCCCCCTCTCCCCGGCCCTCTCCCCTGAAGGGGAGAGGGAGTTAGTCTGCGGGGGGCAGCGGCGTCTCTTCGCCGACCTTCAGGCCGTGTTTCAACAACATCGGAATATTCGCCAGCGCGAACAGCAGCGTCAGCGGCACCGCGCCCCACAGCTTGAACCCGACCCAGAAATCCCAGGTCGAATGGCGCCACACGACCTCGTTGAGCACCGCCATGCACGCAAAGAACGCCGCCCAGTTGACGGTCAGCTTGCGCCAGCCAACCGCGCTCAGCCCCGGATAGGCGGTTTCGAGCAATTGTTGCAGCAACGGCCGCCCGGTCACCAATCCGAAGGTCAGGATCGCCGAGAACATCGCATAGACGATCGTCGGCTTCATCTTGATGAAGGTATCGTCGCGGAAATAGAGGGTCAGCGCGCCGAACACGACGACCAGCCCCGCCGACAGCCACAACATCGGCGAGATATGGCCGGTCTTCCACTTGGATACGATGATCGCGATGACGCTGGCGATCATGAACGCGGTGCTGGCGATGATGACCTGCGCCAGCGAATCGATCATGTCGGGCAGGCCGATCTTGCCGGCCAGCAGATTGGCGACGAAGAACACCACCAGCGGCCCGTAATCGAGCGCCATGCGGAACAGCGGCGAGGCGGGTTGGCGCTGCGCGGTCATTTGCGCACCCGTTCGACACCGGCGATGATCCGCGACACTTCGTTGGCGTCGAAGCCGCGCAGGTCGTCGGCAGTCTCGCCCACGCCGATTGCGTGGATCGGCAGGCCGAACTTCTCCGCCGCCGCGACCAGCACGCCGCCGCGCGCGGTGCCGTCGAGCTTGGTCATGACGAGGCCGGTGACGCCCGCCGTCTCCTTGAACACCTCGATCTGGTTGAGCGCATTCTGACCGGTCGTCGCGTCGAGAACGAGGACGACGTCGTGCGGCGCTGCCGGGTTAAGCCGGCCGAGGACACGGCGAACCTTGGCCAGTTCGTCCATCAACTCGCGCTTGTTCTGCAGGCGTCCGGCGGTGTCGACGATCAGCACGTCGATGCCGGTCGCCGTCGCCTGCTTGACCGCTTCATAGACGATGCCGGCGGCGTCGCCCCCCTCGGCACCGCTGACGATCGGCACGCCGATCCGCTCGGCCCAAGTGCGAAGCTGGCCGATGGCGGCCGCGCGGAAGGTGTCGCCGGCGGCCAGCATGACGCCATAATCCTGTTCGACCAGGGTCTTGGCCAGCTTGGCGATGGTGGTGGTCTTGCCCGACCCGTTGACGCCGATGACGAGGATAACCTGCGGACGCGGAAACGCCTCGATTTCCAGCGGCTTGGCGACCGGTGTTAAGACCTTTTCGATCTCTTCGGCGACGACCAGCCGGATGCCCAGTTCCTCCATGTTGCGCTCATATTGCCCTTCGGCAAGGCGCTGTCGGACGCGGGCGGCGGTGGCGGGACCGAGGTCGGAGGCGATCAGCGCTTCCTCGATATCGTCGAGTTGCGCGTCGTCGAGCCGTGCGGCGGACAGGCCGACGAGGTTGCCGGTCAGCCGGTCGGACGTCTTCTTCAGACCGCCGAGCAGGCGTTCGTGCCACGAAAGGCTCATAGGGGCATTCCGATCAACTGATTGCCTTCGAGTTGGGTCAGCCGCGCGGTCACGATCGAGCCGGGCGGGCAGGGGGGAAGCGAGACATCGGCGAAGCCGGGGCTGTGTCCGCGCGTGCCGGGACGTTCGACGAGAATTTCGGCGGTAGTGCCGATCTGCCGCTCGAGCCAGTCACGATGGCGGCGTTCGGCGGCGACACGCAACGCCTGTGCGCGCGCCTTGCCGACCGGCGGTGGCACCTGCGGCATCCGCGCGGCAGGCGTGCGGGCGCGCGGGCTGTAGGGAAAGACATGGGCATGGACAATGTCGCAATCGTCGATGAGCGCGAGCGTGTTCGCCGCCATCGCATCGTCCTCGGTCGGAAAGCCGGCGATCAGGTCGGCGCCGATCGCGATATCGGGACGTGCGGACTTCAGCTGGTCGACCAGCGCGACCGCGTCGGTGCGGCGGTGGCGGCGGCGCATCCGCTTTAGCACCATATCGTCGCCCGCCTGGAACGACAGATGGGCGTGCGGCATGACGCGCGGTTCGTTCGTCAGCAATTCGAACAGCTTGTCGTCGATAGCTGCGGGATCGAGCGAAGAAAGCCGCAAGCGCCGCAAGCGCGTACGGACGAGGATCGCCGCGACCAGATCGCCGAGTCTCGGCGTATCGGACAGGTCGTCGCCATAGCTCGACAGGTCGACACCGGTCAGCACGACCTCGGCATGGCCGGCCGCGACGAGGGCCGCGACCTGCGCGACCACGCCGTCGATCGTCGCCGAACGCGACGGTCCACGCCCTGCGGGTATCGCGCAGAAGGTGCAGCGATGGTCGCAGCCATTCTGCACTTCGACAAAGGCGCGCGTCTGCCCTTCGAACCCGCCGGCCAGTTGCGGCGCGGTGTCGAGCACCCGGGCGAACTCACGGACGACGATCGGATCGGCAGAGCCCCACGCGACCGGGTTCAGCTTGTCCGAATTGCCGATGACCCGATCGACTTCGGGCATCGCCGCGAACTGCGCCGGATCGATCTGTGCCGCGCAGCCGGTGACGATCAGTTCCGCCGCCGGCCGGTCGCGGCGGGCGCGCCGGATCGCGCGGCGGGTGGCAGCGACCGCATCGTTGGTGACCGCACAGCTATTGACCACGGTCACGTCGCGATCGACGACCAGCGCGCGGATCGCATCGCTTTCGGCGATGTTCAGCCGACAACCGAGCGTGATGATAGTGGGACCAGCGGAGGATGGCATGGGCGGTGATCTAGGGACAGGGACACGCGAAGTCCACGCGAACGCGCGGGGCGTGCTCGACTTCTGGTTCGACGAGGTCGGGCCGGAACGGCATTTCGCCAAGGATGCGGCGCTCGATGCGACGATCGCGGAGCGCTTCGGGGCACTGCGCGATACGGTATTGGCGAGCGAGGCGGCGGAGTGGCGGGACGAAGAACATCATCTGCTCGCTGCGGTCATCCTGCTCGACCAGTTCTCGCGCAATATCTATCGCGGCACCGCCGAGGCATTCGCCGCCGACCCGCTCGCGCTCGAACTCGCGCTGATCGGCATCGCCCGTGGCGACGACAGGGAATTCAAACCGCTCGAACGTGCGTTCCTCTATATGCCGTTGATGCACAGCGAGGATGCCGGCGTCGCGCGCTTCTCGCTGCGCTGCTTCGAGTCGCTCGGCAATCCGGTGAACCTGCAATTCGCTCGCGACCATGCGGCCGTCCTGGCGCGCTATGGCCGCTATCCGTCGCGCAATGCCGCGCTCGGCCGCGAATCGACCGCGGCGGAACGTGCCTATCTCAGCCGGCCCGACGCCGGTTGGTAAGGTCGGTCAGTTCGGGATCGCTCCCCCCGCCGCAATGGAGCAGCCCGCGCGCCGCCAGCATCCGCCGGGTGTCGGCCACCGACAACGGCCGGCTATAGGCCCAGCCCTGTGCCTTGGCGCAACCGAGCGCGGCCAGCCGTTCGGCGATCGCGTCGGTCTCGACCCCCTCGGCGGTGATCGGCAGGTTCAGGCTTTCGCCCAGACCGATGATCGCATGGACGATCGCCGCCGAATCGGCATTGTCGAGCAGCGACAGGACGAAGCTCTTGTCGATCTTGATCCGGTCGAACGGCAATGCCCGCAGATGCGCGAGGCTCGAATAACCGGTGCCGAAATCGTCGAGCGACAGCCGGACGCCCTGGTTCTTGAGCGATCCGACGATCGACTGCGCCAGCGGCAGATTGTCGAACAGCGCGCTTTCGGTGATCTCGATCTCCAGCCGGTTCGCGGCGAAACCGGATTCGACCGTGGTCTTGATGATCTTCTGCGCCAGCCACGCGTCACGCAACTGCCATGGCGAGATGTTCACCGACAGGGTGATGCCCGGGTCCCAGTCGCGTGCGGCCGCGAACGCCTGGCGCATGATCGAGAGCGACAGGTCGCCGATCAGCCCGGCTTCCTCCGCCACCGGAATGAAGCGATCGGGCGGGATCGGCCCCTGCGTCGGATGGACCCAGCGCGCCAGCACCTCGAACCCGCACAGCCGGCCGGTGGCCAGATCGACCTGCGGTTCGAAAAAGGGAACGACCTGTCCGGCGGGGATCGCCTGACGCAACCCGCTTTCGATGTCGTTGCGATCGATCAGCGCGTTCTCCATCGCCCGGTTGAACCAGGTGAAGTCGCCGCGACCCGATTTCTTGGCCGAATACATCGCGATATCGGCGGCGCGCAGCAGCGTGTCGATGCTGCCCCCGTCAAAGTCCGACCGCGCGATGCCGATCGAACAGCTCAGATGGATGCGCAGATCGTCGACGAACATCGGCTGCGAAAGCGCGGTGATGACCCGGCCGGCAATGCGTTCGACGACCGCCGGATCGCGCGCGTCGAAGACGAAGGCGCAGGCGAAGGCATCGCCGCCGAACCGCGCGGTCAGCGCGGCTGGGGGCATCGCCCCGGCAATCTCCAGCGCGACGCTGCGCAGCACGCTGTCGCCCGCCGCATGGCCGTGCATGTCGTTGACCATCTTGAAATGATCGAGGTCGACGATCAGCAGCGCCACCGCCTGATCGCGCTTCGTCGCCGAACGCAGCAGCGCGGCACCCGCTTCGCTGAGGCTGCGGCGATTGAGGAAGCCGGTCAGCGGATCGCGCGACGCCAGCATCCGTGCGCGTTCCTCGGCGGCGGATCGGCCATGCATCTCGATCCGTACGGCGCGGTGGCGGCGCCAGCCGAAGATGACCAGCGCGGCATTGATGAGCAGCGCCGTCACCAGCGGCTGCGCCACCGGTTCGCCGCCATAGTAACGATGGTCGAGCAGCCCGGAAATGACCGCGAAACTGAGGCCGACGAACAGCAGGATCGCCGAGACGCAGATCGCCAGAGTCCAGCGTTCGCCGCCTTCCCGCGGTTCCGCCGGAGCAGGGCTGATGCCCTCGGTTCCTCTTTGACGATCCCATTCCATCGGCAATTCTTATCCCGACCATCGGTATAGAAGCGGTTAAAGCCGGCCCATCGTCCGCCATGGACCGGTCGTCGATCGTCATCGCTTGCGCTGAACCGAGTTTTGGGATAGGCGCCCCGGATCGTTTCCGTGCGGAGACGTTCAGCATTGCCGCCCATGGGCGACGCCGGCCGACGAGGTTTCGTCCGCCGGCGTGTTTTGCTTGAGCGTTTCCCGTACGGCAAGGTTGGAGTGGTACGCGTGTTCGAGAGTCTGAGTGACCGGCTGGGAGGAGTGTTCGATCGCTTGCGCGGTCGCGGCGCGCTGACCGAAGCCGACGTTCGCACCGCGATGCGCGAAGTCCGCGTCGCGCTGCTCGAAGCCGATGTGGCACTGCCGGTCGCGCGCGAATTCGTCGAGAAGGCGACCGAAGCGGCCGTCGGCCAGAATGTCCTGCGCTCGATCACGCCGGGGCAGCAGGTCGTCAAGATCGTCCATGACGCGCTGGTCGACATGCTGGGGCCGGACACGGCCGAACTCGACGTCGCGGTCACCCCGCCGGCGGTCGTGATGCTGGTCGGTCTGCAGGGGTCGGGCAAGACCACCACCACCGCCAAGCTCGCCAAGCTGCTCGCCAAGCGTGAGGGCAAGAAGGTGATGATGGCGTCGCTCGACGTCAATCGCCCGGCCGCGCAGGAACAGCTTGCGGTACTGGGGACGCAGGTCGAGGTCGCGACGTTGCCGATCGTGGCGGGGCAGCAGCCGGTCGATATCGCCCGGCGCGCGCTGCAATCGGCGAAGCTGCAGGGCTATGACGTCGTCATGCTCGATACGGCGGGTCGTCTGCACGTCGATCAGGCGCTGATGGACGAGATGAAGGCGGTGGCGGAGATCGCCCGGCCGAACGAAATCCTGCTGGTCGTCGACTCGCTGACCGGTCAGGACGCGGTCAACGTCGCGCAGAACTTCTCCGAACAGGTGCCGCTGACCGGCGTCATCCTGACCCGCATGGACGGCGATGCGCGCGGCGGCGCCGCGCTGTCGATGCGCGCGGTCACCGGCAAGCCGATCAAGTTCGCGGGTACCGGCGAGAAGCTGGACGCGATCGAGCCGTTCCACCCGAAGCGAGTCGCCGGCCGGATCCTCGGCATGGGCGACGTCGTCTCGCTGGTCGAGAAGGCGGCGCAGTCGATCGAGGCCGAAGATGCCGAGCGCATGGCCGGCCGCCTCGCCAAGGGTCAGTTCGACATGAACGACCTGCGCGGGCAGCTGGCGCAGATGCGGCGCATGGGCGGCCTCGGCGCGCTTGCCGGCATGATCCCCGGCATGAAGAAGGCGCAGGCGGCGATGGCCTCGGGCGCGGTCGATGAAAAGATCCTGCTGCGCATGGACGCGATGATCACGTCGATGACGGTCAAGGAACGCGCCAAGCCCGAGCTGATCAACGCCAAGCGCAAGATCCGTATCGCCAAGGGGTCGGGCACCACGGTGCAGGACGTCAACAAGCTCCTGAAGATGCATCAGGAAATGCAGTCCGCGATGAAGAAGCTCAAGAAGATGGGCGGCATCAAGGGCATGATGGCGATGCTTGGCAAGGGCGGCATGGGCGGCCTCGGCAATGCGCTGGGCGGTCCGGGGCTTGGCGACCTGATGAGCAAGGCAGGCGGCGAAATGCCGGGCCTGCCGGGTCTTACGGGTGGCAAGGGCATGCCGCAACTGCCCCCCGGCTTCGAAAACCTTATCAAAAAGAAGTAACCGCCGGTCGGAACCGGCTTACACAGACCAACGAAGGAAGAAGAATAATGGCACTCAGCATCCGTCTGTCGCGTGGCGGCTCGAAGAAGCGTCCGTACTACCGCATCGTCGTCGCCGACGCGCGCAGCCCGCGCGATGGCCGCTTCATCGAGAAGATCGGCACCTACAACCCGCTGCTGGGCAAGGAAGACGAGAAGCGCGTCGTGCTTGATGCCGAGCGTGCGACCCACTGGCTGGGCGTCGGCGCGCAGCCGACCGACCGCGTCGCGCGTTTCCTCGACAAGGCCGGCGTGAAGGAACGCGCCGCCCGCAACAACCCGAACAAGGGCAAGCCGGGCGAGAAGGCCGTCGAGCGCGCCGAGGAGCGTGCCGAAAAGGCGAAGGCCGCCGAAGAAGCCGCTGCTGCTCCGGCCGAAGCATAAGGGGTTCTGCCGGCGCGTCTTTTCGGGCGCGCCGGCACCCTATGATCGTTGTCGTGCGTTCCGGGTCCACTCGACCAGGAGCATGAACGATGATCGATCCCGAACAGCAGCCGAACCATGACGAAGACGCCACCAATGCCGGCCGATCGGCGGAAGAACCCGCCGAAGGCCGCGACGACGCCCCCGCGGGCGGCGAAGGCTCGCCCGACGCCTGAACCGGCGGCGGCGGACCGCGACCGGGTCGTGCTGGCGGCGATCGCCGGCGCGCACGGGCTGAACGGCGAGGTTCGGCTGAAGCTGTTCACCGACGATCTGTCGGCCTATCCGAAGTTGAACGGCGGCGCACTGACGCTGGTGTCGGTGCGCCCCGCCACCAACGGCGTCATCGGCAAGTTCCGCGAGATCGCCGACCGGACCAAGGCCGAGGCTATGCGCGGCACCGAGCTATGGATCGGCCGCGACCAACTGCCCCCGCTGGGCGAGGGCGAATATTACCATGCCGACCTGCTAGGGTTGCCGGTGGTGTCGAGCGAGGGCGAGGCGCTGGGCCGAGTCGTCGCGATCGACGATTTCGGCGCGGGCGACGTGATCGAGATCGAACGCCCTGGCGGCAAGCGCTTCATGGTGCCGATGCAGCCGCAAGCGGTCCCCGAATGGAATGCCGAACGGCTGGTCGTCGACGCGCTGTTCGCCGCCGACTGATTAACGATTGGCGGCGGTGGTGAACGCCTGACGCACCGATTCCGGCGCATTGGACAATCGCCGTTCGAGCCGCGCGAGCAACGCGTCGGTGTCGACGCTGCCTTTCTGCGCGCGTTCCATGCTCCAATAGCCGAATTCGCGGGCCTCGATTGGACGATCGGACAGGATCGTCAGCTCCTCATGCCGCGGATCGGTGGCGATCCGGGCGAAAGTGGCGGCGACGCTGCTCTCCGGCCCTTCGATCACCTGCAGGAACAGACCGTCCTGATACCATAGCAACCCGGTAACCCCGTCGACGGCATTATTGTGCCGCGACTGCTGCACGATCCTGTCGACATCGACGCCGTGCGCGCAGCGGCTGGCGTAAAATAGCTGACGGAAGGGCGGGGTAGTCACCAACATCGGATACGGTTGTCGCCGCGTCCGATCAAGTCACTTCGCTGCCGCCAGTCGTTCTCAACCCGAAATGGTCGGCGACGGACCGAATACGGTCCACGACAAAACTCACCGCCGCAGCGGGCGGCGTTCGCTCAGCAGGTTGCGGATCGTCGTCGCCGCGACCCCGGCCTCGCCCATCGCATGGCTGATCTGGTCGAGCCCCTTCACCACGTCGCCGGCCGCGAACAGGCCGGGGATCGAGGTGCGCTGGTGATCGTCGACCTCCAGACAGCCGTCTGCACTCGCCTTCGCGCCGGCCGCAACCGCCAGTTCGGAGCGGATATGCGATCCGAGCGCAGGATAGACGCTGTCGAACGCCATCTCGCCCTCGGCGGTGCGTACGACGAACCGGTCGCCGTCGATCCGATAATCGCCACATGGTCCGTCGACGCGCCGGATGCCGGCTGCGTCGAGCTTTTCCAGACAGGCATCGTCGAGATCATGGTCGCTGTCCGGGGCGATCAGCGTGACGTCGGCGGTGTAGCCGCGCAGGAACAGCGCCTCGCGCATACCGTGATCGCTGGTGCCGATCACCCCGACCCGCCGGTCGGTCACCTCATACCCGTCGCAGATCGGGCAATAGCGCAGCAATCCCCGCGCCAGCGCCGCGTCGTGGACGGCGTCGTCCAGCCCGCGCGGCCGATGGTTGACGACCCCGGTCGCGAGCAACACGCTGCGCGTCGCCAGGACGCCGTCGGCGGTGACGATGCGGAAATCCTCGCCATCGCGTTCGATCGCGTCGACCGTCGCAGGGGTGCAGGTCGCGCCGTATGTCCGCGCCTGTTCGTGCATCCGCGCCAGCAATTCCTTGCCGGCAATGCCGCCGGGAAAGCCGGCATGGTTATGGGTGCGCGGGATCATCGCTGCCCGGCTCGATCCGCAGTCGAACATGCGGATCGTCAGGTGGAACCGTGCGAGATAGATGGCGGCGGTCAGCCCGGCCGGGCCGGCGCCGACGATGATGCAGTCGACCGTTTCGGGATCGGGGGCAGGGGAGGTCGCCGGCATGGAGGCGCAAATGAAGCGGATGGGCTTTCGTTCCCCCGAACAAGCGGGCACAGGCTGCCGAATGACTTTCGCCGCGACCGTGCTGACCCTCTATCCCGAAATGTTTCCCGGGCCGCTCGGCTTGTCGTTGGCCGGCCGGGCGCTGCGTGAGGAACGCTGGTCGCTCGACACGGTGCAGATCCGCGACTTCGCCACCGACAAGCACCGTTCGGTCGATGATACGCCGGCCGGGGGCGGGGCGGGGATGGTGCTGCGCGCCGATGTGCTGGCCGCCGCGCTCGACAGCGTGACCGATGGCCGCCCGGTGCTGGCGATGACCCCGCGCGGGAAATCGCTGACGCAGGCGCGGGTACGCGAACTGGCGGCGGGGCCGGGCGCGATCGTGCTGTGCGGCCGGTTCGAGGGTTTCGACGAACGACTGTTCGAAGCACGCGATATCGAACCGGTCGCAATCGGCGATTATGTGCTGTCGGGCGGTGAAATGGGCGCGCTGGTGCTGCTCGATGCTTGCGTTCGGCTGCTTCCCGGCGTAATGGGCGCGGCTTCGAGTGGTATCGAGGAAAGCTTCGAAAGCGGCCTTCTCGAATATCCTCAATATACCCGACCTGCTGAATGGGAAGGGCGTGTGATCCCCGAAGTGTTGCGATCGGGGGATCATGCGAGGATCGCCGCGTGGCGCAGGTCACGATCGGAATCCGACACACGGCTATGGCGGCCGGATCTGTGGGAGCGTCACGTCGACGCTCGGGTCCAGTCGCCCTCTGGCGCGCACAGGCAAGACGAAGGTCAGAAGAAATGAACCTCCTCCAGACGATCGAAGCTGAACAGATCGCCAAGTTCAACGAATCGAAGAAGATCCCGGAATTCCGCGCCGGTGATACCCTCAAGGTCGGCGTGAAGGTCGTCGAAGGCGAGCGTACCCGCGTGCAGAATTACGAAGGCGTCTGCATCGCCCGTTCGAACAAGGGCATGGGTTCGTCGTTCACCGTCCGCAAGATGAGCTTCGGTGAAGGCGTGGAGCGCGTATTCCCGCTCTATTCGCCGAACATCGATTCGATCGAAGTCGTCCGTCGCGGCGTCGTGCGGCGCGCGAAGCTCTATTATCTGCGCGGTCGTACCGGCAAGTCGGCGCGTATCGCCGAACGCCGCGATCCGCGTCCGGCCAAGGCGACCGCCGCCGAGTAATCGGTGCGGGCGTGATTGCGCCAATGGGGCGCGGTGGCCATCGGTCACCGCGCCCTTTTTCTTGGGTCGATATCTGGCGACGCATCGCTGAATTGCTGCCGAACCTCCCTTTCCATCGAAGGGGGGAAGTTGGGAAGCGAACCGCACCGCACCGCACCTGACGGCAACAAGTCGGCGCGTATCGCCGAACGCCGCGATCCGCGTCCGGCCAAGGCGACCGCCGCCGAGTAATCGGTGCGGGCGTGATTGCGCCAATGGGGCGCGGTGGCCATCGGTCACCGCGCCCTTTTTCTTTGGTCGATATCTGGCGACGCATCGCCGAATTGCTGCCGAACCACCCTTTCCATCGAAGCGGGGGTTGGGAAGCGAACCGCACCGCACCGCACCTGACGGCAAGACGCCGCAGGCCTACGCCCCGTCCGGTCCACCGATCGGTGCCGACACGGTGAAGCGCAGCCCCGGCGCGTTGTCGCTTTCCTCGATCACGCCATCCAGTCGCTTGACCATGGCGGTCAACATGCGCGTGCCGAAGCCGGTGCGGTTGCCGACCCGGCCACGCCCACGATCGCTGACCGTCAGACGGAACCGGTTGCGGAACCGCTCCAGCGTCACCGCGATCGGTCCCGGCTTGCCCTCATAGGCATATTTCTGGGCATTGATGACCAGTTCGACCAGCACCAGCCCGACCTGCACCGCCGCATCGGCGGAGATCAGCATCGGCGACAAGTCCATGGTCAGTCGCCCGGTCCATTCGGCCCCCATGGACGATTGCATCTCGGACAACAGGTCCTCGATATAGCGGCCGAGATCGATGACGGTGACGGTATCGTCGGAATAGAGCCGGCGATGGACCAGCGCGACCGCCGACAACCGCCGCTGCGCCTCGCCCAGATGGCGGGTCAGCGTCGCGTCATTCTCCGCCGTCGCCTGCATGGCCAGGAACGCGACCACCAGTTGCAGGCTGTTCTGCACCCGGTGATTGACCTCCTTGATCAGCGTTTCCTGCTGCGCGAGCAGCGCGTCCTTGTCGGTGACGGCGCGCGACAATTCGCGGTTCAACTCGCTGATCCGCCGGCGTTGACGTACGTCGAACAACAGGCGCGACAGCCGGTGCGCAGCCTCGACCTCCGCCGGGGTCCATGGACGTGCGCGTCCGCGTATCTCCTCGCTCCACGCCGCGAACGAGGCGCGGGGAGTCAGGGGCTGGTCGGGCGTATCGCTTACCGCCTTGTGCGGATTGCCGGCCCATTGGATCGTCTGCAACGTCTCGGCGCGGAACCACATCAGCACTACCGGCTCCTCGACCGACAGCGTGATGGCGAGGATGCCGCTCGCCAGATCGCGATAGGCGTGCGCGGCGGGCAGACGCAGTTCGAGCGCGGCGCTATGCGTCAGGATCGAACCCTGCTGCCGGACCCAGCGCGACAGGTCGGCGATGTCCTCGCGCGCCGGAACATGGCCCGATGTGTGCAAGACGGCACCGCGTTGCAGGGCGAAGCCGTCCGCGCCCAGCATGCGTTGCAGGTCGTGACCGATCAGCGCGGCGGTCTGGTCCGGGTCGCTGTCGAGCGCCAGCCGCTGGGCCAGCGCATCCTCGGCCGCGCGCAGCCGCAACCGTTCGCGATATTCGGCAGCGTCTTCCTTGGCGCTGACCTGTTGCGCGAACGATGCCGCGACCAGTTCGCACGTCTTGCGCTGGAGATAGGACAGGCTGCGTGGGCTGCGATGGTGACAGGCGACCAGCCCCCACAACATGCCGTCCTTGACGATCGATACCGATGCCGATGCCGCCACGCCCATATTGCGCAGATACTGGACATGGATTGGCGATACCGCACGCAGGCCGACATCGCTCAGGTCGATAGTGCGCAGTGCCGGGTCGATGCCGGTGATCGGGGCCGGGGTGTAGGCGGCGTCGGGAATCACGCGGACCCGATTGCGGACATACAGCGCGCGGGCCTGTCGCGGGATGTCGGACGCCGGGAAATGATGGTTGAGGAACCCGTCCATGTCGACGGCATGGCGCTCGGCGATGACCTTGCCCGAGTCATCGTCGAGGAAGCGGTAGATCATTACCCGGTCGAACCCGGTCAGCCGCGAAAAGATCGACGCGGCGCGTGCGCTCAGATCGTCGATGTCGACGGCGCGCGCGAATTCCTCACCGCCATGTTCGATCCAGGTCAGCGCGTCGTCGGTGCCCGGCTGGCCCGGTGCGGTCGGCTCGATCTCGACCAGCCACTTCGCACCGGCACGGCTCGCGACGACCGAGAACGCGCGGTCGTTGATCGTGCCCAGCGATACCGGACCGGCGATCGTCGATCGCAGGACGCCGACTGCCTCGTCCCCGATCAGCGGACCTACCGGCCCGCCGAGCCAGTCGTCGCCCAGCAGCGCGGCGACGTCGCCCGCGCCGCCGGTGATCCGATCCTGCACGGGATCGACGATCAGCAACACGCCATGCGGCTGGATCGCGCCGGGTATATGGATCGGCTCGCGATCGCACGCGGTCAGATCGGGTCCCAGATCGGATGCCGAATGGGCATCTGCCTGCCGCGGCGCATCGAAGTCTGCATTCGTCGCCAACGGTTGGCCTTTCGTGGTCATGATGCGACCCGTCGACGAAGTTCGCAGCGGGAAGTGTTTGCAGTAAAAGGACTAGCGCGTTCGATCAACCGGCTCCCGTCGGGCCGTCCAGCACATGACGCACGCGCCCTGCCAGATCGGGACGTTTATAGGGTTTGCCGATCAGGTCGAACTCGGTTCCGCGCGCATCGACCCGCTCGATCGATGCCTCGGCATAGCCGGTGGTCAACAACACCTTCAGTCGGGGCCGCTGCCGCCGGGCTTCGCGCGCCAGCATCACCCCGTTCATCCCGCCGGGCATGATGAGGTCGGTGAACAGCAGATCGATCGGCGTTCCGCGTTCGAGTATCTCGATCGCTTCGGGGCCGTTGCCGGCGCGCAGGACCGTATAGCCGAAATCGTTCAGGATCGCTTCGGCCAAATCGCCGACATCGGGCTGATCCTCGACCACCAGGATCGTCTCGTGGCCCCGCGAGTCGCGCTCGCTATGCGTACGGCGGCGGCGGATCGGTTCGGCGGCATCGCTCGCGGCGGGGAATAGCAGGTGGACGGTCGTGCCCTTGCCTTCCTCCGACTCGATCTTCAGCGCGCCATCGGACTGTTTCATGAAGCCATAGACCATCGACAGACCAAGGCCCGGACCTTGCCCCTGATCCTTGGTCGTGAAGAATGGTTCGGTCACCCGCGCAAGTATGTCGGGCGCCATGCCCGGTCCGGTATCGGCGATCGACAGTCCGATATACTGGCCCTGGCGCGCGTCGGAGAAACGGGGATCGGTGCCGTCGACGCAGACATGCTCGGCGGTGATCGTCACCTTTCCGCCGCCGGGCATGGCGTCGCGGGCGTTCGTCAGGATGTTCAGGATCGCGGTTTCCGCCTGGACCGGATCGATCCGCGCATTGCAGTCGCTGCCGCACGGGATCACCTCGATCGCGATCTCCGCCGATCCGATCGTGCGTTTCAGCATCGGCAGCAGATTCCTGATCAGATCGTCGATACTGGTCACCCGGCCCGACAGTTTCTGCCTGCGCGAGAACGCCAGCAATTGCTGCGTCAGTTCCGCGCCGCGCTCCGCCGCCTCGACCACCGCGCGGAGCGACCGGGTGGTGCGGACCGGATCGATCGGTTTTTCGCGACTGCGCTCGACCTGGGTCAGCACGACATCGGTGAACCCTTGAATGACCGTCAGGAGATTGTTGAAATCATGCGCAATCCCCCCGGTCAGTTGGCCCACCGCCTCCATTTTCTGCGCCTGCCGTAATCCTTCCTCGGCATCGCGCCGGCGGGTGACGTCGAGTTGCGAGGCGAAATAGTAGCGAAGCTCGCCATCGCCATCGAGCACGGGCGAAATGAACAGCGCGTTCCAGAAGGCGCTGCCGTTCTTCTTATAATTGATGATTTCGACCGACGTCTCGCGGCGCCGGCGGATCGCTTCGGAAACCTCGGCGACGGTGTCCGGATCGGTATCGGGTCCCTGCAGGAACCGGCAGTTCCGCCCCAGCACCTCGTTCGCGGCATAGCCGGTCATCTGGAGGAAGGCAGGATTGGCGAAGATGATCGGATTGTCGTCCTGTCGGGGATCGGTCACGATCATCGGCATCCGCGTGGTCTTGACCGCCGCGAAGAAGATGCCGTTCGCCGGGTCGCGCATGTCTCCCTCCGCCATCGCCGGCTGGCGATGCACGGGATCGAGGGGCTTTTCCGGACTGGACGGCGAATGCATGGGCGAGGTCTACCGGTTCGAGTTCTTGGCTAAAGATCGCCAACGGCGGCTTTGGTTCCGCGCGGACGGACCCGGATCGCCGCGCCGCTCGTTGCATCGCATATGAACCCCGTCCGCCAAGCCATTGCCCGACAGGTCCGCGCACTGACCGGGGCGGGGGACGGCGCGATCGACCTGACCCGTCCGCCCGGCGATAACGGCCTGTTCGGCCCGCAATCGGTAAGCTGGCGCGTGCATGGCGATTTTTCTTCGATGATGATCGGCGGTACGGCGGCGCTGCTGGTACAGATGCTTCATCCCGGCGCACTGGCCGGCGTGTGGGACCACAGCAATTTCCAGCGTGACATGCTCGGTCGGCTGAAACGGACCGCACAGTTCATCGCTGCCACCACCTATGGCAGCACCGCCGAGGCCGAACGGCTGATCGGACGGGTGCGGCAGATCCATGACCGGGTGCACGGGGTACTGCCCGACGGCACGTCGTACGACGCCAACGACCCGCACCTGCTGACCTGGGTGCATGTCGCCGAGACCGATTCATTCCTGCGCGCTTATCTGCGCTATCGCGATCCGAACCTGTCGCGCGCCGATCAGGATCGCTATTTCGCCGAAAACGTCGTGGTGGCCGAACGGTTGGGTGCGACCAATGTCCCCGATAGCCGGGCGGCGGTCGATGCGTGGCTGCTGGCGGTCCGGCGCGAACTGCGCTGCGACGAACGCACCCGGACGGTGCGCGACGCGCTGCTATACCAGCCCTTGCCCAATCCGCTGCTGAAGGGGTTCGGCGCGCTCAATACCGCCGCGGCGATCGACCTGTTGCCGCCATGGGCGCGGGCGATGCTCGAATTGCAGCCGCACAGCGTCGGCGTCCGCACCGGCGCGCACGGCATGGCGCGGGTGTTGCGCTGGGCGCTGGGCGGATCGGCATCCGAACGGACGGCACGGGCGCAGGGTTAGAGCGGCGGCAACCCCGCCCGCAACTCCGCTACCCATGGCCCGGCGACGCCATCCGAGGGCGCCCGCCAGTCGCCGCGCGGCGACAGCGCGCCGCCGCCCGATACCTTTGGCCCGTTGGGCAATGCCGATCGCTTGAACTGGCTGGTCTGGAAGAAGCGCCACAGGAACTTCTCCAGCCACGCCGCGATCGTCGGCAGGTCGTAGCTGCCCTTCGCCTCTTCCGGGAAATCGATCGGCCAGCGCCCCGCCGCCGCATCGCGCCAAGCGTGCCAGCACAGGAACGCAATCTTCGACGGCCGCATCCCGTAACGCACGACATGGTGCAGGAAGAAATCGTTCAGCGCATAGGGGCCGACCCGGTCCTCGGTGCTCTGCATCCTGCCCGACGAATCCGCCGGCACCAGCTCGGGCGAAATCTCGGTATTCAGGATCGCGTCCAGCACCGCATCGGTATCGGCATCGAACTGATCGGTGCGGATCGCCCAGCGGATCAGATACTGGATCAGCGTCTTGGGCACGCCGGCATTGACGCCGTAATGGCTCATATGGTCGCCGACGCCATAGGTGCACCAACCCAGCGCCAGTTCGGACAGGTCGCCGGTGCCGAGCACCAGCGCCTGCCGCTGATTGGCCAGCCGGAACAGATAATCGGTGCGCAGCCCCGCCTGCACATTCTCGAACGTCACGTCATAGACCGGCTCGCCCTTGGCAAAGGGGTGGTCCATATCGGCCAGCATCTGCGTCGCGGCGGGACGGATGTCGATCTCGTCGCCGGTGATGCCCAGCGCGCGCATCAGCTTCCACGCATTGCTCTTGGTCGCCTCGCCGGTCGCGAAGCCCGGCATGGTGAAGCCGAGAATATCGGTGCGCGGTCGCTCCAGCCGGTCGAACGCCTTGGCCGCGACGATCAGCGCATGGGTCGAATCGAGCCCGCCCGATACGCCGATCACCAGCCGCTTGGTCCCCGACGCGACCAGCCGCTGGCGCAGCCCCTCGACCTGGATGTTGAATGCTTCGTAGCAATCCTCGTCCAGCCGGTCGGGCGTGTTGGGTACGAAGGGATAGCGGCGCACCGGTCGCAACAGTCCGATATCGTCGCCAGCCGGCGCATGGTCGAACCCGATCCGGCGGAAGCGGGTTTCGGGATGGCCGCTGGCGGTGGCGCAGTCGTTGAACGTGCCGGTCCGCATCCGCTCCAGCCGCAACCGCTCCAGATCGACATCGGCATAGACGATACCGGCCGCATGATCGAACCGGTCGGAGACGACCAGCAACTCGCCCAGTTCATGGACGCTGCCCTGTCCGTCCCAGGAAAGGTCGGTCGTGCTTTCGCCCATGCCCGCCGCCGAATAGACATAGGCCGAGATCGTCCGCGCCGATTGCGACGCGCACAGCATGTCGCGTTCGCGCGCCTTGCCGATGACGATGTTCGATGCAGACAGGTTGCACAGCACCAGTGCCCCGGCCATGGCGCCCGCCGTCGACGGGGGCAGGGGGGACCAGAAATCCTCGCAAATTTCGGCATGGAACACGAAATCGGGAAGGTCGTCGGCTGCAAAGATCAGGTCGGTCCCGAACGGTACCTCCTGCCCCGCGACGCGCATCGTCAGCCCGGTCAGCCCGGCACCGGGCGCGAACCAGCGTTTCTCATAATATTCGCGGTAATTGGGCAGATAGGTTTTCGGCACCACGCCCAGGATGCGCCCCCGCGCCACCACCACCGCGCAATTATACAGCCGCCCGTTGCGCCGCAGCGCCGCGCCCAGCAGTAGGGCTGGGCTGAGCTCGGCACTGGCCGCGACGACCTCCGCCAGCGCCGTCTCGGTCGCGTCGCACAGCGCGTCCTGCAGATGCAGGTCGTCGATCGCATAGGAGGTGAGGTTCAGTTCGGGAAAGACCAGCAGGTCGGCGCCGGCATCATCGCCTGCACGCGCCAGCGCGATCGCGGCCCGGCCGTTGGCGGCCGGATCGCCGACGCTCGCCAGCGGGGTGCAGGCCCCGACGCGAAGCAGGCCGTGGGTGTGGATCGAATTAAACGGGTGCGCGGTCATGGGCCGCAACGTAGGGGACGGCGCCGGAAAGGGAAACCGGGTCTTTCGATCGGTGCGACCCGTTGTCGCTTAACCCACTGATATTCAAACAACAGCCGTAGTCAGGCAGGTGCGGACCCTCGCGGACTTTGCCGCAGCTCTACTGGGTTCAGCCAAAACCTCGCGAACGTCCATCGCCCCGTATCCCCGCGAAGGCGGGGACCCAGGGCCAGAAGTACGACCGTTCGTTTTACGTGACTCTGGACCCACGCCTGCGCGGGGGTACGGACGGGAAGGGGGTAGAATGGGACTTTTACGGCGGTTTGGGTAAAGTCCGGTAACGTTCAATCAAACCTTCGCCGCGTACAGCATCCGCCCTTCGCCGAGCAGGTCGAACACCCGCGCCAGATCGCCCTCGGCGACCGCGAAACAACCCTGGCTGCGGCCCAGCTTGCCATGCTGGGCGATCATTTCGGGGTTGGCGTACCAGGCACCGTGAATGACAATCGCGCGCATCAGCGCATTGTCGTTGGTATGGTCCAGCCCGACCAGACGCTGCGACCGGCCATGTTTGCCGACATAATAATTGTCGGTGACGAACGCGCCTTCCGACGTGGCGTTCGAATCGGGTACGTTGCTGAACCGGTCGAGCATGCCGCGATGGCGCGGGTCCGATCCGCTGCCGTGCGCCACGCGCATCGCCGATACGACGCCGCTATGCATATCGATGAACTGGAAACGCGGATGCGCCGAATCGAGCGCGAAATCGGCGATAGCGATACGGTCGGTCTTGCCGATCGCGCCGCCATGACGCTGCAAAGCGGCATGCGCGCGTTCGAACAGGCCGGCATTGACCGTCGGCGGTGCCAGCATCTTCTTGACCGGGGCGGCGGGAAGCGGCGCCGATGCCAGTCGCTGCGGCACCGGTGCGACCGGCAGGTTCTGCGCGACGGGCACGATCGCATTCTTGGTGCAGCCCTGTGCCAGCACGAGCCCGGCAAGGCCCCCTGCCGCCTTCAGCACCGCCCGTCGCGATCGAACCGCTTCGTCTTGCATCCAAATCCTCGTTTAACCGTTATGGCTCCCCCAGATACGGGACGAGGCGGTTCCAATCAATTAACGCCGGGTAATAGGCGCCGTCACTGGTCGCGATGATGCCACGGGCGGTCGACTCCGTTGCAACCGATACCGCATGGATTTGCGTTCGCCGCGCCGCTGGCGGATAGTCGATGCATGAACGTCGCACTCCGCCTCGGCCTGTGTCTGGCGCTGTTGCCCTCCTCGGCACTGGCGCAGCGAAGCGATGCGCTGGCCGTCGAGCGCGCGGCGCTGGCCATGCGGCCGGGGGCGCATCGCTGGGCCGATGATCCGCGCCTGCCCGGACCGGTGAGCGTCGTCGTCAGCGTGCCGATGCAGATGATGTTCGTCTATCGCGGCGACGTGCTGATCGGCGCGTCGACGGTATCGACCGGCAAGCCGGGCAAGACCACGCCGATCGGCGAATATACCATCCTTCAGAAGCGGCCGTTCCACCGCTCCAACCTGTACGACAATGCACCGATGCCGTTCATGCAGCGACTGACCTGGGATGGCGTGGCGCTGCATGCCGGCAACCTGCCGGGCTTTCCTGCGTCGCATGGCTGTATCCGCATCCCGACCGCCTTCGCTCGTGCATTGTTCGCTGCGACAGCGCTGGGCGGGCAGGTGGCGGTGGTGAACGCCGTCATCGCCTTTCCCGCCTATCGCCCCGCCGATCCGGTCCCGCGGCTGGAGGCGGAGGTGGCAATGCTCGCCGGTCGCGACGACCGGGTCAGCATGGGAGGCCGGCGTGCCGAACCGCGCTAGCATCGGTATCTCGGTCATCGTCCTGTGGCTGGCCGGCTGCAACGACCGTCGCGACCCCGCGCCTGCCCCGCCGCCGCAGCCGACCGCGACGCGGCAGCCGACCGCGACCTCGCAGCCGATCACCTCGACGGTACCCGACCGGATCACGGTGACGACCAACGAACCCTTTTATTCGGCCAAGGTAGCCGCAGACGCCGTGGTGCTGACCGGGGTCGACCTGCCCGAGCGTCGCCTGAAGATCGTCGATCGTACCATCGCCGCCGATCGCCGTAGCTGGACCGCGCGCGACGATCGCGGGACCGTGATCGTCAATGTGGTTCGGAGCGCCTGCGAAGACGACATGTCAGGGGCACCGCGGGACTTTACCGGGACCTTGGCCTTTGGCGACCGGACCGTGCGCGGCTGTGCCTTCACCGGCACGCCGGCACCGCCACCCACCGAGACGGCAGCGACCATCCCCGCGACCTTCCTCGGCGAATGGAATATCGATGTCGCCGCCTGCGCCCGCCCGGCGGCCTCGATCGAGGGGGTGCGGGTCACGCCGTCCGAAATCCTGTTTCATGAAAGCGCCGGCCGGGTGACGAACGTCGAACCGCTTGCGCCCGACCGTATTCGGATCACCGCCGAGTATGATGGTGAGGGCGAACGTTGGACCGCGACTCAGACGCTGCGCGTAACCGGCGACCGGCTGACCATCACCACCGACGGCCGGCCGATCAGCCGCGTACGCTGTCCGAACTAGTCAGCGCTGCCGCGATCGCCGCGTGCAACTGGTCGCCGGTGAACGGTTTGGTCAGTACCGGCAATCCGACCGGCGTGTCACCGATCTCGGCGAAGCCGGTGATCAGCAGCACCGGCACGTCGGGACAGCAGCACCGAACCCGGTTGGCGACGTCGATCCCCGACAGATCGGGCATGGCGAAGTCGGTCAGCACCAGGTCGAACCGCGCGCCCGCCTCCAGCGCCTCGACCGCCGCGCGGGCCGATCCCTGTACGGTGACGCTGTGCCCGACCGCCTCCAGTTGCGCGGCGACCACGGCGCGGACTTCGGCATCGTCTTCGACCAGCAACAGCCTGCGCGGCGTCACGGCATGCGGATCGGGCAAGGCGGTGGTCGCGCTATCGGCCTCGACACGAGGCAGCCACAAATGGATCGTCGTACCCTGACCGACGACGCTATCGATCGTCACCTCGCCACCTGCCGCGCGGGCCATTGCCCGCACCATCGGCAGGCCAAGTCCGGTCCCGGCCCCTTGCGCCTTGGTAGTGAAGAACGGCTCGAACACGCGTTCGCGCACCGCATCGTCGATGCCGCTACCGGTATCGCTGACGGAGATGCGGACGAACGGTCCGCGCAATTCGGGCAGTTGCGCGGCGGCATCGACGATATTCTCGGTCGCGATGCCGACGGTTCCGTCGCCGTCCATCGCGTCGCGTGCGTTGATGGCGAGGTTCAACAGGGCCAGTTCGAACTGCCCCGGATCGGTGCGCACCGACCAGGGCTCCTCGGCGAAACGATAGGCGACGCGGATGCGTCCGGCGGTGGTCCGCAGGATCAGCTCCTCGATCGCGCGAATCGCCGCGTCGGGGCGGAAGACTTCGGCGGCAAGGTCGCGCTGGCGGCTGAAGCTGAGCAGGCGGCGGGTGATCGCGCTGCCACGACCGGCGGCTTCCCCGGCCGATGCCAGATAGCGCTTCAGCCGCTCGCGATCGTCGATGCGCCGTTCGGCCAGTTCCAGATTGCCGATGATCGCCGCCAGCAGGTTGTTGAAGTCATGGGCGATGCCGCCCGACAACGTGCCCAGCGCCTCCAGCTTTTCCGACTGATGGTGGCGCCGCTGCGCCAGCCGCCGATCGGTATCGTCCCGCTCGATCCGCAGCAGATAGCGGTCGTTCCCCGCCTGAAAGGGGATGCGCCGGACATGGGTCCACCGGTCGCCGCCGGGCATGGCGTGCTGGCGGTCCTCGTCATCGACCCGATCCTGCGCCAGCGCCGCCAGATCGCGCGCATCGACGCTCGCATCGCTTGCGCCGCGCACGATCCGCCCCTCCGCGTCGAGGATCGCGACCGTGTCGCCAGAACTGTCGGCAAGCCCGCGAAACGCGGCGCGCTCGAACGCCAGTGCGCGGCGCAGCGCATGGCGTTCGGCGGCGGCGGCGATCATCGCCGTCAGCGCCTCGGTATCCCACGGCTTGTTCGCATAGCCGCTGATCGCACCCTCGTTGAGCGCCGCGACCACCGCCGACAGATCGGCATAGCCGGTCAGCAGGATCGCCTCGGCATCGGTCGCGGTGCGCGCCCGGGCGAGGAACTGGCTGCCGGTCAACTCGGGCATCCGCTGATCGGACACGATCACGGCGATGTCGGGATGGACCGCGATCATGCCCAGCGCCTCGACCGGCGAGGTGGTGGACAGGATGCGATACCGATCCTCGAGCAGGTCGGTCAGCGCGACGAGGATCTCGCGCTCGTCATCGACCAGCAGCAGCAGAGGCGGGGTACCGGCGGTTTCCATTATGACTGTTCCGGTATCCTGATCGCGAACGACGCGCCACCCCGTGCCGCACGTCCGATCTCGATCGTGCCACCATGCGATCGTACCACACCATAGGCGATGGCGAGACCCAGTCCGGTACCGGCCCCGACATCCTTGGTCGTGAAGAACGGTTCGAACACCCGCTCGCGCTTGTCTTCGGGAATGCCGGGGCCGTTATCATCGATTCGGATCAGATACTGGCCGTCCGCCGATCCGGTCGCGATCGCGATTTCCCCCGCCACCGGATCGACCGCATCGGCCGCGTTGGCGACGATGTTCATCACCACCTGATTGACCAGCGCCCCCGAGCATTCGAGCATCCGCGCCGGCCCATAATCGCGCACCACCCGCACCGTCCCCAGCCGGGGCGCCAACAGCGTCAGCACCGCATCGATCGCATCGGGAATATCGATTTGCGACACTTCGCCATCGTCGAGTCGCGAGAAGCGCCGGAGCTTCACCACCAGTTCCTGGATGCGGGTCAGTCCCGACCGGATCGAGCCCAGCCGGTCCGCCGCCTTGGTCAACAGCGTCGCCCGCGTCGCATCGTCGGCCTCGCGCGCCCCCGCCACCGCGCGTTCGACGGTCGCCTGATGCGCGAGGATGAAGGCGAGCGGATTGTTGATCTCGTGCGCGATGCCCGCGACCAGTTCGCCCAGCGACGCCATCTTCGCCGATTGCACCAGCTGCGCCTGCGTCTCGCGCAGCAGGGCGTTGGCGCCGGCCAGCTCGGCATTGGCCCGCGCCAGCCGGTCGGCCGAATCGGCCTCCGCGCGCGCCTGTGCCAGCGCGATGGCCTGTGCCCGCTCGCGGGCGATGCCGGCCGCCTCTTCGTCGCGCGCCAGCTTGCGCCGGACGATGGCGCGGATGCGGACCAGCAGCATGTCGCCGTCGCTGCGCCGCGACACGACATCGTCAACGCCGGCGGCCAGCCCGGCCAGCATCGTCGCCGGTTCGGCATCGTCGGTCAGCGCGACCAGCGCCATCCCGCTCGCCCGCGCCACCCGGCATCCGTCGAGCCGGGCCGACAGCGCAAAATCGCGCTCGCGCTCGATGACCAGAATGCCGTCAATATCGTCCGCCTCGATCGCCGCCAGCGCCACCACCGGATCGGCGCAGCAATCGACCCGATACCCCTCCGCCGACAGCCGCCCGACCAGCGGATCGCGGTTCGCGTCATCGGTATCGAGCAGCATCAGCCGCGCCTGCCGCAGCGCCGGGGCCGGGCCGTCCTCGATCGGCCGTCCGCGCGTCTGGCGGAGCAGCGCGCGGATGCGCGACACGATCAACTCGCCACCGCCGCGCTTGGGCACATAGGCGTTGGCCCCGCTGTCGAGGCCCTGGCGTTCGACCTCCGACGCATCGTCGCCGGTCAGCATCAATATCGGCAGCGTCCGCGTCGCGCCGGTCTGCCGCACGATCCGCACCAGTTCGTCGCCGTTCATGCCTGGCAGCCGGTAGTCGACGACCAGCAAATCGGGGCGGGCATCGTTCAACGTCGCCAGCGCAGTTTCGGCATCGCGGGTCCGCGCGACCCGCAACCCGGCCCGCTCGAACATTCGGCGCAGTTGCAGCGCCTGTGTCTCCGAATCCTCGACCAGTAGGATCGACGCACCCTCCATTACCGGGTCCGTTCCAGCACGCGGCGGAGATGCGGCGCGATCAGGTCGAGCGGCAGCGACAATGCCCCCATCCGGTGCGCGGCGGCGGGCATGCCATAGACGACCGAACTGGTCGCATCCTCGGCCACCGCCTGTCCGCCCGCCGCCAGCAGCGCCTGTACGCCCACCGCGCCATCCTCGCCCATGCCGGTCAGCACCACCGCCATCGCCGCCCCGTCCAGCGCGCTGGCGCCGCTCTCGATCAGGCGGGTGGCCGACGGACGCTGGCCGTTGACCGGCGCATCGCGACCGACCAGCATCGTACCGCTGCGGCTGACGGTCAGGTGCGCGTCACCCGGCGCGACATGGATGCACCCCGCGCGCGGCGCTTCGCCATGTCCGGCGATCTCGACCCGCTGCGGCACGACGCTGTCGAGCCAGCTCGCAAAGCCGGTCATGAAGCTTGCCCCCATATGCTGGACCAGCAGCACCGGGACTGGCAGCTCGGCGGGCAGCGCCGCGAACAGCCGGGCAAGGGCAGGGGGGCCGCCCGTCGATGCCGCCACCAGCAACATTTGCGGCGCGCGCTGTCGCGATACCGATACCGGCAGCACCGGGGCGGTCCGCATCCGCCGCCGGACGACCGCCACCTCGCTCATGATCGCCAGTTGCGTGCGGATTTCCTGCGCGACCCGCGAATAGGCGGCATCGCCCAGCCCGACCGGCTTTTCCACGACCGACAGCGCCCCGGCGCGCAATGCGTCCATGCTGTTGCCCATCGCCCCGCCGTCCATGCTGGCGGAGATGACGACGATCGGAGTCGGGTGGTCGGCCATGATCCGCCGCGTCGCCTCCAGCCCGTCGATGCCGGGCAGGCGGATATCCATCGAAATGACGTCGGGCTGCACCACCGGCATCGCCGCGATCGCTTCCTCGGCATTGGCAAAGGCACCGGCGACGGTCAGCCGCGGATCGTCGTTGATGATGTGGGTCAGCAGCGTGCGGACGACGATCGAATCCTCGACGATCATCACGCGGGCCGGATGGGTACGATCGCGCATCGGCAGGTCAGATCAATTGCTGGACGACGGCGATCAACTTGCCCTGATCGAAGTCCTGCTTGGTGACATAGGCATCCGCGCCGAGGCTGAGGCCGCGTTCGATATCGTCGGGGCTGTTACGCGAGGTCATCATGACGACGGGTAAAGTTTTCAGTGCCGGATCGTTCCGTATCGCGGCAAGCAATCCGAACCCGTCCATGCGCGGCATTTCGACATCGGCCACGACCAGATCGATCGCATCGAGACCGGATCGCAACCGCTCGAGTCCCGCCAGCCCGTCGACCTCGATCAGTACCCGGTAACCCTGCGCTTCGAGGATGCTGCGCTCCAGCGTGCGGGTCGTGATCGAATCGTCGACGACCAGGATCGTGTGGCTGCTGGTATCCGGCGCGGCGGCGATCGCGATCGGCGGCCGGACGATGCCCGGCCGGTCGCGCACCAGTTGCGCCGGGTCGAGCACCAGCACGATTTCCCCGTTCAGCAGCACCGTGCCCAGCACCAGCGGCACATCGGCGGCGATCGCGGAGACATCACCGACCAGCAATGCCCGCACGTCGCTCAGCGCATCGACGACCAGCATCCGCCGGACGCCATCGGCCGCGATCAGCACCGCGGGCAGGGATCCGCTCGCTGCGCCATGCGCCACGCCCAGCACGTCGCCCAGACGACCGACCGGCACGGCTTCGCCATCGATGGTCAGCATCGTGTCGCCGCCGCTCGGGGTCAATTCGCTCGGGTCGATCCGCCGTACCTGCCTGACCGCATCGGACGGCAGCGCGACGCGCATGTCGCCGACCTCGACCAGCAACAAGGTCCGCCGGGTGAGCGCGACGGGCACCGCGATCGACACGACCGTTCCGCCAAGCGCACTACGCGCGATCGTCGCCGTTCCGTGCAGCCGCCGTGCGACCTCGGCGACGACCGACAGGCCGATGCCACGCCCGGCGACTTCGTCCAGACGGTCGGCGGTCGAAAATCCCTGTTCGAACAGCAGCGCGTGTAGCTGGGCTCCGCGCGGCGCCGGCGCGTCGGTGGCGATCAGCCCGGCGGCGCGTGCGCGCGCGACGATCGCGGCATCGTCCAGCCCCGCGCCGTCGTCGCGCACGGTGATCGTCATCCGCCCGCGATCGATCCGCGCGTCGACGGCGATGGTACCGGCATCCTCCTTGCCCGCGCGCCGCCGCACCGCCGGCGTCTCGATCCCGTGGCGGACGGCATTGCGCAGCAGGTGCAGCAACGGATCGCGCAGCGCGTTCAGTACCCGGCGATCGGCTTCGCCATCGCTGTCAGCCACCTGCAATCGCGCGATCTTGCCCTCGGCGGCGGCAAGGTCGCGGACCGCCCGCTCATGCCCGTCGAACAGTGTCGCGACCGGTTGCAGCAACAGCCGCTCGCCATCGCGCTCCAGCTCGGCGCTCGACCGGTCGAGCGCGTCGCGCAGCCGACCGTGCAGCCGACGGATGCGGTCGAGTTCGCCGGTTGCCTGCCGCAACCGTCGCGCCGTCTCGCTATCGCCGCCCATGGCCAGCAACGGGTGCAGCGCCGCCAGATCCTCGGCAAGCGCGTCCAGCCGCTCGGCGACCTGTCCCTGTTCGGCGACCTGCGTCGCCATGACGTGCAGCGACCGGCCGAGTCGTTCGACGCGGTGCCCCGCGATCGCGACCCGGCGTTCGGGCTCATGGTCGCGCGTCGCCTCGACCGATGGGGGCGCGGCGCCGTCCTCGATCGCATCGGCCAGCGTCCGCAATTCGGCGATGGCGGCGGCATCCAGCGCGCGATCGCCGCGCTCAACCGCCAGCAACAGCGCCTCGGCCTCATGTGCCGCCGCCTCGGTCGCCGCCAGTTCGACGGCGCGCGCCGCCCCTTTCAGGCTATGTGCCCGCCGGCTGAACTCGCGCAGGTCGACCGGCCGCCCGGCATCGGCATCGGCCAGCGCCGCGCGGATGCCGGCCATATGCTCGGCCAGCTCCGACGCGAACGCCGCCATCAATTCGGCCTGCAATTCGTCCATGGCTTACAGCCGGTAGCGTTCGGTCAGCCCGACCAGCGTACGCGACAATTCGCCCAGATCGCCCGCCGCCTGGTCGAGCTGCCGGGTCGACGACGCGGTCTGCTGCGATGCCTCGCGGATGTTCTGCAGTGCGATCGTCACCTGTTCGATGCCGATCTGCTGCTGGTTGGTCGACGCCACGATCTGCTGGAACGTCTGGACGTTTTCCTGCACCCGCGTCGCCAGTTCCTCGATCGCGGCATGGCCGGCATCGGTCCGCTCCTTGCCCGATGCGACGCGCTTGACCGCTTCCTCGGTCAGCATCACCGACGAATTGATACCGCGCTGGATATCGCCCAGGATCGACCGGACGTTGCGCGTCGCGCCCTTCGCCTGGTCGGCCAGCAGCTTCATCTCGGCCGCGACGATGGCGAAGCTGCGCCCCTGTTCGCCTGCCGCCGCCGCCTCGATCGACGCGTTCAGCGCCAGCAGGTGCGACCGTTCGGACACGTCGTTGACCGTGGCGATGATGTCGCCGATCGCCTGCGTCTTTTCCGACAGCGCGACGATGTTGGTCGCGACCGCTTCGGCCTGTTCGCGGATCGCGTCCATCGCCCGCGCGGTGTCGCCGACCGCGTTCAGCCCGGCATCGCTGACCTGTGCGGTTGCCTGTGCCTGCGCGATGACCTCCTGCGCGCGGCGGCTGATCTGCGCTCCGCTATGGGTGATTTCGTCGACGGTCGCGGCCGTTTCCTGCACCGCGGCCAGCTGTTCCTCGACCGATGCCGCCTGTTCCTGCGTCGATGCGCGGATTTCGTTGGTAGCGGCGTTCAGGTTGGTGGTCGCGGCGCGGTTCTGCGCGGCGATGGTGCGCAGTCCCGCGACCATCTCGTTCAACGTCCGCCCCAATTGGCCCAGCTCGTCCTTGCCGGTCGCATCGGTCGTGGTCGACAGGTCGCCGCCGCCGATCCGCCCGACAAACCCCATGAACTCGTCGAGCGGGCGGACGATCGACCGGCGGATGGCGATCGCGACGGCGACGCTGACCAGTATCGCGACGATCAGCCCGATGATGATCGATATGCGGCTGGCGGTGTAGACGTCGCGGGTCGCATCGCGGCCCTTTTCGATCGCGGCGTTCAGCGTCTCGCGCGCCTGCCCGACGCGGGCCACGGTCGCGGCATGGTCGCGAACGATCTCGTCCTCCGCCGCCAATACGCCCGCCCGGTCGCCCGCCTGGATCTCGGTCAGCTGCGTCTCGACATCGTTGCGGGTGCGGGCCAGCGCCCGACCGGCATCGCCCAGCTGGCGGCTCATGCGAGCCCATTGTTCGGACCGCAGGCCGGTGACGGCGTTGGCGCGATAGGTTTCGGCGGCGCGTTCCTGTTCGGCGATGCCGCGCGCGGCATCGTCGGCCGCCGCCCGCCAGCCGGCAATGGCTTCGCGCGTGCCGGCAGTGTCCCCGGTCAGGAACCCGCGAACCAGCGCCGCGCGCTGCTCGACCTTGCGCGACAAAGCGTGATCGATGCGGTTCAGCGCCTCCATCGACGACAGGTCGCGTTCGACGATCATGTCGACGGTCGATCGGACCTCGCCGATCTGGGTCAGCGCATAGAGGCCGAGGGCGAGCAGGATCGCGGTGAGTGCCGCGAAGCCGGCGGCGATCCGGGTGGAAACGGACAAACCTTATCCTTCCTGAAGACGGGCGGGGAGCAGTAGCTCGATCAGCAGCGCCGGGTCGATACGGGTCAGGCGCTCTCCGTCCCCTTCGACCAGACGCGACAAAGTTGGCGCCGTGTCGTGCAGCGGCGCATCGACCACGCCCAGCAGGGCATCGACCGCCAGCGCGATGCGCGGCGCGTCGTGGCGCAGGACGATCATCGCGGCGGGCGTGTCAACTTCGCGCGCCAGCAGCCCCGCCGGATCGAACAGATTCACCACCGCCCCCCGCCATGCCACCAGCCCCAGCAGGGCGGCCGGACCATGTGGCACACGTGTAACCTTTGGCACCATCGCCACCGCCCGGACCTGCGCGATCGGCAGCCCATGCGGCACTCCGCCAAGCGCGAACGCCAGCAGCGTCTCGGTCGGCGTATCGCGCAGCGTCCGCTCCCCCGCCACCGCCCGCTGCCGCGCGCGCAGCACCGCCGCGACGGCATCGGCGTCCATCCCCTCGGCGACGATCGGCGGCGCGCTCACCGCGTGGTCCCGATGATATGCCGAATCGCGGCGGTCATCGCGCCTGCGGTCATGCCGTCGCCCTCGGCCAGTTCGGTCGCGGGATCGAGCGCAGCGGCGACGCGCAACGCGTTGGTCAGGCTGCGTTTCCCATCGGGCTGGCGTCCCTGCGCCAACAGATAGTGGCCGAACTGATAATGAGCCATCGCGAACGACCGGTCGAGATACAGCGCATCGCGAAACGCCCGCTCGGCCGAATCCTTGTCGCCGCTCGCCAGCGCGTCGAGCGCCGCGAAGTAGCGCGCGACCGCATCCGGCATCCGCTCGACGACGGGCGGCGGAACGGGCAGCGGCCTTGCCGCCACCACGCGCCGCTCCGGCACGGGGGGCGGCGGTGGCGGTGGCGGTGGCGGTGCGACGGCTAACGCCCCGACCGGCGCCGGCCGCTCGACCGAACCCTTTGGGCGATAGGCGAGCACCCCTCCGACTTGTACCGGATCGGCAACGGCATCGAACCCCGGATTGGGTTCTGCATGCCCCAGCAGCAGCAGCCCTTCGGGCGCGAGCCGCTCGACCAATGCCCCCACGACCGCGGTCGCATGTTCCTGCGCGAAATAGATCAGCACGTTGCGGCAAAGGATCAGGTCGTAATCGGTGAAGCCGAGCGCCCCCGTGCCGTCGATCATCGACATTAGATTATGCCGTTCGAACCGCGCCATGCCGCGATAGCGCTCCTTCAACCGGTAGCGTTCGCCGGTTCGGTCGAACAGCCGCGCGCGCTCGCCCTCGCCGACGGTGCGCAACGCCCAGGACGAATAATCCGCCTGCCGCGCCGCGTTCAGCGCCGCCTCGTCGATATCGGTACCGGTCAGCGCGATCCGCCATTCGCCGACCGCCTCGCCCAGCAGATCGGTCAGCACGATCGCGATCGAATGCGCCTCGGCCCCGGTCGAGCAGCCGACGCTCCAGATGCGCAGTCTTTTTTCGGCGGCATTGCGGCGGATGAGGCGCGGCAGGATGACGCCGCGCAACGCGTCGAACTGTTCGGCAAAGCGGAAGAAGAAGGTTTCGTTGATCGTCACCGCGCTTTCGAGCAACGGCCATTCGGCATCCTGCGGGTCGTGCAGCCGATCGCGATAGCGCGCGAGCGTCACGTCGCCGGTCTCGGCCATGCGATGCGCGATACGCTCGGCAAGCTGCGCATCCTTGTCGACATAATAATGATGGCCGGTTCGGGCGATCACCAGCGCCTTGACCGCCGCAAAGCCATCGTCATGAATCATGCCGCGCTCCACTGCTGGGCACGCGTAGCCGCCGCAGCGGTCAGCGTGGCGAGCATGGCGCGTTCGCTGTCGAGGAGCAGGCGATCCGGCGCGATGACATGCGCGATATCGTCCCCGATCATCAATTCGCCGATGATCGCCGCGTTCAGGCTGTGCGCGGACTGGATCGGCGCGACGTCGCCGGACACGACGTCCTCCGCCCGGTCGACGAGCAGGCACGGCCCGCCATCCCGCAGCCGCACCAGATGCGCGGACAGGGCGACGGTATCGACCCGCGCTGTCGGATCGAGCAACAGCAGCGGGGCGAGCACCGGCACCGGCGCACCCTGCAACAGGACGAAGCCCAGCACCGGCACCGGCAATCCCGGCGACGCATCGATCGGCAGCACAGGCAGCACCTCGCGAACTGCCGACAGGGGCAGCGCCAGACGGCTATCACCGATGCGCAGGATCAGGAACGATGCAGTCATCGCAACCGCTATATCGTGGGTGCGACCTGCTGTCAGTCGCGTTGCGCGCTGATCCGCGCGAGATCGTCCGGCGTGTTGACGTTGGCGATCTCGTCCGCGACCGTCACCGGCTCCGCCCCGATCCAGTCGGCGAAGGCCCGTACCGACCGCGATCCGCCACCATGCAGCATCGTGCGCAGCGTCGTATTCGCGTCGACCGGCCATAGCCCGACGACCGGCAGGTCGGGCAGATACGCAGCCGGACCCGCCGCCGCCAATCGCGCGCGCAAATCGCCCGGTACGAATGGCGTATCGCATGGCACGGTCAGGACATGCGTAAATCCTTCGGCACAGGCATGGTGCAGCGCCGCCGCGATCCCGCCGAGCGGCCCGAGATTTGGAGCGGGGCGGTCGGGAACCGCCTCCAGCCCCGGGTGCGTACGTCCCACGACGATCAGCGCATCGACCTGCGGCTCGACGGCGTCGGCGACATGATCGATCAGCGCGCGACCGCCGATCGCCGCCAACGCCTTGTCACTGCCGAAACGGCTCGATCGGCCGCCGGCAATGATCGCTCCCAGGACCCGTGTCATGATGCGAGCATCGCATCGGATCGGACCAGCGTCCGCAACGCCAGTCCGGCCGCTGCCGCGCGGTCCAGCGCCAGCGTCGTCGCGGCCGACAGCGTGGCGAGCATCGGGCATCCGGCAAGCACCGCCTTCTCGACCAGTTCGAACGAACAGCGCGACGACAGCAGCGCGAAGCCGCCGTCCCAGTCGTATCCGCCGCGGCGCATCGCCCCGATCAGCTTGTCGAACGCGTTGTGGCGGCCGACATCCTCGCGGACCAGCCGGATAGTGCCATCGGGCGCGCACAGCGCCGCGGCGTGGGTCGCTCCGGTCGCCTGCGCCAGCGGCTGGTGATCGCGCAGTGCAGCCGCGGCGGCGAAGAGTGCCGCATCGTCCGCCGTGGATCGGGCGGTGACGGTCGGCAACGGGCGCAGCGCCTGTTCGAGATTCTCGATCCCGCACAGTCCGCACGACGATTCGGATACGCGATGCCGGACGCGCTCGGCCACCCGGTCGTGACGCTCGGTCGCCAGCGTTACGCGCAGCAGCGTACCGGCATCGGTGGCGTGTGCATCGACGTCGATCAACTCTTCCGCCCGGTCGATCAGCCGTTCGGCCAGCACGAACCCAAGGGCCAAGTCGTCCAGATAGCTCGGCGTCGCCATCAGCACCGCATAGCCCAGTCCGTTCACCTCGACCGCGATCGGTGCTTCGACCGCGACGGCACGGTCGTGCCCGGTGCGTTTCCCGCCTGGTGCCAACCGGTCGAACTGCCGGATGGTCGTATCGCCGTGTATCATCCGGCGACGATGCGTACCGGCACCGCCTTGGCGGCCGGGGTCTGCGACGCATGGTCGTGCCAGCCGATCGGGATCAGCGGGTTGAGTTCGGGATAATAGCCCGCGACACAGCCATCGGGCAGGTCGAACGGCACGACTTTCAGTCCGGCGACGCGACGATCGACGCCATCCGGTGCGTCACCGATCAACGTCACCACCTGTCCCTTGTGCAAGCCGGCCTTGGCGATTTCGGCCGGGTTCATCATCAACACGTCGCGCGTCCCCGAAATGCCACGGAAGCGATCGTCATAGCCGTAAATCGTCGTGTTGAACTGATCGTTCGAACGGAGCGTCACGAGCCGATACCGTCCTGGCGCATCGTCGATCGTCGTTCCCGACAGCGAACGTGGCACGGTGAACTCCGCCTTGCCGCTTTCGGTCTTCCACACCCGCTCGCGCGCGGAATTGCCGCGGTAGAAGCCGCCGGGCGTGAACATGCGTTCCTCGAAGTCGTGAAACTCTTCGGGATAGGTCGCTTCGATCAGCTTGCGGATCTTCGCATAATCCCCGGTCCACCCGTCCCAGTCGACCTTCGGGTTCGGATCGAGCGTCGCCTTCGCCATGCCGGCGACGATCGCGACTTCGGATTTCAGATGCTCGCTCGCCGGTTCGTGCGTGGCGATCGACCCGTGGATATGGCTGAACGTATCCTCGATCGACACGATCTGTTCGCCGCCCGCCTGCTTGTCGACCTCGGTCCGGACGAGGCAGGGAAGAAGATAGGCGGTCTTGCCGTTGATGAGGTGGCTGCGGTTCAGCTTGGTCGCGATCTGGACGGTCAGGCGGATGTCGGGCCATGCCGCCTCGATCCGCTCCAGATCGGGGATCGCGCGCAGGAAATTGCCACCGAGCGAGACGAAGGCGTCAATCTCGCCCTTCAATATGTCTTCGCACGCGGTGACGGTATTGTGGCCATGCTCCATCGGCGGGTCGAAACCGAACAATTCGCGCAGCCGGTCCATCGGCACCAGTTCGGGCTTTTCGGAGATGCCGACGGTACGCTGGCCCTGCACGTTGCTGTGCCCGCGCACCGGCGACATGCCGGTCCCGACGCGGCCGATATTCCCCTTCATCAGCAGCAGGTTCACATAGGTCGCGACATTGTCGAACCCGTTGACCTGCTGGGTCAGGCCCATGCCGTAGATGCCGATCGTCCGATCCGCCTCGACATAGACTTGTCCCGCCGCCTCCAGATCGGCGCGCTTCAGTCCGCTCTCGCGTTCGATGTCCGCCCATTCGGTCGCGCGCACCATCGCTTCGAATTCGGGCCAACCATCGGTATGCTGCTCGATGAAATCGACGTCGAGGACGTGGACCTTGTGCTCGGCCCAGCTCTTGTCCTCGGCAGCCAGCACATGCTTGGCGAGACCGATCATGACCGCCACGTCGCCGCCGGGCCGGACCTGATGATATTGGCAGGAGATCTTCGTCTCGCTGCGCGTCGCCATCTCGAACGGGTTCTGCGGATCGGTGAAGGCGATCAGCCCCGGTTCCTTGACCGGGTTGAACGTCACCACCTTGCACCCGCGCTTCACCGCATCGCGCAAGGGGTGGAGGAAGCGCGGGCTGTTCGATCCGGTATTCTGCCCGAAGAAGAACATCGCGTCGCAATGTTCGAAATCGTCGAGGATCGACGTGCCGACCGGTGCGCCGATCGTCTTCTTCAGCGCGACCGACGTCGTCTCATGGCACATGTTCGAACTGTCGGGCAGGTTGTTATGCCCATAGAGCCGCGCGAACAGGGCGAAGAGATAGGAGGTTTCGAGGCTGGCCCGGCCCGAGGCGTAGAAGATCGCCTTCTTCGGATCGATCGCGCGCAACTCGGCACCGATCGCGGCAAAGGCTTCGTCCCAGCTGCATTCGACATAATGGTCGGTGGCATGGTCGTAACGCATCGGGTGGGTCAGCCGCCCCTGATGCTCCAGATCGAAATCCTTCCATCCCTTGAGTTCGCTGACCGAATGTTCGGCGAAGAATTCGGGCGTGCAGCGATTGGGCGTTAGGTCCCACAAGGTCGCCTTCGCCCCATTCTCGCAGAACTCGAAGGGGTGCGGTTCGGCCGGCTTGCCCCATGCGCAGGACGTACACATGAAGCCCTTGGGCTTGTTCTGGCGGGCAAGCTGGGCGAGCGCAGCGGGGCGGTTGCGTTCCTTGCCGAGGATTTTCGACATCCCCTTGACCGAACCCCAACCGCCGGCGGGGCCGTCATACCCCACCACATCATCGCGATCCGCCACATTCATCCCTTCGCCACGCCGTCTGGCGTAGGTACGCAGCAGGATGGACGAAGTTCCAGAAGTTAAAGGACCATTTCGACCGCGACTGCCGTGGCTTCGCCCCCGCCGATGCACAGCGACGCCATGCCGCGGCGCGATCCGCGCGTCTCCAGGGCCGACAGCAACGTCGCCAGGACACGCGCGCCGCTCGCCCCGATCGGATGGCCGAGCGCACAGGCGCCACCGTGCACGTTCACGATATCGTGCGCAAGGCCAAGGTCGTGCATCGCCGCCATCGTCACGCAGGCGAATGCCTCGTTGACCTCGAACAGGTCGACATCGCCGCTCGCCCAACCCGCCCGGTCGAGCGCACGGCGCATGGCGAAGACCGGGGCGGTCGCGAAGCGGGCCGGCGCATGGGCATGGCCCGCCTGCGCGACGATCCGCGCGACCGGGGTCAGGCCCAGCCGGTCGGCGACCGACGCGCGTGCCAGCACTAGCGCCGCCGCCCCGTCCGAGATCGACGATGCGTTGGCGGCGGTGATCGTGCCGTCCTTGGCAAAGGCGGGCTTGAGCGTCGGGATCTTCGACGCGTCGCCACGTGTCGGCTGTTCGTCGGTACGGATGGTCGTGCTGCCCTTGCGGCCGGCAATTTCGACCGGCACGATTTCCCGATCGAACGCACCCGAGGCCTGCGCCGCCTGCGCCCGGGTCAGCGAGGCGATGGCGAAGTCGTCCTGCATTTGCCGCGTAAAGCCATAGGCGGCGGCGGTTTCCTCGGCGAAGCTCCCCATCAGCCGGCCGGGTTCATAGGCGTCCTCCAGCCCGTCGAGATACATATGGTCGAGCAGCCGGTCGTGCCCGATCCGTGCGCCGCTGCGGTGCCGCTGCGACAGATAGGGGGCGTTGGTCATGCTCTCCATGCCGCCGGCGACGATGATGTCGGCCGATCCCGCGGCGAGGGTGTCGGCGGCCATCATCACCGCCTGCATCCCCGACCCGCACATCTTGTTGACGGTCGTCGCCTCGACATGCTGGGGCAGGCCGGCACCCAGCGCCGCCTGCCGCGCCGGTGCCTGGCCCAGACCGGCGGGCAGCACGCAGCCCATATAGATACGCTCGACCGCCTCCCCCGACAGGCCCGCGCGCGCCACCGCCGCGCCCACCGCCGCTGCGCCCAGTTCGGTCGCGCTCGCCCCGCTCAGCGACCCCTGAAAGCTGCCCATCGGGGTGCGGGCATAGGACAGGATGACGACGGGATCGGACATGCGGCTCTCCAACGGATTCTGGTTTCGTTTGATATCATATCTAGGGGCAAGGCCGCCGCCTCGCAAATGCCGGTGATTGCCGATAGGGGCTGGCAATGTTGTCCGCACTTCCCCCCATTGTCTGGCCCGTTCTGCTCGGCGTGCTGGGGGCGGTGTTCGGCAGCTTCATCGCGACGCTCGCCATCCGCTGGCCGCAGGGCCGGTCGGTCGCGGTCGGCCGGTCGGCGTGCGACGGGTGCGGCCGGACGTTGCGCGCAACCGAACTGTTGCCGGTGGCGAGCTTTGTCGCCCTGCGCGGGCGATGCAGCCGTTGCGGTACGCGGATCGCGCCGAGCCATGTCGTGACCGAACTGCTCGGCGCGGCGATCGGCGTCATTGCGGGTCTGGTCGCCCCCGGTTTCGACGGCGTGGCAGGCGCAGTGTGCGGCTGGTTGCTGCTCGCACTGGGCGCAGTCGATCTCGCCGCTTTCTGGCTGCCCGACCGCTTGACCCTTACCCTCGCCGTCGCCGCATTGGTCGGCGGCATGGCAGGGGCCGCACCCGACATGACCGACCGGCTGATGGGCGGGGCGGGGGGCTTTGTCATCCTTTGGCTGATCGCGGCACTGTATCGACGGATTCGCGGCCGGACCGGGTTGGGCGGCGGCGACCCGAAGCTGTTCGGTGCGATCGGCCTGTGGCTCGGCTGGCGGGCGCTGCCGGTCGTGTTGCTCGTCGCATCGCTGGCCGGGCTGGCGGTCGTGCTGGTGATGGCGGTCGCCGGCCGACGCCCTACCGCGACCGACCGCCTGCCGCTCGGCACGCTGCTCGCCGGTGCCGCCTTCCTCTGCTGGGCGCTATCCGCCTAGGCCGCCTCGACCCGATATTCGATCGGCTTGAAGCTTCCGCCATTCGATGCCGGCGCCGAACAGGCGGTCAGCCCGATCACCAAATCCATCGCCGCGCGAAAGGTGATCGAATCACCCGCCTTGCTGACCGGAGGCAGGACGCTCAGCTTCCCCGTCGCCCCATCGACCGGCACGTTCATGAAGCAGTTGAATGCCACCGGTATCCGGTCGGGCCGCACGCCATAGGGTTCGAGCGCCGCCGCCAGATTGCCGAAACAGCCACGATGCGGCGGCAGGTTCGGATAGAAATGATCGAACGTGTCGTAGGAACAGGGCGTCAGCAGGAAATCATGAATCCCGACCATGTCGTCGACGATCTCCAGCATGACCCGGCTGCGGTTGGAATAGAGTTTGTGCCCAGTCGTCAGCCGGATCGTCTCGGCATAATCGAGCGTCCGGCCCGATGAAATCACTTCGTCCAGATCGTCGGCATTGAACGCCAGCAGGTCGGCGACCTGACAGCCGCGCGGATCGACCACCACCAGCGTTTCGCCCTGTTGCAGTCTGAACGCCGTGCCCGAGCGTTCGGGAATGACGACGTTCACTTTGCCTCTCCCGAATAGTGGAACGGGCATGCCCAGCGGTCGTCGACCTGGCGACCGCTATATTGCCGCGCCTCGCTCGCCGCGCCGTGGCGCGCCAGCATCGGGTTGCGGCTGCCGGCCAGCGCCTCGTCGCGCACCAGGATCTTCTCGCGCATGGTCTCGTATTTGCCCTCGGCGCGCAGCCGCTCGAACTGGTCGTGCAGGTTGAACACCAGCGTCGGGCGGTCGAACCGTCGTGCCGGCCGGCTGGCGCGCGGGTGCAGGCCAACGATGAAGAACGCCTCGCCACCGAAACTCAGCGAGAAATGCGGGTTGTCGGGATCGGCGCTGACCCGGGCGTCATAATCCTGCCCACGCCACACATCCTTGTCGGACAGCGACTGGACACGTTGCCACAGCGCACGCTCGAACTGGGCTTCGCTCAGATCGCCCGGCCCGTCGAAGATCACCGCAAAGCTGCGATACATGGCGCGATCGCGCCGATAATTCTCGGCCAGCCGCATCAGCGAATCATGGATGCGGACATCGTCCCACGCGCTATCGATGCGGGAGCAGGCCAGCACGTCGAGCGTCCCCTTCGCCATCGCCGATTTCGCCCCGACGCAGGGGAAGGCGCGGTCATCGACATGCTCGAACAACATCGCCTGCAGGCGATCCTGCGCTTCGTGCTTCCAGTTGAACATATTTCGGAGGTCCCGACCCGGTTATTGGATGGAGAGTACGTTTCGCGCCTGACACCGGTTCCGCGACAGTTGACGAGTGGAGGCAGCGCGGCAACAATCCGGTCCGTGAACAAACGCCTGCTTCTCGACGACTTTCTGCCGTATCGGCTGTCCATCGCCTCGAATCGCGTGTCCGATGCGATCGCATCGACCTATCGCTCGTTGTTCGGGTTGCGTATTCCCGAATGGCGGCTGGTGACGGTGATCGCCGAAAGCGACGGGATTACCCAGCAATCGCTGTGCGTTGCGACCCGGATGGACAAGGTGACGGTCAGCCGCGGCGCCATTGCGCTGGTCGATCGCGGGCTGGTCGAACGCCGTGCCAATGCCGGCGATCAACGGTCGCACCTGTTGCAACTGACCCCGTCGGGCCGCGCACTGTACGAACAGGTCGCGCCAAAGGCGTTGCTGATCGAACAGGAATTGTTCGCGTCCTTCACGCCTAGCGAAATCGACGTCCTGCGCGACATGCTCGAACGGGTACAGATCGCCGCCGATGCCATGGAACGCCGGACGCTCGATCAGTAACGGTCGCGGCGCGGCTTGGCCTGATGCTTGGTGGGCAGCGTATCGGCCAGCCGAGCGCCGCGGCGGCCCATGGGTCGGGGATGGCCGACCGTCGAATCGATCGCGGTCTGGCGCTCGGCCTCCGCATTGATCTCGGCGCCGATCAGTATCGCGAAACTCGATACGAACAACCACATCAGCAGCACGACGACCGCGCCCAACGCGCCATAGGTCGCGTTGTAATCGGCGAAGTTGGCGGCATAGATGCCGAACAGGACGGTCGCCAGCAGCCATAGCAACGTCGCCGCAACCGACCCGACCGACAGCCACCGCCATTGCGCCCGCGCGCGATCGGGGCCGTAGCGATAGGCGAAGGCGATTGCCGCGCTGGCGATCCCGCCTGCGACCAGCCAGGTCGCGCCCTGAATCAAGATCGCGCCGGCGGTGCCGAGGAACTGGGTCTCGCTGCGGATCCACGTCAGCACGCCTGCCGAGACGATGCCGACCAGTGCCGCGATGATCGCGGCTACGGTAATCATCGCCGACAACAGGGTCGTCGTGATGATGCTGCGTTCGTCCTCCTCTTCGTAGATCACGTTCAGCGCCTGGATGATCGCGCTTGCTGCCCGCATCGCGCCATAGATCGACAACAGCAGCGCGACGGCAAGGCCAAGGCCGGCCTGCGACGATGCGGTGGTCACCACCGCGATCAGCTGGTCGGAGATCAGCCGGGCGGCATCGGCCGGCACCAGTTCGAAGATCGTCTGCATGTGCCGCGACACGGTCGACGGGTCGGCGACCAGGCCATAGGTCATGACGATCGCCCCCAGCAGCGGCACGAACGACAGGAACGCGTAGAAGGCGACCCCTGCCGCCATCAGCGTCAGATTATGATAGCCGACCATCGTATATACGCGGAACAGGATCGCGCGCCACGCCGGCCACGGATGGGCCCATGGATGGGTCGACTGGCTCCCCGGAATCGTTGCCGGATCGATCGGTGTCGCGGTGTCGGTCACGTTCTTCCCCTTCGCTGTCGCAACCAACGCGTCGCGCTTTGTTGGGATGCAGCGTAATTTCAATATGAACCAATTCTTCGATGCGGCGTTTCGTAAACCGCCGGGGATTGTGCGCTGCAATGCCCGGGACAAGGGGACGGGGACGGAACGTTGGGGGATTTTCGCGCGCGGACGATCTATATGTTGCTGGCGGGAACGATGACTGCCCCGACCGCGCTGGCCCAGACGACCCAGAACCCGCCACCGGTGGCGGCTCCCGCTACGCCGCAGGGTACGACCGCCGATGGCGCGATCGTCCCCGATCCCGAATTCGACGCGGCACTGCCGACGCTGTCGGGCGACATCAATGCGCCGCTCGAACCGATGTCCGGTTTCGATGCGCCGGCCGCGCCGACGCCGCAGTCCGCCAAGCCCCAGGCCGCCGCGCCCGCTCCCGCAACGGTGACGCCACCGGCCGCGCCCGCGACCGAGGCGTCGGTTCCGGCCGAAACCCTGCCCGATGCCGTCCTGCCCGAGGCACCCGAACTGGCCCAGCCGTTACCGCCGCTGTCGACGTTCGACGTGACCCCGGTCGAGGTCGCAGGCGTCGACGACGGCCGGGCGGTCGAAATCCGGTACGACACGGTCATCCGCGGCCTCGACGAGATCGACGGCACCGCGCAGTTCAAGGCGCTGTCGTCGCTGCAGGAGGGGAAGGGCAAGGCCGCGAACGCGACGATGGTACAGGCGCGCGCCCGCGAGGACGAACAGCTTGCAGTCCGCATCATGCGGGCCAAGGGCTATTATGACGGCACCGCGACCTCGGCGATCGAAAACCCGCCGGGCCAACGCATCCGCGCCGTCGTCACCGCCATTCCGGGGAAGCAATTCACCCTCGGGTCGATCCGCGTGGATACGCAGCCGACCGTGCCGCCCAACCTCGTCCAGCGCGAATTGCCGCTGAAGGTCGGCGATCCGGTCGATGCCGAACGCATCCAGGCGGCCGAGGCGAATGTCAGCCTGAAGCTGCCACAACAAGGCTATCCCTTTGTCGAGGTCGGACAGCGCGATATCCTGCTCGACGACACCGCCTATACCGGCGCCTACACCCTGCCGGTGACCACGGGGCCGCGTTCGTCGTTCGGCACCTATTCGACCACCGGCAAGCTGGCGTTCGATGCCGAGCACGTCGGCGTGCTCGCCCGGTTCGAACAGGGCGAACTCTACGACAATCGCAAGGTCGACGATCTGCGCGCCGCGCTGGTGTCGACGGGTCTGTTCTCCAGCGTCTCGGTCGAGCCGCAGCGGACCGGCCAGCTTGCGCCCGACGGCACCGAATATGTGAACCTGCTGGTGCGGCAGGATGCCGGCCCGGCGCGGACACTGGCGGGGGAGGCGGGCTATGGCACCGGGCAGGGCATCCGCCTCGAAGGGTCATGGACCCATCGCAACCTGTTCCCGCCCGAAGGCGCGCTGATCGTGCGCGGTGTCGCGGGTACGCAAGAACAGGGCGCGGGCGTCACCTTCCGCCGCTCGAACGCCGGTCGCCGCGACCGCACGTTCCAGATCCTCGCCAATGCCAGCCGCACCAATTACGACGCGTTCGAGGCGTTCACCGGCACGCTCGGCATCCGCTGGTCCTATGATTCGACGCCGATCTGGCAGAAGCGCTTCACCTATGCCTATGGCGCCGAACTGATCGGCACCAACGAGGACACCTACGACTTCGAGGTCGGCGCGCGCCGTCGCAAGACCTATGGTATCGCCGCGCTGCCGCTGTTCGCCGGGTTCGACACCTCGGACAATCTGCTCAACCCGACCAAGGGCTTCCGCCTGAAACTGAACGTCAGCCCCGAAGCATCGGTGCAGGGCGCCGCGCGGCCCTATGGCCGGTTCATGGTCGAGGGCACCGGCTATTACCCGATCGGCGAGAGCATCGTCATCGCCGGCCGCGCCCGCGCCGGATCGATCCAGGGCATCGCCCGCGACGACCTCGCCCCATCGCGGCGTTATTACGCCGGCGGCGGCGGGTCGGTGCGTGGTTTCGGCTTCCAGGAACTCGGACCCCGCACGCCCGAGGTTGACGAGGACGGCAACAACCTGAACCGCCCGATCGGCGGCCGCAGCCTTAACGAATTCGCGATCGAGGCGCGCTACCGCTTCGGCAATTTCGGGATCGTGCCGTTCCTCGACGCCGGGCAGGTCTATGAATCGAGCCTGCCCAAGGGCTCGGACCTGCGCTTCGGCGCCGGCATCGGCGGCCGTTTCTACACCAATTTCGGGCCGCTGCGCGTCGATGTCGCCACGCCGATCGCCCGGCGGCCAGGGGAATCGAAGATCGCGCTCTACATCTCGATCGGGCAGGCTTTCTGATGACCGACGCCGAACTGCCCGCCGCCGACACCGTCATCGTCCGCGACCGCCCGCTCTTGCTCCGCATCCTGAAATGGATCGGCATCGCGATCGTCGCGCTGCTGCTGCTGGTCGTCGCGCTCGTGTTCGCCTTGAACACCGGCCCCGGTCGCGGCTTCCTCGTCAGCAAGCTCGACGGCTACACCACCGCTTCCGGCCTCAAGGTCAATATCGGCCGGATCGACGGATCGCTCTACGGTGCGATGACGATCCGCGACCTGCGACTGAGCGACACGCGCGGGGTCTTCGCCGATTCGCCCGCCATTGCGCTCGACTGGCGGCCCTTCGCCTTCGCCAACGGCCATGTCGATATCCGCAGCCTGACCAGCCCGCTGGTCCGCTATGCCCGCAATCCGGTGCTGAAGGACACGCCGCCCGGCGATCCCAACGCGCCGCTGCTCCCCGATTACGATATCGACGTGAACCGCCTGCGCGTCGACCGAATCGAGGTCGGCCAGGCCGTCACCGGCCAGCGCCATATCGCCCGCCTCGACGGCGAAGTGCACATTGCCGACCGCCGGGCGCAGGTGACCGCCAATGCCGCGACCATCGCCGCACCGGGTGTGGCCGGCGGCGACAGCGTCGCGCTGAAACTTGACGCCGTCCCCGACGACAACCGCTTCGACATCGACGCCCGCATCCTCGGTCCGGCGAACGGCATGATCGCCGGCATGGCCGGCCTGACCGCACCGATCGCCGCGACGATCGACGGGCAGGGCGACTGGAACAATTGGCGCGGGCGCCTGGCCGGGACGCTCGGCGGGCAGCAGCTTGCCGATCTGGCGGTGACCGGGCGCGATGGCCGCTTCACCGTGCGCGGTTCGACCCGCCCGGGGCTGATCCTGCAGGGGCCGGTCGAACGGCTGACCGCGCCGCGCCTCGACGTCGCGATCGACGCGGCGCTGGCGGATCGCAAGGCCGACACCCGCATCCAGCTTCGCTCCAGCGCGCTCGCGGTCAACGCCGCCGGCCTGCTCGATCTCGGCAACAGCCGTTTCGGCAATTTCCGCACCGAAGCGATGCTCCTCACTCCCGGCGCGATCCTCCCCAACCTCAACGGCCGCTCGGTCCGTGCCGCCGTCGTCCTCGATGGCGGCTTCGGCACCCCGACCGTCGATTACAAGGTACAGGCCGCCGCGCTTGGCTTTGGCGAGACCGTGGTCGAGCAACTTTATGCCGAGGGTCGCGCGACCGTCGATGCCGACCGGATCCTGATCCCGATCGCCGCCAAGGCGCGCCGCATCACCGGTCTCAACGCCGCGGTCGGCGGGCTGGTCACCAACGTCGCGATCAATGGCGACCTCGCCATTTCGGGCGATCAGGTGCTGTCCGACAATCTGCGCATCCGTTCCGACCGGATCGATGCGACCGCGATCGTCGCCGCCAACCTGACCACCGGCCGCTATACCGGGGCGATCAAGGGGCGAATCAACGACTATGAGGTCGCCAGCATCGGCATCCTCAACCTGTCGACCGACGCCAGCCTCTATGCCGCGCCGAATGGCGGCTTCGGCATCAAGGGCCGCGTCGTGGCCCAGACCACGCGCCTCTTCAACGAAGGCGTCCGCAACTTCCTCGGCGGCAATGTCTCGACCACCCGCGTCGATGTCGGCGTCGCCCCGGACGGGATCATCACCTTCTCCAACCTGCGGATGAACGCACCGCAGTTCCGCATCACCAACGGGTCGGGTCGCTACGACCCGGCCGGGCCGTTGCTGGTCAATGCCGATGCCTATTCGACGCAATACGGCCCGCTGTCGGCGCGGGTGACCGGATCGGTTGCCGCGCCGCAGGTGCTGTTGCGCGCGGCCCGCCCGGGCGTCGGCGTCGGCCTCGTCAATCTCGAAGCGCGGGTGCGCGGGCAGGGCGATCGCTATGCGATCCAGGCGACCGGCGGCACGAACTACGGCCCGTTCCGCGCCGATGTGCTGGTGTCGACCGCACCGCGCCTCGTCGCCGAAATCCGTTCCGCCACCTTTGCCGGCGTCAATATCGACGGCCGGATCGAGGCGACGAATGCGGGACCATTTGCCGGTCGCATCAACTTCGCCGGATCGGGCATCGCCGGCATCGCCCGCCTGTCGGCACAGGGCCGCTATCAGCGCGCCGATGTGAATGCACAGGCATCGAACGCCGCGATCCCTGGCAATATGGGCATTCGCATCGGCCGCGCGATCGTCACCGCCACCGCCGTGTTGTACGACCAGCCCGAAATCGTCGCCGATGCGCAGGTCGCCAACCTGTCGATGGGCGACTTCCTGCTCGAACGCAGCCGTGCCAAGGTCAATTATCGCGGCGGCAACGGCACGGCGCAGTTGTTGGCCGAAGGATCGTCGGGCGTCCCGTTCCGTGTCGCCGCCAATGCGCGCCTGCGTCCGAACGACTATCTGGTCGCGTTGCAGGGCGTCGCCAATTCGATCCCGTTCAAGACGGTCAATCCCGCGCGGATCGTATCGGCACCCGGCGGTTATCGCCTCTACCCGACGCGCATTGATTTCGCGCAAGGGTCGATCCGTGCGGCCGGCGTCTATGGCAACGGCATGTCGATCCAGACGCGGCTCGACCGGCTCGACCTGAGCATCATCAATGCCTTCATGCCCGGCACCGGCATCGGCGGCACCGCGACCGGCAGCCTCGATTTCGCGCAGGCCGCCGATCAGAGCTTCCCGCGCGCCGATGCCCGGCTGACGATCCGCAATTTCCAGCGGACCAGCCTCGCCTCGGTCTCCGAACCGGTCGATATCGTGTTCGCCGGCGACCTGCGGCCCGAGGGGGGCAGCGGTCGCGCGCTGATCCGGCGCGGTACGACCACGGTCGGACGGATGGTCGCCAACTTACGGCCGTTGCCCCCGGGCAGCGGTTCGTGGGTCACGCGGATGCTGGCGGCTCCGCTGTCGGGCGGCATTCGTTATAACGGGCCGGCGGGTGTGCTGTTCTCCTTTGCGGGGATCGCCGACCAGCAGTTGAGCGGACCGATCGGCATCGCCGCCGACTTTGGCGGCCGGGTGCAGGCGCCGCAGCTGACCGGTGTCGTCCGCGCCAACAACCTGACCTATGAGAATGAGACGCTGGGCACCCGGCTGACCAACCTCGGCATCAACGGTCGCTTCACCAACGACCGGTTCGAACTGACCCAACTGCGCGCCCGGGCCGGGGACGGCACGATCGCGGCGCAGGGCACGGTCGGGCTGGCGTCGAACAGCGGTTTCCCGATCGATATCCGTGCGCAGCTTCGCGACGCGCAACTGGCGCGGAGCGATGCGCTCGGGGCATCGGCGACCGGCGATATCCGCATCCAGAACGGTGCCGATGGCGGGCTGATCTCGGGCGACCTCACCATTCCCGAGGCGCGCTATCAGATCATTCGCCAGGGCGCGGCCGAAGTCCCCGAACTGACCGGCGTCCGGCGCAAGAGCGACGCCAACCGTCCCGCCGCCACCCGTCCGCAGCAGCAGCAGGCCGCATCGGCCGGGCTGTTCCGCCTCGCGCTGCGCGTCCGTGCCGACAACCGGCTCTACGTGTCGGGCATGGGGCTGGAATCGGAATGGGAGGCCGATCTGCGCATCGGCGGCACCTCCGCCGCGCCGACGATCAACGGCCAGTTGCAGCTGGTGCGCGGCACCTATTCCTTCGCGGGCAAGCGGTTCGAGGTCGAACGCGGCATCATCCGTTTCGAAGGGGAGAATTACACCAACCCGGTCATCGACATCGTCGCAAGCACGACTGCCGAAGGAATCACCGCGTCGATCAACGTCAGTGGCACGGCGCAGGCGCCGCAGATCGCGTTCAACTCGACCCCGGCGCTGGCGCAGGACGAGGTGCTGTCGCGGCTGTTGTTCGGCAGCTCGGTCACCAACCTGTCGGCGACCGAGGCGATCCAGCTGGCCGCCGCGCTCAACTCGCTGCGCGGGTCGGGCGGGGGCGGGCTCAACCCGCTCGGCAAGCTCCGCTCGGCGACCGGTTTCGACCGGCTGCGCGTGCTGGGCGGAGACGAGGCGACCGGCCGCGGCACCTCGCTCGCCGCGGGAAAATATTTGACCGACGACATATATATCGAGATCATCACCGACGCCCGCGGCTTCACCGCCACGCAGATCCAGATCGCCCTGACCCGCACGCTCAGCGTGCTGTCGCAGACGGGATCGTTCGGCGGATCGAACGCCTCGGTGCGCTACAGCCGGGATTATTGAGGAAGGACCGGGGTGCTTCGGCGCCCCGGTCTGGTCGTACCGAATCTATCCAGGCCGGATCGACATTCTGATAAGCCCTGCCTCCCCTCGCCCCTCGTAGAGGGGAGAGAGTTGCGCAGACTTGGTCTTTGCGTAGCAAAGGCTTAGTCGGAGCTGGGCGAGGGGTGAAGCGCTCGCGTCAGCGCGCGCGCGAGCCTTCGGCTCGCTCGACCCCTCTTGCAAGCTGCGCTAGCCAGCAGGCTGGCAAGCTCCGCTAACCCTCTTCCCTGCCCAGGGGAGAGGGAAGAATGGCGACCCTTGAATGTCGATCCGCCCTAGTTCACCGAAGATCGATCGCTTACAGGACCGCGCTTACCGAACCATCGCTCGCACCGCTCCTATCGCCCCGGAGCAGCCCGCTCCACGCCCCCGGCCAGCGCTGCCAGCATCGCGCCGCGCAACGGCTTCGCCCTGAAATCGACATCGTAGGGACAGCCGCGCGCGATCACCCCGTCGGTGCGCGGTTCGAACCCGCGCAGCCAGCTATACCGGTCGCTCATGCCCCAGGCGAGCACGTCGCCCAGTTGCGGATAGGACAGCATGATGTCGAGATAGGCGCGCGCGAAGTCGGCCACGCCCATGTCGCGCGGGGCGATCGTCGCCGGCAGTCCCTTGTCGCGCACGTCGAACTCGGTGATGACCAGCCGGTATCCCATGCCTGTCACCCGGTCGAGGAACGCGCGCCATTCGGGTTCCAGCCGCTTCGCGACCGCGCCGGCATCGGTCGTCGGCTTGAACAGGCCGATATGCGACTGGACGCCCAGCGCATCGACCGGCGTGCCGCGGCGACGAAACTCCTCCAGCAGCGCGAGCACCCCGGCGCGGTGCTTCGCGTTACCGTCTTCCCAGCTCATATAGTCGTTATAGACCAGTTCGGCATGCGGTGCCGCCGCCCGCGCGGTGCGGAACGCATGGTCCAGCACGACCGCCGTGCCGCCCATCGCGCGCGACAGCGATGTTTCGCGCAAGCCCCCCGTATCGGGATCGACCGCTTCGTTGACGACGTCATAGCTTTCGATCTTGCGGCCATAGCGTTTGGTGACGGTATCGATATGCTGGTCGAGGATGCGAGCGGCTTCGACCGCGGGCCGCTGGCCGAAATCATGATTGTTCAGCCATGCCGGAAACCATTTCGAATAGGCCCAGAGCAGCGTGTGTCCCCGCAGCGCGAAGCCATTGGTCGTCGCCCATTCGACCATCGGATCGAAGCGACTGAAATCGAACCGGTCGGCGGCGGGGCGGATCGCCTGCCACTTCATCTGGTTTTCGGGGACCAGCACGTCGCAGTCACGCTTGAGCAACGCGGCATAGGCCGGGTTGGCGAAGGATCCGGCATCGGCACCCGGCGGGCTCCAGGCGAAGGCCGATCCGAAGCGACGGCCCTTGCTGGCGGCGGCGGCCTTCAGCGTATCGGTAGGCGTGTCTGCCGCGCGTACCGTCGTGGCGGCGAGGAGGGCGGCGCTACCCGCAAGCATGTTGCGACGATCGATCATGGTCATGCGACGGCCTTTCCATCGACGGGGGTGTAGTTGGGTACGATCAGGTGGATGACCGCGACCGCGAGCAGATAGGCGCAGGCGGCAACGATGAAGATCGGTTGATAGCTGCCGACGGTTTCGAGGATCGCTCCGGCGAACTTCGCCATCAGCATGCCGCCGACCGCGCCGGCCAGCCCGCCAATGCCGACCACCGACCCCGCCATCCAGCGCGGGAACAGGTCGCCGGGCAGTGCATAGAGATTGGCCGAGAAGCCCTGATGCCCGGCACAGGCCAGCCCGATCAGCCCGACCGCGACCCACATGCTCGGCGCGTAGACTGCGCCGGCGATCGGCACGGCGCACAGCGCGGCGCAGAACATGGCGGTCTTGCGTCCCCGTCCGATCGACATGCCGCCCCCGATCAGCCGGGTGCTGAGCCATCCGCCCGCCACCGATCCGACATCGGCGAGCAGATAGACCGCGATCAGCGGCGGGCCGAATTCCTTCATCGACAGGTTGAACGACTTCGCAAAGAAGTCGGGCAGCCAGAACAGGAACGTCCACCAGATCGGATCGATCAGGAACCGTCCGGCGATGTAGGCCCAGGTCTGGCGGATGCGGAACATGCGCGCCCAGGGGACGTGGCGCTGCGGTTCGACCGGATCGGCCTCGATCCATGCCAGTTCCTCGGCCGACAATGACGCCTTTTCGCGCGGCCGACGATAGAATGCGAACCACGCCGCCAGCCAGACGATCGACAGCGCGCCCGTGACGAAGAACGCCGCCCGCCAGCCAAGGTCCAGCGTCACAACGATAAATGGCACCAGCAACGGCGTCAGCAACGCCCCGACATTCGACCCCGCGTTGAATATCCCAATCGCAAACGCCCGCTCCCGCTTAGGAAACCATTCGTTGGTCGCGGCGATCGCGGCGGGGAAGGTGCCGGCCTCGCCCGCCGCCAACGGCATCCGCGCGAGGATCATGCCGCTGGTCGAGGTGAATGCGGTATGGAGGACATGGCCGAACGTCCACACGATCATCGCCAGCGCATAGCCGGCCTTCGCACCGATCCGGTCGACGATGCGACCCGCGACGACATAGGCGAGGCCGTAGGCGAGCTGGAAATAGAAGGCGAGATCGGCATAGCCGGTTTCCGACCAGCCATATTGCTGCGCCAGATCGGGCTTCAGCACTGCGAGCACCAGCCGGTCGACATAGGATAGCACGACCGCGAAGAACAACATCGCGCAGACGATCCATCGTACCCGCCCTGCCGGCTTGGCCAAGGGTGGCAAGGAACTGGCCGCAACTGCGGACGCACCCGCGCGATCGGGGGGATTCAGGGTCATGCGCTCTCCGATTCCACGCTCTTGGACGTGGTAGCGCTACCATGGTCGGCATGTTATGCTCGTGTCAACGCCGTCGGTCAGACGGGACGCAAAGAGGATGCCGGATGCTGAAATGGTTGGGGTGGATCATGCTGGTCGGCGCGCTATGGGCCGCCCCCGCACGCGCCGAGGATGGGTATGACCTTTGGCTGCGATACCGGCCGTTGCCAGCGGCGCAGGTGAACGCCGTTGCTGCCCGGGCGACATCGGTAGTGCGTGACGAAGCGGATCCGACGATCGAACTGGCGGCGGCGGAGCTTGCTCGGGGAATGAGCGGCCTTATCGGCCGTGCGGTTGCTACGGGGAACGTAGCAAATGGAGCCATCGTAATCGGCACGGTCAGGTCTGCGCGGATCGCGGCGTTACGGTTGCCGTTGGCGGACCTCGGCGACGAGGGGTTCGTGGTGCGGTCGGCGACGGTCGATGGAAAGCCGGTGACGGTAATAGCGGCGAACCGGCCGATCGGCGTGTTATATGGTGCGTTCCGGTTGCTCCGTATCGCCCAGACCGGCGGTTCGATCGACAAGCTGTCGGTGGTGGATCGGCCGAAGCTTGGGCTGCGGATACTCAACCATTGGGACAATCTGGATCGTTATGTCGAGCGCGGCTATGCCGGGCGGTCGCTTTGGGATTGGCAGAAGCTGCCGGGCTTTTCCGATCCGCGTTATACCGACTATGCCCGCGCCAATGCGTCGGTCGGCATCAACGGCACGGTGCTGAACAACGTCAATGCCAGCGCCGATATCCTGAAGCCCGAATTTATGGGCAAGATCGAGAAGCTGGCCGGCATTTTTCGGCCTTGGGGGATCAAGGTCTATGTGTCGGCCCGGTTCTCGGCGCCGATCGAGATCGGGGGGCTGAAGACCGCCGATCCGCTCGACCCGCAGGTCGCGGCATGGTGGAAGGCAAAGGCCGACGAAATCTATGCCCGCATTCCCGATTTCGGCGGGTTCCTGGTCAAGGCCAATTCGGAGGGGCAGCCGGGACCGGGCGATTACAAGCGCAGTCATGCCGATGGCGCCAACATGTTGGCCCGCGCGCTTAAGCCGCATGGCGGGATCGTGATGTGGCGGGCGTTCGTCTACGCCAACGACAAGCCCGAGGATCGGGTGCGACAGGCCTATAGCGAGTTCGAGCCGCTCGACGGCAAGTTCGCCGACAATGTGATCGTGCAGGTCAAGAACGGTCCGATCGACTTCCAGCCGCGCGAACCCTTCCATCCGCTGTTCGGGGCGATGCCGCGCACGCCGCTGATGATGGAAGTGCAGATCACCAAGGAATATATGGGGTTCGCCACGCACCTCGTCTATCTCGGGACCCTGTGGCAGGAGGTGCTGCGCAGCGACACCTATCGTCCGCGCAAGGGTACCACGGTCGCCAACGTGCTCGACACGCCGGTACGGCCGGGCGCGCTGACGGGAATGGCGGGGGTGTCGAACATCGGCACCGATCGCAACTGGTCGGGATCGCAATTCGATCAGGCGAACTGGTATGCGTTCGGGCGGCTGGCCTGGAACCCGGACGGCGATGCGCGCGAGATCGCGCGCGACTGGGCGGCGATGACATGGGGGCAGGCGGCGGCCGAGCCGATCGTCGCGATGATGATGCGGTCGCACGAGGCAGTCGTCGATTACATGATGCCGCTGGGCCTCAATCACCTGTTCGCGACCGGTCACCATTACGGGCCGGGGCCGTGGGTCGACGATCTGGCACGGGAGGACTGGAACCCGGTCTATTTCCACAAGGCCGACCGGAACGGCATCGGGTTCGACCGGACGCCGTCGGGCAGCAACGCCGCCGCGCAATATGCGCCGGTGCTGGCCAAGAAGTTCAGCGATCCCAAGTCAGTGCCTGAAAATCTGCTGCTGTGGTTCCATCGCGTCTCATGGGACCGGCGAATGGGGTCGGGGCGGACGCTATGGGAGGAGCTGGTCGCGCATTACGACCGGGGCGTGGCCGAGGTTGCAGCGATGCAGGCGCAGTGGGCCGCAATGGAGGGGAAGGTCGATGCGGAGCGCTTTGCCGAGGTCAGCCAGTTCCTCGCGATTCAGCGGCAGGAGGCGCAGTGGTGGCGTGATGCGTGCATCGCCTATTTCGCCGAGGTATCGGGCCGTCCGATCCCGGCCGGGGTAACGCCGCCGCCGCATCCGGCCAGCTATTACAAGGCGATACGGACTCCATGGGCGCCGGGTAACGGCAAATAACGGTGAGGCCCCGCCCGGTTGGAGAAGCCGGGCGGGGCGCCAAAGTTCACTAAGTTCACACTTGCGCGCGGTGCGTTTGCAATCGCGACTGAATCTTAACAGGCGGTTTGTAGGGGTTAGATCGCTCTCACCCTTCCACGGCGTTGCCGCTCCCTTCCTCGCCGCCGGGGAAGGGAATGGAGGTTAGTAGCGGCGGAGAAGGCCGGCGAGCTTGCCCTGTACGCGCACCTGTTCGGGGCGATAGCGCTGCGGGTCGTAGCTGCGGTTGGCGGGGTCGAGACGGATCATCGCGCCTTCGCGGCGAAAATATTTGAGCGTCGCCTCGCTATCCTCGATCAGCGCCACGACAATCTCGCCGTCGCGGGCGGTTTCGGTCCGGCGGACGAGCGCATAGTCGCCGTCGAGAATGCCGGCCTCGACCATCGAGTCCCCGGCAACCTCAAGCGCATAGTGATCGCCGGCACCAAGCAGCGCGGCGGGGACGGGCAGCGTCGCCTGTCCCTCGATCGCTTCGATCGGGACACCGGCGGCGATGCGGCCGTGCAGCGGCAGTTCGATGACGTCGTTCGCAGGCTGGGGCGTGGGGCGGGGGGCGGCGGCAGGCTTGGCCGCCGCCTTCTTGGCGACCGGCCGCTCGGGCATCCGCAACACTTCGAGCGCGCGGGCGCGATTGGGCAGACGGCGAATAAATTCGCGTTCCTCCAGCGCCGAGATCAGGCGGTGGACACCCGATTTGGACTTCAGGTCGAGCGCTTCCTTCATCTCCTCGAACGAAGGAGATACGCCGGTCGCGCGCAACCGGTCATCGATGAAGCAGATCAGCTCGTGCTGCTTACGCGTCAGCATGGGGTCCTCCGTCGGAACAGACGTGGAACCAATAGGAAACGATTTGCTTGCCGTCAAGCGAGTTGCAGGATTTCCGCCGAGTCGCCCGCATCGGCCGCCGGGGCGTGCGGCGCGCGGACGATCAGGCAATCGGAACGCGCCAGGGTCCGTAGCATCGAGCTGTCCTGGATGGCGGCGGTCGATGCCTGTCCGTCGACCAGCGTCGCCCGGAGATAGTCCTGTCGCGGGCCGTTGGCGGGGAGGGGGTGGGCCAGTGTCGCGCGAACGGTGCGGGGCAACGGATCGGTCGCGCCGGCAAGGCGTGCGACCAGCGGGCGGACGAACAGCAAGGCGGTGATGTACGACGATACGGGGTTGCCAGGCAGTCCGAGTACCGCCGCCTGCCCGAGCGTTCCCGCCAGCATCGGCTTGCCCGGACGCAGCGCGATCCGCCAGAAATCGAGGGTCCCGCCCGCCGCCGCCAGTGCCGGGCGGACCAGATCATGTTCGCCGACCGAGGCGCCGCCGGTGGTGACGAGCAGATCGCAGTCGACGTTCGTAAAGGCGTCGACCAAGGCGTCCATCCGGTCGGGCAGGATGCCGAGGTCGATACGATCGACCGGCAGGTCGCCGAGCAGACCGGCGAGCATCAGGCCGTTAGTTTCGGGGAGTTGGTCGTCGCGGATCGCCTGTCCGGCGGGAACGAGTTCGTCGCCGGTCGCGGCGATGGCGACGCGGACGCGGCGACCGACGGAAAGGCTGCCATGGCCGGCGATCGCGGCCAGTGCCGCGCGGGCGGGAGTGATGCGCTCGCCGGCCGCGATCAGTAAATCGCCCTCGCGGAAGTCGAGCCCCGCGCGACGGACATTGCCGCCACGGACGGGGCCTTCCCCCGACAGGTGCAGGCGGTCGCCGTCGCGCGTCGCTTCCTCCTGTACCAGCACGCAATCGGTGCCGGTCGGCATTGCCGCGCCGGTGAAGATGCGAGTGGCTTGTCCTTCGCCGACGACACCGGGAAAGGCGGCACCGGCGGCGCTTTCGCCGATGACGTCGAATGGTCCAGGCAGGTCGTCGAAGCGGATCGCATAACCATCCATGGCCGATAGCGGACGTGCGGGCTGGGTACGGCGGGCGACGACGTCGGCGGCGGCGAAGCGACCGATCGCGTCGGCGATGGGCGTGGTTTCGGCAAGCGGGGCGCGGCCGAGCGCAAGGACGCGGGACTGGGCTTCGGCGACGGGGAGGAGGCTCATGGGTGGGCCTTTTCAGAGGGGGCGCGTAGGCGATTTCTTCATCGGGGACTGTATCGAAGCTACTATGGAAGCCGCAAATCTATCCACAAAACTAGCCGTACCCCGGCGAAGGCCGGGGTCCAGTTGGGAAGGGTTTGCGTAGGTTACTCACGTCCCCCAACTAGACCCCGGCCTTCGCCGGGGTACGGTTTGGCTTTGGCTCCGTCCCGCATTTTCAAAGAGGTTTGGGGCGACCCAGGGTGACAAGGGGCTTCCGCGATGGATCAACCGCGCAGCCAGTCGCCCGACTTGCCGCCCTGTTTCTCAAGCAGGCACACACCCTCGATCACCATCGCCTTGTCGATCGCCTTGGCCATGTCGTAGATGGTGAGCAATGCGGTGGAAGCAGCTGTCAATGCTTCCATTTCCACGCCGGTCTTGCCTTCGGTCGCGGCAATTGCGCCGACACGGATCGCGTCGTCCTCGAACGCGAAGTCGATCGATGCCTTGGTCAGCGGCAGCGGGTGGCAGAGCGGGATCAGGTCGCTGGTCCGCTTTGCGGCCATGATGCCGGCGACACGCGCGACGGCGAGCACGTCGCCCTTCTTGACCAGGCCGTCGCGGATGGCGGCCAGGGCTTCGGCCGACATAGTGATGCGGCCGGTGGCGACGGCAATGCGTTGGGTAACCGCCTTGCCGCCGACATCGACCATATGCGCGCTGCCATCGGCATCGAGATGGGTAAGGCTCATCCGATCATCGCCCGCGTTGCCGCCTCGACATCATGATGCCGCATCAGCGCCTCGCCGATCAGGAAGCAGCGGACGCCGTGTTCGGCCATCGCGTCGAGATCGGCGCGGGTGCTCAGGCCGCTTTCGGCGACGAAGGTACAGCCGGCCGGGGCATGGCCGACCAGTTCATAGGTGCGATCAAAGCTGACCGAGAAGTCTTTGAGATTACGATTGTTCACGCCGATCAGCCGCGAGCGGAGCATGAGCGCGCGATCGAGTTCGGCGCGGTCGTGGACCTCGACCAGCACGTCCATGCCGCGTTCGATCGCCGCCGCCTCGATCTCCGCCATCTGCGTATCGGACAGCGCGGCGACGATGATGAGGATCGCGTCGGCCCCCAGCGACCGTGCCTCTGCGACCTGCCATGGATCGACGTTGAAGTCCTTGCGGAGCACCGGCAGGTCGCACGCCGCGCGGGCAGCGAGCAGATAGTCGTCGCTGCCCTGAAAATACTGGACGTCGGTCAGCACCGACAGGCAGGCGGCGCTCCCCGCCTGATAGGCGCGGGCATGGGCCGGCGGGTCGAAATCGGGACGGATCAGCCCTTTGGACGGGCTGGCCTTCTTGATCTCGGCGATCAGCGCATGGCCGGGTTTCGCGTCGAGCGCGGCGCGGAAGCCGCGCGGAGCGCTGCGTTCGGTCGCGCGGGCGTCGAGATCGGCGATGCTCGCGCGGGCGCTCCGCTCGGCGACCTCGGCGCGTTTCGTGGCGAGGATGGTGTCGAGCATCGTCATGCGTAGGCGATCCATTGGTCGAGCAGGCGGTCGGCGGCGCCGGAGTCGATGGTGTCGGCGGCGCGCTCCGCCCCGTCGTGCAGATCGGTTGCGGCGTCGGCAACGAGGAGGGCGGCGGCGGCATTGAGCAGGACCGCGTCGCGATACGGTCCGCGTTCCCCCTTGAGCAGCGCGCGCAGGGCGGCGGCGTTATGCGCCGCATCGCCGCCGCGGATCGCGCTGATCGGATGGCGGGGCAGGCCGGCATCCTCGGGAACGATGCGGTCGGCCATGGTCATGCCGACGGGAACGACGATGGTCGGGCCGGCACCGGAGATTTCGTCGAGCCCTTCCTCCCCCGACACGATCAGCGCGGTTTCGGCGCCGAGCAGTTCCATCGCCTCGGCATAGACGGTGGCATAATCGGGGCGGGCGATGCCGATCAGCTGGCGGGTGGTGCGCGCCGGATTGGCGAGCGGCCCCATCAGGTTGAAGATCGTGCGGCGGCCGATGCGGCGGCGGATCGGGGTGATGCGACGCATCGCCGGATGGTGATTGGCGGCGAAGAGGAACGCGATGCCGATGTCGTGCAGGCTCGATTCGGCCATTGCTCCGGCGACGACCATGTCGAGGCCGAGCGCCTCGAGCGTGTCGGCGGCGCCCGCCTTGCTGCTGGCGGCACGGTTGCCATGCTTGGCGACGGGGACGCCCGATGCGGCGACGACGAGGCTGACGGCGGTCGAGACGTTGAGCGTGTGATGCCCGTCGCCACCGGTACCGCAGACGTCGATGGCACCGGGGACCGGCGCGATCGGGATCATGCGTGCGCGTAGTGCGCGCGCCGCCTCGGCAATCTCGATGCTGGTCTCGCCGCGGATGGCGAGGTCGGTGAGGAAGGTGGCGATGGCATCGTCGCCGACGGTGCCGTCGAGGATCGCGGCAAAGGCTTCGGCCGCGCTCTCGTGGCTAAGCGGGGTCGATGGATCGGGGAGCAGGGTCGTGACGGTCATGCCGGCATCGTCGCAGGCAGGCCCGCGTCCTTCAGGAAATTGGCGAGCATGGCGTGGCCATGTTCGGTGGCGATGCTTTCGGGGTGGAACTGCACGCCGTGGATCGGCAGGTCGCGGTGACGGAAACCCATGACGCTGCCGTCGGACGCGGTGGCGTTGACGGTCAGGCAGTCGGGAATGTCGGTGACGATCAGCGAGTGATAGCGGGTGGCCGTGAAGGGCGAGGGCAACCCTTCGAACAGGCCGGTACCGTCATGCTCGATCGGCGAGGTCTTGCCGTGCATCAGCCCGCCGCGCACGACCTTTCCGCCAAAATGCTGGCCGATCGCCTGATGGCCGAGGCAGACGCCGAGCAGCGGGCGCCGGGTTTCGGCGCAGGCGGCGACGAGGTCGAGCGAGATGCCCGCCTCGGTCGGGGTGCAGGGGCCGGGCGAGATTAGGAAGCCCTGCGCATTGCTGGCGACCGCCTGAGCGGCGGTCATCGCGTCGTTGCGTTCGACGCGAACCTCGACGCCCAGCTCCATCAGATAATGGACGAGGTTCCAGGTGAAGCTGTCGTAATTGTCGATGACGAGGATCATGGCACCGCCATAGCGCGTCGTGGGCGGTGTGCAACGCTCCGAACGTGTCGGCCGTTCAGCCTGCGCTCATCGGACCGCGTCGTTATGGTCGGGAGCGAGGAGAATGGCGATGGCGCGTTGGGTTTTGGCGGGACTGGCATTGGCGATTGCGGGGCCGGCGCTCGCGCAGGATGCGCCGGCCGATCCGCCGCAACGCGTGCGCAACGCCACCGTCTATGGCGACGAACAATGTCCCAAGCCCGATAGCGACGACGAGATCGTGGTATGCGCGCGGCTGAACGAAAATGAACGCTATCGCATTCCGAAGCGCTTCCGCGACCCGCCGTCGCAACGGTCGGCGGATGCCAGCTGGGCACAGCGTGCCGACGTGGCGATGGAGGCGGCGCGGGCGACGCGGCCCAATAGCTGTTCGGTGATCGGCACCGGCGGCCAGACCGGCTGTACCCAGGCGATGCTGCGCCAATGGTTCGCCGAGCGGCGCCAGCAGCAGGCGGCCGAGCGCGATATCCCCTGAAGCGTCAGGCGGCGTCGGGGAGCGTCGCTGGCGCCCGATGCCGACGGACGCCGCCGCCGCCGCGCTTGGCGGCATAGAGCGCGTCGTCGGCGTTGGTCCGCAGCGCCGTGACCGAGGTCGCGTCTTCGGGAAAACAGGCATAGCCGATGCTGGTCCCGATCGCGACATGGTCGCCGTCGGCGAGCGCGATCTTGCAGTCGGTGATGGCGGCGGCGATATGTTGGCCGAGCGCTTCGGCCCGTGCGGGGTCGAGATCGGGAACCGCGAGCAGGAACTCGTCGCCGCCGAGCCGGACGATCAGTGCCGCATCCCCCGCCGCGTCGCGCAGCCGCGCGGCCACCGCGACCAGCACCGCATCGCCCGCACCATGGCCGTACCGGTCGTTGACCGACTTGAACCGGTCGAGATCGAGACACAGCAACGCCAGCGGCCGGACGGCCATCGCCGCGATCCGCTCGTCGAGGCCGTAGCGATTCGCGAGACCGGTCAGCGCGTCGTGTCCGGCGAGGAAGCGGTTGCATTCGGCAGCGTTGAACGAATCGGCCATGATGGCCGCGACGTTGCGCAGCAGCACGCAAATGCTGGCGAACAGCGGAAAACAGAGCGGGATCAGCATCCAGAGGACCGGATGGCCCGAAAAGGCCAGGCCGATCTTCAACGGAAGATCGCACAGCATTACCAGCATGACCGCCAGTCGCGGGGCGGCGTGGTTGCGGGCGCAGATCGGCGCGACGAGGCCGAGGATGAACGCGGTCGCGATGACGATCATCGCCAGATCGCCGGTCCGGGCAATGGCGAAGCCGGTGATGCCCTGCAGCGCGCACCAGCCGATCGTCAGCAGGACCGAACGGTCGACGGTCGGCAGCGTCCCGGCGCGGAAATGACGCTCGCTTCGCCGGATCGCGCGCAAGCGCAGCAGCACGAGCACGACCTCGATCGCGGCGAACACCCAGAATCGCGGCGATCCGGTGCGCAGCGCGGCGGCGACCGCGATGAAGATGCCCGACAGCGCACCGATCAGAACGACGCCCGGCGCGGACAGCAGCGAACCGAGCAGGATCGGCCGGGTTTCGGCGGGCACGTTCGTCGTGGGGTCGACGAGCCAACGCAGCATCGAACGATTGCCCAGCCGCGCCCGTCGTTGGTGTTGCATGAAGCCGGCCCCCGGATAACGCTGGAGCCGGGCGCTGTACCATGGCGCTACTGCGGATCGGTTAACGCGCGCCCGGTGCGACGGCAGCGGTCGGAACAGTAGACGACATTGTCCCAGTCGCGCTCCCATTTCTTGCGCCACGCGAACGGCCGTTCGCATACCGGGCAGATCTTGGTCGGCAGATCGCGCTTGGCGACGCCCCGCGGCATCAGCGGGGGCAGCGGTTCAGGAAGGCGGCGACCTGTTCCAGATCGACCGAGCGGTCGAGATAGGTCGCCCCGATGCCCCGCGCGAGCAGGAAGGGCAGGGTGCCGCCCTCCCGCTTCTTGTCATGCAACATGTGCGCGACCAGCGTTTCGCCCGAAGCGGCAATGCCGGCGGCGGCGAGGCCGTCGGGCAGGCCGGCGGCACGCAGATGCGCCGCGACGCGATCGGCATCGGCGGCGGAACACAGCCCCTGTTCGGCCGAATAGGCGAAGGCCAGCGCCATGCCGGCCGCCACCCCCTCGCCATGCAGCAGCGATCCGTCGAACCCGGCCTCCGCCTCCAGCGCATGGCCGAAGGTATGGCCGAGGTTGAGCAGCGCGCGTGTGCCGGTCGTCTCGCGTTCGTCGGCCCCGACGATCCGTGCCTTGGCCGTAACCGACCGGGCGATGGCGTGGGCACGGGCGGCAGGGTCGCCCGCGAGCAGCGCGGCGCCGTTGGTCTCGCACCAGGCGAAGAAGTCGGGATCGTCGATCAGGCCGTATTTGACGACCTCGGCATAGCCGGCGCGGACCTCGCGCGGCGGCAGCGTGTCGAGCGTCGTCGGGTCGATCAGCACCAGTGCCGGCTGGTGAAAGGCACCGACCAGATTCTTGCCGGCGCGGGTGTTGATCCCGGTCTTGCCCCCGACCGATGAATCGACCTGCGCAAGCAAGGTCGTCGGCACCTGTACGAAGCCACAGCCCCGCTTCAGGATCGCGGCGGCGAAACCGACCAGATCGCCGATCACCCCGCCGCCCAGCGCCACGATATGGTCACCGCGCTCCACGCCCAGTGCGAGCAGCGAATCGAGCAGCCGTTCGAGCGTCGCCCAGCTTTTCGAGCCTTCGCCGGCCGGAATCTCGATCGCTTCGCTCGCCACGCCCGCCGCCGACAGCGAATCGCGCAGGGTCGCGAGGTGCATCGGCACATTGGCATCGGCGACGATCACCATCCGCCGCCCGCGCGCGATCGGGGCAAGATGGTCGCCGGCACGGGCAAGCACGCCGTCCTCGATCACGATATCGTAGCTGCGGTCGCCAAGGGCGACGGGAATGACGGTCATTGGCCGATGGCTTTCAGGATCGCGGAGACGGTAGCGTCGTGCGGCGCGTGCTGGCTGACGATGTGGATCGGTGCAAGCGCATAGACGGGATTGCGGATACGGGCGAGTTCGGTCAGCACCTTGCGCGGATCCTTCCCCCGCAGCAGCGGACGGGTGTCGCGGCGGCGGACGCGTTCGGCCAGTATTTCGGGCGAGGCATCGAGCCAGATCGCCAGCGACTGGTCGAGGATCAGCGCGCGCGTCTCCTCCTGCATGAACGCGCCGCCGCCGGTCGCGATGATCTTGGGCGTGCCGTCGATCAGGCGGGCAATGACACGGCGTTCGCCGTCGCGAAAATGCGCTTCGCCGAAGCGTTCGAAGATTTCGGCGATGGTCATGCCGGCGGCATGTTCGATCTCGTGATCGGCATCGACGAAATCGAGCTTCATGCGTTGGGCAAGCCGCCGGCCGACGGTGGATTTGCCGACACCCATCAACCCGACCAGGACGATCGGACGTCCGGTCCAGGGCGGTGGCGGCTGGGGAATGGATTCTTGAATTTGCAGCATCGAACGATGGGCTATACAGCCGCCCAACCGATCGGGCAAAAGGCGCGTCGCCTTCTTTGTTCGAGCCAAATTACCGGGACGATTTGATCCATGTCGCGTTCGCTTGTCATCCTTCTCGTCGTCGTGGTCGCGCTGATCGCGGGCATGTTCCTGCTGGCGGGACGTTCGACCGAGCAGCAGCCGACCCAGATCGAAAAGGCGGTCTCGCTTGAAAATCTCGCCAACTGACCGGTTGCGGATCGGCGTCGCCGCAGCGGCGCTGATCGCGATCGCGGTACCGGCAACGGGTCAGGACGTACCCGAATCGCTGCTGCCGCCGGGGTTCGGCGATGCGCCGGCCCCGACGCCGACGCCGCGACCCAGTGGCTCGGCCGCCCCGGGCGCGCCGAACTTCGCGCCGCCCGCCGCGATCGTCCAGCCGATACCGGGACTGCCGGGCGCGACGCCGACGCCCACGCCAACCCCCTCCGCATCGACCGTGCCGATCGATGCCGAGGCGCTTCGCCAATATGAATTGCCCGATTTCGCGCGCCGGTCGCTGACCAATATCGGCATTGCGGGGCAGGGCAGCGACTTCGGGCGCGACGCGTTCGGCGCGGCCGATGGGCCGTGGCTGGAGCGGATCATGCGCTCGCTCGACGCGCCGGTCGCCTCGCGCTGGCTCTCGATCGCGCTGCGGCGGGCGCTGGTCGCCGATGTCGATACGCCGGGCGGTGTCGATGGCGCGGATTTCGCCGCCGAGCGGGCATGGCTGCTGGTGCGGATGGGCGAGGCGCCGGCGGCGCGCGCGCTGGTCCAGTCGGTCGATATCGATAACTATACGCCCAAACTCTATCAGATCGCGATGCAGGCGTTGCTGGCGACCGGCGATCCGGGCGGCATGTGCCCGCTTGTTGCACCGGCGATGCGGGTGTCGAACGAGCGCGGATGGCGGCTGGCCAATGCCGTCTGCCTCGGCCTGAAGGGCGAGGCGCGCGAGGCGGGGCGGATCGTCGACCAGGCACGGCGTCAGGCGCCGGGCGGCGGTGCGATCGATGTGGCGCTCGCCGAAAAGCTGGTCGGCAAAGGCGCACAGGGCAGGCGGGCGGCGACGATCGAATGGGACGGCGTCGATCGGCTGACGGCATGGCGATATGGCATGGCCGCCGCCAGCGCGACGCCGGTGCCGGCGGAAATGTTCGACGGGGTCGGTCCGCAGGTACGCTACTGGCACGCCACCGCGCCGCAATTCGCGCCCAATGTCCGGTTGACCGATGGCGAGTTCGCGGCGGCGCAGGGCGTGTTGTCGAGCGAGGCGCTGGTCGACCTGTATGCGCAGTTGCTGGCCGACGAAGATGCCAGCAGTGCGCAAAGTGCGCTGGCCACCGATTTGCGCACCGCCTTCACCGGCAATGACGATCAGCGGCTGACCATGCTGCGCCAGTTCTGGGAACCGGCGGCGACGACGCCACTCGGCCATGCCCGGCGGGTGCTGACGGCAAGAGCGGCGGCGATGATCGCGCCGGTTGCCGATCATGTCGGCGACGCCGACCAACTGATCGCGTCGATGCTGACCGCGGGCCTCGACCTGCCGGCGCTGCGCTGGCGGCCGGTGGTGCCGGTCGGCAGCGATGGCTGGGCGATGCTGGCGCTGGCCGATCCGATGGGACGATCGGTTCCGGTTGGCGCGGTCTCGGACTATGCCGGGCAGAATGGGCGCAAGGGGCAGTTGCTGTTCGCCGGGCTGGCGGGGCTCGGCCGGCTGCCGCAGGATCAGGTGCAGGGGCTGGCGCGCGACCTGAACGTCGCGATCGGCGCGCGCAACGCGTGGACCGATGCGATCGACCGGTCGGGCGTGCGCGGCGAGGCGGGCACGGTGCTGTTGCTGGCGGCTACCGGCATGCAGACGCGCGACTGGCGCGGCGTGTCGCCGGTGGCGCTGTTCCATATCGTCGCGGCACTACGCGCGGCGGGGCGTGAGGGCGAGGCGCGGATGATCGCCGCCGAGGCGATCGCGCGGACGTGAGCGGCATCGGCGGCGATCGCGTGCTGATCGACCGTTTCCTCGAAATGATGGCGGCGGAAGCGGGGGCGGCACGCAATACCGTCGCCGCCTATCGCACCGATTTGTCGCTGGCGTCCGGGACGCTGGGCGGGCGGCTGGCCGAGGCCGACGCGGCGGCGATCGGGCGGCTGGCCGATGGCTGGGGCGACCTCGCCAAGTCGACGGTGGCGCGCAAGGCGGCGGCGCTGCGGCGATTCTTCGCCTTTCTGGCCGATGAGGGATTGCGGGCGGACGATCCGGGGGCGGCGCTGCCCCGCCCGGGCACGTCGCGGCCGCTGCCCAAGACGCTGTCGAGCGGCGATATCGATGCGATGTTCGCCGCGATCGAAGCGCGGATCGCGCGGGTGCCGCCCGATCGCAACGACCTGCGGCTGTCGGCGCTGTTCGAGCTGCTCTACGGATCGGGACTGCGCGCGACCGAGCTGGTGTCGTTGCCGCGTGGCGCGATCGTTTCGGACCGGCCCTATCTGATCCTGAAGGGCAAGGGCGGGCGCGAGCGGATGGTGCCGCTGTCCGATCGCGCGCGGGCCGCCGTCGTCCGCTGGCGCGCGCATGTCCCGGCGGACAGTCCTTGGCTGTTCCCGTCGGGCAAGGGGCATCTCAGCCGGATGCGACTATATCAGATCGTGCGGGCGCTGGCGGGCGAGGCCGGCATCGCGCCCGACCGGATCAGCCCGCACGTGCTGCGTCACGCCTTTGCCACGCATCTGCTGGAAGGCGGCGCCGACCTGCGCGCGTTGCAGGCGATGTTGGGCCATGCCGATATCGCCACGACCGAAATCTATACCCATGTCGATGCGTCGCGGCTGGTGCGGCTGGTCAACGAGCGGCACCCGCTGATTGACGCCGGGCGGACACGGCCATAGGGCGCGGACCCATGGCTAGCTTCCTTGATTTCGAAAAACCCATCGCCGAATTGCAGGCGCGGATCGACGAACTGCGCGATACCGCCGCCGATGGCGAGCTCGACATCGCGACCGAGATCGGACGGTTGCAGACCAAGTCCGACCGGCTGCTGCGTGAAACTTATACCAAGCTGACCCCGTGGCAGAAGACGCAGGTCGCGCGCCATCCCGAGCGGCCGCATTTCAAGCACTATGTCGCCTCGCTGGTCGAGGATTTCATGCCGCTGGGCGGGGACCGCGCCTTTGCCGATGATTCGGCGATCCTCGGCGGGATCGGGCGGTTCCGCGGGCGCAAGGTCGTGGTGATCGGCCATGAAAAGGGCGACGACACCGCCAGCCGCCTCCGCCACAATTTCGGCATGGGCAAGCCCGAGGGCTATCGCAAGGCGATCCGGCTGATGCAACTCGCCGACCGCTTCAGCCTGCCGGTGGTGACGCTGGTCGATACGTCGGGCGCGTTTCCCGGCATCCAGGCCGAAGAGCGTGGACAGGCAGAGGCGATCGCGCGTTCGACCGAGGCGGCGCTGAACCTAGGCGTGCCGATGGTGTCGGCGATTTTGGGCGAAGGCGGATCGGGCGGCGCGATCGCGCTGGCGGCGGGCAATATCGTGCTGATGATGGAGCACGCCGTCTATTCGGTGATCTCACCCGAAGGATGCGCATCGATCCTGTGGCGCACCGCCGACAAGGCGCCCGAGGCGGCCGAGGCGATGCGGGTGACCGCGCAGGATCTGAAGTCGCTGGGCGTGATCGACCGGATCGTGCCCGAACCGCTGGGCGCGGCGCATCGCGACAAGGGTGCGGCGATCGCGGCGCTGGGCGATGCGATCGATACGGCGCTGGGCGAGCTGTCGGGCATGGAGGCCGCTTCGCTGCGCCAGGCACGGCGGCAGAAGTTCCTGAAGATGGGCCGACTGTAACCGACATGAAAAGGGCGGCGGAACCGAAGTCCCGCCGCCCTTTCGCTATCGGTGATCGTAGGGATCAGCCGCCGGCCTTCGTCGCCTTCATCTGGCCCGAAACGTTGTTGAACGTCGTGCTCAGCTGGTTGCCCAGACCCTGCATGGCGGTGATGGCGGCAACGGCGATAAGCGCGGCAATCAGCCCGTATTCGATCGCGGTGGCGCCCTTGCTGTTCTTCAGAAAGGTGCGGATCTTCTGCATTTCGGTCTCCGTGGTTCTGCGTACTTCAATTTTCCCGGCCGTTCGGACGATGCCCGGTCAGCAAGCGCAGTGTACGAAGAACTCGGTTGATAAAGTTTTAAGCAGAAAGGTTACCGACAATATTTCCATGGTTAACCAACATGGCTATGCTCGATGACGTTGGTTGCGACGCCGTCCCATAGGCTGCCGTTGATGTCGCCAAGGCCGGCGATGGCAGCGACGATCGCAATCGCGACCATCGCGAGAATCATGCCATATTCGACGGCAGTGGCCCCACGCCGATCGCGCCAGAGACTGTTTAGCGGGCGCCGCGCGCAACGCATGGACCTTCTACTCCGCTATGACCGAATCGACCCTTAACGCCGGCGAGGTTAAGAAATTGTCGCATCCACCCCATTTTCTGATGGTGACCGCCGCAGCGATGATCGACGGCGATGGCCGGGTGCTCGTCCAGCAACGCCCGCCCGGGACGGCGATGGCGGGGCTGTGGGAGTTTCCCGGTGGCAAGATCGAACCGGGCGAGACCCCCGAGGCGGCGCTGGTCCGCGAACTGGACGAGGAATTGGGCATCGTCGTCGACCATAGCTGTCTGGCGCCGGCGGCCTTTGCCAGCGAGGCACTGGGTGAGCGGCATCTGCTTCTGCTGCTCTACGCATTGCGCAAATGGCAGGGGATGCCGGTCGCGCGCCATGCGACCGCGCTACAATGGTTGCGGCCGGTGCAGTTGCATGGCCTTGCCATGCCGCCCGCCGACCGGCCGCTGATCGGGCTGCTCGAAGCGCTTATCTAGGCCGCAAGGTATCGGCGAGCGAGGCGGTGGCGCTGCCGCGGCGGGCCGGTTGCGGCTGGCTTGGGGCGGGGGCCCAGCCGGTCAGGTAGATGACCTCGAACTGTTCGACGGTCCGGCCATCGGGATCGGCGCGGTCGGCAAAGGCAGCGGCCGCCGCCATCAACCCGGCGCGACCCAGCGGTGCGGGATCGAGCAGCCCGGTCGCGCCCATGCCGCGCAGATCGTCGACCAAGCGGCCCAACCCGGCATAGCGGACCGTCAGCGTTTCCGAATCGGCGACGGGTAGCGCGAAGCCCGCCCGGACCAGCAGGTCGCCGGCCGAGCGCAGGTCGATTTGCGGATGGACCCGGCCGGCCGGCCGATCGCCCTCGGCAGTCAGCAGCGATTGCCGCAGCGTGGCCAGCGTCCTGCCGCCGGTGAAGGCGGCAAGGAACAAGCCGTCGGGGCGCAGCGTCCGGCGGATCAGCGTCAGCGCGCCGGGCAGGTCGTTGACGCTGTCGAGCACGCCGACCGACACCACCAGATCGAACGCGCCATCGGCAAAGGGCAGCCGGTCCTCGTCCCCCTGCACGCCACCCGCAGCCTGGGCGAAAGCGAAACCGGGATCGAAGCGGGCGATGCGCGCGCCCGGCGGGGGCGTGAAGGCAGCGTCATGGCAGCCGAGGTCGAGCACGTCGGTGAATTGCCGGGTCACCGCCTGCAACCGGTCCTCAATCCCCTCCAGCATATAACGATGCAGGAAATCGGCGCGCGCGAAGCCTGGTTGGGAACGGTCGCGATGCAGGCGGCGGCGTTGACGGTCGAAGATATCGGGGGCGGTCACGCCGCCGCTTGTGCCGGGCGGCGCGGGCGGCGACAAGGGGGCATGCCGTTTGCCAGCGCTCCTGTCGTCGCACTGAACCGGCTGGTCGCGCTGGCACTGCCGCCGCGCTGCCCCGGCTGTAGCGAGGTCGTCGAGGCCGATCATCGTTTCTGCGCGACGTGCTGGTCGGGTCTGCGCTTTCTGGGCGATCCGGCATGCGCGACCTGTGGCGCGCCGTTCGCGATCGATCGGGGAGAGGGCCTGCGCTGCGGGCCGTGCCTTGCCGCGCCGCCGCCGCATGACGGACTGCGCGCCGCCGTCGCCTATGGCCCGGTCGCGCGCGATGTCGCGCTCAAGCTGAAATATGGCGGTCGACTGGCGCTGGCGGAGACGATGGCGCGGCTGATGTACCGGCACCTGCCGGACGACGCGACGCTGATCGTGCCGGTACCGCTGCATCGACGACGATTGTGGACGCGTGGATATAATCAGGCGCTGCTGATCGCCGACGGACTGTCGCGCCTGTCGGGCGTCGCGGTCGCACGCGACGCGCTGCGACGGACGCGCCCCACGCCAGCGCTGAAGGGGATGAATGGTCGCAGGCGCGCGCAGGCGGTGCGCGGCGCGTTCATGGCGTCCGATCCGGGACGGGTCGCCGGGCAGACGGTCGTGCTTGTCGACGACGTTCATACCAGCGGCGCGACCGCTGCCGCCTGTACCAAGGTGCTGCGTGCTGCCGGTGCGACGCGCGTGACGATCCTGTGCTGGGCACGCGTCGTCGGTGCGGACGATTGACAAGGCCGATCGCCGGACACACCTGATCCAGCATGGCTAATATTATCATCTATACGAAGGCGTTCTGCCCCTATTGCACCCGCGCCAAGCGGTTGCTGGACGAGAAGGGCGCCGCCTATGACGAGATCGACATCACGCTGGGCGGAGCGAAGCGGCAGGAGATGCTGGCGCGCGCCAACGGCCGGACGACGGTGCCGCAAATCTTCATCGGCGACACCCATGTCGGCGGGTCGGACGATCTGGCGGCGCTGGAACGCGCGGGCAAGCTGGACGCGCTGCTGGCGTGACCCGGATCGCGCTGCTCCAGATGACGGCGGGTATCGACCGCGACGCCAATGCCGCCGTGCTGGTTGAGGCGATCGAGCGGGCGGCGGCGGGTGGCGCGGCGATGCTGTTCACCCCCGAAATGTCGGGCCTGATCGATCGGGACCGCGAACGCGCAGCCGCGTCGATCGCGACCGAAGATACCGACCCGGTGCTGCGATCGGTAAGCGCGGCGGCGGCGCGGGCCGGCATCTGGGTGCATCTGGGGTCGCTGGCGGTGCGGCGGGCAGATGGGCGATTGGCCAATCGCGGCTTTGTCATCGATGCGGCCGGTGCCGTGCGGGCTCGCTATGACAAGCTGCACCTGTTCGACGTGACGCTGCCGACCGGTGAGAGCTGGCGCGAATCGGCAAGCTATGCGCCGGGCGAATCGGCGACGGTGGTGGCGACCCCGGCCGGTCGGCTGGGGCTGACCATCTGTTACGACCTGCGCTTTCCGGACCTGTTCCGTGCGTTGAGCGATGCCGGAGCGACCATGCTGGCGGTGCCCGCGGCGTTTACAGTGCCGACCGGCGAGGCGCATTGGCACGTCCTGCTGCGCGCGCGTGCGATCGAAGCGGGCGCGTTCGTCGTCGCCGCCGCACAGACCGGTCGCCATGCGGACGGACGGATAACCTACGGCCATTCGCTGGTCGTCGATCCGTGGGGCAAGGTGTTGCTCGATATGGGCGATACGGCGGGCCTGGGCTTTGCCGACATCGATCCTGCGCAGGTCGATGCGGTGCGGGGACGGATCCCGGCGATCGAGCATCGCCGCGCGATCCCGTCGGTCGGGATCGTCGCGTGATCGTGTTCGACCTGCGCTGCGGCAATGCGCATGTGTTTGAGGCATGGTTTGCCTCCAGCGATGCCTATGCCGATCAGCGGGGGCAGGGCCTGATCCAATGTCCCATCTGTGCCGATGCGACGATCGAGAAGGCGGTGATGGCGCCCAACATTGCGCCGAAGGGAGACCGCACGGCTGGCCCCCCGCCCGAGATGATGAAGGCGGCGCTGCAGGCGCTGGCACAGGCGCAGCAGGCGGCATTGGCGAATAGCGAATGGGTCGGCACCGCCTTCGCCGATCGGGCGCGGGCGATGCATGTCGGCGATGCCGAACCGGCGACCATCCACGGCCAGGCGACGCGCGCCGAGGCGAAGGCGCTGGTCGAAGAAGGAGTGCCGGTCGCGCCGCTGTTGCTGCCGGTCGTACCGCCCGAGCGGGCGAATTAGCGGCTACCGACATGAACCTGACCCGTTCGTCCTGAGTAGCCATTGAGCTTTTCGAAATGGCGTATCGAAGGACCCGTGCCGCAGGTGCTTCGATACGGGTCTTCGACTTCGCTCAGCCCCTACTCAGCACGAACGGGTCTACGTCTTGTCACCATTCATGACGGTGACCGAAACGCGGCAGCCTTTCGGCGGAACGACGCTCGCCGCACTGGCGGTCGAAGCCGACCGTGCTTCCTTGGATCGGCCGGAGTGGAATGGTGGTCTCGGAGGGACTCGAACCCCCGACGCCCGCTTTAGGAAAGCGGCGCTCTGTCCAGCTGAGCTACGAGACCGTTCGTGCGCTGTAGAATGCCGTCGCCCGTCGCGCAACGGTGGCGATCAACCGCCGCATTCCCAGCGGCCGTTGCGATAGAGGCGCTTGCCCCCATTGGCGGTGCGCATAGTCAGCGTCGCCGGCCATGCCTGTGTCGAGCTACCCGCCTGCACCGGGTCGCCCGGCTGGCGTGCGACGGTGAAAGACACGCCGTCGCCGGCAAGGATCGCACCACCCTGTATCGCGTCGCGGCCAGGCGTAGCGGCGGTGATGCGATGGAAGCGCTTGTCATATTTGACCAGCCCGTCGCCTTCGTCACGGACCATCAACAGTGTGGGCGTACCGGCACCTGCGTGGAAGGCGCAGCCCGACCCCAGCAAATCCTTGTCCTTGAAGTCGTCATAGACCAGCGGCTGCAATTCCGATGCCGGATGTAGCGTTGGTGACGTCGGCACGCCGCGTGTCGAGACGACCGCGCCGTTGGCTGCCGGATCGACGCCGCCGAGCGAGCCGACCGGCATGGCCGTCTGCGTAGCGTTGGCATCGGCAGGCGGCTCGGCCGAGCAGGCGACGATCGCGAACGGCATCATCAGGGCGGCGTAACGGTTCATCGTTCGAAAACGTCGCTTGGTCGCTGCCGTTCCGTCATCCGCGCCCGATCAGGGCCAGGACTTCCTCGCGGCTGCGTTCGTCGTCGCGGAACACGCCCATCATGCGGCTGGTCGTCATGGTGACGCCCGGGGTGCGGACGCCGCGCGCGGTCATGCAGCCATGGGTCGCCTCGATCACCACCGCGACGCCGCGCGGCCGCAACCCGTTCCAGATGCAGTCGGCGACTTCGGCGGTCAGCCGCTCCTGCACCTGCAACCGGCGGGCATAGCCGTGCAGGACGCGCGCCAGCTTCGAGATGCCGACGACGTGATCCTTCGGCAGATAGGCGATGTGCGCCTTGCCGACGATCGGCGCCATGTGATGTTCGCAATGCGACTGGAACGGAATGTCGCGCAGCAGGACGATCTCGTCATAACCGCCGACCTCTTCGAAGACGCGTTCGAGGTGGCGGGCGGGATCGTCGGCATAGCCCTGCGTATATTCCTTCCACGCACGGGCGACGCGCAGCGGCGTCTCCATCAGCCCTTCGCGGTTCGGGTCTTCGCCGGTCCAGCGGATCAGGGTGCGGATCGCTTCTACGACGTCGTCGGGCACCGGAATCTTCGGCGCCGATGCCACCAGGTCGCCGGTCCCGGCATCGTCATTCGCGTCACACATGATCGTCGTCCATTCCCGATATTCGAACTTCTTCGCATCCGCCGCATAAAACACCAGCATCCGCGCGACTGTGGCTTCCATACCCGTTCGCCGATAAAAGCTGTGCGAAGGTGCAGGTTGCCCGTTGACGCGGGATAGATGCTCCGTCACCAAATGCCAACTGCATTAGCCGGACGATATCGGCAGCGCGGATGAGGGGATGTCATGACGAAGTTCCAACTGCTGGCCGCAACCGCTCTCTCGATGGTCGCAGGCACCAGCCCGACGATCGCACAGACTGCCGCTCCGGCGACCGAACCCGCCGCCGTCCAGTCGGAAGGGACGACGACGACCGATGACGATTGGGGGAACGATATCATCGTCACCGCCAACCGTCGCGCCGAACCGATCCAGGACGTGCCGATCGCGGTAACCGCGGTGAATGCGCAGCTGCTCGACGACGCCGGGGTGCGCGACATCCGTGGCCTCGAACAGCTTGCCCCGTCGCTGCAGACCACGACCGGTCAATCGTCGGCGGTGTCGACGTCGCTGTCGATTCGCGGTGTCGGCACCGCGGGCGACAATCCCGGCTTCGAACCGGCGGTCGGCGTGTTCATCGACGGCGTGTTCCGCGCGCGCGCCGGCATCGCCATTGCCGAGTTGCCCGAGGTGGAGCGGGTCGAGGTGCTGCGCGGGCCGCAGGGGACGCTGTTCGGGCGGAACACCTCGGCAGGTGCGCTTTCGGTGACGACGGCGATGCCGAAATTCGATCTGGGCGGCTATGTCGAAGGCGAATATGGCAATTACAACGCCTATGAACTGAAGGGCGCGCTGACCGGGCCGGTGTCCGAACAACTCGCCCTGCGCGTCGACGGCGGCTGGCGTCAGCGCGACGGCTATATCCAGGACGTCAATTCGGACCGTGCGTTCAACGACATCAACCGCTGGTACGTGCGCGGACAGGCGCTGTACGACACGTCGGCCTTCAGCTTCCGGCTGATCGGCGACTATTACCAGACCGATGAACAATGCTGCGGCGTGGTCAGCGGCACCCGCGGCGCGACCGCTCCGGCGATCCAGGCGATTGCCGCGCAACAGGGCCGCACCGGCATCTATACCGGTCCGCCCTCCGACCGGCGCATGGCGGCGTCGCCCAATCGCGATTATGGCGAGGCGGTGCGCGACTGGGGCGTGTCGGGCGAGATCAACGCCGATGTCGGCGATATGAAGCTGACCTCGATCAGCGCCTATCGCGACTTCCGGGTGCTGCGGAACCAGGATATCGATTATTCGGGCATCGACCGCGCCTATCGCGACGGATACCGGTCGTCGCTGCGCAACATCACGCAGGAATTGCGGTTGCAGGGGCAGTTGTTCGACGGGAAGCTCGATTTTCTCGTCGGTGGCTTCTACCTGAACGAACAGCTGAAGCTGCGCGATACGGTGCGGCTGGGCAATGATGCCAATCGCTATGTCGATACGCTGCTGGCGGGCGTGCTGGGACAGCCGGCTTCCGCCGGCGGCATCGGACGCGCGGCGCAATTCTATGGCAGTTTCAACGTGCCGACCTTTACGCAGCTCGTCACCGCGCTGCGTGGCGGGCCGGCGTTGCCGGCGGGGACGGTGCCGCTCTTCTCGCAGCTCCTTTATGCGCAGAGCCCGCAGTTGCAGGCGGCAGCGCCGCCCGGATCGGCACTGTTCACCTATCTCAACACGCCGCTGACCCCGAACGTCGCCGGGCAGGGCAATAACAACGACGATTTCCAGGTCGATACCAATGCCTTCGCGCTGTTCACCCACAATATCGTAAACATCACCGAGCAGCTCTCGCTGACGCTCGGCCTGCGCTACAACTACGAGCGCAAGGAACTGGCGGCGACGGTCAATAGCAATCCGGCGGCGTGCGGCTTCTTCCTCGGCAACGATCCGCGCGCGGTGACCTATCGCAATGCGATCCGCGCGGCGAGCCCCGCCCTGTTCCAGAACCTGTTCCTGCTCAGCTGCAATCCCGCAGTGTCGAGCGAATTCAACGGCAATTACAGCCATGACCGGTCGGAAAGCCGCCTGACCGGCACCGCCAAGCTGGCGTACAAGTTCACGCCCGATATCCTCGGCTATGCCAGCTATGATCGCGGCTTCAAGTCGGGCGGCTACAATCTCGATCAGGCCAGCTTCGACACGACCGTTTTGGGGGGCGACGGCGCACAGGCGACGGATCTGGAATTCGGGGCGGAAACGGTCGACAGCTACGAACTGGGCTTCAAGACCAGCGTCACCCGGCAATTCTCGTTCAACGCGGCGTTCTTCTACCAAAAGTTCAAGGGGCTGCAGTCGCTGATCTTTGCCGGCAACAGCTTCGTCGTACAGAACGTGCCGCGATCGACCGCCAAGGGCGTCGAACTGGAATCGCTGATCCAGCCGATCCGCGAGTTGAGCTTCCGCTTCGGCTATACGTTGCTCGACGCGTCCTACGACGCCGATAACGATTTCAGTGGCACCCCGCTCCAGAACCAGCAGGGCCGGCAATTCCTGAACCAGCCGCGCAACGTCGTGACCGTGGCGGCGACTTGGCAGCCGCGCCTGACCAGCACGCTCAATGCGCTGTTCCATGTCGACATGCGCTATAACAGCGACGTGTCGATCGTCCGTGACGGCACGGGGACGACGACGGTCGGCAATGACGGCTATCCGCTGCTGAACGGCAAGATCGGCATCGCGACCGACGATCGCCGCAAGCAGTTGGAGTTCTTCGTCGAGAACATCACCAACCAATATTATAACATTTCGGGCTTCGCGATCCCCGAGCAGACCGGAACCTATGGCGTCTATCCGGCTACGCCGCGCTTCTACGGCGTGCGCGCCCGGTTCGGCTTTTGACGTCGCGGTAGGCGGTATACGCTGACCCGAGCGGTAAAATCGTGGAATCGTTGGTGCGGTTTGTCGCTTTTCCCCCGCGACAACCGCACCGTAACCTTGCATAACCGTCGGCCTGCCGTGCCCACGGGGTGCGGCCCTGCAGGGGGATAGGAGGAATATTATGGCCAAGGAAACCACGACGACCGGCGGCGCCCGGGGCGGAATCGCGAAGCCGGTGACGCCGTCGGCCGATCTGGCGAAGATCACCGGATCCGACCCGCTGCCCCGCAGCGAAGTCGTCAGCAAGATGTGGGAATATATCAAGAAGCACGATCTTCAGAATCCGAAGGACAAGCGTGAAATTCTCGCCGACGAAACGCTCGAAAAGCTGTTCGGCAAGAAGTCGTGCTCGATGTTCGAAATGAACAAGCTGCTGAGCGCGCACATGAAGTAACGACGTCCGGCGCCAATGTGGCGTCGCCGTTACGAACCGAACGCCGTCCGGCCGATGCCGGGCGGCGTTTTTCTTAGTCGTAACAAAGCGTTGCCGATGCGAAATCTGGAACGCGACATGGTTGCGATCGGTTATGTACGTATCGGACGAAAGTCCGATTCAGGTCACCGGCCAGCATGGGCCGGGGCCATCCGCAGAAGGACAAGGAGAACCGGAATGATGTTCGGAATGGTCGGGCTGTTGCTGGGTGCAATGGTGGCCGCGCCGGATAGCGGCATCGAGCATAGCGTCCGCATCGATCATCGCAGCGGCGCGGTGGAGTCGCGCTATAGCGCCGATGTCCGCATTACCCACCAGCAGGTCGGCACGGTCGGTGCCGGCGGCCGCCCCTCGACGCTGCGCTGCTTGTGGAGCGCTGGGCTGGTCGTCGACCGGCAGGCGCGCCATGCGTCGGGGTCGACCATGGCCCGCACGTTCGCGCATGACGGTGTCGTCGCGGGCAGTCGACCGGGCTGGTGCAGCGCGCAGCGTCGTTCGATCGCACAGGAGGTCGCTGCCCGGCAGCCGGAGTTGCGCGAGCGGCTGGTTCGATTGGCGCAGGACGATCATGGCGTCCTGCATGCCGAGATCGACCGAATGCACGGGACGACCCAGGCCACATGATCGGTCGGATCATCCTGGGGGCGGCGTCGCTGCTACCGATAGCGGCGGCGCATGCCCAGTCGCTGCCGTCCGTCGGTGTCGAAGCGACGATCGACGAGCGGCGTCGCGGGCTTAGCTGGAGCGAGGGCCGGGCGTCGGTGTCGGGCGATCTCGCCGCCACGCTGGGAGCGATCGAACTGGACGCCCGGGCGGCGGCGCTGCGCGGTTCGATACGGCATGACGGTGCCGACGCGGTGGCCGATCTGGGCGCGGCATTCGTGACGGGTGTCGGGCCATTCCAGCTTCGTGCGCGCGCGATCGGCCATGTCTTTGCCGGCGCGACGAGCGGTATGGACTATGGCGAGATCGGCGGCGATGCGCGCTACACGCTGGGTCCGCTGGAACTGACCGCCGGTGCCCTTTACGCGCCGCCGCAGGACGCGATCGGGGGCAGCAATCTGTATCTGTCGGCACAGGCGGTGGCGGGCATTCCGATGACGCCGTTCACGCTGGTCGGCGGGGTCGGGCGGTCTTCGGGAACGGTCGACGATCCGGCGCGTGCCGACCGGCTGCGACCGGGGGGCAGCTATCGCGATTGGCGGCTGGGCGTGGAGCATGTGACCGGACCGCTGACGCTGGCGCTCGATTATGTCGGGACCGATCTGGCCGAAGGGCGGCCGGTCAATGCTATCGGTGATCGCGGGAATAGTGGCGACCGGGTGCTCGCGCGGGCGCGCTTCGCTTTTTGACCTCCGCGAGATAGTCATATCCCCGCTTGCGCGGGGATAGATTTGAGGTCGAGGTGTGGGCTTACCCCCGCGCGGCCGCGTTGGCCGCGCTCAGCGCCGCCCGGACCGTTGCGGTCGCGACGTCGCCATCGATGCCGACGCCGAATACGCGTCGGCCATCGGGCAGGCTGCATTCGAGATAGGCGGCGGCCTGCGCATCGGCGCCATGGCCGATCGCATGCTCGCTATAATCGATCACGTCCATGTCGATGCCGCCCTCTTCGCGCAGCGCGGCGAGGAGACCGGACAGCAGGCCGTTGCCCTTACCCGAAATCGAGCGTTCTTCTCCGTCCAGCCGGACGCGCCCGACAAAGGTACGCGGCGGCCCGCCCCCCGGCGCATGCGTTTCGGCATAGTCGATCAGGGCATAGCGATCCTTGCCATGCGGCAGATAGGCGTCGTGGAACGCGGCCCAGATATCGGCGGCGTTCAGCTCGCGGCCGAGCGTATCGGCCATCGCCTGCACATGCCGGCTGAAATCGGCCTGCAACCGCTTCGGCAGTTTCAGCCCCTTGTCCTGTTCCAGCACCCACGCCACGCCGCCCTTGCCCGACTGCGAATTGACGCGGATCACCGCTTCATAGCTGCGACCGAGATCGGCGGGGTCGATCGGCAGATAGGGGACTTCCCAAAGGCCGTCATTGCGCACCGCCTGCGCCGCCATGCCCTTTTTGATCGCGTCCTGGTGGCTGCCCGAAAAAGCGGTGAACACCAGATCGCCGGCATAGGGCGTGCGTGGATGGACGGGCAGGGCGGTGCAGTAATTCACCGTATTCACGACCTCATCGATATCCGACAGGTCGAGCGCCGGGTCGACGCCCTGCGTGTACAGGTTCAAGGCGACGGTCACGAGGTCGCAATTGCCGGTCCGCTCGCCATTGCCGAGCAGGCAGCCCTCGACCCGGTCGGCTCCCGCCATCAGACCCAGTTCGGCGGCGGCGACGCCGGTGCCGCGGTCGTTATGGGTGTGCAGCGAGATCACGACGCTGTCGCGGTTCGGCACGTTGCGGCAGAACCATTCGATCTGATCGGCATAGACGTTGGGCGTCGCCGCTTCGACCGTCGCGGGCAGGTTCAGGATCAACGGTTTGTCCGGCGTCGGTTGCAACACCTCCATCACCTCCGCGCACACCTCGACCGAGAAATCGAGTTCGGCGGTCGAGAAGGTTTCGGGGCTGTATTCGAAGCGCCAGTCGGTATTCGGCCGCTTGGCGGCTTCATCGCGCAGTACCTTGGCGCCGGCGACCGCGATCGCCTTTACCTCGGGGCGCTCCATGCCGAACACGATCCGCCGCCATGCCGGGCTGACCGCGTTGTAGAGATGGACGATCGCCTGTTTCGCTCCGTCGAGGCTTTCGAAGCTGCGTTCGATCAGGTCGCGGCGCGACTGGGTCAGTACCTGCACCCAGACGTCGTCGGGAATGCGGTCCTGCTTGACGAGGCCGGAGATGAAGTCGAACTCGGTCGCGCCGGCCGAGGGGAAACCGACCTCGATCTCCTTCAACCCGACCTTGAGCAGCAGGTCGAAGAAGCGGTTCTTCTTCTCCGCGCCCATCGGGTCGATCAGCGCCTGATTGCCGTCGCGCAGGTCGGTCGACAGCCAGCGCGGCGCGCTGGTGATGGTGCGCGACGGCCATTGGCGATCGGGCAGGTCGATGGTGGGAAAGGGGCGGTATTTGGTCGAAGGATCGCGCAACATGTCGTCTACAGCCTGTCTGGGGCGTCGTGCGGACGCCGGTATCTGCCGGAAAGGTTCGATACTCCCTCAGGGAAGGCGCACGCGCGTGCGATCCTGCCCTAAGGGCGGCTAAGTCGTAGCAGGCTGGCGAACGCGCGGACCATGACGCGTCTGTGGGCAAAAGCGGACCGAAAGTCCAGCACCGATAGCGGAGACACCGGTTGGTAATATTTTATGGTTCAATGCCAATAAGTTGAACGGACAACGCATCGGAATGTCATGCTGCAATTAATCTATGTAAGTACGGCGCGGAGCAGCGAGACGATCGATCTCGACGACATTCTCGCCAAATCGCGGCGTAACAATCGGCGCGACGGGATCACCGGGCTGCTGCATGCGAAGGGGCGGCGGTTCTTACAGGCGCTGGAGGGCGATGTCGTCAAGGTCGAAGCGGCTTATGCTCGCATCGCCCAGGATCCGCGCCATTTCGCCCTTGTCGTACTGTCGCGGCGCTTGGTCGAGACACGCGAATTCGGCGACTGGGCGATGGCAACCGATGATGGCAGCGGGGCCGCGGTCGCACAGGTAGGGAAGCTGGTCGAAGGCGCCGCGCCGAGCGTGCGCGGCACCTTCGAAGGATTTGCGGGGATGCGCGCGGCCTGAACCGCGCGCCACCGCCTCAGGCTGCGACGAAGGCAGCGTTGATCGTCAGGTCGACCTTGTCCGACACTGCCGGTACGGCGAAGCCCAGACCGAAGTCGCTGCGGTTGATCGAACCCGTAGCGACGAAGCCGACATTCTTCTTCTTGTTCATCGGGTTCTCGCCCGCGCCCATGAAACGCACGGTCAACTGAACCGGCTTGGTCTGGTCCTTGATCGTCAGATTGCCGGCCATCATCCAGTGATCGCCCATCGGCTGGACCCGGGTCGAGACGAACTTGGCGGTCGGATAAGTGGCGACGTCGAAGAAGTCCTTCGACTTGAGGTGGTTCGCGAATTGCGGGCTGGTGACGGTCAGCGAGTCGGCGATGTTGAAGTCGATCGTCACCTTGCTGGCGGCGGCGTTCTTCGGGTCGATCGTCGCCGATCCGCCCGTCGCGCCGAACAGGCCGTCGAGCATCGAGAAGCCCATGTGGTTCACGCGCCATGCGACCTGGGTATGGGCGGTGTCGACGGTGTAGTTGCCGGCGGTGACGCGGGCCTTGTCGGGCGCGCCCGGCATCTGGGCGACCGTGGGGGCGGCGACCGCGAACAGGGCGGCGGCGAGGATCAGGGGCGTGCGCATCTTGGTGCTCTCCGGTTGAGGCGAAGTCAGGATGCCGCCCTTGTCGGGGGCGCCGCGCTTCGGGTCAAATACCGGATGCGAAACGATCGGTTTCGGTTTCGGTGCCGTGGTTTGGCGAAGGGTACGTCGGCTGCCGTCAAACCGTTGAAGGCCGCGATCCATCGACACCACCTCGCACGATGAATCCCGGCCTTCAACGGTTTGACGGGAGGCGGGCGAGGCGGCCCGACCGTCGGTCGCGGCAAAGCCGCGCCCCGAAGGGCGGGCTCTGTCGCGCCGGCCGGTTGGTCGATCAGTACGAACTAACGCCGTTAGTTCTTGGTCTGATCGACCAACTTGTTCGCGCCGATCCACGGCATCATCGCGCGCAGTTCGGCACCGGTCTTCTCGATCGGATGCGCCGCCGCCTGCTTGCGCGCGGCCTTCAGTTCCGGCTGACCCGCACGGTTGTCGAGGACGAAGTTCTTGACGAAACGGCCCGATTGGATGTCGGCGAGCACGCGCTTCATTTCCTTCTTCGTTTCGTCGGTGATGATGCGCGGGCCGGTGACGATGTCGCCATATTCGGCGGTGTTCGAGATCGAATAGCGCATGTTGGCGATACCGCCCTCATACAGCAGGTCGACGATCAGCTTGGTTTCGTGGAGGCATTCGAAATAAGCCATTTCCGGCGCGTAACCGGCCTCGACCAGCGTTTCGAACCCGGCCTGGATCAGGTGGGTGACGCCGCCGCACAGCACGGCCTGCTCGCCGAACAGGTCGGTTTCGCATTCCTCGCGGAAATTGGTTTCGATGATGCCCGAACGGCCGCCGCCGACGCCCGAAGCATAGGCGAGCGCGATGTCATGGGCGTTGCCCGATGCGTCCTGATGGATCGCGACGAGGCAGGGCACGCCGCCGCCCTTCACATATTCGCTGCGCACCGTGTGGCCCGGGCCCTTCGGCGCGATCATGATGACGTCGACATCGGCGCGCGGCTCGATCAGGCCGAAATGCACGTTCAGGCCATGGGCGAAGGCAAGCGCCGCGCCGGGGCGCAGGTTTTCGTGAATGTCGGCGGCATAGATTGCGGCCTGATGCTCGTCGGGCGCAAGGATCATGAGGATATCGGCCCATGCGGCGGCTTCGGCGTTCGGCATGACCTTGAAGCCTGCGCCCTCGGCCTTGGCGGCACTGGCCGAACCGGGGCGCAACGCGATGGCGACGTTCTTCACGCCCGAATCGCGCAGGTTCTGCGCATGGGCATGGCCCTGCGAACCATAGCCGAGGATCGCGATCTTCTTGTCGCTGATGAGGTTCAGATCGGCGTCGCGATCATAATAGACACGCATGTGGGTTCCCTTTCGAAATTGGCGCAGTCCCGGTTCGGGCGCGATGGATGGGTTCAGGCGGCCTCTCGTCCGCGGGCGATGGCGGCGATGCCGGTGCGAGCGACCTCGACCAGACCGACTTCGGCCATCAATTCGGTGAACTTGTCGATCTTTTCGATCGATCCCGTCACCTCGAACACGAAACTCGACACGGTCGCATCGACCACGCGGGCGCGATAGACTTCGGCGAGGCGCAGCGCCTCGATCCGCTGCTCACCGGTGCCGACGACCTTCACCAACGCCAGTTCGCGTTCGACATGCGCGCCCTGCACGGTCAGGTCGACGACCTTGTGCACCGGCACCAACCGGTCGAGCTGGGCGATGATCTGTTCCATCACCGGGGGCGATGCGCTGGTGACGATGGTGATCCGGCTGACCGCCTTGTCGACGGTGATCTCCGACACGGTCAGGCTCTCGATATTATAGCCACGGCCCGAGAACAGCCCGGCAATGCGCGCGAGGATGCCGGGTTCGTTGTCGACGAGCACGGCCAGCGTGTGCCGTTCGGTCTGTTCGGTCTTGATGTGCATTCTGAAAAATTCCTCCCCGGCACGGGGAGGGGGACCAGCCGCAGGCTGGTGCAGGGGGACCTCCACCAGCGCTACGTATGAGGCGATCCCCCTCCACCGCTCTTCGAGCGGTCCCCCTCCCCGCGAGCGGGGAGGAACTAAAAGGTCAAACCAGCGCCTTGGCCTCGTCGTCCATTTCGCCCGAGACTTCGTTGGCCTGCAGGATCATGTCGGTATGCGCCGCGCCCGACGGGATCATCGGGAAGCAATTGGCGAGTTTCGCCACCATGCAGTCGACGATCACCGGGCCATCATGGTCGAGCATCGCCTGAATTCCGGCCTCCAGCTCATCCGGCCCCTCGATGCGAATGCCCTTCCAGCCATAGGCCTCGCCCAGCTTCACGAAGTCGGGCAGCGAGTCCGAATAGCTGTTCGAATAGCGCGAGCTATAGGTCAGTTCCTGCCACTGGCGGACCATTCCCATATATTCGTTGTTGAGGATGAACACCTTCACCGGCAGGCGATATTGCGTCGCCGTCGCCAGCTCCTGGATGTTCATCTGAATCGACGCTTCGCCGGCAATGTCGATGCACAGCGCTCCCGGATTGCCGAGCTGCGCGCCGATCGCGGCGGGCAGGCCATAGCCCATGGTGCCGAGCCCGCCGCTGGTCAGCCACTTGTTCGGCGCTTCGAAGCCGAAATGCTGCGCGGCCCACATCTGGTGCTGACCGACCTCGGTCGACACGATCGGGGCACGATGCTTGGTCGCCTCGTACAGCGCACGGATCGCCCGCTGCGGCATGATTTCCTTGGTCGAATCCGGGAAATCGAGGCAGCGCTTGGCCCGCCAGCCGTCAATCTTCGACCACCAGGTCGACAGGTCGGGCTTGGGATGCTGGCGCGCCTTCCACACGCGGACCATGTCCTCCATCGCATGCCCGGCATCGGCGATGATGCCAAGGTCGGCGCGAACGATCTTGTTCACGCTGGAGCGGTCGATATCGATATGGACCTTGCGGCTGCGCGGACTGAAGGCATCAAGCCGCCCCGTCACCCGGTCGTCGAAGCGCGCGCCGATGGCGACGACCAGATCGGCCTCGTTCATCGCCAAATTCGCTTCGTAAGTGCCGTGCATGCCGAGCATCCCCAGCCATTGCGGCGAGGAAGCGGGCAGGGCACCCAGCCCCATCAACGTCGAGGTGACCGGCGCACCCGAAATCCGCGCCAGTTCGCGCAGCAGCTGCGACGCGCCCGGACCCGAATTGATGATGCCGCCGCCAGTGTAAAGCACCGGGCGTTCCGCCGCCGCCAGCATGTCGACGACCTGTTCGATCGCCGCGCGGTCGGCCTTCACCTTCGGGCGATAGGTCTTGTGCTGGATCGGGCCGGGCTTGGTATAGCGCGCGGTCGCGACCTGCACGTCCTTGGGAATGTCGATCACGACAGGGCCGGGGCGACCGGCCGTGGCGATATGGAACGCCTCGTGAATGACATGGCCGAGCTTGGCCGGGTCCTTCACCAGATAATTGTGCTTGCAGCAGTGGCGCGTGATGCCGACGGTGTCGGCCTCCTGAAACGCGTCGGTGCCGATCAGCGCGGTCGGAACCTGCCCGGTAATGACGACCATCGGGATCGAATCGAGCAGCGCGTCGGTGATGCCGGTGATGGCGTTGGTCGCGCCCGGACCCGAAGTGACCAGCACGACGCCCGGCTTGCCGGTCGAGCGGGCATAACCCTCCGCCGCATGGGTCGCGGCTTGTTCGTGCCGGACGAGGATGTGCTTGATCCGGCTATGTTCGAACAGCGCATCATAGATCGGAAGGACCGCGCCGCCGGGATAGCCGAATACGACCTCCACGCCGAGGTCGACGAGGGCCTCGACCAAAATGGCGGCTCCACTCTTCTCGGTCATGGGTCTTCAACTCCTCAAACAATTTCGCAGGCGCGATAGCACCGTTGGAGCGGTGTCGCTAGTCGCCATAAATGTACGTGTCAACCGTCATCGGCGTAATAAAGTGTCGAATTGGTCCAAAAGTGCGCATGTTTCGGTTTCGCTGGTGCGAAGCCAGTCGGCCGGCGGCTGGTTGCGGAACCAAGTATATTGCCGTTTGGCATATTGCCGCGTTGCGAAACGGGCTTCGCGCAGCGCTTCGTCGCGGGTCCATTCGCCGTTTTGCCAGCGTTCGATCTCGATCACGCCGATCGCGCGACGGACCGAGGCCTGTGGCGCGATATCGTCGCGCGCCAGCAGCGCCGCCACTTCCTCGACCGCGCCGCCGTCGAACATCGCCGCCAAGCGACGGTCGCAGCGTTCCGTCAGCCAGTCGCGCTCTGGCAGGAGAATGATAGGCGAAATGGCGATGCGATCACCGATGCCGCCGGTCCGATCGCGCTGCCAGTCGGCAAGCGTCCGTCCGGTCGACCGCACCACTTCCAGCGCGCGGGCGATACGGGTGGTGTCGGCGGGGTTCAGCCGCGCGGCAGCTTCCGGGTCGGCGGATTGCAGCGCTTCGGCTGCGTCCGCGACTGGTAGCGCCCGAACCATTTCGCGAATGGCGGGATCGATCTCCGGGACGGGCGCGATACCGTCGATCAGGGTGCGTAGGTACAGGCCGGTACCGCCGACCAGTACCGGCAGCTTGCCAGCCGCATGGGCAGCGTCGATCTCGCGGATGGCGACCTTCGCCCATGCTGGCGCCGAATAGCTGTCCGCGCCGTCGACATGGCCGAACAGCCGGTGCGGCGCCTGTGCTTCCTCCTGTGGGGACGGGCGGGCGGAGAGGATGCGCAGGTCGCGATAGACCTGCGCGCTGTCGGCATTGATGACGACGCCGTCATGCGCGCGGGCAATTTCGATCGCGAGCGCGGACTTGCCGCTGGCGGTCGGGCCTGCGATGAGCGCGACCCTCGGACGGTCAGGAGAATTCGCCATGTTCATCGCCACGCTGATAGCAGCCGAATCGATCGCCGCGGGCGATATTTCCGCCGCCGCCGACCGGCTGGATGCGGCAGGCTGTCTGGTCGAGGGCTGGACGTGGATCGACGAGGGCCGGGCTGCCGATATCCGCTTCGCCGACGAACCGCGCGCCGCGCGGGTTGCGATAGAAGGCGTGTTTGCCGGTACGGACGTCGCCATTCAGCGCGCCACCGACCGCGAGAAGAAGCTGCTGGTCGCCGACATGGATTCGACGATGATTACCGTCGAATGCATCGACGAACTGGCCGACTATGCCGGTATCAAGGCGCAGATCGCCGAAGTGACCGAGCGGGCGATGCGGGGCGAACTCGATTTCGCGTCGGCACTCGACGCGCGCGTGGCGCTGCTGGAGGGGCTGGAAGAAAGCGCGATCCAGCGCTGCCTCGACGAACGGGTCAAGCTGATGCCGGGGGCGAAGACGCTGATCCGGACGATGCGTGCGCGGGGGGCGATGACGATCCTCGTGTCGGGCGGCTTCACCCGCTTCGCCGAGCCGGTCGGGACCGACCTCGGCTTTCACCGGATGATCGCCAACCGCCTGCTGATCGAGGACGGCAAGCTGACCGGAAAGGTCCGCAAGCCGATCGTCGATGCGACGACCAAGGAGGTCACGCTCCTCGAAGCGATCGACGAACTGGGCATCGATCCGGCGGCGACGCTGGCAGTGGGCGACGGTGCCAACGACCTGCCGATGATCCGTCGCGCGGGGCTGGGCGTCGCCTATCACGCCAAGCCGATCGTCGCCGCCGAAGCGGGCGTGCGGATCGATCATAACGATCTGACCGCGTTGCTCTATATACAGGGGATCGCGTCCGCCGACTGGGTGGCGGACTGAAGGTCAGCGTTTGACCGGCACGCAGGTCGTCGGGCGGATCGCGGCACAGGCGCGGCTCGCCTCGGCACTGCTGGCGAACGGGCCGATCTGCAACCGGGTGACGCCGCCGGCATCGTCATAGAAGGGCTGGCGGCCGGCGAATTTGCCCGCGACCTCGCCCCATAGCCGCCGGGCGTTGCCCGCATCGCGGAACGCGCCGAGTTGTACGCGCCAATCGCCATTGGCAACCTTCGGCTTCGTGATGGGCTTGGGGGCGGGGGCAGGCTTCGCGGCCGGGGCCGGCCCGGACGGCTTGACCTGCGCCTGTGGCACGGTCGCGCCGGGGAGGGTGGGCCGTCCCGCACCGCGTTCCAGATCGCGCGCCATCGTCAGTGCCGCCTGCCGGTCGGGCAACGGAACGTAGCGATCCATCTGTGCCAGTGTCGCCGACGCCTGCGGCAATCCGGCCGACGACGCGCGCGTCATCAGCGCATAAGCGCGTCGCCAGTCCTTCGGGACGGCATCGCCGTTGAACAACATCGTGCCGAGCACGAACTGGCTACGCGCCTCGCCCCGCTCTGCGGATTTCTCCAGCCATCGGACGGCTTCGGCACGCTTGCCATTCTGGAACAGGATCAGGCCGTAATTGTCCTCGGCCTGGCGATGGCCCTGCTGGGCGGCGCGGGCATACCATGTTTCGGCTTCGGTCAGGCTCATCGGCACGCCGCGGCCGAGCTTGTACGCCTGCCCCAGATTGAACTGCGCATCGGCGTCGCCCGCGACCGCCGGCTCGCGCCATTCGCGCACCGCCGTCGCCCAGTCGCCACGCGACCACGCCTCGACCCCCGCCTTCACATCGGCCAGCGCCGGTGCCGCCAGCATCGCCGCCGCCATCGCCAGCCCCGTCGCACCGCGCATTCGAATTCCCTTTGCGATCATGCCGATCCATTACCAGCGCTTGGCGATCGGCGGAACGGCTTTCGCGATCCGCCGTCCCCGTACCGGACGTTAACCGCATTTTAGCGACGACCATGCGACTCCCGGCGTCAAGAGAAGGGAGACGTTGGCGGCATGCGCGTTCTGGCGGTGGCATCGCAAAAGGGCGGATCGGGCAAGACGACCTTGTCCGGCCATCTCGCCGTGCAGGCGGAGCGGGCGGGCGCCGGGCCGGTCGTGATGGTCGATATCGATCCGCAGGGATCGCTGGCCGACTGGTGGAATGCCCGCGTCTCCGACGAACCCGCCTTTGCCCACACGCTGGTCGCACGACTGGCCGCCGATCTGGAGACGCTGCGCGGGCACGGCTTCAAACTGGCGGTGATCGACACGCCGCCGGCCATCACCATGGCGATCCAGAGCGTGATCGCCGTCGCCGAACTGATCGTCGTACCGACCCGGCCCAGCCCCCACGATTTGCGCGCGGTGGGGGCGACGGTCGATCTGTGCGATCGCGCCGGTAAGCCGCTGGTATTCGTGGTCAATGCTGCGACGCCGGGGGCGAAGATCACGAGTGAGGCAACAATGGCGCTGTCGCAGCACGGCACCGTTGCGCCGGTGACGATCCATCATCGCGTTGATTTCGCATCGTCGATGGTCGACGGCCGCACGGTCATGGAGATCGATCCGACGTCGAAATCGAGTGCGGAGATCGAGGCGCTGTGGTCCTATATTCAGGATCGGCTGGAAAAGAATTTCCGTCGCACCGTGTTCGCGGTGCCGACCCTGCCAGGCGGTCCCCGGGCGACGGGCGGTTTCGGCCGCCGGGTGCGGGGCTAGTCATGGCGGCACCGCGCAACCCGTCGCAGATCAATCCGGGACTGCTGGCGCGCAAGGGCGAGGCGCGTCCGGCGATGCGACCGCATGGGACCGGCGATGCGATCGATCCCGGCGACGATCTCGGCTGGAACGACCTCGGCGAGACGAAGCCGGTTCCTGCGGTGTTGCAAGAGCGGGCGAAACTGCAGGCAGCGACCGGTGACGCGATCACGCTGCGGCTCGACGCCGATCGGCTGTTGCGGCTGCGGCTGGCGGCGACCGTGCGCAATCTTTCGCCCGAAGCGTTCATTCTCGAAACACTCGACCGGTCCCTCCCGTCGACGTCCGACATCGCGGCGCTCGTTCAGCGCCTTGCCCCCGATGGGGCCGCAAAGGGTGCGCAATGAAGACCCATTTGTTCGTATCGATCGGCCTAGCGGCAACCATGCTTGGCGGTTCGCTGGCGCTCGTTGCCAGCGGCACCATGGCGGTGGCGTCGTCGGAGCAGGGCATGGCGCAGAAGCTGGCCGGCAAGGCGGCGAAGGCGCTGGCCAAGCGGCGCGGTGACGAAGCGGTCACCTTTGCCGAACAGGCGGTCGCGCTGATGCCGCGCGATGCGGGATATCGCACCCTGTTGGGCAGAGCCTATCTGCAGGCCGGTCGCTTCGCCTCGGCGGCGCAGGCGTTCAGCGACGTGCTGGCGCTGGACCCGGCCGATGGTCGCGCGGCGCTGAACCTCGCTCTGGCGCAGACGGCTACCGGCGAATGGGTGGCGGCGCGCCAGACGCTGAACGCGCATGCCGCGCGGATTACCGATGCCGATCGCGGGTTGGCGCTGGCACTTGCGGGCGATCCGGCGGGGGGCATCGCGTTGCTCGGCAATGCGGCGCGCGATCCGGCGGCGACGGCGACGATGCGGCAGAATTTGGCGCTGGCACTGGCGCTCGACGGGCGCTGGGTCGAGGCGCGGACGATCGCGTCGGTCGATATGTCACCCGAACAGGTCGATGCGCGGCTGGTCGAATGGGCGGGCTTCGCGCGACCGCAATCGGCGGCGCAGCAGGTGGCGGCATTGCTGGGCGTGACGCCGGTGGTCGATCGCGGGCAGCCGGTGCAACTCGCCTTGGCAGCGCCGGGTGATGCGGCGCCGGTGGCGGTCGCGCGGGCGGCGGCCGAGCCGGTCGATGTGCCGCCGACGCCTGAAGCAGCTCCGACGCAACTGGCGGCAATCGTGCGGCCAGCGATCACCTTCGCTCCGCGGCAGGAGATCGTTCAGGCGCTGCCGCGCGACTATCGCGGGGCGGGCGGGCGTTCCGTTGCGCCGGTCCGTATGGCCGCGGCCCCGCGCAGCACGGGCGGCTATTATGTGCAGCTCGGCGCGTTCGACAATGCGGCGGTTGCCCGTACGGCATGGCGGCGTCTGAGCCGAAACGTACCCCGGCTTGCCGAAATGTCGCCGCAGGGTATGCAGGCAAGCGTCCGTGGCGCCAGCTTCTATCGGCTGTCGGTCGGCGGGCTCGCGCGGGCCGATGCGGCGTCGCTGTGCGGCAGCGTCCGGGCGAAGGGCGATCGTTGCTTCGTTCGCACCCATGCCGGCGAACACATTGCGAGCTGGGCCGGTCCCGAACGGCTCGCCTCGCGCTAAACCAGTTTCCCGAGCCTCTCCCAGGAGGAGGCGGCGCGTTCCGTTACAGGAACGCGCCGCCCTTTATCACCCGCACTGCGCGGCCCTGCACCGGCAGCCCGTCGAACGGGGTGTTCGCCGCCTTGCCCGCCAGCGCATCGGCACGGACCTGCCACGGCAGGTCCTCATCGATGACGATCAGGTCGGCGGGCGCTCCAATGGCAAGCGTGCCCGCATCGAGGCCGAGCAGTTTCGCGGGATTGCGCGCGAGTAGTGCAAACAGGCGGTCGAGCCCGATCAGCCCGTCGCGGACCAGCCCCAGTCCCAGCGCCAGAAGCGTCTCCGCCCCCGCCATGCCCGGCTCCGAATCGGCGAAGGGCAGGCGCTTTGCCTCGGGTCCGCGCGGATCATGGCCGGAGCACAGCACGTCGATCGTCCCGTCCGCCAGCGCGGCGCGTGCCGCCCGCCGATCGCTTTCGTCGCGCAGCGGCGGGGAGAGATGCGCGAAGGTGCGGAAGTCGCTCATTGCGATGTCGGAAAAATAGAGATGCGCCGGGGTGATGCCGCACGTCACGCGGACCCCGCGCCGCTTCGCCGCGCGAACAGCCTCGAATCCGGCGGCGGTCGTCACCTGCCGGAAATGCAGCTGCGCGCCGGTATCCTCGGCCAGCATCACGTCGCGGGCGATCGCCAGCGCCTCGGCCATGGCCGGCGCCGCGGGCAGGCCAAGCCGGGTCGCGGTCTCGCCCGACGTCGCCACCGCGTCGCCCGCCAGCCCGCCATCCTCCGCATGCGCCACCACCACGAGGTTGCAGTCGCGCGCATAGGCCAGCACCTTGCGCATCACGCCGCTGTCGGCGATCCAGCGCCGGCCGGTCGCGACCGCCACCGCGCCGGCTTCGGCATTGATCGCCATTTCGGCGAGATCGGTCCCGCGCAACCCCTGCGTCGCTGCCGACAGCGGATGAATCCAGATGTCGGGCTTGCCCATATGCGCCGCGCGCGCGACGATGCCCGGATCGTCGAGCACCGGGGCCTGATCGGGCATCAGGCCGACGCGGACGATCCCGCCCGCCCGGCAGGCGGCGGCATCGATGCCGAACACGCCGAGATCGACGATCGCGGGCGCCAGCAGCTTGCCCGCAATGTCGATACGCTCGGCATCCGCCGCCTGGGCAGCGATCGTATCGCCGGTGACGGTCAGGTCGCCCGTGCGGACGCCGCCATCGGGACAAACGAGCGTGCCGCCGGTGAAGATCATGTTCATGCCCAACCCTCCACGCCGCGACTGCGCCGGGTCAGTACGTCGAGGCATGCCATGCGCACCGCGACCCCCATTTCGACCTGTTCGGTGATCGTCGATCGTTCGGGATCGTCGGCGACGTCGCTGGTAATTTCGATCCCGCGGTTCATCGGGCCGGGATGCATGACGATCGCATGCGGTTCGGCGCGCTTCAGCCGTTCGCGGGTCAGGCCGTAGCGCAAATGATATTCGCGGGTCGACGGGATGAAGCCGCCATTCATCCGCTCATTCTGCAATCGCAGCATCATCACCACATCGGCGCCTTCCAATGCGGCATCGAAATCGGTGAAGGGGGTGACGCCCATCGATTCGATCGCCTGCGGCATCAGCGTCGTGGGTGCAACGACGCGGACTTCGGCGGCGAGGGTGGTGAGCGCCAGAATGTTCGACCGCGCGACCCGGCTGTGCAGGATGTCGCCGCAGATCACGACCCGCTTGTGGGCGATCTCGCCGAGCCGTCGGCGGATGGTGAGCGCGTCGAGCAGCGCCTGTGTCGGATGTTCGTGCCAGCCGTCGCCGGCGTTCAGCACCGGGCAGTCGACCTTGTCGGCGATCAACTGCACCGCGCCCGACGAACTGTGGCGGATGACGATGACGTCGGCGCGCATCGCGTTGAGCGTGACGGCGGTGTCGATCAGCGTCTCGCCCTTCTTCACGCTCGACTGGCCGGCATGCATGTTGACGACGTCTGCGCCCAGCCGCTTGCCGGCGATCTCGAACGACAGCAGCGTGCGCGTGCTGTTCTCGAAAAAGGCGTTGATCTGCGTCACGCCGTCCAGCCGGTGGTCACCGGGCGCGCGGCTGCGATTGGCGTCGATCCATTGTTCGGCTTCGTCGAGCAGGAACAGGATTTCGTGGGGCTGCAACCCCTCTATCCCGGTCAGGTGGCGATGCGGGAAAACGGCGCCCCCATCGATCATGGCGGCGGGGCGGTGGTCTGAGCTAGGCATCGAAGCGACCGGTTAAGCCGGAGGGCGCGCGCGCGCAAGGTCAGGCGAGCGGAACGTTGACCAATGCGTCGATCGCACCTTGCAGAATATAGGCGGCGGCGAGTTTGTCGACGCGTTCGGCGCGTTTGGCGCGGCTCAGATCCTCGGCGATCATCTGTCGTTCGACTGCGACCGTCGACCAGCGTTCGTCCCACAGGAAGATCGGCAGGCCGGTGTCGTCGAGATTGCGGGCGAAGGCGCGGACCGATTGCGTCCGCGGCGAATCGCTGCCGTCCATGTTGAGGGGCAGGCCGATGACGATGCCGCGTACCGATTGCTGCCGGATCAGCGTCGTCAGTTGCGCCTTGTCGGCCGTAAATTTGGTGCGGTTCACCAGGATTGCCGGGCTGGCAAAGCTCCAGCCGGCGTCGCACAATGCCGTGCCGATCGTTTTGGTGCCGACGTCCAGCCCGATCAGTCGTCCGCCATCGGGCAGCGCGTCGCGAAAGACGGCGCGGTTTTCGGTAATCATCTTTTCTCCCATGCCGCCAACCGGCGCAGCGCGTCGGCGCGGACATTCGCCCAGAACAGGCTGACATCGTAGACGTGCCAGTTATTGCCCGGCAGCACATAGGGGCCGAGATCGGGCGGATTGTCGCCGATCAGCAGGAAACCGCGTTCGTCGCATCGTGCGGGGACCAGTCCCGGCGCCATGGTCGCGTCGGTCAGTTCCTTGTCGGGGATCAGCGCGCCCCGGTTGACACTGGCCGGCGCGGCGGCGTTGGCGGTACCGGTCAACGGGTTGGTGCAGACCATCGGCGTGCCCTTGCGCGGGCGGCCGTCGAAACCGGTCGAGGCATCATATTGTTCGACGATCAGCGTCGGGTCGGCGGGTTCGGCAAAGCTTTGCCATGACAGGATGCAACCGGCCTGATCGGCAGTGGCACATTCGGGCAGGTCGAGTGCGGTGAGGTCGGTCGCCCTCGATACCGGCCAGCCGACGACATAGGCGGCGACGATCCGGCGGGCGAGGGGGGTGCCGGCGACCTTCTCGCGTAGTAGCCGCGTGAGGTGCAGCGACCCCTGGCTATGCCCGGCGAGGATGATCGGACGGCTCGGGCCGGCTTCGGCGACGAAGCTATCGAACGCGGCTGCCACGTCGCGATAGGCAAGCTCGAGCGCTTGGGTGGCGGCGGCGTCGCTGGTCAGGAACGCGCCGAAGGTCGCCTGCCGATAGCGCGGGACCCAGACGCGGCCGGCGGCGCTGAACGCGCTCGCCTGTCCGCGCAGGAACACCTGGGCGCGGGCGTTTGTCTCGCTGTCGTCCAGTGCGGCGTTCCACCGATCGGTGCCGACGAACGAAGTCGGATGGATGAAGAAGATTTCGGCATTGCCCGGTGCGGTACGCGCAACGCCCTGCGGCAGCCAGTCGACCGGCGTGTTGGTCAGCCCCGGCCGCGCAAACCACATCGCGCGGTCGGCATAGGCGTTGGCGGGCATCGCCGGTTCGGCGCGAAAGGCGACGCTCGGCACCATCGCGCGGCGCAACAGGTCGTTGCCGAACAGGCGAAACGCGAACAGCGCCGCGATCGCGAGGACGATCAGCGCCGCCACGACATACAGGAACTTGCGCGCCAAACCGATCTCCGCTGGTGATTGCGCCTTAGGTGCGGGAAGCGGCGTTCCCGTGCAACCGCTTTGCGGTGCTTGTGGGGGGCGCGGCGGGATGCTAGCCGCCGTGCCATGTCCGTCGAACCTGCAACCGTCAAACGCGTGGCCGGCCTTGCCCGTATCGCGATCACCGATGCCGAAGCCGAAAAGCTGGCACCCGAACTCGGCAACATCCTCGGCTTCATCGAGCAATTGGGCGAAGTCGATACCAGCGGCGTCGAGCCGATGACCGCCGTCATCCCCAACCATCTGCGCCTGCGCGACGATGTCGTCACCGATGGCGATGTCCGCGACAAGGTGCTCGCCAACGCGCCGCAGGGCGAGCATGGCTTTTTCACCGTTCCGAAAGTGATCGAATAGTGTCGAACCTAACCGACCTTGGCGTCGCCGCGATCCGCGACGGCGTGCGCGGCGGCGAATTTTCCGCCCGCGACGTTGCCGATGCGTTCATCGGTGCGGTCGCCGCTGCGAAGCCGCTCAATGCCTTCCTCGTCGAAACGCCCGACCATGCGCTGGCCGCCGCCAAGGTGGCCGACGATGCGCGTGCCGCTGGCGAGACGCTCAAGCCGCTGGCCGGCGTGCCGATCGGCATGAAGGACCTGTTCTGCACGCAGGGCGTGGAGACGACGGCGGCGAGCGGCATCCTGAAGGGGTTCGTCCCGCAATATGAATCGACCGTGTCGGGCAATCTGTGGAATGCCGGTGCGGGGATGCTGGGCAAGCTGAACCTCGATCAGTTCGCGATGGGGTCGTCCAACGAAACCAGTGCGTTCGGCAACGTCATCTCGCCATGGCGGCGGCCGGGCGATACCGCGCCGCTGGCGCCAGGCGGATCGTCGGGCGGATCGTCGGCCGCGATCGCGGCGCGGCTGTGCCCGGCAGCGACCGGTACCGATACCGGCGGCTCGATCCGCCAGCCCGCCGCGTTCGTCGGCATCACCGGCATCAAGCCGACCTATGGTCGCTGCTCGCGCTACGGCGTCGTCGCCTTCGCCTCCTCGCTCGATCAGGCGGGACCGATGGCGCATGACGTGCGCGACTGCGCGATCATGCTGGAGGCGATGGCCGGGTTCGATCCGAAGGATTCGACCTCGCTCGATCTGCCGGTACCGGCCTGGGAAGCGGGGCTGGACGCGGATCTGCGCGGCAAGCGTGTCGGCATCCCCAGGGAATATCGCGTCGACGGCATGCCGGCCGAGATCGAGGCGCTGTGGCAACAGGGCATTGACTGGCTGAAGGATGCGGGGGCGGAGATCGTCGAGGTCTCGCTGCCGCACACCAAATATGCGCTGCCGGCTTATTACATTATCGCGCCGGCCGAGGCGTCCTCGAACCTTGCCCGCTATGACGGCGTGCGCTTCGGCCAGCGGGTACTGCCCGATGGCGCCGGGCTGCAGGATATGTACGCCGCGACCCGCGCCGCCGGTTTTGGCGACGAGGTGAAGCGCCGGATCATGATCGGCACCTATGTGCTCTCGGCCGGCTTCTACGACGCCTATTATACGCAGGCACAGAAGGTGCGGACGCTGATCGCCCGCGATTTCGAGCAGGCGTTCGACCAGTGCGACGTGCTGCTGACCCCGACCGCGCCGTCGGCCGCGTTCGCGCTGGGCGAAAAGAGCGCCGATCCGATCGCGATGTATCTGAACGACGTCTTCACCGTGCCGTCGTCGCTGGCCGGCCTGCCCGCGATGAGCGTGCCGGGCGGGGTCGACAAGGATGGCCTGCCGCTGGGGTTGCAGGTTATCGGTAAGCCGCTGGACGAGCAGAGCGTGTTGAACGCCGGGCTGGCGATCGAGCAGCGTGCCGGGTTCGTCGCGCGTCCGGACAAATGGTGGTGAACCTGTTCGACTGGTTGGAGGCGCTCGGCGATCTTGCCGGGTCCTTCGACTGGTCGAGCAAGCGTAACGATGATCGTCCTGCCCGCCGTAAAGTGATCGAACGGCAGGAAAAGACGGAACGGCGCGAACGGCATCTACTGTTCCGGCGCCCAGAACGTGGATTGAACGAGAATGACTGAGTCCACCTACCGCATCCGTGGCGCGACCGGCGACTGGGAGGTCGTGATCGGCCTCGAAGTCCATGCGCAGGTCACGTCGAACGCCAAGCTGTTCTCCGGCGCGGCGACCGCGTTCGGCGCCGAGCCGAATACGCAGGTGTCGCTGGTCGACGCGGCGATGCCGGGCATGTTGCCGACCCCGAACCGCGAATGCATTCGGCAGGCGGTGCGGACCGGCATGGCAATCGATGCGGTCATCAACAAATGGTCGCGCTTCGACCGCAAGAATTACTTCTACGCCGATCTGCCGCAGGGCTATCAGATCAGTCAGCTCTACCACCCGCTGGTCGGCGAAGGCGTGGTCGAGATCGTGCTGGACGAAAAAGACCCGAACAGCGTGCCCAAGGCGATCGGGGTCGAGCGCATCCATGTCGAGCAGGATGCCGGCAAGCTGATGCACGATCAGCATCCGACGCGTTCCTATGTCGACCTCAACCGCTCGGGCGTGGCGCTGATGGAGATCGTCAGCCGTCCCGACATGCGTTCTCCCGCCGAAGCAGGGGCTTATCTGTCGAAGCTGCGAACGATACTCCGTTATGTCGGGTCGTGCGACGGCAATATGGACCAGGGGTCGATGCGCGCCGACGTCAACGTTTCGGTGCGCCGCCCGGGCGAGGAATTCGGCACCCGGACCGAGACGAAGAATGTCAACTCGGTGCGCTTCGTCATGGCCGCGATCGAATATGAGGCGAACCGGCAGGTCGCGGTGATCGAGGATGGCGGTCGCATCGTGCAGGAAACGCGTCTGTTCGATCCGGACAAGGGCGTCACCCGGTCGATGCGGTCGAAGGAAGATGCGCACGATTATCGCTACTTCCCCGATCCCGATCTGTTGCCGCTCGAACTGGACGATGCGTTCCTCGAGGAATGCCGCGCGTCGCTGCCCGAACTGCCCGACGCCAAGCGCAAGCGCTATGAAGGCGAGCTCGGCCTGTCGGCCTATAATGCGGCGGTGCTGACCGCCGAGGTCGAAACGGCGCGCTGGTTCGAGGCGCTGTTGGCGGAATGCGGTTCGGACGTGCCGGCAAAGTCCGCCGCCAACTGGTTAATTTCCGACCTGTATGGCGCACTGAATCGTCTGGGCAAGACGATCGGTGACAGCCCGGTGTCGCCGGCGCAGGGCGCGGAACTGCTCAAGCTGGTCGCCGACGGCACGCTGTCGGGCACGCTGTCGAAGCAGGTGTTCGAAATCATGCTCGAAACCGGGCAGGGCGCGAATGCCATCGTCGAGGAGCGGGGGCTGAAGCAGACCAGCGACACCGGCGCGATCGAGGCAGTGATCGCCGAGGTCATGGAAAAGAATGCCGACAAGGTCGCCGACTATCGCGGCGGCAAGGACAAGCTGTTCGGCTTCTTCGTCGGTCAGACGATGAAGGCAATGGGCGGCAAGGCCAATCCCGGCGTGGTCAACGATCTGTTGAAGAAGGCGCTGGGATGATGAAGACGACGCGACGCGCGCTGCTGGTGGCATTGGCCTGTGTCGGGCCGGCATGGGCCCAGACGCCCGTTCCGCAACCGGCCGCCGAACCGCCGCTGCCGCGCGTCGCGATCGTCACCACCGTCGGCACGCTGATCGTCGAGGTCGAGGTGAAGCGCGCGCCGATCACCGCCGCCAATTTCCTGCGCTATGTCGACCAGAAGCGGCTCGACGGGGTCAGCTTCTACCGCATCGTGAAGGTCGGGCCGGAATTCGGCTTCGTCCAGTTCGGTCCGCATACCGATGCCAAGAAGATGCTGCCCCCGATCAAGCATGAACCGACGACGCAAACCGGCCTGTCGCATACCGATGGCACGCTGTCGGTCGCGCGACTGGGCGTCGGTACCGCGCGCGGTGAGTTCACGATATCGGTCGGCGATCAGCGACGTGCGCTGGACGCGGCACCGGGCGTGCCGGCGGATGGGCAGGGCTATGCCGCCTTCGCGCGTATCGTCGACGGTCGCGATGTACTGCTGAAGATCCTCGATACGCCGGTCGATCCGGCCAAAGCGAGCAATGGGGCGTTCAAGGGCGAAATGCCCGCCGCGCCGGTGAAGGTGGTCAGTGCGCGGCGGGTAGCCGGGTAAAGGTGCGTATCATCGGTCGCGACGTCACCCCAGCGAAGGCTGGGGTCTCGCGCGGCTGCTACGCAGCCAGCCAACCGGGAGACTCCAGCCTGCGCTGGAATGACGTGGCTGAAAAGCTTTGGATCTCGATCCTACTGCCCATCCCCCTCCTGGTTGCGGACGACCCCGCCGGAACCACCTGCCGTATCCGGCGAGACGGTCGGTTCGGTCGGCGAGGTCGCGCCGACATCGGTCCCGCCCCGCTCGACGTCGCCGTTGACGGAGTCGACCGCCTTCTCGATGTCGCTACGGCGATCGGTTTCGCCTTCGGGCGGGCTGTCGGGGTGGCTGCTGCGATCGCGATCGCTCATGTCAGTTTCCTTCCATCACGGGTTGGCCGGGTACCGGGGTTACGCCCGGATCGCCGCCTGGCATCGGACTGGGCACGTCGACATCGGGGCCGGGCACGTCGATTTCGGGCGGCGGCGCAGTCGGTTGACCGGGTTCGGTCTGCGGAACCGGCTGTTCGGGCGGCGGGGCGGTCGGCGCCACGCCGGGATCGGGGGCGGGGGTTTCGGCAGGGATCGGTGGTTCGACGGGCATGAAATGCTCTCCTTCGCTCGATCCAACGCGTCCGATGGATGCGGGTTGCGGTCGCCATGCAACTCTGCGAAGCGTGGCGACTTGCCCCGGCGTGCATGGCTGCTATAGACGCGCCCGTGCCGGCGGCGTCCGCTCGGCGGGCGTGGCGGAACTGGTAGACGCGCTGGATTTAGGTTCCAGTATCGAAAGATGTGGGGGTTCGACTCCCTTCGCCCGCACCAGTGACGCCGCCGCCCGGTCGAGGCTGGAGCCGCCCCGAATCGATTCCTTTGACGAAAGCTTCGAGAATGCAGACTGTCGAGACGTTGAACGAGGGCCTGAAGCGCGCCTACACGCTGACCATCACCGCGGCCGAGGTGGACGCGAAGGTCGATGCCGAAGTGAAGCGCGTTGCGCCGACCGTGAAGATGCCCGGCTTCCGCCCCGGCAAGGTGCCTGCGAACCTGATCCGCAAGATGCACGGCGAAGCGCTGTCGCAGGACGCGCTTAACAGCTCGATCCAGGACGGCATCCAGACGCTGATCGCGGAACAGAAGCTGCGCCCGGCCACCGCGCCGCAGGTCTCGCTGGACGGCACCTATGCCCCCGGTCAGGACGCCGCGGTCAACGTGTCGCTTGAAGTGCTGCCCGACGTGCCGGCCCCGGCGATCGACGGGCTGAAGCTGGAGCGCCTGACCGTTCCGGCCGACGAATCGGTCGTCGACCAGCAGCTCGAACAGCTCGCCAGCAACAACAAGCGTCACAACGACGCCGAAGAAGGTCATGAAGCCGCGACCGGCGATCTTGTCGTCATGGATTTCGTCGGCAAGGTCGATGGCGTTGCCTTTGATGGCGGCACGGGCGAAGGCATGTCGATCGAGATCGGCTCGGGCCGTCTGATCCCCGGCTTCGAAGACCAGCTGGTCGGCGTCAAGAAGGGCGACGAAAAGACAATCGAGGTCACCTTCCCCGAGGATTATCAGGCCGAGAATCTGAAGGGCAAGGCCGCGACCTTCGACCTGAAGATCACCGACGTGAAGGTCCCGGCCGAGGGCGGTCCGGACGACGAATTCGCCAAGTCGCTGGGTCTCGAAAGCCTCGAGCAGCTGCGCGGCCTCATCAAGGGGCAGATCGAGCAGGAACTGAACGGCCTGACTCGCACCCATATGAAGCGCAAGCTGCTCGACCAGCTTGCCGCCGGCCATGATTTCGAAGTGCCGCCGTCGATGGTCGAGGCCGAGTTCGACCAGATTTGGGCGCAGCTCCAGCACGAAGCCGGCCATGAAGCCGATCCGGAAGCGGCGCGCGCCGAACTGGAAGCGGAGCGCGAGGATTATCGTCAGATCGCGGTCCGTCGCGTTCGCCTCGGCCTGTTGCTGTCGGAAATCGGGCAGGCCAATGGCATCGAGGTCAGCCAGCAGGAAATGCAGCGCCTGATCATGCAGGCTGCGCAACAGTACGGCCCGCAGGATCGTCAGCGCTTCATGCAGTATGTCCAGCAGGAGCCGATGGCGGCCGCCCAGCTGCGCGCCCCGCTGTACGAGGACAAGGTCGTCGACTTCCTCTTCGGCAAGGCGGAGATCACCGACCGCGAAGTGACGCGCGAGGAGCTCGAAGCCGAGATCGAGAGCGAAGAAGGCGCGGTGCCGCATGTGCATGGCCCGGGCTGCGGTCACGATCACGGCCATGACCACGATCATGACCATGCCGAAGCCCAGCCGGTGACGGCGAAGGACGTCGAGCCGGCTTCGCCGGATGCCCCGGCCGAAGCCGAGGCGCCGAAGAAGAAGGCCGCGACCCGCAAGGCTCCGGCGAAGAAGGCCGAAGCGGCTCCGGCCGAAGAGGCTGCCGACGTTGCCGAGGGCGACGCCGCGCCGGCGCCGGCAAAGAAGCCGCGCGCCAAGAAGAAGGTCGAGACCGAAGCCAGCGAAGGCTGATCCTTCGCGATCGAACGGCTTGCAGGCCGTCCGCTTCCTGAACGGGAGCGGGCGGCCTTTTGCTGTCGGGATGCTTGCTTTCGATGGCGCGGGATGTTGTACGGCCCGCCATGTCCATGACCGTCGCCGTCCTGCTGCCCTGTTACAACGAAGAAGCCGCGATCGCCGCGACCGTGGCCGGTTTCCGCGCCGCGCTGCCGCAGGCGACCGTCTATGTCTATGACAACAACTCCACCGACCGGACGGTCGAAGTCGCACGCGCCGCGGGCGCCGTAGTGCGGACCGAGCGGTTGCAGGGCAAGGGTGCGGTCGTGCGGCGCATGTTCGCCGATGTCGATGCCGATATCTATGTCATGGCCGATGGCGACGCGACCTATGATGCGGAGGCTGCGCCGCAACTGGTCGCGCGACTGGTCGACGAACAGCTCGACATGGTCGTCGGACAGCGGGTGAGCGAGGCGGTGCTGGCCTATCGACGGGGGCACCGGTTCGGCAACGCGATGCTGACCGGCATGCTGGCACGGCTGTTCGGACGGAGTTTCACCGATATCCTGTCGGGCTACCGGGTATTTTCACGACGGTTCGTGAAAAGCTTTCCTTCCCTTTCGGCCGGGTTCGAGATCGAGACCGAGATCAGCGTCCATGCGCTGGAACTCCGCATGCCGGTCGCGGAAGTCGCGACGCGCTATTTCGCGCGACCGGAAGGATCGGCGTCGAAGCTGTCGACCTATGGCGATGGCTTTCGCATCGCCCGCACCATCGCGACGCTGTACCGGATCGAGCGGCCCTTGTGGTTCTTCGGGGCGATCGGGCTGGCGCTGGCCGTGCTGGCGGTGATCCTCGCGGTGCCGCTGGCGATCACCTATGCGCAGACCGGGCTGGTGCCGCGTTTCCCGACGGCGATCCTCGCCACCGGCCTCGTCATTCTCGCGTCGCTCTGCCTGTTTTCGGGGTTGATCCTCGACACGGTGGTGCGCGGGCGGCGCGAGGTGCGACGGCTCGCCTATCTCGCGCATCGGGCACCCGGCGACCACTAACCATCTTTCCGGGTGCGCTGCGGCAGGGTCGCCTCTTGCGTCGCCTCTCGCGAGCGCCGATGTAGGGGGCGAAATCTACTCAGCGGGAACCCAATGCACGATATTCACGACGCCCTCGTCCCCATCGTCATCGAACAGTCGAGCCGCGGCGAACGCAGCTTCGACATCTATTCGCGCCTGCTGCGCGAACGGATCGTGTTCGTGACCGGTGGCGTCGAGGATCATATGGCCTCGCTGATCACCGCCCAGCTGCTGTTCCTCGAATCGGAAAATCCGAAGAAGGATATCTGGATGTACATCAACTCGCCGGGCGGGGTGGTGACGGCCGGCATGGCGATCCATGACACGATGCAATATATCCGCCCGCGCGTCGGCACGGTATGCATCGGGCAGGCGGCGTCGATGGGCAGCTTCCTGCTGGCGGCGGGCGAGCCGGGCATGCGCGTGGCGCTGACCAATGCCCGCATCATGATCCATCAGCCCTCGGGCGGTGCGCAGGGCATGGCGTCGGACATCCAGATCCAGGCCAAGGAAATCCAGCGGATCAAGGACCGGATGAACGCGCTGTACGTGAAGTATACCGGCAAGCCGCTGGAGGAGATCGAACGGGCGATGGACCGCGATACCTTCCTCGAGGCGGAAGAGGCCAAGGCGTTCGGGCTGGTCGATCAGGTGTTCGACAAGCGTCCGGGCGCGCCCGAGGAAGCCACCCCGGCGGCGTAAGCGGCCTAGCCGACCGCGCCTCAACCGGCGGCGCGGTCGGGTAAAGTTTTAAGGCATTGCCGGATACAAGCCTGTGTGTATCCTGACAGGCGGAAAGACGCGTCACGGCGACGCGGGAGATGAATTGAATGACGAAGCTCAGCGGCGGCGACTCCAAGAGCACCCTGTACTGCTCGTTCTGCGGCAAATCGCAGCATGAGGTGCGTAAGCTGATCGCGGGTCCGACCGTGTTCATCTGCGACGAATGCGTCGAACTGTGCAACGACATCATCCGCGAGGAAACGAAGTCGGCACTGGTCGCCAAGAAGGATGGCGGGGTTCCGACGCCGCAGGAAATCTGCAACGTGCTCGACGATTACGTCATCGGGCAGAAGCAGGCGAAGCGCGTGCTGTCGGTCGCGGTCCACAACCACTATAAGCGGTTGAACCATGGGCAGAAGGGCGCCGACGTCGAACTGGCGAAGTCGAACATCCTGCTCGTCGGCCCGACCGGTTGCGGCAAGACGCTGCTGGCGCAGACGCTGGCACGAATTCTCGACGTGCCGTTCACCATGGCCGATGCCACGACACTGACCGAAGCCGGCTATGTCGGTGAGGATGTCGAGAACATCATCCTGAAGCTGCTCCAGGCGTCGGACTATAATGTCGAGCGGGCGCAGCGTGGCATCGTCTATATCGACGAAATCGACAAGATCAGCCGCAAGGCCGAGAACCCGTCGATCACGCGCGATGTGTCGGGCGAGGGCGTGCAGCAGGCGCTGCTCAAGCTGATGGAAGGCACCACAGCCTCGGTCCCGCCGCAAGGCGGTCGCAAGCACCCGCAGCAGGAGTTCCTGCAGGTCGATACTACGAACATCCTGTTCATCTGCGGCGGTGCGTTCGCGGGTCTCGAAAAGATCATCGCGGATCGTCTGCAGGGCAAGTCGATCGGCTTCGGTGCCTATGTCGCGGCACCCGAAGAGCGCCGCACCGGCGAGGTGCTGCGCCAGACCGAGCCGGAGGATCTGCTGAAGTTCGGTCTGATCCCCGAATTCGTCGGCCGCTTGCCGGTGATTGCGACGCTCGAGGATCTCGACGTGGCGGCACTCATCAAGATCCTGACCGAACCGAAGAACGCGCTGGTCAAACAGTATCAGAAGCTGTTCGACATGGAGGGGGTGAAGCTCGGCTTCAACGACGAGGCGTTGGTATCGGTGTCGAAGCGGGCGATCGAGCGCAAGACCGGCGCGCGCGGACTTCGCTCGATCCTCGAAGGGATTTTGCTCGACACGATGTTCGACCTGCCGTCGATGGACGGTGTCGACGAGGTTGTCGTCGACAAGGACGTGATCGAGGGACGCAAGGAACCGGTCCGCGTCTATGCCGAAAAGAAGAAGGCAGGCGACGCGGCGTAGGCTGCATCCCTGACTTTCGGTTACATGGGCGTCGGGCAACCGGCGCCCATTTTCGTTTGTGCGGGCTTTCGACGGGCCGATTCGTCGGGTACCGGCTTCGTCATGCCGATCGAACTCATCTGCCTCGATGCCGACGACACGCTATGGCACAATATGCGCCATTTCGAAGAAGCGCAGGACGCCTTCGTCGCGATGCTCGAACCCTTTGCGGCCGCCGACGTGGCGATTGAGACGCTTGAGGCGTGCGAGGCGCGCAATTTGAAGCTCTATGGCTATGGCGCCAAGGGGTTCACGCTTTCGATGATCGAAACCGCGCTCGAACTGGGCGGCGAGCGGCTGCCGAGCGGTGTGATCGCTGATCTGCTTAGCGCCGGGCGGCGGCTGCTGGCGCATCCCGTCGAACTGCTGCACGACATCGAAGCGACGCTGGACGCACTGGCCGAACGCGGCCGGCTGGTGCTGGTGACCAAAGGCGACCTGCTGCACCAGGAGGCGAAGCTGGCGGCGTCGGGCCTCGGCGATCGCTTTTCGGGCATCGAGATCGTCAGCGACAAGACGACCGAAACCTTCACCCGCCTGTTCGAACGCTATGGCGTGGCCGCCGACCGAGCGGTGATGGCCGGCGATTCGATGCGGTCGGATGTGTTGCCCGCACTTGCCGCGGGGGCATGGGCGGCGTTCGTGCCACAAGCTCTGGCATGGTCGCATGAGGCGGCGCCGGCACCGGCCGAGCACGACCGTTTCCGACAGTTGGCGTCGCTGGCCGAACTGCCGGACTGGATCGATACGATCGGTCGCTAACGGACGGGATAATCCGATCGACAGGGAAACATCGCTCCGACCATGGGTTGCTTTACCGTAACGAACATGGAGGCATGATGTCGGCAGCAAATGATCACGATGCGATGATGGCGGTGGAGCATTCGGAAGCGGTCGTCCCGCCCGCGACGAAGCGGGCGTTGCTCGACCGGACGGCCTTGCCATGGTGGTCTTTGCTCATCCCGATGCTCGGCCTGATCGCGATCCTTATCGACCTGGCCAAGGCCGGCGGAACCGGGGCCGTACTGGCGGCAGTCGTGATGATCGGGTGCGTGATCGCCGCGGTCCACCATGCCGAAGTCGTGGCGCACAAGGTCGGCGAGCCGTTCGGGACGCTGGTGCTGGCCGTGGCGGTGACGGTGATCGAGGTGTCGCTGATCGTTTCGCTGATGCTGTCGGGGTCCGGCGATGTCGCAACGCTGGCGCGCGATACCGTGTTCGCGGCGATCATGATCATCCTGAACTTCATTGTCGGCATTTGCGTCCTGGTCGGCGGTATCCGACACCATGAGCAACGCTTCGTCCTGCGCGGCGTGAGTGCTGCCTTGTCGGTGCTGGCGGCGATGGCGGTGATGTCGCTGGTGCTGCCCAACTATACCTCGACGGTGCCGGGGCCGACGCTGTCGGCGTCGCAACTGGCGTTCGTCGCAGTGGTGTCCGTGATCCTGTATGCGACGTTCGTCATGGTGCAGACGGTGCGGCACCGCGATTATTTCCTGCCGGCGACCGACGGGTCGCTCCCGAAGGATGCGCATGCCGAGCCGCCGAGTGCCGGCACCGCGTGGATCGCCTTCGCCGTGCTGTTGGTCGCGCTGGTCGGGGTGGTGTTGCTTGCCAAGGACCTGTCCCCGACGATCGAGGCGGCCGTGCTGGGCGCCGGACTGCCGCTGGCGGTGGTCGGTATCCTGATCGCTGCGCTGGTGCTGGCCCCCGAAAGCCTCGCGGCGGTGAAGGCGGCGCGCAAGGATCGGCTCCAGACCAGTCTGAACCTCGCCATGGGTTCCGCTCTGGCGACGATCGGGCTGACTATTCCCAGCGTCGCGATCGTGTCGCTGGTCATGGGCTGGCCGCTGTCGCTCGGTATCGACGGCAAGTCGACGGTGCTGTTCGCGCTGTCGTTGCTGGTGTCGACGCTGACATTGGGCAATGGACGGACGACGGTGTTGGCGGGTATCGTCCACCTGACGATCTTCGCCGCCTATATCTTCGTCACGGTCGTCCCCTGACCTGCCGGGCGGCGAGCGCCAGCCCGGCGGCAATCTGCAACAGGGCATAGACGCGGCGACGGCCGGGATGGCCGACGAACGGCCGGACCAGCCATTCGGCGCCGCCCGCCTGCTCCTGCCACAGTTCGACATGGCGGCGCGGCTGCAACAGGCCGAGCATCCCGTCGCCGATCATGAAGGTCGCGGCCATTTCGGCCGATCGTTTTCCAAGCTGTTTCATGAGGTTGCAACGTTCGGCTTCGCAATAGGTGCCTGCATCCGTTCGACCGCGATCGACCGGCGCAGCAAACGCGCCATCGGGTCGATCACGACATGCGCATCGGCCGGCAGGAGGATCGAGCCGCTGCCATCGGTCATCGGTAGCGTCCGCACGACGCCGTCAACCTCCACCTCGACGGGTAGCGGGAAGGGGCCGTCGCCTGGCACCTTCCACCGCAGCGTCAGTGTTTCGCCGTCGCGGGTTTCGGTCAATTCGGGCAGCGTGCCGCGCCGCAGATAGACGTCGAAGAACCAGCGCAGATCGCGTCCGCTCTCCTGCGCCACCGCCGCTTCGAAATCACGCGTGGTGGCGAGGCGGGGGCGGAAATTGCCCGGCCGTGGATCGGGACGGCCATAGACCAGCCGCCGGGTCGCGGCGAAAAAGGCCCGGTCGCCGATCAGGTGTCGCAGGCTGTGCAACATCCATGCGCCCTTGAAATAGACGTCAGTGCCGGGTCCGGCCTTCCCCTCCATCGCCCGCGCGGTGCGGGGCACGCCCGACACGACTGGCACCTTGGCGGCGATCCGGTCGCGCTGGATCAGCATCATCGCGATGTAGCGGGCGTCGCCCTCGCGCCACTTGGCATAGAGCGGCTGCATATAGGCGGCGAACGATTCATGCAGCCAGAAATCGTCCCAATCGGCCGCTGTCATCTGATTGCCGAACCATTCATGGCTGAATTCGTGCTGGAACAGCCAGTCGAACCCTTCGGGCGCAGGCTTGTAACCATTGCCATAAGCGTTGATCGTCTGATGCTCCATGCCGAGATAGGGCGTCTCGACAACACCGACCTTTTGATCGGCAAAGGGATAGGGGCCGATGACCCGTTCGAAGAAATCGAGCGTCGGCGCGAATTCGGCGAACAACTGTGCCGCTTGCGTCTCTTTGCCCGTCAGGTGCCAAAGCTGTAGCGGGATGATGTTGCCGTAGCGGCTGCGATACTCGCCCTTGATCTCTCCATAGGGGCCGACGCTGATCGCCAATGCATAGGGGTTCACCGATCCCGAATGCCAGTTCCATGTCGTCCGCCCGTCGGGCAGCCGGTCGATACCGCGCAACACGCCATTGGCGGGGGCCGACAGACCGGCGGGCACGGTGAAGTGCAGGTCGGCCGCCGCCGGCTCACCCGCCGGAAAATCGAGACAGGGCCACCACAAATCGCACCCGGTCAGCTGCGCGGTCGTGCCGAACCATGGCTTGCCCTGCCATTCGCTCCATACGAAGCCGTCGTCCCATGGCGCCCGTTTGGCGACACGTGGTTGCCCGGCATAATGGATCGTGACCGTCATGCGTTGCCCGGCGGGGAGCGCGCGGTCGATTGCAATCTGACCGTCACGCTGATGCCACTGCGCGTTCGGCAGTGCGGTCCCGTCGATCGAAACCGCCGAAACCGTGAAGGCATCGTCGAGATCGATGACGATCCGTGGCGTCGCTGCCTGCGCGTCGATCGTCAGCACCGCCCGGCCGGACAGCGCACGGCGTGCAGGCAGCGCTTCGATCGCCAGATCGACATGGGCCAATCGCAACGCCGCGCGTTCGGGCGCGACCTCACCGCCCGACCGCAATGTCATCGGGTGGACGGGCGGGATGGGGGGGAGTTTGGGGGCGGGGGCCTGCACCATTGCTGCAGCAAGCGATAACGCCAGAGAATATGTCACGATTCAGCTTCCCATCGACCGGAGATTGATGGGGCGGTAATCACCACCATATAGGTGTGTGGGTCCGGCAGTTCGGCCGGGTCGTGGAGTGTCCATGTCCGAGAATACCAATTCCGTTTCGTCCGAGCCGCTGAAGCTGCCGGTGCTGCCGCTGCGCGATATCGTTGTCTTTCCGCACATGATCGTGCCGCTGTTCGTCGGACGCGACAAGTCGGTAGCCGCGCTGGAAGCGGCGATGGCGGGATCGAAGGAAATCTTCCTCGTGGCGCAGCTCGATCCGGGTGAGGACGATCCGGCGCGCGACGACCTCTACGACGTCGGCGTGTCGGCCGAAGTCATGCAGATGCTGAAGCTGCCCGACGGCACCGTCCGCGTGCTGGTGTCGGGTAAGGCGCGCGCGACGCTGACCGATCTTGAAACGGTCGACAATTATCTGGTGGCGACGGTCACCCCGGCGGGCGCTGGCGACACGACGCTGGAAGATGCCGATGAAGGCATGGACGAACGCGTCGCCGAAGCCGTCGCACAGCCGAGTGCCGAGCTGAAGGCGCTGATGCGCTCGGTGGTCGACCAGTTCGAAAATTACGCCAAGCTCAACAAGAAGCTGCCGGCCGAAACCGCGGTCCAGCTGTCCGAGCTGGACGACGCCTCGCGCCTGGCTGATGCGGTCGCGGGCAATATCGCGGTCAAGGTCGCCGACAAGCAGGCGCTGCTGGTCGAGTCCGATCCGCACAAGCGGCTGGAGATGGTGTTCGCCTTCATGGAAGGCGAACTGGGCGTGCTGCAGGTCGAGAAGAAGATCCGCAGCCGCGTGAAGCGGCAGATGGAGAAGACCCAGCGCGAATATTATCTCAACGAACAGTTGAAGGCGATCCAGCGCGAACTCGGCAACGAGGGCGAGGATGGCGACGGCGACGAGATCGCCGAGCTGACTCAGAAGATCGCCACACTGAAGCTGAGCAAGGAAGCGCGGACCAAGGCGACGTCGGAGCTGAAGAAGCTGAAGACGATGGCGCCGATGAGCGCCGAGGCGACGGTCGTGCGCAACTATCTCGACGTGCTGCTCGGTCTGCCATGGGGCAAGAAGTCCAAGCTGAAGAAGGACATCGCCGTTGCGCAAACGGTGCTCGACGAAGACCATTACGCGCTGGAGAAGGTCAAGGACCGGATCGTCGAATATCTGGCGGTGCAGGCGCGGACCAACAAGCTGAAGGGGCCGATCCTGTGCCTCGTCGGTCCGCCGGGCGTCGGCAAGACGAGCCTCGGCAAGTCGATCGCCAAGGCGACCGGGCGCGAATTCATCCGCCAGTCGCTGGGCGGGGTGCGTGACGAGGCCGAAATTCGTGGCCACCGCCGGACATATATCGGGTCGCTGCCGGGGAAGATCGTGACCAACCTGCGCAAGGCCGGCGCGTCGAACCCGCTGTTCCTGCTCGACGAGATCGACAAGCTGGGCCAGGATTTCCGCGGCGATCCGGCGTCGGCGCTGCTCGAGGTGCTCGATCCCGAACAGAATGCGAAGTTCAACGATCACTATCTGGAGATCGATATCGATCTGTCTGACGTGATGTTCGTCTGCACCGCGAACACGCTGAACCTGCCGCAGCCGCTGCTCGACCGAATGGAGATCATCCGGCTGGAGGGCTATACCGAGGATGAAAAGGTCGAGATCGCCGAACGGCATCTGGTCGCCAAGCAGGTCGATGCGCATGGGCTGAAGAGCGGCGAGTTTGAATTGACCCAGGCGGGATTGCGCGACCTGATCCGCTATTACACCCGCGAGGCGGGGGTGCGGACGCTGGAGCGCGAGATCGCCAAGCTGGCGCGCAAGGCGCTGCGCCGGATCCTTGAGGGCAAGGCGGCGTCGGTTACGGTGACGCCCGAAAACCTTTCCGAATTTGCCGGGGTCCGCAAATATCGCTTCGGCGTCGGCGAGGAAGAGCATCAGATCGGAGCCGTCACCGGCCTGGCATGGACCGAGGTCGGCGGCGAGTTGCTGACGATCGAAAGCGTCACTGTCCCGGGCAAGGGGTCGGTCAAGACCACCGGCAAGCTCGGCGACGTGATGAAGGAATCGGTCGAGGCGGCGTGGAGTTATGTCAAGGCGCGCTCGCCGGGATACGGCATCAAGCCGAGCCTGTTCCACCGCAAGGACGTGCATATTCATCTGCCCGAAGGGGCGGTGCCGAAGGACGGTCCGTCGGCGGGCATCGGGCTTGTCACGTCGATCGTATCGACGCTGACCGGCGTGCCGGTGCGGCGCGAGGTGGCGATGACCGGTGAAGTCACGCTGCGCGGTCGGGTGTTGCCGATCGGGGGGCTGAAGGAGAAGCTGCTGGCGGCGTTGCGCGGTGGCATCACCACCGTGCTGATCCCGGTCGAGAATGAGAAGGATCTGGCGGAAATCCCCGCGAACATCCGTAGCGGGCTCGAGATCATCCCGGTGTCGCATGTCGACGAGGTGCTGCGACTCGCGCTGACCGAGCCGTTGACCGCGATCGACTGGACAGAAGCGGACGATCTGGCCGCCCAACCGCCGTTGCCGGTACCCGGTATCGCCGAATCGCGACCGCATTGATCGGAGCCGGCGGGACGGGTACGACGTCCCGCCGGCATCGTCGAACCGACGTACGCCAGCGACGCTACGCAATCCATTGGATTGCGCTAACAATGCCAATTTGCTTTGACAGCGTTCGACGGAGCGGCCTTATTGCCGCGTTCGAGTCTGGTCATATTTTTTCAGAGACGAAGGGGGTTCCACGGGATGAACAAGCAGGAGCTGATCGGGCAGGTCGCCGACCATTCGGGGCTCACCCGCGGCGATGCGATGAAGGCGGTCGAAGCGGTATTCGACGTCATCTCGGCGGCGCTCAAGAAGGGCGACGAAGTGCGTCTCGTCGGATTCGGGACGTTCTCGGTATCGAAGCGCAAGGCATCGACCGGCCGTAATCCGCGCACTGGCGAGCCGATGACGATCAAGGCGTCGTCGCAGCCGAAGTTCAAGGCCGGCAAGGGCCTGAAGGACTCGGTGAATTAAGTTCTGGACACCACGGCCGGACCCCTTTAGGGAGCCGGCCTCCGGGTTTCCGGGCGCGTAGCTCAGCGGTAGAGCACACCCTTCACACGGGTGGGGTCACAGGTTCAATCCCTGTCGCGCCCACCAGATCAACGGCCGTCCGGCACGTCAGACCTCTGTTCAGAGGCTACGAGCCGGGCGGCCGTTTCTGATTCGGGCTAACGTGCCCGGACTTTATCCGCTGTCACAAAACCGAAACCATAACGTCTCCGAAACTTCACCGGAATCGCATGTTCCCGTCATGGAGCATCCCTAACGCGGCGACCGTGGGTCGGCCGAAGGGGGAGCCTTGGACGATCGCCGGGTCTCGCGCCCGCATAACGACCAACCAAGTTTTCGGGAGTTTCATCGGTGATGGCCAGCAGCAAGCGCTTCGGCTTTATTCTCATGGCGACGACGGCCTGCGCGGCGCTCGCCGGGTGCAGCGGCGCCGACGGCGTTGCGTCGCCGGGCGCCGGCAGCATCAACGTGACCGTGCCGGCACCGGCCCCCACGCCGACCCCGACCTCGACCGCGCCGAGCGCGATCACCGCGGCGCAGTTCGCCGCGCAAACGACGGTCAACGGCATCACGATCACGTCGGACGAACAGCTGGCGATCGTCAACGCCGGTACCAACAACAACGTGAACGGCGTCGGTTCGGTGCTGAACGGCGTGTATCCGGTCGGCGCCGCATCGCTGACGACCGCGACCGATCCGTCGACGATCAACAGCTTCTTCACCAGCACCAACTATGTCGGCGCGCTGAACGGGCCGACCGACACCGCCTTCCAGGGCTGGACCTGCAACTCGACCTCGGCCGAATTCGGCGGTTCGGGTGCACGATGCACCGCGGTGCCGTCGATCGGCACCTATGCCGCCGCGACCTCGGTCTGCCCGACCGGCACGATCGATGACGGTACGAACAGTTCGTCGAGCCCGTCTTTCCGCTACTGCCGCCTGCCGCAGAACATCACGACCGACCTGTCGCTGCCGAAGATTGCCGGCGTCGTGTATCGTCTGCGCGGCCAGACCGAAGTCGGCACCGATCTCGGCAGTACCGGTCCCGCAGGCGTGACGCTGACGATCGCCGCCGGTTCGGTGATCGCCGCCGATTCGTCGGAAAATACCAACGACCTGCTGCTGGTGAACCGCGGTTCGAAGATCTCGGCGATCGGTACCCGCGACGCGCCGATCATCTTCACCTCGCAGCAGAATCTGGTGAACAACGGCGTATCGGACGCGTCGCAGGGCCAGTGGGGCGGCATCATCCTGCTCGGCCGTGCGCCGACCGCGGTCTGCGCCACCGGTACCGGACCGAACAACGCCGACGGTTCGTCGACCACCTGCCAGCAGGCGATCGAAGGCGTCACCGGCCGCTTCTATGGCGGGCCGAACGCCGCCGACAATTCGGGCCAGATGTCCTACGTCCAGATCCGCTATTCGGGCATCGCGATCAGCGACGGCAACGAACTGCAGGGCCTGACGCTGGGTGGTACCGGCAGCGGCACCGTGCTGGATCATATCCAGAGCCACAATTCGGCTGACGACGGCATCGAAATCTTCGGTGGCACCACCAACCTGAAGTACATCGCCATCACCGGCGCCGACGACGACGGCTTCGACATCGACAACGGCTATCGTGGCTTCATGCAGTTCATGATCGCGGCGCAGCGCGTGCTCGGCGCGACCGCCGACTCGTTCTCGACCGAGATCGACTCGAACAACGGCGAAGACCTGTTGCCGCGTACCTACAGCACCTACGCCAACTTCACCTTCATCCAGACCGCGCTCGCCCCGGCGGCAATCCGTCAGCGGGGCGGTTCGGACATGCGCTACGTCAATGGCGTGGTGAAGTCGGTCGGCAACGTCGCCTGCATCAACTTGATCGCCGGCGAAGCCAGCGCGTCGGATCGCTCGACGATCCGTGCGGCGGACACCACCAAGCAGGATGCCGGCCCGCCGGTATTCTCGTCGGTCTACTTCGCCTGCCAGGGCCGCTGATCCGACCCGTCGCGTAGCTCGCGATGACACGCCGATGCCGGGGCGGGCCGATACGCCCGTCCCGGCATTCGCTCTTTCAGATATTCAAGGTGGATCAACGGTCATGCAGCACCGCCGCGCTTACGCAACACTCCTTCTCCTGACGTCGCAACTGGTTGCGCCGGCCGTGCTGGCACAGTCGACCACGCCCGCCGCTCCCGCCGCCGCGACGCCGCCGGTCGTGCAGACCGGCACCGATCCCGATACCGCGACCTCCGCGCCGCAGGACGGTACGACGAGCGACGCCCCGGCCGAAGTTTCGTCGCCCGGCTTCGATGAAGCCGCCGGTGAGGAAATCGTCGTCGTCGGTCGCAATATCCCGAACGTGGTCCGCGCCACGCCGCAGATCGTATCGGTCCTGTCCGAAGCCGACATCGCCCGCACCGGGGACGGCGACATTGCCGGTGCGCTGACCCGCGTGACCGGCCTGTCGGTCGTCGGCGGCGGCTTCGTCTATGTCCGTGGTCTCGGCGATCGCTACTCGTCGTCGCTGCTCAATGGGTCGCCCTTGCCGAGCCCCGAGCCGCTGCGCCGCTCGGTCCCGCTCGACATTTTCCCGACCTCGATCGTCGGCTCGGCGCTGGTGCAGAAGACCTATTCGGTCAACTTCCCCGGCGAATTCGGCGGCGGCGTCATCAACCTGACGTCGAAGGCGATCCCCAAGAAGAACTTCCTGTCGATCGGCGGATCGATCGCCGCCGATACGGTCACGACCAGCGAGCTCGGCTATGTCTATGCCGGCGGCAAGAGCGACTGGATCGGCTATGACGACGGAACCCGCGGCGTGCCGTCGTTCATCCGCAATGCTGACAAGGGTTCGGGTCTGATCCCGGTCGCGCAGGTCGCCCAGCTCGACAATGCCCGCACCTCGCTGTTGCAGGTCAACAACCAGCTGCCCGCCAATCTGTCGGGCGAAATCGCTGGCGGATCGGTGTTTGATATCGGCAGCGACCGGCTGGGCGTCATCGCGTCGCTCGGCCTGTCGAACACCTTCCGCACGCGCGATGCGACCCAGCAGGACAGCGTCAGCGAGAACGGCACCGTCCGCAACGACTTCCGCACCGTGCTGACCGACAACCGGGTCGTCGCCAACGGCCTGGTCGGACTGGGCTATGAGTTCAACGACAACACGCTGCGCTGGACCAACGTCTACATCCACGACACGCTGAAGCAGGGGCGTCTGGCGGCGTCGGACAATTATAACAATTTCAGCGGCCTACGCGTGCAGCAGAACACCAACTGGTTCGAACGTCAGCTGATTGAAAGCCAGCTGGTCGGCGAGTTCAAGCTGACCGACGCGTTGAAATTCGACGCACGCGGTGCCTTCGCCAATTCGAAGCGTAATGCGCCCTATGAGCGCCAGTTCGACTATCTATGCTCGAACCGGACCACCAACGGCTACCCGATCACGGTGACCGACGCCCCGGTATCGCGCGGCTTCAACTGCAACGGCGCCTATCAGGTGACGCAGCGCTTCTCGCCCTTCGCCAGCGTGGTGTTCAGCGAGCTGAACGAAGACCTGTACACGGGACAGGCGGACCTCGCCTACAAGCTGCCGACCGATCGCCCGATGACCATTTCGACGGGTTATTTCTATTCGAATACCGATCGTTCGTCGCGTCGTCTGCAATTCAATTACCAGACCAGCGACGGTGCCGGTACCGCGCCGGGCTTCCCCAACAATCTGTTGCGGCCCGACTATCTGCTGTCGCCCGATTCGCTGTTCAACGCCTGTCCGCAGCGCGGCACCGGTGCCTGCACGATCGAATTGCAGTTCAATACCCAGGCCGGTGCCTATGCCTATGACGCCAGCCTCGAAATCCATGCCGGCTATGTCCAGGCGGAAGCCGAGGTGTCGGACGGGCTGCGTGCGGTGGCCGGCGTCCGCTACGAAACGGCGAACGAGCAGGTCACGCCGATCAACCTGACGCCGACGATCCTGAAGAATGCCTATTGGCTGCCGGCCGGGACGCTGACGTGGAATTTCGCGTCGGACATGCAGTTCCGGCTCAGCGGCGCGAAGACGATCTCGCGGCCGCAGTTCCGCGAATTGGCGCCGCAGCAGTTCCGCGATCCCGATTCGGATCGCCTGTTCTTCGGTAACCCGAATCTGCGCGATTCCGAGCTGTGGAACCTCGAAGGCCGTTACGAATATTTCTTCGGCCGCGATCAGCGCATCACCGCAGCGGGCTTCTACAAGCGGATCGACAACCCGATCGAACAGGCGGGCTTCTATCCCAGCCCCGATGCGACGTTGCAGACCGGCTTCACCTATCTGCCCAAGGCGACGCTGTACGGTGCCGAGATCGAGGCGCAGAAATACGTGCCGCTGAGCGGGCTCGGCAATTTCTTCGCCACGCGGCGTCTGCTGCTGCTCGCCAACTATACCTATACCCAGTCGCAGATCACTGCGGACGGCACCTGTGTGCCCAATCCGGCGGCGGCGCTGGGGTCGCCGGGTATCGGCGGGTGTCAGGCCGGATTCGGTCAGGCGAGCCGGCTGTTCCGCGACGGCGCACCGCTGACCGGTCAGTCGGACCATCTGGTCAATGTCCAGATCGGCGTGGAGGATACGGCGGCACTGTCGCAGCTGACGCTGTTGTTCAACTATGCCAGCGATCGGGTGACCAATCGTGGTCCGTCGAACCTGTCGGGTGACGGGTTCCAGCCCGATATCGTCGAGCGTCCGGGCATTCGCCTCGATCTGGTCGGACGGCAGGGCTTCGAAGTTGCCGGTGCGCAGCTCGAAGTGAAGGCCGAAGCGCGCAACCTGACCGGTACACGCTACAGCGAGAGCCAGAATTTCGGCGGCAATCAGGTCTATATCAACCGCTACGGTCTGGGCCGGGTGTTCTCGCTCGGCATCACCGCCCAGTTCTGATCGAACGATGGGGTAGGGACGGGCCGTCGGCAGCGATGCCGGCGGCCCGTTCGCTTATCCCCAGGGGCGTTCGCGAAACCATTTGGTGAGCACATATTTCGTGCCGTCGCGCACCTTCATGCCATGGTGCAGCGTCGCCGGATTGGGACTGCCATCGGCGCGCAGATTGTTCCACGCCAGCAATTTGCCGGTTTCGGGCTGAACGATCTTTTCGATCGCCTTGAACCGCGTCGCACCGCCCGCGCCCGGCTGGTTCAGGTACAGCATCACCGTCCATGTCCGGTTGCCGGCGACCGAGCAATAGCGGGTGAAGTCGCCACCCTGCGGATCGAAATAATCGGTATGCGCCTTGAACTCCTGCCCGACGGCATAGCGCTGCCCCTGCAACGGCTCGCCATGCGCCGGGTCGAGGCCACAGAAATCGAAGATCAGTGATTCGACGGCGGCAACGACCGGGTCGCCCGAGTCGAGGTCACAGGTCTCGCTGGTGCGAAAGGTCGGGTCGCCATTGGCATCGGCGATTGTCGACGGACGTCGTTTGGCGTCGATCCGCGCGATCAATTCATTGCACAGATCGACCGGGATGAGGCCGCGTCGGATGAAGAGGGACAGCTTGGCGCTCGGCACCCGCTGTACGCCCGGACGGGACATGATGTGGTCGACGACCGGTTCGCCGGGAAAACCGGAGCCGAGATTCGCGCGGGGCGGGGCGGATGGGAGGGTCGATTCCATGGACTTTTTCCTGCCAGAACGATTGTCGGCACGCCACTGCTTGACCGATGCGCACGGCCCGGCTAAGCGCGCCCTTCCACGGCGACCGTAGTTCAATTGGTTAGAGCGCCGGCTTGTGATGCCGGAAGTTGCGGGTTCAAGTCCCGTCGGTCGCCCCATTCCTTACAGCGCTGGAGCCGCCGCCGTGCAGACCGATTGGGGCTATCCCGACTTCGACGATCACGAAGGCATCCATCTCTTTTCCGATCATAAGACCGGCCTGCGCTGCGTCATCGCGGTTCATTCGACCGCGCTCGGACCGGCGGCGGGCGGGGTCCGCTTCTGGCGCTATGCCAGCAGCAACGCGGCGGTCACGGACGCGCTGCGCCTGTCGCGCGGCATGAGCTTCAAGAACGCGATGGCCGGCCTGCCGATGGGTGGCGGCAAGGGCGTGGTGCTGGCGCCCGAGGGCGGCGCCAAGACCCCCGAACTGCTCGGAGCCTTCGGGCGCGCGGTCGAATCGCTCGGCGGCCGTTATGTGACGGCCGAGGATGTCGGCATGTCCGAAGCCGACATGATCACTATCTCCGGCGCGACCAAATATGTGTCGGGCCTGCCGGTCGCGGCCGGCAATGCCGGCGGCGATCCGGGGCCGTTCACCGCGATGGGCGTTTATCTGGGCGTCCGCGCGGCGGCCAAGCGGGCGCTCGGCAGCGACGACATGCGCGGCGTTCGCGTCGCGGTGCAGGGCGTCGGTTCGGTCGGCGGCGGGCTGGCGCGGCTGTTGGCGAAGGACGGCGCGGTACTGACGCTCGCCGACGTCAACGAAGCGCGGGCCGAAGCGCTCGCCAGCGAACTGGGTGCGACCACCGCCGATCCGGCGTCGGTGCTGACGCTGGAGGCCGATATCGTCAGCCCCAACGCGCTCGGCGCGGTACTCGACGAAGCGACGATCGCAGCGCTCAAGTGCAAGGCGGTGGCTGGCGGTGCGAACAACCAGCTGGCGACGGCGGGGGACGGCAAGCGCCTGCAGGAGTGCGGCATCCTCTATGCGCCCGATTACGTCATCAACGCCGGCGGCATCATCAACGTCGCGCTGGAATATCTGGGGCAGGGCGACCGTGCCGAGGTCGAGAGCCGCATCGCCCGCATCCCCGACCGGCTGGTCGAGGTGTGGGACGAAAGCGACGCCAGCGGCCGTCCGCACTCCGAAGTCGCCGACGCCATCGCCCGCCGCCTGATCGGCCGCGGCTGAACCGTCACGCCGGGTCGTCGACCCGGCGCAACCGGCGGATGCGCGGTTCGCGTTCGATGCTGGCCTGTTCGCGGATCGACTGACGCAGTTCGTCGCGCTTTTCGTGGATCGAGGCGATCACAGGCCCCATCGCGACGCCGAGATCGACCAGCACCGCTTCGGACAGTTGCAGCGAGCTTTCGAGCGTTTCCGGCACCGCATCGCTGACCCCTGCCGCATAAAGCTCCGCGGCATGGGCCGCATCGCGGGCGCGGGCGAGGATCGTCAGGTTCGGCACCCATCCGCGCACCCGCCGCGTCAGACGCACCGTCAGTACCGGATCGTCCATCGTCAGGACCAGCGCGGTCGCCCGCCCAAGATCGAGCCGGTCGACCAGTTCGGATCGCGCGACGTCGCCGAACAGGATCGGATGCCCCTCCGCCCGCGCCGCTGCGACGTTATCGATGTCCGAATCGACCGCGATGTAGCGCTTCCCATGCGTTTTCAGCATCTCGGCGACCAGTCGCCCGACCCGGCCGAAGCCGATGATGACCACGCCCGATCCGGTAGGATCTACCGGCGGAGCCTCCTCGGTCCCGGTCCGCCGCTCTATCCGCCGCGATGCGCGCTTGCCGAGCATCGCCAGCAGCGGCGTGATCGTCAGGCCGATGGCGGTCACCGTCTGCCAGAAGGCGGCGGTCGATGCCTGGATCAACTGCGCCTGCGTCGCTGCGCCGAGCACGATCAACGTGGTCTCGGACGGACTGGCCATCAGCAGGCCGGTTTCGGTCGCGGTGCCGGGACGCACCCCGTTGACCCAGAGCAGCGCGCTGGTCACCACCGCCTTCAGCACGACGACACCGGCGATCGCGCCGAGCAGTTCCGGCCAATTCTCGATGATCGTCGCGATATCGAGGCTCATGCCGATGGTGATGAGGAACACGCCGAGCGCCAGCCCCTTGAACGGCGCGGTGATGACCTCGACCTCGCTATGATATTCGGTTTCGGCGATCAGCAGGCCGGCAAGCAGCGCGCCGACGATCGGCGACAGGCCGGCGGCGGTGGTGACGAGGCTGGCGACGATCACGACCAGCAGGCTGGCCGACAGGAACAGTTCGGGGCTTTTCGTCCGTGCGGCCTGCGCGAACAGCTTCGGCAGGATGAACCGCCCGGCCAGATAGAGCGCGGCGACGCTGACCCCGCCCCATAGCGCGGTGTTGGCAAGGCCTGCCCAGCCGTCGTCGCTGGCGGTCGGTGCCAGCGCGCCCAGCGCGAAGATGATCGGGACCAGCGCGAGATCCTCGAACAACAGCATGGCAAAGGCGGTGCGCCCGACCGGTCCGGTCGTGCCCGCCATCGGCAGCACCAGCGCGGTCGACGACAGCGCCAGCGCAAGGCCGAGGCCGATCGCGCCCGCACTCGCCTGTCCCATGACCATCAGCGCCAAACCGATGAGCAGCCCCGAGCCGAGCAGCTCCGCCGCGCCCAGCCCGAACACCTGCCGGCGCATCGCCCAGAGCCGTTTGAACGACAGTTCGAGGCCGATCGAGAATAGCAGCAGGATGATGCCGAATTCGGCAAAGGGTTCGATCGAATGGCGATCGGTGATGGTGATGTGAAACAGCCACGGCACCCGGTCGACCAGCGCGCCGAGGCCGTAAGGGCCGACCAGCACGCCGACGAGGATGAACCCGATCACCGGGTTGACGCGGAAACGGGCAAAGGCGGGAATGACGAGGCCCGCGGCCCCCAAAATGACCAGCGAATCACTGAACGGCGTGGAATCTATCGGCAACGGCATAGGGCCATTGTTGCGGATGCGGCACGGTCGCGGCAACCGCTAACGCACGAACGGCGCCCATCCGTTGGGATGGACGCCGTTCGACTGGCTGCGAGGGCGGGGCGTTTCAGCCCTGCGAGCCCATCGCCGCTTCGAGGTTGACGCGAACCTGTTCGAAAAACTGTTCGGTGGTCATCCACGGCTGGTTCGGGCCGATCAGGATCGCCAGATCCTTGGTCATGTGGCCCGCTTCGACGGTCTCGATGCAGACGCGCTCCAGCGTCTCGGCGAACTTGGTGACTTCCGGCGTATCGTCGAACTTGCCGCGATACTTCAGGCCGCCGGTCCATGCGAAGATCGACGCGATCGGATTGGTCGAGGTCGCCTTGCCCTGCTGATGCTGGCGATAGTGGCGGGTGACGGTGCCGTGCGCCGCTTCCGCCTCGATCGTCTTGCCGTCCGGCGACATCAGCACCGAGGTCATCAGGCCCAGCGAGCCGAAGCCCTGCGCGACCTGATCCGACTGCACGTCGCCGTCATAGTTCTTGCAGGCCCAGACGAATTCACCATGCCACTTCAGCGCCGATGCGACCATGTCGTCGATCAGGCGGTGCTGATATTCGATGCCCGCCGCCTGGAACTGGTCCTTGAATTCCGTCGCGAACACTTCCTCGAAGATATCCTTGAAGCGGCCGTCATAGGCCTTCAGGATCGTGTTCTTGGTCGACAGATACACCGGCCAACCGCGGCCGAGACCATAGTTCATCGACGCGCGGGCGAAATCGCGGATCGATTCGTCGAGATTGTACATGCCCATGGCTACGCCGGCGGCGGGGAAGTCGAACACTTCCTCCTCAATCACCTGGCCGTCGGTGCCTTCCCACTTCATGGTCAGCTTGCCGGCACCGGGAACCTTGAAATCGGTCGCCTTATACTGGTCACCGAACGCATGACGGCCGACGACGATCGGCTTGGTCCAGCCCGGGATCAGGCGCGGCACGTTCGAGATGACGATCGGTTCGCGGAAGACCACGCCGCCCAGGATGTTGCGGATCGTGCCGTTGGGCGAACGCCACATCTTCTTCAGGCCGAATTCCTCGACGCGCTGCTCGTCGGGGGTGATCGTCGCGCACTTCACGCCGACGCCGTACTTCTGGATCGCCTTGGCGCTGTCGACGGTGATCTTGTCGTCGGTTTCGTCGCGCTTCTCGATGCCGAGGTCGTAATAATCGAGGTCGATTTCGAGATAGGGCTGGATCAGCCGTTCGCGAATCCATGCCCAGATGATGCGGGTCATTTCGTCGCCGTCGATCTCCACGACCGGGGTTTTGACCTTGATCTTCGCCATGCGCCTGCTCTCGATTTCTGTTGCGATTGGCGCGGCCTTACGGGGTCGGTCGGCAAGGATCAACCGCGTCGCGGGTGCGCGGCGGTTGTCAGCACGGCTTGCCTTGGGTACACCACGCTTCATGGCATCGCTCGAAAAGCCCGCGGTCGGCACCACGACCGTCAAGTGGCGCTGGCCCTCGGTACATCCCGAAGGGCGCAAATACGTCCTCATCGCCGCTGCCGTCACCGCCTTCTTCGCCTTCATGGCGTGGGAGACACTGGCATGGCCGATGGGGCTGGTGACGTTGTGGGTCGCCTCGTTCTTTCGCGATCCGGTGCGGACCACGCCGCAGGGCGACGGGCTGATCGTCGCGCCTGCCGACGGGTTGGTGACGATGATCCAGCGCGTCGACCTGCCGCCCGAACTGCGCGGGCCGAACGGGCTTGGCGATCAACCGCTGGTGCGCGTGTCGATCTTCATGTCGGTGTTCGACGTCCATATCAACCGCACCCCGATTGCGGGGACGATCCGACAGGTGGTCTATATCTCGGGCAAGTTCCTGAACGCCGATCTCGACAAGGCGAGCGACGAGAATGAGCGGCAGCATGTCGTGGTCGAAAGCCTCGACGGGCAGCGCGTCGGCTTCACGCAGATTGCGGGGTTGGTTGCGCGTCGAATCGTCGGCTTCGTGAAGCCGGGCGATATCGTTGCCGCGGGACAACGGGTCGGATTGATCCGGTTCGGCAGCCGGGTCGATGTGTTCCTGCCGGATGGCATCGAGCCGCAGGTCGTGCTGGGCCAGCGCAGCGTCGCCGGGGAAACCGTGCTCGGTCGGCCGGGTCTGCCCGCGCCTACCGGGATCGCGCAGTAAGATGCGGCGTCCCTTGCCCGTCCGCGGCATCCCGCTGCGCGCTCTCGCGCCCAACGCTGTCACCGCGCTGGCGCTATGTTCCGGACTGACCGGCATTCGCTTTGCGATCGGCGGCGAATGGGAACGTGCCGTTCTCATGGTGTTGCTCGCCGGGGTGCTCGACGGCATCGACGGTCGCGTTGCACGGATGCTGCGCGGAGAGAGCCGGTTCGGTGCGGAACTGGACTCCTTGTCGGACGCGATTTCGTTCGGCGTTTCGCCGGCTCTCATCATGTATCTGTGGGCGTTACTCAACGAACCGCGGGTCGGCTGGATCGTGTCGCTGATCTATGCGGTGTTCACCGCGTTGCGGCTCGCACGTTTCAATGCGCGGATCGACGTCGTCGACCAACCGCACAAATCCGCCGGGTTCCTTACCGGCATTCCCGCCCCGGCCGGTGCGGGGCTAGCTATGCTGCCGCTCTATGCCTGGATCTGGAGCGGCGAGGAAATCTTCCGCTCGCCCTGGATCGTCGCGCCATGGGTCGCGTTCGTCGCGTTCCTGATGGTATCCAGCCTCGCGACGTTCAGTTGGTCGTCGCTCAAGCTCCGCCGTAACATCCGGTTCGAGGCGATCGTTGCGCTGGTCGTCGTCGCGGCGGCGCTGGTTTCGGCGCCGTGGCAGACGCTGACGGTGGTGTGCGTCGCCTATCTGGCGACGCTACCCTTCAGCATCCGCAGCTACGGTCGGATCAAGCGGCAACGCGAAGCGGCTGCGGCGCGGCCGTAACTGCACGCTGCCGGATCACGCCGCGGCGCGACGTCAGGCGGACCGGCGGCAGCGGATCGATCGTCCATTCCGGCCCCTGACGCAGCAGGCGCAGGATGCGGCCGCTCGCCGGCAAAATGGTGGCGACGATCGTTCCAACGGCAATCAGGAACGCGGCGGCGAACAAAGCATAAGCGAACAGGGCCATCTCGAAACTCCCCGGGACATGCGATTTCAAAAAAAACCGCAAAAGGTGCAACATCTTCGCCGAACCACGGTTCCATGGTCCGTTTCTGAACCCTTAATGTTCTCATATCGTTCCAACGTCAAGGCTTGATCGTTGGTACGTTTTGCGCTAACGGCGCCGCTCTCAACCCCACATGGGAAGCGCACATACCGGTGCCCGAGCCTTTGGCTCGACAGGGTTCCTGCTTCCCAGAGGATCAACCGGAAGGACTTATCCTATGGCGGCACCTGTCGTCACCATGCAGGCCCTGCTCGAATCGGGCGCGCACTTCGGCCACCAGACCCATCGCTGGAACCCGAAGATGAAGCCGTACATCTTTGGCGATCGTAACGGCGTCCACATCCTCGACCTGTCGCAGACCGTGCCGCTGTTCGCACGCGCGCTGGAATTCGTGTCGTCGACCGTCGCGTCGGGCGGCAAGGTCCTGTTCGTCGGCACCAAGCGTCAGGCGCAGGAGCCGATCGCCGAGGCAGCCCGCAAGTCGGGCCAGCATTTCGTCAACCATCGCTGGCTGGGCGGCATGCTCACCAACTGGAAGACGATCAGCAACTCGATCAAGCGTCTGAAGGCGCTCGAAGAGCAGCTGTCGGGCGACACGCACGGCCTGACCAAGAAGGAAGTGCTGAACCTGACCCGCGAGAAGGACAAGCTGGAGCTGTCGCTCGGCGGTATCCGCGATCTGGGCGGCATTCCCGACATCATGTTCGTGATCGACGCGAACAAGGAAGAGCTGGCGATCAAGGAAGCCAACACGCTGGGTATCCCGGTCGTCGCGATCCTCGATTCGAACGTCTCGCCCGACGGCATCGCCTTCCCGGTTCCCGCGAACGACGACGCCAGCCGTGCGATCCGTCTGTACTGCGAAGCGATCGCGATCGCCGCGACCCGTGGTGGTCAGCAGGCCGCTGCCTATTCGGGCCGCGACCTCGGCGCGATGGACGAACCGCCGGCCGAAGAGGCGCTGAGCGTCGAGCCGCAGCCGGAAGCGTCGGTCGAAGCGTAAGCTGTCACGGAACTGACGTGCGGGCGGGGCAGGGCGAAACACGCGCTGCCTCGCCCGCAAGCATATCGAACACCAAACAGGAGCCTGATCATGGCAGAAGTTACCGCCGCCGCCGTCAAGGAACTGCGTGAGCGCTCGGGCGCCGGCATGATGGACTGCAAGAAGGCGCTGTCCGAGAATAACGGCGACATGGAAGCCGCCGTCGACTGGCTGCGGACCAAGGGCCTCGCCGCCGTCGCCAAGAAGTCGAGCCGCACCGCGGCCGAAGGTCTGGTCGGCGTTGCCGTCGCCGGGACCAAGGGCGTCGCGATCGAAGTCAACAGCCAGACCGACTTCGTCGCCAAGAACGACCAGTTCCAGAGCTTCGTGCGCGACGTCGTCGCCATCGCACTGGAATCGGGCGATGACATCGAAGCGCTGAAGGGGCAGGCGATGCCGAACGGCGGCACCGTCGAGGACGCGCTGGTCGCCAACATCTCGACCATCGGCGAGAACCAGGTGCTGCGCCGCGCGAAGCGGATCGAAGTCGCCAAGGGCGCCGTGATCCCCTACGTCCACAACGCCGCTGCGCCGGGCCTCGGCAAGATCGGCGTGCTGGTCGCGCTGGAATCGGACGCCGGTGTCGACGTGCTCGAGCCGCTGGGCAAGCAGATCGCGATGCACATCGCCGCTGCCTTCCCGCTGGCGCTGGACGAGAGCGGTCTCGACCAGGACATCCTCGAGCGTGAACGCCAGATCGCGACCGAAAAGGCCGCCGATTCGGGCAAGCCGGCCGACATCATCGCCAAGATGGTCGAAGGTTCGGTGAAGAAGTTCGCCAAGGAAAATGCGCTGCTCAGCCAGCCGATCGTGATGGACGGCAAGACCCCGGTCGCCGACGTCGTCGCCAAGGCGGCGAAGGATGCCGGTACCTCGATCGTGCTGAAGGACTATGTCCGCTTCCAGCTCGGCGAAGGCATCGAGAAGGAAGAGAGCGACTTCGCCGCCGAAGTCGCCGCCACGGCGGGTCTCGCGCGCTAAAACGCGCAACCTTTGCCAACTTCGCGGGCCGCGCGGGCACTCTGCCCACGCGGCCCGTTTTGGTATGGGCATAACGTCGCTTGGCTTTGCGGGCGGGCGCGTCTAGGGTCCGCCGCGCTCCCGATAGACCATTTTCGCAGGTGTCATGACCCGTCCTCGCTTCAACCGTGTCCTCCTGAAACTCTCGGGCGAGGTCCTGATGGGATCGGGACAGTTCGGCATCGATCCGGCGATGTGCGAACGCGTCGCGCGCGAGATCAAGGCCGCGCGGGAAGTGGGGCATGAGGTTTGCATCGTCGTCGGCGGCGGCAATATCTTCCGCGGCGTGGCGGGCGCCGCCAAGGGCTTCGAACGCGCCAGCGCCGATTACATGGGCATGCTGGCCACCGTCATGAACGCGCTGGCGATGCAGAACGCGCTCGAACAGATGGGCGTCGAGACCCGCGTGCAGTCGGCGATCCCGATGGCATCGGTGTGCGAACCCTATATCCGCCGCCGCGCGGTGCGACACATGGAAAAGGGCCGCGTCGTGATCTTCGCCGCCGGCACCGGCAGCCCGTTCTTCACCACCGACACCACCGCTGCGCTGCGCGCCGCCGAAATGGGCTGCGAGGCGCTGTTCAAGGGCACCAGCGTCGACGGCGTCTACGATGCCGATCCCAAGAAGGTGCCGACCGCCAAGCGCTACGACACGCTCGGCTTCGGCCGCGTGCTGGCCGACGACCTGAAGGTCATGGACGCATCGGCGGTGGCGCTGTGCCGCGACAACAATATCCCGATCGTCGTCTTCAACATTCGTGACGAAGGCAATCTCGCCGCCGTACTGGCGGGCGAGGGTGTGTCGACGATCGTCCAGAACAACGCTTGAATTAGAAGGAAGTCGGTTATGGCCGCATATAACAAGGCCGATCTCGAACGCCGCATGGCCGGCGCGGTCGAATCGCTTAAGGGCGATCTGGGCGGCCTGCGCACCGGACGCGCGGCGGTGTCGCTGCTCGATCCGGTGATGGTCGAAGTCTATGGCGCGCACATGCCGCTCAACCAGGTCGCGACCGTTTCGGCTCCCGAACCGCGCATGTTGTCGGTACAGGTGTGGGACAAGTCGAATGTCGGCCCGACCGACAAGGCGATCCGTTCGGCGGGCCTCGGCCTCAATCCGATCGTCGATGGTCAGACGCTGCGCCTGCCGATCCCCGACCTGACCGAGGAACGCCGCAAGGAACTGGCGAAGCTCGCCGGCAAATATGCGGAATCGGCACGTATCGCGGTACGCAACGTCCGGCGCGACGGCATGGAAAGCCTGAAGACCGACGAGAAGAAGGGCGTCTATTCGGAAGACGAGCGTAAGCGCCACGAAACCGAGGTGCAGAAGCTGACCGACGCGACCATTGCCGAACTCGATGCTGCAGCCAACGCCAAGGAAAAGGAAATCCTCGGCAAGTGACGTCGTTCGCCGCTCGCGCTTCGGTTCCGGCGGACGATCGCGCGGCGCCGGGGCTGCCCCATTCCGCGCCGATTCCCCGCCATGTCGCGATCATCATGGACGGCAATGGTCGTTGGGCGAAGGCCCGGCGCCTGCCGCGGATCGCCGGCCATCGGCAGGGCGTGGAAGCGGTGCGGCGCATCGCGCGGGCGGCACGCGAACAGGGTGTAGAGGCGCTGACCCTCTACGCCTTTTCGTCGGAGAATTGGCGGCGTCCCGAACAGGAAATCGGTGACCTGATGGGGTTGCTGCGGCATTTCCTGAAAAGCGAGATCGACGAACTGCATCGCGAAGGCGTGCGGCTCAGAATCCTCGGCAATTACCAAGCGTTGCAGCCCGATCTGGTCAAGCTGATCGAGAATGCGGTCGCGCGTACCGCAACCAATAGCGGTCCGATCCTTGCCATCGCACTCAACTATGGCGCGCAGGCCGAACTGGTCGCGGCGGCGCGTCGTCTGGCGGAGCGGGTCGCGGCGGGGATGCCGGTATCGGCGATCGACGAAGCGGCGATCGACCGCGAACTCGATACGCACGACCTGCCGCCGCTCGATCTGATGATCCGGACGTCGGGCGAACAACGACTGTCCAACTTCCTGCTGTGGCAGGCGGCTTATGCCGAATTGCTGTTCGTCGACACGCTCTGGCCGGATTTCGATGGCGCGGCGCTGGCGGAGGCGATCGCCGCCTATGGCCGGCGGCAGCGCCGGTTCGGGGGCTTGTGACGCCCGAACCCGTCAACGATCCCGTAGCACGCCGCAAGTCCGACCTCGCCACCCGCACGTTCGCCAGCGTCGGTATGATCGCCGTCGCGGCGACGGCATTGTGGCTCGGCGGGTTCGCCTTCTGGCTGCTGGTCGCGCTCGGGACCTTGTTCATGATGGCCGAATGGGCCGATCTCCACGAAGTATCGCGCGAGCATAAGCGTCTGGCGCAGCTGGCGTTGACCGTGCCGCTGGCGATCCTGTCGCCGCTGGCGGCGGGCGCCGGGTTCTTAGCGTTCGGGCTGATCATCGGGGCGGCGTTCTTCATCGTGATCACCACCGGCCTGCCCAAGCTTGCCCGAGGAATCGTCTATTGCGGTTTTCCGGCGCTGGCGGTCGTGTTCCTGCGCGATCGGCCGGACGGATTGCTGCTCGCCTTCTGGGCGATGGCGCTGGTCTGGGCATGCGACATCGGCGCCTATTTCGCCGGACGGACGATCGGCGGGCCGAAGCTCGCGCCGACGATCAGCCCGAACAAGACCTGGGCGGGTCTGATCGGCGGAGTCATAGCTGCGTCGGTGTTGGGCGGCGTGCTGCAATATGCCGGCCTGCCGTTGCACCTCGTGCTGGCGACACCGTTGCTGGCGGTGCTCGCGCAGGCCGGCGACCTTTATGAAAGCCAGTTGAAGCGTGCCGCCGGGGTCAAGGATTCGGGCAACGTGCTGCCCGGTCATGGCGGGGTGTTGGACCGGCTCGACGGGCTGGTGCCGGTCGCGCCGGCAGCGGCGCTGATGCTGTTGGCAGGACTGTATCTGGCATGAAGCACGTAAGCATATTGGGTGCGACCGGATCGGTCGGCACGTCGACGCTCGACCTGATCGAGCGCACGCCGGACGAGTTCGCAGTCGAGGCGCTGACCGCGCATCGCGACGTCGGCAAGCTTGCGGCAGCAGCGCGGCGGGTCGGCGCGAAGCTGGCAGTGGTCGGCGACGAAGCCTGCCTGCCCGCACTGCGCGACGCACTTGGCGGCAGCGGGATCGAGGCGGCGGGCGGCGAACAGGCGGTGATCGATGCTGCGGCACGTGCCGTCGACTGGACCATGGCGGCGATCGTCGGCACTGCAGGGCTGAAGCCGGTGATGGCGGCGCTCGCACGCGGTGGTGCGGTCGCGCTCGCCAACAAGGAAGCGCTGGTGTCGGCTGGCGAGGTGATGATGGCGTCGGCAACCCGCGCCGGTACCACGCTGCTGCCGGTCGACAGCGAACACAACGCCGTCTTCCAATGTCTGGACGACTGCCCGCCCGAGCGCATCCGCCGCATTATCCTGACCGCGAGCGGTGGCCCGTTCCGCGAACGCTCGCTGGCGGAGATGCAGGGCATCACCCCCGAACAGGCGGTGGCGCATCCCAACTGGTCGATGGGCGCAAAGATTTCGGTCGATTCGGCGACGATGATGAACAAGGGGCTCGAACTGATCGAGGCCTATCACCTGTTTCCGGTTACGCCGGAGCAGCTGGACGTGCTGGTCCACCGTCAGTCGGTCATCCATTCGATGGTCGAATATGTCGACGGGTCGACACTCGCCCAACTCGGATCGCCTGACATGCGCGTGCCGATCGCGCACGCGCTGGCATGGCCCGACCGAATGGCGACGCCGTGCGAACGTCTTGATCTGGCGCGCATCGGGCGGCTCGATTTCGAAGCGCCCGACATGGAACGCTTTCCGGCGCTGGCGCTGGCCCGTGCCGCATTGTCGGCCGGTGGCGGGCGTCCGGCGATTCTGAACGCCGCCAACGAGGTCGCGGTCGCCGCGTTTCTCGACCGGCGGATCGGTTTCCTCGAAATTGCCGCAATCGTCGGTGATGTCTTGCAGCGCTTCGACCCGCCAGGGCCGCAGACGCTCGACGCCGTGCTGGCGATCGATGCAGAAGCGCGTGCATTGGCGCGGGAGCGTGTGAAGGATTGCGCGGCTTGATCGAATCCCCGGGGTTGCTGATTACCGTCGTCGCGTTCCTGCTCGTGCTGGGGCCGCTCGTGTTCCTGCACGAACTAGGTCACTATGCGGCGGGGCGCTGGTTCGGCGTGAAGGTCGACGCGTTCGCCGTCGGCTTCGGCAAGGAAATCGCCGGCTTTACCGACCGGCAGGGCACGCGCTGGAAGTTCGGATGGCTGCCGCTGGGCGGCTATGTCCGCTTTGCCGGCGATATGAACCCTGCGTCGCAGCCCGATGCCGAATGGCTGCAACTGCCTGCTGCCGAGCGCGCACGGACGTTTCAGGCCAAGCCGGTTTGGCAACGCGCGATCATCGTCGCGGCGGGGCCGGCGGTGAACCTGTTGCTGGCGGTCGCGATCCTCGGTGGCTTCGCCGCTGCCTATGGCGTCGACCGCACCCCCGCGACGATCGGGCGGGTGGTCGAAGGCAGCGCCGCCGAGCGCGCGGGCTTGCAGGCGGGCGACCGTATCACCGCAATGGGTGGCCGGTCGATCGACACCTTCTCGGACCTGTCCTTCTACACCGTCATGCGTCCCAACGAGCGCGTCCGCGTCGATTATCTGCGCGGCGATGCGGCGCGCGAGACCGAAGCGACGATCGGCGCCGTGCGCCAGCGCGACCGTTTCGGCAACGAGGCGCAGATCGGCCGCTTCGGCATCGAACGCGGCGACCCGGTCTTCGTGTCGGTCCCGGTCTGGCAGGCGCCGGCCGAGGGGGTGCGCATGGTCGGCAGCATCCTGCGCGGGACGGTCGACGGTCTGGTCCAGATCATTACCGGCCGGCGGTCGGTCGAGGAAATGGGCGGGCCGCTGCGCATCGCCAAGGCATCGGGCGAGCAATTCTCGCTCGGTTGGCCGGCGCTGGTGACGTTCGTGGCGTTCGTTTCGATTAATCTTGGATTCATCAACTTGTTGCCAGTTCCGATGCTGGATGGCGGCCATCTGTTGTTCTACGCGATCGAGGCAGTGAAGCGGGGGCCGGTCCGTCCGCAGACGATGGAATGGGCGTTTCGCGGTGGATTGGCCCTGTTGCTGGCATTGATGATCTTCGTCACGGTGAACGATCTGGGGGCGTTCGGCGTGTGGCAGGGGCTGGCCGGCTTGATCGGCTGACGTGGTTAGGGCAGGGCGCGAACGTCCTGTGGTAAAAGTTCCTCCGGTTGGGGTGGGTTTGGTGACGCTAAGCAAGTTTTCGATTCACGGCGTGCGCGGTGTCGCGCTGCTCGCGGGCACGATGCTCTCGGGCACGGCCTTTGCGCAGGCGCAGCGCGCGCCCGCCGCTGCCGCGCCGGCAGTGCGCCCCCCCGCCGTGCAGGCTCCGGCCGCCCCCACCGTGCCGGTCCGCACCATCCGCTCGCTGCGCGTCGAGGGATCGCAGCGTATCGAGCCCGATACGGTGCTGTCCTATACCAAGCTGCGCGTCGGCATCCCCTATACCGCCGAGACGCTCGATCAGGCGATCAAGGACCTGTACGCGTCCGATCTGCTCGCCAATGTCGAGATCGAGGGTGTCGACACCGGTGATATCGTCGTCCGGGTTCGCGAGAACCCGATCATCAACCGCGTGGTGCTGGAGGGCAACAAGCGGCTGAAGGACGACAAGATCACCAAGGAGATCAAGCTCGCCCCGCGGCAGATCTTCACCCGTACCGCCGTTCGCGCCGATGTAGCGCGCATCATCGAACTGTATCGCCGGCAGGGCCGCTTCGCCGCGAATGTCGAGCCGAAGATGGTGATGCTCGACCAGAACCGCGTCGACGTGATCTTCGAGATCAGCGAAGGGGCGAAGTCCAAGGTCCGCCAGATCAACATCCTCGGCAACGAGGTGTTCAGCGACAGCCAGTTGCGCGGCGAGATGGCGACCAAGGAGTCGCGGCCGTGGCGTATCTTCAGCTCGAACACCAGCTACGACCAGGACCGGCTGGCCTATGACCAGCAGAAGCTGCGCCAATTCTACCTGACCGAAGGCTATGCCGATTTCCGGGTGATTTCGGCGGTCGCCGAACTGACGCCGGACAAGGAAGACTTCATCATCACCTATGTGGTGGAGGAAGGTCCGCGCTATAAGTTCGATGAGGTGAAGGTCGAGAGCGCGATCCGCGACTTCGACAATGCCGCGCTGACCAAGACGCTGCCGATGAAGAAGGGCGACTGGTACAACGCCAAGCAGGTCGAGGACACGATCGACCAGCTGAGCGAATATGCCGGCCTGTTCGGCTATGCGTTCACCGACGTTCGCCCGGATTATGTGCCGAATCGCGAAAAACATACGATGTCGATCACCTTCGTCCTGAACGAAGCGAACCGCACCTATGTCGAAAAGATCAATATCACCGGCAACACCCAGACGCAGGACCGCGTCATCCGCCGCGAATTCCGCGTGGCGGAGGGCGATGCGTTCAACGCCTTCCTCATCAAGCGTTCGCAGGACCGCATCAATTCGCTCGGCTATTTCCAGGACAAGTTCGAGATCGAGCGCACCGAAGGGTCGGCCCCCGATCGCATCGTGCTCGGCGCGAATGTCGAGGAAAAGTCGACCGGCGAGCTGACGCTGTCGGCGGGCTTCTCCAGCCTCGAGCGCTTCATCATCCAGGCCTCGATCCGCCAGCGGAATTTCCGCGGCAAGGGGCAGGATCTGCAGGCATCGGTCAATTATTCGACCTATCAGAAGTCGGTCGAGCTGGGCTTCACCGAACCCTATCTGTTCGACAAGAATATCGCGCTGGGCGGCACGCTGTTCCGTCGCGACTTCAACTCGTTCAACTTTCTCGGCACCGGCCGCAACTCGCTCTATTCGCAGATTTCGACCGGTGGGCAGATCGTCGCCAGCGTGCCGCTGACCGAGTTCTGGACGCTGTCGGGCCGCTATCAGCTGAGCCAGGACAATGTCGGGCTGGACGAGGCGACCTATTTCACCAACGGCGTCTGCGATCCGCTGAAGGCCGGGCGCTATCTGTGCGATTCGATCGGCAACCGCCTGACCAGCATGGTCGGTGCGAACCTCATCTTCGACAATCTCAACAACCGCCTGCGCCCGTCGCGCGGGCAGCGGCTGGTGACCGGCCTCGATTTCGCTGGTCTGGGCGGCGACGTGCGCTTCGCCCGTATTCGCGGCGATTTCGACAAATACTGGAATGTCGGCGGCTTCATCCTGTCGGCCGGCATCGAGGGCGGATATATCCATTCGTTGCAGAAGAGCGCGGGCGAGGGGATCGATCCGGTCCGCATCGTCGACCGCTTCTACCTCGGCGAACCCCAGTTCCGCGGCTTCGACATTCGCGGCGTCGGCCCGCGTATCCAACGCCAGCAATATACCGGATCGGTCGCCAGCGGCGATCAGACGCTGGTCACCGCGCGCGAGCAGGTGCTGAACGACCCGTTGGGCGGCAAGGCCTATTATCTCGGCAAGATCGAGCTCGAACCGCCGCTGGGTTCGGGTATCGCCGAACTGGGGCTGCGGCCGTCGATCTTCGTGCAGGCGGGGGCGCTGTTCGGCGTCACCCGGCCGCGCCCGACGCTGGCGTTCGAGCAGGCGCGCAATGCCGACGGCACGTTGCAGTTCAACAAGGACGGGTCGCCGTCGCTGCTGCCGTTCAGCTCGCCGATCAAGACCTCGGACGGGTTGCAGATCTATAACAACCAGTTCACCGATGGTTCGGGCTCGCCGGCAATCCGGCAGACGACCTGCGCGGTCGGCTATTCGGCGACGATCGGCGGGACCTGTGTCGGCGGCGAGCCCAACACCGTCGCCATCAACACCACGCAGCCTTTCCTCGAACAGTTCCTCGGCGACTCCGCCAAGCCCCGTCTGTCGATCGGTATCGGCGTGAACTGGAACTCGCCGTTCGGCCCGCTGCGGATCGATCTGGCCAAGGCGTTGCTGAGCCAGCCGGGCGACGACAAGAAACTCATCACTTTCAACGTAGGAACTCAATTCTGATGCGTAGCCTTACCAAGGCGGCGATCGCCGCATTCGTTTTTGCCGCTCCGACCGCCCCGGCCTTCGCGCAGGCGCTGCCCGACGCGAAGATCGCCGTCGTCGATTCGGAGCGGATCTTCCGCGACTGCACCGCATGCAAGGCCGCGACCACCCAGCTCCAGTCGCAGCGTCAGCAGTTGCAGTCGCTGGCGACCTCGCTCGGTCAGCCGCTGCAGACCGAAGCGCAGTCGCTGCAGACCGCCGTCAATGCCGCCAAGGGCAACCCCGACGCCGCACTTCAGACGCGAATCCGTACCTTCGAACAGCGTCAGCAGCAGGCGCAGCAGCAGATCGGCCAGCAGGAACAGCAGGTTCAGCGCAACATCGCCTATGTCCGTGAACAGATCGGCACCCGCCTCGGCCCGATCATCACCCAGATCGCGCAGCAGCGTGGCGCCACCCTTGCGGTGGACAAGGGTAACAGCTTCTACAACGCGCCGGCGACCGAAATCACCGATGCGGTGCTTGCAGCCCTCAACACCCAGCTGCCGAGCGTCAGCGTGACCGCGCCGGCACAGGCCGCTCCGGCCGCCGCTGCGCCTGCCGCCGGCACGCGTCCGGCACCGGCAGGTCGCTGATCGTGGAAGGGGAGGCGACCTCGATCGGACCGCTCGACATCACGCGCGTGATGGCGGCGATCCCGCATCGCTATCCCATGTTGCTGGTCGACCGTGTCGCGGAATTGATCCCCGACCGGTCGATCACCGCGATCAAGGCGGTGACGATCAACGAAGGCTTTTTCCAGGGACATTTCCCCGGCCGTCCGATCATGCCGGGCGTGCTGATCGTCGAGGCGCTGGCGCAGGCCGCCGGCATCCTCGCGGTGGAGAGCCTCGGCCTCGCCGGATCGGGCAAGCTGGTCTATTTCATGTCGATCGACGGCGTGAAATTCCGCAAGCCGGTCGAACCGGGCGTATTGCTGACGCTGGAGGCCGAATTCGTGCAGAAGCGCGCGCGCGTCTGCAAATTCGCGGGGAAGGCGCGCATCGATGGCGAACTTGCCGCCGAGTGCGAATTCACCGCGATGATCGCCGACCCGCCCAAGGCGTAAGTCTACGCCGATCATTGCTATTTGGGGCGCGTCCGTGTACGGGCGCGCCTTCCCTTTTCCAGGCTGGTCGGAACCAGCCGTGACGGAGACGACCGATGAAGAAAGACACGCACCCCGACTATCACATGATCAAGGTCCAGATGACCGACGGCACCGTGTTCGAAACTCGCTCCACCTGGGGCAAGGAAGGCGACACGATGCAGCTCGACATCGACCCGCTGGCGCACCCGGCATGGACCGGCGGCCGTGGCCAGATGCTGGATTCAGGTGGTCAGGTCGCACGCTTCAACAAGCGTTTCGGCGGTCTCACGCTCGGCAAGAAGTAAGCGGGCGGCGCGACGACCGTCGCGCGCAGCACTTCACGAAAGGGCCGCGGTGGCGTTTGCTACCGCGGCCCTTTTTGTCGTTTGCAGGAATGACCCTGCCGCATTGGAGCAAACCAGGGACCGCGGACTTCGCGGTCCCGGGCGGCGGCGTTAGCGCCCGCGATTGTCGAGCGTTGCCGCTGCCAGTTGCACGCTCGTTCGCGCGACGATGTCGGTCGCGCTGTTGGCCAGCAGCAACTGATACGTCCCGCCCGCGATCTTCCAGCCACGCGTCTGGCTGTCGAACGTTGCCAGCAGGCGGGGATCGACCGTCATATCGACGGTCCGCGTTTCGCCGGGTGCCAGATCGACCTTGACGAAGCCGCCCAGCCGCTTGGGCGCTTCCCAGCCGGTGCCGGCGACGTACAATTGTGCCAGCCCTTTACCACGCACCTTGCCCGTATTGGTTATGGTGAAGCGCGCCCGCACGCTCTTGCCGGACGGCGCGGCGGTCAGGCCGCCGAGCGTAAAGCTGGTATAGGACAGGCCGTATCCGAACGGGAATAGCGGCTTGGCCCCGGTCTTGTCGAACCACTTATAGCCGACCGCAGCCCCTTCGATATTGTAGTTGCTCATCGGATGCGAATCGCGGTCGAGCTTCGGATCGCCCTCGATTACCGGACGCGGCAGTTGCGTCAGCGATGCCGGGAAGGTCGCAGGCAAATGACCCGATGGATTGACCTCGCCGGTCAGCACACGCGCGATCGCCTCTCCGCCCGACGTGCCCGAATACCATGCCTCCAATACCGCACCGACCCGGCCGAGCCACGGCATCAAAATCGGGCCGCCCGTTTCTAGCACGACCACCGTCTTGCGATTGGCGCGTGCGACCGCGTCGATCAGCGCGTCCTGATTGTCGGGCAGGTTGAGGTTCGGCGCATCGATCGATTCGCCGGTCCATTGTTCGCCGAACACAATTACGACATCGGCCTTGCGTGCGGCGGCCACGGCGGCCTTCACGTCCTTGCCGTCGAGATAGGTGACCTGCGCCTTGGTCCGCGCTTGCAATGCCTTCATGGGCGAGGACGGGTGGTAGAGCTTCGGCCCTGGAAAGCCGCCGGGGAATTCATCGGCGACGGCCAACCCGTTGACCGGGCCGCCATGCGGATAGACCTGGCTCGACCCGCCGCCCGACAGCACGCCGACATCGGCATGGGCACCGATCAGCAGGATCGATTTCGCGGTCGAGGCCAGCGGCAACAGCCCGGCGCTGTTCTTTAGCAGGACGATGCCTTCCTCGGCATCGGCGCGGGTGACGGCGGCGTGGGCGGCATAATCGATGGTCGTCGCGCGGTCGCCCGCGACCGGCGTGTCGAACAGCCCGTTCCTGAACATCGCCCACAGGATGCGCCGCGCCATGTCGGTCGCCCGCGCTTCCGGGACATATCCGTTGTTCACCGCCTCCCGCAGCGCGTCGGCGAAATAGGGCGAGCGATCGAACGCCCATCCCGATTGCTGGTCCAGTCCGGCATTGGCGGCCTGCGTGGTGGAATGGGTCGCGCCCCAATCCGACATGACATAGCCCTTATATCCCCAGTCCTTCTTCAAGGTGCGGTTGAGCAGCCAGTCATTCTCGCAGGCATAGAAGCCGTTGACGCGGTTGTAGGAACACATCACCGATCCGGGATCGCCCGCCTCGATCGCAAATTCGAACGCGAGCAGGTCCGACTGGCGCGCCGCTGCTTCGTCGATGCGGTGGTCGATGTTGAAGCGGTTGGTCTCCTGTCCGTTGAAGGCATAATGCTTCATCGTCGAGACGACGTTCTGCGACTGAATGCCCTTGATCTCGTGCCCGGTAATGACACCGGCGAGCAGCGGGTCTTCGCCGCCATATTCGAAATTCCGGCCGTTGCGCGGTTCGCGCATCAGGTTCATGCCGCCGGCCAGTTGCACGTTGAAGCCGGACAGAAACGCCTCGCGCCCGATCATTGCGCCGCCGGCCTGTGCGACTTCCGGGTTCCACGTCGCGGCCGTGGCGATACCCGATGGCAGCGAGGTGCGCAGGCGCGGCGTCGGCGACCGCTGGGTCGCGACGCCGATGCCGGCGTCGGTCTGCCACTGGCCCGGAATGCCCAGCCGCGGAATGCCCGGAATATAGCCCGCCGAATCGGGCAGGCCGTCCTTTGGCGGCTCGTAATTCTTGATCGGCGTGCGCTGCCAATCGGCCTTGGTCGAGAAATAGCCGAAGGTGAGCTGAAGCTTTTCGTCGAGCGTCATTTCCTTCAGCACCAGTTCGGTGCGGGCATCGGCGTCAAGCGCACGATCCATCCATGGCCGCGCCTGGGGGCCATCGGTGGGCCGGGTCGCGGCCTGCGGCGCGTTGTTGGTCGTCTGCGCCAGCGCCGGGGCGGTAGTAAGCAGCGTGGTGCCGAGCAGGGCGGCGATGCGGAGGGATGCGGACATCGACAGGGTCTTTCGCGAAGGGGACGAAGGAAAGGAGAGGGGAGCCGAGCCGAACGCGTCGGTGCGGCGTCGGGCGCAACGGGAGCGCGGGGGACCATGATGGCGTGGCGCGATCCTGCGCATGGCGTTCCTCTCCCCCTCTTCCCGCACGCCGTATCGGCGTCGCTTTGACGGCGTTGTGATAGCGTTGTCAGCACCGGCAAATCAATCCGTCCGCCCACTGAAGAGGCGCGTCGGCGACGGCGAGCAATATTTCGGTATTTAACCGCATTTTCGGTTTCGACCCCTATGCGCGACCTACCAGTTTTTGGGGGACGGCGTGACACATCCCATCTTCTACGATGCCAGCGGGCGACGTGCCCGGTGGGTGCGTTGGGGCGCGGCCTTGGCGGCCGTCGCGATATTGGGGATCTTTGCGCTGGTCGTATCGGCGTTGACGCGGATGCCGCAGCGTGCGGCGCTGGCGCTGCCCGAGGATGCCGCGCGTCCGCGCGCGATCGCCGCCGCACCGGTGAAGACCGCTCCCGGCCCGTGGTTGCCTGCGGGACAGGCGACGGCCCCGGCACGGCATCTGCCAGTGCTTGGCTTCTACATGCCGTGGGACGCGGCGTCGCGACAGTCGCTGCTCGCCCATGTGGACGAGATCGACTGGCTGGTGCCCGGCCTCGCATCGGTTTCGGGGCGCGATCATCGCTTCGCCTATGAAAGCGACGACTATCTCCACCGCGTGCTGGCACGGGCGAAGCGTCCACCCGCGCTGATCCCGATGGTGCAGAACGCGCGCGAGGACGGCAGCTGGGACGGAACCGGCACCGCCGCCTTGCTGGCCGATGTCGCTGCGCGTCGTCGGTTCGCGGCACAGATCGAGGCGATGGTCGCGGCCGAGGGGGGCACGGGCGTCATGCTCGACCTCGAAAGCCTGCCCGCGACCGCGCATGCCGATTACCGGCGGTTCCTGTCCGAACTGCGCACGCGCTTCGCCCGGCGCCATTGGCAGGTGATGATCGCCGCGCCGGTCGCCGACGCCGAATGGGACCTCGCCCGCTATGCCAGAGTCGTCGATCGACAGGTGCTGATGGCCTATGACGAACATTGGATGGGGGGCGAGGCGGGACCGATCGCGTCGCAGCCCTGGTTCGCGCAGGTCGTGGCCGACGCATTGCGCAGCGCCGGCCCCGGCGCGATCGTCGCGCTCGGCAACTATGGCTATGACTGGACCGGCCGCACGACCGTTCCGCTGAGCGTCGGCGATGCGTGGAACCTCGCGCGACAGGCCGGCACCGTCCCGCAATTCGACCGGGCGAGCGGCAACTGGCATTTCGCCTATCGCCAGAAGGGGCGCGACCATCGGGTCTGGCTGCTGGATGCGGTGACCGCCGCCAACCAGCTTCGTACCGCATCGTCGGCGGGTGCGCAGGCGGTGGCACTGTGGCGGATGGGCAGCGAGGATCCGCATTTCTGGACCGTCGCGCGGACCGGCTCCGCCGCCGGGAGCGAAAGCTTGCCGAAGCCCGCCGGGGTGACGCTGCTCGGGCAGGGGGAAGTCTTGCGACTGGATGCCGGCGCGACCGCCGGCCAACGCTCGCTGCGTCACGATGCCAGCGGCATGGTCCGCGCGGCGCAGGTCGATCGTCTGCCCGGGCCCGATATCGTGCAACGGACCGGCGCGCAGCGGCGCATGGTCGCGCTGACCTTCGACGACGGGCCCGATCCGGTGTGGACGCCGAAGATCCTCGACGTGCTGAAGCGCGAAGGCGCACCCGCCACCTTCTTCGTCACCGGCGCCAATGCGCTGGGGCAGGGGTCGATCCTGCGCCGGATCGTCGACGAGGGCAGCGAATTGGGCAACCACAGCACGTCGCACGCGAACCTGTCGCACCGCACGCCGGAGGCGATCCGACTGGAACTGACTGCGACCGAACGGCTGGTCGAGGCCTATACCGGCCGGGCGATGCGGCTGTTCCGTCCGCCGTTCCTCGGCGACGCCGATCCCGATCGCCGCGACGAACTGCACGCGACGCGCGTCGGGGCGAAACTCGGCTATCTGACGGTCGGCCTGAACGTCGATCCCCATGACTGGCAGACGCCGTCGCCCGAACAGATCGTCGCGCGGACGATCGAGCAGGTCGAGGCCGGCACCGTCGATCGCCCGACCCGCATCGTCCTGCTGCACGATTCAGGCGGTGACCGCAGCGGCACGGTGGCGGCGTTGCCCGGTATCATTCGCGGTCTGCGGGCGCGGGGCTATGAACTGGTCGGCGTGTCGCGGCTGGCCGGACTGTCGCGCGATCAGGTAATGCCGGTGCTGAAGGGGGTGCAGGCCAGCGAGGCGGCCAGCGCGCGCGGCCTGTTCGGCGGGGTCAGCCTGACCCGCGACCTGGTGATGACCGCGTTCCTACTGGTGATCGCGATCGGCATCGCGCGGTCGGTCACGCTGGCCGGGCTGGCGTTGCTCGCGTCGCGCCGGGACGGTCCGCCGCCCGCCGCGCCGCATCTGATCCCGACCTCGGTCTCGGTGCTGATCCCGGCGTTCAACGAGGCGCGGGTGATCGAGGCGTCGGTGCGCCGCATCCTCGGCAGCGTCGGCGTACGGATCGACGTCATCGTCATCGACGACGGATCGTCCGACGGCACGTCCGACATCGTGCAGGCGGCCTTCGGCATCGATCCGCGCGTGCGGCTGCTGACGCTGGAAAATGGCGGGAAGGCGCGCGCCCTCAACGCCGGGTTGCAGATCGCAAGGGGCGATGTGGTCGTCGCGCTCGACGCCGATACCCAGTTCGAACCCGATACCATCGCCCGGCTGCTGCGCTGGTTCGCCGATCCGGCAATCGGCGCCGTCGCCGGCAATGCGAAGGTCGGTAACCGCGTGAACCTCATCACCCGCTGGCAGGCGCTCGAATATATCACCGCGCAAAATCTGGAACGACGCGCGCTGCATGCGCTGGGCGCGGTGACGGTGGTGCCGGGTGCGGTGGGAGCGTGGCGACGCGCGGCGCTCGATGCGGTCGGCGGCTATCCCCACGATACGCTGGCCGAGGATCAGGATCTGACCATCGCCATCCAGCGTGCCGGCTGGCGGGTCGCGTGCGACATGGAGGCGATCGCATGGACCGAAGCGCCGGAGACGGCGCGGGCGCTGTTCCGCCAGCGCTATCGCTGGGCCTATGGTACGCTGCAATGCCTATGGAAGCATCGCGCGATCATCGGCCGGGGGCGGCCGCGCGGGCTGGCGATGCTGGGCTTGCCGCAGGCGCTGTTGTTCCAGCTGTTGTTCTCGCTTGCCGCACCGCTGATCGATATCGCTCTGCTCGCCAGCATCGTCACGACCGCGTGGCGGATCGGTGATCGTGGTTGGGATGCGGCGGGCGGCGATGCCGGCTGGGTCGCGCTGCACTGGGCTGCGTTCACCGGCATCGATCTGGCATGTAGCTGGGTTGCCTATCGTCTGGAAGGGCGTGGCGAACGGCTGCCGGTGCTTCGCATGCTGGCGCAGCGTTTCGGCTATCGACAGTTGCTCTATGCGGTCGTCCTGCGCGCGGTGACGGCGGCGCTGACCGGGCCGAAGGTCGGCTGGGGCAAGCTGGAGCGCAGCGGAAGCGTCACGACCCCCGACGATGCTTCGGTCGTGGCACCGATCGGGGCGCGGGCAACTCGACCGGCCGCAGCCGAAATAGCTGCCGCCGCATGATGCTGTGGCACTTGTTGACACACGCGGTGCGTTGCCGGAGACGTTCATGATGGCCGGACGACATACCAGCAACGTATCGCTAACGCCCGAACTCAAGGCGTTCATCGCCGAGGCGGTGGCGGGTGGCGACTATGCCAATGCCAGCGAGGTCGTCCGCGCCGGCTTGCGTGCGTTGCGCAACGGCGCGGCGGGACGCGGGGTGTTGGCCAAGGACTGGCCGGCGGCGGACGGGGAATGCGCCGCGCTGATCCGGACGCGAAACTGGGCCGACTTCCCGCTCGGAACGCCGGCCGACTGGCCGCCCGAAATGCGCGCGACGATCGCCAACATCGTCAATTCGCCGGTCGCCAAGATGCTGATGTGGGGATCGGACCACATCCTGTTCTACAACGACGCCTATCGCGCGATCGTCGGCGACCGCCATCCGCAGGTGTTCGCCACCCCGGTGAAGGAGGCATTCCCCGACCAGTGGGAGCATCATCGCACCGTCCTGCCGGCGGCACTGCGCGGGCGGAGCCAGTCGTTTCTCGACCGGACGACCGTTTTTTCGCGCGCAAACGGATCGGAAACGTTCACGCTCGACCTGCATTACACGCCGGTGGTCGACGGCCGCGGGGTAGCGGGCGGGGTGCTCTGCACGGTCGTCGACAATAGCGCACGCAAGGCGATCGAATCCCGACTGGCGGCCAGCGAGGCGGAACTGCGTCGCATCGCCGACGCCGTGCCGATGCTCGTATCCTATATCGACTCCGATCATCGCTACCGCTTCACCAATGCGCATTACGAACGCTGGTTCGGGGGCGAGCCGGATGCGATGGTCGGCCGCCATATCCGTGACGTGATCGGCGAGGAAATGTATCGCGATCGCCGGGTCGATATCGACAGGGCGTTGACCGGCGAACCGGTGGTCGGCGAAACGATATTGCACCATCAGGCACTCGGCCCCCGCGCGGTCGAGATCCGGTATGTTCCGCATCAGGACGATACCGGCGAGACGGTCGGTGCCTATATCCTGGGAATCGATATTACCGAACGCGCCCGCGACGCCGCCGCGATCAAGGCGAGCAACGCGCGCTTCCGCACCGCGATGCAGGCCGTGCACGGTGTGTTGTGGACCAACAGCGCGGATGGCCGGATGGTCGGCGAACAGCCCGGCTGGGCGGCGCTGACCGGTCAGTCGTACGACGAATATCAGGATTTCGGCTGGGCATCGGCGGTCCATCCCGACGATGCGCAGGGGTCGGTCGACGCGTGGAACATCGCGGTCGCCGCGCGAAGCATGTTCGTTCACGAACATCGCGTTCGGCGGCGCGACGGCGAATGGCGTACCTTCGCCATTCGCGCGCTGCCGATCCTCGATGGCGCGGGCGAGATCACCGAATGGGTCGGGGTCCATACCGACATCTCGCATCGCCGGGCGGCGGAGGCGGCGCTGCGCGAGCAGGCCGACGATCTCGCCCAGCAGGTCCGGCATCGCGAACGCGCCGAGGAACAGCTTCGCAGCCTCAACGAAACGCTCGAAAGCCGGGTCATCGCCGAAATCGCCGAACGCCGTCAGGCCGAGGCGCAACTGGCGCAGGCGCAGAAGATGGAGACCGTCGGCAAGCTGACCGGTGGCGTCGCGCATGATTTCAACAATCTGCTGCAGGTCGTCGGCGGCAACCTGCAATTGCTGGCCCGCGACGTAGTCGGCAACGCAAAGGCCGAACGCCGCGTCGAAAATGCCATGGCCGGCGTAGCGCGCGGCGCGCGGCTGGCCAGCCAGTTGCTCGCGTTCGGACGGCGACAGGCGCTGGAGCCGAAGGTGGTCAACGTCACCCGCTTCGTGCAGGGCATGGACGACATGCTGCGTCGCGCGATCGGCGAGGCGATCGAGATCGAGACCGTCTTTGCCGGCGGCCTGTGGAATACTTTCATCGATCCCGGCCAGATCGAGAATGCGCTGCTGAACCTCGCCATCAATGCCCGCGATGCAATGGATGGGCGCGGCAAGCTGACCATCGAACTGGCCAACGCGCATCTCGACGATGCCTATGCCCGTACGCACGAAGAGGTGGTGCCCGGACAATATGTGATGCTGGCGGTGACCGATACCGGCAGCGGCATGGCGCCCGACGTTGTCGAGCGCGTGTTCGAGCCGTTCTTCTCGACCAAGCCCGAGGGCAAGGGGTCGGGGCTGGGGCTGTCGATGGTGTACGGCTTCGTCAAACAGTCGGGCGGCCATGTGAAAATCTATTCGGAGATCGGGCACGGCACCTCGATCAAGCTGTACCTGCCGCGTGCGATGCAGTCCGAGGATATCGAGGTGCAGGTCGATAGCGGCCCGGTGCGCGGCGGGAGCGAGACGGTGCTGGTCGTCGAGGATGACGAGGAAGTCCGCGCCACCGTGGTCGAGATGCTCGGCGACCTTGGCTATCGCGTGCTCAAGGCGTCCGATGCCGCCAGCGGGCTGGCGGTGATCGAAAGCGGGGTGCCGATCGACCTGCTGTTCACCGATGTCGTCATGCCGGGTACGCTCAAAAGCCCCGAAATGGCCCGCAAGGCGCGCGAGCGGCTGCCCGGCATCGCGGTCCTGTTCACCAGCGGCTATACCGAGAATTCGATCGTCCATGGCGGGCGGCTCGACAAGGGTGTCGAGCTGTTGTCGAAACCCTATACGCGTGAGGCGCTGGCGCGGAAAATCCGCCACGTCCTGTCGAACCAGCAGCAGCGCAACCTCGCGACGTCGCCATCGTCCGATAGCCGGCCAGTCGCGATCACCACCCCGCCGACGCTGCGGCGTACGATCCTGCTGGTCGAGGATGACGGCCTGATCCGCATCAACAGCGCCGAAATGCTGGAGGAAGCCGGGTTCGTCGTGCTGGAAGCGGCCAGCGCGGAAGAGGCAATTACCGCGCTGCAGACCGCGCCGGTCGATATCCTGATTACCGACGTCAACCTGCCCGGCGCATCGGGTCGCGAACTGGCACAGCGTGCGCGTACGCTCCGCCCCGACGCGCTGGTCATCTTCGCGACCGGCGATCCCGGGGCGGTCGCCGACGAAGCCGGCGCGACCGTCCTGGCCAAACCCTATGCCCGTGGCGCGTTGCTGGCAGCGGTACGCAAGGGCGACGTGGCGCGGACCGTGGTCGAAAAGCCGGAAGCCTAGGCGTCCGGTGCGACCGTTACCGAGTCGCGTTCGATAAGGTGATGTTCGTGCTCGACGCTGGCCGGCACCTGCGCGCCGCCCAGTTGATCGAGCAGCAGCGTCGTCGCGCTGACCGCCATGTCGAACACCGGCTGGCGCATCGTCGTGATCCGGGGCCAGGTGATGCGGGCGATCTCCGAATCGTCGAACCCGACGATCGACAGCTTGCCGGGCACGTCGATCCCCGCCTCGCGCGCAGCCATTAGCGCGCCGACCGCCATGTCGTCATTCTGCGCGAGGATCGCGGTCGGCCGGTCGCGACGCGCGAGCAGGGTCTGCGCCGCCGCGAAGCCGGAATCGAAGGTGAACAGCCCGTCGATCACCAGGTCGGGGTCGATCGGCTGCCCTGCCGCCGCGAACGCCTGCTGATAGCCGGTCATCCGCGCCTCGGCGGCGGCGTGGGTCGGGTCGCCCTTGATGATGCCGATGCGCCGGTGCCCCTGGTTCAGCACCAGCGCCGCCACTTCGCAGGCGGCGACGACATCGTCGACGACCACGCCCGGCGTCAGCTCGGGCCAGCGGGTCGGCGCGATCCGTGCGAACGGCATGCCGATCGCGGTCAGTTCGTCGAGGATGCGGCGGCTGTCCGACGCCGGCGGGGCCAGCACGACGCCGTCGACCGCCGCCGATCGCAGCAGTCCGACGACCTCGTCGGCATGGTCGGTCACCGATCGGACCGGCAGCACGACCAGCCGGTATCGTTCGCCGCGCAGCCGGTCGAGCACGCCCATCTGCAGGTCGACGACATAGCTGGGCGAGGGGTTTTCATAGACCAGCCCGATCAGGTGCGACCGCTGCCGCGCCAGACCCTGCGCCATGATATTGGGGTGATAGTCGAGCGTGCGGACCGCTTCGCGCACCCGGTCGCGCACCGCATCGGTGACGTGCGGCTCGCCGTTCAACACGCGCGAGACGGTCTTGGTCGAAACGCCTGCATGGCGGGCGACGTCGACGATGGTGATGCGCCGCGGCGGACGCGATCGGGCTGGTTGCATATCCGCATCACCGCCACGCCCCCGCGCCCATGTCAATCGCAACATGACCGGGTCTTCATCCGCCGCCCATCGTCCGGTCGGCGCGTCGCGCGCATGGTGGCGGGCGAGGAGGCGCAGATGCCGGTTCACGACGCACCCCGTTTCGGTCCGGCCCGCGGCACGGCGCTGGTTGCGGTGGCGGCCGTCGCCTTGCTGGCAGTGGGCTGGTGTGGGGCATTTGCCGATGCGGACGGTGTCGCTGCCGATGGTGCGACGCTGGCGCCGCAAGCCGCGTCGGACGGATGGATCGTCACCAGCCTGCGCACCGATGGCGCGGCGGCCCGGTCGGGCCTGCACGTCGGGGACGTGATCGACGCCGTCGGCGACCATGCGCCCGGCATCGCCGACTTTCCCGACCATGCGACCGGTCCGGTGTTGCTGCACGTCGCGGAAAGGGGTGACGTCGGTGCCCACTCGCTGATATTGCGGGCGGCGGAGGTGGCGTCACGTGAAGATCCTGATCGTCGAGGACGATGAAGAAACCGCAGCCTATATCGCCAAGGGGCTGACCGAAGCCGGCTTCGTCGTCGATCGCGCCGCCAATGGCCGCGACGGGCTGTTCCACGCGATCGACGGCGGCTACGACTGTATCGTCATGGACCGGATGCTGCCGCAGATGGACGGCATGGCGACGATCGCCGCGATGCGCGCGGCGGGCGTGACGACGCCGGTCCTGATCCTGTCGGCGATGGGGACGCCCGACGACCGTGTCGCGGGACTGACCCAGGGGGCCGACGATTATCTGACCAAGCCGTTCGTCTTCGCCGAATTGCTGGCGCGGGTGCGGCTGCTGACCCGGCGGCAGCCTGCGGGCGGCCCGGCGGCGGAGACGGTGCTGACCTGCGACGATCTGGAGATGGACCTGTTGGCGCGACGGGTGCGGCGCGGCACGCGGGTCATCGACCTGCAACCACGCGAGTTCCGTCTGCTCGAATATCTGATGCGCCACGCCGGACAGGTCGTCACCCGCACGATGTTGCTGGAGGGCGTCTGGGATTATCATTTCGATCCCGGCAGCAACGTGACCGACGTCCATATCAGCCGCCTGCGCCGCAAGATCGACGATGGCGAGGAGCGCCGACTGCTCCATACGGTACGCGGCTCGGGTTATAAGCTGGGGGTCGAGCCCTGAAGCTGCTGACCCGGTCGGCGACGCTGCGCTTCGCGGCGCTGGTGTTTGCATTGCAGCTGGCGGGGGCGGCGGTGACGTTGCTGACCGTCCGGACCGTGACCGAAACCCGACTGACCGCCAGCGCGACCGACGAGGCACAGCGGCTGCGCGCGACGCTGCTGGAGGCATGGGCGGCCGGGGGCGTCGCGGGTTTGCGCAAGGCTGCCGAAGCGCGGCTCGATCGCAGCGACCGGCCGCAATCGGTGGTGCTGGTGTCGGCGCGCGACGGTACGACGCTGGCCGGCAATGTCGGTGCCTGGCCCCCCAATGTGACGCCCGGCCCACCGGCCACGATCGAGCTGTTCCGCATCCGCCGCGACCGTCCCGAATCGATGCGCGTGATCGGCACGGTCCTGCCCGACGGCACGCGCCTGTTGACCGGTCACGTCATCGAGGGCGAGCGCGCGTTCGTCGGTGCCATGGAGATGGCGATGGTCGCCGCCATGCTGGTCGCGCTGGTGCTGGCGGGGCTGGCCGGGTGGGTCGCGGCCCAGATTATCGCGCGGCGGCTGCGACGCACGGTCGATACCGTCGCGGCGGTCGCCGGCGGCGATCTCGATCGGCGCGTCCCGCTGGAGGGCGGTGGCGATGCGTTCGAAGATCTTGGGCGATCGGTGAATGCCATGCTCGACCGGATCGCGTCACTGGTCGGCGAATTGAAGATGGCGACCGATGCGCTGGCACACGACCTGCGCTCCCCGCTCACCCGGCTGCGCGCGACGCTGGAACGCGCATTGGCAGCGGCGGATAGTGAAGATGCCAGGGTCGCCGTCCTGCGGGGAATGGAGGAGGGCGAGCGGTTGCTCGGCATGCTCGATACCGCGCTGCGCATTACCCGGGCCGAGGCGGGGATCGGTCGCGACGCCTTCACCACGACCGATCTGACCGAATTGCTGGCCGACCTCGCCGACCTGTTCGAACCGCTGGCGGAGGACCGCGGGCTGGCGATCGCGGTCACGCCGTCCGCCCCGGTGATCGCCAGCGTCCACCGCGAGATGATCGGACAAGCGGTGTCAAATCTGATCGATAACGCGCTGAAATATGGCGCAGGAACGATCCGGCTGGCGATAGAGGACAAGGGCGGCGGAGTCGCGATCATCGTCGGCGACGACGGACCCGGCATCCCGGCGGATCGCCGGGCAACGGCGCTGCAACGCTTCGGCCGGCTCGATCCGTCGCGGCACGAAAGCGGCGCGGGCCTGGGCCTGTCGCTGGTCGCTGCGGTCGCCCGGCTGCACGGCGGGACGATCGAACTCGCCGACAATCATCCCGGACTGGTCGTCCGGCTGACCTTTCCCCGCTGATCGTCCGGCATCAGGCCGCTGCCTGCACGCTGCCGGTCCGCTCCAGCTTGCCCCATCCGACCACGAACCCGCCGACCGCCGAAGCGATCGCGCGCAGCACGACCCAATACATGATCTGACGATAGACCAGCCGCTGCGCGACCAGCAGATGCGCGGGATAGCGTGCCTTGTTCCCGTCGAGCCGATACGCGACCCAGCCGCACGCCACGTCGATCGCGGTGAAGCACAGCCAGTACAGCCCCATTTGCGACACGTCGCCGCTGGTCTGCGCCCAGCCATGCTGCGCGACCCGCACCGCCGTACCGACGATCGACAGCAGCAGCGCCAGGTCGATCAGCGGCGAGATTGCGGCAAAGGCGATCTGGAACAGCCATGCCTGCGGCAGCCCGATCCGCGCCAGACCCGCCGGCCTGCCGCTGCGCAGGATCGCGCGATGCTTCCACAGGCATTGCAGCGTCCCGAACGCCCAGCGATAGCGCTGCTTCGCCAGTGCCTTGAACGTCTCGGGCGCTTCGGTCCACGCGATGGCATTCGGATCATAGGTCACGCGCCAACCGGCCCGCTGTATCGCGATGGTCAGGTCCTGATCCTCGGCCAGCGTATCCTCCGGATAGCCGTTGACCGCGTCCAGCGCCGCCCGCCGCCATGCGCCGACCGCGCCCGGCACCACCGTCATCGCATCGAACCCGGCCAGTGCGCGGCGTTCCAGATTCTGCGCGGTGATATATTCTACCGCCTGCCAACGGGTGACCAGATTGACTCGGTTGCCGACGCGCGCATCGCCCGCCACCGCGCCCAACGCCGGGTCTTCGAACCAGCGTGCCAGCCGCGCGATCGTCGTCGGCTCGAACTGGGTATCGGCGTCCAGCGCGATGATGATCTCGCCATCGGCCTTTAGCAACGCGCGGTTGAGCGCTGCCGCCTTGCCGCCATTGACCAGCGTCAGCAGCGTGACGCGCGGGTCGGCATCGAACCGGGCACGGACTACCGCGCTCGTTCCGTCCTTCGATCCGTCATCGGCGACGATTACCTGCAATCCCGGATAGTCGCTCGCCAGGACCCGCGCGACCGAATCGGCGATCACCCGTTCCTCGTTATAGGCGGGGATGATGACCGTGACGCTCGGCTGGAACACCGGCGGCGTCGGCCGTTCGCGCCGCGACTGGAACCATGCCAGCGCGGCCAACAGCACCGCCCGCGCCATGCCGAGCGCGATGGCGAGGTAGAACAGCCATGCCAGCAGAACCGAGATCGCCGCGATGACGATGAAGATCGCGACGTCGGTCCGCACCGCCGCCAGATCGCGCCCGGTCACCGCCGGCATCGCGACCGCGCGCGGTACCCCGACCAGCGCGGACGCGGTGACGAAATGATAGCCCTTCGCCTTCAGCACAGCGATGATCTGCGGCAGCGCCGCCACCGTCTGCGCCCGGTCGCCGCCGCCATCGTGGAGCAGCACGACGTTGCGCGAACTGTCGGCGCTGGCACCCTCGACCTGATCGACCACCTGCCGAACGATGGCGTCGGTGCCCGGCCGTTGCCAGTCATTGGGATCGACGTGCAGCCCGACCACCGTATAGCCCAAATCCTGCGCGAGCAGCGCCGGCGCGATCTCGTCCATCGTCGTCGGTTCGGCATCCCCGAAATAGGGGGCACGGAACAGCGTCGTCGACCGTCCGGTATAGGCTTCGATCAGCCGCTGCGTGGCGTTCAGTTCCAGCGTCGTCGTCCGCTCGCCCGTCGTCGCCAGATTGGGGTGGGTATAGCTGTGGTTGCCGATCTCGTCGCCATCGCGGATGATCCGCTGCAACAGCCCGGGATGCTCGATCGCATTCTCGCCGACCACGAAGAAGGTCGCCGGGACATGCGCCGCCTCCAGCGCGTCTAGGATTGGCGGCGTCCATGTCGCGTCCGGCCCGTCGTCGAAGGTCAGCGCGATCGCCTTCGGATCGGCCGCCCCGGTTCGTTGCACGACATAAGGTGTCGGCAGCGCGACATAGGCTTCGTCGGCGATCATGCCGTTACGGTCGAAGCTGACGCTACGCGCGCCCGGCGTCGGCCGTGCGGTGATGCGCAGCACCTCTCCGCTGCCCTCGACATCGACGTTCAGCGCCGATTGCAACCGGGTGATACGCGGCACGCGATTGACGGTGCGATAGGCGGTCAGGTCGTTCCAGAAACCGGCATCCTCGCTGCCCAGCCGCCACATCGCGACCGCATCGATGCCAAGCCGGCGCAGCGCCGCCATCTGGTTCCAGCTCGTCGACGCATCCAGCATCCACACCTGATGCCGGCTGCCCCGTTCGTCCTGATAGGCGAAACCGGCATTGCCGCTCGCGCGGTCGAACCCGATCGCCGCCGCCGAATCATGCGCGGCCAGCCACGCCTCCTCGATCGACAACGCGTCGGCACTGCCGTCGTGCCAGTCATAGGCATAGCTGCCGAGCGCCACGACCAGCTTGTTGCGACCGACCTGTTGCAACGCGCTTTCGACCTGCCCGACGAACCATGGTTGCGACGCGATCGGCCCGGCCGATCCGCTCTCCCAATGTTCGTCATAGACCATCAGAATGACGCGATCGGTGGCGCGCGCCACGTCGGCCAGCCGCCAGTCGGGATCGCCCGCCGGCGCCGTCACCGCCAGCACCGCGTCCTTGGGCAGTGCCGCGTTCAGCTGCGCGAGGAACGCCGGATAGCGGGCGACGGCGGCGGCGGGCAGGCTTTCATAGTCCATTACCAGACCGGCGGCATGGCGCGCACGGACATAGCCTGCCAGTTGCGCGATCAGCGCCGCGCGCGCCGCCGGATCGGCCAGCATCTTCGCCGCACCGGCACCGTCCCAGTCGGAATCGGTCAGGTTCTGCACCATCGGCAACAGCTTGGGTGCGTGACGGGCACCGGCCAGCACCTGTTCCAGTCGCGGATCGTCGGTCGCCCGCATCTGCGTCCCCACGACGCTGACGAACGCCGGCACCACCCAGTCGAGCGTATCGAGATGGCGTTGCAGCGACGCGATCCCGCCCGCCGTATCGGGGGCATAGAAACCGATCGTCAGCGGCGTGCCGCCGACCTTGGGCGAACTGGTGCGCGGCAACCAGCGGCCGTGCCGCGCGGTCTTGTCGACGCGTGGGGCAAATGCCTCGCCATGTCGGCGGGCGAAGGGCAGGGGGATGCCCAGCGTCCGCGGCGTGGCGACCAGCGTCGTCGCAAAGGCGATCGCCGCCGCGATCACGGCGAGAATCAGCAAAGCGACCCCGCGCCGTGCCCAGACACTCCGGCGGCCGGTAGGATCGAAGAAGATTGGCTTGCTCACACGGTCGACCCTGGCTGCACCGACCGAACACTACGGTCATCGACCGCCGCCTAGTCGAACGGGTCGGGCGGGGCGGTGAGCGCGCGATGAACTTTTGGTCATGGCGCACGGCGCGGAGGCACGTATGGCCTGCCGCGAAAGCGTCACGCACTATATCTATCGTGATGGAAGGAAGTGGCGGAGAGGGAGCCCGCCGTAACTACGCCATTTTATGGCGGAAAACCGCCATTCCTCTAACGCACTAGTGGGGCAATACCCCGACCGATACCCCCAAAATAATTTAGCCTTCCCACCCCCTCATTTGAACCGTCATGGCAGTTCCGGTTCCTCACCGTCCATGTTCAGACGCATGACGAGGCCGAGCGGAGAACCGGGCAGGGCGGCACCCTTCACGCGCTCCACAATCGCGTTGACCGGCTGGCCGCGATCCATCTTGCTCCCGATCCAGATTGCGCGGACCCGCGCCAGATAGCCGACCCGGACACCGCGGCTGGTGAAGATCGCGACCGCCATCGGGTCGTGTTCGTTCAGCGGTTCGCGGATCAGGTGCAACTCATCACCGGGGGTCAGCAGCGCCAGTTCGGCTTGCCGGCTGGTGCCGTCCTCGTTGTCGTGCCGCTCTCCGCAAGCCGGTAACCGAAAGTCATTCCACCCCATACGCCTCGACTCGACATTAGAACAAACCCGGAACATAATCGATGGCGGATGACGATTCGGTCAAGCGGAGGAATGACATGCAAACCGAAACGGATGCGTTTGGTACGTGGATGCTCAAGCAGTCCGATGCGCGTGGGGCGCTGGGCGATCTCATCGCAGCAGCGGCGAAGGACCGGGCATTCCCTCGCAACGGCACCGCTGACGACGTGCGCCGCTACCTGTCGAAGAACATGGCCCCCGGCGATATGATCGACGCGGTCGATGACGCCGAGGCAGACTGGCGGAACGTCCAATGACCGCGTGGGAACAGGCGTTCGAACTGCTGTCGACCGCGTGCCTCGGCCGGGCAGCGCAGATCGTCACGACCGGCGCGCACGCATCGAAGGATCGTCACGAATTGGCGCATTGGCAGCGGCTGGCCGACTGCCTCAACGCCATCCATGAGAACAGGACGCTGCAATGACCGACGATATCAATGTCGCTGTTATGCCGATGCGCGGGTTTGTGATCGGACGGCAGCATTGCCGCCAGCCGGGCGACGACTTTCGCCTGATATGCCTGCTCGATCACGGGCACGAAGGCGCCCATCGGTTTGTGCCGTGGGAAGGCTGCTTGGTCCGGGTGCCGTTCGGGGAGGGCACCGTGCCGTTCCACGGGTTCGCGAACGGTTGAATCTCTGGAACCTTAGCGTTGGAGTATCAACCCAGCGATTGTATGGGTGCATTACGCGCCGTGCCGGCGCCCGCAACGCAAGAGGGGGTAGCGTGAACTGGCCTTTTATAAGTCGACGACGCCACGAAGATGCGCTGCTGGACGCTGAGCGTCGAGTCAACCAGCTTGACCGGGCCGCCCGCACGTACCTTGCGGAACGGGACGAACTGAAGGAACTTGTTGCAAGACTTCAAAACGAAGCGCGGGATCGCGTATGATAACGATAGTTGGCGTAGTCATAACCGTAGGCAACATCCTAATGACCTATGGCGTTGTGCTTCTTCTCAGGATCGATGATCCAGATTTTGGGGGCTCGAGCGAGCGGCTGCTTGCGCGGAGCGTTCCAGGAGTTGTTTGGACGGTCCTCGGGTCGGCCGTGACATGCGCGCCATTGCTTTTTCCGTCTGTAGCGTGATGGCGGCTAAGGCAAAAAGAACCTCGCTGATAACGGAAGCGGAGATCGCTGAAGTCATTTTGCGCTCGGAAAATTTGGAAATTAGCACCGCCGAAGCGAGGCAACTTGCACGAGCGATACTGCGCGCTTGCGGCTCGTTACTACTGAGTGACGACGATGCTCGCGAGTTGTTGCGTTCCGAAATGGAGAAAGCTGGCGGACTGGTTTGTTGGGCTAAGGCAAACGAGATCCCTGTAAGCCGCGTAAGTGAATTTAATACAGGACGCCGTCCGGCATCGCCAACGATACTGGTCGCATTGGGCCTATGCCGAACGATCGCACCTCTTAGCCTGTTGCCTCTTTCGTCGACCTAGCGTTCCATCGGGCTATGATGCGCGGCCATTTCCGGCGGTTGCAAATGCTTTAGAGTTTGCAAGAACGATATTGGATCGGAAGCCCGCGCAGCTTCTGCAGGCAGGTTCTGACCGTAACGCCACCATCCAGAATTTCGTAGGTCGTCCGCAAAGCTTTTCCCGAAGCGATAACGAAGTAGACGAGCGGGTACACCTGCGACGATTGCGTACGGCTCTACGTCTTTCGTCACGACAGCGCCCCCGCCGATGCACGCGCCGTCACCAATCGTGACGCCGGCCACGATAACGGCATTGTCACCGATCCAAACATCGTTTCCAATGATGGTTTGGGGATCGGAGTCAAAGTCGGGCCGAGCGAAATCAGGATGTGAACTGAAGCTTCCTATATCGTGCTTCGCAGCGCCGATCGAGCAGCGGCGGCCAATCGAGCAGAATCTTCCGATCGTAACGTTTCGCAGCAGTGTGTCGCTTGCATAGGACCGATAGCCCACAACGACTTTACCGATGAAAATGCAGGATTTAAATCGACTTTGCTTTCCACAAGAACGTTCGTTCGTACCTGCGGACGTCCTGCAACCATGCGTTTCAATCGACTAATTATGCCCTTTAGCATACGCCGCCCTCGCCGTTTTAGTCTCTCAACCTAACCCGTTCGTCCAAGCCGTTTGGTCGGCCAAACTCAAGCCAAAGAGCGCGTATCTGCCTATCATTCGCTCCATCCCAATTTGTGTGAATGAGCCCGCTTTCTTGGCTGCCTTCAGTGTACAACAAATTGTTCGTGTTCTGCCCGACTTTCACGTGCATGGTACCGGCTAAGCGGGCCATCCAGTAGAACCAGAGATCGTCGGCGGTTGGCGCGAGGCGTTTCGCAGTTTCGATGTCTGTTGCGCGCGGGTCGAGAGAATGCGGAGGATACAGGACGCCGCCAACGCCGGTAGGCATCAAGTCGGCGGAAGGGCGTCGTGCTAAGTCATCGATAGCATTAAACTTCCACGACGGATACGGAAGTAGGTAACCGTCGTGTGAGAAGCTTACGCGGTGGTTGCGCATACAGACTATGGCGTCCGGGTTTACGACCCGACCTTCAACAAGCTGCTTAACAAGATTAGACGGGTAAATTACGTCATCATCAACCGTGATAATATAGGCGTCTGGGTAGTCAATAAGGGCATGAATAAGCTTGTCGTACGACCGGTTGTCGTCGCGCCATTCGATCAAGAACTTATCGGACACCAAGCTGGAAACGGACGCGGGTAACTGCGCTTCCTCGCCTTTCTTCAAATACAGCACGACGCGATCCGCCGGCATAGTCTGGAATAGTAGGCTTTGAATGACTTGATGAAGCGTTGCGAACCTCGGCGCGAATGACGTTAGGCTCACAACAACTTCCGACGGCAATGGATGGCGTTCGACGCCGGAGGCTTGTTTCGCAACCTCAAGCGCCTTCGCAATCTTGCGGCGTTTCTCAATCTTACGCTTTTGTTCAGTAAGCCACATAAAAAGGCTCCATTGGCAGACCTGCAACTTTAGTCTGTCAAGCAGTTGCTGGCCGTTGCGGTTCGGACTTCGTAAATTTTGGGGCGGTGAACAATATCTTCACGGCTGCAAACCTTTCAGATGCAACGGATAGCGCTAATCCGACCCCTAGAGCCGCAACGATGCTTAAAAGCGCGACAGCGTTGGCATTCTTGACGCCCAAGCTAACCGCAAATCGCACCGCTAGTCCGGTGCCCGTAGAGATTACCGTCATCGCCACCCCCCATGCGCATCAGACGCAAAATCGGGCGTCATTCGACTGAATCGCCTGCTTATGTCCAGTGATATATGAATCCTATAATGGTCCGTATCGACGTACGCGATGGCAGGCGGTGATTCGAGATGGTTGGCGTACTAGGCAAGGGTGGTCGTCCGGGCAGGTCCGGTTCCAAGCCTAAAATCGCTGGCGTAAGGTTGGTGCGCCATACCGTGCTGATACCACCCGCAACCAAAGATGCGATGATAGCTGCGGGGCCGGATGAGGTCCGGCAGTTACTCATCGACGCTTTCTCGCATCCTGACGAGTAGCAGGGCGAACACGTGTATGAAGCCATTCAAATAGATGCGTGATTTTGATGACATGCGTCAGTCAGAAGCCGGCCGCTAAGCCCGGTCCGCGTCGAAAATGCTATAGGATTCCTATGCAAATTTGTTAACCTTACGCCCACCAGCCCGGTATCGGGCGCTCGTTAAGGTCGAATCATGGTTGATGCCAACGAACTGCGTGCTGCTGTCCGCGAAGCGCTACTAGCGAGCACGCCCGAAACCGAGCAGCAGATCTGGGATAAGTATTTCTTCGGTCCCACTGATGACGCTGGCGAAGCGTATCGCATCGACGAGCTTGAGCGGATGCGTGCGGCAGCGCTGATGTAGTGGAACGGCGGGTACGATGATTACCGAACGACCAGTCGAAGCCGCCTATTGGCAAGGAGTGGCCGCGTCTCGCGTTACCGGACCCAAAAGCTAAATGATCTACAATCCATATACAGACGATGGCGACGACGACCTTTACGACGCTTGGGAGAAGGGGGCGTCCGACGCCTCTGAACCCGGCTTTGTGTTCGACCTCGCCGCCATGCAACGGGCAGCGAAGCTAGCTCGGACAGTCGTTCCGTAGCGGCTGGCCGATCGACGCGAGTACCGCGCACTGCAACCGGACGAGCTGGGCGCGGATGCCGCCCGCGACGTCGAGCACGTCCATCTGCGACCCCAACGCCGCGGCGCCGTCCTGCCCGCCGTCAGCGCTGCGGCGCGGCTGGGGCAGGATCGCCGGCCGCGCCAGCAGGTTCGCCGGGATCGTCGCCGTTGGCGATTGCGGTCGCACGTTCGATGAGGCGCAGCCCGTCAGCATCAACGCAGACATTGCGAAAGACAGGGCGGTCAGTGATCGTGTTCGTCTCACGGTATATCTCCCGAACCTTCTCTTGCCTGTCGGTTTCCTTGGCCGCACCGGCCGTCTCGCCGGTCGCGACGACAGCGTCGCGCTTGTCGCGTTCTGCCTTCACTGCGCGCTCGACCGCCGCCTGCTTCCCGTCGGCGATAGCGCGCCCGTCGCGCCGGCCGGCGATGTAGGCGGTGGCGAGTAACGCCACGGCGACGACCGCGCCGATCAAGGCGAGGTAGGGGCGGATCGTGCTCATTGGCCGCGCACGCGCAACGCGAGCAGCTTCGCCGCCCAGATCGTGCCGACGACGATCGCGATCACCAGCACGACCAGCAGCACCGGACCCCACATCAGCGGGAATAGGATGAAGATGTAAAGCGGCACCCGGTCAATCTCGTAGCGGGCGGTGATGTGAATATGCAGCAGCCAGCCGATTACGACCGCCGCGCCGATCGCGTAGAGCGCGGCCCAGATCATAGCGCCGCATACTCGCGCAGCGCGTCGAAGCTGGGGCATGCTTTCGCGACCTTCGGATAGTCGCGGTGTCCCTTGATAACCGCACCCGGATGCGCCCGCTTCAGCACGCGTAGCAGGTCGAGCATCGCCGCTTTCTGCGCGGGCGTGCGGGTGTCCTTCGGCGTCTTCCCGTCCGCCGCTACGCCGCCGACGTAGACGATGCCGACCGAGTTAGCGTTGTGGCCGGCGACGTGTGCGCCGACTAGCGCCTTCGCACGGCCGATCTCGATCGATCCGTCCAGCGCGACGAGGAAGTGATAGCCGATGTCGCTCCACCCCTGTGCCTTGTGCCAGGCGCGAATGTCGGCAACGTGGAAGGTCTGGCCCTCACGCGTGGCGGTGCAGTGAACCGCGATCGAGGTTATGCCGCGCGCGATCGGGGCGGACGCGGCAGCGCGCCACGCCGGTTGTGCCGTCGTCATAAACGATTCCTTAATTGACGTGGGTTATGAATTGCTTGTTCGGGAACGGGACCGAACATCTCGCAAGAGGGCGCCTCTGCCCGCCACACCCCCCAATCGATCGGCGGGCAGGGTCGTCTCTTGCTGATAGGTCAGTCGACCTTGTCGAGATCGCTCCGCAGGCGAGCGATCGCCTGATCGTCGCTTTCGGGCGGCGCGGGCGGTGCCTGCGCCAAGCCTTTAAGGAACTGGTCGAACGCACCGCGCGCTGCAATCAGGAACTGGCTCTTTCCAATCCCGATCAGCCCGTAGCCAATGCCGGCGATGGTCATGGCGCTGATCGCGGACGGTAGCAGGCTGAGCGAGTGCGCCTGCGTCCACAGCGCAGCGATCACGCAGCATAGGAAGGTGACCGCCGCGTCGAAGAAGACCTGCCGGCGACCCTTCGTATTTAGGAAGATGCACAGCCTGGTGATGAGCACCATAGTGATGCTGACTACGAACGGACCGGCTTCGAACCGATAGCCCAGGCCGAACACGTCCCAGACGACCGGGATAGGGACCGCCGCCGCCGCCCCCAGCGCCGACTGGAGTTTCACCGGAGGATTACCGCCGCGCCAGCCGCGAAGAAGCTCAGCACAATAATGCCGGCCGCCCGGGCAAGGGTGGGCCATCGCGACCACATATCGACGGGTAGAGGGGCTTTGCGCAGCTGGTGTTCGACGCCCGGCTCGCCGAGCATCACGATCCCCATCCATGTCATACCAGCCGCCACCGCGATCGGGTCGATCCAGCGTTTCGCCATAGCGACGCGGGCGAAGGTCGTCGGATCGTTCGGCGCCCAGCCCCAAAGATACATCGCCTCCGCTCCGCAGCGCAGCGTCAGGCCGATGCCAGCCAGCACGGTTATCATCCGATAGAGGCTGACGGGGTGCAGGGGGTGATCGAACCGCCGCTGCCCCCAGATCCGGCTCAGCTGCCGGCCGACCAGCATCGCGCCAAGGAACATCGCCGCCGTCATCAGGAATAGATTGAAGAGGAATAAGCTCGCGCCGTCGTTGAACGAAGGCGGGGCCAGCGACGGCGGCGCATTCGCAACCGTCTGCGCGACCAGGCTGTTCTCGGCGCTCATAGGGACGCGTACCAGCGCGCCCGGCGGGGCGTGTTCATATTGACAGTCCTTTCGTGAGTCAGGTCAGGCGGGCCAGACGACCCCGGCCGCCGCTGCGCGCTTGGCGGCAACCGTGGTGGCAGCGCGGATATCGGCGCACACCTTCGCCTCGCGCGCGCTGATCTTCGTGGTCATGTCAGATCGCGTCATTCCCTGCTCAAACCGAGCGAGGGCATCAGCGATCGTGTCACCGAACGCCGCACTATCGGCCAGCGCATGGGCGAACCGGGTTTGACGGGTCGAGAGCGGCAGCAGGTTGATCGCGGCGAGGATCGCGCCGACGTTCGAGCCGAGCGACTTCGACGCCAGCACCTCCGCCCGCTTCTCCGCATACTCCGCTTTTTTCATGCCCCCCGGCGTCGCCATGGTCATCTTGCGACGCTCGGCCTCTTCCTTGATCGACGCGATCAACTGCGCCTCGACCAGCGCCGCCGAATCCTCCCATGCCTTCGTGACGGGATTGAACCGCTGCGTCGTCTGATCGCCGGGCTTTGGGACGGTGTAGAACCGGTGCGTCGACGCGGTGGGCCAACCGACCTCCGCCGGGGTCTTCCCCTCCGGCACAAGCAGCTGCGTCAGCACCGTGCCGGCAGCGTCAGTTACGGTAACGCTTGCCGCCGTCATTCGCCGATCCTCATGAACCCGTCGACATACTGCGCGCTGCCGTTGCCCGAATGCTTTCGCAACATCAGCGCGAACTCAAACGCCTGTCCGCCCGGCAGGTTGACCGAACTTGGATAGTTCAGTTCCCCTTGCTCGTATTCCTGCGTCGAGCGCGACCACTGCGCTATCGTGCCTGACACCTCGCTAATGAGATCGGACCACGCCGCACCCGACCCCACCGGCCGATAGACGATCTTCGCAGCGGCCGCGTAGGTCCGAAAGGCGAAGCTCTGGTTCTCGAGCACGCTGTATTCGAGATAAATTTCGATCGGTAGGACGCCGTTGGCGGGCACACCGACCGTCACAATCTTGCCGCTTGGCCCCGACAGATAGGACGTGTTGTTCGGGTCGCCGTTGTACCCGCGCTGCGTCACGCCGGTTGCCGTTTGCGGCGGTGGCGCGTCGAGACTGCGACTGATCGAGATGCGCTTGGGCGCGACGACGTTCACGCCGCCCTGCGACGCCGACACCTCGACATAGCCGTCGGCATCGGCGGTCGTGATCGACACCACGCCATTGGCATAGCTGGCGGCGATGCCGGTCGATGTGCTGATGCCGATTGCGACAGCGCCGATCGCATCGGTTGTCCCTTGCTTGACCGACACAGCCACATTGCGGGGCAGCTGGCCCGGCTTCGTCACGCCGGCATACGTTGCGTTCAGGACGATCGCTGCGCTACCGAGGTCGAGCGCAAACGGCGAAACGCCCGCCGCCCCGTTTTCGCCATTCCGCACCGCCCACACGGTCACGAAGTCGCTAACCGACCCGCACGCCGCCTTGACGGTGCAGAACCGGGTGTTCGGCTGCCCGACCGCCGCCGGGTAGTTGATGATCGCCAGCAGGTCGGCCGCGTCGGTCGTGAACGATAACCCGCTGTAGGTGCGATGTTGGGTGCCCGCCCCATCGAATACCGCCCACGTCACGGCTGCATCCGTGTTCTGTCGGGTCGCGCTGAACGTCAGCGCGGTATTGGCTACCAGCGAACCATCCGCGTTCGTGACGATCGCTTGGCCCGACGCCTGCACGGTCAGGAGCGGCGGGGCGGCACCGTTCGCGCCAGCGATCGACTTCCCTATCGAATAGACGGTCGACAGCCGGACGTTCGCGAACCGCCCGCTGCCGAGCAGGTTAAACTGGAAGACGGCAGTTGCCTCCGACGCATCGAGGCCGCCGTCGACATTGTAATTGGGATAGGTGCCCGGCACCGACAGGCCCTGCGGATTGTCGGTGCTTTCGATGGAAAAGCTGCTGGTCACATTCTCGCCGCCGGCCATGACGACGATCGAGAATGCCGAGCCGGCATAGCTGGTGACCGTACCGGCCGAATTGGCGGGCACGGTATGCGACGGGTTGGTCAGGAACACGGCCAGCCCCGCAGCGCCGTCCGCACCTTTCGCGCCGTCCCGCAGGCGGACGATCGAGACGCGATCGGAAACGTCAGTGCCCTGAAGCAACACGCCGAAGGTAATTGTCTCGCCGTAATTGTTGGCGAGGAAGTTGAACGTGTCCTGATCGATTTCGACGTTCAGATTGTCGATCGACCGGGTGAGCCAGCCCTGCGCCGCCAACGTCGCCGCGTCGAGCCAGCTTGTGTACTGGTGCCCATCCGCACGGAACGCCGCCCATAGCACCTGTGCGCTCGTATTCTGCGCCGCGGCCGTCAGTCTGACGGTCTTTGCCTTCGCGTTGCCGGCGGTATCGAGACTGAACGACTGATCGCTCGCAATCACGCGTACGATGGGCGGGCTGATGCCGTTCGTGCCGGCCGTGCCGCCTTTAGATCGCGAGGCACTAACCCGTTTGGATATCGCCAGCCCCTGATAAGACGCGATCACGAAGGCATAGCCCTGATCGTCGTACAAGGCTGTCGAAACGTACGAGCCGAACTGGTCGATGGTGAGCGCAAGATTATAGGGCAGCTGCGCTGTGAACGAGCACTGCGGCGTTACGTCCTGCGTACCCAGGAACACCCGCATCTGCCCGTCGCCGATCCCGTCACTGATCGCGGCCGGCGAACCGTCAGCGTTCGTCGGATGCGTGAAGGATTCGTTCGTCAGGTAAGCGGTCAGCGGGTTGGCGCCGTCTTCGCCCTTGTCGCCTTTATCTCCCTTTCGACCGGTGATCGCCGCGCGAGCCTTTGCGACCCGATCATAGGCCACGTCCCACCGGTTCGCCCATGTCGGCGGATCGATCGGCGTGTCCTGCGTCGCGTCGCTCCAAGGGGGCGACAGGGTGTTCAGGTATCCACCGAGGTTGTCGCGGGCGGTAATTAGCGCGTTGATGGAGTCGGTCGCTTCGGCGGGCGAACCCAGAGCAACGAACCGGTCGTGAAGCGTGTCGGTTTCGTTGCTCAGCGCGACATAGTCGCGGACCGTCCGTTCCTTCTCCCCTTTCGACAACACAGCGTCGCTGCCGATCGCGATGATCGCGTTCTGCGCTTCGGCCAGTGCCGCCGCTTGCAGCGTTGTCATGCCGACCGTGGCGAATATCTGTTCGACCGAGACGGTGGCCGAAGTCACTTCCTCTAGCGAGGGACGCGCGAAGAACGACGTGGACCCGGCCTGCGCATAGTATTGGTAGGCGCGATGAACCAGTAAGGTGGCTTCAGGATGGCTCTTGAAGTCGTTACCGGGAAGTAGGCGCTTGCCGGTATCTGGATCGTAAACCCCAGAGACACCACTTTGCCCCCCGGTATAGTCGCACCCATGCAACACCCCGACGATAAGATACCACTTACCCGTGGCCGGTAGATTATTCTGTACGTCCCCTTCGAAGTCACCGACCCAGAAGTATGGGTTAGTGTCGGCAACACCTTCAACGGTCAGGATGCGTCCGCCCGTCCCAAGGTATATTGGCCCATTTGCGCCGGGAGCGCGCTTGGCCCAAACCATGTACCGATAGGTCTTGCGAGGGTCGTACTCGCCCCGATCCTTATAGGCGTCATAATTCCAACCGCCGCAAGGCGATCCAGCATTGTCGCCGGGTACTGATCCTTGTCCGGGGCCGGCGACCATGCGCAAGATCGGCTCGCTGATACCGCCCGGCCCTTGGTCGAGAACGATTTCGTTCTGCCCACTCCCACCATTCTGGCTGAAGCGGCCAATACTGTCTTTCGCCCCCGGCACCCACGGCAGGGTATCCAGCAGGTTGGTGAACAGTCGCGAATACGGCTTGTTATCGACGCCATCCCACTGCGCTGTCGTGGCGGTATAGCCATAGAGCGCCGATCGCGACGCGCCCAGCGCGGCCGATGCGCCCTGCCATGTCGAGCGCCACGTCGCGGCGTCGATCGGGGTGTCGACGGAGACGTCGTCCCATTGCGGGCGAAGGCCGCCAAGGTACACCGCCAGCGCCGTTACCGCGGCGATATGCGCGTCGATCACCGCCTTGATGGTGCCGGGGCTTCCCAGCGCCTTCCAACGGTTCGTCAGGGCCTCGCCCTCGGTGTAGGTGTTGTTCCATTCGATTATGGCGGATTGCTTCTCCCCCTTGGACAGCACGCCGTCGCTGCCGATCGCGATAAGCTGATCGAGCGCTGCCTTGGCGCGCGCGGCAACGAAGGCATCGTTCGCACGGGCAAGGTCGGCCGTCGTTTGGCGTGCCGCGCCGAACCGGTCGCGAATGTCATAGCCATTGGCCGGGGTGTCGACATCGGCCTGGCTCCACGGCGGAGTTAACCCGTTCAGATAGGCGTCCAGTGCGCCGATCGCGGTGTCGCGCGCTACTCGCTCTGTCAGTGTCGGATCGCCACCATACTGGTTGCTTAGCGCGACGCTCTGCGCATGCGCGGCGGCGCTGTCCGCGATCAGGTCGTCATAGATGCGCAGCAGCGTCAGCTTCTCCGGCCCGCGATGCAGAATGCCGTCGGAGAAGATGTCTGCGATATCCTCGGCAATGCCTTCGTACTTCTGCCGCTCGGCCGCCGTCATGCCGCGCGTAGCATTATCTTCCGGTTTGCCGGCGCCGACGATCGATGACCATTCGACCGGACCGCCCGCGCCGAAGCCTTTGACTTTCGCGGCTTTGCTCAGTCCTTCGATTTGCAGCGACAGCTTGCTGGTCGTCTCGCCGACCTCAATCGAAAAGTCCTTGAAGAACCCGTAGACGCATAGCGCGTCGACTCCATCATCGCCGATCCACAGCGAGGGGAGGGCGCGAACGGTGGCAATCCGGTCGAACACCAGATCAACGGCGTCGGTGCGCAACATCGTCCGTGCCGCCATGCGCTTCGCCCATGCCCGCGGAACGATCGTCACTTCGCCGAAATCGTCGGTTTCCTTGCGACTGTAGTCGGCGATCTCGACGGTGGGGTTCGTCTCTGTCACGCCTAGCGCGACGATACGGCCGAACAGCAGTGTGCCGACCGCGACCGCCCCCGGCCCGGCGACGGTGACGGTGATGTCGCCAGCCGGCAAGCCGTCAAAGATCATCGTACCGTCGGCGGGCCGCTGCTGGTCATAGCCCGCCCCCTGCACCCGAACCGTAGCGCCCGTGGCATCGAGCAAGGCCAGCGCGGTCGCGTTCACCGAGGACAGGGTGACGACAATGCTCCCCGGGGCCGTAGTCTCGCTACCAAGCGCCTGATCGAACATTGCGAACCGATTGGTTGGCGCGGCATCCAGCCATTGCGTCGTCGTGGCCGGGGAGTGGCCGACATTGCCGTCGACAAGGCTCTCGTAGACCCGGTGGCCGACAAGAACGCGCTCGCCCTTGGCATAGGTGCCGCCAGCCGACCACGCCGGCGCGTCATTCTCCGGAACCGAGCTTGCGCGCAGAACGACGTCGGTGACGGTTACCGGCTGCAACAGCCGGAAGGTCGATGCGCCATTGACGGCGGGGTCGCCGCCGGTGTCCGGATAGTCGAGCGTCTCAGCGAACCCGTCGATCGTCAGCGTGCAGAAGCTGCACGGTTGCGACGCGACATCGATCGAGAAGTCCTTGTATCGGCCCACGACCGACAGCGCCCGGAATCGATCGTCCGCGATCCACGTCGCCTTCGTCTCGCGAAGGTCCGCCAGCCGGGTTTGAAGCGCGTCGACATCGCCGAACGGCACGGCAAAACGAAGCGACAGCTTTCGCGAGAACCCCCGCTTCGTGACCGACGTTACGCCGAAGTCGTCGGTCACGCGGCGACTGTAATCGGTGATACCGACCGTCGGCGTCGTCTCGGTGATGCCGAGGTCGACAGGCGGCAGGCCGGGAACAGCGACAATCATGCCGCCGCTGCCACGCTGATCGCGTCGCCTCCGCTCGCTGCCGACACGTCGTCGAGAACGCGCGCCGCGCGCCCGGTATTCGCCGCGATCGTCGCCAGCGCGGCCTCCATGCTATCCCGCAACCCCTTCACCTCATCCTTCAGGCTCGCGATCGTCGCGGCCGACGCGTCATTCGCCGCGGTGCCCGCTGGGGCTGTCGCAGCCGCCGTATTCGCCGAGTTGGCGAGGATCGCCGCGGTTGCCGCTGCCGCCGACCGCCCGGCGATGGCCGCTTGCGTCGCTTCGAGGGTCGCCGCCGTCTGCGCCTGAATGCGCTTCAGTTCCTGGCTCGACGTCGCCTGTTCGCCAGCCGCTTTGAGCAGCGCTTGCGACAGGCTGGGCAGGGTCTTCGCCGCATCGATGTCACCGCCGCGCGCCGACAGGTTCGCCGCGTTGAACTGGCCCATGAGCGTCGCAAAGCTGGCTCCGCTGCCGACGGTGTCGAGCCCGCGGATACGCTTCACCTCGTCGGCGATGGTGTCGCCAACGGACGCCCACGCCTCGCGCAGGTCGTTCGCTGCCTCGGCCGCGGCCTTGGCATCCTCGATCGCGTAGATTTGCTGCTGCAACGCGCGGTTGCTGGCGTCCAGCTTGGCGAGGTCGAGCGCGCGGATGGCGGCGGTGTTGCCGTCGAGCTCGAGCAACCGCCGCTGCAAACCTTCGCGTTCGGCGATAACGTCCGCTGCCGACTTCGCACCGTCCAGCGCCGACTTCAGATCGGCGAAGGCGGGGGCGATTTGCAGCAGGGTCGCATAGGTCGACTGCCCGGCCGCTGTCGTCAGATCCTGCGCGTCGACCAGCGCACGGAATGCGTCGATCGTCGCCGGCATGGTCGTGCCCAGCCGGACGAAGACGCCATTCAGTTGCGACATGCGCGCCGCGTTCTGTTCGGCCGGGGTGTAGAAGGCCCGGAAGTAGGCGTCGGCCGCGCTGGTCATTGCCGACACGCTATCGAACTGCGCGGCGATACCGACCTTCGCATCGATGCCGAGCGCGCGGGAGGCAAGCCCCAACTGGTCGAGCGACGTGGTGACCGCTTCGACGGTCGAAGCAACGCGCACCAGCGTCTCGAAAGCACCTTCCCCGACCTGCTGGAACCGCGCGATGCCGGGGAACGCCGCATCGGCCATGTCGTCGGCAGCCTTGCCGAACACGGCGCTCAGCTTCTCCTGAATCTGCTCGCCGGTCAGGCCCTTCAGATCGATTTTGCCGATCGACACGACGAACCCGTTCAACCGCGCCTGCACGGCGTCGGTCGCCTCGCCGAGCGGGCCGGCCGCCGCACCGATCGCCGACGAGAACGACTTGAGCAGCAGCGTGAACTGCCCCTCAAGTTCGGGGTCCGCGTTGCCGTACTGCGTCGAGTACGACTTGCCGGTGACGATCCCGAGGAACTTCTTCTTCTTCTCGACGTCGCTGAACGTCTGCGCGTTGAACCCACCGGCGAGGATGCTGCCGAGGGTCGGCTAGCGCCTTGCGCACGGCGTCCCGAGCACCATCAACGAAAGCGCGAACCTCTATGCTATCCATACATCAGGCTCGCTTCCTTTTCGCGCAGCGCTTCGTACCGGCGCTCCTGTTCATCAGGGGTCTCGGTGGGAGCGGCGGGGGCGTCAGGCGACGTAGGCTCGGGTGCCGCGGGCGGACTCTTCGCCAAATCTGCCGCGACGCTCAGCGGGATATCCTGCTGCTGCACCCACGGCTCCTCGCCGCCCTTGACCGGAGCGAGCTCGAAATCCTGCCGCGCGACATTGCGGTCGAAGATGCCGGCCTGCGTGCCAGCCGCCCAACCTTCGACGCGCACCTTGAACTCGGACCGGAGCAGCGCCGACGTGTCGAGTTCGAGATATTCCTCGGGCTGTCCGCCCAGCTTGAAGAGGTTGCCGATCGCCTCTTCGACATGATTCAGCATGAAGCCGAGGCCGCCCGCGCGCCACGACTGCATCAGCGCCTCGGTCGTGGCATACGCGGTCGATGCGGCGCCCAGCACTTGCAACGGCACGCGGTAGACTTGCGCGATCGCCTCGCTCGACAGGCGCAAGATGCTGGCCAGTTCGGCGTCCTTGTTGCTCGACCCGATCGGGTTCGGCTTCAGGCCGTTCGACAAGATCGGCGTGCCACCGCTGTTCAGACCCTTCGACTGCTCGTCCCATGCCGTTCGTAGCATACGGACCTGCTCGATCGTCAGGCTGGCATCGGTCGACAGGATGAACGACGGGCGGCTTTGGTTGAGGAAGAAATTGACTTGGTTCGACAAGGCCGCGTTGCCGGCGGCAAGCTCGAGCGCCGCGGCGACCATCGGCGTCTCACCGACCAGCGGATGGCGCGGGGTGTGCAGCCGGATATGCAGCACGTCGCGGGCGGGAACGGTGATGCGCGGGCCGAACCGCCGATCGACGATCGGGTTGCCGGCGAGGGAATAGAAAACAGACCCGTCGACAGCCAAGAACGGATAGCTGCTGTCGCTGTCCATGAGATGCAGTTCGATTGGCTCGAACCGCGCGTTGCGCACCACCAGCGCATAGGCGTTCCCTTCGTCCAGCAGGTAACGGACGAGGTTCAGCAGGAAATCGCTGATCGACTGATAGTCGTTTGGGCGCTTGATGATGCGGGCAAGCGGCGAGTTAGGCACGCGCTGCCGCCCAGTGTCCGCCGCCCAGCGCCAATGATTACCGGGGCACATTGCGACGGTTTGCGCATAGGCAGACACGCACGCCTCGACCATTGATGACCGCGCCGATCGCGGTGGCGACATGCCCGTCTGCCACCAGTTGATGGGCGCGTTCATCGGCAGCCAGTCGCCGGTGAGGGCAACTGGCGGGGTTTCGGTCCCGGCCTTCTCGGTCGTGTCGGGCAGGCCGACCAACGACCGGACCCGCGACAGAAACCCCGCCACGCGGGCTTATTCCGCCGAGGACTGGCGGCTGCGCCCACCGCGCGCGGCGCGGGTGCGATATTCGGCCTGACCGCCGGCTTCGACCTGACGTTCCTCGGGGGAACCGTGATCTTCTTTGCCGTCGAGCGTTTCGAGCGTGGGCGTCGCCAGCTTGGCGACATCGACCTCTTCCTGCGTCGGCGTGGGCTGGACACTGTCGGTCCGATCCATCGCGGCGGCATTCTGCGCTTCGAGCGCCTTGCGGTTCTCGGCGAGGATTTCTTGGGGCGTCGGCATGTGCGCGATCCTTTCGCGGGAGGTGCCGGCCGGGTCGAAGCCCGGCCAGCAGGGGTTACCAGGTGACCGCGGTGCGGACAACGACGGTGCCGGTGCGGCGCATGGCCCACGACACGTCCATGATCATCCGCAGCGCGAGGCTGTCGGTTTGGAACATGGACTGGACGCGCCCGCCCGACGGCACGGCACCGGCCGTCGCGATCTGCGCGGGGGCGGTGTCTTCCATATGGAGCGTTGCCTGATCCGACACGTCGAACCGCGGCACGTCGCCGGTCGCCGACATGAAGTCGGCAGCGTCGACCAGCGCGACTACACCGACCGGAACGGTCGACGAGATCAGGGCCGGGTAGCCCATGAAGTTGCCGTTCGCGAGCTCGGCCTTGAACGGGAACTGCCCGGTGTTGTCCTGAATGAGGCCGGCGCTAATCGCCTGACCCGGGTTCATCAGCCACACCGGGTTGCGGATGTTGCCGTTCGTCGAGCCCGTCAGATCGATGAGCATGCCCTTCACGTCGGCGACCAGCGCCGCCATGCCGCCGCCCGCGGTGCCCGCCGCGGTGATTGCACCGTTTCGGATACCGGCCGGGCGCACCGCGGTTGCGGCCAGGGCGTCCATCAGCACCACGTCGAGCGCGATGCTGGTGTCTTCCTGGATCGCCGCGCGCAGGATCTGCTCGATCTGCGGCGTCGAGTGCTCGGTGATCTCCCGCGTCATGGTGGTGATGACCGCCATCTTCTTCGGGGTCAGCGTCGTGCTGGTGAACCCGCCCTGACGGACCGGGATCGGCGCACCTTCACCGACGAAGCTTCCCGCGACCGACGGGTTGGCCGCACGCGACGGCAGCGACACCTTGCCCGCGCGGCCGAAGCCAAAGCGGCCACCGATCGCCGAAAGGCGCGGGTAGATCGAGGTCGGCAGCAGCAGGTCGAAGAACTCGCCGATTGCGGTCTCGACCAGCACGCCGGCCCATGCCGGGGTCACGGTATCCGCCGGAACGGTCGCCGAGCGGGTCATGATGTCCAGGACAGCCTTCGTCGCGACGTCTTCGCCATAGGCCTGCTGCAGCGCGACCGTGGGCGACACCTTGCGGACGTGGGCGATCAGGCCGACGGTCATCGAGCGGAAGATGTGGTCGACCGGCTCGACCTTCTTTGCGGCCACCGCGAACGGGCGGCGCTGGTCTGCGGGCACGGTGCGCTGTTCAATCGTGCGCGGCTCAACCACGATGGTCGTCCCAGCCGCGCCAGTGCCGGTACCGGCAAGGGCCGCCTCGGCGCGCTTGAGCGAAAGGAGGGTGGCGTCCTTCTTTTCGATTTCGGCGGTGATCGTGTCGATTTCGGCGCCGTTGTCGATCGCGGTCTGAAGGTTGTCGCGAAGCTGCGTCAGGTCGTCCTGCACGCCTTCGATGCGCTGTGCGAGCGTCGTCATGTTCGGTTTCCTCGAAAGGGATTTCTGCGTGGCGGGCTCGCCGGGGGTTCGCGCGTCGTGGGCGGTGGTCGCAGTGTCGGGCTCGACGAAGATCAGCGCCTGTGTGTCGCGGGAAAGGTTGAGGCTCTTGGCGACCTGCAGCGCGTTCGGGTTCGCGGGGATCGCGACCACGCTGCACTCGACCAGTTCGCTTTCGGTGAAGCGGATGCCGCCATTGCCGATCGGTTCGGATTTCAGCCCGCGGAAGCCGACCGAGACCGCGCGAAGCATCTTGGCCTCGATGAATGCGCGGATCTCGTCGACCCGCGCGCTTAGACCTGCCGGCAGCATGACCAATTCGCCGATCAGCTTCCCGGCCTCAACCCGCAGGTTCTTCCAGTTGCCAATGACGAACGACGAATCGTGACCGAACAGGGCGATCGGGTTGCGCTTGAAGTTCGCCAGCTTCCAGCCGGACGGTTCGACGACGTCGCCGTAGCGGTCGACGGTCGCGTCAGACATCACGAAGGTATAGGGATCGTCGCCGGCCGCGCGCGCGACCGCCTTGTGCAGAACCTGCATCGCGTGCTCCTCGTCAGCCGATCATCGCCATCGGGTCGAAGGCGGGGGTTTGCGGCGCCATCGCCACACCCAACGCCATGACCAGCGCGACCGCGGCGTCGATTTTGTTCGCTGCGCGCTCCTTCGCGAGCCAGCGGTTTTCCCATCTGTCTTGATCCGTCACCGCCGACATGATGGCGGAGATCAGCACCGGGTTGGTCTTGAGCCGGATACGACGCTCGAGCATCGCCTCTTCGAGCGCGCGAAGCGAACCGGGCATCCACAGCCCCTCGGGCTCTTTCCCTTCCGCCTTTGCCGCCGCGATCATCGCGGGCGTCGGCTTGCCCTTCTTCGTGCCGCCCTGGGGGTGCTCGACGAAATTGATCGCCAACCCCAGCTGGTGAACCTCTTCCTCGAACCGCCGGAATGCGTACCGGTCATACCCGACCATGCCGATGTCGAAGTCCCGATCGTCATCGGCGAGCGACTGTGCGACGTGATCGAACCGGATGCTCTGTCCGGGCGGTGCCTGAAGGTGACCCTCCCTGACCCATACCTCGTACGGCGCCTTGTCCCGCGCCGCCCGCGCTGCGAGCGTGTCACCGGGCGTCCATGCCTCGATCCACGCATCGTACGTCGGCTTTTCGACGACGACCGCCTCGCCTTCCACAATTACGGTCACCGGCACGCTGCCCGTCTCGACGACGCAGGCCTTGGCCGTAATGTCGCGGCTTTGGGAAAGGTCGAGCCCCTGGGACACCCTCTTGCCATGATGGATCGCCGGGTCGAAGTCGGCGAGGCAGGGTTCGAGCACCGCCCGCGTCATCCATGCCGCCTCGGCGTCGGTCCAGACGCAGAAGTGGAGCCTCAGAATGCCGTTCAGCTTCCCGGGGATCGCCTTCGCCTGGGCGACGACGTCCGCCAGATAGTCCTCGGTGATCGTCACGCCGAGCAGCGGGTTCGCCTTCGCCCAGCACGAACGATCGTTCAACGGGTCGTCGCCGGGGTCGAGCGAACACACGAACGAGAAGGTCGTGTCGTCGATCGGGACACCCAGATATGCCGGATCGTCGTCCTTGGCGTCCGGGTTTCCTGCCGCCACGCGCACCGCGTGTTCGTGCTCCTCCCAGCAGATGCTGTTGCGGTCGGTGCCGCTGTTCGTGATCATCGCCAGCAAGGGCTGGCGGCGAAACTTGAAGCCGCGCTCGATCATCTCAACCGCGTCGCGGTTCGGATGCTCGTGCATCTCGTCGGCGAGGCCGAAGTGCGGGCGCAGACCCGACCCCGATTTGCCAGCCGAGCGGCTGAGCGGTTTGAAGAACGACGAGGTTTTTAGCCAGGCCATGTTGTAGCGCCGGCCCGGTCCGCCGCTCATCGTGATCCGCGATTCTAGATCGGGCGACTGCTCGACCATCGACACGGCGTCGTTGAACAGAATCTTCGCCTGATCGCGATGCGCCGCGACGGCGTATATCTCCGCGCCGGGTTCGCCATCGGCCATCATGCCGTACAGGCCGACGCCGCCGATGAACGGGCTTTTCCCGTTCCCTTTCCCTTCCTCGATGTACGCACGGCGGAACCGACGGGTGCCGTCGGCGCGCAGCCAGCCGAAGATGTTGCCCAGCTTGAACGCCTGGCTGGGGTGCAGCAGGAACGGGCGACCCTCGAATTGCCCGCCGTTCAACCGCAGCTTCTTCTCATAGAACCGGATGACCCGGTCGGCCTTCGCCTCCGAATATGACAGCCCGCGGTCAGCGCCATACTGCAGGTCGTCGATATGCCGGCGGCAGGCGTTGCGAACATGCGGGCCGGCGACGAACTTGCCGTCAAGGACGTCCAGCGCGAACCGGGTGGCGCGATCAGCAGTCGCCGAAGAACTCGTCTTCTTCCTTCTCGTCATCCGGCACCGCCACCTTACTGCGATCGGCCGGCGATCCGCCCAGCTTGCTGAGGATCGACTGCAACATGCTGAGCGCCTGAACCCCGACGTCGCCGCCGGACAGCAGCTTTCCGCGAACAGAGCAGGCGACTTCGATCAGCGAGCGGTCCGATTCCATCAGCCACGGCAGTTCGCGGCGATATGCCTCCCATGCCATTCGGCCGTGCTCGTCGAGGAAGGTCGACGGGTCGCCAAGGGGGCGGGAAACGGGTTCTTTGCGGTCGCGATGGCGCTGGGGGTTCTTCGCCGCCGCGCCCGTCGCCTTCGCTTTCGCGACAGGGGTGCGCGCACGGGCCATCGGGGTCATTCTTTCAATCGTGGATGCGAGAGTTTTGGGACGGGATCGGTACTAGGGGGCGACGACCCTCAACTTTCCGACCTCCCCCCCTCGGGATGCGCAACAATGTTGCGTGTTGCCGGGTGTCGAGGGGTTTCGCACTCGGTTCGTCGCATTTTCGGTCAGATCGCGTCCGGCGCGGTCAGGTGACCGGCCATCCGTCCTCGCCGATCGTCGGTCGCACCCGGTGCCCGCGATCGGCCGCGCTCTTGCGGTCATGGCAGGGCTTGCACAGGGGGCGCAGGTTGCTCCGGTCATCGGTGCCGCCCTTGGCCTTCGCCTTGATGTGGTCGACCTGCGTCGCGGCGGTGACGATACCGTGTTCCTGTAAGCAGGAACGGCACATCGGTTCGTCAGCCAGCACCTGCGCACGGAGCTTGTCCCATGCCGTGCCGTAGCCGCGTTCGTGCCGGCTCTTGCCTCCGTGGTCCCATGACCGACGCGGGACATAGCGACGCAGCGTCAGGCTGGGCGGCTTGCTCGGCATGATGCCACCTATCGATGTTCGCCAATGCGTCGCACAACCGCTGAAACGCGGGGCGGGAGCCACCGTAGGCGACGGTCGTTGCGACCTGCTCCCTAGCTGCTCATGCAGCGATGCCATAAGGCTACCGATTGGGCTGTACTGCATCACCGGTCAGAATGAAAGTCTCAATCTTCACTTCCATCCGACCGCCGAACGCTACCAGCGTGTACCCGCCATCGCTCGCCTGAACGATGCCATCCAGCCCGGCGAACGGACCGTCAGGCAGGCGGATCGTCGATCCTACGGGAACGGTACGGCGCTCGGCCTTCGGCACCGCTTGCCGCTCGAACATGCGCAGCGCCTCGATAGCGGCGTCGTTCAGCAGGGGCGCGCGGTGGTAGAACCGGAACACCGAGTAGGGCGGGTGGGGGCTGGCCGGTGATCGTTCATACCGAACCAGTTCGTCGAGGTGGTCGGCATCCACGAACACGAACGTTGGCAGCATCGCCGCCTCCCGGACGACGAACGACGGCGATCGACGGGACTTCCGGCGCCGGGCGGTGGTAATTGGTGTCCATGCTCGGACCCCAGCCGTCGCCAGCGATCGGACGAGGGGCAGGGTGCGAGACCCGGCGGTCCGCAGGATGAACCACCGGGTCATGTTGCGGCTCCCTCCGCAGTGCGGTCCTTAATGTGTGGAACACATGAGAACACCACACACCTATATAGGTGTTCCCGTAAACCCACGCTTTTCCGCGCCGGAACACCGCGAACACCCGGAACACCTTGCGCTAAAGCCGCCCCCAAATTTTCCTCCATCACCGTAGCTCCATATCGGCCAGCGCCCACACTGGCGGGGCGTCGGCAGCGATCAGCCGCCATACGATCTCGTCCGCCGCACCTCGCTTGAGGTGCGCGGCATGTCGTCCCCGCTCATCAACGAAAAGACGGCGGACGCTGCCGCCGTTGATCAACAGGACCAATCCAATCGCCCCATTCGGTTCGCCCGGGTCCAGTCCGAACACATGCCCGACTGTCCAACCCATTTCGTCAGCCTGATCGTGCCAGTTCAGCAGGAATGTCGCGGCGTCGCGAACGATCTGCCGCCATCGTTCGGGGCGGGCGCATGACGGGCAGGGCACCTGAGCCAACGATCGCATCGCACCCGTCCAATGAGGCGGCAAATGCGTCAAATCGCGCATCCTTAGCCCTCCCGGTTCTAGCCGGTGTTCCTCGTGTTCCCGGTGTGCAATGGCGGAAAAGTGCGGTTTTTCTTCGAACACCTCTGCCGTGTTCGCGTGTTCCGGGTGTTCTTCGACCTGGGTGTACGAGGTCGTTTCCTCCACATCGCGCTTGCGGATCAAGGCGAACGGGTCAGCCATTCGGCCCCTCCGTTTCCGAGACGCTCACGACATAGACCCGCGCCTTCCCGATCTCTGGAAGGGTTCGGCTTTGCGCGGATTTCTTTGCCTTGTCGGGGTGCAGCAACCCTTCCCGGATCAGCACTCGGGTTACGGTCGCCATATCAAAGCCCGCGAAGACGTCCTTGAACGCTTCGGGCAGGAACAGGTATTCCCGGACCGTCTCGCCGCCGACCAATCGGTTCGCCCAAAAACCGGCTCGATTGTTTACCGGACGTTCAAAGCTGGCATCGGGCTGGACTATTGGTGAGAAGCGCGAACTGCCATGCGCTTCGATGAACGCCATGAGGCGGTCGCGGATATTGCGGTCCTCTGCCGAACCCACGCCACCGCGGCGACCGATCCACGCTTTGAACATGACACCAGCCGCGCCGAACGCTTCGTTCTTCGGCCATGGAAGGATGTCGAGCGCCGTAGCCAGTTCTCCAGCCGCCGCCACGAGACCGAAACGCCGAGCTGCGCGCTGAACCTGTCCATCGGCACCGGCCGGCACATGGGTCGCCACGAAGTCCGCCACACTCGCTGCGATCATGTCGCCGACATCGCCGTGTATCGCGGCCAGCTCCTCAATGAACGCAAGCGAAGCAGTGCCGTAATATTCGTCGCCTGCCGATTTGATCTGACGGGAGAACGCCTCTGGGCTGTCGGCGCCGTGAATGTTTTCGAACAGGCCCATGCCCTTGCCGGCGTCAGCGGGCACGTCGAGGATGCGGACCTCTTGCCCCGCCATCGGCGACTTGCCGGGTTTGCTTTCGCGCGCGATGTCCGCCAACGAAACCTCGCCCGTCGACAAGTACATGATGTTCCATGTTGCCGGGGCTCGTGAACCGCCGCTGCGCGATGCGCGAACCTTTCCCTGACCGTTGCCAAGCATATAGGCGACTGGCCCGGCCTCACGCGGTTCAAGCTGCCCGAGCTCGTCGAGGCACAGCAGCGTTTCCGAATGCTGCGCGGCGACACCTTCGAGGCCGTTTCCGGTCGCCCGCCACGTCCGCATGAACGATGGCGGCCCCCAGACGCTGACCGCGGCTTTGAGACCAGTGGTCTTGCCGGTACTCGACCCGCCGACAAGGTTGACGCCGCCACCCTCTTCGGTCGCGGGCGCGAGGATAGGGCCGACGAATGCCGCCGACATCATGAAGACGAGACGACTGTTACCAATCGCCAGCTTCGCGACGTTGTCCTGCCATTCCCGGAGGGTGCCGGCGCTGGTGTAATGGTGGGCGCCTGCGTCCGGGTTCTGGAATATGACGCGATCAGTGGCGGTGTCGCCGATGGTGACATGCGGCAAGGCGAACGCCGTTCCAGCCCAACCGACCTTTTGCACCGCACGGGCGCGAACTGACGTGTCGACCGTCGACAGAAACTCAAGCAGTTTCGCGCGGGCTTTCGGATCGGTCGACACGAACAGGCCGCGACTGAATAGCTCCTCGCGAACTGCTCCGCCGTCGCCGGCCAGCATCGCCTTCGGCATAGACCAGCGGTGTACCCGGCCATCATCGTCGCGCCATTCGAGCAGCAGGCCCCATGAGCCCCCGTTTAGATCGCGCGTCTTCGCCAGCACCTTGACCCGGCCGCAGATGCGAAGTCGGCGGCTTTCGGACTCGACGTGGAACAAGCCCTCGGCCGTGTTCTCGAAATTGTATGGCAGGACGGTGCCGATGGCTTCCTGATCGACCGCGCGCGCGTACTGGTCGACGAAAGCTGCAGCCCGTTCGGCTGTCCAACCTTCTTTAACGGCGTCGTCCGCGTCCCAGCCATCCTCGCAATCGAACTCCGACAGGTCGAGCAGGCGGATAGTTGCCGCGACACCCTTCAGCCTGCCGACGATGTTCTCGGCTGCGATCGTGCCCGGTTGGTCATCGTACGGCTTCTCTTCGCCGGCCACGTCGGTATGCCGATCGCGATCCGGCCAGATTAGGACGTTGCGCCCCTTTAGGGACGACCAGTTCGTCTGGGATATCGCGTTCGCGCCACCTGACCATGACATCGCAACATGATCCGGCAGCAGCGTGCCGGCCGCGTCCGCGCTCTTCGCACCTTCGGCAATGACAACCGGCGCATCTGGCCGCTCCGCCAGCCGGTCGAGCCCGTACATCGGACGAGGCGCAGGCAATGCCTTTGATCGCCATCCCTGTTTATCGCCGACCTGGCAGAAGGTGACGGGCAGGACGTCTTTCGCCGGCTCGCCGTCCGCCATGTATTCGAACCGGGCGTCATACCCAAGCAGCGCTCCGGTTCCGTCCCGGTACGCCCATGTGCGTTTCGGCGCTCCACCAAGCGCGGGAATCTTGAAGTTGAACGGCGGCGCGTCGGCAGGAACCGGGACGATCGGCACCTTGTCCGCCTTCTTTGGTGGCGCCGCCGCCTCGGTCGCCTCGTCCGGCGTGATCGTGACGAACGGATCGGCCCCGAACGTCATAGACCCACCATTCGCTTGACATCGGTCGCCGCGGCGATCTGGTCGTTTGCGTGGAACAGGTAAGCGGCGAGGCTGATCGGATCTCCGCCCCGCGCACCTTCCTGTGCGAAGTCGGCCCATTTGCCGGTGTTGACGTTGATACGGAACGATCCGGGCTTGCCATCCGCCCGCGTCGGGTTCCTCGCGACCCATTCGTTGCCGTACAGCGTGCCATCGGGAAGCCAGCGCCGGCAGACGGCGTGCAACACCGCCAGCGCCGCCTTGTTGATCGCCGCGAAGTCGAGGGGTTCACGCTCGGCAAGTGCCTGCAACCATTCGAGTTGCCCGGTCGTCAACGGTATCTGCACCCGAGCGCGGTTCTGACCGGCGATCGACGTCAGGAACTCAACTTCCCTAGCGGTATAGATTTGCGACTTCGCCCGGCATTGACCGAGCAAGCCTGCAACCTGTTCGGACCCGGCGACCACAGCGCTGGGCTGCCCCCCTGTCGGTTCAGCCATCGCTATTCGCCTGCGGCGGGAAAGAAGTCGTTCGGCTGAACTCGGCCATTCGTCGCGGCCATGATCTTAGCCATCATCGAACCGGCCGGTACCCGGCCATGCTTCGTGTATCGCTGGATCGTGCGGGCGTTCTTGGCGCCTACCTGTCGGGCGAAAGCTGAGAGGCTAATGCGCTGTTCGGCTAGATAGTCGGCTAATTGCATGGTGGCATAACTAGCCACATGGCTAGTTCGTGTCCAGCTATGAGACTAAGGGTTTAGCCGATTTCTCTTTCCATCCTTAGCCAACCGGCTACTAAGGCGCGGAGGGAGGGCCGCATGGTCGACGTTACGAATATGAACCGCATCCGTGAGGTCCGGCTCCGCAAGGGGCTGACGATGGCTGAGCTCGGTGAGAAGGTCGGCGTCCACTTCACGACCATTGCAAAGGTCGAACGCGCCCAGCGCGCTGCCAGCGGCGATCTCATCATGAAGATAGCAAACGCCCTCGACGTACCAGTTACCGACCTACTGGCGAACATGCCCGCAACGGTCCCTGCGCGAATGATCCCAATCGTAGGGCAGATCGCGGCAGGAAACTGGCGCGAAGCTGTTCTCGATCCTAGCGGCTATATTGCAGTTCCCTATCAGGGCGAGCGTGCTTTCGCTCTGCGGCCAGATGGCGATAGCATGGACCTCGTAGTTGGTGAGAACGCCTACGTCGTTGTCGACCCTGACCTGACCGATCTGCTCGACGGCAAGCTGTACGCGATCATGAATGCCGACGGAGAAACGACGTTCAAACGGTTCCGCGGCGACCCACCGCGACTCGAGCCGGTTTCGTCCAATCCGGACCATCGACCCATCCCGCTAGGTCGGGAACCGTTCACCGTCGTAGGCCGCGTCGTGTTCCAAGCATCACAACTTTAGCCAGTAGGCTAATTTGGTCTTGCAGTCCGCTAGCCGTGTGGCTAAATGGGACATATCAGGTGAGTGCAGCCGTTAGGCCCGCCGACCCTGACCGCAAGGCTAGGAAAGTCGTGCTCGGTATCCCGCAATAGGGGCCAGCCTCCGCCAATCCACTTGCGACCCACACACCGCAGGGAGGATGGCTCATGGCCGCCGAAACCACTTGCTCGACCTCGTCGGGCGAACCGAAGACTGCTGCCCGCGAAGCGCGGACCCCGCCTATTTTCAGCGCTCCGGCCGGCAGCATCGCCGCCCGTCTCGCAGCAGTCGTGTTTCATCCACAGCTTGGCACCGCGGCAGCTTGGGATGCCGCGCAGTGGCGGATCAATCTCGCTAAGGCGACTGGCGACCGCCTGATCGCAGCGTTGCAGGCGATGCCCGACGGGGAAGGCCGGGACGCAGTTCGCGACGCGATCAACGACAACGATCAAGAATACAACGCTGCCGTCGACGCAGCGATTGAAATGCCCGCTCCGCACCACGGCGCGCTCCTGTGGAAGATGCAATATTTTCTGGCGCCGGGCGAGGATGGTTGGAACGACCAGTACAGGGCCGACGTCCTCAAGCCGCTATTCGATGACGTCGCGCGGTTCGCAGCTTCTGAACGTTCGCCGACCCGTCTCGATAGCGAATGGGCGTCCGCCCGCGCCGCCTATGTCGAGGCTCGCGAATGGGAGAACCAAGCCGAAGCGGACGATCAGGTCGACGCTTACGCGTTGGACCGGTGTGTAAAGCGTCGCGATCAAGCGGAAGACGCATTGATGTCGATCCCATCGCCTGACGCCAATGCTTTCGCCTTCAAGTTCCTCGTCGCCAAGGGCGGCGGCCGGTTCACCGATTGCTGGGACGATATGCTCGAAACCGAGGCCATGCGCTTCGGGCAGGAGGGCTGAACGATGGCGAACGGCTTTGAAACTCAATTCGTCATAACCGACCCGACGAAGGTCGTTGATGCCGTCGCTATGTGGCTCGAGCAGGCAGGGTTGGCGCTGACCAGTGCCAACTGCGACGTGATGGACGTCGTTATCCCGTCACTCGACGCCAAGTCGACGGCAGGCATCGCCGCGATGCGGTCATGGAGCGCGGCCGAGATCCTCGCTGACAAGCTGGAACAGATGGCGGCGCTGTTGAGCGACGCCGCGCCGATGCTGACTGCGAAAGGAACCGTAGCATGACGGCGCCTCGTCATAGGGAATGGCTGGCCAATCGGAACGAACTGTGCCGCATCGTCAACGCCGAAGCAGGCAAGTTCTTGAGCACTGAGCAAACCGATGCGCTTTGCGGGGGTATCGCCGCGCTCGAAACTCGCATCCTCGGCACCAAACCTGAAAGCGCAGCAGAACTCGAAGCCGTGATGGTGCTCGCTTTGCAGCTGACCGCCGAAGGCAACGAGCTGGATATGGAGGTAGCGGCAAAGATCGTTGTCGACGCGCAGGCGATCCTCGTTCTCGGCAGCCTCGACAACGCGTGGGAAAGTGTTCGTGCGCAGTTTCCGGAAGGAGCCAGCGCATGACCGCCGCAATGCCCCGCACAACGTGGGATAAGCTGAACGCTGCCTACCTTGCTGCCCGATCATATTCCGACAGCCTGCCGGATCGGCACCCCGACGAGGATGCGGCGGTCGACCGGTACTGTGCAGCGATGGACCTTGTCGTCCATGCGCCCGCCCCGGATTGCGAGGCGCTGGCGACCAAGATCGCCTACATGCGCGACCGCGAGTTCTATGCCGACGACTGGCTGGAGATATTCGAAGCAGACGCGCGTCGCCTTCACGGGGAGGGCCGCTGATATGGGGACCGTTACCCCGATCGCCGACGCTCGCGCCAAGCGACAGCAGCCGTCCGATGCCGTCCGCAAGGCACTGGCATTCGAGCGGACGCCCGCCCTTGCGTTCATCATGGCAATGCTCGAACGGATGCCGCGGAAGGATCGCGGACCGATCCTTGCTCGCGTCATGGGGATGGCGGAGCGGATGCCCGACTGCGACGCGACGCAGGAGGCCGGCCGTATCGCCGCCTATCTCACTTTCGCCATGCAGGAGGGTCGCTGACATGCCCCCTCGTCATCACGAACGCTGCGCGAACTGCGAATGGTGGGAGCGGGGCCGTCCAGCCTTCGCTAGTTGGGAGACGTTGCCCGGCGAACCCGAACAGTTCCTGGGTGTCTGCACAATCGACCCGCCGCGGCTGGTAGGCGACACCACTCGGACTGTCCGGGCCATGTTCCCGCAGACCCATGAAAGCCGGCGCTGCGGCGCGTGGGAGGAACGCGAAGCCGACGACCCGAACGATGGCGAACGTGCGCCGACGGGCTTCGTCGTGAACCTCGCCGATCACAGGGGGAAGGCGGCATGACGTTCTTCGAACGCTTGTCCGAACGCTGGGGCGGTAGCCTTCTGCCCGATATCCGTATCGACCGCGACAACACGACCGAGCGCTGGGACCTGCGCGGCGAAGGGCGTGCGTGGTGCATCTGCTTCGAAGGCTTCGGCCTGTCGTGGTCCCTCTTTTTCGGCCCGACGCCCGACGTTCGTCGCGACGAGCCTACCAACACCACTGCAACGAAAGAAGCCGCAGCATGACCGACAACACCACCGCACCAGCCGCGATCGACGGCGTCACCACCTCGTTTCGCGGCAAATTCCTTCTGTGGCGGAAGGCCGGCGCTGGCGTCGTGAAACCCAGCCACAAGAGCCAGGTGCGCAACCCTCGCTTCCGCCATGCCGATCGCGCAGCGGCAGAGACGGAGGCTCGTCGCCTCCTGCAAGTCTATCCCGAAAGCACCTTCATCATCATGCAGGAGGTCGGAACGGTGAAGGCCGGGACGCGCGGCGATGGCTGACGCAATCGACGACGCAAACGAGCTGGCCGAACAGCACCTCGCGCACAGCCTAGCGGCGGCGCGATTGCCGGTCCCGGCCGGCGAACCCGGCGAATGCGGACAATGCGGCGAGGATAGCAAGCGGCTGGTCGGCGGACGCTGCGCGCCGTGCCGTGATGGAAGGAACAGACGATGACGAACGAGACCACCAATATCGACCCGCGCGTCATCGCGTTCTGCGATTGGCTCGACACGCTGCCGGCCGGCGTCCGGTTTCACGAACAGAAAGGCTATGCTGCCTTTGCCGACCTGAAGGCCGGGCAGATCGAAGCTGCAAAGCGCGAGATGGCTCGCCGCGCGTACGCGGACCTCTCGGCGATCGAGCAGTTGGAGAGGACGCAGCCAACCGAAGGGCAAATGGCGCTCATTCTCGCAATCTCGAAAGCTGTCACCGATAAGGAGCCCGAACCGTGCATAGCGGCGGGTGTGCTATGCGCAGCCGCTTCGAACGTCCTGATGCAGAACTTCGCGCCGATGATTGCTGCGCAACTGTACGACCACGTCGTCGAGGGTCCGCGCTCGGTTTTGAAGGAATGTGAAAAGGATGCCGGCGAGCTGGTAGTGGAATGCGCTTGGGAGGGCGACGAAAAGCGACCTGTCTGGATCGTCACCTTGGTAGGCGGCGACGGGCAACTTGAAGATGTCGGCGGCGTCATCATCACCGATACCCTCGACCAAGCCGTGACGGAGGCGATCCGGCTTTCGGCAGAAACCCATCTGCCGTGGCGACAGGGCTGCGTCGACCATGCCGAAGCGAAGGTTACACCGATTAAGCATCGGAGGCGGCAATGACCGATCGAAGCCGAGACAACTTCCTGCGGCTGGCCGATGTCGTGAAGCGCACGGCTCTTTCCCGGTCGACGATTTATCGTAGGATCGCAGCGAAGACATTCCCCGAACCGACCCCGATCAGTGACGGACTGGTCGCGTGGTACGAAACCGACATCAACGCGTGGGTCGCGAACCCGATGGGTTGGCGCCCGACAGCGTAAGGAGGCAACTATGGGCGAAGCGAAGCGGCGCGCAGCCGCACAGAAAGACATGGTGTGGCACCACACCAGCATCATCCGCACGAACCTAATCTGGATGTCGGGAGTGATCGATCTCGAAGGGCGATCGGACGGTGCAGAGCACCCGGCGTTCGGCAAGGTCTACACCTCGGCCGGGTTCCGCCGGCCGTTGGAGGACTTCCCGGCGCTGGCGTGGTTCACTTCCGACATCAACGTGCCGAAGTGCCTTCAGCACTTCGACGTCTATACGACAGACAAGGAAACTGGTGAAACGAAGCGGCTCGAGCTCGACGCTACGGCAGTCTCGGTACTGGTGATGAACCGGATCGCGCTTGGCTTCCGGACCAGCGACATTCCGGTCGTGCCGTGGCCGACGCATCGAGGGTACGATACGGGCGAGGGCAGGGCACTGAACGAGAGCGCCCGCGACGTCGGCGACAACCCCGATCTATGGTGGGTTTCCGACACCCCGGTCGACGTGCTGGCAGCGTCCGATATCCGCGGCACGCGGTCGTCGATGGCTACCAAAATGGAGAGGCTTGAGGGGTATCTCGCGCAGGTACACAACATGGTTCGGCTCTGCCGAGAGGTGCCGGGGACATACATCCCGCCGACGTGGACGGGGTCGGCAGAACACAGAGCCTTGATCGCAGCAGGGAGGGATTACCGTGGGTGAAGCGAAGCGCCGCGAGGCAATACTGCGCGCAGCGATCCTGCTGGAATGCGACCTATGGGACCGCCCGGGATCGGAGTGGGAAGCGCGACAGGTCGAAGAGATACGGCAGCTACCCTTCGTGAAGGGTGAGCGTGCGCCGGCCCACGAACTCGCTTGGGCCAATATGAAGGCGCGGGAATGCCATGTGAACTGTATCTTCTATGCCAAGAACGATCCGACAGGGGTCAGCAAACACGTTCTCGGTTGGTGGGTACAGGGCGACTTACTGGTTTTGCATTCGATGATTGAGAACGAAGGCCGGTATATCTGCATCACGCCGCAGGAGAAGGACGTGCCCCCCGTCTTTCCGTTCATCCCCGACGACAAAATCGAGACCGTCGAGGATGGGGATGGCATCAACTACCTTCGTGATGGGGAACCGATCGTCGCCGGTTTGCGCGTCGACCCGGAGGCGCACCGGGCAATGATCCTGCTCATGCGCGAACGGGTTCTGGGCGGCATGAAACCGTGGCAGGCGATGCACCTTGCCGACGACGAGGCTTGCGAGCGGCTGGGTATCCCCAAGGCGAAGCGGCGTTAGCCGCCTCGCCGGGCACCGCCGATTAGATCGTTCGCCGCCGCCATTCCCTTCATAAGCATGTCCGACCATTCTTGAGACAGTTCGCGCCGGCGCTCCATGTGGCCGGCGCGATCGTATGCGGCCTTCACCTTGTTCTCCGGGACGTGCGCCAGCATCAATTCGATGACGGCCGGGTCGCTCAGAAACTTCCGCTTCACCGCCAGCGCGTTCATGTTCGTTGAGAAGCTGGACCGCCAGCCGTGGGGTACGTGCCGACCGTGATACCCCACGCGGTTATACAGATACCCGATCGCGTTCTCGCTGAGCGGCTTGTGGCTATGGCGCTGACTGGGGAAGACCAGCCGATTGCGACCCGTCAACCGTCGCGCAGCGCGCAGCACGTCGACCGCCTGCCATGTCAGCGGCACGATATGCTCGAATGATTCCTCGTCCTTCAGATGCAGCGTCAGCTTCATGCGGGCGGCCGGCACGCGCCAGATCGGCAGGAACGGGCCATAGGTCCGGTCATCCCAATCGACTCCCTCGATCTCGTCCCACGCGACGCCCCGGACCATGCCGGGCCGCGATTGGGTCAGCGCGAGGAAGCGCGACGCAAGTTTCGTGATCGGCGACGCGCCGGACGCCTCGGCCGCGAGCAGGACGCCGCGCGCCTCGTCGATCGCGATCAACGCAGGCTGTTGCCCCTTCTTCGGCAACGGCTTCAGCGCATTGCCGACGACCGCCGCGGGGTCGCTCTCCACGATGCCTTCGGAGATCGCGTAGGAATAGACGGCCGATATGCGCTGGCGTAGCCGCTTCGCTGTCTCGATCGCGCCGCGGTCCTCGACGACGCGCAGCGTCTTCAGCACCATAGGCGCGGTGATCGCGACCAGCGCCTTGTCGCCCAGGCTGGGGAAGATGTCGCGTTCGAGGCTCGTTAGCACGTCGTCGGCGTGAACCGGCGCCCAGCGACCTTTCTGCAAGTCGAACCACAACCGCGCCGCCGATTCGAACGTCACCAGTTTGGCTTGTTCGGCCCGCTCGCGCTCGCGTTCTTCCTGCGCCCGACGACGCGCGCCCGACGGATCGACGTTTTGGCGGATCGATAGACGTGCCGCGTCGCGTTTCTCGCGCGCGGCCGATAGCCGCATATCGGGATAGGTGCCGAACGTCAGGAGCTTCTCCTTTCCGTCCATGCGAAACTTCATGCGCCATGACTTCAGCCCCGAGGGGGCGACGAACAGGTAGAGCCCGCCGGTATCGGAGAGCTTATATGGCTTGTCCTTCGGCTCGGCCTTCCGAGCGGCTGCGTCCGTCAGCATGATACCCCGACCTCGTTCTATCGTACCCCGACCGATACCCTCGATACCCCCGCGCTGGGCTGGAACAAATCAGGATCGGTTGAGACGGGCCATAGCCGAAAACGCACGCAAATGCTGCCCCGTAGGGACTGATTGGGCTGTATCGGGATGGGATAATGGCGGAGAGGGAGGGATTCGAACCCTCGGTACCCGTAAAGGCACGCCGCATTTCGAGTGCGGTACAATCGACCACTCTGCCACCTCTCCGCAGAGGTTTCTCGCTCCATGCCGCAGGTCAGCGCGGCACGGTGGTCAGCGAGGGCGGTCGGTTAGCCCAAGGATTCGAGACTTGCAAGCGCCTCCTTGCTGCAATCGCACATCGGACCTAGATTATTTCGCATGAAGGCCCCGTCCTCCCCCCCGCTCGACCGCGGCACGCCGTTGCCGCCGGTCGCCCATGCCCGTTTCTCGATCGGCGACGTCGTGCGCCACCGCCTGTTCGATTTTCGCGGAGTCGTGTTCGATATCGATCCGATCTTCGCCAATAGCGAGGAATGGTATCAGTCGATCCCGGCCGAGGCGCGCCCGCGCAAGGACCAGCCCTTCTATCACCTGCTCGCCGAAAATGCCGATGCGAGCTATGTCGCCTATGTCAGCCAGCAGAATCTGATCGCCGACGACAGCGAGGAACCGGTCGATCATCCCGCGATCACCGGCCTGTTCGACGACTATGCCGATGGGCGCTACCGGTTGCGGCGCGAGCACCGCCACTGATCGCCGCTCAATAGATATCGCGGCGGTAGCGACCGTCGGCCAGCATCGCCTCGACCATCGCATCGCCGAGGATCGTGGTGAGGGCTGCATGGACCGCTGGTGCCATGCCCTGCACGCTGCCGCAGACATAGATCGCGGCTCCGCCCGCGACCGCCTGCGCGATCGCCGGCGCATCCGCCGCCACCGCGTCCTGGACATAGCGATGGCCGCCCGGATCGCGGGACCAGGTGGTGACCGACCGGGTCAGGATCCCGCGCTCGATCAGCGCCTGCCGCTCCGCCACGTGGAAATCGTCGCGCGCCGCCTGTCGCTCGCCCCAATAAAGCGCCACCGGTCCGCCGCCGCCGGCCGCCCGGTGACGGAGATGGGCGAGCAGTCCCGCCAGCCCGGTGCCGTTACCGATCAGGAGGAGCGGCGTGGCGGGGTCCTGCGGCGGGTGGAAGGCCGGATTGGCCCGCACCCGCGCCTGTACGATCCCGCCAACCGGAGCGCCGTTGCACAGCCAGCCCGATCCCAGACCGTCGAAGCCGTCAACTGCCGGGCACCGCCGCACGATCAGTTCGACCCGGCCCGATGCGGCGATCGACGCGATCGAATATTCGCGGTGGCCGATCGGCTTGAGCGTCGCGATATCGGTATCGGGCGCACCCGACAGGATACGCGTCATCAGCAGCGCGCGCGTCTCCGGCGTATCGGCGATGCCGGTCGTGGTCAGGAAGGCGTCGACCCGGCGCACATCCTGTTGCGGTACGATCTCGACGATATCGCCAGCGGTCCAGTCGGCGCTGCCGTCGACCGGTTCGAGCACGACATGCCACGCCTCGCCGCCGCTGCTGCCCGGATTGAGCGGCCAACGTTCGACCAGTCGCCATCCACCCATCGCCGCCGGCGCCCAGTCCGGCTGATCGGTGCGCGCGCCCAGACCGGCCAGTTGCCGTTGCCAATGACGCTGCGCATCGGCATCGTCGCCATCGGCCTCGACCGCATCGAACAGCCGGGTCGCGCCGCGATCGTGCAGCCAGCGGTCGACCCGGTGGCCGAACGCACAGAATTCGGCATATTCGCGGTCGCCCAGCGCCATCACCGCATATTCGAGGTGCGACAGGTCCGGCGCCGTTCCGTCGAGCGTCCGGGCAAAGGCGCGCGCAGCGTCCGGCGGCTCCCCCTCGCCATAGGTGCTGGCAACCACGAACAGCCGCCTGACCCGCGCCAACGCGGCATCGTCCAGCGCCGCGATCGGCAGCGCGGTGGCGGAGGGCAGGGCCTTGGCGGTCAGTCGCGCGATCCGCTCTGCCGATCCGGTCTGGCTCGCATAGGCGACCAGCGTCGTCGCCTGCGCCATCGGCACCTCGGACGTGTCGGTCACGACCGCGGCCAATGCCGCCTTGCGCCGCCGACGCGCGAAATACAGCAGGAAGCCGGTGATGGTGAATAACGGCATCGCAAGGCTGCTCAGTAGGATCGCGATCCGGCCGGCAATGCCGAAATAGGCGCCGCGATGCAGTTCATAGACGCTGGTGACGATATCCTCGCCCAGCGTCCGAGCGGCATAGGGTGTCGCCGATACTACCGCGCCGCTGATGCCGTCGATGGTCAGTTCGTCGCTGACCCGGTCATGGCGCGCATCGGGCAGTTTCGCGCGGAACTGCACCTGATCGTCGCGAACGCTGGCGACGACCCGTTCGTACTGGCGTCCCTCGGTCGCGCGTTCGAAACTCCGCCATGCCAGCGTCAGATCGGCCTTGGCTCCCTTGGCGTGGCGGGTTCGGTCGGCGGGCGCCTCGGCGACCAGCATCGCCTTCACCCCGTCGCGATACCAGTCATAGGACCACCACAGCCCGGTCAGCCCGCTGATGACGTAGAACACCAGCACCCAGCCGCCGACCACCGCATGCAGCGCGCGATACAGGTTGCGTCCGGTCTTCTTCAGGTCGAGTACGAACCAGTTGCGCCAGTCGAGCGCCCGTTTCGGCCAGCGCAGATACAGCCCTGACAATGCGAAATAGATCAGCGCGATCGCCGAAAAGCCGGTGATCTGCCGCCCCCACCCGTCGCCGCCGTCGGGCAGCGCCAGCCAGCGGTGCAGATCCTCCATCACCTCGAACACGCCGATGCCGCGCAATTCGCCCGTTAGCCGCCCGGTTGCCGGGTCGATCCGCTCGATATGGCGTTCCTTCGACCCGGGCAGGGTATAGCCGACCAGCGTCGGCTCGCTCGAAATCGGCCGGCACGGTCAATCGGGTGATCGCCGCATCCGGCCGTTGCGCCGCGAACCGCTCGGCCAGCGCCGGTCCCGACAGACGGGTACCCGCCGCGACGGGGCCATCGCGGTTCAGCGCCGCCAGAATTTCCGGTCCGAAACTGAGCGATGCGCCGGTCACGCCCATCACCGCCAGCACCAGTCCCGCAGTGATGCCGAGGAACCAGTGAAGCTGAAAAAGCACGGTACGGGTCATCGACGGTTCGCTCATCTGGGGTTGCTATTGATAATTGATCGCGATAGCGGCCGCGTTGATACAGGTCAATCGTTGCGTAAGGGAAATGATAGTGTTGTCGAATGGGAGACGTTCGTACTGGCTGATCGGGACGGCGGCGTTCGCGCTGGTCCCGCAAGGGGCATTCGCGCAGCAGGACGTGCCGGCCGCCAGCGACGAAGCGTCGGACGACGACATCGTCATCACCGCCGCGCGCACCATCCTGCCGCCCAACGCCCTGCCGCTGACCATCGACCTGATCGACAAGCAGGCGCTCGACCAGCAGATCGCGATTTCCGGCAGCGTCACCGATGCCGTCGCGACGCTGACGCCCAGCTTCTCACCGACGCGCGGCAAATTGTCGGGGGCGGGGGAGACGTCGCGCGGCCGTTCGCCGCTCTATGCGATCAACGGCATTCCGCAGACGACGCCGCTGCGCGACGGCAGCCGCGACGGCTTCACCATCGACGGCTTCTTCATCGACCGCGTCGAATTGATCTATGGGTCGAACGCGTTGCAGGGCGTCGGCGGTACTGGCGGCATCGTCAATCAGGTGACGGTCGGCGCCCCGCGACAAGAGGGCGTCAGCGGCCGGGCACTGGTGCAGGGGACGAGCGCAGACGGCTTCGAAAAGGATGGGTTCGGTGGCAAGGCGGCCGGACTGGTCCAGGTCAAGACCGGGCGGTTCGACGCGACGGTCGGTGCCAGCTACGAACGGCGCGGTGCGTTCTACGATGCGCAGGACCGGCGCATCGGCGTCAACCTGACCCAGGGCGAGACGCAGGACTCGCGCGCCACCGACATTTTCGCGCGGTTCGGGCTGGAGGTCGGCGCGACCGGACGGCTCGACCTGATCGTCAACCGCTATGAACTGAATGGCGAGGGCGATTATCTCGCGATCGCGGGCAACCGTCGCACCGGCGTGCCGACCAGCGCGGTGCGCGGCGACCCGCCGGGCAAGCCCGCCGCCAACCGGGCCGAGGCACTGTCGCTCTCCTATACCGACAGCGACCTGTTCGGCGGCAATCTCGTCACCCAATTCTTCTTCAACCGCACCCACGATACGTTCGGCGGCGAGGTGACGATCATTCCGACTTTCCAGGACCCGGCGCTGGCCCCCATCGGCACGCTGTTCGACCAGTCCGAGAACCGCTCGCGCAAATTGGGGGCGAAGGCCAGCTATGAACGCGCACTGCCGGGGTTCGAGGCACTGGTCGCGACGATCGGCTTCGACGCGCTGTTCGACAAGACCGAACAACGGCTGATCGCCACCGACCGCATCTGGGTCCCGCCCGCCGACTTCCGCAGCCTCGCCCCGTTCGCCCAGGCCAATCTGAAGCTGTTCGACGGCGTCGTCCGCCTCGCCGGCGGTGCGCGTTGGGAGAATGTGCAGGTCCGCATCGACGATTTCCGCACGCTCGCCTCGACCACCTATGACGGTCGCAACCCGGCAAGCTATGGCGGCGTCGCCGTGACCGGCGGCACCCCGAAATTCAGCGACCTGCTGTTCAACGGCGGCGCGATCGTCGAGCCGGTCGCGGGCGTGCGCGCCTATGCCAGCTATGCCCAGGGGTTCACCATGGCCGATATCGGCCGCATCACTCGCGCCATCGCCACCCCCAATGTCCGGCTCGACGGCTTCCTCGATATCCAACCGGTCGTGTCGAACAATCGCGAGGTCGGGGTCGAGGTGAAGCGCGGACCGGTCGATGCCAGCACCACCTATTTCTGGTCGTCGAGCGATCGTGGCCAGCTGCTGATCGCGCAAGGCAACGGCATTTTCGAGGTCCAGCGCCAGCGGGTCGAGATCGAGGGGCTGGAGGTCAGCCTTGCCGTACAGACCCCGCTGCCGGGCCTGCGCGTCTCGACCGGCTATGCCCATATCCTCGGCCGCTACGACAGCGATCGCGCGCCGGGCGACGGGGTGGTCGACACCGATCTCGACGGCACCAACATCTCGCCCGACCGCCTGAACCTTGCGGCGGACTTCGCCAGCGGTCCACTGACCGCGCGGGTGCAGACGCAATTTTACCTGTCACGCAACTTCCGGGGGAAGGCGAATCCCAATCCCGACAATAATTTCAACGGCTACGACGTGACCGACGCGCAACTCCGCTATCAGACGAAATTCGGCGGACTGTCGCTCAGCGCGCAGAACATCTTCGACCGCTTCTATATCGACTATAACAGCGACACCCGCCTGCCGACCGACAATTTCGCCTTCTTCGCCGGGCGCGGACGGACGTTTACCCTGGGCTGGGATGTGCGTTTCTGAACTGGACAGGTGGGCCGGGCGGGGGCTACCCGCCCGGCCATGCCTATCACTGCTACGATCATGAATTCGTCCACCGGCCAGCCGATCCAGAAGATGACCTTCGGCCGCATGCCCAAGCCATGGGCGTCGTTCAATCTCGAAACCGGCGAACTGGTCACTGCCGATCGCGTCGATGTGGGCAAGCCTGCGCCGGGCAAGGTGGTGGTGCCGGTGTCGGTCTGGGTCACGCCCAAGAAATAACCCCTCCCGACATGGTCAGGAGGGGCTGTTAGCTCAACCGCAGACGCGGCGGCCGTTACGGATGACGTAGCGGCACGGGCCGCGATACTGGACCCCCATCGCCGCGGCTTCGCGCGACCCGCCATAGATGATCCGCTCGCCACGATAGCCATAGCGGTCCCGGCGCCCGTCGCCGCGCCGGTCGTTCCACGCCCGGCGATTGTTCCAGCGCCGCCGGTCGTTCCAGCCACGCCGGTTGTCCCAATGGCGGCGATCGTCCCAGCGGCGGCGGTCATGGTCGCGCGCACGTGGACCGTCGTCATGCCGGTGCGCGTGATGGCGCGGCTGCGCATCCGCCACGGCGGGAACGGCGGTCAGCCCGGCGAGCGTCAGGCCGACCCCGGCAAAAATCTGCATCAACTGCTTCATATCGGTTCCTCTCTGCCCCGTCCTGCGCCGGTCCGGGTGAACCGGCGCTGGACGGTATCGACAGCAAAGCGAAAGCCGATCGGGGCGGCAGGGTTCCGCGATCGTCAGTAGGTGGGTGTCCACATCTGGGCCGCGATGCCCTCGCGGTCGGTCACGGCGCCGGGCGAAGCGACTCCGTCCGCAACCGCCTGCGCCGCCACGACCACGGCGATGTCGAGGGCTACGTCGCGCAATCGCTCGATCGGCGGCAACAGCATATCCTCGCCGCCCATCGCCCCCAGCGCCCGGGCGGCGGCCATGAACATCCCGTCGGTGATCTTCGTCGCGCCCGCCGCCAGGGCACCCAGCCCGACGCCGGGGAAGATATAGACGTTGTTGACCTGGGTGACGCCGGCCACGCCGAACGGGCTGCCGGTGCCGATCAACGCGCGACCGGCGCTCCAGCGATACAGGTCATCGGGGTGCGCTTCCGCCCGCGACACCGGGTTGGACAGCGGAAAGATAACCGGCTGGGCGACCGCCTGTGCCATGGTACGCACTACCGCCTCGGTGAACGCGCCATGCTGACCCGATGCGCCGATCAGCACGGTCGGATGGACATTGGCGACGGTGTCGAACAGGTCGATCGCCCCATGCGCGGTCCGCGTCCACGCCGCCACGTCCTCCGGATCGCGCGCGAGTCCGGCCTGCGCCGGCGACAATCCGTCCATGTCGCTGAGGATCAGCCCGTCGCGATCGACTGCCCAGATGCGCTTGCGTGCCTGCGCCTCGTCCAGCCCTTCGGCCCGCAGCGCCTGCAACAACATGTCGGCGATGCCGCATCCAGCCGCTCCGGCGCCGAACAGCAGGATGCGCTGCTCGGTCAGAGGCACGCCGGTCCGCTCGATCGCCGACAGCAGCGTGCCGACGGCGGTGGCGGCAGTGCCCTGGATATCGTCGTTGAAGCTCAGCAACCGGCCGCGATATCGCTCGAGCAGCTTGTACGCATTGTGACCCGCGAAATCCTCCCATTGCAGCAGCACGCCGGGGAAACGATCGGCGACGGCGGTCACGAAATCCTCGACGAACGCGTCATATTCCGCCCCGCGGATGCGCGGGTTGCGCCAGCCGACATAGAGCGGATCGTCGCGTCGTGCGGCATTGTCGGTGCCGACGTCGAGCAGGATCGGCAGGACTTCCGCCGGATGGATGCCGGCGCAGGCGGTGTAGAGCGCCAGCTTGCCGATCGGGATGCCCATGCCACCCGCACCCTGATCGCCCAGGCCCAAAATGCGCTCGCCATCGCTGACCACGATCACCTTCACCCGGTCGAGCGCCGGATCGGCAAGGATATCGGCGATGCGGTGCCGGTTCGGCCAGGACAGGAACAGGCCGCGGGGCCGGCGCCAGATGTCGCTGAAGCGTTCGCACCCTTCGCCCACGGTCGGGGTATAGACCAGCGGCAGCATCGCCGGCAGGTCGCGCTGGACCAGCGCGTGGAACAGGATTTCGTTCGAATCCTGCAATTCGCGCAGGAAGGAATAGCGGTGGAAGTCGTCGGGCATCCCCGCTAGCGCCCGGCGGCGCCGCTCGATCTGGCTGTCGAGCGTGCCGACATGCGGCGGCAACAGCCCGTGCAGCCCGAACAGGTCGCGCTCCGCTTCGGTAAAGGCGGTGCCCTTGTTGGTCAGCGGATCGGCGAGCAGCGCGCGGGCGGCGGCATGGGCGGCGGGGGACATAAGCGAGCCCTTCGGGTACGGAAACAAAGAAAACGCCCCGGCGGACGACCGCCGGGGCGCAAGTTCGCTCAAGGAACTAGAAGCGGAAGCTGATCCAGCCCGCCAGGAAGTCCGAGCTTTTGTAACCTGCATCGGTGAGGGCCGGTCCGGCGATCAGATGCTCGTAACGCGCGGTCAGGCTGACCCGCGGGCTGAGCGGATAGATCGCCTGGAACCGGATCGTATCGGCAACCTTGCGCGAATTGCCGAGCTGCGTTCCGGCAAAGGGCTGTCCGTTGGCGCGGTACACCGCGTCGTTCAGGCTGTCGCGCCACGACAGCTGATATTCCGCCGCCAGCCGCAGCTTCGACGTCGGCTGCAACTGCACGCTGGGTGCGAACGCGATCATATTGGTCGGCGTCGCATAGAGCTGATAGCTGTAATAGATGTTGTTGCCGAACGGCGCGAGCGAGGTCTTGAGCGTGCCGTTGCCATAGGAGCCGCCGCCGCTGGCATAGTCGAAGTGGAAACCGACGCGCGGTGCGGTCTTCGACTTGCCGACCTTGTACATCTGTTGCAGCAACACCAGCCAGGCCGAGATCGGGCGGTTGTCGAACTCGCCGCCCTGATAGTTGACCGTCCAGTCGATATTGACCGGGCCGGTGTCACCATAGAGGTGCAGACCGTAGAATTTGCGCACTTCCTCCGCCGTCCGGCCACCCCATGCCGCGTTGGTGTTGCGCAGGCGCCAGACGAACGGATCGAAATACAGGTTCGATCCGCCGAGCAAGGTCTTGGGCAATACGAACCCGACGGTCGCACCCGAGAAGCGGCGATTGTCGTCGACGATATCGTCGCGCGTGCCGCCGACGCCGAGCCGCGTCGTCTTGAAATCGAACACGTCGCCGCGGACCTTGTCGCCCTTCGCCCAGGCGCGGACGCCGTTATAGACGAAGAAGATGGTGTTGTTGTCGCGCGGCACGACCATCAGGTTCGGACCGTCGGCAAAGGTCTGCCGGCCGTAGCGCACACCCAGATCGACGCCGCCGACGGTGCCGGTGACGTCGGCGAAGCTCTGCTGCACCACCAGGTCGTTGTGGAGCTGCCCGGCCTTCGCGCCCAGGTTGCGGCCCGACATGCCGGCATGCGCCAGTTCGCCGTACAGGCGGACATGCTCGCCCAGATGCAGGTCGGCACCGCCGACGAGCCGGAAAATATCCTGCCGCTGCGCTTCGCGATCACGCAGATTGGGATTGGTGGTCAGGTTGACGCGGGCACGGAACTCGCCCGACAGCGTCAGATAGACGTCGTCGCCGCCGATCGGAACATATTTCAACTGGTCGAGAATGTCGTCGCGCTTCTTCGGATCGCGGAACTTGGTCCAGTCCTCCGCCCAGCGCGACTGGTTGTAGCCGCCGGCGGTCACGCCGTCGCCGACACCGGCGGTCGGATATTCCTGCGCGACCGGGCGTGCATTGCCGCGATCGGCGACCTGACCCGCGGCCGTTACGGTCGGTTCGGGGGCGGGGGCTTCGACAGCCCACGCAGCGGCGGGGACCATCAGGGCGGCGGTGGTGCAGCAGAGCCGCAGGAACATCTTCATCAAAATCTCTCCGGTGCCTCGCGGGGCAGAAAACCGAATGCCGGTGCGGGTCGTTACCCCTGCACCGGCATCCCCCTTGGTCGATTATTCGGCGGGAACGGCGCCTTCGGGCATCTCATCCACCCGCACGCTGCGACCGGCCAATGCCTCGTCGAATTGATGCTTGTCGAGCTTGCCTTCCCACTTTGCGACGACAACGGTTGCTACCGCGTTACCGATGAAGTTCGTCAGGCTGCGGCACTCGCTCATGAAGCGATCGACGCCGAGGATCAGCGCCATGCCGGCGACCGGCACGGTCGGCACGATCGACAGGGTCGCGGCAAGGGTGATGAAGCCCGCACCGGTGACGCCCGCCGCGCCCTTCGACGACAGCATCGCGACGGCGAGGAGCAGCAACTGCTGGCCCAGCGTCAGGTCGACGTTGCACGCCTGCGCGATGAACAGCGCCGCCAGCGTCATGTAGATATTGGTACCGTCGAGGTTGAACGAATAGCCGGTCGGAACGACGAGGCCGACGATCGACTTCGGAATGCCCGCCCGCTCCATCTTTTCGATCAGCGAGGGCAGGGCGCTCTCGGACGAGGAGGTGCCGAGCACCAGCAGCAGTTCGGCCTTCAGATACGAGATCAGCTTGAAGATCGAGAAGCCGCAGAATTGCGCGACTGCACCCAGCACGACGATCACGAAGATCAGCGCGGTGAGATAGAAGGTGCCGACCAGCGCCGCGAGGCTGAACAGCGTGCCGATGCCGTATTTGCCGATGGTGAACGCCATCGCGCCGAACGCACCGATCGGGGCGGCCTTCATCAGGATCGCGACGACCTTGAAGAAGGCGATCGAGATTTCGTTCAGGCCGTCGAGGACGCGTTCGCCCTTGTCGCCGATCATGGCGAGGCCGATGCCGAACAGGATCGCGACGAACAGCGTCTGGAGAATATTGCCCTCGGTCAGCGCCGAGATGAACGTGTCCGGGATGATCCCCATCAGGAACCCGGTGATGGTCGTGTCGTGCGCCTTTTCGGCATATTCGGTGACCTTCGACGTATCGAGCGTCGAGGGATCGATGTTCAGCCCGGCGCCCGGCTGCACGAGGTTGCCGACGATCAGGCCGACGATCAGCGCGAGGGTCGAGAAGAACAGGAAATAGGCGAACGCCTTGCCCGCCACGCGGCCGACGCTGGCGAGGTCGCGCATGCCCGCGATGCCGGTCACGATCGTCAGGAAGATCACCGGCGCGATGATCATCTTGACGAGCTTGATGAACGCGTCGCCGAGCGGCTTCAGCGCTTCACCCGTCTGCGGATAGAAATGGCCCAGCAGCACGCCGCACACGATGGCGACGAGAACCTGTACGTATAGGTGCGCATACCACGGCCTCGCCGCGGGCGGGACCGGCGGGTGGGCGGAATGACCAGTGATTATCATGTGACGACCTTTCATCCTCTGGTGCGCCCGACCCTGCTCTTCCCCGGCGGTTGGCGCGACCAAGATGGTTTAGCGAATTGCAATCAGGGTTGTCTTTCGTGCAATCCAGATTGTTAAAAAGCGCAAATACAATGAGTTAAACGGAATGCGGCAGGCATCTTGCGCCATTTTCCGCCACCGGATTCGCCAGAAAGTGCAACTTCTTGCACAAAAGCTTTCCGGTTCGTAAAGCTGCACTTCGATGCGGGCGGGACTCAGATCGACATGGATCCGGTGGATGTTCGGGGCATTGCTCCTGAGCGCCCTTGCCGCCGCGCTGGTCGGTCGGGTGGCCGAACGCCGCGCCCGGGCCGATCTCGTCGCTTCGCTGGATGCCGATGCCCGGCTGCGACAGGTATTGCTTGCAAGCGAGATCGCCCGGTTCCGGCTGCTGCCGGTGGCACTGGCCGATGATCGCGACGTGGTCGCCGCGGTGCGCGGTGTCGACGGGGCGGCACAGGCGCTGAACGTCAAGCTCAGCGCGCTCGCCACCTCGACCGGGGCGTCGGTCATCTATGTCATCGGGCGCGACGGACTGGCCGTGTCGGCCAGCAACTGGGCCGATCCGCAAAGCTTCGTGGGCAAGGACTATACGTTCCGTCGCTATTACCGGGACGCCATGCGGACAGGGTCCGGCATGCAGTTCGCGCTCGGCACCGTCAGCCACCGGCCCGGCCTGTATCTCAGCCGCCGGACGGCGGAAGGCGGGGTGCTGGTCGTGAAGCTCGAATTCGACCAAATCGAGCAGGAATGGCGCGCGGCGGGCGGACTGACCTTCGTCACCGATCGGGCCGGGGTGGTGCTGATCTCCAGCCGCCCACAATGGCGCTTCGCCGCGACGATGCCGATCGCGCCGGCGATCGCCGCCGCCGTGCGCGCCGACAGCGGGGCCGCATCGCTGCGCCCGCGACCGTTCGCGATGGTCGGCGATGCGATCCGGTTGAACGGCGAACGGCGGCTGTTGCAGCATGTCCAGACCGAACCCGATGCGGCGGGCTGGCGTGTCCATCTTGCCATGCCGCTGCAACCGGCGGTCGGGGGCGTCGTGCGCGGCAGCGCGATCGCCGCAGCCATCGCCACCCTTGCGCTGCTTGCCATGGCGTGGGGCTTGCGCGAACGGTCGCGTCGCCGGGCGATCCGGACCAGCGAGCTGGAGGCCGCCGTCGCCGATCGTACCCGCCTGCTGCGCGACGAGATGGAGGAACGCGCCGCTGCCGAGGCGCGCGCCGCCGAATTGCGCGAAGGGTTGCGACAGGCCAATCGCCTCGCCGCCCTCGGACAGATCACCGCCAGCGTCGCGCATGAAACCGCGCAGCCGGTCGCCGCGATCCGCAACTATGTCGCCGCCGCCCGCCAGTTGCTGGCACGCGGCGACGCGCGGCAGGTCGACGACAATCTCGGCGCCATCGCCCGGCTGACCGATCGCATCGGCCTCGTGACCGCCGAACTGCGCGGTTTCGCCCGCAAGGGCAGCGGCACGATCGGCCCGGTGCCGCTGGCCGATATCGTCGACGGCGCGCGCCTGATCCTGAAGGAACGGCTGTCGGAGGTCGCCTTTTCCGCACCGCCCATTCCCGCCGACCTGCTGGTGGTCGCAGGACGCGTCCGGCTGGAACAGGTGCTGGTCAACTTGCTGCAGAACGCGCTGGAGGCGCTGGACGGCCGTCCCGATCCGGCGATTGCGATCGACGTGCGGGTCGATGGCGACATCGTCTCGCTGATCGTCGCCGATAACGGGCCGGGCATCGATCCGACGGTCGCCGAACGCATGTTCACGCCGTTCGTCACCAGCCGCCCGAACGGTCTCGGCCTCGGGCTGGTGATCGCGCAGGACATCATGACCGACCTCGGCGGTACGCTGCGCCTTCTGCCCTCGGAATGTGGGGCGCGCTTCGAAGCGAAGCTGTTGCGGGCGTCATGACCGATGCGGGCGCAATCAGGGGGCGGGTGGCGCTGGTGGAGGACGATCCCGACCTGCGCGCCTCGACCCAGCAATTGCTGACGCTGGCGGGGTTCGACGTCGTGCCCTTTGTCGCGGCCCAGCCTGCGCTGCTCGCGATCGATGCCGATTTCGACGGCATCGTCGTCACCGACGTGCGCATGCCGCATATGTCGGGGATCGAACTGTTCCGAACCTTGCGCGAACGCGATCCGACACTGCCGGTCGTGCTGGTCACCGGCCATGCCGATGTCGAAATGGCGGTCGATGCGCTGAAGGCCGGGGCATGGGATTTCCTGTCCAAGCCGTTCGATCCCGACGCGCTGGTCGCGGCGGCCACCCGTGCCGTCGCCGCGCGCGCGCTGGCGCTCGACAATCGCCGGTTGCGGGCACAGGCGGCGGGCGGCGAACAGGTGGCGCTGATCGGCCGCTCGCCTGCGATCCTTCGCCTGCGCGAGATGATCCCGGTGCTGGCCGATACCGATATCGACCTGCTGATCGAGGGGGAGACCGGCACCGGTAAGGAATTGCTGGCACGATCTATTCACCGCGCCGGCCGCCGCGCGCGGCACCGCTTCGTCGCGGTCGCCTGTGCCGCACTGCCCGGACCGGCGATCGAGGACGAATTGTTCGCGACCGTCGGTGATCGCGGCATCGTCGGGGCGCAGCGTGGCACGCTGTTCCTCGACGATATCGATCAGGCGCCCCGCGCGCTGCAGGGCCGGCTGACCCAGGTGATCGAGGATCGTGCGATCCGCGGCCCGCGCGACGCCGTGCCGGTCGACATTCGCGTCATCGCGACTGCGGCGGAGGAGGCGCAGCGGGCGCCGGACGCAATCGCCCCGGCGCTGCTGTACCGGCTGGCGGCGGTGCGGCTGCGCATTCCGCCGCTGCGCGAACGGCGCGAGGACGTGCCGCTGCTGTTCGCGCATCTGGTCGATGCCTCGGCGGCGCGACTGCGGCGCGAGGTGCCGTCGCTCACGCACGAGGCGCGCGACCTGCTCGCGCACCACGACTGGCCGGGCAATGTCCGCGAACTGGCGCATTTCGCCGACCGCTTCGTGCTGGGGCTCGACGGCAGCGGCAGCATGGCGGTGGCCGACGATGCCAGCCGCCCGCTCCCCGAACGCATCGCCGCGTTCGAGCGCGAGGCGATCCTGGCGGCGATCGCGGCGACCGGCGGCGAGATCGGCGCGGCGATCGATCGCCTCGGCATCCCGCGCAAGACCTTCTACTACAAGGTGCAGCGGCTCGGCATCGACCTGAAGACGGTGCGCGGCCAGCCCTGACGATCAGCGCGTCGCTTCGGGCGCCAATCCGTCATCGGCGACATAGGCAAGGCCGGCTCGCGCCTCCAGCGCCGCGCGGTCGCGCATCGTGATCCGCCCGCGCGAGCACCGCACCATATGCTCTCCCTCGAGGATATGGAGGCAGTCGGTCACCGTCGCCCTGCGCAGGTTCAGCGTCGCGGCGATCGATGCATGCGTCACCGACATGGTGTCGCCATCGATCCGGTCGTCGATCATCAGCAGCAGCCGGGCGATGCGCCGTTCGGGCACGTCGCGCAGCGCCGATGCCAGCGTCCGCGCCATCTGCATCGTGAAACGCTGGGCAAAGGTCAGCACCGCCTTCAGCAGCGCCGGATCCTCGTTCGCCGCGTCGACCACGGCCGAGGCGGGGATTTCGATCGCGCTGCCCGACTGGATATGGACGCGTGCGGTGAACGGCGTCGGCTGGTCGCTGAACAGGCGCGACCACCCCACCACGCCGTCGCGACCGATCATGCCGACATCCTGCGACGATCCCCCGGTCGATACCGACAGCATCGCCGGCGCGCCTTCGGGAAAGACCAGTCGATCGATGGGTTCGCCGGCACGGGTTAGCACGTCGCCCGTATTTAATTCGATCCGGCTCGCCGCCATCGCCAGTCGTCGCCGCGTTTCCGCGCGCAGCGATCCGATCAGCCGATTGTCCGTCGTCGGCAGAAAACTGCCGCTATCGGGCGAAATGTCTGTTTGCACTACGAACGCCATTTGCCGACCTTTTGCCTGCAAGATTTTTTGCAATCCAGTCATCGGCCCCGCCTTGTACGGAACCGTACGTCCGGTTTCGGCGTGCATCTTTAGTCGGATCGGCGTCGTTCCATCGCAAGAACGATGCAGGGAGACGGTGCCATGACCGATCAGACGTTGTTGACGGAGGCGTTCGAAGCACGCGCCAAACGCCGCGAGGAGCGGCGAGACTTCTTTCGGATGCTGGGGGGAGCGGCCGCGATCGGCGGTGCCGTGATCTTCGCCTCGGAATCGAACGAAGCGGTTGCGCAGTCGGCGCCAAGCGACGCGGACGTGCTGAATTTCGCGCTCAACCTCGAATATCTCGAAGCGCAATTCTATTATTTCGCCGCCTTCGGCACCGGCCTGTCCAGTTCGCTGCTGACCGGTACCGGAGCGCAGGGCGCGGTGACCGGCGGACGGCAGGTGACCTTCACCGACCCGATCGTCGCGCAATATGCGCGGGAGATCGCCGCCGACGAACGCGCGCATGTCGAATTCCTGCGCGCGGGTCTCGGGACCAGCGCCGTTGCCCAGCCGGCGATCGACATCAGCGCGTCGGCGACCAGCGCCTTTTCGAACGCCGCACGCGCCGCGGGGCTGATCGGGGCGGGCGCCAGCTTCGACCCCTATGCCAGCGACGAGAATTTCCTGCTCGGCGCGTACATCTTCGAGGATGTCGGCGTCACCGCCTATAAGGGCGCAGCGCCGCTGCTCTCCAACAAGGTGTTCCTTGAAGCCGCTGCCGGCATCCTCGCGGTCGAGGCGTATCACGCCGCGATCGTCCGCACGACGCTTTATGCCAAGGGGATAGAGACGCCTTCGTCGCAGTTGATCGCCGCCAGCGACGCGATCTCCAATGCGCGCGATAGCCTCGACGGCACGACCGATCTCGATCAGGGGCTGACGCCGCTCGCCAGCAACCCGAACGCCAGCAACATCGTGCCCCTCGACAGCGACGGCATTGCCTTCAGCCGCTCGACCGGACAGGTGCTGAACATCGTGTACCTGAACAACACCCAGGTCAGCGGCGGCGGCTTCTTCCCCAATGGGGTGAACGGCACCATCCGCGTCAGCGCCGCGAACTGAGCCAGGGAGACAGTATCATGACCAACGATCCGATTCTTCAGGTGCTCGAAGCCTGCGACGAACGCCGCAACGCCCGGCGCGAATTCATGCGCTATGCCGGTGGTGCCGCGATGGCGACCGCCGGTGCCTCGCTGCTCGCCGCATGCAGCGACAGCGGCGGCGGCCCGATCAACGGGGGCACTCCGACGCCCACGCCTACACCCACCCCGACTCCGACCAGCGCGATCAGCGACGCCGACGTACTGAACTTCGCGCTGAACCTCGAATATCTCGAAGCGCAATTCTACTCCTTCGCCGCGCTCGGGACCGGCCTGCCTAACAGCAGCCTGTCGGGTACCGGTAATCAGGGCGCGGTGACCGGCGGCCGGCAGGTGACCTTCACCGATCCGCTCGTCGCCCGCTATGCCCGCGAGATCGCAGCGGACGAGATCGCGCACGTCAACTTCCTGCGCCGCAATCTCGGTTCGGCGGCGGTCGCGCAACCGGCGATCGATATCGGCGTGACCGCGACCAGCGCTTTTTCGAACGCGGCACGCGCGGCGGGACTGATCGGCGCCGGTGCGGCCTTCGACGTCTATGCCAGCGACGAGAATTTCCTGCTCGGGGCCTATATCTTCGAGGATGTCGGCGTCACGGCGTATAAGGGCGCGGTCGGCTTCATTTCGAACAAGACCTTCCTCGAAGCCGCTGCCGGCATCCATGCGGCGGAGGCCTATCATGCCGGGCTGGTCCGCACGGTCCTGTATCGCAAGGGCGTCGCCACCCCGGCGCTGATCGATGCGGCCGATGCGATCTCGAACGCGCGCGACAGCCTCGATGGCAGCACCGATCTCGACCAGGGCATTCGCGCCACCAGCAGCGGTTCTGTCCTCGTGTCGAACATCGTCCCCGCCGACAATATGGGCATCGCCTTCAGCCGCACGCCGGGTCAGGTGTTGAACATCGTCTATCTGAACAACACCGCCCAAACCGCCGGCGGCTTCTTCCCGAACGGCGTCAACGGCACGATCCGCCAGAGCGCGTCGAGCTGATCTTAGCCCCCTGGGGTTTTCGGGCCGCTCCGTTTCGGGGCGGCCCTTTTTTTGGTCGAGTCGCTCGCTCAGCTTGTGACGGTCCGCACCAGCCGTTCATAGGCCGCTTCGGCGGAGCCATAGGTATCGGCGGCCAGCGCCAGCAGCTTTTCCCGCTCGCGCACGATCACCCGCCCACGAACCGACCGGATCGCATGCTGCTCCTCCAGCCGATGCAGCGCGTCGGTGATGCTGCTGCGCCGCACACCAAGCATGATGCGGAATTCCTCGTGCGTCATCGTGATCTCGTCGCCGCGCACGCGGTCGTGATACAGCAATATCCACCGCGCCAGTCGCCGCTCGACCGAATGGCTGAGCGCCGATACGACGGTCCGCCCCATCTGGATCATGAACACCTCGATGAAGCGCAGCAGCGCGCGGCGCAACGTGTCGCTCTGTTCCGCCGCCGCGATCACCCGCTCCACGGGAATGCGCAGCGCGGTGCCGGCTTCGGCGCGCAGGATAGTGGCATAGGGCGACCGGTCGTCGCCCAGCAGCACCGGCCAGCCCAGATACCCCTCGTTACCGATCAGCCCGACCGCATGCAGCCGCTCGCCCTCGATCGTATCGAGCAGCGCGGCAATGCCCGAATCGAGGAAGGTCAGATATTCGATCCGCCCGCCCGCCGGCACGATGACGTCGCCCACCGCGATCGACACCCGTTCGAAGTGTGGGGAAAGCAACGCGAAATCGGCGTCGCTCAGATTGGCCAGAAACAGATTGGCCGACATGCGCCGGCCGGCGGGTGCGGTGGCGGTCCGGTTCGCAAATCCGGTATGATCGTGCTGCAAACTCATGATTGCTCCCGTACAAACCAGCCTGTCATGGGTCCAAGTCCGTAGCGTACCAACGGTAAACCATCGTTACGGTTGCGGACGGCGATGCGACGTCGATCCGCATTGCCGTTTGCGTGCGGCTTGCATAGACAGGGCGCGACCGTGCCCAGCATCCATGCCCTTGCCAATCCCCGTCGATTTCTGTCGATCGCGCGACCGCTTACCCCGCTGCTGGTCTGGGGCGGCCTTGCGCTGTTCCTGTTCGGTTGCTGGGCCGGGCTGACCCGGACGCCGGCGGACTATCTGCAGGGCGAGAGCGTCCGCATCCTGTACGTCCATGTCCCCGCCGCCTGGCTCGGCATGGGTGGCTGGTCGAGCCTCGCCATCGCCAGCATCGTCTATCTGGTATGGCGGCACCCGCTGGCGGCGGTCGCGGCGCGGGCGATCGCGCTGCCCGGTGCGGTCTTCGCCGGCATCTGCCTTGCGACCGGATCGATCTGGGGTCGCCCGACCTGGGGCACGTGGTGGCAATGGGACGGGCGGCTGACCTCGATGCTGCTGCTGTTCTTCGTCTACCTGGCCTATCTGGCACTGGCCCGCGCCGATGCCGAGCGTGACGGCGACGGGCGGATTCCGGCATTGTTCGGCATTGCCGGCACTGCATTGCTGCCGGTCATCCGTTATTCCGTGCTTTGGTGGTACACGCTGCATCAGGGGCCGAGCATCACGCTGACCAAATCGACCATCGATCCGTCGATCCTGTGGCCCCTGGGTTTCACCGCGGGCGGCGCCAGCCTGTTGTTCGGCGGCATCGTGCTGATGCGAATGCGCGCCGATCTCGCGCGGATCAAGGCGGAGGCGCGGATGCGTCGCCGGGCCGCCGCATGAACCATTGGCCGTTCATCCTCGCCGCCTACGGCCTGACCATTGGTGCGATCGTCGCGCTGATCCTGTTCGCATGGGTAGCGATGCGCCGCGCGGAGCGGGGATGAGTCCGAAACGGCAACGCATGACGCTGGCATTGCTGGCGGTGGTCGCGATCGTCGGCGCGGTGCTGCTGGCGATGTCGGCGCTCAGCGACGAAGCGGCATTCTTCTACGCCCCCGCCGATGCCGCCTCGGCGCCGATCGACAAGCCGGTGCGGCTGGGCGGCATGGTCGCCCCCGGATCGGTGAAGCGCATGGCCGATGGCGTGACGATCGCTTTCACCGTCACCGATGGCAAGGCGACGGTGCCGGTCCGTTTCTCGGGCATCGTCCCCGACCTGTTCCGCGAGAATTCAGGCGTGGTCGCCGAAGGAAAATTCTTGGCCGGCGGCGGCTTCGTCGCCGACAATCTCCTCGCCAAGCATGACGAACGCTACATGCCGCCGCAGGTCGCCGGAAAGATGCACAAGAGCGAAAGCATCGCGCAGTGATCGCCGAAGCCGGTCTGGCGGCGCTGTGGCTGGCGGCGGCAATGGCGTTGCTGCAACTGGCGATGGCGGCGATCGCGCTGTCGTCGCGTGCGACGGAACCGCCGCAGATCGTCCGCGATCTGCTTGCCGCGGTTCGGCCGGTCGCGGTGGCGCAAGGGTTGCTGGCGCTCGGCGCCTTTGCCGCGCTGGTCGCGCTGTTCGCGCGGACCGACCTGTCGGTGCTGCTGGTCGCCGAAAACAGCCACAGTGCCAAGCCGATGCTGTACAAGGTCGCGGCGACATGGGGCAATCACGAAGGGTCGATGCTGCTCTGGGTCACCGTGCTGGCGGTGGCGGGCGGGGCGATCGCGCTCTTCGAACGGTTGCTGGCCACACGCACCCATGTCGCGACGCTCGCGGCGCAAGCGGCGATCGCGGCGGGCTTCTATGCGTTCCTGCTGTTCGCTTCCAATCCCTTTGCCCGCCTGTCGCCGGCACCGCTCGACGGTCTCGGTCTGAACCCGCTGTTGCAGGACCCCGGTCTCGCCTTCCATCCGCCGACGCTCTATCTTGGCTATGTCGGGCTGTCGGTGGCGTTCTCCTTCGCGGTTGGGGCGCTGGTCACCCGCGATGTAGGCCGCGATTTCGCGCGGGCGATGCGGCCATGGGTGCTCGGCGCATGGATCTTCCTGACCATCGGCATCACCGCCGGCAGCTACTGGGCCTATTACGAACTGGGCTGGGGCGGCTGGTGGTTCTGGGACCCGGTCGAGAATGCCTCGCTGATGCCGTGGCTGGCGGCGACCGCACTGCTCCACTCGGTGACGGTGCTCGCGACCCGCGATGGCTTGCGCGCATGGACGATCATGTTGTCGGTCGTCGCCTTTTCGATGTCGATGGTCGGCACCTTCCTCGTCCGCTCGGGCATCCTGACCAGCGTCCATGCCTTTGCCGTCGATCCGACGCGCGGCAGCTTCATCCTCGCGCTGCTGATCCTCTATATCGGCGGAGCGCTCGCGCTGTTCGCCTTCCGCGTCGGCACGGTCCGGCAAGGGGCATTGTTCGAACCGGTCAGTCGCGAGGGCGGGCTGGTGCTCAACAACCTGTTGCTTTCGGTGATCCTCGGCATCGTCCTGATCGGCACGCTCTATCCGCTGCTGGCCGAGGCGTTCGGCGTGCAATTGTCGGTCGGCCCGCCCTTCTTCAACCGCGCCGCCGGACCGATCGCATTGCTGCTGGTCGCCGGCATGACGGTCGGGCCGTTGCTGCGCTGGCGGCGCGATCGGGGCAGGGCGGTCGCCCGGCGGATCGCGGTGCCGGCGGCGGTGACGCTGCTCGCGTTCGTCGCGCTGCTGTTCACCGATGCCGGGCTGATGCCGGTCCTCGGCCTGTCGCTCGCCGCCGGGCTGGCGGTCGCCAGTATCCTGCCGCTGGTCGGACGCAGCCCGTGGCGGACCCCGCTGCCCATCTGGGGCATGGTCGTTGCGCATCTCGGCATTGCCGTCAGCCTTGCCGGCATGGCGAGCGACAGCGCCTTCACCGCCGAACGCCTCGTCGCCGCCGCGCCCGGCGAGGTCAATCGCGTCGGCCCGTTCGCCGTCCGCTTCGAAGGGATCAAGCCCGTCGTCGGCGACAATTGGTCCGCCATACAGGGGCGGCTGATCGTCACCCGCGACGGCGGCATGCCCTTCCTGCTGCGCCCCGAACAGCGTTTCTTCGCCAACCCGCCGACCGAAACCAGCGAAGCCGCGCTCGCGACCTTCTGGGACGGACAGCTTTACGCCGTGCTCGGCCGCGACGATCATGGCGGGCGGCGGCAGTTGCGGCTGTGGTGGAAGCCGTTCGTGACGCTGATCTGGGCCGGGGGCGGGCTGATCGCGCTCGGCGGGTTCGTGTCGCTGATCGGCCGCGTCCGGCGGCGGAGGGTGCGGTGAAGCGGCGACTGCTCTGGGTGCCGCTGCTGGCGTTCGTCGTCATCGCCGGCCTGTTCGCGTGGATGTTGTCGCAGGAGCCCGACCGGCAGGTCCGGTCGCGCCTGATCGGCCAGCCCCTGCCGGCCTTTACCCTCGCGCCTGCCCTCCCGACCAAGCCGGGCCTGACCACCGCCGCCTTCCGCACCGGCCAGCCACGCCTGCTCAACGTCTTCGGCAGCTGGTGCGTCCCCTGTGCCGCCGAAGCCCCGCAGCTTGCCAAACTGGCCAGGGCGGGCGCGACGATCGACGCGATCGCGATCCGCGATACGCCCGACAAGGTCGCCGCCTTCCTGAGCGACTATGGCGACCCCTATGCCGCGATCGGCGACGACCGGAACAGCTCGGTACAACTCGCGCTCGGATCGTCGGGCGTGCCCGAAACCTTCGTGATCGACGGGCAGGGCCGCATCGCATACCAGCATATCGGCGCGATCCGCGACGAGGACGTTCCCGTCCTGCTCGCCAGACTGAAGGCCGCGCGATGAGGTGGCTGCTCCCCCTCGCACTGCTGTTCGCCGGCCCCGCCTTCGCGCAGTCGAACGTGCCGCCCCCGGCACTCGCCGATACGCAGCTGCCTGATCCCGCGCAGGAACGATCGGCCAAGGCGCTGATGGAAACGCTGCGCTGCCTCGTCTGCCAAAGCCAGTCGATCGCCGACAGCGACGCCGACATGGCCGCCGACATGCGGGCGCTGGTCCGGCAACGCATCGCAGCGGGCGAACGCCCCGATCAGGTCCGCGACTGGCTGATCCAGCGCTATGGCGATTATGTCAGCTACGATCCGCCCTTCTCGCCGGCCAGCATCCTGCTCTGGGCGACGCCGCTGCTGCTGCTCGGCATCGGCATCGTGCTCGCACGGCGCAGCCTGAAGCGGAGACGGCGATGAACGGCTGGCTGACCCTGTTCGTGCTGCTGGTCGGCAGTTTCGCGCTGCTGGCCATCGCGCGCGTCGCTAAGCCGCTCTGGGGGTTCGTAGGAGCGGCACTCATGCTGGGCGCAGCCGGCTATGCATGGCAGGGCAGCCCCGAGCTACCCGGCACGCCGCGCATCGCGCAACGCGCGACCGAACCGGTCGATATCGCCGCCGACGATCTGCGCGACGCGATCTGGGGCCGGTTCACCTACGACTATGCCTATGCCGTCGCCGCCGACGGCCTCTCCCGCGCCGGCGCGACGCAGGCGGCGGTGAATGCGCTACTGGGCGGGCTGCAGGGTAATCCACAGAGCGCGCGCCTGTGGACGCGGCTCGGCTCAGCAATCCTCGCGCATGACGGCGGCCGCGTTCTGTCGCCCGCCGCCAAACTCGCTTTCGGACAGGGTATCGCCTATGCGCCGGACCATCCCGGGCCATATTTCTACTACGGCATGGCGCTGATCCAGACCGGCGACCTGCCGGGTGCGAAGCGGGCGTGGCTGGCGGCGCTCAAGCGGTCGCGGCCGAATGCGCCCTATCGCGTCGACCTAGCGACCCGACTGGTGCTGCTCGACCGACTAATGGCGATGCGGCCGACCTCCTGACCCTGACCCCCGTTCGGTTCGAGCAGCTTCGAGCGAAGTCGAGAAGCGTCTGTCGAGAACGGGGCGCTCGAGGCACCCACTTCTCGACTACCGTTCTCGACAAGCTCGAACCTCTGCTCGAAGCGAACGGAAGGGGGTAGGGGAAGTGCCGAACCTCAGCCCGCCCCGCGCCCGGTCTTCTCCTGCAACGCATCGATCGCCTTCGACGCTTCCGCCTTGGTCAGCCCGTCGTCGAACGGCTCGCCCGCTTCCTCGCTCAGCGTCTTCAGATACGACGCCTGCGCCCCGGTCATCTTCTCATCGCCGGTCGTCCAGTCGTCCGGGTCCTTCTCGGCATTCGAAAAGGGTTCGCTCTTGGGATTGGCATGTTCGGTCATGGCAGTTCCTTTCGCCGCCACCAACCGCCGCGTTCTCAATTCGTTCCGTCAAGTCACCGCGTTGCGCGCATGATAGTGCGGCACGTCCCAACTGCCATCGCGCAGCACCTCCGCCAGCACCGCCACTGCCCGCCACAGATCGGCAAAGCCGACATAAAGTGGCGCGAAGCCCAGCCGCAGCACGTCGGGCGCGCGGAAATCGCCGATCACCCTGCGATCGATGAGCGCCTGACAGATCGCATAGGCCTGTGAATGGCGGAACGAGACATGACTGCCTCGCGTCCCCGCATCCCGTGGCGACACCAGTTCCATTTCGGGACAATGTTCGGCCATCAGCGCGATACACGCATCGCCCAGCGCCTGCCCCTTGGCGAACAGCGCCGCACGATCGACACCATCGAACTGGGCGATCCCTTCCTCAAGCGCAGCGATGCCGAGGATCGGCGGCGTCCCGCACTGAAACCGCCCGATATCGCCCGCCGGTGCATAATCGTCGCCGAAATCGAACGGCGCGGCATGGCCGAACCATCCCGACAGCGGCGATCGCAACACCGCCTGATGCCGCTCCGCCACATACAGGAATGCCGGCGCGCCCGGCCCACCGTTCAGATACTTATAGCCGCACCCGACCGCCAGATCGGCGTTGCAGCCATTGAGGTCGACCGGCACCGCCCCGACGCTATGGCTCAGATCCCATAGCACCAGCGCGCCCTTCGCCTGCGCAGCGGCAGTGATCGAAGCCATGTCGAGCATCGCGCCGCTCTTGTAATGGACATGGGTGAGCAGCACGACCGCGACATCGTCGTCGATCGCATCGACGATCTGCGCCACCGGCACCGTCTCCACCCGCGCGTCGCCGATGCTCCATGCCGCACCATCGGCCATATACAGGTCGGTCGGAAAATTGCCCGGCTCCGACAGGATCGTCCGCCGCCCGTCTTGCGCCTTCACCGCCGCGACCAGCAGCTTGTAGAGATTGGCCGAGGTGGAATCGGCGACCACCACCTCGTGCGGCTGCGCCCCGATGAACGGCGCGATCTTCGCCCCCACGCGCCGTCCCGCGCCGACCCAGTCATGCGCGTTCCAGCTGCGGACCAGCCCGTCGCCCCATTGCTCGACTGTCACCGCCTGCAACCGCGCCGGCGTCGATTTCGGCAGCGCGCTCAGCGAATTGCCGTCGAGATAGATCACCCCCTCGGGCAGCACGAACCGATCGCGAAACCCGCGCAAGGAATCAGCTGCATCCAGCGCCTCGGCCTCCGCCAGCGACTTCACAGCGCCACCCGCACGGCCAGCAATTCGGGGAAAAACACTTCGTCGATCACCTTCGCCAGATAGGGGACACCGGCCGTCCCGCCGGTGCCGCGCTTGAAGCCGATGATCCGCTCGATCGTCTTGAGATGCCCGAACCGCCATAGCTGCACGCGATATTCTAGGTCGACCAGCTTCTCGGCCAGTTCGTACAGGTCCCACCACCGATCTGGGTCCCGATACACCGTCTGCCACGCCGCCTCGACCGCAGGCGACGTGGCATAGGGTTGCGTGAAATCGCGCTCCAGCCGGTCCGCCGGAATGTCGAACCCACGCCGCGCCAGCATCCGCAGCGCTTCGTCATACAGGCTGGTCCGCGACAGCGCCTCGGTCAGCACCGCCTGCGCTTGCAGGTCGCCGTCATGCGCCGCCAGCATCCCGACATTCTTCGCACCCAGCATATATTCGAGCAGCCGATATTGCACCGACTGGAACCCCGAACTGCCGCCCAGCTTGCCGCGCATCGCCGAATAATCGGCCGGGGTGATCGTCGCCAACACCTCCCAGCTCTGGATGAGCTGCTGCTGCACGCGGGCGACGCGCGCCATCATCTTGAACGCGCTGCCCGGCCGGTCGGCGATCAGCGCCTGCCGCGCCGCCCCCAGCTCGTGCAGGCACAGCTTGATCCACAGTTCGGACGCCTGATGAATGACGATGAACAGCAATTCGTCATGCGTGTCCGACAGCGGCTCCTGCGACGTCAGCAGCCGGTCGAGCCGGAGATAGCTGCCATAGGTCGGGCCGCTGGCGGGCGGGGCGGGGTGGTCCGCCTCGCGGCTCTCCATTATTTCGGCTCGCCCATGTCACGGAAGCTGTCGGGGACGTCGGTACGCGGATGCCCCGACGGCGTCGGCAACGGCTCGATCACCGGCGATTCGGGCGCGTCGAACCCGCCCTCCCACTTGGCGATGACACTGGCGGCGATGGCATTGCCGACGACATTGGTCGCGGTGCGCCCCATGTCGAGGAAGTGATCGATGGCGAGAATCAGCAACAGCCCCGCCTCCGGGATGTTGAACATGCCCAATGTCGCGGCGATTACCACCAGGCTGGCGCGCGGCACCCCGGCAATCCCCTTCGACGTGACCATCAGCACCAGCAGCATCAGGATCATCTGTCCCCAGCTCAGGTCGATGCCATAGGCCTGCGCGATGAAGATCGACGCGAACGTCATATACATCATCGACCCGTCGAGGTTGAACGAATAGCCGAGCGGCAGCACGAAGCTGGCGATGCGCGGCGGCACCCCGAACCGGTCGAGCGCCTCCAGCGTGCGCGGATAGGCGGCTTCCGAGGATGCGGTCGAGAAGCCCAGCAGGATGGGATCACGCAGATAGCGCAACAGCATCTTCACGCGCGGACCGATGATGGCGAAGGCGATGCCGATCAGCACCGTCCACAGCGTGGCGAGGCCGAGATAGAAGCTGCCCATGAAATAGGCGAGGTCGCCGATGATCCCCGGTCCGCGCTCGGCCAGCGTCGCCGTCACCGCCGCGAACACCGCGAACGGCGCGAAACGCATGACATAGTCGGTGACCTGCAACATCACCGCGACAAGGCCTTCGAGCGCGCGGACCAGCGGCCTGCCCTTGTCGCCGACCGCCGTCAGCGCGACGCCGATGAACAGCGAGAAGATGACGATCTGCAAGATCTCGTTGGTCGCCATCGCCTCGATGCCGGAGGCGGGGAAGATATGGCCAACGAACTTGACGAAATCGAACGCCGGCTTGTCGACGCCGCTGGCGGCGGTCACCGGCGGAACCGGCAGGCCCAGCCCCACGCCCGGCTGCAACAGATTGACCAGCACCAGCCCGAGCATCAGCGAGATGAAGCTCGCCATCACGAACCAGCCGAACGACCGCAGCCCGACCCGGCCGAGCGACGAACTGTCGCCCATATGCGCGATGCCGACGACCAGCGTCGAGAAGACCAGCGGGGCGATGATCATCTTGATCAGCCGCAGGAACACGGTGGTCACGGCGGACAGGTAATAGGCGATGTTCTTCAACGTCGCGCTGCCCGCGCCGCCGCCATCGTCCAGGCCGGCGTTCAGTGCCCAGCCGAGCACGAGTCCCGCGACAAGTGCGATAAGAATGAAGGTCGTAAGCCGCTTGGCCATGCGCAGTCCCTGATCGTTTGCGCGGGAAAGGACGGGAATGTTTCGTCCGGGTCAACCCCTGTGCTCGTCCCAGCTTGGCAAGTCGTGCGCGCCTGCGTATCGAGCCGCAATGACCTCGACCAATGATGTCCGCCGCTCGTTCCTCGACTTTTTCGAGAAGGCGGGCCACGCCCGCGTCCCCTCCGCGCCGCTCGTTCCGCAGAACGACCCGACGCTGATGTTCGTCAATGCGGGCATGGTGCCGTTCAAGAACGTGTTCACCGGCCTCGAAACGCGGCCCTATGTGACGGCGACCTCGTCGCAGAAATGTGTGCGCGCGGGCGGCAAGCATAACGACCTCGACAATGTCGGCTATACCGCGCGGCATCACACCTTCTTCGAAATGCTCGGCAATTTCTCGTTCGGCGATTATTTCAAGGAACAGGCGATCCTGAACGCCTGGACGCTGCTGACCCGCGACTGGGGCCTGCCGGCGGAGAAACTGACCGCGACCGTCTATCACACCGACGACGAAGCGTTCGACCTGTGGAAGAAGATCGCGGGGCTGCCCGATCACAAGATCATCCGCATTCCGACCAAGGACAATTTCTGGGCGATGGGCGACAGTGGCCCGTGCGGCCCGTGTTCGGAAATCTTCTACGATCACGGCGATCATATCCCGGGCGGTCCTCCCGGTTCGCCTGATGAAGACGGCGACCGCTTCGTCGAAATCTGGAACCTCGTGTTCATGCAGTTCGAGCAGGACGCGAACGAGATCGTCGGCGAACTGCCGAAGAAGTCGATCGACACCGGCATGGGTCTCGAACGCATCGCCGCCGTCATGCAGGGCGTGTCGGACAATTACGACACCGATACCTTCAAGGCGCTGATCGGCGCGTCGTGCGAACTGACCGGCACCCGTGCCGAGGGACCGACCCAGGCCAGCCACCGCGTCATCGCCGATCACCTGCGCGCCTCGGGCTTCCTCGTCGCCGACGGCGTGCTGCCGGCCAATGAAGGGCGCGGCTATGTGCTCCGCCGCATCATGCGCCGCGCGATGCGCCATGCACATCTGCTGGGTGCCAAGGATCCGTTGATGCACCGCCTGGTCGGCTCGCTCGTGTCCGAAATGGGCGCCGCCTATCCCGAACTGGTCCGCGCCCAGCCGCTGATCGAAGCGACGCTGCAACAGGAGGAAACCCAGTTCCGCCGTACGCTCGACAAGGGGCTGAAGCTCCTCGACGAAGCGACTGCCGATCTGGCCGAAGGCGCGACGTTGGCCGGCGAGACCGCGTTCAAGCTCTACGACACCTATGGCTTCCCCTATGACCTGACCGAGGACGCACTGCGCGCGCAGGGCTATGGCGTCGACCGCGCGGGCTTCGACGCGGCGATGGCCGAACAGAAGCGCGCCGCCCGCGCCGCATGGAAGGGCTCGGGCGCCAAGGCATCCGACGATGTCTGGTTCGACGTCCTCGAAACCGCCGGGGCCACCGAATTCATCGGCTATTCGGTCGAGGCGGGCGAGGGGCAGGTCGTCGCCATCGTCAAGGACGGCGCGCGCGTCGAATCGGCTGAGGCCGGCGACGAGGTGCTGGTCCTGACCAACCAGACGCCCTTCTACGCCGAAAGCGGCGGGCAGGTCGGCGATGCCGGCACCATGACCACCGATGCGGGGTTCAACGCGACCGTCACCGACACCGCCAAGCAATTGGGCAAGCTCCACGCCCATGTCGCGACGATCGACGCCGGCACGCTGAAGGTCGGCGACAGCGTCGCGCTGACCATCGACACCGCCCGCCGCGCGCAGATTCGCGCCAACCATTCGGCGACGCACCTGCTGCACGAGGCGCTGCGCGAGCGGCTCGGCACCCATGTCGCGCAAAAGGGGTCGATGGTCGCGGCCGAACGGCTGCGCTTCGACTTCTCGCAACCCTCGCCGATCGCTGCGGACGCGCTGGCGCTGGTCGAGGCCGACGTCAACGCCCAGGTCCGCGGCAATGGCGCCGTCACGACGCGCCTGATGACCCCCGACGACGCGATCGCGATGGGCGCGATGGCGCTGTTCGGTGAGAAATATGGCGATGAGGTCCGCGTCGTCTCGATGGGGCAGGATCCGCAAGGCACCTATTCGATCGAACTATGTGGCGGTACCCACGTCAATGCGCTGGGCGAGATCGGCCTGTTCAAGATCGTGTCCGAAGGCGCCGTCTCCTCGGGCGTCCGCCGCGTCGAGGCGCTGACCGGCGAGGCCGCACGGCAATGGCTCGGCAACCGCGACGCGAAGCTCCGCGAAGCCGCCGCTGCCTTGAAGGCCACCCCCGACGAAGTGCCCGCGCGCGTCGCGCAGCTGGTCGAGGACCGCCGCCGGCTCGAACGCGAACTGGCCGAGGCCAAGAAGGCGCTGGCGATGGGCGGTGGTGCCGGAGCGGCGCCCGCCGGTCCCGAACAGGTCGGCGATATCGCCTTTCTCGGCCAGGTCATTGACGGGCTGGAGGCAAAGGCCCTGCGCGGCACGATCGACGAAGCCCGTGCGCGGGTTCCCTCGGGCGTGGTCGCGCTGGTCGCGGTCAATGACGGTCGCGCCTCGGTCGGCGTCGGCGTGTCGAGCGACCTTGTCGGCCGGATCAGCGCCGTCGATCTGGTCAAGGCGGCGGTCGCGGCGCTGGGGGGGCAGGGCGGTGGCGGCCGTCCCGACATGGCGCAGGGCGGCGGCCCGGACGGATCGAAGAGCGCCGAGGCGATCGACGCGATCAAGGCGCTGTTGGCGGGCTGATCGCCCAACGCACGGGCGTTATCGTACCCCGGTGAAGGCCGGGGCCCAGTTGGGAAGACCTCCGCGAGATGCGGGCAGCGTCCCTCAACTAGGCCCCGGCCTCCGCCGGGGTACGTCGTTTGTGTGGGGTAGGGCGTGACCCGCCCCAAACCGTATCCCCGCGCAGGCGGGGATCCAGAGCCAAGCAGCGCACCGCGCGTGACCCTGGACCCCCGCCTACGCGGGGGTACGTCCTCTATCGGGGGACGGCCAGAAGCCTCAGATATACGTCCGCAAAAACTCCGCCAGCGCACACACCGCCAGGCTCTGCCCGTACGGCATCGAAGTCAGCGCGATATCCTTATAGAATTGCTGCGTATCGCCCATCGCCGTCCCGAACGACACCTGCTTCAACTCGCCGGTCTCATCGATATTGGCCAGCACCCCGCGCACCGCCTTGATGCCCACCGCCTCGTACGCACGCGGCAGATACCCCTTCCGCACCGCCTTCAGGATGCCGTACGCGAATCCCGCCGCCGCCGACGCTTCCAGATAGCTGGTCGGGTCGACGATCAGCGTATGCCACAACCCGCTCTCGTCCTGCGTCTCCGCCAGCGTCTTGACCTGCGCCGCCAGCGTATCGATCAGGAACATGCGCAGCGCATCGCCCTGCGGCAGTTCGAGGATCTCGATGATCTCGGGGATCGCGATCGTGACCCAGCAATTGCCACGCGCCCACAGCGCTTCGGCGAAATTGTGCCGCCCGTTGAAATCCCATCCGTGGAACCACAGCCCGGTCTTCTTGTCGAACAGATATTTGATATGGACAAGGAACTGGCGCTTCGCCTCCTCGACATAGTGCGGGCGGTTCAGCAGCAGCCCGATCTTGGCCAGCGGCAACACGCTCATCATCAGCGTGTCGTCCCACATCTCGCCCGGATTTTCGTCGTTATAGACGATATGCTGGAACCCGCCCTCTTCGGTCTTGGGCAGGCCGTCGGGCGCCATCAGCCATTCCGCCCATGTATCCAGATACGGGATATAGCGCGGGTCCGGCTCATGCTCGTACAGATAGGCGAGGGTGATGAACGGGGCGACGGTGTTGATGTTCTTTGTCGGCGTGCCCTCGGCAAAGCGATCCTCGAACCATTGCTTGATGATCGCCAGCGCCGCCTTGTCGCCGGTCTGCTCGTAATAGCGCCACATGCCGAACAGGCCTACGCCATGCGTCCATTCCCACCCGGCCCAGCCCTTGGTGTCGATGATCCGCCCGTCGTCGAGATGGAGCAGGAACTCGCCCGTCTCGTCCTTGATATTGACCAGATTGTCCATCAGCAGCGCGATGGCGTTGGTCACCTGTTGGCGGGGAATGTCGTGGGTCAGCGCGGCCATGATAGCTCCGGTAGAAGGGTTGTATTCAGGTGGGTCGGACGGACAATCCGTCAGGAAATTGTCGTCATCCCAGCGCAGGCTGGGATCTCGCGCGGCAGGCGCGACACCTCAGCAACCGGGATGCCCCAGCCTTCGCTGGGGCGACGTCGGGGTAGGGCGGGCGCACAGCTCACTTCGCCGTCGCCAACACCGCCGGCGCATCGACCATCCGCACCGGCACCCCGCCGCGAACGTTGCGCATCGTCACCAGCCGCACCTGCTCCAGCGCGTTGCCCGGCGCACCATCGCTGGTGACGGCGAGCGACAGCACGTTGCGCCCGCGATGGTTCAAGATGCCTTCGGGCACGACGAAGGTCCGCTGCGGCCCGACATGGGCGATGAACTGGCCCATGTGCCAGCCATTGACGAACACCAGCACCCGGTAATCGACCGGCGAGCGCGGCACGGCGGCATCGCCGAACGCCACCCCGATCGTCGCATCTTGCCCCTTTGGAACGTTCAGGTCGAAGCTGGTGCGATACCAGCTGGTCCCCGCGGGTGCCGAGGTCGCCGGCAACGTCACCTTGGCCCACCGCGCATCGTCGAAGCCGGGCAGATGCCAGCCCATCCGCTCGCCATATTGCCCGCCATTATTGGCGACGCCGCGGACCGGGTCGACGATATCCTCGCCGCCCTGCCGCCCCTGTATCTTCCACGCGACCGGCACCGCGAAGGACTGGCCCGCCTGCTTTTCGACCGAGGCCGACACGATCCCGCGCGCTTCCTTATGGAAATCGTCGGCGTCGAGGTCCCAGTTATGCCCGTTGTTGCGCAGCATGACCGACAGCACATGCTCGCCCGGCTTCCGCGCCGCGTCCGGCAACGCGATCGTCGCCGTGCCGGTCGTGATCGGCCGCGGCAGTCCGGCGGGCAGTTCGTCCTGCCCGATCAACTTCCCGTCGAGAAAGACCTGCACCATCCCCGACCCGCCGGCGCCGTAATAGAGCCGTAACCGCTCTGCATCCGCCGTGCCGGTGAAGCGCCCGCGATACCAGACATCGCCGTCGTGAAAGCCGTACGCGTCCATCAGCATGTTCGGCTGCCCATCCGGCCGCGCGGTGATGCTGGCATAGGCGCGATTGTCGATCGCCTGCCACGTCGCATCGTCAAAGCCAAGTTCAGCCTCGGGTGATCCCGGCGCCATCCGCCACTCGGCCAGCACCGGCAACGTCACCGCCGCCGGACCGGGCAGGGGCGACCGCGCCACCAGACTGCCGCCACGGCCTGCCCCGGTCGCGACCCGCGCGCCATTCCACGTCACCGACCGCACCCGCTTCGGTGCCCAGACCTCCAGCGGTGTCGCCTCCTTGGTATCGCCGGTCAGCGCCAGCGTCGCACCGCCCTTGGCCGATCGCACCAGCGCCGGCCCGCGCACCAGCACGTCGCCGGTTTTCCAGAATGTCGCGACCTCGGCCTCATCGCCGATCAGCAGCGTCATCGGCGGCCGTCCGCCGCCCGACACCTGCACCCGCGCGAGGCTGCCATGGGTGTAATCGAGCCGCAAATCGCCCTTTGCCACATCGAACGACGACCGCACGTCCCCGGCGATCACCCGCACGGTCGGCGCGCTGGCATAGCGCAGCACCGTCGTCCCCGCTTCCTGCGCCCGCCCGTACAGCAGCAGCACATCGCCGCCATCGATCCGCAGATGCGACTGCACTTCCGACGTCGCATAGACCAGCCGCTGCCCGCCGAGATTTACGCCGGCGATCAACCACTTCGCATCGAAGCCGTTCAACCGCATCTCGGGCAACGCATAGCGCCCGTCGGGCAGGTCGGCGGTGATGGTGAAGCGGTCGTCGCTCGCCTTGTTCGACGGATTGTGCGTGACCAGCAGGAAGCGGGCGTCGGTCTCGGGCGACTTGTTGTGATAGACCTGGATGTTCGGCGACGAGATCGTCACCGGCCCCGCCGGCACCATCCCCGCCAGATCGGGCACCGCCGCGATCATGCCGGCCAGCGCCTTCAGCTCCTCGGCCTTCTCGCGCACCTCGCGCGTCTCGCTGAACGCCGCACCATAATCATAGCTGGTGAAAACCACCGGCGCCGGCAGCCAGCCCCAGCTCGTGCCCCCGAACCCCATATAGAAGCTCTGGATCGCGATGCCGTTGGCCAGGTTGGTGCCGTAGAATACCCGCTGGAACCGCTTGCCGCGCTGACGGGCATTGCACTCGTACCCGCCGTTCGATCCCCAGTAATCGAACCAGCCGCCGCCGAATTCCGCCGCAAAGCCCGGCGTGTTGGGGCTGGCCGACGCACCACCCTTCGCCCCGCCCGGACCGTAGAAGCCCCAATCGGGCGCGGCGCTCCCGCGCGTGACCTTACCCCCGACGGTGCAGGTGCCGCCGGGATAGCCGTCGAACGCATAGAGATCGGGTGAACCCTCGACCGTCTTCGCCACGTTCGATCCGCGCGGCACCCAGTACCCGTTGCGCCCTTGGTCGTTGTGGAACAGCGGCACGGTGATCCCGTCCGCCCGCGCCTTGGCATAGAGATGGTCCATATACCGCCCCTGTGCCGGGGTGGTCAGCGCAAGTTCGTTCTCGATCTGGTGCAGGATCACCGTGCCGCCCTTTTCTCCCTTTGGGCCACCGTTGATCTGGTGGCGGGCGATGATCGGGTTGATCTGGCTAAGCCATTCGTCGGCGGCGGCCAGATAGTCGGGATCGTCGGTCCGCGCCCGCGCCCGCTGGTTCTGCAACCATCCCGGAAAGCCGCCGCGCGTCAGCTCGGCGTTCACATACGGCCCGGCACGGGTAATGACGTACAGCCCTTCTTCGGCCGCCATGTCGAGCAGCCGGTCGATATCGCGAATGCCCTTGAAGTCGTACACCCCACGCTTCGGGCTGTGGAACCCCCAGTCGAAATAGAAGGCGACGGTGTTGAAACCGCTCGCCTTCATCTTCTGCAGCACGTCGCGCCACAGATCGGGGGAGGGCAGGCGGAACGCATGGACCTCGGCCGACCAGATGGTGAGCCGCTTGCCATCGATCATCAGCGAGCGCGCATCATACGACACACGCCCGAATTTCTTGACCGGCGCGGCCAGATTGGCGGTCGGTTTCGCCGTCTGGGCGACTGCCGGCGTCAACATCGACGCGGCAACGCCACACAGCAACAGGCTACGCAGCATCTGGGTCATGCCATGTGGAACATGGGGGTGAGCGGCCATTCGAGCGGCCGGTGGTCGGCCTGCGTCTCCATCAGCGGCGCCATCGATTCCCACCAACGCTGCATGACCGGATGGCTGGGCAGGGTATCGCGCTGATTCTGCTCGGCCAGTTCCAGCGTCGCGAATAGTGCGCCCGTCGCTTCGTCGAGAAAGATCCAGTAGTCCGAAATCCCCGCCTCGTGCAGCAGCGCCGACAATTCGGGCCAGATCGCGTCGTGGCGCGCGCGATATTCGGCGGCCATGCCCGACTTCAACTGCATCCGAAACGCGTGCCGTGCCATCCGCCCCTCCAACTTGTCCACTATATGGACTTTATATTCAAATAATAAAATGACTGACGCCGCGGGTCAATCGCTACGTGTAACCTTCGTCACCTTTACCCCTGCGACATCGTCCATCCGCATCGCCGGCCGCCCATCGCCCTTGGTCGTCAGGTCCAGCCCCTCGACCGTCAGCCCCCGCACATGCCGGCACCACAGCCCCCATGCCGGCGTCGGCCCGAACATGCTCGGCTCGGGATAGGCGTCGGCCAGTTCCGGCGGCATCGCCACCGGCTGCCCCCCGCCCGAAAAGGAAAGGCTGATATCGCGCAGGGTTACGTCCTCAATCGCGTGCCCCGGCAACCCCGCCAGCGTCGCCGCGAAGCGATGGTCGATCCCCGTCGCGCTCAGTCGTTCGACCGTCACCCCCCGGATCGCACCTACCCCGGTTCCCGCCGGCCCCCGCCGCCGGTCGCCGATCCGCAGGAACAGCGGCGCGGTCGTCACCTCGGCCATGGTCAGATCGCGGACGACCACGTCCTCGATCACGCCGCCATCGACCGTCTCCAGTGCCAGTCCCCGCGACCGTTCGAACCGGCACCGCTCGATCCGGATCCGCCGGAACCCGCCATTGCTCTCGGTCCCCAGCTTGATCCGCCCGGTCACCCGGTCGCGGTCGGGCGCGACCTGCTGTGTCCGCCCCCGCGTCCCGTCGATCAGCGTGCCCGGATCATAGCCCGACACCACACAGTCGCGCACCGTCACATCGCTACAGGGCAGTGCTCGCCCCAGCGCAAAACTGCTCTTCAAAACAATGGCATCGTCATTGGGCGTATTCACCCGGCACCTCTCGACCAACACGTCCTGCACGCCGTCGAGGTCGATCCCGTCGCGATTGGTATCGATGGTCAGGTCACGCAGCACCATGCCCCGACAGCCCGTCGCAAGGATCGCGAAATGCCCGCCCCGCGCGATCGTGATCCCCTCGATCCGCACGTCTCGTGCCTCGACCAGCGCCAGGGCCTTGTTCCCCAACCCGTTCATCCGCGCCGCATCGGGCTCCAGCGCGGCGATCTCCGCCGCCGTCATCTGCCGCATCGACAGCGGCCGCTCGCCCGCCTGCTTGCGCCACCGCGCACCCGGCCCGTCGCGCGTCAGCCCCTCGCCATCGATCATGCCCGGCCCGACGATCGCGACCCGCTGTACCCGGTCACCGAAGATCAGGCTGTTATGCCAGTGGCTATGCCCGAAATCCTGATAGAGCTGCTCGCCGCGATCTTCGGGCAGCGCATAGCGCCCGCCGTCGCGCGCCGGATCGGCGGCGACGATCACCGCCTCCCGCTCCAGCACCAGCGTCACGTCGCTCGCCAGCCGCAACGTGAAGCACCGATAACGCCCCTTCGGCACCACGACCGTCCCGCCGCCCCGCGCCGCATCGATCGCCCGCTGCACCGCCGCCGTGTCGATCGTCCGCCCATCGCCGGCCGCGCCGAACTGCCGCACGTCGAACCGCCGAGCGGCATGGGCCGGAAAGGGCAGGGCGAGCATTCCCAGCAAAAGGGCGCGCCGATCGATCAATTGCCGTCCGGCCGCACGTCGCTGCGCGCCGCACTCGGCACGATCGCCACCGCCGCCGGCAAGGGCGGCCGTGCCGGATCGAAGCGCGCGGCGGTCACATGCGCGGCCATGCCCGGCAGCGCGCGAATCCCCTCCGCCACTGCCCGCGCCAGCAGCCATGCGCCGTAATTATTGTGGTGGGTCCGGTCCTTGCCGCCATCGTTGAACGCCTGCGGACTGACCGCCGGCCCAAGCGCTTCGTAGATGGCGATGCTTGCGGCGTTGAGGTCGATGAGCGCCACGCCTTCCTCCGCCGCGACTGCTCGGACGGCGGCGGGATAGTCCCCCAGTGTCGGCGTGATCCGCCCGGTCGCATCGAAATTGCGCCGTTCGGGACTGGTCACCAGCACCGGCGTCGCCCCCCGCCGCCGCGCCTCGGCAATATAGGCCCTCAAATAGGCGCGATAGGTCGTCCCGGCCTCGACATAGGTTTGCGGCCACTGCGCTTTCTGGTCGTTATGCCCGAACTGGATCAACAGCCAGTCGCCCTTGCCGATCGTCGACAGCACCTTGTCGAGCCGCAATTCGGTCAGGAAGGATTTCAGCGTCTCCCCCGATTCCGCATGGTTCGCGACCGCGACTTGCCCATCGAGAAACGCCGGCAGCATCTGCCCCCAACTTGCCGCCGGTTCGGATGGCTGGTCGGTAACCGTCGAATCCCCGATCAGATACAGGGTCGGCACGTCGGCCGGCTCGATTCGCACCGTGTCGACCGCCGCATCGCCGAGCAGTTCGAGCGTCAGGCGATCGTCCCATGTCGGACTGCCCGCCTCGCGAGGCTTCAGGCGGACCATCGCCCCGCCCGGCGCATTGGCCGGCGGGGGCGCCAGCATCGCCGTCCGGGTATTGACCACGAAGCTGCGCGTCACCCGCTGTCCGGCGCGGGTCACGACCCGGTCGAGCATCAGCCGCCGGGCCTCGGCCTTCACCGTGGTCGTCGCCGTCCGCCGATCACCCAGCGTCATCGTCACCCGCCAGTTACCCTCGGGCAACGCCACGGAGAACCGACGCCCCCCCTCCGGCTCGTAACCATAGCCATCCCGATAGGGACGATCGCGCTCGACCCGAACCTCGCCCTCGCGCGGTCGGGCATCGTCAAGGCGATAGGTGACGGGCGTCACCGGTCCGGCAAGCAGCATTGCCAGCGCTACGATCACTTTGGCGCGACCAACGGATGCGGCGGCTGGTTGTAGGCGGTGTTCTGCCACGCGACGGCCAGTCGATAGATCGGATCGTGCATCAGCGTCTCGCGCCGGATGCTGGTCGGGAAGGGCGTCGCATAGATGCGCAATTCGCGATTATCCTCGCTGCACAGGATCACCTCCTCGCGCCAGTCGCCCAGTATGTCCGCCGACAGCGCGGGTGTCGATTTGGTGCCGTTGTTCGACGTCGCGCCTTCCGCGACCAGCAGCGGTACCTCGATCCCTGCCTTCCAGTCCCATTTGGTGATGCGGTTGCGGTCGAGCAGCTCGCGCTGCGCATCGCCATCCCACCAGATGGCGAAATTCGCGACCTTGGGCTTGGGTCCGGGAATGATTTGCCCCTTGGCTGTGTAGAGGTTGGGCGTGCTCGAGTTCCAGTTTTCCTCGCCCGGATAGCGCGGGTCAATATCGGCCGACAGGCCCCGACCGGTGTCCTTGGTCGCCGGCGTCGTCCACAGGATCGCGCCGGTCCGTGCGTCGAGCATCGCCGATCCGATCCCGCCATTGCGCGTCACCTCTTCATGGACGCCGAATTTTTCGAGCCCCGGCCGGTCGGGATCGAGGTCGCCGACATGCATCGTATCGCCATGCCCAAGGCCCGCGCTCCACAGTCCCCTGCCGTCGTCGTCGATCGCCATCGAACCGTAGACGATCTCGTCACGGCCATCGCCATCGACATCGGCGACCGACAGATTGTGGTTGCCCTGTCCGGCGAATTTCGCATTGCCCGGCGCCGAACTGTCGAACAGCCAGCGCTGCGTCAGCTTGCCGTCGCGCCAGTCCCATGCCGCGACGGTGGATCGCGCGTAATAGCCGCGCCCGAAAATCCCGCTCGGCCGCTTGCCGTCCAGAAAGGCGACGCCGGCGAGGAACCGGTCGGAACGGTTGCCATAGCCATCGCCCCACAGTGCCTGCAGCCCCTCCGGCGTATCGCTGCCGCGGGGCGGCGTATAGGGTTGCGTCGCCAGCGCCCGTCCGGTCGCTCCTTCGAACACGGTCAGATATTCCGGCCCCGTCAGGATGCGCCCCTGGATCCGCGCGACCTTACGCCCATCGGGCAGGGTGGTCGCACCGGTGCGATCGGCCTGCGGCAATTCGCCGTCCTTCGCTCGCCAGTCGGCTTGTCGGTCGCCCAGTACCCGCCCGGTCCCGTCGACCGTACCATCGGCGGTCTTGACCATGATCTCAGCCCGGCCGTCGCCGTCGAAGTCATAGACCATGAACTGGCTGTAATGCGCGCCCGACCGAATGTTGCGGCCCAGATCGATCCGCCACAGTCGCTTGCCGTCCAGCGTATAGGCGTCGAGCAACGTTTCGCCGCTATAGCCGCCGAACGCATTGTCCTTCGAAATGGTCGGGTCCCACTTCAGCACGATCTCATAGCGGCCATCGCCATTCAGATCGCCGACGCTGGCATCGTTGGCCGTATAGCCATAGCGCTCACCGGCCGGTGTCACCCGTTCGGCCGGCGGATCGAGCGGGACCGACCAATAGCCCTTCGACCAGACCGCTGCCGTGGCCGCCGGCTCACCTATCCCAATCGTCTCGAGCCGGTAGCGCGCCGCGGACGTTCCGGTCCGGTCGTGGAAGCTCGACGCCCCGGACACTCGCGCGGCGATCACCCTGCCGTCGCGCAGCAGGCGGAACGTGGTGCCCGGCCGGTCGGTCGCGAGCAGCCGCCACGAAATGTGATTGCCACCATTCTGCGCCGGCACCGCCACCAGTCCCCGATCGAGTCGCTCGACCTGCCGGCCGCCCGTCGCGGCATTCGGCGCGGCGAGGGCGGTTGCCGACACGCTCGCAGCCAGCATCCCCAGAATCAATCCGCGCATCGTCCGCTCTCCCGTCGACCATATTGTTTCACCATATGGACACAAATATCATATTGCGAAGATTCTGCTTTGCAAGCGGTCCGTTCCACGGTAGGCCCGAGGTCGAGCAAAGCGATTTTGATCGGCGACGGGGAACACCCACGCGCCGTCCCGGACATGAGGAGGGGTTTGCATGACGTCGTTCGCCAACATCCGTGGAGCCAGGCTGCGCGCCGCCGCGTCGGGCCTGGCGCTGATCGTGGCGCTGGGTAGCGCGCCGGCCTTTGCGCAGGTGAATGACCCGAATAACGCCGCTGATGCGCCGGCGACCGGTCAAACGGTGGACGATCCCGCCGCGAGCGAAGGTGAGATCCTGGTCACCGGTACGCGCGCATCGCTCCAATCGGCGATTGCTCGCAAAAAGAACGCAGCGACCGTCGTGGACAGTATCGTTGCGGACGATATCGCAAGCTTCCCCGATAAGAACGTGGGAGAGGCGCTCGCACGTATCACCGGCGTGCAGTTGAGCCGCGATTTCGGTGAAGGCACAGCGGTTTCGATTCGGGGAGTCGAGCCGGACCTCAACCGCGTCGAGATCAATGGCGTTAGCCAACAGTCGGCGTTGGGCGGACGCAGCGGCGATTTCCGCGAACTCGCCGTCGAACTCGTCAAATCGATCGACGTCTACAAAGGCTATTCCGTCGATTTGACCGAGGGCGGGATCGGCGGCACCGTCAGCATCCAAACCCGCCGTCCGCTCGAACTGGTCAAGCCGATCTTCAGTGTTTCGGCATCTGCGCAGCGGCTCGACCTCACCGAAACAATCAAGCCCCGCTTCAACCTGACCGCGGGCCGGTCCGACTTGCTGAACGGCAAACTTGGCGTCATCTTCAACGCGACCTACTCCGATGTGGACCTGCGTCAGGATTACGCTTCAAACACCAATTGGAACCGTCTAGCCGATTTCGATCGTTCGAACGAGAAGACGATCGCCGATCCGACCTATGCCAATTTCGGAACGTATGAGAGTTGCGCGGGTGTCGCCGGGGCGACAGCTGCCGCACGACAGTCGAACCGCCTCGCCTGCGAAACCCAATTCTTCGATTGGATGCCGACCGTCGCACGGTATCGTAAGCTCGATCGCAATGACAAGCGGACCAGTGTCGATCTGTCTGTTCAGTACGAATTCGCCGACAACTTCTCGGCTTGGGGTCAGGCGCAAGCAAACTTTCGTAAGAACACATTGCAGGACGCGAATTACTCGGTCGATCTCGGTCAATTCACGCGCTTCAACCTCGACACCGCGTTGCCAACGGTGAACGGTGCCGCATCCCGACCGCGCGTAGCGCCGGGTACGTTCACGATTGACGATCATGTGGTGACCAGTCTCGAAACAGCCTATAACGGCATTACGCCAGGAACCACCGCCAACGGCGCGAACAGCATCGTCGGAGTTCAGCGTCGAGATTTCGATTACAATCAGGAAACGCGATACTTCCAATCGGGCTTTAAATGGGAGCTCGACCGGATGCGAATGGAGTTTCTCGGTTCCACGTCGAGCGGAAAGCTCATCAACAATACCAATCTGGTAGCAATCAGCACCGGCGTAGCGGGCATTACCGTTGACCGTCGGAACGACCTGGGCATTCCCGTGTTGATTTTCCCGGAAAGTTTCGATCCGGCGGACCCGGCGTCGTATGCCGACTTCACGCGTCGTGGACGGGACGGCGCGTTGCTGACGCAAGCCGGCCCTACCGTCCAGTACCGTCCTGCCGAAACCGGTACGAAGGAAAAGCAACTGAAGCTGGATGTCGACTATGACCTCGACTTCGGACCGCTAACGACCTTCCAGTTCGGTGGCCAGTACCGGACCCAAAACTATATCAACTATACCGGTGGTGGTGCGCGGGTGCTCACGCCGGCCGTCGCTGCAGGGCCGGGACGCCCCGCTCGAAATCCGGTCTACCAGACGTCGGCTAACGTCTCGTACAATACGGTCATTGGTTCACCGCCGCCGGCCGGACCGGCAGCCAACACCTATTACTTCACGCAGGCGCAGTACCAGCAGTTCATTGCGCAAAACTCCGGTGTTACAAACGGGGCTCCTCTCTTTACCGGGCTACAAGGTGCGCCGGACGGAGCGCCATCGCGGCTTGCAATACCGTTGTTCGACTATGGAAATCTCTCACGTTACTACGATTTGTCGAATTTCAATCAGGGATTGTTGAAATTCGCCGACGGATTGCCGCAAATCCCGAACTACGTGATCGATGAAGATATCGTGGCCGGATATGCGATGCTTGATTTCGCGCAGGACTTTCTGGGCATGCGACTGACGGGTAACGCCGGGTTGCGCTATACGTTCACTCGTGATCGATCGACTGGCACCAACCGCCGTAACGAAATCAGGTTGCGCGAAGGTACTGGCGTCAACGGGGTTGCCCCGATCTATGACACGATCATCGCAGGTATTCAGGAAGTTACGATCCAGAACGAATATCACGATTTCTTGCCGGCAGTGAACCTTAACCTAGAAGCGCTGCCAAACCTGTTTGTCCGTGCAACGTACGCGAAAAATCTTGCGCGGCCAATCCCTACCGATTTGACACCGGCTATCAACTGCAACATCGATCTTGCCGATTTCGTGGTAGGTGAGGACGTCTGCAGTGCAGGTAATCCTGCTCTGCAACCATATCGCGCCGACCAGTATGATCTGAATGCATCCTGGTATCCGAATGCCGATACCATGGTCAGCGTCGGATATTATTACAAAAATATTACGAGTTTCGTCCTACCGGCTCAAACTCGCAACGGCGTGGACCTGTTTGGTGATGGCGTCCTCTATACCGTTCGGCAGAAGGTGAATGGCTTCGGCGCGAAGTTGGACGGGTTCGAATTTACCGGCCAAACCTTCTTCAGCTTTCTACCTGCTCCGCTCGATGGGTTCGGCGTAAAGGGCAACTTCACCTACGCCCGCGCGCTGAACAGCGCCCTGACCAATCTGTCGACAGGTGAACCACTGGACGGGTATCCTGGGCTGTCGAAATACACGTACAACGCGTCGCTGTTGTACGATAAGGGCTTTTTACAGGCGAGCTTGAACTACAATCGCCGCAGCGATTGGCTGCAAGCCGCCGCAGATGGCAATAACGGCAATAATCCAATTTTCCGTCGCGGCGAAACTTTCATCGATGCGAAGGTGCAGTTTCGCATCAGCCCGCACTACAGCATCACGATCGAGGGGCAGAATCTCGGTAAGGAGTTTTCGAAAACCTACATCGATGATGCGCGACCCATCGAATACTATTATCCTGGTCAGCGCCTATGGTTGGGTATGCAGTTCAAGCTGTGATCGGGTTGGTTAGCCGGTATCTTGGCGTGACACACCGGCTGCTACCTTTGTTACTTATAGGGTGCGTAGGGTCCAAACCATCCGACCAGCAATGGTCGATTGAGACCGAATCACCGCAAGCACAGGTCCGCTACCTTCCCGGCGGCGTGATCGATATCGACACGCCGCGCGGGCTTACCCTGTGGTATCCCGATCGGCTGGACGGGCCGGTACGCATCGCCTTCGATGCGATGGCGGTATCGGCGGGCGGGCCGAACGATCAGGTTAGCGATCTCAACGCCTTCTGGATGGCGACCGATCCGGCGGTACCTGATCGGTCGGTGTTCTCCCGACCGCGCGATGGTCGGTTCGAGGCGTATGACACGCTGACTACCTATTATGTCGGCATCGGCGGCAACCGGAACACGACGACGCGGATGCGACGCTATACCGGCCGGCCCGGGGACCGGCCGCTGCTGCCCGAACATGACCGGGCCGATCCAGCGGCATTGTTGCAGCCCAATCGCTGGACCCGCGTCGCGCTGATCGCCGATGGCGAACGGATCGCTGTCGAACGGGACGGCCGCTTGCTGTTCGTCATGACCGACCCTGCGCCCTATCGCAGCGGCTGGTTCGCGCTGCGCACGACGCAGAGCCATTTGCGCATTCGCCGGGTGACGATTTCCCGGCCCTGACCATCGGAGACACGACCATGCCGATCACCCGCCGCGGCCTGATGGGTGCGACCATGTTAGCGGCCGGTTTGCGCAGCCTGCCGGCATTCGCCGCTCCCGTCGACCATGGGCGAATAGTGGAAGGACGCGCGAACTGGGTCGAGGGACGGCCGCCGGCCGCGCATGCCGGGCAGACGTTCGGCATGGCATGGCCGCGTGGACGGGTGTCGTCGCGGCAGCGCTGGGCGGTGCGCGACGATGCCGGTCGGCCACTGCCCGCCCAAAGCTGGGTGACGGCGACATGGCCCGATGGCAGCGTGAAATGGACGGCCCATGCGCTTCCGGCCGATACGGCACCGGGCGCTGCGGTCATCGTCGGACCGGGTCGGGCGGCGCTGCCGGATGCGCCGGTGCGGGTCGAGGAGCAGGGCGACATAATCGTCATCGCGACCGGCGACCGGCGCTGGGAGATCGGCCGCAGCGGCGACGCCTTGGTCCGGCGCGCAACCTGCGGCGACCGTACGGTGCTGCGCGACGCGGCGCTGGTCGCCGAACTGCGGCAGGGTTCGCCCGAAGGCCCGCGCCTGTCGCTGAACGGACATATCGACCGCGTGACCGTCGAGCAACGCGGACCGGTGCGCGCGGTGGTGAAGGTCGAGGGCTATCATGTCGGTGGCGAACAGCGGGCGCTGCCGTTCGTCGTCCGCCTCTATGCCTATGCGGGGTCGCACGGGCTGCGGATCGTCCACAGCTTCGTCCACGACGTCGATCCGTCGCGATGGTTCGTCTCGGGGATCGGGTTGACCACCGCCGTGCCGATGGTGGCGCCGCTGCACGATCGGCATGTGCGCATCGCGCTGGATGAAGGGGCGATGTTCGTCGAGGCAGTTCGGCCGCTCACCGGGCTGCGGCGCGATCCGGGGGAGGCGACTCGCGCGGCGCAGATCGCCGGCAGGGCGACGCCGCCCCCGGCGGCGATGGCGAAACCCGTTGGCGATCTGCTGGAGCGGATTCCGGCATGGGGCGAGTTCTCGCTCGCACAATTCTCATCGCAGGGTTTCACGCTGCGCAAGCGGACCGGGGCGGATCATGGCTGGGTCGATGCGGGGGAGGGCGGTCGCGCGCCGGGCTTCGCCTATGTCGGTTCGCCGCAGGGCGGTGCCGCGATCGGCGCGCGCTGGTTCTGGCAACGCCATCCCGGCGAGATCGCGGTGACGAACGCGACGGGGGACGATGCTCGTCTGACGCTGTGGCTATGGTCGCCGCGCGCCGGCGCGATGGACCTGCGATCCTATCGCGGCGTGATGGGGATGGAGGGATATGCCGCCCAGAACGAAGGGCTGGCGGTAACCTACGAGGATTTCGAGCCGGGCTGGGACAGTGCCACCGGTATCGCCCGCACCAGCGAACTGATGCTGTGGGCGTTCGGCTCGACCCCGCCGACGGAGCGGTTGCAAACGTTGGCCGCGATCGCTGCCGACGCGCCGCAACTGGTTGCCGGTCCGGCCGGACTGCACGCCGCCGGGGTGTTCGGCCATTGGAGCCTGCCCGACCGATCGACGCCCAACCGGACCGCGATCGAGGATCAGTTGGCGCATCTGGTCGATTTCTACGCCGGCGAGGTCGACCGACGCCATTGGTATGGTTTCTGGAACCATGGCGACGTCATGCACAGCTATGATTCGGATCGCCACCAGTGGCGTTACGATATCGGCGGCTTTGCCTGGGCCAACAGCGAATTGTCGCCCGATCTGTGGTTGTGGATGCAGGCGCTGCGCACCGGCGGTGGTCAGGCCTATCGCCTTGCGGAGGCGATGACCCGCCATACGGGGGAGGTGGACGTGTACCATCTCGGCCGGTTCCGCGGCATGGGCACACGCCACGGCGTGCAGCACTTCAGCGACAGTTCCAAACAACCCCGCGTCAGCAACGCCACCTACCGCCGAATTTATTATTATCTGACCGCTGACGAACGGGTTGGCGACCTGATGCGCGATCTGCTGACATCGGACCGGACGTTGGCGACGGTCGAGATCGGTCGCAAGGTACCGGGCGGCGCGCGCGCCGTCCTGCCGGCTGGCACGGTCGAGATGTCGTTCGGGACGGTATGGTGTTCGCTCGCCTCCGCTTGGTTGACCGAGTGGGAGCGTACCGGCGACCGGCGGTGGCGCGACCGCCTGATCGCCGGGATGGACAGTATCGGCCGTCTGAAGAATGGGTGGATGGCCGGCAGCGCGCCCTATGATCTGGCAAGCGGGCGGTTCACCGGGTCGGGCGACACGGTATCGATATCGCATCTCAACGCGGTCTTCGGTGCCGCCGAGATCAATGCCGAACTGCTGCAGCTGCTCGACGTGCCGCGCTACCGAAAGGCATGGCTCGACTATTGCCGCTACTACAACGCGCCCCGTGCCGTGTTCGAAGCGCGGTTCGGACCGCGCAAGGGGTCGGATAATCTTGCCGAAGCGCACTCTCGCCTGACGGCGTTCGCGGCGTGGGCCGACGTCGATGCGACTCTTGCCAACCGGGCGTCGGTCGAATTCTTCGTCGGCAAGGCTGGGCTGGGCACTCGGATGGACGATCCCAGACGAACGCTGCCCGGCGGCATCGTCGAATGGCCCGGCATCAGTACCAATGCCGCATCGCAATGGGGGCTGGCCGCAATCGAGAATCTGGCGCTGATCCCGGCGGCGATCGACAGCGGCAGGCTGCGCTCCTGATTGGATGCCGATGTGCAACGCCGTTCATCGAAGGTGCAGGTGGATCGGCCCATCAGCGAACGTTGCGCGGCTATGGTGCGCGTGCTAACGGCGCGCGCTCAAACCATTGGGACGCGGTCGACATGACCAACCTCGTTGCCACTTCGGCGCGGTCCCCGCGCCCGTGATGTTCTCCAGAGAGGCTTCCGGCGAAGCCACCGATCTTCCCGCGGAGGGGCCGGGCCATCACGGCCCCGCACAGTCGCTCGCCAAGCTGTCGCTGGGCGCGCTCGGCATCGTCTATGGCGATATCGGCACCTCGCCGCTGTACGCGATGAAGGAAACGTTCGTCGGGCACCATCGCCTGCCGGTCGATCAGATCAACATTTTCGGCGTCGTCAGCCTCGTCTTCTGGTCGTTGATGCTGATCGTGACGCTGAAGTACGTCTTCATCATCATGCGAGCGGACAATAACGGAGAGGGCGGCAGCCTCGCATTGCTTGCCCTGATCCAGCGCAAGACCGGCGGCGGTCGCTGGACGGCAAGCCTCGTCATTCTCGGGGTGCTGGCAACGGCGCTTTTCTTCGGCGACTGCATGATCACGCCGGCCGTGTCGGTATTGTCGGCGGTAGAGGGGCTGGCGACGGTCAATGCCGGCTTCGACCCGTTCGTGATCTCGATCGCCGTCGTCATCATGATCGCGCTATTCTGGTTGCAGGCTGTCGGGACGGCAGGGGTCGGGCGCCTCTTCGGACCGATCATGATTGCCTATTTCGTGACATTGACCGGCCTCGGCATCCTCAACATCCTCGAACGGCCGGAGATCGTTCAGGCGCTCAACCCGATCTGGGCGGTGCGATTCTTCTCGCAGGACGGGATCCTCGCCTTCCTCGCGCTCGGATCGGTCGTGCTGTCCGTGACCGGAGCGGAGGCGCTATATGCCGACATGGGGCACTTCGGACGACGGCCGATCTCTGTCGCCTGGCTTTACTGCGTGTTTCCGGCACTGATGCTCAACTATCTCGGGCAAGGCGCATTGCTGCTCGAGAACCCGGATGCGGCATCGAACCCGTTTTTCTTCATGGCGTCGGAAGATTTCCGGCTGCCACTGGTCATCCTTGCGACGCTCGCAACGATCATCGCCAGTCAGGCGGTCATCACCGGTGCGTTTTCGGTGGTGCAACAGGCCGTGCAACTCGGATTGATGCCGCGCCTGCGCATCGAACACACCAGCGCGGATGCCGCCGGCCAAATCTACATTCCCGCCGTCAACTGGGCACTGCTCATCATGGTGCTGCTGCTGATCTTCGGATTCCAGGAATCGTCGAACCTCGCCGCCGCCTATGGGATCGCCGTGACCGGCACCATGTTCATCAGCACCTGCATGATCGCCGTGCTGATCAAGCGCGTGTGGAACTGGCCGGTAGCGGCAGTCGCGGGCTTCATGGCGATCTTTCTGTGCATCGACGGCGCCTATTTCGCGTCCAACCTGACCAAGGTTCCCGATGGCGGCTGGTTCCCGCTGCTCGTCGGCATCGTCGTGTTCGTCTTACTCACAACCTGGGCCAAGGGGCGCAAGCTGATGATCGAGCGGATGCGCGAGGCGGCGATGCCCATCAAGGTGTTCATTCAGTCGGCGGCCAGTTCGGCGACGCGCGTACCGGGGACCGCGGTCTTCATGACGTCGACGCCGGAGGGCGTGCCGCACGCGTTGCTGCACAATCTGAAGCATAACAAGGTGCTGCACGACCGCGTCATCCTGCTGACCGTCAAGATCGCCGATACGCCCTATGTGGACCCGGAAGTGCGGACAAAGACCGAGGATCTGGGGCAGGGCTTTCATCGCATGATCCTGAAATTCGGCTTCATGCAGGATCCGGACGTGCCAGGCGCGTTGAAGGCGGTCGGCTGCTGCGGCGGCGATTTCCGGATGATGGATACCAGCTTCTTCCTTGCGCGGCAGACGCTGTTGCCGTCGTCGCGACCCGGCATGATGATCTGGCGCGAAAAGCTGTTTGCATGGATGCTGCAGAATTCTGAGAGCGCGATGGAGTTTTTCCGCCTGCCGACGAACCGAGTCGTCGAACTGGGCAGTCAGGTCGAGATTTGACCGATCATCACGGCCCTGCGCCGATCATCGTCACCGCCCTGTTCGGGCACGAGGATCAGGCGTGGTTCGACCGGCAGCGCCGTGCCTATTTCCCGCCGGAGCGCAACGTGCTGGCGGCGCATTGCACCATGTTCCACCATCTCGCACCGGAACTGGGCGCCGAGTTGAAGCAACGGTTGAACGCGGCGACACGGGGGCTGCCGGCTCCGCATGCCCGGGTCGGCGGGTTGATGAACCTCGGGCGCGGCGTCGCCTATCGGATCGAGTTCGCCCGATCTGGAGGCGATCCGTGCCGATTTGGCCGATGCCTTTGCTTCGATGCTGATCCCGCAAGACCGGAGCGGGTGGCGGCCGCATGTAACCGTCCAGAACAAGGTCGAACCAGCTGAAGCCAAGGCGTTGCTGGCGACCCTGTCCGCCGGATTTTCACCGCGACCGGTCAGAATCGCAGGCTTGGCGAGCTGGTGGTATCGCGGCGGACCGTGGGAAGCATTTTCTCGTCACATGTTCGCTTGACCGGGGCGATTCCCGTTCGTATAGGGCCGCCTCCCGACGGGAAGTGGCGGGGCGAAGTAGCTCAGTTGGTTAGAGCACGGGAATCATAATCCTGGGGTCGGGGGTTCAAATCCCTCCTTCGCTACCACCGAATTGTCCAAGATCGGAAAGCGCAAGCCGTTGCGATGCCATGATATGCATCGTTACGGCTTTTTATGTGCCAAAATCGAACTGTTGCCTCCTTCGTTCGTTAAGATTGGACAACGAAATTGGAGAGGCACAGCCATGGTTACCATCAGTCAGCGTCGCCCGATGCTCGATGGATCGCGCGATCGTCCACCCAATATGACTGGTCTGATCCTTTGCACCCTATTGGCGGTACCGTTCTGGGGCGTGGTTCTGGCGTTCGTTCTGTAGGTCGACGCGTGGCGTGGGTTGCAGCAGCCTACGAATGACCCATGTTGCGTTCGAACGGCCCGTCTGATTAGACGGCGCAAACGCCTCGAACGGAACTATCGCAATGTCTGTGACCCATCATACCCGCATGCTCGTCCTCGGCTCGGGGCCAGCGGGACTGTCTGCCGCGATCTATGGCGCGCGGGCCGGTATGGAGCCGATCGTCGTGCAGGGCATCCAGCCCGGTGGTCAGTTGATGACCACGACCGATGTCGAAAATTATCCGGGCTTTCGCGATGTGGTGCAGGGCCCCTGGTTGATGGGCGAGATGCAGGCGCAGGCCGAGCATGTCGGCACGCGGATGATGTGGGACACGATAGTCGACGTCGACCTGACGCGCCGTCCGTTCCGGCTGACCGGGGACAGCGGCGACGTGTACGAAGGCGAAGTCCTGGTGATCGCAACTGGCGCGCAAGCACGCTGGCTAGGGCTTGAGAGTGAGGAACTGCTGAAGGGGAAGGGCGTGTCGGCTTGCGCCACCTGCGACGGGTTCTTTTATCGCGGTAAGAAGGTGGCGGTAATCGGCGGTGGTAATACCGCCGTCGAGGAAGCGCTGTATCTGACCAATCACAGCGACGACGTGACCATCATCCATCGTCGCGACAGCTTCCGCGCCGAACGCATCCTGCAACAGCGGCTGTTCGCGAGCGACAAGATCAGCGTGCTCTGGAACAAGCAGGTCGAGCGGTTCGTCGGTGGCGGCGATCCCCACGGCCTTGTCGGTATCGAATTGAAGGATACCGTTACCGGCGAGATTTCAATGCTGGATGTCGATGGCGGCTTTGTCGCGATCGGTCACCATCCGGCGACCGAGCTGTTTCGTGGCCATCTCGCACTTGATGACGATGGCTATATCGCGGTCGAGACCGGATCGACCCGCACCAGCGTACCGGGCGTATTCGCGTGCGGCGATGTGATGGACAAGGTCTATCGGCAGGCGGTGACAGCGGCCGGCACCGGCTGCATGGCTGCGCTCGATGCCGAACGCTTCCTGCAAGCCGCCGAGTTCGACGATCTGGCGGAAGCTGCCGAATAGCGAAGCGGGCGGGGGTGGTCCTGCACCCCCGCAGCGTGCATCACACGCCCGCGTCGGTCAGCCGGGCAAGCTGGTCGGCTGACAGTTCGACCCGCCACGACCCGACCAGTTCTTCCAGTTGTGCGACACTGGTCGCGCTGGCGATCGGCGCAGCAACGCCCTCCTGCGCAGCGAGCCATGCCAGCGCGAGTTGCGGCAGCGTTGCACCGGTTTCCTTGGCGATTGCGTCCATCGCCGCCAGCACCGCAGCGCCCTTGCCGCTCAGCAACTCGGACATGCCGGCGCCGCGCACGCTCTGCGACAGGTCGTCGGTCGAGCGATATTTGCCGGTGAGGAAGCCGGAGGCGAGTCCGTAGTAGGGCGCGACGCCGATATTGTGCTCGACACAGAGATTCTGCAGTTCGCCTTCGTATCGGCGCCGGCTGACCAGATTATATTCGGGTTGCAGCACGTGGAAACGCGGCAACCCTTCGGCGATGGCAAGATCTATCGCCGATTTCAGGCGCATCGCGCGGAAGTTCGAAGCACCGAGCACACGCACCTTGCCGGCGTCGATCAGCCGTCCGAAAGCAGCGAGATACTCTGCCTGTGGCACGTCTTCGTCATCCTGATGCGCATAATATAGGTCGATGCGATCGGTGCCGAGCCGCGCAAGCGACGCTTCCGCCGCCGCCGCGATCCGTGCCGGCGCCAGCTTCTCGCCGCCCTCGCCGGGCAGCATGCCGACCTTCGTCGCGATCAGCACGCGGTCGCGCTTGCCCGAGTGTCGCAGCCATTCGCCGATGATCGTTTCCGACTCGCCGCCATGATGGCCGGTGACCCATGCCGAGTAGACGTCGGCGGTATCGATCATCGTGCCGCCCATATCGACAAAGGCGTCGAGGATGCGGAAGCTCTGCGCGCGATCGATCGTCCAGCCGAAGACGTTGCCACCGAGGATCAGGGGCGGGGTGGCAAGGTCGGTCGCGCCCAATGTACGCAACGGGAAATCGGTCATCAGGGTTCTTTCTGTTGGGGCGGCAGCACATTGCCATCGAGGCTGTTCGCGTCGAGCATCGCTGCGGCATCGTTCAGCGCTGCGGCTTCGGTCTGGGTCACGCCGCCCGGCCCAGATGGTTCGTCATCGCCGCTACAGGCGGCGAGGAGCAGCGGGGCGAGGGCAAGAAACTGGCGCATCGATCGTCTCCCAACGAAAAAGGCCGCCCCCCGTTGCATCGGGAGGCGGCCTGTAGCTTCTAACCGGTTCGGGTCAGCGCTGCATGTCGCGACCGGCCTTTTCCAGTTCCTGACCCGCTTCACGCTGCGCATTGTCGGCGGCGGCGTCGGCCTTGGCCGCACCGCGATCGATGGCGGCACCGGCGCGATCGGTCGCGTTCTCGATCTTGTCTCCGGCGCGATCGGTGGCGTTCTCTGCTGCACCCAGTGCCCGCTCGCCGGCCGTCTGAACGTCGTCGACTGCTTCGCCCATGGTCGCGTTCACGTCCGCGGCAACGGCATCGGCCGCTTCACCCGTCTCGTTCTGCGCCTTCTGGCTGCATGCTCCGATCGAGAAGGCGGCAGCGGCGAGCGGCAGCAGGAAAATCTTCTTCATGTCGGTTACCCTTCCGTTATGATCGGCCGCCCAACGCACCAGCCTGCCGACAGTTTCCCTTGCGCAATGATGGCGCGGCACGGCGCGCTATCGATTGACGTCATATAAAGATTTCTTTATATGAGGGTCCATGGTTCCGGCCCTCGATATCCTGCGCGCGGCAAGCGATGCTACCCGGCTGCGGGTGCTGATGCTGTTGCGGGCAATGGAATTGTCGGTCGGTGAACTGGCACAGGTGCTGGATCAGAGCCAGCCCCGCGTCAGCCGCCACGTCAAGATCCTGTGCGATGCCGGGCTCGCGGTGCGGCGCAAGGAAGGCAGCTGGGTCTTTGTCGCGCTCGGTGCGCCGACGCTGGTCGAACCGCTGCTTGCGGCGCTGGATGCATGGATGCCGGCAGACGATGCGGTGACCGTCGCGGATCGGGCGCAGCTTGCGGCCGTACGGGCCGACCGGACGGCGGCGGCGGCGGCATGGTTCGAGACGCATGCCGGGGAATGGGATGCGATCCGCTCGCTGCACATCGCCGAGGAACAGGTCGAGGCTGCGATGATCGCAGCGCTCGGCACCGACCCGATCGGGCTGCTGGTCGATATCGGTACCGGCACCGGACGGATGCTCGAATTGTTCGGGCCACAGGCAACGCAGGCGATCGGCATCGACCGGTCGTCGGAAATGCTGCGACTGGCGCGGGCGAAGCTGACCGAACAAGGGCTCGACCATGCCGAATTGCGGCAGGCCGATATTCACGCGCTGCCATTGGCCGAAGCGGTCGCCGATGCGGCGGTGCTGCATCATGTGCTGCACTTCGTACAGCATCCGGGCGCCGCGATAGAGGAAGCGGCGCGTGTTCTGCGACCCGGCGGGCGGCTGCTGATCTGCGATTTCGCACCGCATGCGCGGGAGGAGCTGCGACAGCGCGACGCCCATGCGCGGCTCGGCTTTTCGGACGAACAGATGCTCGGATGGTTCGCCGATGCGGGGCTGGCACCGATATCGACCCAGACGCTGGGCGGCGGTGAATTGACGGTAAAACTATGGATGGCACGGCGGACGTTCGACGTGCGAGAGGTAAAGGCGGCATGACTCCTACCATTTCCGACCTCGAAGAAGCGCGACGCGCCCTCGATGCGCCATTGTTCGCCGATCTGGCGGGCGACTGCGCGGTCAGCTTCGAATTCTTTCCGCCCAAGACCGAGAAGATGGAAGCGGCGCTGTGGGAAACGGTTCGCGCGCTCGAACCGCTGGCGCCGAAGTTCGTGTCGGTGACCTACGGCGCCGGCGGATCGACGCGGGAGCGGACCCATGCGACCGTTGCCCGCATCGCCCGTGAAACGTCGATGCCCGCCGCCGCACATCTGACCTGCGTCGAAGCGAGCAAGGCCGAGATCGATCAGGTGGCCGAGGAATATTGGCAGGCTGGCGTGCGTCATATCGTCGCATTGCGGGGCGATCCGCCGACCATGGGACAGAAGTTCGTGGCGCATCCCGACGGCTATGCCAATGCCGCCGATCTGGTCGCGGGATTGCAGAGGCTGCACCCGTTCGAGATTTCGGTCGCCGCCTATCCCGAATGTCACCCGGATTCAGCGCATCAGGCCGCCGATCTCGATAATCTGAAGCGCAAGATCGATGCCGGGGCGACACGCGCGATCACCCAATTCTTCTTTACGCCCGAAGCGTTCTTTCGCTTTCGTGACGCGGCGGGGGCGGCGGGGATCACTGCCGATCTGGTGCCGGGCATCCTGCCGGTGTCGAATGTCGGGCAGGTGCGGAAGTTCGCCGGGCTGTGCGGTGCGTCGATTCCGGCGTGGATGGATCGGTTGTTCGAGGGGCTCGACGATCATCCTGGTGCGCGGCAACTGGTCGCAGCGACCATCGCCGCGGAAATGTGCCGCAAGCTCTATGCCGGCGGCGTGCGCGATTTCCATTTTTACACGCTCAACCGCGCCGAACTGTCCTACGCCATTTGCCACCTGCTGGGGCTGCGACCCAAGCCGACGCCGGTCGCGGCGGCGGCCTGATCCCCAAAGGTTCGAAGGAAGACCCATGACCTCCGCCCGCGAACGGCTGAACGCCGAAGCCGCCCAGCGCGTCCTCATCACCGATGGCGCGTTCGGCACCGAAATCCAGAACTGGAAATTGTCCGAGGTCGATTATGCCGGCAGCCTGTCGCTCGGCCATGATCAGAAGGGCAATAACGACATCCTCGCGATCACCAAGCCCGAGGTGCCGGAGACGATCACCCGCGCCTATCTGGACGCGGGGTCGGATATCGTGTCGACCAACACGTTCAGCGCGAACCTTATCAGCCAGGCGGATTATGGCGCCGAAGCACTGGTCGCCGACATCAACATTCAAAGCGCGCAGATCGCCCGCCGGTTGGCCGACGACTATGCCGCGCGCGACGGGCGGCCTCGCTTCGTCGCGGGGGCGATCGGGCCGACCAACAAGACGCTGTCGCTGTCGCCCGACGTCAACGATCCGGGCTATCGCGAGATCGATTTCGATTATCTGAAGAATGTGTATCGCGAGCAGATCGACGCGCTGGTCGATGGCGGGATCGATTTCGTGCTGATCGAGACGGTGTTCGACACGCTGAATGCCAAGGCGGGCGTGATGGCTGCGATCGAGGCGGGGCAGGCCCTGGGTCGTGATCTGCCGATCATGTTGTCGATGACGCTGACCGACCTGTCGGGACGCAACCTGTCGGGGCATACGGTCGAGGCATTCTGGCACGCGATCCGCCATGCCAAGCCGGTGACGATCGGGCTGAACTGCTCGTTCGGGGCGGAGCAGCTTCGCCCGCATGTGAAGACGCTGTCGGACATCTGCGATACGCTGATCATGGTGTATCCCAATGCCGGGCTGCCCAATGAACTGGGTGCCTATGACGAGGCGCCGGCGACGACTGCGGCTTTGGTCGGCGACTGGGCGGATCATGGGCAGGTGAACGTGCTGGGCGGTTGCTGCGGATCGACGCCCGCGCATATCAAGGCGATGGCCGAACGGGTGAAGGGCGTCGCCCCGCGCAAGGTTCCGGCAGTGCCGGTGCAGACGCGCCTTGCCGGGCTGGAACCCTTCACGATGGCGGCGTAGAGGCCGTTTTCGGAAGAGGGCATCAGATCCTCTCCGGTATGAGGGGGACCATGCGCAGGATGGTGGAGGGGGGTCTCCGCCATCGCTACCGTTTCGTTTGAGGAGGCCCCCCTCCACCATGCTTCGCATGGTCCCCATCCCCGCGGAACGGGGAGGATTTGAGAAACCTCGATGACCAACGCCTCGACCAATTTCGTCAATATCGGCGAACGCACCAACGTCACCGGCTCCGCGCGCTTCAAGAAGCTGGTGATGGCGGGCGACTATGCCGCGGCGGTCGAAGTCGCGCTGCAACAGGTCGAGAGCGGGGCCCAGGTGCTCGACGTCAACATGGACGAAGGGCTGCTCGACGCGCATCATGCGATGACGACCTTCCTGAAGCTCATTCAGGCCGAGCCGGACATCGCCCGCATTCCGGTAATGGTCGACAGTTCCAAATGGGACGTGATCGAGGCGGGGCTGAAATGCGTCAGCGGCAAGCCGATCGTCAATTCGATCAGCATGAAGGAGGGCGAGGAACAGTTCCTCCGCCATGCCCGCATCTGCATGAACTATGGTGCGGCGGTTGTGGTCATGGCGTTCGACGAGGTCGGGCAGGCCGATACCCAGGCACGCAAGGTCGAGATCTGCACCCGCGCCTACGACCTGCTGATGACGATCGGCTTTCCGCCCGAGGACATCATCTTCGACCCCAATATCTTCGCGGTGGCGACGGGGATCGAGGAGCATAACAATTACGGCGTCGACTTCATCGAGGCGTGCCGTGAGATCAAGGCGCGCTGCCCGCACTGCCATATCTCGGGCGGGTTATCGAACCTGTCGTTCAGCTTCCGCGGCAACGAGCCGGTGCGGCGCGCGATGCACTCGATCTTCCTTTACCATGCGATCCCGGCGGGGATGGACATGGGGATCGTCAATGCCGGACAGCTCGACGTGTACGACACGATCGACCCAGAACTGCGCACCGCGTGCGAGGATGTCATTCTCAACCGCGATCCGGGCGCGACCGACCGGCTGATCGCGCTGGCGGAAAAGTACAAGGGCACCGACGCCGTTGCCGAGAAGGCGGCGGCGGAATGGCGTTCGCTGCCCGTCGTCAAGCGGCTCGAATATGCGCTGGTCAAGGGCATCGACGCGCATGTCGTCGACGATACCGAGGAATGCCGCCAGCAATTCGCCCGGCCGATCGAAGTGATCGAAGGGCCGCTGATGGACGGAATGAACGTCGTCGGCGACCTGTTCGGATCGGGCAAGATGTTCCTGCCGCAGGTCGTGAAATCCGCTCGTGTCATGAAGAAGGCGGTAGCGCACCTGCTGCCCTTCATCGAGGCGGCAAAGGAGCCCGGTGCCAAGGGCAAGGGCAAGATCATCATGGCGACCGTCAAGGGCGACGTGCATGATATCGGGAAAAACATCGTCGGCGTCGTGCTTCAGTGCAACGGCTTCGACGTGGTCGACCTGGGCGTGATGGTGCCGTGGACCAAGATTCTGGAGGCCGCCAATGAGAATGACGCGGACATGATCGGCCTGTCGGGTCTCATCACCCCGTCGCTGGACGAGATGGTCACCGTCGCCGAGGAGATGAAGCGCGCGGGCATGACCATGCCGTTGCTGATTGGTGGCGCCACCACGTCGAAGGTCCATACCGCGCTGCGTATCTCGCCGGCCTATGACGGGCCGATCGTCCATGTGCTCGACGCGAGCCGCGCGGTGGGGGTCGCGACGACGCTGGTCAGCGAGACCGGGCGCGATGCCTATGTCGAGCAGGTCGCAGCGGATTACGAAGCGGTGCGGATCGCGCGCGCGGGCAAGGGGCAGAGCGAACTGACCCCGATCGCGGACGCGCGGGCCAATGGGTTCAAGACCGATTTCAGCCAGAAGCCCGGCGCGCCGGCCGAACCCGGGCGGCATGTGTTCGACGATTGGGATCTGGCGGACCTGCGCGATTATATCGACTGGACGCCGTTCTTCCGGGCGTGGGAGCTTGCCGGCAACTTTCCGGCGATCCTGACCGACGAAGTCGTGGGCGAGAGCGCGTCGTCGCTCTACGCGGATGCGCAGGCGATGCTCGACCGGATCGTCGCGGAAAAATGGCTGACGGCGAAGGGGGTTGCCGCCCTGTGGCACGCCCATGCGCAGGGCGATGACGTCATCGTCGACGTGCCCGCCGAACAGATCGAGCCGGCGCTGGAGGCGGGGCGGGTGTCGCCGCTGTCGGGCGTGCCGCACGAGTTCGCGACGCCGTTGCAGAACAGTCATGCCACCCATGCGATCCGCATGCCGTTCCTGCGCCAGCAGGTGCAGAAGCGCGAGGGGCGGGCGAATATGTGTCTGGCCGATTTCGTCGATCCGGCGGGCGACTGGATGGGCGGGTTCGCGGTCGGCATCCACGGGATCGACCCGCATATCGCGCGGTTCAAGGCCGAGAATGACGACTATCAGGACATCTTGCTGAAGGCGCTGGCAGACCGGCTGGCGGAGGCGTTTGCCGAGCGGCTGCACCATCATGTGCGGACGGTGCTGTGGGGCTATGCGCCCGACGAGCAATTGACCAACGAGGCGATGATCCGCGAGCAATATCGCGGCATCCGCCCCGCGCCCGGCTATCCGGCATGCCCCGACCATAGCCAGAAACCGATCTTGTTCGAGATGCTGGGTGCGACCCAAGCCACTGGAATCACGCTGACCGACAGCTTCGCCATGCTGCCGACGGCGGCGGTGTCGGGATTCTATTTCGGGCATCCGGACAGCGCCTATTTCGGGGTGGCGCGGATCGGGCGGGACCAGCTGGAGGATTATGCGGCGCGGCGCGGGGTCAGCGTCGAGCAGGCGGAGCGGTGGCTGCGGCCTAATCTCGACTGAGCGCGGCCAGTATCCGGGCGCGCAGCCAGTCGCGGTCGGCGGGGCGGGCGAAGCTGTGGCTCGCGGAATCGTGCTGGTGCAGGGGGATACGGGCGCGCAGCGGCGAAAGGTGACGAAGGTGCCACGCAGCGAGGAATGCGCGGGCGGTGTGGTCGTCGCTTGCCAGCAGGATTTCGGCAGCAATTCCCGAGCCTAACCCCTCGGCGAAGCGATTGGTCAGGCCAGTTGGCGTTTGGCGAGTGGTGGCGACGGTGACCAATCCGCGCGCCAAGCGGTGGAAGTTGACACGGCCGGTCAGCAGCCGCCGCCACGCGGAGGGCGAAACCAGCCGCTGCGCATAGGTTGCGCGGATGGCAGCGGGGGGCGGCAGGTCGTTGGTCGGCTCCACCACCCATGGATTGGCGAGCAGCAGGCGGTCGATCCCGGCCTGCACATGGAACAGGGCAAGGGTCGTGGCGGCGTCGCAATTGCCGAAGCCGACGATACGCACCGCGCCGGTCGCGGCACGCAGCCACGTCGCAGCGGCGACAAGGTCCGGTGCGGCCGACAGAAATCCGCCGTTGGTGCCGGTCGAATCGCCGATCCCGCGCCGGTCGTAGCGCAGCACCGGATAGCCGGCCGCGGCGACTGACGCCGCCAGCAGCGCCATGCCGCGATGCGCGCCGATGCGTAGTTCGTTGCCACCCGAGACGATGAGCAGCGCGGTGTCACCTTCGGCGGGATCGAGCGTCGCGGCGATGGTTTCGCCCGCACAAGGGATCGTTACCAGCCGACGCATGCGCGGCTCCATGCGGCGAGGTCGTCGGCAAGCACGTCGGCGAGCACGGGGTCGTCGCCGGGTTCGCTGCGGCGCCATAGCGGCGCGGCGTCGATCCGCCGGTCTGCCGGGCCGGGATCGGTGCCGAGGCGAACGGTGCGCAGCGGCTGTGTGCTTGCGGGCGTTGCAGCCTCGAGTTCGGCGAGCAGCGCCGTCGACAAGCGGTTGCCGCCAACTTCGGCGATGTCGGTGGCGCGATCGATGCCGATGCGGGCCAGTTCGCGCAGCAGCCGTGCACCCGATTGCGGGGCGAGATGCCAGCGGCCGACGACAGCCGCGTCATGGTCGAGCAGCGCATCGGCGCGGATCGCGGCGGTGACGACCGGACGGTCGCTTGCCGCCACCAACGCGGCGACGGCGCTGCGCCAGACGGCAAGGGTAGCGGCTTCGGTCGGCAGCAGGCTCTCGCCCTGTCCGGGAAGGTCGGGCAACATTGCGCCGATATCGCGGGCGGCGAGCGCGCGGAGCAGGCCGACCGCGAAGGTGCGGGTGCGGTTCGCCTCCTCGAACGGGGGCAACAGCAACAGCACGACCGGTCCGGTGGCGGGACCGAAACGCCAGAGCGCCTCGCTGCCGCCGGGCCAGTCGTAGCGGTCGATCAAGCGGGCGCCTTGGCGCTCGCGAAGCGGACGAGCGAGCCGAACGTCTCCATCGTGTCGCCGTCGATATCGTCGTCCTCGATCAGGATACCCAAACGGTCCTCCATCTCGGTCAGGACGCCCGCGACCGCCATCGAATCGAGTTCGGGCAGCGCGCCGAACAAGGGCGTGTTGTCGTCGAACGCGGCGGCGCGTTCGTCGGACAGGCCCAGCACGTCGCGCAACACGGCGCGGACAGTCTGCTCGGTCGATGCTGAACCCTGTGCGATCACTCAATTTCCCCTGTCGGCGATAGGGTCGCCGGATCGCGGGTGTTTAGGGGGTGGGCGGCGCGATGCCAAGGTGGTGGGTTGGGGGGCGGGGGTATGGTTTGAGGTTCGATATAGGATCGTCTGTCGTACCCCCGCGCAGGCGGGGGTCCAGGGTTGCAGTCGCATGCCGTTGTTTTGCTTGGCTCTGGGCCCCCGCCTGCGCGGGGGCACGGCTGGCTGATTGGATTGGATTCCACGCCGCCGGTGCTTCGAAACGGATCTTCGACTCTCCACCTCGCCTCGCCGGTTCAATCCACCTCGCAACTGGTCTAAGGCGCGGACATGCTTGATCCGGTTCCGCAGACGATCGATCGCTTGCCGTTGCGCGGGGACCCCGACGCGCCGGCGTTGATCGATCGTGATGGCACCGTGACCTTTGCCGAGCTCGAAATACTGGTCGCGCGGGTGGCTGGCGGGTTGCGGGGGTTGCCGGCGGGGGCGCGGGTGGCGACGTGGTTGCCCAAGACGCGACTGGCCTGCGTCATGCCATTGGCGGCCGCGCGGGCCGGGCTGGTGCATGTGCCGGTCAATCCGGTGCTGAAACGGGCGCAGGTGGCGCATATCCTCGCCGATAGCGGCGCCTCGCTGCTGGTGACACAAGGCGCGCGGGTCGCGGCGCTGGCGTCGGGGGATGTACCCGAGGGATGCGCGGTCATGACCGATGCGCCCGATGGGACGCCGGTCGGGGCGAGCGAGGGCAACCCGGACGCGCTGGCGGCGATCCTCTATACCTCCGGGTCGACCGGGCGGCCCAAGGGCGTGATGCTGAGCCACGCGAATTTGTGGCTGGGGGCGATTTCGGTCGCGCATTACCTGCGGATCGTACCCGGGGATCGGGTGCTGGCGGTGTTGCCGCTGAGTTTCGACTATGGGCAGAACCAGCTTTTTTCGACCTGGGCGGCGGGCGGCGCGGTGGTGCCGCTCGACTATCTGACCGCGCGCGACGTGGTGAAGGCGGTCGAGCGGTTCGGGGCGACGACGCTGGCCGGCGTGCCGCCGCTATGGACGCAGTTGCTGGAGGCGGAATGGCCGACGGAGACGGCGGCGCGGTTGCGGCGGCTGACCAATTCGGGCGGGGCGCTGACCCCGCGTCTGGTGCGAGGGTTGCGGGAGCGCTTCGCGGGGGCGGACCTGTATGCGATGTACGGGCTGACCGAGGCGTTCCGCTCGACCTTTCTGGACCCGGCGCTGATCGATGCGAAGCCCGAGGCGATGGGTACGGCGATCCCCTTTGCCGAGGTGGCAGTGGTACGCGCCGATGGCAGCCGTGCCGAACCGGACGAGCCGGGCGAACTGGTCCATGCCGGGCCACTGGTCGCGCAAGGATATTGGCAGGATGCCGAGCGGACCGCGCTGCGGTTTCGGCCGGCGCCGGCATGGATGGCGAGCGGCGGCATGGCGGTTTGGTCGGGCGATACGGTGGCGCAAGGCGCGGACGGATTGCTGCGCTTCGTGGGACGCGATGACGAGATGATGAAGGTGGCGGGCAACCGGATCAGCCCGACCGAGGTCGAGGAGGCGGTCGAGGCCGGCGGCGAAGTGGCCGAGGCGGTGGCGGTCGGGCTGCCCGATGCGCGGCAGGGGCAGGCGATCGTCGTCGTCGCGCGCGCGGCGATCGAGGGGGCGGAGGAGGCGGTACGGGCGCGGCTGCGGCGCGACCTGCCGAGTTTTCAGCAGCCGGCGCACTATGTCTGGGTCGAGGCGCTGCCGCGCAACGCCAATGGCAAGCTCGACCGGGTGGCGGTGCGCGCGCTGGCGCAGGCTGCGGTCGCATGAAGCCGATCGGTCCGATTCCGGCGGGCTTTGCCGGGCAGTCGCGGTTGATGGTCGGCGGGGTAGATTTTGCCGAGCTGCTGGCGCGCGCCGGGGATACGCCCGCATTCCTGTATGACGGGGCGGCAATCGCGGCGCGGGTGGCGCGGTTGCGCGTGGCGCTGCCGGCAGAGGTTGGCGTGCATTATGCGATCAAGGCCAATCCGCATCGCGATCTGCTGGCGATGATCGCACCGCTGGTCGACGGGCTGGACGTGGCGTCGGGCGGCGAACTGGCGATGGCGCTGGGCGTGAAGCCGGCGGTGGCGATCAGCTTTGCAGGGCCGGGCAAGCGCGACGACGAACTGGCGGCGGCGATCGGGGCGGGCGCGACCTTGCATGTCGAGTCCGAGGGCGAGGCAGAACGGGCGCTGGCGATCGGAGATCGGCTGGGACTTGCCCCGCGCATCGCGGTGCGGGTGAACCCCGATTTCGAACTGCGCGGGTCGGGGATGCGGATGGGCGGGCGTGCTTCCCCATTCGGGATCGATGCGATGCGGGTGCCGACGTTGGTGCGGCGGCTGGTGGCGGTCGGGGCGGACTGGCACGGTTTTCATATCTTTGCGGGGTCGCAGACGCTCGACAGTGCGGCGATCGTCGAGGCGCAGGCGGCGACGGTGACGCTGGCCGAGCGACTGGCGGAGGAAGCGGGGGCGGTGCCGGCGTTCGTCAATCTGGGCGGCGGGTTCGGCATTCCCTATTTCGCGGGCGATGTGGCGGTCGATGTCGAACGCGTCGGCGCGGCGCTGGGCGAGCGGCTGGCGGTGCGGGGCGACGTGCTGCGCGCGACGGGCTTCGCGGTCGAGCTGGGGCGCTGGCTGGTCGGGGAGGCGGGCGTCTATTGCACACGCGTCGTCGACGTGAAGGTCAGCGGCGGCGAGACGTTCGTGGTGGTCGATGGCGGGCTGCATCACCAATTGGCGGCGAGCGGCAATTTTGGCACCGTGGTGCGGCGCAACTATCCGGTGGCGGTGGCCGAGCGAATGGATGCGGCGGCGACGATGACGGCGTCGGTGGTCGGGTGCCTGTGTACCCCGCTCGACCGGCTGGCGGATCGGGTGGCGCTGCCGCAGGTCGCGGTGGGCGATACGATCGTGTTGTTCCAGGCGGGGGCCTATGGCGCGACGGCCAGTCCGGCGGCGTTTCTGGGGCATCCGCCGGCGCGCGAATTGCTGGTCGGGACAGCGGGTTAGCAACCGACTGTCGCAAAATGGGACAGGATCGACGTTTGTCGCTGTACTCAACCGGATATTTACCCCTTGGCCGGCATAGCGGGCTACAGTCCTGCGCGGTCCGTGTCGGCCGTGCGCGTTCGAACGAGGAAGTGATATGCGTTTGAAGGGTGGAGTTGCCGGGGTGGCGCTATGCGCGGTGCTGGGCGGATGCGCCGGCGGCGCGACGCGCCCCGAACTGCCGCCCGCGCCGTTCGTGCAGGCGAAGGAGGCACCGGGCGAGGCCTATGTGATCGGGCCGCTCGACCAGCTCAGCATCTTCGTATGGCGCAATCCCGAACTGTCGGCGAAGGTGCAGGTGCGGCCCGACGGGCGGATCACCACGCCGCTGATCAACGACATGCCCGCCACCGGCAAGACGCCGGCGATGCTGGCCGACGACCTGAAACTGGCGCTGGGCGAATATGTGAAGGACCCGCTGGTATCGGTGATCGTCGAGAATTTTTCCGGCACGTTCAGCCAGCAGGTGCGGGTGGTCGGTGCGACCGAGAAGCCGGCGTCGCTGCCGTACCGGGCGAACATGACGCTGCTCGACGCGATGATCGCGGTGGGTGGGCTGAACCAATATGCGTCGGGCAATCGCGCGCGGCTGGTCCGGTACGACCGGGCGACGGGCAAGCAGGAGGAGTTCGCGCTGCGCATCTCCAGCCTGCTCAAGAACGGCGATTCGAGCGCGAATGTGAAGCTGCAGCCGGGCGACGTCATCATCATCCCCGAGAGCATGTTCTGAGATGGACGGGCTGGTTGGCGAGCTGAAGCTGATCCTGCACGCGATCTGGCAGCGGCGCTGGATCGCGTTGGCGATCGCATGGGTGGTGTGCCTGGGCGGGTGGCTGGTCGTCAGCCAGATCCCCAACAGCTATCAATCGACCGCGCGGGTGATGGTCGAGATGCGGCAGGTGCTGCCGGGGGCCGAGGCGGCGGTGGCGCAGAATGCGCAGGCCAAGGACATCGATCGCATCCGCCAGACGCTGACCTCGGCAGTGAACCTCGAGAAGGTCGTGCGCGGCACGTCGATGGCGGAGACGATCGCCAACGACCGCGACGTGGCCGATCGGGTGGCGTCGCTGCAGAACGCGATCAAGCTGACCGCGCAGCAGGACAATCTGTTCGAGATTTCGGCGACGGCGGGCAATCCGAAGCTGGCGCGCGAGATCGTCCAGAAGATGATCGATATCTTCGTCGAGGATAATCTGGCGAGCGATCGCGACGCGACGGTGCAGTCGCTGCGCTTCCTCGACCAGCAACTGGCACAGCGGCAGAAGCAGCTGGCCGATGCCGAAGCGCGGCGTCAGGCATTTCAGGCGCAATATATGGCGATGCTGCCGGGGACGGGATCGCTCGACGATCGCATGTCGAACGCGCGGGCCGAACTGGCGCAGATCGACGGCAACCTTGCCGCCGCGCAGTCGAGCCTGTCGGCGGTGAATGCGCAGATGGCGGGCACGGCGGCGACGCTGCCGGGGACGGCCGGCACGGCGACGGTCGGGCCGGCACGCGCGCGGCTGAACGCGATCGAGGGGCAGATCGCCGAGGGGCGCAGCCGGGGATGGACCGATGCCCATCCCGACATGGTCGCGCTGAACCGGCAGTTGGTGGCGGCGCGGGCGGCGGCGCGCGGCGAGGGCGGTGGCGTCAGCGGGGGTACGGCGGCATCGCCCAACCCCTTCTATCTCCAACTCCGCGCGACGCAGGCCGATCGCCAGGCGACGGTGGCGGAACTGACGCAGCGCAAGCGACAGATCGAGGGGCAGCTGAACGGATTGCAGGCGAAGATCGCCGAGGATCCACAGGCGGCGGCGCAGCAGTCGCAGCTCGACCGCGATATCGCGTCGCTCAAGCAGCAATATGACTCGCTGTTCCAGGACCGCGAACAGGTGCGGATCCAGAGCAGCGTGCAGACCGATACCGATGCGGTGAAGTTCAGCGTGATCGACCCGCCGACCCAGCCGCGCGCACCGACCGCACCGAACCGGCCGCTGCTGTTGCTGGGCGTGCTGGTCGTCGGGATCGGGGCGGGCATCGGCGCGGCGTTCGCGCTCAGCCGGTTGAAGACGAGCTTTGCCACGGCGGCGCGGCTGGAGAAGATCAGCGGCATGCCGGTGCTGGGCGCGATCGGCGAAGTCGTGACCGATGCGGTACGCGCCGAACGCCAGCGGCGATTGAAGCTGTTCGCGGGAGGCACGGGAGCATTGCTCGTCGCGTTCGTGCTGTTGCTCGGCCTCGAGTTCGCGCAACGCGGGCTGGTTGCCTGAAGGGAGGACGGCCCAAGTGAACGATCAGTCGCATCGTGGCCTGCGTAGCCAGTCGCTGCTCGAACGGGCGGCGGCGCGCTGGCAGATGGCGCCCGCTCCCGAGGTCTTGGCCGAGCCGGTCGCTGACGTCGCGCCGGTCGCGAAAAAGCCGATGCCGGCCGCGCGCATCCGGCCGGTCGATCCGGCGAAGATCGATCGCGACGCGCTGGCCGAGGGCGGAATGCTGGTCCCCGGCGGGCCGGTGACGGCCCTGGCCGAGGAATTCCGGCTGGTGAAGCGGCAGTTGCTGGCGACCGGGGCCGATATCGCCAAGCGCGACGAGGATGCCGCGCGAATGATCCTGCTATGTTCGGCGCAGCCGGGCGATGGCAAGACCTTCTGCGCGATCAACCTTGCGCTGTCGCTGGCGGCCGAGCGCGACCTGAACGTCCTGCTGGTCGATGCCGATTTCAACAAGCCCGACATTCTCGGCCGACTGGGGCTGAAGGCGGAGCGCGGGCTGCTCGACGCGCTGGGCGATGCGAGCATCGATCCCGAAACGCTGGTGATCGCGACCGACGTGCCGCAACTGTCGATCCTGCCGGCGGGCACGCGGACCAACGCCGATACCGAATTGTTGCGCAGCGACCGGGCGCGGGCGGTGCTCGACGCGCTGCTCGCCGCCGACCCGGATCGCATCCTCCTGTTCGATTCCCCGCCGGCACTGGCGGCGTCGTCGGCAGCAGTGCTGGCGACCCTGGTCGGGCAGACGGTGCTGGTGGTGCGCGCCGATCGCAGCAGCGAAGCCGATCTGCGTGAAGCGGTGGCGCTGCTCGACGGGTGTGCCGAGATACAGTTGTTGCTCAACGCGACGACCTATCGCGCCGAGGGGCCGCGCTTCGGCTATTACGGGCAGGAACAGGATTGATGGTTCGCGCGGCGGTCCTGCCGGTCCTGATCGCGGCCGCCGCGCCCGCACAGGCGCAGCGGGTCGATGTCAGTCCCTATATCGAGGTCGGACAGGCGGTCGCCGCCGACCTGACCGACGGCGATGTGGTGACCTATACGCAGGTGACCGCCGGGATCGATGCGCAGGTCACGACGCAGCGCGTACAGGTACAGGCCAATTACCAGTATCAGCGCATCTTCGACTGGGGCAGCGATTTCGGCGGCGGTGAGATTCATTCGGGGCTGGCGCGCGCCAATGTCGCGATCACGCGCTGGCTGAACCTCGAAGGCGGGGCGATCGCGACGCGGGCGCGCGGCGATCAGCGCGGGGGCGGGTTCGGGCCGTTCGTCAACGCTAGCAACGTCAACACCGCGCAGGTGTACGGACTCTATGCCGGGCCGACGATCGCGACGCGGGTCGGGCCGTTCGCGGTCAACGGCACCTATCAGTTCGGCTATGTGAAGGCCGAGGCGCCGGGCGCGATCGATCTGGCGCCGGGGCAGCGCCGGGTCGATTATTTCGACGAAGCGACCAGCCATCTGGTGATGGGCAGTGCGGGCACGCGGGCGGGAACGATCCTGCCAATCGGTTTCACCGTCTCGGGCGCGTGGCTGCGCGAGGATGCGGGCCAGCTCGACCAGAAGTTCGAGGGCGCGTACGGCCGGGTCGATGCGGTGCTGCCGATCACTCGCACGCTGGCAGCAGTCGGCGGCGTCGGCTATGAAAAGATCGAGGTAACGCAGCGCGATCCGCTGCTCGATGCGCAGGGGCAGCCGGTGCTCGACGGGGCGGGGCGGTTCGTGACCGATCCGGCGTCGGAACCGCGCATCGCCTATGACACCGACGGGCTGATCTGGGACGCCGGGGTCTTGTGGCGACCGTCGCCGCGCACCGCGCTGGAGGCGCGGCTGGGCCGGCGCTATGGTTCGATGAGCTATACCGCGTCGCTGCAATGGCAGAGCGGACCGGGCGCGGCGGTACAGGTCGGCGTCTATGACAGCGTCACGACGTTCGGGCGGCAGCTGACCGGATCGCTGGCGCAACTGCCGATCAACTATATCGACGGGCAGGACCCGTTCGGCGCGCGCTATGGCGGCTGCGTGTTCGGCGGCGGGGTAACGCCCGAGGGGCAGTCGAACGCGGGCGCGTGCCTGACCCCGGTATTTCAGTCGATCAGCGCAGCGACGTTCCGCGCACGCGGGATCGATGCGGTCTATTCGATCACGCGCGGTCCGACCCGGCTGGGGCTGGGCGCGGGCTATGCCAGCCGGCGCTTCTACCTGCCACCGGTGCCAGGAGCGGTCGTTTATCGATCGCGCGACGAAAGCTATTATGTCCAGGGGTTCGGGCAGTGGGCGGTCGACGGGCGGTCGTCGATCGGCGTCGACGTCTATGGCAATTATTTCGTCAGCGGGATCGAGGGCGGACTGGACGCATGGGGCGCAGGCGCCCAGGGCGGATATTATCGCCGGTTCGGGCGGGCCTATGGCAGTCTGACGGCGGGGCTGTATGGCTTCGATGTGGAAGGCGCGGAGTCCGATGTGATCGCGCAGGCGTTGCTGGGGGTCGGGTATCGGTTCTAGGGTACTACGGGAATATGTAAAACCGTTCGTGCTGAGTAGGGGCTGAGCCTGTCGAAGACCCGTATCGAAGCACCTGTCCAAACGGTCCTTCGATACGCGATTTCGACAAGCTCAATCGCTACTCAGGACGAACGGGCAGGGCTTATTTTATCGTGTTCTGAGGTGCCAGGATAACGCCGCGTGCTCCTATCGGCTTCCCGTCATCCCCGCGCAGGCGGGAATCCATATCCGCGGACCTTCGTGAAAAATCGGCTACTTGGCGTATAGGGACGCGCGCCCTCGCGGGGAGACGAATGCAGAATCCCGCGATCTTCAACGGCTTGCGGTGCATTTGCGGCGGACACATTCGTCCCGCCGCAAAATTTTAAGAAGAATAAACCGATCGGGGTTATACAACTCCCAACGGAGATGTTGATGTACGACGATCACTATGGCCTGACCGGTCGCCCGTTCCAGCTGACGCCCGATCCGGCCTTCTGGTTCGATACCGCGACGCATCGCAAGGCGATGGCGTATCTCGGCTATGGATTGAGCCAGGGCGAGGGCTTCATCGTCATCACCGGCGATCCGGGCACCGGCAAGACGACGCTGCTCGGCCATCTGATGCGGACGATCGATGCCGCGCGGCTGAACGTCATCCGCATCGTGACGACGCAGATCGAGGCCGACGACCTGTTGCGGCTGGTCGCCGCCGGACTCGACGTCGAGCATGACGGGCTGACCAAGGCGCAGTTGCTGAGCGGGATCGAACGTGGGCTGCACAATGTCGCGCGCTCGGGGCGGCGGACGCTGCTGGTGATCGACGAGGCGCAGTCGCTGCCGGTCGGGTCGATCGAAGAATTGCGGATGCTGTCGAATTTTCAGGCGGGCGGATATGCGCTGTTGCAGATATTCCTGCTCGGCCAGCCTGAATTCCGCCAGCGGCTGCACGGGTCGGACCGGCTGGAGCAGCTGCGCCAGCGGGTGATCGCGATGCATCACCTCGACCCGATGGAGGTCGAGGAGGTTGGACCGTATCTCGAACACCGGCTGCGCGTGGTCGGATGGAGCGGCAGCCCCAGTTTCTCGCCCGATGCGCTGGAGGCACTGCACCGCTGGTCGGGGGGTATCCCGCGCCGGCTGAACCAATTGGCCAGCCGGGTGCTGCTATTCGGTGCGATCGAGGGGATCGACCGGTTCGGCACGCTGGACGTCGAGAATGTGATCGCCGATCTGGACAAGGACGGGCTGGGCAGTCGGGCGGGCGATGCCGAGGCGGACGAGCCGACGTCGTTCGGCGATGCCGAGCCGCGGCCGATGACGCCGGCGCCGCCGCCGATGCCGCCGCGTCCGATCCATTTGTCGGTCGTCGAAAGCGGACAGCGTCCGGCCCCGCCGGTCGCCGAAACCGAGGCGTTGCTGGCGCGGATCGAGTCGCTCGAAGCGCGATTGAAGCAACAGGATCTGGCGCTGCGCCGGGTGCTCACGCTGCTGGTCGACTGGGTCGAGGGCGAGCAGCGTCGGCCCGACCTGACGTCCGTGCGCGTCGCCGGCTGAGTCACCCCTATGCGCAACGCGATGTCGGTCGACGTCGAGGACTGGTTTCAGGTCGGCGCGTTCGAAACGGTCATCGACCGGCGCGACTGGGACGCCCTGGAGCACCGGGTCGAGGCGAATACCGATGCGGTGCTCGACCTGTTCGCTGCCGCCGGGGTGTGTGCGACCTTCTTCACGCTCGGCTGGGTGGCGGATCGGTTTCCGGCGCTGATGCAGCGGATCGTCGCGGGGGGGCATGAACTGGCCAGCCATGGCTGGGACCATAAGCGCGTCTTCACGATGACGGCGGACCAGTTTCGCGACGATCTGGCGCGGGCGCGGACGGCGCTGGAGGATGCCGGCGGGCAGGCGGTGACCGGCTATCGCGCGCCGAGTTTTTCGATCGATGCGCGGACGCCATGGGCGCATGGCGTGCTGGCCGATGCCGGCTATACCTATTCATCGTCGGTCGCGCCGCTGACCCACGACCATTATGGCTGGGCGGGGGCACCGCGCGGGCTGTACCGGCCGGTGGCGGACAGCGCGCTGATCGAGTGGCCGATCACGCTGGCCAAGGTGCTGGGGCGCGATGTGTCGGCGGGGGGCGGGTTTTTTCGGCTGCTGCCGAACAAGGTCGTCGAGGATGCAGTGGTCCGCAGCAACCGGGTGGAGGCGCATCCGGCGATGTTCTATTTCCATCCGTGGGAGATCGACCCGGGCCAGCCGCGCGTCGCCAATGCGCCCCTCAAATCGAAGCTGCGCCATTATCCGCGGCTGGGGGCAATGGCGGGCAAGCTGCAGCGGCTGATGGCACGGCATGACTGGGGCCGGGCCGATGCGATCGTCGCCGAGCGCGCGGTCGCGCTGTGAGCCTGCGCGTCCGGCGGGCGGAGCTGGCCGACGTCGCCGAGCGCGCGCGGATCGCGGCGTTCGTCGAGCGGCGGGCGGAGGCCACCCCGTTCCATCTGCCGATCTGGGGGGAGGCGACGGCGGCGGGGTGCGGGCAGGCGTATCGCATGCTGCTGGCCGAGGAGGCGGGGGCGCTGGTCGGGCTGGTGCCGCTGACGCAGGTGCGCTCGCCACTGTTCGGGGCAGCTTTGGTATCGACCGGCTTCGGGGTCGGCGGTGGCGTGCTGGGCGACGGGGCGGCGGCGCGGATGCTGGCCGAGGCTGCGGTGGGCGTAGCGCGTGAACTGGGTTGTCCGACGATCGAGATGCGCGGCGGAGCGCCGATCGATGCGGCGGGCTGGACGTTCGACGATACGCGCTATCTGGGGTTCGTTCGACCGTTGGCGGCGGATGATGACGCCGAGTTGCTGGCGATCCCGCGCAAGCAGCGCGCCGATGTGCGCAAGGCGCTGGCCGCGCCGTTCGAGGTGGTGGTCGGGCGCGACGCGGCGGCGCTGGCCGAGCATTTCCGTGTCTATGGAACGTCGGTGCGCAATCTCGGCACGCCGGTCTTTCCACGGTCGCTGTTCCGCGAGGTCGTGGCGGCGTTCGGGCAGGATGCGGATGTGCTGACCATCCGCCATGCGGGGCGGGCGGTGGCGAGCGTGCTGTCAATCTATTGGCGGGGGACGGTCTATCCCTATTGGGGCGGCGGGACGGCCGAGGCGCGGGGGCTGCGCGCCAATGAGCGGATGTATTTCGAACTGATGCGGCATGCGCGGGGGCGTGGGTGCGCGCGGTTCGATTTCGGGCGGTCGAAGGTCGGAACGGGGCCGGCGGCGTATAAGAAGAATTGGGGCTTTGTCGGCGAACCGCTCGGCTATCCGACCTGGACCGCCGATGGGGCTGCGCCGCGCGATGCCAGTCCGCTGAACCCGAAATACCGGTTGAAGATCGCGGCATGGCAGAGACTGCCGCTTGCAGTGTCGAACCGGGTCGGGCCGTGGATCGCAAAGGGGCTGGGGTGAGCGACATCCTGTTCCTTGCCCACCGCGTGCCCTATCCCCCCGATCGCGGTGACAAGGTGCGCAGCCATCATGTGATGCGGCATCTGTCGACGCTGGGGCGGGTACATCTGGCGAGCTTTGCCGACGATCCGCGCGACCTGGACCATGATGCGGCGCTGAGCCAGTGGTGCGCGAGCGCGGGGGTGGTGCCGCGGACCAAGGGCAATGCGCGCGCGGCGGTCGAGGCTTTGGCGAGCGGGCGGCCGGTGTCGCTGACGGCGTTCGATCATCGCGAGATGCGGGCGGCGGTGGCGCGGTTGCTGGCGGAGCGGCGCTATGATGCCATTTATGTCTATTCGGGGCAGATGGCGCAGTATCTGCCGGTCGATGCGCGGTTTGTGATGGATTTCGTCGACCTCGATTCAGCGAAGTTCGCCGGCTATGCGGAGGATGCGCGCGGGCCGATGCGCTGGATGCTGCGGCGCGAGGCGCGGTTGCTGGGCTCGTTCGAGCGGGCGGTGGCGGCGCGGGCGGCGGCGACGCTGTTCGTCAGTGCGGCGGAGGCGGCATTGTTCGTCGGACAGGCGCAAGCGGTGGAGAACGGCATCGACACCGGTTTCTTCGATCCGGCTTCGGTCGCGCCCGTGGCGGAGGCGGGGCCGCTGATCGTATTTACCGGGCAGATGGATTACCGGCCGAACATCGATGCGGTGCGCTGGTTCGTGACCAACGTGCTGCCGGGGGTTCCGGGGCGGTTCGCGATCGTCGGGCGCAGTCCCGTGGCGGCGGTGCGGGCGCTGGCGGGCGAGCGGGTGATCGTCACCGGCGAGGTCGCCGATGTACGGGGCTGGATCGCGGCGGCGGATGTCGTCGTCGCGCCGCTGCTGCTGGCGCGCGGCGTGCAGAACAAGGTGCTGGAGGCGATGGCGATGGCGCGGCCGGTCGTCGCCTCGACGGCTGCGGCGGAGGGGATCGATGATGCCGGATCGATCCGTGTCGCGGCGGATGCCGGTGCGTTCGTTCGCGAAATCAGTGGTTTGCTGAACGATCCTGCCACGGCGTCCGCACTTGGGCAGGCGGCACGGACGCGGACGATCGCGCGCTATGGATGGGATGCGCGACTGGCGCCGCTCGCCGGGTTGATGGGGTTGTGAGCAGTCTCGCGCTCGATCGTCCGGCGCAGTCGCTGACGCCCGAATGGCGGCGGTCGCTGATCGCGCTTGGCGGGATCTGGGCGGCGCTGCTGTTGATCTTTCACCGCGACGTGGCCGATGTGGTCGAGATCTGGTGGAATTCCACCACCTATGGCCACTGCCTGTTCGTGCCGCCGATCATCGGCTGGCTGGTCTGGCAGCGGCGGCGCGAGGTGCTGCCGTTGCGGCCGGGGGCGTGGTGGCCGGGACTGGCGATCGTCGTCGGGGGCGGCATCGGCTGGCTGGTGGGGGAGGCGGCGGCGGTCGCGTTGTTCCGCCATGTCGGGCTGGTGATGCTGTTGCAGGGGGCGGTGGTCACGCTGCTCGGACCGCGCGTCGCACGCGGGCTGTCGTTTCCGCTCGGCTATATGGCCTTCATGGTGCCGTTCGGCGATTTCATGGAGCCGTGGCTGCAATCGGTGACGGTAGGGCTGACGATGCCGATCCTCCATGCGCTGGGCGTGCCGGCGAGCGTGGACGGGGTGCTCATCACGATTCCGAACGGCTATTTCGAAGTCGCCGAGGCATGTTCGGGCGCGAAGTTCGTCATCGCGATGATCGCGTACGGCGCGCTGGTCGCCAATGTCTGTTACGTCGCATGGGGCCGGCGGGCGGCGTTCATGGCGCTGGCGTTGGTAGCGCCGGTATTGGCCAATGGCGTGCGTGCGGCAGGGACGATCTATGCCGCGCACCTGACCTCGGTCGCGGCAGCGACGGGGTTCGATCATATCGTCTATGGCTGGGTCTTCTTCGCACTGACCATGGCCGGCGTGCTCGCGATCGGATGGCGCTGGTTCGATCGCGATCCCGATACGCCATGGTTCGACGTCGCGCGGGTGCAGGCGATGCCGATGCGCGTCGCCGACCGGTCGATGGCGGCGGGCGTGGTGCTAGGCATCGCCGTCGGCTTTGCTGCATGGGGATGGGTGATCGACAGCCGCGCCGATCGTCTGCCCGACCGGATCGATCTGCCGGACGTGCCGGGGTGGCAGCGGACCGCGATTACCGGCGAACCATGGGTGCCGCATTATCCGGGTGCCGACCATTTCCTGATCGGCCGCTATGGCGACGCGCGCGGGCGCAGCGTCGATATGGCGATCGCGGTCTATGCTGCGCAGGGCGAGGGCCATGAACTGGTCGGGTTCGGGCAGGGACCGATCCGCGAGAATGACCGCTGGGTGCGGATCGCCGACACCCCGCCGATCGCCGGCGGCGCGACGCTGCGGATGGCGGCGCCCGGCCCGGTCGAGCGCGAGGTCGCGACCTGGTACCGGATCGGATCGGTCACCACCGGCAGCGAGGATCGGGTGAAGCTGGAAACGCTGAAGGCACGGCTGCTGGGCGGACCGCAACGGGGCGTGGCGGTGCTGTTGTCGGCAGAGAAGGGCGCGGGGGATCCACGTGCAGCCATCACTGACTTCCTGCGCGCCGCCGGGTCGATCGACGCCATCGCCGATCGCGCGACGGGAGCAAACTGACCATGTGCGGCATTGCCGGCCTCTTCCATTCCGCAAGTCCCAAGCCGGTCGATCCGGCGCGGATCGTGGCGATGACCGACGCGCAGGCGCATCGTGGGCCGGACGGATCGGGGGTATGGACGGCGCTGGGCGTCGGGCTTGGCCATCGGCGGCTGTCGATCATCGACGTGGCGGGCAGTCCGCAGCCGATGGCGCTGCCGGGCGAGGGACTCGTCGTCACCTATAATGGCGAAATCTACAACTTCGCCGAACTGCGCGCCGAACTGACCGCCCGGGGCGCGGTGTTCCGGACGCAGGGCGATACCGAAGTGTTGCTGCACGCATGGACGGCATGGGGGCCGGACATGCTGGCGCGGCTGAACGGCATGTTCTCCTTCGCCATCTACGATGCCGATCGCCAGTCGCTGTTCGTCGCGCGCGACCGGATGGGGGTCAAGCCGCTCCATTATGTCGAACTGGCCGATGGTGCGGTGGCGTTCGCTTCGGAGTTGAAGGGGTTGCTGGCGCACCCGCTGGTGCGGCGGACGCCTGATCTCACCGCGATCGAGGATTATATGGCGCTCGGCTATGTGCCCGACGACGCCTGTATCGTCGCGGGGGTGCGCAAGCTGCCCGCCGGACATTTCCTGTGGATGCAGCGCGGGCGGGCGGTCCCCGAGCCAGTGCGTTGGTGGGACATCGACTTTTCGAAGCGCGCGAAGGGCAGCACTCGCGATCTGCAGGCCGAACTGGTCGAACGGATGCGCGAAGGGGTGCGGTCGCGGATGGTTTCCGATGTGCCGCTCGGCGCGTTCCTGTCGGGCGGGGTCGATTCGTCCGCCGTCGTCGCGCTGATGGCGGAAGCCAGTCGCGCGCCGGTACAGACCTGTACGATCGGATTCGACGAGTCGGGGCATGACGAACGCGGCCCGGCGGGAGAAATCGCCGCGCGCTTCGCGACCGATCATGCGGTGCGGACGGTGCGCTCGGACGATTTCGCGCTGATCGACACGATGGTCGCGGCGTTCGACGAACCCTTTGCCGATGCATCGGCACTCGCAACCTATCGGGTTTGTGCATTGGCGCGCGAGCGGGTGACAGTGGCGCTGTCGGGTGACGGCGCCGACGAAGCGCTGGCGGGATATCGGCGGTACAAATTCCACGCTGCCGAGGAGCGCGTGCGCCGGTTGCTGCCGCCCGGGTTCCGCGAACCGGTGTTCGGGGCGCTTGGCGACGTCTATCCGAAGGCCGACTGGGCACCGCGCCCGTTCCGGGCCAAGACGACGCTGCTCGCCTTGGCACAGGACGGCGACGAAGCCTATGCCGGCGCGGTCGGGGTGACGACGCCCGGTGTGCGGCAGTCGCTTTATACACCGGCGATGGCGCGGCAACTGGGCGGGTATCGCGGCGAAGCCCGTTATGTCGCGGCGATGCGGGGGGCACCGGCACGCGACGCGCTGGACCGGGCGCAATATGCCGATTTCCGCCACTGGCTGCCGGGCGATATCCTGACCAAGGTCGACCGGACCAGCATGGCCGTCGGGCTGGAGGCACGCGAGCCTCTGCTCGACCACCGACTGATCGAATTCTGCGCCACCTTGCCGGCCGGGCTGCGGTTACGGCGAGGCGAGGGCAAGTGGCTGATGAAAAAGGCGCTCGAACCGTGGCTGCCGCGCGACATTCTGTATCGCCCGAAAATGGGGTTCGTCACCCCGGTCAGCGCGTGGTTCCGCGACGGACTGGCCGATGAGGCCGCCGCACTGACGCGGTCGCCGGTGCTGGCGAGCTGGTTCGACCTGCATGCGGTCGAGCGGATCGTCGCCGATCACCGCACCGGACGGGCCGAGCATGGCCGGACGCTGTGGCAGCTCGTCATGCTGGAGCGGAGCGCAACCCGGCTGTTCGGCTGATCTCCTTCGAATCTGCACCCAATCCCCACTCGACAAGTCAGGGCACTGCGATAGACCTTGGCGTACCGGCGGGGGCCGGTGGACAGGGGGATGACGTGAAGCCTTTGATAATGGCGCGTGCGGCCGCATTGGCAGCGGTATGTATTCCGGCTTTGGCATGGGCGAGCGATACGCCGCTTTATCAGCCGGCACCGACATTGGTCGTGGCGCCACCGAACGTTCCGGCGGGGCCGGCGGAGGAATTGCCGCCGATCGTGCTGCTCGATTTCCAGAAGCGGATCGAGGGCGACCGACTATGGTCCTATGTCCATCAGCAGACGCGGATCGCGAGCAGCGAGATGCTGTCGCAGGCGGCGACGCTGACGCTTCCCTGGGCTCCGGACAAGGGTGACCTGATCGTCCACGGCCTGACCATCTTGCGCGGCGACCAACGCATCGATTTGTTGGCGAAGGGGCAGAAATTCGTCGTGCTGCGGCGCGAACAGTCCCTCGAGCAGCGTGAGTTGACCGGTATTCTGACCGCGACGATGGCGGTCGAGGGGCTGGAGATCGGCGATATCCTCGACATGCGCTTCTCGGTCACCGGCCGCGATACCGCGCTGGGCGGGCGGGTGCAGGACGTCATCCCGCTGGTCGCGGCGCCGATGCGGGTCGGGGCGGGGCGCGTCCGCTATAGCTGGCCCAAGGGGATGCAACCCAAATATCGGTTGCTGGCCGAAGGCGTGCAGGCGACGCCGGTGACCAAGGGCGAGTTTACCGAGATCAGCTTCCCGCTGCCGATCGCCAAGCCCAAGGACATGCCCGAGGACGCGCCCTCGCGCTTCCGCCACCCGCCGCTGATGGAAGTCGCCAGTTTCACCGACTGGGCCGACGTGTCGAAAACCTTTGCCGCGCTGTACAAGACGGACGGACTGGTCGTGGCGGACGGCCCGATCGCTGCCGAGGTCGCGGCGATCATGAAGGCGGAGGCAACGCCGATCGGCCGTGCCGAGCGCGCGTTGGAAGTGGTGCAGGACAAGATCCGCTATCTGATGGTCGGTATGGACGGTGGCAACTATGTCCCGCAAGTGCCGGCAAAGACGTGGGAAGTCCGCTATGGCGACTGCAAGGCGAAGACGTTGCTGCTGCTGGCGATGCTCCACGCGATGGGGATCGAGGCGGAGCCGGTGGTGGCGAGCGTCGGCATGGGCGACTTCGTACCCGACCGGTTGCCGAGCGCGGCTGCGTTCAACCACGTCTTCGTCCGCGCGACGATCGGCGGCGAGACGCTTTGGCTCGACGGAACGGGCAGCAATGCGCGGATCGTCGATATCCACGACACGCCGGGCATCGGCTATGTCCTGCCGCTGCGTGCTGCCGGGGCCGATCCGGTCAAGGTGCAGACCCATGCCAGCGCCCGTCCGATCGCGAGCGTGACGATCGATGCCGACGAAAGTGGCGCGGTCGACCTGCCCAGTGCGATCGACGTCGCCTTTACCGCCCACGGGGCGATGGCGGCACAGTTGCGGGCGGCCAAGAGCCAGATCGGTCCGAAAGAGCAGCGCGACCTGATTTCCAGCATCTTGCAGAATGCGGTTGGCGTGGGGCAGTTCGCCGACGGGACGATCACGGTCGACCCGGCGACCGGCGATGTCGTGTTGCGTGCGAAGGGCGTGGTCGGCACGAAATGGGGAATGGAGGACCGGCGACGCAAGCGGGCGTTGGGTGGTCCGCTAAGCGAACTGAGCTTCGCGCCGGATCGCAGCCGGCCCTATTGGAGCACGATACCCGTCGCGGCGCCGCCGGTGATGGGGTTCGAACGGCGGTTGCGCGTGAAGCTGCCCGATGCCGGGCGGGGCTTCACGCTCGACGGAACGGCCGATGCCGATCAGCGCTTCGCCGGGCATGCCGTCAAACGGACCACGCGGCTGGCGAACGGCGTGCTGACGATGGACGAACGGGTCGATGCGCTCGGCGTCGAGGTGCCGGCGGCGCAGATCGCGACCGAACGCGATGCGGTGGCGACGGCGATCGCCAATATTCCGCGCGTGGTGGCGCCCGCCGACACGCCGCGGCGATGGACGCTGGATAGCGCGACGATCAACCAGTCGAGCCAGATCAAGGCAATCCGCGCGACCTTTGCCAAGGCGATAGCCGACGATCCCGACGAGATGAGCGGCTATCGAAGCCGCGCCAGTTTCGAGAGCGGGGTCGGTAATTACCGCGCGGCGCTACCCGATCTCGACCGGGTCATCGCCAAGGAACCCAGTCTCGAACTGTATCTGCAACGCGCCTATGTGCAGGACATGCTGGGCGATCGGGCGAAGGCTTTGGCCGATGCCGAACGGGCACGGCAACTCGATCCGTCGAACCAAGGCGCGACGGCACGGCTGGCGTGGTTGAAGGCGGAGAATGGCGACCTGCCCGGTGGCGTCGCGCTGCTCGACCAGCGGATCGCGCTGGGCGGGGAACAGCAGCGCGCAGCGCGGCAGGACAAGGCGGCGTTGATCGGGGAATTCGGCGACGCGGCGGAAGCGGTGAAGCTGTACGACGCGATGATCGCCGAGAAGCCGGGATCGCCCAACCTGTTGAACGGGCGCTGCTGGATCAAGGGTACGCGGTCGATGATGCTCGATACCGCGCTTAAGGACTGTACCAGCGCGATCGAGCTGAGCGACAGCACGCTCGCCGCGCTCGATAGCCGGGCGATGGTCTGGTACCGGATGGGCCGCTATCCCGAAGCGCTCGCCGATCTCGACGCGGTGCTTGCCGCGGAGCCGGATATGGCCAGCAGCCGCTATCTGCGCGCGGTGGTGCTGAAGGCGATGAAGCGCGATGCCGATGCGGTCGCCGACCTGACGATGGCGCGGCGGGTCGCCCCGCAGATCGACCGGCAATATGCCCGGTTCGGGTTCAGGATGTAGGCGTCCGGCGATCCGCTGATACGAGAACGGCGGGGGATCGCTCCCCCGCCGTTTCGTTTCGTGGCGATGTGCGGACGATCAGTCGAACATCTTGCCGAAGGCGCGCTTGGCGCGGTCCTTCCAAGCGCCGCGATGATAGGCGTCCGACGCCAGCAGCGGCATGACCGACCCTGCTTCGGCGAAGACCATCTGTTCGAGCGCGGTGTCGACCTTGCCCCAGCTGGCCGCTTCCTTCAGCGTCGACGACGAGCAGGCGCCGTCGCGCACGTCGGCGACGGTGATCTGCACGGCGTATTTGTGCATCTCGACATCGTCGTGACCCAGGATCTCGGCGCAGACGACCGTGTCCTGGATGAAGTTCTTCGGCACGCCGCCGCCGATCATCAACAGGCCGGTGGTGCCCGCCTTGATCTTGATGTCGGTCAGTTCGCGGAAGTCGGCAATGGCGTCGAGCACCATGTACGGCTTGCCTTCCTTCGCGCGATCGACCTGGTGCTTGACCAGACCGAAGCCGGCCGAGCTGTCGACGAAGGCCGGGCAAAAGATCGGCACGTCATGCTCGTAGGCGAGCTTGACGAGGCTGTTTTCCTTCTTGCCATGCTCCGACAGATATTTGCCCATCTCGCGGATGAAGGCGCGCGAAGAATAGGCCTTCGGCTCCAGCGAGTCGGCGATCTTGCCGATCGTGTGGTCGCAGTCCTGCAGCTGCTCTTCGTCAATATAGGTGTCGTAGATGCGGTCGATGTAAAGCGAACGCAGCGTGTTGTCGTCGGGGATTTCCAGCGCCTGATAATGCTTGTGGCCCAGCCCTTCGAAGAAATCCATGTCGACGATCGATGCGCCGGTCGCGACGACGCCGTCGATCATGTTCGAGCGCAGCAGTTCGGCGTACAGGTCCATGCAGCCGCCGGCCGAGGTCGACCCGGCGATCACGAGGAAGATCGAGCAGTCCTTGTCCTCCAGCATCTGGTTGTAGATGCGGGTGGCGCGCGCGAGGTCGCGGCTGGTGAAGCTCATCTTGCCCATGGCGTCGATGATCGGGCGGGCGTCGAACTTGGTGATGTCGACATGCTCGACGGTGGTCGAGAGCAGTTCGGCCTTGCGGGTGTCGTTGATCGTCGTGTCGGTCATGATGGTCCCATCATCATCGATAAGCCGTCGTCGTTATGGGGACGCGGAAACCCGGTTGGCCTCCTGTCCACAGAATGCGGGAGGAGCCGATGGCGGTCGCATAGCGGCAAAGCCATGCAAAGCCCACCCCCGGCCCCTCCCGCAAGGTGCGGGAAGGGGGAGGTGGGTGGTTAGGATGGTGTCGTTACAGCTTGACGACGTTGTTCGAAACGAACGCCGGCATGGGGTCGAGGTCGATATACATCGACTCCATCGGCTCGTCGTCGGTCAGGACGGTTTCGCCATTGCCGAACCCGTTGAACGCGGTGCGCATGGCCGAGCCATAGGCGCCGAGCATGCCGATCTCGAAATAATCGCCGCTGCGCGTATCGGCCGGCAGCGGGAACGGGCCCTGCATCTGGTCGATATCGTCGCAGGTCGGACCCCAAAAGCTGAAGTCCATGTCGCGCGCGTCCGATTCCGGCTGCCGCAGCAGCTGCACCGGATATTTCCAGCCGATATGCGCCGCATCGAACAGCGAGCCATAGGCGCCGTCGTTGATGAACAGCTCCGAACCGCGGCGATGTTCGACGCGGACGACAACCGACGCATATTCAGCGCACAGCGACCGGCCCGGTTCGGCCCACAGCTCGGCCGAATAGCTGATCGGCAGGCTTTCGAACGCGCGGTGGATCGTTTCGAAGAAACGCTCCAGCGGCGGCGGGGTCATGCCCGGATAGTGCGACGGGAAGCCGCCACCGACGTCGATGACATCGACGGTGACGCCCGCATCGACGATGGCGGCACGGACGCGCTCCATCGCATTGGCATAGGCATCGGGCGACATGGTCTGGCTACCGACATGGAAGCAGATGCCCAGCGCATCGGCGACCTGACGGGTCGCGATCAGCAACTGCTTGGCTTCGCCCGGACCCACGCCGAACTTCGAGCCGAGCGACAGCTTCGCATATTCGGACGACACGCGCATCCGCACGCACAGGGTCAGATCGGTCGCTCCATCGGTGGCGGCGACGATCTTTTCCAGTTCGTCCATGCTGTCGAGCGAGAAGGTCCGCACGCCATGCGCGAAATAGGCTTCGGCAATCGCTTCCGGCGCCTTGATCGGGTGCATGAAGTGGCAGGTCGCTTCCGGCAGCGTCGCCTTCACCAGACGGACCTCGCCGATCGACGCGGTGTCATAGTGGACGATGCCGTTGTCCCACAGGACACGCAGCAGGTCGGGCGACGGATTCGCCTTCACCGCATACATCGAGCGCCCCGGAAACTTCTCCACGAAGAATCGGGCTGCGCGCGCGGCGGCGTGCGGGCGAACGAGCGTTACCGGTTCGACTGGTCGGCGCTCTGCGATGTCGATCCCGCGCTCGAACGAGGAGTCACGGGCGATAAAGGGGGCAGCTAGCCCCAGCGCGCTATGGTGCTTGGCCAATTCAAGGGACCTCCAATTGCCTTTCGGCATACGGTGACAAAAAGCTGCCTTGCGGTTGGAAGTCCCATGGGGCAGCGGAGGCGCGATCTATGACCCGCAAACCTTGATGTAAAGTGTTTGTGCGGCGGAAAGTGCAATTTATGACGATTATGCGACAACCCACCCGTGCCGGCGTCCGCGATGCGGCGGCGAAGATGGCGGAGATCCTGCCATATTCCCCGTTAATGATACGCGAAATCAATGGCTTGGCGGTTGCTTTCAAGATGGAATCGCTGCAGCCGATCGGCGCGTTCAAATTGCGCGGGGCATGGCATCGCTTGACCGCGTTGAGCGACGAATCGCGGCTGCGTGGCGTCGTCGCCTTCTCGTCGGGCAATCACGCGCAGGGCGTCGCATGGGCGGCGAAGCGGCTGGGCATCCCTGCGACCATCGTGATGCCCGCCGACGCCCCGGAGACGAAGCTGAGGGCTACGATGGCGCTGGGCGCGGAGGTCGTGCGCTACGACCGCGCGACCGAGAGCCGCGAGAAGATCGCCGCCCATCTGGCCCATGCGCGCGGTGCGACGCTGGTGCCGAGCTTCGACGATGCCTGGGTGATCGAGGGGCAGGGTTCGGCCGGGATCGAAGCGGCGGAGCAGATGGTTGCCGCAGGACTGCCCCAGCCGTCGCGCGCGATCGTACCCTGCGGTGGCGGCGGCCTTTCAGCAGGGATCGCGCTGGCGCTACCCGAGGCCGAGATCGTGACGGTAGAACCCGAAGGATGGGACGATATGCGCCGCAGCCTCGAAGCCGGTTGGATCGAGCCGGTCGCCGATGGGCCACCCCCTACCGCCTGCGACGCGCTACAGACGATGCGCGTGGCGGAGCGGACCTTCGACGTGCTGTCGCGACGCGGCGCTACCGGCGTGGCAGTCAGCGAGGCGGAAATCGCCGATGCGCAACGTTGGGCGTTACGACACTTGCGGTCCGTGGTCGAACCGGGGGGCGCAGTGGCGTTGGCGGCGATCCTGTCGCGACGGGTGGCGGTCGAACCGGGCACGCTGGTGCTGGTGTCCGGCGGCAATGTCGATCCCGCCGCCTATGGCAAGGTCATCGCCGCGTGACGCACGGGCCGGCGGGAACGCTGCTCGCCGTGCTGATGCTCGTTGCGATCCTGCTGACCGTGTTCGGTATCAGGATGATCGCGCGGGGAGAGCGGCGCAACGGTTGGCTGATGCTGGCGTGCGCCGTCGTGATGGTCGGGAACGTCGCGATCTGGACCGTGTAGCCGTCAGTCGCGCTGCGGCGACATGCGATAGCTACGCTGGTCGAGCGCCTGCCCGGCATTGGCGGCGTTCTGGGTGTCGATCTGCATCCATTCCGCCTTGGTGCGGCAAACCGGACGCGCCATGATCGAACCGGTCGTCACCTCGCGACGGCAGATCTTCTTCTCGGGCTTCGGGGTTTCGGCAGCGGGCGCGGTCTGGCTCGCAGCGACGAGTAGGAGCGTGAAAAGCATGATGCGGCAGTCCTGTAACGGAGTATTGCCAGCATCCTATGGTGTTCAAGCAATATGACAAGCATGAATGCCCGGCGCGGCGGAACCACGTCATCGGTTGGCGCGGGTGCCCCGCCGGCCGGGCGGCCGCGCACGACGCGGATTAGCTTGGCTAATCCGCTCGCACGAGCCTCACTTGATCGGTGAGTTCGGGTCGAGGCGCATGTCCAGATACTTGTCCACGCTGCCCATCAATTCGGGCATCTCGTTCTGGAAGAAGTGGTTGGCGCCGGGAATGACGTCGTGATGGATCGTGATGTGCCGCTGGGTCCGCAGCTTGTCGACCAGCTTCTGCGTCGCGGCGGGGGTGACGACCTCATCGGCATCGCCCTGGATGATGATGCCTGACGACGGGCAGGGCGCGAGGAAGGTGAAGTCGTACATGTTCGCCGGGGGCGCGATCGAGATGAAGCCGCGGATTTCCGGGCGGCGCATCAGCAATTGCATGCCGATCCACGCGCCGAAGCTGACCCCGGCGATCCACGTCGTCTGCGCTTCGGGATGGAAGCTTTGCACCCAGTCGAGCGCCGAGGCGGCGTCCGACAATTCGCCGACGCCATTGTCGAACGTGCCCTGGCTCTTGCCGACGCCGCGGAAGTTGAAGCGCAGCGTCGCGAAGCCGCGGCGCTGGAACGTCTTGTAGAGTTCCTGGACGATGCGGTTGTTCATCGTGCCGCCCGACGACGGGTGCGGGTGCAGGATCATCGCGACGGGCGCGCGGGGGCGCGGAGCGGGGGCGAAACGGCCCTCCAGTCGACCTTCGGGACCGGGGAAGATGACTTCGGGCATGGGACGTCCTGCTAACAAATGGGCGCGGCAATGGCGCGGAATGGGATCGCGGCTATATAGGCGTACCCAATCGGAACGGAAGTGTTTTGACGACCCGCATCTATCTCGACCATGCCGCGACGACCCCGATCCTTCCGCAAGCGGCGGCCGCCGTCGCCGAGGGCATGGCGTACTGGGCGAATCCGTCGAGCCCCCATGCCGAGGGGCGCGCGGCGCGGCGGATGCTGGAGGACGCGCGAGGCCGGATCGCGAAGGCGCTGGGTTGGGATGGCGAAGTCATCCTGACCAGCGGGGCGAGCGAGGCGCTTGCGATCGGACTGGGACGAGCGAAGCGGACGCGACGACTGGTGTCGGCGGTGGAGCATGACGCGGTGTTCCGGGGGGCACCGGGCGCGGACGTGTTGCCGATCGTCGCGGGGGAGCCGGACGGGGATGCGCTGGCGCGCTACCTCGCCGACGGCCCGCCGCCGGTCGTCGCGGTGCAGGCGATCAATTCGGAAACCGGCACGATGCTGCTGCCGGGGGCCGACAGTCCGGCGATCGCGATGGTGCGTGAGGCCGGTGGGCTGGTGCTGGTCGATGCGTCGCAGGCGGCGGGGAAGCATTCGCTGGCGGACGCCGATATGATCGTGGTGTCGGCGCACAAGCTGGGCGGCCCGCCCGGGATCGGCGCACTGTTGCTCCGCGACTATGCCATGGTCGCGCCCGATGGCGGGCAGGAGTCGGGCTATCGTGGTGGGACCGAGAATCTGCCGGGGGTGCTGGGCCTTGCCGCCGCGCTGGAGGCGGGGGGGCTGAATAGCTGGGCGACCAGTGTCGACGAGCGGTTTCGCTTCAAGGACCGGTTGTACGACGCGGGCGAGGTGATCCAGCCCGGCGTGCAATGCTCGCACGTCTTCGCGGTCGCGCATGCGACCCTGCCGGCAGCGGCCCAGTTGATCCGGCTCGATGCAATGGGTTTTGCGGTATCGGCAGGCAGCGCCTGTTCGTCGGGGACCCTGAAACGCAGCCGGGCGCTGGCGGCATTTGGCGTACCAGGCGAGGTCGCGGACCGGACGATCCGGGTCAGCCTCGGCTGGTCGACGACGACGGATGAACTCGACCGTTTCGCCGACGCCTATGCGGGACTGATCCGGCGATGACCTATCTCGATTATCAGGCGACGACGCCGCTCGCGCCACAGGCGTTCGACGCGATGGTGCCGTGGCTGCGCGACCATCACGCCAATCCGCACTCACCGCATCGCGAGGGGCGGCGGGCGAAGGCGGCGGTCGAGGTCGCCCGGGCGCAGGTGCTGGCAGCGCTGGCACCGGAGGAGGACGGACGGCTGTTCTTCACCAGCGGCGCGACCGAAGCGGCGAACTGGGCGATTGCCGGTACGTTCGCACGCGTGGATTCCGCCCGGCCGAAAGTGGTGACGATCGCGACCGAGCATAGCTGTGTGCTCGACACCGTTCGCGCGCTGGCGGCGCGGGGGGCGGAAGTCGTGGTGCTGCCGGTCGGCGCGGACGGCTTGGTTGATCGCGGCGCGGCGCGGGCCGCGATCGATCAGCGGACGGCACTGGTCGCGGCGATGTTGGTCAATAACGAAATCGGGGTGGTGCAGCCGATCGCATGGCTTGGCGAACTGGCCCGGTCGGTCGGCGCGGTGGTGGTCTGCGATGCCGTACAGGGCTGGGGGCGGGTCGCTTTGCCGGTCGCGGCTTGCAACCTGATCGCGGTGTCGGCGCACAAGGTCTATGGCCCGAAGGGGATCGGGGCGCTGTGGGTGCGGACGGGAGCGGAGCCGACGGCGATGCTGCACGGTGGCGGGCAGGAGGGCGGCTTGCGATCGGGTACGCTCAGCCCGGCCCTTTGCGCCGGTTTCGGGGCAGCGGCTGCGTTGTTGGCACGGGATGATCCGTCCCATATCGAGACATTGTGGGCCGCCGCGCGCGAGACCCTGTCGGGACCTGATTGGATATTGAACGGCGATGCAGAGGCGCGGTGGCGCGGCAATCTGAACGTGCGGATGGACGGATTGGACGTGGCGCGGTTGATGAGCGAATGTCGCGATATCGCCTTTTCCGCCGGGTCGGCCTGCGCGAGCGGGTCGGGGCGGACCAGCCATGTGCTGCGCGCGATCGGGTTGAGCGATGCGCAGGCGAAGAACGCGATCCGTATCGGGTTCGGACGGTACACAACTAGCGAGGAACTGGTGCAGGCGGTGCAGACGATCGATCGCGCGGCGCGGGGGCAACGATGATCATCCGCTTCGTTCGGCCCGACGGGAGTGTCGAGGAAGCGCGGGCTGCGGCCGGCGACCGGTTGCTCGATCTGGCGCAGGCCTATGACCTGCCGTTGGAGGGGACGTGCGGCGGACAGATGGCGTGTTCGACCTGTCACGTCATCGTCGATCCGACCGACGCACCACGCCTGCCCGCCGCCAGCGAGGAAGAGGAGGATATGCTCGATTTCGCCGAAGGGGCGGTCGCGACCAGCCGGCTGGCGTGTCAGATCGTGCTGGACGAATCGCTCGATGGCCTGACGGTGCGGGTGCCGGCATCGGCGCGCGACGCGCGTCGGTAACGCTCGATGAGCAGCACCGCGACCGCGCCGCTCGCATAGGCGATGAAGTCTTTCGGATCGAACCCGTTGCCGAGGATCATGCGCGCGAAACGGTTGTGGTCGAGGCCGATAGCCTTGAGCAGCCGAAAATACTGGCTGAACTCGATCACTACGGCGATGGCGAAGGCGATCAGCGTCGCCGGCACCACCGGCAACCGGGTCACTGCCCTAAGGCCGGCATAGACCAGCACCACCGCCAGCGCGTCGCCGACATAGGGGCGCACGATCGGATCGTTCAGGAACAACGCGATCGCCAGTTCGATCACCAGCAACGCGATGGTCAGCGCAGCATAGCCCTTGTGCAGTCGCATGAACGCTCCCCCCGAAGCGCGACGGCCATGGCGTGCGACGGACGCCGACGCAAGCGCTTGCCCCGGTGCGGCACCACCGCCTAAAGACCCGCGATGACCGTGAACGTCGATATGGGGACGGACCCGGCGGGCAAGACCGTTCCCCTTGATCTCGAAGAATTGTTGGCGACCCGATTGCTGGTGCAGGGCAATTCGGGTTCGGGAAAGTCGCATCTTCTCCGCCGCCTGCTCGAACGCAGCGCCGGCCATGTCCAACAGGTGGTGATCGATCCCGAAGGGGATTTCGTAACGCTGGCCGGCGCTTATGGCCATGTCGTCATCGAGGCGGCCGACCATAGCGAACGCGAGGTCGCTAAATTCGCGACGCGGGCACGCGAGCATCGCGCGTCGGTGGTGCTCAGCCTCGAAGGGCTGGAGGCCGAGGGGCAGATGAAGTGCGCCGCGTCGTTCCTCAACGCGCTGTTCGATGCGCCGCGCGAGCATTGGTATCCCGCGCTGGTCGTCGTCGACGAGGCGCAGTTGTTCGCACCGGCGGGCGGGGGCGAAGTGGTCGAGGAGGTGCGCCGCGCGTCGCTGTCGGCGATGACCAATCTGATGTGTCGCGGTCGCAAGCGCGGCCTTGCCGGCGTCATCGCGACCCAGCGTCTGGCGAAGCTGGCCAAGAACGTCGCGGCCGAAGCATCGAACTTCCTGATGGGGCGAACCTTCCTCGACATCGACATGGCGCGGGCCGCCGACCTGCTCGGCATGGAGCGGCGGCAAGCCGAGGCGATCCGCGATCTGCAACGCGGGCATTTCCTGGCACTCGGGCCGGCGGTGTCGCGGCGGCCGCTTTCGATCAAGATCGGGCCGGTGCAGACCTCCGCCCGCAGCGGCAGTCCCAAGCTGACGCCGCTGCCGACCGCGCCGGTGGCGGATATCAAGGACCTGTTGCTGGCACCGGTCGAAGCGATGCTGCCGCTGGGTCCGCCAATCCGGCATGTCGCGCCGCCCGAAGCGGTCGAGGCGGCGATTGCGGCGCCGGTACGATCCAGCGCGGCACCGGATTTGCCCGAACGATCGGCCGATGAGACGGACGCGATCGTCGCCGACGTGTTGCGGGCGCTGGTCGAGGATGAGGGGGATCAGCCGCGCGCGGCGGCGGTGCTGTATCAGGATTTCGACGTGCGTTGCCGCATGGTCGGCCTGCCGCGTCCGCCGCTCGACCTGCCGGCCTTCACCCGGCGGCTGGCGTGCGCGCGGGCGGGCATTTTCGAAGCGCCCGATGACGAATGGGCGCAGGCGCTGGCGATCGCCGACGTGCTGCCCGACGATATGCTCGGCGCGTTCATGCTGATCGCCCGGGCGGCGCGCGAGGGGCGGCCATGTCCCAGCGATGCCGAGATCGCACGGACCTATGGCACCAGTTCGCTCGGACGGGTGAAGCGGATGCTGGCGTATATCGAGGGGCGCGAGTTGCTGGTGTGCCGGATCGACCTGGCGGGCAAGCGGTCGATCGCGCTGCCGCATCTGGGGTGGACGACCGAGGCGGCGGAGGCGGCCTAAATTCCTCCCCGAGGCGCGGGAGCGAAACCAGCCGCAGGCTGGTGGAGGGGGAACGCCGCAAACGGTCCGCTTGTGGCGAACCCCCTCCACCACCGCTTCGCGGTGGTCCCCCTCCCCGTGCCGGGGAGGATTTACGGTCTCAAATACCGATCCTTCAGCAATCGCCACGTCGCGCGTAGGCCGTATGCCTCGCCGCCTTTGGAGCGACCCGGCTTGGCACTGGCACGCCATGCGAAGGTGTCGAGATGCGCCCATGCGGTGCCCGGCGTCACGAAGCGACGCAGGAACAGCGCGGCGGTGACTGCCCCGGCCATGCCGCCTTCGGGTGCGTTCACCATGTCGGCGATGTCGGACTTCAGCATGTCGTCATAGCCGTCCCATAGCGGCATGCGCCACAATGGATCGTCCTCGGCGGTACCCGCCGCGAGCAGATCGGCGGCGAGTGCTTCGTCATTGGCGAAGGTCGCGGGCAGATCGGGGCCGAGCGCGACGCGGGCCGCGCCGGTCAACGTCGCGAAATCGATCAGCAGTTCGGGGTGTTCCTCGCAAGCTCTGGTCAGGGCATCGCCCAGCACCAGCCGGCCTTCGGCATCGGTATTGGTGTTCTCGACCGTCAGCCCTTTGCGCGTGGCGAGCACGTCGCCGGGACGGAAGCTGTCGGCGGACACGCTGTTTTCGACCGCCGGGATCAGCAGGTGAAGCCGGATCGGCAGATGCGCTTCCATCGCCAGTCCGGCCAGCGCCAGCGCGTGCGCCGCCCCGCCCATATCCTTCTTCATCAGCCGCATGCCCGACGACGGCTTGATATCGAGCCCGCCGCTGTCGAAGCACACGCCCTTGCCGACCAGCGCGACGCGCTTATGGGCGGGGTTGCCCCAGACCAGTTCGATCAGGCGCGGTTCGCGGCCCTTGGCGGCGGCCTTGCCGACCGCATGGATCATCGGATAGCCGGTTTCGAGATCGCGACCGCTGGTGACGGTGACGGTCGCGCCATGGGCGTCACCAAGGGTGCGGACGGCCGTCGCGAGTTCGGCCGGGCCGAGATCGGCAGCGGCGGTGTTGACCAGGTCGCGGACGCGCGCGGTGGCGGCGGCCTGGCGGAGCGCTTCGTCGATCCGGGCGGGTTCGTTGGACAGGAGCACGCGCGGGGCGTCGTCCTCCCCCTTGCGGTAGCGGGTGAAGCGATATTGCGCGGTCGCCCAGCCGAGCTTGGCCGGGCCGGGCGTACCGCCGACGAGGCGATAGCTGCCGGGCGGAAGCAGGGCGGGCAGATGGGCCAGATCCCAGGCCGAAAGCTTCGTGGGGTCGGTGACGACGGTAGCGACCGACCAGTCGTCGGGCTGCTCGCCGGGCAGCGTCGCGGTCTTGCCGACCTTTGCGATTAGGCGCTGCGCGGTGGCTGCAGCGCGGACGCGCGGCGGCTGTGCGGCGAGCCATGCGTCGAAGAGGTCGGCAGGGATCAGGTGAATGGTGCGGGCGGGCTGCCCACGGTCGGCGACGATCGTCGGTGTCATGTCCGTGATGTAGGACCGACCTTTCACCAAGCGCAAGCCAATCCTCCCCGGAACGGGGAGGGGGACCAGCGAAGCTGGTGGGGGGGGCCTCCGCAAGCGGTGCGCTGGCGGCCAGCCCCCTCCACCACCGCTTCGCGGCGGTCCCCCTCCCCGTGCCGGGGAGGAGTTTTAGTTTAGCGGAACGCCATACAAGTCGTGTTCGTCGGCGTCCTCGACCTCGACCTTCACAATGTCGCCCTGGGCCAAATGCCCGGCGTCGCGCAGGAAGACCTCGCCGTCGATGCCCGGCGCGTCGGCGGTGCTGCGGCCGGTCGCGCCGCCTTCCTCACCGACCTCGTCGATGATGACGTCGACGGTGCGGCCGATCTTCGCGGCAAGCTTGGCAGCGGAGATGGCGGCGGTCTTTTCCATGATCCGGGCGTAGCGTTCTTCCTTGACCGCTTCGGGTACCGGATCCGGCAGGGCATTGGCGGCGGCACCCTCGACGGGTTCGAAGCGGAACGCGCCGACCCGGTCGAGCTGCGCTTCGTCGAGCCAGTCGAGCAGATACTGGAAATCTGCCTCGGTCTCGCCCGGAAAGCCGACGACGAAGGACGAGCGGATCGCGATATCCGGGCAGACTTCCCGCCAGCCGCGAAGTCGCTCCAGCACCTTGGCGTCGTTGGCCGGGCGCTTCATCGCCTTCAGCACATTGGGCGAGGCATGCTGGAACGGAATGTCGAGATAGGGGAGGACCAGCCCCTCTCCCATCAGCGGGATGATGCTGTCGACATGCGGATATGGGTAGACATAATGCAGCCGCACCCATGGCGCGATCCGACCCAGTTCGCGCGCCAGATCGGTCATGTGCGGCACGACCTCGCGCCCCTTCCATGCACGCGGTTCGCGGCGGATGTCGATGCCGTAGGCGGAGGTGTCCTGGCTGATGACCAGCAGTTCCTTCGTCCCTGCCGCGACCAGCTTTTCCGCCTCGCGCAGGATCGCATCGGGACGGCGGCTGACAAGGTCGCCGCGGATTGACGGGATGATGCAGAACGAACAGCGGTGGTTGCAGCCCTCCGAAATCTTCAAATAGCTGTAGTGGCGCGGCGTCAGCTTCAGCCCGCTTTCGGGGACCAGATCGACGAAGGGTGAGGGGATTGGTGGCGCGGCTTCGTGGACCGCGTCGACGACCTGTTCATATTGATGTGCGCCGGTGACGGCCAGCACCTGCGGGAAGCGGGCGCGGATCGTCTCCGCCTCCTGTCCCATGCAGCCGGTGACGATGACGCGGCCATTCTCCGCGATCGCCTCGCCGATCGCTTCGAGCGACTCTTCCTTGGCGGAATCGAGGAAACCGCAGGTGTTGACCAGCACCACGTCCGCCCCGGCATAGTCGGGCGACATCTGATAACCGTCGCTGCGCAGCTTGGTCAGGATGCGTTCGCTGTCGACGAGGTTCTTGGGACAGCCGAGCGAAACCATCCCGACACGGGGGGGCGAGGGAAGACGAGTTGCCATGATCGCCGCGTCACATAGCGATTTCGGCGAAAAATGATAGGGGCAGCGGAACGCCCCTCGCTCCGCTCACGCGAACGGGTGCCGGGTCAGATCATTGGCGGAACAGGAAGAAGGCGCCACCCGCGATCAATGCGAAACCGATCATGTGGTTGACCGTGATCTTCTGCCCCAGATAGGCGACCGAGAAGATAGCGAAGATGGTCAGGGTGATGACCTCCTGCATCCCCTTGAGCTGCGCGGCCGAATAGACCTGCGACCCGATCCGGTTCGCGGGGACGGCGAGGCAATATTCGAAAAAGGCGATACCCCAGCTGACGACGATAACGAAGAACAGGGGCGCGCCCTTGTGCTTCAGATGGCCGTACCATGCGAAGGTCATGAAGATGTTGGAGGCGATTAGCAGAACGATCGGCCAGATACGGGCAGCGTCGGGCATTATCGGGTCACCACTTCGACGATCGTGTCGCCGGGTTGCAGGTTGCGGGCTTCGGGACTGTCGAACCGGATCTTGCCGCCCTGCCGATAGATGCGCAGGCCGAGGCCGGTGGTGATCGCGGACAACGGCTGACCGACCTCGTGCGGGGCGACCGGCCGTTCGGACAGCGCGACCGACCCGTCGATTGAAGCCAGGTCGAGCATATAGTCGGCGATATGCGGTCCCCGGCACGATCCAGCGAGCAGCAGTCCGGCGAAGCTGACCGGGTTGATAACCGTCGTCGCCCCGGCGGCACGCGCGGGAAATTCGTTATCCTCCGCCTTCACGATCACGCTGATCGTCAGGTCCGGGGCAAGATGGCGGGCGGTGAGCGTCACCAGCACCGACGTATCGTCGCGACCGGTGGCGACGATCAGCGCGCGGGCGCGGGCGATGCAGACATCGTTCAGCGTGGCGTCGCGGGTCGCATCCGCCTGAAGCACGATGCAACCGAGCTTCTGCGCCGCGTCGAGATGTGCCTGCACCGGTTCGATGACGACGATCCGGCGCGGGTCCTCGCCACGCGCGATCAGTTCGTCGACCGCTTCGGAACCGGTCTTGCCGAAACCGGCCACGACGATGTGTCCGGTCAGCTTGTCTTGCAACAGCGCCATGCGCCAACGCTCCCAACTGCGCCGAAGGACGAATTGATAGGTCGTGCCGATGAACAGCAGCACGACGAACACCCGGATCGGCGTAACGATCAACGCATCGAATAGTCGCGCGCGTTCGGTGACGGGTGCGATATCGCCATAGCCGGTCGTGGTGATCGAGATCATGGTGAAGTAGATGACGTCGGCGAAACTCACCCGTCCGTCATAATTGTCGCGCAGGCCTTCGCGATCGAACCAGTGGACCGCGACGGCGATGCCGACCAGCGTGAGGACCGCGACCACCCGCCACAGGATCGACGCCCAGACCGGCAGCGGCGACGATTGCCGCAGGATCGCGCGGCGGGCGGGCGGCGTCACTGGCGCGGCAGCCGTGACAATGGATCGACGGGGGTCCGGCCCGACCGGATTTCGAAATGGACCGCCGGGCGCTCGGCATAGCCGGTGTCGCCCGACAGCGCGATCTTCTGCCCCTTCTTCACTGCCTGTCCACGCTGGACCAGCAACTGGCTGGCATGGCCGTAGACGGTCGTCAGGCCACTGCCGTGGCGGATGATGACCACGCCGCCAAGGCCGGGCACGCCGGTCCCGACATAGGCGACGGTGCCGGCGGCGGCCGCGGCGATCGGCGTGTCGAGCGGGACCGCGATCTTGATGCCGTTGTTGCGTTCGCCGCTGTCGCCAGCGCCGAAGCGTTTGAACACGCGGCCGTCGACCGGCCAGATCAGCGTGCCGGGGTTGGCACTGGGCGGTGCGACTGCTGCGGTCGAGGGCAGCACCCGGCGTGGCGAGGTGACGGCGGGGGCGGGGCGGGCGTTCGGCTCGATCGCCGGTTCGCCACCGGTCAGAATGTCGTCGATGTCGAGCTGGAACGCGGCGGCGCGTTCGGCGGCGGAGCGTGGTGCCGCATCCCCCGGGATCAGGATACGTTGTCCGGCCCGCAGGATGAACGGCTCGGTCAAGGCGTTGGCGGTGGCGATGCGCGACCAGTCGACGCCATAGGCGCGGGCGATGGCGATGCCGCTCTCGCCCCGTCCGACCATGTGATAGCGACCGCCGGGGATGGTCAGCCGCTGCCCCGAGCGGATCAGGAACGGCGGCGGCAGATTGTTGGCACGCGCGATCGCTTCGGTTCCGGCCCCGGTCGTGTTCGCGATGCCGCGCAGCGTATCGCCGGGGCGGACGACGTAGCTGCTGGCTGCGACGCTGCGGGCGTTGGGCTCGACCCGCTTCGCTTCCCATGCGGGCGGCGGCGAGGGCAGCGCGGTGACGCCTTCGCCTTGCGGTTCGGTGGCGGCTGGCGTGCCGGGGGCGACGGTGGGGAGGGTTTGCTGCGCGGGCAAAATACGGCCCGGGTTGGAGGGAATGCATCCGGTCGCGCCGATCATCAGCGCCGCTGCTACCGTGCTCCGTTTCGCGAACCGCATCGCCGCCCCCCGTTCGTCGCTCAATCCGCCGGTGTCAGCACATCCTGTCCGATATAGCGGCGCAGCGCCTCGGGCACGACGACCGAGCCGTCGGCCTGCTGATAGTTTTCCAACACCGCTACCAGCGTGCGGCCCACGGCGAGACCGGATCCGTTCAGCGTATGGACGAAGCGTGTCGCCTTCTCCCCCTCCGGGCGGTAGCGCGCGTTCATCCGCCGTGCCTGGAAATCGCTGCAGGTCGAACAGCTCGAAATCTCACGATAACGGCCCTGACCCGGCAGCCAGACTTCGAGGTCATAGGTCCGCGCCGCCGAAAAGCCCATGTCGCCGGTACACAGCTTCATCCGGCGGAACGGCAAAGCGAGGCGGTTGAGGATGTCCTCGGCCGCCTGCGTCATCCGCTCATGCTCGGCATCGGACTGATCGGGAGTAGTGATCGACACCATCTCCGCTTTCTCGAACTGATGCTGGCGGATGAAGCCGCGCGTGTCGCGCCCCGCAGCGCCGGCTTCCGAGCGGAAGCACATGGTGAGCGCGGTGAAGCGAAGCGGCAATTCGCGCTCGGCGAGGATTTGTCCGGCGACGATATTGGTCAGCGATACCTCGGCGGTCGGAATCAGCCAGCGATCGTCGGTGGTGCGGAACAGGTCCTCGGCGAATTTGGGCAACTGGCCGGTCCCGAACAATGCGTCGCCGCGCACCAGCACCGGCGGCACGACTTCTTCATAGCCATGGATGCCGGTCAGCGTGTCGAGCATGAACTGGCCGAGCGCGCGGTGCAGCTTCGCGGCAGCCCCGCGCACCAGTGTGAAGCGGGCACCCGACAGCTTGGCGCCGGTCTCGAAATCCAGGCCGATGGCCGGGCCGATCGCGTCATGTTCGCGCGGTTCGAATCCGAAGGCGGTCGGATCGCCGACCGTCTTCTCGACGACATTGTCGTCCTCGTCGGCGCCCTGCGGCACATCGGCGAGCGGCAAATTGGGGATCGCGGCGAGGCTGGCGTTCAGTTCCTCGCCGAGCGTCGCTTCCTCCGCTTCGATCGCCGGCATCCGTTCCTTCAGCGCGGCGACTTCCGCCATCAGCGCCTGCGCGGTGGCTTCGTCGCGGCTCGCCTTTGCCGCGCCGATCGCCTTCGACGCTTCGTTGCGGCGCGCCTGTGCGACCTGCACTTCGGTCAGCAGCGCCCGGCGGCGTTCGTCGAGATCAACCAGCGCCGCCGATCGCGGCTCGAGTCCACGGCGGGCAAGGGCGGCATCGAAGGCGGCGGGATCGTCGCGGATCAGGCGGATATCGTGCATGGCCGGGCTATGGCGAGCGATCCGCAGCCATGCAAGCCGCAACCGCCGCCGCTGCCGGTGCGTTGGACGGGCAGCGAAACCCGAGGAGAGATGGAATGCGGATACCCCATGACGCCTGCGTACTGGTCGCCGATGGCCGCAAAATGCTGTTCTTTCGCAACGAGGGCGATGCGAATGCGCCCAACCTGATCGTCGAGGATCAGGCGATGCAGGCCAATCCTGCCGATCGTCATCAGAAGACCGATGCCGCCGGCCAGGCGCAGTCGATCCGCGGCGGTAATTTCGCGCAGGGCGGCGGCAGCATGGGCGAAACCGATTATCACCAGCAGGCCGAAGATCGCTTCGCCGCCGATGCCGCCGAACTGCTGCGCAAGCGCGCGCTGGCCAACGAGTTCGAAGCGCTGATCGTCGTCGCGCCGCCCAAGACGCTGGGTGAGATGCGCAAACATTATCACAAGACGGTCAGCGACCGTCTGACCGGCGAACTCGACAAGGACTTGACCGGCCACCCGGTCGATCAGATCGAGAAGCTGATTTCGGCCGCCTGACCGGCGCGGGGGCCACGCGCTGGCGCACGGTCCCCTATGCGGCGTCGGCGGTCTTGCGGCCGAAGCGCTTGCGCACGACCAGCGCCGCGGCCGCACCGCCGAACAGCAGCAGCATCGGCGGTGCCGGCACCGGCGTCGGACCGTCGGGTCCGGGCGGCGGTTTGCCGTGCGAGCTGCCGTTCGAACTCCATCCGCCATTCGAACTCCACCCCTTGCTCGACGAACCGTTAGACGAGGAGGAGGTAGAGGTCGAGGTGCTGGTCGATCCAGACGATGCGGAAGAAGTGCTGGTCGAAACATTGCCGCTCGACGACGACGAGGTCGATGACGACACGTCGCCGCTGGACGAAGCGGACGATGAGACGTTACCGCTCGAGGAAGAGGACACGTTCCCGCTAGACGACGACGAGACGTTCCCGCTGCTGCCGCCCGAGGCGGACGAGGTGCTGCTGGTGCTCGATACGCCGCCGGTACTGGTCGACGATCCCCCCGAGGAGGTCGAGGACGAGGTCGCGCCGGACGAGGTCGACGAGGAGGACCCGCCCGAGCCACCCGAAGAGGTCGAGGTCGACCCGCCGCTGGTGCTCGACGTCGAGGACACGACGATCCCGCTCGAACCGCCGCCCGAACCACCGCCGCCGAAGAAGCCGCCGGCAAAGAAACCGCCACCGATCCCGCCGCCGCCGGTGCCACCGACCAGCAAGGGGCCGCCGCCGAAACCGCCACCGCCGGTCATGGGCGGCATTTCCGCACCGGTGAAGGCGGGGGGCAGGGGAACCGGCGCTGCCTGGCTGGCGACGGTGACCACCGTCGGCGGGCAGACATTCGTGGTGCGCGTAACAACGCGGGTGACGACTCGACGCGGGGCCGGGCGCGGAGCGGCACGTTTGGTGATGGCGCGCTTGGTGATCGCGCGTTTGGTGATTTCCCGGTTCTGGGTCGATTCCGCGACATGTACCGCACCGCCGCCGATGACCGCGCCACCGCAGGCACATGCGCACAGTTTCGCCAGGGCCATCTTCACCGACATGCCAAACCATCTTCCATTAGAATCAACGATCACCGCGGTGATCGGATCGACTTGCGCCACCAAGGCAAAACAAAGCGTAAAACACAACCGTCGCTGGTTCAAATTTCAGCCTTATTTCGGAACGCGATGACATGCCAGCGGGGGATGATGGTTAACGTACCGTAAAGGGACGTAGGCCCAGAAGGAAACCTATCCGGTTAACCCTGTGAACAACGGGCATTTCGTCGGTTGGTCCTGAACGCTTGTGGTGCCGCCCTCCGCCCGATATAGGCGCGCGGACTAATGAGAGGGGGCGCCCTGCCGATTTGGTCGGGGGGAAGCTCCGGGGCGGAGATTGGGGATGGCCACGGTTTTGAGCGACACGACACAACCTCTCGACATACCGCCGCCGGCAAACGACGACGGATATCGGCCCCATGCGGACGAGCCGTTCATGAACCCGCGGCAACAGGCCTATTTCCGGGCCAAGCTGCTGGCATGGAAGGATGCGATCCTGCGCGAGTCGCAGGATACGCTGGCGCATCTGCAGAATGAATCGTTGCGCGAGGCGGATCTGACCGATCGCGCGTCGAGCGAGACCGACTGGTCGATCGAGTTGCGCACCCGCGACCGGCAGCGCAAGCTGATCTCCAAGATCGAGGCGGCGCTGCGCCGAATCGATGATGGCGAATATGGCTATTGCGAAGTGACCGGCGAACCGATCGCGCTGGGCCGGCTGGAAGCGCGCCCGATCGCAACGATGACTGTCGAGGCGCAGAGCCGCCACGAACGGCAGGAAAAGGTCTCGCGCGAGGAATAGCGCGAATGCGAAGCGCGGGGCCGGTGGTCGGCCCCGCGCGGTGCGTCACAGCGACGCGATCTCCTGCTTCACCAGCAGCTTGCGTTTCTTGAGCGACGACAACAGCGACTGGTCCGGCGATGGCCGCTGGGTTTCGACCGCAATCTGTCGGTCGAGCGTCGCATGTTTCGCTTCGAGTGCGGTGAGGTGGGCAGACTGCATCGTTGCATCCTCCTGCTTGGCTGTTGGGGGACTGAGTAAAACACAGGACCGGGCGAATGTCGCCATGTCGGATGGGATTTTCGACATGACGTGGCAAAATCGCTGACGGACCGTTGCCAGCGCCCGAGCGGCAGGAGACAATGGCGGGCGATGGACGAATCGGACCTTGAACAGCGGCTGGGCCTGTTGCGGATCGAGCACCGCGACCTCGACGACGCGATCGCGGCGCTGGCATCGGCGACTCACCTCGACCAGTTGCAACTCGCCCGGCTGAAGCGTCGGAAATTGCGCCTCCGCGACGAAATGGCGGCGATCGAGGACCAACTGATCCCTGACATCATCGCCTGATCGTCGCGTTCGGGGACGGTCGACACAGAGGCACGATCAGGCGCCCCTTTCGCGAGTCGCGGGGGCGTGGCATTCTGCGGCGATGGACGTACCCGCAAACGGCGCGATGGTGCATCGCCGACTGATCGATTCGATGTATGTCGAGGCAATGGTGCTGGCCGACGAGGCGCGCGCCTATTTCGATCAGGGCGGGCTGGCCGAACGGGCGATGCTCGACCCGATGGCGCGAGTCGTGCTGTCCTGCGAATCGCTGAAGATCACCACCCGACTGATGCACGTCATCGCATGGCTGCTGACCCAGAAGGCGATCGATGCGGGCGAGATGACGGTGGAGATGGGCGACGATCCGATGCGCGCACTCCCTGCCGGGCCGGAAACCGAGGATGACGCGCTGGCGACGATGCCGGCGGGAACGCAGGCCCTGATCCGGGCGAGCATGGATTTGTACCGCCGCGCCGAGCGGATCGAGCGGTCGCGCAGCGCTCCCCCGGCGGCGAGTCCCGCGCGGGCGATGTTCGAGCGGCTGGCGACGCGGCTATAGCAGGCGGGCGCGGGCGGCCCGATATTCGGCGGCCATACGCGCGATGCGATCGGCGGCGGGGACGACCGCATCGACCGCGCCAATGCCCTGGCCGGCGCCCCAGATATCCTTCCAGGCCTTTGCACCCGAACCAAAATTCATTGCCGAACTGTCGCTTTGCGGCAGGGCGTCGGGATCGAGCCCGGCAGCGACGATCGAGGCGCGCAGATAATTGCCATGCACGCCGGTGAAGAGATTGCTGTAGACGATATCGTCGGCGCGGCCATCGACCACCGCCTGTTTATAGGCAGGCACGGCATTGGCTTCCATCGTGGCGATGAAGGGCGAGCCGACATAGGCGAGATCAGCCCCCGCCGCCTGTGCGGCCAGCACCGCGCCGCCATTGGCGATCGCGCCGGACAGGGCCAGCGGGCCGTCGAACCATTGGCGGACTTCCTGGGTGAAGGCGAAGGGGTTCAGCCGGCCGGCATGGCCGCCCGCGCCGGTGCAGACGAGGATCAGACCGTCGGCGCCTTTCTCGACCGCCTTGTGCGCGAAACGGTCGTCGATGACGTCGTGAAGGGTGATGCCGCCCCAGCCATGGACGGCGGTGTTCAGATCCTCACGCGCGCCGAGCGAGGTGATGACGATCGGCACCTTCCATTTGGCGCAGGTGGTCAGGTCGGCCTCGAGCCGGTCGTTCGAGCGATGGACGATCTGATTCACCGCGAAGGGGGCGGCGGGGCGGTCGGGATGGGCGCGGTCGTGTGCGGCCAGTTCCTCGGTAATGCGGTGCAACCATTCGTCGAGTTGCGCCTGCGGGCGGGCGTTGAGCGCCGGGAAGGAACCGACGATCCCCGCCTTGCACTGGGCGATCACGAGGTCGGGGCCGGAGATGATGAAGAGCGGCGAGCCGATCACGGGGAGGGCGAGCGTGTCGAACAGGGGAGGGAGCGCCATATGAGTTTCATAGCGCAACCGTAATGGCTGTCCAGTGGCGGAAGTTGGCGAAGTTGACACGCATTTGGTGTCGTGGGGCGGGATTTGTTTACGACAAAGATAGCAATTGTAATTGGTTAGGCTGCATCGTCGGCGTCGAAGTTGACACCGAATGCTACATTGGATGCAGATCGGAACGGCACTGTCAAAGAACATGGCCTTTGTCGCATCCGCCGATGCTGTAGGAAAGTTCGGCCAGCGGGGATGACCAACGCCTTCTTAACCCTCCTGTCCTACCGTTGGCGGGTACAGAGAGGGGAAGGATCGATGGTCGAAGTCGCGCGCAAGCGGAGTCTGGTACTGTTCGAGATCGGTGCGGCGGCGCTGTTGCTGCTGCTGGCGTTCGGGGTGGCGGCGAAGGGCGTGCTGGAGATGCATCGCTATCCGAGCCAGCCCGTGGTGGCGGCAGCGTTCGAGGCACCCGCCGGCTGCGACTATATCGCGTCGAAGCGGGTCGCGCAGGTGCCGACGGCGTGTGTCGCCCCGGCGTATCGGTTGACCAAGCTGACCGATCTGGGGCTGGGCGCGGCGAAGGGCGACGAGCATTGGTACCGGGTCGGTGACGATGCGCTGCTGCTGCTGTGCTTCGAGGGCGGCGATGCCTGTGCGGTGCGCGGGCGGGTGTCGGGCAAGTTCGTGCGGGCGGCGGGGGTGGAGGCCTAAGCGCGGGTCAGCCCGTCACCACCTGATACAGCAGCACCGAGTTCAGCACGATCACCGCCGCGCAGATCGTCCATGCGGAAATGGCGAGGATCGGGCGGTTGGCGAAGTCGCCCATCTTGCCGCGGTCGCCGGTGAAGCGGACCAACGGATAGACGGCGAAGGGTAGCTGGAGACTGAGCACCACCTGGCTGGCGATCAGCAACTGCGCGGTGCCGCTTTCGCCATAGAGGCCGGCGACGACTACGGCGGGCACGATCGCGATCAGGCGCGTGACGATCCGTCGCAGCCAAGACGGCAGGCGGATGTTGAGGAACCCCTCCATCACGATCTGTCCGGCGAGGGTGCCGGTGATCGTCGAATTCTGCCCCGATGCCAGCAGGGCGACGGCGAAGAGGATGCTGGCGGCCCCCGCACCGAGCATCGGCGTCAGCAACTGATAGGCGTCCTGTATCTCCGCCACGTCGGTGCGTCCGGCGGTGTGGAAGGTGGCGGCGGCAAGGATCAGGATCGATCCGTTGATGAACAGCGCGAGCATCAGCGCGATCGAACTGTCGATCGTGGCAAGCTTGACCGCCTCGCGCCGACCCTCGGGCGACCGGTCGAAGCTGCGCGTCTGCACGATCGAACTGTGGAGATAGAGGTTGTGCGGCATGACGGTCGCGCCGAGGATGCCGATCGCGATGTAGAGCATCGCCGGGTTGGTGACGATCTCCGCCCGCGGGATCAGGCCGCTTGCGATCGCGGCGATCGAGGGTTGCGCGAGGAACAGCTCGACCGCGAAACAGCCGGCGATCACGATCAGCAGCGCGACGATGAACGCTTCGAGCTTGCGGAAGCCATATTGCTGGAGCAGCAGGATCAGCATGACGTCGACGGCGGTGATGCACACGCCCCAGACCAGCGGGATGCCGAACAGCAATTGCAGCGCGATGGCGGTGCCGATCACCTCCGCCAGATCGCAGGCGATGATCGCCAGTTCGCACAGGCCCCACAGCACCCACCGGACCGGCGCGGGATAATATTCGCGGCACGCCTGCGCGAGATCAAGGCCGGTGACGATGCCGAGCTTTGCCGACAGCGATTGCAGCACCATCGCCATGACGTTCGACAACAGGATGACCGACAACAGCGTATAGCCGAACGCCGATCCGCCGGCGATGTCGGTCGCCCAGTTGCCGGGATCCATATAGCCGACCGCGACCATATAGCCGGGTCCGGCAAAGGCGCCGAGCTTGCGCCAGAACTGTCCCGCACCGGCCGGAACGGGCACGGTGCGGAACGATCCGGGAAGGCTCGGGCGACGGTCCGGGGACAGGTCGGCGGCAGACGGTGGTGGTACCATGGTCGGTCGCTATCCCCGGAGAAAGGTCAGATCGCGGCGCTGGTCTTCAGCAACCCGTTGACACCTGCCGGAAAGAACCCGCCGAGCGCAACCGAACTGCGCGTCTGGTACGCGACGTTCAGAACCTGCGCGGGCGCGCGGGCATAGGTGATGCCGCTGCCGTCGGTCGGCACGATGTTCGATGCGTTGTTGGCCGGCCGCACGCCCTGATCGATATCGGCCGCGCCGTCGAAATTGTCGCGCGCGGTCGACAATGCCTCGGTCGCGTCGATCAGCGTCGGGGTGGCGATGCCGCGCCGATAGAGCGCCTGGCGGATCAGGCCGGCATGATAGGCCTTGGCCCCCTGCATCCCCGCGGCAGCATCGAGGAACGCGGCCCCCGCCAGCGAGGCGATGATCCCGCGCCATGCGGTGACGACGACATCCTCGAACACGAACGCGCCGAGCAGGAAGCGGTCGTCGCTGTCATAGACATCGAACGTCGCCGATGCAGTGGTGATGAGCGCCGCGGTACGGGCAAGGGTCGAAAAGGCGCTGGTGGCGGTGACGCCGAGGTCGATGGCGGGCTGCGCGATCACCGTCGAACCGATCACGCCGCGCAGATAGGCGACGTGGGCACGCGTGTCGGCGGCGAGTTCGCGGGCATAGCGTCCGATCGTCGCGTCCTCGAACGTGCGCTGGCGCGCGCCGGTCGCGGCGCCGGGGGTGCCGCTGCCGCCCAACAGGCTGGCGTCGAGGCCCGCACCGGTCGTGGCATAGCTGTAATATTGCGCCTGGAGATAGGCGAAGTTCAACGTGAAGTTGAGGATGTCGGCGTCGGTTGCCGGGCTAGGCACGGGGGTCGGCGTGCCCGATGCGGTCGGCGTGGGGGTCGGCGTCGGCGTGGGGGCGGGGTTGGCGTTGTTGCCACCGCAGGCGGCGAGCAGTCCGGCCCCGGCGACGGCGGCGGACACGCCACCGGCAGCGCGCAGGAAGTCGCGGCGGCTGTCATTCTTGTCCAGCACGGGCAGCATCGATTCGTTGGTCATGTGTCTCGCTCCCGAAAGGCTCAGTTCGCCGCGCTGGTCTTGATGTTGCCGTTGACGCCGGCGGGGAAGAACCCGCCCGTGGCGACGGAATTGCGGTTCAGATAGGCGATGTTGAGCACCTGTCCGGTGGTGCGGCCATAGGGTAAGCCGGTATTCGGATCGAACGGGGTGATGTTCGACTGGTCGCCGATCGGGCGGACGCCCTGATCGAGATCGCTGCCGCCATCGAGGCTGTCGCGCGCGGCCGAGATCGATTCGGTCGCGTCGATCAGCGACGGGGTCGACAGGCCGCGGACATAGAGTGCCGAGCGGATCATCGAGGCATGATAGGCTTCGGCGGCAAGGATGCCGGCCGCCGCCTGTCGGATCAGCGTGTTGGCGATGCCGGGCAGCGCGCCGCGATAGGCGGTGACGCCGATATCCTCGAACAGATAGGCGGCGAGGAGGAAGTTGTCGTCGTTCGCGTACGGATCGAAGGTGTCGTTGGCACCAATCAGGCCGGCGGCGCGGGCAGCGACCGAAAAGGCACTGGTCGCGGTGGCGCTGATGTCGAGCGCGGGCATGGCGATGGCCGAACTGCCCAGCGCATTGCGGATGAATTCGACGTGCGCGACCTCGTCCTGCGCGATTTCGCGGGCGAAGTTGGCGACGACCGGATCGTTGAGCGTCGCCTTGCGCCCGCCGGTCACCGCGCCGGGGGTGGTGCCGCTGGGGCCGGTCAGCAGCGCTGCGGCGAGGCCGGTGCCGTTGGCGGCGAAGGCATAGAATTGCGCTTCGAGATATTCGAGGTTGAGCGCGAAGTTCAGCACGTCGACGTCGGACGTCCCGGTGGTGCCCGATGCGGTGGGGGTCGGGGTCGGCGTGGGGGTCGCGGTGCCGGTGCCGGTAGGGGTCGGAGTCGGCGAGGAATTGCCGTCGCCGCACGAGGTGAGCGCGAGACCGCCGCCGATCGCCGCTGCCGCACCGAAGGCGCGGAAAAAGTCGCGGCGTTCTTCGCGCCGACGCGCCCGTGCGTCCAGCGCCTCAACCATCTGTGTCTCGTCGGTCATCTACCGGTTCCCTTAACGCGTTCGGCCCCGCCCCGCGCATGGCGGAACGACCCGGGCCAGTCGTCTGACGTACGCGCCGTGGTAGCGCGCGTGCCCGATGTCGGTGTGCTGTATTGCGTGTGAGGGCAAGAGGCTAGGGGGTGGTTGTTGCGTAGAGGAGACTTCGTGTTCGGCTTCCGGATGTGCGTACCCCCGCGCAGGCGGGGGTCCAGAGCCGAGGAAAGCAGCGGTCGCGCCCTGGGCCCTGGACCCCCGCCTGCGCGGGGGTACGGTATTGGGAAAGCCAGCCTTACGCCGCGACGGCGCGGCGTTCGGCCATTTCCTCGTTGAGCATCTCGGCCAGCAGGAATGCCAGTTCGAGGCTCTGCCCCGCGTTGAGGCGCGGGTCGCAATGGGTGTGGTAGCGATCGGCAAGGCTCTGTTCGGTGACCGCGATCGCGCCGCCGGTGCATTCGGTGACGTTCTGCCCGGTCATTTCCGCATGGATGCCGCCGGCATGGCTGCCCTCCGCCCGGTGGACGGCGAAGAAGCCGCGCACTTCGGCGAGGATGCGGTCGAACGGCCGCGTCTTGTAGCCGGTGGTCGCCTTGACGGTGTTGCCGTGCATGGGGTCGCACGACCACACTACCGGATGGCCTTCGCGCTGGACGGCACGGATCAGCTTGGGCAGGCCCGCTTCGATCTTGTCATGGCCGTAGCGGGTAATCAGGGTCATCCGCCCCGCGATACGGTTCGGGTTCAGCGTGTCGAGCATGCGCAGCAGCGCGTCCGGCTCGAGCGTCGGGCCGCACTTGATGCCGATCGGGTTGCCGATGCCGCGCAGGAATTCGACATGCGCCGATCCGTCGAAGCGGGTGCGATCGCCGATCCACAGGAAATGCGCCGAGGTGTCGTACCAGTCGCCGGTCAGCGAATCTTGCCGGGTCAGCGCCTGCTCATAGGGGAGCAGCAATGCTTCGTGGCTGGTGTAGAAGCTGGTCGCCTTCAACTGCGGTACGCTGTCGGCGTCGATGCCGCAGGCGGCCATGAAGTCGAGCGCCTCGCCGATGCGGTCGGCGACGTCGGCATATTTCTTGGCCCAGGGGCTGCGGCCCATGAAGTCGTGCGTCCAGCGATGGACCTGATGCAGGTTCGCATAGCCGCCCGTCGCGAAGGCGCGCAGCAGGTTGAGCGTCGCCGCCGCCTGCGAATAGGCGCGGATCATCCGCTGCGGATCGGGGATGCGGCCTTCGGCGGTGAAGGCGATGTCGTTGATATTGTCGCCGCGATAGCTGGGCAGTTCGACGCCATCCACGGTTTCGGTATCGGCCGAGCGCGGTTTGGCGAATTGCCCGGCCATGCGACCGACCTTCACCGTCGGCAGCTTCGACGCGAAGGTCAGCACCACCGCCATCTGCAGGATGACGCGGAAGGTGTCGCGGATATAGTTGGGATGGAACTCGGCAAAGCTTTCCGCGCAATCGCCGCCCTGGAGCAGGAACGCGCGCCCCTCGGCCACTTCGGCCAGTTCGGCGGTCAGGCTGCGGGCTTCGCCGGCGAAGACCAGCGGCGGATAGCTGGCAAGCTGTGCCGTGGTCGCGTCGAGCGCGGCGCGATCGGGATAGGTGGGGAGCTGGCGCGCTTCGGCGGTGGTCCAGCTATCGGGGGCCCAGTTGGCGGCCATGGGAGAATTCCATCCAGTCGGTTCGGGCAATTCCCATGCGCGAAACCGGCTCGTGGCGCAATGAAGGAAAGGTTGGTCGTTCCGATCGACTGCTTCGATCAGCCGTAGCGGTGATGGAATTCGTCATTGTCCATGACGAGGTAGCGGATCGCGTCGATCAGCGCCCAGATGCCGGTCACCAGCAGGCCGATAACGGTGCAGGTCAGCAGCAGCATGACGATGCCCGATCCGGTCTTGCCGAGATAGAAACGATGGATGCCGAGCGTGCCGAGAAAGAAGGCGAACAGCACGGCGGCGATCTTGTCCTTGCGCCCGCGCGGGCGGCGGTCGTCGTTGGCGGGGCGGGGGGCAACGGTGCCGGGGACGTGGTAGATGCGCAACGCGCGACCGTTCGATACCTCGAAATCGACCTGCGCTCCGACCGACGGGCCGATACGGTCGCTCCAGTCGTCGGGCTGGAACCAGTAACGCTGGCCGTCGTCGCCGGCGATCCGCCCCTCGCGTCCATCCCGATCGACGCCCAGTACCTGTCCCCGCATATCGTCCCCCGATGATTCGCGGGGAAGGGTATGACGGGGAAGGCGGGCCGGGAGCAAGGGGTTAGCGTCACCTATCCCAGCGTAGGGCGCCAGTCCCAGCCGAGCGGATCGCCGTCCATGACCTCGACACCGGCGGCGGTCAGTTCGTCGCGGATCGCATCGCTCGCGGCGAAATCCTTGGCGGCGCGCGCTTCCTTGCGATCGGCCAGACGGGTTTCGATCGCTGCCGCATTGATCGTCGCATTGGCGGGGCGAACGCGCAGGTCGGCGCGTTCGATCGTGGCGAGGCCGAGGCCCAGCACCGCGTCGAAATCGGCGAGCGCGGCGAGGCGGTCGGCGGGCGTCAGCTTCTTGTCGGCCAGCAGTTCGTCGAGCACCGGCAGCGCGCGCGGTGTGTTCAGGTCGTCGGACACCGCCGCATCAAGGCGTTCGCGGTAGGTCGCCGCCTTGCCCGCGTCACCCTCGCCCGACGCACGGGCACGCAGGGCGACGACGGTCATCGCCAGCCGCTTCAGCCGGGTCAGCGCCGCGATCAGGTTCTCGGCCGAAAATTCCAGTTCGGAGCGATACTGGGCCGACAGGCACATCAGCCGGTAGGCGAGCGGATGCACGCCGCCGTCGATGAGCGTCTGGAGCGTGGTGAACACCCCCTTCGACTTCGACATCTTGCCCGAACGCTCGACGAGGAAGTTGTTGTGCATCCAGAAGGCGGCACCGCTGTCGGCGCACCCGCAATAGGCCTGATTCTGCGCGATCTCGTTCGGATGGTGGATCTCGCGGTGGTCGATGCCGCCGGTATGGATGTCGAACGGGGCGCCCAGATATTTCAGGCTCATCACCGAGCATTCGAGATGCCAACCCGGCGCGCCCTTTCCCCAGGGCGAGTCCCATTCCATCTGCCGCGTCTCGCCCGGCGGGGTCTTGCGCCAGATGGCGAAGTCCTGCGGATGGCGCTTGCCCGCGACCGGGTCGATACGGCCTTCGCCGGCATCATCCTGTCCGCCGGCCAGCGCACCATAGTTCGGCACGGAGCTGCTGTCGAAATAGAGGCCGCTGTCGAGTTCATAGCAATGGTCGGGGGCGATCTTCTCCGCAAAGGCGATCATTTCGGCGATGTGATCGGTCGCGACCGACCAGCGGGTCGGGTCGTCGATGTTGAGGTCGCGCAGATTGCCCTTGAACGCCGCGGTATAATGGGCGGCGATATCCCAGATCGACTGGGCGCGCGCCTTTGCCGCCGCCTCCATCTTGTCGTCGCCGGCATCGGCGTCGGAAGTGAGATGACCGACATCGGTGATGTTGATGACGTGGGTCAGCGTATAGCCCTTCCACCGCAGCACGCGGCTCAAGGTATCGGTGAAGACATAGGCGCGCAGATTGCCGATATGCGCGTAGTTGTAGACGGTCGGGCCGCAGGAATAGACGCGGACCCCCTTGGCCGGGTCGAGCGGTTCGAAACGCTGAAGGTTGCGGGTCAGCGAATTGTGAAGCGTGAGCGGGGCACCGTGCATGGTCGAGCGCATAGCGCGGCGCGACCCGTCTGCAAATCCGTACCGTTTACCGGCAAAAGCGTGCGGCCACCGGAACAGGCCGCGACGACGGCGGTTAGGGTTGGCGTGATCGAAAAACACCATTCGATCAATATCTTAATATGGATCAATCGGCCGAACCCCTTGGTTCGGCGGACGGGAGAGCATGGCCATGGCCGAAAGCGGACACCCCGGCGACATCACGCGCGACGACGCGCCAGCCTTTACGTCGAAGGACAGCAGTGAACGCGGCGAGGCCGCCCCGAACGGCGAATCATCGGTATCGGGCGTCGCGGTGACGATCAACCGGCCGGCCCACGAACTCTACGCCTATTGGCGCGATTTCGGAAACCTGGCGACCTTCATGCTGAATGTCGAGGCTATCGAGGTGCGCGATCGGGAGCGCTCGCACTGGCGCGTCAGCGGCCCGAACGGCAGCTATGAATGGGACGCGATCGTCACCGAAGATGTCGATGGCGAACGCATCGGCTGGCGCGCCGAGAATAGCGACGTGCCGAACAGCGGCTGGGTATCGTTCCACGAAGCGGCACCGGGGCGCGGCACGGTGGTGACCGCGATGATCGCCTATTCCCCGCCCGCCGGAATCCTCGGCAAGCTGGTCGCGAAGGTGACGCAGCAGGAGCCGGCGATCCAGGCGCGGCGCGACCTGCGCCGCTTCAAGCAACTGATGGAAACCGGCGAGATCGCAACGACCACGCCGCCCAACCGCGAACCCAAGTCTTAAGAAGGAGCCGGCGATGCGCGCACTTACCTGGCACGGCAAGCACGACGTCCGCGTCGATAGCGTTCCCGATCCCGAGATCATCAACCCGCGCGATGCGATCATCAAGATCACGTCGACCGCGATCTGCGGGTCCGACCTGCATCTCTATGACGGCTATATCCCGACGATGCAGGCGGGCGATATCCTCGGCCATGAATTCATGGGCGAAGTCGTGGAGACCGGCCCCAAATCGACGTTGCAGAAGGGGCAGCGCGTCGTCGTGCCCTTCGTCATCGCCTGTGGCAGCTGCTATCATTGTTCGAAGCAGCAATATTCGGGGTGCGACAATGGCAACCCCGCCGACAATCAGGACATCGCACAGGAATTATGGGGGCAGGTCGCCCCCGGGCTGTTCGGGTACAGCCATATGACCGGCGGCTATCCCGGCGGTCAGGCCGAATATGTTCGCGTGCCGTTCAGTGATGTCGGGCCGATCGTCATTCCCGACGGGATCGATGACGACAAGGTGCTGTTCCTGTCGGACATTCTGCCGACCGGATGGATGGCGGCGGAGAACGCCGATATCGAGGAAGGCGATATCGTCGCCGTCTGGGGCTGTGGCCCGGTCGGGCTGTTCGCGATCCAGTCGGCGTTGCTGATGGGCGCACACCGGGTGATCGCGATCGACCATTTCCCGCACCGGCTGGCGCTGGCGAAGGGACTGGGCGCGGAGGTGCTGAATTTCGAGGAAACCGACACCTATAACGCGCTGATGACGATGACCGGCGGGATCGGCCCCGATGCGGTGATCGACAGCGTCGGCCTCGAAAGCCATGGGCTGTTCGTCGACAATATCGTCGATCAGATCAAGGCATCGACCTTTCTCGGCACCGACCGGCCGCATGCGCTGCGGCAGGCGATCGTGGCATGTCGCAAGGGCGGCCGCGTGTCGGTGCCCGGCGTCTATGGCGGAATGATCGACAAATTCCCGTTCGGTGCGCTGATGGAGAAGGGGCTGACGCTCAAGACCGGACAGACCCATGTCCAGCGCTACCTGCCCGGGCTGTTGGCGGCGATCATGGAGGACAAGATCGATACGACCTTCCTGATTTCCGACCGGATGGCGCTGGAGGATGCGCCCAAGGGTTACAAGAAATTCCACGATGAACAGAATGTCTGTACCAAGGTCGTGCTGAAGCCCGATTGGGCGAAGGCCGCCGCGACGGGAGAAGCGTGATGGCGAACAAGCTGGCGGTGATTACCGGGGCGTCGACCGGGATCGGCTATGAACTGGCGAAGATTGCGGGAGCGGAAGGCTATGACCTGATCGTCGTCGCCGACGAGCCGCAGATCGCGGTGGCGGCGAACGACTTCGGCGCAGGTGCGGTCCGCGCAGTCGAAGCCGATCTGGCGACCTTCGAGGGCAATGACCGGTTGCTCGACGAGGTTGCCGGGCGGCCGATCGACCTGCTGATCGCCAATGCCGGGCGTGGGCTGGGGCATGCGTTCATCGAACAGGAGGTGTCGGCGTGGCGGCGGGTGATCGACACCAACGTCACCGGCACGACGTACCTGTTGCAGAAGGTCGCGCGCGACATGGCGGCACGGGGTGAGGGGCGCATTCTCATTACCGGATCGATCGCCGGACTGATCCCCGGCAGCTACCAGGCGGTGTACAACGCGACCAAGGCGTATCTCGACAGCTTCGCCTATGCGCTGCGCGAGGAGCTGAAGGACAGTGGCGTCATGATCACCGTCCTGATGCCGGGGCCGACCGACACCCCGTTCTTCGAACGCGCCGGCATGCTGGATACGCCGGTCGGCAAGGATGATTCGAAGGAGGATCCGGCGAAGACCGCGCGCAATGGCTGGGACGCGGTGATGGCTGGCTCCGCGCATGTCGTGTCGGGCGCGAAGAACAAGCTGCAGGCGGCGATAAGCCATGTCACGCCCGACAGCGTGCTGGCGAAGATGCATACCAATATGGCGAAGCCGGAAGGGGAGTGAGGCTGGCCCCTTCCCTCGGGGCAGCCTCTTCGAGGATCGCTACCGTCGACCCTTTTTCCGTACCCCCGCGTAGGCGGGGCCCAGAGTTGCAGTCATAAGTCTTTGCTTTGCTTGGCTCTGGACCCCCGCCTGCGCGGGGGTACGGCAAGTACCCGCCAGGGCACGCGGACTTTCGCGGGTGTTTCCTTCGACGGAAGGGGAGCAGGTCAGCGAAACACCACCGTCCGGTGCCCGTTTAGGAACACCCGCCGTTCCGCTGCCCAGCGGACGGCGCGGGCGAGGACTTGTGCCTCGATATCGCGGCCGATACGGATCAGGTCGGCTTCGGTGTCGCGGTGGTCGACGCGTTCGACCGCCTGTTCGATGATGGGGCCTTCGTCGAGATCGCCGGTGACGTAGTGGGCGGTCGCGCCGATCAGCTTGACGCCGCGATCATGGGCGCGGGCATAGGGGCGGGCGCCCTTGAAGCTTGGCAGGAAGCTGTGGTGGATGTTGATGCAGCGCCCGGCCAGCCGTTGCGACAGGTCGTTGCCGAGCACCTGCATGTAGCGCGCGAGCACCAGCAATTCCGCATCGGATTGTTCGAAGACGCGCAGCATCGCGGCTTCCTGCCCCAACCGGTCGCCATCGACGATCGGCAGATAGTGGAACGGCACGCCATGCCATTCGGTCAGCGCGCGCAACGATTGGTGGTTGGACACGACGCCGACGATTTCGACGGGCAGGTCGCCGGTCTTCCACCGGTGGAGCAGGTCGTTGAGGCAATGGCTGCCCTTCGACACCGCGATCAGCACCCGCATCCGTTCGGCGCGCGGCGCGATCGACCAGTCGAGGGCGAAGGCGTCGCCGATCGGGGCGAAACCCGCTTGCAAGCTGTTGTCATCGATGGGGAAGGCGGGACCGGCGCCGGCGAACTCGACGCGCATGAAGAAGCGCCCGGCCTCCAGATCGGCATATTGCTGGCTGTCGAGGATGAAGCCGTCGATCCGCGCCAGATGCCCGCTGACCGCCGCGACGATCCCGACGCGATCGGCGCAGGACAGCGTCAGCACATAAGCGGGCGACCCGGCGGCATCGGTAATCGGCATCGACTTTTCCCCTGTTGACGGGGCGGCCTTAGCGGCAAGCGCGCGCGTTTAGAACCATGCGCGAATACCCGCGACCAGACCGATGCCGCCGCTATCCTCGCCCGCCGCCCGGCCGAAGCGGCGCGTATCCCCGAAACGCCGTTCCCAGTTGACGCCGACATAGGGTGCGAATTCGCGCGCGATCTCATAGCGTAGCCGCAGGCCCATTTCGGCATTGGTCAGCCCCGATCCCGTGCCGGTCTCGCGGATATCCTGTGCCGACAGGTTCAGCTCGGCGCGCGGTTGCAGGATCAGGCGCTGGGTGATGCGCTGGTCGTAATAGCCCTCGATCCGGCCGAGCAATTCGCCCCCGGTCGACAGGAAGGCGGCGGCGTTGAGTTCGAACCAATAGGGGGCGAGGCCCTCGACGCCGACCGTCAGATAGGTCCGCGCCGGGGTCGGGCGGATATCCTGTCGGATGCCGGCCTGCAGGTTGAAGTAGGGGTCGATCGCCCGCGAATAGAGTGCCTGGACCTCGGCGGCCTCGACGCGGTCGCCGCCTTCGCCCTCGCTCTTGACGACGAGGCGGTGGATGTCGCCGCCAATCCAGCCTTCGCCTTCCCACGCATAGCCGCCGTCCTTCCACTCGACACGGTCGAGCAGGAGCTGGGCAAAGCGCTGGCCGCCGCCTTCCTCCGCCATCATCGCGTCGCGCGACCGGGCCATGACGTCGCCGCCCCAGACACGGTCGGCATAATGCGGCATCGGGACCGGTGGCGGCGGGGCGCTGCCGGGCGACTGGTCGGTGCCGGTCGGCTCGGCCGGTTCCGGGGCGGCGGCGGGTGCGGACGCGGCCGGGGCGGCGGACTGCGCCGGCGGTGCATGGCCCATTTGCGTATGGTCCATATGGCTATGGTCCTGCGCGACGGCGGGCGCGGCAATCGACAGCGCGAGCAGCGTGGCGAGGGTGCGGGTCATGCGGCGCCTCCCTGCGGACGGACCGAGACGACGCGCATCATCCCCGACAGCATATGGTAGAGCATGTGGCAGTGGAACGCCCAGTCGCCGACGGCATCGGCGGTCAGGTCGAGGCTGACGATGCCGCCCGGCTGCACCAGCACGGTGTGCTTGCGGGGGCTATGGTCGCCATGCCCGGTGACCAGTTCGAAGAAATGGCCGTGCAGATGGATCGGATGCGCCATCATCGTGTCGTTGATCAGGTTGATACGCACCCGCTCCCCTTCGGCAAAGGCGAAGGGTTCGTGGGTATCGACCATCCGCTTCCCGTCGAAGCCCCACATGAAGCGTTCCATGTTGCCGGTCAGGTGAATGTCGATCTGTCGTCCCGGTGCGCGGACATCGGGGTTGCGGTCGAGCGCGCGTAGCTGGCGATAGGTCAGCACGCGGTGACCGACATTCTCCAGCCCTTGACCGGGATAGTCGGTGCGATCGGCGGCCATCGGGGAAATGGTCTGGACGCCGGGCGTCCTCGCGACGCCGGGCGCGTTGGCGAAGTCGCGCATGCCGTGCTGCATCTCGCCCATGCCCTCCATGCCGCCCATCGCATCGCCATGGCCCATCGCCGCGTGATCCATCGTCGGTTGCGGCGGGGTAGCTGCGGTCGTGGCGAGCTTGCGCGATCCATTCTGTTCGGCGGTCGGATCGGGGCCGCCGGGTTGGCTTTCATGGCCCATGCCACCCATGCCCATGTCGGTCATCGTCGCCAGCGGACGCGGGCGAAGCGGCGGGACTGGGGCTATCAGGCCGGGGCGCGGTGACAGCGTCGCACGTGCCATGCCCGACCGGTCGACGCTCTCGCCGACCAGCGTATAGGCGGTGTCGGCAGGGGTGACGATCGCGTCATAGGTTTCGGCGACCCCGATCTGGAACTCGTCGACCGTTACCGGCTCTACGTTCAGCCCGTCGGCTTGTACGATCGTCAGCGGCAGTCCGGGGATACGCACGTTGAACGTCGTCATCGCCGACGCATTGACGATCCGCAGCCGCACCCGTTCGCCCGGCGTGAACGCGCCGGTCCAGTTGTCGACCGGGCCATGCCCGTTCACCAGATATGTGTAGGTCGCGCCCGTCGCGTCGGCGATGTCGGCGGGGTCCATCCGCATCTTGCCCCATTCGGCGCGGTCCTTCGCCTTCTGGTCGCGACCGGACAACAGGCCGACCAGCGTCTGCCGCTGGAAATTATAATAGCCCGGCTGCAGCTTCATCTTGCGGAAGATCGTCGCGGGACTGGAGCGGCTGTGATCGGACAGGACGATCACATGTTCCCGATCGAACGCGACGGGGTCCGGCACGGCGGGATCGATCACGATCGGGCCGTACAGCCCCTCCTGCTCCTGCCCGCCCGAATGGCTGTGATACCAATAGGTGCCGTTCTGCCGCACGGGGAAATCGTAGAGAAAGCTCTGCCCCGCCGGAATGCCGGGAAAGGAGATGCCGGGTACGCCGTCATATTGGAACGGCACCAGCAGCCCGTGCCAGTGCAGCGAGGTTTCGACGTCGAGGTCGTTGACGACGCGGATGCGCGCGCGCTGTCCTTCGCGCAGGCGGATGAGCGGGGCGGGCGACATGCCGTTGATGCCGATGCTGCGCGACGGCCGGCCGTCGACCATGCGGTTGATCCGGCCGATGCGCAACTCGATCAGCTCGCCCGACACCACCGGACCGTTCGTCGCCTGTCGCGCAGAGATCGGGGTCCACGCGCCGAGCGCCACGCCCCCCAGCGCCGCGCCCTGAAGCAACCGGCGGCGATCGATCGTCGTCATGCACATATCCTTGTCATCCGTCCGGTCATACGCAGCGCATCGCGCCTCCCCTCAACCGCCTAGCAATTCGGCGAGTTTGGCGCGGGCACGACGGATGCGGGTCTCGACCGCCTTGGTCGAGATGCCGAGCAACGCGGCGGCTTCGGACTGGCGCATCTCCTCGACCGTGCAGAGCAACAGCGGCTCGCGTAGCGTCGCCGGCAGCAGCGCAAGCGCGGCCCGCAGCCGGGCGGCCTCCTGCCTGTGCTCCGCCGTCCGCGCCTGATCCGGATCGCCGGCGGCGAGCGTATCGGCGACATCGTCGATCGTCCGCGCCCCGAAAAAGAAGCGCCGCAACGCCCGCCGCCGCGCATGATCGCGGCATTTGTTAAGCGCGATTGTCGCCAGCCACGCCGACATCGGCCGCGTCCCGTCATAGCGGCCGAGCGCGCGATAGGCCGACAGGAACGTCTCCTGCACCAGATCGAGCGCTTCGTCGGGATCGGCGACGCTGTTGAGGATCAGGCGATAGACCCGACTGCGGTGCCGCTGCATCAGCGTGGCAAAGGCGGCTTCGCTCCCGGCAAGCGCTTGTGCCGCCAGCGCGCCATCGTCGAAGCCGGGATCGGCGGGGGTCACTGGGCAGGGTGGGTGAGCGCGCGTGCCACCGCCCGGTCGAAGGCCGGGGTCTGATCGGGCCGAAGCAGCCGCCGCATCGCGAAGACATGCGCCAGCGTCGCCTTCTGCAAGTCGCCCATCGTGCGGTGCGAGGCATCGACGGCGGCGGCGACGCGCGGGCCGTCATCCTGCTCCGCCGCGATCGCCTGCGCCAGTCGGGCATTGTCGGCGCGCATCCGTGCCTGCAAAGCAGCGCGCCGCGTGGCATAGCCCGCCTCCAGCGCGTCGAGGCCGCGCATCTGTTCGGGGGTCAACTGCATGCGATCGTGCAGCAGCGCGTGGAGTTCGCTGCCATGCCCGGCGCTGTGGCCGCCGCCGATCGCCCGCCCGGCCAGCACCCCGGCGAATGCCGCGACGAAGGCGACGATGGCGACGAGGATCGTCCACCGGGTCCGGCTCATCGACCGACCAGCAGCGTCGAGGGGGCAAGCGCCAGATCGTCGGTAAAGGTCGCTGCCGGCTGTGGACGCGGGATCGGATCGGCGGCGATTAGCCCCATAGTGACCGCACCGACCGCAGCGAGGCCCGCCAGCCGGACTCCGGCGGCACGCGCGGCACCATCCGCCCGCACCCGCGCGAAGACCGCCGGCGCCAGCTCGTCAAGCCGGGGATCGTCGGTGACGTCGGACAGCAGGCGCAGCGATTGGTCGAGATCGTCGGTCATGGCATCCATTCCATGGTTACACTGGAATGCTACGCAGCATGTTTGGCTAACCCTCGACCGGGCGACGGATTATGCCGAATTTCGGGGCGAAACCGATTCGGGCGGCATATGCCGCCCCCTGGAGGCGCGACCGGGAATCGAACCCGGGTGCAAGGATTTGCAGTCCTCTGCGTCACCACTCCGCCATCGCGCCTCGATACGGTGGGAGGCGGGCATTTGCGTGCGTTTGCGCGCGGCGTCAAGCTGGCTTCGCAAAAAGTACGCAGTCGCTGGTCCCGAGTACGCAGTGTTCTTCATTGGGTCATGGTCATGCTGACGCCTCCAATTGGCGGTTGCGGCCATCTCGCGCAGGCGCTCCGACGCTGGCGGTGACCGTCATTGGCCCGACCGTCGAGTACAAGGCTGACATGCCGCGAATTCTGGCGCGCGTGATGTTGCGCGGCGATACGGAGGTCTTGGCCGGGCAATTGGCGTCGCAACGCATCGCCATTGACGGCAAGTTGCGGCCGCTGATCGAGCAGGCGGGCGGCAGATATGTGTCCGAGGTCGAAGTGGAATGCCCCGCGGGCAGGTGTCGGCTGTTCGACAGCGATCACGGACCCTATCATTTCGACTATGGGCATCTGACGTTCGCAGCCTCGCGCGAGGTCGTACAGCATTTGCCAGACGTCGCTAAGCAGTGATGCGAGGCATAGGCGGTGTTCAGGTAGCGTTCGAAATTATACACCGCCCCATCCTTGGCGCGGACCGCGCAGCGCGATAGACAGCGCGTCGCGATGCTATGTGTATTGCGTGGCTAAAACAGTTGTGCGACAGGATTGCACCATGACCGATTCGAACCAGACCCGACCCGATTTCGAAGCGATGCGCCACGCGATGGTCGTCAGCCAGCTTCGCACCAGCGCCGTCAGCGATCCGCGCGTCGTCGACGCGATGGGCGATGTGCCGCGCGAGGCGTTCGTGCCTTCGACTCAGGCAGCTTTGGCCTATCGCGACGCGCCGTTGCCGCTGGGGGGCGGCCGGGCGATAAATCCGCCGCTGATCACCGGCCGGCTGCTGGTCGCCGCCGACATCCGCCCGACCGACCGCGTGCTGCTGATCGGTGCGGCGATGGGCTATGCCGCGGCGGTGGCGGCGCGGCTGGCGGGGTCGGTCGTTGCGCTGGAGGAAGACGCCGAACTGGCCGGCGCGGCGCGCGATGCGATTGCCGATACGAAGGTGACGGTGGTCGAAGGGCCGCTGAAGGCCGGCTGGGCCGAGGGCGCGCCCTATGACGTCATCATCATCGACGGCGCGATCGAGGAAGTGCCCGACGCAGTCGCCGAGCAGCTCGCCCCCGGCGGGCGGCTGGCGACCGGACTGGTCGATCGCGGCGTGACCCGCCTGGCGCTCGGCCGCCGCAGCGAAGGCGGGTTCGGGGTGGTGGATTTCGCCGATCTCGAATGTGTCGTTCTACCGGGCTTCGCACGGCCCAAGACGTTTCAGTTCGCAAGGTAAGGAACATATGCGGGGGGGGAAGTTCATCGGTGGGGTCGCGGCGCTGGCGTTGCTGGCCTCTCCCGCGAATGCGGAGACGTTGCGCGAGGCTCTGGCACGCGCCTATGCGACCAATCCGCAGCTGACGCAGGCGCGCGCCAACCAGCGCGCCACCGACGAAACGGTGCCGATCGCGCGGTCGCAGGGGCTGCCTCAGATCACGACTCAGGGACAAGTGATCGAGAACGTCCTGACCCCGGCCAGTCGCGGTTTCACCCAGGCACCCCGCACCGGCAGCGCGCAGCTGAATCTCAGCCAGTCGCTCTATGCCGGCGGGGCGGTGCGTAACGGGGTCCACGCCGCCGATGCACGGGTCGATGCCGGTCGCGCCAATCTGCGCAGTACCGAGGCGAACGTCTTCACGCTGGTGGTCGCCGCCTATAACGACGTGATCCGCGACGAGGCGATCGTGCGGCTGAACCAGCAGAATGTCCGCGTGCTTGAGGTCAATCTGCAGGCATCGCAGGACCGGTTCCAGGTCGGCGACCTGACCCGCACCGACGTCGCCCAGTCGGAGGCGCGGCTGGCATCGGCGCAGGCACAGCTGCGCAACGCCGAAGCATCGCTGATCCGCAGCCGCGAAAATTACGTCGCGACGACGGGCGCGCCCGCGGGAACGCTCGACGCGCCGCCGGCGCTGCCGAACCTGCCCGCCGATCCCAATGGCGCAGTGGGCGTGGCGGTTTCGAACAATCCAGCGCTGATCGCGGCACGGCGCAGCAGCGATGCGGCCGGATTCGATGTGCGCGTCGCCCGCTCCAACCGGCTCCCGCAGGTCAGCGCGGTGGTGGGCGGCGGCTATACCAGCTTCCTCGGGTCGGCGCAGTCGGTGAACGGCATCGTGCTGCAACAGGATGGCGGGCAGGCGCAGGCCGGGTTCCAGTTCAGCCTGCCGCTGTTCCAGAGCGGTCGTCCTAGCGCGCAGATCCGTCGGGCGCAGGCTTTGGAAGGCGCCGCGATCGAGCAGGTGACCCAGGTCGAACGATCGGTGGTGTCGGACGCGCGTTCGGCGTTCGCCGCGTGGCAATCGGCATTGCGCGTGATCGAATCGTCGGAAGTGCAGGTGCAGGCAAACCGCCTGTCGCTGGAAGGGGTACGTGCCGAGAATAGCGTCGGCACGCGCACGATCCTCGACATCCTGAACGCCGAACAGGAATTGCTCAATTCGCAGGTGCAGTTGGTGTCGGCACGGCGCGACGCCTATGTCGCCGGGTTCGCCCTGCTCGCGGCGATGGGCCGGGCGGAGGCGCGCGACCTGGGGCTGGACGGCGGGGCGCTGTACGATCCGGTCGCGAATTACGAACGGGTGCGCAACCGCATCTGGGACTGGAGCGACGATCCCGCACCGGTGCCGGTCGCACCGAGCACGGTGAATACCCCGGCGCAGACGCCCGTGGTGACGCGGGAACTCGATCCCGCTTTGCAGCGGACCCCCAATCCCTATACCCCGACACAGGGGATCGACGCGCCAAATCGACAGGGCGGGGCACCGCGCGCGACGCAAGGCGTTGACACGCCGCGGACGAACCCCGAAGGCTAAGCGTTCAAGGGGCGGAAGAGATGAGGGTTGCGATGGGCGATATCAGCAACGAAACGTCGATGGAGGACATTCTGTCCTCGATCAAGCGGATCATCGCCGAAGAGGGCGAAGGATCGGCCCAGGCGTTGCGCGGGCGCAAGTCGATACGGACGGCGCAGCCACGTGACGTCGATGATCGCGACGAGGTCCTCGAGCTGAATCAGAGCGTTGCAGCGCCACCGCCACCGCCCCGCATGGAACAGCCCCGCGTCGAGGCGCCGCGGGTCGAGCGTCCGCGGCCGCCCGAGCCGCGGATGGACAACGAACCGGAGCCGATGCCGGCGGCCCCCGCACCGGGCAAGATCGATGCGTCGATCGTGTCGGACCGCGCCGCCGAGGCGAGTCGCGGTGCGCTGGACCAGTTGTCGCGGATGCTGGTGAAGCCCGAGACGCCGGGCGCCGATTCGCTCGAAGGGCTGGTCCGCGAAATGCTCCGTCCGATGCTGCGCGAATGGCTCGATGCGAAACTGCCGGGCATCGTCGAGTCGATGGTCGCGCGCGAGATCGCCCGGATCAGCGGCCGCGAATAACGCTCTCTTGCAACGCCGCCGCATCCGCGCCATGCGGCGGCGATGAGCGAACTGCCCAAGACTTTCGACCCCGCCGCCATCGAGGCGCGCTGGTATGCCCATTGGGAACAGGATGGCCTGTTCCGGCCCGAGCGTCCGAATGCGACGCCGTGGACGATCGTCAACCCGCCGCCCAATGTGACCGGCAGCCTGCATATCGGTCACGCGCTCGACAACACGCTGCAGGACATTCTGGTCCGCCATGCCCGGTTGCAGGGCAAGGACGCGCGCTGGGTCGTCGGCACCGACCATGCCGGCATCGCGACGCAGATGGTCGTCGAACGGCAGATGGCGCAGCAGCAGCAGAAGCGCACCGACTTCTCCCGCGACGATTTCGTGGCAAAAGTGTGGGAATGGAAGGCAGAAAGCGGCGGGCAGATCACTGGCCAGTTGCGCCGTCTGGGCTGTTCGATGGATTGGTCCAACGAACGCTTCACCATGGACGAAGGCTTTTCGGCCGCCGTCCTGAAGGTGTTCGTGCAGCTATATCGCGAAGGGCTGCTGTACCGCGACAAGCGGCTGGTGAACTGGGACCCGGGCCTCGGCACCGCGATCAGCGACCTTGAGGTCGAGACGCGTGAGGTAAAGGGCAGCTTCTGGCGGCTGCGCTACCCGTTGGCCGATGGGTCGGGCTTTATCGAGGTCGCGACGACGCGGCCGGAGACGATGCTGGCCGACATGGCGGTCGCGGTACATCCCGACGACGCGCGCTACACCGCGCTGATCGGCAAGCAGGTCCGCCTGCCGATCACCGGTCGCCTGATCCCGATCGTCGCGGACGAACATGCCGACCCGGCACTGGGTTCGGGTGCGGTCAAGATCACGCCCGGCCACGACTTCAACGATTTCGAGGTCGGCCGGCGGGCGGGCATCGAAGCGCGCGACATGCTGAACATGCTCGATGCCAAGGCGCGCATCGTGCAGACGGCGGACGGGCTGATTCCCGACGCGTTCCTCGGCCTGTCGAGCGGCGACGCGCGCAAAGCGGTCGTCGCGCGGCTGAAGGACGAAGGCGTCCTGATCCCGCATATCGACAAGGACGGCGCCGAGCATGACGCCGAACCGCGCACGATCCAGACGCCGTTCGGCGACCGGTCGGGCGTCGTGATCGAGCCGTGGCTGACCGACCAATGGTATGTGGATGCCAAGACGCTGGCCCAGCCGGCGATCGAGGCGGTGCGATCGGGTGCGATCAAGATCGTGCCCAAGTCGTGGGAAAAGACCTATTTCAACTGGATGGAGAATATCCAGCCATGGTGCGTGTCGCGCCAATTATGGTGGGGGCATCGCATCCCGGCATGGTTTGCGGACGACGGCCGGGTTTTCGTCGCCGAAACCTATGAAGAGGCACAGTCGGAAGCGGGCGAGGGCGTTGCGCTGAAACGCGACGAGGACGTGCTAGACACCTGGTTCTCCTCGGCGCTGTGGCCGTTCGCGACGCTCGGATGGCCGGAGAAGGGCGACCCGACGCTTGGCGGGCGCTACAGCAACGACGTGCTGATCTCGGGCTTCGACATCCTGTTCTTCTGGGACGCGCGGATGTTGATGCAGGGCATTCATTTCATGAAGGAGGTGCCGTTCAAGACGCTGTACCTCCACGGCCTGGTCCGTGCCGCCGATGGCGCGAAGATGTCGAAGTCGAAGGGCAATACCGTCGATCCGCTCGGGCTGATCGATCGTTATGGCGCCGACGCGCTGCGCTTCTTCATGGCGGCGATGGAAAGCCAGGGCCGCGACATCAAGATGGATGAGAAGCGGGTCGAGGGCTATCGCAACTTCGCGACCAAGCTGTGGAACGCCACCCGCTTTGCGCAGTCCAACGGGATCGGTGCGTCGACGACGATCGAACCGCCCCAGGCCGAACTGGCGGTCAATCGCTGGATCATTGCCGAGACGATCGAGACGGTGCAGGCATTGGACCTCGCGCTGGCCGATCTGCGCTTCGATGGCGCCGCAAACACCGTCTATCAATTCACGTGGAGCCGGTTCTGCGACTGGTATCTCGAACTGATCAAGCCGGTGTTGCAGGGCGGGTCCGAGGGCGGCGACGAAACGCGCGCCGTTGCGGGCTGGGTGCTCGACCAGATCCTCGTGATGCTGCACCCGTTCATGCCGTTCATCACCGAGGAGCTGTGGCATGCGCTTGGCGAGCGGTCGAACGACCTGATCGTGGCGCGCTGGCCGATGGCGGATGCGCGCGCGATCGATCCGGCGGCGCGGGCGGAGATTGACTGGCTGATCCGGCTGGTAAGCGAAATTCGCGCGGCGCGGACCGAGCTGAACGTACCGCCCGGTGCGCGGCTACCGCTGCATGTCCGTGATGCGTCGGGTGAGACGGCGGAACGTCTGACGCGTCAGGGGGCGGTGCTGGCGCGGCTCGCGCGCGTCGATGCGGTGGCCGGCGACGCGCCGGCCGGCGGGGCGTTGCAGATCGTGGTCGACGAGGCGACCTTCGTCCTGCCGCTGGGCGACGTCATCGACCTCGATGCCGAACGCGTCCGCCTGACCAAGGCGATCGCGGCGGCCGAGAAGGAGCGGGATGCGCTTGGCGGGCGCCTCGGCAATGCGAGCTTCATCGAGCGCGCGAAACCGGAGGCAGTCGAAAAGGCGCGGGCGGACCATGCCGACAAGATGGCCGAGGCGGCGCGGCTGCATGCGGCGCTGGGGCGGCTGGGGTAGCTGACGCCGTCATTCCGGGAGAGCTGGACTGGCGACGTCTTCCGGGCTCTCCCTTCGTTTTTCCGCCTGCGCAGGAACGACTTCAGGCCTCGACGGGTGCCATCACCTCGATGATGCCCGCCGCGACCTTCGCCATTACCGGGGTCTTGGCCAGTACCTCGCCGTCGATCGAGATCGGCAGCGGCGGGACGGTTTCGATGCGCAGCGACTTGCCGTGGAACGTGACGGTATCGACCCGGCGGGAGTCGAGACGGAAAAAGCCCGCGGCCCAGTTGCGGACCAAGCTGCGCTTGCCCTTGCCGCAAACGACCTGGATGATGATTTCGCCGCTGTCGAGCCGTGCTTCCTCGACCAGTTCGGTGCCGCCATGGAAACGGCCGTTCGAGATGCGGACTTCGGTGGCGGTCATCCGTTTGGCGTTCGTTCCTTCGCCGACGATCAGTTGAAAGGGGTGGAACTTGGCGAATTGCAGCGTCGCCCAGGCGAGATAGCCGGCGCGGCCGAACAGCTTCTTGACGCCGTGCGGCACGGTCTGCGCGATTTGCGGCGACAGGCCGATCGCGGCGCAATTGGCGAAATAGTCGCCATCGATCATGCCAAGGTCGATGCGACGTGGACGACCGGTCTTCAGCACCTCTACCGCGCCGGGAATGTCGAGCGGGATGCCGAGCGTGCGACAGAAGCTGTTGGCGGTGCCGAAGGGCAGAACGCCGAGGATCACGTCATGGCCCAGCAGATAGTCGACGAGGCTGCTGATCGTCCCGTCCCCGCCGCCCAGGATCACCAGGTCCGGTTTGCGTTCGAGCGCGCGTCGCAGCGTGGGTACGAGGTCGTCGGGGTTTTCGACGGCATGCGCGTCGACCTCGAACGGCATGCCCTGCATCGCGCTGCACGCCTGGGCGAACTGGTCCTGCCCGCTGCGCGACCGGGCATTGACGATCATGGCGGCGGAGCGGATCTGCGTCATGCGGTCGGTAACGCTCCGTAACGAAAATCGAGCCACGCGACTTTGGGTTGAACGTGTCGCTGGTCTGGCCCACAAGTCGCGCCATGTCCGCTGCTTATCCCGCGCTGCGTCTGCGCCGCACCCGTGCCTCCGGCTGGAGCCGCCGTCTCCATGCCGAGACGGTCCTGACCCCCGCCGACCTGATCTGGCCGCTGTTCGTGACCGAGGGAGACGGGGAGCCGATCGCGGCATTGCCGGGCGTATCTCGCTGGAATCTGGCAGGAATTGTCGATCGTGCACGTGAGGCCCGGGATCTTGGTATCCCGGTAGTAGCGTTGTTCCCGAACACGCCGCGCCATCTGCGCAGCGACGACGGGGCGGAGGCGTTCAATCCCGACAATCTGATGTGCCGCGCGATCCGGGCGATCAAGGATGCGGTGCCCGAGATCGGCGTGCTGACCGACGTCGCACTCGACCCCTATACTTCGCATGGCCATGATGGAATCGTCGATGCGAACGGCTATGTGCTGAACGACGTGACGTCTGACGCGCTGGTCCGGCAGGCGATCGTGCAGGCGGAGGCGGGTAGCGATATCGTGGCGCCGTCGGACATGATGGACGGTCGGGTCGGCGCGATCCGCGAGACGCTGGAAAGCGTGGGTCATATCAATGTGCAGATCATGGCCTATGCCGCCAAATATGCGAGCGCCTTCTACGGACCGTTCCGCGATGCGGTCGGCACGCATGGCCTGCTGAAGGGCGACAAGAAGACCTATCAGATGGACCCCGCGAACAGCGAGGAAGCGTTGCGCGAGGTGGCACTCGATATCGCCGAAGGTGCCGACAGCGTGATGATAAAGCCGGGGTTGCCCTATCTCGACATCATTACCCGGGTGAAGGCGGCGTTCGAGGTGCCGGTGTTCGCCTATCAGGTGTCGGGCGAATATGCGCTGATCGAGGCCGGCGTGGCGGCGGGCGTGGCGGATCGCGACGCGCTGGTGCTGGAGACGCTGCTGGCGTTCAAGCGGGCGGGGTGTTCGGGCGTGCTGACCTATCATGCGGCGCATGCGGCGCGGTTGCTGGGGGCATGATCGATACCGAACGGCTGGTGCTGCGGCGCTGGCAGGAGCGGGACCGCGCTACCTTCTACGCGCATTGTTCCGACCCGGAGGTCATGCGGTACTTTCCGGCGCTGCTGACCCGCGACGAGGTCGACGCGGCCATCGCCCGGCAGGACGGGTTCGCCGACCAGCATGGCTATTGCTTCTGGGTGGTCGAGGAGCGCGCGAGCCGACAGATGCTCGGCTTTTGCGGGTTGAAGCCGGGCGCCGAGGGTACGCCGCTGGAGGGCGGGGTCGAGATCGGCTGGCGCTTCGGCAAGGAACATTGGGGCAGGGGATTTGCGCGGGAAGCGGCACAGGCCAGCCTCGACTGGGGTTTCGCGAACCTGCCCGTCGATCGGATCGGCGCGATCACCGGTCCGGCCAATACGCGTAGCTGGGGGTTGATGGAGCGGCTGGGCATGGTCCGCGCGCTCGATCAGGATTTCGATCATCCCGCCGTGCCTGACGACAGCCCGCTCAAACGCCATATCACCTATTGGAAGCAGCGCCCGTGAGCGCACCCGAACGGACTGCCGGGTGGCCGATCCGGTGGATCTTCGTCGCGACGATCCTGACCGGATCGTTCCTGCTGTTCCTTGTCCAGCCGATGGTCGCGCGCATGGCGCTGCCGCAACTGGGCGGGGCGCCGGCGGTGTGGAATTCGGCGATGCTGGTCTATCAGGCGCTGCTGCTGGGCGGCTATGCCTATGCCCATCTCCTCGGCAAGCTGATGCCGAAGGCGCAGGCGGCGGTGCATCTGCTGGTGCTGCTATGCGCGGCGGTGTGGCTGCCGATCGGTGTCAATGCGACGCAGGTGCCCGCCGGGGTCGAGCCGGCGCTTTGGGCGCCGTGGCTGCTGACGGCATCGATCGGGCCCTTGTTCTTCGCGGTGTCGGCACAGGCGCCGCTGCTGCAACGCTGGTTCGCGTTTCTTTGCCCGGGGCGGGACCCCTATGCGCTCTATGCCGCGTCAAACGTCGGCAGTTTCGCCGGGCTGATCGCCTATCCGCTGCTCGTCGAGCCACTGCTGCCGCTGCGTTCGCAAAGCTGGGGGTGGAGTGCCGGCTATGCGCTGTTGACCGTCCTCGTCATCGGTTGCGGATGGCTGCTGCCGCATCGGCGCGAACAGGCGGTGAAGCTCGAGCCGGGCGAGGCACCGGGTCGGCTGCGGGTGCTGCACTGGATCGTGCTGGCCTTGGTGCCGTCGGGGCTGATGCTGGCAACCTCGACCTTCCTGACCACCGACATCGTCGCGGTGCCGCTGCTATGGGTGTTGCCGCTGGGGCTGTATCTGCTCAGCTTTACCGTCGCCTTTGCCGACCGGCGCGGGCTGGCGGATGCGATCACCCGCTATGCTCCGATTACCATTCTGGTGTTCGGCGGGATGATGATCGGCGGCCATCATGACTGGCCATTACTGAGCGCACTGGCGGCGCTGATGCTGTTGTTCGCCGTATCGGTGGCGCTTCATGCGAAGATGTATGCGCTGCGACCGGCGCCGGCGCGGCTGACCGGATTTTATCTGGCGATGTCGGTCGGCGGCGCGCTGGGCGGGGTGTTCGCCGGACTGGTCGCGCCGGTGCTGTTCGACTGGACCTATGAATATCCGCTGCTGATCCTCGCGGCCGGTATCCTTGCGCCGCTGCCGTTCCTGTTGCCGGTAACCGAGCGGCTGTGGCGCGCGGGTGGTACGCGGCTGACCATCGCGGCACTGGTCGTCATCAGCGGATTGATCATATTGGGCCTCGCCAATCCGGGGAAAGTGCTGGGTGCGGCACCCGAACCGATCGCGTTTCTAGCCATCACCATCGTCGGCGTCGTCGCGATCGGATCGCGCCTGCCCTATGTCTTTGCGCTGGCCGGCGCGCTGTTCCTGTTCGGCGGCTATCGCGCGATCCAGTTGTCGCTGGAGCCGGGGGCGCGGACGCGCAGCTATTTCGGCGTCTATACCATCACGCGCGGGCAGGCGGTGAACGAGTTGCAGCACGGCACCACGCTGCACGGCATCCAGTTGACCGGTAGTCCCGAGCGCGAACGGACCCCGACCACCTACTACGTCCCCAATTCCGGGGTGGGGGAGGCACTGCGGGCCGCGCCCGCGCTGTACGGCCGCAATGCGCGGATCGGCATCGTCGGCCTCGGCACCGGGACGCTCGCCTGTTACGCCAAGCCGGGGCAGCAATGGCGCTTCTACGAGATCGATCCGGTCGTGGTGCGGATCGCGCGCGATTCGGGTGCCTTCACCTTCCTGCGACGCTGTGCGCCCGATGCGCAGATCGTGCTGGGCGATGCCCGGCTGAGCATCGCGCAGGCGGCGGCGGGTAGTCTCGACCTGCTGGCGCTCGATGCCTTTTCATCGGACGCGGTGCCGATGCACCTGATGACGCGCGAGGCGTTCGACACCTATGGTCGGGTGCTCGGGCGGCGCGGGCTGTTGCTGGTGCATGTGTCGAACCGTTATCTCGATCTGGCGCCGGTCGTCGCGCGGACGGCGTCGGGATGGATGGCCGCACAACTTTCCTATCAGCCGGTCGGCGGCGCGGCAGGGGATAGCGGGTCGGTGTGGATCGCGCTGACCCGCGATCCCGAGGTGCTGGGCGAGTTGCTGGCGAGCGGTGGTTATTGGGAGCCGCTGCCGGTCACCGACACCGCGCCATGGACCGACGATTATGCATCGATCCTGCCAGTGCTGCGGGCGTTGCAATAGCACAGTTGGTGGCGTGCATCGCATGGCGGCGCGCGGCCTGCCCACCGTCCGTTGGTCCTGAGTAGCCATTGAGCATGTCGAAATGGCGTATCGAAGGACCGGTTGGGGCAGATGCTTCGATACGGGTCTTCGACTTCGCTCAGCGCCTACTCGGCACGAACGGCCCTGTTTTCTTTACCGGCCTATCGCAAACTGGTCCCCAGCGTCGCGATCGTCGCGCGTTGCGTATTGGCCGCATCGGTCGCCTTCGCCAGCGCGGCATCGAGCGTGGGATAGGGCGGGGCACCGGCGGCGGCGCGGTCGATCGCCAAGCGTTCGAGATCGGCGAGCGGCGGGTCGATCGTGGTACGCGCGACGTCGAGCTCGGCCAGCGCCACCTGCGCATTGAGCCATGGCTCGCTGCCCTCGGCCTTACCAGCCGCAGCGCGGACCAGCGGGAGCGCACGCGCGACGGCCGCATCGAACGATCGCGTCGCCGCGGCGACCGCCCCGCTCGCGGCGGCGATCTTCCCATCCAACGGGGCGTCGGGTTTTGCGACCGGCACCGGCCGTACCGGTTCGGCAAGGCTGATCTGCTCGATCGGTCGCGGCAGCAGCGACGGATAGTCCCCGCGCGGCGCGGCGCAGGCCGACAACAGGGCGGCGAACAGGACGGGCGGGAGCAGGGTGGCTTTCATCTGTCCCCGATATGCGTCCAAAAAAAATCGCACAACAGGCTTGCCAGACCAAAATGCCACGTCTAACAGGCTGCCTCCACCGGGCACCCGTAGCTCAGCTGGATAGAGCATCAGACTACGAATCTGAGGGTCGGACGTTCGAATCGTTCCGGGTGCGCCATGGAAAACCCCGCCAGACCATCGGTCCGGCGGGGTTTTCTTTGTTGGTCGTACAGATTGGTCGGCAATATTGGACGCGTCCGTAGCGGGTCGCCACGAACATTTGGTTCAGGGGCTTGCCAGACCAAAAAGCCGCGTCTAACAGGCTGCCTCCACCGGGCACCCGTAGCTCAGCTGGATAGAGCATCAGACTACGAATCTGAGGGTCGGACGTTCGAATCGTTCCGGGTGCGCCATGGAAAACCCCGCCAGACCATCGGTCCGGCGGGGTTTTCTTTGTGTTCGGTACCGAACCGTCCGTTCGAAAACGGGAGCGCCACCGCGACGCTCCCGCACTCAACCACGCTATTTCGCCTGCCAGACATAGGGGCCGACGACGGTGCCGACAAAGCCGCCCGCAACCTTCGTGCTGAGGAAGCGGACGTCGACGTCGGTCTTTAGCTTCCGCTTCGCGCCGCCCGTGGCGAAGTCGAACGCCATCGTGCCGCGATCGGCGCGGATGGTCAGCGTGACCGGTGCGTTGTCCGCGACCGGGGTAGAGGCGACCAGCGCCTCGGCCCCCTTGTTCCGGGTGTAGAGCGCGACGACGCGCTTGCCGGCCAGCCGGGTGACGCCAAAGAACAGATAGTTTTCGTCATTCTGCATCGCCGCCAGTCCGGCACGGTCACCGTCGCGTTGCGGCGTGAAGGCGACGGTCGTACCCATCGTCGCGATATGGTGCTGCTGCCGCCGACCGACAAAGCCCGGTACCCCGTTCAGGTCGCCGATCGGCGCACCGCCCTCGATCAGCAACTCCCCACCGGCCACGCGATAGACCGGCGCCTTGGGCGTACGCACGCCGATCCACTGCATGGCGAGCGTGTTGCCGTCGAATTCGTCGACATAGCGGAAATCGCCACTGGTCGGCAGCTTCGGGGCGGGCTGGCGCGGCAGCTTCGGATGGGTGGCGACGAACGGTACGCGCTGTCCGGCGGGCAGGATCGTCGGCCAGCCATCCTTCCACGTCACCGGCAAGAGGAACGTCTCGCGCCCGATATTGTAATAATCGTCGCCGTACGGGCGCACCGCGAGGAAGGTCGCCCACCAGTCGCCATTCTGCGTCTGCACCAGCTTGGCATGGCCCGCTGCCGACACCGGATCGGTGCGGTCATTAGGCAAGTCGCGCTGGGTCAGGATCGGGTTGCCGCTCCACGGGGTGAACGGCCCGCGCAGGCTCTTGGAACGGAAGGCGACCTGCGAATGGTTGACGCTGGTGCCGCCCTCGGCAGCGGTCAGATAGTACCAGCCGTCCTTGCGGAAGATGTGCGGCCCCTCGATCCATACCGGCTTCTTGCTGATGTCGACGCCGCCATTGATGAGCTGGGTCGATTCCCCGACCATCTTGCCGGCGCGCCAGTCATATTCCTGGACCCAGATCGCACGATGGCCGTCATAGCGCGGCGGCTCGTTCGGGGCGCGGTTGTTGACGATATAGGCCCGGTCTCCCTCCCAATAGATGGACGGGTCGATACCTTCGAACGGCAGCCAGATCGGGTCCGACCACGGCCCCTTCGGATCCTTGGCGGTGATGACGAAATTGCCTTTGCATGCGACGCAGGTGTTGACGATGTAGAAGGTGCCGTCGTGATAGGAGATGTCGGGCGCGAACACCGCCTCCGACACGCGCCGCCCGGTGAAGTCGAGCTGTTCGGGCCGACTGATCGCGTTGGCGATCTGAGTCCAGCTGACCAGATCCTTCGAATGGAAGATCGGCAGCCCCGGATAATGGGCGAAAGACGACAGCACGAGATAATAGTCGTCGCCGACGCGGGTCACCGACGGATCGGGATAATAGCCCGACAGGATCGGGTTGCGATATTGGTCGGGGCCGGGCGTCGCACGTTCGACGCTGCGGCCCTCATAGGTGAAGCGGCTGAACCGCGCCGGTTCGGCCAGCGCAATGGTGCTGGCGGCGAGTGCCAGTCCGGTCATCAAAGTGCGGAGCATCGGTCGTTCCTGTCGGAGAGGGATGGGATCAGGCGTCGAGACGGTAGAGGGCGGCCCCGTGCGGCGGCAGGTCGGCCTCGACCCGGGTCGCGGCGGTCCCGAGATCGCGGCGTGCCCACAGGTCGCGGACGCGCACCGGGCCGTTCAGCTTTAGCCAGCGCAGATCGACGCCGGGTTTCGACGGCTTGTCGCCGGGATTGAACAGCGCAAGGTAGGTGCCGCCATTCGCCGCCCTTGCCGTCCAGGCGCGCATCCCGTCCTGCACATGCAGCGGGCGGTTGGCGGTGCTGTCTTGGTTGACGGCGATGACTTCCGGGTTGGTCAGCAGCGCGAGCGTCGCCGCGTCGAGATGGCGCAGGTCGCCGCCCATGATGAGCGGCGACCGCGCGATCGACCACAGGGTCATCAACGTGCGCTGTTCGGCCGGGGTGAATTTGGTGTCGCGCTTGCCGAGTGCCAGTCGGCCGAGCGGCAGCATGTCGGCATCGGGCCAGCCGCCGGGTCCGGCGAAGCGCTGCCAATTTTCCAGCCGGACGAATTGTGCGTCGAGCAACGGCCATTCGTCCCAGAAATCGTCGCTGATCCGCCACATCTGCGCATGCGCCCGCACATGGTCGCCACTGGCGACGGGTGTTTCGCCGGGGGAAAGGCTCAGCAGGATCGGGCGGCCCGCGCGTTTGATCGCCGCACTCGCCGCTTCGATCTCCGGTGCGTGCGAGTCATAAGGGCGGCTCATATCGTCCATCTTGACCAGATCGACGCCCCAATCGGCATATTGGGCGAACACGCTGTCATAATAGGCCTGCGCGCCCGGGCGGCGCATGTTGACACCGTACATGTCGCCGTTCCACGAACAGATACTCGACGTGTCGGCAATATCCTGTGCCCGATACTTCGTGTCGAGCACGGGAAGGTTGCGCCGCACCGCCTCGCGGGGAATACCGCGCATCAGATGGATGCCGAATTGCAGGCCCATCGCATGCACCTGATCGGCGATAGCGCGAAACCCACGGCCATTGGCGGCAGAGGGGAAGCGTTTCGGATCGGGCTGCAACCGGCCGTAACCGTCGAGCACCGGCACCGCATCGGCGCGATATGCATAGCCGGTGGCTCCGGGCTCATACCACTGAATGTCGATGGTGAAGATCGAATAGCCGGCGGGCAGCAGCTTGTCGCGCATGATCCGCGCGGTTTCCAGCGCCTGCGCCTCGGTGATCGTGGTGGCGAAGCTGTTCCAGCTGTTCCAGCCCATGGGCGGCGTCTGGGCGAGCTTCGCCTTGGTCCGGGGCGCCGCCCGCGCCGCGCCGGCGACGACCGGAAGCGCGCCCGCCACGCCGATCAATCCGCGCCGTGTAATGCCGTCCGTCGTCATGCCCCGTTCCCTTGCTTATCTGTCGTGTAGCGCGGCGTCGCCCCACACCACCGGATCGTTGAACCGCGCGTCGCGCTCGCCCTCGGCAACCAGTTCGATCAGCTTTACGCCGGTTATGTCGGCAGTGATCGGAGCGGCTGCCTCACCGAAGCGCAGCGGCTTCGACGCACCGAGCAGCTTGCCGTCGCCGTATACGCGGAAGGTCACCGGATAGCGGCGGTCGCGTGCGCTGTCGTCGACGCCGACCGTCGCGGTGAAGCGCCGCGCAGTCGTGTTGCGGACCTCGATCCGGGAATTGGCAAGGACCCCGATGGCGGTGTGGAAGCGGCGTCCGGCGACGCCCGCCGTCTCGCCATAGGGCGTGCTGTCGACCTGCGCGCCGCCCCATCCGCCATAGCGCGGCCGCTCGCCATCGCCCCGCGAACTGCGCCACGGCAGCATGCCGCGGCGGATCAGCGGCTCGACCTCGGGCACGACGACGCCGTCGACCGCCGGGTTCACCCGGCCGGGCATTTCGGAGAGATAACGGCCATCGGCCAGCCGCCGCTTGCCACGCGCGACGAAGGCCAGCGTCTCGTGCGCCGCCAGTTGCAGCTTGCGTTCGTCGCGGAAGCGCATGGTGGCGCCACTCCACAAGTCGGTAAGATCGATATCGGCATCGTCCAGCAGCTTCAGATGATCGGCGGTCAGCACCGCTTCGACCGGCTGGTTCAGCCGGTTGAGGATCGCCACCGCCTTGTCGCCACTGGCCAGCGTCTTGACGAAAATCTGCACGTCGTCGCTGTCATGCGCCAGCACCGCCTGGTTCCCCGCCGCATCCTGATTGAGCGCGATGATCCGTTCGTTGCCGAGGATCGCGAGCAGTTCGGGCGTCGCCTTGCGCAGGTCGTAGCCGATCAGCAACGGCGCGTTGACCATCGCCCACAAGGTGAAGTGCGAGCGCGCTTCGGTCAGGTGACTGGCGTCGAATTCGCCGGTGCCGACGAACAGCATGTCGGGATCGTTCCACGACCCCGGATGGGCATAGAGCGGACGCCGCGCGGTGCTGTCGAGATTATGGAGCATCCGGCTCCAACTCGCTGAAATATCTTCGCTGGTCCGCGAGGTGCCCCCAAGATTGCGACCCCATGACCGGATATCGGCCGCACCCCACAGGCACAGCGACAGGATGTAATCGCCATCGGGATTGTACCGCCGCAGCGCGCTCGCGACGTCCTCGTACAGCTTGCGGGTGGCGGGAATATCGGTGCGGCCGAGCGAGTCGACATCGACCAGTGGCGGAAACACCCGGTGCCGCCCGGCGCGCACCGCCGGACTGTCGGGACCAAGCCCACGAATGCCGCAGCCATCGACCTTGATATAGTCGAAGCCCCATTCGGCGAAATAGGTTCGGATGTCGCCATCGACATGACCGAAAAGTCCGATTTCGCGTTCCAATACCGACCCTTGCGGCTGGTTCGGCATGTTCGACGTGAACACCTGACCACAGGAGTTGCGGCCGATATCCGAATAGATGCCGGCCTTCAGCCCCATGGCATGCAGCCGATCGGTCAGCGGGCGGAAACTGGTATTGCCGTCGGCCGTGCGCGCCGACGGGAAATTATCGGTGCGGATCAGCACCCGCCCGTCGGACTGACGCCGTTGCAGCCACCAGCCGTCATCAATGTTGACGTAGCGATAGCCCTTCCTGGCAAGCCCGGTGTCGATGATGATCCGCGCCGATGCCAGCAGCTTCTCCTCATCGATATCGGTTTGGAAGGCGTTCCAACTGTTCCAGCCCATCGGCGGCAATTGCGCGCGCCCTTCGACGTTCGCGCTCCACCGGCCAGTCGGGCGAAGGTCCTGTGCGGCGGCGGCCAGTGGCAGCAGCGCGGCGATACCGGCGAGCAGCCAGTGTTTCATTTCGCCGCCTTCAGCATGAAACTGTCGACATTTAAAAAGCCGGCGCCGGGCGACGGATTATAGCAGAAGATCGCCATCTGCTCGCCCTGGAAGGTGCCGGTCCGCCATGCGAACGCCAGCGGGAAGTCGCCGCCGATCGGCTGCCAGCGTTTGCCGTCAACGCTATAGGACAGGCTGCCCCGGTCGGCCTTGAAGTCGAGGTCCATCGCCATCCACAGATTGCGTCCGGCGACCGGCTGGGCCGCAACGCGCTGGTCGACTTTCGGGCCGGTCTCGGTGCTCTCGATCAGGTCCATCGCCAGCGACGCCGCGCCCCCGGCATTGCGGGTCACCGCCAGCGTCGCGCTATACTGGCCGAAGGTGCCGAAGCCGCAGCGGTCGCCGCTGCGGATATTGGCGATGTCGAGCTTCACCTCCGCCCGGCTGCGTGGCCCCTGCGCCTTCTGGACCAGTGTATTGCGGGCGGTCCAGAAGCCGTCGGCCCGTGTCGGGCGCAGGCGCAGGAAACCGGGGCGCTGCGTCAACGACCAGCGATCGTCGATCGGGTTGTGGTTCCATTGCCATTGCAGGCCGAGCTTCGATCCCGAAAAGGCGTCGGAGGTGGCAGGCTCGGCAAAAGGGAACCCCTCGATCGGTTTGGCCGCGCGTTCGGGCACGCGGTCGGGCGCATCGGGCGTCCCCCAGACCGGCCAGTCGTCACGCCAGAAAACGGGGCTTAGATTCGTCATCCGGCCGATCGAGCCGGAATCGATCATCACGAATCCGACCCAGTTGCCGTCGGGCGTATCGACCAGCGCTCCCTGATGCCCGCCGCTCTTGTCGTCGATCTGCGGCCGGGTTTCCCATGGTCCGTACAGGTTCTTCGCTCGCGATACCGTCAGGCCAAGGCGACGCGGGATCGCATTGAACATATAATAATAGTCGCCGCGGCGGATGATCTTCGATCCTTCCGCCCCTGCATTGTAATGGATCTTGCGATCGTCGACGACCTTGCGGAAATCGCGATCGAGCTTCAGCAGGCGGGTCGTGCCGTCGGATCCGATCGATGTAGCGATATAGCCGGTGCCGTCGGGTTCGATGAACAGACCGGGATCGAACGCCGCCCGGTCGAGCTCGTTCATCGTCCACACACCGCGCGGGTCGCGGGTGCGATAGATACGCGTATTTTGTCCGACCGGAGTGACGACGATGTAGAAGGTCCCGGCGTGGTGGCGCAGGCTGGCTGCGAACAGGCCGCGACGATAGGCGTCCTTGCCCCCGGTCAGATTATATTCCGGCCGATCGTCCAGCCGGGGCACGACATGGCTGATGATCTGCCAGTTGAGCAGATCCTTCGAATGGAGCAGCGTCAGGCCGGGCGCATTGGCGAACGTCGTGGTGACGAAATAATAATCGCTGCCGACGCGGATGATGTCGGGATCGGGATAATCGGCATAGAGGATCGGGTTGCGATAGCTGCCATCGCCCTGATCGGCGCGCCACACCTGTGCAGGCGCGCTACCGGCCAATGCGGCTATGGCGACGAACAACCCTGTCCGGATCGATTTGGTAGCCAAAATCGCTCTCCCATTTCGGCGACTTGCGGCCGTTTATTGTCTGGGTATTCGTCCCGGATCGATCGGTCAACGCTGTTCGTGGTAGCGGTAACGTGTTGACCGATTGGCCGCGGCGCGATGCGCATCACGGCAATTCCTGGCCGATTTGACGCCAGGGGTCCGGGTCCGTAGCATCGCGGCGAACAATCGATCCGATATCGAACTGCGGCCCATTACTTGTACATTGCGCTGGCGGCCGCCGCGTCGACGCTGATGGCGAGGGAAGCAGGGTGAGCACGAAACAGGGGCACGAGATCGACATGGCCGAAATCGACGAAGACGTCGCCGACGCGCTGTCGGACGAACCCGCCGCCCCGGCGCGTAAGGGGTCCGGCCGCCGGCTGCGGGGGGCGGTCGCCCATTATCTCGGCACCGCCATCGTGTCGGGCCGGATCGCACCGGGCGAGTTGCTGACCGGCGAAGTCGCCAATGCCGAGGCGCTCGACGTGTCGCGCAGCGCCTATCGCGAGGCGGTGCAGGTGCTGACCGCCAAGGGACTGGTCGAGAGTCGGCCAAAGATCGGGACGCGGGTGCTGCCCCGGCGGCGCTGGAACTTCCTCGACCCGATGGTCCTCGCCTGGGCGTTCGAAGGGGAACCGAACATCGCGTTCATCCGCGGCCTGTTCGAGTTGCGCGCGGTCGTCGAGCCGGCGGTGGCGCGGCTGGCGGCGGAGCGGCGCGACAAGGACGATATCAAGGCGTTGCGCGCCGCGCTGGGCGGGATGCGCCGCCACACGCTGGCGACCGAGGCGGGGCGCGCCGCCGACCGTGATTTCCACGACGCGCTGATCTATGCCACGCATAACGAGACGTTCGTCGCGCTGAGCGCCAGCATCGGCGCGGCAGTCAACTGGACGACACAGTTCAAGCAGCGTCAGCGTGCGCTGCCCCGCGATCCGGTGCCCGATCATACCCGCGTATTCGAAGCCGTGGTCGCGGGCGATGCGAAGGCGGCAGAGGAGGCGATGACCTCGCTCGTGTCGCTGGCGCTGGAGGATACGCGCACGGCGATGTGAAGGCCCGATGGTGCGAACGCGATGGTAGCGCCGCCCGCGCGGCTGTTGCATGGTAGCGCTCACAATAATCGGGGAGAGGTTATGCGTTCGATTCGGGCCTTGGCAGGCTGTGCGCTGTCGGCATCGCTGCTATGGGGCTTGGCGGCCCATGCACAATCGGCGGCGCCGGTGCTTGCCAATATCTTCGCCGACCATGCGGTGCTGCAACGCGACCGTCCGATCGCGATCTGGGGCAGCGGCGCGCCCGGCACCCCGGTCACCGTGAAACTCAGCGATCGCAGCGTCACCGCGCAGACGGGCAGCGACGGCAAGTGGCGCGCGACGCTGCCGGCGATGCCGGCGGGTGGCCCTTATGTGCTTGAGGTCAGCAGCGGGGCGACAGCGGCCCAGCGCCTGTCCGACATCATGGTCGGCGACGTGTTCCTGTGCGGTGGACAGTCGAACATGGAGTTTCAGGTCAAGCACGCCACCGGACTGGAAGTGATCCCGTCGGCGAACGACGCGTCGCTGCGCTTCACGACCATCGCCGACAGCAGCAAGACCGCGCCCGCCGCCGACCTCGCCAAGCGGGTCGACTGGCGTAGCGTCACGCCGGAGACGGTCGGCGACGCGTCGGCGGTCTGCTACTTCATGGCGCGCTCGCTGCGCGGGACGGAGAAAGTGCCGATGGGCATCATCGCCTCCGAATGGGGCGGGACGCGCATCGAAAGCTGGATCAGCGCGCCTGCGCTGGCGACGCAGCCGGGCTTTGCCGACGGGCTGAACGCGGTCGCGTTGTACGATCGCGATCCGGCGGCGGCAACGGCAGCGGACGGCGTGCGCCGGGAAAAGGCATGGGAAGCGATCGACCCGGCGGCCAAGGCCGAACGCGCGTTCCGCAACGAAAAGTACGACGATCGCAAATGGGCAGCGGTACCCGATCAGTATGAGCAATTGCCCGCCGCCGATCGCGACCGGCTCGGCGGCGTCGTCTGGCTGCGCACGACGGTCGACCTGACCCCTGCTCAGGTCGCGGCGGCGCAGACACTGCGGCTGGGACCGATCGGGCGCTATGACGAAACCTATGTCAACGGTCGCTTCGTCGGCGGCGGCAGCGTCGATTGGGCATGGCGCAATTACGGCATCCCGGCCGGTATGCTGCGCGCCGGGCGCAACGTCATCGCGATCCGCACGGTCGGCCCCAAACAGGACGGGCGCTTCACCGATATGGGCATCCGCACGATCGGCCTGGCCGATGGCAGCGCTGTGCCGCTCTCGGGGCCATGGCGCTACCGGATCGGATCGGCGCTGAAGGATGTGTCGGTCGGCCCGGCGCCGTGGGACGTACCCAACAGCCTGACCACGCTCTACAACGGCATGATCGCCCCGATCGCACCCTACGGCTTGAAGCTGGCAGCATGGTATCAGGGCGAATCGAATACCGGGCAGGCGGCGGCCTATCGCGGGTTGATGTCGACGCTGATGGCCGATTGGCGGCGCGCCTTCGCCGCGCCCGATCTGCCGTTCTTTGTCGTGCAACTGACCAGCTATGGCAAGCCCGCCACCGCGCCGCGGGACTCCGGCTGGGCGGCCGTGCGCCAGTCGCAGGCACAGGCGGTCGCGGCCGATGCGCATGCCGGCCTTGCCGTCACGATCGACGTCGGCGACCGGTTCGATATCCACCCGGCGCAGAAGACGGTCGTCGGTGAGCGGCTGGCACAGCTGGCACGGGTCGTCGCTTATGGTCAGCCCGGCCTGCGCAGCGGTCCCGAAGCCGCCGAAGCGGTGCGACAGGGGGCCGATATCGTCGTCCGCTTCCGCAACGTGACCGGCGGCCTGCAACGCTATGGCGGGGCAGGGGCGATCGGCTTCGAACGCTGCGCCGGCACCGTTTGCAGCTTCGTCGACGGCCGGGTCGAGGGCGATACGGTCGTCCTGCCCGGCGCCAACCGGCCGGCGGTGACGGCGGTGCGCTATGCCTGGGCCGATGCGCCGTTCGTCAACCTGTTCGACGGCGCCGACCTGCCGGCGGCACCGTTCGAACTGCCGCTACGCTGATCGCGGTCGGGCGGCGGGAGTGCACCCCGCCGCCCGGTCGATCAACCGACGACGAAGCTGGTCGTCGCGATATGGTGCAGCTTGTCGACCGGCCCGCCCGCGACGCGCAGCTTGCCCGTCTCGGCCTGCGCCGTGGTCAGCAGGTAGCGTCCCTTCGCCGCGACGGGCACGGTCACTGCGCCCTGCGCGTCGGCGGTAAGCTCGACGCTCTTGCGATCGGGATCAATGACCGTGATCTTGGCGGCGGGCACCGGCTTGCCACGCTGTAGCAACGCGAAGCGATTGCCGCCGGCCGTCAGTGGCGCGATCTCATAGGGCATGGCGGTCGCGGTATCGGCACGGCCGGCGCGCGCATAATAGATGACGCCTTCCTTGGCCCCGGCGTCGCCCCATGGTGCGAACACGGAATCGTCGGTCACGCGGACGTCGCCCACCGGCACTGCGGCTTCGAGATAGCCTGCCTTGCGCTGTAGCGGCGCACCGGCGTGCCCGACGATGCGCGGCGCGACCAGCCGCTTGAATTCGGGATCGCCGCCGGGCGGCAGCGCCTCGGCCGGTTCGCCCAGATAGATACGCGCCGGGCCGGTCCCGTCGCGCTCGACCCAGATTTCATGGGCATCGGCTGCCGCTGGCATTGCCAGCGCGAGAATGAGGGCAAGCGTTCGCATCGATCTCTCCTGTTCCGGCGGCGTCCGCCGCGCCATAGGGCCTCGATAGTTATAATGAGAGTAGGTCGCAATAGCGTTGCAATGTCCATTTTGTGCCGTTAGTGCGAGCCATATTGAAAGTGACTCGCAAAGGGGGAATGATGAAGCGTCTGGTACGCACGACGACGCTGGCGGGGTTGCTTGCGATGGTGGCAGCAGTTCCGGCACTGGCCGAACCGGTCGTTCCGGCGGACGAGGAAGCGGACGCGCAACGTGGCGAAGAGATCATCGTCGTCGGCAAAAGCTATGGGCAGGCGGTCGGCAAGACCGTCACCCCGCTGAAGGACGTGCCCAACACCATCACCGTAATCGACCAGGTGCAGTTGCAGCAGCGCAACCTCTTCACCCTCGAAGACGCATTGACCGTCACCAACGGCGTGACGGTGACCGGAATCAGCAGCGAGGATCCGTCCTATCTGTCGCGCGGCTTCACCATCAACAACTATCTGGTCGACGGCGTCCCCACCTTCGCCTTCGGCTTCCCGGCCGTCGTGCCCGACCTGTTCCTGTACGACCGGGTCGAGGTGCTGCGCGGGCCGGCCGGATTGTTCAGCGGTGCCGGCAACCCGGCGGGCAGCATCAATCTGGTGCGCAAGCGGCCGCTCGACAGCTTCGCCGTCAGCGCCCTGGCCGGCTATGGCAGTTTCCGGAATGTCCGGGGCGAGGTCGACGTGTCGACACCGCTCGACGATCGCTCCGGCTTGCGGCTCGGCGCGATGGCGCAGGATCAGGATCAGTTTTTCGACATCGCCCATCGCTATCGCTTCGCCGCGTTCGGCGTGGCCGATACCGAGATCGGTGATCGCACGACCCTGACCGTCGGCGGCAATTACGACCTGTTCAAGCCCGCGATCCAGTCGGGCCTGCCCGGAGTGGTCGGCGGTGCCGATGGCAGCGACGGGCGGCTGTTGAACGTCGATCGCTCGACCTATCTCGGCGCCGACTGGAACCGGTTCCGCTCGGAAAGCTGGTCGGGCTTTGTCGAGCTGGCGCACCGCGTCAGCGATCGCTGGACACTACGCGCGACGGGCCTGCTGGCGAACGTCGATCGCATCGACATCTACAGCTATATCGGCAACCAGCCGGTGACCCCCGCCAATGGCGGCACCACCAATCACATCGCCTATCGCGGCGACAGCGCGATGCAGACCCGGTCGTTCGATTTCAACGGCGTGGGAAGCTTCCCAGCCTTTGGCCGCGACCAGACGCTGATCGTCGGCGCCGATTATCAGGCAAGCTCGGCGACAGCGGACTTCACCCGCCTGTCCAACTATGCGCGGATCAACGTGTTCGATCCCGTCTCGCCCGCCGAACCGCCGCTCGATCCCTATGGCCCGCTGCCGGCATTTCAGGGACCAAATGGTCCGGTCACGCAAGTCTATGGCGGCTCGCGGACCGAGATCGAGCAATATGGTCTCTATGGCCAGATGCGGCTCAGTCCGCTCGCCGGGCTGACGCTGGTCGGAGGCGGACGCATGACGTGGTGGGACACGACCATCACCACCACCCGCGTCGCGACCGGGACGATCCCGCTGCCCGGTCGCTACGGCTTTGACGAACGCTTCACGCCCTATGCCGGCATCCTGTGGGACGTGACCGGCGATCTGAACCTCTATGCCAGCTATGCCGACAGCTTCACGCCGCAGGCCCCACCGGCCGGCCGCAGCCTGCCCGGCGGTGGCGCGGTCGAACCGTTGATCGGCGAACAATATGAGGTCGGCAGCAAGCTGTCGCTCATGGACAAGCGGTTGCTGCTCTCGGCGGCGCTCTATCAGATCACCCAGACCAACCGCCTGTTCAACGATCCCAACGAACCGACCCTCGCATATCAGACCGGCAAGGTCCGCGCGCGCGGGATCGAGGCGGAGGCGAGCGGCGAGATATTGCCCGGCTGGCGCATCAATGGCGGCTATACCTTTACCCGTACGAAATATCTGGAAGACGCCAATCCAGTGCTGGAGGGATTGAGCCTGTTGCCGGTAATACCGGAACACATGGTCAAGCTGTTCACCAATTACGAAAGCGGCGACGGCCCGCTGGCCGGCGCGAGTGTCGGCGCGGGAGTGACGTGGTTCGACGGTACGTGGAGCGGCAACCCACCGGCCTACAACGCCAACGGCACGCTGCGCACGCCGTCGACGATCGTGCGGCAGGGCAGCTATGCGGTCGCCGATCTGCGCGGCGGATACCGGATCACCGACAATCTGTCGCTGGCGCTGAACGTCAACAACCTGTTCGACCGAACCTATTATGCGCGCATCTCCTCGACCGGGCGCGGCAATTATTATGGAGCCCCGCGCACCGTGTTCGCCAGCGTGCGGGTGAATTTTCCGTGATCGCACAGGCCCGGCATATCCTGTGGCGGCGGCTGGCCGACAATGTGCTGCGGCTGATCGCGGCGATGCCGGTCGGCTATGCGGTCGCCAGTCTGTGGGCGATGGCGCTGGCGCGGATCCTGCCGGGCGATCCGGTGCAGACGACGATGGCGGCGGCGCTGATCGCGCTGCTGCTCTGCGCCCTCGCCGCGATGTGGGCCTATGCCGCACGTAGCGGCTGGCGGGCGCTATGGACCTTGGTCGTGGCGGGCGGGGTGGCCGGTGCGATCACCTGGGGATCGGTCGCCCTATGGGGGCGGATATGAGCAAGGGATTTCGCCAGTCGCAATCGACGCTGCACACCTGGTCGGGGTTGTTGCTCGGCTGGCTGTTGTTCGCGATGTTCGTCGCCGGTACCTCGGCCTATTGGCGCGAGGCGCTGAACCGCTGGGCGCGGCCCGAACTGGCGCCGGTCGCCAGTCGCGAGCGCGTGGTCGACGGCGCCGTCGCCTTTCTGGAGCAGCGCGCGCCCGATGCGCAAAGCTGGTTCATCACCGTACCCGGCGCCGAGAGTGCGGGCGGCGACGTCTTCTGGGTACCGCAGGCCAAGCCCGGCGAGGAACGTCGCCGCAGGCGCCACGATACCCGCGCCTTTATCGGTAGCGACGGGCAGGAGGGGACTGCGCGCGAAACCCGCGGCGGGGACTTCTTCTATCGCTTCCACTTCGACCTGCATTATATGCCCGTGTTCTGGGCGCGTTGGCTGGTCAGCATCGCCGCGATGTTCATGCTGGTCGCGATCTTCACCGGCATCGTCACTCACAAGAAGATTTTTCGCGACTTCTTCACGCTGCGCCGGGGCAAGGGACAAAGGTCGTGGCTCGACGGGCATAATGCCACGGCCGTGCTGGCGCTGCCGTTCCACCTGATGATTACCTATACCGGGCTGGTCACGCTGATCGCGATGCTGATGCCTTGGGCGATCGTCGCCAATTACGAGGATCCGGCAAAGCTTTACGCTGCGGTCTTTCCCGAGGCGCCGGCGGTCGAGCGGACCGAACGCCCGGCACCACTGACCCCGCTCGGCCCGGTGCTGCACGATGCCGAACGGCGGCTGGGCGGACAGATCGGCTATATCACCGTCTTCAACCCCGGTGACGCCGCCGCGCGGATTACCCTTACCCAATCGGGCACGTCGATGCTGTCGGCGCGAGCACCGGCAGTGGCCTATGACGGCGTGACCGGGCGGCTGCTGTGGCGCGCCCCGCCGCCCGGTGGCGCGGTCGAGACGCAGGGGGTGATGGTCGGGCTGCATGCCGGGCGGTTCGGCGATTATCCGATGCGGTGGCTGTATTTCCTGTGCGGCATCGCCGGCTCGCTGATGGTGGCCAGCGGACTGGTGCTGTGGACGGTCAAGCGGCGCGAGCGGCTGCCCGATCCGGCCCGCCCGCATGTCGGGTTTCGCGTCGTCGAGCGACTGAATGTCGGCTTCATCGCCGGCTTTCCGATCGCGATGACGCTGTATCTCTGGGCCAACCGGTTGCTGCCGGTCGACATGGCGGCACGCGCCGATGGCGAGATCAACGCGATGTTCGCCGGCTGGGGCGTGCTGTTCCTGTATGCCCTGCTGCGCAGACCGGCGCGAGCGTGGGTAGAGTTGCTGGCGGTGCAAGCGGCGCTGCTGATCGCGCTGCCAATCTATAATCTCATCGCGCTGCCGACCGGATTGGCAACGACGATCGCGCGCGGCGACTGGGTGCTGGCCGGGGCCGACCTGACCTTCCTCGCGCTCGGCACCGGCTTCGGCTTCGCGGCATGGCGGGTACATCGCTTCCGTCCGAAGGCGCGGCGGCGCACCGCTCGCGCTGCTTCGGCAGTCGACACTGCAAACTGGGCACCGGCCGAATGACTCTGCTCGCACTCTTATTGGCGCTTACAGCCTTTGCGCTGCTCGCCCTCGCCAGCGACCGCCATCGTAACCGGTGGCAAGGGATCGACCCTCGCTGGCGTCGCCGCGGTGGCTGGACGCTGGTCGTCGCGACCTTCGTCGCGGCCTTCGCCGCATGGGGACCGGTCTATGGCGCGATCGGCGGGACCGGGTTGCTGATGCTGGGGGCGGGCGCGAGTTTCCTCGCGCTCAACCTCACCCGGCCGTAAGCGCGCTCGCCCACGGTTCGAACGCATCGCGCGCGCGCGACGTGTACATCTTCTTGCGATCGGCCTTCTTCGTCCGGCCGGGGATCGGCGGCATCAGCCCGAAATTGACGTTCATCGGTTGATAGGTCTCGGCCACCGCCGCACCGGTGATGTGATGGAGCAGCGCGCCCATTGCCGTCTCGACCGGCGGTGGCGCGACATTGCGTCCCGCCAGTTCGGCTGCGGCGAAACGTCCCGCCAGCAGCCCGACCGCCGCGCTTTCGACATAGCCTTCGCACCCGGTCATCTGCCCGGCAAAGCGCAGGTGCGGCCGCGCCTTCAGCCGCAGCGTCGGGTCGAGCAGTTCGGGCGAGCGGATGAAGGTATTGCGATGCAGCCCGCCCAGCCGCGCGAACTCGGCATTCTCGAGGCCGGGGATGGTGCGGAACAGCCGGACCTGTTCGCCATGCTTCAGCTTGGTCTGGAACCCGACGATATTCCACAGCGTGCCGCTGGCATTGTCCTGCCGAAGTTGAACAACCGCATGCGGCCAACGCCCGGTACGCGGATCATCCAACCCGACCGGCTTCATCGGCCCGAAGCGCAACGTGTCCAGCCCGCGTTCGGCCATCACCTCGATCGGCATGCAGCCTTCGAAATAGGGGACGTTTTCCCATTCGCGGAACTCGGCTTTTTCCGCCGACATCAGCCCGGCATGGAAAGCCTCATATTGTTCGCGGTTCATCGCGCAGTTGATGTAATCCTTGCCGTCGCCCTTGTTCCACCGGCTCTGGAACCAGGCCTGCTCCATGTCGATCGAGTCGCGATGGACGATCGGTGCGATCGCGTCGAAAAAGGCGAGGGCCTCCGCGCCGGTCGCGCTGCCGATATCGCCCGCCAGACCGGGGGCGGTCAGCGGGCCGGTGGCAACGATCGTCAACCCTTGCTCGGGCAGGGTGTCGATCCGTTCGCGGACGATGGTGATGTTGGGATGCGACGCCAGCGCGGCAGTGACGGCGGCGGAAAAACCGTCGCGATCGACCGCCAGCGCCGATCCCGCCGGTACCTTGTGTTCATCACCCTTGGCCATGATGAGCGACCCGAGCGCACGCATCTCGGCATGCAGCAGGCCGACCGCATTCGATTCGGCGTCGTCCGACCGGAAGCTGTTCGAACAGACCAGTTCGGCCAGATCGTCGCCCTGATGCGCGGGCGTGCTGTCGCCGCCGCCACGCATTTCCGACAGGCGAACCTTCGCCCCGGCCTGTGCCAGTTGCCACGCGGCCTCGGACCCGGCGAGCCCGCCGCCGATGATATGAACGTCATACTGCATGTCCGGGCGTCTAGGCCCGTCGAACCAAACCGGCAATGAACGTACGAAACGGACCGCCAATTTATTGGGTTATGCGTTGGTCGCATGCGACGAAGGGAAGGCGGATGAAAATCTACACGATCGGATATGAGTCGGTAACCGTGGCGGAATTCGTCACGGCGTTGCAGGCGGCGGGCGTTCGGCGGGTCATCGACGTACGCGCGCTGCCCCTGTCGCGCCGACCGGGCTTCTCGAAATCGTCATTGGCGGCCGAACTGGCGACGCACGACATCGACTATGTGCATCTGAAGGCACTCGGCACACCCAAGCGCGGACGCGATGCAGCAAAGAAGGGCGACGTCGCGACACTGCGCGCGGTATATGACGAACAACTCGAACTGCCCGAGGCGCAGGCGCAAGCGGCGATCATGCTGGAACTGGCGGCGGAGATGCCCTCGGCGCTGCTATGCTTCGAACGCGAACCGGCGCATTGCCACCGGACGTTGCTGCTCGAAGCGGTGGGGCAGGGCGCGGAGATAGTGGAACTCTACGCCTAAATCCTCCCCGCTCGGCGGCGAAGGGGGATCGCCGCGAAGCGGTGGTGGAGGGGCGGCTGCCTCAAACGGTTCGCTCGCGCCCCCCAACAAATGGGAAGAATTTTCAGCCCGTAATCGGCCGCTTGACCTTGCCCGCGTCATCCCGATGCAACGGCCCATAGGCCACCACCACCTCCAGTGGCAGCGGCCCGTAGAGGTGCGGAAACATCTGCCCGCCGCGTGACGGTTCCCATTTCACCGCCTCGCCCAACGCCTCCAGATCGACCTCTGCCACATGCAGATCATCCTGCCCGCCGAAATGCTTGTCGACCGTTTCGGTCAACTGGTCGAAGGTCGACAGGTGGATATAGCCATCGGCGATATCCACCGGTGCCCCGTCGAAGCTGCCCGCCTCCAGCACCGCCATCTGCTCTGCGGTCAGCACCTTGAAGGCGGTGGCGGGCTTCATTCCTCGATATCCTTCTCGCTGATCGTATCGGGACCGGTCCCGTCGTCGAGCACGATATCGCCCTCGACCGGCGGCATTGCGGCGCGTTCCTCGGCGACGATCGCCTCGGCCTCGTTCTCGGGGGTCTCGTCCTCGTCGATCTTGGCGGCCGACACGACCTGCTCGCCCATGCCGACACGGAAGATGGTGATGCCTTGCGTATTGCGGCCCGCGACGCGAATGTCGCCGACGGTGGTGCGGATTAGCTTCGCCTGATCGGTAACCAGCATCAGCTGCTCACCATTATGCGCCGGGAAGCTCGCCACGACCGGTCCGTTGCGATCGGAAGTGACGATGTTGGTGATCCCCTGACCCCCGCGCCCGGTGCGGCGATATTCATAGGCCGAGGTGCGCTTGCCGAAACCGTTGGCGGTGACGGTCAGGATGAACTCCTCGGCCGCCTCGAACTCAGCCATGCGTTCCGCCGAGAGCGTGACTTCTCGATCACCTTCCTTCCACGGCGCGGCCTTCAGATATTGCTCGCGTTCCTCTGCGGTCGCGTCGAACCCGCCGAGGATCGACAGCGAGATGACCTCGTCGTCTTTGCCCAGCGAAATGCCGCGCACGCCGGTCGATGTCCGGCTCTGGAACTCACGGACATCGGTCGCGGCGAAGCGGATCGCCTTGCCCGCCTTGGTCGCGAGCAGCACGTCGTCGGTCTCGGTCAGCAGCGCCACGCCAATCAGGCGATCGTCGCTATCGTCGTCGAAGCGCATCGCGATCTTGCCGGCGGTCGGGATATTCGCAAAGGCATCCATCGAGTTGCGCCGCACCGTGCCATTTGCCGTCGCGAACATGACGTGCAGGTCGCTCCACCGCTCCTCGTCCTCGGGCAGCGGCAGCACGGTCGAGATCGTCTCGCCCGCCGCCAGCGGCAGCAGATTGACCATCGGCCGTCCGCGCGTCGCCGGCCCCCCTTCGGGCAGGCGCCACACCTTCATGCGGTACACCTTGCCGGCGGTCGAGAAGAACAGCACCGGGGTATGGGTGCTGGTCACGAACAGGTTCGTGATCGCATCCTCGTCCTTGGTCGCCATACCGGCGCGGCCCTTGCCGCCACGCTTCTGCGCGCGGAAGGCGTCGAGCGGCGTGCGCTTGATATAGCCCTGCACCGTGACGGTGACGACCATCTCCTCGCGCTCGATCAGATCCTCGTCGTCGATGCCGTCAGCGGCACCGGCGATCTCGGTACGCCTGGGCGTCGCGAATTCGGCGCGGACGTCGACCAGCTCCTGCCGCATCACCGCATACAGTTTGGCGCGGTTGCCGAGGATTTCGAGCAGATGGCTGATCGACCCGGCGAGCGTCTTCAGCTCCTCGCCAATCTCGTCGCGGCCGAGCGCGGTCAGGCGATGGAGGCGCAGGTCGAGGATCGCGCGGACCTGCAGGTCGGACAGGCGATAGACGTCGCCGGTCGTGTCGGATTCGACCGCCTCGACCAGTTTGAGATAGGGCGCGATCTCCGCCACCGGCCATTCGCGCGCCAGCAAGGCGGCGCGCGCAGCGGCGGGGCTTTCCGACCCGCGAATGATCCGCACCACCTCGTCGAGATTGGTGACCGCGATCACCAGCCCCAGCAACAGATGCGCCCGCTCGCGTGCCTTGGCCAGTTCGTACTTCGACCGGCGGGTGATGACTTCCTCGCGGAAGCCGACGAACGCGTCGATGATCTGGGCGAGGTTGAGCAGTTCGGGCCGCCCGCCACGGATCGCCAGCATGTTCGCGGCAAAGCTCGACTGCGCCGGGGTGTGCCGCCACAACTGGTTGAGCACCACGTCAGGGGTCGCATCGCGCTTCAGGTCGATGACGATCCGCACGCCTTCGCGGTTCGATTCGTCGCGAATGTCGCTGACGCCTTCGATCCTCTTGTCCTTGGCCGCCTCGGCGATCTTTTCGACCAGCCCCGACTTGCCGACCTGGAACGGGATTTCGGTCAGCACGATCGAGCGCCGCTCGCCGCGTGCCTCGACCGTGTGGCGCGAACGCAGGATGATCGACCCGCGCCCGCCAGCATAGGCGGCGCGCGCACCGGCGCGGCCGAGCATCAGCGCGCCGGTCGGAAAGTCCGGCCCCGGCACGATCTCGCACAGTTCGTCATGGGTCAGCGGCTCGCCGCCCTCGACCCGACGATCGATCGTGGCGAGGCACGCATCGACCACTTCGCCCAGATTGTGCGGCGGCACGTTGGTCGCCATGCCGACCGCGATGCCGCCCGCGCCGTTGACCAGCAGGTTCGGGAAGCGTGCCGGCAACACCGCCGGCTCGCGCTCCGATCCGTCGTAATTCGGCACGAAATCGACCGTATCCTTGTCGAGATCGTCGAGCAGCGCCATCGCCGACTTGGCGAGGCGCGCCTCGGTATAGCGCATCGCGGCGGGCGGATCGGGGTCCATCGACCCGAAGTTGCCCTGACCATCGATCAGCGGCAGCCGCATCGACCATGGCTGCGCCATGCGCGCCAATGCGTCGTAGATCGCGGTATCGCCATGCGGGTGGTATTTACCCATCACGTCGCCGACGATGCGCGCCGACTTGCGATACGCCTTGCCGGGAACGAAGCCGCTTTCCTGCGCCGAGAACAGGATGCGGCGATGCACCGGCTTCAACCCGTCGCGCACATCGGGCAGCGCGCGGGCGACGATGACGCTCATCGCATAGTCGAGATAGCTCGACCGCATCTCGTCCACGATCGAGATGGGGGCGATATCGGATGGGTCGGCGATCAGCGTCGCGTCTGTCAAAGTTCGATGCTTTCGGGGAATGTTTCGGTTGGGCGACAACCTAGCCGGTCGGGTCGCGAAAGCCAAGCGTTGCGGCTCGGTTCGACCGGCGCCCGGAACATGCTGCGGCGCAAAAAGTTGCTTCAGCCATGCGCGACATCCAACGTTTCCTGAACACGCTGCCCCCGACCGCCGCCGATCTCGCCACGGTCGGGATTTCGGTAGTGGCGGCGTTGCTTCTCCACGCCGTCCTTTTCCGGTTATTGCAACGCTTCGCGGCACGCACGCCGGGGTCGGTCGACGACGTCTATGTCGACCATGCGTGGCGGCCGATGCGGTGGATCCTGGTGGCGATGGCACTGGCCAGCGTCCGTCGGCCGCTACGCCTTCCCGAACGGTGGGACGATTTGTGGACGCAGGTCGCCGGGCTGGTGGTACCGCTGCTGATGGGGTGGTTCGCGATCGCCATGATCCGCGCGTCCGTAAAGGCGATCGAGGTCGCGACCGACATTACCGTCGCCGACAATCTGCGCGCGCGGCGGCGGCGGACGCGCAGTGCCATTTTGGGGCGGATCGCGATCATCGCCATCGGCTTCATCACCGTCTGCCTGATGCTGTTGTCGATCCCCAGCATCCGCTCGATCGGCGTCACGCTGATGGCGTCGGCGGGTCTCGCCGGCCTTGCGGTCGGTGCCGCCGCCCAGCCTGCGCTCAAGAACATCATCGCCGGCGTGCAGATGGCGTTCACCGAACCGATCCGCATCGACGACGTGGTCATCATCGAGAATGAATGGGGCCGGATCGAGGAAATCCGCCTGACCTATGTCGTCGTCCGCCTGTGGGATGAACGGCGGCTGGTCGTGCCGGTGTCGAAATTCCTCGAATCGAGCTTCCAGAACTGGACCCGCACGACCAGCGGGCTGCTGGGGTCGGCGTTCTTCTGGCTCGACCCGACGACCAACATCCCCCGCCTGCGCGCGAGGTTCGAAGAGTTGGTGAAGGACGATCCGCTCTGGGACGGGCGGGCTTATGTGCTGCAGGTGACCGACACCAAGCCAGATGCGATCGAGGTCCGCATCCTCGCCACCGCGTCTGACGCCGCCCGCGCGTTCGACCTGCGCTGCTCGCTGCGTGAAGGGATGCTGGCCTTTATCCGCGACGAAATGCCCGAGGCGCTGCCACGGCGGCGGGTAGCGGTGGACGACGTAAAGGTACCAAATCACAGTCAACCGACCTGACGGTCGCGAACCACCTTCAAGCTTCGACCTTCCCGCGAAGGCGGGACTTCTGCGAAAGCCCACTCCACCGTGTCCCCGCGAAGGCGCGGACCCAGAGCCACATACGCAAGTGTCGGTTTGCTTGGCTCTGGACCCCCGCCTCCGCGGGGGTACGGGGGAGGAGGCGGGACAGGTACCGGGTTTATTCACGTACACCGGCGTTCGCCGGGGTACGAGTAGCCCCTGGCAGCGCGCGCGACTTTCGCAGAGGTCCCGCCTTCGCGGAAGCGACAGCCGGGCGGCTGTCGCCCATAGCCTTCAGCCCTTCCGCCCCGCCACGAACGCATCCACGTTACGACCCAGCACCGTCATCGGCACCCCGCCGCCCTGCACGACCGCATCATTGAACGCCTTGAAATCATAGCGCGGCCCTAGCGCCGTCTTCGCCCGGTCGCGCAGGCGGTTGATCTCCGAATGCCCGACCTTGTAGCCGCATGCCTGTCCCGGCCACGAACAATAGCGGTCGACCTCGCCGGTCACTTCGTCGACGCTCGATCCGTTGGTGCTGGCGAACCAGTCGATCGCCTGTTGCCGGGTCCAACGTTTCGCGTGCAGCCCGGTGTCGACGACCATCCGGCAGGCGCGGAACGCGATCGACTGGAGATAGCCGAGCCGCCCGACCGGATCGCCGTCATACGCGCCCAATTCGTCGCCCAGTTGTTCGGCATAGAGCGCCCAGCCTTCGGAAAAGGCGTTGAACTGCAACAGCGACCGGATCAGCGGGAGGCGGAAGCTATATTCGCCCTGCCAGACATGGCCGGGGATCGCCTCGTGATAGGTCAGCGTCGGCAGCGAATAACGGGTCCAGATGCCGGTATTGCGCAGGTTGATCCACATCTTGCCCGGCACCTTGCCGTCGATCGACCCCGGCCCGCCATAGGCACCCGGCGCGCCGGCTTCCTCGACCACCGGGATGCGCTTCACCTCGACATTGCCGGGCGCCAGCGTGTTGAAGGCGCGCGGCATCCGGGCGCGGATGTCGCGCAGCCGGTTCTGGACCAGTTCCATGATTTGCGCCCGTCCGGCATCACCCTCTGGAAAGGTGAAGCGCGGGTCCTTGCCGAGCGCGGTCATCCGCTCGCCGACGCTGCCTTTGGTATAGCCGAGCGGCTTCAGGATCGCGTCCATCTGCGCCTGCAACCGGGCCAGTTCGTCGCGGCCCATCGCATGGACCTCGTCCGGGGTCATCGTCGTCGTGGTCGACGCACGCAATGCCCAGCGATACCAGCCATCGCCGTCGGGCCGCGCCCACATACCGGCGTCCGACGTCGCCTTCCTGCGATCGTCCTGCATCGCCGCCAACTGCCGCTCGAGCGCCGGTTTGACCCGATCGCGCGCGATTGCGGTCGCCCGCGCGCCCCAGTCGCCGGGAATGTCCTTCGTCCGACGCGTCAGCGACGTTACGATGTCCCAGCTTGCCGGCTCGCCCGCCAGCGATTGGTTCATTTGCTTCAGCGTCTTGTCGAGCAGGAAGTCGGGCGGCACCACCCCGCGCGCCGACGCCGCGCGCACCCGCGCCGTTTCGGCATCCAGTTGCGTCGCATAGCTGTCGAGCCGCGCCAGATAGGCATCGGCATCCGCCTTGGTCGCGATGCTGTGATCGCTGTCGAGGAAACGCGGTATGTCGAGATAGGCGCCGACATTCTGGATCACGACATAGGGGGTGTTGCGCCACCCGCCGACTGCGACGTCGCCATAGGGAAGCGCGAAGCCGTCAAGCGCGGTTTCGAACGCCGTCTTGACCACGTCGATATCGGTCCGCGTCGCCGGGGACAGCGGCGCGGTGTCGATGGCTTTCAGCGTTGCGACGTGCGCGCGCAGATGCTCGGCGATCGCCCGCTGCCCCGCCGCCGACCGATCGCCCAGCCGCGCCTTCAGCACCGCACGCGCGCCGGTGTCGATGCCGAGACCGCTCGCCGCCTCCGGTGCGTCGACCAGCATCGCCTCGGCAATCTTCGACAGCGTCGCTTCGGCGGCCTTGTCGGCGGCGGTCGCAGCAGACGCGGCTGCCGGGCCTTGCGCGCGGGCGGGCAGGGCGGCGGCCAATGTCGTCGCGGCGGCACCGGCGATCCAGTCGCGGCGGGTCAGTTCCATCGGCAATCCTTGTCAGCGAAGCGTTGCCGCCTTGTCCTGCGCGGCGTGCCCGGCGTCAATCGTCCGACGCGACGGTCAGCGTCGATCCGCTGACCCCGACGATCCGCACGCGGCGGCCGACGTCCAGATCGGGTCCGCGTGCAATCCAGTCGCTGTCGCCGACCCGCACCCGCCCGATCCCGCCGACGATCGCTTCGACGACGACCACGTCCTGCCCGATCAGCCGCGCCGCGCGATCGTTGAGCAGCGGATCGTCACTGTCGACCGGATAGTCGGCATACCAGCGCCGCCCGATCAGTACCGTGACCACGCTCCACGCGCCGAACACCGCCAGTTCGGCCGGCAGGGTCAGCGCAGGGAACAGCAGCGAGAGCAAACCGGTGATCGCCGCCGCGATCGCCACGAAGACGAGGAATACGCCCGGCACCGCCAGCTCGGCCGCGCCCAGCGCCGCCGCCAGCAACAGCCAGCCATAGCCGCCGTCGATCATCGCACGGGCGGCTCGAACGGACCGACCGGCCGTTCGCGCACCGCCGGGGTCGGGGCAGGGGCGGGCGCGGCGGCCTTGGTCTCGCCCAGCGCTTCCTTCGCCAGTTGTCCGATCCCGCCCAGTGTGCCGATCAACTGCGTCGCCTCGACCGGGAACAGGATCGTCTTGGCATTGGGGCTGGTCGCGAACTTGCCGACCGCCTCGACATATTTCTGCGCGATGAAATAGTTGATCGCCTGCGTACCGCCCGCTTCGATCGCGTCGCTGACGACCTGCGTCGCCTTCGCCTCGGCCTCGGCGGCGCGTTCGCGGGCTTCGGAATCACGGAACGCCGACTCACGCCGCCCTTCGGCTTCGAGGATGCGCGCCTGTTTCTGACCCTCGGCGCGCAGGATCTCGGAGGCACGCGCGCCTTCGGCCTCGAGGATGTTGGCGCGCTTCTCGCGCTCGGCCTTCATCTGCCGGCCCATCGCGTTGACGATATCGGCGGGTGGGCGGATGTCCTTGATCTCGACGCGGGTGATCTTCACGCCCCATGGATTGGTCGCATGGTCGACCACGCCCAGCAGCCGGGCATTGATCTCGTCGCGCTTCGACAGCGTCTCGTCGAGGTCCATCGACCCCATCACCGTGCGCAGATTTGTGGTCGTAATCTGCTGGAGCGCGACATACAGGTCGGACACCTCATAAGCCGCCTTCGCCGGGTCAAGCACTTGAAAGAACACGACTCCGTCGGTCGAAACCATCGCATTGTCGCGGGTGATTATTTCCTGTCCCGGTATATCGATCACCTGCTCCATCATATTAACCTTCCGGCCGACACGATAGAAAAAGGCGGGGTAGAAATTGAACCCCGGCCGCGCGACTGCGGTGAAGCGGCCGAAATGTTCGATCGTATATTGGTGGCCCTGGGTCACGATCTTCACGCTCATGAACAGGTAGAGCAGCACCAACAACACCAGCGCCGCGATCACGCCTACGATCATCGTCCATCCCCGCTTGCCTCGACCGGGACCGGTCTAGCATAGCGTCGGCATGGAACCCACCATAAGCCTTGCTCCGCGCAGCCTTTTGTTCGTGCCCGCCGCGCGGACGAACATGATTGCGAAAGCCGTCGGCCTGTCGGCCGATCTGATCGTCCTCGACCTAGAGGACTCGGTTCGTGCGGAGGAGAAGGCAGCGGCGCGCGACGCGTTGCCGGCGGCGATCGAACTGCTTGGCAGTCGTGGTGCGGTTCGCGTCAATGCCCCCGACAGCGACCAGTTCGCCGCCGACCTACTGGCGATCGTCGACGTGCCGCTGGTCGTCGTGCCGAAGGTCGAGCGCGCCGCCGACCTTGCGCCCCTGGCCGGGCGCAGGGTACTGGCGATGATCGAGACGCCGCGCGGCGTGCTGGCGGCGGCGGAGATCGCGGCGGTTCCCGGCGTCGTTGGATTGATGGTCGGAACCAACGACCTCGCCGCCGAACTGCGCCTGCCGCCCGGCGGTGGGCGGGGCGCGCTGGCGCTCGCGTTGCAAGGCGTCGTGCTGGCAGCGCGCGCGGCGGGCGGATGGGCGATCGACGGTGTCTTCAACGCGCTGGCCGATCCCGACGGGCTGGCGCGCGAATGCGCTGAAGGGCGGGCGATGGGCTTCGATGGCAAGTCGCTGATCCATCCCGGCCAGATCGCTGCCGCCAACGCCGCCTTCTCGCCCACCACCGCCGAACTGGAAGAGGCGGCCGCGCTGATTGCCGCTGCGACCGGCGGCGCGGAGCGGTTTCGCGACCGGATGATCGAGGCGATGCATGTCGAAACCGCGCGAAGGTTGCTCGAACGCGCGCGTTGACGCTTGCCCGTCACGTTTCGGATCGATAGTGGGGCGCATGTCGCTCCGCCCGATCCTCGGACTCGCCGCCCTGCTGTGCAGCGCCTCGGCGGCCCATGCCCAGCACATCACCCCGCAGATGCTGCGCGACCATGTCGCGATACTCGCCGGCGATGGCTATGAGGGCCGCGAACCCGGCACCCCCGGCGGCGATCGTGCCGAGGCCTATGTATTGCAGGCGTTCGCCGATGCCGGCCTCAAGCCCGGTGCGCCCGATGGCCGCTGGCGGCAGGACGTGACGCTGACCGCGATCGAGGGAAAGTCGGCGACCGCGTCGGTGAAGCGCGCCGGACGCACCGTCGCGTTGAACAGCGTGGTTGCGATCGGGGACCAGCCCGATACGCGCGTCGGCGATGCCGGCATCGTCTATGCTGGCGGGATCGAGGCCGATGCGATCGCCGCCGCGCCGGTTCGCGGCAAGGTCGTGGTGATGCCGCTGAGTGCCGGTCGTGCCGCAAAGGCGCGCGCGTTGGCGAAAGCAGGGGCCGTCGCCGCGATCTACCTGACGCCCGGCACCATTTCCGAAGCCGATGTGCGCGAGAATTTCGGCCGCTTGACCGTTCGCGACGGCGAAGCACTGCCGATACCGGTTGCCTATCTATCCGAAGCGCAGGCGGCGACGCTGCTCGGCGATCGGGCCGCGGCGCTGGCCAAGGCGGGGACCGCCAAGGATTTCCGCCCCGTCGACATTGACGGCACGTTCGACCTTACAGCGACGACCACCCGCCGCCGCTACACCACCGCCAACATCGTCGGCATGATCCCCGGCCGTACGCGTTCGAACGAAGCGGTGCTGTTGTCGGCGCATTGGGACCATATCGGCATCTGCCGGGCAGAAGGCGCGCCCGATCGCATCTGCAACGGTGCCGCCGACAACGCCAGCGGCACCGCCATTCTGATCGAGGTCGCGCGGGCGCTGGCCAAAGGACCGGCGCCGGAGCGCAGCATCTATTTCGTCGCGACGACGGCGGAGGAAAAGGGGCTGATCGGCGCCGATGCCTATGCCGCCGCGGTCGCCGAAACCCCGCTCAAGATCGTCGCGAACCTTAATATCGATACCGCCGCGATCGTGCCGACCGGCATGCCGGTGGCGATGGTCGGACGCGGCAACCATCCGAAGATCGACGCCATCGTCGACGCGACCGCCCGCGCGATCGGTCGCAAGGTCGATACCGATACCGAAGCGAACATCATGGTGCAGCGGCAGGACGGATGGGCGTTCGGCAAGCGCGGCATTCCCGCCGTCATGGCGACCGGATCGGTCAGCGATATGAAGCGCCTCTTCGCCTATCTCGACGGCCCCTACCACAAACCCAATGACGACCTCGCGCACATCGACCTGTCGGGTGCCGCCGAGGATGCCGACCTGCACGTCGCGCTCGCCCGCGCGCTTGCCGACCCCGCCCGCTACCCCGCCAACTGATACGAGACGACGCTTCCCATGGATATCACCCTCGGCCTGACCTTCGACGACGTGCTGCTGGTTCCGCAGGAATCGGACGTGCTCCCCAGCCAGGCCGACCCGCGCACCCGCGTCGCCCGCAATCTCGCGCTCAACATTCCGTTCCTGTCATCGGCGATGGACACGGTCACCGAAGCCGACATGGCGATCGTCATGGCGCAGTTGGGCGGGATCGGCGTGCTGCACCGTAACCTGACCGTCGAGGAACAATGCGCGGCGGTGCGAGCGGTCAAGCGGTTTGAAAGCGGCATGGTCGTCAACCCGATCACCATCACTGCCGACGCGCCGCTCTCCGCCGCCCGCGCGCTTATGGAGCGGCACCGGATCAGCGGCATTCCGGTCGTCGAGGCATCGGGCAAGCTGGTCGGCATCCTGACCAACCGCGACGTCCGCTTCGCCGAGAATCCGAACCAGCCCGTCGCCGAGCTGATGACCCGCGACAATCTCGCGACCGTCAGCATCGGCGTCTCGCAGGAAGAGGCCCGTCGCCAGCTACACCAGCGTCGCATCGAAAAGCTGCTGGTGGTCGATGATTCCTATCACTGCGTCGGCCTGATCACGGTCAAGGATATCGAGAAGGCGGTCACCTATCCCAACGCAACCAAGGACGGCGCGGGCCGTCTGTGCGTCGCCGCCGCCACCACGGTCGGAGAAAAGGGCTATGAGCGGACCGAGGCGCTGATCGAGGCCGAATGCGACCTGATCGTCATCGATACAGCGCACGGCCATAACCGGCAGGTCGCCGAGGCGGTGAAGCGCGTGAAGGCCATCGCCCCGCACGTTCAGGTGATCGCCGGCAATGTCGCGACCGGCGAGGCGACCCGGGCGCTGATCGATGCGGGTGCGGACGGCATCAAGGTCGGCATCGGACCGGGATCGATCTGCACCACCCGCGTCGTCGCCGGCGTCGGCGTGCCGCAGCTGACCGCGGTCATGGACGCGGCAAAGGCAGCGGCGGGGACCGGCGTGCCGGTGATCGCGGACGGCGGCATCCGCACGTCGGGCGATGTCGCCAAGGCGCTGGCCGCCGGCGCATCGGCGGTGATGATCGGATCGCTGCTGGCCGGTACCGAGGAGGCGCCGGGCGAAACCTTCCTGTACCAGGGCCGCGCCTATAAGAGCTATCGCGGCATGGGTTCGGTCGGGGCGATGGCCAAGGGCTCGGCCGACCGATATTTCCAGCAGGATATCAAGGACCAGCTCAAACTGGTGCCCGAAGGGATCGAGGGGCAGGTCGCGTTCAAGGGGCCGGCCAAGGACGTCATCCACCAGCTGGTCGGCGGGGTGAAGGCGGCGATGGGTTATACCGGGTCGCACAGCATCACCGATCTGCAGGAACGCGCACGCTTCGTTCGCATCACCAATGCAGGCTTGCGCGAGAGTCACGTCCATGACGTGACGATCACCCGCGAGGCGCCGAACTACCCGACGCGCTGAACCGCACCGGCTGCGGATCCTGCACGGCCCGCAGCCCGCTTCCTTAAATCGCCCGTTTTCCGTCATCGCGCGTTGACCGTACGGGACCGCGCTCTGCGCCCCCGCCTGGTGGATTGATGTAGGTTATGTTGCTAGTGTCGGGCATGGTGATTCAGGACGGTACCGCGTGACGCCGGCGGCACGGACCCAGGCGACGATCGATCTGGTCGACGCGATCCTCGATGCGGCGCGCACCGGCGGCGCGGCGGGCGATCAGGTCGCCAAGCGGTTCTTCGCCGCACGGCGCTATGCGGGGTCGAAGGACCGCCGTGCGATCCGTACCCTGGCCTATGATGCGGTCCGCCGCTTCGGTGCGGTCCCCATCAACGCCCGCGCCACGATCGTCGCACTGGCGGATGAGGATGCCGATCTGGCGGCGACCTTCGATGGGTCATCTTATGGCCCCGCACCGATCGCAGCGGACGAACCGCGTGCCGAAACCAGCTACGCACCGACATGGCTCGTCGATGCGCTGCGCGGTGCCGGGCTCGACGACACCGATCTTGCCGCGCTGCTCGAACGGGCTCCGCTCGACATCCGCGTCAACCGCTTGCGTACCGACCGCGACACGCTGCTCGCCGAACTGGGTGGCGAACCGGCCCTCGACCTGCCCGACGCGATCCGGCTGCCCGCCGATACGCTGCCCGATAGCGATGCGCTGCGCGACGGCCGTGCCGAGGTGCAGGATTTCGGCAGCCAGATCGTATCGCTCGCCGCCTGTGCCGAACCGGGCGGCTTCGCCATCGACCTGTGCGCCGGTGGTGGCGGCAAGACGCTGGCTATTGCGGCGCAGATGGCGGGGGAGGGACGCATCCTCGCCAGCGACACCGACCGCCCGCGCCTCTCGCGTCTTGCCCCGCGTGCGGCGCGCGCCGGCGTGACGATCGCCGAACCGCGTCTGCTCGATCCCGGCAAGGAAGCCGCGATGCTTGCCGATGTCGCCGGACAGGCCGACTGGGTGATCGTCGACGCACCCTGTTCGGGCACCGGCACGTGGCGGCGCAATCCCGAAGCACGGTGGCGGCTGACCCCCGACCGGCTCGGCCGCGTGGTCTCGACGCAGGCGCGCTTGCTCGACGTCGCCGCCGGCCTTGCCTCGCCGACCGGTACCATCACCTATGTCGTCTGTTCGTTGCTCGATGCCGAAGGGGCGGGACAGGTCGATGCGTTTCTCGCGCGCAACCCCGATTGGCGCGCGCTGCCGCTTGCATTGCCGCGCGGGCACGTCCACGGTTCGGGAATGCGCCTGACCCCGGCATCCGATTCAACCGACGGCTTTTTCGTCGCACGCCTCGGCCGGGCATAAGGCGGTGTCGCATTCGGAGAAATTGATGCGGTTCACCTCGGTTTCGGTCGCGGCCGCACTCGCTCTGGTCTGCGCGTCCACCTCGCTCAGCGGGCAGCGTCCCGATAATCAGATCGACCCGCGTTCGACCGCGCTGTTACAGCAGGGACGTGCCGCACAGGCCGCCGGCAATGTCGAAGGTGCGGTCGGCCTGATCGAAAGCGCGCTCGTCGTCGACCCGCGCAACCGTCCCGCTTACATCGCACTTGCCGATATCGCGCGCGGACAGGGCCTGCCCGGCAAGTCGATCCGCCTGTATCGCGAGGCGCTGAGCCTCGAACCCAATGACGTCGTCGCGCTGAAGGGCGAGGGCGAAGCGCTGGTCCAGAAGGGCGCCGTCACCAAGGCGCGCGAAACGCTGGCGAGGCTCAAGACCGTCTGCGGCGCATCCTGCCCCGCCGCCACCGAACTGGCGACAGTTATCGCCAAGGGGCCGCCGGTCACCGCGACCGCGCAGCAGACCCCGCCCGTCGTACCCGGGACGCCGACCACCACCCAGCAATAACCGGCGTCAACCCGCGTCCAGCCGCCGGGCAAGCGCCACGAACTCCGCGACGCCGACCGTCTCCGCGCGGCGTGTGGGATCGATGCCGATCGCCTCGGCCGCGTCGATTGCGCCGGGCACCGCCTTCAAACTCTGCCGCAGCATCTTGCGCCGCTGGCCGAAAGCGGCGGCGGTCAGCCGTTCGAGCGTTTTCAGCGAAACGCCTTCCGGCGCCTCGCCCGGCACGACATGCACCACTGCCGACATGACCTTGGGCGGCGGGGTGAAGGCACTGCGATGCACCGGCATCGCGATCCGCGCCGTGCTGCGCCACTGGGCCAGCACCGCCAATCGCCCATAGGCGTCGTCATTGGCGCCCGCGACGATCCGATCGGCGACCTCGCGCTGGAACATCAAGGTCAGACTGCGCCACCATGGCTGCCACCCGCTCGACAGCCAGCCGACGAACAGCGCGGTGCCGACATTATAGGGCAGGTTGGAGGCGATATGCGGCCGCCCCTCGAACAGCGACGGTGCGTCGATTTCCAGCGCATCGCCCTCGATCACGCGCAACCGCCCCGGAAACGCTGCACCCAGCTCTTCGAGTGCGGGAATACAGCGCCGGTCGCGTTCGATCGCGGTCACCTTCGCCCCGGCCAGCAGCAGCGCCCGGGTCAGTCCGCCCGGACCGGGACCGACTTCCAGCACTTCCTGATCGTGCAGGTCGCCGGGCACGCGCGCGATCCGGTCGAGCAATTGCTGGTCGAACAGGAAATTCTGCCCCAGCGCCTTGTTCGCCGACAGGTCGTGACGCTTGATGACGTCGCGCAGCGGCGGCAGGTCGCCGACCGGGGTGACGCTCACGCCGCGGCCCGGCGCGCGGCGGCGTCGCCCGCCATGCGGATCGCCGCGATCATCGCGCCCGGCTCCGCCCGGTCCTGTCCGGCAATGTCGAAAGCGGTGCCGTGGTCGGGCGAGGTCCGCACGATCGGCAGGCCGAGGGTGATGTTGACGCCATCATCGAAATGCAGCGTCTTGATCGGGATCAGCGCCTGATCGTGATAGGCACACAGCGCCGCATCGTATCGCGCGCGGGCGCGGGGATGGAACATCGTGTCGGCAGCCAGCGGCCCGACGATATCGATCCCCTCGGCGCGCAACAGTTCGACGGCGGGGATCATCACCTCGATTTCCTCGCGTCCGATCGCGCCGCCTTCCCCGGCATGGGGATTGAGCCCGGCGAGCGCGAGACGCGGCGCCGCGATCCCGAAGTCGCGGGTGAGGCCCCGCGCCGTCGCCCGCGCGCGGGCGACCAGCAGATCGATGGTCAGCACATGCGGTACCGCCGACAGCGGTTCGTGGATCGTCAGCGGCACGACCCGCAATGTCGGACCCGCCAGCATCATCACCGCATTCTCACGCGCGACGCCGCAACGTTCGGCAACGAATTCGGTCTGCCCCGGATAATCGAAGCCGATCCGGTACAGATCGGCCTTCGACACCGGCGCAGTGACCAGACCCGATGCCGCATCGGACCGCGCCAGACCCGCCGCCAGTTCCAGCGACTGCAACGCACAGCGCGCGCCACCGATATCGGGGTGCCCGGGGTTGATCGCGTCGCCATCGACCACCGACACGACCGGCAATGCCCGGCCGCAAACCAGCGCCGCGTCGCGTGGATCGTCGATCCGTTCGACCGGACCGTTCCACACCGCCGACACCGCCGCCACGTCGCCGACCGCGAAGAAGCAGGGGAGGCGTTCCGCGTCCCGCCGTTCCCAAGCCTTGGCGATCACTTCCGGACCGATTCCCGCCGGGTCGCCCATCGATACCGCTAACGGCGCGATCGCCGGCATCGTACCTGCTCCCTCAACGATATTCGATCACCGCGTCACGCCGCAGGTCGCGCATCATCCGCTGCGCCCGAAGGTTGACGCGTTCCTGCTCCAGCCCCTGCTGGATTTGCGCCGCGCTGGGCAGCGCGCCGTTACGCGGATCTTCGCGACCGCACACGACCAGCACGCGCACGCCGTCCTTGGGCGAACCGAAGGGCGGAGTCGCCTGTCCGACGTTCAGCTTCAGGATGATTTCCTGCAACGCCGGCGGCAGGCTGCGGACCGTGACCGCGTCATTGTCGACGATCTCGGCCTTCTGCGTCTGCGCGACCTTGGTCGCGTCGCCACATCCGCGGATCGCCTGCGTCGCTTCGGTGAAGGCCGCGACCTTCGCGCTCGCCTGCGCCTCGGTGGTGCCGGCGGGGAAGGGCAGGAACAACTGCCGCAACGCCAGCTTGGCGTCGCGCGGGTCGGCCGTCAGCACCTGCCGCTTGTCGGCCAGATACAGGATCGAATAGCCGCCCGGCACCTCGATCGGCCCGGCGATCTGCCCGACCTGCATCTGCTGCGCGGCGCGCTGCAACGGCTCGGGCAACATGTTAAGTCGCACGAAACCCAGATCACCGCCGACCGCACGGGTCGACGCTTCGGAGAAATTCCGCGCGAAATACTCGAACGGTGCACCCTGGCGGATCTGTTCGATCATCTTGGTCATGCCGCCCTGCACCTCGGCGGCGCGATCGGGCGTGGCGCTCATATAGATTTCGCGCAGGCTATACTCTTCGGCGCCCTTGGATTCCTCCAAGCGCTTGATGACCGCGGCGACCTCTTCTTCACCGACATTCACAAACGGCTCGACCTGCCGCCGCAGCAGCCGGCTCCATGCCAGTTCGCCCTCGATCTGCCGCCGCAGCGACCGATCCGACGATCCGACGGTGCGCAGATAGGCGCGCAGCTGCTCGGGCGTCTGGTTGAACCGCTGCTTGGCCAGCCGGTTGAAGCTCTGCTCCAGTTCGGCCGGCGTGACGGTGATGTCCTTTGCCTTGGCCTGCTGGATCTGCAGCGTTTCGTCGATCAGCTGGCGCACGACCTGCTGGCGCAATACCTCGCGGTCCTGCTCGCTCAACTTGAAATCGTTCAGCGCGACGATCAACGCCATGCGCTGGTCGACATCGGTGCCGGTCAGCACCGTGTCGTTCACGATCGCGGTCGGTTTGCGGATATTGGGGTCCAGCTTGCCGAAGATCGTCGGATTGCCCGGCAGGTTCAGATTGGCGCCGGGCACTTCCTGCCCGTCGCTCACGGTCTGCGCCGCCAGCGTGGCGGCGGCGGCGATCGCGACGAAACCGGCGATCGAACGGCCGATGCGGCCGACATTCACGATGTTGTTGGTCACTTGGTCGTCTTATCCCATGCGCGCGAATTCAGGGCGGTGCCGCACCATTCGGGCAAATTCATGACCCGCCGCGCCTGAACAGGGCCTTATCGTCCCAGATTCTTCAATGCCAGCGTTACCAGATAGCTGCTGCCGCTGCGCGCGTCGCCGATCCGCTGGTAATCCCGCTTCCACGTCAGGCCGAGCCGCAGGCAATCGTCCTCATACTGGACACCCAGCCGGTGGCGGATCGGATCATAACCATCGGACAGCGAAAGCGAATCCTCCGACTTGTCGGTCAGGTCGACCGTCGCCGAACCGAACGCCGACCAGAACGGACCATAGGCGATCCGCCCCGCGACGCGAATTTCCTCGCGGTCCTGCAGATCCTCCAGCTCGTCGATATCGCGGTTCAGCCGCAGATAGCCGACCTGCAGATAGGTCCGGCGACTGCCGACCGTCGCGTCGAGTTCGTTCCTGCGAATCTTCAACCCGTCCTTGTCGAGCCGGTAGCGATGGGTGAACGTCACCAGTTCGCGAAACCGAATATCGGTCCGCCCGACAAAGTCGGAGAAGCGATCGTCCAGACCAGTGCCGCTCGGCAGGATGCTGGCGCGCTGGCTGGCGCGGTAGCTTTGCCCGATCGTCGCCGCCACCGCCACGCCCGGCAGATCGATCGCATAGTCGAGGCCATAGGTGATGCGCGACGAATCCTCGAACCGGTCGTACCCCGCGAAGCGATTGAGCGCGAACAGGTTCGAATCCTCCAGATCGACGGCGCGCGCATCCTCGTTCGGGACCTGCAGGTTGGCGATCTTCGGCGACGCGACCAGTTGCACGCGCGGGCTGATCCGTTGCGTGCCGCCGCCGATCGCGCCGACGAACGGCCAGCGGATATCGACCGCCGCCGCGGCGATGCCGCGCGGGGTGAAGCCCTCGTCGCCGCGATAGCTCAGCACCGCGGTATCGATCGTGTCGTGCGCATTATAGACGTCGCCACGCGCATAGGCGGTGAACGTCACCTCCTGCCCCAGCGGCGTATAGCGCGTCAGGTCCCAGCGCGCGGCGGCAAAGGCACGCTGCGTATCCTGTCCCTCGCTCCGCCCGATCGCCAGCGTGTTGAGCTGCACCTGTGCGACGCCACCCAACAGGCCGTTGAACCGGCGTCGATAATCGAGTTCGGGGAGCGCCACCGGTTGCATCCCCTGATCGTCGCCGACCCGAAGCGTCTGCACCGCCCAGGCGCTGACAGTCAGCATCGAATCGCGGTCGATCCGCTCGACCGTCACATTGTTGCGCAGCCGGTCGTCGCGCGAAATGTCGTAGCGGCGCAGGAAGGTCTGGTCGGTGGTATAGCGCAGCGACCCCGACACCGCCCAGTTCGGGTCGAGCTGGAACCGCCCGACCGCATCGAGATAGCCACGGAACGACTGTTCGCTCCCCGTCGGCACGATACCGAGCACAAGGTCGTCGCTCCGCCGGCTGACCGTCGCATAGCCCTGTACCCGATACGCGCCCTTCGACGTCAGCGCACGGTAATCGCCCTGCAACATCGGCAGCACCGCGGTATAGACGTGCGGCGTGATCGTCACGTCGCGATTGGGCGCGAGGCTGAAATAATAGGGGACGGCGACCTCGACCCCGTTGACCCGGTCCAGCCGGATCGACGGCGCCAGCAGCCCCGAATCGCTGCCATCACCGATCGAATGCGAGAAGGAAGGTAAGGGAATCGTCGGCAGGCCGAAGATGGTCAGCCCCGCCCCGGTATAGCGGATGCGCTTGCGCGTCGGGTCGTAGCGAACCTTGATCGCCGTGATCTTCCACGACGGCTCTTTCGGACATCCTGCCGAATTCGTCACCGAACACGGCGTATAGGCGGCGCTCTCTACGGTCACAACGCCGTTTTCGGAACGGGTACCGCGCTTCGCCGCGATCCGCCCGCCTTCGTCGAGCACCACCAGCATATTGTCGACCACGCCGTCCTTCAGCGTGTCGGTCAATTCGATCCGGTCGCCGTAAGCAACGTCGCCCTGCGGGTTGGTCACCGCGATATTGCCGTCGGCGACGACCTGTCCGGTCTTGCGGTTCCACGTCACCCGGTCGGCACGCAACCGGTTGCCCTCGCGCAGCAGCCGCACCTCGCCGGTCGCTGTAACGATATCGGCATTGCTGTCATATTCCAGCAGGTCGGACGAGAAATCGATCTGATCTTCGGTCGGCGGGGTCGGCAGCGCTTGTTCGGGCGCGGGCGGCGGCGCTGGCCGATCCTGCAAATCCTGCGCAAGGGCCGGCCCGCCGAACGCCAACGTCAACCCAAGGGCAAGCGACCCGATCGAACGCACCACTAGTTCCGCTTCCCCTTGTCGCCGCCTGTTGGCGACCTTGTGGCCTGCCTATCGCATCGTGCAGCGTGAACCGCAATCGCTGTCCACCCGCTTTACCTCCCCGCGGCTGCGGGCCTAGAAGGCGGCAGCGCCCATGTGCGCCAGCGTAGAAGGAAGTGCATGTCGATCTCGATCCAGTTCGCCCCCGACCGGGGAACCGCCACCGCCCTTGTCCTGCCCGTCGCCAGCGGAGGACTCGACCGGATCGCCGCGGCCGGGCTCGAGGATGCCACCGCGACGCTGGTCGCCGCCGCCGCACGTGCGGGCCGGTTCGACGGTGAGGCCGGGTCGATGGCCGAAATCTTCGTGCCCGGCGACGGAGACAGCGCTAACCGCGTCATCCTGCTCGGCATCGGTGCCGGCGACGGCGCGGCGCTGGAAAAGGCGGGCGGCGCGCTGACCGGACGGTTCCTGTTGTCGGGTCTGACCGAACTGACCGTCGATTTCGCCGGTACGGACGTGTCGGCGGCATCGGTCGCACGGTTCGCAGCGACGGCGGCGCAGCGCGGTTGGCGGCAGGACGGCTATCGCACGAAGATGCCCGAAAAGTCGAAGCCGACGCTGACGACGATCACCATCGCCAATGCACCGGAAGGAATCGACGACGCATTCGTCGCCGCCGATGCGATCACCCAGGGGTTGGACCTGACCCGCACGCTGGTCACCGATCCGCCGAACATCCTCTACCCGGTCAGCTTCGTCGAGAAATGCCGCGAACTGACCGATCTCGGCATCGAACTGACCATCCTTGACGAACGGCAGATGGCCGAACTCGGCATGGGCGCGCTGCTCGGTGTCAGCTTGGGCTCGGAGAAGGAAGCGCGGCTGCTCGCCATGCGCTGGAACGGGAAGGGCGAGGGGGATGTCGACCTCGCCTTGGTCGGCAAGGGCGTGACCTTCGACACCGGCGGCATTTCGCTGAAGCCCGGACCCGGCATGGAAGACATGAAGTGGGACATGGGCGGCGCGGGCGCGGTCGCCGGCGCGATGAAGGCGCTGGCGTCGCGCAAGGCGAAGGCCAATGTCGTCGGCGTCGTCGGGCTGGTCGAGAACATGCCCGATGGCAAGGCCCAGCGACCCGGCGACGTCGTCACCAGCATGTCGGGCCAGACGATCGAAGTGCTCAACACCGATGCCGAGGGGCGTCTGGTGCTGTGCGACGTGCTGACCTGGGTCCAGAAGACGCATAAGCCGGGCACCATCGTCGATCTCGCCACGCTGACCGGCGCGATGATCATCTCTCTGGGAAGCGAACATGGCGGCCTGTTCGCCAATGACGATTCGCTCGCCGACCAGTTGCTGGCCGCGTCGCGCGAATCGGGGGACCTGTTGTGGCGCTTCCCGCTGTCGCCGGCCTATGACAAGCTGCTCGACAGCCCGATCGCCGATATGAAGAATATCGGCCCGCGCGGTGCCGGATCGATCACCGCTGCGCAGTTCCTGAAGCGCTATATCGAAGGAGGCGTGCGTTGGGCGCATCTCGATATCGCCGGCATGGTGTGGGCCGACAAACCCGGCAACCACCACGACAAGGGCGCGACCGGCTTCGGCGTGCGCCTGCTCGACCGGTTCGTCGCGGACAATTTCGAAGGTTGAGGCCCGACCGCCCAACACGTCATTCCATCGCAGTCTGGAATCTCCTGCGGAAAGCACGGCACACCCGCCGCAAGAGACCCCAGCCTTCGCTGGGGTGACGGGTGGGGGGAGGGCATACAAGCGAACCTATGAAAGTCGACTTCTACCACCTGACCCGCAGCCCGCTCGACCGCGTGCTCCCGCGCATCGCCGCGCGCGTGCATGGCGACGGCGAGCGGTTGCTCCTGTTGTCCGAAGATGCCGATCAGCGCCGCAATCTCGACATGCTGCTATGGACCTACGCTCCCGACAGTTTCCTGCCACACGCGCAGGCGGGGGCCGGGGAGGACAGCCTTCAAGCGGTGCTGATCGCTCCAGACGTCGTTGCGACCAATACCGCCCGCAACATCGCGATCGTCGACGGCCGGTGGCGCGAGGAGGCGCTGACCTTCGATCGCGCCTTCCACTTCTTTGGCGAGGACCATATCGCCGCTGCCCGTGCGGCGTGGAAGGGACTGGCCGACCGCGACGGTGTCGAACGCCGCTACTGGCGACAGAGCGACAATGGTTGGGAACAGGCGGCGTAACGCTTGCCTGTAACGCGGCGCCCGACTAGGGGGACCGTCCACTTCCAACCAGCAACGCAGGAGCTGCGACCGCCATGGCCGCCACCCGTACCTTTTCGATCATCAAGCCCGACGCGACCCGCCGCAACCTGACCGGCGCCGTCACCAAGATGCTGGAGGAAGCCGGCCTGCGCGTCGTCGCTTCGAAGCGCATCCAGATGACCCGCGAACAGGCCGAAGGTTTCTACGGCGTGCACCGCGAGCGTCCGTTCTTCAACGACCTGGTGTCGTTCATGATCTCGGGTCCGGTCGTCGTGCAGGTGCTGGAAGGCGAAAACGCCGTGCAGGCGAACCGCGACATCATGGGCGCGACCAACCCGGCGAACGCCGAACCGGGCACGATCCGCAAGGAACTGGCCGAATCGATCGAAGCCAATTCGGTCCATGGTTCGGATTCGGAAGAGAATGCGAAGATCGAGATCGACTTCTTCTTCAAGCCGGAAGAAATCGTCGGCTGATCGATCGGCCGATGAAATGAAAGGCCCGCTTCCGTGAAGGAGGCGGGCCTTTTTCGTTTCTGCGTTGGTCGGTTGCGAACTTGCTCCACCGTTCGTCTCGAGTAGCCGCTGAGCCTGTCGAAGCGGCGTATGAAGGACCGTTGGCGGCCAAGTCCTTCGATACGGGCCTTCAACTGCGCTCAGCCCCTACTCGGCACGAACGGAAGCGGAGAAAGCCACCCCATTCTCCCATCCCGCTTGGTTCGAGCAGCTTCGACCTTGTCGAGAAGCGCCCGTCGAGAACGGGCTGATTAGCCACCGCTTTTCGACTACGGTTCTCGACAGGCTCGAACCTCCGCTCGAAGCGAACGGATGGGAACGGGACAGAAGGGAGAACCCCCCTTACTTCACCCCGGCAGTCGCCGCGACCGCCACCACCGGCGTGCTTGCCGACACAGCGGCCGTTGCCGGCAACGTCACCGGCGTCGCCGACTCGGTGAACGCCTTCAGTTCGCGGCCCGCCGGAATGCGCGCGCTCTTGCCCGTGACGAACGGAGCCGCCGGCCAGAGCAGCGCGACCGATGCCACCGTCGCGACGGTGTTGCCTTCGCCTTCCTGACGATATTTGCCGGTCACCGGGATGCGGCGGCCGTTCAGTTCGATCGAACGGACCTGGATTTCCATCTTGCCCGACTTGCCGAACGCACCCTTGCCGGTCAGCCAGGTGACTTCGCCGATGGCCGGCGTACCCTTCGGAATCACGACATAATCGCCCAGCATCACGTCGGCGGCGACGGTCAGCCCGAACTTGTAGCCGACCTCGATGCGACCGCCCTTGGTCGTCAGGTCCTCGTTCATCGACAACAACACTTCGGTGTTCGCCGGCAGCTGCGCATTGGCGGTGGCGCCCCCACGCGCGACGGCGGTCACCGGAGCCGACTGGTCCTGCGCAACCGCAACGGTCATCGACGCGCCAGCAAAAGCGGCGACGCAAAGCATCTTCACGAACGTCATGGTCTTCCCCTCTACTTCCCCCCCATGGGAAGCCGGACCGGATCGTATCCGATCGCGACGTCGCTGGATAGGGGCCGGGGAAGCGTTACTGCACCGAAACGGGGTTAACGCCCGCCTGCCTCCAGCAGTCCGCGTGGCGCCGCCAGCTCCCATCCATGGGCGACCGCATCGTCGATCGCCGTCCCGTCGTCACCGGGCAGTGCTATCCAGCCATCGTCGCCGCGCACCGTCGCCGCGCCGTCCACCCGGACGAACGCTTCGCCCTCAACCAGAAAGACGGTCGCGCCGTCCTCCTGCCGTTCCTCGACCCCCGGCAATACCTTCACTGCTTCACGGATATGGTCGAGCATCTCGGTCATCGCGTCACAAACTCCGCCAGGGTTCGCGGGTAGAGGCGATGTTCCTCCACCAGCACCCGCGCCGCCAGCGTATCAGGCGTATCGTCGGGCAGGATCGGAACGCGCGCCTGCGCCAATACGCTCCCGGCGTCGAGTTCTTCGGTGACGACATGCACCGAACAGCCCGCCTCGGTATCGCCGGCGGCGATCGCACGGGCATGCGTATCCAGCCCCTTATAGGCCGGTAGCAACGAGGGATGGATGTTGACGATCCGGTCGCGCCACTGTCCGACGAACCAGTCCGACAGCAGGCGCATATAGCCGGCCAGCGCGATCGTCTCGACCCCTGCGTCCCGCAGCGCCCCGTCGATCGCCGCTTCATATTCCGCTTTCGGGATGCCGCGGGGCGACTGGGCGAAGGTCGCGATACCCTGTTCGGCGGCATGGGCCAGGCCGGCGGCATCGGGCTTGTCCGACGCCACCAGCACGATTTCATAGGGGCAGTCCGCCGCCTTGGCCGCTTCGATCAGCGCCGCCATGTTCGATCCCCGCCCCGAAATCAGGACCCCGACACGGTGTTTAGCCAAGATGCGTCGCGCTCCAGTCGGCACGGGCGCTCCACGTGCCCGCGCTGCCTTTGACGGTGCAGCCCTTGTCGCCCGCATCGACCGTGCCGATGCGCACGACGGTCTCTCCCGCTTGCTCCAGCGCCGTCGTGACCGCAGCGGCGTCTTCGGCAGCGACCAGCACCGCCATGCCGATGCCGCAGTTGAACGTCCGCGCCATCTCTTCTGGCTCGATATTGCCCTGTGCCTGCAGGAACGCCATCAGCCGCGACTGTTCCCACGCATCGGCATCGACCGTGGCATGCGCGCCTTGCGGAAGCACGCGCGGAATATTCTCCAGCAATCCGCCGCCGGTGATATGCGCCAGCCCGTGAATGCGCCCTTCGCGCAGCAGCGGCAGCAGCGACTTCACGTAGATCCTGGTCGGCGCCATCAGCGCGTCGATCAGCAGCACGTCCTGATCGAACAGGGCAGGGCGGTCGAGCTTCCACCCCTTGTCGACCGCCAGTCGCCGCACCAGCGAGAAGCCGTTCGAATGAACCCCAGACGACGCCAGCCCGAGGATGACGTCGCCGACCGCGACCTTGTCCCCGGTCAACAACTGCTCGCGCTCGACCGCGCCGACGCAGAAGCCGGCAAGGTCATAGTCGCCATCGGCATACATGCCCGGCATCTCGGCGGTCTCACCCCCGATCAGCGCGCAGCCGGCTTGCCGGCACCCCTCGGCGATCGAGGCGACGACCCGCTCGGCGGTATCGGCGACCAGCTTGCCGCTGGCATAATAGTCGAGGAAGAACAGCGGCTCGGCACCCTGCACGATCAGGTCGTTGGCGCACATCGCGACCAGATCGATACCGACCCCGTCATGCGCATTGTGTTCGATCGCCAGCTTCAGCTTGGTACCGACGCCGTCATTGGCGGCGACCAGCAACGGATCCTTGAACCCCGCCGCCTTCGGATCGAACACCCCGCCGAACCCGCCCAGTTCGGCATCGGCCCCCGGCCGCCGCGTCGACTTGGCCAGCGGTCCGATCGCGCGGACCAGGGCGTTGCCCGCCGCGATCGAGACGCCTGCCTGTGCGTAGGTATAGCCGCCGCCGCGGTCCGCTTCGTTGCTCATTGGGTCCGACTAGCCACATCGCGCTTGGATTTCCACGCCTGCTTCGTCAAAAGGCGCGCATGATTTTGGTTCAGCCCCGCCGCATCCTTGCCGCCCTCGCATTGGGCGTGGTCGCGACCGGGGCGGTCGTGGCCCAGCAAGGCGGGGTCGCGCCGGTCGACGGATCGGGCAGCTTCGAGGTGAACGGCGTGCGCGTCGACGTCGCCGGCCCGACGGCGGAGGCGGCGCGCACCACCGGTTGGCGCCTCGCCCAGCGCAAGGGCTGGCAGATGCTGTCGCAACGGCTGACGGGACAGGCGCGCTCGCTGCCCGACGGCACGCTCGATTCGCTGGTGACCAGCATCGTCGTCGAAAGCGAACAGATCGGCCCGAACCGCTACATCGCCCGGCTGGGCGTACTGTTCAATCGCGGTCGCGCCGCCTCGATCCTGGGCATCGCCGGCGTATCCGAACGTTCGCCCGCCATGCTGGTGGTGCCGCTGATCTGGGACGGCGGCACCGGCACCGTGTTCGAACGGGCGACGCCATGGCAGGCGGCATGGGCGCGCTTCCGCACCGGTGGCAGCGTCATGGACTATGTCCGCCCCAGCGGCACCGGCGCCGACGGGCTGCTGCTCAACGCCGGACAGGTGACGCGGCGCGGCCGGGGCTGGTGGCGCACCGTGCTCAACCAATATGGCGCATCCGACGTGCTCATCCCGCAGGTCCGCCTGTATCGCCAATGGCCCGGCGGCCCGGTGATCGGCACCTTCACCGCCGGCTACGGCCCCGACAACCGTCTGCTCGGCAGCTTCTCGCTCCGCGTCAATCAGGGGGATGCGGTCCCGGCGTTGCTCGACGAAGGCGTCCGCCGCCTCGACGCGCTGTATCAACAGGGGCTGCGCAGCGGTGCGCTCCGCCCCGACCTCGTCCTCGCCGCCCCGCCACCGGGCAGCGTGATCCTGCCCGACGAGGAGGAGATCGTCGACCCGACCAGCATCGACGCGGGCGCTACCCCGACCCCGGTTCCGACCGGCGACAGCGTCACCCTGTCGATCCAGGCCGACACCCCGACCGTCGCGGCGGTCGAATTGACCGAGGCCGCGTTGCGATCGGTCCCCGGCGTCCGCTCGGCGGCGACCTCCAGCCTCGCGCTCGGCGGCGTATCGGTGCTGCGGGTGACCTTCGATGGCGATATCGCCATCCTCAGCGCCGCGCTCGAATCGCGCGGGTGGCAGGTGCAACAGGGCGACGGCGTGCTCCGTATCCGTCGTCGCGCCGCCTCGACCCCGACCGCCCCTCCGAGTGCGCCGCAGGAATGACCAGTCTGCCTCGCGCTACGGTTCAGCTTACCCTGCCTCTCGAACTTCCCGCCGGCGCCCGGCAGGACCTGTTCCTCGTCGGGCCGTCGAACGAAGCCGCCGTCCACCATCTCGATCATTTCGCGACCTGGCCGGTCCAGGCGGCGTTGCTGGTCGGCCCGCGCAAATCGGGCCGTACGCTGCTGGCACGGCTGTTCGCGGCGAAGAGTGGCGGGACGATCGCCGACGATGCCGATCGCTGGAGCGAGACCGAACTGTTCCACGCATGGAACCGGGCACAGAGCGATGCCCGCCCGTTGCTGATCGTCGCCGATGCCGCCCCGCCGATCTGGCGGATCGGGCTGCCCGACCTGCGCTCGCGCATCAACGCGACGCCGGTGCTGCGCCTTGAAGCGCCCGACGATGTGCTGATCGAAACACTGCTGCAATATCTCTTCGACAGGAAGGAACTCGTCGCCGCGCCCGATCTGGTGCGCTGGCTTGCCCGCCGCGTCGAACGGAGCCACCTTGCGGTGCTTCGCATCGTCGAGGCTCTGGAGGAAGATGCCATGTTGCGCTCGACGCGCCGTCTCACCGTTCCCGCCGCGCGCGCCGCGCTGGCCGGCAATCCGTTGCTGCTGGACCGCCTGCTGTGAACGATCCCGTCCCCTCCGCCCGCACCACCGTCGCCGCCGCGCCCGAGGCACGCTATTTCAACCGCGAACTGTCGTGGCTGGCGTTCAACCGCCGCGTGCTCGACGAAGCGTGCAACCCCGACCACCCGCTGCTCGAACGGCTGCGCTTCCTGTCGATCTCGGCGACCAATATCGACGAATTCTTCATGGTTCGCGTCGCGGGTCTGAAGGGGCAGCAGATGCAGGAGGTCGGCCATGAATCGGTCGACGGCCTGACCCCGTCGCAGCAACTCGCCGCCATCACTGTCGACGCCGCCGGGTTGGTCGACAGCCAGCAGCGCATCTGGCGCGATATCGCCGCGCAACTGGCCGAGGCGGATATCAGCGTGCTCGGCGCCGATGCGCTGCATGGTGAGACCGAGGAATGGCTCGCCCGCTATTTCCGCGATCAGCTATTCCCGGTGCTCACCCCGCAGGCACTCGACCCGGCGCACCCGTTCCCGTTCATCCCGAATCTCGGTTCGGCGATGCTGTTCGACCTGATCCGCCGGTCGGACGAGGTCGAGGTGCGCGAGGTCGTGCTGCTGCCCTCGGCGATGCCGCGCTTCGTCCGCCTGCCGGGCAAGTCGGCGCGTTATGTCGCGATCGAGACCGTGCTGCGCCATTTCTCAGGCCAGCTCTTCCCCGGCTATACCGTGCGCGCCTCCGCCGCCTTCCGCGTCATCCGCGACAGCGATATCGAACTGGAGGAAGAGGCCGAGGATCTGGTCCTCTATTTCCGTACCGCGATCAAACGCCGCCGTCGCGGCCGGATCATCCGCCTCGAAATCGAATCGGGCATTTCCGACGAACTGGTCCAGCTGCTGCGCGACGAAATGGGCGGCAGCGATGCGCTGATCACCGAAACCGGCGGGTTCCTCGGCATCGGCGACCTGTCGATGCTGGTCGCGGAAGACCGGCCCGACCTGAAATTCCCGCCCTTTTCCCCGCGCTTCCCCGAACGCATCCGCGAATATGGCGGCGACTGTTTCGCGGCGATCCGGGCAAAGGACATCGTCGTCCACCACCCGTACGAAACCTTTGACGTCGTGCTCGCCTTCCTCAAGCAAGCCGCCGCCGATCCCGATGTCGTCGCGATCAAGCAGACGCTGTACCGCGCCGGCAAGCAATCCGCCGTCGTCGCCGCGCTGGTCGCCGCTGCCGAGGCCGGCAAGTCGGTGACCGCCGTCGTCGAACTAAAGGCCCGTTTCGACGAGGAACAGAATCTCAACCTCGCCTCGGTGCTCGAACGTGCCGGGGTGCAGGTCGTCTACGGCTTTATCGAGTGGAAGACCCACGCCAAGATTTCGATGGTCGTCCGCCGCGAGGAACAGGGCTATCGCACCTACTGTCACTTCGGCACCGGCAATTATCACCCGATCACCGCGCGCATCTACACCGACCTCAGCTTCTTCACCGCCGATCCGGTGATCGGGCGCGATGCGGCGCAGGTGTTCAACTACATCACCGGCTATGTCGAACCGCAGGCGCTGCAACAGCTCGCCATCAGCCCCCGCGACCTGCGCGACCGGTTGGAGGCGCTGATCGAGGGCGAGATTCAGACCGCCCGCGCCGGCGGCGAAGGCTCGATCTGGCTGAAGATGAACTCGCTGGTCGATCCGGCATTGATCGACAAGCTGTACGAAGCATCGGCGGCGGGCGTGCAGATCGACCTGATCGTGCGCGGCATCTGCTGCCTGCGGCCGGGCGTGCCGGGCATGTCCGACAACATCCGCGTCAAATCGGTCGTCGGCCGTTTCCTCGAACACAGCCGTATCTATTGCTTCGGCAACGGACAGGCGCTGCCGAACGATGAAGCGCTGGTCTATGTGTCGTCGGCCGACTGGATGCCGCGCAATTTCGACCGCCGCGTTGAATATCTGCTGCCGATCACCAACCCGACCGTTCACGACCAGGTGCTCGACCAGGTCATGGTCGCCAATCTGCTCGACACCGAACAGAGCTGGGACCTCGGCCCCGACGGCAGCTATCGCCGGATGGCGAAGGGTGACAAGCCGTTCAACCTGCACCGCTATTTCATGACCAACCCGTCGCTGTCCGGGCGCGGTGCGGCGATCGAGAGCGGGTCGGCGACGGTACCGCAGAAATTGTCGCTGCGTGCGTGGCGCGCCGCCCGGGAAGGAACGATGTGATCCGATTGCCGTGGAGCCGTCCCGCCACCATCGCCCATAGCGCGATCATCGACATCGGATCGAACTCGATCCGTCTGGTCGTCTATGGCGGGCCGGATCGCATCCCGGCGACGCTTTTCAACGAAAAGGTTCTGGCGGGCCTCGGCCGCTCGCTGGCGGCGACCGGCACGATCGACGCGGAGGCGTTTCGCGTTGCCGGCGCCGCGCTTGCCCGCTTCGCATGGCTGACGCGCGAGATGCAGGTCGATGTCGTCCGCACCGTCGCCACCGCCGCCGTCCGCGACGCCAGCAACGGCCGCGACCTGATTGCGCTCGCAGAAAGCTGCGGCCTGAGCGTGGAAACGCTGTCGGGCGAGGAGGAGGCGCAGGCTGCCGGCCACGGCGTGCTGTCGGCGATCCCCGATGCCGACGGCATCGTCGGCGACCTTGGCGGCGGCAGTCTCGAACTGGTCCGGGTAAGGGGCGGCAAGCTCGGCGAGCGTGTCTCCTTTCCGCTCGGTGTGCTGCGTATCGGCGCGATCCGCGAACGACGCGCGGGCGAACTCGACCGCACGGTACAGCGGATGGTGCGCGACGCCGGCTGGGCGGGGCAGGGACGGGGACTGCCCCTCTATCTCGTCGGCGGATCATGGCGCGCGCTTGCCCGGCTCGACATGCATCTGACCGGCTATCCGCTGCCGATCGCCCATGGCTATGCCATATCACTCAATCGAATCAATGCGTTGAGAAAGGTTCTTGCCGATCTTCCTCGCACCGATCTGAAGGCCGTGCCGAACCTGTCGGGCGGGCGCGTGCCGACGCTCGACAATGCGACGGCGGTGCTGGCGTCGATGACCAAGCATCTCGGTTCGGCGACGACTACGGTATCGGCCTATGGCCTGCGCGAAGGGCTGCTCTACGCCGCTTTGCCCGCCGATGTCCGCGCACAGGATCCGTTGCTGATCGCCGCCCATGACGAAGGGGCCCGGCAGGGCCGCTTCGCCGAACATGGCGACCTGCTACACAAATGGATCGCGCCGCTATTCCCGGATGACGATGCCGCGATGGTCCGGCTGCGCCATGCCGCCTGTCTGCTCGCCGATGTTGGCTGGCACGCCAATCCCGAATTCCGCGCCGAACGCGGCGTAGAGATCGCGCTGCACGGCAACTGGGTCGCGATCGACGCCGCCGGCCGCGCGATCGTCGCACAAGCGCTCTATAGCTGTCTCGGCGGCGGCGGCGACGTCCCCCCCGATCCGCTGCCCCGCCTCGCCCCGGCAGCGGCGCTTTCCGTCGCGCACCGCTGGGGCCTCGCCATGCGCCTGGGCCAGCGCCTCAGCGGCGGCGTTGCTGCTCCGCTCCAGCGCACCGATCTGCGCCGCGGTCGCGGTCAGGTCGAACTGGTCGTCCCCGGCCGCGATGCCGCGCTGTACGGGGAAGCTGTTCAGAAACGGCACAAGGCGCTGGCGACGGCGCTGGGCATGGAAACGGCACTGGTCACGTCCTGACGCCGCTTTCCTACACGCCCCCGATTTGCGACCGTCCGGCCGCTCTTTTCACCGTCGGGATCACGGAACGCGCCTCGCGAACGTCAAAATGGCAACGTGTCAACTTCCGCGCCCATCGCGCAACTCAACCCATTGCATTCATTGGCGTTTATAAGGCTTGAAAGATCGACGTACCGTAACCTTTGTCAACTTCCGCAAGCATCAACCGCAGCGCAAATTGGTCACCACGCCCTTGTCGTCGAGGTCGATGTTCAGCCGGTCGGGTCGGAAGTCCATCGTCACCATCATTCCCGGCCGGATCACTCGCACGGTCCGCGCACCCGACCGCTTGCGCGCATCCTCGGGCAGGGTTTCGGTCACCGCCTTGCCGACCACATCGGCGATCGAGCCCAGACCGCAGCTATCGATCTGCGGCGCACCGACCGGCCCGACCGGCCGCGACCCCATTGTCGGCGGCGAGGTCCGTACCGGCGGCGGCGTCTGCGGTTCGGCACAGCCGGCCACCGCTACTGCCATCAGCGCAAACTGCTTCATTCCACCACCTCCGCTCGGGTCATCTTCAATCGTCCACCCAGCACGGTGAACCCAAGCTGACCCTCGACCAGTGCCAGCGCATCGCGCCCGAACTGCTCGAACCGCCACCCGTTCAGGATCGACAGCCCGTCGCGCTGCCCGGCGGCCAGCGCCTCCAGATCGTCCGACCGCGCCAGCAGCCGCGCGGCGACCTTGATCTCGTTCGCGCGGATTTTCAGCAGCAGTTTCAGCAGGTCGGCGACCAGTGCCCCTTCCTTGCCCAATGCCGGCTTGCGCTCGTCGCGCCCCGGCATCTCATCGGCCGGCAACGGCCGCGCCTCGGCCAGCGCGCTCATCATGCGCGCCCCGATATCGTTGTGCGCCCATGCCGCCGACAGCCCGCGCACCTTGGCCAGATCGGCCTGCTTGCGCGGCGGATTGCCCGCCAGATCGGCGATCGTCTCATCCTTCACGATCCGCCCGCGCGGCAGATCCTTGCCCTGCGCCTCCAACTCGCGCCACTTGCCCAGCGCCTTCAGCCGGCCCAGCACCTCGGGCTTGCGGCTGTTGACGCGAATGCGCTGCCACACCGTCTCGGGATCGTTGAAATAATTGGATGGATCGCCGATCCGCTCCATTTCCTCGTCCAGCCACAGCCCGCGCCCGGTCTTGCGCAGCTTCGCCAGCATCTTGGGAAAGATCACCGACAGATGCGTCACGTCGGCGATCGCATAGTCGATCTGCCGGTCGTCGAGCGGCCGGCGCGACCAGTCGGTGAACCGTGCCCCCTTGTCGACCGTGATCCCCAGATAAGCGTCGACCAGGTTCGAATAGCCGACCTGCTCGCCCTGACCCAGCGCCATCGCCGCGACCTGCGTGTCGAACATGGGGAAGGGGGTCTTGCCGGTCAGGTTGTAGACGATCTCGATATCCTGCCCCCCCGCATGGAAGACCTTCAGCACGTCCTCGTTATCGGTCAGCAGGTGCAGCAGCGGCGTCAGGTCGATGCCCGGCGCCATCGGATCGATCGCCGCCGCTTCCTCGGTATTGGCGATCTGGATCAGGCACAGTTCGGGCCAATAGCTGTTCTCGCGCATGAACTCGGTGTCGACGGCAACGAAGTCGGACGTGGCGAGGCGGGTACAGAGGGCGGCGAGGGTCGCGCTGTCCTCGATCAACGGATGGATATGCATCACGCCCGCATAGCAAGGTTCCGCGCCTTGACAAAAGGGGGTGGGGGAGGGAAGCGGCGCACATCCAGAAATCACTATTTTAGTGAAACACCGCCAAGGGTCTTACCGATGCACGCCTATCGCACTCATAACTGCGGCCAGCTCACGGACGCGAACGACGGCGACACCGTCCGCCTGTCGGGCTGGGTGCATCGCAAGCGCGACCATGGCGGCGTGCTGTTCATCGACCTGCGCGACCATTACGGCATTACCCAGATCGTCGCCGACAGCGACTCGCCCGCGCTCGCGCTGCTCGAATCGGCGCGTACCGAATCGGTGCTGACCATCGATGGCAGCGTGAAGCTGCGCAGCGAGGCGACCAGGAACCCGAACCTCGCGACCGGCGCGATCGAAATCTATGCCCGCGCCGCGACGCTCCAGTCGGCGGCGCAGGAACTGCCGATGCCGGTCGCCGGAGAGGCCGAGTATCCGGAAGATATCCGCCTGCGCTATCGCTTCCTCGATCTGCGTCGCGAACGGCTCCACGCGAACATCCTGCTGCGCTCGAACGTCATCGCGTCGCTGCGCCGCCGGATGATCGATCAGGGCTTCACCGAATTCCAGACGCCGATCCTGACCGCGTCGTCGCCCGAAGGCGCGCGCGATTACCTGGTCCCCAGCCGCGTCCATCCGGGAAAGTTCTACGCGCTGCCGCAGGCGCCGCAGATGTTCAAACAGCTGCTGATGGTTGCCGGCTTCGACCGCTACTTCCAGATCGCGCCCTGCTTCCGCGACGAGGACGCCCGCGCCGATCGTTCGCCGGGCGAATTCTACCAGCTCGATTTCGAGATGAGCTTCGTCACGCAGGAAGACGTGTTCGCCGCGATCGAACCGGTGCTCCACGGCGTGTTCGAGGAATATGCGGACTGGCAGGGCAAGGGCCGCACCGTCTCGCCGCTGCCGTTCAAGCGCATCCCCTACCGCGAATCGATGCTGAAATACGGCAACGACAAGCCCGACCTGCGCAACCCGCTGCTCATCACCGACGTGTCCAATCTGTTCGTCGGCTCGGGCTTCGGCCGCTTCGCCTCGATCGTCGAGGCGGGCGATGTCGTCCGTGCGGTGCCGGCACCCAGGACCGCCGACAAGAGCCGTAAATTCTTCGACGACATGAACGCCTGGGCCCAGTCCGAAGGGTTTGCCGGCCTCGGTTACGCTACCCGCAAGGGCGGCGAATGGGGCGGCCCCATCGCCAAGAACCATGGCGAGGAAGGCATGGCGAAGATCGCCGAAGCGCTCGGTCTCGGTCCCGATGACGGCGTGTTCTTCGCCGCCGGCAAGGAAGCGCAGGCCGCCAAGCTTGCCGGCCTCGCCCGCACCCGCGTCGCCGAGACGCTGGGGCTGATCGACGACAAGCGGTTCGAATTTTGCTGGATCGTCGACTTCCCGATGTTCGAATATGACGAGGACGCGAAGAAGGTCGATTTCAGCCACAACCCCTTCTCGATGCCGCAGGGCGAGATGGAAGCGCTGGAGACGATGAACCCGCTCGACATCCTCGCCTATCAGTATGACATCGTCTGCAACGGCGTGGAGCTGTCGTCGGGCGCGATCCGGAATCACCGCCCGGAAATCATGTACAAGGCGTTCGAGATCGCCGGCTATACGCAGGAGGACGTCGACACGAACTTCGCGGGCATGATCAACGCCTTCAAGTTCGGCGCCCCGCCGCACGGCGGCTCGGCACCGGGCGTCGACCGTATCGTCATGCTGCTGGCCGACGAGCCGAACATCCGCGAAGTCATCACCTTCCCGATGACGCAGAAGGCCGAGGACCTGATGATGGGCGCGCCCAACTATGCGACGCCCACGCAGCTGCGCGAACTGAATATCCGCGTGACCGTCGACGGTCCGAAGGAAGGCTGAAGCGTTTCGCGGGGCGGGAATAGAACCCCGCCCCGCGTCGGATCACGCGTTTTCGAACGTTTCGCCTTCGAGCACGCGCAGACGGCCGTCCTCGATCGCAAACACCGCGCCGTGGAGCTTCAGCTTGCCGGCCTCGACCCGCTCCTTGACGAACGGGAAGGTCATCAGGTTCTGGAGCGAGACCTTCACGCCCTCCTGCTCCAGCGCCTTCTGTCCTTCCGGGCCGGTGCCATGCTCGGCCACGACCTTCTCGCGCGCTTCGTCCAGCAAGTCGATCCAGTGGGCGACGAAGCCGCCTTCACCCGGCTTGGTATTGGCCAATGACTGGGTAAGGCAGGCATTCACGCCGCCACACGCCCCGTGGCCCAGCACAAGAACTTCCTCGACTTCCAGCTTGGTCACCGCGAATTCGAGCGCCGCCGACACGCCGTGTCGACCGCCATCATCCTCGAACGGCGGGACGAGGTTGGCGACGTTGCGCACCACGAAGATCTCGCCCGGCCGTGCACCGAAGATCGTCGCCGGATCGACCCGGCTGTCCGAGCAGGCGATCACCATGACCTTCGGGCTCTGGCCCGTTGCCAGTTCGCTCCAGCGTTCGCGTTCCTGCTGCCACTCGGTGCCGCGGAAGCGATAATAGCCTTCCTTGAGGTCGCTGAAGTGCATCAAATATTCTCCGTCCGATGGTATAAATCTTCCCTCGGTCGCTAGACGCATGGGCGCCGCGAACGTTGCAGGCGGTTGTTCGTTTCCTCGCGCATCGCTATCTGACGCCCATGAACGAGATGACGCCGCTGCCCCGCCCCGAGCGCACCCGCAAGCCCGACTGGATTCGGGTCAAGGCTCCGACCGGCAAGGTTGTGCAGGAAACCCGCGCGCTGATGCGCTCGAAGAGCCTGACGACGGTGTGCGAGGAAGCGGCCTGTCCGAATATCGGCGAATGCTGGTCGAAAAAGCACGCGACCGTCATGATCCTCGGCGACACCTGCACCCGCGCCTGCGCCTTCTGCAACGTCAAGACCGGCATGCCGCGTGCGGTCGACCCGATGGAGCCGCAGCATGTTGCGGAAGCGGCAGCGGCGATGGGGCTGAACCATATCGTCATTACTTCGGTCGATCGCGACGATTTGCCCGATGGCGGTGCCAAGCAGTTCGTGAAGGTGATCGAGGCCATCCGCGCGGCGAACCCGACGACGACGATCGAGATCCTGACCCCCGATTTCCGCAACAAGCATGAGGCGGCGGTCGAGATGATCGTTGCGGCGCGCCCCGACGTCTACAACCACAATCTCGAAACCGTGCCGCGCCTCTACCCGACGATCCGCCCGGGCGCGCGTTACTACGCGTCGCTGCGGCTCCTCGAAAGCGTCAAGAAGCTCGATCCGTCGATCTTCACCAAATCGGGCATCATGCTCGGGCTGGGAGAAGAGCGTCTGGAGGTGCATCAGGTGATGGACGACATGCGATCGGCCGACATCGATTTCCTGACCATGGGCCAGTATCTGCAGCCGACGCCGAAACATGCCAAGGTCATCGACTTCGTCACGCCCAAGGCGTTCGACGGCTTCGCCGCCATCGCCCGGGCCAAAGGCTTCCTGCTGGTCGCGTCGTCGCCGCTCACCCGGTCGAGCTATCACGCGGGTGACGATTTCGAACGGATGCGGGCGAACCGCGATGCCAAGCTGGGCGTTGTCCGCGCCTGATGCCCAAGCATAGCGAAACCCGCCATCTGCCCTACAGCCCCGAGCAGATGTTCGACATGGTCGCCGATGTCGCGCGCTATGGCGAGTTCCTGCCATGGGTCAGCGCGATCCGGGTACGGTCGAGCACCGAGACCGAGATGGTCGCCGACATGATCGTCGGGTTCAAGGGGCTGCGCGAGAGCTTCACGTCGAAGGTGCAGAAGGAGCGGCCCGACCATATCCGCGTCGACTATCTCGACGGGCCGCTCAAATATCTGAACAACGACTGGCGCTTCCGGCCCGACGGGCAGGGCGGCTGCTATGTCGATTTCTGCGTCGACTTCCAGTTCAAGAGCCGCATGTTCGAAATGCTGGCGGGGCAGGTTTTCGATCGCGCACTGCGCAAGATGATCGGCGCGTTCGAGGATCGCGCCGCCGCCCTTTACGGGGATTCGGGTACCGGTTCCTCCGGCGCGACTTCCGGCGGCAGCAGCAGTTCGAGCGCACACAGCGCCGCCTGAAGCCGGATACCACCGCGACCCAGATCGCCAAACTGTCGCAGGTCGGCGACGACCTTCGCCGGATCGCCGCCTTTCTCGGCGCGGGCGAAGACGACCGTTCCGACCGGCTTTTTCTCGGAGCCGCCGCCCGGACCTGCGACGCCGGTAATCGCAACCGCGACATCGGCCTGCGTCACTTCCAGCGCGCCCTGCGCCATGCTCCAAGCGGTCGCGATCGATACCGCGCCGAAGGTTTCCAGCACGTCGGAACTGACCTTCACCAGGTCGACCTTGGCTTCGTTCGAATAGGTTACGAAGCCGGCACCGAAGACTTCCGAGCAACCGGGTATCTCGGTGATCGCTGCCGACACCAACCCGCCGGTGCAACTCTCCGCAAGCGTGATGCGCCGGCCCGCGGCGCGGTTCGCTTCGACGACCCGACGCGCGGCTTCGACCAGTTCGGGGGGCAAGATACTATCCATCACATCAATTCCGGGCGCGTTGTCCGCATAGCGGCAGGCGCATTTGGGGGTTGGGGCGGTCGGCATCGATCTGGGCGAACAGCACGACCAGCCCGGCGACGTTGCGCGGCGGCAAGGACTGGACAAGGTTTGCCGCGCGCTCGATTTGCGGACAATCGGCCGGATCGACATTGCCGACGACCATCGGTGCGATCAGCGAGGCGACGATCGGCGCGGCGAACGACGAATCGAGCAACTGGATTGCCTGCGGTGCGGTCAGCCGGCCGAGCGCCGCCTTCGCCTGCGGCCACGCCGCGTCGGTCTCGGCTTCATAGCGGGCCAGGAACGGACCGCCGGTGCGCCGGATCAGTGCGGTCGCGGGCAAAGCGTTGGCGCAACGTGCGCCTGTCTGGCGGATCAGTTCGGGTGCGACGAACAGGACCAGCGCCTCCGCCTCGGCGGGGGTTACGCAGGATTGGGGCGTCTGCGCCGAAGCCGAACCGCAGGCGAACAGCGCGAGGAGGGCGGCAAGACGTTTCATGCCGGCACCCGGATCGTTGCGATCGCCTGCGCGGCGATCCCTTCCTGCCGTCCGGTGAAGCCCAGCCGCTCGCTGGTCGTTGCCTTGATGCTCACCTGTCGCTCTTCGATCGAAAGGATATCCGCGATCCGGCTGCGCATCGCCGCCCGGTGCGGACCGATCTTGGGTGCTTCGCAGATCAACGTCAGATCGACGAAATCGATGATGCCGCCCTCGGCGCGCACCAGCTTGGCCGCGTGGGCAAGGAACTGCCCCAACTCGGCCCCGCGCCATTTTGCATCGCTCGGCGGAAAGTGGGTGCCGATGTCACCGGCGCCGATCGTACCGAGCAGCGCATCGGTGATGGCATGCAGCGCGACGTCAGCATCGCTATGCCCCGACAGGCCGCGATCATGCGGGATCAGCACCCCGCCCAGCCATAATTCCTCGCCGGCTTCGAGGCGATGGACGTCGTATCCGGTGGCGCTGCGCGACACGAGGGCGGGCAGGGCACGCTCCTCGGCCAGGGCGAAATCGGCCGGGTAGGTGATCTTGTCGAGCATAGGGTCTCCTTCGACCATCGCCACGTCGAGGCCGATCGCGCGCAGCATCTGCGCATCGTCGGTCGCTTCGGCGCTTGCGTCCCATGCGGCATGGGCTTCGCGGATCGCCGGCACCGCAAAGGCTTGCGGCGTCTGAACGCGGACCAGCGAGGCGCGTGGGACGACATCGCCCAGCGCCGCGCCGCCTTGGGCCAGCGTGTCGGCGACCGGTAGCACCGGCACCGCACCCGGTGCCTGGTCGAGTGCGGCGAGCAGGCGGTCAATCGTTTCGGCCGGTACGAATGGGCGAGCGGCGTCATGAATCAGCAACCGCGCCGCGTCGCCGATCGCGGCAAGACCGGCGGCGACGCTTTCGCGCCGGGTCGCGCCGCCGATGACGTACTCGATGTCACCGATCGCGGATCGGAGCGCATCGGCCTGCTCGGCACCGATCACCACGACGACCCGGTCGATCCCCGAATGAGCCGAGAGCGCAGCATAGGCATGAGCGACCATCGGCCGCCCGGCGACGATGGCGAATTGCTTCGGGGTGGCGCTGCCCGATCGCGTGCCGCTGCCCGCAGCGACGATCAGCGCGACTGTTGGTCCGGTCTGCATGGCCGCCCGCCTAGCGCAAGGCGCGCGCCCCCGCCAGCCTTGCCCTGCGCGACGCTTTGCGCTAGGGGCTGCCCAATTTTCAGGCACAATCCATGACCCTAGCTCCCATCCGTATCGGCGATGTCGTCATCGACACGCCGGTGATCCTCGCGCCGATGACCGGCGTCACCGACCTGCCGTTCCGCAAGATGGTGCGGCGGCACGGATCGGGGCTGAACGTCACCGAGATGATCGCCAGCCAAGCCGCGATCCGCGAAACGCGCCAGTCGATCCAGAAGGCGATGTGGGACCCGGTCGAGGAACCGGTATCGATGCAGCTCGTCGGCTGCACGCCCCTGGAGATGGGTGAGGCGGCGAAGCTGGCCGAAGACAAGGGCGCGGCGATCGTCGACATTAACATGGGCTGCCCCGTGCGCAAGGTGACGAACGGCGATGCCGGATCGGCGCTGATGCGCGACCTGCCGCTTGCCGCCGACCTGATCGCGGCGGTGGTGAAGGCGGTAAAGGTGCCGGTCACCGTCAAGATGCGAATGGGCTGGGACCATAGCAGCCTGAACGCCCCCGAACTGGCGCACATCGCCGAGGATCTGGGCGCGCAGATGGTCACCGTTCATGGTCGTACGCGCAACCAGATGTACCGCGACCATGCCGACTGGGCGTTCGTCCGCCGAGTGAAGGACGCGGTGAAGGTGCCGGTGATCGTCAATGGCGACATTTGTTCGGTCGACGACGCGCGGACCGCACTCGACCAGTCCGGCGCGGATGGCGTCATGATCGGTCGCGGCGCCTATGGTCGGCCGTGGTTGCTGGCGCAGGTGATGGCGGCGCTGTCGGGCGGCCATGTGCCCGACGATCCCTCGGTTGAGGAGCAATATCGCCTGATCCTCGAACATTATCATATGATGCTCGACCATTACGGTGCGGAAACCGGCGTCAACATGATGCGCAAGCATATTGGCTGGTACACCAAGGGGCTGCACGGCTCGGCCGATTTCCGGAACAAGGTCAATCAGGAAGCGAGCGCCAAGACCGTGCTCGCCATGCTCGACGAGTTCTACGCGCCTTGGTGCTCGCGCGCGGCGGCGTGACCCCGGCGACGGCGATGCCGGGCTTTGCGGACCTGTTCGCGGGCCTGCCGGTCGCGGCGCTCGTCCTCGACGAAGCCGGCTGCGTCACCCATGCCAATGGCGCGGCCGAACTGCTGCTGAACCTGTCCGACCGGGCGATGCGCGGCCTGTCGCTCGAACAGATCATATCGCTGCCGCCGGGTTATGCCGAGCAGCGCGACGGGCGTGCCTTTGCCAGCTATGACTGCGAACTGCAGCTGAAGCGCGGCGGGCGGCTGCGCGTCGACTTTCACGACAGCCCGGCCGCGCACGGGTCGGCTTGGCGGATCGTCATGCTGTACGGGTTGCGCAGCGGCCATGCCATGCCCCAGGCGGCCGGCGCGCGCGCGGCGATCGGCGCGGCGGCGATGCTCGGCCATGAGATCAAGAACCCGCTATCGGGCATTCGCGGCGCGGCGCAGCTCCTGTCGGGCGACGTCGACGACCGCCCGGTGCTGACCGACCTCATCATTGCCGAAGTCGACCGTATCGCCGCGCTGATCGACCGTATGCAGGACTTCACCGACGACCGGCCTCGTGACCTGGTGACGCAGAATATCTACCCGGTGCTGGCGCATGCGGTACAGCTCGCCTCCGCCGGTTTCGCGCGCGGCGTGACGATCGAGGAACGCTTCGACCCGTCGCTGCCGCCGGTCCGCATCGATCGCGACGCGTTCGTGCAGGTGATGGTGAACCTGCTCAAGAATGCGGCCGAAGCGCTCGACAAGGTAGAAACGCCCCGCATCATCCTCGGCACCGCCTATCGCCATGGCATGTCACATGCCATGGGCAGTGGGCGCCGTGCCGTACCGATCGAACTGACCGTCACCGACAATGGACCCGGCGCACCCGCCGATATCGCCGGCCACCTTTTCGAACCCTTCGTATCCGGCAAGCGCGAGGGGCGTGGATTCGGCCTGCCGATGGTCGAGAAGCTGGTCGGTGAGATGGGTGGTCTGGTCCGCTATGCCCGTGAAGGATATCCGCCGATGACCGTGTTCCGCATTCACCTGCCGCGCGCATGACCGGCGCGGCCCGTATTCTGGTCGTCGATGACGACGCCGCGATCCGTACCGTCGTCGCCCAGGCGCTGCGCCGCGAGGGCCATGACGTTCAAAGCGTCGGCACCTTGGGTCAGTTACGTGCCGAGTTGCGCGCCGGACTGCCGGCGGTTCTTGTTACCGACGTCGTCCTGCCCGATGGCGACGGCCTCGAGATGGCGGCGTCGCTCGCCACCGAATATCCGGACCTGCCGATCATCGTCCTGTCGGCACGCAATACCCTGACCACCGCGGTCCGCGCGACGGAGGCGGGGGCGTTCGATTATTTGCCCAAGCCGTTCGATCTCGACACCCTCGCCCTCGCGGTCCGCGGCGCGCTGGCAAGGCGAGCGGGGGTGGCTGACGAACAGCCGGTCGAAGCGCTAGATTCGTCGCTGCCCCTTATCGGGCGATCGCCGGCGATGCAGGACGTGTACCGCGTCATCGCTCGCGTCGTCGCCACGGACCTGACCGTTCTGGTCACCGGCGAGTCAGGCACCGGCAAGGAACTGGTCGCCCGCGCGATCCACGATCTCGGTCGTCGCCGCCGCGCGCCGTTCATCGCACTCAACATGGCGGCGATCCCGCGCGAACTGATCGAGGCCGAGCTGTTCGGCCATGAACGCGGGGCCTTCACCGGCGCGGCGCAGCGCTCGGCCGGCAAGTTCGAACAGGCGGCCGGCGGCACGCTGTTCCTCGACGAGATCGGCGACATGCCGATGGAGGCACAGACGCGGCTGCTCCGGGTTCTGCAATCGGGCGAATTCACCAGCGTCGGCGGTGCCCGTGTGATCCGCGCCGATGTCCGCATCGTCGCCGCCACCAACAAGACGCTGGCAGCACAGGTCCAATCAGGTCAGTTCCGCGAAGACCTGTTCTACCGTCTGAACGTCGTGCCGATTGCGCTGCCGCCTCTGCGCGAGCGTCGACAGGACATTTCCCTGCTCGCACGCCACTTTCTCGATCAGGCCGCCCGCGACGGCCTGCCGCGGAAGTCGCTGACCGCTGAAGCGCTGGCGCTGCTCGAGGGGCACGACTGGCCCGGCAACGTCCGCGAACTGGAAAATCTGATGCGCCGCGTCGCCGTCCTCGGCCGCGACGCGGTGATCGAGGCGGCCGAGTTGCGCGGCGGGCTGGGGGAGGCGACCGGTCGGCCCGCAGCGCCGCCCGATACCGATCTCGACGAAGCGGTCCGCGCTTGGGTGCGACGCATCGCCCGCGAGGAACCGGCCGCGCTCGACAATGGCACGCTCTACGATCGGCTGATTTCCGACGTGGAGCGACCGCTAATTGAAGCGATGCTAGATCGCCACGCCAACAACCAGTTGCGCGCGGCGAAGGCGATGGGGCTGAACCGCAACACGCTCCGCAAGCGGCTCGACGATCTCGGCATCGATCCGGCGCTGCGCCCCTATCATGCTGACAAGGAACGCTGATCGGTTCGGTTTTGACCATGTTGCGATTTGACGTGCGTTGCCGGCGGAATGTTGTAAAACGGCAACTATGGGTGCAGCGTTGACGGAACCGGCCCGGGCCACTTCGATCCCGGCGCGCTGGTTCCCGGCGATCGAGGTCGCGGTGCTGCTGCTGGCGATCGCGGTCGGCATTGGCAGCTATTTCCTGTTCGACGGCAGTCAGGCGGCGCGCGGGCGGTTGCCGTCGCCGTCGCTCATGGCCGTCGTGCTCGTCGCCAACCTGATCCCGGCGATGGCGCTGCTGGTGTTGATCGGCCGCCGTATCGCCAAGCGACGCGCGGCCCGTTCGGAAATAGGTGGCACCGGTACGCTGCACGTCCGGTTGGTCGCGCTGTTCTCGATCCTTGCCAGCGTACCCATGCTGCTGGTGACGGTGATCGCGTCGTTCCTGTTCCAATACGGCCTTGAATTCTGGTCGTCGACGCGCGCGCGCGGGATTTTCGAGAATGCGCAGTCGCTCGCCCAGTCGTCCTACAACGACTTTCTGGGCGCAGTGGATAGCCAGAACGTCGCCGTCGCCACGGATATCCAGCGGATGTTGCTGGTGAACCGCTACCCGGTCGACAGCGCTCCGTTCCAGGCGCTGTATCAGTCCAGCATCATCATGCGCAGCCTTGCCGACTCCGTTCTGTTCGAGATCCCGTCGGACGGGCGTCCCAAATCGCTGGCCTCGACCTCCATCTTCGAAGGTCCCTTGCGCTGGAGCATCGATCCGCGATCGATCGCCGCATTGCGTGCCGGCAAGCCGAGCTATGTCAGCGTCCGCGACGGACAGGTGCAATCGGTCACGCGGGTCACAGGGACGCCCTATTATCTGTACTCGGCGCGCGAGATCGATCTGGCGACCTATCAGGATCGCCTGAACCGGACGCGTCAGATCCTGTCCGATTACGACGCCTTGCTGTCGCGATCCCGCAGCGTGCAGCTGCGGCTCAACGTAGCGCTCTTCATCGTTTCACTGCTGATCGTCGGATTGGCAGTGTTCGTGGCGCTCGCCGTCGCCGATCGTCTGGTCCGGCCGGTGGGTGCGCTGGTGGGTGCCGCGCGGCGTATCGCCGATGGTGATCTATCGGCGCGCGTCCCCGAACCGACCCATAACCGGACGAAGGACGAAATCGGCACGCTGGCCAGCGCGTTCAACAGCATGACCGAACGGTTGCAGGAACAGACCGGCGAACTGGTTGCCGCCAACGCCCAGATCGATAGCCGTCGCGCGCTGATAGAGGCGGTGATGTCGGGTGTCAGCGCGGGCGTCATGTCGGTCGGACCCGACCGCATCATCCGGCTCGCCAACAGCTCCGCCACCGCCTTGCTCCGCACCGGGACGACTTCGCTGGTCGGGCGTCCGCTGGCGGAGGTCGCCCCCGAACTCGACGCGTTGATCGGTGGCGAGACGCAGGACGCGATCATCCAGCTCGCTGCGGGTGGCGAGGCCAAGACGCTGGCGGTGCGCATCACCCGCGACGATGGTCAGCACATCCTCACCTTCGACGACATCACGCAGCAGTTGCTGGACCAGCGCCGCGCGGCATGGTCCGACGTCGCGCGCCGCATCGCGCATGAGATCAAGAACCCGCTGACCCCGATCCAGCTCGCCGCCGAACGGCTGCAACGCCGCTATGGCAGCAAGCTGACCGAGGACGACGGCACGTTCGGCCGCCTGACCGAAACGATCGTGCGGCAGGTGGGCGACCTGCGCCGGATGGTCGATGAATTCTCGTCGTTCGCCCGGATGCCGAAACCGGTTTTCCGCCACGAATCGCTCGCCGAGCTGGCCCGGCAAAGCCTGTTCCTGCACGAAGTCGCGCATCCCGATATCGATTTCGTCCTCGAAACCGCCGGCCCCGCGCCGCTGGTCTGCGACCGTCGCCAGCTGGGCCAGGCGTTGACTAACATCGTCAAGAACGCGACCGAAGCCGTCGCCGCCCGACCGGAAGGCGCAGAACGCGGCCGGATTCAGATCGATGTCCGCTATGACGCGCAGGGGCGGATGCATATAGACACCAGCGACAACGGCATCGGCCTGCCGGTCGAGCGCGACCGCATCGCCGAACCCTATATGACGACACGCAAGGGTGGGACAGGCCTCGGCCTCGCCATCGTTCGCAAGATCGTCGAGGAACATTTCGGAACCATATCGTTCGCCGACCGTCCCGGAGGAGGGACGATCGTATCGATCCTGTTCGATCCGGCGATCCTTGCCGCACTTGCCGGCTCGGGAACCTCGGACGACGACGCACTACAGGAGGTTGAGACGCGCCATCCCATGCTTACCCGGACCGGAACATCCGCATGAAGCTCGACATTCTTGTCGTCGACGACGAAACCGACATCCGTGAACTGGTCGCCGGCGTTCTTGAGGACGAAGGGTATGAAACCCGTGGCGCCGCCGACAGCGATGCCGCGTTGGAAGCGGTGGCGCAACGTCGCCCATCGCTGGTGCTGCTCGACGTATGGTTGCAGGGGTCGCGCCTCGACGGCCTCGATCTGCTCGACGAACTGAAGGCGCGCGATCCGTCGCTACCGGTGCTGGTCATCTCCGGCCACGGCAATATCTACACCGCCGTCGCGGCAATACGCCGGGGTGCCGTCGACTTCATCGAGAAGCCCTTCGAGGCGGAACGACTGCTGTTCATGGTTCAGCGTGCGACCGAAACCGAGCGGCTTCGTCGTGAGGTCGCTTCGTTGCGGGTGTCGGCGGGGCGCGAGGACGACCTGACCGGCAGTTCGACAGCGATCAATAGCGTCCGGGCGACGCTGAAGCGTGTCGCCGGTACCGGCAGCCGCGTGCTCATCACCGGCGGGGCAGGGGTCGGCAAGGAAGTCGCCGCTCGCCTGCTGCATGGCTGGAGCCAGCGCGCACAGGCACCGTTCGTGATCGTCAGCGCGGCACGCATGACGCCCGAGCGGGTCGATGAAGAGCTGTTCGGCGTGGAGGAGAGCGGCAATCTGGTCCGCCCCGGTCTGCTCGAACAGGCGCATGGCGGCACGCTGTTCCTCGACGAGATCGCCGACATGCCGATCGCAACCCAAGCTCGCATCCTGCGCGTGCTGACCGATCAGAGCTTTACCCGTGTCGGCGGTACCAGGGTGGTCAAGGTCGACGTCCGTGTTGTTTCAGCAACCGCGCGTGACCTGCAACAGGAAATCCTCGACGGCAATTTCCGCGAGGACCTGTATTACCGGCTGAACGTCGTTCCGGTGCAGATCCCGTCTTTGGCCGAACGGCGCGAGGATATTCCGCCCCTCGTCGAGCATTTCGTCGCGCACTATGCCAATGAACGCCGGGTACCGACGCCCGAGGTGGCCGCCGATGCGATGATCGCGCTGCAAAGCTATGAATGGCCGGGCAATGTCCGCCAGTTGCGCAACGTCGTCGAACGCACCGTCATTCTGGCGCCCGGCAATCGTATCGCCCGCATCGATATCGACCTGTTGCCACCGGAGGTGCTGGGTTCGGCGGGCGAGGGGGGTGGCGGCGCCACTGCCAGCGCGATCATGGGGTCGCCGCTGCGCGAGGCACGCGAATCGTTCGAACGCGAATATCTGCGGGTACAGATCCGGCGTTTCTCCGGCAATATTTCGCGTACCGCGACCTTTATCGGGATGGAGCGCTCCGCGCTGCACCGCAAACTGAAGCTGCTGGGGATCACCGAGACGCGCGGCGACGAATAGCCGGAACGGACCATTGCGGGCGCGCCCGATGCGACCTAAATTGTAGGTCCGTGCCGCAGGGGCACGGCAACCGGGTGCCGGTCAAAGACACTCACGCGGGAAATTCCCCGCCAAGAACAAGGGCAAACCATGGCCGACAGGCACGGGTCGCTTCAGGACCTGTTTCTCAACTCGCTCCGCCGGTCGAAGACGCCGGTCACCATGTTTCTGGTCAAGGGCGTCAAGCTCCAGGGCATCGTAACGTGGTTCGACAACTTCTCGGTGTTGCTGCGCCGCGACGGACAATCGCAACTCATTTACAAACACGCCATTTCCACCATCATGCCCGCCGGTCCCGCCGACCTATCGTCGGTGATTCAGGCTGCATCGGAAAACACGTCCAAGAATGCGCCGTTGCAGGAAATCTTCCTGAACGCGGTTCGCAAGGCGCAGGAGAACGTCACCATGTTCCTGGTGAACGGCGTCATGCTGCAGGGGCAGATCGCGGCGTTCGACCTGTTCTGCATGCTGCTCCAGCGTGAGGGCATGTCGCAGCTTGTCTACAAGCATGCCGTTTCGACCATTCAGCCTGCCAATCCGCTGAATCTGGCGGAAGAACAGGCGTCGGGAGCGGACGAGGCTTGAGCACCGGTTTCGATCGCGACGCGCAGGAGTTCGCGCGCGGCGCAACGGCGATCGTCGTCCTGCCCGACATGGGCGGGTCGGCGCGCGATGCCGACGCCCGGCTGGAAGAGACAGCCGGGCTGGCACTGGCTATCGGCGTGGAGGTTCGCCACCGCGTGCCGTTCCGCGTCCGTGCGCCTAAGCCGGCGACGCTGCTCGGCAGTGGTCAGGTCGATCAATTGGCCGCGATCGTCCGCGACGAGGATATCCAGCTGGCGGTGTTCGACGCGGCATTGACGCCGGTGCAGCAGCGCAATCTGGAGACGGCGCTGGGTTGCAAGGTCATCGACCGGACCGGCCTGATCCTCGAAATCTTCGGCGAACGCGCCCGGACGGCCGAGGGGCGGTTGCAGGTCGAACTGGCGCATCTCGATTATCAGGCTGGTCGACTGGTCCGCAGCTGGACCCACCTTGAACGCCAGCGTGGCGGATTCGGCTTCCTCGGTGGGCCGGGCGAAACCCAGATCGAGGCTGACCGTCGCCTGATTCGCGATCGCATGGCGCGGCTGCGGCGTGAACTGGAGGGCGTATCGCGCACCCGGACGCTCCATCGCGACCGGCGACAGCGTGCGCCCTGGCCTGTCGTCGCGCTGGTCGGCTACACCAACGCCGGCAAGTCGACGCTGTTCAACCGGCTGACCGGTGCGGACGTCATGGCTGAAAACCTTTTGTTTGCGACCCTTGATCCGACGCTGCGCCAAGTGTCGTTGCCCGGCATCGACAAGGCGATCCTGTCGGACACGGTAGGCTTCGTGTCGGATCTACCGACGCAGCTGGTCGCGGCCTTCAAGGCGACGCTCGAGGAGGTCGTGTCCGCAGATCTGCTCGTGCATGTCCGCGACGTTGCACATCCCGATACCGAAGCGCAGGCAACCGACGTCGAAGCCGTGCTGACCGAGATCGGCGTCGACGAAACCACGCCCCGGATCGAGGCGTGGAACAAACTCGATCTATTGGGCGACGAAGACCGTACCGAGATGCTGGGCGAAGCGGCGCACCGTGGCGACGTTGTCGCACTCTCGGCGCTGACCGGGGAAGGGGTCGATCGGCTCGTTCGCACCATCGGCGATCGGTTGACGCAGGGACATCGCCGCTATCGCATCGCGCTGGCTCCCGAGGACGGCGCCAGCGCCGCTTGGCTGCATGCGCATGGCGAGGTTACCGATCATTGGATCGACGAGGATCGCGCTTTGTACGATGTCCGCATGGCACCGGCCGATTACGACCGGTTTCTGACGCGCTGATCGTCGATCGGTATCGTTAACCGGGGGTTAGCGATACCGTCTTACTCGGTAGGTCAGGCCTTGGCGCGCTTCCACGCCGCTTCCTTTTCGGCAAGGGTACGGTCGGCGAAACCAGAGTCCTCGGCTTCCATCATCTTGAAGCGGCGTTCGAACTTACCATTGGCGGCGCGCAGTGCCGCTTCGGGATCGACGCCCATATGCCGCGCCCAGTTGACGACCGAGAACAGCAGGTCGCCGATTTCCTCGAACTGCGCTTCGGTCGTTGCTGCCTGTTCGACTTCGGTCAATTCTTCGTCGATCTTTGCGCGCGGACCGCTCGCATCCGGCCAGTCGAACCCGACACGGGCGGCACGCTTTTGGAGCTTTTCGGCGCGAGCAAGGGCGGGCAGGCCGAGGGCAACCCCGGCCAGCGCACCATCCTGTCCCGGTTTTCGGAGGCGCTCGGCGGCCTTGACCTGTTCCCAGAGGTAATGTCCGCCGCTTTCGCTGTCACCGAAGATATGCGGATGGCGTCGCTCCATCTTGTCGCTGATCGCGTCGACGACATCGCGCAAGGCGAACTGGCCGGCTTCCTCGGCGATGCGGCTGTGGAAGACGACCTGAAGCAGCAGATCGCCCAATTCATCCTTCAGGTCCTCGATATCGCCACGTTCGATCGCGTCAGCGACTTCATAGGCTTCCTCGATCGTATAGGGCGCGATGGTCGCGAAGGTCTGCGCACAATCCCATTCGCAGCCGCGTTCGGGATCGCGCAGGCGCGCCATGATCGCGACGATGCGCCCGACCGTGTCGAACGGCATCTGCAGAGGGGCGGCGTCGAGCGGTTCCAAACCTACCTCCAAAACCAAGCAGCGGCAAAGCCGATAATAAACATTATGTAAAACTGTCGGCTTCGAGGATGAGGGTGCCGCGTTCAACACGCCAACTCCCTAGCCGCGACAGGAAGTTCATCCCGATGACGTCGAGGTTGCCGAATGCTGGTGCGATGACCACCGGCAGATCGCGCGTTTCCAGCGAGCCGATCCGAACGGTTTCGATACGTCCGCGTGCCGCTTCGACCATGCCGTTCGCGGTCGTAATGATTACCGGCGGCACACGGCGCGGTTTGACACCGATAGCTTGCGCGGTCGCTTCGGAAATTGCGGTCGTCGTCGCGCCACTGTCGATCAGCATGCGCCGCTCGACGCCGTTCAGGCGCGCAGTTGCGTAGAAATGCCCGTCAGGCGCCTGCCGGATCCGGACGGTATCGCCCTCGACCATCTGTTCGGTCAGGCCGAGTTGATTGCCGAGGCCGGTCGCGAGTTCCGACAAACGCGACCGGTTGCTGAAGGCAAGATACAGGACCGCAGCGATGCACGCCCAGCCGATGACGGCACGTAGCACGGCGCGTGCGGGCGGCCGCCGGACGAGCAAAGACGACAGCGGCAGGGTCAAGGCCAACAGCCCGAGCAGGACATAGATGCCGCGGTCGTCGCTCACAGCGTCAGCTCGAGGCCGTCATAGCCCGGTTCGACCCCAAGCGGCAGGCTTCCCGACAGCGTCATGTAATCCATCGAATGATCCATATGGATCAGGACCGTCCGCTTTGCCTCGCACTGTCGTGCGAAGGCCAATGCCTCATCGAGCGACGGATGCGTCGGATGCGGTGCGATCCGAAGGGCGTCGACCACCAGAATATCGACCCCGTGGTAGAGTTCGGCCATCGCGGGCGTAACTGCGCTGAAATCGGTCGCATAGCCGATCGCAGCGCCATCGGCGTCGAACCGTAGCCCGGCTGAAACGATCGACCCATGCGGTTGATCGGTGCAGGTCACCGCGATCGGACCGATCATCGTTCGATCGGGCAGCACGTCGGCGGTCACGGTCGCACGATACCCCTGCCGCCCGGCGAAAACATAGTCGAACCGGGCCTTCAGGCTGTTCAGGGTATCGGCACGGGCAAAGCCCCGGACCGGCGCGCGCTGATTATGGAAAAGCTGCCGCAAATCGTCGATGCCGTGGCAGTGATCTGCGTGATCGTGCGTCCACAGCACCGCATCGACCGTCGCGACGTTCGCCGCCAACAGTTGCTCGCGCATGTCCGGACCGGTGTCGATCAGGATGCGCGTTCCATCATGCTCGACCAGCGCCGACACCCGCGTACGGCGGTTGCGCGGTTCGTTCGGGTCGCAGGCGCCCCAATCATTGCCGATCCGCGGCACGCCGGACGACGTGCCCGAGCCGAGAATGCGAATCTTCACGCCCGCGTTTTCGCGAACAGCGTGTGGAAATTATCACGGGTCGCGTCGGCCAGTGCTTCCGGTTCGTCGCCTCGCAACTGCGCCAGGAAGCGGCAGGTGTCGGCGACGAAAGCCGGCTCCCCCTGCCTGCCCCGATGCGGCACGGGCGCCAGAAACGGCGCGTCGGTTTCGATCAGGAGCCGTTCCTTGGGCAGGTCCTTCGCGACCGCCTGCAACGCCTGCGCGTTTTTAAATGTCACGATACCCGATATCGAGATGTAGAAGCCAAGATCGAGCGCGATTCTCGCGAGTTGAGCCGACCCGGTGAAGCAGTGCAGGACGCCCGGAAAGACCCCCTTCCCCAGTTCATCACGCAGGATCGCTGCGGTGTCCTCTTCGGCATCGCGGGTGTGTACCACGATCGGCAGGCCGGTTTGGCGACAGGCAGCGAGATGCGATCGAAAGCTGGCCTGTTGCGCGTTGCGGTCGCTGTGGTCGTAATAATAATCCAGTCCGCTTTCGCCGATCCCGACGACGCGCGGATGGGCCGCTCGGGCGACGAGCCGCGCGGTGTCCACATCGGGGTGCTGGTCGGCTTCGTGCGGGTGGATGCCGACCGTCGCCCAGACATCGGGCTCGCGCTCGGCGGTGGCCACGACGGCATCCCATTCGCTTTCGCGCGTCGAGATGTTGAGCATGGCCACCACGCCGGTGTCGCGAGCGCGGGCCAGAACGTCGCCCTGCACTTCGGCTACGCCCTTGTAATTCAGGTGGCAGTGGCTGTCGGCCAGTTTCATGCCGGTTCGGTCTCCGCGATCGTCAGTCGGGGAAAGATGGGGGTAGGCGGTTCGATGCGGAAGCCCGCCGCGCGTGCGTCTTCGTACCAGCGATGATCGCCCAGCGCATCATGCCCCCGCCCTGCCTGATTCAGTAGCTCAAGCAAGGCGTTGGCGGACGTCGGAACGACCGGCACGATCGTGATCGCGAGGTCGCGGATCGCGCGGACCAGCGTTCCAAGGACCGCGTGCATGCGCTCCGGGTCGGTCTTGCGCAGCGACCAGGGCGCTTGCACGTCGATATATTGGTTGCAGGCGAAGACGCCGCGCATCCAAGCCTCAAGTGCCTGACTTAGCTGGAAGTTGGCGAAGTTGCCACGGAAGGCACTGGTTGCCTCGGCGATCTGGGACAGGAGTTCGGCGTCGGCGGGGTCGCCGCGGCCGGGTTCGGGAAGCGCGCCTTCCAGATTTTTCGCTATAAATGAGAGGGTTCGCTGGGCGAGGTTGCCGAAGCTGTTGGCGAGGTCGCTATTGGCCCGGGTAACGATCGCTTCGTCGGAAAAGGTGCCATCCTGACCGAAGCTGACATCGCGCAGCAGGAAATAGCGCAACTGGTCGACGCCGTAGAGGCGGGCAAGCGCCATCGGATCGACCACGTTACCGGTCGACTTGGACATTTTCTCGCCGCGGTTGAGCAGGAAGCCGTGACCGAACACCGTTTTGGGCAGTGCCAACTTCGCCGACATCAGGAAGGCGGGCCAATAGACCGCGTGGAAGCGGACGATATCCTTGCCGATCAGATGCAGCGCCGCCGGCCAGTAATGATTGGGCGTATCGGGGTAGCCGGCACCGGTCAGATAGTTGGTCAGCGCATCGACCCAGACATACATGACGTGGCCGGGGCTGTCGGGCACCGGCACCCCCCAATCGAAGCTGGTGCGCGATACCGACAAGTTGGTCAGACCGCCCTCGACGAAGCGCAGTACTTCGTTGCGGCGGCTTTCGGGCTGGATGAAATCGGGGTTGGCGGCGTAGAAATCGAGCAACGGCTGCTGATATTTGGAGAGGCGGAAGAACCACGTCTCCTCGGCCGTCCATTCGACCGGCGTACCCTGCGGCGACAGGCGCACCCCGCCCTCGCCATCGGTCAGTTCCTTTTCCTCGTAAAAGGCTTCGTCGCGGACCGAATACCAGCCTTCATAGCGGTCGAGATAAAGGTCGCCGGCATCGCGCATCGCGATCCAGATCGCCTGCGACGCGGCATAATGCTGCGGTTCGACGGTGCGAATGAACCGGTCGTACGAGATGTTCAATTCACCGGCCATGTCGTGGAAATAACCCGACATCTCATCGGCCAGCGCGCGCACCTCGACACCGCGGTCGCGCGCGGTCTTGACCATCTTCAGCCCGTGTTCGTCGGTGCCGGTCTGAAAGAACACGTCGCGCCCGGCCTGCCGTTGAAAGCGGGCGATGGCGTCGGCGGCGATCATTTCATAGGCGTGGCCGATATGCGGCCGGCCGTTCGGATAATGGATCGCGGTGGTGATGTAGAAGGGATCGGACATGGTCCGAGGCTCTAGGCGAAACGTTGGCCCTGCGCCAGTCGGGCAACGAGGCCCGCCATTTCGAACACCGTCGTTTCCGCCACCAGCGATAGCGCCGGTGCCATCGACGCCAGCGCGCGCGCCTTGTCGTACGTGTCGAGCGCGTCGCGCAGCGCCGGTCCTGTCCGGGTGCAGGCGGTAGCGGCAATGAATGCGGGCGCGCGGTCGAGGAAGACTGCGTAGCGCGGCTGCGCGGTCTTGCCGGCCAGCGACTTGGCAAGACGCGAGCGGATGCGGTTGTCGGGGTCGCCGGTTTCGGCAATCTCCGACAGGTCGCGGTCGAGCGCCGCCACCGAAAGTCCGGCATAGGCGAGCGCACGGCCGGGCGAGCCATCGGCGGCCGCGACCAGCGCCGCGATCTCGGCCGGTTCAGTTTCGGGCAGTTGCGTGGCGACGACCGCCGCGACCTGATCGTCGGTCAGCGGTTCGAAGCGCAATTGGCGGCAGCGCGAGCGAATCGTCGGCAGCAGCCGCCCGGGCGAATGGCTGACCAGCAGGAAGATCGTGCCGACCGGCGGTTCTTCGAGGTTCTTGAGCAGCGCGTTGGCGCCGGGGCGTTCGAGGTCGTCGATCGCGTCGATCACGATCACCCGCCGCGACGACAGCGCAGGCTTGGTCGCGAACAGCGGTTGCAGCGTGCGGACCTGATCGATCTTGATGCTACGGGCGATATCCTGATCGGGCTTGTCCGGGTCCTTGGGCAAACGGACCAGTTCGCGATAGTCGGGATGCGCGCCAGCGGCAATCAACGTCGCGACGCGGTGGTCATCGCCGATCTGCCCATGCATCCGACTGCGTCCATCGAGTGCGGTGGCAAGCAGGCGCAGCGCCATGTCGCGGGCGAAGCTGCCCTTCCCCACCCCTTCGGGGCCGCTCAGTAGCCAGGCATGGTGCAGCGATTCCCCTTCGGCAGCGGCGATGAACGCCTGCCGCGCGGCATCATTGCCGATCGGAGTCATGGCAGCAGGTCGGCGATCGCTTCGATCAGGCGCGCCGTGACCGCCGACACCTCGCCCGACGCATCGACACGGCGCACTCGGTCGCTTTCGGTCTCCGCGATCCGGTCGAAAGTCGCCGCGACCGAGCGATGGAATTCGTCGCCGCGCGCCGCGAACCGGTCGGCCGCCTCGCCATCGCGGGCGCGGGCACGCGCGTCCCCTTCCCCATCGGGCAGCGTCAGCAGCAGCGTGCGATCGGGCAGCAGCCCGCGCGACCCGAAGGCGTGGAGCGCGAGGATCGCGGCATCGTCGATCCCCTGCGCACCCTGATAGGCGCGTGTGCTGTCGATGAAGCGATCACAGATCACCCAGCTTCCCGCCGCGACCAGCGGGTTGATGTGCTTTTCGACATGATCGGCGCGGGCAGCGGCGAACAGCAATGCCTCGCTATGCGCGCTCCAGCGGCGCACCTCTCCCTGCATCAGCAGATCGCGGATCGCCTCTGCCCCTTCGCTGCCGCCGGGTTCGCGGGTCAGCACGGCGTGGATGCCGCGCGCCTCCAGCGCGGCAACCAGCGCGCGGGCCTGGGTCGATTTGCCGACCCCTTCCCCGCCCTCCAGCGTCAGGAACCGCCCCGCGCTCAAGCGAACAGCGAGGTCAGGCTTGCCCAGACGCGACCGAAGAAGCCCGCTTCGGCCACGTCCTTTTCGGCGACCAGCGGCATACGCTGTTCACCGGTATCGGGCGACGAGATCACCAGATCGGCGATATGCTGGCCCTTGGCGATCGGCGCCTTGATCGGGCCGGTATAGACGACCTTCGCAGTGATCGGGCTGTTGGTGCCGGCGGGCATGGTCACGGTCAGCGCCTTCGGCGCGACGAGGCCGACGGTCGAGGAATCTCCCAGCTGCACCTCGGCCGTCTCGACCTTCTTGCCCGCCGCGACGATCGGGCGAGCGCGCCATGCGCCGAAGCCCCAGTTCATGAACTTGACCGATTCGGCGATACGCTGGTTCGAGCTGGTCAGGCCGGCCAGCACCATCACCAGACGGCGGCCATCCTGTTCGGCCGAGCCGGTGAAGCCATAGCCGGCTTCCTCGGTATGGCCGGTCTTCAGGCCATCGGCGCCGCGCACCCGGCCGAGCAGCGGGTCACGGTTCGCCTGCGTGATCGCGGCACCCTCACCCAGCGTCTTGCCCCAGGTGAAATCGGTCTTCGAATAGAATTTCTTGTAGAGTTGCGGGTGGTTCTGAATCGTCGCGCTGGCGAGCTTGGCCAGGTCGCGTGCGGTCACATAGGTGCGCCCTTCGTCGGGCCAGCCGTTCGACGTGCCGAAATGGCTGTTGGTCAGGCCCAGTTCCTTGGCCCGCTGGTTCATCAGGTTGGTGAAGGCTTCTTCCGACCCGGCGATCTTTTCGGCGAGCACCACGCAGGCATCGTTCCCCGACAGCACGATGATGCCGTACAGCAGGTTTTCGACGCTGACATTCTCGTTCACCGACAGGAACATCGTCGATCCGGCCTGCGGACCGTGCCACTTCTTCCACGTCTCGGGCGACACGGTCGCCATGTCGTTGAGCTTCAGATCGCCCTTCTTGATCAGGTCGAATGCGACATAGGCGGTCATCATCTTCGCCATCGATGCCGGCGGCATCCGGCGATCGGCGTCCTTGGCATAGAGCGTCGCGCCCGACGACAGGTCGGTCATGAACGCGACCGGGGCCGGCGTGTCGAACGGCGGCGCGGCGGCGATACCGGGCGTGGCGATGGCGATGGCGGCGATGCTCGAAAGGGCGATCTTACGCATGGGGCACGTGGTTCCGTTCAGTCCTGGGCGATGATCCGGGCGTCGGCGAAGCCGCGACGTGCGATGGCGGCACGGGCGGTTTCGGCGGCGGCTCGGGTAGTGAATGGGCCTGCCTGCACCCGGTACAGCCTGCCCGCCGAACGTACAACGCCATCGACGGTTTTTGCGAGGGTTGCGGCACGGTTGGCGTCGGACAGGGCGGCGACCTGGACGAACCAATGGCCGGTGGCGGCAGGTTTCGTGGCGGCGACGGGGGACGTCGGGCGCGCCGTCGGTTTGGGGGGCGTGCTGACCGGGGTCGGCTCCGGCGTGGATCGAGGCGGAACCGGGCGCGGTGGCGCACCGGGCTGCATGGCGGGCGTTTGCGTCGTCGGCAGTCGTCGCCGTAGCGCCGCCAGCAACGACGGGGGCGCGGCGAGGCGCGATACTTCGGTGCCGGCGCGGATCGCCGCTTGTTCGGCAGGCGATGGCACGGCGGGGCGAATGCGGATCGTCGGCGCTGACTGATCGAAGACGCCCAGCGCCTTTGCCGCGGCGTTCGACAGCAGGGCTACGTTGCCGGCTGGCAGCGACGGATCCTGTTCGACCTGCAGCACGATGGTCCGGCCGTCGTCCAGCCTGGTCACTTCGGCATAGCTGCCGTCCGCCAGGCTGCGGTGCCGCACGGTCATGGCCGGGGCTGCGAAGGTGCCGGCCACCCCGACCTCGTCGAGCAATTGCGCATGGATTACCGGCGGTGCGTCGGGCGGCACGGCCTGTCCGGCGAGCATCAGCAGCAGCGCCGCGAGGCTCATTGCGCGACCGCGTCCGCCAGCAGCCCGACCGACAGCGCGTAATAATTCGAGCAGTTATAGTCGAGGATCACGCGGTAATTGCCCGTCAGCAGATAGGCGGTCGCACCGGGACCATCGGGTTCGATCAGCGTCGCCTGGATCGTCGGGTCGAGCCGCCGCCCGTCGCTCGGCACCACGCCCAGCGCCTGCCACTCGGCGAGCGTGCGCCACTGGCTGTGTCGTTCGAACACGCGGGGGCAGCGCGGCGACAGGGTGCGCGGGGTCAGGATCGACCGGTCGAACCCGGCGGGCACCTGCACCGCGAAGCCCCAGGGCTGGCCGGGCCGCCAGCCGGCATCGACGAAGTAATTGGCGATCGACGCCAACGTATCGGCCGGGTTCGACCAGATATTGGCGACGCCATCGCCATCGCCATCCCGCGCGAGGCGGAGATAGATCGACGGCAGGAATTGCGGATAGCCGAACGCGCCGGCCCAGCTTCCCTTCAGTCGTTCGCGCGGCACGCCGCGATCGATCATCTTCAGCGTGGCGATGAATTCGGGTTCGAACAGGCTGCGGCGGCGCCCTTCATAGGCGAGCGTGGCGAGGCTGCGCGGCAGGTCGAAATCGCCGGTATAGCTGCCGTAATTGGTTTCGTGCCCCCAGATGGCGACCATCACCGATTCCGGCACGCCTGTCTGTTGCTCGATCGCCGCCAGCCGCGTGCGCTGTGCCTGATAGGCGGCGCGGCCGCGATTGATCCGCGCGGCATCGACATGGCGGATACGGTACGGGGCGAAGCGCGAGACGGTGGTCGTCGTCGACGCACCGGGCTGTTGCCGGTCGAGCTCGACGACGCGGGGATTATAGGTGAGCGTCGGCAGGACGGAATCGATCGTCTCCTGCCGCACGCCCTGCGCGCGCGCGCGCAGCGCGACCTCGCGCATATAGGCGTCGAACCCGGCCGCATCCTGCGCGACCGCCGACCCTCCCGCCATCAGGGCAAGGACCGCCGCCAACCCCGCTTTCGCAATACGCATACACAGCCCTCCGCTACGCCGATCTTTTGGCACAGCAGTGCGGGCGGATGAACCCCCTCCTGCGACAAAGGCTTGCACAACGACGCCGACCCGCATTAGGCGCAGTCGGCCGAGGAAGAGTGTCCGAGTGGTTTAAGGAACCGGTCTTGAAAACCGGCGAGGGTGTAAGCTCTCCGTGGGTTCGAATCCCACCTCTTCCGCCAATGCCGCCTTCGGTACGGCGGTCGGGCGCAACGCGACGGCGGGATCGCACGTTCTGGCCGCCATGCCATTCGATCCCGATGCAACCGCAACCGTCATCACCAGCCGTGCGATCCGTGCCGGGCATGAGCAGGATTTCGAACGCTGGGTCGAGCGGCTGAACGATCTGGCGAGCGCCGCGCCGGGCTATCGCGCGGCGATCCGGCTGGGACAGACCGCCGGATTTCAGCATTTGCTGTTCCGCTTCGACGACGTCGCCGCTGCCGAAGCGTGGCAGCACAGCGATGCGGTGATGGCGCATGCTGCGGTCGCCGATGGTTTCTCGACCGCGCTGCGCCAGATCGACAGCGGCAACCGGGTGGTCTTCGAAGTGCCGAGCGATGCCAGTGCGAGCAAATGGAAGCGGTTCGTGACGACGTGGCTGGCGGTGTTCCCCGTGCTGCTGCTGGTCAGTACCGTCGTGCGGATGGTGCTGACCGACGTGCCGCTGCCGTTCCAGCTTGTGCCGTCGTCGCTGATCCTGACGGCGACGCTGCAATGGATCATCCTGCCGCGGCTGCAGCGCTATACCCGTTTCTGGTTGTTGCAGGACGGGTCCGGCCGGCTGCAGACGTCGCCGGCCGAATGATCCACGGGTCGGGTCGGGTCAGTCGGGCCGGAAGCCCTTGCCCGGGCGTGGTGCGCCGCCGATGCTGAAGGTGGCGTGGTTGCCGCCTTCCGAACTCGACCCGACCCAAAAGTCGAACGTGCCGGGATCGATCACCCAGCCTTTCGCAGCTTTACTCCAATATTGCAGGCTGCGTTCGTTCAGCTCGAAGCGGACCGTCCGCTGCTCGCCGGGGCGCAGCGACACGCGTTCGAACCCTTTCAACTCGCGCACGGGGCGCGATGCCCGGCCCGCCTGTTGGTGGATATAGAGCTGCACCACTTCGTCGCCGGGGCGGCTGCCGCGATTGGTCACCGGCACCGATACGACGACCCGCCCGCCGGGGGCCATGGTCGCGCTGTCGAGCATCGGCGCGCCGATCTCGAACGTCGTGTAGCTGAGGCCGTAGCCGAACGGGAATTGCGGCGTCGACGGAATGTCCCAATAGCGCTTGCCCTGATCCTTGGGCGCATGGGTCGTGTTGTGCGCATAATAGATCGGCACCTGCCCGACGCTGCGCGGCCAGGTCACCGGCAGCTTGCCGCCGGGATTGACGTCGCCGAACAGCGTGCGCGCGATCGCGGTGCCGCCGCGCGTACCGCCATACCAAGCGTGGAGGATTGCCGGCGCGCGCTCCAGCACCGTGCCCAGTTCGAGCGGACGGCCGCTGATCGTCACCACCCGCACCGGCTTGCCGGTCGCCAGCATTGCCTCGAACAGGCGCAACTGGTCGCCCGGCAGCTTCAGGTCGGAGCGCGACGCCCCCTCCCCGCTCATATCCTCCGCCTCGCCCAGCGTCAGGACGATCAGGTCGGAGCGCTTGGCCAGTGCCACCGCGCGGTCGAACTCGCTGGCGGCGCGCGCCGCGTCCCAGCGCGGTTCGGGCTTGGCCGCGCCCGAAATCGTGATCGCCTCGAACATCGACGGCACGTTGCGCTTGAGCTGGACGCCCGGCGCGGTCTCGACGGTCGCGGTTGACCCCAGCCGGTCGCGAACGCCCTCGAATACCGTTACCGTTTCGGGCAAGTCATACTGAAATGCCCAGGGGCCGAGCATGTCGCGCTTCGAATTGGCCATCGCGCCGATCACCGCGACCCGCTTATGCGCGCCCGCCACCAGCGGCAGGGCGTCGCCCTCGTTCTTCAGCAGCACGAACGACCGTTCGGCCGCCGTCTGCGCTTCGCGGCGATGAGCGGGGTCGGCGAGCGTCACCTTCGCCTGCGCCTCGTCGACATAGGGGCGCTCGAACAGCCCCATGCGGAATTTTCCGATCAGGATACGGCGGACCGCGCGGTCGAGTACCGCTTCCTTCAGCCGTCCCGCACGCACCGACGCCGCCAGCGTTTCGGCGGAGGCGGCGGGGCCGAACGACATTTCCATGTCGTTGCCGGCATCGATGCTGCGCACCGCCGCATCGGCCTCGTCGCGGGCGAAATGCTGGATCGCCTGATTCTTGGTGCCGTTGGCGTCGGACACGACCCAGCCGTCGAAACCCATCTGGTCGCGCAGCACGTCGGTCAGCAGCCATTTATTGCCGACGGCGGGCACGTCGTTCAGGTCCATATAGGCGCTCATGACGTTGCCCGCCCCCGCCTGCACCGCCGCCGCAAAGGGCGGCAGGATGACGTTATAGAGCTGCGATTCCGACAGATAGACGCTGTCGTAATCGCGTCCGCCCTCCGCCGCGGCATAGCCGGCAAAGTGCTTGGGGCCGGAGACGAGATGGCCGGGCGCACCGATCGCCGCCCCCTGAAACCCCTTTACCTGCGCGCGCGCCATCGCCGATCCGAGGAACGGGTCCTCGCCCGCCCCCTCGACGATCCGGCCCCAGCGGGGGTCGCGGGCAATATCGACCATCGGCGCGAACGCCCAGTGGATGCCGACCGCGCGTGCCTCGGCAGCGGCAACAGCCTGCGCCCGCTCGACACCCGCCGGGTCCCATGACGCGGCATTGGCGATCGGCACCGGGAAGATCGTGCGAAACCCGTGGATGACGTCGTATCCGAAGATCAACGGCACCTTCAGCCGGGTCTCCTCGACGGCCACGCGTTGCAGCCGGTTGATGACGGCGGGATCGGTGACGAACAGCAGCAACCCGACCTTGCCGCTCTTCACGATCGGCGCGAACTGTTCGAACGCGCCGAACATGAATTGCTGCGAGACCTGCCCGGCCTTTTCCTCCAGCGTCATCGCGCGCAGCAGCAGGTCGGCGCGCTGTTCGGCACGCAACCGCGCGTTCATCCACGGTTGCGCCGCCGTCCCCGCCTGTCGCGCGGCAAGCGGAGCGCTGGCCGCGCCTACCCCCGCCGCCAGTGCCAATGCCCCAGCGGCCACCATCATCCTGCGCATCGTGATCCTCCCCCCGTTCACCATCTTACTTCTTGACCGGAACGGTAGCGAGGTCGCGGTCGATCGTCGCGAGCAACGGGTCGGTGAACTGGTCCGGCAGATAGGTCTGCAAGCCGTACAGCGTCGTGCCACGCGCCATGTCGAGCTGCGGGTTCTTGAGGAAGGCTGGGACATGCCGTTCGAGCACCGCACGCGTCGCGGGATTGTCGAGCAGTTCGCCGATCGGCGTCGTCAGCGTGGTATAGCGCCCCGACGCCTTGGCCGCCGCCAATGCCTGCGACAGCCGGTCGATATCCGCGCCCCATGGATCGCGCGCGACCACGACCTTTCCGTCAGCGGCGAAGTCGGCGAGCGTGTCGTTGGCGCGGGTATAGCGCGGCCAGTTGGGCAGCGCGCCGCCGTTCGGATCGCCGCGCTTGACGAAATTGGCGAGATAGCTGCTCATCGCCTCGCCGACACCCTCGTCCTTCGCGGTCGTCTGCGCGCCATATTTGATGGCGGTGTTGTCGAAGAAATAAGGGATGTCGGTCGCGTGCTGCGCCCCGCCCTGCCCGATCGAGTCCGCGACATAGGAGAAGCGATAGCCCCAGACCGGCACGCCCTTGTCGGCGATCATCGCCGATGCCTCGCGCCCGCCGGCGATCATGAAACCGCTCTTGCCGCCGATATCGGCGCTGGTCGCCCCGATCATCATCGGCATCCGGGCGAAGCGGTCCTGTTCATATGCCTTGCGGACATCGACCACGACCTTGCCGTCGACGAACGGCCCCGAATTGGTCGGCGGTGCGCCGTTACGCCCGGACATCTGCGCCATGTTCAGCCCGTCGAGCACATCCTCCGCCGACAGCGCGCGCAACCGTTGCAGCGCGTCGGGCGCGGCGGGATCGATGCCCTTGGTCCGGGCGAAGTTGCCGCCGATTTTCTCGACATCCGCCAGCGTGTTGCCGGTGAACGCCTTGGCATCGCCGCCCGACATCACCACCGCCTTGTTGAACAACCCCTTCGCCTCGGGAGAGGTGACCAGCGCATGGACCGAGATGCCACCGGCACTCTCGCCCGAAATGGTCACGTTCGCCGGATCGCCGCCGAACGCCGCGATGTTGCGCTTGACCCATTGCAGCGCCGCGACCTGGTCCATGATCCCGTAATTGCCCAGCCGCCCGCCATCGGCGTTCGCCGCGGTCAGTTGCGGCAGCGCGAAGGTGCCGAAGCGGCCGACACGGTAGTTGAAGCTGACGAACACCACGCCCTTCTTGGCCATATTCGCCCCGGCATAGGTCGGCGGCGAGGCGCCGCCGTTCACGAAGCCGCCGCCATAGATCCAGACCAGCACCGGCAGCTTGCCCTTGGCGCCCGCCGGCCGCCACACATTGGCGTAGAGGCAGTCCTCGGCCGGCGTCGTGCCGAGCGGGGCGGCGTCGCTGGGGAAGGGTTTTTGCATGCAGTCGGAACTGTACTGCGTGGCGTCGCGCACGCCGGTCCATTTCGCCGCCGGTTGCGGCGCGCGCCAGCGCAGCGGGCCGACCGGCGGGGAGGCAAAGGGGATACCCTTCCAGCTTTCGATGCCATCGGCGATCTGTCCACGGACGGCGCCGTTATCGGTGCGGATCGTCGGGCGGCCGGGCTGGGCGCTGGCGGGAGTGGCGGTCAGCGCGGAGGCGATCAAAAGGGCGATGGTGGCGCGGTGCATCGGGGCGAATTCCTCAAGCTATGGGGGTACGGGAAGCAGCGTGAAGCCGCGGCACGATCGGGACTGTCGACGGCAAGCCCGTTCGCGACCAGGAGGCGAGCGGTAGAGACGGCGGTGAACCGGGTGCGCTGAAACCAGCCGCGGCGAAGTGCGCCTCGCCGATTCGGACGGGACCGATATCGGACGAGGTCAAGGCTGGCTCGTCGTTTCAGGCGATGTTGCGAGAACGGGCGACGCCAGCGCACGGGGCACAGGGCTGGCACGCGCGGAACGAGTCCGATGACCTGGCACGGCAACCTCCCCTGCAATGCTGGCCGACCGGTCGTCGGCTCGTGTCGATCGGGCCGGCCGCCTTCGCGCCCGGTCCGTCCGGTTCAGCAGCTATCAGGCATAGCATATGATGAGAAGGATGTATTTCTGGCGGCGATCAAACTCTTGGGACCGCCCATAATGTTTGTGGTCGAACTCGACCGGTTGAGGTTGCGCTCCCCCTTTCGCGGCTGCGTCGCTCCGTCCCCCTCCCGGAGGGAGAGGGATAAACTCAGCGAGGGTGGCGGATGACGCTTAGTCTTTCGACTTGGATTCTCGCGAGCGGATACGCGCCCACATGCCCTGCTGGGTCGCCCACAGGAAACTGCCGGGCCGGACGGGGTGGTCGCCGGCGGGTCCAAGAGTAAAGATGAGATTCTCCGCACGGCAGGGAGCGATGCCGGACAGCGCGCCGACCTGCGGACTGTTTAGCACCCACGGTGCCGGTCGGAGCATGGCGCCGTGGACGACGATACCATGCTGGCGCGGCTTGTCGTTCGCGCCGAGGACGCGCAGCACCACACGGTCGCCCGCATCGCCCGTGAGGATCGGGTGCGGCACCAACGGGCCCGATTGTGCGATCTTGCCCGAATGGACCGGATACGCCTGGTAATTGATCGCTTTCTGTCCGCAATCGACGGGGTCCAGCCCCGGTTCGACGTCGGGCATCGGCGCATGGTGGCTGCCGTTGACGAAGAAGCGCAATCCGTCCTGCATGAACCAAAAAGTTTCGCGTGCGAAAAGCGTGCCGTCCTTCGTGCGCAAGTCCGCCGCGAAGCTGGTCCAGCCGTCCGGCTCCGAACTTTGCGAGCCCGGTGCATAGGGATGTAGATCTGGGGGCAGCACGACAAGGGCGCCGATCAGTCCGTGATGGCGGTGGTGGCGAATGTCGGCCATGTCGTGGAGATAGCAGACCTGCCCGAGGTCGTGTTCGGTAGCTGCCTGCGGCGCGAGCTTGGCGTCGGCCCACCACCAATATTCGCGCCAATTGCGTCGCCCGGTGTGATCGGCACGGGTCACGACGCCGCCGGTCGCGAGGGTGTCGGCGTCGGGCGGCTGGAGATTGCCGCCGTGCATGCCGTGCGCATCGTCGCGCTGCCGCCGCGCTGCGACGGTGCTATCGGGATTGCGTCCGACATAGCTGCCATCGTTCGCCGTCACGTCGTACCGGACGAGCGCGGCGTGCAGCGAGGCCCGCGGGCTGACCGTCCGCCGGTCGGGATGGCCGAAGCGGTCGCGATGCTCGACTGGCACCCGCGCGGGCGATGCTTCGGTGCCGAAGGGTTGCTGGCCCCGGCGCCTGCGATTGCGATCGTCGTCGTCCGCTTCGAGAATGTCGTTGACCAGGATGACGCGGACCCATTCGCCGGCCAGCGCGCGCAGGACCAGCGGCTCCGTCGTCGTCGGCTGCTTCGCCAGCAACGCCTCGAAACCCTTTGGAGCGGGAGCGGCGCTGTCACCGGAAGCGACAGCCGCCTTGCTCCCCCTGTCCTGCTCGATCGTCAGTTCCTCGTCGATCGCCTGCTCCACCTCGGCGCGGCTGCACGGGATCGCGCGGTAGATCAGTCCCCATGGATCGGTCAGGACATCGCCGACATAGCGATGCTCGTGGCGCTGGGCCGCCACGACATAAACGCGCTCCGTGTCGCGGTCGGGGGCTAGCGGCGCCGTCGACGCGCGGCCATCGGGTGCGGGCAGCAGCGGGAAGGTGTCCTTATTGTCCGGCGTCGGCGGCAGGACGCGGACGAGGCCCCAATTGCCGAGCCAGATGTCGTCGAGCGTGCCGAAGTGCCAGAGATGATCCCCCGTGCCATAGGCCGACGCGTCGGCCGGGTTGATGTCGAGCGTGAACGCCTCCGAGATGCCGAGCGTCTGCTGGTTGACCAGCGGCGCCTTCCCATTGCCCCAGTCGCGCCGCCAGCGCAGGCCGTGGGCGGTGAAGCTGTGCTGTTCCTCGTGCGATCCCTGCAACAGCCGGATGCGCAGCCGTTCGCCGGGATAGGTAAGGATGATCGGCGTATCGGGATCGCCCTCGGCGCCGGCGAAATTCTGCTTGTCGCGTACGGCGGAACTGAACCACGCCGACGGGTCGTTGCCGCGAAAACGTAGCGGCGCGCAGCGATAATTGACTCCCATGACCCCCGGGTCGCTCATCCCCGACAGGATCGGCGGCGGGTTCAGCGCCTTGCCATGGCGATTGAGCAACGGGACATAGTCGGCGACGGCCAAGCACGCCTCGCGATAGGGCGGCAGGTTGCTCTTTTTGGGCGGCTCGATGACCGCCTGCGCCTCGCTCCAAGCCGTCTCTTTGCGGTCGCCGTGACGCCACCATTTCGACCCGTGCGGCTGTACCATCAGCGCCGAGAACAGCCCCCGCCGCTGCCGGAAATTGGCGAGCAGATGATCGTGGAAGAAACAGGGACCGAATTCCTCGTCCACCACCCAGCGATGCAGGCTGACGTTGCGCATCTTGCCCGGACCATTGGCGCCAACCGCCTGCGGCGCGCTGGCACCCGACAGATAGTTCCAGCCGGTCGAGGAACCGTCCGCCGCCAGCACGTCGAACTTCACGAGGTGGACGTGCAAGCCGCATTCGACCGGCAATTGCGCGAAATCATATTGATCCGCGTTGAAGGCGGGCAGGACGTTGTGCTGTCGCCATTCGACGATATCGCCGTGATTGGCGCGGGGGAATATGGGTTCGGGATTGGCTTTAGGATCGTGTCGGAAGGTTTCCGTTCGCTCGACCTTATACTTGCCCCCGACGACCTTTTCCTCGATCGTCGCCTGTATCAGCCGATAATGGTGGCCGCGCGGGTCATACCATCCGTCGACATTGTAGGCGGTACGGTCGTGGCGGACCTCGATATCGTACGTAATCTTTCGCTGTATTCCCCCATTGAGCTTCGCGTTCCACTTTTCGGCAAGGCCGTCCAGATCGACGAACAGCGCGCCGGGCGAACTGCCGTCGCGACAGTTCGGAGCCATCGCAGCCCGCTCCAGATCGGTGGCGTCGGGCATCTCCAGCAAGTCCCGGCGACCGTTGCGGTGTTCGGGTATCGCAGCCGGCGGCGGCGGCGACTTGGCCGGGTAGGTGCCGCCGACGAACCAGGGAAAGCCGGGTTGTTCGTCGGTGGAAACAGGCGGGGCCTCGCGGTCCGGCAAGGGGACTAGCGGCGGGCAATAGCTGCCGTCGGGATAGGCACGCCTGCCGTCGACCAACCGGTCGTAGCTGCGCCACAGGCCCCACATGCCGTGATGGAAATGCGGGTAGAGGTGGCAGTGCCAGACGATATCGCCGATCGCATGCTGGCGGCTGCCCGAGCCGAACAGGGGGTCGATCGTCATTGCCGTCTGCGGGCTGATCGTGATCGAATCGAGCAGTTGCGAACCCTTGCCGGTTGGCGCGCCGGTGCCCGGCGCATAGGCGTCGGCGACAGGCACCGACGGAGGTGCGGTGTCGTTGGCGACCGCGCGCCATTCATGCACGTGGAGGTGATAGACGTGCGTCTCCTTGACGCCGGCATGGATCAGCCGGACGCGGCAGGGATCGCCGGCATAGGCGCGCTGCACATGGGTGACCGGGTCGCCGAACAGCCAACTGCTGTGATGCTGCTCTTCACCCGCGATCTTTTCGAGCCATTTGCCGTCCTTCGTCCGCGCCGTCAGGAACACCTCGTCCAGTTCCTCGGACAACTCCCAGCCGAATGCCCTGAGATCGATTTTCGGCCCGAGTTCGTCCGGCTTGGCGGGCGTCTGGTGAACCAGTTCGCGCATCCGGTGCGGCAGGCGATTGTGCATCGGCGCGGCACGGTAGGACAGCGGCATCAGCGAATGGTCGCCGACCGTGTGCAGGCCCGAATGGATTTCGGGTTCGTCGTGAATAAAGACGCAGAACTCGCGGAAGCAGCGCTTTACGCCGTCCGGCCGTTCCCAACTATCGTCTTCCCGTTTCTCACCAACATTCTTTCGGTCGGTCTCAAGGTCGATATAGGGATGGTCGCCGATATTGGCAGTGCGCGTTTCTGGATCGATGATAACGTCGAGAAATGCGGCCCAAGGGCTATCGGTAATGGGTTCGCCGGTTTGCGGATCGAGCCATCGAGTTCCAGCCGGCTCGGCGATCAGCGCGCCGAACAGGCCATGGACGTTGGTGCCGTTTTCGTTGCCGCGGACATCGGCTATGTCGTTGATCGGCCACACGCCTTCGGCACCGAGCTTCAGCCCGATCGAAACTGACTGACCCGGGCCGGCGATTGCGGGACTGGTGGCATGACCCTGTATGAACAGGTCGATGGTACGGTAGCTCAGCTCGTTGTGAAGTTCGATGATGACAGGGTCGCCGACGCAACCGCGCAGCACCAACGGGCGCAACATTGGCAATGGTTTTAACGGGTTGAACCGGTCAAAAGGTTTGTTTGGCGGCGATGTAGCAGCGCCCGCCGACGATCCCGACCCGCCCGGTCCGGAGGGAAGATAGTCATTGAAGATCAACCGGGGGATCCAGACCGGGTCGACCCGGCCCTTCGCGGCAGCGTCCTGCAACGCCTGGCTGCCGGCGGAGGTGTCATGCCGGACGAACCAGGCATCGATCGCATCGTCGATGATCTTTTCCTGCACCAACCAGTGGTTGCGCAGGTCGTCGCGTTGTCGAGCGGTCAGGCTGGCGAGGCGCACCGGCCGGGGGACGGCCCGCTCCTCCGCATCGGCGAGCGCGCTTTGCACGCCGCGCCGCTCGACCGGATCGTAGCGTTCGTCGGTCGTATCCCATTGCGGCAGCCCGCCGGTACGTTGCAGGTCGGTCAGCGCGATCGTCAGTTCCGCCAGCGTCCGTTCGAAATTCATCCGGACGGCACGATCGCGGTCGGTGGCATGATAGCGGCGCTGGTCGTCGGGTTCGTGGTGCGGATCGCTCAGATAATGGTGGCAGCCGTCCCCCTCCCCCGACAATTCGCGCGCGATGGTCCGGGCAAGCAGCGCCTGATCCTCGGGCGTGCCGACTCGCAGCCGCTCGACCATATGGTTCAGGCGTTCGAGCAAATCGATGACCAGTCGTGCCCGCTGGCGGCGGTGATGCAGGCGCGGCAGTGTTTCCGGCCCCTCTTCCGCGCCCGGCTTGCCGTCATACCACAGGTCGCGGCACCATTTGAGCAGCGGCACCAGCGCCTGCGGCATGAAGACCATGCCGTTGGGATCATGGTCACCCTCCGGCGTATAGACCACCGGAACGGAGATTGCGGCGATGCGGAAGGTGCGCGCCATGATCGGTCTCCTCAAAGCATCAGAAAAAGGCGGGTGGAATGGCCCCCGTCAGCAGCAGCATGCCGATCGCGATGGCGAAGCCGGCCTGAATCGGGATCAGCCGCCGGGTCGATGGCAGCAACCGCTCGAGCGTCATGAACAGCGCCGCCGCCACCATGATCGGCAGCATCAACGCCCCGACCAGCACCGTCAGCAGCATCGTCGCCCAGCAACATCCGACGCAGATGACGCCGTAGCGGGCACCGACATCAAGCGAAGAGCGGAGCGGGCGCGCATCCCGCCAGCGCAGCATCATGAGCGCGGTCGGGCTGCGACATGCGTCCATGCACGCCATCTTGAGCGACGAGAATTGGAACAGACCCGCCGCGATCGCTGCCAGCCCGCTGGCAAGGTCGGCGCGCTGCATCCCGATCGGGAGCAACCGCAACCCGGCGCGCAGCAGCGTACCCCCGGCGAACAGCATGACACCCGCGGCGATCCAGATCGCGACGAAGGCGCCGAGCATCAGCAGCAGCGCCCGGCGCCCGTCGCCATGCCCTGCGAGTAACCGCAACCCTGCGCGCAGCAGCGGCAGCGCCGGCGGCAGCATCATCGCGATCACCATCAGCGCCCAGCCGAGCATCCAGTTGGCGAAACCGGTTCCGGCGAGATCGGGGGCGTGGCCGCAGAAACGCACCAGCCCGCGCAGTTCGACCGGCAGCGCGGCCAGCGTCGGTGAGATTGGCGCGGTCATGAGTGCGGCATGCAGCGCGATGACCCCGATCCAGCCGAGCACGGCCGCGCCCAATACCGACAACGCGAGGCGGATCGAGCCAATCGGGTCGCGGACGGTGTCGAGCATCGTCAGACCGATGCCGACACGGCTTGCGGCTTGTCCTCGCTGTCGGACGACGCCAGCTCGTAGCAGAATTTGCCGCGCATGCCCGAGCGTCCGCGAAGATAGAGCGGCCCTCCGGGCAGGGCCGCGACGTCGACCGTCAGGTCGCCCATCGTCTGGACCCGCACCTCGCCCGAGCCGATACCCAGTTGGTCGGTGAGGGCCGCGTTGCGTAGCGTCATCGGGGGGCGTGCCTCTGCGAACTTTTTGTCCTCTCCTTCGGCCTTGGCGATCCGTCGCTTCTCGACGATCACCTCGACAACGAAGTCCTTCTGATCGAACGTAGAGGAGATCGTTGCTTCCTGGACATCAAGGATATCTCCGAGGAGCTTGCCCAGCGCGTCCAAGCCCGAAAACGCCTTGCGCAGCGCTTCGAACGCGTCCGCGTTCTTACCTGCGTCGATGAAGAAGATCGCCTGCCCCCGGCTGCGGGCCGCGTGAAAGGCCGCTGCCGCGACGTGCATCCCGCCGACGGGAATATCGTCGATCTCGGAGCCCTCGGCGAACGACCAGAGATAGAGACCGCTGCAATGGTCCTCGTCGGGCACGTCGTTGACCCAGCAGGGGCAGACGGTGAAACAGTCGCAACATTCGACGAAATCGCCGGTCAGTTTATAAGACATGGTGGCTCCCGTTCATTTGCGGATGCGCAGCAGCGGATTGGCGGCCTTGCCCGACGCGGTCGTGATCTGCAGCCGCGACGCCGGCCCCGGGACCGGCTTGCCGGGACCGATCAGCGTCTTGCGGACCTCCCACGCCCCGGTCGCGTCAGGAAAGCCGCTGCCCAGCGGCTCCCCGGCAAAGGTCACGTCGACCCGGTCAGACTGGAACCCGCCCGCACCGTCCGCCATCGCCACCGGCACCAACTGTCCGCGCACCCGGAACTGCGCGCGCGAGGAACGATAGTCCGCCCCCAATATCTGGAACGCGACCGGTCCACCGGGCGGGGGCGGCGGCAGGCTGTCGCCGGTGCCGGCACGGCGGCCCTGGACGGTAAACAGCGCCTTCGCGACGCGATCGGGGCCGGCGGCGTCGGCGCTGCCCTGTTCGATGCCGGGGCCGTCGATCTCGACATGATTGCGGAACGGGCCGCCGACGACGGCATGTTCGGTAATGCCGTCGCCGATATGGTTCGGCGGCTGGGCGCCCGACCAGACGAGGAAGGGCGCGATCTCCCCGGAGGTCAGCACCCGCGCCGGGTCGTGCTCGCAGATGCCGAGGTCGCAGGTATAGGATACCCGCCCGCCTTCGTCCGCCTCCAGTTCTTTGGTCTCGCCATAGGGATGCCGCACGACATAGGTCGCGCCGGGGACCACATCGTCGATCCGGACGCGCAGGCGCGAGAAGACGACAGCCGGGTTGGCCACGCCGGGAACGGCCTCCTGCTCGCCATCGCCGCCGAACGCCGCCTCCAACGCCATGATGACGCGCGCGCGTCCGACCTCGCCATGCCCGCCGACCTCCAGTCGCGCCTCGGCCATGAAATAAAAGGCTTCCTCAGGGAAGTTGTGCGGAAAGGCGACGGGCGCGGCCGGCGTCTGCAATTCGCCGATCGCGGGGGCCATCGGGTCGGGCCGGGTGACCAGTTCCAGCCGGATCCCATTTCCGTCCTCGAACCATTCGGGAAACGCGCTCCCCGGAGCGATCGGCCCGGATTGCGACAGACGGTGCGGGTTTCGTGTTGCCATGGAGTTTCCCCCGACGACGATGCGACCAGACGCATCGCCGCGATACTTGCGGACGCGCAATTCTGCACAGGCTACGCAGTAAAAAATACTACTCCAAATGGCGTATGATTTGATGTCATCAGCCGATTCGAAGATTCGCTTATCTTGAATACTATGGTTTTACTGCGCCTGGACAGACCAATAGTCCAGCGGAAATGAGTTTGGCTGGCGATGCGGCCGGGGCAGCAGTCGATCGCGATGCCGGGGCTGGCGGAAAACGGCAGCGGGATCGACAACCGGAATCCAAACCCGACGCGCTACTCCAAAATCTAACGGTCGCCGTCGGCCCCGTCACCGGTCGGGCGCGAACATCCCATATTGTTCGCGCCACGCCGCGACTTCGTCGTGCAACGCGGTCGGGGCCGCCGCGCCCGACAGGACCAGTCGCGCGACGTCGGGGCTGGGGTGCATCAGCATCTTTTCGTCGCCGTCGCTGAACCAGACGGGGATCAGATATTCGCACAACACGTCCAGCACCTGCGCGACCATGCCGTTGGCGATCGCATTGCTGCCGGCGAGCAGGCGGACGTTGATCGACACGCCTTCGAAGCAATTTTGCGGTTCGGGCACGAAATTCATCGAAACCAGCAACCCCGAGCGATCCGGCCGCGCCGCTTCGGGCAGGTCCGCCTCGCGCCGCCACACGCAGAACCAGCTGCGGCAGATATGCGGCCGGATCGCATGGATGCCGCAACCCGCCGCGGTCAGATGCCTGCACGGCACGCCTGCCGGCTTGGCGAAATCGGGCGAAGCGACCTTCAACACCGTACAGCATGCGGTGCAATCGCCGCACGACCGATCGGCCAGTACCGGGCCGAGCATGTTCGTTTCGAGATCGGCGGCATCGTGCATCGGCCCCGGTTGCCGAGACGGAGGTGAAAAGGCAACCGCCGCCCTGCACGAAATCTGCACCGACTGAAGCCGGTATCCGCACCGTCCCGACCACGCGCCGTACAGCGGCAGCGTGCATCCCCGTCCCGGATCAACCGGAGACTGCCATGGATATCGCCCTTCCCCGCAAACGCCGCTTCGTCTTGAGCATTGGCGCCGCCATCGCTTCGGTGGCGGCGGGTGACGTCCTGTTCTACCAGCGCGGCGCCTATGGCGGGCAGACCGGGTTCGCGCTGGCGGCGCTGTTGCTGCTCGCCATCGCCTGTCGCCCGGCGATCTGGCGCGACCGGCGGGCATGGGGCGCGGCTGCCGCAGCGTTCGCGTTCGCTCTGCAGATGGTGCGCGATCCCGGGGCGTTGCCATGGACGCTTTACTGGGTCGCGGCGGGCGTGACGGTGTTGCTGCCTGCGACGGGCACGTTCGACGATGGCTGGCGCTGGTTCCAGCGCTTGCTTGCACATGCGCTGCGTTCGGTCGTCGCGCCGGTCCTCGACCTAGTCCGCTGGCGCAGGGTCCGGCGCGCGCGGTCGCGGTGGCGGTTCGACCTGTCGGACGGGCTGCGCGGTGTCGCCCTGCCCATCATCGGCAGCGGGGTCATCCTGCTGCTGTTCGTCGCTGCCAATCCGGTGTTGGCGCAATGGGTCGACCGGCTGGCCGGACCGGGCCTCTGGGAACTGGATGCCGTGCGCATCATGATCTGGATCGTCATACTGGTCGCGGCATGGAGCCTGCTCCACCCGCGGCCGATCCAGCCGATCATCGGCACGTTCGACGGTAGCGGGGAGTTGCCACTGCCCGGCGTGACGGTCGCGTCGGTGCGACGGTCGCTGATCGCGTTCAACCTGCTGTTCGCAGTGCAGAACGGGTTGGATATCGCCTATCTGAGCGGCAGCGTGCCGATGCCGGCGGGGATCACGCTGGCCGATTATGCGCATCGCGGTGCCTATCCGCTGATCGCGACCGCGCTGCTTGCCGCGCTGTTCGTGCTGGTGACGTTGCGACCGGGGTCGCAGACCGCCGCGATACCTGCAATTCGCCGGCTGGTCGGGCTGTGGATCGCGCAGAACCTGATCCTCGTCGCGTCGTCGATGCTCCGCACCATCGATTATGTCGAAGCCTATTCGCTGACCGGGCTACGACTGGCGGCGCTCGCGTGGATGGCGCTGGTCGGATACGGGCTGGTGGTCATCCTCTGGCGACTGCTCGGCGGGCGGAGCGCCGCGTGGCTTATCAACGCCAATCTCACCGCCGCCGGACTGGTGCTCAGCGGCTTCGCCTTGACCGACAGCGCCGCATTCGTCGCGTCGTGGAATGCGCGTCATGCCGCCGATGTCGGCGGTCGCGGTGCCGCGCTCGACCTCTGTTATCTCCACATGCTCGGCGACTCGTCGCTGCCCGCGCTGATCGAACTGGAGCAGCGGCCCGATATCGCGCCGGCACTGCGCGACCGGGTCCGCTACGTCCGTAACGCCGTGCTGTTCACGCTCGACCGTCGCATGCACGATGGCGGATGGACGTGGCAGGGCGAGCGACGGCTGGCAGCGGGGCGGGCGGCGTTTCCCGATCTTCCGGCAAAGCTGCCGATGCCAGCCGGCGACCGGATGTGCGACGGTCGGCTGAAACCGCCCCCTGCCCCGGCCGCTCCGGTCACCCCGTCGTTGACAGTCGAGGCGCGGCCATGATCCTGTGCCCCATGCCGCGCTCGATCCTGATCGTCGACGACGATCCCCACATCCGCCAGTTGCTGGCCTTCGCCTTCGGCAAGGCGGGGCTGAACACCCGCGAGGCGGGGGACGGCGAGGAGGCGCTGGCCAGCGTGACGCGCGAGCCGCCCGACCTGGTCGTCCTCGACATCAACATGCCGCGCATGGACGGGCTGGAGGTCTGTCGCCGGTTGCGTGCGGCAGGCGACCTGCCGATCCTGTTCCTGTCGTCGCGCGACGATGAGATCGACCGGGTGCTGGGCATCGAACTGGGCGGCGACGATTATGTCGTGAAGCCTTTTTCCCCCCGCGAGGTCGTGGCGCGGGCGATGGCGATCCTGCGCCGTACCGCCGGGCATCCGCCGCGCGCGGAGACGGTCGCGCGCTTTCGCCATGGCGGGCTGACCATCGACGGCGAAGGCTGGGCGGCGCACTGGATGGGCGAGGAAATCGCGCTGACCGTGACCGAATTCACCATCCTGCGCACGCTGGCATCGATGCCGTCGCGCATCTTTTCGCGCGACCAGATCATCGACCGGCTGCACGGTCCGGGCTTTGCGATCACCGACCGCACGATCGACAGCCATGTCCGCAATCTGCGCCGCAAATTTGCCGAGGCAGGCTGTGCCGACCTGATCGAGACCCGCGCCGGCGTCGGCTATCGGTTGGGCGGATGCCGGGAGCCGGTCGCCGCGACATGATCGCGCGGGCGAAGGCGGCGATCGCGCGGCACTGGCCGGTGCTGCGGCTGCGCACGATCCTGTTCGGCACGCTGCTGCTGGTCGCGGCGCTGCCCGGGTTCGGCGCGCTGTTCCTGCGCGTGTACGAAAATGCGCTGGTCCGGCGTACCGAGGGGGAACTAGTTGCCCAAAGCGCGGCACTGGCAGCAAGCGCCGCCGTGCTATGGCACGGTGCGCGCCTGGACCCGAACCGCGTCATCGCGCCGCCCAGTCCCTATGACCCGCAAAGCGAGGTCGACCTGCGCGCCTCACCGATCCTGCCGCCCCGCCCCGCCGCGCGCACGACGCCGATCCGGCCCCAACCCGATGCGGTCGCGACTGCGCGGCGACTGCTTCCCGCCATCGCGGAGACACAGCGAACGACGCTGTCCTCGATCCTGATGCTGGACGGCAACGGGACGTTGCTGAGCGGCGGCGAGGCGGGGCGTTCGCTGCAAGCGTTGTCAGAAATCCGGTCGGCGCTGGCCGGGCGACCAGCGACGGTGCTGCGCGAGAATGGCAGCTATGTTTCGCGCTATGCCTTTGAATGGCTCAGCCGCGCGTCGAACCTGCAGCTATACCATGCCCGGCCGATCATTGTCGGCGGGCAGGTGCGAGGCGTGTTGCTGGCGTCGCGTTCGCCCCGTCCGTTGTTCAAGGGGATGTACGAGGATCGCGGCAAGATCATGCTCGGCATCGTGCTGATCCTCAGCGCGTTGTTCGGGCTAACCGCGACGCTGTCGCGCGCGATCGTCCGGCCGATCGAACGGTTGAGCCGCGCGACGCGTGCGCTGGCGTCGGGGCGTCCGGCGGCGACCGACCTGCCCTCGCTACAGGTGGTCGAGATTCGCGACCTGTTTCGCGACTTCGCGGTAATGGCCGACAGCATCGACAAACGGTCACGTTACCTACGCGACTTCGCGTCGTCGGTAAGTCACGAATTCAAGACGCCGCTGGCCGGAATCAGCGGCGCGATCGAGCTGTTGCAGGATCATGAGCCGGAGATGCGCCCCGCCGATCGGCGACGGTTCCTGCGCAACATGGCGGACGATGCCGAACGGCTGTCGCGGTTGGTCCGACGCTTGATGGAACTAGCCAAGGCCGATCTTCATCGACCGGGATCGACGTCGGGCACGGCGTTGCCGCCAGTGCTGGCGATCGTCGCCTATGGCTTGGCGAGCGAAGGCTTTTCGGTGCGTTTTGCGTTTCCCGAACCGCTGCCACGACTAGCGGTCGATGCAAGAACACTGGAGGCGGTGCTGATGACGCTAATCGACAATGCGCGACAGGCGGGAGCATCGATCGTGACCGTTTCCGCGAGTGTCGACGATGGCGAGGTGGTCGTCGACGTGGCCGATAACGGGCGCGGCATAGCCCCCGCCGATCGCGACCGCATCTTCGAGGCGTTCTTCACGACCAAGCGCGAGGCGGGCGGCACCGGGCTGGGCCTGCCGATCGCGCGATCGCTGGTCGAGGCATATGGCGGGACGTTGACCTTGAGCCAAGCGGTACAGGGCGCCCGTTTCACCCTGACCCTGCCGATCGATATGGCGGGGGACGGAACTGGACCGAACCCCGCCAATCAACCTTCCAGATCACGACAGGGATGAAGCGGCATGCGCCGTCCGACAAAGACATCCACCTTGTCGGACGGCCCGAAAGTCGCGTCTGCATCCCCCGCGTAGCACTGAGAAGCCGATGTCGGATTAGCCGTCGATGCCGTAATGGTAGTAGGTCACGCCGTTGATCGTTTCCTTGTACAGGAAATCGATCGAGAGCATGTTGTGGCCGACTCCGTTCAGATCGATCTGGCCACCGGGATGGCGGTACGCGTCGCTCGACTTCGGACCGCCTTCGCCCGACAGGTCGAGCACCTGATTGCTGCCGAAGCCGATCGTGGCGTCGTCGTCATTGTCGAGGATCTGGCGCGTCGTGACGATGCGATCGTCGGCACCGAAGCCGTTGATCGTATCGAAGCCGAGGTTCAGACCCAGCGCATTGTCGTAGAAGAAGGTGAAGCTGCCCTTCGATGCGTCGAACGTATCGTTGGTGACCTTGCCCTCGGTGAACCCTTCCAGCCGCACCGACGCATCGGCATAGGCATGGCCGCCGTCCTTCGATCCCAGATAGCGCAGGTTGACGACCCCGCCATCGGCACCGACCAAGGTCAACTGGTCGCCGCCGCTGGTGCCGTCGACTGCGATCAGTCCGTTCTCGCCTGCATCGACGTTATCGCCGATCGAGCGATAGTTGATGAGCGAATCATTCTTGCGGAACGTAAGGATCGTGTCGTCACCGACATCGCCGTTGCTGACGACATAAGCGGTGGCGATGTCATAGCCGGTGATGACGTCGTTGGTACCGTTCGACACGAGAACGGAAGACGCGGCTGTGGTGATGAGTGTGTTGTTGCCTGGCATGATTTCCCCCTTGCGAATGCGGTCCGGCAATGCCCTGGTGGTCCCATGTGGCAGGCCGAACGATCGAAGCGGAAAACCGCGCATCCGCCAAGCGGTTCCAACAAAACAATATTTTTTCGGCAGACCGAAATATTAACGATATGTTAACGCCGAGAGCAGCGCGCGTTGCCGTAATTGAAAATGCCGGTTCACAAGTCAATTCGTCCCGTCCTCGCCATTATCGGCGGGACAGTTCCATGTTAGCCCAATATAGCTTTTGCCGGTCACGCGATCGTGAGACCCGTTACTGGTGACAGTAATGATCTGCTGGCGGATAGCGCGATATGGCTACATTCCGGCCAGCAACTTGTCGACGGTGATCGGATAGTCGCGTACCCGCACGCCGCACGCATTATAGACCGCGTTGGCGACCGCCGCACCGACACCGCAAATGCCCAGTTCGCCCACCCCCTTCGCCTTCATCGGCGACGACAGCGGGTCTTCCTCATCGAGGAAGACCACCTCTTGATGCGGAATGTCGGCATGGGTCGGCAGATGATATTCGGCCATGTCGTGATTGATGAACCCGCCGAGCCGCGGGTCGACCACCAGTTCCTCGGTCAGCGCGGCGCCAACGCCCATCGTCATCGCGCCGAGGATCTGGTTACGCGCCGATTTGGGGTTGAGGATACGTCCGGCGCCGAACACGCCCAGCATCCGCCGCACCCGGATCTCGGCAGTATCGGCATCGATGCCGACTTCGACGAAATGCGCGCCGAACGTCGCCTGCAAATATTTCCGCGTCAGATTGGCGAACTCGATCCGGTCCTCGACCTCGATCCCTTGTCCGCCCACGGCATCGCCCAAGGCGACCGATTTGTTGCCCGACCAGACCCGACCCTCGGCAAAACGTGCGGTGGCGGGTTCGAAGCCGGCCGCCTCGGCAATCTTGTCGCGCAACCCGACACAGGCGGCATAGACGCCGGCCGTCGAACTGTTCGCCCCGAACTGCCCGCCCGACCCGGCCGAAATCGGGAAGCTGGACTCGCCCAGGCGAACGGTCACCTGTTCCAGTTCAACGCCCAGCATCTCGGCGGCAGTCTGGGCGAGAATGGTGTAACTGCCCGTGCCGATATCGGTCATGTCGGTCGTGACGGTGACGCGGCCATCGCTGCCAACTCCGACACGCGCCGCCGATTTCAGCACGATGTTGCCGCGATAGGCCGCCGCCATGCCCATGCCGACCAGCCAGCGTCCATCGCGCCGCATGCCGGGCGTCGCCGCCCGCGCGCTCCAGCCGAAGCGTTCGGCGCCTTCGCGGAGGCAGCCGACCAGGTCGCGATGCGAGAAACGCCGTTCAGGCTTTTCGGGATCGACCTGGGTATCGTTGAGGATGCGCAACTCGACCGGATCGATGTCGAGCTTTTCAGCCAGTTCGTCCATCGCCGCCTCGATCGCCATCATGCCGACCGCCTCGCCCGGCGCGCGCATGGCGTTGGATTCAGGCAGGTTCAGCGTCGCGAGCCATTCGTCGACGCGGCGATGGGGCGCGGCATAAAGTTGCCGGGTCTGAGCGCCCGCCCCTTCGGGGCTGCCGCCCGCCACGTCGCCCGACCAGCTTTCGTGACCGATCGCGGTGAGCCGACCCTCCCGGGTCGCGCCCAGTCGCAGCCGCTGGATCGTCGCCGAGCGATGCGGCGTGTTGTTGAAGACCTGCGGCCGGCTTAGCACGACCTTGACCGGCCGTCCCACCTGTCGCGCCGCGACCGCCGCCAGCACCGCATCGGCGCGCACCCACAGCTTGCCGCCAAAGCCACCGCCAATATGGTGGGCGACGATCCGGACCTTTTCCTTCGGCATGCCCAGCACCTTCGCCATGTCGCGCGCGGCCCAGTCGACCATCTGGTTCGCGGTCCACAGCGTCAGTTCGTCGCCGTCCCACGATGCGATCGACGCGTGCGGTTCCATCATCGCATGCGCATGATCCGGCGTCGTATAGGTCGCGTCGACCTGCACCGGCGCATCGGCAAAGGCCCGGTCGAAGTCACCATGGACATGCGAGGAATTGCGCTCGGCCGCCTCCTTCGCGCTCGCCAGATCAAAGACGCCATCGTCGGCGGCATAGTCTATCCGCGCAAGTCGCGCGGCGGCGCGGGCCGCTTCGAAACTTTCGGCCACGACCAGCGCCGCCGCCTGCCCGAACTGATCCACCTGCGGACCGCCGAGCATCGGCAGCTTGTGATCGTCGCCCAGCGCGAGGGGGCCGGCATTCTCGTGCGTCACTACCGCCAACACGCCCGGCGCGGCAAGCGCATCGGCGGTGTCGATCGCGGCGATCCGGCCGCTGGCAATGGTCGTCGTGACGATCATACCATAGACCATGTCGGGCACCGCGAATTCGGCGGCATAGGTCGCGCGACCGGTCACCTTCAGCGGCCCCTCGATCCGGTCGGTCGGGCGGCCCAAAATCCGCATCGCATCGGTCGGGTTGGGTCCGGCAGCTTCGGTGAACTTCATGACTTGCTTCCTATTTCCGGCCGAACAGCTTTTCGATATCGCCATGGGCCAGCTTGATCCAGGTCGGGCGGCCATGGTTGCACTGGCCCGAATGTGGCGTGACTTCCATCTCGCGCAACAGCGCGTTCATTTCGGCCACCGACAGGATCCGCCCGGCGCGAACCGATCCGTGACAGGCCATGGTCGCGGCGACGTGGTCGATGCGTTCCTTGAGCGACAGCGCCGCGTCGTGCGCGCGAATCTCATCGGCCAGATCGGTCACGAGGCCGATGACGTCGCCCTGCCCCAGCACCGCCGGGACGGCACGCACCAGCATCGCGCGCGGGCCGAAGCGTTCCAGCTCCAGCCCGAATTCGGCTAGTTCCTCCGCCTTTTCCTCCAGCGCATCGCAGGCGACTTCGTCCAGTTCGACCACCTCGGGGATTAGTAGCGCCTGTCGCGCGATGCCGCCCTTGGCCATCGCCGCGCGCATCCGCTCCAGCACGAGCCGTTCATGCGCCGCATGCTGATCGACCAGAACCAATCCATCCTCGGCCTCGGCAACGATATAAGTGCGCGCGACCTGCCCACGCGCCGCGCCGAGCGGGAATTGCGTCGAGGCAGGCGGCGGCTCGACCGCGACCTCGGCCCGCGCCTGCGGCGGCGGCGCGAAGAAGGTCGGGCGACGTTCGTGGAAGGCGAAGCCCGACGACGCGGTCGTCTCCGCCAAGGGGGGCAGCGGCAGTGCGGACGGCGTGGGCGGCGAAATCGGCTCCGACGTCCATGCCGCCATCGCTTCCTCGGCGGGTCGCTGCACCGCGCGAAATCCTGCTTCATCGAGTGCCCGCCGCAAACCGCCGACGATCAGTCCGCGTGCTGCCGCGGGATCACGGAAGCGCACCTCGGTCTTTGCCGGATGAACGTTCACGTCGATCAGGTCGGGATCGACGTCGAGGAACAGTGCCACCACCGCGTGACGATCGCGCGCCAGCATCTCGGCATAGGCACCGCGCACTGCGCCCGACAGCAGCCGATCCTTCACCGGGCGGCCGTTGACGAACAGATATTGGTGATCGGCGACCCCGCGGTGAAAGGTCGGCAACCCGGCGACGCCGCCCAGCCGCATGCCTTCGCGCTCCCAGTCGAGCCCGACCGAATTGGCGGCCAGCGCGCGATCGGTCAGCGCCGCGACCCGTTCGGGACGCGACTCGCCAGCCTGCACCCCCAGAACGCGGCGCCCATCATGTTCGAGCGTGAAGGCAATATCGGGCCGCGCCATCGCCAGTCGCCGGACCTGATCGACGCAGGCGGCGAATTCGGAGCGCGCCGACCGGAGGAATTTGCGCCGCGCCGGCACGCGCGCGAACAGCCCTTCCACGCGGATGCGCGTGCCGGGCGGCAGGGCGGCCGGCCGATTCTCGACCACTTCGCCGTTATCGACGGTGCGCAGCCACCCCTCGGCGCCGGCCGGGCGACTTTCGATTGCCAGCCGCGCGACGCTGGCGATCGAGGGCAGCGCTTCCCCGCGAAAGCCGAGCGTGGTCACCGCGTCGATCCGATCATCAGGCAGCTTCGAGGTCGCATGCCGTTCGAGCGCGAGGGCCATATCGGCCGGTGACATGCCGCAGCCGTCGTCACTAACCTCAATCAAATCAATACCACCGGCAGCAATCCGGACGCCGATGCGGGTCGCCCCGGCATCGATCGCGTTCTCGACCAGTTCTTTCAGCGCGGAAGCAGGGCGTTCCACCACTTCCCCGGCAGCGATGCGGTTGACGAGATGCTCCGGGAGACGGCGTATTGACATGGGGGTCGCTCTAGCCCAAGCGGCGCCATCCCGCGACCCGCAACCGCCATTTGGCAACCGATCGGCCACCATCGCAACAAGGGGCCGATAGGACGGGTCGAGGTACAAGCTGCGAACCGCCGCGTCGGGACACGCGGACAAGGACGGAAGTATCGATGGCCTTCTCGCGTTTCTTCAAGTTCATGTCGCATGATATGGCGATCGACCTCGGCACCGCCAACACGGTGGTGTATCTGCGCGGTCGTGGTGTCGTGCTGAACGAACCGTCGGTGGTGGCGGTCGAGACGCTGAACGGGGTCAAGCGCGTCAAGGCGGTCGGCGACGACGCCAAGCTGATGATGGGCAAGACGCCGGGTTCGATCGAGGCGATTCGCCCGCTCCGCGATGGCGTGATCGCCGACATCGACGTCGCCGAACAGATGATCAAGCACTTCATCCAGAAGGTGCATGGCCAGCGTCGCTTCATCCGCTGGCCGCAGATCGTGATCTGCGTGCCGTCGGGTTCGACCAGCGTCGAACGCCGCGCGATCCGCGACGCGGCGTCGAACGCCGGTGCGTCGCAGGTGTGGCTGATCGAGGAGCCGATGGCCGCCGCGATCGGCGCTGACATGCCGGTGACCGAACCGATCGGGTCGATGGTCGTCGATATCGGCGGCGGCACGACCGAAGTCGCGGTGCTGTCGCTGCGCGGCCTCGCCTATTCGACGTCGGTCCGGGTCGGCGGCGACAAGATGGACGAAGCGATCGTCAGCTATGTCCGCCGCAACCACAATCTGCTGATCGGTGAAGCGACCGCGGAACGGATCAAGCAGGAAGTCGGCACCGCCAAGCCGCCGGCCGATGGCATCGGCACGCTCATCTACATCAAGGGCCGCGACCTGGTGAATGGCGTGCCCAAGGAAATCCAGATCAACCAGGGGCAGATCGCCGAGGCGCTGTCCGAACCGGTCGCCGCGATCGTCGAGGGCGTGCGTATCGCGCTCGAAAACACCGCGCCCGAACTCGCCGCCGACATCGTCGACCAGGGTATCGTGCTGACCGGCGGCGGCGCGCTGCTGCAGGGCATTGACGAGGTGCTGCGCGACGAAACCGGCCTGCCGGTGACGGTGGCCGAAGATCCGCTGACCTGCGTCGCGCTGGGCACCGGTCGCGCGCTAGAGGATCCGATCTACAAGGGCGTATTGCTCGCCGTCTGACATAGGGGTCCGGGGGCATGGCGCCGCCACGCAACCATCGTCCGGGCTTTTCGCGGCGGGCGCAATATACGGTGTTCGCCGGCTATGTGCTGGCGGCCAGCGGCGCGCTCGTCGGTGCGATCCTGTTGCTGATCTCCATCATCGATCCGCGGGCCTTCGCGGTGTTCCGCGGTGCGGTGCGCGAGGCGACGACGCCGGTTTCCGCCGGACTTGACTGGGCGTGGGACGGGGTGTCGGCGGTGCCGCGGGGCATCGGCGACTATTTCGGCGCGGTCGATGAGAACCGCCGGCTGCGTGCACGCGAGGCAGCGACCCGCCGCTATCTGATGCAGGCGCGGTTGCTCAACCGCGAGAATGCGCGGCTGCGGACGCTGCTCGCGTTGCGGGACCGTTCGGCCTCGCCGGTGGTCGCCGCACGTCTGGTCAACAGTTCGGCTAGCAGCACTAGGCGCTATGCGACGCTCAATGCCGGATCGTCGCAGGGCGTATTGCGTGGACAGCCGGTACGCGGTCCCGACGGCCTGATCGGCCGCGTGGTCGAAACCAGCCCGAATACTGCCAGCGTCCTGCTGATCCTCGACCCCGAAAGCATCGTGCCGGTCCGCCGGACGCGCGACGGACTGTCGGCGATCGTCGCGGGACTGGGCAACGGACAGGTCGAGGTCCGCACGGCGGGCATCGTCAATGCGCCGCTGCTGGCGGGCGACGTCTTCGTCACGTCGGGTACCGGCGGCATCTATCCACCCGGCATTCCCGTAGCCCGCGTGTCGCGCAGCCAGCGCGACGTGGCACCGGCACGGGTCTTTGCCGAGCCGGACGCACTGGACTTCGCGCTGGTCGAGCGGGCGTTCCTGCAACCACCCGTCCCCCGCCCGACCCCGACCACCACGCCCAGTCCCAAGCCCGCCGCCGAATGAAGCTGCTCGGGCCCGACGACGATCGCAACGATCGCGTCCTGACACGCAAGGCGGTGCTGAGCATTCTGACCGGATCGCTGATGACGCTGATCCCGGTGGTGGCGTCGGTGCCGTTCCTACCGCCATTCGGGTTGTTGATGTTCCTCGGTTGGCGGTTGTTCAAACCCGGCGCGCTGCCGGTCTGGGCAGCGGCACCGCTCGGCCTGTTCGACGATCTGGTGAGTGGACAACCGCTGGGCAGCGCGGCGCTGTTATGGCAAATATGTTCCCTGATGCTCGATCTTGTCGACACGCGTCTGGTCGCGCGCGATTTCTGGCAGGACTGGTTGCTCGCCGGAGGGTCGATCGCACTGTGCCTGACAGCGGGACGGGTTTTCGCGAGCAGCCTGTCGGCACATGTCGATACCGCGCTGCTGTTGCAGATCGTGGTATCGGTGGCGTTGTTTCCGTTGGCCACGCGGCTATGTACGGCACTTGCGGGCCGTGAGGATGAATGAGCAGGATCGTCACCGAAGCCGCACAGGCGTTCAGCTTTTCCCGGCGGGCGATGGTGCTGGGCGGCGCGCAGGCGGCGGTCGGCGTGGTGCTGGCCGCGCGCATGGCGTGGCTGTCGGTCGCGGAGAACGAACGCTATAATCTTCTCGCCGAAAGCAACCGCGTCAACCTGACCATGATCCCGCCGCGCCGCGGGTGGATCATCGACCGGCACGGCGCCCCGATCGCCAACAACCGCACCGATTTTCGCGTCGACCTGATCCCCGACCGGATGGAGGATGGCGCACGGGTGCTGGGCGAGTTGCAGCAATTGCTGGCGCTGACCGCCGAAGACATGGCGCGTATCCAGACCGACTTGAAGCGCGCCGGCAATTTCACGCCGGTACAGGTGGCCGAGAATCTCGACTGGGAGCGCTTCGCCGCAGTCAGCGTCCGCCTTCCCGAACTGCCGGGCGTGCAGCCGACCCGCGGCTTTTCGCGCAGCTACCCGCCGGGCGCGGCGGTCGCGCATCTGACCGGTTATGTCGGTGCTGCCACCGCCGAGCAGTTCAAGGAAACCCGCGATCCGTTGATGGTGACGCCGGGTTTCAAGCTCGGCAAGGACGGTCTCGAAAAGACGCTGGAATCCGACCTGCGCGGCACGGCGGGCGCCAAGCGGGTCGAGGTCACCGCGCGCGGGCAGATCGTCCGCGAACTTGAAACCCGACCCGACAAGCAGGGCAAGAACGTCCGTCTGACCATCGACCTCGGCCTTCAGGAGTTCGCGGCACGGCGCCTTGGCCCCAATTCGGGGTCGGCAGTGGTGATGGATGCGGTAACCGGCGACGTGCTGGCGATGGTGTCGATGCCGGCCTACGACCCCAATAGCTTTTCCGACGGCATCGGCCGACTCGAATGGAAGATGCTGTCGGACGACGACCATATTCCGCTGATGAACAAGACGTTGCAGGGGCTGTATCCGCCGGGATCGACGGTCAAGCCGATGCACGCGCTGGCGATCCTTCAGGCCGGCATCGACCCGCACCGTCGCGTCAACTGCACCGGGGTGCTGCAAGTCGGCACCGGCCGCTTTCACTGCCACAAGCGCGGTGGCCATGGTCCGCTCGATATGGTCGGTGCCGTAGCGCAAAGCTGCGATATCTACTTCTACACCATGGCACGCGAACTGGGCTATGACCGCTTCGCCCCCGTCGCCCGCGCGATGGGGCTGGGGCAGGAGTATGAACTTCCCTTCCAGTCGCAACGCTATGGCACGGTACCCGATAGCGCGTGGAAGCTGCGTAAGTACAAGCAGAAATGGACCGTTGCCGATTCGGTCAACGCGTCGATCGGGCAAGGCTATGTGCTGACCAACCCGCTGCAACTGGCGGTGATGGCCGCCCGTATCGCCCAGGGGCGACGGGTCGTGCCACGGCTCCTGCTCGACACGCAGCACCGCCCTGCACCCTCGATGAACATCGATCCGGAGATGCTCGACACGGTACACAAGGCGACCTGGGCGGTCATCAACGGCGGCGGTACCGGCGGGCGTTCGCGGTTCCAGGGACTGCCGGGGATCGAATTAGCAGGCAAGACCGGCACGGCGCAGGTTCGCCGCATTACCATGGCCGAACGCCGCACCGGCGTGCTGGGCGATGGCGCGTTACCGTTCAAGATGCGCGATCATTCGCTGTTCATCGGCTATGCCCCCGCCGCCGCGCCGCGCTATGCGGTATCGGTCGTGCTCGAACATTCGGGCCATATCTATACCGCCGCGCCGATCGCCAGCGACATATTGTCGTGGCTGTTCGATCGCGACAAAGCGATGGCCCGGCTCGAACCGCTCGAACGCGAATGGGGCGGCGACATCAATACCCGCATGGCGGCGCAGTGGCGGAGCTTTCAGGCCGCGCAACAGGCGCCGGTGCTGAGCGTGCCCGCGACGCCCGCCGATGTCGAGGGAGCGACGACCAACGTCGTCGACTCGGCCGTCGCCAACCAGATCGAACCCGATCCCGCCGTCGCCCAATCGAACGAAACCCAGCGCACCGAATGAAACGCATCAACCAGACGACCTCGCATGGACTGGGCTTCGTCCCCGCCCCGCTCGCACAACTGCCGTGGCGGGTGTTGTTCCTGCTGCTGGCGATCGGCGGGTTCGGGTTGGTCGTGCTGTTTTCGGCGGCCGGCGGCAGCCTTCAGCCATGGGCGTCGCGGCAGGGCATCGCCTTCGCAATCTTTCTGCTCGCCGCGATCGGTATCTCGCGCATCCGACTGAGCTTCTGGCGCGATCTGGCACTGCCCGCCTATGCGGTCATCACGATCATGCTGATTCTGGTGGAGCTTGCCGGCGCCGTGCGCGGGGGGTCGCAGCGATGGCTCGACCTCGGCTTCATCCGCGTCCAGCCGTCCGAATTCATGAAGCCGGCGATCGTGCTCGCGCTGGCTCGCTTCTACGAACTGCTACCGGCGGGCGAGATACGCCGGTTCGGTGCAGTGTGGCCGGCAGCGGTGATGCTGGGCGTCCCGGTGGTGCTGGTCATGCTGCAACCCGATCTCGGCACCGCGCTGATGATTACCGCCGGCGGCCTGACGGTCATGTTCCTTGCCGGGCTGCCGATCCGGTTGTTCGCCGGCGGGGCGCTGGCAGTGGCGATCGCCGCCCCGCTCGCCTTCAATTTCCTGCTGCACGATTATCAGCGCAACCGGGTGCTGATTTTCTTGAACCCCGAGAGCGACCCGCTCGGCACCGGCTATCATATCAGCCAGTCCAAGATCGCGATCGGATCGGGCGGAATCTTCGGCAAGGGCTTCCTGAACGGTACGCAGAGCCATCTCGACTATTTGCCCGAGGGCCATACCGATTTCGTGTTCGCGACGATGGCGGAGGAATGGGGACTGGTCGGCGGCGTGCTCCTCATCACCGCTTTCATCCTGCTGGTCCGCTGGGGCGTAGGCGTCGGCGTGCGGGCCGAGGGGCGGTTTTCGAAGCTGGTCGCGGGCGGGTTGGCGACGACGATCTTCTTCTATGTCGCGATCAATCTGATGATGGTGATGGGGCTGGCGCCGGTGGTCGGCATCCCGCTGCCGCTGGTCAGCTATGGCGGGTCGGCACAGATGACGGTGCTGGGCTGTATCGGCATCCTGATGGCGATCGATCGCGAGAACCGCGAGCGGGTGCGCTTCTGACGGTTATTTTCGGCCCGGGTAAAAATAGGGTTTGCTTCGTCGCCAAGGTTCGCTAAAGGCGCCGCTCCAACGGCGGAACGGCCCCAAACCGATCCGCCCCATCGCGCAGGCGACGGACGCATAGCTCAGTTGGTAGAGCAGCTGACTCTTAATCAGCGGGTCCTTGGTTCGAGCCCAAGTGCGTCCACCACCTGTCCGAATGGACGCATAGCTCAGTTGGTAGAGCAGCTGACTCTTAATCAGCATGTCCTTGGTTCGAGCCCAAGTGCGTCCACCATCCCCTTTTCGTTTGCACTCCCCAGCCCCGTTCGGATCGATGCGGCACGAGGGGCAGGTACGTAGAGTGCAAACGGTTTGAGTCGGATGGCGGACCTGCCGAACGAACGACTCCGATCCGCCATCTTCTTCCGTCAGGGCCGGTCGTTGATGTGTGGGACCGGCTTCCAATCGGCCTCGCCGACCTTGCGTTCCCAGCTTTCGCCGTCGGCGTGGACGAAGTCCCTGTCCTCACCCTTGCCGTCCTGGACCACGTGGCCCGTATCAAGGCCGTGGCCTGCTTTGTACTGATCCCAGATGTCCTGGGGGGTCTTCTTCGTGTTCATGTCATTCCTCCTGGGCACGGGGATCGCGCCGGAGGCAATCAGATATCAGCATTGAAGCGGCGAGGCGTATATTCCATTTCGCCTCGCCGTTCATTTCCTGTGTTTGGCAAGCAGGTCGCGGACGTCCTGCACGCTGATCCACGGCCGGCGCGCGTGGATGATGTCGTGACAGGACGGGCAGACCATCGCCAGATCCTCCCAGCGTGTGACGGCGCCCGGCATCATCTCCTCGATGGGCGTACGGTGGTGCGCCTGCAGCCGATCCTCGCCACGGGGTCCATAGACCGTCCTGGGATCGATCTCGCACGCTTCGCAGTACAGATGACCGTGCTTGGCCTTGAACGCCGCCTTCGCACTCCGGACCAGCGTACGGTCGCGCTCGCGGTACGCGTGCCACCGGGTCAGCAGTCTGCCCTCCCTTCCCTCGGTCTTGGACGGCGCGGACGGAATCGCGGACGCCTTCTTCGGCGACGACGCCTTCGCCTTCTTCTTCGCCTTGGCCGGCATCGACGGCGGCGGCACGATGGGATCCGCCGGCGCTTCCTCGAGATCGGTCTCGGGCAGCGACTCGAGCTCCTCGAGTGCCTTGGTCGATCCGGCGTTGGATGGGCCGAAGATCTCGGTCTGCAGATCGATCACGGCATCTGCGGCCTGGCGCAAGTCGCGGCTGTTGGTCGCCCGGTCGATCTCCGCCTTGAACGCCACCATGGCGAGGTTGAGCGCCGGATGCTTCGGATAGTCGGTGTCCAGTTCGGACGCGACATACGCGAATCGCTCGGCGAGATTGATCGACTGGTCCGAGCCCAGCACGTCCAGCCGCCTCGGGATCAGCGTGACCGTGGTGGCGTCCTCGTCCGCGATCTCGCAGAGGATGCCGTCGACGACGTACCCCTTGCCCTCCAACGGCCACGTCGGTCCGTCCTGCACCGATCGCGAGGACTCCGGCAGCTTGGCCAGCGACGTCACCAGCGCGTCGATGTGCAGCTTGCGGCGATTGTTCGGCTCGTCCTTGCGCAGACGGGGTTTGCCGTCCGCCCGCTTGCCGTAAACCTCGGCCGGAACGTCGAGATCGAACGCCGGCACGCGGATGACGATGTGCTTGTTCATCAGCGCGGGCGACGGCGTCCACTCGAATTCGCCACGTCCCGTCGCCCCCGTGCTCATGGGGTTCGTCGCCCCTGACGGCCGATACCTGATCAACACCTCGGCCACGCGAATCCCTCCGTTCATCAACTTCACAGTGACATAGCCCAGCGGGTGTGAGAGAGAAAAGGAGAACGGCGCGGCCCGAGGGCCGCGCATTGGTGTACGTCCACGGGGCAACGGGTCCGCGAGGGGCAGGAAACATGCAGGATAGGCAGTGGGATATCGAGTAGCTTCGTTCTTCTCGGGCATTGGTGGAATCGAACTGGGGTTCGAGGAAGCTGGCTTCGAGACCGTTTTCCAATGTGAAGTTAAACCGTTCTGCTCGCACGTATTGGAACGTCACTGGCCCGAGGTTCCGCGCAAGTCAGACATCAGGACCGTTCAGAATGAAGAAATTCCAGACGCAGATATTTGGACAGCAGGATTCCCCTGCCAGGATCTCAGTCTTGCGCGAATGGGGCCGAGATCTGGGCTTCGAGGGAGTCAGTCTGGACTCTTTCACGAGTTTATGCGGCTCGTTCGAGGAGGGATGCCACGAGGAATTATCCTCGAAAACGTGCACGGCCTTCTCACTAGCCACGGAGGACGCGACTTCGCCATCGTACTCAAGGCGCTGGATGAGCTCGGGTATGGTGTCGCGTGGCGTGTGCTTAACAGTAAAGATTTCGGAGTCCCCCAACAACGCCGTCGAGTCTTCGTTGTTGCCATGCATCGAGACGCAGCAAGTGCCGCAGAAGTACTTCTTGAGTCCGAACGCGGCAGTGGGAATCCTGCGCCGGGTCGACCAGATGGGCCGAAATCTCCCTCCCTCTTTCAGACAATCGTTGGAAATCCTCGCAAAGGGCCCCTCGTCAAAGCCCTAGCGCACTGCATCTATGCCGAGAGCGCCAGACACACCGGCACCGACTGGAGCCGCAACTACGTCTGGTACCCGGATGGCCGCGTGCGTCGCTTCACGACCCACGAGGTCGAGCGCGTGCAGGGTTTCCCGGTCGACTGGACGCAGCCGAAGACCGGTTCGAAGTTCGACACCGATCGGCAGGACAGCCTGCGCTACCACGCCGTCGGCAATTCGGTGACGCCGCAGGTCGCCGAGTGGGTCGGCCGTCGCCTGCACGCCGTCCTGCAGCGGCGGGATCTCGAACTGCTCAACACGCCGCGCTTGGCCATGGCGTGACGAAAGGACGGGGATGTGCCGGGTACCTCCCCGCCGGACAGTGGGATGTCGCCACCTTCGGTTAGCAACTGGAGGAATGAAATGGGTGATATCGACCACACGGTGAGATGGCGCGTGCCGCTCGGCCACGCGGACGGCGCCGGATACGAGATGTCCGGCTGGAGCTGGCGATGGCCGATGGACGGCAGGGTCTGGGGCTTCGACAATCTCTCGACCCAGGACTACTTCCGCATCAGACAGGCGGGCAAGCGGACATGGCTGTTCGTCGCGCCGGATGGTACCGAGTACGACACGATGCGCGATCTGTTCGCCCAGTTCCGGTTGCGCCTGTGCGACTGCGAACGGCGGACCGATCAGGTCGAGCAGATGCGTCTCGTGCTGGGTCTGATGAACAACGAGATCCACCGCAACGACACAGACGCGTTCGTGGATCTCGGCTTCGGCGGCGTCTGGTCGTATATGGAATCGTACGTGCACTGGATGGAGCAGGAGCGCATCCTGAAGTGCCATCACGGCCCGGTCCGCGATGCCACGCTTTCGATGGAGGGCCGCGCGATCCGGCGCATGCTGGACATGACCGCACCGGGCAGCAACATCGATACGTCGCCCCAGGCGATCATCGCCCGCTACGATAGCCTGTACCCGGGCCAGCGCGCCAAGTGACCGCCACCCGCCCCGGCTCGACAGCCGGGGCGGGACCACGCTACGACAACGGAGAACACGAGGGGGACCGATGCGCATAGACGACAGCTTGAAGATCGCGACGGCACTGCTCGCAGGCCACATGGAAACGACAGCCGTACCGACCGCCAAGGTCATGCGTCTGCTGCACGAGTGGCATCGGTCCATCATGCGGATGCAGTCCGGCACCTACACGGCATGGGTCGACGAGCTGCCTGCAATGGACCTGCTCGATCAGGCCGCAGCGGACGCCGCCGCGGCCGAAGCGCCAGCCGCGCCGGCATATGTCGAGCCGAAGATCTATCCGCCACCCCTGCACCCGCTGGCCGCGCCGGAGGTCTCCGTCGAGGACAAGGTAGCCGGGACCGTGCACACCGACGCCATCGAGTGCTTGGAATGCGGGAAATCGGTTAAGCTGATGAAGTCGCACCTGCTGACGTCGCACAACAAGATGACCTGGGGCGAGTATCTCGATCGCCACGGCTTGGCCGAGGACTATCCGGCGACGACGCAGGCGCACCGCGACCGCCAACGGGCCGACCAGCAACGCATCAAGGGCGTGACGCCTGGCGACGGCGACCAAAAAAAATACGAACCGGTGAGCGCCGACTTCGGCCGGCGTCGAGCTGAAGTCACCGACGACCGGGACGGCGACGATGAACTGGGCAAGACGGGATAGGTGGGACGGCTCCGGCAAACGGCTGGAGCGATGAAATGAAGATCAGCATATTGGACGCCATGGTGCTGGTCAGCCGCGCAGTCGGCGCGGAACTGGCGGAGGCTGGACTGGGTGGCCTGCTCGTCGATCACGGCGAGATTCGGATATCGCGCGCGGTCGACGGATGGCCGGTGCGGACGGTTTGGGCCGAGATGAGCGTACAGGCCCTCGGCGTCGTCCAGCCCATGCGGGTACAGATCGACGTCGAGTACGGCAGGATGATCGGCGATCACAACGCCGCGATCCGCGCGTTCGTGCAGGGGGCCCTCGACTTCGCCACCAGGCACGAGATCCTCGCCGCCGAGCATCGTCGTCTCCGAGACAAGGCAGAGACCGTCGCCAACGAGTGCTGGCTCGAGGAGCTGGACGTGTCCGTGATGTCGGTCCGCCGTCAGTCCCGCGATCTACTCGACCAGTTCGACCCGGCCGACACGGATCACTGGATCGTCGAGATGCTGATGCTCGCCCGGTATGACAACGAGATCGTGCAGGAACCAGTCGCGATCCCGGTCCGGTCAGCCGACATCGCCGATTTCGGCAACACTCTGCGGAATTCATGGATCCCTGAACAGCGCGCGCTTACCCTCCAGCGCGCGCTGCCCCGGGGAGGTGCCGCCGCCTGACCTCCCCTCCGGGCGGCGGCACCACGATCAGACCGGCCGGCTGGCGCTGATCGGCGTTCGAGACACGAGGCGCGCGTTCGGATCGACGCGCGCCGCCTCGTGCAGCGCGAGGCCGAAATCGTTGGCCACCGCGTATATGCGCGGACGGAGGTCGGCCGGCAGCCAGGCGGTATCGATGTGCGCCAGCGCCAGCCGAGCCGCATCCGCGAGATCCGCGATGACGGTCGCGCGTTCGTCCAGCTTGGCCCGGTCCTCCTCGACGCGTGCTTCGCGCTTGGCGATGGCGCGCTCCTGAAGCTCGAGGCCGTTCAACTCCTTCGCCCGCTGACGCGCCCGCAGCTGCCACGCCCTCGCCTTCTCGGCGCGTTCATCCAGCTTGACGCGATCTGCGTCGATCGCAACACGCAGCGCCGCCAGATCGGCCTGCTCGGCCGCGACCCTCAGGGCGTGGGCCGACCGCTCGGCGTCGAGCTCCGCCCGCTTCTCGGCGAGTGCGGCGGCATCGTCGCGCTGACGGGTCGCCTCCTCGGCCACCGCACTGCGCTCGCGCACCAGCCCGTCGCGCTCGACACCGGCGGCGGCGATAGCCGCGTCGAGATCGGCGGCATGCTCCTTGTTGGTCTTGTGGACCGCGCCGCTGCGATGACGACCGCGACGCAGGCCGAGATGCTCGACCATCTTCGCCCACTGATCCTGATGGATCGACAGCTGCGCCTTGCCACCCATGTCGCGATCGGCGGACAGCATCCATTCCGGTTCACGGCTCTCCGGACTCTTCACGCGCCAACGCCGCTTGCCTTCATCGTCCCGGTAGTATTCGCGCTCGCCGGTCCGACCGTCGACGCGCAGGTGGACGGGCAGGACGACGGCGTGGCCGTGGAAGACGCGTTCGTCCAGATGCATGACCAGCGACGTGATCTGACCGTCATGCGGATACCGCTCCTCGAGATACTCGCGCGCGAGGTTGGCCATCTGGAATGCCACGCCGACACGGCTGGACGGGGAGAGCCGATCGAAGAACTCCTGGCTGGCGGTGAAGATGAATTCGAGGCCCAGCACCGCATCGGCGGTCATCTTCGGCTTGAACCGCTCGTGTGCCGCCTGCAGATCCGCACGGGCGTCGCCGGTGCCGATCAGATGATGTGGCGGCATCGCGCTCGGGTCCGCGTTGGGCGTATCCATGTCGCGACTGTTGTGCTGGCCGACCCAGTACGCGTGCGACCATGACGTGATGCGGTGCGTCCGCATGATGGTGTAGGGCTGATCGGTCATGGCATGATTGTCCCATGCCGGAGGGTGGATGTGAATCACCCCCTCGGATGGGCAGAGTAATATCCCTCACTTACTAGAGATGTTACCCGCCGGCGGTCGCATCCCGCAGCAGGATCCGCACCCCGCCCGGGCGTGGCGACCATCGCTTCGTGCCCCGCACCGATACGATCTGGGCGTCATCGGCGATCACGCCGCCATAGCCTCGTGCCTTCGTCCCCAGTCCGGCGACCGCCTTCGCGAAGTCCCGCCCACCCGGTTCCATCAACGCATCGGCGACGGCCTTGATCAGATTGTCGAGATCCGGACGGCCGATCGCGGACATGCCCTCTCGCTTCGCCTGCGCCGTCGGCATCGCCAGTTCGACGACCAACTCCAGCGGCGCGTCCGCCGGCGGCGACGTCCAACCGGCTTCGATGATCGCGGCGACGATGGTCGCCTTCCATGCGGCCGACGCGGCGCTGTCGGTCAGGACCGCGCGACCGACGACGCGGGGGCGCGGCTGAGCTCGGGGATGACCGATGGCGATGGCGTCGAGATAGACCACGGCGACGATTGTCGCGGTCGTCCGCCTTCCCGGGCGGCGGACAAAGAGAAGGGGCCGGCGGATCGCTCCACCGGCCCCTTCCATTTCTTTGCGGGTTTCAGAACAGGCAGCCTTGCGCGGGCTTGGCCTCCATCGCCCTCCTTCTCGCTCGTGCCGCCCATGTCATCAGCGTCACCGAGAAGCCGGGCTGCGTCTTCCGCCGCGCCCTCGCCTCGCGGAGGTGGATGCGCGCCAGACGGATCTGGAAGTCGCGGTCGTCGTCGTTCTTCATGGTGTGCCCCCTCAAGCGTCTTCGAGCCACGCCTGAAACCGTCCGTCGGTTGCGATATCGACGAAGAGATCGGTCTTGTCGTCGATCTGGCGCGCATACGTCTGCGTATCGAAGAGGTCGTTCAGGCGATCGCCGCCGAGTTCCTCACCGGCTACGGCACGGTCGAAGCACGTCTGCACGATCGCCTCGTGCTCGGGGTTGATGACCGGGGTGGTGTGGGTTTCTTCGTTGCGCATGGTGTTCTCCATCGTAGCGCGTGTGGATCAGTATGCGATGTCGGCGAGGAAGGCCTCGTCGGCTTCGATCTCGAGCAGCGTCGGACGCTTGTCGTAGCCGGGGGTGGCGCGCTCGGCGGTGACGACGGACCAGAGGCGATCGGCCTCGGCGGCGGCGGGCGACGGCGTCGTGCTGCCGGTCAGGTGATCGCGGAAGTGCGCGTCCAGCCAAGAGTGAGCGGTGGAGAGCAGCGTCTCGAGCGCGTCGCGCTCCCGCTCGGTGCGCGCGCCGTCCAGGTCGTCGACCAGGTCGCCGCAGACGTCGCCGGCGGCATCGCCGACCATGGTCGCGATCTCGTGCTCGAGGATCTCGGACGCGAGCAGGGCATCGGCCTCGGCTTCGAGGTCGGCGTACTGCGCAGCGTCGTGGTGGTGTGCGGTGTTCATGGTGTTCCCCGTTCGTGGTGGTAGTCGGCAGGTTGGTTCGGTTTTCCGGGACCGGTCAGGCGACAGCGGTGTCGAGAGCGTCGCGATCGGGCAGCACGTCGCGCCAGTCGTGGCGTACCAGGTCCATGACCTCGGCCATGGCGATGCGGGCCGGCGTCATGCCGTATTCGGCGCATTCCGCGTGGACGAGCCAGTGCCACGCATAGTCGGTGTGGACGACGCAGGCGGCGTCCATCCGGTGCATGCCCATGCGAGCGGACACCTCGCCGCTCGCGATGCGGGTGTAGATCGATCCCTCGACCTCGTCCGGCGTCCGGGCGTCCAGCGGCATCAGCGCCAGCACGTCTTGATCGGTGCTGCCCAGCAGCCGTTCGACGGATCCGCCGCGCGTCTGCTCGATGCGGGCGCGCCGCGTCAGCATGGTCACGTCCAGTTCGGCCTGCGCATTCATCTTGTCGGTCATCGTCGTCATCCCTCGTGGTCCAGCACAGCGCTGGGCGTAGGAGGACAATGAACCTGATGATATAGACCTGTCCATACCCCCCTCGTGCACGTCATGCGCTTTTCTGGATACCTTCACCTCCTAGATGAGTGGCTGGGTACGTGAATATCAGGGTCCTGTTCGGAGAGGGTATGGACAAGGACCATAAGATGACCCCATGATTCGTGCAGCGGTAATGAGGACCGTGCGGGAGACAGGCCATGGGAACGCCGAGGACGGCAGCGCAGCGGGTGAGCTACGCGGAGATGGACAGGGAAGCGGGGATTGGGACGGCGCACATCGCCTTCGTCAACGAACACCGCGACGAGGTGCGTCAGTGGGCGCGGCGCTCGCATGCAGCCGCCCGTGTTCACGAGCGCTTCGGCGTCGTGGTCGACACCGCGCACCTGCTGAACCTCGGCAAGCGGATCGAAACCGGGGTCGTTGTCCAGCCGGGTCTGATGCTGATCGGCCATGCCTCGGACGATCGTCGCGGCCGTCGCACCTCGCTCTGGCTGGCGTGGATCGGTGATGCCGAGATCCCGTTCGTCTATGATCACGACGCCCGTTCCGTCGTCACGGTCCTGCCGTGGACGGCGAACCAGCTGCGCTATGACCGTCGCCGCGGCGGCTTTCCGAATCTGGCCCGGGGCGGCACGAAGGCCGCGCGAACGTACTGGGCGGAGGTGCGGTCGTGAGCGCCGCAACCATCGGCTTCGGGGCGCCGACTTGGGACGGAGCACATCGCTGGCTCATCCGCACCCCGCGTCAGCGTGATGCTGCCGTCACTCTTCTCGAGGATTACGGCCGCAACGGCTGGCCATCGGGTATCTACGAACCAGTCGTCCGCGCCATCGTGCCGAGGACGACGTGGTCCGCTGTCGCACCCGCCCTGCAGATTCACCTCAATGGTCGCCTGAAGGATGCCGGCTTTCCTCGCGGCAAGCTCATCATCGGCGACGTTCCCGTCGAGCGGCTGCTCGGCACCGAGGCGTGTCTGCTCGCCTGGGCCATCGATGACGCCACGCCGGATCAGGCGCGTGAGGCCTTCGATTCGCTGCGCACCTACATGCCGTGCGAGGTCCGCTGCCTCTACCAGTACGCCGCTCGTGACCGCGACCTATCCCGTCCGGCCTATGGCTGGCGCAAGGCGATCAAGTTCGCGCTGATCGCGTCGCTGTCGAAGGAACCGGCTGTCGGCACACAACTCGAATTGCTCGATAGGACGGGAGGCAAGTGATGCACGGATTCAAGACGTACCCCCCGTTCTCGGTGCGCCGCCGCCCTGCCCCCTGCACCCGTGCCCGCGACGCCGAGGAGTTGTGGATGCGCATCGACGGCCGGCTGCCTCGGTCGGAAACCTCGACCGAGGAGGATCGCCAGCTCGCAACCGAGCTGTGGGCGAGGATCGACGGGAGCTATAGGGCATGAGCAGGTCCATGACCGATGAGGTCGCTGAGCGCATCGCCGACGCGAACCGCCGGCTCGGCGCCATCGTCCCGGCGGCCATCGTCCGCACCGTGTATGCCTACGACACCATAAAAAGCGTACGCATGATGGAGGACTGGATGATCGGCACCCCGTCAGAAGGCACCGTGCCGGCGCAGCTTGAGGACGGAATCCGCAAGGCAATCGCGTGGGGTCGCGTCAACCGCCCACTCGAGATGCTTAGGCTGGCGGCGGACTGGCCGCACGCCGAATGGATGCCAATCTGATGGCACGCATCGCAAAGTCGCGCGAGCTGCGGATCCACCAACGCGCGAACCGCGAGGGTGGCGCGACGGCCGTCCGTCTTCTCGCAGGCCGGTCCTCCTACAACGGCGCGCCATTCTGGCAGGTCCGGGTCGGGTCGGCGGACCCCCTCACCTTCACGACGCTGTCCGAGGCCGAGCAGGCGTTCGCGATCGTTGCTGACGGCGGCAGTCTCGGTCGGCGCGGCTAGCGGACCGTGCAGGTCGATGCCGGCGGCTTCGACCCCGCCTGCAACGCCCGGATCGCGGCGAGCTTGTCGCGACAGTCGCATCCGGTGGCGATCAGATCCAGCTGCCAACGAGCGAGATCCACGTCGGTCGACGTGTCCGGGTTTGGCACGTCCGGCTCACCCTTGCAGTGCAGGAGCGTGGGCGGGACGATGATGCCGACGCTAGCTGGCGGGGCGCTGCGCGGCGCGCAGGCGGCGGAGATGCTCGCGAGTGAGATCGCTGACAGCAGTCGCACCATACCGTTGTTCGAGGGCATCGATCATTCCCTTTTGCTGCGAGACGGCCATCTCGAGGACGGTCGCGCGTGTGATTGCCGCCTCGGCGGCGGTGTCGGCGGTGCGGCGCGCATCGCGGGCGGCGAGCTCGCGACGGAGCGCGTCCCGTTCGGCGTGGCGCGAGATCGCGACCTGCTTCGCCATCGCGTCCCGCTCGGACGCGATCCGCTGCGACTGGAACGCGAACCAGACCGCGATGCCGACCAGCGCGGCGACGATGGCGGGGATGCCCCAGCGACGGATGGCGGCGATCGCGCGCGCCCAGGTGAATGCGGTCAGCATCGTCAGTCTCCCTTGCGGATCATGGACAGGCCGAGCAGCGCCATGCCGATGACGCCGGCCTCGACGCCGGCGATGAAAATCAGGGCCATCGCGCTCATTCGCCCTCTCCCGGCGGCGCGGCGGAGAGCTCGGACGGTCCGCTTGCCTTCGGCCTGAAAGTGCCGATCACGCCGATCAGGCCTGTCACCGCTGCCGCGACGAAACCGAGCGCCGCCTCGACGTTCTTCAAGGACTCAGTGGGTACCAGGACGACCACCACCGCTGCGGTGATCGTCAGGACGACGATCGAGGCTAGCGTCGCCAGGTAAGCAACGACGGGCTGAATCGACGGCTTCATGCCTCGTCCCTCGACAACGGCATGCCGGCGATGTTCGTCATGCGGACCGGACCGCCGACCACGGGTAAGCCCTTCGGCCAGCGACTGGCGATCAGCCGATCTTTGGCGATGCGGGTGATCGTCACGTTGTCGCTCTGGTTGCCGCCAAGGACGTGGTACGCGGTCGCGTCCTCGCCGTAGTAGAAGCCGACGTGGCCACCGCCGGGACGCTCGAACACCAAGATCGCTCCGGGCGCGAGGTGGGTGGTGCGCAGGTTCGCGCCCCAGGTCGCCCACGCCTTGGCCCGCACCGCGACGCGCATGCGGTTGAATCCTTCCGCCGCGAGATCGATGCCGCCGGCCGAGAGGCACTGCGCGACGAACAGACCGCACCAGGGCGTAGAATCGGCGTTGTAGACCATGCCGAGCACCTTCACGCCGAGGCGCTTACCCCAGCCGATGATGGTGCTGTTGTTCGCGGGACCGGCAGCCTCGCGGGTGCCGAGAAGAGCGGTGGCGGCAAGCAGCCAGGCGGGGCGGGGCGAGATCGTCATGGCCACAGTGTGAGCCGTGCCGACCTTCCCGCGCGGCGAGGCTCAGGCGGCGAGTTCGCGCCAGCGACGGCGGGAGAGTTCGACCAGTGCCGCAGGCCAGCCGTTCGGGACGCCGACGCCCTTCACGAAGCCGGTCCATTCGTCCGAGGCCCGCAGGTCGTCGATGGCGCCCGTGGTGGTCGCCGCCAACAGCTTCGCCTTCAACGCGTCCTTCGTCGGCTCCCAAGGGTTGGTCACGCCGGACAGGTCGATCGGCTTTGCCCGCGGTCGGACGTCCTCGGGCGAGTGCGCGTCGGCGTCCTGCATATCCTCGGTCGGGATCATGAAGGCCTGCATCAGCGCGTACTTCAGCGCAGCCGACATGGCCTTGTTGGTCGACTTGTCGGCGCTGTCCATCGCCTCGCCCTCGGTCGCCACGGTGTGCTTAGAACCGTCGGCCACCGCCACGAAGTCGAACTCGACGTGCAGGTGCGTGTAGAACATGACGCCGCCCTTGGTCGTCTGGCGTTCGTCCTGCCTCTTCGACATGACGCGCGGCAGGACGACCAAGCCATTGCGCGCGATGACCGGCGCGACGGCGTTCATGAACTGGTCGATGCCGCGGAAGTTGAACCCCTGCCCGCTGTTGCGGCGGTCCTTGGCGACGCCGCCCAGGAGATCGGCGGTGCAGGCGGAGATGGCGGCGTATACGCCGATGCCGGTGGTCATGAAGGTCGCCTCCTCAGGCGTGGTCGCGTTTCAGGCGGTGAAGGTCGGACAGACGCAGCCATTCGGCTGTGCGGACGTGGCGCAGGTTCTCGCGCGCCCGGGCGAGCGCATCCTCGGCGGCATGGACCGCGCGTTCAGCTTCGTTGGTGCGGAAGCGCGCCTGCTCGAGATCGTCCTCGGCAAGCGCGATCTTCAGGCGTGCGACGCAGCTCATCAGCCGGTGATGATGCCGACGTGGCCGGCGGTCCCGTAAAACGTCGGCGCGGCACGGTGTTCGACGGTGCGCTTCGCGGCTTCGCGGCGCTCCATCACGGCGATGGCACGCCGCTCGTGGCGGTTGAGGGTGACGGGCGCGTTGCGCGCTTCGTGTTCCTGGCGGAGCTGGGTCTCGAGGACCGCGCGATCGATCGGCTGCATGGCGACCATTATGGCCGTTGCGCACCTTCCCGTGCGGAGGCAGGATGCGACGATAGGAGGACCGGATGCACAAGGTATTCGCACAGATCATCGGCGAGCCAGAGGAATGGTCGGCGACGTGCCACATTCAAGGCAGCGTGGATTTCGAGCAGGCGGCGGAGTCGCAGGTCGTCGAGTTCATCCAGAACACGGGCGGCGATACGAAGCGCGGTGCCGTGCTCGTCTGGACGGGTGAAGGTCAGAGCAAGGTCGAGAAGATTTTCGACTGGCAGGCCGAGTTCACGATGCCAGACCTTACGACGGTCGATGTCGACGAGGACGAGGAGTTCGAGGTTGATGGCGGGATCGAGCTGACCGAGCGCACCTGATGGGCAAGGGCGGCTACAACGGCGGGTCGTCGATCATCCGCGCGGCGATTGGCTTCATCGGTGGCCGCTCCAAGCCTGCGGCCATGTCGGTCGACGCGAAGAGCGAAGACCGACCCAGCGCCAAGGTGCCGAAGGGCCGTAAGCTGCCGAAGACCGAGAAGCAGAAGGCTGCGGATGCCGAGTGGAACAGGAAGATGACGCTCGCGCATCAGGCGCGGCGCAAGGGCGATCCGATGGAAGGGGTCGTGGTGAAGCGCATCACGAAGAACACCCTCCGGCTGCGCAAGCGCGATCCGTGATCAGTACCAGGGATCGTCGCGACGCTTCGCCTGCTCGGGCGTGTCGCGGCCGGTGTAGCCGAAGGCGTGAAGCACGATGCCGACGGTTCCGATGAAGACGATCCAGTACAGCGTCGCACCGAGACCGGTGAAGCTGCCGTCGTAGTCGGTGATCCAGCGCGTCGGCAGCACGGCACCCACGCCCTTGCACATCAGATAGCCGGCGACGAGCGCCGCCGGTCCCGCCCACAATGATCGTTTTCCGTCCGCCATGCGACAGGAGTAGCGGCTATCGCAATTGAGGCAAGCCGGTCACTGGGTCGGCGTATGCGTCGTCGCTTCGGCCGGGCGATGCTCGATGACCGCCGGCGCGACGACCGGCGCCGGTACGCTGGTCTTCCCCTCTATGACCCGGAAGCCGACGGCGGCGAGAAGCGCGCCGAGGGCGATCGGAACGATCCAGCGGATGAACGTCTCGCGCAGGGTGTTGCCGTCGCGCTCCTTCCGCCGACGCTGTTCACGCACCCAGGTCCGGTCGTCGGGATCGAAATCGCGCACCATCTCGTCGAGGACGGTCATGCGCCGGTGATGAAGGTCCTGATTGGCGATGCAGTCGTCGGTGAACTGATTACGCCGGTGCTGCCTGGCGATCGCCTCGGCGCTCCCGGTCTCGATGCCGAGCACCCTGAACTGCGTCGTCATGGCCTCGGCGAAGCCGCGCGAAATCTCGGTCGACAGCGTCCGCGTCACCTCGGTGACGACCGCCTTGGCCGTTTCGGTGGCGACGGCCTTCGCAGTCTCGCTGGCGATCGGGGGCACGAGCTGACGAACGAGGCGTTCGACGTCGTGCTTCGAGAAGGCATGGTCGGCGGGAGCGGTCATGCCGCTCATGCTACCCCCGCTCATGCTTCCCGCGCCTTCGCGCCGTCCGGTTCGGTCAGGGTCGCCGCCACGGAGATCGTACCCTGCGCCGGACCCAGGCTGCCGATCGCCGACCATGCCCGGCCGTTGGCGGCATAGGCCCACGAGCCGTCCTGCAGCATGCGCAACGCGTTCGGTCGCCCCGGCCAGCGCAGCAGACGCATGACGGGATTGCGACCGTCCCGCTCGGCATGCGGATTGAGCGCACCACCGGGACCGGACTGGATCCCCGGCACGATGCGGCCGGCCTCGTGCGTGGAGAGCGTTCCGTCCTGATGGCGGGCCACGACGAAGTCGCCGCGACCGTACCACTGACCGACGCCGTCGCGGGCGTACGGCCCCCTCGGGTAGAGCGGGTTCACCTTACGGACGTAACCGAGACGGCCGGAGTCCGCGTAGGTGTCGTTCTGACGGTCCTGCCAGTGCCACTCGCGTTCGTTCGGCCACCAGTACCGCATGCCCCGCCAGGCGAGCCGCTCGTCGACGTCGTACGGCGGCTCGACCCATGGCCCCTGCTCCTTTTCGTCCCAGTCGTCGGGTTTCGGCGGCGGCATCGATCCCAGGGTCGGACTGTCCGAATAGAACCAGACGGGCATGTAGTGATCGACCAGCACCTCGTCGTTCACGCTGCCGCTGGCGCTGTACGCCGGCCAGATGATCGCGGTGCGCCAGCCGTTGGGGCTAAATACGAACTCGGTGGGGAACGTGCCGCCCCGATACCGGAACTGCCGGTACTGCGGGTGCCCCTCCCACACGATGTCGTACGATCCGTCGCGGCGGCGATAGACGTCGAACGAAAGCGGCTCGCCGGTGCTTGGGCTCGCCGTCGCGTCGACACGCGTGGACCGTGCGACCGAGCTGCCGGTCACGCCGACCTGCGCGATCCCGCCCGCGCGGATCAGGACCGTCACGAACAGATAGGTGGCGCGTCGTTCCGTGACCGTGATCGGCGGCATGTTCGCGGCATGGTACCAGTTCAGCGTACCCTCGAGCGGCGCGGCCATGTGGTTCGTGCCGTAACCGGGGCGACCGACGGTGTAGTACGTCCGCTCATCGGTCGTGGCGCGACGGACGTAGCTCTCCTCATATCGCAGGCAGCCGGTCGCCAGCACGGCGTCAAGGCCGACAGGCGAGATCGGTCGCAGGAATTCCCAGCCGTACGACTGGTCGCGCTCCTCGATCACGGCATCGCTCGGCGGCACGAAGCCGTTGTCGCGTCCGAGCTGCCGGGCCTGCGCCGGCGTGAGGTCGGCGATGCGGCGCACGGTGCCGGCGGCGTCCACGGTCCAGCCGAGCCATGGCCGACCGCTCGGATCGGTGGACTTGTCCCCGGTGATCGCGGTCGCGGCCAAGCGCAGGACGACACCCAGGTCGCGCGCGACGCAGACCCCCTCGCCGTACGCCATGTTGGGGATGTAGCTGCTCTGGATGACGATGATGTGGTCGGGCTTCGTGCTCTGCCCGCTGCTGGTGCCGTTGCTCTGCAGCTCCCACGGCCAATCCGCCGTCGCGCCGGTGTCCGTGCTGCCGTTCCGGCCGGACAGCGACCAGCTGGGGCGCGAATAGCCGAACGGGTTGCCGGAGTCGCCGATGCCGGTCGAGGACATGCCGATCGCGACGTTCTCGGAAGCCCAGCCCCGGTATGGACCGAGCGAGCGCGGAGCCTGCCGGTCGCTGCCCTTGTCGCGCAGCCGGATCGTGCGCGCCTCGCCGACGCCGCCGCCATGGTTGAGCTGCTCGTACGTGCCGTATCGTCCCTCGGCATCACGGAAGGGATCGCCGGCATCGCTCCACTGCGGCCAGCCGTCGGCCGGATCGACCGTGATCAGCGTGCCGTCCTTCAGCGTCAGGATGCGACCGCCGGGGATGATCCAGTGCGTCGACACGGCCGGAGCGGAGACGCCGGCCATCAGCAGCTTGCGCCAGAGCATCAGCCGGCCTCGTAGCCGGACGCGACCAGCTGCAGTTCCCAGTTGCTGCCGAGATCCGGACCGCCCCACCAGTCGGCCACCCACTTGTCGCGGTTGGCGTCGGCCCGCGTGCGGTCCTTGGTACCGAGCGGCACCTCGACACCGGAGAAGGCGTAATCGTTGCCGTTGCGGATGACGCGCAGCACGATGCCGGAGACGCGGTTGCGATCGCGGCCCGCATCGATCTGATCCTGAGGGATCACCGCCGGCGGTGCGAACGAGATCGTTGCCGTCCCCGCCAGGCTGATGTTCCAGACGTTCGCGATCTTGGGATCCACGACGATCGAACCGCTGGCGTTGATGACGTACGCCTGCTCGTTGAAGGTGCCGATCTCCATCTCGAGCTGCGGCGTATGGTGCCAGACATTGCCGGTCTCGGTGTGCGCAGATCCTGACGTGGTCAGCAGCCGCGCCTCGATCCGCTGCCTGCGCACGGGTGCGGGTGCGTCCCGGCCCATGGTGGCGACGGACGGCGCGGCGCGCGACGGTGCGGGCGTCGGCACCTGCGCACCCGCTTGGCGCGGCGGTTCCTGGAACTGACGGATTGCGTCGTCGATCATCTGGTCGAGATCCCGCGGAAGCCCTGGTAGGGCGAGACGGCGATCATGATAGGCATGACGGTCTCTCCGCCGCCGGTCGGCAGCACGGTCACGCGGATCGAGGTCGGCACCTCGTCCAGCGCATCTCCGAGATCGCGCCCGTCCGCCGCCGCCTGCTGGAGGTGTGCGATCTGCGCAGGTGCGTCGTTGGTGACGGTCACCTTGGCGATGCCCATCTGCGGAGCGTACGGTGCGACATAGGCCGGAGCGGCGTAGGCGACGCGCGACCAGTTCGGCCCCCACGCCACGACGCGCCCGCCGGTTCCGCCGGCGCGTCCGGAGCCGCTGCTGACGGCGAGGGAGACGGTGCACGTCGCCTGGTTGGCCGACAGCTTCAGGCTGTAGCTCTTCACCTTGCCGACGACCTCGCCGCCCTCCCCGGGGATGATGCCGGGGGCGACGACGCGCATGGTGTCGCGCGTCGAGATACCGAGCACGTCCAGCGGCTCGACCTCGATCTCCACCTCCCAGTTGCGTTGGCTGTAGGCGAGCCGCTGAGCCGCAGCGGCCGCAGCGTGATCGATGGACAGCCAGCCACGTACGGTGTTGAAGAACGACACGGCCATCGGTGAGCCGAGCGGCGAACCGTCGGCGATCACCAGCTCCCAGCGGTACACCCTGCGACCGAGATCGTCCTCATAGACGCGGTCGATCCAGAGAGACTCCGTCGCGTCGTGCGGCTTGAGCGAGCGCCAGATGAAGCCGGCGAAGCGCACGATCGCCCCCTGGGCGTAGTGGATGTTCGGCTGCCAGTCGGGCACGGCCAGGTCGAGCTGCAGCCGGTCCAGCTTAATCTCGATCGTCTCGCTGTCGGTCGATGCGCCCTGCCCTGCGTTGTACACGCTGAACCGCACCTCCTCGCGCCGCTTCGTCTCGCTGGTCGCGCCGAGGGACAGGACCGGCTTGAGCCAGTACCGGCGAAGCCGCACGGCCTGAGGCTGCGTCGCACCGGGCCGGAACGTGCGCGCGGCCGCTGCCGCCTGTGCGAACTCGACGACCTCGTTCGCACCCTGGGGCGGGTCAAGCATCTCGAGATCGGCGTCGGCCACGATGTATCCGCCGCTGAAGTCGCTGCCCGGCTTCGCCCAGTCCTTCGCCAGATCCTCGGGCGCGAGGGTGGACAGCTCGCCGCCGGCCGCTGCCACAATCATCTCGCCGACGTCGAAATCCTTGATGCGGCGCTCGGTCCATTCGGCCGACAGCACCACGTCGACGCGGCCGAGCGGCTTGCCGTTGCGGCGGACGCGACACGCGCCCTGCACATGACGGGTACCGATGTCGTGGTGCGTACCACCACCGCCGACGATCGCCGAGGACAGGACCGGTCGACGCGTGGTTCTCGACCAGCACACCAGCGACGGGATGGCGTCCAGCCGCTCGACCGGATCGGACAGATCGCCCGCGCACGGATCCGCGAACGGCAGGGCGATGGTAGCGAGTACGGCGTCACGCAGCGCCTGCCAGTCGTCCCGCCGGGCTTCGTAGCGCAGGGTCACGTCCTCGCCGCCCATCTCCACGTCGCCGGCATCGTCGAGCGTACCGTCGAACAGCAGCACGGTGTCGACGCGCTTCAGGTCGGAATCGAGCCTGTCGACCGACAGCAGGATGCGCGGGCGACCGCCGACCAGCGTGTCGATACCGACGCCACGGTTCTCGAACGCGATCTCCAGCACGGGGAACTCGCCCTCGTCCTCGGAGATGGTCACGTCGTAGGTCGGCAGATCGAAGACGCGGTCCGCCTCCGCCGACCAGTTGCGGCTCTCGTCGCACAGGCGCGCCCAGATGCGACCGAGCTGGACGGGCGCGCCGGTCATGGCGTCGCCTCCGCCTCGACCTCTTCGAGGCTGTACGACCAGGTGGATTCCGCCGCGAGGGGATTGCCGCTGTAGCTGAAGTCGACCACCATCATGGTCAGGCGCGGACACCAGCGCGTCTCGTACGCCTGCGGCCAGTCGGCGGCGAGCGGGATCACCCTGCCCTCGGCGGTCAGGTACTCAACGCTACGAGGCACCGGCGTCCGGCGCAGGGCGGCAGCGGCGACGAAGCCGGTCTCCACCAGCGGCAGAGTGCAGTCGAGCGTGATGATGTCGCCCTCCACGAGCGACAGCGGCTGGACGGCGAAGCCGCCGGACAGATCGACCGCGAACATGCGTGACGGCAGGCGACCGCGCGACGACGCGCGAAGCGTCCAGTTCACGTCGCGGCGCGGCTTCGGCACGCCGTCGATCGAGCTGTAGCTCATCGTCACGCCGCGATGCGCGGCGAGGGAGATGATCCGCCCGTTGATGCTCGGGACGACGCGCGACAGATCCATCACCTATGCCCCCTCGGCTTTGCCTGCCGGGCACGTCCGGCGGTGGCGCGATCGAACACACGCTTCATGCCGTCCGCGAATTCGTCGTCGACGCGGCCGCTGGCGACGCCGACGCCCGGCATGACGAAGCTCATCGGGCGACCCGTGCCGCTGGATTGTACCTCGATGACCTCTGCCCCGGTGCCGACACGCGGCAGCGACATGGTGTTGAGACCGTCGATGAACGCCTTGCCCCCGTAGTGGTCGGTCGCCCTGGCGTTGATCACACCCTCGTTGCGCGAAAGCATCGCGGGGATGCTGTCCGACGTAGTGGTACCAGGGCCACGTCCCAGGTAGCCGCCCGTCGCCAGTCCGATGGCCTTCTTCGCGCTGGAGATGACGATCTCGCCGCCCTTGAGGAGGTTCGACCAGCTAGCGCTGTTCCACAGCTTGCGGATCTTCTCGAAAATGCCGCTGATGAACTCCCACGCCTGCACGAACGGCCACTTCAGCCAGTCGAGGATCGCGCCACCGACCGACTTGAAAGTGTCGATCAGGCTGGCGAACTTCTCGCCGATCCAAGCGACTGCGGCAGCCAGGTAGACCTTGATCGTGTCCCAGTTGGCATAGATCGCATAGACCAGCGCAGCGAGTGCCGCGATCACGAGCACGATGACGCCGGCCGGTAGCGAGAAGATCAGAAGCGCAACGCGGAGATACCGCAGCACGATCAACAGGACGCGCACCGCTTGAGCGACCGCACCGGCCCCCGCTGCGACGCCGTTCAACGCCGCCATCATCCTGCTGACGACGACCGCGATCGCGAGCAGGCGGATGCCGGCGAACACGATGCTGAGCGCACCCCCCAGCAGGTTGAGAAGGCCGACGATCTTGGCGATGACGAGGAAGGCGATGATCTTCCGCCCGGTCTCGTTTCCGAACACGGTCATGATGATGCCGTGGATCGACTCCATGATGCTCATCACGGTCTTGCCCGCCGCCATGAACGCCGGACCCCACTCGCGAATGAACTGCGGCACCTTCTGCAACGCCGGGATGATCTGGTTCATGATCAGGTCGCGGATCGGCAGAATCCAGGCGTAGCGCTGGGCGACGTTCTCGTCCTGGCCGGAGAACGCCATGCGGAGCGCGTAGATGATCCCGGGGATGTCGAACGCCAGCTGCTTCACGACATCGAGCACGGTGCTCAGGCTGCCGGCGGTCCTATCGCCCCAGCCGGTCATGTCCATGCCGATGGCGACGCCCATCTGCCGCCACCACTCGCGGGCGTAGCGACCGAGCAGCATCAACCGCTCGCCGACGTCCATCAGGATGCCGGGGAGTCTTTCAAGCGCCGCACCGATCTGCGCACCGATCCTGGCAAGCTGCCCTGACTGCGCCATGCGATCGACCATCACGGTGGCGTTTTGCGCGATGCGTGCCAGGCTTTGCGAAAGACCGCCGTTCGCGATCTCGGAACGGGCGAGGAAGATGCTGTTCTTCAGCCGGTTGAAGGAAGCCTGCGGACGCGTCGCAGCCCTCTCCGCCTCGGGAGCGAACTCCTTCTCGAGCTGGCGCGAAAAATTGTCGAGGAAGATGGACGCGTCCAGACCCTTGGCGACCATCGTTTCCAGGCCTGCCGGATCGGTGCCCATCGCGCGCGCGGCGATGTTCATGGCGCCGGGCAGCCGTTCGCCAAGCTGACCGCGCAGCTCCTCCATGCTGACCTTACCCTTGCCGGCAATCTGCTGGAGCGCGAGCAGCGAGCCCTCGACCTCCTCGTTCGATCTGCCCAGCGCGGCACCGGCCATGATCATGCCGCGGAACGTCCGCTTGGTCGTCTCGCCGGCGGCGGCGGTGCCCTTTGTCGCGTTGGCCAAACCGACGAAGGCGGGACCGATGCTGGCCACCTCGACGCCAAGCCTGTTCGCCGTAGTGACGAGCTCCTGCCATTGCTTCTGCACGACCTTGTCGACGTCGCGACCTGCGGCGAGCTGGTCCTCCAGCTGCCACATGCGTGCGCGAATCACGCCGAACTGGTCGCTGTTCGCCGGCAGCGTCTTCAACTGTTCGCGAAGCTCGGCGACCTTGTCGGTCAGCTCGGCCGTCTGATCGACGGCGACCTTAAGCCCCGCCTTCATCGAATTCACGGCCGCGCCGGCGTCGAGATCCTTCGATCCCTCGATGCCGGCCAACGCCGCCGCCAGCGTCGCCAGGCCGACGGCGGTACGCGTGACATCGCGAAGGCCGCGCACGGTGATGCGGATCGGTTTGGAAAGCGTGTCGAGCGAAGACTGAGCCGTTTCCGCCGCCTTGCCGATCAACGCCAGCGAACGGGCGACGGTCGCCTGCATCGCCTTGAACGTGGCGATGGTGCGCGTGACGCCGTCGGCGCGGACCTTGACCGCGATGTCTGGCGTCCTAGCCATGCCCCATCTCCTTCTGGAACTTGCCGAACATTTTCCCATCGGCTTGGGCGAGGCGACCGCTCAGCGCGTCGGCGTACGTCCGCTGCGCATCGATGCCCCGCAGTGCGCGCCAGTGGGTCCAGATCTCGGCGAAGCTCATGTCCATCGGATCAGGCGACTGGAGGCCACGCATGCGCAATTCGACCGCCCACCCGATAGCAATCGCCAGCGGAGTCGGTGGCTCGACCGAACGGCCCTTGCCCTTGGCGCGCCCGGCCGTGGGCAGCTTCAGGCCGAGCGCGTCGAAAAACCCTCGTCTGCCTTCCCAGTCGCGAGTTCTTGCGCAGCCGTGATGATGCGGATCTTCTCGTCGTCGGTGAACTGCTCGTCCACCATCGCCTCAATCTCGGCATCGTTGAGGTGGCCGAGCGCTGCGGCGCACATGGCGTTGTTGAACTCCACCAGCCGGCCCAGCTTCTCCAGCTTGTCGGCATCGAGATCGGCGAGGTCGATGTCGCCGTCGGCGGCGAACTGCAGCTGTTCGATCTGGCGCATCTCGGGGAAGCGCTTGAGCAGCGGCACCATCTTCGACGGGCCCAGCTTGACGATGCGGATCGTCTTGCCCTGAACCTCAACACCGTGATCGGGCGCGGCCAGGTCGTAGATGGAGGCGTAGGTGGTGGTGGCGGGCATGATCGTCGTGTCCTGTCAGAGCGCGATGGCCCGGCCGACCGAAGCCGACCGGGCGCTCGGTCGCGGGGTTATGCCTGGGGCTTGGCCGGGTAGACGGTGAGCTTGCCGAAGCTGCCGGTCTGGTCTGCGAGCAGCTCGACCTCGATCTCGGCCTCGATTGCGTCGTTCTCGCCGATCAGACCGAACTCGCCCGACATCCGTTGGAGTCCGAGCGGCATATCGATGCGATACGGACGCTTATCCGTCTCGAACGAGCGCAGCACCATCGACACCTTACGGGTCGGCGACCGACCCATGTCGGCGACGATCGCGCCGGGGATGGCGGCGGCGGTGCCGGTGATCTTGATCTTGGCCGGGGTGGCAGCGGGAACGACCTTGAACAGGATGACCTCGTCGTTCTCGATCAGGTCGTAGTTTTCGCCCTTTGCCATGTTCGGCACGGCAGCGTCAGGGATCGGACGACCGAGGTCGATGCGACGGCCGGGGACCGGCTTGTCGATCTCCTTCTCCCAGTTCGGGATAGCCGGCAGCCCGCCGTCGCGCTTTAGGCCCATTGCCGCCAGAACGCGGACGTCTGGCGTGATCGACTGGGTGGTGTAGCCGAAGGTGAAGGACCGCTCGCCGGGGAGCTGGCCGACCTTGACGCGGGACTCGCCGTTCGGCGACCAGACGTCGGTCGGCTCGTCCTCGCCGGAAATGTTCGCCACGGTGACGATGCCAGCGTGAACCTCCTCCTCCTGCGGCGTACCGACATTGAACTTGAACGCCAGAACGGCGCGACCCTGGACGACTTCGTCCATCGTCTTGGGGTCAAGGTTGAACGTGCTCATGGTCGTGGCTCCTTTCAGCCCTTGCGGTCCGGCACGCCCTCGACCATCGGGACGACCAGTTCGAAGATGTACGGAAGAGCGACAGCCGGGTGCTTGCCGCCGAAGATGTCGATCTCGCCGCCGGCCAGCTTCACGTCGCGGGTGGCGATGCGGCGGACCGGGGATTCATCGGAAAGCAGTACGCGTTCGACCTCGACGCTGACGTCGTCCAACACGCCATCCTCGGCGGCGGTGTCGTTCACGATCAGGGCGACGCCGAAGGCGAAACCGCGATGGGTCGGCCGGGCACCCTGGATCGCGGCGTTTAGGCGCTGCGGCTCGAGATCGGCGACATGGTACACCATGATGACGCGCTCGCCGCCGGCGGCGAACTCGGCCGCGACCTCGAGGCGGTGCGTGGTCAGCACGCGCGTCCCCGTGATCCCGTCCAGGGTGGTGACGATCGCCTCGCGCAGTTGCCGCCTGATGTGCATGCGGTGATTGTACGGGCACCGATCCTTCCCGTGCGGCGGCGGTCAGCGTGCGAGGATCAGACGATCAGCTCGATGACGTACACGTCGTTGCGCTCGGTCCGCAGCTTCCGGACGCGGTACGTTGCACCCTCGTGCAGGATGGTGTCGACCGGGTTGCCGTTGCGATCGACCCCCGGCCCGGTCCAGCCGGCGGGCATCTGGTCGCCGTGAACACGCGCGAGGATCCGCGACGTGTCGCCCTCGACGCCGCCCTTGCGGAACTGGTGCGTCTCGGCTTCGTCGATCGGGATGATGGCGACGTCGCGCACCTCCCCGGTCGCCGCGATCGTGTAGCGCGCGGGATCTGAGAGGTGCCGGAAACCGACGGCCACCATGCGGTCCCAGATCGACATGGTCAGGCCTCGTCGGCCGGCCAGGATTCGACCTTCAGCTCGGCACCGACGCGGTACTTGCCTGGGCAGGCCGGCTCGACGCGGAAGCCCTTGTCGATCCAGAACTGCGGATCGGCATCGGCCTCGAGGGTGGTCTGCAGCTTGCCGCCCACCTTCGTGAAGACGATGAAGAGCGCGGGGTTCTCGCTGACGTTCGGCAGCGTCGCGGTGTCGTCGGCGGTAGGCATCAGACCCTCCGGATCATGATCGAGGAACGGTACGAATTCTGCCACGCGTTCTCGCCGTCGTAGCCGAAGGTCTGGAGCAGCACGGCGGAGTCGCCGTTGTACGCAGGACCCTTGTACGTTGCCCCAGACAGGGCGATGGTGAACCCGGGAGAGAGGTAGATCAGACCCCGCGCAGACACATAGCCGCCCGGCATGGCGAGCAGTCGCATGATCGACAGTTCGCGGAAGCCGTTGCTGGGACCCATGGTGCCATAGCCGTCCGCGTACGGACCGACGCCGATGCTGATCGGAATGTTGTCGGCCTGCGACGCACCAGCGGCGTTCCAGATGGAGTATCGAAACTCGAGGCCGACGTTCGGCGGGAAGTCGATCTCCTGAGGCATTCTGGCCGAGATGAAGATCTCGTACACGCCACCCTTCACGGCCTTGATGTAGCTCTTACTGGCCGGCTCGACGCCATCGCGCGACGCGGGCCACACGAACTCGTCCGCGTTGTTCGAGACTAGCTTGTTACCCCGGATCGGCTGGCCGGTGACACCGTAGCTGGTGACGAAACGCGCCTGCCCATCGGTGTAGCTCGGCCCGCAGGTCCAGCCACCGATGGCGAGCATCTTCGACTGGGACGAGCCGCCACCACCGCCACCGGCCTGCAACGCGGCGATCTTTGCGTCCGCGCCGTCGGCACGCTCGTCGAGCACCAGGATCGCGTCCTCGGCGGCACCGACGCGGGTGATCAGCGCGGGATCGGTCCCGCCACCACCGCCGGCGGACGCGGATGCGACCGGCATCAATTTGACCTGCACGACGCGGCGGCGGGTCATGCGCTCGGTCACGATGCCGAACGATACGTGCGCGGCGGTGTCGGTCAGACCGGCGACCAGCGTCCAGGTGCCGTCCGTCGCCATGTGGACGGGGGATCCGGCCTCGACGGCGGCGACACCCGGCGCGAGATCGACCATCTGGTCGTACATGCCCTCGACGCACAAGTTCAGGTCGGCATCGACCGCAGCACCATGCTGGGTGATGCCGATCAGGCTGCCGAGGCGGTACGGCTGATCGCGGCGCACCTCGACGGCACCGGGACCGGCGTTGACGATGGTGATGACGCGTCCGGGGCTGGCGTAGCTCTGCATGGTCGATCTCGCGCGGGAGGATGGAGGGGCCGGCAGTGACCGGCCCCAGGTTGCTCAGCCGAGCAGCCTGACGCGGACGTCGGCGGTCTTGCCGGCCGCGATAGCGTCGAGCGTGTGGCCGAAGTGCGGGCCATCGGCCTGCGTGGTCGTCAGCGTACCGTCGGCCTTCAGATAGACCTTGGCACCCGCCGTCACGGCGTTGGCGCTGGTGACCGAGCGGTTGTACACCTCGGACACGCAGACGTTGAGCAGACCGCCATCGATCGTGTTGACCGGCCCCTGCGTCACGCCGGCGAGGTCGCCGATCTGCACGTTGAGGTCGCCGACCGGATACTTGACCCAGTCCGCTTCGGGAATGAGCACGGTGATGACCGTGCCGGGGGAGTCGTAGCTGCGCATGGTGGTCGTTCCCTCGCTGGATTTCGCCCGTCCGATCGGATCATCGGGCGTCTACGGGGGCCGGTGAACCGGCCCCCTGGGTTGATCAGACGGTGGCCTTCAGCCCGGCGTCCTCGGCGCTCGCCTTCACCAGGCCAGCGGCCTTGTAGGCGTCGGCATCGACGTAACCGGCGATGGCGTACGTGCTGCAAGCAGCGCCGTAGAAATCCATCTTGGCTTCCATCTCGACGCCGTCGAAGCCGCTCACCTGCGCCCACGGCTTGATCATGGGGCCGGTGTTACCGATCAGGCTGCCGTGCTGCAGGGCGGGCGTGCCCTCCTCCTTGTCAGCCAGAAGGAACCAGCTGTCGCCCTTGATCGACTTGTCGACCACGGTCGTCAGCTCGGTGTTGGTGTTCACCTTGCCCAGGGCCGCGAGGTTGGCGGTCGTGATGTTGACCGCCAGAGACTCGTTCTTCGGTCCGACGACCAGGAAGCGGGCGGTGATGCCCGGATCGGTGCCGTCGCGGAGCGTACGCTCGCCCATCAACACCTTGGCCTTGTCGACGTTCTCGGCCGACAGCGTGGAACCGGCGGGCAGCAGGTTCTTGCCGGGGATCAGCGCCTTGGACACCTTGCCCGTCGCGACCTTATAGGCCTCGATGAAGAGCGCGTGGTACACGATCGCGTTCTTCTGAATTGGAATGCGGCGCGAGAGCGAGCGGACCACGCCGGGGAACAGGCCCAGGCCGTCGTTCACGAACGCCTGGCGGGTGATCCGCAGGCCCAGCGCGAACGTCTTCAGCAGCACGTCGAACTCGCCGGTGCCAACGGTGCCGTACTGGATCTCGCCACCCTCGTTGACCAGCTTCAGCACCGGGAAGGTGTCGACGTCGATCGCCTTGTTCGGCAGGAAGTTCGGCAGGTCGCGGCTTTCGGACAGCTTCTCGTAGGTCGGCGTCCGGCTGCCGCCGATGGTAATCAGCGTACGGCCGATGGCACCTCGCAGCGCCTCGCCGAAGTCAGACGTGACGTGGAAGGTGCGGGTGAAGACCTCGTTCGGGTCGTTACGGGCGATCACATGACCGGCAGCGGTCAGGCTCTCCTCCGCCATGTCGCGGATCGAGTGACGCATGTACTCGGTCGCCAGTCCGGTGGGAGCAGTGTTGTTCATGCGGCAGACGATCGACTCGATCATCGCACCGACGCGGTCGCCACGAGTAGCAACATCGTTGCCGGCAGTGGTACCCGGGGTCTGACGACCACGAACTGCGGCGAGGGCCTGCAGCTTGAAGGCGTCGAGCGTCATGCTGACGTCGCCGATCGCGCGGGTCACGACAGCCGGGTCGAGCTGCAGCTCCTGACCGATGGTGTAGATCTCGGCCGAGCGCGCAGCGAAGGCGGTCGGATCGAACGTCACGACGTTCGTCTGCGTGATGCCGGGCTGCTGCTGGACAATCGGCTGATCGCTGCGGGTGATCACGGGCGCATCGGCGACCGGGTTCTGGGGAGCACCCGTCTGGGCGCCGGAGGCAGTCGTGGTCATGTTCTGGGTCTCCAGGGTGTTGTCCGCGCGGTTGGCGGTGATGCCGGCGGCGTCGGCCGCGCGGGTTCCGGTGATCGCCGCGTCCGGCACGTCGTCGGACGCGCTGCGGATGCTGGCCTCGATGATGCCGCAGAGGATGTCGGCCGGCATGTCCGTCGCCGACAGCTCCACGGGGATGATCTCGTGCACGATGCACGTCGGGTAAAGCTCGTTCTCGCCCGCCTCGATCAGCTCGGACCGCTTGTGTCGGTAGCCGAGGGACACGCCGCCGGTGATCCGGTCGGCCACGTCCATGCGATAGCCCTTGACGTCATCGCGCTTGGACAGGCGGATGCTGCGCGCGACCACCTCGCCATCGGTCACCTCGAGCCGGTCAACGCGGCCGAGCAGCGCGCCGGACCAGTGACAGTGGTCACGGTAGAACGGGATGCCGTTTTGCGCATCGACGACGCTGGTGTCGACGCTGTCCGGGGTGATGGTCAGCACCTCCCAGACGATGCGGCGATAGGCCGGATGCCACATGAGGCGCTTCGTGCCGCGCGAGGCCACGGCGTCGAAGCTGAACGCCTCACCGTCCTTGATCTCGACGTTCTCGGGCTCGCCGCCCGTCGCGCCCTCGGCGGCGTCGCCCTCGGCCCGCACGTGCACCGCGCGAGTGAAGACCGGATCGGTCGAGATGAAGCGGTTCACGGCGCGCGTGAACTCCGCCGAACCCGGCTCGATGCCGGACACGCCCATGGCACCGATGATGCCGATGGCGGTCGTCGCCAGCTGCTGGGATCGGGTGATCGTGGTCACTTCGGATGCCTCTTCTTCGCCTGGCGGGCCTGGCGCGGCGTCTGCTCGCCCCCGGTTCCGTCCGTTGCATCCGATTGTACCGTGGCCGAATCTTCCCGTGCGGCGGGCGACTTCGCGGCCGCTTCCGCCTCGGCGAGCGCTCCGCCGAAGCCCTCCGGCAGGAAGCCCTCCAGGCCGAGCGACTTGGCGTAGGCGCGAATTTCGGCGATCGTATCGAGCGTCTTCCGCCAATCCTCGCCACGGTCCGACTTCACCTGGGCGAGGTCGGTCACGCCGGCCTTGAGCTCGATCAGCAGCGCCATGGCGTCCTTGACCGGATCGACGGACGCCGCCTTGGGCAGGCCCCAGTCCATCTTCTCCGGCGCCATCTCAGCCCAGCGGCCCTTCAGATAGCCGAGGAAGGAGAAGAACATCACGACCGGCAGGCACAGCTGTGGGATCAGCACCAGCCACTGGTGCATCTCGACCTGGTCGCGGAACTGGATCGTTCCGGCGCGGAAGCTGGTGTAGCTGACGTCTGACAGGTCGCCGGTCATAAGCTCGTACGGCACGCCGATGCCGGTCGCGATGTCGTGCAGCGTCTGCCGCGCGAACACCTCCAGCCCGCCGCTGGCGATCGGAGACGCGAACGTCGCCTTCTCGCCCGGGTTGAGCCGCTGGACGATGCCGGGCTTGAGGTGCAGCACGGGAGGCGCGCCGGGGCGATCAGGCGCGGACGTCTGTCCCAGCGCCGGGTCGATCGGCATGCCGCCGTTGGCGGGGACGCTGGTCGCCGCGGTCTCGATGAAGCCGGAGAAGCAGGCCTCGACCTGGGCGCGGGTCAGCAGAGCGCGCTCGTAGATGTCCAGCGCTTCCATCCTTGTCCCGGCGATGGCGAGGCCGGGTTCGCCGCGCAGATTGCCGCGCATCGGGTTGGCGATGTGCAGGATCTCGCCGGAACGGCCGTCGAAGATCGGCAGGCGGATCTTCTCGCGCACGCCGACGTCCATCGGGTCCTCGGCGTTCTTCGCGTACGCCCAGACGGCCACCTTGCGACCGCGCTTGTTCACCTCGATGCCGGCGATCACCCGGTTGCCGTTCGGCGCGGTCCAACTCTCGGTCGCAACCTGCTCGGATTCGATCAACTCGAGCTGCAGCGGGATGTCGAGACCGAGCGCGTTCGCCTCGGCGTCGTCGAGGACGTGGAAGCGCAGGAAGCATTCGCCGGCTTCCCAGAACTGCCAATCGACCCGGTGCATCAGGCCGTACCAGTCATGGGTCCCGGTCACGTCGGCCTTGGCGATCCATTTGCGCCATGCCTTCTCCATCGCCTCCTGCGTCCGCTTGTTGTCGGACGAGAAGATCGGCGTGATGCCGTAGCGGACGCTGGCAGCGGCCAGAACGCGCACCGCCGCGCGGGCGTGTGGGTTGTTGCGGACGAGATCACGGCAACTGGCGACCAGCCGCTGGTGCGACGGCGCAAGCAGCGACGTGCCGGAGCCAGCGGTGTGGAAGCGACCGGATCCGCCGAACGGATCGTCGAAGTCGTACGCGCCGCGCAACCGGCCACGACGGTCGTCGACGCCGCGCGTCATCACGTCGCTGCCGACGTCGCCAGGCACGCCCAGCAACGCCGTCTTCGTCGCGGCCCAAGCGCGGGAGAAGAAGCCGGTCTGCGCAGCCATCAGAGATCGACCACGATCTGGACGGCCGAAGGACCGCGATGCACGGGCGCAGCAGTAGCAGCGAGCTCCGCCGAAATGGCCTGATCCAGAGCCAGCATGTCGGCGATCGAGTGGAATACCATCCGACGACCGCCCATGCTGGTTTCACGCACACCCTCCAGCATGCAAGCTCGGAGCTTGGCGCGGTCAGCTTCGGTGTAGCCCATGCTCATCGTGGTCAGTCCCAGGGCATGACTGGCGCGTGCCAGCCGGTTTCGGCGATCCACGGCTCATCCAGCTCGACCTCGACGGGTGCGGGCTTGGGGACCGTGGGTGTCGGTGACGATTGTGACGCAGCGGATCCTTCCCGTGCCGCGAGCGCGGTCAGGGCGCCGTGAAGACGGACTGCCGCGTCGGCGATCGCCGATCCTGGGGCGTTGGCGTCTTCACCTTCGACCGACCGGATGGCGGGAGTGATCGCGCCAACCTGCGCAGCCTGCCAAGCCAGCGACCAGTTGGGGTACATCGACTGGATCGCGCGAAGACCGGCGAGGTTATAGACGAACGTGTCCAAAGGCTCGTTCTTCACGCTCTTGCGGAGATGTTCCCAGACGAGACGCCCCCCCTTCTCGACCTGATCTTCGGCGAGAACGCCGTCGATCCAGTGTCGTCCGATGCCCCGGGGATAGTGGACCGTGCCGGGGCCGGCCTCGGTGCGCAGGTAGGAGGAGATGGTGTCCTTGGCCTCGCGCGTACCGACGTTCCACAGCCGCACATTGGCATCGTTGAACTTCTCAAACGCCTTGGCCGACTGCGCTGCTCCCGCCCACGTGCGCCAGCTCTGGGCCCCGGTTTCGCGCAGGCCCTTCACGGCGAACAGGTGGATCCCGCGAGCGAACAAACGTGCACGATGTCGAGCGACGAACTCGGAAGCCTGGTCCGGGTTGTTGCCGGCATCGATGCAGACGTACATAGGCATGAACGGACGCTTGTCGGCGCGCTGCATCGCATGCTCGATGTAGGGGAGGATGACCCGCTCCCATTCCGACACGTCGCGGGTGTTTGCGGTCGTCTCGCGATAATCGAGGACGTAGACCTCCTCGCCTGCGCCCCAGCCTTTACGGTTCAGGGCGAAGCGCGATCCGGTCCCATCCGCCGAACCGAGCTGCACGTCGATGCCGACGCCCATCATGGCGACGCCCCAAGGCACAACGTATTCCCACTCGCCCGTCTGGTCGTCGATTATCCGGGTTTCCCAGATCTCGCCACGGGCATCGAGGTTGTCCGACGACAGTGCCTGCGACTTCGAATCCGCGTAGGGCAGACCGAGGATCGTGTTCCAGTACGCCCGCCGCTTCGACGGATCGCGGATGACTTCGACGAATTCGTGCGCCATCTCGGCAAGGCTGAACTGCGGACGATAGTACCGTCCGTAGTGCCCTGTCGCGATCCGGTTGGGGACCGGCATCTTCGTGCAAACCTGGCACCGCGCCCGGTCCACACCCCGGTCGCCATATCCGATAGACGGAACCCCCAAGGGCTCACCCCACGGCTGCCACTGGGCAGCGTAATCGCCCGGCGTCTGGTCGCAGGCCTCCCACCGCTCGCGCGGATCCTGCCAAACACCACAGCACTTGAACTTCTTCGTCGCCCGCCAGTGGATCGCGCCGGTACGCAGCATCCGCAGGCGCTCGGTGTTCGTGTGAACGTGCCGGCACTTCGGGCAGACGTAGCCCGCACCGTCGGGCATGAAGTCGCCGCGGGCATCGTCATCGCGCTTGGGGATATGCAGCGACGGCTCACCCGTCCTCTCCGGCTGCCACTCCATAAAGTGGTCATGCCGACATTCGGGATTCTGGCACTGGACGAAAGGCAACCGCTGGTCGCCGGACTTGTAGATCTTGTTGATCGACGGCAGGCCCTTGCCCCGGTCCTCGACCGTCGGCGACGAAACAGCCAGCAGCTTGTAGCTGTGTGCGAATTCGGGCGTCCTGCCCTTCGCGAGCAGGTACGTGTCGCCGTCGCCACCGGCGTTCCCGTGGCCATCGATCTCGTCGAGCAGCAGGTACTGATCGGCCACCATGGTAAAGCCGCCGCGCGCTTCCGTACCGACGGCGCGCATGCGGCCACCGGGGAAGCGCTTGCGGACGTTCGTGTTTCCGCTGGTCCGCGAGGTGTTGATCTTCGGCTTCAGGACGGGCGTCGCCTCGACCATCTGCATGAACTTCTCATCGGTGAACTGGACCGCGTCGGCGATCGTCGGACCGACGTAGAGGATAGGCCCCGGCGCGATGTGCATGACCCAGCCGGCGACCGACTCCATTAGGAACGTCTTGCCGGACTGGGTACAAGCCTGGATGCCGATCTCGCGAACGCCGGGCTCGGTGAACCACAGGAACGGTCCACGCGTAACCTCGAGATCTGCGATGCGGACCTTCGAACCGGGCGACTTCGAAAAGCGACCGTGGCGGCGTTTGCGCTCGGTCCATTCAACGAGGTTCAGCCGTTCCTCGCGGTGAAGCGCCTTACGGGCCGACTTGCGGAACGACAGGCGTGCGCGTTCGGCGCGACGGTCGTACCCCTCGCGGGGATGACGCGCCGACGTCGCGGCCATGATCTCGATGTTCCGCACCGCTTGGGCAACGCGAGGACCGAGGGCGGCGTACGAGGTGACGGTCGCGATCAGGCCCTCCCCTCGATCTCGACACCGCCCAGATACGGATGGCAGTCCTCGCAATTTGGATCGACGTGCTCGGCATTCAAATGCTCGAGCATCTTCTCGACCTCTTCGTCGATGCGGTCGCAGATCGCGTCAGGATCATCGACTATGGCTAGATCTTGCATCAGTTTCGCGCCAAGTCCGCGCAGATGGACCGCGACGTGCGTCGCGTCGTCCTCGTAGACGGCGACCGCCAGTTCGACCTCGATCAGCTTGCGGCGCTTCTCGTCGCGCGAATCCTCGATGATGTCGTTCTTCGCCCGCTCACCACGGATCTTCTCGAACTCGAGCTCACCTTTCGGGTCTGACGCTTCTTCGCGACCGGCGGCCCGCTCACGCGCCTTCACGAAACGGAACACGTCGGGCAGCGTGAAACCCTTGCCATCAACGCTGCGGGTCAGTCCCTCGCGCTCCATGTCGTACACCGTGTCACGATGTACATCGAGCAACTCAGCCAGAGCGGTCGGCGTATGGATGGGCGCAGATCTACGGCGTGAAGTGTCGGAAGGGGGTCGCCCGCGTTCCGACACTTTCACTTTGCGCGGCTTCGGCGCGGGCTTGGCCTTCGCCGCCTTTGCGATCGCGTCTTGCAGGTCGTTCGACACCAATGAAACCCTCGGGATTCTGCGGTTCCGGCTGGATGCACGGGGCCCATGGGGATTGTCGCAGGTGTCGTCCTTCCCGTGCGGCTTTAGGAAGGATCAGGACGCCGAAAGTGTCGGAATGCATTCTTGCGTCGAATTTCGCAGCTTTGGGTCGGGCTAGCGAACACCCCCGCATGTCATAGGTATACCCCCCTGGAAGGACCCGCTCGGCCTGCCTCCCTGTCGGCGTATCAGCAGCGGACAGAGCGCCATCCCCTCCCCACAGGGACGGACGCCCAAGACGGCACGCTCCCTGTCGGATCGATCATCATTTCTGTCGTCACCGCGTCACGCGGTCTGCGCCTGTCGGCACGCGCCTGCTCGCAGTCGCAAGGTGGAGGACTGCACGGTCGAGCCGTGCGTATTGTGGAAATGACAGGGGTTCAGGCAGGCGCGCGGTGGCCGGCCCCGGAGACTGACGATGAAGACGAAGATACAGAAGCAGCAGCGCCGCATCGATACGATGGAAGGTTGGACGCAGGCGGTGCCGCCCCGGGCGGGAGCACCGTTCGTCGCCGTGGACGCTGGTCCCGGTGTGCGGTGGGGAGTGCTGCGCCGACAGCTGGGCGACGGCATCCGCAACGACCTGACTGACTTCACGTTCAACAAGTTGCACCCGGTCGCGGCCGCGCGCGTCGGTGGCGCTGCCGATCCCTGGTCACCGACAGCGACGTACGAGGTCATGCTGCCCCAGGGCGCGCCGTCCGACCTGCTCGACGCCCGCCGCCTGGTCGAGCGGTACGAAGCGGAGTCGTTCCCCGGGATCAAGGATCTGGCAGTCGTCTGCAACTTCACGATCCATCGAACGGACGAGATCCTGACGGCGTGGTCGCGGGTACGGGCATTCGCGCGCAAGGCGTTCTGCGAGGATCGGTCGATGGCGGTGATCGCGGCACTGCACGTCCCTGCCCGCTCGGGCGTCCGACGGGATGCGCACGTACATCTGGTTGCGCCGGCGAGGGAGCTAGGCAGCGGAGGCTACGGCGCCTTCCTGCGCCCGTTCTGCAGCGACGCCGGAGCGGCGATCATCCGGGCGGAATGGGCAGCCTGGTGACGATATGAAGACGGGCGGGGTTGTCTCTCCGCCCGTCTTGTCCATGATGCTGTCGAATCCGAGGGCAGCTATGACACGACAGATCGATGATATGAGATGCCCGTTCTGCGGCAAAAGGGACGTCGAGTACGGACTTGCTCTATGCTCAGGCTGCCATGCCGACATCAGATACGATATGGTGGAGCGTGACAGCGGTAGCCCAGAGGATCTCCAAAAGATCGAGCGCTTCGAGGCGCAGGCTGCGAAGGCGCAACGTGACTTCGACAACACCAGTTGGCCTTTCAACATCTTTGCGCATAAGCGCTTGAGCAAGATCGCTGATGAGATGGAGGGGTTCGCCAAGGAGCTTTCCCGCCGAACGAATGACGGCGTTGATCGCCGACTTCAGCGTGGTGGTACGCCGTCAACCGCAACGTTCACGCGAGGAGATCGATCGATTGACGTCACGGTCGACATACCGTTGAATCCTGACGTGAAGGTCGACTTCGATGTCATCTTGGTCGCTCACAACGGCAAGAAGATGAAAGTCACCGAGGCGGTTAAGAAAGTTACGAAGCTGGGGATGGGAGCGTCGATACGGACCGTGGATTCGGTACCAGCGACGCTGCTGAACGCCGTGTCCATCACCGATGCCGAAGACGCTCGAGCCGTGCTGGAAGCGGCTGGTGCAACCGTTGAGGTTCGCTGAGCAATGTCCAGCTACTTTGCCGACAAGCTGGTCAATGATCCGGACGAACCCACGCTCGACATGTGGTTGGTCGACCAAGCCCTAGTGATGACGTCGGGATACGTGCTCGACTTCTCGGACGCCACGCTCAACGACTTTGTCAGACGCAAGTTCGGCGTCGATCTAACCGCACCGATGTACACACGCGACGGATCCTCCAAGGCAAAGCGACTCCGCGCGTTCCTGCGCTCGCTGGTGCCAGGGGCTCAGGCCGAGGCGCTGCGCGTTTTCTGGAATTATCGGCAGCGCATCACCAATAACGGCATGAACAGCGACCTCGAGCTGCACGTTGAGGACGATTTCCTCGCAATGCTGGATCGTTTGGAAGGCCATGAACCACGCATCGACATGGACGTGGTCGAGGCGTTCAGTGACGATCCCACACTAGCCGAGCTGGTCATGGCCATCCAGCGCGAGATCAAGGCGGATGCGCCACACGCCGCCCTCGATCGTCTGCACACCTACTCAATGAAGAAGTTCGCGGATCTGCTCGCCCGCGATGGCGAGACGGTCAATCACGGAGACGCGCTGCACTCCCGCGCGGGACGGTACATCAACAACTTGCGGCGGGCGGGCCAACTAGGTCAGTATTCCGAGAAGATCGCCAAGTCGGCCGTCCAAGTGATGGAGCAGTTCAACGGCATCAGGAACAACGAGAGCCTCGCGCACGACAACACGATCCTCAGCGTCGACGAGGGCCGCTACGTGTTCGAGTCGGTGACCAGCTTGCTACGCTTCATCAAGTCGCTGGATGGGTCGAAGTTCGGCCGCTGACCGTTAGACGCCGAACATGAAGTGGGCGAACCTGCCGACACGGCCTCGTGCTCGAATGCGTCGGACCCGTTCCGCCTTTGCTGCCAGGCCCTCGCGGTACGCGATCTGGTCAGGTCGAGGCGGATCTCCCACAATCGACACCCTCGGGCCGTGGAGACCGGCACGCACCTCGGCGTGAAAGGCAGTCAGCTCGGCATGCTGTTCGCGCTTCATGTCCGCCGCAGCAAGGAGCCGCTTTCGCCGAAAATCGACATGCACAACGATCACGCTCGTGCCTCCGCCCATCGCGCCGCCAGCCGCAGCTTCGTCATCGCATCCACGTCTGGACAGCTCAGCACGTAGCGCAGCAGGTGCTGGCTCCACTCACAGGCCAATCCTAGACGCAGGGCGACTGCCACGAAATCGTCGAGCCCAAGTGTGCCGCTAAACAACACATCCGGCGTGGCGAATCCGTTGCGACTGCGCTCATCACCATCCCACCATAGAAGGGACGGTGTGTTGGAAGCGCCGTCATAGGAAGGCACAACGATCAACTCGCCGTTGTTGAGCGGGTGGGTAATCCTCACCGCTTCTGGCGGGAATGTCTCGAACGCCAACGACCTCAGCGCCTTTTTGGCTCGCTCGCCGATTATGGAGCCGGCGGAGGATCCCATTCCGACGCGCTCAACCACCTCGAACGACACCAGTCGCTCATGTCCGAACGTGCGGATCGGCCAAGCAACTTTCACTCGATGACACAGGGGTCGGTCTTTCGGCGCCGGACGAAGCGCGATTAACGCGCTCAGTGTCGTAATCACGCCTTCGCCTCCGCCCATCGCGCCGCGAGGCGCAGCTTCGTCATCGCGTCGACGCGATCGCTGGCGAGCAACAGCGGCCTGATGCGGGCGCACCACTCCGCGAGCGTGGTCTCTGCCTCCGCCAAGCCGACAAGGTCGAAGCTGAAGGCACCGTTGAGGATCGTCACGCCGTCCCACGAAACGAAGATCGAGCCTGGTGTGTCAAGGAACATCCAGCGGATGGAGGGCCGATCATACATCATGAGCGCCGTCACCGAATGCATCACGCCGCCCTCCGCAGCTGCTCGCCCGGCTGCCACGTCCGCCGTCCCGGCACGTGCCGCGGCGCGTCGCCGGCGATGCACTCCACCAGAACCAGCGCGCCGGTCGCGTCGCCGTCGTTCACCTCGTACGGGCACACGACCATGAACCGGCCGGTGCGGCTGGTGACGAGCGCGCCGGGGAGAAGCGGGCGGTTGTAGACCGGCGAACCGCCGATCGTATCGACGATGGCGAGGTTCTCATCGACAAAGATGATCATGCGTGGCCCTTCCAGAACCGTGAATTTGGATACGCTGCAGCGAGACGCATTTGCACCATGCCGTCGAGTTGCGACCTCATGATTGTGTGCGCCCGGCGAGTGATCTCGGCCCATACGTGGCGGCGGTTGATGACCAGATCGCCCTCCCACCACAGCTTCATCTGGATCTCGGTCGTCAACTCGCCAAGGATCCGGCTGATGACAGACATTCCCAGCGCCTCGACGATCATGGGGAACTCGCTCGGATCGAGCTCATCCGCTAACGACTCCTCGACCCAGGTGATCTCCGGTTCGCGCACGCGACGCATGCGGGGCATGCCATTCAAGACGCGACGTGCCTTGCTGAACGCGCCATTCTCCCTCGCGCGCGCCTTCTTGTCGGAGGCGCGCCGCTGCGTACGGTTGACCACCTGCGGCTGTGTGTAGTTCACGACCGCACCGCCCGCGACAGCTCGCGATCCACGCGCATCGCCACCGCCGCCCGGATGCGCGGCTGGGCGAACCCGCCGACGTCGTCGCGGAAGTGGAGGTTCTCGCCGAAGCGGACGCGCTGGAGGAACAGCAGCAACGGCGTACCGAGGCGTCCGGATCCGTTGCGCTGAAAAACGCCCGCACTGGTCAGGTAGGTGCGGGGCAGCTTCAGCACGCGGCGGACGGCGTTGCGGCCGGCACCGCCCAGCTGGTCGCGTACCTTCTCGGCGACCGGCACGACGATGGCGTTGCTGCCGGATCCACGCGATGCGCCGGCATTGCCCTTGTTCAGCTCGCCGCCGTACTCCTGCGCGGCGAGATACTTCGCGCGCTGGTCGCTGATCTTCACGACAGCCTCGGGCGTCGCCTGCGTCGCGGCGGCACGGTCGACCTGGACGCCGCGCGCGGTGAAGGTGCTCGGCCGGTCGAGGCGGCGGGGCAGCTGGCCCTTCTCGAAGCGCATCGCGCCGAACGCGAGGTCGTTGAGCCCGCGCCCCGTGCCGCGATGGAGCGCGGGGCCGACGCGTCCGAGGCTGCGCAATGCGCGGCGGGCGTCGATCTGGATCAGCGGTGCGGCCATTGCATGGTCCTTGCGTTAACTTATTGTCCTGATGTTATAGCCCGGCGGCGTTGCGGTAAATCCCCCCCTCGAACATGTCGCGCACTTTTCTGGACGACGGCAACGAGGTCGCGACACTTCGCCGAAGACGCGATCCGCAAAGACCGGTGCCTCAGCGGATTGACGAGGTGGCTGTAGCACCCCACGGTCGTCCTCTACGAAATCGCAGCGTAGCGGACGTTTCCGATGTTGACGGACCGGGACGGGCTCAGCACACTGCACTGTACCGATCATCAGCTGACCTTACACGTCACTGAGCCCGTCCCGGTCCTGATCTTCCAGACCGACACCGCTTCGTATATGTACCCATACACAGGCAGGAGGCGTCAGCCTCTCCTGCCTGTGTATGTATATACATACGGAAAACACTAGACACTAAACACCGCCGTAATCATCCCGCCAAGACGGCAAAAACTCCGACGGCGCTTGGCTTTTTAGCGAGTTCCCCGGCCTGTTGTGACCGTCTAGTGAAGCACGGCACTAAGGTTAGTTTCACTAGACCGCGCTGAGCTGGCGTGACGCCAGAATCTCATACTTTGCGGGCGTTTCGAGCGGTCATCGAGGTCAACATCAAAAACTAAGGTTAGCGTCTAGTGCGCTAGACTGCTCGCGGACCCGTCGAAACGCTAGACATCCTACCCCCATCCATTGGCTACGGTCCTCCGTATTTGATGTTGTCCTGATATGGTCGTCAATGGAGGGGCTTGTCATCAGCCCGGATCCGATCCACCATGGTTCCACAAACGTTCCGCACGAGGCGGCGCGTCGGGGACCGACTGCTTGTATCAGCGCATCAACAAGATGGGCGCGACGCCCGCCACCGCCGACGACGGCGCACCGACGGCCGAAGAACTGATCGCCGCCTACGACGTGCCCGCGCACCGACACGCCGCTGTGAGACGGGAACTCGCGGCCTATGGTCGCCGACGCGATCTGACCGGCGGGATCCTGGGCTCGATCAAAGTCAGCGCCTCTCGTGAAGGCGGACGCGGCTTGAAGGATCGCCTGCGCCGCATGGCCGGGCCGGTCGGCGTCGCCAGCCTGATCGACAGTGGTCGCGCGATGCTGGTCGTCAACGAAGCCGGCGTGCCAGGCGCGCTCGCAATCGGCGCCATGCTGATGACGGCCAGTACGTCGCGAAAGCTCGACGGCTATGACACGGTCTCGCTACGGTGCCTGGGGCAGCAGGTGATAGACAGCTGCCTAGCAGGAACGGAGGAGGCCGAAGTTGATCGTGACGCGGCGCACACCTACGCGACGCTGATCGACTGCCTGCTGCGCGACGGGTCCGGTGACGACGAGGATCGCGAGACGCTGGCCTCTTTCGAGGCGATGACCCACTTGGCGTCCATCGATCACCGCATGGCCGCGCATTTTCTGCTCAAGGTCGTCGAACGCGTCGAGGCGGATGGCCCTTGGGTCGACACCGCGCCTGACGCCGAGACCGACATCGTCGATCGCATTTTCCTCCAGCTCGAACTGAGCGGCCTGCTCGACCAGCTAGCCGCCGATCCTGTCGTCCTCGCCTCGATCAACCAGCGTCGGGAGGATCAGCGCGCTTGGCGCGCCGCCAAGCGCCTCGCCGACCGCGATGCCGCTGCGGCCCTCGAGCCGTCGCCGCTCCTTCCCGGACTCTGCTGAAGAAAACGACGATCCTGTTCGAAGGGGTTGTTGCCTACAGGCAACATTGTGCCTATATTGATGGGACGGGGAACGAGGGCGCGACGATGACTTTTCATGACAAGGATCTGCAGGCCAAGGCGGACGAGGCGAGCGGCCCCAAGCCGCCGCAGGGTGTGACGTTCGCCTTTCACAGCCCGGACGACGAAGACGGGCCGATCGCGATGCCGGAGGAGCGCGAAGAGCGCATGACGGTGGCGGGCTTGCTGTGCCGCACCGGACTGACGATCATCTTCGGCAAGGGCAGCTCGCTGAAGACGTGGTTCGCCCTTTCCACCGCCGTTCACGTCGCGGCGGTGGGACCCAAGGCCCCCTCCCATATATACGACCCGCGCACCGGACTCGAGATCACCCGGCGCGGCCGCGTGACGATCTACACGGCCGAGGACACCTACGAGCGCGTCGACCGGCGCATCTGGTCGATCATCGTCAACGACCTCGGCATGGATCCGGACGGTGAGGACGCGAAGGCGACACGCAAGCGCATCCGCGTCATCGCGCCGTTGAGCATGACGCTGGCACAGTTCCCCTTCCGCAACGCCTATCTATTCGATGACGAGGGCGAGAGCCGCAAGTTCGACGTGAACCAAAAGGGTGCGGCGATCGTCGCCGACATCGAGCGCCACAATTCCGGTCGCGCAGCCGACGATCCGGAGCGCCACGTTCTGCTGATCGTGGATTCGATCACGACCACCGGCGGCATGGAGCTGACCGACAACCTGCTCTCCACCGTCTATGCCTGGTTCTTCAACCAGCGCTCGATCGCAGGCGATTTCGCCGTCCTCGCCATCGCGCACTCGGTGAAGTCGGCCAAGCCGGACAAGCTGGATCCGGAAGAAGCACGCGCTGAGCGCCTCGCCGGTGGCTTCGCATGGTCGACCAACGTCCGCGCCACCATCGAGGTGCGCAGACCGATGCAGCAGAGCTACGTCAAGGTCCGCAGCAAGATCGTAGCGGACGAGTGGTGGGAGTCGCAGGGCCTTCCGGAAGAGCATTCGCGCGCGATCGTAGTGCAGGTCGCCAAGGAGAACGTCGGCGGCATGCCGGACACCAAGATGTGGTTCTCGCCCCGTCGTGTCGGTGCGGGCGCGTTCCACGACGTCACCAGTCTGATGCGGCACAAGCCGCGCAGCTTCGTCCAGTACCTCGAATGGAGCGCTCAGGCTTCAGCGGCAGTCTCGAACGGAGCGATCAGCGACGCACCTGTCGCAGCGCCTTCGAACGTCGATAGGTCACTCGCCTTGGCACTCGTGCTCAAGATTGCGACGCACATCACCACGGTCGAGAAGAAGCCGATCACGGCGAACATGGTACAGAACCGCCTGAAGGACGAATTTTGGAAGAAGGACACGCCGGCGCTGGTCGGGCTGAAGCCGGCGAAGGGCGGCATCGCCGATAACGGTACCAGGGGTGGGAAGGAAATCGAGGGCACGTCCCGCTGGCTGCTCGATCGCCTTGTCGCTGACGGGGTGATGATCAGCGTCGGCCGATCGGAATACGCGATCAACCCCGCGTTCGGTGCCGAAGACGAGGAGGACGGGCAGTGAACAGCATCGATCCGCAGGCCCACGAGGCGGCCGACCTGATGGCCCGCGTCCGCAGCGCCATGAAGGATCAGAACGTCAACCAGTCTGAACTGGCACGCCGCTGCGGCTTCTCGCGCGCTTACATTTCGCGGCTGTTCAGCAGCGGCGATGACCGCCGCGAAGCGACGCTTCCGACGGCACTGCTCCTCGCCCATAAGTTGGGCGTGGTGAGGATCATCGGCGAGGAAGGCGGACGATAGCCGTCCCGCGATCAAGCTACACCCGTCCGGCGTGAAGAGGGTCGGAATCCTCCCCTGACATCAGTCGGAGGATGAAAGATGGACGAAGGCAAGCCGATCGCGATCGCGGCGATCGAGGAGACGGTGGACGGGCTGTACGGAGCGGCCGACATGGGTGGCGGCGTGACGATGTGGTGCCGCCGCAAGGAGGTTCTGGAACGGCACGAGCGGCGCGCGGACGGTCATTGGCGACCGATGCTTTTCGAGGACGTGCAGCGGCTTCACGCCGTCGGCGCCATCGACCGGGGCGTGATGGACTGGATGGAGGTCCGGCTGCTGAGATGATGCGCTGGCAGGGGCCGCGCTCGGTCCTCGTCCCCTCGGCCATCGTCCTGATCGCCGCCGCCGCGACCGGCGTGACGATCCGCACACGATATCCGACCAGCACGTCCGTCGCAGCCGAGATAGACCGGCAGGCATGGGCTCGGATCAGGACCTCGGTGTCGGATAGTCCCGTAAGCGGGGTCACTTCCTTCCATATGGTTGCCGATAAGCAACAGGTCGTGAACGGAAGAACGAAGCGCGAATCTCCTGTCGACAGATCTCGAAAAATGGACCCATCATCTTCGAGAGGTCCTGCCGCGAGGTCGGTCCGCCGGATGCCAACGCCAGAGTAGAATCGAAGCCATGTCGTACCATTTCCCGCCCCGTCAGATGCGCGCTCCGGCTGCCGCCTACTACTGCGGCGTGAGCGAGAACGCCTTCCTCGATCGCGTGAAGGCCGGCATCTATCCGGCCGGAATCCGCGATGGTGGCTGCCGCGTCTGGCTTCGCGACGACCTCGACGCGATGATCGACCGTCAGCACGGCGTCGTCGACGGCGATGCGGCCAACGATCGCGATCGTGATGCTGCGGATCCGTTCGCGGCCCGGTTCAGCAAGGCGAGCTGACGTGGCGGACGCCACCCTTCCGTACACCATGACGATCCGGAAGACCGGTGGGCGCAAAGGCACCCGCGAGCTTTGGTATTTCCGTCACGCCAGCCTTCCCGGCCCACCTACTCGCCTGCCCGGTTTGCCGGGTGAGCCGGCGTTCAATCGCCTGTACGAGCAGCTCAAGGCCCAGGTCGAGAAGACGACCATCGCGGCGAAGCAGGCTGCCGACGAAACCTCGATCCGGTCCCTGGTCAATCTGTACCGCGCGTCGGACGAATGGACGCAGCTGAGCGCGAAGACACGCACCGACTATGGCCGCGAACTCGACCGGCTGTGTGACATGGTCGGCGATCTCCCATATTCCCGCCTAACCTCCGCAGGCGTCCGCGCGCTCCGCAAGCAGGTCAAGGCCGCGACCGTCGCGTCACGACAGGCGGCGATCGATGCCCGTGCCGCGCGCGATGCCGCCGCCGACGACGCCTGGGAAGCGCGTGTGGCTCGTCTGCGCGCCAAGGACAAACCGATCCCGGAAAGGCCCAAGAACAAGCGCAAGCCACCCGCACCGATCACCGAGACCACGGGCGCGCGAACCGCCGATTATTTCAAGTCGGTCGTATCCACGCTCATGGAATGGTCGATCAATCAGGAACTGGTGACGGTCAACGCCGCTTTCGGCGTGAAGAAGCTGCATCGGAAGAAGAACGTCGACGGCCGCAAGCCGTGGACCGAGCATCAGATCCAGCATGCGATCGATCACGGACCCCGCCACATCCGCGATGGCGTGATCCTCGGCGCGTACACCGGCCAGCGACTGCGTACCTGCTGCAACATGACGAAGGCGCAGTGTGTCGGCCCCATGGTGCGGATCCGACAGGAGAAGACCGGCAACCTGGTCGACGTCGTCGCCACCGGTCCCCTGGTCAACTTGGTCGCGCGTCGCCGGGGATCCAACGACGATGACGACGCCGCGCAGCTGCTCCTGCAGGACGACGGCAGCCCCTACTCCGAACGTCTCTACAGCGACCATCTACGGAGCTGGCTGGACGATCAGGGCTGGACCGATGTGAGCTTCCACGGCCTGCGCTACAGCGCCGCCGGTACGCTCAACGAGGCGGGAGCGACGGTGGCGACGATCACGTCGATCATCGGTCACAGCACCTACCAGATGGCGCTCAAGTACCTGTCGGCGCGGGAGGAGCAGCAGAGAGCGGCGGCGCTGATGGGGGAAGCGGCCAAGCGAAGGGAAAGCGAAGAATGAGCGACGACATGGTCTGGCATCCGTGGGCCACGCTGGTCGACGATCTCGATATCTTCTCACCGAATCTCTGCAAGCAGAGCAACGCCGTCGACGTCACCGGGCTCGGAACCTGGGTGAGGCTGAACAGCGCAAGCAATCAGGCGTTCGCGCTCGTGGTCCAGCGACGTGACGACGGCTCGCATTGGCGCAGCTGGTGTACACTGGATCAGGCCCTGCCCTACATCGCCAGAATCCTGCGGGCGCATCCATCCGGGCGCGAGCAGGTCCTTTCAGACATGTCGCGCCTCCTCGGGCCGCTGACGGTGATGCGGTTCTCGGCCAGCATGCGAGCGGGTGACGTATGATCGAGGAGGATCGCTGGGAGGAGAACAATCTGTTCGGTGGCCATTCGTTCGAGGGCGTCGACATGGAGGCCTTGCGCATGGGCCACTCAGGCTACACCTACTTCGCAGGCGGAGACGTCATCGCGATTATCATCGAACCGGTGCCGTTCGACGAGAGCGGTCCCAAAGCAAAGGTCATCGAGCGCCGATCACCCACTTCGCACTGGCAAGCATGGTGTTCGATTAGCGAAGCACTGCCCTTCATCGCGCGTGCGCTCGGCTCCTCGGCGAACGAAGAATCGAAGCGGACCACGATCGATGCCCTCTCCAGGTACTTGGATACGCTGGCTTTGCTGAGGTTCGCCGCAACCCTCGGCTGAGAGTGAGTGCAAACGGTTTGGCCGAGGTGCAAACGGTCGTTGCAAAAGCCAATGGATGCAGGCATGTTAACACGCTGTTGGACGTGGCCCGCCTGACTCTTAATCAGCGGGTCCTTGGTTCGAGCCCAAGTGCGTCCACCAGTTTTCGCATCGGCACCGTCCTCTGCCATGCTATCACCGCTTTATGCCCAAACCACAGATATTGATGCTCGCGCCGCTTTCCGACGGCGTCGTCTCGGCGCTCGACGAACGGTTCACGTTGCACCGGTTGTGGGAGCAGGACGATCGTGATTCGTTTCTGGCGAAGGTCGGGCCGGATGTCGTTGGGCTTGCCGCGACGACGCTGGCAGGTACGATCGACGCGACATGGCTCGACCGGCTGCCCGCGCTCGAGATCATCGCCAGCTTCGGCGTCGGCTACGATAATGTCGACGCAAAAGCAGCCGCCGCGCGGGGCGTCGTCGTCACGAACACGCCGGGCGTGCTCGACGACGAGGTAGCCGATCTGACCGTCGGATTGCTGCTTGCCACACTGCGGCGCATTCCGCAGGCGGACGCCTTCGTCCGGGCTGGGCGGTGGCCATCCGGCCCCTTCCCGCTTTCGCCGACGTTGCGCGGGCGGCGGGTCGGGATCGTCGGGCTGGGCGCGATCGGCAAGGCGATTGCGCGGCGGCTGGAGGCGTTCGACGTGGCAATCGCCTATCATGGACGTTCGCGACAGGACGGGGTTGCCTATCCCTATCACGAGACGCCCGTCGCGCTTGCGGCGGCATCGGACCTGATGATCGCGATCGTCCCCGGCAATAGCGGCACACGGCATCTGATCGACGCAGCGGTCCTTGCGGCGCTTGGGCCTGAAGGCGTGCTGATCAACGTGGCTCGGGGCAGCGTGGTCGATGAAGCTGCGCTGGTGGCGGCGTTGCAGGACGGCACGATCGGCGGCGCCGGGCTGGACGTGTTCGAGGACGAGCCGCGCGTGCCGCCAGCGCTGCTGGCCATGCCGAACGTCGTGCTGCTGCCGCATATCGGATCGGCATCGGTCGCGACGCGGGCGGCGATGGGGCAGTTGGTGGTCGACAATCTGGTCGCGTGGTTCGACGGTCGTCCGGCGCTGACGCCGGTGGCGGAGACGCAGTCCCTAAACCGGGCGGGTGCCCATCGCTTCGCCTAGGCGGACCGGGCGTTCCGGTGCCCAGTCGGGATTGAAGGCGATCCGGCCGGGTTCGAACAGCATCACGATGGTCGAGCCGAGCAAGAAACGGCCCATTTCTTCGCCCTGTTTCAGCGAGACTTCGCCCGGCGCGTAGGTCCATTCGGCGATCCGGCCGGAGCGTTTCGGATTGACGACGCCGTGCCAGACGGTGGCCATGCTGCCGACGATCGTCGCGCCGACCAACACCATGACGAAACGGCCGTTTTCCGGTGAGTCGAAGAAGCAGACGACGCGTTCGTTGCGGGCGAACAGGTTCGGCACGCCGCGCGCGGTGACCGGGTTCACCGAATAGAGCGAGCCGGGCACATAGATCATGCGCGAGAGCGTGCCGTCGCAGGGCATGTGCAGGCGGTGATAGTCGCGGGGCGAGAGATATAAGTTGGCGAAGTTGCCACGTTGGAACGGTTCGGCGAGGGTGGCGTCGCCGCCAATCAATTCGACCGTATTGAACCAATGCCCCTTGGCCTGGACAATGCGGCCGTCGTCGATCGGCCCGAACTGGCTGATCGCGCCGTCGACCGGACAGACGAAGTTGACACCGGCGAGCGGGCGGACGCCGTCGCGCAAGGGGCGGGTGAAGAATTCGTTGAACGATTTGTAGCTGCTGAGGTCCGGATTGACCGCCTCAGCCATATCGACACCATAGCGCCGGGCGAACCAGCGGATCAGGCGCGGCGTCACCAGCGCCGATTCCGCACGCGCCACCCGGCCCGCAAAGCCGGTCAGGTGGCGTTTGGGCAGGAGGTGCTGGAACAGGATCTTCAGACGGTCGGACATGGGGCCTCGGGAAGCGACGCGCGGATAGCGATGACGTCGCGACCGGCTTTGGCAGGGCGCCCGACGCTAGGCGGGCGGCGCGAGATGTCCAGCGGAAACGCGTGGCGCCGCTGCGCGGTCCGCCCTATAGCCGCGCCCCATGACCATCCTGTCCCGCGTCGCGCGCATCGTCGCCCTTCCGCTGCTGGCGGTTTCGCCCATCGCCCATGCCCAGACCCAGCCGGCGGCGGTGAAGCCGAACAACGCCATCATCCCGCTGCCGCTCAACCCGATCGTCCCGGCCGCGCAGCGGCTGTGTGCGGCGAAGACCGCGTCGGGGCTGGGCTATACCGTGCTGCGTCCCGGCACCGGGGCGAAGCCGGCCGCAAGCGATATCGTGCTGGTCAATTATCTGGGCTATCTGGCGGCGACCGGTGCGGTGTTCGACCAGAATATGCAGTCGCCGCTGCCGATCGATCAGGTCATTCCCGGCTTTTCGCAAGCGTTGCAGACGATGAACCGTACGGCGGTGGTGCGGTTCTGCATCCCCGCCGCGCTCGGCTATGGCGCGCGGGAGGCCGGGTCGATCCCCGCCAATTCCGATCTGGTGTTCCAGGTCGAACTGCTGGATTTCAAGACCGCCGCCGAAGTGCAGGCGATGAACAATCCCCCTGCCCCGGCCGAAGCGCAGCCGGCCACATCGGCCAAGCCGTAAGGCCTGCCTAACCCGTTCGTCCTGAGTAGCCATTGAGCTTGTCGAAATGGCGTATCGAAGGACTGTTTGGGGCAGGTGCTTCGATACGGGTCTTCGTCAGGCTCAGCCCCTACTCAGCACGAACGAGTCAGGGTTTTGTCATCCCACCCTACCGGGCTGCCAGCGTCGGTGCGGCGGCCCCATCGGTCATCCGGATCGGCAGGATGCGACCATCGCGGGCATAGCGGACCCGGTCGACCGCGACCTGCCGTTCGCCGCGATAGGGTTCGGCGCCCTGCGGGTTTTCCCAGCGGTGATAGACGATCAGCCATTCACCGTTCGGCGCCTTGACGAAGCTGTGATGCCCCGGCCCCTTGTGCGTCGCATCGCTGGTCAGGATGGCGCCGCGATATTTCCATGGGCCGACCGGCGAGGGCGCGGTGGCATAATGGACCGAATAGCTGGGGCCGTTGAAGCGGCCATGGCTGTACGACAGGTAATAGGTGCCGCCGCGTTCATGCAGGAACGCGCCCTCGGTAAATTGCGGCGGGTTGGCGACAGGTACCTCGCGCGCGATCGTCACCATGTCGGGTTTGAGTTCCCAGACGCGCAGCCTCGAACCGGCGCTGCCGCCCGCGTAGAGATAGCTTTTCCCCGAACGGGCGTCGTTGAAGACCATCGGGTCGATCGCCTCGAACCCCTGCCCCCCGGTCACCAGCGGACGGCCGCTGTCGCGATACGGCCCCTCCGGCCGGTCGGCGACGGCGACGCCGATCCGGCTGGGGGTGGGGTTCTGGGGGCCGACCGAGAAATAGAGATAATATTTGCCGTTGCGCGTGGCCACGCCCGGCGCCCATAGGAAATGTTCGGGTGCGCCGTCATCCTTGATCCAGCCGATCTGATCGCGGCGGATCAGTTCGCCACGCGGGCGCCAGTTCTTCAGGTCGCGCGTCGAGAAGGCGCCGAACCGGTCGGCGGCCCAGCTACCGCCGGGGCCGCCGGTCGGGAAGACCCAGAGTTCGTTGCCGATGAACATCGCATGCGGATCGGCGCCCTCGAATTGCGGATTGCCGGCTGGGGCGGCGGCGACGCTGGTGAGGAGGATGAGCGGCAGGAACAGATGTTTGCGCATGAGAAGGTTTCCGTGGGTTCGGAGGGTCAACGGACGCGGATTATGTCGCTGGCGGGGCGTTCCAGGCCGTACCCCGGCGGAGGCCGGGGTCCAGTCGGGGAACGTCGATTTACTATCGAGAAGCCTTTCCAACTGGACCCCGGCCTTCGCCGGGGTACGTGGTGCTTCGGGTTAGGTACCCGATCTTGCCAAAAATGTTCTCGAATGGGCGGGCTGGCAAGTCCGGGCGGCCGTGACGCTCGATCACCGACCACCCGTCCCCGCCCTGCCCCCCACGATCAGGAGAACAGGAGACCCGTCAGAAGCGGAAGCGGACGCCGAGCGAATAAACGCGTTCGAGATACTGAATCTGGCGGGTATAGACGTCGCCGGCATCGTTGAACTGGCGGGTCCGCTTTATCGGGTTGCCGAGCAGGTTGACGATATCGAACGCCAGCGTGACGTTCGGCACTGGCGTCAGCGTCGTCGAGAAATCGAGCTGGCCCCGCCCCTTTTCAATCACGGCGCGGGTGCGTGGCGACAAACGGTCCGGCCCAACGTCAAGCGGTTCGATGCTGTAATAGCTGACGAAGTCCGACCGGTAGTTGTACGCCAACCGCGCCGAGAAGAACGAGCGTTCATAAAGGCCGACAAGGTTGCCGGACCATTCCGACACGCCGGTGAACGGCACCCGCGTGCCGGCCACATTGGGCGAAGCGCTTAAGCCCGTGGCGAGGTCGCCGCGCGCGTCAATATAGGTCGCGTTGGCCTGTACGCCGAAGCCGCGCATCCATTCGGGCAGGCTGTCGAAGTCGAGGAAGCTGGTGAAGGCGACCTCCGCCCCGTTGAACCGGGTCTTGCCGGTATTTTCCGGCCGGTCGAAGCGCGACGGGCCATAGCCCAAATCGACCGGGGCGATGGCGACGCGCGAGATGAAGCCCTGCGCATCGCGGCGGAACAGCGCGCCGGTGAGCGAGCCTGTGCGCGAGAAATACCATTCGAGACTGATATCGTAATTGTCCGAGGTCAGCGGGTTCAGATCGGGATTGCCACCCGAAATGGCGCGCAGTCTGCTGTTCGGGTCGTTCGGATTGGGCGGGTTGTTGGGATCGATCACGATCGGCGGTCCAACGGTCAGCGTCGGGTTCAGGTCGAAGAAGTTCGGGCGTGTGCGCGTCTGGGTATAGGCGAGGCGCATCTGCAATTCCTCGTTGAAGCGGACCCGCGCGCTGACGTTGGGCAGGTAATCGGAATATTCGTTTTCGGCGGTAACAGGGCTGAAGGTCGGGTTGACCGGATCGATTTCGACGCGGGCGAAGCCACCGATACGCGTTTTCGTCTTGATCGCGCGCAGGCCGACCAGGCCGTCGACGCTCATCGTCGAGCCGAGGTCGAAGCCGTATTTGATCTGCGCATAGGTCGCGAACGCTTTTTCATTGGCACGGAAATTCTCGGTCGGGTTGAACGCCGGATTGCCCTCCGGCGCGCCGAAGAAGGAACGTAGTTCGGCGATGTTTGCGCGGATGCTCGGTTCGGTAATCGAGGCGAATGTCTTTACCGGGAAAGCATTGTCGAATTTGAACGCCGGGCGGGTCGATCCGACGTCGATGGGTAGCGCAGAGATCGGAATGCGGAGGTTGCGGTAAAATTCCTCGCCGCGCTTCTCGATATAAGGCGCGCCGCGATCGCGATTGGCGTCGCGGTCGTTGTAGCGGAAGCCGACCTTAAATTCCTTGAGGAAGCCGTCGCCCAGATCATATTGCGCGTCGAAGCGGGTCTGAATGTCCTTGCCGCCGACCTTCAGGAATTCCTGGAAGAAGCCGCGGGTCAGGAAATTGGCCGGATCGGTCACGTCGAAATCGACGAAGTTGAAGCTCGGCCCGCCATAATTGCCGCTCGGCGTTTCGAACACGACGTTGCGGGTCGGCGAACTGGCGAACAGATAGTCAATATTGTTCAGATTGAAGGTGTAGGCGCTGTCGGTATAGGCGACATCCGCAGACAGGCGCAGCCGGTCGCGGGTCCAGGTCGCGCCGCCGCCGACCTGATAGGTATCGGTGCGGCCGTTGGCGGAGGTGAAATAGCCGTCGGGCGTGTTGGCGCCGACCACGGTCGCGCTCTGGGCGATGGTCGGGTTGCCGTCGCGGGTGGTCAGGTTGTTGAGGCGGAACGCGTCGCCGCCGAAGATCGGCACGAACATCCACTGGTTGGAATCATGGCCGCGATAGCCCTGATACAGGCCGTCGACATAAATTTCGAGTTCGTTGCTCGGCCGCCACTGGAAGGCGGCATTGGCCGAGGGACGCCAGCGCTTGCCGTTGCTGGTGAAGCGACCCTGCGCGTCGGGATAGCGGACGCCGGCCGTACCGGCATTGGCGGCGCTGGTGGTGCCGATCACCAGCGACTGTTCGCGCGTCGCGTCGAGATAGTTCAGGCCGACATAGGAGGCGTTGACGAGCAGCCCCATCTCGCCGATGCCGGTGTTCCACCGCCCGCTGACCAGGAGGTTGCCGTTCCACGTCAACCCGCCCGATTGCTCCCAATTGACGCCGTTGAGCGAGCCGGAGATTTCGAGGCCCTTGAAGTCGAACGGCCGACGGCCGCGAACGTTGACCTGTCCGCCGATGCCGCCCTCGATCAGGTTCGCGGTGCTCGACTTGTAGACTTCCAGCGCGGCGACGGTGCCGGCCGGGAAATCCTGAATCGCGACGAAGCGCCCTTCGGCGGTGAAGATCTCACGGCCATTATAGGTGGTGCTGATATCGGGCAGGCCGCGAATCTGGACCCCGGCCGCCTCGCCCGCGCCACGCGTCACCTGTACGCCGGTCACGCGCGCAAGGGCGGCGGAGGCGAAGGTGTCGGGGAGCTTGCCGATATCCTCGGCGACGATCGCATCGACGATGCCGTCCGAATTCTGCTTTAACTGCTGCGCCGATTGCAGACTGCGGCGCAGGCCGGTGACGACGATATCGCCATCGTCGGTCGCGCTGTCCTGTTCATAGGGCGCGGGTGCGGTCGGGCTGACCGACTGGTCGGACGGCGTGGTCGGCTTCGGCGTCTCCTGCGCGCCGGTCTGTGCGAGCGCGGTCAGCGGCAACGTGCCGGCGGTGGCGGCCAGCAGCGACGCGGATGCGCGCCAGAAATGCTTGCGGTGCATATTTCCTCCCCAGTTCAAAGCGATGCGGTCTGTCGCCGCCGATTTGTCCGACCTAACAGCGCCGGAAGACGTTCACAATACGAATATATGTGATAATTGGAAACGGTTACGAAAGAAGCGTTTTCGCTCGCTGGCGGCTTCGCGCCGTCGGTCGGGGGAAACGTAAAACGGGAGAGAATGGATGAAGGGATTTGTCGTCGCGCTGCTGGGTGCGACCATGCTGACCATGGCGCCGGCCGAGGCGCGCGATCGCTGGAGCGAGGCGCAGGCCGGGGCTTGGTATGCGAAACAGCCATGGCTGGTCGGCGCGAACTTCACGCCCGCCAGCGCGATCAACCAGCTGGAGATGTGGCAGGCCGAGACATGGGATCCGCAGCGGATCGATTACGAGCTGAACCTCGCGCAGGGCATTGGCATGAACACGATGCGCGTGTTCCTGCACGACCAGCTGTGGACGCAGGATGCGGAGGGCTTCAGGCGGCGGATCGACGAGTTTCTGCAGATCGCGGCGCGGCACAGGATCAAGCCGCTGTTCGTGCTGTTCGACAGCTGCTGGGACCCGAACCCGAAGCTGGGGCCGCAGCATCCGCCGATCCCCGGCGTGCATAATTCGGGCTGGGTGCAGGGGCCGGGCATGGCGGGCCTGCGCGACCGCAGCCGCTATCCGGCGTACAAGGCCTATGTGCAGGGCGTGATCGGCGCGTTCGGGCGCGACGAGCGCGTGCTCGGCTGGGACGTCTGGAACGAACCCGACAATGGCGCCGACCAGTATAAGGGTCAGGAGGGCAAGGAGCCGATGGTCCGCGCGCTGCTGGCGCAGGTGTTCGACTGGGCACGCGATGCCGATCCGATGCAGCCGATCACCTCGGGCGTGTGGATCGGCGACGACTGGACGCCGGGGGGCAAGGCATCGGCGATGGCGAAGCTGCAACTGGCGCAGTCGGACGTCATCACCTTCCACGACTATAGCTGGCCCGAGACGTTCGAAGGGCGCATCCGCCAGTTGCTGCCCTATAACCGGCCGATCATCTGCACCGAATATATGGCGCGCGGGAACGGATCGACGTTCGACGGGTCGCTGCCGATCGCCAAACGCTACAATGTCGGCATGATGAACTGGGGGTTCGTCGACGGGAAGACGCAGACGCGGCTGCCATGGGATAGCTGGCAGAAACCCTATGTGATGGCCGAGCCGACCATCTGGTTCCACGAGGTGTTCCGCGCCGATGGCACCCCCTATCGCACCGCCGAGACCGATCTGATCCGCCGGCTGGCCACGGCGCCCAAGGGGGTGGTGCCGGTTACCCCCGTGGCAGCGCCGGTGCCGCGTCGCCGCCGCTGACGTCCGTCCCGCCCGCCGCCATGAGGGTGTCGGCGGCGGGCGGCTTCTCTAACCTCTTGGTAATTCTTTAACCGTAACCTGCGGCCTTCCACGGGGAGTCGCCGGTGCATCTCTCGATCTCGACCAAGGTAACCGTCGCCTGCGCAACCGTGCTGCTGCCGTCGCTGCTGCTGCTGGCGAGCTGGCTGCACATCGGCGCGGAGGTCGGGTCGTCGGCAGGGCATATCGGCCATCTGACCGAATTGCTGCGCGGGCAGGACCGGCAGGACGCGGCGCAGCGTGCGCTGAGGCTGTCGATCGGTGACGCGACCCGGCTGGCCGAACGGCACGGCACCGTGCCCGAGGCGCAGTGGCAAGCGCTGTCCGCCGAGCTGCGGGCGTTCCGCGCGCTGTCCAACGTCACCGCGACCGATCCGGACCGGTTGCTGCCGGCCGAATTGCGGGCCGCGCTGGCACAGACCCGCAGCGCGACTATGGCGTTCGTGCCGATCGGACAGGCGCTGATCGACACCGCCCGGCGCGATCCCGACGCCATCAAACCGGCGATGCCGCAGTTCCTCGACGCGCTCAAGCGGCTGGAAAGCGAGCGGACCAAGGCGCGCGACGTGCTGGGCCGCGCGATCGGCGATGCCGCCGACGATGCCATCGCGCTCAACCATCGCGGCACGTTCCGCGCGCTGTTGAGTGCCGGGGCCGTGATCCTGACGCTGCTGGTCATGGCGTTGTGGCTGCACCTGCGCGTCATCGAACCGATCACCGCGATCGCCAGCATCCTGCGCGCGTTCCGGGCGGACCGGCCGGTCGGACAGAGCGTGCCCTGTCTGGACCGGCGCGACGAGGTCGGCGACCTGGCGCGGGGCGTTTCCGAATATCACAAGGCGATGGAGGCCCAGCGCAGCGCGCAACGCCGCGTCGATTTCCTCGCCCATCACGACGCGCTGACCGGCCTGCCCAACCGGCTGCTGTTCGAAAACCGGCTGGCCCATGAACTGATCCGCGCGCGACGGACCGGGGAGAAGGTCACGCTGTTCGCGATCGACCTGGACGAATTCAAGAGCATCAACGACCGCTGCGGCCATGCCGGCGGCGACGACGCATTGCGGCGTGCCGCGAAGCTGTTGTCGGGATGCGTGCGCGCCAGCGATCTCGTCGCGCGGATCGGCGGTGACGAATTCGCCATCATCCAGGTCGCGCCGGCGCAGCCCGCCGCCGCCGAGGCGCTGTTGCGGCGCATCTCCCGCGCGACCGAAGCGACGCTGAGCGCCGACGTGCCGATCCAGATGAGCATCGGCGTCGCGATCTCCTCGCCCGATCAGGGCGGCGACGACCTGCACAACCTTGCCGACATGGCGCTGTACCGGGCGAAGTCGGACGGGCGCAACACCGCGCGATTCTTCGATACCGGGCTGTTGGAGGAGGTCAGCCTGCGCAACCGGCTGGGCCGCGATCTGGAACGTGCGATCGATGCGAACCAGCTCTATCTCGCCTATCAGCCGATCGCGACCCCCGAGGGGCGGATCACCGGGTTCGAGGCGCTGTTGCGCTGGACGCATACCGATCTGGGCGACATCCGCCCCGACATCTTCATCCCCATCGCCGAAGCGACCGGGCAGATCGGACGGATCGGGCATTGGGTCGCCGATACGGCGATGGCCGCTGCTGCGCAGTGGCCCGAGTCGATAAAGCTGGCGCTGAACCTGTCCCCGCTCCAGTTCCGCGATGCCGAACTGGCGGGCAGCCTGCTCGATCTCGCCACCAAGCACGGCATCACGACCGACCGGCTGGAACTGGAAGTGACCGAGAGCGCGACGCTGCTCGACCAGCATCGCCACGCCGTGCAGACGACGCTGCGCCGGTTGCAGGCGGCGGGCGCGATCCTGGCGATGGACGATTTCGGCACCGGCCATTCGTCGCTGAGCAACCTGAAGGAATTCACCTTCGACAAGCTGAAGATCGATCGCAGCTTCGTCGCGACGATGCTGTCCGACGATGCGTCCGCGGTGATCGTCAAGGCGACGATCGGTCTCGGCAAGAGCCTGGGCATGTCGATCGTCGCCGAAGGGGTCGAGACCGCCGAGCAACTGGCGCAGCTGCGCGAATGGGGCTGCGACCAGTTGCAGGGATATCATATCGGTCGGCCGATGCGCGTCGTCGATCACCTGCTGGCGCCCGCCGAACTGGCGATCTGACCGACGCGGCCTTGCGCGCCGATCGTTCAGCCGCCAAGCAGCGGCGATGCGCATCGCCCTGTACGAACCCGAAATCGCCGGCAATGTCGGAGCCGTCATGCGGCTGGGCGCCTGCCTGGGCGTCGCGGTCGACCTGATCGAGCCACTGGGATTCGCATGGGACGACCGGCGGGTGCGGCGGACGGCGATGGACTATATCGACCATGTCGCGGTCACCCGACATGCCGGCTTCGATGCGTTCCGATCGGCGGTGGCACCGCCCCGGCTGGTGCTGTTCACGACCAAGAGCGATCGGTCGGCCTATGATTTCGCGTTCCGGGCGGACGACGTGCTGCTGTTCGGCAAGGAAAGCGCCGGGGTTCCGACCGAGATTGCCGGAGCATGCGACGAACGGCTGCGCCTGCCGATCCGGGCCGAGGTGCGGTCGATGAACCTTGCCACCGCCGCGGCGCTGGCGCTGGGCGAGGCGCTGCGCCAGACCGGCGGCCTGCCCAGCTGATGGCGTCGGTTCGCCCGATAGCGTACGTTCGTCGTGCGCGCGGGTCGATCCACGCGTTTGTGCGTTGTCCCGGTATCCGGGATGTTCCCCGACAAGGATGATCGATCGAATGGCGGACAGGCCTGAACTGGAAATCACGCGCCGCGGCGTGTTGGCGAGCGGTGCGATGGGTGCCGCCATTGCGGTGGCACCGGGTGCGGCGGTCGCGCAGAACGCGCCCCAACCACAGGCACCACCGACCATGCCGGTCCGGTTCAAGGTCAATGGCAGGCCGCAAGAGCTGACGCTCGACACGCGGACGACGCTGCTCGATGCGTTGCGCGAGCATCTGCACCTGACCGGCACCAAGAAGGGCTGCGACCATGGCCAATGCGGAGCCTGTACAGTGCTGGTCGGCGGCAAGCGGATCAATTCCTGCCTGACGCTGGCCGTGATGCACGAAGGCGACGAGATCGTGACGATCGAGGGGCTGGGGACGCCCGACAAGCTGCACCCGATGCAGGCGGCGTTCGTCAAGCATGACGGATATCAGTGCGGCTATTGCACGCCCGGCCAGATATGTTCCGCGGTCGCCGTGCTCGACGAGATACGGCGCGGTGTGCCGAGCCATGTGCAGGCGGACCTGGCGAAGCGCCCCGCCGCCAGCAACATGGAAATGCGCGAACGGATGAGCGGCAATATCTGCCGCTGCGGAGCCTATTCCAACATCGCCGATGCGATGGCGGACGTAGCGGGGGCAAAGGCATGAGGGCGTTCACCTATGAACGGGCGAAGGACGCGGTCGAGGCCGCCCGGATCGTCGCCGGTCGTCCCGACGCCAAATTCATTGCCGGCGGCACCAACCTGCTCGACCTGATGAAGCTGGAGATCGAGACGCCGACGCATCTGGTCGACGTACAGGACCTCGGCTTCGACAAGATCGAGAAGACCCGTGACGGCGGCCTGCGGATCGGCGCGCTGGTGACCAACACCGATCTGGCCGCCGACGAGCGGGTGCGGCGCGATTACGGCGTGCTGACGCGGGCGATCGTCGCCGGTGCGTCGGGCCAGTTGCGCAACAAGGCGTCGACCGCCGGCAATCTGCTGCAGCGGACGCGTTGCCCCTATTTCTACGACACCAATATGGCGTGCAACAAGCGCAAGCCGGGGTCGGGATGCGCGGCGATCGGCGGCTATTCGCGGCAATTGGGGGTGATCGGCGTCAGCAACGCCTGTATCGCGACCTTTCCCGGCGACATGGCGGTGGCGATGCGCGTGCTGGATGCCGCGATCGAGACGGTCGATGGCGGCGGACAGCGGCGCACCATCCCAATTGCCGACTTCCATCGGCTGTGGGGCGACCGGCCCGAGATCGACACGGTGCTGAAGCCCGGCGAGCTGATCACTGCCGTCACCCTGCCCCGCCCGATCGGCGGCCGGCATTTCTATGAGAAGGTCCGCGACCGGGCATCCTATGCCTATGCATTGGTGTCGGTCGCGGCGGTCATCCAGCGGGACGGCACCGGGCGCGTCGCGTTCGGCGGGGTCGCCCCCCGGCCGTGGCGGGTCGAAGCGGCCGACGCGCTGCTGCCGCAAGGGGCCGCCGCCGTTACCGCCCGCGCCTTCCAGGGCGCGACCCCGACCAAGGACAATGCGTTCAAGCTGCCGCTCGCGACCCGCGCGCTGGCATCGGTCATCGCGCAAGCCAAGGCGTAATCCATGCAGTTCGACACCCCCGCGACGACCAATCCCATTGACCGGATGAAGGTGGTCGGCCGCCCGCACGAGCGGATCGACGGTCCGCTCAAGACGACCGGTCAGGCACCCTATGCCTATGAACACCGCGCGATCGCGAACCCCGCCTATGGCTATATCGTCGGATCGGCCGTCGCCAAGGGCACGATCCGTTCGATCAATCTGGACGAGGCGCGTGGCGCGCCGGGCGTGCTGACGATCGTGACCGCCCAGAATGCCGGCAAGCTCGGCAAGGGGCAGATGAACACCGTCAAGCTGCTCGCCGGGCCGCAGGTCGATCATTATCATCAGGCAGTGGCGTTGGTTGTCGCCGAGACGTTCGAACAGGCACGCGCTGCTGCCGCACTGGTGCGGGTCGATTATGCGCGCGCAACCGGCAGCTATGATCTGGACGAAGCGCTGAAGTCGGCACCGCTGACCGGTGGCGACAGCGGCGAGGGCAGCGGCGCGCCACCCGTCGACCGTACGGGCAAGTTCGAGGACGCCTTCGCCGCCGCGCCGGTCAAGATCGACGCCGAATATACGACCCCCGACCACAGCCATGCGATGATGGAGCCGTTCGCGTCGATCGCGGCATGGACTGGCGACGAACTGACGCTGTGGACGTCGAACCAGATGATCGACTGGGGACGCGGCGATCTGGCGAGGACGCTCGGCATACCGAAGGACAAGATCACGCTGATGTCGCCCTATGTCGGCGGTGGTTTCGGCGGGAAACTGTTCCTGCGCGCCGATGCGGTGCTGGCGGCACTGGGGGCAAAGGCGGCGAAGCGACCGGTCAAGCTCGCCATGCAACGGCCGATGATGGTCAACAATGCGACCCATCGTCCGGCGACGCGCCAGCGCATCCGGCTGGGCGCGCAGGCCGATGGCACGATCACCGCGATCGCGCACGAAAGCGGGTCGGGCGACCAGCCGAACGGTGGCCCGGAAACGGCGGTCAATCAGACGAAGCTGCTTTATGCCGGGGCGAACCGGCTGACGTCGATGCGGCTGGCGGTGCTCAACCTGCCCGAGGGCAATGCAATGCGCGCACCCGGCGAGGCGCCGGGGATGATGGCGCTCGAAATCGCGATGGACGAAATGGCCGAAAAGCTGCGGATGGACCCCGTCGCGCTGCGCGTCAAGAACGATACGCAGGTCGATCCGGAAAAGCCCGAACGTCGCTTCTCGCAGCGGCAATTGGTGCGGTGCCTGACCGAAGGGGCGCAGCGCTTCGGCTGGTCGCGGCGCAGCGCCACGCCGGGGCAGGTGCGCGACGGCAAATGGCTGGTCGGCATGGGCGTCGCTGCCGCGTTCCGCAATCACGTCAACCGCACGTCGGGCGCCCGGGTGCGGCTGGGTCGCGACGGGGTGGTGACGGTCGAGACCGACATGACCGATATCGGCACCGGCAGCTACACGATCATCGCGCAGACGGCGGGTGAAATGCTGGGCGTACCGGCCGAGGCGGTGGTGGTGAAGCTGGGTAGTTCGGCCTTCCCGGTGTCCGCAGGATCGGGCGGGCAATGGGGCGCGGCCAATGCCACCGCCGGCGTCTATGCCGCCTGCGTCAAACTGCGCGAACAGGCGGCGCAGCGGCTGGGCATCGATCCCGCGACCGCGGACTTCGCCGATGGTAAGGTCAGCGGCGGCGGGAAGAGCGGCGACCTGCGCGCGGCGGCGGCGGGCGGCGAGCTGGTCGGCGAGGACAAGATCGAGTTCGACAAGCTCGACAAGACCTATCAGTTCGCGACCTTCGGCGCTCATTTCGTCGAGGTCGGGGTCGACGCCTATACCGGCATCACCCGCATCCGCCGGATGCTGGCGGTATGCGCGGCGGGGCGGATCATCAATCCCGTATCGGCGCGCAGCCAGGTGATCGGCGCGATGACGATGGGCGCGGGATCGGCGCTGATGGAGGAACTGGCGGTCGACAAGCGCTTCGGCATGTTCGTCAACCACGACCTCGCCAGCTACGAGGTGCCGGTCCATGCCGACATCCCGCATCAGGAAGTCGTGTTCCTCGACGAAGCCGATGAGAAGGCCAATCCGATGAAGGCGAAGGGCGTCGGCGAATTGGGCATGTGCGGGGTCGCGGGCGCGATCGCGAACGCCGTCTATAATGCGACGGGCGTGCGCATCCGCGACTATCCGCTAACGCTGGAAAAGCATCTGGAGCGGTTGCCGCCGATCGTCTGACGGCGGATCAGGGGGTGGCGGCTTTCGCCACCTCCACCGCGTAGATGTGCGTGGCGCCTTCGAAATTGCCGCGGAACACCACCCATTTGGCGTCGGGGGTGAAGGTCATGTTCGGCTCCAACCGGTAGTCGTGTTGGCGCATGTCGACCAGTTTCTCGACCGCCAGCGTGCCGGGAACGATCAGCGCATCGGCATTGGCGGCATGGATGTCGGCGACGTCGGGAATCGCCTGCGGCGTGAATAGATAAAGATATTTGCCGTCGGGGGCATGGGCGACCATCTCGCTGTCGCCGCCGTCCCCCGAAAAGCGTTTGCCGCCCGGCATCTGGTTGTAATGGACCGACCATTGGTTGCGATCGACCTTGTACCAGTGCCGCTTCCCGGTGGTCAGGTCGTAGCCGGCGAGCCAGAACACCTCACCGCGCGGCGTCTGCAGATCGTACCAGATCGTCCGGCCATCGACCGAGAAGAACTCATGGCCGGCAATCTCCATGTTCATCGTGCGCTTGTGAACCAGCGTCTTGCCCGTGCCGTCTGCACGGATGGTCCAGATGCGGTCGACCTTGTGCCACGGTCCTTCGTGGCAATACATGATCTGTCGCGGGTCGGTCGGCGAGAACTGGATATGGTTCAGCCAGTCGGTCGAGGCGGTGACGACGCGGCGCTGCCCGGTGCGCAGATCGATGGTGAAGATTTCCATCGGAATGCCCGCCTCCAGCCGTTCGTTCAGGCGGCGCTCCTTGGCTTCGGCAAAGCTGTAGGGCGTACCGTCGGCGCGAGTGGCGCGATAGTCGGCCTCGCCCGGTCCCACCACGCGGCCGGGCGCATGGCGGTCGTCCTGCCGGGTACCGTCGGGGCGTAATGCGCCTTCGCCCAATGCGACCTGTCCCAGCAGCAGCGTTTCGTCGGCGTTGATCGAGCCGATCGAACCACCGGGCACGTCGGCGACCTTGCGGCTCCGACCGGTATCGATGTCGACCGCATAGATCGACGATGGGCCGCTGGCATCGTTGCGGAGTTGTCGCGCATAATAAGCGGTGCGCGTCCGCCGGCCGGTGAACAGCAGCGTCACGCCCTTTTCGCGGACCAGCGGTTTCATTTCCCACGTCTTGAGGTCCACAGTCGCGATGCCGTCGGGGACGCTGACGACCATTAAGTCGCCCTGCGGCGTGTAGCTGTTCTGGTGGAAATACAGGCTGGTGCTGTCAGGCACCCGACTGATGCGGACGACGCGGTGGCCGGTCAGCCGATCGACCCATTCGGCCGCAGGCTTGGCGAACGCAGGTGCGGCGCTCATCAGCATCGCCGCAAGGCCGAGCAATATCGGGGTCCGCATCGCACTCTCCAAACGCGCTTGTGGATGTTCCACATAGTATGATAGCTCTTCATATGTTGAGCATGATGAAACGGGCGACGCAAGCCCGGACCATGCGAAGGAGAGAGCGCGCGTGATATCCGCCCCACCTGCCAAGCGTCCGGTCCGGCTCATCAACTACCTCGCCTATGGTTCGAACGACGTGCTGGGCGCGGGGTCGATGGCGGTCATTTCCGGCTGGGTGCTGATCTTCTATACCCAGTTTTGCGGGCTGAGCGCGGGACAGGCGGCGCTGATCTTCGCGGTCGCGCGCATCCTCGACGCGATCGCGTCGCCGGTGATCGGCTATCTCTCCGACCATTTCGGCACGACCGCGCTGGGGAGCCGGTTCGGGCGGCGGCGCTTCTTCATCCTGGCCGCCATCCCGCTATTGCCGAGCTTCGCGCTGATGTGGCTGCCGGGCATGACCTTCTGGTATTATCTGGTCAGCTATGTCGGGTTCGAGCTGGTCTATGCGATGGTCATCATCCCGTACGAGACGCTGGCGGCAGAAATGTCGACCGACTATAAGACCAAGGCGAAGTTCGCCGGCTTCCGCATCCTGTTCGGACAAACCGCCGCTATCCTCGCCGGGTTCCTGCCATTGTGGCTCATCAACTATCTCGGCCGGGACAGCGCGCAGACTTTCTTCTACATGGGGCTGATCTTCGCGGCGCTTTTCATGGCGACCGCCGCCTTCCTCTATCGGTTCAGCTGGGAACGCCCCCTGCCCCCGCAAGCCGCCGGACGGCAGAGCGCCGGCGTCGGATCGGCGTTCAAGGCGCTGTACCGCAACCTGTTCTCGACGATGCGGATCCGCGCGTTCCGGCTGCACCTCGGCATGTATCTGGGCGGTTATATCAGCCAGGATATCTTCAACGCCGCCTTCACCTTCTTCGTCATCTTCGCACTGGCCGGTACGACCGCGATGGCCTCGGGGCTGCTCGGCACGATGTATATCGTCCAGTTCGTGGCGGTGGTGATCGCGATCAACCTCGCGCTACGCGCCTCGCCGGCGTTCGCCTATCGGCTGGCGGCAGTGACGTTCGGTTTGGGGGTGATCGTGCTGCTGTCGCTATGGGCAGGCGGAACGACCGCCACCAGCCCGCTAATCTATCTGGCGATCGGCCTTGCCGGGCTGGGCCGCGGGGCGCTGAACTACATCCCCTGGGCGACGTACAACTATATGGCCGATGTCGACGAAATCGTGACCGGGCAGCGGCGCGAGGGCAGCTTCGCCGGGGTCATGACCTTCGTGCGCAAGGCGACGCAGGCAGCGGCGGTGGCGGGCGTCGGCCTCATCATCCAGGCAGGCGGATTCGTATCGGGCGCACAGACCCAGACGCCGCAGGCCATCAATACCATCGCGCTGCTGCTGGGCGTGGGTACGCTCGGCGTGCTGGCGGCGGGCATCCTCGTATCGCTGCGCTTCCGGCTCGATCCGAAGACGCATGCGATCCTGATGGAAGAGATCGAACGGCTGCGCGCCGGCGATACCGCGCCGCCCGATCCGCAGCACAAGGCGGTGGTCGAGGACTTGTCGGGATGGCCGCACGACCGGCTCTGGGGCAATAATCCGGTCGCGGCGAAGCCCGCATGATCTGGGCGGGGCTGCTCGCCCAGGCGGCGGCTACCGCGCCCGTTCCGCTGTGGCGCGACCCGGTGCATGACGGCGCAGCCGATGCATCGACGGTGCACGATCCGGCGACGCGCGAGTGGGTGATGTTCTACACCAACCGGCGTGCGAACCTGGCCGGGGCGGACGAAAAGGACGTGTCATGGGTACATGGCACCGCGATCGGCATCGCTAGGTCGAGCGACGGGGTTCGCTGGCGCTATGGCGGGACGGCGGCGATCCCGGAAAGCTGTACCGGTGCGACGTTATGGGCGCCGGAAGTACAGCGGATCGATGGCCGCTGGCATATGTGGCTGACCGTCGTGCCGGGCGTGTTTCGCGACTGGAACGCGCCGCGCTTCATCGTGCATCTGACCAGCCGCGACCTGAAGCGCTGGGACTGCGGTGAGCGGCTCGATCTGGGGTCGGACCGGGTGATCGACGCCAGCGTCGCGGTGCTCGGGCCGAACCGATATCGGCTGTGGTTCAACGACGAACGCACCGGCAAGTCGATCCGCTATGCCGACAGCAGCGACCTGAAGCATTGGACGGTCAAGGGGACCGTCACCGATACGCCGGGCGAAGGGCCGAAGGCGGTTCGCTGGCGTGGTGCGTGGTGGCTGGTGAGCGATGCGTGGAAAGGGTTGCTGGTCCAGCGATCGGACGACGCGACCCACTGGACGCGGCAACCGGGCTATCTGCTGGCCGAACCGGGCAAGCGACCGACCGACCGGGCGAAAGGGCAGCATCCCGATATCGTCGTGGTCGGCGACCGGGCGTGGATCATCTATTTCGTCCACCAATCGGGCGAGCCGGAAGCGGAAAGCGACCCGCGCTGGCACCGGCGCACGGTGTTGCAGATCGCCGAATTGCGGGAAAAGGATGGCGTTTTGACGATCGATCGCGACGCACCGGTGATGCGGCCGTTGCGATAGGTCAGAGTGCCAACCCCAAATGATACAAGCGGTTGGCGTTGCCAGCGAACATGGCACGGCGTTCGGCGCCGGTGAAGTCGGCGGTGATCGCATCATATGCGCCCAGGGTCGCGGCGAAGCTGCCGAACAATTTGTCGGTCGGGAAATCGCTGGCGACCATCGCGCGGCCGACGCCGAACAGGTCGATCGCGGTCAGCACCAGCGCGCGCGCCTGTTCGAGTGTCCACGGGCGGTGGGTGAAGCCGATGCCCGACAGCTTGATCGCGACCTGTGGCAGGCGGGCCAACGCGCGCAGACCCTCGCGCCATTCGCCTTCCTCGCCGGGCACGCACATGCCCATATGGTTTATCATCACCGGCGTTTCGGGATGGCGTTCGATCAGACGGGCTAGGCCGGAAAACTGGCCGGGATAGGCTTGCAGATCGAAACTCAACCCATGCGCGGCGAGGCGGGCATAGCCCCTGCCCCATGCATCGTCCTGCGTAACGTCGCGGGGGGTGTAGGTCCGACGCGGGTCGGGATGCCAGTTGACGATATGGCGGATGCCGCGGACATTGGGGTGCGCGGCATGCCGGGCCAGCAGCGTATCGACGTCCGGGTCGGACAGATCGGCAAAGGCGACGATCGCGTTCGGCATGGCTTCGCGATCGGCCATCGCCTGTAGCCAGCGCGTTTCCTTCAGCGCGTCGGCGGTGGCGGCACCGGCATCGACATGGACGATGCCGCGCACGTCCCAGTCACCTGCATCGGCGCGATAGTCGTCGAGGAGATATGTCTTCGCGATCGGTTCGACCGAGCCGTTGGGACCGTCATCGGCGAAGGGCGGCGTCAACAACGGGTAGCGGATATGGTCGGGGTCCCAGAGATGGACATGGGCATCGACGAAGGGGAGTTTGTTCATGGTTTATGCTCCCGGTTGATCGTTCATCCCCCGTTACCCTACCCCCCCGTTTGCTTCGAGCGGAGGTTCGAGCCTGTCGAGAACCGTAGTCGAGAAGGCGGTTCCCCAAAGCGGGCCGTTCTCGACAGACGCTTCTCGACAGGCTCGAAGCTGCTCGAACCCAACGGGACTGCGGATAACGGGTCCTAGTAGGTCGTCCGCCCACCCGACGTGTCGAACACCGATCCGGTCGTGAAGCTGCATTCCTCGCTGGCCATGAAGCAGACCATCGCCGCGCTTTCGTCGACTTCGCCCAGCCGTCCCATCGGGATTTTCGAGCGCATGTAATCGACCTGACTCTGCGGCAACTGAGCGAGGATCGGGCTTTCGAACGTCGCCGGGGTCAGCGCGTTGGCGATGACGCCCTTGCCCGCCAGTTCCTTGCCGAGCGACTTGGTGAAGCCGATCACCCCCGCCTTGGTCGCCGAATAGGCGCTGGCATTGGGGTTGCCTTCCTTGCCCGCGACCGATGCGACGTTGACGATCCGGCCATAGCCATTCGCCAGCAGGTGCGGCACGACTGCGCGGTTGCAGTAGAACAGGCCGTTCAGGTTGACGTTCACGACCTGCAGCCAGCTGTCGATCGGAAATTCGTGGACCGGCACCGTCGCGCCGGTGATGCCTGCCGAGCAGATCAGGATATCGACCTTGCCCAGCGCGGCCATGCTTTCCGACGCAGCGGCGGCGACCGCCGCTGCGTCGGAAACATCGAGACGGACGCCGTGCAGGCCGGCACGTTCACAGGTCTCCTCCAGCGCAGGGTTCATGTCCCACACCGACACTTGACCGCCTTCCGCGACAATCCGCTCGGCAACGGCAAGGCCAAGCCCCGATGCGCCGCCGGTGATGATCGCGTTCCGCCCGGCGAACCGCCCCGAATAGGTCGTCATCCGAACACCGCATCGCCAAGGTTGCGCCATTCGACGACCTGCTGATTCTGTTCGCCGAGACCGGCGATGCCCAGCTTCATCGTGTCGCCGGCCTTCAGATAGATGGCGTTCGGCTTCTTGCCCTCGCCCACGCCCGGCGGGGTACCGGTGATCATCACGTCGCCCGGATAGAGGGTGATATACTCGCTGACGTACGAGATGAGTTCGGCGACGTCGAAGATCATCGTCTTCGTGTTGCCGGTCTGCATCCGCTCGCCATTGACGTCGAGGAACATGTCGAGATTCTGATGGTCGCCCGCCTCGTCCGGGGTCACCAGCCACGGACCGAGCGGACAGAAGCTGTCATGGCCCTTGCCCTTCGACCATTGGCTGCCGCGCTGCTTCTGATTGAAGCGTTCGGACACGTCGTTGGCGATGGCGAAGCCGGCGACATGCGACAGCGCTTCTTCCTTCGCCACGTAGCGCGCGGTCTTGCCGATCACGACGGCCAGTTCGACTTCCCAGTCGGTGTGGGTCGAGCCCCGGGGGATCATCACTTCATCGTTCGGCCCGGTCAACGACGACAGCGCCTTCATGAACATCATCGGCTCGGCCGGGACCGGCAGGTTCGATTCGGCGGCGTGGTCGGCGTAGTTCAGCCCGATCGCGACGATCTTGCCAATGCCGGCGACCGGCACGCCGTAACGCGGCGCGCCATTGACGACCGGCAGTGCGTCGACATCGACCTTCAGCCCGGCGATGCTGGCGACGGTGATATCGTCGACCACGCCCGACAAGTCGCGGATCTGGCCGTTCGCATCGACGATGCCGGGCTTTTCATTGCCCTGGGTTCCATAGCGGCAGAATTTCATGGGTAGCTCTCTCAGTGTTCGAAGGGACGGTGCATGGTCAGGTCGCGGTTCAGTTCGACGCCGAAGCCCGGGGCATCGAGCCGCGAAGTCCGCATCCGTCCGTTCTCCGGAATCGGTTCGCCGATCAACTGTGGATGGAACATCGGCTGCACGTGATCGGCCTCGGGTGCCATCATCAGATATTCGGCGAAGGGCGAATTGTGGCGCGTGACCACGAAATGATAGCTGTAGACCGACGATCCGTGCGGCACGACCAGCTTGCCGCGCGCATCGGCCAGCGCCGAAATCTTGAGCAATTCGGTCACGCCGCCGCACCAGCCGACATCGGGCTGGATAATGTCGCAACAGTCCATATCCATCAGCATGCGGAAGCCCCAGCGGGTCGCCTCATGTTCGCCTGTGGTGACCAGCATGCCGCGCGGCACGTTGCGCTTCAGTTCGGCATAGCCCCAATAATCGTCGGGGCTGATCGCCTCCTCGATCCATTTCAGGCCGTGCTCGTGCGCGGCATGGGCAAGGCGCGTCGCATAATCGACGTCCAATGCCATCCAGCAATCCCACATCAGCCAGAAATCCGGCCCGACGCGCGACCGCATCTCGGCCAGTTCGGCGATGTTCTTCTTCAATCCCTCGACACCCTCGGCCGGGCCGTGGTGCAGCGGCATCTTGCCGCCGATGAAGCCCATCTCCTTGGCAAGATCGGGGCGGGCGCCGGTCGCATAGAATCGCAGTTCATCGCGGACCGCGCCGCCCAGCATCTGATAGACCGGTTCGTCGCGCAGCTTGCCGAGCAGGTCCCATAGCGCGAGGTCGACGCCCGAAATGGCGTTCACGACCAGTCCCTTGCGCCCATAATATTGGGTCGAGAAATACATCTGGTCCCAGATCTTCTCATATTCGGTGGGCGAGCGCCCTTCGAGGAAGCGGGCGAGATGCTTCTCGACGATGAAGCAGGCGGGCTCGCCGCCGGTCGTCACCGCGAACCCGATCGTGCCGTCCTCCGCCTCGATCTCGACGATCAGCGTGCCGAGCACGTTGATGCCGAAGCTTTGCCGCGACTGGCGATATTCGGGATAGCGGCTCATCGGGGTCGCGATGTGATCGTCGATCCAGTGATAGCCCTGCTGATCGTGATAATCCGCCCCGCCGCCGCGCACGGTGAACGCGCGGACTTGTTTGATCCTGGGAAGCGCCGCCTTCATTGCCACCACCTTCGTTGGGCGAACGGCCACCACGGGCCCACCGCCGACTGATCCGAAATCCGCACACGCCAAATACCATCATGTGGTATGAAGCCGACGCCATGCGGTCTGAAATGTTGGAAACCCCCGCTGCGGGAAATCCCGCAAACATCCGCTCCGACTGGTTTACTTTCTCACTTTATGGGATAGGATGCTACTAGATGAGACAGAAACCGTCAAACGAAGAATCGTCGATTACCGCCGACGGCGATGCCGAGCCGAAGGGTGCGGGCAAGGCGCAGGGCAGCCAGACACTCGTGCGCGGCCTGGACCTGCTCGATCAGGTAATTGACGGACCCGTGAAGCTCGCTGAACTGTCGCAACGCATGGGGCTGACGCGATCTACGACGCACCGGCTGGCCAATGCGTTGATCGACCGCGGTTTTCTGACTTTCCTGCCGCGCGAAGGCTATCTGCTGGGGCCGAAGCTGTTGCAGCTCGGCTTCCTTGCGCAGGGGCAGGCCGATATCGTCCAGATCGCCCGGCCGCGGATCGAGGAACTCGCCAGCCAGACCGAGGACACCGTCCATTTCGGTCGCCTTGACAGCGACCTGGCGCTGTATCTCGACAAAATTCCTGGCCGTCGCCGCGTCGACATCTCCAGCCGGATCGGCGATCGCCAGCCGCTATCGTCGACCGGTCTGGGCAAGGCGCTGCTGCTCGACGATTCGGAGGCGCGCTGGACCGCGATTTTCGAGGCGGAGCATCCGCCTAGCACCCGCCGCCCTGACTTCGACGTCTGGATGGAACGGATGCGCGGCTATGTCGCCAGCGGCCATGCCTATGACCTTGAGGAAAACGAGGATCTGATCCGCTGCGTCGCCGCCCCGGTGCGCGATGCGTCGGGCAGGATTGTCGGCGCGATCAGCGTATCGAGTGCCGCGCAATATATGGACGACGACCGCATGCAGACGCTGAGCGTCGACGTGCGCGGCACCGCCGAACGGATCAGCCGCGATCTGGGCTGGTCCCCCGATACACAGGCGCTGCAAAAGCGTCGCAAGCGATGAGAGGATTGGCATGAAGCTGTTGGAAGGCAAGACGGTATTGGTGACCGGCGCATCGACCGGTATCGGTCGCGCGGCGGCGATCGGCGCGGCACAGCATGGTGCGAACGTCGTCATCAACTATCACAGCCGCGACGACGATGCCGAAGCCTGCATCGCCGCGATCGAGGCGACCGGGCAACGCGGGCTGGCGATCAAGGGTGACGTCGCCGAGGCGGCAACCGCGACCGATTTCGTGGGGAAGGCCGTTGCCGAGTTCGGCCGGGTCGACGTGATGGTGTCGAACGCCGGCATCTGCCCGTTCCACAGCTTCCTCGACATGCCGGCCGAGACGCTCGAGCGGACGCTGCGCGTCAACCTGCACGGGGCCTATTATATGTGTCAGGCAGCGGCGAAGCGCATGGTCGATCAGGGCGATGGCGGCGCGATCGTCGCGGTGTCGTCGATCTCCGCGCTGGTCGGCGGCGAGTATCAGACGCACTACACCCCGACCAAGGCGGGCGTGCATTCATTGATGCAGTCGACCGCGATCGCGCTGGGGCGGCATGGCATCCGCTGCAATTCGGTGCTGCCGGGCACGATCCTGACCGAGATCAACAAGGACGACCTCGCCGACGAAGCCAAGCGCAAGTACATGGAACAGCGCGTGCCGCTCGGCCGCCTTGGCCAGCCCGAGGATATGGTCGGGCCGATCGTGTTCCTTGCCTCCGACATGGCGGCCTATGTCACCGGCGCGGCGCTGCTGGTCGATGGCGGCATGTTCGTGAACCTGCAATGAGGTCGCTCGCGCTCGCCCTCTCCTTACTGACGGCCTGTCCGGCAGCGGCGGAAACGATCTTCATCGCCGGCGACTCGACCGCGCAGACCTATAAGGACGATCGGTATCCGCAGACCGGATGGGGACAGATGCTGCCCTGCGGCCTAACCGGCGACGTGCAGGTCGAGAACCGGGCGATGGGCGGCCGTTCAACCAAAAGCTTCATCGCCGAGGGGCGGTGGGACAAGATCATGGCCGATGTGAAGCCCGGCGATGTCGTGCTGATTCAGTTCGGTCATAACGACGCCAGCCAGAACAAGCCGGAACGCTACGCCCCTGCCGCGACATTGTACCGCGACAATCTGTTGCGGATGGTGTGGGAGACGAAGGGGCATGGCGCGACGCCGATCCTGATCACGCCGGTCACCCGGCGGTCATTCGGCGTTGACGGCAAGACCAAGGCGGACTTTGCGGCCTGGTCGGCGGTGGTGCGCGATATCGCCGCGACGACGGGGACGCAGTTGATCGACCTCGAAGCGTCGTCGCGCGACTGGGTCGATGGCAAGGGGGTCGAGGGGTCTAAGGCGCTGTTCCTCCATTACCCCGCCGGACGCTGGCCGGGGTTCAAGGACGGGATCGACGACGATACCCATTTCAGCGAACTGGGTGCGCGCGGTGTGGCCAATCTCATTGCGGGCGATCTGGCGCGGACCGGACTGCCGGTCGCGGCGAAGGTCGCGAAAGATCGTCCCGACCTGTCGCGGACGACGCCGTTGGGTAAGATGGGATGTCGGTGATGCGCTCCAAACCATCGTCACCCCAGCGCAGGCTGGGGTCTCCCGGTGGCGGAGCGGGCGCTCCGATCGAGCAAGACCCCAGCCTGCGCTGGGGTGACGTTACTGGCTGGGGGTTGGCACGGCGCGCTCTCCTCGTCGGCGGTCTGTCGCTCGGCATCGCCACCGCCCTGCCCGCCTTCGGCCAGCCGGGTTCGCCTCCCCTGACCTACCGCCCGATCTGGCCGGGTGTCGCGCCGGGCGGCGAGAAAGTCACCGAAGCCGAACAGGAAATCCCGCGTTCGCCGACCGGGCCGAAGGACGACACCGCCTTCCTGCACGTCCGCACGCCGACGATCGCGCATATTGCGCCGGCCAAGCCGAATGGCGCGGCGATCCTGCTGATCCCGGGCGGCGGTTACCTGCGCGTGGCGATCGGCAATGGCGGGCGGGCGCTGCTGCAATTCTTCGCCGATCGCGGCTATCATGCCTATCTACTCAAATATCGTCTGCCCGGCGATCCATGGGCAGCGGGACCGGACGCGCCGTTGCAGGATGCCCAGCGCGCGTTGCGGCTCATCAAGGCGGAGGCCAAGGGCAATGGCGTCGCAGTCGATCGTATCGGCGTGATGGGCTTCTCGGCCGGCGGGCATCTGGCGGCAATGCTCGCCTATCGGACCGACACGACCTACCAGCCGGTCGACGCGGCCGATGCCCTGCCGCTGGGCGTTCGCGCGGCGGGTCTGCTCTATCCGGTGGCGCTGATGGGTACGCCGGGCGCGCACAAAGGGTCGCAGGACCAGTTGCTCGGTAAGGCGCCCACCGCGGAACAGGCGTTGCGTGCCCGCACCGATGCCCGATCGGAGCCAACAGCCCGCCGACCTTCGTCGCGCACGCGATCGACGACAAGGTCGTGAGCGTCGATAACGGCCTTGCACTTCTGGCGGCACTTCGGTGGTCGAAACGCCCGGCCGAAGCCTATTTCCCCGAAATCGGCGGCCATGGGTTCGGCGTCATGCTCGACGGACAGCCCGCGCCATGGACGAACCTGTTCTTCGCCTTCGCCAGACGGCACGGGCTATGAGCCGGCCGTCGGTCGCATTGTTCGTCACCTGTCTGGTCGATGCGATGCGGCCGGCGATCGGCTTTGCCAGCCTGAAGGTGTTAGAGGAAGCAGGCTTCGACGTGGTCGTCCCGCCGGGCCAGACCTGTTGCGGGCAGCCGGCGCTCAATTCGGGCGATCATGACGGCGCGGTCGCGATCGCCAAGGCGACCATCGCCTGCCTCGAACCCTATGGCGCGATCGTGGTGCCCAGCGGATCGTGCGGCGGTACGATCAAGGTCCATTATCCCGAACTCTTCGCCGACGATGTGGCATGGCTGGCTCGGGCGGAGGCACTGGCGGCGAAGACGCACGAGATATTGTCGTTCCTCGATGCGCAGGGCTGGCGACCCGACCGCGTGCGCCTGCCGACGACCGCCGCCTATCACGACAGTTGTTCGGGCCTGCGTGAACTGGGCATCAAGCGTCAGCCGCGCGCGCTGCTGTCGGCCGTCGCCGGTCTTGACCAGTTGCCGCTGAAAGGGGCGGAGACCTGTTGCGGCTTCGGCGGCACCTTCTGCGTAAAATATCCGGCGATCTCGAACGCGGTGGTCGAGGAAAAGGCGCAGGCGATCGAGGATAGCGGCGCGGCGCTGTTGCTCGCCGGGGACCTCGGCTGCCTGATGAACATGGCCGGCAAGCTGCATCGGCGTGGCAGCAGCGTCCGCGCTTTCCACACCGTCGAAATCCTTGCCGGCATGGGCGACGGACCCGCGATCGGCGAAGCATCATGAGCTTCGGGCAACGCGTCGAGCTGGCACTGGCCGATAAGGTGCTGAAGGTAGCGGTCGAGCGCACCGCAGGCACCGCCGAGGCCAAGCGCGCGCTGGCGGTCGAGGCGTTTCCGGCGTTCGAGGACGCCCGGACGCGGGCCGCGGCAATCAAGGACCATGTGATCGCGCATCTCGGCCATTATCTGGAGATGTTCGAGGCGAATGCGATCGCCGCCGGCGCACAGGTCCATTGGGCGCAGACCGCCGACGAGGCCGCGACGATCGTCGTCGACATTTGCCGCAAGGCCGGCGCCAAATCGGTCGCGCGATCGAAATCGATGCTCGGCGAGGAAATCGGCCTGCCCCACGCCTTGGCGGAGGCGGGGATCGAGCGGATCGAGACCGACCTTGCCGAACATATCATTCAACTGGCGGGCGAGCGGCCGTCGCATATCGTCTGGCCGGCGATGCACAAGACCCGCGAGCAGGTGTCCGCCTTGTTCCGTGCCAAACACCGCGACCCGCATGTCGAGGAGACGATCGCGGCGATGGCGGAGAGCGCCAGGCGGCACCTGCGCAGCGAAATGCTGGGCGCCGATGTCGGCATTTCCGGCGCGAACTTCCTGATCGCCGATACGGGAAGCATCTGCACCGTCACCAACGAGGGCAATGCCGAACTGTCAGTGGTACCGCCGCGCGTCCATATCGTGACGGCGGGGATCGAGAAGATCGTGCCGTCACTACCCCATGCGATCCACATGCTCAGGATGCTGGCGCGATCGGCAACCGGCGCGGCGCTGACCCAATATACGACCTTCTATACCGGGCCGAAGCGCGACGGCGACCGCGACGGGCCGGAGGAGATGCACATCGTACTGGTCGACAACGGCCGCAGTGCGATGGCGGCCGATGCGGCGCTCAAGGAGATGCTGCGTTGTATCCGCTGCGGGGCGTGCATGAACCACTGCGTCGTGTTCCGACAGGTCGGCGGTCACGCCTATGGCGGAACCTATCCGGGACCGATGGGCGCGGTGCTGACCCCGGCGCTGGACGGGCTGTCGGCCAATCGCGATCTGGCGCATGCCTGCACGATGAACGGCCGGTGTCAGGAAGTTTGCCCGGTCAAGATCCCGCTTCCGACGCTGCTGCGCGGATGGCGCGAGAAGAGTTGGCGTGAGGGGCTGGAGCCGGTGTCGATGCGGCAGGGGCTTGGGCTATGGCGGCAGGCGGTGTTGCGCCCCCGCCTCTACCGGATGGCGAGCGGCGCGGCGGTGCGGGCGATGCGACTGCTGGCGCGACAGGGCTGGATCGCGCGGCTCCCCTTTGCCGGTGCATGGACCAAATATCGGGACATGCCCGCCCCCGAAGGGGGTACGTTCATGGCGCAATATGCGAAGGGACGACGGCGGTGAGTGCGCGCGATGCGATCCTCGGCAAGCTGCGTGCGCCGGTGCCGCTCGATCTGGCGGCGCAGGCGGCGGCGCTGGTGGCGGGCAGCGAGCGCCCGCCCGAGCCGGCCGGTTCGCTGGTCGAACGCTTCGCCGCGCGGCTGGCGGGTCCGAGCGTGTCGGCAACATTGGACCGGATCGACGATGCGCGCGACCTGCCCGATGCGGTGCGGCGCTACCTCGCGCACCATGCCCTGCCCGCCGCACTGTATCTGCCGCCCGATGCGCGCCTGACATCGCTCGATTGGCCCGGCTTCCGGATCGACGAAACCGTCGCCGCCGATCAGGTCGCGGCGCTGGCGGTGGCGAAGGCCGGCGTAGCCGAAAGCGGGTCGCTGGTGTTCGAAACCGATGCTAGTGCGCCGATGCTGCCGAATTTCCTGACGCTGCATCATATCGTGCTGCTGGCGACAGTCGATCTGATCGATACGCTGGAGGATGTTCCCGTCAATCTCGCCGGACACCGCGCACATTACTGGGTGACCGGCGTATCGGGCACGACCGACATCGAGGGACAATATGTGCGCGGGGCGCATGGTCCGCGGTATCTGCATGTCGTGATGGTTGGGTAGCGTTCATTCTTTCCATTCCGTTCGCTCTGGACGGCAGGCATGACGTCCCCGAACAAAGTCGTTCGACATTAATGACCTGCTAACCCGATGGTAACCGGAACGACGCATCGCACGCATACGTATTGCGCGTGACAAGCGTTCGACAATCGATACTGTCGTCCCGACCCTGTTCAGAGGAACCTGCGTGACCCAGCCTGCCCTCACCGCCGTTTCCCCTCCGTCCCCGCCCCTCGCCGAAGCGATCCTCGAAACGTTGGTTCACCGGATCGGCAAGGATGCGCAGGCCGCGTTGCCTCATGACTGGCTGGCTGCGACGATCCTAACGGTGCGCAACGACGTCATCGAACGCTGGATGGCGTCGAGCAAGCAGGCCCATGCCGCCGGTGCCAAGAAGGTCTATTATCTCAGCCTCGAATTCCTGATCGGGCGCCTGCTGCGCGACGCGATCGCCAATTTGTCGCGGACCGACGAGGTTCGCGAAGCGCTGGATTCATTAGGCGTGAAGCTGGCCGATCTCGAGGGGGAGGAGCCCGACGCCGCGCTCGGCAATGGCGGTCTCGGGCGGCTCGCGGCATGTTTCATGGAGAGCCTCGCAAGTCTCGACCTCCCCGCCTATGGTTATGGCATCCGCTATGTGAACGGCATGTTCCGCCAGCGGATCGACAATGGCTGGCAGGTCGAGCTTCCCGAAACCTGGCTGCGCCATGGCAATCCGTGGGAATTCGAACGGCGCGAGAGCAATTATCGCATCGGCTTCGGCGGTGAGGTGATCGGCGACGAGAATGGCGATTGCCACTGGATGCCGAGTGAAAGCGTCGAGGCGGTTGCGGTCGATACGCCGGTGATCGGTTGGCGCGGGGCGCGGGTCAATACACTGCGGCTGTGGACGGCGCGGGCGCGCGATCCGATCCGGCTCGACCGGTTCAACGCCGGCGATCATGAAGGCGCGCTGGCCGCGTCGGTACGTGCGGATACGCTGGTCCGCGTCCTGTATCCGGCGGATTCGACGCCGGCCGGACAGGAATTGCGACTGCGGCAGGAATATTTCTTCTCCTCGGCATCGATCCAGGACATCGTTCGCCGCCACGTTCAGTATTTTGGCGATATCCGCACCCTGCCCGACAAGGCGGCAATCCAGCTGAACGACACCCATCCGGCGGTGTCGGTCGCCGAATTGATGCGCATCCTGATCGACGATCATTCGCTCGATTTCGAAAGCGCATGGGACATCACCAAGGCGACGTTCGGCTATACCAACCATACGCTGCTACCCGAAGCGCTGGAAAGCTGGCCGCTGCCGCTGTTCGAACGGTTGCTGCCGCGCCACATGCAGCTGGTCTATGCGATCAATGCGAAGGTGCTGCGCGAGGCGCGGGCACAGGGACAGGACGATCGCGCCATCGCCGCGATCAGCCTGATCGACGAAGGTGGCGAACGGCGGGTACGCATGGCGAACCTGGCGTTCACCGGCAGCCATAGCGTCAACGGCGTCGCGGCGCTGCACACCGACCTGATGAAGCAGACGGTGTTCGCCGATCTTCACCGCCTCTATCCCGACCGGATCAACAACAAGACCAACGGCATCACCCCGCGCCGCTGGCTGTTCGAGAGCAATCCGGGACTGACGTCGTTGATCCGCGAGGCGATCGGCGATGCGTTCCTCGACGACGCGACGAAGCTCGCCGACCTCAAGCCCTTCGCCGCCGACGCCGCGTTCCGCGAAAAGTTCGAAGCGGTGAAGCGTGCCAACAAGGTACGCCTGTCGCAGCATCTGCGCGAGGTGATGGGCGTCCGGCTCGATCCCGATGCGATGTTCGACGTGCAGGTGAAGCGCATCCACGAATATAAGCGCCAGTTGCTCAATATCCTCGAGACGGTGGCGCTGTACGATCAGATCCGCAGCCATCCCGACAAGGACTGGACGCCGCGCGTGAAGCTGTTCGCGGGCAAGGCGGCATCAAGCTATCACAACGCCAAGCTCATCATCAAACTCGCCAACGACGTGGCGCGGCGGGTCAATGCCGATCCGGCGGTACGCGGGCTGCTGCGTGTGGCGTTCGTGCCGAACTATAACGTGTCGCTGGCCGAACTCATCATGCCCGCCGCCGACCTGTCCGAACAGATCAGCACGGCGGGGATGGAGGCGTCGGGCACCGGCAATATGAAGCTGGCGCTGAACGGCGCGCTGACCATCGGCACTCTCGACGGCGCCAATGTAGAGATCCGCGACCATGTCGGGGCCGAGGACATCATCATCTTCGGCCTCACCGCCGATGAAGTCGCCGAGAAGCGCGCCAATGGCTACAACCCCCGCGAGGCGATCGCCGCGTCGCGCGAGTTGCAGCAGGCGCTGTCCGCCATCAAGGGTGGCGTCTTCAGCCATGACGATCCGGGCCGCTATGCGGGCCTGATCGACGGGATCGAAAATAGCGACTGGTTCCTGTGTGCCGCCGATTTCGACAGCTATGCGCAGGCGCAGCGCGACGTCGACGCGCGCTGGGCCGATCGGGCAGGATGGAATGCCAGTGCGATCCGCAATGTCGGCGGGGTCGGCTGGTTCTCCTCCGATCGCACCATCGGCGAATATGCTCGCGATATCTGGAACGTGATGTGAGGCCGCCGGCCGACGCCATCGCGGCGCTGCTCGCGGGGCGTCATGCCGATCCTTTTGCGCTGTTGGGACCACATGCAGGTCCCGAAGGCACGTTCGTCCGCGCCTGGCTGCCGAATGCGCAAAAGGTGCTGGCGCACGACCTGTCGGGCAAGCTGCTGGGCGAGTTGCGTCCGGTCGGCGACGGCATCGTCGAGGGCGTGATCGACGGCCCGCCCCGGCCGCTGCTCTATTATGCGCGGGGCGGTGGTGGCGAATGGTGGGTAAAGGACCCGTATAGCTTCGGGCCGGTGCTGGGGCCGACCGACGATTTCCTGATTGCCGAGGGCACGCATCTGCGTCTTTACGACAAGCTCGGCGCGCATCCGATCCGGCATGAGGGTGCCGATGGCATGCATTTCGCGGTCTGGGCGCCCAATGCGCAGGTCGTCAGCGTCGTCGGCGACTGGAACCATTGGGACGCCAAACGCCATCCGATGCGGCGGCGCAACGACGTCGGCCTGTGGGAAATCTTCCTGCCCGATGTCGGGGCGGGGCAGGCGTACAAGTTCGCGATTATCGGGCCGACCGGCGAACGCCTGCCGCACAAGGCCGACCCCTTTGCCTTTGCCAGCGAATTGCGCCCGGCAACCGCCTCACGCACCGCCGCGCCGCTCGACCATGACTGGCGCGACGCCGCGCATCGCGACCATTGGGCCTCGGTCGATCCGCGCCGCGTGCCGATCTCGATCTACGAAGTCCATGCCGGCAGTTGGCAGCGCGGGGACGATGGCTGGTTCCTGCCATGGGACCAGCTGGCTGACCGGCTGATCCCCTATGTCGTCGATATGGGCTTCACCCATATCGAATTCCTGCCGATCAGCGAACATCCCTACGACCCGTCATGGGGCTATCAGACCACCGGCCTCTATGCCCCGTCGGCGCGGTTCGGCGATCCGGCCGGGTTCGCGCGGTTCGTCGACGGTGCGCACAAGGCGGGTATCGGCGTATTGCTCGACTGGGTGCCCGCCCATTTCCCGACCGACGCGCATGGCCTCGCGCGGTTCGACGGCACCGCGCTTTACGAACATGACGATCCGCGGCTCGGGTTTCACCCGGACTGGAATACGGCCATCTATAATTTCGGGAGGCGCGAAGTCTCGCAATTCCTGGTCAACAACGCGCTGTTCTGGGCCGAGCGCTATCATGTCGACGGGCTGCGCGTCGATGCGGTGGCGTCGATGCTGTACCGCGACTATTCGCGCAAGGACGGCGAATGGATTCCCAACGAAGCGGGCGGGCGCGAGAATTGGGAGGCGGTCGAGTTCCTGCGCGCAACGAACCGCGCCGTCTATCGCGAGCATCCGGGCTTCTTCACGGTCGCCGAGGAATCGACGTCGTGGCCGGGCGTGTCGAAGCCGGCGCATGAAGGCGGGCTGGGCTTCGGCTTCAAATGGAATATGGGCTTCATGCACGACACGCTCGCCTATATGGCGCGCGAGCCGGTGCACCGCTCGCATCATCACAATGAAATCACCTTCGGCCTGACCTACGCGTTCAGTGAGAATTTCGTCCTGCCGCTCAGCCATGACGAAGTCGTGCACGGCAAGGGGTCGTTGCTGACGAAGATGGCGGGCGACGATTGGCAGAAATTCGCCAATCTGCGTGCTTACTATGCGTTGATGTGGGGCTATCCCGGCAAGAAGCTGCTGTTCATGGGCCAAGAACTCGCGCAGCGCCGCGAATGGTCGGAAGAACGCGCGCTCGACTGGGAATTGATGGACGCCCCTGCGCATCGCGGCGTGGCGATGCTGGTCCGCGACTTGAACCGGCTGTATCGCGAGACGCCGGCGCTGCACGCGCGCGATTGCGAAGGTGACGGATTCCATTGGGCGGTCGTCGACGATGCGGCCAATTCGGTATTCGCATGGGAACGCCACGCACCAGGCGAACCGCCGGTACTGATCGTCAGCAACCTGACGCCGGTACCGCGTGCCGGATACCGTGTTCCGGTATCGCAGGACGGACGCTGGCGCGAGGTGCTGAACAGCGACGCTTCCGACTATGGCGGCAGCGGAATCGGCAATCTGGGCGTTGTCGACAGCGAGGATCGTACGCTGAGCGTGACGCTACCGCCACTGGCCACGATCTGGTTCGAATACGAAAACTAAAACGGGGAGAGATGCATGGAACGGCGGGGACAACCATTGGCGCGCGACGCAATGGCCTATGTTCTAGCGGGCGGACGCGGCAGCCGGTTGTTCGAGATGACCGACACCCGCGCCAAGCCGGCGGTCTATTTCGGCGGCAAGAGCCGGATCATCGATTTCGCACTGTCGAACGCGATCAATTCGGGCATCCGCCGGATCGGCGTGGCGACGCAGTACAAGGCACATAGCCTGATCCGCCACCTCCAGCGCGGCTGGAACTTCCTGCGCCCCGAACGCAACGAAAGCTTCGACATCCTGCCCGCCAGCCAGCGGATCAGCGAGTTTCAATGGTATGAGGGGACCGCCGACGCGGTGTTCCAGAATATCGATATCATCCAGAGCTATAGTCCCGAATATATGGTCATCCTGGCGGGCGACCATATCTACAAGATGGACTATGAGTTGATGCTGCAGCAGCATGTCGACACCGGTGCCGACGTGACCGTAGCCTGCATGGAAGTGCCGCGGATGGAGGCGGTCGGGTTCGGCGTGATGCACGTCGACGCGACCGACCGGATCATCGACTTCGTCGAAAAGCCCAAGGACCCGCCCGCAATCCCCGGCCAGCCGGACCGGGCGCTGGCCAGCCTGGGAATCTATGTGTTCCGGACGAAATTGTTGTTCGAAGAGTTGCGGCGCGATGCCGATACGAAGGATTCGAGCCGAGACTTCGGCAAGGATCTGATCCCGTGGCTCGTGAAACACGGCCATGCGCAGGCGCACCGCTTTTCCGCATCCTGCGTGCGCAGTCCGGAGGAACCGCGCGCCTATTGGCGCGACGTCGGGACGGTCGATGCCTATTGGGAAGCGAATATCGATCTGACCGACGTGGTGCCCGAACTCGACCTCTACGATCGTAGCTGGCCGCTCTGGACCTATTCGGAAATCACCCCGCCGGCGAAGTTCGTGCATGACGTCGACGGCCGGCGCGGGTGCGCGGTTTCGAGCCTGGTGTCGGGCGATTGCATCGTTTCGGGATCGAGCATCCATCGCAGCCTGCTCAGCACCGGGGTACGCGCGCATAGCTACAGCAACATCGATGAGTCGGTGATCCTCCCGATGACGCATATCGGGCGCGGCGCGCGGCTGACGCGGTGCGTGGTCGATGCCGGCGTGACCATTCCCGACGGGCTGATCGTCGGCGAGGATCCTGTGATCGACGGCCACCGCTTCCGCCGGACGGAGCGGGGCGTCTGCCTGATCACGCAACCGATGATCGACCGGTTGGAGGCTTGATGCAGTCGCAGCCAGTTCCTCCCCGCGTCGCGGGGAGGGGGACCGTCCGCAGGACGGTGGAGGGGGGGCGCCTGCTCCACCACGCCTGCCATATGCGGCTCGCCCCCTCCCCCATGTTTCGCATGGTCCCCCTCCCCGTGCCGGAGAGGAATTGATGCGCGTTCTTTCGGTTGCCTCCGAAGCCTATCCACTGATCAAGACCGGCGGTCTTGCCGATGTCGTCGGCGCCCTGCCCGCCGCGCTGGCACCGCATGGCGTCGAGACTTCGACGCTGTTGCCCGGCTATGCGTCTGTCCTGAAACATCTTGGCAAGGCCAAGCCGGTCCATCGCTGGGCCGACCTGCTCGGCACGCCCGCTGCATTGATCGAGGGAAAGATCGACGGCCATCCATTGCTGATCCTCGATGCGCCCGAACTGTTCGCGCGAGATGGCGGCCCCTATGCCGATGCGACCGGTCGCGACTGGACTGACAATTGGCGGCGTTTCGCCGCGCTGGGCCGGGCGGCGGCAGATCTGGCGCCACGCTTCGACCTGCTGCATGCGCATGACTGGCAGGGGGCGATGGCGCCCGCCTATCTCCGCTATGACGGCACCCATGTGCCGAGCGTCCTGACGATCCACAACATCGCCTTTCAGGGCCGCTACGACGCGGACATTTTCGCCTCTCTCGACTTGCCCGAAGCGGCGTTCGCGTTGGACGGGGTCGAATATTATGGCGGGGTCGGGCTGCTGAAGGCCGGGCTTGCCTCGGCCGATGCGATTACCACCGTGTCGCCCAGCTATGCGGAAGAAATTCGACGCGCCGAGTTCGGCATGGGGTTGGAGGGGTTGATCGAGGCACGGCGCGACCGGGTCAGCGGCATCGTAAACGGCATCGACCCGGCAGTGTGGTCGCCCGAGAACGACACCGCCCTGCCCGCCTGCTACGCCGCCCGCAACCTATCGCGCCGCCGGACCAACAAACGCGCTGTCGAAGCGGCGTTCGATCTCGATCGTGGCGACGGGCCGATCTTCATCGTGGTCAGTCGGCTGACATGGCAAAAGGGCATGGACGTGCTTGCCGATTGCGTCGACGCATTGGTCGGCATGGGCGGGCGCCTCGCCCTGCTGGGATCGGGTGACGCGGCGCTGGAAGGCGCGTTCATGGCGGCGCGCAGTCGGCACGCTGGACGGGTCGGGGTGCGGATTGGCTATGACGAGGCGCTGTCGCATCTGCTGCAGGGCGGCGGCGACGCGATCCTGATCCCGTCGCGCTTCGAACCGTGCGGGCTGACGCAGCTTTACGGTTTGGCCTATGGCTGCGTACCGGTGGTGGCGCGGACGGGCGGACTGGCCGACACGGTCATCGACGCCAACGAGGCGGCGGTGGCCGCCGGCGTCGCGACCGGTATTCAGTTCGGATCGGTCACCGCCGATGGTCTGCTTCACGCGCTGCGTCGGACGATGGCGCTCCATGCCCGGCCCGAACTGTGGACGACGATGCAGAAACAGGGGATGCGCGCGGACTTTTCGTGGACGCGCAGCGGCGCGCGCTATGCCAATCTCTATCGCGGCCTGATCGCGCAGTGACACCCGGCGCCTGTCCGTTCGATGGCGGCACTCGCTTCGCCGTGCGCGCGCGCGATGCCGCGACAGTCTGGCTGTGTCTGTTCGATGGCGAGGCCGAACGCCGGGTGGCGATGACCCACGACGGCGACTGGTTCGTTGCCGAGGTCGCGGACGTCGGTCCCGGTCAGCTTTATGGCTACCGCGCCGATGGCGAATGGGACCCGGATCTGGGGCGCTGGTTCGATCCGGCGAAGCTGCTCGTCGATCCTTACGCGACCGAACTCGATCGACGCTTCGCCTATGATCCGGCGCTATCGACCTTCGGTATCGACACTGCCGCGATCGTGCCGCGCGCGATCGTGCCCGCGCTGGTCCAGCCGGTCGCGTTCGAAGGTCCGCGCATCGATCCGGCGCGACCGATTTACGAGCTGAACGTGCGCGGCTTTACCATGCTGCATCCCGATGTCCCGGAGGCGCAGCGGGGGACGATCGCCGCGCTCGCCCACCCGTCCGTCATCGCGCATCTTCGCAAGATCGGGGTCGGCACTGTCGAGCTCATGCCGATCGTCGCGTGGATCGACGAACGGCATCTGCCGCCGCTCGGTCTCTCCAACGCATGGGGCTATAACCCGGTCGCGATGATGGCGATCGATCCCGGCCTCGTACCCGGCGGGGTCGCCGAATTGCGCGACACGGTTGCGGCGCTGCATGCGGCGGATATCGGCGTGATCCTCGATGTCGTGTTCAATCACAGTGGTGAAAGCGACGTGCATGGGCCGATCCTGTCACTGCGCGGTCTCGACGACCGCAGCTATGCCCATGCACCCGATGGCAGCCTTATCAACGATACCGGCACCGGCAACACGCTGGACGCCGGCGATCCCAGGGTCCGCGACCTGATCCTCGCATCGCTTCGCCACTTCGCATCGCTGGGCGTCGACGGGTTCCGCTTCGATCTGGCGCCGGTCATCGCACGCTCGCCGGGGTTCGACGCGCAGGCCCCGATCTTCGCCGCGATCGCCGCCGACCCGGTGCTCGCCGACCGGGTCATGATTGCCGAGCCATGGGATATCGGCCCGGGCGGATATCAGTTGGGAAATTTCCCGGCCGACTGGCTGGAATGGAACGACCGGTATCGCGACGATGTCCGCCGGTTCTGGCGGGGGGATGGCGGTGTCGGTCCGCTTGCGACCCGGATCATGGGATCGTCCGATATCTTCGGGTCGCTCACACGCAGCGTCAACTTCCTCGCGGCGCATGACGGTTTCACGCTTGCCGACCTTGTCGCGCATGTCGATCGCCACAATCACGCCAATGGCGAGAACAATCGCGACGGCCATGGCGATAATCTGTCGTGGAACCATGGAGTGGAAGGGCCGACCGATGACCCTGCCATCGGAGCCGCACGAACGGCCGATCTGCGCGCGCTGCTGGCAACTTTGTTCGCGACACGAGGGCATATCCAATTGACCGCAGGCGACGAATTCGGCCGCAGTCAGCGAGGTAACAACAATGCCTATGCGCAGGACAATGCGATCACGTGGATCGACTGGACGATGCGTAACGCCGAGCTGGAAGACTATGTCGCCGGGCTTGCACAATGGCGGCGGGAGCGGCCGGCGGTGTTCGATCGAAACGTGCCCGATCAGGCGTCGTGGCTGACCCTCGACGGCGCAGCGATGACGCCGATGCATTGGGAAGCGGCCGACTGTCCCGGCTTCGAACTCCGCCTGCCCGGCGCATCAATCCGCATCGATCGCGCCGGACGGACGGTCACGCTGCGGTAGGCTCGCCCACCCGCAGCATCGCGACGGCTGCCAGCGCCATCACGGTCGCCGCCACCAGCATCGTATAGGCCGGGTTGGTCGGAAACCATGTCTTGATGACCCCGCCCATCACCGTCGCGACGATCAATTGCGGCAGGACGATGAAGAAGTTGAAGATGCCCATATACACGCCCAGCTTGCGCTGCGGCAGCGCGTTGGCGAGCAGCACATAGGGCATGGTAAGTACCGAAGCCCAGGCGATGCCGATCCCGATCATCGGCAGGATCATCGCCGTCCGATCGTGCGTCACGAAGATGCCGATATAGGCTACCGCCCCGATGGCGAGGCACAGCAAATGGGTCCGTGCCGCACCGATGCGGCGCGCCAGCACCGGCAGCGCGAACGCCGCCACAGCGGCGACACCCGAATAGATGGCGAAGAGGACACCGACCCAGCTACCCGCCTGGTTATAGCCGTCCGAGGTCGGATCGATCGTACCCCAGACCTGCTGCGCGATCACCGGAGTCGTATAGACCCACATGATGATGAGCGCCCCCCAGGTAAAGAACTGGACCAGCGCCAGCCGCCGCATCGTATCCGGCATCGTCGCCAGATCGCCGATGATGTGGCTGAGCACATTGTCGCCGCGCCCGCTGCGTACCAGTGCGCCCGACACGAGTTGCGCCACGCCGTAGAGCGCGATGCCGGCCGCGACGAAATAGGCCTCGCGCCCGCTCTCCAGCGCGCCGCTGCGTTCGGCCCAGGCGATCAGCAGCGCGACGACGATGCCACCCGCGATCCACAATGGACCACGTTGCGGCACGACAGGGGGCAACCGGTCAGCAGCTTCCACAGCCTCTTCCCCGAACGCCGCCAGTTCGGCGGGGCTATATTCGCGAACGGTCAGTACCGTCCACAGCACCGCGGCTAGCAACATCGTGCCGCCGAAGTAGAAGCCGTAGCGGACTGCGTCCGGCACTTGGTCTCCTGTCGCGGTGTTGCTGACGCCGAAGCCGTGTTCGAGGACATAGGGCGCAATGCTGGCGACGACCGCGCCGGCACCGATGAACCATGTCTGGAACGCATAGCCCGCGGGGCGCTGTTGCGGCGCCAGCATGTCGCCGACAAAGGCACGAAACGGCTCCATCGACACGTTCAGCGACGCATCGAGTATCCACAACGTCATTGCCGCAGCAAGGATACTTGGCGAGTTCGGCATGAAGAACAGCGCGCAGGTGCAGAGGATCGCGCCGATCAGGAAATAGGGTCGCCGGCGTCCCAGCCGCCCCCAGGTCCTGTCGGAATAATGGCCGATCAACGGCTGGACCAGCAACCCGGTCAACGGTGCTGCGATCCACATCAGCCCCAACTGGTCGATCGGCGTGCCGAGCGACTGGAAAATCCGGCTGGCATTCGCATTCTGCAGCGCGAAGCCGATCTGGATGCCGAAAAAGCCGAACGAGATGTTCCAGAGCTGGGCGAAACCAAGCGTCGGGCGGGTCTGCATCTAAATCCTCCCCATTCATGGGTAGGGGGACCGTTCGCAGAACGGTGGCGGGGGCGTGCCCCAAATGCCACCGTTGCGTTCGGGCTATTCCCCCTCCACCACCGCCTTTGGCGGCGACCCCCTCCCCGCGCGCGGGGAGGATTTGTTATCGTTTCTTCGCTGCCACGAAACGGATCGCTTCGCCACCGCCGGGTGCCAGCGCGATCGTCATCGTGTCGCCCTTCTTCACCTGCCGCTGTTCGATCGTGATCGAATGGCGCGCATCGGTGCGGTAATCGGCGCGCGGACCGTCGCGATAGATTTCGGCGGTATAAGTCTTGCCGGCGTCGAGGAAGTCGAGCTTCACCGTCGAACTGCGCGCCTCTTCATCGCCGATCGCGCCCAGATACCAGTCGTTGCTGCCGGCCGCCTTGCGCGCGATCGTCGCATAGTCGCCGACCTCGCCATTCAGCACGCGCGTGTCGGACCAGTCGGTCGGCACGTCGCGGATGAACTTGAACGCCTGCGGGTAGCGGGCGTAGTTTTCCGGCGTATCGGCGGCCATCACGACCGGCGAATACAGCACGACGTACAACGCCAATTGCTTGGCGATCGTCGACTGTATGGCGCTGCCATTGCTGCCGGTCAGGCTGAGCACGCCCGGCGTGAAGTCCATCGGTCCGCCCAGAAACTGGGTAAAGACCATGTTCGCCTCATGCTCGGGCGGGTTCTTGCCGCCCTCCCACGCATTATACTCCATGCCGCGGCCGCCTTCACGGCTCAGCCAGTTGGGATAGGTGCGGCGCAGGCCGGTGTCCTTGACCGGTTCGTGGCTGTCGATCGACACCTTGTAACGTGCGGCGGCGTCCAGAACACGCTGGTGGTGGTTCACCATCCATTGCCCTTCATGCCATTCGCGATGCTTCGACCCGTCGGCATCGACACGCTCGATCTGGCCGGCGTCGGTGACATAGCCGGTCTTGACCACCCGCTCGCCATGGTCGGCCGCCCATTTGAACGCGCTGTCGAGCTGCGCGTCGTAATGGCTGACCGAACCGCCGGTTTCGTGGTGGCCGATCAGCCGAACGCCTCGCGCCTTGGCATAAGCGGCCAGCCCCGCCGCATCGAAATCGGCGGTCGGCCCGCTGAAGTTCATGTCGTTGCCGTTGCCGAGCCAATCGCCGTCCCAGCCGACATTCCATCCCTCGACCAGCACGCCCTGAATGCCGTTGGCGGCGGCGAAGTCGATATAGCGGCGGACATTGGCGGTGGTCGCGCCATGTTTCGGCCCGCGCGCCCAGGTCCAGTCGCCCTTGATCATGTTCCACCACACGCCGACGAACTTGCCGGGCTGAATCCAGCTTGTGGTGTCGCCCAGCTTGTTGGGTTCGTTGAGGTTCAGCCCGATCCGGCTGGCATTGTAGAGGCCGGCGGCATCATCGGCGATCGCGATCGTGCGCCACGGCGTCGAGAAGCCGGCGGCGCGCGTCACCTTCGGACCGTTCGATCCCGGCGTCAGCACCGCGCGGAACGTCGTGCCCTCCGAACGGGCGAGGTTCATCGCGGAATAGTCGGTCAACGCCGCTTCGTGGATCGCAACGTGGCGACCGCTGGCCAGCTTGACCGTCATCACCGTCTGCGCGGTGCCAACTGCGTCGAGCGGCGTCTTGTTGTACAGATATTCCTCGCGGTTCCATTCGAACGCCGGCTTCCACCATGCGGTACCGGGTTCGGCAAAGGCGAACTGGGTCAGTTCGTCGGCGATGTTGGCCGTCGTCAGGTTCGGCTGTTTCGGCAGCGTGTAGCGGAAACCGACCCCGTCATCGAACAGGCGAAAGGTCACCGCCATCTCGCGCTTCAGGTTCTTCGCCTCGCGAAAGGTGACCGTCAGTTCGGTATGGTTGTCGCGGATGGTCTTCCATTCACCGAACGGCTGCGTCCAGCTGCTGTCCGACCGGTCGCGCTTCGTCCCGGACAGCGTCAACCCGCGTTCGATCTTCGGCGCGTCGGTGAACAGGAAGCCCAGCTTGCTGTCGTTCAGCACGGCCTTACCATCCTTGGCGATCGAATAGCTCGGGCGGCCTTCGTTATCGAGGCTGACCGCAAGCGTCAGCTTGCCGTCGGGCGAGGCGGCACGCGCGACGACCTCCGCAAAGGCGGGCGATGCCATCGCGGTCATGCCGGCAAGCGCCAGCGCCAGTTTCATCATCCTCAACAGTCTGTTCCTTATGCTTCGACGCAGATTGCGACGCACGCCGCGAACGGGCCGAACCGGTCCCCATCCACGTCGCCAATGGTTTCGATTGCGCGCCAGCCAGCGCCGGTGGAAAACTGCGCCGGTGCATTCGACAGATTGAACACGCACAGCATGCGCTGCCCATCGAGTTCACGCTCGAAGGCGAGGATCGCATCGGAAGCCTCGACGATCGTCATGCTGCCCGAACGCAGCGCCGGATGGGCGTTGCGCAAGCGCAGGACATGACGGGTGAAGTTGAGCAGCGAATGCGCGTCGACTTCCTGTCGGTCGACGGCGAGCGGCCGATGTGAAGCGCCCGCAGGCAACCACGGCTTGCCCGCGCCGAAGCCGAGATTTTCGGCATCGGCGACCCACGGCATCGGCGTGCGGGCACCGTCGCGCGACAGCGTCAGCGGCCAGTTGGCGATCGCCTCCGGATCCTGCAGATCCTCGAACGCGATGTCGACCTGTGGCAGCCCCAGTTCCTCGCCATTGTACAGGAAAATGTTGCCGCGGAGACAGGCGAGCAGCAGCATCTTGACCCGCCCGAACGCATCGGCATCGGCACCTTCGGGCAGCCAGCGCGATACGGCACGCGGCGCGTCATGGTTTTCGAACGCCCAGCTCGGCCATGGCGAGCCTTCGTCCCACGGCTCGATCGCGTCGCGCAGAATGCGCGGGCTAAGTTCGGGAGCGTAGAGAAAGTCGAAGCCATAGGCAGTGTTCAGCCTGTTGCCGCCGCCGCAGAACAGCTTCATCTCGCGCGTAGCGTCGTCGCCACCGATCTCGGCAACGGTGAACCGGTCGCCATCATAGCCGTCGAGCAGCACCCGCACCCGTTCGAGGAACGCCGGAATATCGGGATGGCTTTGATTATACAGCTTGCGCTGAAAATCGAACGGGCGGGTGCGCGTCTTGCCGTTGCTCGGCATCGGCGGATTGTCGCGCAGTTCCGGGTCGTGCATCGCGAAATTGATCGCATCGAGCCGGAACCCGTCGACGCCACGGTCGAGCCAGAAGCGCGCGGTATCGAGCAACGCTTCCTGCAGCTCCGCATTATGGCCGTGGAGTTGCGGCTGTTCCTTCAGGAAATTGTGCAGATAATATTGCCCGCGCCGCGCATCCCACGTCCATGCCGGTCCGCCGAACACCGACTGCCAGTTGCTGGGTGGCGAACCATCGGGCTTGGCATCGGCCCAGACATACCAGTCGGCCTTCGGATTGGTGCGGCTCGACCGGCTTTCGACGAACCACGGATGTTCGTCGCTGGTATGCGACCACACCTGATCGATGATAATCTTCACGCCTAGCGAATGTGCCTTCGCAATCAGTGCGTCGAAGTCGGCGAGCGTGCCGAAGATCGGGTCGACATCGCAATAATTCGCAACGTCATAGCCGAAATCCTTCATCGGTGACGTGAAGAAGGGCGACAGCCAGATGGCATCGACGCCGAGCGACGCGACATGATCGAGATGCGCGGTGATGCCGGGCAAATCGCCAATTCCGTCGCCATTGCTGTCGGCGAAGCTGCGCGGGTAGATTTGGTAGATCGTCGCGCCGTGCCACCAGCGGCGCGTATTCGCAGTCTCGGTCATCAGCGGGTCTCCGCGGCGCATACCGCATAGCCAAGGGCGGGAAGGTCGACGCGCACAGCGCCGGGCGCGGTCACGCTGCCGCAACGTCCGGCGAGTGCGCGGAAGCCGGTCGACGCGGTCTCGACCTGCACATTGCGGGTAATCGGCGCGGTCGAGGTGTTGAAGAGCAACAGCACTTCGGCGTTGCTGGTCGGATCGAAGCGCGAGATCGCGAGCAGGCCGGGCGTTTCCTCCCGCGCGCGCAACACCTGCCGCCCCCGGGTCAGCGCCGGGGTGGTGGTGCGCAGCTTCGCCAGTTCGGCGATCTGGCGATAGAGCGGATGCGTCGGCGTAAAGTTCGCGGTCGCGGTAGTCGCCGTCGTGCCGACCAGCTTGTTGTCGTTGTACGACGCGACCTGCGACGCGAACATGTCCTCGCGCGCGTCCTGATCATTGCCGTCGCCGGCAAATCCCTGTTCGTCGCCCGAATAGATGGTCGGCACACCGCGCAGCGTCAGCAGCATCGCGTTCGACAGCATGACGCGTGACAGGATTTCGGCATCGCTCGCTTCGGGCCGGGCTTGCCGGAGGTAGAAGGCGAAGCGGCCATTGTCGTGATTGCCGGTGAAGGTCGGCAATTGCCGTGCCGTCGCCTCGCCCCCCGCATAGAGCACATCGCCGTCGAACACGGTTTCGAAGGCATCGGTGCCCTTCTTGCCCGCGACGGTCTGCACGACGCCCTCCCGGAACGAGAAGTCGAGGACGGCGGGGAATTTGCCCGTCTTGGTCCATGCGGCGAGGCCGCCCGCGTCGAGCGACGACAGCGCGACTTCGCCGAAAATGTGGAAGTTCGGTATCCCCTTCGCCTTGGCGCGCTCCAGCATCGCCGGCACGAACGCCGCCCAGAACTCCGGGTTCACATGGCGCGCGGTGTCGATGCGATAGCCGTCGATGCCGAACCGGTCGATCCATCCACCGAAGATATCGATCATGCCCGCGACCACGCGCGGATTCTCGGTCATCAGATCGTCCAGCCCGACGAAATCGCCCATTTGCGAGCTTTCGTTGGTGAAGGTCGTGTTGCCGCGATTATGATAATAGATCGGATCGTTGAGCCACGCCGGCACCTTCACCGCCTTTTCCGGGGCGGGGACATAGGGCGTGTAGGCGAAGGACGGGTCGGTCAGCTTCGCGAAATTCTCCGCCGTCTGCACATTGTCCCCCGCGAAACCGGGGTTCTTGCCCTTGGCCGCATAGGGATAGTCGGCGCGGCTGCGATAGACGCAGGCGCTCTTACCGGCACATTCGCGATACTGGATCACGTCGGCGGTGTGGTTGGCGATGATGTCCATATAGACCTTCATCCCCCGCGCATGCGCCGCATCGACCAGCGCCTTGAAATCGGCATTGGTGCCGAGATGCGGGTCGACCTGGGTGAAGTCGGTGATCCAATAGCCGTGATAGCCGGCCGATTCCTGCCCCGGACCGCCCTGCACCGGCTTGTTCTTGAAGATCGGGCCGACCCAGATCGCGGTGGCGCCGAGCGACTGGATATAAGGCAGCCGCGCGGTCAGCCCCTTCAGGTCGCCGCCATGGTAAAAGCCCTTGGCGGTCGGATCATAGCCATGGACCATGCGGTCGCCGCGAAGGCCACCGCGATCGTTCGACCGGTCGCCATTTTCGAACCGGTCCGGCAGGACGAAATAGATCACTTCGTCCTCGGGCGCGCGGGCGCGAAAATCCTGCGCGGCGGCAGGCAGGACGCTGGAGCCGAGGGTAAGGGCCAGAAGCAGGGATCGGATCACGCGGCAACCTTTGCATCGGGCGCCGGACAATGGGCGCGCAGGAACTGGTCATGGGTCGGCATCCGCGCGACCGTGGCGGCAACATGTTTAGAATGCATGTCGAGAAACTGGTGGAGGCGGTCGGCGGGTAGCGCGTCGGCAAGCGGGTGATAGCCTTCCGCCCGCACCCCCTGCCCGACCAGCAATTGCAGCCACGCGACCTCGGCGAACAATTCATGCTCGTCGCGGACGATGCGGCCCGATTCGCGGAACAGCGCGATACGCTCGGCGAGGCTGTCGGGCAGCGGCGTCGCGCGGCGTTCCTGCCAAAAGGGCTCGTCGCGACCGTTCAATGCATAATGTGCGATCAGGAAGTCGCGCACGCCGAACCATTCGCGTTCGGACTGGCGGTTGAACTCGGCGATATCGGCCGGACGCGGTCGGGCTGCCGGCCATAGCGACAGCAGCCGGGCGATCCCCGATTGCACCAGATGGATCGACGTCGATTCCAGCGGCTCGAGAAACCCGGCGGCCAGCCCGAGCGCTACACAGTTACCGATCCAAGGCGCATGGCGACGCCCAGTGGTGAAGCGCAGCGGCTTCGGATCGGCCAGCGCCGCCCCATCGAGAGTGCCGAGCAACGTCGCCGCCGCCTCGTCGTCGGACATATGCGTACTGGCATAGACCAGCCCGTTGCCGGTCCGCGCCTGCAACGGAATGCGCCATTGCCACCCCGCCGAGCGCGCGGTGGCGCGAGTGTACGGCGTGATCGGCTGCGTCGCGACGCAGGGCACGGCCAGTGCCCGGTCGCACGGCAGCAGCGACGACCAGTCGTCCCAGCGATCGCCCGGCATCCGCCCGATCAACAGTGCGGCAAAACCCGAACAGTCGATGAAGAAATCGGCATCGATAACGCGGCCATCGTCAAGCGTAACCGCGGCGATGCCGGCATCGTTCTGGTCGATCGCGACCACCCGCCCCTCGACCCGCTCGACGCCCCCCGCCTCGGCGCGTTTGCGCAGATAGGCGGCGTAACGCGCGGCATCAAAATGATATGCCCAGGCGATCCCGGACGGTGCCTGCGGATTGCCCGGATCGCGATCGAACCGGTTCGCCGCCGCCGCCCCGGCGCAAGCGCTGTGCGACCATAAGGACGCGGGTGCGTCACCCCCACCGGCCGCCAGCCAGTAATGATGGAACGGCACCAGACCCAGCGACCGGCCGATCGTGCCGAATGCGTGAATGTAACGGCTGTCCGCCCCGTTCCAGCCGGCGAATTCGATGCCGAGCTTGAAGCTGCCACCGGTACGGGCGACGAAATCATCCTCGTCGATGCCCAGATGCTGATTGAACAGACGCAGTTGCGGGATCGTCGCCTCGCCCACGCCGACCGTTCCGATCGCATCGGATTCGATCAGCGTAACCTGCGTACCGCCGGGAAGGAACCGGGCCAGTGCCGCCGCCGTCATCCAGCCGGCGGAACCGCCGCCGACGATCGCGACGCTGCGGACGGGGTTCTGATCGATCGCCATCAACGCCTCCCGTCACCGCTGCCCGTCCGACATGCGGACGGGCGGGCTGTGGCATCAGAACCGGAACGATGCCCCGGCAAGGAAGCGCCGGCCATAGCTCTGATAATCGATCACCGCGAGGTCGTACGCCGGATCGACGGTCGCAAAGCGTTCGTCGGTCAGATTCTGCCCCTGCACGAACAGCGACAATCCTTCGAGCGTGGTGCCCTTCGGGAATTCATAGCCGATCTGCGCATCGATGATCGTTTCGTCCAGCGCGCGGCGGCGCTGGCGATTGCCGCCGAAGCCCGACAGTTCGCCGACGAAGCTCGACCGGTACCGTGCCGAACCACGCGCGCTGAACCCCCATTTCTCGAAATAGGCGGTGCCGTTGACGACCCACTTCGAATAGCCGGGAATGTCTTCGGCGGGCGAGGTCGGGGTCGGCTTGATCTGCGTCTTGGTCCAAGAACCGCCGCCGGTCACACCGAAGCCGTCGAGGAACGACACGAAGGTGTTGAGCGGCAGCGTCGCCGCCAGTTCGACACCATAGATGCTGCCGCCTTCCCCGTTGATCGGCACGTCCGACCGACCCAGCGTCGGGGTACCCGGCGGGGTACCGGTCGGGGTCGGGAACCCGCCGTAATCGAACGGGATCGTCTGATTATACACGAACGACTTCAGGTCCTTGTAGAAGCCCTGTGCCGCAATGTAGCCAGCGCGTCCGAAATATTTCTCGACCGTAAGATCGAACGAGTTCGATCGGATCGGCCGCAGGAACGGGTTGCCGCCGCCGCCGGTAATGATCTGCTCCGCAGGATTATAGCCATAGCCCTGCGAAACGCGCATATCGTCGAGGCGCGGACGCTGTACCTGCCGCGCAGCACCGGCGCGGATCACCCAGTCGCCCGGCATGCGCAACGACAGGTTGAGGCTGGGCAGCAAATCCCAGTAATCGGTACCGCGGATCGTCGGAACGAGCGTCCCGTTCGCCGCGACCAGACCCGACGACTTCTGCTCGGTCGCAACCGCCTGTACGCCGACATTCCCGGTCAGGACCGATGCGCCGATGTCCTGGTTGATGTCCGCCTGGACATACATGGTCATCAGGTCCTCGGCGATGCGGAACGCCTTGGCCGGGACGTCGAGGCTGGTATTCGGGTTCAACTGGTAGACACCACCCGCCAAAAGGTCGCGCGGATCGTAGCTGAGCATCGGACCGAGACCGAGATAATTGAGGCTGGTCGGCTCCTTCACATATTGGTCGGGAATGCGCAGCGAGCGCAGCCCGCCACTCAGCGCAAGCAGCGCCTCGACCGGATCGAGCGACTTGTCGCGATCGGTATAGTTCAGCCCCGCCTTCACCGCGCCGAAGAAGCCGTCCAGCTCCTTCTCGACCTCGAACCGATATTGCGCGATCCGGTCCTGCACCTTGCGGTCGTTATAGTAACCGGCCTGCAGGTTCGATCCGCCCCAGCCGAGCGGATCGGTCAGCAGGATCAGGTTCGGGTCGGAATAGTTGAGCGTCGGGCTGAAGCGCGTGCCGGTCCTGCCGCTGGTGAAGGCGATGGTGTCCTTCGCGCCGACATTCTGGCCGTAGCCGGTACCGGCATAGCTTTCGAGGATGATCTCCTCGCGGTCGGTGCGCGAATAGCTCGCGTCGAGCGTCGCGTTCCAGCCATCGTCGCCGCGCCACGCCATATTGTAGCCGAAGGCGTAGAGCTTTGCCTTGCGCTCGAACGCGTCGTTGCGGACGACGCCTTCGACATTGCCGAACGTGCCCGAGGTGATGAAACCGTCGCTGTTCGCGGTCGTGCCGGTCAGCTTGACGCCCTGCGGCTGGGTCGGGTCGTTGAACGCCTGTCCATAGCCGAGCGGCAGTTCGATGCCGCGCTTCAGCTGGTCGTCGTTGAAGTCCGAATAGAAGCCGTCGACCGTCACCGTCAGGTTATCGACCGGCTTGTATTGCAGCGTGCCCGACAGGCCGAGCCGCTTCAGACGGGTCGAGGTAACATAGGATTTCGATCCGCCGATCACCCCCTGCCCGTTGAAGCCGGCATAGCCCCAGGCGTTGAATTCCTGGATCTGATAGGGTTCGTCGAGATAGTTGGCCGACAGGGCGATGCCGATCGTGTCGTCGGCGAACTGGTCGATATAGGTGCCGCTGACGCGGTAGCCCTTGTCGCGCGACCCGGCGTTGAGCTTACCGAGATCGGCATAGGTGCCGCGCGCGCCGATCGAGATCGCCTGCCGGCCATATTCGAGCGGACGGACGGTGCGCAGGTCGACGGTACCCGACAGGCCCTGCCCGACCAGGTTCGCCTGACCGGTCTTGTACACCACGACCTGGCTCATGATTTCGGCCGGATACTGGTCATATTCGACGGCGCGATTGTCGCCGGTCGAGGTCTGTTCGCGGCCGTTGAGCAGCGTGGTCGAGAAGTCGGGGGCGAAGCCGCGGATCGAGATCGAATTCGACCGACCCGACACGCGCTGCGACGTCAGACCCGGCAGGCGGGCGATCGACTCGGCGATCGACGCGTCGGGCAGCTTGCCGATATCCTCGGCGCTGATCGATTCGACGACCTGATCGCGGTTCTTCTTTTCGGCGACCGCATTTTCGAGGCTGGCGCGAAAGCCGGTGACGACGATATCGACGTCTTCGTTCGCGGTGGGATCGGTCGGGTCGGTGCCGTCGGTCTGGGCCGTGGTCGGCTCCGGGGTGGTCGACGCCGTCTGTGCGAACGCGCTGCCGGCTCCTGCCAGCGCACCGGCCGCGATCAATGCCGTGATGCTGGCACCGCGCGCCAGCCGGGCGCACGACCGCGCCTGCGATGAATACCGCATTTCCCAAACCTCCCCAGAAATGGTTGATTCCCCGGTTCTTTCGCCCGGTTCGTCCGTACCCTCCTATTGAAACCATCCGGGCCGGTTGAGAAGCGGACAGCATACGTATTCAGTCGGCGCTTGCCGGTGACCGGGTGCGACCGCTACACCGGCCGTTCACTGATACGGATCAGGCCCAATGCGGCCATAAAGGACCAGGCATGGCGTCGGGCGACAAGCCGACCTCCTTCGATATCGCGGCGCTGGCCGGCGTATCGCAACCGACCGTCAGCCGGGCGCTGCGCGGCGACCGGACGGTCAGCGCCGCCACGCGGCTGCGGATCGAGGCGATCGCCGCGCAGCTTAATTACAAAGTCGACAAGAACGCGTCGGCGCTGCGGCGGGGCAGCACTTCGACACTGGCGCTGCTGTTCTTCGAAGACCCCGCGCCCGACGGTTCGCGGATCAATCCGTTCTTCCTGTCGATGCTGGGGTCGATCCTGCATACGTGCGGCGCGCGCGGCTATGACCTGCTGACCTCGTTCCAGCAGCTCTCCGCCGACTGGCATGTCGATTACGAGGACAGCCGCAAGGCGGACGGGCTGATCCTGCTCGGCTATGGCGATTTCGACGCCTATTCGCGGCGGCTCGACCAGTTGGTGGCGCAGGGGACGCATTTCGTCCGCTGGGGATCGCCCGATCCGGCGCATCCGGGCACCGTCATCGGCTGTGACAATTTTGCGGGCGGCCATGACGCCGGGCGGCATCTAATCGGACGCGGGCGACGCGCGATCGCGTTTCTCGGCGACGCGTCGAGCCAATATCCCGAATCGCGCGACCGGTATCGCGGGCTGGCGGCGGCGTTGCAGGCGGACGGGCTGCCGGTCGATCCGGGGTTGCAGGTCGACGCGTTGTCGAGCGAAGCATCGGGCTATGACGCCGCCAGTCGCCTAATCGCGCGCGGGATCGCCTTCGACGCGATCTTTGCGGCGTCCGACATGATCGCACTGGGTGCGGTGCGCGCATTGGTCGAGGCGGGGCGGCGCGTGCCCGAAGACGTCGCGCTGGTCGGGTTCGACGATATTCCCGCCGCCTCGCTGGCGCAGCCGCCGCTCACCACCATCCGACAGGATTATGCGCGGGCCGGCGAGTTGCTGGTCGACATGCTCATCCGCCGGATCGACCGTCGCGAAACCGCACCGACGCTGCTACCGCCCGAACTGGTCGTCCGAAAATCGAGCTGAGCCTCTTGCGCCAGATGATATAAAGTCACATCTGCGCGGCTATGCAACGTTCCACCCTTCTCGACGGTGCCGCGATCGGCGCGTCGCTGCTCTGCCTGATCCATTGCATCGGGCTGCCGATCCTGTTCGCGCTGCTGCCCGCGCTGGCGAGCATCGGCCTGCCGTCGTCGGAATGGCTGCATCTGCTGCTGTTGCTGACCGCAATACCGGTCAGCGCGCTGGCGCTGGTCGGCGGATGGCGCGCACATGGCTGGGTCGTGCCGATGCTGCTCGGCGCGCTGGGGCTGTCCGGACTGGCAGCGGGGCTGGCGTTCGACAGCGTACCCGGCGCGGAAACCGCGCTGACCGTCGCCGGCAGCCTCGCGCTCGCCATGGCGCATCTCGGCAACTGGCGACGGCTGCGGACCGCCTGATCCGGTCAGATGCCGATCGACACTTCCGGTCCGGCCACGCCCGGCACGTCGACCTCGAAGCGGAACAGATTGCCCGCCAGCGGCTGCGCCGCAGCCTGATCGGCATCGTGATGCTTGTTCGCGGTGGTCGCGAACACCGTCTTGCGATCGGGACCGCCGAACGCGATCTTGGTGATCGCATCGACCGGCATCTTGATCGTCTCCAGCAACTCGCCCTTGGGCGAATAGCGGCGGATGCCCCAGCCGGCGTAAAGGCTGATCCACACGCAACCCTCGGCGTCGACTGCCGGGCCGTCGGGAAAGCCTTCGGCATTCGGGATCGTCACGAACAGCCGCCGGTCGGTCAGCGATCCGTCGGCGGCGATGGTGCAGGCATAGATATGCCCGCCCAGCGTATCGACATGGTAGAGCGTCCGGCCATCGGGGCTGACCGCCGGTCCGTTGGTGATCGCAACCTGCGGACTCGACGCAATGGCCGAGCCATCGGCGGCAAGGCGATAGATCGCGCCGGTCGCCGCGCGCTCGCCATCGTCCATCGTCCCGAACCAGAGCTGGCCATTCGGCGCGACGGTCGCGTCGTTCAGCCGGTTGCCGGGCAGGTTCGGCTCCGGGTCGACCAACAATGTGAACGCGCCGGTCGTCGGGTCGAACCGGTGCAACCCGCTCTGCAGCCCGGCGATGAACTTGCCATCGGCCGAGGGCAGCACGAAACCGCATTGGCCCGGCGCGGCCCAGCTCCGCCGCTCGCCGTTCGCCGGATCGTAACGGTGGATGCGCGGCGTCTTGATACAGACGAACCACAGCGCGTTGTCGCGGTCGACCCAGTTGGGTCCTTCCAGCAACGGTGCCGACAGGTCCCAGACGCTGACCGGTTCGGACTTCTGTACCTTCGTCATTTCACCGCCACCCTGCATCCACGAAGAAGCTGTGCCCGGTTACCAGCCGCGCATCGTCGGAGGCAAGGAACAGGATCATCGCGGCAATGTCGCCTGCGACCAGGCGTCCGTTCAGGCACTGCGCCTTGACGATCTCCGCCTCCCCTTCAAGCGTGTACCATTTCAGCTGACGCGGGGTGCGGACATTGCCGGGGATGACGCAGACCGAGCGGATACCGTCGCCACCCAGTTCGCGCGCGAAGCTGCGGGTCAGCCCCTCGATCGCCGCCTTCGCGGTCTGATAAAGTGTCAGTTCCTCCAGCGCGAGGTGCCACGAGATCGACCCCATGTTGACGATCACGCCCTTGCCCCGCGCCTTCATCCCCGGGATCACCGCTTGCGCCGCGAAGAACAGGTGGCGCAGGTTCACGCCCATGCGGTTATCCCAATAGGCTTCGTCGACCTGCTCGATCGAATGGCGATCATCGCTGGCGGCATTGTTGACCAACACGTCAAACTCGCCGCCCTCCGCAATCGCCTGTTCGATCGCGGCCTTCAGCGCGGCGATGTCGGTCAGATCGACCCGCTGGAACGCCGGGGTCGGGCCGACGCCCGCCAGTTCCTCGATCAGTTGCAGCGAGTCCGCCTCGGCAATGTCGAAGAAGGTGACGTGCGCGCCCTGCCGGACGAACCCTTCGACCACGCCCGCGCCGATCCCCGACCCGCCGCCGGTGATGAGCACGCGCTTGCCGGCGAGCGAGGGATAGGAAGCGCGGACTTCGGGCGCGATCGGGTAGGCGAAATCGTCAGGCGACATGGGTGTTTCCAGCAAAGAGGTGTCAGGCGGCGATCAGGCCGCGGCGCGCGAGGTTGCGCATCAGGTCGCGAATGCCGAAACGCCACGGGTCGGCAGCCTTGGAGGTGGTGACGGTGTTCGCCAGTTCGCCGAGCGACGGGGTCGAGATCCGCACCACATCCCCCGGCTTGTGGGTGAAGCCGCGGCCCGGTTCGTCGCGGTCCTGCACCGGCGCGAAGAGCGTGCCGAGGAACAGGACGAAGCCGTCGGGATATTGATGCTCCGACAGCGCCTGCCGTACCAGATCCTCCGGATCGCGGCTGATTTCGCGCATGGTGCTGGTGCCGGTCAGGACATAGCCTTCGGGACCGTCGATGCGCAGATCGACGACCGCGTCGCGCACCGTGTCCATGGTGAAGTCGCCGTCGAACAGGCGGATGAACGGGCCGATCCCGGTCGAGGCGTTGTTATCCTTCGCCTTGCCAAGCAGCAGTGCCGAGCGCCCTTCGAAATCGCGCAGGTTGACGTCGTTGCCGAGCGTCGCGCCGACGACCTTGCCGTCGCTGGTCGCGACGACGACGATCTCCGGCTCGGGATTGTTCCACGACGAGTCCGAGCGGATGCCGACATCGGCGCCCCAGCCGACGGTCGACAGCACCGGCGCCTTGGTGAACACCTCCGCATCGGGGCCGATCGCGACCTCGAGATATTGCGACCACATGCCCGCCTCGATCAGCGCGGCCTTTAGTTCGGCGGCTTCGCTCGATCCCGGCTTCACCGAACGGATACCCCCGCCGATGCGCGCTTCGAGGTCGCCGCGAATGCCCTGCGCCGCATCGGCGTCACCGCGTGCGCGTTCCTCGATCACCCGCTCCAGCGCCGACACGGCAAAGGTCACGCCCGCCGCCTTCACGCATTGCAGGTCGATCGGCGACAGGATCGGCGGCTGATCGCCCGCCGCATCGGCCAGCGCGGCGGTGTCGCACACCACCGGACCGTCGAGCGCGGCGATATCGCTCCGCTCCAGCAAATCGGCGACGGTCGCGGCATGGGCCGACACATCGATGACCTTGCCGCCCTTCACCACCACCGGCGTCGGGCCGTCGGCCAGTTGCATCCGCCCGACCAGCAGCGCCTTGTCATGATCGGCCGGCAGCATCCGCGCGGCATGTTCGCTCTTCATGTCCGTTTCCTCAGTGATTGTGGCGCGGCGTCGTTTCCGACGTCCGGCGATATTTGAGTGCGAGGTCGAGCACGCCGCCTTCGCCAAGCTGGCCGACCTTTTCGCGGTAAATCTCTTCCCACGGCGTCTGGCTGGCCGGGACCGGCGGAATACCCTCGCCCTTGCGCCGCGCGATCTCGGCATCGTCGACCAGCATGTCGCAGCGGCCATGGTTCAGGTCGATGCGGATCGTGTCGCCGGTGCGCAGCCAAGCGAGGCCGCCACCCACCGCACTTTCGGGCGAGGCGTTGAGGATCGACGGGCTGTCCGACGTCCCCGATTGCCGCCCGTCGCCGATCGTCGGCAGGCTCTGGATACCGCGTTGGAGCAGCGCGGCGGGCGGCTGCATGTTGGTGACCTCGGCCGATCCGGGCCAGCCGATCACGCCCGCGCCACGGATGACGAGGATGCAATTCTCGTCGATGTCGAGCGCCGGATCGTCGATGCGGTGGTGGTAATCGTCCGATCCGTCGAACACGATCGCCCGCCCTTCGAAACAGCCTTCGTTGCCGGGCTGCGACAGATAGCGTGCGCGGAAATCGGGACCGATGACGCTGGTCTTCATGATCGCGACGTCGAATAGATTGCCCGACAGCACGAGGAAGCCGGCCTGTTCCTTGAGCGGCTGATCATAGGGCCGGATGACCTCGCGATCGGTGGCGACGCGGTTGGCCACATTCTCGCCGAGCGTCCGGCCGGTGACGGTCGCGACATTGCCGTCGACCTTGCCCACCGCGATCAGTTCGCTCAGCACCGCCGGCACGCCGCCGGCGCGGTGGAAGCGTTCGCCGAGGAAGCGTCCGGCGGGCTGTACGTCGACCAGCAGCGGCAGGTCATAGCCATAGTCCATCCAGTCGGACGGCTTCAGTTCGATATCGGCATGGCGCGCCATGGCGTGTAGATGCGGATGCGCGTTCGACGATCCGCCGATCGCGGTGATCAGCGCAATGGCGTTCAGGAACGACTGGCGGGTCAGGATCTTCGACGGGCGCAGATCGTCATAGGCCATGTCGACGATACGGCGGCCGGTTTCATAGGCGATCTGGCCGCGTTCGCGATAGGGTGCCGGGATCGCCGCGCAGCCGGGCAGCGACATGCCCAACCCCTCGGCGATGGCATTCATCGTCGATGCGGTGCCCATGGTGTTGCAATGGCCCGCCGACGGCGCCGAGGCGGTGGCGGCTTCGAGGAACTCCTCCTCGGTGATCTCGCCCGCCGCCAGCTTGCGCCGCGAGCGCCAGATCACCGTGCCCGACCCGACCAGATCGCCGTCATGCCAGCCGTCGAGCATCGGCCCGCCCGACAAGACGATTGCGGGGATATCGACCGTCGAGGCCGCCATGATCGCCGATGGCGTGGTCTTGTCGCAGCCGGTGGTCAGCACCACCGCGTCGATCGGATAGCCGTTCAGGATTTCGACCAGCCCGAGATAGGCGAGGTTGCGGTCGATCGCCGCGGTCGGGCGGCGGCAATTCTCGAAGATCGGATGGGTCGGGAATTCCATCGGAATGCCGCCCGCCGCCTCGATCCCGGCCTTGACCCGCTTGACCGTTTCCAGATGGATGCGGTTGCACGGCGTCAGATCCGATCCCGACTGGGCGATGCCGATGATCGGCCGTCCGCTGGTCAGTTCCTTGGGCGTGATGCCGTAGTTCATGAACCGTTCGAGATAGAGCGCGGCCATGTCGAGGCGGCCGGGCGCAGCGAACCATTCGCGCGATCGGAACGGACGGGCGGGGGTACGGGTCATCATGGCTACTCGGTCGAGAGGCCCCGCGATGCGCGGGGCCGAAGGTGGCGAAGGTTACACGTAACGCAGATTCTCAGCCCTGCATGTCCTCCAGTTCCTTGCCCTTGGTTTCATGGATGAATTTCTGGACGAGGAAGAAGCTGATGACCGCACAGGCACCATAGAAGCTGTAGGTGATCGTCAGGCCGAGGCCCGCCGCCATGACCGGAAAACTCTGCGCGATCAGATAGTTAGCGAACCACTGGGCGAAGCCGCAGATCGCCAGCGCCGAACCGCGCATCTGGTTCGGGAACATCTCGCCGAGCATGACCCACATGATCGGCCCCCAGCTGACGTTGAAGAACACGACGTAGAGGTTCGCTGCCCATAGCGCGAGCGTGCCGAGTTCGGCCGACAGCTGCAGCTTGCCCGCCGCGTCCAACGTGCCGTTGTGGAAGCAATAGACCAGCGCCCACAACGTCACCGCCATGCCCGCCGAACCGATCAGCAGCAGCGGCTTACGCCCGATCTTGTCGACCAGCGCGATGGTCACGAAGCACGCCGCGATCGACACGACACCCGACAGGATGTTGATCTGCAGCGACTGGTCTTCGGTGAAGCCGGCGAGCTGCCACAGCGTCGCGCCATAATAGAAGATCACGTTGATGCCGACCAACTGCTGGAACACCGCCAGCACGAGGCCCGCCCACACGATCGGACGGATGCCGCCCTTTACCGGGTCGAGAATGTCGCGCAGCGCCGGACGATGGTCCTTGCTGAACGAGGCTTCGATATCGCGGATCTTGATCGCGGCGGCGGCCGGACCGAACAGGCGCGTCAGCACGATGCGGGCTTCGTCCAGGCGGCCCTTCTGCACCAGATAACGCGGGCTTTCCGGGATGAAGAGCAGCGCGACGAGGAACACGGCGGCCGGGATCGCCTGCATCCAGTACATCCAGCGCCACGCCTCATAGCCGCCCCACCAGATCGAAGTGGACGCACCGGCGGCGGCGGCCAGATAATAGTTCACGACGAACGCGGCGGTCAGGCCGGTAATGATCATGATCTGCTGGATGGTGGTCATCCGCCCGCGGATGTTGGCGGGGGCGACTTCGGAGATATAGGCGGGCGACAGCACCGACGCCGCGCCGACCGCCATGCCGCCCATGAAACGGGCGATCACGAACAGCATCTGGACGTGGCTGAACCCCTGGATCAGCGCGCCGATCAGGAACAGGATCGCGGCGAGCATCATCACCTTGCGGCGACCCATCGCGTCGGCCAGCTTGCCGGCGAGGAACGCGCCGACGAAACAGCCGATCAACAGCGATCCGACCGTGAAGCCGAGCCCGGCCTCGCTCAACCCGAACGCGGTCTTCAGCCCTTCCTGCGTGCCGTTTACCGCCCCGCTGTCATATCCGAACAACAGCCCCCCGATCGTCGCCACTGCAACGATCGCGATGACGAGCGCGATGTTCACGCGCTCCCCCGTCGCCTCTACCATCCCCATCCACTCCATGTTCACCGCCGTTCGAAACGGCGTGTTAGCGGTAACGGTGGCGAATTATTACGACAAAAGCAAGCGTCCGCTATGAAAGGACCGTGCCTTTCACGCGGCCGGGCGCCGTGTCGTTCCAGGACGGCCGGCCGCCGCCGGCGCCGGTCCCGATGATTCGCGCACGATCAGTTCGTGGTCGAGCACGCGGTCCTCGCCCGCGCCCTCGTGGCCCATGCGACGGTCGCGAATCTCGGCGAGCAACATTTCCACCGCCGCCTCCGCCATCGCCGCGATCGGCTGGCGGATCGTCGTGATTTCGGGCCAGGTGGTGGTCGCCAGCGAGGTGTCGTCGAACCCGACGATGCTCAAGTCCTCGGGCACATGCAGTCCGCGACGATGCGCGACGCTGATCGCCGCTGCGGCCATGTCGTCGTTGCAGGCGAAGATCGCGGTGGGGCGGTCGTCGCGGTCGATCAGCTTCTCGCCGGCATCGATCCCCGACCGGAAGGTGAAATAGCCCTGTTCGACCGGCATGTCGGCTAGGTCGAGTCCCGCCGCCTCGATCGCCGCCACGAAGCCACGCCAGCGCTCGGCGCTCGAACCGTTATTGGGATCGCCGCGCACGAACCCGATCCGGCGATGGCCGAGGTCGATCAGATGCTGGGTCATCGCCTGCGCCGCCGTGCAATCGTCGATCCGCACCGAGGCGCGCCCCGGTTGCGCCACCCCGACCGCGACCGCGACCGATGGCGTGCCGGCGGCGTCGAGTTCGTCGCGCACCGGCACCGAATCCGACAGGGGCGGCGGCAGGATCACCCCCTGCACCGCCGTCGACGCGAAGCGCCGCGCGCCTTCGGCCTGTTCATCGGCGCTGTCGCCTTCACAGGGTTCGAGGACGAGGTGGCAGCCGACCTTGCGCGCGCCCTCCAGCGCCCCGATCAGGAAGTTCGACAGATAGGCGAGCGACGGGTTGGCGTAGAGCAGCCCGATCTGGGCCGCCTCCCCCGCCGCCAGACTGCGCGCGGCGGTGTTCGGCCAATAGTTGAGGCGCTGGATCGCCGCCAATACCGCCTCGCGCGTCGACTGGCGAACATTGGCGCCGCCATTGACGACGCGCGACACCGTCATCGCCGACACGCCCGCCGAGCGCGCGACGTCCTGCACGGTAATGCTGCCACCGCTGCGACGACTTGGCTTTTCCATGGATAAAAACCGCTCCCTTGCCGCAATGCTTATGGCGCGGAACGGGCGAATGCAAATACCGCGATCGGTTGACGGCCCGGGGCGGGAAAGATAGCTGATAGCGCTACCAAATAGCGGCGGCGGGTGAACCGGATGCCGCATGTCCCGGGAGAGAGAATGTGACCCTAGCGCCCAAGCCCGTTCGCATCGCGCTCGCCTGTCTGCTGGCGACCGCCGCGACTGGCAGCCTCGTCGCGCAGACCCGCCCCAACCGGCCGGCTTCGTCCGAGCGCATGCTGTACAAGGACGCCTCGCAACCTGTCGCCGCGCGGGTCGAGGACCTGCTGCGCCGCATGACGCTGGAGGAAAAGGTCGCGCAGATGATCGGCATCTGGGAAAAGAAGCGCGACGTCCAGGACGCGAAGGGCAATTTCTCGGCGACGAAGGCCGCGCGCGCCTTCCCCAACGGCCTCGGCCAGATCACCCGTCCGTCGGACAAGCGCGGCGTCACTGCCGGCAACAATGCGGCGGGCGTCACCGCCGATGCCGTCAACCGCACCGCGCAGGAGACCGCCGACTATATCAACGCCGCGCAGCGCTGGGCGGTCGAACAGACCCGGCTCGGCATCCCGCTCATCATGCATGAGGAAGCGCTGCACGGCTATGTCGCGCGCGGCGCCACCAGCTTCCCGCAGTCGATCGCGCTCGCCTCGTCATGGGACCCGGCGCTGGTCGAGCGCGTGTTCGGCGTGGCAGCGCGCGAGATGCGCGCGCGCGGTGCCAATCTCGCGCTCGCCCCCGTCGTCGACGTCGCACGCGATCCGCGCTGGGGCCGGATCGAGGAAACCTATGGCGAGGATCCGCATCTGGTCGGCGAGATGGGCCTTGCCGCGATTCGCGGGTTCCAGGGTACCACCCTGCCGCTCGCGCCGAACAAGGTCATGGTCACGCTCAAGCACATGACCGGCCATGGCCAGCCCGAGAACGGCACCAATGTCGGCCCGGCCAATATTTCCGAACGCACGCTGCGCGAGAATTTCTTCCCACCGTTCGAACGCGCGGTAAAAGAACTGCCGGTGCAGGCGGTGATGGCGTCGTATAACGAAATCGACGGCATCCCCAGCCATGCCAACAAATGGCTGCTCGACGACGTGCTGCGCCGCGAATGGGGCTATAAGGGATCGGTGGTCAGCGACTATTTCGCGATCAAGGAACTGAACACCCGCCACAAGATGTACGGCACCGATAGCGCCGCCGCCGGCCGCCGTGCGCTCGACGCAGGGGTCGATATGGAGCTGCCCGACGCCGATGGGTGGTCGACGCTGGCCGCGATGGTCAAGTCGGGACAGGTGCCGCAGGAACAGGTCGACAATGCCGTCCGCCGCATCCTGACCATGAAGTTCCAGATGGGGCTGTTCGAAAACCCCTATGTCGACGCCCGCACCGCCGAGGCGAAGACCGCGACCCCCGATGCTATCGCGCTGGCTCGCGAAGCCGCCGTGCGATCGATGGTGCTGCTCAAGAACCGGAACGACTTACTTCCGCTCGACCCGGCCAAGGTCGGCAAGATGCTGGTCGTCGGCACCCATGCCCGCGACACCCCGATCGGCGGCTATTCGGACGTGCCCCGCCATGTCGTCAGCGTGCTGGAGGGGATGCAGCAGGCGGCACAAGGTCGCTTCTCGGTCGACTATGCCGAGGGCGTGCGCCTGACCCGCAGCCGCCAATGGGCCGGCGACAAGGTCGAACTGGTCCCGCCGGCCGAAAACGCCCCGCTGATCGAGGAAGCGGTGCGCAAGGCGGCACGGGCCGACACGATCCTGCTGGTGCTGGGCCAGAACGAACAGTTGAGCCGCGAAGCTTGGGCCGACCAGCATCTCGGCGACCGGCAGAAGCTCGACCTGATCGGCGAGCAGAACGAGCTCGCCCGCCGCTTGTTCGCGACCGGCAAACCGGTGGTCGTCGTGCTGCTCAACGGCGGGCCGCTTGCCGCAACTTATCTGGAGGCGAACGCGCCCGCGATCGTCGAGGGCTGGTATCTAGGGCAGGAGACCGGCAATGCCGTCGCCGACGTCGTGCTGGGCCGCGCCAATCCCGGCGGCAAGCTGCCGGTGTCGGTGCCGCGCGGCGAGGGGCAGTTGCCGATCTTCTACAACCACAAGCCGACGTCGCGGCGCGGCTATCTGTTCGACAGCACCGCCCCGCTCTATCCGTTCGGCTATGGCCTGTCCTATACCAGCTTCGACGTCGGCGCGCCGCGGCTTGCCAAGGCGACGATCGGCCGCGACGAGACGGTGCGCGTGTCGGTCGACGTCGCCAATACTGGCCGCCGTGCGGGCGATGAAGTCGTCCAGCTCTATGTTCGCGACGACGAAGCGACGGTCACCCGCCCGGTGCTCGAACTGAAACACTTCCAGCGCGTGACGCTGCAGCCGGGCGAACGGCGGACGGTGACATTCGACCTGAAGCCTGCCGACCTCGCCTTCTGGAATGTCGACATGCACCGCGTCGTCGAACCCGGCACCTTCACGATCAGCGCGGGCAACAGTTCGACCGCGTTGAAGGCCACGACGCTGACGGTCCGCTGACCGACAGCGTATCCCCTCCCCTTACCGGGGAGGGGCCTTACCGGTCGTCCGCCGCGCAATAGCCGCGGATGAACGCCCGGTGCGTCGGCATGTAATCCGCCGACTTGCCAATCGCGTCGCAGATATGCGCCAGCCGTGCCCGCGTTTCGTCGAGCGAGAGCGTCCCGGCGATCGGATCATGGCTCTCGGCACGCATCCCCTGCCCGTTCATCACCGCGAACCAGCTGGTGTCGTTGAACAGTTCCTCATTCTCGCGAAACGTCCGGCCATGGGTGCGGAACACCCGCATCTTTTCGGCCAGCCGCTCGGGGACCGCCATCGTCCGGCAATGCCGCCAGAAATCCGAATCGTCGCGTTCGGTGGCGTGGTAATGCAGGATGATGAAGTCGCGGATCTCGGCATATTCGGTCGACAGGATGCGGTTGTAGCGTTCGATCTCGGCGCTGCGGAAGTGCCGGTCGGGAAACATCGCCATCAGCCGCGACAGACCCGACTGGATCAGCCAGATGCTGGTCGATTCGAGCGGTTCGAGGAAGCCCGACGAGAGGCCGATGGCGACGCAATTCTTGATCCACATCGCGTCGCGGTGCCCGGTGCGGAACGGCACGAAGCGGGGTTCGGCGAGCGGCTCGCCATCGAGATTAGCCAGCAGGATCGCCGTCGCCTCGTCGTCGCTCATATGCGCGCTGCTGAACACATGGCCGTTGCCGATGCGGTGCTGCAACGGGATGCGCCATTGCCAGCCGGCGCGCCGGGCGGTCGACCGGGTGAAGGGCGCCATCGCCTCGGTCCCTGCGCACGGCACCGCCACCGCGCGGTCGCAGGACAGCCAGTGCGACCAGTCGACGAACTTCGCGCCCAGCGTCTGTTCGATCAGCAGCCCGCGAAACCCCGAACAGTCGATGAACAGATCGCCCTCGATCCGCCGGCCGTCCGCCAGCGTCACGGCCTCGACGAACCCGTCCTCGGGGCGAAGCGCGACGCGATCGATCCGCCCTTCCTGCCGCACGACGCCGCGCGCCTCGGCATAGCGGCGCAGATAGCGGGCATAGAGCCCCGCATCGAAGTGATAGGCATAGGCGATGTCGCTGAGCGGCGAATTGCCGGCATCGATCGGGCGCATGAACTTGCCCTGTTCGCTCGCCATCGCCTGCAACGACCAGGGTTCGATCGTGGGCGCCTCGCCCAGCGCGTGCAACCGCAGCCAATAGGCATGGAACGAGATGCCGTTCATGTTGATGCCGTAGCTGCCGAACGGATGGAAATAGCGGTGGCCGATCCGCGCCCAGTCGACGAATTCGATGCCCAGCTTGAAGCTGCCCTGCGTCTCGCGCAGGAATTCCGCCTCGTCGATGCCGAGCATGCGGTTGAAGGTCGCCATTTGCGGGATGGTCGCCTCGCCCACCCCGACCGTGCCGATCGCGTCCGATTCGACCAGCGTTATGTCGCAATAGTCGGTGGTCAGCAGCTTGGCGAAGGTGGCAGCCGCCATCCACCCCGCGGTCCCGCCCCCGACGATGACGATCCGACGGATGCGATCGTCACTCATGCTGTAGTCCGTCCGCAGGTCGGCGGCATCGCGTCGGCGGACGCCCAATTACGCCATTCCATTTTCTGGGATTCCGTTTCGTTGGTTGTACAGGAGCGGGCGTCGGGCGCAGGGTCGGCGACACTTTTGCAACACATACGCACTTATTCAATATAGCTCACTTCCTAAGCTATTGCTCCATCGCAAGCTTCTCCCCTAAGCCCAACCCCGAACCAAAAATGCGCGTCGTAATGATAGCGCTACCATATTCCGGGGAGGAAGTTCTACGTGCCATTCCACGCAACCCATTCGTCGTACGGTGATCGGTCGCTCGCCGTGGCGCTGAAGGCCGGCGCGTCGCTCGTCGCGCTTTGCCTTGCCGCACCGACGCTTGCCCAGACCGCCGCTGGCGACGTCTCGCAAAGCTCGATCGCGCCGGGCCCCGACAACGCTGACAACCAGGCGGAACCGACCCAGGCTCCCGATGACAGCGCCGCCCCTGACATCGTTGTCACCGGCTTTCGCCAGTCGCTGTCGAGTGCTCAGGGCATCAAGCGCAATTCGGACGTGATCGTCGATTCGGTCACCGCCGAGGATATCGGCGCACTGCCCGACCGTTCGGTCACCGAAACGCTGCAACGCATCCCCGGCGTGTCGATCAACCGCTTCGCCGCCGGCGTCGATCCCGACCATTTCTCGGTCGAGGGGTCGGGCGTGGTCGTGCGCGGCCTCACCTATGTCCGCTCCGAATTCAACGGACGCGATGCCTTTTCCGCAGGGAACAGCGGCGGGCTCAGCTTTGCGGATGTGCCGTCCGAACTGCTCGGCGGCGTCGACGTGTTCAAGTCGCCTTCTGCCGACCGGATCGAGGGCGGCATTGCCGGCGTCGTCAACCTGCGCACGCGCAAGCCGTTCGATCAGAAGGGGCTGCTCGTCTCCGCCAATGCCGAGATGAATTACGGCGAGTTTGCGAAGAAGGGGGCACCGTCGCTGTCGGCGCTGGTCAGCAACCGCTGGCAGACCGGCATTGGCGAATTTGGCCTGCTCGGTTCGATCAGCTATTCGCAGCTTTATACCCGCGCCGACCGGCTGGGCATCTCTTCGTTCCGCGTCCGCCCGATCTACTCGGACGGCACTCGCAACGACGTCGTCGCCTTCGACGGCGCGACCCAGACCGGCGAAGGGCTGTTCCCGCGCGGCGCGGTGATCGGCAGCCAGGATTTCAACCGCGAACGCTATGGCTATTCCGCCGCCGCCCAGTGGCGGTCGAACGACGGCTCGATCGAGGCGACCGCGCAATTCCTGCGCTCCGACGCGCGGCAGGCGTGGAACGAACGCACCATCGAAATCGCGACCGACAACGTCACCACCAACGGCGACTCGCGCGCCCGCGCCGGCACGACGCTGAACTTCGACGATAGCGGCCTGTTCGAAAGCGGCATCATCACCGCGCCGACCGGCTGGCGCGCCGACCAGCAGGGCCTCGACCCGCGTACCCCTGCGTCGGGGCTGCAGTCGAACAACCAGGGTCGCGAACAGATTTCGAAGAACGTCACGACCGACTATTCCTTCAATCTGAAATGGGACGTTAGCAGCCGGCTCGGCCTGAACCTCGATTACCAGCATGTCGTCTCCGCCAACCGCACCGTCGACAACGGCCTGTGGACGTCCAGCTATCAGGACGCGCAGATCCGCCTGAATGGAAAGGGTATCCCGGAGGTCAGCTTCATCGCGCCGCAAACCTGCGACACGACCTGCGTCGGCACGCCCGGAACCGACGTCTATCCGACCTATTTAAGCGGTACGCATCAAAGCTTCATCGATCCGTACAACACCTTCTATCGCTCGGCGATGGACCATTCCGAGGAATCGGACGGCAATTCGGACGCGGTGCGGCTCGACCTCGAATATAGCTTCCCCGAATCGGGCTTCCTTCGCGCGGTCCGCGCTGGCGGTCGCTTCGCACAGCGTGACACGGTGTCGCGTTTCTCAGCCTACAATTGGGGCGTGCTGTCCGAACAATGGGGCAATAACGGCCCGGTCTGGCTGACCGACAATGTCGACGGCGATCCGACCACCGATGGCGGCGCGCCGCTGAACGTGACGCAGCCATTCTTCTACAACAATTTCCTGCAGGGTCGCACGCCCAGCCCCGCCGGCCCCGGGCGCCTGTTCTATTCGGGGCGTCCGGCCAGCAATCTCGAACAATATCGCGAGCTTGGGTTGCTGATCGGTCGCGAATGGCAACCGGGCACCACCTGTGCCGACGGCCGCGCGATCAATGCCGGCTGGAACCCGCTGAACCAGCGCTGCGACGTGGTGCCCGGCACCGACTATCTGCGCGGCGAGGTCAATCCGCAGACCGAACGCAACAAGGCCGCCTATGTCATGGCGCGGTTCGACACCGAATTCGGCAATGGGTGGAAGCTGAACGGCAATGTCGGCGTCCGCTACACCAGCACGCAGCGGATCAGCCAGGGCTTCCAGTCCTTCCCGACCGTCACGTCGCTGCCGACCGCGGCGCAATGTTCGGAAGCGATCGGTCAGGTGATTGCCGGCGAGACCGGGGCGACCGTCCCCGCCTTCTGCGCATTGCCGAGCGCCCAGCAGACAAGCTATCAGAATTTCCTGAACGGTGCGGTCGTCGCCAACAATGTCGACCTGACCTATGACTATTGGCTGCCGAGCCTCAACGTGCGGCTGGAGGTCGGCAACGGCCTGCAATTCCGCGCCGCTTATGGCAAAGGCGTGTCCCCGCCGTCGCCGGGTCTGGTGCGCAACTATTATACCGTGGGTCTCACCACCCAGTCGCAGCTCGACAGCACCGGTGCGCAGGTTCCGATCGTCGTCAATCCCGACGGCACCCTGCCCCCGAACCAGGTGCAGGTGTTCGGCCAGTTCAACGCCGGCAACCCGTATCTGCTGCCGACCGAGGCCGACAGTTTCGACCTGACCGGCGAATGGTATTTCTCGCGCGTCGGATCGATCACCGTGTCGGGCTTCTACAAGCGGTTGAGCAAGGTGCTGACCAACGATACCCAGCGTCAGACCTTCACCAACAATGGCGAGAGTTTCGAGGCGATCGTCACCACCCCGGTCAATTCGGACGCGACTGGGCATATTCGCGGGGTCGAGGTCGGCTATCAACAGACCTACGACTTCCTGCCGGGCGCGTTGAAGGGGCTGGGCCTGCAGGCCAACTACACGTTCATCAGCAGTTCGGGCGTGCCGCAGGCGGTACTGTCCGCCACCGACCCGGCGGTCGCCGCCGGTCAGCAGCCGACCATCACCGGAACCAGCTTCCCGCTGCAGGGGCTTTCGAAGCACCAGTTCAACGTCACCCCGTTCATCGACATCGGGATATTGTCGCTGCGGGCGTCGTATAACTGGCGGTCGGACTATCTGTTGACGTTGCGCGACGTCATCACCCCGTTCGATCCGATCTTCCAGCGGGCCTATGGCCAGATGGACGCATCGGCATTCGTGCAGGTTACGCCGCAATTCCGGATCGGCATCCAGGGTGTGAACCTGACCAACGCGATGACGGTCACCGAAGCCGCCGTGGCGGACCAGAATGACGCGATCCGGCGTGTGCCGCGGCAATGGTATGTGAATGACCGGCGCTACTCGATCGTCGCGCGCATGAATTTCTGACGTCGTTCAGAACGTGAACGCGAAAACGCCGCCGGGGTAACCCGGCGGCGTTTTTGTTCGTTCGTTTCGGGCGAGCAGGTCACGGCTGAAGCCGAGGTCTCGGCCGCCGACCATACGCCCGGAGAGATCAGCGCGACGTCAGCAGCACCGCGTTCGACCGATCGAGCATCCGCAGTCCGCGGCGCGCCACGTCATGGGCGCTGGCGACCTGATCCGACGGCATCAGCAGCGACGCATCTTCGCCGGCCAGCACGCGCGTGTACAGCGCACGCGCCGCATCGGGGCGGTCGGTCATCGCATAGACGGCGGCGAGGTTCAGCAGCACCTGCGGCTCGCGACTTCCCGCGCGGGCGTCGCGCTCCAATGCGCGTTCGGCGGCCGGGAGGTTACCGGCAGCAATGGCGGCGTGCGCATATTGCGCATCCTGGGCGTTCGCGCTGGCGGCGATCCCCATGGCCGCCAGCGCCGGGGCAAGCAGTACGAGCGTTCCGATTCGCATGACATCATCTCCCGTTTGTTACATCGTGATGACATCAATGTTTCACTTTTAAGACGGCTCCGCAAGACGGGCGTAAAAAAAGGGGCGGCCGAAGCCGCCCCTTTGCGAAACAGTGTTATGCGCGACTTAGAAGTCGGCGCGATACTGTTCGTTGCCGACGAAGCCGAGCTTCGTCACGTTCGCCCGCTTAACGATCGCCAGCACGCCGTCGACCACTTCGTACCGCGCCGTGGCGTCCGGCTGGAAGTGGAGTTCGGGCTGCGGGTTCATCGCCACGGTCTGGTCGAGATACTGAGTCAGCGTGACCTCGTCGACCGGTGTGCCGTTCCAGAAGGTCTGGCCCTGCGCGTTGATCGCGATCTTGTTCTTGACCGGGTCGACATTCTCGCGCGGCCGGTTGTCCGGCTGCGGCAAATCGACCTTCACCGCGTGGCTCTGGATCGGGATGGTGATGATGAACATGATCAGGAGCACGAGCAGCACGTCGATCAACGGCGTCGTGTTCATGTCCATCATCGGTTCGTCGTCTGCGCGACCGCCACCACTCATTGCCATGTCAGGCTACTCCTATTGACGCGCGCGCGGGGTGGTATTGGGGTCCGGTTCGGAAATGAACCCGACCTTGGTGAACCCGGCCGACTGCATCGTGTAGATTGTACCGCCGATGCAGCGATACGGCGTGTTCACGTCGCCGCGGATATGCACTTCGGGCAGTTCGAGGTTCGGGTTGCCGACGCCACCCTGACGGGCGACTTCGTCTTCCAGCTTCTTGACCGCGCGGGTCCGCAGCTCGTCCGCATTGACGCGGGTGAGACCCCAATAGACGGCGCACTGTCCGTCGAGGCCCTGCACCGAAAGCGACACGTTTTCGGGCTTGGTCGTCGTCGGTTCGAACACGACCTTCGGGACCTTGAGGCCGCTCACCTGCTGGACCACGACCGGAACCGCGATCAGGAAGATGATCAGCAGCACGAGCATGACGTCCACGAGCGGCGTGGTATTGATGTCCGAGAGGGGGGCTTCATCGCCGCCGCCGCCAACACTCATCGCCATGAGGCTATCCTATCCACTTATACTCAATCGAACCGCCGGGACCAGAAACGATCCCGGCGGTGTCAGCGTCGGATCAGACGCGCGGCGCGGTCGGCACGCCACCGGCCTGGCCGGCGGTGGTGCTGCCGGTCGCCGGCTTGGCGACAGGCGCCGGGCCGCGAGCGGCGACGGTCGGACGAACCGCACCGTTCGAGGCGAGATAGCCGAGCACGTCGTTCGAGAAGGCCGACAGGTCTTCCGCGATCGACTTGTTGCGGCGCTGCAGCCAGTTGTAGGCGAGCACGGCCGGAACCGCGACGACCAGACCGATGGCGGTCATGATGAGCGCTTCACCGACCGGACCGGCGACGTCGCCGATCGCGGCCTGACCGGCGGCGCCGATCTTCACGAGCGCGCGGTAGATGCCGACCACGGTACCGAACAGACCGACGAACGGCGAGGTAGCGCCGACGGTCGCGAGGAAGGCGAGGCCGCCGTTGAGCTTCGAGTTGATCGCCGCTTCCGAACGGGCCAGCGAACCGTGCAGCCAGTCATGCGCCTCGACCGGATCGGTCAGCTTGCCGTGCTGGTCCTGCGCAGCGAGGCCGTCGTCGACGATCTGGCGATAGGCCGAGTTCTTGTCGAGCTTGGCGGCGCCTTCGCGCAGCGAGTTCGACTGCCAGAAGGTGGCGCGGACGCGCTTCGCCTGGTTCATGATCTTCTGCTGTTCGAACAGCTTGGTGAAGAGGATGTAGAACGAACCGACCGACATGATGACCAGGATGCCCAGCGTGCCGAACGCAATCGCGCCGCCCTGCTGAAGCGCTTCCCAGAAGCCGAAGTTCGGAGCCCCGGCGGGCGCGCCGGCGGCAAGGATGGTGAGCATCGGATAGTTTCCTTAAAGCTGATTATGTTCTTGAAGAATTAGGCCCCGGACCGCCTCGCGACATTTCGCCGCGAGGCACCCGGTCTTACCGGTCGGCCGGCAACTGCCAGCGTACGCGACGCGACGAACTCGAACGGATCGGGTTACCCGCCTGATCGAGCGCCGGCGAGTAACGGGCGCGGCGTTGCAGGGCCGAGCACGCGGCCCGATCCAGCGCGGCCGAACCGCTCGACGACGTCACGCGGCAATTCTCGACGCGACCCTGGGCGTTGATGTCCCACGAGATCGCGGTCACACCTTCGTCACCGCTGTTCAGCGCCGACGCGGGATAGTCTTCCTGCGTAATCCACTGCGACGGGTCACCCTTCGCACCAGCAGCCTTGCTGATCACCGGAGCCGGCGGCGCGGGCGGCGCAACCGGTGCGGGCGGCGCAGGCGGACCAGCGGTCGGGATCGGCGCATAGGTCGGCGGCGGCGTCGTCACCGTCTGCATCACCACCGGCGGCGGTGCCTGCGTCTGGACGATCGGCGGCGGCGTCACGACCGGCGGCGGCGACTGCGGCTGCGGCTGATCGGGCGGCGGCGGGGGAGGAGGAATCTCCTCGGGCGGGGGTGGCGGTTCCTCGACGTCGAACGTCTCGGTATCCTCAGTCACCTTCTTCACATATTTATAGGCAAGGCCGGAGATGAACGCATACCCGATCACGACGTGGAGAATCCCCACGATGATCAGAGCGACGATCCGGCCACTACCTGCTTTTTGGTCAGCGTAAGCCATTCAGCAACCAAACTCCTCTAGCCCGGTACATTGGGTCGGTCCGTCCGGCGAAACCGGCACGCAACGACCGTCGTGTCCGGGGCTACGCGGCATTCCGGACGCGATTGTCTATCGCGGCCTTTTAAACGACGCAAACGCTTTGTCGGACGAAACAATCGTACAATCGTGCCATTACCGAAATAAGTCTGTAACCACGCATTTGCGGGCATTATGATCGGGTCGATGAAACGCTCCTTCCCCGTCGCGACCGCCATGTCGCTGTTTTTGATCGGGTGCGGCCCGGTCGTCGCGCGTCAGAACGGCACCGCCGATGTTATCGCTACCGAATCATCCGGCCCGCCCTATGCGCAGCTCGTCAGCTTGGCGCTCGACGGCGATATCGTGCTCGACGCCACGATTCGCTCCGCGGCGCGCATTCCGCCGGCCGAAGCAGTCGGCCTCGCGCCGGGGCATGTCCGCTTCTACGTCACCGCCGATGTCGGCGCATTGATCCGCGCGAACGGCCCGCTGCCGGCACGGGTCGGGTATCTGGTCGACGTGCCGTTCGATCCGCGCGGTCGCGCGCCGAAGCTCAAGCGGCAGCGGGTTATCGCCTTTGCCCGCGCCGTAGCCGGGCGTCCCGATCAGGTACAATTGCTTACGCCCGATGCACAATTTTCGTGGACGCCGACGCTCGACCAACGGGTCAGAGGGGTCGTGCGCGACGTGATCGCGCCGGATGCCCCGCCGGCGGTGATCGGGATCGGCAACGCCTTCCACGTACCGGGTACCTTGCCCGGCGAAGGCGAAACGCAGATCTTTCTGAAGACCGCGAACGGCAACCCAGTGTCGCTATTGATCCTGCGGCGGCCGGGCGAGGAGAAACGCTGGGCGTTGTCGCTGGGCGACATCATCGACGAAGCCGGCGGCGCACCGCAACGCGACACGCTGGCATGGTATCGCCTGGCGTGCGGCCTGCCGGACACGCTGCCCGACACCAGTCTCCAGTCGCAGGACGAAGGAAATGCGACGATCGCGCGCGAGGACTATGCCTTTGTGCGGCAGCAGCTCGGCCGGTGCGACGACGGCCGCGACCGCTGATCGATCAGCGGCCGAGATGGACGAAGTCGCGTTCGAACCGCACCAGCCCGGCCCCGCCATCGACGAATAGCAATTGCCCGGTCGAGGCGCTGGCGCCGGCAAGAAACAGCACCGCATCGGCGACCTGATCGGCGGTCGGGAGGCGTTCGAGCGGCATCATCGCCGCCAGCCGGTCCAGTTGTCCGGCATCATAGTCGTCGGTCGCGATGGTCAGGCCGGGCGCGACGCCATTGACGCGCACGGCCGGCGCCAGTGCCAGCGCGAGCGTCCGCGTCGCTTCGGCAAGTGCCTGTTTCGAGAGGGTATAGGCCAGCTGGTCGCGGTGCGGATGGGCGATCCGTTGATCGAGGATGTTGACGACCGCCGACCCGCCCTGCCCCGCCAACGCCGTGGCGAGCACGAACGGGGCAGCGGCATTGACCGCGAAATGCGCCGTCAGCGACGCGGCCGCGGGGTAGCTGTCGTCATCGGCGCGAAAGCAGGACGCGTTGTTGACCAGCAGATCGATCGGTCGACCGAATCGATCCGCAACCTGCGGGACAAGCGAAGCGACCGCCGCCGCATCGGCAAGATCGGCGGCGAAGGATTCATATCGCGCCGACCCGATCCCGGTGACGACCGAGGGATCAGGCTCGCTCGGACGGCTGGCGTGCAACGCGACGTCATAGCCGGCCCGTGCCAGCCGTACGGCGATATGGCCGCCCAGCCGGCGATGACTGCCGGTGACCAGCGCCAGCGGGCGGCTCACCGCCGGTGCCGGACCATGGTGACGCCGATCGATTCGCCGGCTTCGGCAATGGCCAGCTTCACGATGCGGATCTTGACCCGCTGCACGCGCGGATCGGACAGGAACAGCGTGTCGGCGATGTGATCGACCACGCCCTCGATAAGGGTAAAATGTACCCCCTGCGGCAACGCGTCGGTTGCGGCATGTTTCAGGTCCATATAGCTTTTTGATGCCGACAGCGGCGTGTCCGGCGCGAAGCGTTCGGGACAGTCGAGATCGACGGTCATCGAAATCCGCAACGGTTGCGGCAGGTGGGTCTCCTCCGAATAAATGCCGGTCAGGACATTCACCTCGATATCGTGGACTTCGAGTTGGAGCGAATCGCGCAAGCGGCACCTGTCATCTGCTGGGAATATTGGCGCGATAGCAGACGCCGGCGGCCACGAAAGCGGGCCGGTGACGAATCTTGCCCCTTGTGCCTGTCCGTCGTGGCGGTACAGGCGCGCATCCCGATTGGATTGGACCCCGCATTTGTCCGAATTGCGCCCGCTTGCCACCCTTGCTCCTGCCGACGTCGAAGCATTGCTCGACGCTGCGTTCGGGACCGATCGGCATCAGCGAACCGCCTATCGGGTGCGCGTCGGGCTGCAGCCGATCGGTTCGCTCAGCTTCGCCTGGGTAGAGGGCGATCGGCTGACGGGCTGTATCCAGTGCTGGCCGGTTCAGTTGAATGCCGATGACGGGCGCGCCGTACCGATGGTGATGGTCGGACCGGTCGCGGTCGCGCCCGATCGGCAGGGGGCCGGCATCGGACAGCGGCTGATGGCGGCATCGATCGCGGCGGCAGGCGACGATGCGCCGCTGATGCTGATCGGCGATCCCGAATATTATGGCCGCTTCGGCTTCGATGCGGCGCGGACCGGCGGCTGGCGGATGCCGGGCCCGTATGAGCAGCGGCGGTTGCTGGCGCGTGGCGTGGTGCCCGAATGCAGCGGGATGATGGGGCCGCGCGTCGCGTTGGCGGCCTGACCCCTTGTCGCGGGCGCGCGGTCCAAGCTAACGGACGGCCATGCCGATGCAGCCTCCCGCCGATTTCGCCTCGCTCTCGCTCGCCGAGGTCGCCCGCCTTGCCGCCGAAGCCAAATTGCCGCCGGTCGAACGCTGGAACCCGACCCATTGCGGCGACAGCGAGATGCGGATCGCGGCCGATGGCAGCTGGTATCATCAAGGCAGCGCGATCACGCGCGCCGAAATGGTGCGGTTGTTTTCGACGATCCTGCGGCGTGAGGACGACGGATCATACGTCCTGGTGACTCCGGTCGAGAAACTGTCGATCGTGGTCGACGACGCCCCGTTCGTCGCGGTCGAGGCGAAGCTGTCGGGTGAGGGCGAACAGGGGCGAATCGCGTTCCGGCTGAACACCGACGAACTGGTGGTGGCCGATGCGGATCATGTCATCCGTATCGAGGGAAGCGACGCAGCACCGCGCCCCTATCTGCGCGTGCGCGGCGGCATGGACGCGCTGATCGCGCGGCCGGTCTTTTATGAACTGGTCGAGCGGTTGACGACCGGACCGGACGGGCGGCGCGGGCTGTGGAGCGAGGGCGCGTTCTTCCCGTTCGAACCGGCATGACGCTGGCCGACCGGCTGCGCGCGCGGCTGGCGGACCCGGCCGAGGCACTGCTGACCGGCGACCTGAACGGCGCGGCGCCGATGCCGGCGAGCGGATGGCGGGCGGCGGCGGTGCTGATCGCGGTGACCGAGCGTGACGAACCCGGCATATTGCTGACCCAGCGGACCGGCGATCTACGCACCCATGCCGGGCAGGTGGCGTTTCCCGGCGGCAGCATCGATCCGGCGGACGGCGGCCCGGTGGCGGCGGCGCTGCGCGAGGCGGCGGAGGAGATCGCGTTGCCGACCTCGGCAGCGACGGTGGTGGCGACGCTCGACCGTTATCATACCGTGACCGGGTTCGAGGTCGTACCGGTGCTGGCGACGGTGCCGGCCGACCTGCCGCTGGTCCCGGCCCCGCTGGAGGTCGAGGCGATCTTCGAGGTGCCGTTGCGACTGTTGCTCGATGCCAACAATTTTTCGGTCGGCAGTCGCTGGCACGAGGGCACCGAGCGATTTTACTACGAACTGATCTTCGACGAGCGCCGCATCTGGGGTGCGACGGCGGCGATGATCCTCAATCTGGCGCGACGACTGACATGGCCCTGACCGACACGCTCCCCGATGCCGACTGGATGCAACGTCCGGGCCTCGACCGGCTGGCCGAAGCGCTGGGCGCGGGCGACGGCGCGGCGCGCTATGTCGGCGGGGCGGTGCGCGACACGTTGCTGGGACTGCCGGTGTCCGACATCGACGTCGCGACGATCCATCCGCCGCAGGAGGTCGTGCGCCGACTGGAGGCAGCGGGGATCAAGGCGGTGCCGACCGGCATCGCGCACGGCACGATCACCGCGGTCGCCGACGGCACCGTCGTCGAAGTGACGACGCTGCGCCACGACGTGACCACCGACGGACGCCACGCCGAGGTCGCCTTCACCGACGATTGGCAGGCCGATGCCGCGCGGCGCGACTTCACCATGAACGCCCTTTATGCCGATATGCAGGTCCACGCGCTGCACGATTATTTCGACGGCATCGCCGATCTGCGCGCCGGCCGGGTGCGGTTCATCGGCGATCCGTTGCAGCGTATCGCCGAGGATCATCTGCGCATCCTGCGCTTCTTTCGCTTCCTCGCACGGTTCGGCGATGCGCCCGATGCCGAAGGTCTGGCCGCATGTATCGACCGGGCCAACGACCTGATGGCGCTGTCGCGCGAACGAATCGCCGATGAACTGCTCAAACTGCTGGTCGCGCGCGATGCCGTCGCGGTGATGCGGTTGATGGTCGAGCATGGCATCTGGACCCCGGTCCTGCCGGAGATCGATGCCGCGGCGGTCGAGCGTCTCGCCGCGCTGGCCGCCAGCGAAGCGACCGCCGCCATCGCACCCGATCCGATCCGCCGGCTTGCGGCGCTGCTTCGCACCGGCAATGCCGAAGCGGTTACCGCGCGGCTGAAATTGTCGAATGCTCATCGCAAGCGCGTCGCGACCGCGTTGGGCGAGGACGCCGCACAGCCGCCACGGGCGCTGGGATATCGGCTGGGCGTGGAAAGTGCGATCGACCGGTTGCTGCTGTTGGGGGAGGTCGAGGCGGCGGCGGATCTGGTCGACTGGACCCGCCCTTCCCTGCCGCTGTCGGGCGGGGCGATGGTCGAACGCGGCCTTGCGCGCGGCCCCGATGTGGCAAAGGCGTTGCGGGCGGTAGAGGATCGCTGGATCGCGGAAGGGTTCCCGGACGCCGCGCGTACCGGCATCATCGCCGACGAGGTCGTCGGTCAGGCGTTGCGCGCGACCAGCATCGCATAGGCCGCATCGGCCTCGATCGGCTTCGAATAGAAATAGCCCTGACCGAAGGCGCAGCCGAGCGCGACGAGCGTCTGTTCGAGTTCCTGCGTCTCGATCCCTTCGGCGGTAGTCCGCATGCCGAGCGCCTGCGCCAAGCTCAGGATCGCGCGGACGATCGCGACCTTGTCGCGATCGGCGAGCATGCCCGAGACGAAACTGCGGTCGATCTTGAGCTTGTCGATCGGCAGCTTCTGCAGATAGGCGAGGTTCGAATAGCCGGTACCGAAATCGTCCATCGCGATCGTAGCGTGCATTTCCTTCAGCGCCAGCATCGTCTGCAACGTCCGGTCGGGGTCGACGATGAACGCGCTCTCGGTCAATTCGATGGTGAACCGGCTGCCGGGCATGTCGTGTCGCGCCAGCACATCGGCGAACATCGCGGCGATATCGTCACGCTGTAGCTGCACCGCGGACAGGTTCACCGCCATCTTGGCGCCGCACTGTCCGCCCCACTGGCGGTCCCACAGCGCCAGCGTCCGTGCGGCTTCGTCCATCGCCCAGCGGCCGAGCGGCACGATCAGGCCCGATTCCTCGGCCACGGGAATGAATTCGACCGGCGAGATGTCCTGTCCATCCGGCGTCCGCCACCGGGCCAGCGCCTCGAAGCTGTTGATGCGGCCGTTCGACAGGTCGTAGATCGGCTGGAACGCCAGCCGAAGCTGCCCCTCCTCCAACGCGCTGCGCAGGCGGGTTTCGATCGAAAACTGGCTGCGGACGATGTCGAACAGATGCGGGCGATAGATTTCGGTCTGGCCGGTACGCTTCGACCGCTTGAGCGCGAACTGCGCATGGCGGATGAGGTCTTCCGCCTCGTCCTCGGCATCCTCGCCCAGCGCGATGCCGATCGAACAGTCGACCCGGATACTGAAATCGGACAGCTGGAACGGTTGCACCAGCGCCTGTTGCAGCCGCCCGGCGACCAGCATCGCATCGTCCGGCCCCTCGCGCAGCATCAGCAACACCGCGAATTCATCGCCCCCGGTCCGCGCCAGCACGTCGCACCCGCGCAACACGCCCTTCAACCGGCGCGCGACCGAAATCAGCAGTTCGTCGCCCGACAGCGATCCCATACAGGCGTTGACGCGGCTGAACCGGTCGAGATTGATCGCCAGAACGGCATAGCGGGCGCGGTTTCCGCCCGATATCCGTTCGTCGACCAGATCGCCGAACCCCATGCGGTTGGCGAGACCGGTCAGCGAATCGGTGTTCATCTCGCGCCGCAGGCTCGCCTCGGTACGCTGTTCGGCGGTCTGGTCGAGCAGGGTGATCAGGCAGCGCGCCAGCGCGACAGCCTCGGGCCGGCGGGCCAGCGTGACGTCATAATAGCGGCTGTCGACCGAATCGCCGACCTGCAGCGACAGGCGGCAGCGCGTTTCGGTCGATTGCAGGAACGTCGCGATCTGTTCGCCGATGCCGCCGAGCAGTGCCGCCTGCCCCGCTCCGACGAAACCGGCGGCGCGAAACGCGACATTGCTGGCAATGAACACCAACCGTCCCTCGACCAGCTGCGCGATCGCGGTCGGCGCCGGGATCAGGTCGAGCGCCCCCGGATCGGGCCCGTCCGATGTGCCCGGCACATAGGCAGGTTCGACCCGGACGGCAGCGGGATCGTCCGGAAACGGATGCGCCTTGAACGCGGAAAGGAACTGCCGACCGAAAGCCATTTGCTTCGCTATAGGGCGAGAGTGGTTAAAAGCTTCTGAAGTCTGGCAAACGATTCCAAAGGATGATGCGCGAACGCACTGAACCAGCCCGGAATTGTCCGCCGTGCCGAACCGAGCGGTAGGTCAGAACCGGTTGTCGCGCGGAAAACCGTTGGGCGGCATCCGCCCGGCGGCACCGCGGGCCGCGCGCCAGGGCGCCAAGTCGCCTTCGGTGCGGATCCGCCCGGTCTCGCCGCCCATCGTCCAGCTAAGCCCATCGGCGAAACGCAACGTGCGGGCGTCCGACAGGCCACCATCGCGGAACCGCTGCAACTGGACCCCCTGCCCGCGCGCCATTTCCGCGAGTTCGGAAAGCGGGAACAGCACCAGCTTACGGTTGTCGCCGATCGCCGCGACATAATCGTCTTCGGCCGCGATCGGCCGTACGACCTTCAACTTCGCGCCCGGTCGGGGCGCCATCACCTGCTTGCCCTTGCGTGTTTCGGCGAGCACATCGGCGACCCTCACTGCGAAGCCGCGTCCATCGGTCGCTGCCAGCAGCAGCCGGTCGGACGTCGCCGCGCGCAGCAGCGCGACAATCCGGGCATCGCCGTCGAGGTCGATCATCGCCCGCACCGGCTCACCGAAGCCGCGCCCGCCGGGCAGCTTGTCGGCGCCCAGCGTGTAGAAACGCCCGCCATCGGTGGTCAGCAGCAGCTTGTCGGTGGTGTGCGCGTGGAAGGCGAAGGCCGGACCGTCGCCCTCCTTGAACCGCGCGGTATCGGCGGAGGCAAGGTCGACATGGCCCTTGAGCGCCCGCACCCAGCCGCGTTGCGACAGGATGACGGTCAGCGGCTCGCGCTCGATCATCGCCTCTGCCGGAATTTCGCGCGCCGGGGCGGCTTCCTCGATCGCGGTACGGCGCCGGCCAAGCGCCGTCTCGCTGCCATAACGGTCGCGCATCTTTGACAGGTCGCGCTTCATCCGCGTGCGCTGCCGTGCTTCGCTCGACAGCAGCAGCGTCAGTTCGGCCTGCTCCTTTTCCAGCTTGGCACGCTCGCCGCGGATTTCCATCTCCTCCAGCTTGCGCAACGATCGCAGCCGCATGTTCAGGATCGCTTCGGCCTGCCGGTCGGTCAGGCCGAACTCTGCCATCAGCACGGGCTTCGGTTCATCCTCGGTACGGATGATCGCGATCACCCGGTCGAGGTTCAGATAGGCGGCGAGATAGCCGTCGAGCAGTTCGATCCGGTCGGCGATCTTGGCGAGCCGATGTTCGCTGCGGCGACGCAGCACCACGAACTGATGGTCGACCCATGCCTTCAACGCCTCGCGCAGCGACATCACGCGCGGGGTGCGGTCCTTGTCGAGCACGTTGAGGTTGAGCGGCACGCGCGATTCGAGGTCGGTCAGCCGGAACAGCCCGTCCATCAGCACCTGCGGATCGACGGTACGGCTGCGCGGTTCGAGGACGATGCGGATCTCGGCATCCGATTCGTCGCGAACATCGGTCAGGATCGGCAGCTTCTTGTCGTTAATGAGCGCGGCGATCTGTTCGATCAACTTGCCCTTCTGCACGCCGTACGGAATTTCAGTCACGACGATCTGCCAGCCGCCGCCCTTCTCCCGCTCGATCAGGTGACGGGCACGGACCCGGAAGCCGCCCCGACCCGTGGCATAGGCCTCGCGGATCGCGGCGGGCGGATCGGCGACGATACCGCCGGTCGGAAAGTCGGGACCGCGGACATGGGCAAGCACGGCCGCATCGTCCGCTTCGGGCTGGTCGACCAGGATGATCGCCGCCTCGAACAGCCCGGCGGCGTTGTGCGGCGGCACGCTGGTCGCCATGCCGACCGCGATGCCGCTGGCGCCATTGGCCAGCAGGTTGGGGAACATGCCGGGGAACAGCTCCGGCTCCTGCTCCTCGCCATTATAAGTAGGGCGGAAATCGATCGCATCTTCGTCGAGGCCAGCCATCAGGTCGATCGCGACCTGGGTCAGCCGCGCCTCGGTATAGCGATAGGCGGCGGCGTTATCGCCATCGATATTGCCGAAATTGCCCTGCCCGTCGACCAGCGGATAACGCAGCGCGAAATCCTGCGCGAGGCGGACCATCGCGTCATAGACCGACTGATCGCCATGCGGATGGTATTTGCCGATCACGTCGCCGACGACGCGCGCGCACTTCTTATACCCCGATGCCGGGTCGAGCTTGAGCAACCGCATCGCCCAGAGCAGCCGGCGATGCACCGGTTTCAGCCCGTCGCGCACATCGGGCAGCGACCGGGCGGTGATCGTCGACAGCGCATAGACGAGATAGCGCTCGGACAAAGCGCTGTCGAACGGTGCGTCGAAGACGCCGATCGGCGTCGAAGGATCGGTCAGTTCACTTGCCATCGCGACCGCGATAGCAGGGGAACCGCGCTCCTGCGAGGGGCGAAATGGAACGAACCGGGATCAGGCGGCTGCGCGTCCCAGCTTCGCCCCATCCTGTCCCGGCTCGCCATCGGCCAAAGCGACGACATCGGCGACGATCGACTGCCATTCGGCGTCATCCATCTCCATCAGGCCGAACAGGCGCATCAGGAACGCCCCTTCCATCGCAAGGAATGCCAGCCGGAGGCGACGGCCGCGTTCGCCGGTCACGTCGATCAGGTCGACACGATCGCGATACCATTTGCGAACCAGCGTCATATGCTGCGGCGAATTGAGCAGCGTCACCAACAGACTGGGCGCGCCACGCCGCGAGCGGTCGGCATAGTCGGCGGCATAATCGATATGCTTGCGCACGGCACACGGGCCGGTGGGATCGCTGGCGCCCAGTTCGGCGATACGCTCCGCATATTCCTCCTGCCAGCGTTCGAACATCGCGGCGATCAGCGATTCCTTGCTGCGGAAACTATATTGCACGCCGCCATTGGTGATGCCCATCTGCTCGGCGACGGCAGCGATGGTCAGGCCGGCCGGCCCCTTGTCCAGCGTCACCGCCTCGGCGGCATCCAATAGCTTGTCACGCTCGATGGTACGAGTTCTACCCACGGTAACGCCCCTTTGCGGCCGGCAGATGCCCGCCATTCTCTTCCCCATTGGCTCCTTAGACCAAATTAATTCGGATGCGCGACTTTTATTATACGATTCTCTCCGTTCCGTACGTTTGCGACATCCAAAGGCTGGAGAACCCGTAATGAACGAACCCGTCTCCGTGTGGACCCCGCTTAGCTGGTCAGACCTGACGGCCAGACCGCGTGCTCAGCCCGATACGATGTTTCGCTATGGCACAGATCAATTGCAGGTGGTGGATCTGTGGCTTCCGGCCGGCGATCCGGTCGGGCGCTGGCCGACGGTGCTGATGGTGCATGGTGGCTGCTGGCAAAGCTCGATCGCCGATCGACGACTGATGGACTGGATCGCTGCGGACCTGCGCGATGCCGGCATTGCGGTATGGAACATCGACTATCGCGGCGTCGACCGCGACGGCGGCGGCTATCCGGGAACGTTTCGCGACGCGGCTGCGGCGGCCGACCTCTTGCGCGACCATGCCGACACCTGCCGGCTGAATGTCGAACGGATCGTCGCGGTCGGGCATTCGGCAGGCGGGCATCTGGCGCTCTGGCTGGCGGCACGCCGCCGCCTTCCGTCGCAAAGCCCCCTCGCGGCCGGCGACCCGTTGCCGATCGCGCATGTCGTCAGCCTCGGCGGCCTGCCCGATCTCGCCGCGGTCGAAGCCAGTCCCGACAATGGTTGCGGGACCGACGTCATCGCGCAACTGGTCGGCGGCGACCGGCCGAACCGCTTCGCCGACACATCGGTCGTCGAATTGCTGCCGGTCGGGGTGCCGATCGACCTGATCGACGGCGCGCAGGACCGCATCGTTCCGGCACGAATGGCCCCCGCCTTCGCGGCAGCAGCCCAAGCGGCCGGCGATCAGGTCCGGCAGCATCGCATCAATGATGCCGGTCATGTCGAATTGATCGCACCGGGAACGCCAGCATGGGCCGCCGCCAAAGCCGCGATCCAGGACGCGTTATCGACCGCTCGACCCATCGAATAGTGCAAGATTGCTCCTGCCTTATTTCTGCCTTATTGTGGCCGCAAATAAGGCAGGAGTTGTCGATGACCCGTTCACGTTCGACCTTCATCATCATGGCCGCCGTCTCCGCTACGCTTGCCGGTTGCGGTCGGTCCGATACCGCCAGCGAAACGGGATCGACCGAGCAGGATGTTCCGCCGGGCGTCGAAGTGACCGCCGCGCCGGGCGTCGCCTTCCGGTACGACTATGCGTTTCGCCTGCCGGCGCAGCGGATCGCGGCGGCACAGGAACGCCATGCCGAGGCGTGCGAGCGGCTGGGTCCGGACCGGTGCCGGATTACCGGGATGCGTTATCTCCGCTCGCCGAAGAACAACGTCACCGCCGATCTCCAGTTCAGCATCGTCCCCGCCCTCGCGCGCAGCTTCGGCCGGGATGCGATAGCCGTAATTGAGCGGAGCGAAGGCGGCGTGCAAAGCGTCAACGTCAGCGGCGAGAACGTCGGCGCAACCATCGACGCTGCCAGAACCGCGCGCAGCGCCGCCGTTGCCAAACGCGCCATCGTCGAGAAGCGGATCGCCGACGGCAACCGTTCGACCGCAGCCGAGCTCGAACGGCAGCGTGCCGATCTGGCGCGGACAATCCGGGACGTCGATGCGCAGGCGGCCGGGCAACGCGCGCTCCTGAATGCCACGCCGGTCGCGTTCCATTACGAGTCGGGCAACGCCGCACCGGGCTTTGAAACGCCATCGCCGCTGACCCAGGCCGGCGAACTACTCGGCTGGTCGGCCGGCGTGACGTTCAGCACGCTGCTCAACCTGCTTGGACTGCTGCTGCCGCCGATATCGTTGGCGGCGATTGTAGCCGGACTGTTCCTTGCCGGACGGCGGTTCGTGCGACGGCGTGCGCCCGCCGCCTGATTGCGCGGCCGGTCCCCTTCCGCTATGCGGCGGCTTTATCCACCGGTCGCCGGAACATCGGCGGCCGGGTAGTTTCGTCGAAGGGAATCGCATGGCTCGCCGCCGCCAGATCTACGAAGGCAAGGCAAAGATCCTGTACGAGGGTCCGGAACCGGGTACGCTGATCCAGTATTTCAAGGACGACGCCACCGCCTTCAACGCCCAGAAAAAGGGTACGATCAACGGCAAGGGCGTGCTGAACAACCGGATTTCCGAGCATGTCTTCACGCTGCTCGGCAATATCGGCGTGCCGACCCACTTCATCCGCCGGCTGAACATGCGCGAGCAGCTGATCCGGCAGGTCGAGATCGTGCCCATCGAGGTGGTGGTGCGCAACGTCGCCGCCGGTTCGATCAGCAAGCGGCTGGGTATCGAAGAGGGCCAGCAGCTTCCCCGCACCATCATCGAATATTATTACAAGGACGATGCGCTCGGCGATCCGATGGTATCGGACGAACATATCCTTTGCTTCGGCTGGGCGGCGCAGGACGAACTGCACGAGATGGCCGACATGGCGATCCGCGTGAACGACTTCCTGTCCGGCATGTTCGCGGCGATCAACATCCGACTGGTCGACTTCAAGCTCGAATTCGGGCGCATCTGGGACAATGATTTCAGCCGGATCATCCTGGCCGACGAAATCAGCCCCGATGGTTGCCGCCTGTGGGACATGACCACCAACGAGAAGCTCGACAAGGATCGCTTCCGCCGCGATCTGGGCGGCGAGGTCGAGGCCTATCAGGAAGTCGCGCGGCGGCTGGGCCTGTTGCCGGAGGGTGCGGATTCGGCGGTGCTCGATCTGGAAACCCATCGCAAGAAGCGTGAGAAATAAGGCGAAATAGCCCCGACAACCAACACGTACCCCCGCGCAGGCGGGGGTCCAGAGCGGCAAACGATACGGCATCGCCTTTGACCCTGGACCCCCGCCTGCGCGGGGGTACGCATGAAGGCACGATTACCCTCGCGCGAACAGTGCCGGATCGAGTGCCATCACCGCATCGGCGCCACCCTCGATCTTGCGCCGCAGGGCGCCGGTATCCGGAATGATCCGCTCGGCATAGAAGCGCGCGGTCACCCGCTTGCCCTCGACGAATTTCGGATCGCCCTCGCCCGAGGCCGACAGCGCCTCGGCAGCGGTCAGCATCCGCAGCCACATCAGGCCAGTGGCGACGATTCCCATGATGTGCATGTACGAATGCGCGCCCGCGCCGACATGGTTCGGGTTCTGCATGCCATTGCCCATGAACCACATCGTCGCCGCCTGAAGATCCTTCAGGCCCCGCTCCAGCCGCTCGGCGAAGTCGCGCGTCGCGTCCGCACCCTTTGCAGTCGCAATCTCCTCACCGACGATGCGGAAGAAATGCTGAATCGCCCGGCCACCATTCTGCGCCAGCTTGCGCCCGACCAGATCCATCGCCTGCACGCCATTGGTGCCTTCGTAGATCATCGCGATCCGGGCATCGCGCACATATTGCTCCATGCCCCATTCGGCGATGTAGCCATGCCCGCCATAGACCTGCTGCGCATTGGTCGCGACGTCATAACCCTTGTCGGTGCCATAGCCCTTGATGACCGGGGTCAGCAGCGACACCAGATCGTCGGCCAGTTCGCGCGTCGCCGCATCCTCACTCATATGGGCGAGATCGACCTGCAACGCCCCCCACAGGCACAATGCGCGCAACCCTTCGGTCAGCGCCTTGCCCTCCATCAGCATCCGGCGGACGTCGGGATGGACGAACAGCGTGTCGGCCTTTTCGTCCGGTTGCGCCGGGCCGGTCAGCGCCCGCCCCTGCCGCCGGTCGCCGGCATAGATCACCGCGTTCTGGTAGGCGGTCTCGGCAACCCCCAACCCCTGCAACCCGACGCCGAGGCGCGCCGCGTTCATCATGATGAACATCGCGGCGAGCCCCTTCATCTCCTCGCCGACCAGCCAGCCCTTCGCGCCGTCATAGTTCATGACGCAGGTCGAATTGGCATGGATGCCCATTTTGTGCTCGATCGATCCGCAGGTGACCGGATTGCGTTCGCCCAACGAACCGTCGTCATTCACCAGGAACTTGGGCACGACGAACAGCGAAATGCCCTTCGAGCTTTCCGGCGCACCAGGCGTCTTGGCAAGGACGAGGTGGATGATGTTCTCGGTCAGGTCATGCTCGCCCGACGAGATGAAGATCTTGGTACCGGTAATCGCCCATGACCCGTCGTCGTTCGGCACGGCGCGCGTCTTGATGAGGCCGAGGTCGGTGCCGCATTGCGGTTCGGTCAGGTTCATGGTGCCGCCCCATTCGCCCGACACCATTTTAGGCACATACATCGCCTGCTGCTCGGGGCTGCCCTTCACCAGCAGCGCGGCGATCGCGCCGTGCGTCAGCCCCGGATACATCGCAAACGCCATGTTGGCGGAAATCAGATATTCCTCGAACGCGGTCGCCACGACATGCGGCATCGCCTGCCCGCCGAACTGCTCGGGTGCCGACAACGTCCCCCAGCCCGATTCGACGAACTGGCGATAGGCGTCCTTGAACCCGTCCGGCGTCGTCACGCTGCCATCGGCGTGACGCGTACAACCCTGCTGGTCTCCCGAAGCGTTCAGCGGGAACAGCACCTCCGCGACGAACCGGCCGCCCTCTTCCAGCACCGCCTCGACCGTGTCGGGCGTGGCATTGGCGAAGCCAGGCAGCGCGGCATGGTCGCCGATCTTGAGGACGTGGTCGAGAATGAAGCGGGTATCGCGGACCGGCGGCGTATAGCTGGGCATCGGGTCAATCCTTCTCCGGGGATGCGCCCTCTGACGGGGCGGTCTGGTTCGGCAGCGCTTCGATGGTGATCACGAAGTCGCTGAGTTCGGCGATGGCGGCATCGATGTCGCGCCGCTGATTTTCAAGCAACGCGATCCGGTCGCGGCACTTCTGGACCGTCACCTGCCGCTGGACGACACGGCCATCGCCGATATCGTACAGGTCGATCATCTCGCGAATGTCGGCGAGGCTGAACCCGACCCGCTTGCCGCGCAGGATCCACGCCAGCCGCGCCCGGTCGCGCTGCGAATAGATGCGCGACAGGCCGCGTCGTTCGGGCGCGATCAGCCCCTCATCCTCGTAGAAGCGCAGCGCGCGGGCGGTCACGCCGAACTCGCCGCACAGGTCGGTGATCGAGAAGCGATCGGCTTCCCCGGACGACTCGGACGATGAAGCGGTTGCAGCGATCATGTCCACGATACTAGTTTACGTTGACGTGAACGTCAACTATCGTCGGCAGGGGGCGATGCCGGCGGACAGTCGGCCCGCTTCGCCGGCTTGCGTTTGACCGCCGTCGTCGCGAACTCGGCGGCGTCCAGCACGCCGTCGCGCCCCTTGTCGGCGGTCGCGAACTTCGTCGTGGTCTTGGCCGCCCATTCGTCGAAGCTCAGCCGCCCGTCGCCATTGGTGTCGAGCTTCGCATAGGCCTTGCGCCGCGACGCCAGATATTCATCGCGAGTGATGCGGCCGTCGCGGTCCTTGTCATAGCGATCGAAGCGCTTTTGCTCGCGCGTCCGCGCCGTTGCGGCGGGCGGTTCGGGAACTTCCGGGTCGGCGGTCTGGCCGATGGCAGGCGGCGCAGGCGGTGGCGGCAGCTTCTCGGTGGCAGCGTCCCCCCGGAACAGGAACAGTCCCACCGCGACCAGCGCCAATGCCGACCCAACCCCGGCCAGGAACCGCCACATCGCTACCCCCCAAGCTGCCCGTGGCCTGTATCGGACAGCCCCTATCGGCCGGCAAGCCCGAACCAGGCCAGCCGCGCCGCGCGCTTCGGGCCGCCGGGCGCGACCTGTGCCAGATCGAGCCGGGCGGACAGTGCCAGCAGGCCCAGCGGCCGGGCGACGCCGTGCAAGCCCATCACCAGCGCTTCCCGGGCGAGCGTACCCGCCGTCTCGGCAACACGCGTGTCGTCGAGATGCCGCATCAGATCGACCAGCGCCCATCCCTGCCCCAGCGTCGCCGCCCGTCCGGCATCCCCGCCGAGGATCGCTGCCGCCTGGCGGAACAACTGCCCGCCCCGCTCCGCCCCGAACCGGTCCAGCGCGTCGCGATCGAGCGTTTCCTCCTCGATCAGCACTTCCCACCCCTCGACCACCTTCGCCAGCGCGGTGCCGGTCACACCGCGCGGCAACACGGTGTCGGCAAGCATGGCCAGGACCGGCATCGCCGGCGGCGGCGCATGGTCGAGGTTCGCCAGCTGCTCGCGCCACCATGCCAGCCGGATCTGTCCGATCGCAGGCTGGGTCGTGGTACGCACGACATCGGCCAGCGCAGCGTCGAGCGCGAGCAGCGCCGACAGCGCCGCCCGCCGCCCATCGTCGGGGGCGTAGGCGAGAGCGAGACTGCGTTCGGGATCGGTCTCCATGGTCACCGTCCCAAGCCGTGTCTTAACCGCCCGTCAACCCCAACCTGCGATGCAAATCAGGGAATTGCGGTTTCGCGGTGTGAGCAGGACGGGCGGGCACAGAATGAACGGGCGACGGCATGATCGGTGTCCAGATGGCCTTCTGACGCGACTGGCGCGGGATCGCCGTGGCAGCACCCTGGCCATGATGGCGATCGCGCTCATTCCCATCACCGCGCTCGGCGGGTCCGCCGTCGACGTCGCCCGGGTCTACATGGTCAAGAACCGGCTGCAACAGGCGTGCGACGCAGGCGTCCTGGCCGGCCGCAAGTTCATGGACGACACCCAGGGCACGACGCTGGACGAAAAGGCGACGAAGCAAGCCAACGCGTTCTTCCTCAGCAACGTCGCCAATGGCTGGCTCGGCATCACCGATGCGAAGTTCACTCCGCGCCGCACGGGCGACAGCCGCGTCGCCGGCGATGCGCAGGTCGTCGTCCCGATGACGATCATGAAGATGTTCGGCGCGCCGGACGTGACGCTGGCGGTCGCATGCGAAGCGCGTCTCGATATCGCCGATACCGACGTCATGTTCGTCCTCGACACCACCGGATCGATGGCATGCCTGCCGAGCGACAGCCAGTCGGATTGTTCGAAGTACAAGGCCGAGCAGATCAGCTACGATCGCCCAGGCAGTTCGACGGCCGATACGACGCCAGGCTATGCCGGCAGCACAGGCTATGCGCTGAAGGAGAAGAAAGGTTCGCGGATCGCGGCATTGCGGACCGCGGTCGTCGATTTCTACGATACGATGGAGTCGGTGAAGCAACCGAACACGCGCATTCGTTATGGCTTCGTGCCGTACGCCACGGGCGTGAATGCCGGCGCCGCGATCCGTGCAATGTCCGCCAGCTACCTCGTCGGCAGCAACGGCCACGATGACACCGCAAGCTATCAGACCAGACATATCATCGACGAATATGAATATGACTCGCACAGCGATCCGGTCAAAGCGTCACGGGAAAGTTGCGAAGCCTTTGAGCCTGTTCGGGACCCGAAAACCCGTCTGACCTTCGATTCGAACGGCAACGCCACGCTTACGAAGCGCGAATGGAACAGCGATAACGGACGTTGCGACCAAATCCGGTCGTCGCTGGGCCCGATATGGGCATATGAGCCCTATTCGATCGATGTCAGCGACTATATGTCCGCCGCTTCGGCCCGCAATCCGACGCGGGTCAAACCGACCGATAACGCATGGCTCGGCTGTGTCGAGGAAACCGACCGAAGCACCACCGGTTCGCGGCAGTTCGACGCCAACCGACTGCCCCCCAATCTCGATCCGACGCTGAAACCGTCGGGGCAGGACCGGTGGCAGCCGCTATGGCCGGAAGTCGCCTATTATCGCTACTACAACAACAGAAGCTACCGCGGCACGTTGTACGGTTATGGCGAACCCAGTGCGCAATATTGGGTGGGTTCCGAACCCAATCTCAAAGCCGGCTACGCAAGCTGTGGCAAGCCCGTGCAGCGTTTGTCGGCGCTGTCCCGGGATCAGATAAGAACCTATATCAACGCCGCCGATTTTGCGCCCTCGGGGGGCACCGAACACGATACCGGCATGCTGTGGGCGCTGCGGTTACTGTCGCGCGACGGGATATTCGCCAGCGACAATGGCGGACAAGGCACTCGCCCGGCTGCGAAGCAGGTCGTCGTCTTCCTCACCGACGGCGACATGAGTCCCTATGACACAACCTATGGCCTGTACGGCATGGAATTCTGGGACCGCCGCATCGCGGATGGCGACAGCGATTTGAAGTCCTACCACAATGCCCGTTTCCTCGCTTTGTGCGACAAGGCGCGGGCGATGGGGATCGACGTTTGGACGGTCGCCCTCGGGATGAGCAGCACTACCGAACTGAAAAGCTGCGCCTCTTCGTCGGATCAGGCGCTGGCGACCACATCGGGCAGCGGGTTGTCCGACGCGTTCAAGAAGATCGCGCAGGCCGTGGCCATGCTGCGGATTTCACGATGATCGCGCGCGCGCCTCGCCGCCTGTATCGTGATCGCCGCGGCGTCAGCGTGATCGAATTCGCGCTGCTGGCGCCGGTCCTCATGATGCTGCTCATGGGGCTCGGCGACCTGCTCTACCAACCCTATGTCCAGGCCATCCTCGACGGCGCCGTGCAGAAGGCCGGACGCGATTCGACGCTGGAGGAAAACGCATCGGACCAGCAGGCGATCGACGATCAGGTAAAGGCTGCGGTCGGCAGCCTCGCACAGAACGCGACCTTCACGTCGACGCGCGAAAGCTATTCGGCCTTCGCGTTGATCAAGCCCGAACCGATCCAGGACGGCAATGGCAATGGCAGGCTCGATTCGGGCGATTGCTTCGACGATATCAATGGCAATGGCGTCTACGACACCAATCCGGCCCGTAGCGGCCAGGGTGGGGCCGACGACGTAACCCGTTATACGATGCGTGTCGTCTATACCCGCCCGTTCCCGGTCGCGGAACTGTTCGGCTTCTCCCCAACGCTGACGATCGAGTCCTCCACATTGCTGAAGAATCAGCCCTATGCTCGCCAGACGGTACGTTCGATACCGCGCGTGTGCCTGCCATGACCGTACCATCCCGGACGGTACCTCGGTTGCTTGCTCGTTCCGTGCTTCGCGACCGGCGTGGCGTCGCCATGCTGGAATTCGCGCTTGGCCTGCCCGTGCTTCTGGGCATCGGCCTCTATGCCACGGAGACGGCCAACCTCGCGCTGACCACCATGCGCATCAATCAGATCGCGCAGAACCTTGCCGACAACGCATCGCGCGTCGGCGACATGAACAACGACAGCATCAAGCAGTTGCGCGAGATCGATATCAACGACGTGCTGACCGCCACCCGGCTACAGGGCGACCGGATCGAGCTGACGACGCGCGGTCGGATCACCATTTCCAGCCTCGAACAGGCTTCGGGCGGCGAGCAATATCTGCACTGGCAACGCTGCATCGGCCTGATGAGCGGACCCGACTATGATTCCAGCTACGATCGCACCCACGGCACCATGGACCGGGACGACGGCATCGGCACCGGTTCGCAGAATGCGGGAGTGAAGATGCCGAACGGCATGGGCGACCAGGATCCCAAGGTCCAGTCGCCGACCGGGTCGGGCGTCATGTATATCGAAGTGAACTACGAATATCGCCCGATCGTCGGTACCGCGTGGCTACCCGGCGGATCGGCACGCATTCATGCGACGGCGGCGTTCGTCGTGCGCGATCGGCGCAATTTCGACCAGATCTACAATCCGAACCCCGCCGCGCCGCGTTATTACTGCGATGCGTATAGCGCGACGTGACGGGGTCGATCAGGATCAGTTCTTGTAGGTGACTTTCTTCACCGCTGCGACAACCTTGTCGCTGGTGATAAGCGCCAGCTTTTCGAGGTTCGCGGCATAGGGCAGCGGCACGTCCTCGTTGGTGACGCGCAGCACCGGCGCGTCGAGGTCGTCGAAACCCTGTTCCATGACCACGGCGGCAATTTCCGACGCGATCGAGCAGGTCGGCCAACCTTCCTCGACCACGACCAACCGGTTGGTCTTCTTCAGCGACTTCAGCACCGTCTTGGTATCGAGCGGGCGCAGCGTGCGCAGGTCGATCACTTCGGCATCGATGCCCTCGCCCGCCAGCTTCTCGGCGGCTTCGAGCGCGAGGCCGACGCCGATCGAATAGCTGACGATCGTCACGTCCTTGCCCGGCTTCATGATCCGCGCCTTGCCGATCGGCAGGACGAAATCGTCGAGCTTGGGCACGTCGAACGAACGGCCGTACATCAGTTCGTTTTCGAGGAACACGACCGGATCGGTCGACCGGATCGCCGCCTTCAGCAACCCCTTCGCATCCGCCGCATCATAGGGCGCGATCACGATCAGGCCGGGAACGCTGGCATACCACGGGCCGTAATTCTGCGAGTGCTGCGCACCGACGCGGCTCGCCGCACCATTGGGCCCGCGGAACACGATCGGACAGCGCATCTGGCCGCCCGACATGTAATTGGTCTTGGCCGCCGAATTGATGATGTGGTCGATCGCCTGCATGGCGAAGTTGAACGTCATGAACTCGATGACCGGACGCAACCCACCCATCGCCGCACCGGTACCGATGCCGGCAAAGCCATATTCGGTGATCGGGGTGTCGATGACGCGACGGTCGCCGAATTCGGCGAGCAGGCCCTGGGTGACCTTGTACGCGCCCTGATATTCGGCGACTTCCTCGCCCATCACGAACACGCGGTCGTCGGCGCGCATCTCCTCGGCCATCGCGTCGCGCAGCGCGTCGCGGACCGTGGTCTTGACCATCTCGGTGCCGGCCGGGATCTCGGGATCGGCTTCGCCTTCCTGATCGGCGGCGTCGAACAGCTGGCGCGCGCCGGTTTCGGCATGCTGCTGCGACGTACCTTCGGGGGTCGGCGGCGCCTTGTTGTCGTTCTTTTCGTCGGCCTTGGGCGTCGCGACGGCGGCATCGCCGGCGCGCGCCTCGGTCGGCTGTGCCGACTTGGCGGCGTCGACGTCTTCGCCTTCGCCCGCCAGGACCGCGATGACCGCGCCGACCTTCACATTGTCGGTGCCCTCGGCGACGAGGATCTGGGCGATCGTGCCTTCATCGACGGCTTCGAATTCCATCGTCGCCTTGTCGGTCTCGATCTCGGCCATGATGTCGCCCGACTTGACCGTGTCGCCTTCCTTGACGAGCCACTTGGCCAGCGTGCCTTCTTCCATCGTGGGCGACAGCGCCGGCATCTTCAGTTCGATCGGCATCTCAGTAGGTCTCCACCAGCACGTCGGTGTACAGTTCTTCCGGGTTCGGTTCGGGCGCGCTTTCTGCGAAGTCGGCGGCTTCGTTGACGACCTTGCGGATGTCCTGCTCGATGGTCTTCAGCTCGGCCTCGGTGACGCCGGCGGCTTCCAGCTCGCGCTTCAGCCCCTCGATCGGGTCGGACTTGTCGCGGACCGCCTGCACTTCGTCGCGGCTGCGATACTTGGCCGGATCGGACATCGAATGACCGCGATAGCGATAGGTCTTCATCTCGAGGATGATCGGCCCCTTGCCCGCGCGCACCCACGCCAGCGCCTCCTCGGCGGCCCCGCGGCACGCCAGCACGTCCATGCCATCGACCTGGATGCCCGGAATGCGGAAGCTTTCACCGCGCTTGTACAGCTGGTCCTCGGCCGAAGCGCGATTGACGCTGGTGCCCATGGCATATTGGTTGTTCTCGATCACGAAGATGATCGGGAGCTTCCACAGCTCGGCCATGTTGAACGATTCGTACACCTGGCCCTGGTTCGCGGCGCCGTCGCCGAAATAGGCCATGCAGACGCCGCCGTCGTTGCTGTACTTGTGCCCGAATGCGAGACCCGCGCCCAGCGACACCTGCGCCCCGACGATGCCGTGACCGCCATAGAATTTATGCTCGGTCGAGAACATGTGCATCGATCCGCCCTTGCCGCGGCTGATGCCGGCTTCGCGCCCGGTCAATTCGGCCATGATGACCTTGGGATCGATGCCGTACGCAAGCATATGGCCATGGTCGCGATAGCCGGTGATGACCGAATCCTTGCCGGATTCGAGCGCCGACTGCAGGCCCACGGCAACGGCTTCCTGACCGATATACAGATGGCAGAAACCACCGATCAGGCCGAGGCCGTACAATTGGCCCGCTTTCTCCTCGAAACGACGGATCAGCAGCATCTCCTTGTAGAAGGAGAGCAATTCCTCTTTCGACGCCTCGTACCGCTTTGGCTCGCCCGGCCGTTCGCGATTGGGAATGACGGGTTCGCTGGTGCGGCCTTGCGCCGGTGCTTTTGCCACGGTTCGGATGCCTCGTTCCTGAAAGGATGGGTAGGAAGCGCCGCCTATGGCGCGAATTATCCCCTCGCGCAACCGAGCCAGCCCGATCCGGTCCGGATTCAGTCGTCGATGCGGATTCCACAGCGGCTGCGCGCCGCCGCCTCGCCACCGATCGGCACGATGAACTCATCCGGGTGGGCGACGTTCAGCTTCCGCCGGACCAGTTCGTCGACCATGTCGGGATCGGCATGGCGCGGATCGAGCAGCTCGACCCGGTTGCGCAGATCGGCGCGCACCTTCTCCAGACAGGCATATTGCGCCTTCCGCACCGCCAGCTTGCGTTGATAATCGCGATAGGCGAGCACCCCGTTCGGCCCCAGTACCGCGTGATAGGCGAAGAACCCGATGACGAGGATCACCAGCGCCGGCCAACCGGCACGTCTCAGCATCTGACGAAGGGGCGAAGAACGCGACATGGCGCGTATGTCGTTTATACCCCGCCCCCACGCAACCCACCTGCCGCCCCAAGGAGCCGATATGCACCTGCTGCACGACCCCGCGACACTCGCCGACCCGATCGATTTCGACGCCTTTCTGCGGGTCGACATCCGCGTCGGGACCATCGTCGCCGCCGAACCCTATCCCGAGGCGCGCAAGCCCGCGATCAAGCTGGTCATCGATTTCGGCCCCGTGCTCGGCCGCAAGCGGTCGAGCGCGCAGATTACCGAGCATTATGACTGCGACGAATTGATCGGGCGACAGGTCGCGGCGGTGGTCAACTTCCCGCCCCGGCAGATCGGCAAGTTCGTGTCCGAGGTCCTGACGCTCGGCTTTCCCGACGACGCCGGCGCGGTGGTCCTGTTCGCCCCGGATCGGCGGGTGCCGGATGGCGGGCGGCTGTTCTAGAGCCGATCTACCCCTCGGTCATTTTCGCGAGCCGTGTCGGGCGCGCGCGCACGTCAACCCATCCTTAAACCGATTGTAATAGGCGCAGCCCGATCATTTTGCGGGGAGGATCAGGGAATTGCGCCTATTCTATACCACAGCCTGCGTGCTGCCACTCATCGCCGGGACGTCGGCGCATGCGCAGTCGACAACGGCGGGTAATGACAAGCCGGCCGAGCAGACCAGGGACGCCGCCAAGCCGGCGGGCGACATCATCGTCACCGCGGTCGCGCGGGGTCGCGACCGACTCGACAGCGCCATTTCCACCAGTTCGCTCCGCGAAGCCGACATACTGAAGGCCGCGCCGCGCTCGACCGCGGAGATTTTCCGCAACGTACCGGGCATCCGTTCGGAAAGCTCGGGCGGCGAAGGCAATGCGAACATCTCGATCCGCGGCCTTCCGATCGCTTCGGGCGGGGCGAAGTTCCTGCAACTGCAGGAGGACGGCCTGCCCGTGCTCGAATTCGGCGACATCACCTTCGGCAATGCCGACATCTTTCTGCGCGCCGACCTGAACCTGTCATCGGTCGAGGCGATCCGCGGCGGTTCGGCCTCCACCTTCTCGTCCAATTCGCCGGGCGGCGTGGTCAACCTCATTTCCAAGACCGGCGAACAGGAAGGGGGCGCGCTGCAATTCGGCGCGGGGCTCGACTATCAGGAATATCGCGTCGATTTCGACTATGGCGGCAAGATCGACAGCAGCCTGCGCTATCATGTCGGCGGCTTCTACCGTCAGGGCGAAGGGCCGCGCCGGGTCGGCTATGACGGCAATCGCGGCGGTCAGTTCAAGGCGAACCTGACCAAGACCTTCTCGGGCGGCTATATCCGCTTCTACGGCAAATATCTCGACGATCACGCCGTCGGCTATCTGCCCAATCCGGTGCGCGTCACCGGCAGCAATGCCGATCCGCGCTATACCAGCCTGCCCGGCTTCTCGATCACGCGCGACGCGCTGTTGTCGCGCAATTTCAGCACCAACCTGACGCTCGACGGCCAGAATAATGTCGTCACGCGCGACCTTCGCGACGGCCAGCATCCGGTGGTCAAGGCGTTCGGCGTGGAAACGCAGATCGACCTGTCCGGATGGACCGTGACCGACCGGTTCCGCTATGCCGACATCAGCGGCGGTTTCTCGTCGAACTTCCCATCCAACGTGGCCGCCGCGTCGGATATCGCGACCGCGCTCGGCGGCGCCGGGGCGACGCTGCGCTTCGCTAGCGGCCCTTGGACCGGACAGGCGATCACCGACCCCGCCGCGCTCAACGGCAACGGCTTGCTCGCACAGATCGTAGTGTTCGACGTGAAGCTGAACAGCCTCGACAACGTCACCAACGACGTGCGCGCCAGCCGGGTGTTCACGCTCGGCGGCGGCGACCTGACGACGACGGCGGGCTTCTACAAGTCGCGCCAGGCGATCGAAACCGACTGGCTGTGGACGTCGACGCTGCTCGACGTACGCGGCGATGGTCGCGCCGCGCTGGTCGATGTGGTGTCGGCGGGCGGCACGCCGGTGACGCAGAACGGCTTCTACGCGTACAGCGCCAGCTATTTCGGCGACTGTTGCCGCCGCAGCTACCGCGTCGCCTATGACGTCAACGCGCCGTTCGCCTCGCTGAACTACAAGGTTGGCCGCGTCGCGCTGGGCGCCAGCGTCCGCTACGATTTCGGCGACGCATCGGGCTCGATCTACGGCGCGGACCTCGGCGGCGGACGCACCGGCCTCGTCGCGCGCGACATCGATGGCGACGGCATAATCTCCGCGGCGGAACGGCGGGTGGCGGTCATTCCGCTCGGCCAGCCGGCACCGGTCGACTATGGCTGGAACTACCTGTCCTATTCGGCGGGCATCAACTTCCGCATCGCCGAGCCGTTCGCGGTCTTCGCCCGCTACAGCCGCGGCGGCCGTGCCAATGCCGACCGGCTGTTGTTCGGTCCGGCGGTCAGCACGACCGACGGCTCGCTGCTCAGCAAGTCCGCCGCCGTCGACTTCGTCCGCCAGGCGGAGGCAGGCGCCAAATATCGCCACAACGGGCTGGTCCTCAACCTGACCGGCTTCTGGGCACGGACCGAGGAACAGAATTACGAAGCGACGCGGCAGGTCTTCATCGATCGCGAATATCGTGCCGTCGGCCTCGAATTCGACGGCGGTTACCGGGTCGGCGCGTTCGGCATCACCGGCGGCGCTACCTGGACCGATGCGAAGATCGTGAGCGACGCGCTCAACCCCGGCGTCATCGGCAACACGCCGCGTCGGCAGGCGCGGCTGATCTTTCAGGCGACGCCGCAGGTGGAGATCGACCGGTTCACGGTCGGGGCCAATGTCATCGGCACGACCAGCAGCTATGCGCAGGACAGCAACCAGCTGAAGCTGCCCGGCTACACCGTCGCCAACGCCTTCGTCCAATATCGCCCGACCAGCCGCCTGCTACTGTCGCTGAACGCGAACAATCTGTTCGACGTACAGGGCTTTACCGAGGCGGAGGATGCAGTGATCCCGGCCAGCGGCATCGTCCGCGCGCGCTCGATCAACGGCCGCACGACGTCGATGACGGCACGTATCCTGTTCTGAGCCGATCGCCGGGCCGCGTATCTGCGTGGCCCGGCGTCCTTCGCTACGCCCATCCCCGCCCGCATCATAGCGCAGGCGAGCGTCGCGAATATTCGTCCGGTTCGCATCGGCCCACATGGTCAGCGCCATGACCGGCGCAAGCAGCGACCTGCCGATATCCGTCAGTTCATACTCGACCCGCGGCGGGATGGTGGGGAACATGGTCCGCCGCACCATACCGTCGCGCTCGAGCCCGCGCAGCGTGATCGTCAACATTCGCTGCGAGATGCCGTCGATCTTCCGCCGCAGTGCGTTGCCCGCGATCAAACTGGTCATCGATTTCGGCCCCGTGCTCGGCCGCAAGCGGTCGAGCGCGCAGATCACGGAACATTATGATTGCGACGGATTGATCGGGCGACAGGTCGCGGCGGTGGTCAACTTCCCGCCCCGGCAGATCGGCAAGTTCGTGTCCGAAGTCCTGACGCTCGGCTTTCCCGACGACGCCGGCGCGGTGGTTCTGTTCGCCCCGGATCGGCGGGTGCCGGATGGCGGGCGGCTGTTCTAGGGCACGCTCAGCGCAAAATGTTGACGTGTACCCGCGAGGTCGTCGCCACATCGTCGATACGCGCGGCGTAGTCGAACCAGACAGGGCCGATATATCCGCCCGCCGGAATGACGGCCACGCCGCCATTGTCACTCCGAACCACGCTGAAAAGTCCTGCAAAACGCGGATCCAAACTGATGCCGGTCAAGGTTTTAGGAACGGTCCGGGTCGTCCGCGGAACGCGCCCTGCGTCATTCCGCAGGAACCTCTCTGCCGCGAAGTCCATGCGGCCGTTAACCTCGATATAATCCGGCAGGGCATAGGGCTGGCCATTGACGACGGGGCGCGGCGTGTCCGCAAGCCTCGTGACCGCTGCCGACATATCGGCTTCGGTGATGGTGTTGAGACGATCCAGTCCGGTCGCTGGACTACCGGAGAATGCAGCGTTGATATTGACCTGCGCGAAGAATCGGAAACCGAGCGTGTACCGATACAGCGTCGCCGCGTCCGTCATCGTCGTCGGTGTGATCCGCATAAACCGCACGAACAGTTGTGCAGCGGTACGCGCCGCATCGGAACCATAGTAGGAAGCCGATCGGGCGTCGTTGAGGACCGATTGGACGAAATAGCGGTCCGTAAAGTCTGCTTTGCGGGTGTTTCTGATGTAGTCGGCCATCCACCCCCATGCTTCTGGGCCCAAAGAGGAACTGTAGTCTGGCGAAGCCGGAAGCCGACTTGCAACCTGCAACAGGGCGAGCAGCCGGAAATTAACGGCAGTGATGGCCGCAGCATCCGTCGCAACCGCCGGATCGGCGTCGCCTAGACGCTGCGCGGCCGGGAACGTCAGCAGATCGGTCGTGCCGCGCACCGGGAAGCGGCCGGTGGACAAACCCAGTGCCTGACGCACCAGTGCCTGATCCCCGACCCTATCGATCAACGTCGTCAGCGGGGATACCACCGTCGCACCTTTCGGCGCAGTCAGGTCACCTACGAAGAAGCCTGTCGCGCTATCCGCGCCGCTGGCCAGCAGCCGGGTATCCGCGCCCATCGGCAAGGACCCGTTTCCGGCTGCCAGCCCGGTAATGCCGCTCCCGACCCGACCGGACTGGTCCGTCACTGCAAAGGTTTCGCTCGATTCCGGGAAACCATTGCCATTGGCATCGAAGGCGATCGTGCCTAGCAGTGGCCCGGTACCACCCGCGTAGAAGACCGTTGCGGTCGGCGTCGGCGTGGGTGTCGGGGTAGGCGTAACGCTACCGGACGGGTTGGACACCGACCCAGCCCCGCCTCCGCATCCAGCGACGAGCGCAAAACACAGAAAAAGTGCCGGACGCGCACATACTATGCTCATGGTACCCCCGTTTGTTCACGGGTAGCGGCCAAATATTATACTATTAAGTCAGTCGTAACGGATATGGCTGACGTCGTCCGCCATGAAGCGCCCGAACCAGCCATGCCGGTTCGGGCGGCCCAATTTCCGATCAACGCAGGATCGAACGCCCCGCATAGCGCGCCGCGCCGGCCAGCTCTTCCTCGATCCGGATGAGCTGGTTGTACTTGGCAAGCCGGTCCGATCGCGCCAGCGACCCGGTCTTGATCTGGCCGCAGTTGGTGGCGACCGCGAGGTCGGCGATCGTCGCGTCCTCGGTCTCGCCCGAACGGTGCGACATGACCGCGGTATAGCGGTTGCGCTGGGCGAGGTTCACCGCCTCCAGCGTTTCGGTCAGCGTGCCGATCTGGTTGACCTTGACCAGCAGCGAGTTGGCGAGGCCCTGCTCCAGACCCAAGGCCAGTCGCTTCGGATTGGTCACGAACAGGTCGTCGCCGACCAGCTGCACCTTGTCGCCGATCTTGTCGGTCAGCGCCTTCCAGCCTTCGAAATCGTCTTCCGACATGCCGTCCTCGATCGACAGGATCGGATAGCGCGCCGCGAGATCGGCGAGGTAATCGGCCATCTCGACCGGCGACAGCGACTTGCCCTCGCCGACCATCTCGTACCGGCCGCCCTTGAAGAATTCGGTCGCCGCGCAATCGAGCGCCAGCATCACGTCGTCGCCGGGCTTGTAGCCGGCGCGCTCGATGCTCTGCATGATGAAGTCGAGCGCGTCGATCGTGCTGTTCAGCGCCGGCGCGAACCCGCCTTCGTCGCCGACCGAGGTCGCGAGGCCCTTTTCGGACAGGCCCTTCTTCAGCGTGTGGAAGATTTCCGAACCGCAGCGGACCGCCTCGGCAATGCTGTCGGCACCGACCGGCATCACCATGAATTCCTGGAAATCGATCGGGTTGTCGGCATGTTCGCCGCCATTGATGATGTTCATCATCGGCACGGGCAGCAGATGCGCCGACACGCCGCCGACATAGCGGTACAGCGGCAGCCCGCGCGCATCCGCCGCGGCCTTCGCCACCGCAAGGCTGACGCCGAGGATCGCGTTGGCGCCCAGCCGGCCCTTATTGTCGGTACCGTCGAGCTGGATCATCGCATTGTCGATGTCGCTCTGGTCCTCGGCGTCCATGCCCAGCACCGCTTCGGCGATGTCGCCGTTCACCGCCTCGACCGCTGCCAGCACGCCCTTGCCCAGATAGACCGACTTGTCGCCGTCGCGCTTTTCGACCGCTTCGTGCGCGCCGGTCGACGCGCCCGACGGGACCGCGGCGCGGCCGAAGCTGCCATCCTCCAGCAGCACGTCGACCTCGACGGTCGGATTGCCGCGGCTGTCGAGGATTTGGCGGCCATGCACCTGAATGATTGCGGTCACGTAACGACTCCCTTTATGTCCGTGCGGAACGGCGTGGTCGCGGTCCCTGTATCCATTCGGCCCGCGCCTCGCAAATCCTGTGCGCGCAACGGAACCCGACCATTGCCGCATGGTTATCGTCCCGAAACGAAGAAAGGATTCGTTATGACCGACTTCAATCGGACCGGCGGCTCGCCGACCACCAGCGACACCGCCGTCGACTTCAACGCCGACATCATCCCCGCCACGGGTGGCACCGTCGAATTCACCCCGGCCGCCACGACCTCGTTCGATTCGGAGGCGACCTCCACCGGTGGCGCCAAGCAGACGCTCAAGGACGAAGCATCGAAGCTGACTGCCAAGGCGACCGAGAAGGCACGCGGCCTCGCCGATGAAGGCAAGCTGCGCGCGACCGGCGCACTCGACGAATTCTCGAAGCTGATGGAAGACGCCGCGGGCACCGTCGATGAAAAGCTCGGCGAGCAATATGGCCAATATGCCCGTTCGGCCGCCCAGGCGATCTCGGGCTTCTCGGACAATCTGCGCGGCAAGGAGGTCGACGACCTGATCGCCGACGCCAGCGATTTCGTTCGCAAGAGCCCGGCGATCGCGATCGGTACCGCCGCCGCGCTCGGCTTCGTGCTGGCGCGCATCGTCAAGGCGGGCACCGACGCCGACACCCCCGTGGTCAAGGGCTGAGCCCGATCATGGGGGACGAGGGGCTGGGAACGGTCGTCGGTCGCGTCGTCGAGGATGCGAAGGCCTATGCCCGTGCCGAAGTCACGCTGTGGAAGACGGTCGCCAGCACGCGCGGGTCGCAGGCCGGCATCGCCGCCGGCCTTGCGGTCGGTGCGGTGGTCATCGCCTTGTCGGCGGTGACCGCGTTGCTGGTCGGGGCGATCCTGTCGCTGCGGCCGGTAATGGGGCCAGGCTGGGCGACGTTGCTGGTCGTCGTCGTGGCGCTCGGGATCGCGGCCATTCTCGCCAAGATCGCGCTGGCGAGCTTCAAGCGCGTCGTTGCGCCACTCGGAGACGGCCGATGATCCCTCCGACGCTCGCCGCCGCCCGCGCCGATGCGCTGCTCAAGCGCGCCCGGTTGCAGGCCAGCCTTGCCGAAGCCAAGCACCGCCTGTCGCCATCGACCATCGCCTCGAACGTCGCCGACGACCTGCGTGACAAGGCGGAGGACGGCGTCGCGGTTGTGATGGAGCGTCCCGGCGTCGCGGCGGGCATCGCCACCGGCGTCGTCGCGCTGCTCGCCCGCAAGCGCATCGCCCGTCTGTTCCGCAAGGCACCGCCGCCGCCCCCCGCCCCCATCGCCCCGCCCCCGCCCGTCCCGAACAAGGAATGACATCATGAGCGAACTGAAGACCGCCCCGCACGAATCCACGGGCACCATCGATACGCTGAAGGAAAAGGCGTCGACCGCCGCTCACGCGACCAGCGACGCCGCGCACGACGCAGCCAAGCGCGCGTCGGACGCCGCCCATGACGCGGCGCAGCGCGCGTCGGAGACGATCGAGACCAATCCGCTCGCGGTCCTCGCCGGCGGCCTCGCGCTCGGTGCCGTTGTCGGCGCGCTGCTGCCGCGTACCGCACAGGAAACGAAGACGCTCGCCCCGCTAGGCAAGAAGCTGGCTGCCGCCGCCACCGCCGCTGCCGCCACCGCGCGCGACGTCGGCAAGGAACAGCTGACGGCCGCGCTGCCGAGCAAGGACGGCGCCAAGGAACAGCTGCGTTCGGCGTTCAGCACGGTGGTGCAGGCCGCAGCCGACAGCGGCAAGGCTGCGGTCAAGAACTGATCGGTCGCGCAAATCCCAGATTTTGGGTTGAAGGGTACGCCCGGTCCGCTATGCGGGCTGGGCGTATCTTTTTTTGCACTGCGGGAACGACCATGAGCAAACTTCACCTCGTCTTCGGCGGCCGTGTCTCCGATCCGCGCACGCTCGACTTCGCCGATCTGAAGGCGATCGACGTCGTCGGCATCTTCGGCGACTATGCCAGCGCCGAAAAGGCATGGCGCGCCGCGGCGCAGCGGACCGTCGACGATGCCGAGATGAAATATGTGGTGGTGCATCTGCACCGTCTGCTCGAACCGGAACTTCCCGCGGCGTAAAGCCCCAGCCGCTCCCGTTGGGTTCGAGCAGCTTCGAGTGAAGTCGAGAAGCGTCCGTCGAGAACGTCCGTCTAGGGCACCCCTTCTCGACTGAAGTTCTCGACAAGCTTGAAGCGAACGGAAGGTGGTACGAGGCTCAGTCGGCCTCGGCCACCCGCCTACCCCAACGCCACCGCAACAACGGCCGCAGCAACAGCATGCCCGCGATAAACCCGCCAGCATGCGCCGCCCCGGCGATCGGCATCTCGCTCCCCGCACTCGCCCAGCCGATCGCGAGGTTGAGCAAAGTCCAGCTCACCCCCAGCCACACCGCATGGACGACATGCGCCGGCACCGGTCCGATCGCCTTCGCCTTGCCCCCGCCGAACAGCAGCGCATAGGCGCCGATCAGCGCCGAGATGGCCCCGCTCGCCCCGATCATCGGCGCGGGCGAGCTCGGTCCCGCCAGCCACTGGGCTGCGACCGAAGCATAGGCGCCGACGACCAACAGCACGATCACCCCGCGCAGTCCCACCGCCCGCTGCGTCGGCGTACCGACGATCGCAAGGCTGAGCAGGTTGAACGCCAGATGCATCCACCCGTCATGAATGAACGCGGCGGTGATCGGCGTCAGCCATAGCGGCACGAACGGCGCAAATCCCTCGATCGAGGCCACATTGCTGGTCATGCGCAGCGGCACGAAGCCCGCCGCGATCGCCGCGCTCCACACGCCACCGGTCAGGATCAGCCATGCGCTCACGCACGCGATCAACCCGCCGATCGCGAGGATCGACGGGGAAGGACGCCGTTCGAACATAGGGGTTTAGATGAACTCGATCTTCGAGATCTGGTAATAACGGTCGCCCGACGGAACCGTCACCTCGACATCGTCATCGACCTTGCGACCGATCAGCGCACGGCCCATCGGCGAGTTGTACGAGATGCGGCCCGACTTGGCGTCCGCCTCGGTCTGGCCGACGATCTGGTAGGTGACCGCCTTGTCATCCTCGTCGAGCAGCGTGACGGTCGCACCGAACACGACCTTGTCACCCGACAGGTCCTTCGGATCGATGACCTGCGCGCGGCTCAGCTTGTCCTCGATATCGGCGATCGACGCCTCGATCTGGCCCTGCCGCTCCTTCGCCGCATGATATTCGGCGTTTTCGGACAGGTCGCCATGAGCGCGCGCTTCCTCGATCGCATCGATGATCTGCGGCCGTTCGACCTTCAGTTGCTTGAGGTGCGCCGTCAGGCGATCATAGCCCTCTTGCAACATCGGCATCTTTTCGACCGTCGCCATCGCGCGCGCGTCCCTTTTGTCATTACCCCCGCCACACGGACGGGCCTCCCTGCCCGTCCGCGCGCAACATTCCGCTGATGGGGATCAGTTGTGCGATTGCGAATAATAGGACTGCAGCGGCCGCACTTCAAGGGAGCGGGCACCCAGCGCCTGAATGGCCTGCGCCACCGCGACGCTGGCGGGCGCCGTGGTGAAATAGGGCACCTTCTGCGACTGTGCCGAAGCGCGGATCGATTCGGAGTCCTTCAGCGACTGCCAGCCTTCGGTGGTGTTGAAGATCATCGCGATATCGCCGTCGAAAATCTTGTCGACGATATGCGGACGACCCTGCGCCACCTTGTTCACGCGCACGACCGGCACGCCATGGTTGACGAGATAGTCGGCGGTGCCGCTAGTCGCGACGATCTTGAAGCCCATCTCGACCAGCAACTGCACGCCCGGCAGGATCACCGGCTTGTCGCTCGACTTGACCGACACGAACACCGTGCCGCTCTTGGGCAGGACGATGTTGGCGCCCATCTGCGCCTTGGCAAAGGCGGTGGCGAAATCGCCATCGATCCCCATCACTTCGCCGGTCGACTTCATTTCCGGCGACAATACCGGATCGACGCCGGGGAAACGGCCCCATGGGAATACCGCTTCCTTGACCGCGACATGGTCGATGTCGCGATCGATGCTCGGCAGATTGGCGAGCTTCTCGCCCGCCATCACCCGCGCCGCGATCTTGGCGACCGGCGTCCCGATCGCCTTGGCGACGAACGGCACCGTGCGGCTGGCGCGCGGATTGACCTCGATCAGATAGACCTTGCCGTCCTTGACCGCGAACTGGATGTTCATCAGCCCCTTGACGTTCAGCGCCTTGGCCAGCGCCACCGTCTGCCGCTCGATCTCGGCAATGACCTCGGCGGTCAGCGAATAGGGTGGCATCGAACAGGCGCTGTCGCCCGAATGGACGCCCGCTTCCTCGATATGCTGCAACACGCCCGCGACGACGACATCGTCGCCATCGGCGATCGCATCGACATCGACCTCGATCGCATCGCGCAGATACTGGTCGATCAGCACGGGCGAGTCCCCCGACACCTGCACGGCGGTCTGGATATAGTCGTCGAGCTGCCCGAGCGAATCGACGATCTCCATCGCCCGCCCGCCCAGCACATAGCTCGGCCGCATCAGCACCGGATAGCCGATCCGCTCGGCGATCACCGCCGCCTCGTCGCGGCTGCGCGCCAGGCCATTGGCCGGCTGCAACAGACCCAGCGAGTTGACCAGATCGGCGAACCGCTCGCGATCTTCGGCCAGATCGATCGAATCGGGTGTGGTGCCGAGGATCGGGATACCGGCGGCTTCCAGCGCGCGGGCGAGGTTCAGCGGCGTCTGCCCGCCAAACTGCACGATCACACCGACCAGTTCGCCCTTGGACGCTTCGACATGCAGGATTTCCAGCACGTCCTCGGCGGTCAGCGGTTCGAAATACAGCCGGTCCGACGTGTCGTAATCGGTCGACACCGTCTCCGGGTTGCAATTGACCATGATGGTTTCATAGCCGGCATCGCTCAGCGCGAAGCAGGCGTGGCAGCAGCAATAGTCGAACTCGATCCCCTGCCCGATCCGGTTCGGACCGCCGCCGAGGATGACGATCTTCTTGCGGTCCGACGGCTGGCTTTCATCCTCCGGCTCGCCAAAGGTCGGCGCTTCGTAGGTCGAATACATATACGGCGTCTTCGCCTCGAACTCGGCGGCGCAGGTGTCGATACGCTTGAACACCGGCCGCACGCCCAGCTTGTGCCGATGTTGACGCACCTCGTCCTCGGTCACGCCGCCGGTCATCATCTTGACGACTTCGTGGATCAGGCCCGACCCGCGCGCGATGCCGCGTTCCATGCCGCGCAGATTGGCCGATTGCAGCGCCAGCCACGCCAGCCGCTTGTCCGAAAAGCCCATCGCCTTCAGCTTGCGCATGCCCGCGGCATCCTGCGGCAAGCCGTTGGTGCAAACTTCGGTTTCCGCCGCGACGATTTCCGCCATGCGTTCGAGGAACCACGGATCGTACTTTGCGATGGCATGGACTTCGGCGACGGTGAAGCCTTCGCGCAGCGCCTGTGCCGCAACCAGCAGCCGGTCGGGCGTCGCGACGGCCAAGGCCGCCTCGATCTCCGCGCGCGGCGCACCGGCAAGGCGTTCGACGGTGTTGAAGCCCGACAGCCCGGTTTCCAGCCCGCGCAGTGCCTTCTGCATCGATTCATGGATGTTGCGGCCGATCGCCATGACTTCGCCGACCGACTTCATCGCGGTCGACAGCACCGCCTCTGACCCCTTGAACTTTTCGAAGGCGAAGCGCGGAATCTTGGTGACGACATAATCGATCGTCGGTTCGAACGACGCCGGCGTGGCGCCGGTAATGTCGTTGGTGATTTCGTCGAGCGTATAGCCGACCGCCAGCTTCGCCGCGACCTTGGCGATCGGGAAGCCGGTTGCCTTCGACGCCAGCGCCGACGACCGCGACACGCGCGGGTTCATCTCGATGACGATCAGGCGACCGTCCTTCGGATTGACCGCGAACTGTACGTTCGAACCGCCTGTTTCGACGCCGATTTCCCGGAGTACCGCGATCGACGCATTGCGCATGATCTGATATTCCTTGTCGGTCAGCGTCAGCGCCGGGGCGACGGTGATCGAATCGCCGGTATGGACGCCCATCGGGTCGATATTCTCGATCGAACAGACGATGATGGCATTGTCCGCACGATCGCGGACGACCTCCATCTCATATTCCTTCCATCCGAGCAGCGATTCCTCGATCAGCACCTCGGTAGTCGGCGACGCGTCCAGCCCTTCGCGGACGATGCGCTGAAACTCGTCGCGATTATACGCGACGCCGCCGCCGGTCCCGCCCAGCGTGAACGACGGGCGGATGATCGCGGGCAATCCGACATGCTCCAGCCCGGCCAGCGCCTCCGCTTCGGTATGGGCAATATGGCTGCGCGCGGATTCGAGGCCGATCTTCTCCATCGCGACCTTGAACTTTTGACGGTCCTCTGCCTTGTCGATCGCCTCGGCATCGGCGCCGATCATCAGCACGCCGAACTTTTCGAGCGTACCGTCATTCGCCAGCGCCAGCGCGGTGTTCAGCGCGGTCTGTCCGCCCATCGTCGGCAGCACCGCATCGGGGCGCTCCTTCTCGATGATCTTGGCGACCACCGCCGGGGTGATCGGCTCGACATAGGTCGCGTCGGCCAGTTCCGGGTCGGTCATGATCGTCGCGGGGTTGGAATTGACGAGGACGATGCGATAGCCCTCCTCCTTCAACGCCTTGATCGCCTGCACGCCCGAATAATCGAACTCGCAAGCCTGGCCGATGACGATCGGCCCCGCGCCGATGACGAGGATGGACGAAATGTCGGTGCGTTTTGGCATTAGTGATCCAGTCCGTTTGCTGGGGCCTCGTTACCGACGAACCCAAGGTCCATCGGGAGTCCGCTGTTTTTCAATTGGCTAAGTACGCAATCGATCTGCTTGAAAGATCCGCCACGGGAAGGCCGTACGTGAACCCGGTTACCGCCCAGATGCTTCAACCAACTCCGAGGAGCATTGCATCGCTGCGTCATTCGATCGAGCTTCGCCTGCGTCACCGCGGCGGCATCGGTCGAGCCGACCGATGCGCCAGCCTGAGCGGCGAAGAGGAAAGCCAGCGCGAACAATCAGCGAGCCTTCATCATCCCCACGAACCGCTCGAACAGATAGAAGCTGTCCTGCGGTCCGGGCGACGCCTCGGGGTGATACTGGACCGAAAATGCACGGCCGCCGTCAACTTCGATGCCGGCGTTCGACCCGTCGAACAGCGACACATGCGTCTCGACCACACCCTCCGGCAGGCTGTCGCGTTCGACCGCGAAGCCGTGGTTCATGCTGGTGATCTCGACCGCGCCGTCCGACAGCCGCTTGACCGGATGGTTCGCGCCGCGATGGCCCTGATGCATCTTCGTCGTGGTCGCACCGACCGCGAGACCCAGTAGCTGGTGGCCGAGGCAGATGCCGAACAGCGGCTTGCCGGTGTCGAGCAGCTTGCGGATCACCGGCACCGCATATTCGCCGGTCGCGGCGGGATCGCCCGGACCGTTCGACAGGAAGATGCCGTCGGGGTTCGCCGCCATCACCTCTTCATAGGTCGCGGTGGCCGGTAGCACGGTTACTTCAGCACCGGCGTGAACAAGGTTACGGAAGATATTGCGTTTGCTGCCATAATCGATCGCAACGACATGCGGACGCGACGTGCTTTGCGTGGCACCTTCGTCACCTTCCGGTCGGGTGCTGTCGTCATAGCCCTTGCCCAGATGCCACGCCCCGCCGGCCCAGCCATAATGGGTCTCGCACGACACCGTCTTGGCGAGGTCCATGCCCTCCAGCCCCGGCCATGCCTGTGCCTGTGCCAGAAGCGCCGGAATGTCGAACTCGCCGCTCGCCGAATGCGCGATCACCCCGTTGGGCGCCCCGCCCTGCCGGATGCGGCGGGTCAGCGCCCGCGTGTCGATCCCGGCCAGCCCGATCCGGTTGTGACGGGCCATCCACGCGTCAAGATGCTCGTTCGACCGGAAATTCGACGGCGCGGTCACGTCCTGGCGGACGATCATGCCCAGCGCGTGCGGGTCGTTCGCCTCGACATCGTCGACATTGGTGCCGACATTGCCGATGTGCGGGAAGGTGAAGGTGATGATCTGCCCGGCGAAGGACGGATCGGTCATGATCTCCTGATAGCCGGTCACCGCGGTATGGAAGCACACCTCGCCCACCGCTGCGCCCTCGGCCCCGAAGCCACGGCCCCACAGCACGTCGCCATTGGCAAGGACAAGGACCCCGGTAGCTCCTTCGGGCATGGCAAATGGCTTGGCGTCGGCCATGATGGGCGGGCACTCCTGGGTTTGTCTGATGATGTCGCTAAGCGGTGGCGGCTAGTCCCAACGTCCCGCGCCGTCAATCCTGTGATCGCGGTTCGATTGCGGCTATGCGTGATCGCTTATCCGAATGAGAGAAACTGGAACCGCCATGATTCGCGACACCATCAAGGACGCCCTCGTCACCGCCATGAAGGGCGGCGACAAGGAGACCACGGCCACAATCCGCCTGATTCAGTCGTCGATCAAGAACCGCGATATCGAAGCCCGCACCGGCAAGGCCCCCGACAGCGACGACGCGCTGGTGGTCGAGGTGCTGCAGAAAATGGTCAAGCAGCGCCGCGAATCGATCGAGATGTACGAAAAGGGCAACCGTCCCGAACTCGCCGCCGGCGAAGCACGCGAAGTGACGGTCATCGAACGCTTCCTGCCGCAGCAGATGGACGAAGCGCAGACCGCCGCGGCGATCGAGGCGATCAAGGCCGATCTGGGCGCCACCGGTATGAAGGACATGGGCCGGGTGATGGCCAAACTGAAGTCCCGCCACGGCAGCGAACTCGACATGAGCAAGGCCAGCGCGGCGGTGAAGGCAGCGCTGAGTTAAGCGTTGCCGTACCCATTCCGTTCGGGGCATAAAGAGCCATGACCCTATCGCCCCAGTTCCTCGACGAGTTGCGCACCCGCACGACGCTGTCGGCGCTGGTCGGCAAATCGGTGAAGCTCCAGCGCTCGGGCAACGAGCACAAGGCCTGCTGCCCGTTCCATACCGAGAAGACGCCGAGCTTCTGGGTCAATGACGACAAGGGCTTCTACCACTGCTTCGGCTGCGGGGCGCATGGCGATGCGATCCGCTGGATGACCGATCAGCGCGGCCTGCCCTTCATCGACGCGGTGAAGGAACTGGCCGCCGCCGCCGGCATGGAGATGCCCGCGCAGGACGCCCGCTCGGCGCGTCAGGCGGAGCGGGCCAAGGGCCTGCATGAACTGATGGCCGACGCGCAAAGCTGGTTCGCGGAGCGGCTGGGCGACGAAGGCGGCATCGCCCGCGACGCCCTCGCCAAGCGCGGGATCAAGCCCGAGACGGTGCGCGCCTTCGGCATGGGCTATGCCCCCGATGCGCGCGGCCGGTTGAAGGCGGCGCTGGCGTCCTACGGCGACGCGATGCTCGTCGAATCGGGGATGCTGATCTCGGTCGAGGGCAAGGAACCCTATGACCGGTTCCGCGGTCGGTTGATGATCCCGATCCGCGACGCGCGCGGGCGGACGATCGCGTTCGGCGGGCGCATCCTCGGCGATGGCGAGCCGAAATATCTGAACTCGCCCGAAACCCCGCTGTTCGACAAGGGGCGCACCCTCTACAATATCGACCGGGCACAGGCCGCCGCGCGCAAGGCGAAGCGGGTGATCGCGGTCGAGGGGTATATGGACGTGATCGCGCTGGCGCAGGCCGGCTTCGATGAAGTCGTCGCCCCGCTCGGCACCGCGCTGACCGAACATCAGCTCGAACGGCTGTGGCGGATGGCCGACTGCCCGATCCTGTGTTTCGACGGTGACGCGGCGGGGATCAAGGCAGCGCGGCGCGCGGCCGAACGCGCGCTGCCGCTGCTGCAACCGGGCAAGAGCATATCGATCGTCACCATTCCCGACGGCATGGACCCCGACGATCTGGTCCGTGCCGAAGGGCCGCAGGCATTCGAGGACCTGCTCGCCCGTCGCGAATCCCTGTCCGACTTCCTGTGGCGGCTCGAGCTGGCGACCTTGCCGCCCGGTGCCGGCCCCGACGAGCGTGCGGCGTTCGAGCATGAGCTGGCGCGTCTTGCCGGTACGATCACCCATGAAGGCATCCGTCGCGAATATTTCCGCACCTTCAAGGACCAATTCTTCGCGCTGTTCGGCGCCAAAGATCGCCGGCTGCGCATCGTCGCCAACGACATGGCGGCGGCGGCGGACGTCAAGGAAGTCGACCTGGTCTTCGCCTTCCAGCGCGCGGTGTTGATGGGGCTGATGCAGCATGTCGACGTGCTGACCCGCCATTGCGAACTGATCGCGCAACTGCCGATCAAGAACCAGCAATTGCAACGCTGGCGCAACCACCTGATCGACCTCGCCATCTATCGCAACGACCTGAGCGAAAGCCTGTTGAGCGACACGATCGCCAGCGACCGGCAACTCGTCGACATGGCGCGGCGCAACAAGGAAACCGATCTCGCCTTCAGCTTCTGGCTGCGTGAGGCCGATCGCGACACGGCCGAGACCGACCTGCTCCGCGTGATCCAGATTCTGGTCGACGAACAGGCGTGCCGCCGCGCTGAGAATGCCGCCGCCGAACGCTGTCGGCAGGATACGACCGAGCGGACCTTCGCCGACTATCAGCAGGCCCGGTCGAACCATGCCGCCGTGCAGGCGCGCATCCGCAGCTGGATGGAGGAACTGGACGAGGCGGCTTGATCCCCCCGCCCGTCTTTCCCATATCGCCGTCGTAGAATTGCCGGAAATCCGCGACCGGATCGCCCGAATGCACGCTCTTGGCTTGCAAATCCGGCGGTGTCGGACGAAGACGACCGGTAAAATAGCGCGAGGCGAACGCGCTGCATATATTTCTGAGGGTTATTGATGGCCAAGGCGAATGGTGGCGGCGACGACACGATCGATACCGGCGACGCGCCGCTGATCGACCTGAACGAAGGATCGATCAAGAAGCTGGTCGCGCGTGCCAAGAAGCGCGGCTACATCACCGTCGACCAGTTGAACGAAATGCTGCCGCAGGATCAGATGACCTCGGAGCAGATCGAGGACATCATGTCGGCGCTGAACGACATGGGCGTCAACGTCGTCGAGAATGAAGACGCGGGCGAGGACGGCGAGAGCGAGGAACGCGCCAAGCAGGACGAGGAAGGCGACGACGAAGCGTCGACCGATCAGGACGATGCGTCCGCCGCCTTCGAACCGGTCAAGAAGAAGGAAACCGTCGACCGGACCGACGATCCGGTCCGCATGTACCTGCGCGAAATGGGCGCGGTCGAACTGCTCAGCCGCGAGGGCGAGATCGCCATCGCCAAGCGGATCGAGGCCGGTCGCGACACGATGATCTTCGGCCTGTGCGAATCGCCGATCACCTTCAACGCGATCATTGGCTGGTCGACCGCGCTGAACGAAGGCACGATGCAGCTGCGCGAGATCCTCGATCTCGATGCGATGCTGTCGAAGGATCCCGCGCCCGAATCGCTGTCCGACGACGAGGACGCCGACGACAATGGCGAGATTTCGTCGAAGAATGCCGGCCCCAGCTTCAAGGAAGAGGAAGAGCCCGAGGAAGCGTCGGCCGACGAGGACGAGGACGGCGAACGCCGTGCGCCGCGTCCGAGCGACGACGATGACGAGGACAACACTCTCAGCCTCGCGCAGATGGAGGAACAGCTCAAGCCGCAGGCTCTGGAGAAGTTCGCCAACATCACCGCCATCTTCAAGAAATTCTCGAAGATGCAATCGCAGCGGCTCGACGCGATGGCGACCGGCGATGGCCTGTCGGGCGGCGAGGAACGCAAATATCAAAAGCTGCGCGAGGAACTGACCGCCGAGGTGGAAAGCGTCCAGTTCCACCAGGCGAAGATCGAGTATCTGGTCGACCAGCTCTATGCCTATAACCGGCGCCTGACCGCGCTGGGTGGACAGATGCTGCGGCTGGCCGAGCGGCACAAGGTGCCGCGCAAGGCGTTCCTCGACAGCTATGTCGACCATGAGCTCGACGAGCAGTGGCTGACTTCGGTCGCGACGATCGACAAGAAGTGGAAGGCGTTCGCCGACAACGAAGGCGCCGCCGTCGACCGCATCCGCACCGAAATCGCCGAGATCGCGCAGCAGACCGGAATGGCGCTGAGCGAATTCCGCCGCATCGTCAACATGGTGCAGAAGGGCGAGCGCGAGGCGCGCATCGCCAAGAAGGAAATGGTCGAGGCGAACCTGCGCCTCGTCATCTCGATCGCGAAGAAATACACCAATCGCGGGCTGCAATTCCTCGACCTTATTCAGGAGGGGAATATCGGGTTGATGAAGGCCGTCGATAAGTTCGAATATCGCCGCGGCTACAAGTTCAGCACCTATGCGACGTGGTGGATCCGGCAGGCGATCACCCGCTCGATCGCCGATCAGGCGCGGACGATCCGTATCCCGGTCCATATGATCGAGACGATCAACAAGCTGGTCCGCACCAGCCGCCAGTTCCTGCACGAACAGGGCCGCGAACCGACACCGGAGGAAATGGCCGAACGGCTGTCGATGCCGCTCGAAAAGGTTCGCAAGGTGATGAAGATCGCCAAGGAACCGATCAGCCTCGAGACGCCGATCGGCGACGAGGAGGATTCGCACCTCGGCGACTTCATTGAGGACAAGAATGCGATCATCCCGGTCGACGCCGCGATCCAGGCGAATTTGAAGGAAACGGTCACCCGCGTCCTTGCCAGCCTAACCCCGCGCGAGGAACGCGTGCTGCGCATGCGCTTCGGCATCGGCATGAACACCGACCATACGCTGGAGGAAGTCGGCCAGCAGTTCAGCGTGACCCGCGAACGCATCCGCCAGATCGAGGCGAAGGCGCTGCGCAAGCTGAAGCATCCGAGCCGCAGTAGGAAGATGCGATCCTTCCTCGACCAGTAACCGACCCGCCCCGGCCCTTCCACAGCGCCGGGGCGTTTCGTTTCGGGGACGGACCGACGCGCATTTCGCTGCGTTAAGCGCGGTTAAAGCGCTGGAAACCTTGTTCTTACGCGCTTGGGTTATCTCTTGCAGGCATATCATTCATCGAACGGGGGATCACCCGCCCGGACGAGATTGGGAGCCGTTGGTGATAGTTGCGATAGCGAACGACACGAATGATTGGGGCGTCGCCGACCGGCTGGTGCAGATCGTTCATGCCGACGGAAGCGGCACCCACGCCACGCCCGAACGGTTGTCGCGCGGCGGCGTCGCGATCCGCGACGTCGCCGATGCGTTGCATCAGCTCTGCACGCTGCACGGACGCCATCCGGGCGTCGTCGATCTGGCGACCAGCGCCACCAGCAATGCTGCCGCGGACGACTGGTTGGCGCATGCCGGCGCTGCCTTTGTCGAGGAACGCGCCTATCTGATCCGGGTCGCCGCCGCTGCCGGGCCCCCGCCGGGAACCCCCGGACAGGCCGCGGCGGAAGCCGCCCTTGCCACCCAGCGTCACGCGATCGATCTGCTGTCACGCTCGATCCGCCCGGGTTGCGCACTGGGCGCCGCGATTGCGGTCACGCTCGACTGGCCGGTGATCCGCCGCACGCTCGATGCCGCGGCCGACCGAATGGGCATCGACATCATCCCCTGCACCCTGCCCTCGCCCGCCGACACCCGCCGGTTGATCGAGGCGGTCGCCGTCAACGCGGCGGTGGAGCGGGCGATGACCTTCGGCATCCAGCAATTGGTCGCCCAGCATTGCGGCCTATGGGATCTGGTCGCCGCGCGCGCCGAAAGCCGCGGCTAGCGTCGAGCGCCATCTGCCCGTATCGCTCGGCCATGGGCGAGAAACAGGCGATGCGGTTCGAAGGAACCGGCAATTATGTGGCGACCGGCGACCTGAAGGTGGCGGTCGACGCGGCGGTGACACTGCGCAGGCCGTTGCTGGTGAAGGGTGAACCCGGCACCGGCAAGACCGTACTGGCGCAGGAGATCGCGCGGGCGATCGGCGCCCCGCTGATCGAATGGAACGTCAAGTCGACGACCCGTGCGCAACAGGGCCTGTACGAATATGACGCGGTGGCACGGCTCCGCGACGGACAGCTCGGTGATCCGCGCGTCCACGACATCGCCAACTATATCCGTCGCGGCAAATTATGGGAGGCGTTCGTCAGCCCGACGCTGCCGGTGCTGCTGATCGACGAGGTCGACAAGGCCGATATCGAATTCCCGAACGACCTGCTGCACGAACTCGATCGCATGGCGTTCGACGTCTACGAAACCGGCGAGCGCGTGACCGCGCGCGAACGGCCGATCGTCGTCATCACGTCGAACAACGAAAAGGAACTGCCCGACGCGTTCCTGCGCCGCTGCTTCTTCCACTATATCCGTTTCCCCGACCGCACGACGATGCAGGCGATCATCGACGTGCATTTTCCGGGCATTCAGACGCTACTGGTCAATCGGGCGCTCGACCTGTTCTTCGCGGTGCGCGAAACACCGGGGCTGAAGAAGAAACCATCGACCAGTGAGCTGCTCGACTGGCTGAAGCTGCTGCTCCACGACGACATGCCGCTGGAGGTGCTGGCGTCGCACGACCCGGCCAAGGCGATTCCGCCGCTGCACGGTGCGCTGCTCAAGAACGAGCAGGATGTGATGCTGTTCGAGCGGCTGGCTTTTCTCCACCGGCGCAAGGGCGGCTGATCGCAACGGGGGTTGCCTGCTGTCGACGATTTGTTAACCATGTTCGGCAATCACTTGGCGACCATCGTTCGGCAGGATCGTCATCATGTTCGGTTCGCTTGTCCGGGGCATACTGCTCCTTGCCTTCGCCGCTATCGTCAGCGTACCGGTCGGCGCGCGCTCGTTGCTCGACTATGTCGGCCAGTGCGTGCCCTTTGCCCGGGCGGCGTCGGGCGTCGAAATCTATGGCGACGCTTGGACGTGGTGGGATCAGGCAGAGGGCCGCTATCCGCGCGGGCATAAGCCGAAGGTCGGCGCCGTCCTCGCCTTCGCCCGGACCGATCGCCTCCCGCTCGGCCATGTCCTCGTCATCAGCCGCGTCGTCGAACCGCGCGTCGCCATGGTCACCCATGCCAACTGGTCACGGATCAACGGCGTGCGCGGCGGGGTCGAGCAGGACGTGACCGTCTTTGACGTATCGGCCAAGGGCGACTGGACGAAAGTGAAGGTCTGGTATCGCGATACACAGGGGCTGGGCGGGTCGGAATATCCGACGCATGGCTTTATCTACGGCCCCCGCCCCGCTGCCGAACTCAGCGGCAAGGCACCGGATTATGTCGGGTCGCTGATCGACGCCTACGCGCGTTGATGATCCCGCCGCCGATGACGACGCGGCAACGGCGCGGCATCTGGACGACTATCGCGCTCCTTACCCTTGCCGGGCTGGTCCTGCGCATCCTCGCCGCACGCGGCGGCTTGTGGCTCGATGAAGCCTGGTCGGCGGTGGTCGCGCAGGATGTCGGGACGCCCGCCGGGGTGTTCGTTCGGATCAACCACGACAACAACCACCATCTCAACAGCCTTTGGTTGCAATTGGTCGGCAGTACCGCCCCGCCGCTGCTCCAGCGTGCGCTGTCGATCGTCACCGGCACCGCGACCATCCCGATCGCCGCCGCGATCGCGATGCGGCGGGGGCCGGCGGCGGCGATCCTTGCCGCCATCGCCTTCGCCCTGTCGCCCTTTCTGGTGACCCTGGGGTCGGAAGCGCGCGGCTACGCGCCGATGCTGCTCGCCTGGGTCGTTGCAATCGACGTGGCCGACCGCTGGCTTGCCAATCCTGCCACCTCGCCACCAGCGACCGCCATCGCCTTGGCCGCAGCGTTCGGATGTCTGTCGCAGGCGACCATGGTGTTCGGCCTGACCGCGCTCGGGATTTGGGTTGCGCTCGAACGCTGGCGCTTGGCCGGTTTGCAGCGCGCGATGCAGGCGACGTTGCGCCTGTTCCTGCCGGCCGCGACTGTCGTCCTGTTGCTGATCGCCATCGCCTGGACCGCGGCGGCGACCAGTCGGGCCGGGTTTCAGTTCGGCGCACGCGAACCGCATGACGCGGCGAAGTGGCTGTTCGCACTCGAACAATTATGGACATGGAGCGTCGGGTTCTGGGTCGTCGCCGCGGCCCTCATCCTGTCCGCCTGTATCGTCCGCGATCGCTTCGTCGGCCTCGTCCTGTTGAGCGCGGTCGGGTTGCCCTTGGCGGTGGCGCTTCTCGCTCTGCCCAACAGCGGCGCCGCCCGCTATTATATCATCGCTGTCCCGCCGTTGCTGCTGATGGCGTCGACGACCCTGCCCACGCTCTGGACCGGGCGTCGGCTCTGGCGTCTCCCCATCCTCCTCGCCGGCGCCGCCTTTTGCTGGAAGGCGATCGACCGGGATGTGGCACTCGTCGAAAATCTTCGCGGGGACCCTTCGCGTGCGATCCGAGCGCTGGTCGCGGTCGCGCCCGATGGTGCCGCCGTGTCGGTCGCGCTGTCGCGCTCGACGGCGATATTGAGAGCCGCCGCCCGGTCGCAGCGTTACCCGCTGACGATCGCCGACAGTCCCTGCGCACCGTTCCGCTTCATCGAACGCGACGGCGACAACCCCTTTCCCGACCCCCTGGTCCGCTGCGGCCGAATTTATGCGGAGATCGCACGCGGCGACCCGACCGGCCTGTCGGGCAGCCACTGGCGCTTATACGCTCTGCCGCGCTAAACCCCCGTCCATGTTCCATTCGTTCGTCGACGCGCTGCGCAGCGCCGGCATCTCCGTCAGTATCCGCGAGCATCTGGTGCTGCTTGATGCGCTTGGGCGCGGCGTGATCGACCCGAATCTCGACAGCTTCTACCACCTCGCCCGTGCGACCTTCGTCAAGGATGAGGGGCTGGTCGACCGGTTCGACCGCGTGTTCGGACAGGTCTTCGCCGGTATCCACGATACAGGCGGCGTCGATCCCGTCCTGCTGCCCGACGAATGGCTCCGGCGTGTCGCCGAGCGATATCTGTCACCGGGAGACATGGCGAAAATCGCGCCGACCGGCGACTGGGACGCACTGATGGACCTGCTGCGCCAGCGGCTCGCCGAGCAGCAGGAACGACATGAAGGCGGATCGAAATGGATCGGCACCGGCGGTACCAGCCCGTTCGGCCATGGCGGCTACAACCCGGAGGGCGTCCGTATCGGTGGCGAAAGCCGGCATCGCCGTGCGGTCAAGATCTGGGAACAGCGGGAATTTCGCAATCTCGACCATCAACGCGAACTCGGCACGCGCAACCTGAAGGTCGCGTTACGCCGTCTGCGTCGCTTCGCTCGCGAAGGCGCTGCCGACGAACTCGATCTCGACGCGACGATCGCCGGAACGGCAAGACGCGGCTTTCTCGACGTCGCGATGCGACCCGAGCGGCGCAATGCCGTGAAGCTGCTGCTGTTTCTGGATGTCGGAGGGTCGATGGACCCGTTCGTCACACAGGTCGAGGAGCTCTTCTCCGCCGCCACGGCAGAGTTTCGCCATCTCGACTTCTTCTACTTCCACAACTGCATCTACGAAGGGGTATGGCGCGACAATCGCCGCCGCTGGGCCGAACAAATCGCCACTGCCGAACTGTTGCGGACCTATGGTACCGAATATCGGCTGGTGGTGGTCGGCGATGCCGCGATGAGCCCCTATGAGATACTACACCCCGGCGGATCGGTCGAACATATGAATGCGGAGGCGGGTGCGGTCTGGCTGCAGCGCCTGACCGCACATTGGCGGTCGGCGGCATGGATCAATCCCGCGCCGGAGGACCATTGGCAATGGTCGCATTCAACGCAGCTGGTCCGCGACCTGTTCGCCGACCGGATGTATCCGCTGACCCTAAACGGGCTGGACGCAGCCATGCGCGAATTGTCGCGGCGGCGATAGCGGTCAGAGGTCCCCGATCGCCTCGCGCAGCTTGGCGAGCATGACCGGATCGCCCGCCGGAGCCGCCGCGGCAGCGGTGGACAGGGCCATCAGATCGACCGCGCCGAAGCTGGCGGCCAGCCCTTTCAGCCGGAAAGCGGCAGCCTGCCAGCCTTCGGCATCTGCTGCCTCCAGCATGCTGAGCGCCTTCTGGGCGCTGTCGACAAAGGCACGGCGAAGCTCGGCGATCAGTTGGGGTTCGTCGCCCAACGCCGCCGCCAGCGCCGCATCGATTGCTCCGGGATCATAGACCATGGCCGCACGATACGCGGTCAAAGGTTAAGAAAGCGTTGCCGAATGATCGTCCGACCGCTCTGTCGCTGCGGGAAGGTCCATGATAGACGATGGCGCATGAATGGGGGTTCGATCAGCGGGCTGCAACAGCCGCACCAGCATTCCGACGACGGCCACGTCGCACAGGAGGAAGCGCAGCACTGGTTGGCGGAGGCAGTCGCAGAACCCGAACCGATCAGGCGCAACTGGATCGCCCCGACTCTTGCCGCCATCGCCGTAACGGGCTGGACCGGGGGGATGCTGGCTTGGAGCGCGCCATCGCTGCCGGCGCTGGGTCCAATCGGACTGGTATCGTTCATTGCCGCGCTGTGCGTGCCGCCGATGCTGCTGGGCGTGGGCTGGTTGCTGGTCCGATGGAACAGTCGCGCCGAGGCACGCCGCTTCGCGGCCACCGCACAGGCCATGCGCGCTGAAGCGCAGGCGCTTGACGCCGTTATTTCCCGCGTCCGACAAACGCTGGCGGAATCGCGCAAGGAGGTGGCCGAACAGACCCAGTCGCTGCTGACTCTGGGCGACAATGCGACTGATCGTCTGCGCGGCGTCAGCGCCGGCATAAGCGAACAGGTGGAGGCGATCGGAACGACCGCCGGCCGGCTCGACCGGGTCGCCGATGCCACGCAGCAGCGGCTTTCGACCGTGCTGTCGTCGCTGCCCCGCGCGCGTGCCGAAGCGGCGGAAATGGCGGCGATGGTCGAAAAGACCGGCCTTTCCGCGAGCGAACGGGTAGCTGCACTCGATGCGCAACTGATCGTCGTCGCGCAACGCTCGCGCGAGGCCGACGAACTGGCCGGTAGCGCGGCACAGCGGCTGGCGGCGCATATGAACCGGATGGAGGCGACCAGCGAAAGCGCTGGCGCCCGCCTCGAAGCCGTTATCGCCATCATGTCCGAAGCGATCGACGCCGTGCTCGAACGCGCCGCCGCCGCGATCGACGAATCGCGCAAGGCGATCACCGCGCAGGGCGATGCGACCATCGCCATGATCGAGGCGAACGGATCGGCGATCGAACGCGCCGGCCGCGAGGGCGCCGAACAGCTCGCCGGCCGCGTGGCGGCAATCGACGCGGCGATCCAGATGCTTGCCGGACAGCTCAACGACCGTCGCCGCGATGGCGAGGCGTTGCTGGCGCTGCTCAACGATGGGCTAGCTGGCGTCGACGACCGGTTCGAACGGTTGCGGATCACCGGGGTCGAACGGACGCAGGCAGTGGCCGGGTCGGTCGACGCGCTGACCCAGGTCGCCGATGCCCTCTCCGAAGCGCTCGCCAATGGCGACGTCACCGCCCGCCGGGTGATCGCCAGCGCCGAGGAAGTACTGACCGCGCTCGATGCCGCCGCGCGCGAGATGGACGAGACGCTGCCCGGCGCGCTCGACCGCCTCGACAGCCGCATCGCCGCCAGTCGCGCGGTCGTCGCGCAATCGAAGCCCGAATTGCTCGCGCTGGTCACCGCCGCCGAGAGCACGCACGAGGCGATTGAGGCGATTGCCGGGGTGGTGGCGATGCAGCGCGATACGCTGTCGACTGTCCAGCAATCGCTGCTCGACACGCTCGATCGCGGTGCCGACCGGATCGAGAATGTCCGTACCATCGTCGACGAGACGATCGCCACGACGATCCATTTTTCCGAAGACGCCGCCCCGCGCCTGACCGAAGCGATGCTCCGTATCCGCGACACCGCCGAAGCCGCCAGCGAACAGGCACGCGAGACGCTGGCCAAGGTCCTGCCCGATGCGGCCCGAGATCTGGAAGCGAAGGGCGCCCGCGCGCTTGCCAACGCCGTCGACAGCGCGGTGAAGGGACAGGTCGCCGAACTGTCGGCCATCGCCAACCACGCCGTCGCATCGGCCATCGAGGCGTCGGAACGCCTCTCCCGGCAGATGCTCGATATCGCCGATACCAGCAAGCAACTCGACGAACGCATCGCCGCTGCGCAAGCCGAACGCGAAGCTGCCGACAGCGACCAATTCTCGCGCCGCGTATCGTTGCTGATCGAGGCAATGAACTCGGCCGCGATCGACATTGCCCGCTCGCTGTCGACCGACGTGTCGGACACGGCATGGGCTGCATATCTCAAAGGCGATCGCGGCGTCTTCACCCGCCGCGCGGTGCGGTTGGTCGACGGCACGCAGGCGCGCGAGATCGCGGCACTGTACGACACCGATCCTGACTTCCGCGATCAGGTGAACCGCTACATCCACGATTTCGAAGCGATGCTGCGCCAGATCCTCGGCCTGCGCGACGGATCGCCCATGGGGGTGACGCTGCTGTCGTCGGATATGGGCAAGCTGTACGTCGTATTGGCACAGGCGATCGAACGGCTGCGCAATTAGACGGTCGTTGACGGGGGGGGACTGGATGGCACGCCGGGCGCGAACGACCTTGCTTCGCCCTCCCTTTCTGAAACGCGTCTGGTTACCGGACGAGGCGTTGGCCCGGCAGGACCAGAATGCCTATCCCTTCTCACTCCCGATCGTGTTCGGCGGCGGCTTCGATCTTACCTTCGAAACGCCGATTACCATTCTCGTCGGCGAAAATGGTTCGGGAAAGTCGACGCTGCTTGAAGCGATCGCGACCATGGCCGGCTTCGGCGAAGGCGGCGGCGCCCAGGGCATGGCAGCGATCGGTCGATCTCCCGCGGCGGGTGAGGATGCCGGCCGGCTTGGCGACCTGCTCCGTGCGGCATGGCTGCCGCAGGTCCGGCAGGGATGGTTTTTCCGAGCCGAAACCTTCTTCTCCGTTGCCCGCTATCTCGACGAAGTCGGATTGCCCCGCGCCGGCTAGCTCCGCGCGTCACACGGCGAAGGCTTCCTCCATTTCTTCGAAGAACGCCTGTCGGAACAAGGCCTGTTCCTCCTCGACGAACCGGAATCGGCACTGTCGCCGACCAGGCAGTTCGATTTCCTGAAGCTGCTCCGCAACCTGCAGCGTGCGGCCCGTTGTCAGGTCATCATGGCAACGCATTCGCCGATCCTGATGGCGCTGCCCGATGCCGATTTGTGGCAGGTCGAACGCTTCGGCCTTCGTCCGACGACGCTGGAGGAAACCAGCCATTTCCGGCTGTACCGCGAATTTACCCGCTACCCGCACGATCTGGTCGAAACCATGATCGATTGAGCATGGCTCAATTGTAGAAGTTCAGCATGTCCGCCGTCACCCAACCATAGACATAGTTGAAGTAGAAGGCGCCGAACAGCACCGCGGACACCAACGTCGTCCGCCACGCCATCCGCCCGAACCGGAAGCCGGACGGTGCGCTGTCAGCCTGTCCGGGCACCGGGGGTTCGCCCGCTTCATGCGTCGTGCGAACCCCGAACGGCAATACCAGGAACATCGCCAGTACCCAGAACAGCAGGTAAATGGCGAGCGCCGATTGCCAGGCCATATGCCGCGCGTCAGGCCGGGATGATCAGGACGTCGACGACTGGCTTCTTGCCGGTCCAGCGCGTCGCGACGCGGCGCACCGCCAGACGGATCGCCTCGGGCAGCTTGGAACGCTCGCGTCCCTTGGCCGCCACCGTCTCCGCCGCCGCATCGACCGCTTCCTCAAGGAAGGGTTCGCGGTCTTCCTCGACCGGCACGCCCTGCACCCGGATTTGCGGCTCACCGATCAACTGCCCGCGCCGGTCGATCGCGACCGCCACCGACATATGCCCGAACGCGGCCAGCTTGCGCCGTTCGTTCATCGTCGTGCCGTCCGCCGGCAGGATCACGTCACCGTCCAACGCAAGCCGCCCGACGACCGCATGGCCAACCTTGGCCGGATTGCCCGGCGCCAGACGCACGATGTCGCCATTGGTCTGAACCAGCGTCTGCTCGATACCCTGCGACAGGCCGAACCGGGCATGTTCCATCAGGTGCCGCATCTCGCCATGCACCGGCATAAGGATCTTCGGCCGCAGCCAGCCATAGAGCTTGGCCAGTTCCGGGCGCCCCGGGTGACCGGACACGTGCACATGCGCCTGACGATCCGTCACCATCTCGATACCGGCGGCGGCGAGCTGGTTCTGAATGCGGCCGATCGCGACTTCGTTGCCGGGGATCTGCTTCGACGAGAAGATGACCCGGTCGCCCGATTGCAGGCTTAACTGATGCTCGCGATTGGCGATCCGCGCCAGGGCGGCGCGCTGTTCGCCCTGCCCGCCGGTCGCGATGATCAGCACCTGATCGCGCGGCAGGCGCATAGCGGTGTCGAAATCAACCGTCTGCGGGAAGTCCTTCAGATAGCCGGTCGCCTTCGCAACCTTCAGGATGCGGTCGAGCGAACGACCCGCCACGCACACCTTCCGGTTGGTGTCGCGAGCGACCTCGCCCAGCGTGTGCAGGCGCGCAGCGTTCGACGCGAAGCTGGTGACCATCACCCGCCGCCCTTCGGCCGAAGCGATCTGTTCGAACAGCCCCTTGCGGACATCGGCTTCCGATCCCGACGCTTCGGTATTGAAGACGTTGGTCGAATCGCACACCAGCGCGAGGATGCCTTCATCACCGATCGCGGTCAGTTCCGCCGGGCTGGCCGGGGTCGCAACCATCGGCTGGTCGTCCAGCTTCCAGTCCCCCGAGTGGAATACCTTCCCATGCGGGGTGGAGATGACCAGCGACGTCGATTCGGGAATCGAATGCGCCATCGGCACGAAACGGACGCCGAACGGACCGACATTCACGTCGCCGCCCAGTTGCACGATCTTCAGCTTGACCCGGTCGGCAATGCCCTCTTCGTCCAGCTTGCCGCGGATCAGCCCGGCGGTGAACGGCGTGGCATAGATCGGCACGCCCAGATCGGCGGCCAGATAGGGCAGCGCCCCGATATGGTCCTCATGCCCATGGGTGATGACGATGCCGAGCAGCTGATCGCCGCGTTCCTCGATGAATTGCAGGTCGGGCAGCATCACGTCGATGCCCGGATAAGCCGGGTCGGCAAAGGTCACGCCGCAATCGACCATCAGCCACTTGCCGGCAGTCCCGTACAGGTTGACGTTCATGCCGATCTCGCCCGACCCGCCAAGCGCGACGAACAAAAGTTCTTTCTTTGGTGTCACTCAATCTCTTTCAATGCCCGCGCCCATTCGCGGGTTCAGTTTCGTTCATTCGGTTGCTGTGGAAATATGGGTGCGGCGCCACAACATCGCCAGTCCCGTGATCGTCAGGTCCTGTTCGATCGAATCGAAGACCTGCGTATGTTTCTCGAAGAGGATCGCCAGACCGCCGGTAGCGATCACGCGGACCGGACGGCCGATCTCCGCCTTCATCCGCGCGACCAGCCCCTCGATCATCGCAATATAGCCCCAATAGATGCCGATATGCATTTGGTCGGCGGTATTGCGACCGATGACGGTCTTCGACGCCGGTGCCTCGATGGCGATCCGGGGAAGCTTTGCCGCCGCCGTCACCAGCGCGTCCAGCGACAGGTTGATGCCTGGCGCGATGATCCCGCCCTTGTATGCCCCGGTATAATCGACGACATCGAAGGTGGCAGCGGTCCCGAAATCAACGACGATCAGGTCGCCCGAATGCGCGGCATGGGCTGCGATCGCGTTCAGCGCGCGATCGGCCCCGACCGCATGCGGTTCCTCGACGTCGAGCGCGATGCCGAAGGCCGCCTGCCCCCGTCCCGCGACCAAGGCTTCGACACCGAAATACTTGCTCGCCAGTACTTCCAGATTATGCAGCGCACGCGGCACCACCGTGCCGATGATGACCGCCTCGACCACCGAGCGATCCCGACCACCGAGCGCCAGCAACTGGCTGAGCCACACCGCATACTCATCGGCAGTGCGGCGCGGATCGGTCGCGATGCGCCAGCGCGCGACGATCGTCTCGCCATCGACCAGTGCGAAGACGATGTTGGTATTGCCGGCATCGATCGCAAGCAGCATCGAACTTCCCCGTCACGCCCGACCGGCGCGCTTTCCCTTCCCGCTAGAGTGTACGGCGGCCCGGGACAAGCGGTCCCGGCGATCGCCGGTGGTTCGCTTCATGCTGAAACATCGCCCGCATGGACAGCGACCGTCCGTCCGTCATCGTCGATCAGCCGCAACGCGCCATCGGCATCGAGCCCGCCGAAGCGACCCGATCGCTCGCTCCCATCGGGCAGTCGCACGCGCAGCGGTGTCCCGCGCGGATGCGCCCGTTCCTCCCACGCGGCCCGGATGACCGATCCCTCGTCCTGCCGCCAAACCGCCAACCACGCCGCAAACCGCTCGACAAGCTCGGCCAGCAACGCTGCCGGTGTCACCGCGATCCCCAGCGCCATCATCGACGTCGTATCCCGATCCGGAAGCGCCGGATGCGACGCCAGATTGACCCCGAATCCGATAACGACCGCATCGTCCGATCGTTCGAGCAAGATGCCCGACAGCTTGGCACTCCCGACCATTAAGTCGTTCGGCCACTTGATTTTCGCCAATTCCGGCGCGGATACGGCAACCGCGTCCGCCAAGGCGACCGCCGCAACCAGCGTCAGCGTATGCGCGGCCGGGTCGTGTGGCCGCAACCGGACGATCGTACTGGCGAACAGATTGCCGGCGCCATCCGACCAGCCCCGCCCCAATCGCCCGCGCCCGGCCGATTGCCGTTCCGCCCGCAACCATAGCCCTTCGTCGGCTCCGGTCGCGGCGGCGGCGAGTAGGTCGGCGTTGGTCGACCCAGTCTCGCCGACGACACGGATCGTCAGAACAGCGCTCGTGCCGCGGTCAGCGACCATGCCGACAGTGCAGGGATCAGGAACAGGCTGACCGGCGAGATTACCACCGCCGCAGCGAACGTCAGCCCGCCCTCAACCAGCGCCGGCTCGCGCAGAAACTCGGGTGCCGGCTCATCGAAGTACATCGTCTTGACGACGCGCAGATAATAATATGCCCCGATCGTCGACGCAGCGATACCGATCACCGCCAGCGGGAACAGCCCGGCCTGCACCGCGGCATCGAACACCGCGTACTTGGCCCAGAAGCCGAACAGCGGCGGAATACCGGCCAGCGAGAACATGAAGATCGCCAGCGCCAGCGCCAGCGCCGGCCGCGTCCGCGACAGACCCGACAGGCTTGCCAGCGTCTCGACCGGCTGCCCGTCGCTGCCCCGCATCTGCAGCACGATCAGGAACGAACCGAGCGTCATGACGATGTAGACGGCCAGGTAGAACAGCACGCCCGCCACGCCCTGCGCCGAACCGGCAGCGAGACCGATCAGCGCGAAGCCGACATTGTTGATCGACGAATAGGCCAGCAGTCGCTTGATGTTCGCCTGTCCGATCGCACCGACCGCACCGAGCACGATCGACGCCAGCGCCGCGAAGATCACGATCTGCCGCCACTGGTCGACGGCCGGCCCCATCGCCTCGACCGCGACACGCAGCGCCATTGCCATCGCCGCGACCTTGGGCGCGGAGGCGAAGAAGGCGGTGACCGGCGTCGGCGCACCTTCATACACGTCGGGCGTCCACATGTGGAACGGCACCGCCGCCAGTTTGAACGCGATCCCGGCGAACACGAACACCAGCCCGAACAACAGGCCCATGTTGCGCGGTCCGGCATAGGCGGTGGCAATGTCGGCGAACAACGTCGTGCCGGCAAAGCCGTACACCAGGCTGATGCCGTATAGCAGGATGCCCGACGCCAACGCGCCCAGCACGAAATATTTCAGACCCGCCTCGGCCGACCGCGTATCGCGGCGCATGAAGCTGGCGAGCACATAGGCGGCAAGGCTCTGCAGTTCGAGACCGACATAGAGCAGCAGCAGGTCGGACGCCGACACCATCATGCCCATGCCGCACGCCGACAACAGAATCAGCACCGGATATTCGGGCTTCAGATCGTCACCGCTGGTGCGTTCGAAGAAGCGCGGCGCAATGATGATCGCAACGGCCGACGCAAGATAGATCAGCACCTTGGCAAAAGCGGCAAAGGCATCGGCGCGATACATGCCGCCAAAGGCAGTGCCCCCCGACGAACCGTTACCGATCAGCGCCACACCGGCCCCGGCCAGCACGAACACTGCGGCGATGCTGACACCACGCGTCGCGCCTTGCTTGCCCCATGCCGATACCAGCATCAGGACGATCGCCCCGACCGCGAGCACCAGCTCGGGCAGAGTCATCGAAAGTTGTTCGGCGTAGCTCATCAGTGCGATTCCCCGTGCGCCGCTTCACCGCCGCCCGTTCCATGTTTCGCGGCATGCGCCGCTGCCGCCGCCGGATTGCCCGCGGTCGGCTGTGAGTCCGAAACCGGTGCTGCTCGCTCGATCCGCGCGAGCAGCAGCCCGACATCCTTACGCATCGGCGCGAGGAAGCTTTCGGGATAGACGCCCATCCACAGCACGACCGCGGCGATCGGCGCCAGCATTGCCAGCTCGCGCATCGATACGTCCGGCATCGCCTTCACATCGTCATGCACCAGATCGCCCAGCGCAATCCGACGATAGAGGTAGAGCGAATAGGCCGCGCCGAGGATGATGCCGGTGGTGCAGATCAGCGCCGCCCAGGTCGACACGCGGTACGTGCCGGCAAGGCTCAGGAACTCGCCGACGAAGCCCGACGTGCCCGGCAGACCGATTGAGGCCATGGTGAACAGCAGGAAGAACACGGCATAGCGCGGCATGTTGATCGCCAGACCGCCATAGCGTGCGATCTCGCGGGTATGCAGCCGGTCGTAGATGATGCCGACGCACAGGAACAGCGCGCCCGATACCAGCCCGTGGCTGAGCATTACGATCATCGCGCCTTCGATACCCTGCTGGTTGAAGGCGAACAGGCCGACGGTTACGATCGCCATGTGCGCGACCGACGAATAGGCGATCAGCTTCTTCATGTCCGACTGCACCAGCGCGACCAGCGAGGTGTAGACCACCGCGACTGCGGACAGCGTCAGGATCAGCCACGTCAGCTCGCCCGAAGCTTCGGGAAACATCGGGATCGAGAAGCGCAGGAAGCCATATCCGCCGAGCTTCAGCAACACGCCGGCCAGAATGACCGAGCCGGCGGTCGGTGCCTGCACGTGCGCGTCGGGCAGCCACGTATGGACCGGCCACATCGGCATCTTGACCGCGAACGAGGCAAAGAAGGCGAGCCACAGCCACGTCTGCACCTGCACCGGGAAATCATACGCCATCAGCGTCGGAATGTCCGAGGTACCGGCAGTGCGGATCATGTAGATCATCGCAATCAGCATCAGCAGCGAGCCGAGCAGCGTGTACAGGAAGAATTTGTACGACGCGTAGATGCGGTTCGCCCCGCCCCAGATGCCGATGATCAGGTACATCGGGATCAGGCCGGCTTCGAAGAAGACGTAGAACAGCAACAGGTCCTGCGCCGCGAAGGTACCGATCATCAGTATCTCGACGGTCAGGAACAGCGCCATATACTCGGGCACGCGGTTGGTCACCGACTTCCACGACGCACCGATGCAGATTGGCATCAGGAACACGCTGAGCATGATGAGCATCAGCGCGAAGCCGTCGATACCCAAAGCGTAACGGAACACGCCGAAGTCGCCGAGCGCCGGCGCCTCGACGAACTGCCATTGGGCGCCGCCGATGTCGAAGTTCGCCCATAGCAGCACGCCGAGCGCCAAGTTGACCAGCGTTGCCGCCAGTGCCGTCCAGCGCGCGGCATTCGCCGATACGAACAGGCACAGCACCGCTGCGACCGCCGGTACCAGCAGCATCACCGACAGGATCGGGAAGCCGTTCACGAGTTATTCCCCCGAACCAAGTGCTTGAAACCGCGCATCACGACGCGATCGCCCAGGTAACCGCCGCCGTCAGGCCGATCAGCATGACGAAGGCATAGGTGTAGAGATAGCCGGTCTGCATCTTGACCGCGAGGCGGCTGGAGAAGCCGACCAGCGCCGCCGACCCGTCGGGGCCGAAGCGGTTGATCGTCTGCTCGTCGCCGCGCTTCCAAAAGAAGCGGCCGAGCGCGAAGGCCGGGCGGACGAAGAGCAGATGATACAGCTCGTCGAAATACCACTTTTTGAGCAGGAAGCGGTGCAGGACGCGGAACGTGTCCGCGATGCCCGCTGCCGTGCCCGGCCGCAGGATATAAACGTAGAACGCGCTGGCCAGCCCGATGAGCATCACGATGGTCGCTGCCAGTTTCACCAGCAACGGCACGCCATGCATTTCGTGCATCAGATGTTCGTTGAAGAACAGGCTGCCCTTCCAGAACGTCTCGCCGCCATCAGCGCCGATGAACCAGTGGTTGAAGACATAACCCGCGGCCACCGCACCGATCGTGAGTACGATCAGCGGGATCAGCATGACGATCGGGCTTTCATGCGGATGATAGCCCGCCGTTCCTTCGACCACGTCGCTTGCATGCGGATCGTGCGTCGACGGGGCGTGCCCAGCATCTTCCACCGCCGGATGGGCATCATGATGCGCATCGTGCGCATGGTCGTCATGACCATGATGGCCGTGCGCGTCATGGACCGCGTGCTGGATGTGCTCCGACCCGGCCCAACGCGGCGTGCCGAAGAAGGTCAGGAACATCAACCGCCACGAATAGAAGCTGGTCAGCAGCGCCGCGAAGGTACCGACATAGAAGGCACCATAGCCGCGCGGACCCGCCGCCCATGCCGCTTCGAGGATCGCGTCCTTGGAGTGATATCCGGCAAAACCGCCCACTTCGTAGATGCCGACGCCGGTGATCGCCAGCGTGCCGGCCATCATCGCCCAGAAGGTCAGCGGAATATGGCGACGCAGGCCACCATAAAAGCGCATGTCCTGCTCATGGTGCATCGCATGAATGACCGAGCCGGCACCAAGGAACAGCAGCGCCTTGAAGAAGGCGTGGGTGAACAGATGGAACATCGCCGCGCCATAGGCACCGACGCCCGCCGCGAAGAACATATATCCGAGCTGTGAACAGGTCGAATAGGCGATGACGCGCTTGATGTCGGTCTGCACCAGTCCGATCGTCGCCGCGAACAGGCAGGTCGCGGCACCGACCGCCGTCACCACCGCCAGCGCGGTCGGCGAGGTTTCGAACATCGGCGACAGGCGGCACACCATGAACACGCCCGCCGTGACCATCGTCGCCGCGTGGATCAGCGCCGACACCGGCGTCGGGCCTTCCATCGCGTCCGGCAGCCAGGTGTGGAGACCCAACTGCGCCGACTTGCCCATCGCACCGACGAACAGCAGCAGACAGAGCACCGTCATCGTATCGGCGCGGAACCACAGGAAGCCGACCGTCGAACCGGCCATCGACGGCGCGGCTTCGAGGATTGCCGGGATCGAGATCGTGCCGAACACCAGATAGGTGCCGAAGATGCCGAGCATGAAGCCGAGGTCGCCGACGCGGTTGACGACGAACGCCTTGATCGCGGCGGCATTGGCCGAAGGCTTCTTGAACCAGAAACCGATCAGCAGGTACGATGCCAGACCGACGCCTTCCCAGCCAAAGAACATCTGGACCAGGTTGTTCGCGGTTACCAGCATCAGCATCGCGAAGGTGAACAGCGACAGATAGCTGAAGAAGCGCGGCTGATCCGGATCCTCGCTCATATAGCCCCAGCTATAGAGGTGGACCAACGCCGATACGCTAGTGATGACGACCAGCATAACGGCCGTCAACGCATCGACGCGCAATTCCCACGCGATGTTCATGCCGCCCGACAGGATCCAGGTCGACACTGGCGCGACGCCAGCCTGCGCCGTGCCGGTCAGGAACGGAATGAAGATCGACCATGACAGCGCGGCGGCGACGAACAGTCCCGCCGTCGTCACGATCTTCGGCATCGCGATGCCGAACGCGCGGTTCGACAGCCCCGCGACGATCGACGCCAGCAGCGGCAGGAACACGACGATATGGATGGCGCTCATGCGAGCACCCCCGAAACCCGAAAAGCCACCGGCATCACCCCTTCATCCGGTTGACGTCGTCGACAGCGATGGAACCGCGACCACGGAAATAGATGACCATGATCGCCAGCCCGATCGCGCTTTCGCCGGCGGCGACCGCCAGCACGAACATCGCGAAAATCTGGCCGACAAGGTCGCCTAACTGCGCCGAGAAGGCGACGAAATTGATGTTCACCGCCAGCAGGATCAGTTCAATCGACATCAGGATGACGATCAGATTCTTGCGGTTCAGGAAGATGCCGAGCACCCCCAGCGTGAACAGGATCGCCGCGACGACCAGATAATGGGTAAGACCGATCACAGCTCGACCCCCTGCCCGATGGGCTGATTGACGTTACGGATCGCATCCTTGGCGCGACGATTGATCTGGCGGTTGATGTTCTGCGCCTTGGCGTCCGCGCGCTTGCGCTGCGTCAACACGATCGCACCGATCATCGCGACCAGCAGCACCAGTCCGACCCCTTCGAACACGTACAGATAGCGCGAGTAGAGCAGCCGCCCGATCGCTTCGATATTCGCCACCGCGACGTCGGTGGGCGCGATCCGCTTGGCGAGATCGATGCGCGCCGCGGTCCAGGCATAGGCGCCGACCACCAGTTCGACCGCGAGCAGCACCGCCAGCGCAAGCCCGGCCGGCAGATAGCGGACGAAACCAGCGCGCAGTTCGGTGAAGTCGATGTCGAGCATCATGACGACGAACAGGAACAGCACCGCGACCGCGCCGACATAGACGATGACAAGCAGCATCGCGATAAATTCCGCACCGCACAGGACCATCAGGCCCGCCGCGTTGAAGAAGGCGAGGATCAGCCACAGCACCGAATGGACCGGATTGCGCGACGTGATCGTCAACGCGGCCGATGCCACCACGATCGTGGCGAACAGATAGAAGGCGAGTGTCTGGATCACGAGCGCTGCTCTTCCCCCTGCCCGCCCCGCGCAATGCTGCGGGACGAAACTTTAATCGATTGGCCGGCGTAGCGGGATTTCCCGTCTCCGCCGGTACGGAACATGCGCGCCATTACCGATAGGGCGCGTCGCTCGCAAGGTTCGCAGCAATCGCGCGTTCCCAGCGGTCACCATTCGCGAGCAGCTTGTCCTTGTGATAGATCAGCTCTTCGCGCGTTTCAGTGGCAAATTCGAAATTCGGCCCCTCAACGATCGCATCCACCGGGCACGCTTCTTGGCACAGGCCGCAATAGATGCACTTGGTCATGTCGATGTCGTAGCGCGTCGTACGACGACTGCCATCGTCGCGCGGCTCCGCCTCAATCGTGATCGCCAGCGCCGGACACACCGCCTCGCACAGCTTGCATGCAATGCAGCGCTCTTCGCCGTTGGGATAGCGCCGCAACGCATGCTCACCCCGGAAACGAGGCGAGATCGGATTCTTCTCGTACGGGTAGTTGATCGTCGCCTTGGGCTTGAAGAAGTACCGCAGCGTCAGCGCGTGCGCCTTCACGAATTCCCACAAGGTAAAGGATCGGATGGTCTGGGCGATACTCATGCGGGCACTCCCACGCGCTGGAGCATCAGCCAGCCCGATACGAGGAAAACAAAGGTCAGCGAAAGCGGCAGGAAGATCTTCCACCCCAATCGCATCAACTGATCGTAACGATACCGGGGCACCGTCGCCTTGATCCAGCTGAACACGAAGAAGAAGAAGAACGTCTTCGCAAGGAACCAGATGATGCCGGGCACGAAGTAGAGCGGCGCCCAGTCGACCGGCGGCAGCCAGCCACCCCAGAACAGCAGCGCGTTGAGCGCACACATCAGGATGACGTTGGCATATTCGCCGAGCCAGAACAGCGCGAACGCCATCGACGAATATTCGGTCTGATAGCCCGCGACCAGTTCCGATTCCGCCTCGGTGAGGTCGAATGGCGCACGCGCGGTTTCGGCGAGCGAGGAGATCAGGAACACGACCGCCATCGGGAACAGCAGCGGATTGAATCCGAAACCGTTGACGAAACCGAAGATATGCGCACGCTGCTCCAGCACGATCGTCGTCAGGTTGAACGACCCTGCCCACAGCACCACCGCAATCAGGACGAACCCGATCGCGACTTCATAGCTGACCATCTGCGCTGCTGCGCGTAGTGCCGAGTAGAACGGATATTTCGAGTTGGACGCCCAGCCCGAAATAATGACGCCATATACGCCAAGCGACGACGCGGCCAGAATATAGAGCAGGCCGACATTGATGTCCGCCACCACCACGCCGACGTCGAACGGGATTACCGCCCAAACGATCAACGCCACGGTGAAGGTGATGATCGGCGCGAGCAGGAACAGGCCGCGGTTGGCGGAGGACGGAACGATCGTTTCCTGAAGGAACACCTTCAGACCATCGGCGAACGACTGCAACAGGCCGAGCGGACCGACAACGTTCGGGCCACGACGCAACGCCATCGCCGCCCAGATCTTGCGATCGGCATAGATGATCATTGCGACCGCCAGCATCAGCGGCAGCGCAATGACCAAGATGCCAATCAGCGTGGCGACGGTCCACGCCCAACCATAGGGCAGACCGACGGTAGTTTCGAAGAACGAGGTCACTCGGCGGCCTCCGCGAAATCCTGGCCATGGACAAGTTCGGCCGAACAACGCTGCATTGTCGGGCTTGCCCGGCAGATCGCGTTGGTCAGGTAGAAGTCGGTCACCGGATAAGTCACCGTGCCCGACGCCTTAGCGTCGAGTGCCGGCGGGTTCCAGTCAAACCGCACCAGTCCCTCACGACCAAGCTCGGGAACCGCCGCGGCCATCGCCGCACGCACGCCTGCAAAATCGTCGAACGGCAGCGTCACGCCCAGCACTTCGGCAAGCGCCCGGAAGATCGTCCAGTCCTCACGGGCGTCGCCCGGCGGAAATACGGCACGGTCACCACGCTGCACGCGGCCTTCCATGTTGACATAAGTGCCCGCCTTTTCGGCATAGCTTGCACCCGGCAGGACGATGTCCGCGGCCGCCGCGCCCTTATCGCCATGATGGCCGATATAGACCTTGGTCGCGCCAGCGAAGTTGGCGAAATCGACCTCATCGGCGCCGAGGAAGAACACAAGCTTCGGGTCCGCCGCGATGATATCGGCGATACCGCCCGCCTGCGCATAGCCCAGCATCAGGGCACCCATCCGTGCGGCGGCGAGATGAACGACGTTGAAGCCGTTCCACGTCGTGCCGTCCTCAAGCGTACGGACCAGGCTGCCGTCCTTGGCAAGCTTCAACGCCGCTCCATGGCCATTCTTGAGCGCTGCCGGGCCGACGATCACCATCGGCCGCTTGGCCGCGTCCATCGCTTCGGCCGCGCGGTCGGGCAGACCGCTGAGCAGGCCGAGATCGTCGCCCAGCCACTCCGCCTTGTAGGTCAGATCGACTTCCGGTCCGATCGCGAAGACGCGCGCACCCTTCTTTATCGCCTTACGGACACGCGTATTGATGAGCGGCGCTTCGTGCCGCAGGTCGGTGCCGATCAACAGGATCGCGTCGGCGTCTTCGACACCGGCGATCGTCGAATTGAACGCAACCGCGCCGAGATTGGTGACGTCATAGGCCATGCCGGTCTGCCGCCCTTCGAGCAGCGACGAACCGAGCGCGTTCACCAACGCCTTGGCCGCAAACATCGTCTCGCAATCGAGCAGATCCCCCGCGATCGCCGCAACGGACGAACCCGCATTGGCCGCCGCGATCGCCGCAAAGGCATCGTCCCATTCGGTCGCGACGAGCTTGCCGTCCTTGCGGACATAGGGCTTGTCGAGACGACGCCGGACGAGGCCATCGACCGCATGGCGCGTCTTGTCATGCGCCCATTCCTCGTTGACATCCTCGTTGATGCGCGGGACGCAGCGCAGCACCTGCCGGCCACGGCTGTCGAGGCGGATATTGGTGCCGACCGCGTCCATTACGTCGATGGCCAGCGTCTTTTTGAGCTCCCAAGGACGCGCTTCGAACGCATAGGGCTTCGATGTCAGTGCACCGACCGGGCACAGGTCGACGACATTGCCCGACAATTCACTGGTTACCGCCTGTTCGAGATACGAGGTGATCTGCATGTTCTCGCCGCGATAGATCGCGCCGATTTCCTCGACCCCGGCGACTTCCTCGGCAAAACGGATGCAGCGCGTGCATTGAATGCAGCGCGTCATCACCGTCTTGACGATCGGCCCCATATATTTCTCGGTAACCGCCCGCTTATTCTCATCATAGCGCGAGTGGCCGCGACCATAAGCGACCGACTGGTCCTGCAAATCGCACTCGCCGCCCTGGTCGCAGATCGGGCAGTCGAGCGGATGGTTGATGAGCAGGAACTCCATCACGCCTTCGCGTGCGGCCTTCACCATCGCGCTATCGGTGCGGATTTCCTGATTGTCGGCGGCGGGCAGCGCACACGATGCCTGCGGCTTGGGCGGCCCCGGCTTCACCTCGACCAGACACATCCGGCAATTGCCGGCGATCGACAGCCGTTCGTGATAGCAGAAACGCGGAATTTCCTTCCCCGCCGCTTCGCACGCCTGAAGGACCGTAGCGCCCTGCGGCACCTCGACCTCGACTCCGTCTACTTTTACCTTCGGCATTATTCGGCCGCTTCCATCATTGGCGACATGCCGCCGCCGCGCTTCTCGTTGATCCGCCGTTCGATTTCCGGCCGGAAATTCTTGATGAGGCCCTGGATCGGCCATGCCGCCGCATCGCCGAGCGCGCAGATGGTATGGCCCTCGACCTGCTTGGTCACCTGTTGCAGCATGTCGATTTCGGAAATGTCGGCATCGCCCGTGCGAAGCCGTTCCATGACCCGCCACATCCAACCCGTGCCTTCGCGGCACGGCGTACACTGGCCGCAGCTCTCATGCTTGTAGAAGTAGCTTAGTCGGCTGATCGCACGGACGACGTCGGTCGACTTGTCCATGACGATCACCGCCGCGGTGCCAAGGCCCGATCCGACCGCCTTCAACCCGTCGAAATCCATCGGCGCATCAATGATGTGCTCGGCCTTCACCAGCGGGACCGACGATCCACCCGGGATGACGCACAGCAGATTGTCCCAGCCACCGCGGATGCCGCCACAATGCTTTTCGATCAGCTCGCGGAACGGGATGCTCATCGCTTCCTCGACCACGCAGGGCCGGTTCACATGGCCGCTGATCTGGAACAGCTTGGTGCCGCGGTTATTTTCCGCGCCGAAGCTGGCGAACCATTCCGGGCTGCGCCGCAGGATGGTCGGCACGACCGCGATTGATTCGACGTTGTTGACCGTCGTCGGGCAGCCATAGAGGCCCGCACCCGCCGGGAACGGCGGCTTGAGGCGCGGCTGCCCCTTCTTGCCCTCGAGGCTCTCAAGCATCGCGGTCTCTTCGCCGCAGATATACGCGCCGGCGCCGCGATGCGCGAAGACGTCGAAATCATAGCCCGAACCGCAGGCATTCTTGCCGAGCAGGCCCTTGGCATAGGCTTCGGCGATCGCTGCGAACAGCGTTTCGGCTTCGCGAATATATTCGCCGCGAATGTAGATATAGGCCGCGCGCGCGCGCATCGCGAAGCCTGCGACCAGCGCGCCTTCGATCAGCTTGTGCGGATCGTGGCGGATGATCTCGCGATCCTTGCACGAACCAGGTTCGGATTCGTCGGCGTTGATGACGAGAAAGTTCGGCCGGTCGGGCTTGGGCGCCTTCGGCATGAACGACCATTTGGTGCCGGTCGGGAAGCCTGCCCCGCCGCGCCCGCGCAGGCCCGATGCCTTGATCCGATCGATGATCGTATCCGGCCCCAGCTGCAACAGCGTCTTGGTATTGTCCCAGTCGCCGCGCATCACGGCAGCGTCGAGGTTCCATGGCTGGAACCCGTACACGTTGGTGAAGATGCGATCCTTGTCGGCCAGCATCCTTATCGTCCCTTCCCGATCGCCTTTTCGGCGATGAAATACACGGCAACCATTGCCGCGATGCCGATGGCGACGCCGAGCAGCTTCAGCGCGCCGACGAACAATTCGAGCGCGATCCACAACACGACGATCCCGACCAGGACCGCGATCAACAGGCTGCCAAGCGCCCTCACGATGCCGTGCCCCATTCGGGCCGGTAGTCGTGGTTCTCGGTCATCATCGCGACCAGATTGGTCGGCTCACCGACCGGCTCGACCGTATGACGACCCGGCTCCTGCGTGCCCGGCTTAGGCGTCTCGCCGCGTGCCAGCGCCTCAAGGATCACGGTCATGCGATCATAGTCGAGATCTTCGTAATTATCGTCGTTGATCTGGACCATCGGTGCAGAGGCGCAATTGCCCATGCACTCGACCTCGGTAAGCGTGAACAGGCCGTCGGGCGTAGTCTTGCCCTTCACCAGTCCCCGGTTCTTGCACGCCGCGAACACATCGTCCGACCCGCGCAGCATGCACGGTGTCGTGCCGCAGACCTGCACATGATAACGGCCGACCGGCGCGAGGTTGAACATCGTGTAGAAGGTCGCGACCTCGTACACCCGCATATAGGGCAGGCCCAGTTCGCGAGCGATGAACTCGATCACCGGCACAGGCAACCAGCCTTGCGTGTGCGTTTCGGCCCCGACCTGGCGCTGAGCGAGATCGAGGAACGGGATTGTGCACGACTGCTGCCGCCCTTCGGGATAGCGCGCGACGATCTCCCGCGCCTTCTCAGCATTGGCGGGGCTCCAGGTGAAGCTGCCCCAGCGCGCGCGGACCTCCGCTTCGTCGGGGATGTTGGGGGCGTCGGCCATCAGCGAATAAACTCCACGCGGCTGACCTTGTCGCCGCTGAACGAATAGATGGTCATTACGTCGAACGGATCGGCATTGGTCGAGCGTTGGACTCTTTCGTGCAGTACGACACGCTCGCCCAGTTCGAACGACTGCAGGATTTCCGCGTGATTCTGCGGAAATTCGGCGAAGACCGCCGCCATCCCGCTTTCCACGCCGGCACGTCCGTCCCGCACCACGTCGCCGCGATACTGCGCCTCGCAGCCGTCATCGGCGAAGAACGCGGCATAGCCCGCCGCGTCGCGTGCATTGTAGCGCTCGATCATCGCCGTCACGGTGTCGAGACGGCTCAACGGTCGCACTCCCCGAACACGATGTCCATCGCCCCCAGGATCGCGGTGATGTCGGCGAGCATATGCCCCTTCGACATGAAGTCCATTGCCTGGAGATGGCTGAACGCCGTCGGACGGATCTTGACGCGGTACGGCTTGTTGCTGCCGTCCGAGACCATGTAGATGCCGAATTCCCCCTTGGGGCTTTCGGTCGCGACATAGACCTCGCCGGCGGGCACATGATAGCCTTCGGTATACAGCTTGAAGTGATGGATCAGCGCTTCCATCGACTGCTTCATCTCGGCGCGCTTGGGCGGCACGACCTTGCGGTCGTCGCTGGCGATCGGACCCTCGGGCATCTGCGCCAAACACTGTTTCATGATGCGGGCCGATTGCCACACTTCCTCGACGCGGACCATGAACCGGTCATAGCAGTCGCCCCGCGTGCCGACCGGCACGTCGAACTCGACGCGGTCATAGGCGTCGTAGGGCTGCGCCTTGCGAATGTCCCAAGGGATACCCGCACCGCGGATCATCGGACCCGAGAAGCCCCAGCGCACCGCATCCTCGCGGCTCACGATCGCGATATCGACGTTGCGCTGTTTGAAAATGCGGTTTTCCGCCACCAGGCTGATCGCATCCCCGAACAGGCGCGGCAGACGGGTGTCGAGCCATTCGGCAATGTCGGTCAGCAGCTTGAGCGGCACGTCCTGATGGACGCCGCCCGGCCGCAGATAATTATGGTGCATCCGCGCGCCCGACATGCGCTCGAAAAAGCCCATACAGTCTTCGCGGATCTCGAACATCCACAGGTTCGGCGTCATCGCGCCGACGTCCATCACGTGCGAACCGAGGTTCAGCATGTGATTGCAGATGCGCGTCAGCTCCGCGAAAAACACCCGCAGATACTGTGCCCGCAACGGCACTTCGATATCGAGCAGCTTCTCGACCGCCAGCACATAGCTATGCTCCATGCACAACGGCGAGCAGTAATCGAGCCGATCCATATACGGCAGCGCCTGCGCGTACGTCTTGTACTCGATCAGCTTCTCGGTACCGCGATGCAGCAGGCCGACGTGCGGATCGATGCGTTCGATGATCTCGCCGTCCAGTTCGGTGACGAGGCGCAACACGCCGTGCGCTGCCGGGTGCTGGGGGCCGAAATTGATCGTATAGTTCTGGATCTCGACATCGCCCGGCGTCGGGTTGGCGGCGTCGATCTGAGGATCGTAATCGGCCATCACTTGTTCTCCGCCGACGAAGCCTTCGCATCGGGCGAGGGCACGTCGGGATCAACCGGCTTTTCATGCGACAGGTTGCCGGGATGCGGCTTGCCCGCGCCGGTCTGTCCCGTATGTTCGGTCGTCTTCACCTCGGGTGCGTTCGGTTCGGCCTTCTTTTCCGAATCATGCGCACGGGTGACCTGATCGGCGGTCACCGGCGACTGAGCACCCGGCGCCTGTCCCGCAGCAGGCTTCGGCTGCGCGGCCTTCTCGTCACCCGGCAGGACATATTCGGCGCCTTCCCAGGGACTCATGAAGTCGAAGGTGCGGAAATCCTGCGCCAGCTTGACCGGCTCATACACGACGCGCTTAGCTTCTTCCGAATAGCGCATCTCGACATAGCCGGTCAGCGGGAAGTCCTTGCGCAGCGGATGGCCGCGGAAACCATAGTCGGTCAGGATGCGCCGCAGGTCGGCATTGCCGGTGAACAGCACGCCGTACATGTCGTACACTTCGCGCTCGAGCCAGCCGGCATTGTACCAGATGCCGGTCACCGACGGCACCGGCCGTTCCTCATCGGTCGTCACGCGCACGCGGATGCGATGGTTCCGGGTCATCGACAGCAGGTGATAGACGACGTCGAACCGCTCGGGCCGCTCGGGATAGTCGACACCGGCGATCTCCGCCAGCATCTCGTACTTCAGACCCGGCGTGTCGCGCAGCGTCTCCATCGCGATAACCAGACGGTCGCGATCGACGGTCAGCGAAACCTCGCCGACCTTGTCCTGCGCATCGAGCAGCATGTCGCCCAGTGCAGCGGTCGCCGCATCGATGATGCCTTCATTCGTGGCGTAACGGGGTGCAGGCGCCCTCACCGTTCGATGCTCCCCGAACGGCGGATCTTCCGCTGCAACTGCATCACGCCATAGAGCAAAGCTTCAGCGGTCGGCGGGCAACCGGGGACGTAGATGTCGACCGGCACCACGCGATCGCAACCACGCACGACGCTGTAGCTATAATGATAATAGCCACCGCCATTGGCGCAGCTGCCCATCGAGATGACGTATTTCGGTTCCGACATCTGATCGTACACGCGGCGCAGCGCCGGGGCCATCTTGTTGCACAGCGTGCCGGCGACGATCATCACGTCCGACTGGCGCGGGGACGCACGCGGCGCAGCGCCGAAACGCTCCATGTCATAGCGCGGCATGTTGACGTGAATCATCTCAACCGCGCAGCAGGCGAGACCGAAGGTCATCCACCACAGCGAACCGGTCCGCGCCCATTGGAACAGATCCTCGGTCGAGGTGACCAGGAAACCCTTGTCGGTCAGTTCGCCGTTCAGGTCGTTGAAGAAGCCCTGATCAGGTGCCTGTACCGGCACGCCGGCGGCGTTACCCGCGCCGAATCCGTGCGGCGGCGTCGTGAGTTCTACTCCCATTCGAGAGCTCCCATCTTCCAAGCATATACGAGACCCAGCGCCAGTTCGCCGATGAACACCATCATCGACACCCACGCGGTCCAGCCGAGGTCAAAAACCGAGACTGCCCAAGGATATAGGAACGCTGCTTCGAGATCGAAGATGATAAACAGGATCGCGACCAGATAGAAACGCACGTCATACTGGCTGCGCGAATCCTCGAACGCGGGGAAACCGCATTCATATTCGGTCAGCTTTTCGGGCGTCGGCTTGTACGAACCGGTGAAACGCGATGCCACCATCGGCAGCACGACGAACGCCGTCGACAGTACCAGGGCTATCCCCAGGAACATCAGGATCGGCAGATATTGCGACAGGTCGACCAAGGCAGGGTCTCTCGCGGTTGCGGTATGAATGGAGCCGGCTTTAGGCCGATGCCGCGAGGGCATCAAGGGCGGAACAGGATGAGAATCACTCTCAATTCCGCCAGCGGCGGGCGAGCGCGACGACGGCCCCCGCGCGATCGTCGCGCGGAGGCCGTATCGCTGCCTGCTCGCCGAACCAGCAGGTCCGGCGCGATGCTTATCGGATCAGCGGAGTGCGCCGGCGACCAGCTTGTGCAGACGGGTCTGCATCTGTTCGTTGCTGGCCAGCACCTCGCCCTTTTCATAGGCGCGGTCGGCGCCGCGATAGTCGGTGACGAAGCCGCCGGCTTCCTTCACCAGCAGCATGCCTGCCGCGATATCCCACTTCTTCAGGCCCGATTCCCAGAAGCCGTCGAACCGGCCCGCTGCGACATAGGCGAGATCGAGGGCGGCCGAACCGAAGCGGCGGATGCCGGCAACCTCGGGCGCGACCGCGCCGAAGATGCGGGTCCACTCGCTGAAATTGCCATGACCGAGGAACGGAATGCCGGTCGCGATCAGCGCTTCCGACAGATCGCGCCGCGACGACACGCGCAGCCGCTGACCCTGCAACCACGCCCCCCGGCCCTTTTCGGCCCAGAAGCCTTCGTCGGTGATCGGATTATAGACCATCGCGGTCGTGATTTCCGGCTTGCCACCGACGCCGTTCGGTTCCTCGACCGCGACCGAGATCGAGAAATGCGGGATGCCGTGCAGGAAGTTGGTCGTACCATCCAGCGGATCGACGATCCAGCGCGGCTTGGTCGGGTCGCCGGCGATCTCGCCACCCTCTTCCAGCAACATGCCCCAGTCGGGACGCGCCTTGCGCAATTCCTCGACCAGCGTTTCCTCGGCGCGCTTGTCGGCCATCGACACGAAGTCCGCCGGCCCCTTGCGGCTGACCTGGAGATGCTGGACCTCGCCGAAGTCGCGGCGCAGGCGCGGGCCGGTCTTGCGGACGGCGCGTTCGAGGACGGTGATGAGGCCGGACTGGGCGGACATGGTTCTGGTTCCTGCTTAAATCGATGTGGCAGCGGACGCGGGCAAAGCCCGCGTCGTCGGTCGCGCATCCGCGCGCCGGCCGGGCTTGCGGCTCTGCGGAATAGCTTGCGCTATTCCGTCTGGCCGCTGCGCCTTAATCCGCCCGCCTCACATAGGTCTGCTCATACACGTCGACGACGATCCGCGTCCCCGAAGCGATATGCGGCGGGACCATCACGCGGACGCCGTTGTCGAGCACGGCGGGCTTGTAGGACGACGACGCCGTCTGGCCCTTCACCACCGCATCGGCCTCGACGATCGTCGCTTCGATCGTGTCGGGCAACTGGACGCTGATCGCTTCGTCTTCATAGAGTTCCATGACGACGTCCATGCCGTCCTGCAGGAAGGCGGCGGCATCGCCCAGCAGGTCGCGCGGCAGCGATACCTGGTCGTAGGTTTCCTTGTCCATGAACACCAGCATGTCGCCTTCGGGATACAGGAACTGGAAGTCCTTGGTATCCAGCCGGATGCGCTCGACCGTCTCGGCCGAACGGAAGCGGACGTTGTTCTTGCGGCCGTCGCGCAGGTTCTTCATCTCGACCTGCATATAGGCGCCGCCCTTGCCCGGCTGCGTATGCTGGATCTTGACCGCGCGCCAGATGCCGCCTTCATATTCGATGATGTTGCCGGGGCGAATGTCGACGCCGCTGATCTTCATGACGAACCATACCTGTTGGAAAGAGCGAAGCTGCGCCCTTACCGCTCCGCCCGGCCGCGGGCAAGCAGCGGATAGGGGTCAATCGCGCGCCCCTGATGCCATGCCTCGTCGGGTAGCAGCCGTTCGATCCCGAAATGGAGATGGGTGTTGCCGGCGCCAGCATTGCCGGTGTCGCCGACCCGGCCGATCGGATCGCCCGCCTGCACCCGGCCCCCTTCGCGCAGACCGGGCGCGTAGCTGGCGAGGTGGGCGTAATAATAGGATAGCCGCCGGTCGGGCGCGCGGACATAGGCGGTGATCCCCCCGCCGCCGTTGCTGTAGAATAGTTTTTCGACCACCCCGTCCGCCGCCGCGACGACCGGCGTGCCGCCCGGTGCCATGATGTCGGTACCGGTATGGCCGCGCGATCCACCACCGCGGCTGTCGCCCCAGCTATCGCGGATATCGGACCAGCGCGCGCCCCGTACCGGCATTACCAATGCGCCGGCCGCAAGCTTTACGGCCGGGCGCGCTTGCTGCGCGGATCGGCGCGGTGCGGCCGATCCCCCGAAGTCGACCAGTAAGGCCGCCAGCGCGCCGATCGCCACGAACAGGCCGAGAAAGGTCCAGCCGATCCGGTTCATCGCCCTGCCCTTATGGCTGGAAGATCGCCGGCGTACCCGGCTTCACCATCAGCGACAGGCGGGCGGCGTCCCAATTGGTCAGGCGGATGCAGCCATTGCTCTCGGTCTTGCCGATATTCTCCGGCTCGGGCGTGCCGTGGATACCATAATGCTCTTTCGACAGGTCGATCCAGACGACGCCGACCGGATTGTTCGGACCCGGCGGCACGATCTCCTTGCTGTCCGACTTGTCGGCGTGGCGCAGGATCGCGGGATTATATTGCCAGTCGGGATTGGGTGCGACGCCCTGGATCGTCCATTTGCCGATCGGCAGGGGATCATGCGACGACCCCATCGTCGCCGGGAACTGGGCGAGGATGCGGTCGCCGGCATAGGCGCGCAGCCAGCCCTCCGACTTGTCGACCACGACCCGGTCGGCCTGCTGCTGATTCGCATCGACGTTCAGATAGGCCAGCGTCTGGCGATATTCGGGCGACCAGGTGTCGGCATAGCTGCGCGACGCGGGCAGGACGTTGGGGAAGACGACGCGGGTGCCGCGGCTGAGCATCGTCTCGCGGCTGTTCAGCGCGACCAGCGTGGCGGGGGTGGTGTGGAACATCTCCGCCAGTTTTTCGAGCGGCGAGCGATAGCCGATCACCGTCAGCTTCGCCTGTTCGGCATAGTCCTTCGGGATCGGATTGGTGTAGGGGCCAGCGAGCGCGCGGTCGGACAGGGTCAGCGTCACGGTAGCCGGGCGCATATTGGGGTTGAGCGCGCGGACCGTGGCGGGGTCGAGCTTGCCGGTGACGGGCAGGTCGCGCGCCGACTGAAACCCGCGCAACGCCTTGGCGAAGGCGGGGCTATCGCGACCGTCGATCACCCCGACGGTGAAGCCGTGGCGATCGAGCAGCACCTGCGCATGCAGGACGTTCCGGTCGATCGTCGGCAGCGCCTGTGGTGCGGGCGCGGGTGCCTGTGCCATCGCCGCGCCGCCCAACAGGATCGCCGCCCATGCCAGTCGCTTCATGACCCCTCCTCGAATTCGTTGAGGCTGGATAACGAACGGCCGGCAAAGACGTTTCCGACTATCCAAGCACTTCCGCAAAGGCGCGGACGGCGGCGGCTTCGTCACCGTTCCACACCGCACCCGATACCGCGAGGAAGTCGGCACCGGCGGCGATCAGCGGCGCGGCATTGGCGGGCGTGATGCCACCGATCGCGACGCAGGGCAGTTCAAAGACTGCCGACCACCATGACAGGATCACCGGTTCGGGAACGTGGCGGACTTCCTTGGTGGTGGTGGGATAGAAGGCACCGAAGGCGACATAGTCGGCCCCGGCCTCCCCCGCTTCCATGGCAAGATGACGGCTGTCGTGCGCGGTCACGCCGATCTGGGCGTTCGGACCGAGCACGTCGCGCGCCTCGCGCGGGTCGCCATCCTCCTGTCCGAGATGGACACCATCGGCGCCGAGGCGCTTGGCAAGGCTGATGCTGTCGTTGACGAGGAAGGCGACGTCGCGGTCGGCGCAGATGCGCTGGAGCGGCTCGGCGAGGCGCGCTGCGGCGTGCTGGTCGACGTCCTTCACCCGGAACTGGAAAGCGGCGACCGGCCCGGCATCGAGCGCGCGGGCAAGACAATCGGGGAAGGTGCCGGTCACGTCGAGCGGCGAGATCAGATAAAGCTGGCACGGCGGGCGGCGCACGTCGCGGACGAACTGCTTCGCGAAATCGGGGGACAGCGGGCCGAGCGGATCTTCGTCGAGGGTCATGGACCCTCCCTGCCCCAGCGCAGCGGCGGGTGGAAGGGCGTGCGGACGCCAAAGTTCACTAAGTTCACACTTGCCGCGTCTTTGCGCGTACCGTTGCGAGTGACTTGCAGTTCGTCGACCCGCGAAGGACGAAGTCCCCTGCTGTCGGCTTTACCCACCAATGACAAAGAGCACCGGACGTCCAAGCGCCCGATGCCCTTTTGCCATGCCCGCGAGCAGGTAGGAAAGCGTTACGCCGCGACCAGCGCCTTCTGCGTCGAGGCAGCGTGGATTTCGTCGATCGCGTCGCCCAGCGCCTTGTCGAACTCGGCATCGGTCATCTGCTGGCGCAGGTCCGACAGCAGCGCGCGGCTGAAGCTGGCGATGATGCCGGGGTTCTTCGCCAGTTCGGCGCAGGCTTCGGTGCGGCCGAACCCGCCCGACAGCGCGACGACGCGCAGCACGCGCGGATGGTCGACCAGCGGCTGGAACAGGCCGGGCTTGGCCGGCAGCGACAGTTTCAGCATCACCTTGTCATCGCCCGGCAGCGCATCGAGCGCCTTCAGCGTCTCGTCGAGCAGAATCTGGTCGGCTTCGGCCCGCTCGGCGCTCTTGATGTTCACTTCCGGTTCGATGATCGGCATCAGTCCGGCGGCGAGGACCTGCTGCGCCACCTCGAACTGCTGCTTCACGACCGCCGCAATGCCCGCTGCGTTCGCAAGGTTGATGACCGAGCGTTCCTTGGTGCCAAAGATGCCGAGCTTGGCGGCGCGGGCAAGCAGTTCGTCGAGGCCGGGGTTCGGCTTCATCAGCTGCACGCCGTTCGCTTCGTCCTCGAGACCCTTGTCGATCTTGAGGAACGGGACGACGCCCTTGTCGGCCAGCGCCTGGGGCACCGGCTTGCCGCCCGCCTGCCCATCCATGGTGCGTTCGAACAGGATCGCGCCGATCACCTTGTCCCCGGTGAATGCCGCGGAGGTGATGATCCGGGCGCGCATGTCATGGATCAGACCGAACATTTCCTCATCGGTCGACCACGCGCCGTCCTCCACGCCATAGCCCTTCAGCGCCTTCGGCGTCGACCCGCCGCTCTGGTCGAGCGCGGCGATGAAACCCTGTCCGTCGGCAATCTTCGCAGTCATGTCAGCGTTGTTCATGTCGATCCCCTTGGGTCCTGTAAGAAATGTCAGAGAGCGAGCCAGCGCCGCAGCGCCTGATCCACCTGCTCCATCGATGTTGCAGTCGCCTGACCGAGCACGCGGACGATGCGGCTGCGGCGGAGCGTCTTGATCTTGTCGACCTGCGCCTCGCTTTCGACCGAGATGCCGGTCGTGTCGGAGGGGGCGAAGGGTACGCGGAACAGCGTCTCACCACCGGTCAGGCTGGTCATTGGGATCAGCGTGACCGAGGCGTGCGCTTCGTTGAAGAGATCGGATTGCACAACCAGAAAGGGCCGGCGCTTGTTGGCCAGTGCCTCCGGTCCCTCGACCAGCACGATCATGCCGCGCCTTATCTCCACCGGCCGTCCTCCGCCTCGACGCGGTCGAAAAAGGCCCAGTCGGCGCCGTCATCGCGGGCGGCGGCGCGTTCGGACTGGCGGCGGGCTTCAGCGCGAAAGGCCTCGTCGTGGAGTTCGACATAGCGGCGCACGGCATCGCGAGCGATGTCGCTCTTCGATCGGCCCTGCGAGCGGGCGACATTGGCGAGTCGCTCCTCCAGCTCGGTATCGAGTCGTACGCCTAGCACCCGGTGCCACCTCCCGTTTAACGTGTTGAACGGGTAGCTTGGGTTGCGGTTAGGATCAAGCGGGTTGTTTTGCGGGCGGGTGTTTCAGAAGAAGAAGTCGGTTTCACGCGAAGGCGCGAAGGCGCAAAGTGAAGAATTGGTTCGCGCCGAGGCGCGGAGGCGCGGAGGGGTTGCGTTTGTAGCGCCGTCTCGCGTCAGCGAGACCTTCATGCATTCGGCAGCGAGCCGATTGAGCGCCGCTGGCGCGGCGAGGACGACATTCTCTGCGCCTCCGCGCCTCTGCGCGAAACCTCTTATCTTTTTCTTCTTCGCGCCTTCGCGTGAACCAGTACGTCGCCCGGCATCGATACCGGGCGACGTGCTGCCGACAGGATCAGCGTGCCAGTGCGGCGACGCCGGGCAGTTCCTTGCCCTCCATCCATTCGAGGAACGCACCGCCGGCGGTCGAGACGAAGCTGAACTGGTCGGCGACGCCGGCCTGGTTGAGCGCAGCGACGGTATCGCCGCCGCCCGCGACCGATACCAGCGACCCGTCGGCAGTCAGTGCCGCCGCGGTCCGGGCGAGCGCGACGGTGGCGACGTCGAAAGGCGGGGTTTCGAACGCGCCCATCGGTCCGTTCCACACCAGAGTCCGGCAGTTCTTGAGCACATCGCCCAGCGCCTCGGTCGCAGCCGGGCCGACGTCGAGGATCATTTCGTCGGCGGCGACCTCATGGACGTTGACGGTGCGGGTCGCCGGGTTCGGCTTGAATTCGGTCGCGACCACGACGTCGTAGGGCAGATGGATGGTGCAGCCGGCCTTTTCCGCCGCCGCGAAGATTTCGTCCGCCGTGCCGGTCAGTTCATGCTCGCACAGCGACTTGCCGACATTGACACCGCGCGCGGCGAGGAAGGTGTTGGCCATGCCGCCGCCGATGATGAGGTGATCGACCTGCCCGACCAGATGCTTCAGCACATCGAGCTTCGACGACACCTTGGCCCCGCCGACGACTGCCGCGACCGGGTGCTGCGGGTTGCCGAGCGCCTTGTCGAGCGCGTCGAGTTCGGCCTCCATCTGCCGACCGGCAAAGGCGGGAAGCTTGTGCGCCAGCCCCTCAGTCGAGGCATGGGCGCGATGCGCCGCGGAAAAGGCGTCGTTGACATAATAGTCGCCGAGCGCGGCCATGGTTTCAACCAGTTGCGGGTCGTTCTTCTCCTCGCCAGCGAAGAAGCGTGTATTTTCCAGCACGGCGATGTCGCCCGGTTGCATGGTACGCACAGCTTCGGCAGCGCCAGTCCAGTCGACGAACCGGACCTCGCGGCCAAGCACGTCCGACAGAGGCTTGGTGACCGGGGCCAGCGACATGGTCGGGTTGGGCTGCCCCTTGGGACGGCCGAAATGGGCGAGGATCAGGACGATCGCGCCGCGATCGGCGAGGTCGGTGACGGTGCCGATGGTGGCGCGCAGGCGGGTGTCGTCCGTTACGGCGCCATCGGCCATCGGCACGTTCAGATCCTCGCGGACCAGTACGCGCTTGCCGGTGAGGTCGCCCATGTCGTCGAGCGTCTTGAAATTACGGCTCATGTCAGTTCCCCTGATGGTCCCCCGGCCGTCTTGAAGGAGCCATCGCGCCGGACCGATGCTTCGATACGGGCCTTCGACAAGCTCAGTCCCTACTCAGCACGAACGGGGGCGTTGTTTTCGATAGTTATCCGGTCGCCGACGCTGATCTGGCCGCCCTCGATCACCCGCGCCAGCGCACCGCCGCGCCAGTCGGGGATCAGCGCGCCGCGCAGCCCCTCGACGATGGTCTCCATGCGGCTGCACGGATCGCATTCCTTGGTGATTTCGAGCAGCACCGGCCCGACGCGCACGAGGCTCCCGCGCGTCTGCGGCAGGTCGAAATCCTCGACCAGCAGGTTCGCGCGACGTTCCCACCATGGCAGATCGTGGCCGACCTCGCGCATCGCCTGCGCCCAATCGCCGACTTCCATCAGCGACACCTGCCGGTTGTTGCGGCCGGGTTTGAGCGCGCCGCGGAAATCGCCGTCGAGCCCGGTTTCGACGGTGACGCGCACCGTCTGCACCAGTTCGATCGGCCCGCGCGAAAAGGCGTGGCGGGCGATGCCCTTCAGGATACCGCCCGCCATCGGGTCAGCCCAGCTTCGCCATCGCGGTCGCGGTGTCGACCATGCGGTTCGAGAAGCCCCATTCATTGTCGTACCACGACACGACGCGGACCAGCTTGCCGTCGAGCACGGCGGTCTCGAGGCTGTCGACGGTCGACGAAGCGGGGGTGTGGACGATGTCGATCGAGACCAGCGGATCTTCCGAATAGACCAGCACGCCCTTCAGCGGGCCCGATTCCGACGCCGCCTTCAGGATCGAATTGACTTCGTCCTTGGTCGTGTCGCGCTTGGGCGTGAAGGTCAGGTCGACGAGGCTGCCGTCCGGCACGGGCACGCGGACGGCCGAACCGTCGAGCTTGCCCTTGAGTTCGGGCAGCACTTCACCGACCGCGCGGGCGGCGCCGGTGGTGGTCGGGATCATCGACATCGCAGCGGCACGGGCGCGACGCAGATCGGGGTGGATCTGGTCGAGGATCTTCTGATCGTTGGTATAGGCGTGGATCGTGGTCATCAGGCCACGTTCGATGCCGATCGAATCGTTCAGCACCTTGGCAACCGGCGCGAGGCAGTTGGTGGTGCACGACGCGTTCGACACGATCGTGTGACCTGCCTCCAGCTTGTCGTGGTTGACGCCGTAGACGACGGTCAGGTCGACATTCTTGCCCGGGGCGGAGATCAGCACGCGCTTGGCACCGGCATCGATATGCTTCTGGCACGCGGTGCGGTCGGTGAAGAAGCCGGTGCATTCGAGGACCAGTTCGACGCCCAGTTCCTTGTGCGGCAGGTTGGCCGGATCGCGCTCGGCGGTGACGCGGATACCCTTGCCGTCGATAACCAGATCGTCACCCTCGGCCGAAACTTCGCCCGGATACTTGCCATGGACCGAGTCGCGGCTGAACAGCCATGCGTTCGACTTCGCATCGGCGAGGTCGTTGATCGTGACCAGTTCGAGGCCGCTGTCGGGCCGTTCGAGGATCGCGCGCGCCACCAGGCGGCCGATGCGCCCGAAACCGTTGATCGCTACTTTCGTCATATCCGCGTCTCCCTCAATGTCCGAGCCGCGCCAGCACCTTCGCGGTGATGGCATCGGTGGTCAGGCCGAAATATTCGTAGAGCTTGTCGGCCGGGGCCGACGCCCCGAACCGGTCGATGCCGCAGCGCAGGCCGTCGACCATCGTATAGCGTTCCCAGCCGATCGTGGTGCCGGCCTCGATCGAGACGCGCAGGATCTCGTCGGGGCGGGCGTGCGGCAGCACGTCTTCACGATAGGCGGCGTCCTGCGCATCGAAGCGCGACCAGCACGGCATCGACACGACATCGGCACCGATCCCCTGCCCCTCCAGCTTCGCCGCGACGCCCAGCGCGATCTCGACCTCCGAGCCGGTGGCGAGCAGTATGACGCGGCGGTCGGCCTCGGCACCCTTCAGGCGATAGGCACCGCGCGCGCTGCGGTTCTCGGCCGCGTCGGTGCGGACCTGCGGCAGATTCTGGCGCGACAGCGCAAGCAGCGACGGACCGTCGCGGCGCTGCACCGCCAGTTCCCAGCATTCCGCCGTCTCGACCGCATCGGCGGGGCGATAGACGTCGAGGCCGGGGATCAGGCGCAGGCTCATCACATGCTCGATCGGCTGGTGGGTCGGGCCGTCCTCGCCGAGACCGATCGAGTCATGGGTCATCACATAGACGACGCCGGCATTCTGCAGCGCCGAGAGGCGGATCGCCGGACGGGCATAGTCGGCGAAGACCAGGAAGGTACCGCCATAGGCGAGCACGCCGCCATGCAGCGCCATGCCGTTCATCGCCGCCGACATGCCGAATTCGCGGATGCCGTAATGGATGTAGCGGCCCGAATAATCCTCGGCGGTCAGCGCGACCTGCGCCTTGGTCTGGGTATTGTTCGACGGGGTCAGGTCGGCCGAGCCGCCGATCGTGTCGGGCAGCGAGGCGTTGATCGCTTCCAGTGCCAGCGACGATGCGACGCGCGTCGCGATCTTCTTCGGCTCGGCGAGCAGTGAGTCGATATGGGCCTTGAGCGACCAGCCTTCGGGTAGCTTGTTGGCCATGCGGCGTTCGAATTCGGCGCGGTCGGCATGGGCCGACAGGCGCCCCTGCCATTCGGCGCGAACCGCACCGCCCCGGGCACCGATCGCCTTCCACGCATCGGTCAGTTCTTCGGGCAGGTGGAAGGCGTCATGTTCCCACAGCAAGGCGGCGCGGGTGGCGAGGATTTCCTCGGCGCCGAGCGGCGAGCCATGGACCTTGTGGCTGCCCCCCTTGTTCGGCGCGCCCTTGCCGATGACGGTGCGGCAGCGGACCAGCGACGGGCGCGGATCGGCGGCGGCTTCGGCGAGCGCGCGGTCGATATCGGCGAAGTCGTGGCCGTCACAGGCAACGACGTGCCAGCCGGTCGCGGCATAGCGCGCGGCGACGTCCTCGCTGGTCGACAGGTCGGTCGACCCGTCGATGGTGATACGGTTGTCGTCCCACAGCACGTTCAGGCGACCGAGCTTCAGATGCCCGGCAAGGCCGATCGCTTCGTGGTTGATCCCTTCCATCAGACATCCATCGCCGGCGATCACCCAGGTGCGGTGATCGACCAGAGCGTCGCCGAACACGGTGTTCAGATGCCGTTCGGCCGTCGCCATGCCGACCGCCATCGCCAGCCCCTGCCCCAGCGGGCCGGTGGTGCATTCGACGCCGGGCAGTTCGAAATTCTCCGGGTGGCCGGCGCACGGGCTGCCCAGCTTGCGGAAGGCGGCGATGTCGTCGATCGTTGGCCGGGCATAGCCGGTCAGATGGAGGAGCGAATAGATCAGCATCGATCCATGCCCCGCCGACAGCACGAAGCGGTCGCGATCGGCCCAGTTCGGATCGGTCGGGTCGAATTTCAGATAGTTCGACCACAGGACGGTGGCGACGTCCGCCATGCCCATCGGCATGCCAGGATGACCGGAATTGGCGGCCTCGACCGCGTCCATCGACAAAACGCGGATGGCGTTGGCGAGTTCGAGCTGGGATATGGTCACGCGCACTCCTGTTGGGCGCCAGAGTCCTAAGGTTCGCGCGAGCCTTTGGAACCGTCGCGCGTCGCAGTCAACCGCCCAGACGAAGGGTTGTTTAACATGTATAGCAAGCGGAGATTTATCCGATGAACGACGCCCCCCATGCCGATGCCATTGCGCGCATCGAACGTGCGCTGGTGCGGATCGAACGCGCCGCCCAATCGCGGGCGTTCGAAAATCATACGCTGGCCACCCGCCACGCCGCGCTGCGTTCGCGGATCGGCGATGCGATCGGTGCGCTGGATTCGGTGATCGCGCGCGAAGCGGATGCCGACTGATGGGACAGATCGCGCTGAGCGTCGCCGGACGCGAATATCAGGTCGGCTGCCGCGATGGCGAGGAGCCGAAGCTGCGCGCGCTGGGGGCGATGCTCGAACGCCACGCCGCCGCCGCACAGCGGGCGGCGGGCGGATCGGCGGAACGCACGCTGCTGTACATCGCGCTGATGGTCGCCGACGAGCTGGCCGAACGCGAGGAGAATCCGGCGGCGGGGCTGTCGGCGGCGGTACTGACGCAAATTGCCGAGCGGCTGGAAACGGTTGCCGCGACCCTTGAGGAAGTGCCGCAGGATCGCTAAATAAAGCGTGGCGGGAACTGCCCGGTGCGAGCCATGCATAATCCCTGAGGCTATTTCTTCATCCATGGGGGTTGTCCCTGCGCAGATCCTGGTCTGACGTACATGATCCCCACCTGACGTACCGTGCGTCAGTGGATAACGCGGCCAACGGCCCATGGTGGTCCCGCCACCCCATGTTTCGCGTATGACGGTCGACAAACTTTCGCTGCGTAGGGAGTTGCGTTGCCTGCGGCGGAGCTTCGTACAGCAAGATCGGCCGCAATTGATGCCGCCCGGCCTGTTTCTCAACGCCCTGCGTCGCGACATGATCGTCGCCAGCTATGTCCCGGTCGGCAGCGAGGCCGATCCGTCCCGTTTCGAGGCGGCGGCAATCTATGCCGGGGCGACGCTCGCCTGGCCGGTAGTCATCGACCGCGAATCACCGATCCAGTTCCACGTCGCGCCAGGCGGGCAGATGGTCGAAGGTCCGTTCGGGCTGCGACAACCGGCGGGCGATAGCGCACCGGTCGTGCCCGACATCATCCTGACGCCGTTGCTGGGGTTCGATTCGCGTTGCAACCGACTGGGTCAGGGAGCAGGTCATTACGACCGTGCCTTTGCCACATGGCCGGAAGCGTTGCGCATCGGGCTCGCCTGGTCGGTACAGGAGGTGGACGAACTGCCGCGCGATCCGTGGGACATGCCGCTCGACGCGGTCGTGACCGAAACCGAACTGATCTTGCCGGGAGCCGCCGAATGAACGAACCGACATGGCGCAAGCCGGCGGGAGTGCTGGCGATCCTCGTGCTGCTGACCCTATGGGCGATCGGGGTCGCCATGCTGTCGAACGTGATCGGCGGCTGGCACTGGCTGTTGCAGCTCGGCTTCTACCTGATCGCCGGGATCGCATGGCTATGGGTACTGCCGATGCGGGCGATGTTGCGGTGGATGGAGACCGGCCACTGGCGGTAGCGCACATCGCTTCGCAAGCGATGGCGCGAGTGACGGGGCTCGAACCCGCGACCTCCGGCGTGACAGGCCGGCGCTCTAACCAACTGAGCTACACCCGCTCTCTAGCGAGGAGGCGGCGTGTAGGGTAGCGAATCGTCGCTGTAAAGCGGGTATTTGGCCGCGACCGGATTTTCTGTTCAGTGGGCGAAGGTCGCGGTCAGGCGGATGCCCAGGACCAGTGCATTGTCGAGCGTTGGATCGAGGCCGGGATCGAGCACATATTGGGCATGCGGCTGGACGCCCAGCCAGTCGGTGACGGCGAAGCGATGGGTCAGTTCGATCGCGGTCTCGGCGTCGGGCGCCTCACCGAAGCGGGTGAATGCCAGCTCGCGGCTCGCGCTCCCCGCCCCGGCCCATGCGATGGCGATACCGCTGTCGTCCGCCGGGCGGCCGCGGATGAGCACGTGGCCGACGATGCCGCCCGAGACGAAGCGATCGAAGATGTTGGCCCGGCCACTCGCCGACCCCAGGCGGACAAAGGCACGCACACCGCGATCGCGGTCGCCGATCAACTGCGCCTCGCCGCGCAAATAGACGCCGTTGCTGGCGACCTGCCGCTCCGTGGCGGCGGCGACGCCGACATCGAACCGATCGTCCATCCGCGCGGTATAGCCCCATGCGCCGGCCAGCAGGCGTAGATTGCCGAGTTCAACATCGCCCTCCCCGATCAGCAGCGCGCCGTCGCCGCTGTGTAGGGCGACGTTCAGGCGGCGCGGAAAGGCCGGGTCGTTCGGCACGCCATCCGCCACCGCCGCGCGCAGCGTCACCGCCTGCCCGATCTTCATTTGTCCACGCACCGCAAGTCCGGTGCTGGGAAAACTGGACGGGCCGTTGCGCCCGCTGGTGCCGAGGTCGCTACCCATGCCGAAGGCGCTGTTGACGAACAGCAACGAGGTTTCCAGCGCGTCGAATTCGCTGTTGATATCGTACAGCCCCGCCTTGACCGACCAGCGCTCGTCCGGGCCGCGATGTTCGACCCATGCCTCCAGCACGCGCAGCAGCGGCATGCCCGCTTCGATACTCGACACGACCTGCGCGTCGCCGACGACGTCGCCGCTGAAGCTGGCGCCGTTGTTGTAGAAGCCATGGACCAGCGCGGTGGTGCGCCGCAGCCCGGCCAGTTGTTCGAGATCGGCAGTCGCGATGGCACTGGCATTGTGGACCCAGCGACTGCCGCGGGATGCCCCGCCTTCGACCGAGGTCAGAAGGTCTCCGGTATAGGCGAACTGGACCAGGAACGGATCGTTGCGCTCGACGGTGGGCGGTTCGACATTGCCCGGTGCGCGTTCGACGCTGGGCGCGGCAACCTGGGCATGGGCGGCGGGAATGGACGCGCAACCCAGCACGACCAGCCATCCCGCCAAACGCGCACTTCCCGCCCTGCCCCGTCGTCCGATCATCACACCCCACCGATTCGATGGCGGCATCATGCCGCGGCGAACGCGAAGAAACTGCCGATCGAACAGTGTGATACGGCGCGATGTGCCGTATCTTTCAAAGGTATCCGGAAAACAGGGCCGTGACGGCGAGGCGCCCGGCGCATCCGATGATGCGCCATGGCGCGAGTGACGGGGCTCGAACCCGCGACCTCCGGCGTGACAGGCCGGCGCTCTAACCAACTGAGCTACACCCGCTCTCTAGCGAGGAGGCGGCCTTTACGGAGCGGTGCCGGGGCTGTCAACGCCTGCATTGCCATTTGGCGCATTTCGTTGCGCGGGCGGCACGTCCTGCACCAGCGTGCCGTGTTCGAACAGGAAGCCGGCGATATCGGGTTTGCCCGCGCCCTTCAGCACCGTCTGGATGATGATGAGCAGCGGCACCGCCAGCAGCGCGCCGGGCGTGCCCCAGACCCAGCCCCAGAAGCTGAGCGTTATCAGGATCATGAGCGGGTTAATCGTCAGCCGATGGCCGACGACCAACGGCGTGATGACGTTCGCTTCGACCAGGTGCGCGCCGATCATGATCGCGGCGGGCAGCAGCGCCCACCAGATGTCGGTGAAGGTCATCAATCCGCCGACCGCAAGCAGCAGCGCGGCGAAGATCGGGCCGAGATAGGGCACATAGTTGAGCAGCGCGACGATGCCGCCCCACATCAGCGGCGTCGGCATGCCGACATACCATAGCGCCAGCGCAACGATGACGCCGAGCATCAAATTGATGAAGGTGATGGTGCCGAGATAGGCGGAGGTATCGTCGACGACGTTCTGAATGACGCGCGCGGTCGCCATCGCCCCGCCGAAGCTGCTGCGCCCGGTGATCGCGGCACGGCGCAGGTCGGTCCAACCGGCGAGAAAGAAATAGATGACGAGGATCGCGAAGAACATTTCCAGCAACGCCGAGGGGGCCGAGGTGGTGACGACGTCGAGCAGCGATTGCGGCGGTGCGACGCTGCTGGTCGTCTGTCGCGCCGGGGCGCTGGCGACGTTCGCGATCAGGCCGTTCACGAATTTCTCGAGGCTGGCGTAGAAGTCGATCAGCGGCGCGACATTTTCCTGCACCCGGTCGATGCGGTCGGGCAGGATCGCCGCCCATCCCCATGCCGGCACGACGATCGACGCCAGCGCGCCATTGGCGACGATCAGGAACAGCAGCACGCAGAACAGCGCGGCAAGCGGCGCCGGCACACGGTGCCGCTCCTGCCATTCGAGCAGCGGCACCAGCGCGATGGCGATGACGATCGCGGCGGTCAGCGGCAGGAAGAAACGCGCCCCGGCTTGCAGGGCGAATGGCAGGGCCAGCACGAGACCGACCCCGGCGATCAGCGTCAGCGCCGCCAGCAACCGGTCGCGGCGCAGTTCCTCGGCCGGGGCATCGACGACGGCGTCGACCGGATCGGACGGCGGCGTCGCGGCGGTGCCGGTCGCACCGGCCCGATCGACGGGCGTGGTTTCTTCGAACGATTCTGCCATGTACCCTAACCCCCCTGCACCGTCGCGTGCCGTACCGGTGGCAACGACCGACGCATCCGCCCTAAACGCGCGACGCGCCGATTTGCGCCATGATGATGTCACGGATATGGGCTGCGCCCCGGCATGGCGCCGACAGGGAGCGGGGATGATCGATCAGGACCGGATGACCGCGCGCGCGCTGCGCCCGATCGCGGCCGATCTCGACCGGTTGTCGGCGATCGACCGGCGGCGGCGGCTGGTCCCGATCGCGGGCCGGGACTTTGCGTCGAACGATTATCTGGGGCTGAGTAGATCGGAGCGACTGCGCGAGGCGGTGAGGGATGCGATCGAACGCGGCGTGCCCGTCGGATCGGGCGGATCGCGACTGCTGCGCGGCAACCATGCCGAACACGAGGCACTGGAGCGCGAGGCAGCGGCGTTTTTCGGCAGCGAGACAGCTTTGTGGTTCAGCAGCGGTTTCGCGGCCAATGCGGCGCTCCTCGCGACCTTGCCGCAGCGGGGCGACCTGATCGTCCATGATTCGCTGATCCATGCCAGCGCGCATGACGGCATGCGGCTGGCCCGGGGGCATGCGGTCGCGGCCGGTCATAATGATCCGCAGGCGATCGAGGATGCGATCGCGCGTTGGCGGCGCGAGGGCGGGACCGGATCGCCGTGGATCGCGGTCGAGAGCCTGTACAGCATGGACGGCGACCAGGCGCCGCTCGACGAGCTGATCGCGGTGGCGGATCGGCACGAGGCAATGCTGCTGATCGACGAGGCGCATGCGACCGGCGTGTTCGGGCCGGACGGACGTGGGCTGGCGGCGGGATATGAGGGGCGGCCGAACGTCGTTACGCTCCGAACCTGCGGCAAGGCGCTGGGCAGCGAAGGCGCGCTGGTGTGTGGGTCGGCACTGGTGTGCGATTTCCTGGTCAACCGGGCGCGCGGGTTCATCTTTTCGACCGCGCCTTCGCCCGTCATGGCGGCGGCGGTGCGGGCAGGTTTGCGAGTGTTGCAGGACGAACCGGCGCGGCGGGCGCGGTTGGTGGCACTGGTCGATCATGCCGGCAAGCGACTAGGCCGGGTCGGCGCGACGGTCAGCGGGTCGCAGATCCTGCCGCTGATCGTCGGCGACGATCGCCGGGCGATGGCGATGGCGGCGGCGGTGCAGGCGGCGGGGTTCGACGTGCGCGGGATCCGCCCGCCGACAGTGCCGGCCGGTACCGCGCGGCTGCGCATTTCGCTGACGCTGAACGTCGACGAAGCAGCGATCGACGGGTTGGCCGACAGGCTGGAGCAATTGCAATGAACGTGATCGTCGTTACCGGGACCGATACCGATGTCGGCAAGACCGTGTTCGCCGCCGCGCTGACCGGGGCACTGGGGGCATCCTATTGGAAACCGGTGCAGGCCGGGACCGATGACGGCACCGATCGCCAGCGCGTCGCGCGGCTGGCGGGACTCGCGCCCGAGCGTATCCTGCCCGAAGCATATGCGCTGGCCACCCCTTGTTCGCCGCACCGCGCGGCGGAAATCGACGGGGTGACGATCGATCTCGACCGGCTGGCCTTGCCGCAGGTCGACGGACCGCTGGTGGTCGAGGGCGCGGGCGGCGTGCTGGTGCCGATCGTCGGGCAGACGACCTTCGGCGATCTGTTCGCGCGATGGCAGCGGCCCGTGGTGCTGGTCGCGCGCACGGCGCTCGGCACGATCAACCACAGCTTGTTGTCGATCGAGGCACTGCGCGCGCGCGGCGTGCCGCTGCTGGGCGTCGCCTTCATCGGCGACAGCGTTCCCGACAGCGAGGAAACGATCGTCCGACTGGGCAATACGCGACGCCTGGGGCGCCTGCCCCGGCTCGAAACGCTCGACCCGGCGACGCTGGCCGAGGCGTTCGCCACCCATTTCGATCTGGAGGATTTCCGGTGAGTTCGTCGCCCGTCTGGCACCCCTTCACCCAGCATGGCCTGCAGGAGCCGATCCCGCAAATCGTGCGCGGCGACGGGGCGGCGCTATGGACGGCGGACGGGCGGCGGATCATCGATGCGATTTCGTCATGGTGGGTAACGACGCACGGCCACAACCATCCGCGCATCACGGCCGCCATCGCCGAACAGGCCGGGCGGCTCGATCAGATCATCTTCGCGGGATACACGCACGAACCGGCCGAGATGTTGGCGAAGGGGCTGCGCGAACTGCTGCCCGAAGCGCTGACACGCGTGTTCTTCTCCGATTCGGGATCGACCAGCGTCGAGGTCGCGCTGAAGATGGCGCTCGGATATTGGCGCAACCGCGGCGAGGATCGGCACCGCATCCTCGTGCTCGATCACGGCTATCATGGCGACACGATCGGGGCGATGTCGGTCGGGGCGCGGGGGGTGTTCAACCGGGCCTATGCGCCGCTGCTGTTCGATGTCGGGTCGATCCCCTTTCCCGATGCCGGCGAGGAACAGGCGACGTTCGATGCGCTGGAGGCGGCGTGCGCGGCCGGCGCGGCGGCGTTCATCGTCGAGCCTTTGGTGCTGGGCGCAGGCGGGATGCGCATGTATCCGCCGGCCGTTCTTACCGAAATGCACCGTATCTGTTCGGCTTACGGCGTATTGTTCATTGCCGATGAAGTGATGACCGGCTGGGGCCGCACCGGCACGCTGACCGCGTGCGAACAGGCCGGGGTCGTGCCCGACCTGATGTGCCTGTCGAAAGGGCTGACCGGCGGGGCAATTCCGCTGGCGGTGACCATGGCGAGCGAGGCGATCTACCAGGCGCATTACGGGCCGGACCGCGCGACGATGTTCTTTCATTCGTCGAGCTACACCGCCAACCCGATCGCCTGTGCCGCTGCCAATGCCAATCTGGCGATCTGGCGCGAGGAGCCGGTTGGGGAACGGATCGCGTCGCTGGCGGCCCGACAGGCGGAGCGGCTGGCGACACTGGCGGCCCATCCCCGCGTCGCCAATCCCCGCCAACTGGGTACGATCGCGGCGTTCGAACTGGACGGCGACGAAGGCTATCTGTCCGACCGCGCGCCGAAATTGCTGGCGCGATTTCGCGAGAACGGGCTGCTGCTACGGCCGCTCGGGTCGACGCTGTATGTCATGCCGCCTTATTGCATCGACGATGCCGATCTCGACGCGATCTATGCGGCGTTGGACGAGGCGTGCGACGACGCCTGATCGATCGCGGCGGTGATCATCGACAGTCCCTGTTCGAGCGCGGCAATACGGACCGCGCCGCGACCGATATCGCCGAAATGGCATTCGCGAGTCGTTTCCGGTCCGTCGCGCACGGCACAGGCGAAATGGACGAGGCCGGCTTCGTCACCGGGCGCCCCTGCCCCGGCAAAACCCGTCACCGACAAGGCGATATCGGCATCCGAGCCGCGCAGCGCACCGCGCGCCATGGCAAGCGCGACGTCGCGGCTGACCGCGCCGCAATCATCGAGCATCTCGCGCTCGACGCCAAGCAATTCACACTTCGCCTTTTCGCTATAAACGACGAAGCCACGGTCGAAGGCATGCGATGCGCCCTCGACATCGGTCAGCAGCGCGGCGAGCATGCCGCCGGTGCAACTCTCGGCCGTGGCGAGCGTGAGGTCGGCCTTGCACGCGGCTTCGAGCAGATCGGCGGCGGCGCGTTCGATATGTTCGGGAAGGACGGGGGACAGCGTCTCGGTCATTTCGCCGCGTTCTTTCGCCGGGTTTCCCACCCTTTCTTCGCGGCGGCGGAGCGGTCGGTCGCCGGCCGGTCGGCAGCGGCACGGCCGCCGCGACGCGCGGAACCGTGGCTGTCGGGCTTGCCACGGCCCGAGCCGGACTTGTTGCCGCCGCCCGAATCCTTGTTCACCGTCGCCCAGGCGCGCCGTTCGGCTTCCTTCTCCGACAGGCCGCGTTCCTCATAGCCTTGCTCGATATGCTCGGCCTTGCGCTTCTGCTTGGTCGTATAGCTGCTCTTGTCGCCGCGCGGCATGACGGGTTCCTCTCGCTTTACGAAAGGTTCAACTCTCAACGACTTGGCGCGGTTTCAGCCGCCGAGGATCGAAGTGTATAACGCATGATAGCGTTCGGCCATCGCCTCGACCGAGAAACGTTCGGCGACGCGCGCGCGACAAGCGGCGCGGTCGATCTCTTCTACCCGGTCGATCGCAGCGATGGCTTGGTCGAGATTGTCGACCAAGAAGCCGTTGACGCCGTCCTCGATCAATTCGGGCATCGATCCGCGGTTATAGGCGATGACCGGGGTGCCGCAGGCCATCGCCTCGATCACCGACAAGCCGAAGGGTTCGTCGAAGCCGATCAGGTGCAGGAGCGCACGGGCACCGCCCAGCAGGTCGGTACGCGCGGTGCCGCCGATCGCGCCATGATAGACAATCTGCTCGCCATCGATATGCGGTTCGACCTGTTCGCGCCAATAGCGGTCGTCCTGGACGATGCCGGCCATGTGCAGTCGGCGACCGCTGGCCTGTGCCGCCGCGACCGCTTCCGCTGCGCCCTTGTCGGGATGCATGCGGCCGAAGAACAGCAGGTCGTCGCTGCCGTTCGGATCGAAGGGGAAGTCGGCGAGCGGGATGCCGTGATGGATCGTCGCGGCATAACGCAGCGACGGATGCCGGTCGGCGTCGCTGATCGCGACATAATGCACCCGGTCCTGATAGGGCGCGTACATCGGCAGGATGCGGTCGGAGGAAAAGCCGTGGATGGTGGTGACCATCGGCGTGTCGACCAGCCCCGAAAAGGCATGCGCCGGGAAGTCGGCCTGGTTGTGGATCAGGTCGAACTCGCCGGCACGTTCGAATACATGGGCGAGATGCGCGAACTCCCACACCTTCGCATCGATCGACGGATCTTCGCTATAGGGTGCGGGGACGACGCCCGCGAGCGTGCCCGATGTCCGGCTGTCGAGCGTGGCGAACAGCGTTACGTCCAGTCCGCGCGCGACCAGCGCCTCGGTCAAGAGGCTGGTGACCAGTTCCCACGGGCCGTAATGCCGCGGTGGCGTGCGCCACGCGATGGGGGCGAGCATGGCGATGCGCATCAGTCGACTTTCAGGATCAGGGCTTCGTCGGGGCGAAGGGTGGCGGCGGTCGCGGTGTCGTGCGTCGACAGCAGGACCGTGCCGGGTTCGAGATCGATCGCGGCGGACGTATGGCCGAGGTTGAGCGCGATGCGGTAGCGATAGGTGCCGTCGCTGCGGACATAGGTGAGGACGTCGCCCTCGGCACGGACGTCGCCGATCGTGCCGGTGGCCAGTGCCGGGGTTGCGCGGCGCAGAGCCAGCAGGCGGCGATAGAGGGTCAGCATCGACTGCGGGTCGGCAGACTGCGCCGAGACGTTCAGCGGCAGATGCGCCGGGTCGATCGGCAGCCACGGCTCGCCGGTGGTGAAGCCGCCCTCCCCGGTCCATGGCAGCGGCGTACGGACCGGATCGCGCCCCAGGCCGAGGCCCGGCTCGCGCAGTTCGCGCGGGTCCTGCACCTTGTCGGCGGGGACCTGCGCATCGGGCAGGCCGAGCTCGTCGCCCTGATACAGGGTCGGCGTACCGCGCAATGTGAGCAGCAGCACCGCCGCCACCCTTGCTTGCGCGGCACCGACGCGGGTTGCGATGCGCGGGCGGTCGTGATTGCCCAAAACCCAGTTCGGCCAGCCGTCCGCCGGCAGTGCGGATTCATATTCGGTGATGCGGTCGGCCAGTTCGGCGGCATTCCAGCCTGCTTCGATCAGCTGAAAGTTGAAGGGCAGATGGACTTCGGGTGCCGCCGCCGATCCGTAATAGGTCATCAGCTTGGGGACCGGCAGATAGATTTCGCCGACCAGTACCGCGTCGTAGCGGTCCGCCAATTCGCGCATGTCGGCGGCGATGGCATGGACCTCAGGCTGGTCGGTCGAATGCAGCTGCAGGACGCGGTGCATCTCCCCCATGCCATTGCGATAGTCGGGGTTGGGCGGGTTGTCGGGGAAATCGGCGTGCTTGACCATGTGCCACAGCACGTCGATGCGGAACCCGTCGACGCCGCGTTCGAACCAGAAGCGCATCGCATCCAGCATCGCCGCGCGCAGATCGGGGTTGCGCCAGTTGAGATCGGGCTGTTCGGGTAGGAAGGCGCGCGAATAATATTGGCCGGTGGCTGGATCGAAGGTCCAGGCCGGGCCACCGAAGTCGCTGATCCAGTTGTTGGGCGGGCCGCCATCGGGCGCCGGATCGCGCCAGATATACCAGTGGCGTTTGGGATTGTCGCGCGACGACCGGCTTTCGACGAACCAGCGATGCTGGTCGGAACTATGGTTTGGCACGAAATCGAGCAGGACGCGCAGGCCCAACCCATGCGCCTTGGCCAGCAGCGCGTCGAAGTCGGCAAGCGTCCCGAAGCGAGGGTCGATGCAGGTATAGTCGGCGACGTCATAGCCGAAATCCGCCATGGGCGACGGGAAGATCGGCGAGATCCACAGCGCATCGACGCCCAGCGTCACCAGATGGTCGAGCCGGTCGGCGATACCGCGCAGGTCGCCGATCCCGTCGCCGTCGCTGTCGGCGAAGGAACGGGGGTAGATCTGATAGATGGTGGCGGCGTGCCACCATGGTTGCGCGGATGAAACGATCACGCGCGGACAAGCCGCCAGCGGGCAAAACGTTCCCTTATTCGAACTCCATGATGACTGCATCGACGGCGAGGCTGTCACCCGGCGCATGGGCAATGCGGGCGACGGTACCGGGGCGTTCGGCGCGGAGGATGTTTTCCATCTTCATCGCTTCCACCACCGCCAGCGGCTGCCCGGCCTCGACGCGCTGTCCTTCGGCCACTTCGACGCGGGTCAGCAGCCCGGGCATCGGGCAAAGCAGGAACCGCGAAAGGTCGGGCGGGACCTTTTCGAGCATGTGCCGGGTCAGCGCGGCGACATGCGGCGGCAGGACGCGGAGGGCGTGGGTGGCGCCACGCGTCGTCAGCTTCCAGCCGCCGATGGTGCGCGCGATGCGGGCGGCCAACTCCTCGCCATCGATACGCGCGGTTACCACTCGTTGCGAAGGGCGCCAGTGCAGGACGACGTCAAGCGGAACGGCGTCGTCGATGTTGACCAGCAATCCGCCTTCATAGCCGTCGACACAGATGTCATAGCGATGATCGCCAGCGGTGACGATGCGCCGGGTCGACGGATATAGACGCGTGCCGAGTTGCCCGTCGATCGAGCTTGCCCGGTGCGTCAGTTCGATATCGGCGACGACTGCGATCGCCGCCAGCTTGCGGAGCAGCGCTTCGTCGGCGGGCGCGCCGTGGAAACCCTCGGGATATTCCTCGGCGATGAAGCCGGTGGTCAGCGCCCCTGCGCGGAAGCGGGGGTGCTGCATGATCGCCGAGAGGAAGTCGATATTGTTGCCGACCCCGGCCAGTTCGAACCGATCGAGCGCGGCGACCTGCGCATCGATCGCGGCTTCACGGGTCGGTGCCCAAGTGACGAGCTTGGCGATCATCGGGTCGTAGAACATGCTGACCTCGCCACCTTCGACGACGCCGTCGTCGACGCGGGTGCGAACCGATTCCGTCACCCCAGCGAAGGCTGGGTTGGAGAACGCATCGTCCTCACCGAGAGACCCCAGCCTGCGCTGGGGTGACGCGTCGGGCTGGCGCGGCGGATTGTAGCGGGTGAGGCGGCCGGTACTCGGCAGGAAGCCGCGATAGGGGTCTTCGGCATAGACGCGGTTTTCGATCGCCCAGCCGGTCAGCTTCACCTCATCCTGCGTGAAGGCGAGCGGTTCGCCCGCCGCAACGCGGAGCATCTGTTCGACCAGATCGAGGCCGGTGATTTCCTCGGTCACCGGATGCTCGACCTGCAGCCGGGTGTTCATTTCGAGGAAGTAGAAACTTTCGCCGGTCGTGTCCGCGCCGGAGACGATCAGTTCGACCGTACCGGCCGAATAATAGCCGACCGCACGGGCAAGGGCGACCGCCTGTTCCCCCATCGCCTTGCGCATCGTCGGCGTGACGAACGGCGACGGCGCTTCCTCTACGACCTTCTGGTGGCGGCGCTGGATCGAGCATTCGCGCTCGCCGAGATAGACGATGTTGCCATGCTGGTCGCCCAGCACCTGAATTTCGATATGGCGCGGGCTTTCGATGAACTTCTCGATGAACACGCGGTCGTCGCCGAAGCTCGCCAGCCCCTCGCGCTTGGTTGCCTCGAAGCCTTCGCGGACGTCCTGTTCGCTCCACGCGAGGCGCATGCCCTTGCCGCCGCCACCGGCCGACGCCTTCATCATTACCGGATAGCCGATGTCCGTCGCGATGCGGACCGCCTGCTCGGTATCGGCGATCTCGCCGAGAAAGCCGGGGACGACATTGACGCCGGCGGCCTGCGCCAGCTTCTTCGATTCGATCTTGTCACCCATCGCGGCGATCGCATTTGGCGGCGGACCGACAAAGGTGATGCCGGCATCGGCACAGGCGCGGGCGAAGCTTTCGCGTTCCGACAGGAAGCCGTAGCCGGGATGGATACAGTCCGCGCCGGTCGCCTTGGCAGCGGCAAGGATCAGTTCGGGGACGAGATAGCTTTGCGCGGCGGGCGCCGGCCCTAGGCGCACGCTCTCATCCGCCATCATCACATGCAGGGCGCGCGCATCGGCGTCGGAATAGACCGCGACGGTCGCGATGCCCATCCGCTTGGCGGTGCGCATCACGCGACAGGCGATCTCACCCCGGTTCGCGACCAAAATCTTCTTGAACAAATCGCTCTCCTCATCCGCCCTGTTTTTACAGGGTCAGCAGCATGACGCCTTGCGCATCGGTTCCTCGGCAACCATCGGAGTCATGCCCAGCTTTGCCAGCAGCGCGGCGTCGGCATCGTCGCCGGCATTACCGGCGGTCAGCAGCCGGTCGCCGGTGAAGATCGAATTGGCGCCCGCCATGAAGCACAGCGCCTGAGTCGCATCCGACATGCTCTCGCGCCCCGCCGACAGGCGGACCATGCTGAGCGGCATGGCGATGCGCGCGACGGCCACGGTGCGGACGAACTCGATATCGTCGAGCTTGGCGAGCGGCGTGTCGGCCAGCATGTTGCCGAGCACGGTGCCCTTCACCGGGACCAGCGCGTTGACCGGCACGCTTTCGGGATGGCGCGGCAGGGTGGCGAGGGCATGGACGAAGCCGACGCGATCGGCGCGGGTTTCGCCCATGCCGACGATGCCGCCGCAGCAGACGTTGATACCCGCCTCGCGCACATGCGCCAGCGTGTCGAGACGGTCGTCGAACGTCCGCGTGGTGATGACGTTGGCGTAGTTTTCGGGCGAAGTGTCGATATTGTGGTTGTAGTAATCGAGACCCGCCTGCCCCAGCCGCTGCGCCTGATCAGGGGTGAGCATGCCGAGCGTCATGCAGGTTTCCATGCCCATTGCGGCGACACCCTCGACCATCGCCACGATCTTGTCCATGTCGCGGTCCTTGGGGTTGCGCCATGCCGCGCCCATGCAGAAACGCTGCGATCCAGCGGCCTTGGCCTTCGCCGCGCTGGCGAGGACCGCGTCGACGTCCATCAGCTTTTCGGCCTTCAACTGCGTGTCGGCGCTGGCCGATTGCGAGCAATAGCCACAATCCTCCGGGCAGCCGCCGGTCTTGATCGACAGCAAGGTGCAGAGCTGGACCTGCCCGACCGCGTGATGCGCGCGGTGGACGGTCTGGGCACGGAACATCAGTTCGTCGAAGGGCAGGTCGAAGAGGTCGGCGATTTCCGCGCGGGTCCAATCGGTACGGACACCAGTTTCCGGCGCGGGAATTCGAGCTTCAACGGGCGCAATCACATTCATTCGACAGTTTCTCCAACCGGCGGGAGGTTGTGGCCGAGCAGTTTCAGCACCTCCGCCGCTGCATGGACCAGATTGGTGCCCGGTCCGAAAATCGCCGCCACCCCGGCCTCGCGGAGCAGCGCATAATCCTGTGGCGGAATGACCCCGCCGGCGATGACGCGGATATCGGCGCGACCCGCCGCCGCCAAGCGCTCGATCAGTTCGGGAATCAGCGTGTTGTGCCCGGCGGCCAGGCTGGAGGCACCGACGACGTCGACCGCTTCCGTGATCGCCAGATCGGCGGTTTCCTGCGGCGTCTGGAACAACGGACCCGACACGATGTCGAAGCCGAGATCGGCAAAGGCGCTGGCGACGACGTTGGCGCCGCGATCATGGCCGTCCTGTCCCATCTTGGCGACCAGCATCCGGGGCTTGCGCCCCAGCCGCCGCTCGACTGCCGCAACGCCTTCGCCGGCACGCAGCCAGCCGCTGTCATCTGCATGGGCCGGGCCGTAAATGCCCTTGACCGGCGTGACCGACACGGCGTGGCGACCGAAGGCGACCTCCATCGCCGCCGACATTTCGCCGAGCGTCGCCCGCGCCCGGGCAGCCGCAACGCACAGGGCTAGCAGGTTGGCATCGCCCGCCGCCCCGTCGCGCAGCGCCCCGAGTGCCGCCTGCGTCGCGGCTTCGTCACGGTTCGCACGAACCTGTTCGATGCGGCGGATCTGGTCGGCGCGGACCTTGGCATTGTCGATCGAGAGGATGTCGATCGGGTCTTCCTCCGCCAACCGGTATTTGTTGACGCCGACGATCACGTCCTCCGCCCGGTCGACGCGCGCCTGCCGGGCAGCGGCGGCGCGTTCGATATGCTCCTTGGGCAGGCCCTTGGTTACGGCATCAATCATGCCGCCGGCCGTCTCGACCTCTTCGATCAGGGTCCATGCCTTACCGGCGAGTTCCTTGGTCAGCGCCTCGACATAATAGCTGCCGCCCAGCGGATCGACGACATAGGTCATGCCGGTCTCTTCCTGAAGAATCAGCTGCGTGTTGCGCGCGATCCGGGCGGAGAAGTCGGTCGGCAGCGCGACCGCTTCGTCGAGCGAGTTGGTATGGAGCGACTGGGTGCCGCCGAAGGTCGCGGCCATCGCCTCGACGGTGGTGCGGATGACGTTGTTGTACGGGTCCTGTTCGGTCAGCGACACGCCGCTCGTCTGGCAATGGGTGCGCAGCATCTGGCTGCGGGGCGAGCCGCCGAAATCGGCGATGATCCGGCTCCACAGGGTGCGCGCGGCGCGCAGCTTCGCGATCTCCATGAAGAAGTTCATGCCGATGCCGAAGAAGAAGGACAGCCGCCCGGCGAACGCGTCGATATCCAGCCCGCGCGCCAGTGCCGCACGGACATAGGCCATGCCGTCGGCCAGCGTGAACGCCAGTTCCTGCACCGCCGTCGCCCCGGCCTCGTGCATGTGATAGCCGCTGATCGAGATGCTGTTGAAGCGCGGCATATGCTCGGCGGTATAGGCGATGATGTCCGACACGATCCGCATCGATGGCTCGGGCGGATAAATATACGTGTTGCGGACCATGAACTCCTTGAGAATGTCGTTCTGGATCGTGCCCGACAGCTTCTCCGGGCCGACGCCCTGTTCTTCCGCCGCGACGATGTAGAAGGCGAGGCACGGCAGGACCGCACCGTTCATCGTCATGCTGACCGACATGGTGTCGAGCGGGATGCCGTCGAACAGGATCTTCATGTCGTCGATCGTGTCGATCGCGACGCCGGCCTTGCCCACGTCCCCCGCCACGCGCGGGTGGTCGCTGTCATATCCGCGATGGGTGGCGAGATCGAAGGCGACCGACAGCCCCTTCTGCCCCGCCGCGAGGTTGCGACGGTAGAAGGCGTTCGATTCCTCGGCGGTTGAGAATCCGGCATATTGGCGGATCGTCCATGGCCGGCCGGCATACATCGACGCCTTCACCCCGCGGGTGAACGGGGCGAATCCGGGAAGGCCGGGATCGGGCGCGTCGGCGGCGGTGTAGAGCGGCTTGACCGCGATCCCCTCCGGCGTGTGCCAGGTGAGGTCGGCGTCGTTCACCTCACGCGCGGCGAGCTTCTGCCAGTCTTCGATCGTCGGGCCGGTCATTCGTGCTTCCCTAGCGCCCGGCGGGGGGCCAAGTCGAGGTGGGTCATGTCAGCGCCCCTCGAACCGGGGGGAGCGTTTCGCGAGGAAGGCGGCAGTGCCTTCAAGGGCGTCGGCGCTGGCAGCGGCGCTGCGCTGCGCCTCCGCCTCGCGGACCATCGCCGCCGGATAGTCATGGTCGAGCGCGTAAGTCAGGTTGCGCCGGGTAAGACCGAGCGCGACGGTCGGCCCTGCCGCCAGCCGCCGGGCGAGCGCCAGCGCTTCATCGTCGAGCGCATCGGCGGCGACCACCGTATGGATCATGCCCCAATCGAGCGCGGTCGCGGCGGGTACGCGCTCGCCGAGCAGCATCATCCGCGCCGCCCGCGCCCGCCCGATCAGGCGCGGCAACATCCAGCTTGCCCCGCCATCGGGGACGAGGCCGATATTGACGAAGGCCTGCAGGAAATAGGCGTCATCCGATGCGACGCAGAAATCGGCAGCGAGCGCGAGGCTGCATCCAATGCCGGCCGCCGCGCCGCGCACCGCGCTGACGACCGGTACCGGCAGGTCCGCGATCGCCTGCAGGCAGGGATTGTAATGATGGATCAGCGCATGGTGGGTCGCGGCGGGTGCGTCACCGGCGGCCTGTACCGCCGCAACGTCCGCGCCGGAGCAAAAGGCGCGCCCGTCGCCCGTCAGCAGCACCGCACGCGCGCCGCCGAGATCCGTCAGCGCCTCGCGGATCGCATCGAACATCGCCGGCGGGGCGGCGTTCAGCCGCTCGGGCCGGTCGAGGGTGATGCGCAGCACATCGCCATCGCGCGCCACCCGGATATCGCCTGCCATCGAATCGCTCTCCCGTATCTTTTGATACGGTTTGCGGAAAGCCCGCGGCGATTGCCAGCGCAAACGAACCGTGGCGGGGGACACCCCGCCACGAACCGCTTACCAGAATATGTCGTATTCGACGTCGACGACCTGACCCGAGCGGATGTCGACCAGCAGCGCGTCGTTGTAATAGCGGACCCAGCGATACGGTCCCCACGCCTCGGGCAGGCGATAATAGAAGGGATCGTTAATCCAGTAGTTCGACTCGAACAGGAACGAATTCAGCCGGACGCCGACGCCGAAGCGGCGATAGCCATAGCCCCAACCCTGTGGCGCATAATAGCGCGGCAGGCGGTACAGGCTGCGGTTGCGTTCGCGATAGCGGTTCCAGTCATAGCGGTCGTCGCGCCGCCAGCCGCGATCCCATTGGCCGTTATTGCTCCAGCGATCGCGTTCCCAATTGCCGCGGTCCCAACCATTGCGGTTCCAATCGCGGTCGCGCTGCGCCCAGCCATCGCCGTTCCACTGGTCGCGGCGAAGCTGTTCGCGCCGCCATTGTTCGCGGCGATCGCGATCCTGCACACCGCGACCGTCGCGACGCGGCCAGTCGCGGCGCAGCGCCTCACGGTCGATCTGGCCCTGCGCGTCGCGCGGCGGGTCGCGGCGTTCGAAGCGGTCGGGCAAATCGGGCTGGGGCGGACGCTGCCAGCCACGATCGGGCTGGCCCGGCTGCGGCGCGCGCTGCCAGCCGCGATCCTCGCGCTGTTCGCGTTGGCCCCGCTGCCACTGACCGCGCAACGCGTCGCGATCAATTTGTCCCTGCGCATCGCGCGGCGGGTCGCGTCGTTCGAAGCTGGGCCCACGGTCGGGCCGATCGCCGCGCGGTTCGAAGCGGGGCGACTCGCGGCGCTGTTCGGGGCGCGGCGCGGGTGCTTCCACGCGAATGTCGTTGCGGAATTCGGCGCGTGCTGCGGGCGTCTCGCCACCCGGCGAACGCTCGATCCGCTCGCGCATGCGGGGCCCCCGCCCCTCACGCTCGGGCTGCGCCATCGCCGCGCTCGGGACCAGGGCGGTCACGCTCAGCAACGCCAGCAGGAAACGGTTCTTCATCTCGGCTTCCCTCCACCGCCGGATGTCGCCGGCTTCGATGATGTCGGCATAAGACAGGTGCGATCAACCGTGGCTGAATGGCGATGACAGCCGATTGAAAGAATTGGTGACTATGGTTTGGGCGGGGTCAGCGCGGGGGTTTCGCGTGCCGCTTCGGCAGGGTCGATGCCGGGACGCGGCGGGGGCGCAAGGGTCGCATCGCCACGCGCGGCGGCGGCCGCCTGCCGCACCGCATCGATCAGCCGGGGATAGATGCCGCAGCGACACAAATTGGTCAGCGCCGCCGCGATCGTCGCCTCGTCCGGGTCGCGGTTCGCGCGCAGCAGCGCAGCGGTCGCCATGACGAAGCCGGGAATACAGAAACCGCATTGCACGACCTGCGCCGCGAGGAACGCGGCCTGTACCGGGTGGCTGCGGTCGCGGGCCAGACCCTCGATCGTGGTGACGAACGTTCCCTCGATGCCGCCGATCGTGACCTGGCAGGACTTTACCGCGCGCCCGTCGATATCGACGGTACAGGCACCGCAATGCCCCGTGCCGCAGCCATATTTGGTGCCGGTCAGGTTCGACACGTCGCGCAGCGCCCACAGCAGTGGCGTTTCGGGGTCGAGCCGATATTCCTGCGGCAGATTGTTGACGGTGAACCGGGTCATGGCGTCGGCCTTGTAGGAAGGATCGTGCGTCCGCGCCAACCCCATGGATCGGGAAACGGGTCGTTTCCCCGCGCGATCTTGTCGGCCTGTCCAGGCGGCGCGATGTTCTCCTCCATGACCTTACCAACCCTGTTCGTGCCGCATGGCGGCGGCCCCTGCTTCTTCCTGCACCCCGGCGAAGCGCCGGACCCGATGTGGCGTCCGATGCAGGCCTATCTTGCCGGGGTGATCGCGTCGCTGCCCGAACGGCCGCGCGCGATCCTGATGATCTCCGGCCATTGGGAGACGCCGGTGCCGACCGTGCATGTCGGCGAGCGGCCCGAACTGCTGTTCGATTATTACGGCTTTCCCGAACATACCTATCACCTGCGCTGGAATGCTGAGGGTGCTCCGGACGTCGCACGGCGGGCGGCGGGGTTGTTGCAGGCGGCGGGGTTCGCGACGGCGGAAGAGGAACGGCGCGGATGGGACCATGGCGTGTTCATTCCGATGATGGTCGCGGTGCCGGGGGCCGATATTCCACTGGCGCAGATGTCTCTCGACCAGTCGCTCGATCCTGCGGCGCATATCGCGATGGGACGGGCGCTGGCCCCGTTGCGCGACGAAGGGGTGCTGATCGTCGGGTCGGGGATGAGTTTCCACAACCTGCGCGCCCGCGGCCCATCGGTCACGCCGGTTGCCGACGCATGGGACCGTGCGCTGACCGCGGCGGTGACCGATCCCGATCCGGCGCGGCGGGCGGCACGGGTCGCCGACTGGGAACATCTGCCCCATGCCCGCTTCGCGCATCCCGAGGCGGAGCATCTGCTGCCGCTGATGGTGGCGCTGGGGGCGGGCGGCGACGGACCGGCGGTCTGCGACTATCGCGACACGGTGATGGGCTGGGTCGTTTCGGGCTATCGCTTCGGGTGACGCAAGAATGTTGCGCTTTGCCGCGTCCTGCTGGCACAAGGGCGGAAACGCCCATCAAGGGGCCAAGGAGAGACGATGCTCGAAGCACTCGAAGCGTTGGAACAGCGGCGTGCGGCAGCCCGTGCCGGCGGCGGTGAGAAACGCGTCGCCGCGCAACATGCCAAGGGCAAGCTGACCGCGCGCGAACGACTGGACGTGTTCCTCGACGAAGGGTCGTTCGAGGAACTCGACATGTATGTCGAACATAATTGCGTCGATTTCGGCATGCCGGCGCAGGTCATCCCGGGCGACGGGGTGGTTACCGGGTCGGGCACGGTCAATGGTCGACTAGTCTATGTCTTCAGCCAAGATTTCACCGTGTTCGGCGGGTCGCTGTCGGAACGCCATGCCCAGAAGATCTGCAAGATCATGGATATGGCGATGAAGGTCGGCGCGCCGGTCATCGGGCTGAACGATTCGGGCGGGGCGCGCATCCAGGAAGGCGTCGCGTCGCTGGGCGGCTATGCCGAGGTGTTCCAGCGCAATGTGCTGGCATCGGGGGTCGTGCCGCAACTCAGCCTGATCATGGGGCCGTGCGCGGGCGGCGCGGTCTATTCGCCCGCCATGACCGACTTCATCTTCATGGTGAAGGATTCGAGCTACATGTTCGTGACCGGGCCGGACGTGGTGAAGACGGTGACGAACGAGGTGGTCACCCAGGAGGAACTGGGCGGCGCGATCACCCATACCACCAAGTCGTCCGTCGCCGACTGTGCGTTCGAGAATGATATCGAGGCACTGCTGGCCGCGCGCGACTTCGTCGACTTCCTGCCCGCCAATAATCGCAGCGGCGTGCCGACGCGGCCGAGCGACGATCCATGGGACCGGATCGAACCCAGTCTCGACACGCTGATCCCGCCCAGCGCCAATCAGCCCTATGACATGCACGAACTGATCGTGCGGACGGTCGATGACGGCGCCTTCTTCGAATTGCAGCCCGCCCATGCCGGCAACATCATCATCGGCTTCGGACGGATCGAAGGTCGGACCGTCGGGATCGTCGCCAACCAGCCGATGGTGCTGGCCGGGTGCCTCGACATCAATTCGTCGAAGAAGGCGGCGCGGTTCGTGCGCTTCTGCGATGCGTTCGACGTTCCGATCGTGACCTTCGTCGACGTGCCGGGCTTCCTGCCGGGCGTCGGGCAGGAGCATTCGGGGATCATCAAGCATGGCGCGAAGCTGCTGTTCGCCTATGCCGAGGCGACGGTGCCGAAGATCACGGTCATCACCCGCAAGGCCTATGGCGGGGCGTATGACGTTATGGCGTCGAAGCATCTGCGTGGCGACTTGAACTATGCGTGGCCGACCGCCGAGATCGCGGTGATGGGCGCCAAGGGTGCGGTCGAGATCATCTTCCGGTCGAAGGATCCGGAAGAGGTCGCCGCACGAACGGCGGAATATGAGGCGCGCTTCGCCAACCCGTTCGTGGCAGCGAGCAAGGGGTTCATCGACGAGGTGATCCTGCCGCACTCCACCCGGCGGCGGGTGGCACTGGGCTTGCGCAAGCTCCGGAACAAAATCCTGGAGAATCCTTGGAAGAAGCATGACAATATTCCGCTTTGAAATCCTCCCCGCTTTGCGGGGAGGGGGAGCAGCGCAGCTGGTGGAGGGGGGTGGCCTGCCTCGCTACGGTTGCGCTTCGCTGACATCCCCCTCCACCATCCGCTGCGCGGACGGTCCCCCTCCCCGTGCCGGGGAGGGGTTTTAATGCTCGGCCGGTTGAACCATGTCGGGGTCGCTACGCCGTCGATCGAATCATCGATCGCGATGTATCGTGACCTGCTTGGCGCGGATGCCATTGGCGAGCCATTCGACCTGCCGGCGCAAGGCGTGAAGGTGTGCTTCATCGATGCGCCCAATACGCAGATCGAACTGATCGAGCCGTATGACGACAACTCGCCGATCGCAGGCTTTCTCGCCAAGAATCCGGCGGGGGGACAGCATCACCTGTGCTTCGAGGTCGCGGATATCCATGCCGCAATCGCCGACCTGACGGCGAAGGGCGCGCGGGTGCTGGGCACGCCGCGGATCGGGGCGCACGGGACGCCGATCGTCTTCGTCCATCCGCGCGATATGGGCGGGGTGCTGATCGAGTTGATGGAGACGCCGGCCGGTCACTGATTGGTCCCCCTCGACACTCCGGCCGCTATCTGGTTGAACCCCGGTCATGAACACCCCTGTCCGTAAAGCGCCCGGTGGCCCCTCCCCCGTCCGGGCAGAATGGGGCCGGACGGTCGAGGCGAGGCTTGCCGCCATCCCCGGCATCCGCCGCGCCAAGACCGAGGCGGCGGTGCTGTTCGCGCTCCCCGACTTTCTGTCGGAGGATGAATGCGAACTGCTGATGGCGACGATCGATGCCGGGCGGCGCAAGTCAACCTTGCTGACGAGCAGCAACGATCCGACTTTCCGGACATCGGACAGCTGCGACCTCGACCGCTGGCACCCGGATCTGCAACCGATCGACGAGCGGATCGCGCATCTTTTGGGCATCCCGCCCGAATATGGCGAGACGATGCAGGGGCAGCGTTATGCCCCGGGGCAGCAGTTCCGCGCGCATGGCGACTATTTCAACGAGAACGAACATTATTGGGCGTCGATGGCGGTACAGGGCGGGCAGCGGACCTGGACGGCGATGGTCTATCTGAACGAAGTCGAACAGGGCGGCGCGACCTGGTTTCCGGTCGCCGGGGTCCGCTTCAATCCGCGTCCGGGCATGCTGATCGCGTGGAACAACATGAACGCCGATGGCAGCCCCAATCTCTCGACGCTGCACGAAGGCATGGCGGTGGTCGAAGGGACCAAGTACATCATAACCAAGTGGTTTCGCGAGCGGCCATGGACGCCGACGGTACAGCCCTGAGCCGCCAAAGTTCACGAAGTTCACACTTGCCACGATTTGGCGTGGCGCTGCCTCCCATCCCCGATCACCGCGTCACCCCGGGCTTGACCCGGGGTGACGATGATAGCCCCTGGTGAGGCCGTAGGAAAGCGCAAGCGGGGCGGCAGATCGTCGGGAAACGACCCGCCGCCTGCGCCTCACGCCTTCTTGCGCGCCCGCTTCGGCGCGGCGGCGGCTTCGGTATCTTCTTCCTCGTCGGGCGTTTCCTCGCCCGCTTCGCTCAACGCTTCGCCGAGGGCACGCAGCTTGTCCTGCTGCTTGTCGGATTTCTCGGCGATCTTGGTGGTCGCTGCGCCGAGACGGTGGAGGAGGTCGTGGACCCGGTCGCTGTCGGGCGCATCCTTTTCCAGCTGCTTTCGCAGCGAAGCGAGGTCGCGCAGGATGCCCTTTGCGCCCGGCACATCGGTGTCGGCCAGCGCCGCTTCCCAATCCTCGATCATCGTCGCGCCCTTGGCGGGCTTGGTTTCGTCCAGTCCGCGATTGATCGCGTTCATTGTTCCGGCGAATTTAACGGCCATGCAAAGGCTCCTCGAACGGCAAGCTGCACGCGCAGCCGCCGGACAACGAGCGAGGCCGGAGCCGGCCCCGGCCAAGATCAACTATTTGTTTTCGCTGAGGTGAGGAACCTTGCGCGAACGGTGCCGTACTGCGCCTTCGAGAGGGACGTCACCCCAGCGTAGGCTGGGGTCTCATGCGGCTCTTGCAGTGTGCTATTACTGTGAGACCCCAGCCTTCGCTGGGGTGACGTTTGATCTTAGGCTATATCGAACCGCGCTTTAGTCGACGCGGATGCGGGTGCCGCTGTCGAAGCCGTCCACCATCAGCCGCACGATCGCATCGGCAACGCGCTCGGGCGGCTTTACCGACTGAGGGTCTTCGCCGGGATAGGCGCGCTCGCGCATCTTCGTCCGGGTGGCGCCGGGATCGACGATCGCGGTGCGGACCGGCGAGATGTTCGCCATTTCCAGCCCGTAGCTGGCGACAATGTTGTCGAACGCCGCCTTCGACGCGCCGTACATGCCCCAATAGGCACGCGGGGCGGCGCCGACCGACGAGGTGACGCCGACCACCCTGCCCGACCGCGCCAGCCGCAGCATCGGCGAGAAGGCGGCGATCAGCGCGGCATTGGCGGTGACGTTGAGCGCCATCACCTTGTCGAATTCCTTCAGATCGAACGACGGCACCGGCCCCAGCGTGCCGAGCGCGCCGGCGTTGAGCACCAGCATGTCGAGCGCACGCCAGCGTTCGGCGATCGCCGACACCAGTTGCGGAATGGCGGTGCGGTCATACAGGTCGACCGGCGCGATCGTCGCCGACCCACCCGCCGCGTAGATCGCGTCCTCGACCTCCTCCAGCCCGCCGGTGGTGCGCGCGGTCAGGATGATGTGGGCGCCCTCCGCCGCGAGCGCGATGGCGGTGGCGGCACCAATGCCGCGACTGGCACCGGTGACGAGGGCCAGCTGCCCCTTCAGACGATCGCTCATCCGACGCGTTCGGCCAGCACCGCGAGTTGATCGACCGAGCTGGTTTCGTCCTGATCGGTCAGCGGAGTCGGATAGTCGCCGGTGAAGCAGGCGTCGCAATATTTCGGACGGACCGACGTGCGCGATGCCTCGCCGAGCGCCCGGTACAGCCCGTCGATCGAAACGAAGGCGAGGCTGTCGGCCTGGATATAGTCGGTCATGCCACCGAGATCGAACTTCGCGGCAAGCAACTTGGCCCGCTCGGGCGTGTCGACGCCGTAGAAGCAGCTATGCCGGGTCGGTGGGGAAGCGATGCGCATATGCACTTCGGCGGCACCGGCATCGCGCATCATCTGCACGATCTTGAGCGACGTCGTGCCGCGCACGATCGAGTCGTCGATCAGGACGATCCGCTTGCCCTCGATCAGCTTGCGGTTGGCATTGTGCTTCAGCTTGACGCCCAGATGGCGGACCTTGTCGCCCGGCTGGATGAAGGTGCGGCCAACATAGTGCGAGCGGATGATGCCCAGTTCGAACGGGATGCCCGACGCCTGCGCATAGCCGATCGCGGCCGGCACACCCGAATCGGGGACCGGGATGACCAGATCGGCCTCGACCGGGTTTTCCTGGGCCAGTTCGGCACCGATCGCCTTGCGCACCGAATAGATCGACCGGTCGTCGCTGATCGAATCGGGGCGCGAGAAATAGACCCATTCGAAGATGCACGGACGCGGGGAGAGCGGCGCAAACGGGCGGATCGAGCGCAGTTCGCCATTCTTGACGATGACCAGTTCGCCCGGTTCGACTTCGCGCACGAATTCGGCACCGACCACGTCGAGCGCGACGGTTTCGGAAGCGAAGATATAGGCGTCGTCGCCGAGCTTGCCCATCACCAGCGGCCGGATGCCGAGCGGATCGCGGCAGGCGATCATCCCCTCCGGCGTCATGCAGATCAGCGAATAGGCGCCCTCGACCTGCTTCAACGCGTCGATGAACCGGTCGAGCAGCGTCCGATAGTTGGACGTCGCGACGAGGTGGATGATGACTTCGGTATCGCTGGTCGACTGAAAGATCGATCCGGTGCGGACCAGATCCTTGCGCAGCCGCATGGCGTTGGAAAGATTGCCATTATGCGCCACCGCGAACCCACCCGACGCCAGTTCGGCATAGAGCGGCTGGATGTTGCGGTTCGACGTCTCGCCGGTAGTCGAATAGCGGACATGGCCGCAGGCGGTGGCGCCGGGCAGCGATTCGATCACGTCGGGGCGATCGAAATTGCCCGCGACATGGCCCTGCGCGCGCTGGGTATGGAACATCGCCCCGTCCCAGCTGCAGATGCCGGCCGCTTCCTGCCCGCGATGCTGGAGCGCGTGGAGGCCGAGGGCCACCAGCGCCGCAGCGCCGTCCGCGCCGGATACACCGAAAATGCCGCACTCTTCACGCAGCTTGTCGTCGTCGAATGGATGGGTGGTGAACATAGGCCCTTCCGGGGATAAGCGTGTCACACGGCTGCCATATAGGCAGGCGGAATCGATTTGTCGCCCTTTGATCGTCGATTGCGGCGGAACCATGATCGGCGATAGGAGTTGCGGCGATGGATAATCGCGATACCGGACTGGTGCTCAACCCGAAATTCGATGCCGATGGGCTGCTGACCGCCATCGCCGTCGACGCCACCAGCGGCGAACCGCTGATGGTCGCCTTCATGAACGACGAAGCCCTGCGCCTGACGCTGGAAACGCGCGAGGCAACCTTCTGGTCGCGCAGCCGCGGGCGGCTGTGGAAGAAGGGTGAGACGTCGGGCAACGTCTTGCGCGTGGTCGAGGCGCGGATCGATTGCGATCAGGATGCGCTGTGGCTGCGGTGCGAGCCGGCGGGGCCGGCGTGCCATACCGGGGCGGACAGTTGTTTCTTCCGGCGGATCGAGGGCGATCGGCTGGTGCCCGCGACGTGAAACGGTGGATTGCGGCGGCGCTGCTGCTGGCGGGATGTTCGCCATCGGCGACGACCGACAGCACGCCGGCCACGCTGGAGGAAGCGGCGATCGCGCGCGGCGTGGTGCGCAATCCGGCGACGGCGACGCCGACCGGGCTATATGCTCGCGAGGACGACCGGCTGTGCATCACCGGCGAGCGGATCGGCATGTTCGTCGATTATGGCGACGATATTGGCTGCAGCGGGCGCGGACGCTTCACCCGCGAGGGAGAGTCGTTGCGGATCGACCTTGGCGGCGGCTGTACGTTCGGGGCGGCGTATGACGGAGACCATATCCGCCTTGCCGGCGCGGTGCCGGCGGCGTGCAGGCGGCTGTGTACCCGGCGCGCGTCGCTGGCGGGGTTCGAGGTCGACCGGCTGAGCGACAGCGGGTCGGAGGCGGCGGCGCTGCGCGATCCCAAGGGGCGACAATTATGCGGGTGACGCGGCGCCCTGTCGTTTGACCAGCGTGACCTGTGCCACGGTGATGCCGCCACCACGAAAGCCGCCTTCGCAATACATCAGATAGTAGCGCCACAGATCGGTGAAGCGGTCGTCGATCATCGGCAGGCGGCCTTCGGCGCGGGCCTTGTCGAACGCCTGCCGCCAAAGGCGCAGCGTCTCCGCATAGTCGAGGCCGAAGCGGCGGACGTCCCGCCATGCGAGGCCGCGTGCCTCGGCAAGGGCGCGAAAGCGCGGTTCGGACAACAACATGCCGCCCGGAAAGACATGGGCCTGGATGAAGTCGACATTGCGCGCATAGGCATCGAACAGCGGCTCGGCGATGGCGATATACTGGATCGCGGCGCGGCCGCCGGGTTTCAGGCGCGCGGCGATGGCGTCCAGATAGGCGGGCCAATATTCGCGGCCGACCGCCTCGACCATCTCGATGCTGGCAATCGCATCATAGGTACCGACGACGTCGCGATAGTCGGTCAGCGATACGGTGACGCCGGGCAGCGCCAGGGCGTCGACATGGCGCTTCTGCTCGGTCGACAGGGTGATGGCATCGACCCGCCGCCCCGCATCCGCCGCGGTCCGGGCGAACGAGCCCCAGCCGCAGCCGATTTCGAGGATGCGGTCGCCGGGTCGGGTGGCGGTGCGATCGAGGATCGCGGTCAGCTTGTTGCGCTGCGCCGCTACAAGCCCGGTAGCGCCATCGAACATCGCGCTGGAATAGGTCAGCGTCGGGTCGAGCCATTCGCGGTAGAAGTCGTTGCCGAGGTCGTAATGCGCCGCGATGTTGGCGCGGGCGCCGGGGCGGTCGTTGCGCCGCGCGCGGTGGGCCACGCGGCGCAGCAGGCGCGATATGCCGCCCGCGCGCGCCGAGCCGCGGAGCGTTTCGGCATTGCGCATGAACAGGTCGAACAGCGGGACCGGATCGGGGCTGGACCAGTCACCATCGGCCCATGCCTCGTACCAGCCGGCCGATCCTCCCCGCGCCAGACGCCACATCGCCCGCCAGCGGTGCAGGACGACCACCGCCACCGGCCCCGGCGCATGTCCGCCGATGCGGCGGGTGCTGCCATCGGGCAGGGTCGCGTGGATCGCACCGGCGGTCAGGCCGGCATCGATCCGGGTCAAGGCCCGGCGAAACAAGGGGGAAAGGATGCGGAAGCGGTCGGACGACATCGCGCGCCTACATGCACGACGCACGGGCGCCGGCAAGGGGGATCAGATGCCGCGCGCCGCCGCCAGCGCCCGTTCACGCGCTTCGCGATGGTCGATGATCTTTTCGGGATAGTCCTTCGGTCGGCAACCGGCGGCATCGGGATCGTGGATCACCTCGTTCGACAGATGCGCCAGTTCGGGCACCCAGCGGCGGATATAGTCGGCGGCGTCGAACTTCTCCGACTGGGTCAGCGGCGCCATGATCCGGCCGAACATGTTCGAATCGACGCCGGTGCCGGCGACCCATTGCCAGTTGACGGCATTGTTGCCGAAATCGGCATCGACCAGACAGTCCCAATACCAGCGCTCGCCCTCGCGCCAGTCGATCAGCAGATGCTTGATGACGAAGGACGCGGCGATCATCCGCACGCGATTGTGCATCCAGCCGATCTGCCAGAGCTGGCGCATGCCGGCGTCGACGATCGGATAGCCGGTGCGGCCCTGTTGCCATGCCTTCAGGTCGTGGGTCGCCTGCGCGCCGCTGCGCCATTTCAGCTTGTCATAGCGCGGGCGGCCGTTGGCATCGGCATAGTCGGGCATCGACAGGATGACGCCGCTGGAAAAATCACGCCACGCCAGTTCCTTGCGGTAGGTTGTCAGGCTGTCGCTCGGTTCGTCGAGCGCGGCCCAGACCTGTCGCGGGGAAATCTCGCCATGGTGCAGGTGCGGGGACAGGTTCGAGCTGCCGTCGATCGAGGGCAGGTTGCGCCCCTCCGCATAGTCGTCGAGGCGGGTGGCGAAGGATTTCAACGCTTTCCGTGCGCCGTCCTCGCCCGGCTGCCATGATTTGGTGAAGGCGGTCGACCAGTCCGGCTTGGTCGGCAGCAGGTCCCAATCGGTCAGCTTGTCCGACTTCGGCCATTTCTCCGGCGCGGGGATGGAGCGCGGCATTGCCACCGGATCGTCCGGCGGCAGCATCTGGTTCAGCGCCCTCCAATAGGACGAATAGATTTTGAACATGCCGCCCGACCCGGTGCGGACGCATTCGGGCGGGCGGAGATGGTTGCCGTCGTGCAACGTCAGATCGTCGCCCAGTTCGTCCTGCGCCTTGACCCACCAGGGTTCGTAATGTTGCATGGCGTGCACATGGGTCGCGCCGGTTTCGTGCATCAGCTTGCGCAGTTCGGCGACGGCCTCGCCCCGGCGGAGAATCAGGCGCGATCCCTTTGCCTGCAGCGCGTCGTCCATGGCGGCGAGGCTGTGGTGCAGCCACCAACGCTGGGCACCGCCGATCGCCCAGTCGCCGGGGCTCTGGTCATCGAGGATATAGACCGGGATGACGGGGCCTGCTTCGGTGGCGGCGACGAGCGCGGGCTGGTCGCGCAGGCGGAGGTCCTGGCGGAGCCAGAGAAGGACGGGTTCGGTCATGCGCAAGGCGTTACGCCTGCACGACGATCCCGGTTCCCTGCGCCACGGCGACGATCGACGCGACATGACGGTGCGCGACTTCGAGCAAGTCGCCATAGCCACCGCCCAAGGCACTTGCGATCGGCAGGCCTCGTGTCCGCGCCAGTTGTCCGATCCAGCGGTCGCGTTCGTTCAGCCCCGCCTGGGTCAGCGCCAGCCGCCCCAGCCGGTCGTCGGCGAAGGGATCGACCCCCGCCTGATAGAGCAGCAGCGACGGCGCGAAACTGTCCAGCAGCGGGACAAGCGTTGCCGCGAGCGTCGCGAGATATTCGTCGTCGCCGACCCCGTCGGCCAGACCGATATCGAGCGTCGAGCGCGCCTTTCGCGCCGGAAAATTCTTTTCGGCATGGATCGAATAGGTGGCGAGCCCGGTGCGTCCGGCGAGCAGGGAGGCGGTGCCGTCGCCCTGATGCACGTCGACATCGATCACCAGCACCCGGTCGCACGTCCCTTCATCGACCAGCCGGTGCGCGGCGATTGCGAGGTCGTTGAACACGCAATAGCCCGCGCCGGTATCGGCCAGCGCATGGTGGCTGCCCCCGGCGGTGTTGGCGGCATAGCCGCGCTCCATCGCGACGCGCGCGGCGGCATAGGTGCCGCCGGGAACCGCGACCGCACGCAATGCCATGGGCGGGGTGACGGCGAAACCGATCCGGCGTTCCTTGGCCGGCGGCACGCGCGCCTCGATCACCTCGGCGACATAGCTGTCGTCATGGACCGCCTCGATCCAGCGACGCGGCATCGGTTCGGGTTCGTGCCAGTCGATCGCCGGCCCCATATCGCGCAGCAGGTCGCGGACGAGGCCGTTCTTGCCCCAGCGATAGCGACTGCCCGGCGGGCTTTCGGCGACGTAATGCGGATGGTGGATAACGGGGATCACATGGCAGAGATAAGATGCCGTTGGTCCTCGCAAAAGCGGCGAGGCGCGGATAGGAGGCGGGCATGGACAAGACCAGCCTCCCCTATCGCCCCTGTGCCGGCGTCATGCTGATGAACCGCGACGGACAGGTGTTCGTCGGACAACGGCTCGATTCGACGCTGGAGGCGTGGCAGATGCCGCAGGGCGGAATCGACGAGGGAGAGGAAGCGATCGACGCCGCGGTCCGCGAGTTGCGCGAGGAAACCGGGGTGATGCCCGACAAGGTACGGCTGATCGCCGAGGCACCGGGCGAATTCCTCTACGACTTGCCCGACGACATGATCGGCAAGATCTGGAAGGGGAAATGGCGCGGGCAGCGGCAGCGCTGGTTCCTGTTCGCGTTCGAAGGCGAGGATGGCGATATCGACATCGCCACGCCCGAACCGGAATTCCGCGCATGGCGCTGGGCCGACCCGGCCGACCTGCCGACGATGATCGTGCCGTTCAAGAAGACCTTATACGAACGGGTTCTCGCGGCCTTCGCCGAGCACCTGCATCGGTGAACCGCGCCAAAGCTGCGATGAACGGTTCAGCCGGTCGACAGGCGATCGGCTATAGCGGGCGGTGATGCCCAATCCCGCGCTCCTCCTGCCACTCGGCCTGTATTTCGCGGAACCGCCGCCCGAACCCGATCTACCGATCGAGATCCGGACGATGCTGGAAGAGGCGATGGCGTCGGGCAACGACAACGACGTCGCGACGATCGTCCGCTATGCGCGTAAGGCTGCGCCGAAACATTCGCAGAAGATCGCCGACCTCGCGTCGCACTATACGTTCGAACGGACCGAGAAGACCGAGAAGCGGCTGCGCACCGCATCGTTCGGCGCGCTGGTCAAGGGGCGTGCCGAGGTAGGCGGCTGGGTGAACAGCGGCAATTCGGACAATCTGGGCATCTCCGCCGTGCTCGACCTGTCGCGTGAGGGGTATCGCTGGCGCCACAAGCTGAAATTGCAGGCGGACTATCAGGAAAATAACGGCATTCCGTCGCGCGAACATTATCTCGGCGCGTTCGAACCCAACTACAAGGTCGACGATCGGCTCTATATCTACGGCGCCGCGCAATATGAGTCGGACAGGTTCTTCGGATATTACGACCGTTATTCAGCGTCGAGCGGTGCGGGCTATACCGCGCTCGCACGGGGGCCGGTAACGCTCGACCTCGAACTCGGGCCGGCGTTCCGACACACCTCGTTCACCACCGGCACTATCGAGCGCAATCTGGCGGCGCGCGGATCGGTCGATTTCGACTGGCGGATGACCCCTGCCCTGACGCTGAGGCAGGATACGTCGGCCTATGTTCAGGCGGCGAACAGCACCGTCACCAGCCTGACCGCGGTCGATGCCAAGCTGTTGGGGCCGCTATCGGCGCGGCTGTCGTACAATATCCAGTATGAAAGCCGCCCGCCGGTCGGGCGCGTCAACACCGACACCACCGGGCGTGCATCTTTGGTCTATGCTTTCTGAAGCGACCGATCCCGGTTACACCGGGGCATGGATGGGACGTATGAAGACGCCGCGCTGATCGATAGGATCGACGCCGCGGCGATGCAGGCACAGGTCGAGCGATGGGTCGCGGTCAATAGCGGCACGCGCAACCTGTCCGGACTGGCGACGATGGCGACGCTGCTGGCCGACGACTTTGCCGGGCTGCCGGGGGAGATCGAACTGATCGATCCCGAGCCGGTGGAGACGGTCGACAGCGACGGCAAGGTGCGGGCGATCGACCACGGGCGGCACCTGCTGCTGCGGGTGCGACCCGAGGCGCCCGTCCGCATGCTGTTCACCGGGCATATGGACACGGTGTATGGCGCCGATCACGCGTTCCAGACCGCGCGATACCTGCCCGACGGGGCACTGAACGGTCCCGGCGCCGCCGATATGAAGGGCGGATTGTCGGTGATGCTCGCCGCTTTGAAAGCGGTCGAGGCGGCGGGAATCGGCGATCGCTTCGGCTATGACGTCGTCATCAATTCCGACGAAGAGACCGGATCGTTCGCGTCGGCGAGGCTGATCGAGACGATGGCGGCGGGCAAGGTCGCGGCCTTTACCTATGAACCCGCGCTGCCCGATGGGACGCTGGCCGGCGCGCGCGGGGGGACCGGCAATTTCTCGATCGTGGTCAGCGGGCGCAGCGCCCATGCCGGCCGCAACCCGGAGGAAGGGCGCAACGCCATCGTCGCTGCCGCCGATATCGCGCTCAGGCTCAATGCGGTGAAGGGACCGCGGCTGGCGGTCAATCCGGCGCGGATCGAGGGCGGCGGGCCGAACAATGTCGTGCCCGACCATGCGGTGCTGCGGGTCAATTTCCGACCGCATGGGAGCGACGAAATCGCACGCGCCCGATCACAGATCGATGCCGCCACGGCGATGGTCGCCGCCGCCCATGACGTCGGCGTCGCGGTGCATGGCAGCTTCAACCGGCCGCCCAAGCCGATCGATGCCGGGGCCGCGAAACTGTTCGCGCTGGTACAGGCGGTCGGCCGCGACCTGTCGATCCCGATCGGCTGGCGCGATACCGGCGGGGTGTGCGACGGCAACAACATCGCCGCGCAGGGCGTGCCGGTGATCGACACGATGGGGGTGCGCGGCGGCGCGATCCATTCGGCGGAAGAATATATGATCGTCGACAGCCTGGCCGAACGCGCCGCGCTGTCGGCGGTCGCCATATCGCGTATCGTGGCACAGGGGGGAATGTGACGTTTCGTATCCGCGCAGCTCGCGAAGAAGACCTGAAATATCTTTATGAAATGGCGAAGCTGACCGGGGGCGGGTTCACCAACCTGCCGCCCGATCGCAACGCGCTGACCACCCGGCTGGAGCGCAGCGCCATCGCCTTCAGCCATGAGGAGGACACCCCGCGCGACGAGGTGTTCGTGCTGGTGCTGGAGAATATCGATACCGGCGAGGTACGCGGCACCTGTCAGGTGTTCACCAAGGTCGGGCAGCGCTGGCCCTTCTATTCCTATCGCGTCGCGACGCTGACCAAGCATAGCGAGGCGCTGGGCCGGACGTTCCGCGCCGATATCCTCAATCTGGTCAACGATCTGGAAGGGTCGAGCGAGGTCGGCGGACTGTTCCTGCATCCGGGCGAGCGGGCCGGCGGCCTCGGGCTGTTGCTCGCCCGATCGCGCTATCTGTTCATTGGGCGGCACCGCGGGCGCTTTGCCGACCGGGTGCTGGCGGAACTGCGAGGGATCATCGACGAAGCGGGCGGATCGCCCTTCTGGGACGGGGTGGCCGGGCGCTTCTTCGGCATGACGTTCCAGGATGCCGACCAGTTCAATGCGATCCATGGCAACCAGTTCATCGCCGACCTGATGCCGCGCCATCCGGTGTACATCGCGATGCTGCCCGAGGCGGCGCGGGCAGTGATCGGCCTGCCCCATCCGACCGGACGCGCCGCGATGCGGATGCTGGAGAATGAAGGCTTTGCGTATGAGAATTACGTCGACATCTTCGATGGCGGGCCGACCATGACCGCGCGCACCGACCAGATCATGACGATCCGCGACCGGCGCGAAGGCAAGATCGTCGGCGTCGACAATGGCGGCGGCAAGGCGTCGCTGCTGTCGACCGGCCGGTTGTCCGATTTCCGCGCCTGTCTGGGGGAAGTGACGGTCCGCGACGACGGCATCGTCATCGATGCGGCGGCGGCACGCGCGCTGGGTGTCGAGGTCGGCGACACGCTGTGTCATGTAGGACGGTGACGATGGTGCGGGAAATCAATTTCGACGGGATCATCGGTCCCAGCCATAACTATGCCGGGCTTAGCCACGGCAATCTGGCGGCGACGCGCAATGCCGGCGAAGTGTCACGCCCGCGCATGGCGGCGTTACAGGGGATCGCCAAGATGCGCGCGAACCTCGCGCTGGGGCTGACGCAGGGCATATTGTTGCCGCACCCGCGGCCTGACGTGCGCTGGCTGAACCGGCTGGCAACCGATTACGAACGTGCCGCGCCGCATCTGCGCGCGCAGGCGCTGTCGGCTTCGGCGATGTGGGCGGCGAACGCGGCGACCGTGTCCCCTGCCGCCGATTGCGGGGACGGGCGCTGCCACCTGACCGTCGCCAATCTGGTGACGATGCCGCATCGCAGTCACGAGTGGCCTGCAACGCTCAAGCAGCTCGAACTCGCCTTTGCCGATCCGGCCTTCGCGGTACATGGACCGGTCCCCGCCCCGTTCGGTGACGAAGGCGCGGCCAATCATATGCGGCTGTGCGACGCGCATGATGCCGAAGGGGTCGAAGTGTTCGTCTATGGCGTGTCGGGCGGTCCGTTCCCTGCGCGCCAGCATCGCGAGGCGAGCGAGGCCATCGCCCGCGCGCACCGGCTGGATAGCGACCGCACCCTGTTCGTGCGGCAGTCCGACGAAGCGATCGCCGCCGGCGCTTTCCACAATGATGTCGTCGCAGTCGCCAACGAACGCGTGCTGTTCGCGCATGAACAGGCGTTCCACGACCGCGACGGTTTTTACGCCGATCTGCGTCGCGCCCTGCGCTCGGTAGAGATCGTCGAGGTGCCCGCCGATCGCGTCAGCCTGCCCGACGCCATCGCCTCCTATCTGTTCAACGCGCAGCTGGTGACGCTGCCCGGTGGCGGCATGGCGCTGATCCTGCCAGCCGAGGCGCGCGAGACCGAATCGGTGTGGACGTGGTTGCAGGAACTGGTCGCGGGCAACGGACCGATCCGGCGGCTGGAGGTGGTCGACGTGCGCGAATCGATGGCCAATGGCGGCGGCCCCGCCTGCCTGCGGCTGCGGGTTGTGGCCGATCCGGCGACGATCGATCCCCGCTTCCTGGTCGACGATGCGAAGCTCGACCGGATCGCAGCGGTGATCGAGGCACATTGGCCCGAACGGATCGCAGCGGCCGACATTGGCGATCCGGCGCTGATCGTTCGGATCGGCGAGTCGCGTCACGCGCTGCTGGAGGCGCTCGACCTTGTCGGGTTAATTGACAGTTAACCACGTCACAGCGACCCGGATCGGCGGAAAACCGCCGATGGTACGTAAATTGCGTAATTTGCCGCCATGCTGACCCGGCTCAAGAACCTGTTCACGATCAAGTCGAAGTTCGAGGCGTTCCTCGTCATCTACGGCCTTGCCGTGGGGGCGGTGGAGCGCGGCTTTCATTACATGCAATTGTATCCGGGGATCGCCGGCAAGCTGATGTTCGCCATCTGTCCGATCGCCGTGTTCATGGCGGGCACGCGCATTCTCGATTCGATCGACGCGGACCGCGAGGTTCGCTAGGGCGTCGCATGCCTCGCGAGATTACCGCCTATTCGAACCCGATGGTGAAGGCCGCGCGCAACCTGCGCGAAAAGCGCCATCGCCGCGACCAGCGCCGCTTCCTTGCCGAGGGACTGCGCATCCTGACCGAAGCGCTCGAGGCCGGGTGGCTGCCCGCTGAACTCTATTTCGCGAGCGACGCGCCGCATCCGCTACTGAAAACGCTGATCGACGAGACCGAGTTCGTCGGGCGGGATCGCCATCGCCACGACGGTCGACATCCTGTCGAAACTGTCCGGCAAGGACAATCCGGGGTCGGTGGTCGGCGTCTATGACGAATTCTCGACCGAATTGACGAGCATCGACCGGCGCAATGCATCGCTGTGGCTGGTCGCCGAACGCCTGCGCGATCCGGGCAATCTCGGGACGATCCTGCGCACCGCCGATGCGACTGGTGCCGGCGGGTTGATCCTGATCGACGAGTGCGTCGACCCGTTCTCCGTGGAGGCGGTGCGGGCGAGCATGGGGGCGATCTTTACGGTCGCCGTCGCGCGGGCCGACTGGGCCACGTTCAAGGGGTGGCTGCGCAGCGGTCCGGGGACGCTGGTGGGGCTAAGCCTCGACACGACGCACGACTATCGCTGCGCGACCTATCCCGATCCGACCTTCCTGCTGACCGGCAACGAGGCACAGGGGATGCCCGAGCATATGGCGGCGGAATGCGACCTGCTGGTCAAGATCCCGATGCTGGGCAAGGCCGACAGCCTGAACGCGGCGGTGGCGACGGCGGTCATGGCCTATACCGTGCTGGGGCAGCACCGGCCCTGAACCTTTGGAGGCGCGGCGCATTCAGCGGGAATGACCCGCCCGACCTTCGCCGCCCTGCCCGCCGCCGACCTCGATACGTTGGAACGGCCCAGCATCGTGTTGTTCGGGGCGAGCGAGGCCACGCCCTATGACGATGGCGAGCCGAGCCATTCGGCGGATGCACCCGCCGCGATCCGCGCGGCGTCGCGGGGGTTTGCGCGGCAATTGTCGCAGATCGATTTCGACCTAGGCTTCACGCCCTTCCCCGATCCGGACGATGCGCGCGGCGTCGTCGACCTCGGCGATGTCGATACCCGTCCGGAAGATTCAGCAGGCAATCGCGAGCAGATCGAAGCGACGACGCGCGCCGTGCTTGCGGCCGGCGGCGTGCCGATCCTGCTCGGCGGGGACGATTCGGTGCCGATCCCGTTCGCGGCGGGCTTTGCCGATCGCGGCCCGCTGACCGTCGTGCAGATCGATGCACATGTCGATTGGGGCGACGATATCCGCGGGCAGACGCTGGGCTATGGATCGCCGATGCGGCGGCTGGCCGAAATGCCGCATGTCACCGGCATGGTGCAGGTCGGCGTGCGCGGTCTGGGCAGCGGCGGCGCTTGGCAGATCGAGGATGCGCGGAACTGGGGCAGCCGGATCGTCACCGCCTATGACCTGATCCGGGGCGGGATCGATGCAGCGGTCGATGCGGTGCCGGCGGGCGGACGCTATCTGGTATCGATCGATTGCGACGGGATCGATCCGGCAGCGTTTCCGGCGGTGGCGATGCCGACGCCGGGTGGGTTGCGTTATGAGGAGGTCGTGTTGCTGCTGACCGCGCTCGCCGAAAAGGGCGAGATCGCCGGGTTGGTTCTGGCGGAATATGTGCCCGAGCGAGACGATCCGCACCGGCTGTGCGCGGCGATGGCGGCGCGGATCGTGGCGGTGACGATGGGGCTGGTGCTCGGCAATAATGGACAGGTGCCGCCCCGTCCGGCCTGAACCGCTATTCCGCCACCGTCTCCGCCTGCTCGGTGCGCTCCTCGACCGCTTCCTCGGCCTGCGCAATGGCGACTGCCAGCTTGGTCAGTGGGCGCGGCGATTGCTCGACGACCGGCAGCGGTTCGATCGACTTGCCGGCGGTATCGATGTTGAGCGTCTCGAACCGCTTGGCCGAGGTCATCACCTGCGATTCGAGACTGCCGACGAACGCGTTATAGGCGGTGTTAGCGCCTTCAAGGTTCTTGCCGAGCTTGGCGACATGCTCGCCCATCTTGGCGAGGCGGGCATGGAGTTCGCGGCCGAGTTGCCCGATCTGTCGCGCTTCGCCAGCCAACTTCTCCTGCCGCCAGACCGCCGCGACGGTGCGGGCGATGGCGATCAGGTTGGTCGGCGTCGCGATCAGCACGCGACGGTCGAAGGCATAGTCCCACAGCGACGGATCATGTTCGAGCGCGGCGGCGAGGAAATGCTCGCCCGGTACGAACATCACCACATAGTCCGGCGTATCCTCGAACTGCGACTGGTAGCTTTTGGCGCCGAGCGCGTTGACGTGATTCTTCATCGACGCGACGTGCGCGGTCATGAAGGCGGCGCGCTCGATCTCGTCCACGGCGCCATGCGCGTCCTGATAGGCATTGAGCGACACCTTGGCATCGATCACGAGGCTTTTCCCGCCCGGCACCTTGACGATGGCGTCGGGGCGCAGGCGACCGTCACCATGATCGACCGATACCTCCATCTGGAAATCGGTGTGTTCGGCGAGGCCGCAGGTTTCGAGCACGTTGCGCAACTGCTGCTCGCCCCAGCGGCCGCGTGCCTTGGGTGCGGAGCGCAACGCATTGACCAGCTTGGCCGCCTCGCTCTTCACCGATTCCTGGCCGATCCGCATCGCGTCCATCAGGCCCTTGAGCGTGCCATAGGCTTCCTGCCGCTCGCCCTCGACCTTGGTGATGCTGGCCTCATAGCGCTTGAGCGTCGCTTCGACCGGCGCCAACAGCGCCTTCAGCTTCATCTCGTTGGTGTCGCCGGCCTGGGCGAAGCGTTCCTGCGCGCGTTGCAGGAAGGATTTCTGCGCACCGTCGAGCATGATCTGCGCGGTTTCGCGGAACTGCGACGCCATCGCCTCGCGCGCGTCCTTGAACTCGGTCAGCCGTTCCTCGAACGCTGCGGCATTGGCCTTCAGCGCGGCATGATCGATCAGGAGCGCATCGCGATCGGCGCGGATTTCGGCCAGTTCCTCACGCAGCGCCGGCACGTCCTTGGCGCGTTCGCTGGCAAGTGCCAGATCGGCGATCGCCTGTTTGAAATCGTCCTCGCGCTTGTCGCGCTCCTCGCGCAGCGACTGGACTTGTCGGCTGCCCATCAGCCAGCCGATCGCCAACCCCGCGAGCAGGACGGCGGCGACGATGACGATGACAAGCGGGTCCATGCGATACTCCGGGAGGAACGGACCCGGAACCTACCCCCGCCCCGCCCGCCGGACAAGGCGAAGGGGGATCGGTTCGTCGCTTACGCCGCCTTGCGCGCCTTATTCAGCTTCTTGATGACCATGTCGCGCTTCAGCCGCGACAGATGGTCGATGAACAGCACGCCGTTGAGGTGGTCCATCTCGTGCTGGAGACAGGTCGCCATCAGCCCGTCGAGCCATTCGTCATGGGCATCGCCCTTCTCATCGAGCCACGTCACGCGGCATCGCGCGGGGCGGACGACCTCGGCATATTGTTCGGGGATCGACAGGCAGCCTTCCTGATAGGTCGACAGTTCGTCCGACACTTCCTCGATCACCGGGTTCACGAACGCCTTCGGTGCCTTCACCGGTTTGCCTTCTTCGTCTTCCTGCTCCTGCAGGTCGATCACCAGCACGCGCTTGGGCACCGCGACCTGGATCGCGGCGAGGCCGATGCCGGGGGCGTCGTACATCGTCTCGAACATGTCGGCGATGAGCGTCCGCACCTCGTCGGTCACGCCTTCTACGGGCTCGGACACGAGGCGGAGGCGGGGATCGGGGATTTCGATGATCGGAAGAATGGCCATAGCGGCTAGCTATGTAGCATAGTTCGGAGCGTCAAGCGACCGGGCGTCGCGCGCGGAGCGCTTGGGCAAGCGTGCCTTCGTCGAGATAGTCGAGTTCGCCGCCGACCGGCAGGCCGTGGGCGAGCTGGGTCAGGCGGACAGGATATTTCTCGATCCGCTCGGCGATGTAATGGGCAGTGGTCTGCCCCTCCAGCGTGGCGTTCATCGCGAGGACGACCTCGTCGATCCCGCCCGCCGCGACGCGGGCGATCAGCGAGTCGATGGCTAGGTCGTCGGGCCGGACGCCTTCCAATGCGGAAAGGCGGCCGCCAAGGACGTGGAAGCGCCCGGGGAACAGCCGCGCCCGGTCGAGCGCCCACAGATCGGCGACCTCCTCCACCACGCACAGCGAACGGTCGTCGCGGCGCGGATCGGTGCAGATGCCGCACGGATCGGTGGTGTCGACATTGCCGCAGGTCGAACAGGTGGCGAGATTGCGCGCCACGCGATCGAGCGCGACCAGGAGCGGATCGAGGGCGGTTTCGCGCTTCTTGACCAGATGCAGCACCGCACGCCGGGCCGAGCGGGGGCCGAGACCGGGAAGGCGGGAAAGCGCCTGCGTCAGCGCGTCGATTTCGGGAGAGGCCATTACGACCAAGATAGGGGGTTGCGCGCGCCGACGCCACGGTGTCGAGAGAGCGCATGCGGATCATCTTCATGGGCACGCCCGATTTTGCGGTGCCGATCTTTCAGGCGCTGGTCGATGCCGGGCATGACGTCGTCGCGGCGTATAGCCAGCCACCGCGTCGCGCCGGCCGGGGCAAGGCACTGACCCCCTCCCCCGTACACCGGCTTGCCGAGTCACTCCGGATCGAGGTGCGGGTTCCGGAGACGTTGCGCGATCCGGCGGTGCAGGCGGAGTTTGCCGCGCTGGCAGCGGATGTGGCGGTGGTGGCCGCCTATGGGCTGCTGTTGCCGCGCGTGGTGTTGGATGCGCCGCGTCTGGGGTGTCTGAACGTCCATGGCTCGCTGCTGCCGCGATGGCGGGGGGCGGCGCCGATCCAGCGCGCGATCCTTGCCGGCGATACCGAGACCGGGGTTGGCATCATGCAGATGGCGGCCGGGATGGATACCGGGCCGGTGCGCCTGGAAGGGCGGACGCCGGTCGATGGCAAGACCGCGGGCGAACTGGCAGAGGAACTGAGCGCGATGGGGGCGCGGCTGATGCTCGAAGTGCTCGCCGACCCGGACGCCTATCCGCCGGTCGAGCAGGCAAGCGACGGGGTGACCCATGCCGCCAAAATCGACAAGAGCGAGGCAAGATTGCGTTTCGACGGCAGCGCGGTCGATGCCGAGCGGCAGGTGCGGGCGTATAATCCGGCGCCGGGGGCCTTCTTCGAATTGGATGGCGAACGCGTGCGGGTGCTGGCGGCGGAAGTGGTCGACGGGGCCGGAGTGCCGGGAACGGTCATGGACGATGCACTGACCATCGCCTGTGCCGAGGGCGCGTTGCGACCGACGCTGGTCCAGCGCGCCGGGCGGGGAGCGATGACCCCGGCCGAGTTGCTGCGCGGCTTTGCGATACCCGAGGGTACGCGGCTGGCATGACCCGCTTCGCATTGACGGTCGAATATGACGGGCGGCCGTTCGTCGGGTGGCAGCGCCAGTCCGAAGGAGCAAGCGTGCAGGGGTCGATCGAGCGCGCGCTGCTGGAGGTAACCGGCGAGACCACCGCCGTCCATGCCGCCGGCCGGACCGATGCCGGGGTCCATGCCACCGCGATGCGCGCGCATGTCGACGTCGCCAAGGAGTTCGCGCCGTTCCGGCTGATGGAGGCGCTGAACGCGCGGTTGCGGCCCGATCCGGTGGCGATCCTCGATTGCCAGGTCGTGGCCGACGACTGGCATGCGCGCTTCGCGTGCGTGCGGCGGGCCTATGTCTATCGTATCGTCTGTCGACGCGCGCCGTTGACGTTCGAGCAGGGGCTGGCGTGGCGGGTACCGCAGGAGATGGATGCGAGGGCGATGGCCGAGGGGGCGGCGCGGCTGGTCGGGCGGCACGACTTCACGACGTTCCGGTCGGCACATTGTCAGGCGGACAGCCCGCTGCGAACGCTCGACCGGCTGGCGGTCGAGCGCGATGGCGACCGGATCGCGATCCATGCCGCCGCCCGGTCGTTCCTGCATCATCAGGTGCGGTCGATGGTCGGCTGTCTGGCGATGGTCGGACAGGGCAAGCGGACGCCCGACGACCTTGCCGACATCCTCGCCGCACGCGACCGGGCCGCGCTATGGCTGAATGCACCGCCCGACGGGCTGTATTTCGTCGGCGCCGATTACCCTGCCTGACCGTCAAAGTTCACGAAGTTCACACTTGTGCGCGGTTCGTGTCATGCTGGGCTTCCCCCTGCCCCGGCGCCGATCATGGATGGCAAAACCGGACCAAGTAGGAAAGTCAGCGGACCAATCGCGCGACCAGCTCGACATGGGTCGACCAGCGGAATTGGCCGACCGGTTGCACCCAGTCGAGGCGGTAGCCGGCCTGCACCAATGTCTTCGCATCACGCGCGAAGCTACTGGGATTGCACGAAACATAGGCGATGACCGGCACCTTTGCGTCGGCCAGTGCCGCCGCCTGTTCGCGGGCACCGGCGCGGGGCGGGTCGAGGATGACGGCGTCGAATCGGTCGATCTCGGCCGGGGTCAGCGGGCGACGGAACAGGTCGCGATGGTCGGCAACGATCGGACGTCCAGCGCGGGCGGCGGCGAGCTTCAGCGCCATGATCGCCTCGCGTCCCGCCTCGCCGGCATAGGTGCGGACGTCGGCGCCGCGCGACAGGGTGAAGGTGCCGAGCCCGGCGAACAGATCGGCGACGATCGCCGCACCTGCGACGGCCTCGTCGACCGCGGCGATCAGTGCTGCCTCACCATCGCCGGTTGCCTGCAGGAAGCTGCCGGGCGGGAACGGCACGGGCACGCCGCCCAGCGTCACGGTGACCGGTTCGGGTTCCCACCGCGCCTCCGGCCCCATGCCGTCGTCGATCGACAACCGGGCAAGCCCCTGTTCCTGAGCGAAGATCGTCAGCGCTTCGGCGGCGGCGAGCCCTTCGGCGACCTTGCCGATGATGAGCACATCGACACCTTGATCGACACAAGCGAGATGGACGTCGGCGCGCGTGCGGTCCTTGAGCGCGGTCGCGAGCAGGCGGCGCAACGGCGCGATGGCAGCGAACAATTCCGGGAGCAGGACGTGGCATTCGCGGACGTCGACGATGCGATGGCTGCCGGCTTCGGTGAAGCCGAGCGTCACCTGCTTGCCGCGCCGGTCGGCATGGAGTGTGGCGCGGCGGCGGGTCCGGGGCGCGGAAAGGATCGCCGGGCGGACGGTCGCGGTCAGCGATTGCGAGGCGAGCGCACCGGCCACTCGGTCGACGACGAAATCACTTTCCGTCGCGTGATCAAGATGTTGCAGCTGACAGCCACCACAGGCCGGGAAGTGTCGGCAGGGCGGTTCGGCATGGTGCGGGCCAGGCTCGATCGAGCCGTCGCCGAGCAGGCGGTCACCGGGCGCAGCGAAGGGGACGTGGCAGCCGTCAGCAGTCACCCCTTCGCCCCGCGCCGCGACGCGGACGATCACATCGTCATCGATCAGCGACATTCGGCGATCGCCTGTCCCAGATGGTCGATCAGCGCATCGGCGACGAATGCCGGCCCGGCGAGGCGCGCGGCGCGGCCATGCAACCAGACCGCCTGTTCGGCAGCGGCGGCGCCACCCGGACGCAAGCGCGCGGCGAGTGCGCCAGCCAGCACATCGCCGGTGCCGGCGGTGGACAACCACGAAGGGCCGTGGGTGGAGACGATAGCGGTACCCTGCGGGCAAGCGATCACGGTATCGGGGCCTTTGTGAACGATGGTCGCGCGCGCCTGTAGCGCAGCTTGGCGGGTGCGGTCGATCTTGTTGCCGCCCTTTCCGCCAAACATGCGGCTGAATTCGCCCTCATGCGGGGTCAGCCAGGTCGGCGCGGTGCGGGCGGCGATGCGTTCGGGGCCGGCTTCACCGAGCAGCGAGAGCGCGTCGCCATCGATGACCAGCGGCACGTCGGTGACGATCGCCCGGTCGAGCAGGGCATGGGCGTGGTCGTCGCGGCCGAGGCCGGGGCCGATCAGCAACGCTGCAAGTCGTTCGTCACCTAATAGCGCGTCCAGATCGTTGCGGCGGACCAGTGCGTCGGGACCGCCCTGCCCAGCATCGTCGCCAGTCAGCACGACATAGCCGGCACCAGCCGAGAGTGCAGCACGCGCCGCGAGGCGGGCGGCACCCGGCATCGCGCCACCGAGCACCGCGATCAAGCCACGGCTATATTTGTGCGCGGTGCGGGCGGGCGGGTCGATCCTCGGACGCCGGATCGTACGGACGTCGGTTGGCAGTTCAATGGCGAGGTCTGCAAGGACGACATGCCCCATGCGTTCCACATCGGGTCCGGTCGCATGGGCCGGTTTGAGCGCCCCCAACGCGACGGTCAGGCCGGCGCGGCCGGCACCGGCAAAGCATTGCTCGGCATCGCTGTCGACGCCGCTCGGAAGGTCGATCGCGACGACGAAGGCGTTCTCGGACAGGGCGGCGAGGCGACGGCCAGGGGCGGGATCGAGCGAACGGGTGACGCCGGTACCGAACAGGCCATCGACGAGGATCGGTCGCGGCGTCGCGGCGTCGAGCGACGTCACCGGACCGGTCCATGCAGACCGCATTCGGACAGCGGCACCATCCGGCTTTCCCGCGAGTACGGCGACCGTTACATCATTACCCCATCGGGCCAAAAGTCGTGCAGTGACAAAGGCATCGCCACCATTATTACCGGGTCCTGCGAGGACGAGGATCGGCCTTCCAAAGGCGACACGCTGGACCTGCTGCGCTACGGCAGTGCCGGCACGCTCCATCAAATTGTCCTGCGACACGCCGGATGCGAAGGCGGCAGCTTCCGCCGCACGCATCTCGGCCGCGCGCAGGATCGGCGCGCCGGCCGGAAACAGCGTCATCGTACGACCGGCCCGATGGTGGCGGGCAGGCGGTAGCGTGCGTCGCCGATCGCGACCTCGATCCGGTCGTTGCCGATGACGGTCACCCGCGCCGCCTCCGCGCCATCGGCCGCAACGACACCGCGTCCGTCGCGGGTAATGCGAAGCCGATGGAATCCGCCATCGGGTTGGCGCAGCGTCAGGATCGTATCGCCGCCATCGGCGATGCGTTCGATCGTGCAATCGGCCGCGACCGGCGCGGTACCAGTCGCACATTCGATGCGACCGGCATCGGCGGCGGCGGTGCGCTGCTCCGCCTCGACATTGGCGAGGACATTCGGGTCGGGTCGCCGGTCACAAGCGCCGAGCAGCAGCGCAGGGATCAAGAGGAGGCGTTTTTCGATCATCGGCGATCGATACCACAAGCCGGGCGACCGGTATCCCCGCGTCCGCGCGGATAGCGGTCGCTCGCATCATCAGAGGTCGGCGTAGACGTGACGCTCGGCCTTGGCACCGGGATGCGTCACCGCACCCTGATAGGCCGGGCCGACCGTGGTCGAGTAGCGCCACAGGGCACCCGCCTGATAGTCGTTGACGCGCGGTTGCCATTTGGCGCGGCGATCCGCCAGCACATCGGGGGCAACGTCGAGGTCGATCGTTCCCGCATCGGCATCGATGGTGATGATGTCGCCATCCTCGACCAGCGCGATCGGACCGCCCTCGGCCGCTTCGGGACCGACATGGCCGATGCAGAAGCCGCGCGTACCGCCCGAGAAGCGACCATCGGTGATGAGCGCCACGCTCTCGCCCATGCCCAAGCCGTACAAGGCGGCGGTGGTCGACAACATTTCGCGCATTCCCGGACCGCCCTTCGGCCCTTCGTAGCGGATGACGATGACGGTGCCGTCGGTGATGCTGCGTGCTTCGACCGCGGCGAAGGCATCTTCCTCGCAATCGAAAACCCGTGCGGTTCCCGTGAATTGCAACCGCTTCATGCCAGCGACCTTCACGATCGCACCGTCGGGGGCAAGCGTTCCGCGCAGGCCGACGACGCCGCCGGTCGGGGTGATCGGCGTCTTGACGTCGTAGATCACCTTCTGATCGGGGTTCCACGTCACCTCGTCGATATTCTCGCCGAGCGTCTTGCCGGTCACGGTCATGCAACTGCCGTCGAGCAGATCGTTGGCGAGCATCGTCTTCATCAGCATGTAGACGCCGCCGGCCTCGTACATATCTTTGGCGACATATTTGCCGCCGGGCTTCAGGTCAGCGACGTAAGGCGTTGACTTGAAAGCCTCGGCGACGTCGAACAGGTCGAATTCGATGCCGGCTTCCGACGCCATTGCCGGCAGGTGCAGCGCAGCGTTGGTCGAGCCGCCGGTCGCCGCGACGACACGCGCGGCGTTGATGAACGCGGCGCGGGTGGCGATGTCGCGCGGGCGCAGGTTCAGGCGGACCAGCTCCATGACCTGCTTGCCCGCCGCGATCGCGATTTCCTCGCGGCTGCGATAGGGCGCGGGCACCATGTTCGAATTGGGTAGCGACAGACCGATCGCTTCGCCGACACATGCCATGGTGTTGGCCGTGAACTGGCCCCCACAGGCGCCGTGGCCGGGACAGGCGACCTTTTCGAGCGCGGTCAGGTCGTGCAGCGGGCAGGTGCCGGCGGCATAGCGGCCGACTGCTTCGAACACGTCGACGACGGTCACGTCGCGGTCCTCGAACCGGCCGGGCAGGATCGATCCGCCATAGACGAAGATCGACGGCACGTTGAGGCGGAGCATCGCCATCATCATGCCGGGCAGCGACTTGTCGCAGCCGGCGAAGCCGACCAACGCATCATAGCAATGGCCTCGCACCGACAGTTCGACCGAATCGGCGATGACCTCGCGGCTGACCAGTGAGGATTTCATCCCCTGATGGCCCATCGCGATGCCGTCGGTCACGGTGATGGTGTTGAACCGGCGCGGCATGCCGCCGCCCGCCACCACGCCTTCGCGCGCGGCGTCGGCCTGGAAATCGAGCGTCGTGTTGCACGGCGCGCTGTCGTTGCCGGCGGAAGCGAGCGCGACGAAGGGCTTGGCGATATCCTCTTCAGCGATGCCCATCGCGTAGTAATAGCTGCGATGCGGCGCGCGTTCGGGGCCGACGGAAACATGGCGGCTCGGCAGCCGCGACTTGTCGAATTGCTGGGTCATGGCGACAGCCTATTGCGCAGGAGCAGCGTTCAACGCAAGTCCGTTGCGCACCGCGGCGATCATGTCGGTCAAGACTGCGCTCCAGCGGGCGACGCCGGCCGGATCGGCGATCAGCTCGTTGCGGATTTCGACCGATAGCGAAGGGATGCCCTGCCCATCGGCGTGACGGTCCAGCGTCGCATTGAGCAGGCGGCCCGAATATGGCTCCTGGTCGCCGGTTGGTATCCCCTGCGCGCGGAGGAAGTCGATGGCGATGCGGGCGGCGCGGCCGTCGCGGCCGTAGAGGATGCCGGCCTGCCAAGGACGCGGGCCGCCGCCCAGTTCGAGTTGCGGGGTAAAGCTGTGGATCGCGACGATCAGGCGCGGGCGGTCGCGCCGCACCTGTTCACGGATCGCGCGGTGATAGGGCGCGTGGAAGCGGGCGATGCGATCTGCGCGGTCCGCGTCGATATTGGCCGGAATGGCGCGGCCATCCGACACAGTGGGGATCAGGCCGGGATGATCGCTCTGCCGATGGAGGTCGATGACCAGCCGCGACACGGTGCCGAGGATCGCGGGCGCATCCAGGCTGGTCGACAGGGCATGGGTCAGCGGGCCGGCCCCGATATCGACGCCGATATGCAGCGCCAGCAATTCGGACGCGATGGCGATATCGGGCGGCACGAACGCCGAGGCATGGTCGCAGAGCAGCAGCAACGACGTATCGCGGCCGGGAAGATGGTCGGTCATGGAAACTCCGGCGGGCGGCGGGACTGAAAGGCGGCAAGTCCTTCGCGCAGTTCGGGACCGGCAAAGGCGGCGTCGAACCGGGCGTCGCCACCGGGTTCGGCGTTTAGGATGCGCTTGAGGCCGCGAACGGCCTGTGGCGCGTTGCCAGCGATGCGGGCGGCGAGTATCCGGGCGAGCGGCAATGCTGCGGGCACCCTGTGGTGGATCAGGCCGATCGAGTGCGCTTCGTCGGCAGCGATGGTGTCGCCGGTGAAGAGCAGCCGGGCGGCATGGCCGTTACCGACAGCGGCGATCAAGCGGCCGACGTCGGCGGGCGGGTAGAGGATGCCGAGCCGGGCCGGTGGAATGGCGAAGCGGGCGTCGTCCCCGGCGACGACGATATCGCAGGCGAGGATCAGCGCGACCGCTGCGCCGAAACAGCCTCCATTGACGACGGCAATCACCGGCATGGGCAGCGCGGCGACCCCCTCGATCGCGGCAGACAGCGCTTCGCGAAACGCGGTGGCGCGGGCGGGGATATGCTGCAGGTCGGGAAATTCGGCGATGTCGGCGCCTGCCGAAAAAATCCCCGGTTCGCGCGACGCGATCAGCACGGCGCGGGCGTCCGAAGCGGCAAGACCGGCGACCGTGGCGGCAAGATCGCGCCAATGCCCGGTCGACAGCGCGTTCCTGCTCGCCCCACGCGCCAACCAGAGGGTGGCGACGTACCCGTCGCGCGTGACGTCGATCACGGGGAAAAAGTGGGCGGCGTCCGAAGAGACCGCCCACGGACGATCCGCTCCTGGCGTCTGATCCGCGCCCTTTTCGTTACAAACTTCGTGCCAGATGTTTCACGGGGGGCGCGTCGCGGGCCCTGCCCCGCTTCGGCACGTTGCCCCGTCACGCGAGTGCCGTTTCGAGACACCACCAGCCGGGTTGGGCGGCGCGGATGGTGGCGGCGGCTTCGGCACGGGCGGCGGGGTCGTCGAACAGTGCGAAACAGGTCGCGCCCGATCCCGACATGCGCGCGAGCCTGACGCCCGACGCGGTGTGAAGCGCGGCGAGGACGTCGTCGATCGCGGGCGCCAGCGCGCGGGCGAGCGGTTCGAGGTCGTTGCGGCCGGCGGAAGCGATCGACAACGCGTCGCCGTCGCCGATCGGCCCGCGATCGATACGGTCCCAGCCGGCAAAGACCTGCGCGGTCGAAACGGCGATGCCGGGATTGACCAGCAGCACCGGCAGTTTCGGCGCATCGATCGGGGTCAGTCGCTCGCCGCGCCCGCGACCGATCATGGTGCGACCGACCAGACAGGCGGGAACGTCGGAGCCGAGTCGGTCGGCGATCGCCATCAGCGCCGGATCGTCGAGCGCGACGCCGTGCAACCGCGCCAGTCCGCGCAGCGTCGCGGCAGCATCGGCCGATCCGCCGCCAATTCCTGACGCGATGGGAAGGTGCTTGTCGAGCACGATCGTGAGCGCATCGCCCGGTCCGAAGCTGGCGCGGAAGGCGTCGCGCGCGCGGGTGACCAGATTGTCGCCCTCCCCGCTCAACCCCGCTGCGAACGGGCCGGTGATGGCGAAGCCGTCGCGCTCGGCGGGGGACAACGTCACCGTGTCGCCATCGGTGACGAAGGCGAACAGCGTTTCGAGTTCGTGATAGCCATCGGCGCGCCGCGCGCGGACGTGGAGCGCGAGGTTGAGCTTGGCGGGAGCGGGTTCGACGATCATCGGGTCAGCGTTGCGACGAAGCGGGTCCGTTCGCAAGCTTGCTCGCCAATCGCGTGGCATCGGCGCCCTCCGCCTCGACCGATGCCGCGCGCCAGGCATAGCGCGCCTCGACCCGGCGCCCGGCGGCCCAATAGACATCGCCGAGATGTTCGTTGATCTCGACATCGTCGGGGGCCTCGCGCGCAGCCCCTTCGATCAGCGGCAGCGCGGCCTTCAGGTCACCGGCGCGGAACCGCGCCCAGCCGAGCGAGTCGGCGATCGCCGGGTCCTTGGGGGCTAGGGCATGGGCGCGTTCGAGCATTCGCGTCGCTTCGACGATATTCTCGCCGCGATCGACCTGTGCATAGCCGAGATAGTTGAGCGCGGCGGGTTCCTGTGGCGCCAGTTCGACGGCGCGGCGTAGCATCGGCAGCGCTGCCGCCCAGTCGCCCGCGCGGTCGAGCGCAGCGCCACGTTGCAGATAAAGTGACCAGTCGGTGGCCGCGCCGGGCCGGGCCATGGCACGGGCGTAGATGGCGGCGGCTTCCTTGGCGCGACCGGTTTCGAGCAACAGATCGGCATAGCGGCGCAGGCCGGCGGTGGTCACATCGCTGCGCTCGGCCTGTTTCGCGGCGAGTGCGAGGGCGGCGTCGAGATTGCCGGCGCGTTGCTGGATGACGATGGCGAGCGCAGCGGCGCTGGATGCGAAGGGATCGTCGGCGGGGATCGCCGCCAGCGTTGCCTGCGCCTCGGCGGTCGCGTCGCTGCGGGCCAGCGCATCGGCGAGCGCGAGGCGGGCGCGGGTATATCGAGGGTCGAGTTGTAGGGCGGAGCGGCTGAGCATGATCGCCAGCGGCTCGGTCCCTTCCGCCGACAAGTCGCCGGCCATGCGCGTCAAAAGGCGTGAGATGCCGAAACGGGCATCGCCCTTGCTGCCCCGGCCGAGCGTCGCGGCGCTGCGCGACAGGACCGGGTCGTCGCCGGCGAGAAGTGCCCGGGCGGTATCGCCCTGCCCCGCACGTGCCAGCAATTGGGCGGCGTTCAGGCGGAAATCGGCATCGTTGCCGCCAACGGTCAACAGGGTGCGAACGGCCGCAACGCCCTCCGCCATTTGTCCGGTCGCGAGCAGCCGCAGCGCATGGTTTTCGGCGGCGTAGCGACGGGGGATCGCGCCGCCGTCGCCAGCGACGGCGGGAGCGGGCTGATCGACCCATTCGGCCAGCAGCGGCGCAAGGAAGCCCAGTGGCGATCCAGCCAGCCGCGTCAGTGCCGCCCGCTGTCCGGCGGCGTCTCGCTTGTCGACCGCGTCGGCAAAGGCGAGGATATCGAGGTCGGGCGGCGCGACATCGGCAGCACGCAACACCGCCCCGGCACGGCGCGCGAGCACCAGGTCGCCGCTCGCCAGCGCCTCCCGCAAAGCCCGCACGGCAATGACCGGATCGGACGGCTGCGCCGCCAGTGCCTGCGCATAGCCCTGCGCCGCGATCGTCGCCCGACCATCGGCATCGGCGGCACGCGCCCGCATATAGGCGGCAAGCGGGGTGTCGACGGCCAGTGCCGGCGACGCGAACAGCGCCGCCGCGAGGATGCCGAGACTACATGTTCGGATAATTCGGTCCTCCGCCGCCTTCCGGCACGACCCAGTTGATGTTCTGCGTCGGGTCCTTGATGTCGCACGTCTTGCAGTGGACGCAGTTCTGCGCGTTGATGACGAATTTCGGGTTGTCCGTCTCCGCCCCCACGATTTCATATACGCCCGCCGGGCAATAACGTTGCGCGGGTTCGTCATAGAGCGGCAGGTCGTACGCGACCGGAACGTCGGGGTCCTTCAGCGTCAGATGGACCGGCTGATCCTCTTCGTGATTGGTGTTCGACAGGAACACCGACGACAGGCGATCGAAGCTCAGCACGCCATCGGGCTTGGGATAGGCGATGGGCTGCACCTGATCCTTACGCCACAGGCTTTCGTGATCGGGATGATGGCCCATGGTGAAGGGCATGCGCAGCCCCCAATGTTCGGCCCACATCGTCGCATTGGCGACGCCCGATCCGACGAAATCGCCGAACTTCTTGACCAGCGGCACGACGTTGCGGACCTTGCGCAGTTCCTCATACACCCAGCTTGCCTCATAGGCGGCGGTGTAGGCAGTCAGTTCGTCGCCCTGCCGCCCGTCGCGGACGGCAGTGAAGGCGGCTTCGGCGGCCATCATGCCCGACTTCATCGCGGTATGGATGCCCTTGATCCGCGGAACGTTCAGGAACCCTGCCGAACAGCCGACCAGAACGCCGCCGGGGAAGGTCAGCTTCGGCACCGACTGCCACCCGCCATCGTTGATCGCACGCGCGCCATAGGACACGCGCTTGCCGCCCTTCAGGATCGCGGCGATCGCCGGGTGCGTCTTCCACCGCTGCATCTCGTGGAAGGGCGAGAGATAGGGGTTGGAATAGTTCAGCCAGGTGACGAAGCCCAGCGCTACCTGCCCGTTCGCCTGATGATAGAGGAAACCGCCGCCATTCGAGCCGCGCGTTTCGCTGAGCGGCCAGCCCTGCGTATGGATCACCCGGCCGGGCACGTGGTTTTCCGCCGGAATGTCCCACAATTCCTTGATGCCCAGACCATAGACCTGCGGCTGGCTGTCGCGCGCGAGATCGAAGGTGCGGATGATCTGCTTCGACAGATGCCCGCGCACCCCTTCCGCAAAGAAGGTATATTTGGCGTGGAGTTCGAGGCCGGGCTGCCAGTCGGGCTTGTGCGTGCCGTCGCGCGCGACGCCCATGTCGCCGGTCGCGACGCCCTTTACCGAACCGTCTTCGTGATACAGGATTTCCGCCGCCGCAAATCCGGGGAAGATCTCGACGCCCAGCCCCTCGGCCTGTTCGGCCAGCCAGCGGCACATATTGCCGAGCGACCCGGTATAGGTCCCCTTGTTCTGCATGAACGGCGGCAGGATGCGGTGCGACACTTCGCTGCTGCCGGTTTCGGACAGGAGCCAGTGATGGTTCTCCGTCACCGGCACTTCGGCCATCGGGCAGCCCTGCTCCCGCCAGTCGGGCAGCAGTTCGTCCATCGCACGCGGATCGAACACCGCGCCCGACAGGATATGGGCGCCGACTTCCGACCCCTTTTCGAGGACGCAGACGGCGATCTCCTCGCCCGTCTCGCCCGCCATCTGCTTCAACCGGATCGCCGCGGACAGGCCGGCAGGCCCCGCGCCGACGATCACGACGTCATAGGGCATCGATTCCCGTTCGCTCATCTTCCATCCTCATCGCAGGCGCCGCGTGCGGCCCAACCTCGTCGCGCTACGGCAACGCCCTGTCCTCCCGCACGATTTGGGCAGATTGACGGGGAGGTCAAGGCAAGCGTTAAAGGCGGCATGGGGGCGGACCAGCATATCCAGTGGCACGAAGCCGCAGCCAGCGCGCTGGAATGGTGGCAGGATGCCGGTGTCGACACGCTGGTCGAAGACGAACTGCGCGACTGGTTCGCGACCCCCGCACCGGCGCGAGCGCCCGCTGCCGTAGCGTCGACGCCGGTCGCCGACCTGCCGCCCGACACGCTCGATGCGTTTTTGACGTGGCGGATGGGCGATGCCGTGCCGGAGGCCGGATGGAATGCCGAACGCCTGCCCGTCGTCGCGACAAAAAATCCGGCGTTGATGATTCTGACCGACCTGCCCGAAGCCGATGATTCGGCGGAGGCCGGGTGGATGACCGGACCGGTCGGCGTGCTGCTCGACCGCATGCTTGCGGCAATCGGACTGGAGCGGGATGCGGTGACGATCGCCGGCGTCGCGCACGCGCGGCCCCTGACCGGGCGCATCCCGGGCGAGGCGCAGGCGGTGCTCGACGATCTGGCGCAGCGGCTGGTATCGCTGGTCGCGCCCGCCAAGCTGTTGTTGTTCGGGGCGGAACCGTGCCGGGCGCTGTTGGGGCCGGACGGACAACGCGGTGGTTTACGCACCCTTCATCATGATGGCATAGACTGCCCCGCCATCGCCACTTTCCATCCGCGCTTCCTGTTGGAGCGGCCCTTGGCCAAGGCGGAAAGCTGGCGGCACCTACAGTTGCTTACCAGGGAAACGACCACGTGAAGCTGACCCCCATCGTGTTCGCGGCGCTGATGTTGCCCGCCCTTCCCGCTTATGCCGGCGAAGCGCCGACGCTGGGGAGCGTCGCCCGGACACCGGTCGAGGCGCGGGTGCCGCCGCAATTGTCGGCGGAGGACCGCGACGCTTATACGCAGGTGTTCGCGGCGATTCGTGGCGGGCGCTGGGCGGATGCGCAGTTGCGGCTGGACGCGATGAAGCCAGGGCCGCTGCACGCCGTAGCACGCGCCGAACTGTATACGGCAAAGGGGTCGCCCAAGGTCGAACTGCCGCAATTGCTGGCGCTGCTGGTTGAGGCACCCGACCTGCCGCAGGCGCCCGATCTGGCGCGGCTCGCGAAGCTGCGGGGAGCGGATGCGGTGCCTGAACTGCCCACGCCGCAAAAGCTGGTATGGTTCGATGCCGCGCCGGTGCGGGTCCGGGCGAAGGCCGCGCGCAGCGATGCCGCCGCCGCGCAACTGCTCGAAGCGATGAAGCCGTTCGTGAAGGCCGATGACGGCGCCGCAGCCGAAGCATTGATCGGCCCGCGCGAATCGGAACTGACGCCGGAAGCGCTGACCGAGATGCGCGGGCGCGTCGCGTGGATCTATTTCGTGGCGGGCGACGATGCCAATGCCCGGCGGCTGGCGGCGGTGGCGCAGCGCGGGTCGGGCGACTGGGCGGCGCAGGCCGACTGGACGCAGGGACTGGCGGCATGGCGGCAGCAGGACTGCGCAGCCGCGCAAAGCGCGTTCGCCAGCGTGGCGCAGCGCGCGGGCGATACCGAATTGCGTTCGGCCGGGCTGTATTGGGCGACGCGCGCCGACATCGCCTGCGGCCGGCCCGATCTGGTGCAGGGCCGATTGCAGACTGCGGCGCAATATGGCGAGACCTATTACGGATTGCTGGCGCGGCAGGCGCTGGGACTGATCGACGGGGCCGATGCCAATGGCCGCGCGCCCGCGACCGACGACTGGCGTGCGCTGGAGCGGCGATCGAACGTCAAGGTCGCCGCCGCGCTGACCGAAATCGGCGAAGGCGCGCTGGCCGACAAGCTGCTGCGCCATCAGGCGCGGATCGGGGGAGCCAGCGACTATGCGGCGCTGACCCGGCTGTGCGGCAGCCTGAACCTGCCCGCGACGCAATTGTGGCTGTCGCATAACGGGCCGCAGGGGGCGCGGCCGCTGGCCGAGGCGCGCTATCCCGCCCCCGACTGGACGCCCGAGGGCGGCTGGCGCGTCGACAAGGCGCTGGTGTTCGCACACACGCTGCAGGAATCGCGCTTCGACGCCGGCGTCGTCAGCCCGGCGGGAGCGACCGGGCTGATGCAGATCCGGCCCGGCGCGTTGACCGACTATGCGCGTGCGCACGGGTTGCAGCTGGAGAAGTCTTCGCTGTCGAAGCCGCAGGTCAATATGGCGGTCGGGCAAAGCTATCTGGAACAATTGCGCGACCGGCCCTTCACCGGCGGCCTGCTGCCCAAGGTCATCGCCGCCTATAATGCCGGGCCGACCCCGGTCGAGGCGTGGAATGTACAGTTGAAGGATGGCGGCGATCCGCTGCTGTACATCGAATCGATCCCCTATTGGGAGACCCGCGGTTACGTCATGACTGTGCTGCGCAATTACTGGATGTACGAAAAGCAGGCGGGCAAGCCGTCGGCCAGCCGCGCCGCGCTGGCACAGGGAATGTGGCCGAAATTTCCCGGCCTGCCGGGTGCCGCCGCGGTGCGGGTGAGCAAGACCGGCCGGACGCGGGTCGCCGATGCCAATTGACGAAAGTCGGGCGTTCGTGCCCGTGCGGATCGCGGTACTGACCGTATCGGACACGCGGGGGCTGGCCGAAGATCGTTCGGGCGACACGCTGGTCGCGCGGGTCGAGGGGGCGGGCCATATCCTCGCCGCCCGTGCGATCGTGCGCGACGATATCGACACGATCGTCACGCAACTGGACCAATGGATCGACGATCCGGCGGTCGAGTGCGTCATCACCACCGGCGGTACCGGGGTTACCGGCCGCGACGTGACGCCAGAGGCGGTCGAGCGAGTCGCGACCAAGCTAATCCCGGGCTTCGGCGAACTGTTCCGCTGGCAAAGCTATGCCAAGATCGGCACGTCGACGATCCAGTCGCGCGCCATCGCCTGTGTCGCGCGCGGTACCTATGTCTTCGCGCTGCCCGGATCGACCGGGGCGGTGAAGGACGGGTGGGACGGCATCCTCGCCGAACAGCTGGACAGCCGTCACCGACCCTGCAACTTCGTCGAACTGATGCCGCGCCTGCTCGAACGGTAGCTTATTCGGGCACCATCGCCGCCAGAACATGCCCGTCGGGATCGCGGAAATGGAACCGCCGCCCGCCGGGGAAAGCGAAGATCGGCTCGACGATGGTGCCGCCCGCGGCCTCGACGGCAGCCAAGGTCACCTCCAGATCATCGACCTGAATGACCGGCAGCATGACCTTCAGCGTCGTATCGGCATCCAGCCCCAGATCGGTATCGCCGGTCGTCGTCGCCGCATAATCCGGTCCGTACTCGGTGAAGCTCCAGCCCATCACCTTTGCATAGAAGTCCGCCGCCGTTCCGGTCGACGCGACCGGCAGTTCGAGATAGTTCAGGCGCGCCATATCGTCCTCCCGTTGATGTTCTTGCTTCGTTCTATCGAAGCCGGTAGCATCGCGCAATGCGCAACCGTCCTGCCCGTGGAGCGACCAAGAATGCCGTAAGCGGTCGCTTCGCGCTGCCGGTGCCGGATGCGGACGGCGACTGGCTCGACTGGCGCGAGACGGTGGACGGCGCGGAGCCGGTGCTGCGCACGACGGTGACGATCGAACAGCCGCGCACGATCATCGCGCGCAACAGCTCGCCCGACATGCCCTTCGATCGGAGCATCAATCCGTATCGGGGCTGCGAGCATGGCTGCATCTATTGTTTCGCGCGGCCGACCCATGCCTATCACGACCTGTCGCCCGGGCTGGATTTCGAGACGAAGCTGTTCGCCAAGCCCGAGGCGGCGGCGTTGCTGCGGAGCGAACTGGCCAGGCCCGGCTATATCGCACGGCCGATCGCGATGGGGACGAATACCGATCCCTATCAGCCGATCGAGCGCGAATGGCGGATTACGCGCGACTGTATCGCGGTGCTGGCGGAGACGAATCATCCGCTGACGATCACGACCAAGTCGGACCGGGTGGTGCGCGATATCGATCTGCTGGCGCCGATGGCGGCGAAGGGACTGGTCAGCGTCACCCTGTCGGTGACGTCGCTCGACCCGGTCGTCGCACGGACGCTGGAGCCGCGCGCGCCGCATCCGCTCAAACGGCTTGAGGCGGTGGCGAAGCTGAGCGCGGCGGGGATCCCGGCCTATGTCTCGATCTCGCCCATCATTCCCGCGATCACCGATCACGAAATCGAGCATCTGCTCGAACGGGCGGCACAGGTCGGCGCGAAAGGTGCCTATTTCCTGCCGGTGCGGCTGCCGCACGAGGTCGCGCCGCTGTTCCGGGCGTGGCTGGACGCGCATTTTCCCGATCGGGCGGCGAAGGTGATGGCGATCGTCCGGTCGCTGCGCGACGGGCGCGACAACGATCCCGACTTCCATTCGCGGATGCGCGGGCAAGGGGTGTGGGGAGCGTTGCTGGCGACGCGCTTTGCCATCGCCTGTCGCCGGCACGGATTGACCGGCGGCCATGCGCCGCTGCGCTGCGATCTTTTCCGACCGCCGGCCGGCGCACAGGGCGAGTTGTTCATGTGAGCGACGGAACCGTTGTCGTATCGCAACGTATTCCGAACGAGACTGAACGGGGACTGCCTAACGATGACGACACGGATCTGGACCGCGGCCATGCTGTGTGCCGCGACGATCACCGCTCCCGCGACGGCCCAGACGCGATCGATTTCGCAGAGCGACCGGGCGCAGGGGGCGCAGGCCAATCCGCAGTTGCTGGCGCAATATGGCGGCAAATATTCGGGGCCGCAGTCGGCCTATGTCGAACGCGTCGGCAAGCGGGTGGCGGTGCAGTCGGGCCTGTCGAACGCCAGCGGCGATTTCACGGTGACGCTGCTCAATTCGCCGGTGGAGAACGCCTTCGCCATCCCCGGCGGCTATGTCTATATCACCCGGCAGTTGCTGGCGCTGATGAACAGCGAAGCGGAACTGGCGGCGGTGATGGGGCATGAGGTCGGGCATGTCGCCGCGCGCCACAGCAATTCGCGCAACACCCGCTCGACGCTGGGCACGCTCGGCGCGACATTGCTGGGCGCGGTGACGGGCAGCGATCTGGTCGGGCGGATCGCCGGCGTCGGGTCGCAGCTTTATACCCTGTCTTACAGCCGCAATCAGGAATATCAGGCCGACCAGTTCGGCGTCCGCTATGCAACGGCGGCGGGCTATGCGCCGTCGGGCATGGCCGATGCGCTGATCCAGCTGAACGAGGCGCAGGCACTGGCCGCGCAGACCAGTGGGCGGGGCGGGAATGCGGTGCCGACATGGATGAGCACCCACCCCAATGGCGCCGACCGCGTCCGCCGGGCGCGAGCACTGGCGCAGCAGACCGGTCGCGCACCGACCCAGCCGGCGCAGGACGTGACCTATCTGCGGATGCTCGATGGGCTGCGCTATGACGACGATCCCGCGCAGGGGGTGATCGACGGCACGACGTTCAAGCATCCCGCACTCCGTATCCGCTTCACCGCGCCCGCCGGCTATGCGTTGCAGAACGGGACCGATGCCGTGACCATCGCCGGTCAGGGCGGACAGGCCGAGTTCCGGATGGGCCCGGCGGGCGATCCGGCAAGCTTCGTCCAACAGCGTCTGGCTTCACTCGGCGCACGCAGCGCGGTCGAGCCGCAACTGACGCGGATCAACGGTACCGACGCCGCGATCGCGACGACGCGCGCGACGGCCAACAACCAGGCGGTCGATGTGACGATCGTCGCCTTTCGCTACCCCTCGGCCATCTATTATTTCCAGATCGTCACCCCGGCCGGGCGCGGCATCGGGCCGTTCGAATCGCTGCTCGACAGCTTCGGAACGCTCAGCCAGGCCGAGGCGAACGCGATCGTCGGCAAGCGCATCCGCATCGTCACGGTGAAGGCGAACGACACCGTCGATTCGCTCAGCCGGCAAATGGCCTATCCGGATTTCCAGCGCGATCGGTTCCTGACGCTGAACGGGCTGGAGGACGGCGCGCGGCTGGTGCCGGGGCAGTTGGTGAAGGTCGTGGTGCGAGGCTGACCCCTTCACCTCGCCCTTCGGCCATGCGAAGGGCGGGCGATGACCAGCCATGACGTCATCATTCTCGGCGCGGGCGGCGCGGGCCTGTTCTGCGCCGGGATCGCGGCGCAGCGCGGGCGGCGGGTGCTGGTCGTCGACCATGCGCCCGAGCCGGGCCGGAAGATCGTCATTTCAGGCGGCGGGCGGTGCAACTTCACCAATATCGGGGCAAGCTGGGATCGCTATGTCTCGGCCAATCCGCAATTCGCACGGTCGGCGCTTGGGCGGTACACCGCACAGGACTTTGTCGCGCTGGTGGATCGGTACGGCATCGCGTGGCACGAGAAAACGCTGGGGCAGTTGTTCTGCGACGGCTCGGCACGACAAATCGTGGCGATGCTGCTCGACGAAGCGGCGGGCGCGGACATCGCGCTGGGCCAGCCGATCCGCGACGTGAGCCATGCCGATGGCGTGTTCACCGTCGTCCAAGGGGACCGTAGCGCCACCGCGCCGTCGCTGGTCGTCGCGACCGGTGGGCCGTCGATCCCGAAGCTCGGCGCGACCGGTTTCGCCTATGATCTTGCCAAGCGCTTCGGTTTGAAGCTGATCGAGCCGCGGCCGGCGCTGGTGCCGTTGACGCTTCCGCCGGAGGATGCGCTGTTCCGCGAACTGTCGGGGGTCGCGACCGAGGTCGTGGCGGGAGCCGGCAAGGCGAAGTTTCGCGAGGCGGCCTTGTTCACCCATCGCGGGCTATCGGGACCGGCGATCCTGCAGGCATCCTCCTATTGGCGGCATCGCGAGGCGGTGACGATCGATTTCGTGCCCGACCAGCCATCCGGCTGGCTGCTCGCGACCAAGCGCGCGCGTCCCCGCGCAGGGCTGCGATCGGCACTGGGAGCCGCCCTGCCCGACCGGCTGGCGGAGGCGCTGGCGGCCAAGTTCGAAGTGACGGGTGAACTCGGCAATGCGCGCGACGCGGTGCTGAGCGAGATCGAGCGGCGACTGTCGGGCTGGCAATTCCATCCCAACGGCACCGAAGGCTTTGCCAAGGCGGAGGTGACCGTCGGGGGCGTCGCGACCGATGGACTGAACCAGAAGACGATGGCGGCGAAGCACCTGCCTTGCCTGTATGTGATCGGCGAGGCGGTCGACGTGACCGGCTGGCTCGGCGGCTATAATTTCCAATGGGCGTGGTCGAGCGGCTGGGCAGCGGGACAGGTGGTGTGACGCGCAAGGCATCGTTCCCGCCGGTCGTCGACATGTCGACACGGGTGTTGATCCTCGGCAGCCTGCCCGGCGACGCCTCGCTGGCGGCGGGGCGCTATTACGCGCATCCGCAGAACCAGTTCTGGCGGTTGCTGTCGCCGGTGATCGGGGTCGACCTGGCCGTCCTTCCTTATGAAGCGCGGCTGTCGGCGCTTCGGGTGGCGGGAATCGGGCTGTGGGATGTCGTGGCGAGCGCGACCCGCCCCGGCAGCAGCGACGCCGCGATCCGCGACGCGACCGCGAACGATGTGACCGCGCTGATTGCTACCCTGCCAGCGTTGCAGCTGGTGGCGTTCAATGGCGGTACGGCCTGGAAAGCGGGACGGACGATGGTGCAGGGGGTCGACACGCTGGCTCTGCCGTCGAGCAGCCCTTTGCATACGGTCGGCGTTACGGTGAAGCAGCCGGCCTGGGACGCGATCGGCGCATATATCGGCCGGTGATTTCGGCAGTTGCCTACAGTCGCCCGATTATACCTATGCAACGGTAACCCGTCGCAATTGCGGCAAGCCGAAGGTCGGCAGTTGCAATCGCCCCGCCCCCTGCCCCATAGCGTCGCCTATGTCCGACGAACGCGATGTTTCCGCCCTGTCCTTCGAAGATGCGCTCCGCGAACTCGAGGGAATCGTAAGCCGGTTGGAGACGGGTCAGGAAGACCTTCAGACCGCGATCGACCTTTATGCCCGGGGCGATCTGCTGCGCGCGCAATGCGCCGCGCGGCTCGATGCGGCGCAGGCGCGGATCGAGGCGATCCGGGTCGATGCCGAAGGGCGCGCCTCGACCCAGCCGTTCGACGCGCAATAATGGCGACGATCGCGCCGCCGGTGTCGCTGAACGCCGCCCTTCGCGAAATCTCGGCAGAGATGGATCGCCAGTTCGATGCGCTGCTGCCGGTCCCCGGCGATCCGCGCGCGAACCTGTACCGCGCGATGCGCCATGCCGCGATCGGCGGTGGCAAGCGGCTGCGGCCGTTGCTGGTCTTCGCAACCGCGCGGCTGTTCAATGTCGAGCGGACACGTGCCGCCCGCGCCGCGCTCGCGATCGAATGCATCCATGTCTACAGCCTCATCCACGACGACCTGCCGGCGATGGACGACGACGACATGCGGCGCGGCAAGCCGACCGTCCACAAGGCGTATAACGAAGCCACCGCGATCCTTGCCGGGGATTGCCTGCATGCGCTGGCGTTCGAAATCCTCGCGCATGAAGCGACGCATCCCGACAGTCACGTCCGTATCGAGCTGATCGCGGACCTGGCGCATGCATCGGGGCCGTCGGGCATGGCCGGTGGACAGGCGATGGACCTCGAAGCGGAGGAAACCAGCTTCGACCTCAACACCGTCACCCGGTTGCAGGCGATGAAGACCGGCGCGCTGATCGCCTGTTCGGTCGAAGCGGGCGCGATCCTCGGCCGGCTGCCCGCCGATCAGCGCACCTCGCTGCGGGGGTTCGCCCGCGATATCGGCCTAGCCTTCCAGATCGCCGACGACATCCTCGACGTCGAGGGCGACGAGGCGGCGGTCGGCAAGGCGCTGCGCAAGGATGGCGAGGCGGGCAAGGAGACGTTCCTGTCGCTGCTCGGCCTCGACCGCGCCCGCGAACAGGCACGATTGCTGGTCGAGCAGTCGATCGAGCATCTGCGCGACTTCGGTCACGAAGCCGACCTGCTGCGCGCCATCGCCCGCTATGTGCTGGAGCGCGATCGGTGAGGATCGGCGTCTATCCCGGCACTTTCGATCCGATCACGCGCGGGCATATGGACATCATCCGGCGCGGCGCGAAGCTGGTCGACCGGCTGGTCATCGGCGTGACGACCAACCCGTCGAAATCGCCGATGTTTTCGCTTGAGGAACGCCTCGCCATGGTCGAGCGCGAGGTGGCCGGGGTCGCGGGCGATATCCGGGTCGTCGCATTCGATGCGCTGCTGATGACCTTTGCCGAGCGGCAGGGGGCGAGTGTCATCGTGCGGGGCCTGCGCGCCGTCGCCGACTTCGAATATGAATACCAGATGGCGGGCATGAACCAGCAGCTGAACGACCGGATCGAGACGGTCTTCCTGATGGCCGACGTATCGCTGCAACCGATCGCGTCGCGGCTGGTCAAGGAGATCGCCATGTATGGCGGGTCGATCGCCAAGTTCGTGTCGCCGGCGGTGTGTGAAGAGGTCGTCGCCCGGGTCGAGCGGATCGGGCGCAAGGGCGACTAACGCCGTCGCCACCACCAGGTCAGTCCGCCCAGCAGCACGATCGCGATGCCGCCGCCCGCCAGCACCTGCCACGACGGCAGCCAGCGGCCGATGAGTTCGCTGAGGCCATGGCCGAACCAATAGCCGATCGAGACGAAGATCGTCGCCCATAGCAGCGCCGCCGACCCGTTGAGGACCGCGAAGCGCGTGAGCGGCAGGCCGGTAGTGCCGATCGCGACCGGGCTGACGGTGCGCAGACCGTAGAGGAAGCGGAAGGCGAAGACGAACAGCGTCGGATGCCGTTCGAACGTCGTCAATGCGCGGGCGAAGGCAGGCTTTTCCTGCCAGCGCACTACCCGCGGATGATGGCGGAAGCGGCGTCCGGCGGCGAAAAAGAGCTGGTCGGCGATGAACGATCCGATCGCGGCGGCGAGGATCGCGCCGACATAGGGCAGGACGCCGCGCTGGACCATGATCCCGCCGAGGATCACGACCGTCTCCCCCTCCATGCCCGCGCCAAGGACCAATGCGGCGAGGCCGTAGCGGGCGATCAGCGCTTCGATCGTCATGGGCAGGCTTTCGGCATGGCGGCACCGTAGCGGCAAGTCCCGGTGGGTAAAGCGAAACACGCCCCTTCCGCGCGACGGGTACGAGCGCTAGATGCCGGACATGCTCGCTCCGCCCCTTCCCTCGCGCGCCCGGCCGGGTGCAATCGCCCGCTGGCTGTGGTGGGTCGCCGCGCTGATCGTGGCGATGGTCGTGGTCGGCGGCATTACCCGGCTGACCGAATCCGGACTGTCAATCACCGAATGGAAGCCGTTGTCGGGGACGATCCCGCCGCTCAACGCCGCGCAGTGGGAGGCGGAGTTCGCCAATTACCGGCGCATTCCGGAATATCAGCTGCTAAATCAGGGCATGACGCTGGCGCAGTTCAAGGGCATCTTCTTCTGGGAATATGTCCACCGGCTGCTCGGGCGCGTGATCGGGCTGGCATTCGCCTTGCCGCTGGCATGGTTCTGGATTCGGGGCGTAATTCCGGCCGGATACAAGGGGCGGTTGCTGGCGCTGCTGGCGCTGGGCGGGCTGCAGGGCGCGATCGGCTGGTGGATGGTCGCATCGGGGTTGTCGGTGCGGACCGACGTGTCGCACATTCGACTGGCGGTCCATCTGCTCAACGCCCTGTTCATTCTGGCGGGAACGGTGTGGACTGCGCTCGACCTGCGCGAGCTGGCGGCGGATCGCTATGCGCGCCCGGCACGGATGACGGCGATCGGCGCGGTCGCGGGGCTGGTGCTGTTCGTCCAGCTGCTGTTCGGAGCATGGGTCGCCGGGCTGAACGCGGGGCTGGTAACGAACGAGTGGCCGCTGATGAACGGGCGGTTCTTTCCGGCGGAGGAATGGGCGGCGCGGGCTCCGCTCGATGCGATCGTCAACGACCCCTATGTCGTTCACTTCATTCACCGCTGGTGGGCATGGCTGACGGTCGCCGCGCTGATCGTGCTGGCACGGGCCGCCAAGCGCGCCGGCCATCCGAAGGTGGCGAAGGTTGTACATATCGCGTTCGGAATCCAGATCCTGCTGGGCATCGCGACGGTGATGAGCGGCGTGCGGATCGAGGTCGCGGCGCTGCACCAGTTCGTGGGGGCGATGCTGGTCGTGGCGACGACCTGGGCAGCGCATGCCACCGGCCGGCGGCGATAGGGTATTCAGATACCCGTCAGCAAAGCCGCACTTTGCTTGACTTTCGGACGCTCCTTGGGCAATTGCCCGGCGTTCGCACCGCTCCGGTTCGGAGTGGATGCGGTTAACTTCCGAAAGGTCCAACGCCCATGAAGGCGCTCATGAAGACCACCAAGTCGGCCAAGCCGCACGAGGTGGAAAAGAAGTGGCATATCGTCGATGCCGACGGCCTGGTGGTCGGTCGCGCGGCGACGATCATCGCCAATGTGCTGCGCGGCAAGCACAAGACGTCGTTCACCCCGCACGTCGATTGCGGTGACAATGTCGTCGTCATCAATGCCGACAAGATCCGCTTCACCTCGAACAAGGCGAAGACGAAGACCTATTACAAGCACACCGGCTATGCCGGCGGCATCAAGGCGGTCACCGCCGAGAAGGTCCTCGAAGGTCGTTTCCCCGAGCGCGTCCTCGAAAAGGCCGTCGAGCGGATGATCCCGCGCGGTCCGCTGGGCCGTGAGCAGATGCGCAACCTGCGTATCTTCAAGGGCACCGAGCATCCGCACGCAGCGCAGAACCCCGAGGTTCTCGACATCGCGGGCATGAACCGCAAGAACAAGGTGGGCGCATAATGTCCGACAACCGCCAGTCCCTTTCCGACCTCGCGAACCTGACCGGTCAGCAGGCTCCCGCCGCTGCCCCGCAGGCCGCTCCGGCCGCCGAAGTTGGCGCCGACGCCCCCGCCGCCGCTCCGGTCGAGCCGGCCCGTCCGACCATGCCGCTGCGCGCGCAGGAAATCGACGCCTATGGCCGCGCCTATGCGACCGGCCGTCGCAAGGACGCCGTCGCTCGTGTCTGGCTGAAGCCGGGTTCGGGCAAGATCACGATCAACGGTCGCGATCAGGAAGTTTATTTCGCGCGTCCGACGCTGCGTCTCGTCATCAACCAGCCGTTCGGCGTCGCCGATCGCAATGGTCAGTATGACGTGATCTGCACCGTCAAGGGCGGCGGCCTGTCGGGTCAGGCCGGCGCGGTCAAGCATGGCATCAGCCAGGCACTTACCCGCTACGAGCCGATCCTGCGTGCGCCGGTCAAGGCCGCCGGGTTCCTGACCCGCGACAGCCGCGCCGTCGAGCGCAAGAAGTACGGCAAGGCGAAGGCCCGTCGCAGCTTCCAGTTCTCGAAGCGCTGATCGGGACAAGGCCGCACGCTCGGGACGCCGAAAGGTTCCCGTTTGCGGCCAGTCGCGGTACGTTTGGGGCGGTCCGGTATCGGGCCGCCCTTTTCGTTTGTGCCGTAACCGTATAGCGAGTGCCCGTCCGCACGCTGGCGGAGCCGGAATCCAAGAGACGCCATGACCTCGCGTGCCAAAACATCGTTGCTGCCGCTTGCCGATTCGGACCTGTGGCCCGACGAACTGCGCCGCAGCCTGTCCGACAAGCTGTTCACCATCGCCTTCGGCGCGATCCAGTGGCCGTGGCTGCTGCGCAGCCTGTCGGGCGGCAAGCGCGCCGACAAGGCGCGGCTGATGGCCGAACTGGGCCTCGCCGCCGATGCGCTGCCCAATCTGGGAAGCTGGAAAGCGGATACCGGCTATCTGTCGCTGATCGTCGAGCAGATCGCCGCCAGCCGACCGCGCACCGTCGTCGAACTGGGCACCGGCGCATCGAGCCTGGTGACCGGCGCGGCGCTGGCGAAACATGGCGGCGGACAACTCATCAGTTTCGACCAGCATGCCGGCTTCGTCGACGCGACGCGTGAATGGCTGACCGAACATGGCATCGCCGCCGATCTGCGCGCCGCGCCGCTGGTCGAGGCGCCGGGCGACTGGCCGGGCGTGTGGTACGATATCGACGCGCTGCCCGATCAGGTCGACCTGTTGCTGATCGACGGGCCGCCATGGACGATTCATCCCTATGTCCGCGGCGCGGCCGAAACCTTGTTCGACCGGTTGCCGGTGGGCGGCGTGGTGATGTTAGACGACGGCGCGCGCCCGGGCGAGCGGGTGGTTGCGCAGCGTTGGCGGCGGCGCTGGCCGAACTTCCGGTTCGAACTGGTCAATCGCGGGACCAAGGGGACGTTGATCGGGCGGCGATTGGCGTAGCGGGTCAAGGTCTGGCTACCGGTTCACTCCGGACTTGTTCGAGACCTTGGCGAAAGTCGCGCGGTCACCTGAAAACCGCCTTACCCCGGCGAAGGCCGGGGTCCAGTTGGGAAGGGCTTTCCGTGCCTTACCGACGTCACCCAACTGGGCCCCGGCCTTCGCCGGGGTACGAGGAGGGACTTTTGCAACGTTCTTGCCTTCGCCGACATACAGCGAAGCGGAATTGGACAAAGGTCTCGGCTTGCTCTGCGGTGTTACTTCCTGCGCCGCGCAGAACAGGCAGCGGGCCCGGTTCAGATCCGGGGCGACGGGAATGGTGTCGGCCCCCTACCCACCCATCGTTACCGGCTCGTCCTGCGCGCCCATCTTGCGCGCGATCGTCTCGAACTCCCGCCCCTCGATGCGAATTTCGTTGAACGAGGGCGGGTCGCGGCGGGTGCGGGTCGACAGCGTGCCGGCGCCGACCATGCGCAGCCGGCCCTTGGCGGTGCGATAGGGCAGGTCGAACGGGTCGTGGACATGGCCCGACAGCACCGCATGGGCACCGGCGGCAACGACCGCGTCGAGTGCCGCCGCCCCGCCATCGGTTTCACCACTCGATTTGGTACCGACATCGACCAACGGATGATGCGCGGCGATGAAGATCAGGTCGCCCTTCGGCACGCGATCGATCAGTTTCAACGTTCGCGCCAACGCCTTCGGCCCGACATAGCCCTTCGACCAGTCCCAGCGGAACTGAAAACGGGCGGTGGTTTTAAGCGGCACGATCGCGACGCCGTCGATCTCCAGCGGGCGTTCGATCATGCGTTCGAGCCGCTTGTAGCGTTTGTACGGGCGGACGAAGCGGGCGAAAAGGTTGTAGAGCGGCAGGTCGTGGTTGCCGACTTCGACCGTGACCGGGCGGCCGAGGCTTTCGAGCCATTCGGCGGCAGCCTCGAACTCGGCAGTGCGGGCGCGCATCGTCAGGTCGCCGGTCATGATGATCGCATCGGGCTGTTCGCGCTTCACCGCTTCGCCGAACCATGCGATCGCCGCCTTGTCCTCCGCGCCGAAATGGACGTCGCTGACATGGAACAGACGGATCATCGGGCGCTCCCCTAACACTTCGAACGCAGCCAACGCGCGAGGGGGCCTAGCGCTCCGACCGGATGGTGAGCGCGGTCAAGCCGCCGGCTGCCGCCACCAGCGCCAGCGCGACAAACACCGCCCCCAGCCCCGCCCCGGCCGGCACCAGCGCGGCCAGCAAGGGCGGCACACAGGCAGGCAAGGTGTTGGTGAGGTTCAGGATCGCCAGATCACGACCGCGCGTGGCGGGCGACGGCAGCAACTGCATCGCCAGCGCCGAATGGAGAGCAAGGAACACCGACAGCCCGGTCTGGGTCACGCCATAGCCGATCGCGGCGCCGGCAAAGCCGGGAGCCAGCGCCATGCCGATCAGGCCGACGACGACCAACAGGGTCGCGCCGCCGAGAAACGGCTTTCGCCCGCCTACCCGGTCGGACCAGCGCCCGGCAAGGATGGTGGCGACGACGACCACGCCGGTCACGACCGCCATCGCCTGAGCGACCGGTCCGGCGGCATCCCCCTGCCCCCGCCAGCGATCGGCAAAATGGAAAAAGGCGTAGGCGGTCAGGCCATTACCCGCGACCTGCATCGCCAGCCGCGCGACCCAGGCGCGGATCAGGTCGGCGCGGGCGAGCGCGGTCGCGGTCGGGACGTCGACATGGGTCCCGCCGCCGGCACCGCGTTCGCGCACGAACAATAGAAAGGGTACGATCATCACCACCGCCAGCGCGACATTGGCCGTGAACCGGGCGGCTTCGGTGGCGAAGACCGGCGCGGTGACCGCAGCGGCCGACAGCACCCCGATCGGGTGCGAGATGCCGAGCAGGCCCGACAGCCGCCCCTTGGCCCCATCGGGAACTTCGTCGGCCATGACCGCGACCATCGGCGCGAACATCAGATTGAGCGCGACCTGCCAAAAGGCGATCGCGGCGAGCAGCATGGGGGCCGTGGTAGCGGCATGGACGGCGGCGAAGGCAAAGGCGATGAGCACCAGCCCGAGCGCGATCGGCCCGCGCCTGCTGCCGCTACGACGCCAGCCTATGTCGCTCAGCCAGCCGGCGGCGATATTGGCGATGCTGGCGATCACCGCACCGCCCAGCACCGCCTGTCCCAACAGGGTCACACGATTGGCGGGATCGATCGCGGCGACCTTCACCTGCAACAGGATCGACACGAACGGCATGAACGCGACGAACAGCCCGCAATAAGCGAGCGTGTACAGCGCGACGAAGCCGCGCGGCATTTCGACCGGCGTCGACGTCAACGCCCTGCGGTCCGGCGCAGCGCGGTGACCAGCTGGCCGATGGTATAGGGCTTGTGCAGCAGGTCGAAGCCCATGGTGCCGTGACGGACGATGACGTCGCTATAGCCGCTGGTCAGCAGGACCGGCAGTTGCGGGTGGACGTCACGCACCCGTGCGGCCAATTCCATACCGCCGATCCCGGGCATCATCACATCGGAGAAGACGACGTCGAAGCCATCGGGATCGGCGGCCAGCCGGTCGAGCGCGGCCTGACCGTCGGATGCATGGATGGTGACGAAGCCCTGTGCCTCCAGCGCATGGGTGGTGGTGGTGCCGACCGCTTCATTATCCTCGACCACCAGGACCCGCAGCCCGTTGCCGCCGCCGGGTTCGGCATCGCTGCGCGCCGTCGCGACATCACCGGCCGGGGCAGCGGCGCGCGGCAGATAGAGGATGAACCGGGTGTCGCCCGGGACACTGCGCGCGCGCACCTCGCCGCCCGATTGCTTGGCGAAGCCGAACACCTGGCTGAGGCCGAGACCGGTGCCTTTCCCCAGTTCCTTGGTCGTGAAGAAGGGCTCGAAAATGCGGCCCAGCGTTTCCTCGTCGATGCCGCTGCCGGTATCGGCGATGGTGACCGCGACGAACGACCCCGGCACGGCAGGCGCGGTCGGACCGGCGGGAATGCCGTCGATACAGGCGACTGACAGCGTCAACGCCCCCTCGCCCTGCATCGCGTCGCGGGCATTGGCGGCCATGTTGACCATGGCGGTGTCGAACTGATTGGGATCGGCATGAACGAAGGCCGGCTCTCCGCTCGCTTCGATCGTCACCGCGACCCGCGACCCGGCAAGGGTCCGCACGATATCACCGAGCGCGTCGATGGCGAGATTCGCGTCGAACGTCTCGGGCTGAAGCGCCGAGCGGCGGGCGAAGGCCAGCAGCTGCCCGGTCAGTTTGGCGGCACGGTCGACGGTGTCGCTGATCGCGGTGAGATAGCGTTCGCGGCGTTCGGGGACGAGCGAGGGTTGGCGCAGCAGATCGACGGAAGAACGGACGATCGTCAGCAGATTGTTGAAGTCGTGGGCGACACCGCCGGTCAGTTGGCCGATCGCTTCCATCTTCTGACTCTGGCGCAGCGCATCCTGTGCCGTCACCAGCGCCCTTGTCCGGTCGACGACCTGTTCCTCGAGCGAGGAGGCGAGCGCCGCCAGTTCACGTTCGGCCCGGCGGCGTTCGGTCGCGGCGCGGGTCCGTTCGGCGACTTCGCGGACGAAGGCGATCTCATCGTCGCGCCATGCACGCGGCTCGCCATGATTGACGTAGAGCAGCGCGACCAGCCCGCCCAGTTCGGTCAGCGGCATGTTGATGAAGGCGCGGGCGTTGATCTGTTCGAGCTGGGCGGCGGTATCGGCGGTGCGCGGATCGGTGCGGGCATCAACGACCACCGCCGTCTCGCCGCGCTTCAGATCGTCGATATAGCTGCCATAGTCGCGGAACTGCAGGACGCCGGCGATGGACGACACGCCGGGAGCGTTCCAGTCGCGTTCGATGGTGATCGTTTCCGCCGCGCGATCGACCAGGCCATAGCCGACCCGATCGACGTCCAGCGCCTCGCCGATCACGCGCGATGCGGCGGTGGTCATCTCGACCGGATCGTCGAGCAGGCGCAGCAGCTCGTTCAGCTCGGCCATCGCCGCGCGCATGCCCTCGAGCCGCTTATAGACGGTGACGTCGATCGACACCCCGGTCAGGCGGGTGATCTCGCCCTCGGCGTTACGGGTCGGCTGGCCACGGCTGGCGATCCAGCGCGTCTCGCCGCCAGGGACGCATACGCGAACCTCGATCTCCAGCGGCTCGCCCGCAAGGCTCGCCTCGATCGCCGCCAGCGCGGCGGAGCGATCGTCGGGATGAAGAATCGCGGCGATTTCGGCGGGCGATGGCGGATAGTCGGCGTCGAATCCGAAATTGGTGCGGCAGATTGCCGACATGCTCAGTTGCCGGCTGGTCCGGTCGAACGCCCAGGTGCCGAAGCGACCCGCCTCCAGCGCGAACAGCATCTCGCGCTCGCGCTCCTCCTGTTCGCGGAACCGCGCGGCGAGTTCGGCGAGCAGCGCGGCGTTGCTCGATTCAAGGCCGTCGACCCGGTCGCGTTCGGCAGTGACGTCGAGCTGGCTGGCGAAGAAATAGGCGAGATTGCCATCGGAGTCGGGGACCGGCGCCAGCAGCAGCCGGTTCCAGAAGGGCGTGCCGTCGCGGCGATAGTTGCGGATGTCGATCTCGATCGATCGCTCGCCCTGCACCGCAGCGCGAATCTGCGCGACCGTGGCGGGGTCGGTGTCCTCGCCCTGCAGGAAACGGCAATTGCGGCCGATGATCCAGTCACGATCATAGCCGGTCAGGCGGCAAAAGGCGTCGTTGACGAACACCACCGGATTGTCGGGCAACCGCGGATCGGTGATGAGCATCGGCATCCGCGTCGCGCGGACCGCTGCCACGAACGGGTCGGTGCCGCTGTCGTTGCCGGCGATTTCGAGGGCGATACGGTGATCGTCGCCTCGCACCGCCTGGCTGCTGCCCCCGTCCTGATCCACGTCGCCTCGCATCGTCCAAGAAACGTGGTCCGCGAGCCGCCGTTCCGCAGCCGCCCCCCCCTTGGCCAGCAGCTATGATCGGATCAGCGGCGGACGTCCAGTCCGCCGGCAAGAAACGCATCGATATCGGATTGATGAAACAAGCTAAAATCGCCGGGCAGCGAATGTTTGAGTGCGGCGACCGCCAGTCCCCACTGCGCCGCCACCTGCTCGCCCCTGCCCGACATCAGACCGTGGAGTACGCCGCTGGCAAAGGCGTCGCCGCCGCCGATCCGGTCGACGATGCCCGAGATCATGATTTCTTCGGTCTGGATCGCTTCTGCGGGCGTGTCGATCCGTGCCGACAGGCGGTGATGGTCGGCATCGTCGACATGGCGCGCGGTAGAGGCGATATGCTTCAGGTTGGGAAACGCCGCGAAGGCCGCCTCCGCCGCCTCGCGCCGGCGATCCTCGCCATCGCCGGAGAAATCGCGGCCAAGTAGCAGCGACACGTCGCGATGATTGCCGAACAACAGGTCGGCAAGGCTCACCAGCTTCGTCAGCACGCCGCGCGGGTCGCTGTCCCATGACTCCCACAACCGGGCGCGATAATTGCCGTCGAACGAGATGGTCAGCCCCCGGGCGCGCGCCGCTTCGGCGGCGGCGATCGCCGCGTCGGCGCTGTCCGGCCCGAGGGCGGGCGTGATGCCCGACAGGTGCAGCCGGGTGCAGCCGTCGAGCAGCCGGTCCCAGTCCCAGGTGGCGGCAGGGGCCGTCGCGAAGCTTGAGCCGGCGCGATCATAGACGATATCGGACGCGCGCAGGCCGGCACCGACGCTGAGGAAATATAGCCCCATCCGACCATCGCGCGTGACGACGCGCGAACAATCGACGCCCTGTGCGCGAATGGCGGCGACGGCGCCACGCCCGAGCGGATTATCGGGCACCGCGCTGACAAAGGCGGCGGCATGGCCGAGATTGGCGAGACCGACCGCGACATTCGCCTCCGCGCCGCCGACCTGTACGTCGAACCCGCGGCTCTGCATCAGCAGTTCACGCCCCGGCGCGCTGAGCCGTAGCAGCAATTCGCCAAAACACAGGATCATCGCGCCAGCCATCCCCCATCGACCGCAAGGACATGGCCGTTAACATAGTCTGACGCCGGCGCGGCAAGAAATACCGCCGCGCCCCCCAAATCATCAGCCGCTCCCCAGCGACCGGCGGGAATGCGCTCGAGGATCTGACGGTTGCGGGTTTCGTCGGCCTGCAACGCGGCGGTGTTGTTGGTCGCGATATAGCCCGGCGCAATCGCGTTGACGTTCACGCCTTTTGCCGCCCATTCGTTCGCCAGCAGCTTGGTCAGGCCGCCAATCCCCGATTTGGACGCGGTATAGCTCGGCACGCGAACGCCACCCTGAAAGGTCAGCATCGAGGCGATGTTGATGATTTTGCCCCGCCCCCGCGCCACCATGTGGCGACCGGCCGACTGGCACAGGAAGAACACCGATTTGAGGTTGGTGTCGATCACCGCGTCCCAATCCGCCTCGGTAAAGTCGAGGCTGTCGGCGCGGCGAATGATGCCGGCATTGTTGACCAGAATGTCGAGCCCGCCAAGCGTGTCGACGACCTGCGACACCACCCCTTCGACCGGGGCGATGGTCGACAGGTCGGCCGAAACAATCTCCGCACGGCGCCCCATCGCCCGCGCCTTCTCGGCCGTTTCGGTGGCAGGCGTCCGCCCGATCAGCGCGACGTCGGCGCCCGCAGCGGCGAGCGCCAGCGCGATCGCCTGTCCGATGCCGGTATTGGCACCGGTGACGGCCGCAACCCGGCCCGAAAGATCGAAAGGATTCATGGTAACTCCTCGGCTCCCCGCTTGGGCGGGTCCTGCTTATTTCCAGTATCGAACTGCCAGCACCCAGCCACGCGGCAGGGACGAAGCCGACCTTATCGTCACCCCAGCGAAGGCTGGGGTCTCCCACGGCTCCTGTCCCGCACCATCACGGGGAGATCCCAGCCTTCGCTGGGATGACGGAGGATAAAGGCGGACGAGGATCAGCCCGATCCCGCCCCCTCACGCCAGCTGACAGATGTCGAGCACCTTCATGTCGGTATAGTCCTGGTTCTCGCCGGCCATCGCCCAGATGAAGGCATAGGCGCGCGTGCCCGAACCCATATGCACTGACCAGGGCGGCGAGATGACCGCTTCCTCGTTGCCCATGACGATGTGGCGCATCGCTTCGCCTTCGCCCATGTAATGGAACACCTTGTCGTTGTCGGTCGGCAGTTCGAAGTAAAAATAGATTTCGCTGCGACGCTCATGGATGTGCGGCGGCATGGTGTTCCACACGCTGCCGGGCTTCAGCACCGTCAGGCCCATGACCAGCTGCGCCGAATCGCACACGCCGGGGATCACTAGCTGATAGATGGTGCGTTCGTTCGATTCCTCGAGGCTGCCACGGTCGAGTGCATTGGCATCGGCGATGCCGAGCTTGCGGGTGGTGAAGCCCTTATGCGCCGGGCAGGATGCGATGTAGAAACGCGCGCCCTTGCCGCCGAATTCGACATCGGTCGCGCCCATGGTGACATAGACGCAATCCTTGTTGCCGAGCGTGAACGTCTCGCCATCGACGGTGAGCGTGCCTTCGGCTTCGCCGACATTGACCACCGCCATTTCGCGGCGTTCGAGAAAGGGATGCCCCTCCGCCGATTTCGGCTCGGTCTGAGTGGGCAGCTTGACCGGCGCGTCGCCGACCGCGACGCCACCGATCACGAAGCGATCGGCATGGGTGTAGTTGAGGACGCATTCGCCTTTGCGGAACAGCCCGTCGATCAGATACCGGTCGCGCAGTTCCTCGTTCGATACGCATTCCATCATGTCGGGGTGGGTCGCGTAATAGGTGCGGTCGAACATGACTCTCTCCATCAGGTAACCGGTATCAGCGCCAGTCGGCTGCTGACAGGTCCGGCGGTTCGCATCGGTTGCACCCGTCCTACCCCCCTTGGCGGATCGCGTCGACCGGTTTTTACGCAACCGGAATGGCGGTTTTGCGTCCAATTCCGGCCCGGCCACGCCGCCGCGTTCGAAGACGACTAGTTCCGTAATGTGACTACACCGTCCTATATGCGGACAAATTCGAAGCTGAGGCCGCGCGTAAAGGATCGCTAGCAATGTTTCTGACACCGGTTCCCTTGCTTCGAACGTTTCGGCACCGACACCTCGCTTCGGATTGCGGCATTCGGTCCTATTGCCCCTGCCAGCCTCACCCGGCAAAGCGGCGGCCATGCAACCGCTCGATCATCAGCAACAATCCGCCCGTACCTGGTTCGAATCGCTGCGCGACCGCATCTGCGCCTCGTTCGAGGCAATCGAACGCGAGGCCGGATCGGACGCGGCCTTCGCCTACATGCCATGGGACCGAACCGATCCGTCGGGCGCGCCCGGCGGCGGCGGTGTGCGCGGGGTGATGAAGGGCAAGGTGTTCGAAAAGGTCGGGGTCAATGTCTCGACGGTCGGCGGCACGTTCGAAGGCGACTTCGCCAAGTCGATCCATGGCGCGGCGGAAGACCCACGCTTCTTCGCGACCGGCATCAGCCTCGTCGCGCACATGGCCAATCCGCATGTGCCGGCGGTGCATATGAACACCCGCTTCCTCGTCACCACGAAGCGCTGGTTCGGCGGCGGCGCGGATCTCAACCCGCCCATCCCCTATGCGGAGGATACGGCGGACTTTCACGCGGCAATGCAGGCGGCGTGCGACGCACATGATCCGGCGCATTATCCGCGGTTCAAGCAATGGGCCGACGACTATTTCTACATCCCCCATCGCGGCGTGCATCGCGGGGTCGGCGGAATCTTCTACGATCACCTGTCGAACGACTGGGAGGACGACTTCGCCTTCACCCGCGATGTCGGGGAGGCATTCCTGTCAATCTATCCGCAGCTGGTCCGGCGACGGATGGCGATGCCGTATGACGATGCCGATCGCGCCCGCCAGCTCGAATGGCGGGGGCGCTATGCCGAATTCAACCTCGTCTATGACCGGGGAACGCTGTTCGGGCTGAAGACCGGCGGCAATATCGATGCGATCCTGATGAGCCTGCCGCCGCTGGCGACGTGGAGCTGACGCGATGGGGCTGATCCCGGTGAAGCCCGACGAAGTGGCGACGATCGTCACCTCCCTCGAAATGCTTGAACGGCCGCGCCCGGCCCCGCTGCCGGCGTCACCCTTGCGGCTGGTGCGGTGGGAGAAGCCGGGGATCGAGCGCTACCGCGCGCTCTTCCGCCGGATCGGCGGACCGTGGCTGTGGTTTTCGCGACTGGTGATGGCGGATGCGACGCTGAGCGCGATCATCCACGACGACGCCGTCCGCATCTGGGCCGTGGTCGACCGTGCGGGGATCGAGGTCGGGATGCTCGAGCTAGACGACCGCAAGCCGGGCGAGTGCGAATTGTCCTATGTCGGGCTGATCCCCGAACTGGCCGGACAGGGTCATGGCCGCTGGCTGATGGCACATGCGCTGGCGCTGGCATGGGGCAAGGACGTGCGGCGGGTCTGGGTGCATACCTGCACGCTCGACCATCCCGGCGCGCTAGGCTTCTACCGCCGCTCGGGCTTCGTGCCGTATCAGCGGACGATCGAGACCTTCGTCGATCCGCGCAGCATCGACGTGCTTCCCGCCGACGCGGCGCCGCATTATCCCCTGCTCGCCAGCCGTCGATAAACGGTCGCGCGGACCAGCGCGAAGGCGGTCGACATCGCCGCCCCGACAAAGGCGATGGCGGTGGCGAGCATCGCCATCGTCACCGGATTGCCACCGCTGCGCGACACCGCGCCGGCGGTGCTGGTCAGCAGCAGCGCGACGAGCTGTCCGCCGAAATAGAGCATCGCCGACAGCGACAGCAACTGCATCACATGCCCCTGCGTCAGCGCCAGGGCGCGGCCCATGGCGTCGCCAAAACGCCGCTGGGGCTCGGCCATCAATACCGGCATCACTACGAACACCCGGCCGATCACGTAGAGGGCAGGTAGCACCAGCAGCAGCAACCCTCCCAGCTTTGCAGCATTGACCAGCAGCATCGCTGCAACCAGCACCGGAAGACGACGCAATACCGATCGCAGCGCTTCGCCAACGGTCGGCCGAGCCGGGTCGAGCAAGAGGGCGAGCAGCACCGCGATGCCGATCAGTTCGGCAAGTGCCTGAATCGCCAGCCAAGGTGCGTTTTCGATCAGCTGCGCCTGCAATGCCGCCAGCAGCGCACCATCGTCCGCCGTTGCCGGATCGACCGATACCGGCGCCTTGGCGGCGGTCAGCAGCAGCGACAGCGCCAGATTGGGCAGGAAGAAGAAGATGCCGGCAACCGCCAAGACGACCTCGCGGTCACGCCGCCAGATCGCGACCGCTTCCCGCAGCGCCGCACCGATATCGATCCTCATGCGAAAACGGCCACGTCATCCTGTTCGCCGATCACGGCGCGGTACAGCTTGCCGATGAACGCCGACTGATACAGCGCCAGCACCGCGCTGACCGCCGCAACCGCGACGGCACCGGCGATGTCGGCGACCGACAGCCCGTCGGTGTTGCCGAAGATCAGCGCGGCGACCGCACCGAATACGGACCGCGCCGCCGACACCGCGATCCCCGCGACGATCGCATAGAGCAGGATCAGCCCGATCAGCTTCCACGTCATGCCGCGCGTCAGTGCCAAGGCGCGACCGAAGGCGCCCAGCCCTCGCTGCTCCATGGCGACGACCGCATTGATGGGCAGCAACCGCGCCGACAGCCACAGGACGAAGATGGCGAATGCAAGGAAATACAGCAGCGCCGATCCCAGCTTGCTCAATTCGGACGACTGCATCGTACTGCCATTGGCGATGGCGGCGAGATCGATCCCGCTGGCTACCGCGAGCAGGATGCCGGGCAGTGCGAGGATGCCGAGCACGACCAGCACGACGATGCTGATCCCGATCAACGGCAGGAAACGGTTCTTCGCGATGCGCATCGCCGCGTAGCGATCCTCCCGACCCGTTGGTTGTGCGGCGAAACCGACCAGATACAGCGCACCCCATAGCGAAAGGATCGTCGTCGCCACCGATACCAGCCCGACAGCAACGCCTCCGGTCGCATCATCGCGGACGCCCGCCAGGCTCCCGCTGATCGCCGGGCCGGCGAACTGGGTGACGAGCAGCACCGGCATCACAGCGCCCAGATGGTCGCGGACGAAATCGACCGCGCGGTCCCACACTGTTCCGACACTCACCATCGTTGCGCTCGCTCCCCATATGTCCGAAGGACGCTCTACCCCTCCTCTTTCCGAATGAAAATGGCCAGCAATCCTTACGTTCCGCCAATCGCGACCGAACAGCAGATCGAATGGCGCCGCTCGCCGGGGCGGATCGAATATCCCGCCGCGCTCGCCGAAATGGAGGCGCGCGCGACCGCGATCGCCGATCGCCGCGCGACCGAGATGGTATGGCTGCTTGAACATCCGCCGCTCTACACCGCCGGCACCAGCGCCGACCCCGCCGAACTGCTCGACACCCGCTTCCCGGTCCACGCCGCCGGGCGGGGCGGACGCTATACCTATCATGGGCCGGGACAGCGGATCGGGTACCTGATGCTCGACCTGACGCGACGCGGGCGCGACGTGCGACGCTTCGTGCATGCCGTCGAATCGTGGGTGATCGGCGCGCTCGGACAGTTCGACATCCGCGCCTATGCCGTTCCCGACCGGATCGGCATCTGGACCAGCGACGGCGGCACCGAAGCGAAGATCGGCGCGATCGGCGTCCGGGTGCGGCGATGGACGACGCTGCATGGATTTTCCGTCAACCTCGCCCCGGATCTGACACATTTCGGTGGGATTATCCCCTGTGGTATCGCCGAATATCCGGTTACGAGCGCAAAGGCCCTTAGCAAACCGGTCGATGCCACCGACTTTGATCGGGCGTTGGCAGACGGTTTCCCCGCCTTCCTGAACGCCTTGTACGCCAGCGCGCAAAACGAGGCTTGAGGGGGACGGGTCGTTCGACTAATGTCCAGCGCGGATTGGGTATTAACGGCATAAGAAAGCCGCCTACTCCACAGCTTAGGGAGCTTACCATGCGTGCATTCTCGAAGATTCTGACCGGTTCGATCGTTGCCGGCGCGGCGCTGGCGCTGTCGGCTTGCGGCGGCAACACCGAAACCACCGCCGACAACGCGACGGTCACCGACCTGAACTCGACCGACATGATGGACGGCACGATGTCGGACAACATGACCGCCGTCGACGGCGCGATGGGCAACGACACCATGATGATGTCGAACGACACCATGATGTCGAACGACATGATGATGTCGAACGAAGCCGGCATGACCAACGCCATGTAATCAGCCGTTTCGGCTATTCTGGCGAAGGGGCCGTCCGGGCGACCGGGCGGCCCCTTTTCGTTGGAGGCGAGCCCGGCGGCCGGATCGTTACGCACCTGTGCGGCGAAACGTGGCGGCGATCGCAAAATCAGGCTTGGGTCGATGCGCAAAACTGCCTAACCATCGCGCTTGCCCAAGGCGTTGAGGCGCCGTGAAAGGAAGAGATGAGCGTAGTGCGTACCCTGGTCCTGGCCGCTGCCGCCGCCCTGACCGTCGCGGCCACCCCCGCGTCGGCGCAATTTTTTCTGAAGCCCGTCGATATGGAAGGCGCGCGCGTCACCGGTGAGGAACCCGGCGTCGCGACCCAGGCTTTGCCCGGTGCTACGCCGGCCGAGCGTCGCGCCGCGGTGCTATGGAACCTGCGTTCGGGGCTGAACGTCGCCGCGCTGCAGTGCCAGTTCGAACCGACGCTGCTGACGCTGCATAACTACAACGCGTTGCTGTTCGATCATGCCGACGAACTGAAGCAAAGCTATGACGCGCTCGGCAAATATTTCATCCGCACCGCCGGTTCGACCAAGGCCGGCCAGACCGCGCTCGACCAGTTCGGCACCCGCGTCTATTCGAGCTTTTCGACCGTATCCGCGCAGTTGAGCTTCTGTCAGGCGGCGAACGAGATCGGGCAGGAAGCGATCTTCATTCCGCGCGGCTATCTGGGCGAGTTCGCCGAGATGCGGATGCGCAAGATGCGGAACTCGCTGGTAGCCTATGGCGAACAGCAATTCACGCGCGCCCTTCCCTATTATGTCCGCCCCGCCCGGCTATACCAGTTCGACAACAAGAAATGCTGGCGCAAGGGGCTGTGGCAGGTGAAGCGGTGCGGCGCGTATCCGGCCTGATCGCGAACCGGATACGAATTGTAAAAAAAGGCGGACATCGACCGGAACCAAGCATCGGGCATGCCGTTATGATCTTCGGATAGCGAATTTATGCCCCCCCGCTCTCGCTATCCACGAAAAGGGCCCGGTTGGTGTGAACCCTCCCCCCCCCCGGTAGCACCGCCGGGCCCATATTCTGGTTTCAACTCAAGTGACCCGTCGGTGAAAACCGGCGGGTTGCTTTTTTATGGCCAAAGCAATGCGTTGCCTTACCGGAACGAAGTCCCGCATCAGGCATTCCCTCGAGCAGCGGGTCGTCCCGCCTTCTAGTCGGAGGTCAATATGCGTAAGTTTCTAAGCTTGGCCGTGGTCGCGGGTGCCCTTGCGATCAGCGCGTGCAACACGGTCGAAGGCGTTGGCCGCGACGTGTCGTCGGCGGGCGATGCGGTGACGGGAGCGGCCAAGGATTCCAAGTAAGTCCTTCGCAAGAGATCGTCGGGGCGGTTCGGATCGGGTCCGGGCCGCCTCTTCCTTTTCCAAGTGCGCCTACCGACGAACGTCCCTGCGGGGCTTCGTAGTGATCAAGCCGATTGGAAACGTCGCTGTGGCAAAATTGGAACCTCGCACGGTTCCCGCTGCCCGCCATCCCCGGACGATCGACGCTGCGATAAGATGACGTCCGGTCCGACCGAACCAATCAGCGTACCGTGGCGGCGATCGACCGCATACCACGAGGTGCCGTGTCAGGCGGTCTCTTCATCGCCGGCAGCGTCGGGATCGCGCTTCGCGCGACGCTTCTCGGTAAACCAGATCGCGATAAGCGCCAGCTCGTACAGCAAGATCAGCGGTACCGCGAGCAGGAATTGCGACCCGATATCCGGCGGCGTGGCTACTGCCGCTATGGCGAAGGCAGCGACGATCGCATAGCGGCGCGCGCCGACCAGTTGCTTGCGGGTGACGATCCCGGCCAACTCCAGCAGCATCAGCAGCACCGGCAGCAGGAAGGCGAGGCCGAACGCGAACAGAAACTGCATGACGAACGACAGATAGTTCTCGACCGAAGGAAGCGCTTCCTGCTGCACGCCGCCCAGATTGCCCTGATAGCCGAGCAGGAAATGCAGCGCGACCGGGATGGTCACATAGTAAGCGAGCGCGGCGCCCGCGATGAACAGGATCGGTGTCGCAAGCAGGAACGGGAACAGCGCGCGCTTCTCGTTGCGGTACAGGCCGGGTGCCACAAATTGCCACAGCTGGTTCGCGATCACCGGAAAGGCGAGCATCATCGCTGCGAAGAACGCGACCTTGATCTGTACGAAGAACGCTTCGAAAATCTGCGTGAAGATGACGCGCTTCTGCCCTGCGGCGAGCAGCGGCTTCACCAGAAATGTCAAAATCTGTTCGGAAAAATAGAAGCACACGCCGAAACAGATCGCGACCGCGACCACCGAGTAGAGCAAACGCCGACGCAGTTCGACCAGATGGTCGAGCAACGGTGCCTGGCTGTCGTCGATATCGTTCATGACGTGGCCTTGCCGTCGGCGGCGGGCGGTTGGTCGGCGGGACCTTCGCGCAGTTCGGGGCGCTCGACCATCACCGGCGCCCCCTGATGCTCCGGTGGCACCGGATCATGAACCGGCGGCGGCGGGGACGGCGCGTCGACCGGATGGACGGGCGTATCCGTGGTCGGATGCTCGCGCATGATCCGGGCGTTTTCCTCCGCCCATTTCTTTTCCATCTCGGCCAGTTCGGCCTCGCGGACCATCGTGTCGAAGCCCGAGCGGAACTGGCGCGCGACACCGCGCGCCTTGCCGACCCAGTGGCCGACGAAACGCATCGCCTTGGGCAAGTCCTTAGGGCCGATGACGACCAGCGCGACGAGCGCGACGACCATCAATTCGGTAGGTGCGATATCGAACATCGGCGCTCGGGTTCAGGCGGGCACGCGGCCCGCCGGTTGGCAGGGAATCAGCGGTCGCCGTGCGGACGGTCGGTGTCGCGCGAAACGTCGCGATACGCCGGATCGCGCGGGGCCGGATCGTGATCGTAGCGATCGTCGACCGGACGCTGTTCCAGCCGTTCGCGCGGGCGCGCCGGCGGCGGCGGCACCTCGTCATCCTCGGCCATACCCTTTTTGAAGCTTTTCAGCCCCTTCGCCACATCGCCCATCATGTCGGAAAAACGCCCCTTGCCGAACAGCAACAGGACCAGGACGCCGACGATAAGCCAGTGCCAAATGCTAAGACCACCCATCGTCCACACTCCACACGAAACGGATCGTTCCGGCTCACTTAGTCGCTATCGTCGCCGCTTTCCAGCATGGTTGCAAAAGCATCGTCGATTGGTTCGAGCAGCCCGGCGGCGCGCAGATCGTCGATACCGGGGAGGTCGCGGCGACTGTTCAGCCCGAAATGGTCGAGAAATGCCGGCGTCGTTGCGTACGTGAGCGGACGTCCGGGCACCTCGCGCCGCCCCGCCGGACGGACCCAGCCGGCGGCGAGCAGCACGTCGATCGTCCCCTTCGATATCTGTACGCCGCGGATCGATTCGATATCCGCGCGGGTGGCAGGCTCGTGATAGGCGATGATCGCCAGCGTCTCGATCGCCGCGCGCGACAGTTTGCGCGATTCGTCGCGGTCGCGGCGCAGGAAATGGGCGAGGTCCGGGGCGGTTTCAAAATGCCAATGCTCGCCGCGCCGAACCAGTCCGAAGCCGCGCCCGGCATGGTCGGCCTGAATAGTTGCCAGCGCGGCGCGAACATCGCCGTCACCGACATAGGCGGCGATCATCGTGGCGGTCAGCGGCGTCTCGCTGGCGAACAGCACCGCTTCCACGGCGCGCACGAACGGATCGGTCATGCGATCGGCCGGAGTTCGATCGGCCCGAACGGCGCGTCCTGACGGATCGCCACCCTGCCCTGTCGCGCCAGTTCCAGCGTCGCGAGAAAGGTCGAGGCCAGCGCCGAGCGACGGAAGCGTTCGTCGGCATCGGCCGGCAGGAAATCACCGATCAGGGTCCAGTCGATGGCAGTAGCAAGCATCGTCTCGACCCGCGCGATCGCGACCTCCAGCGTCATTACCGGGCGGTGTCGTACGACATGCAACACGGGCCGCGTACGCGCGCTGACCCGGCCATAGGCGCCGATCAGCTCGTAGAGGCTGGCATCCCAGCGCGCCTTGCGGACGATGTGCAACCCTTCGGGATCACCGCGGGTAAAGACGTCGCGCCCGATCCGGTCGCGAGCCAGCAGCCGGGCACCCGCCTCGCGCATCGCATCGAGCCGTTCGAGCCGAAGTTGCAGGCGCAGCGCCAGTTCCTCGGGGTCCGGGTCCATGTCCGGCTCGCGCGGGAGCAGCAGCGCTGATTTCAGATAGGCGAGCCATGCCGCCATCACCAGCCAGTCGGCCGCCAGTTCAAGCCGCAACGCCGCCGCGCGATCGATCCAGCGCAGATATTGCTCGACCAGCGCGAGGATCGAAATGCGCCGCAGGTCGACCTTCTGCGTGCGGGCAAGTGCCAGCAACAGGTCGAGCGGGCCTTCCCATCCGTCCAGTTCGATTGTCAGTACCGGCGCATCGGCTTCCATGGTCGCGACCCTATCCGCGCGATGCCGGGGCCGTCACCGATATTCGTGCGTCACGTCGCTCTGCGTGCCGTAAAGGATCGGTCGCCCGTGCGCGGCGGGATCGGGCACGGCGGTGATCCGCAGCCAGCGGCGGGCGACGTCGAGCGGGTGCAGTTCGGCGTCGACAGTCACGCCGCGCCGGTGCTTGATCGCATAGGCGGCAAGCCGCTGCAGCTTCCACCGGGTCTCGCCATCGAACAGCGACTGCACCAGTGCGCGTTCGGGCGTGCGGCCGACCGGCAGGCCATAGAGCGCGAAGATGCCGTCGGACCAGTACAGACAGTCGCGGCCGAGGTCGCAGCGAAAGGCAGGCGCGGCGAGCGGAACGGTCAGGTCATGCACCGCGCCAAGCGGCAGGCGAACGCCGGCTTCAAACAACGGCCAGCTATGCTGCAACGGCAGCGGCTCGATCGACGACAACGTTCTCCCCCCTGAAACCGCCGCAGGACTGCGGTAATCATGGTTAGCGAATCGTTAATGCCGGACGGTTTCAGGCAAGTGCCAGCAAAGCATCGCGCTTGGCGATCAGTTCGGCGAACGGCACCTCCGACCCAAGGCCGGCGCCCGCCATCGCCCGATCGAGTCGCGCCCGCGACCTGGGGGCGATGGCATCGAGACGGTCGGCGATGGCCGTCATCTCCGCCATACGAGCCCAGCAATCGAGCACGACGTCGCATCCGGCAGCGATCGCCGCTGCAGCCTTTTCCGCCGGCGTGCCAGACAAAGCCTTCATGTCGATATCGTCGGTCATCAACAGGCCGTCGAAGCCGATCCGCTCGCGGATGATCTCACCGATTACGGTCGGCGACAGCGTGGCGGGGCGGTCCGCGTCCCATGCCGAGAAGACGACATGCGCGGTCATCGCCATCGGTGCGTGGGCGAGCGTGACGAAGGGTTGCAGGTCGCTCGCCAGTTCGGCGTCCGACGCATCGACGCGGGGCAGTTCGTGATGACTGTCGACCCGTGCCCGGCCATGACCCGGCATATGCTTGACGATGCCGACCACACCCGCCGCCGCCAGCCCGTCGAGCGTAGCACGGCCGAGGGCGGCGACCTGCATCGGATCGGCACCATAGCTGCGGTCGCCGATCGCGCCGGTCATATCGGGTTGCGCCACGTCGAGCAGCGGCAGCGCATCGACGTTCACCCCGACCTCCGCCAGCATCGTGCCGATCGCCTGCCCGTTCGCCTTGGCCGCCGCGATCGCCGACGACGGTGCACGATCGTACAGCGCGGCAAAGGCGGCGGGAGCGGGAAAGGCGGGCCATTCGGGAGCGCGCATCCGCGCGACGCGCCCGCCCTCCTGATCGATCAGGATCGGGACATCGGCCCGCCCCGACAGATCGCGCAACGCGTCCGTCAGCGCGCGCATCTGATCGCGGTCGACGCAGTTGCGAGCGAACAGGATATAGCCGAGCGGATCGGCTTCGCGGAACAACGCGGCTTCGTCGGCGGTCAGCGTCGGGCCGGACAGGCCAAAGATCACAGGCTTCATAGGTGCCGGGCTAGCGCAGCCAGCCCGGCACGACAACCAACCCCGGTCATCAGCCTATCTCATCGCGCGATAAAGCAATTCTCTCCGGCCAGTTTCAGCTTGCCGCACAGGTCCGATGCCTGGTTGGCGCTGCCGGCGTTGACGCGCAGGCGATAAACAGTCTTGCCCTTCACCTCCGCGACCTGCACCGATTTGCCGAGCGGGGCGAGATAGCCGAAGCGGCGCGACAGCTGGTTCCATGCGGTATTCGCCACGGCCTCGCTGGGGAACGAACCCAGTTGCACCACCGAACCGCCGGCACCCGCCGCCGCCGGCGCAGGCGCGGCAGCCGCCGGGGCGCGGGCCTCGAGCCGCTGCGTCGTCGTCGGCACCGCCGTGGCGACACGGCCGGTACCGCTGTTCGCCGGGGCGGCGGCAGGCGCGGCGGCGCTGCCCTGCACCGGCGCCTCGGGCACCGCGTTGAGATTGACCGAGGCGTTGCCGCCAGTCGCCCCTTCGCTGGTGGCGATGGCAGTGTCGCTGTCGCCGGTCACCTGCATCCCGTCGCTACCCTCGGCGCGCGTCTTGTACGGCTCGTTGGGTGCAGCGATCAGGTCGCCGGTGCCGCTGGCGGTCGGCGCGTCGCGCTGGCGCAACAAGGCAAAGACGATCGCGGCCACCATGAGCAACCCGATCAACACCAGCAGGACCGTCCGCCACACCGGACGCGGCGCATCCGGTTCCGGATCGGCGCTTTCCAACCATGGCAGACGTTCGTGGTCGGGATCGCCGGACGCGATCGAATCCGCCATTATTTCATCTCCTTAACCGCCTCGACCCCCATGATAGCAAGGCCGTTGCGAATAATCTGCCCGATCGCGCGCGCAAGGAAAAGCCGCGCCTGTGTCAGCGCCGGATCATCGGGCTGAAGATAGCGGCGCGACGGGTCGTCATTACCGAGGTTCCACGCCGCGTGGAATTCCGCCGCGAGGTCATAGAGATAAAAGGCGATGCGGTGCGGCTCGCGGACCGCCGCCGCGCTTTCCACCATGCGCGGAAACTGCGCCGCACGCTTCACCAGCGCCAGTTCGACCGTATCGAGACGGGACAGGTCGGCATCGTCGGCAACGGCAATTCCCGCCTCTGCCGCACGCCGCGCCAGCGAATGCACGCGGGCATGGGCATATTGGACGTAGAAGACCGGATTGTCCTTCGACGCCTCGACCACCTTGGCGAAGTCGAAGTCCATCTGCGCATCGGCCTTGCGGGTCAGCATCGTGAAGCGGACGACGTCCTTGCCGACTTCGTTCACGACATCGGCGAGCGTCACGAAATTGCCGGCGCGCTTCGACATCTTGACCGGCTCGCCGCCACGCAGCAGCCGCACCATCTGCACCAGCTTGACGTCGAAGCGGGTCTTGCCCTCGGTCAGCGCCTGCACCGCCGCGACGATCCGCTTGACGGTACCGGCATGGTCCGCGCCCCAGATGTCGATTAGCTGATCGACCCCCTCGGCCTTTTGGAAATGATAGGCGAGGTCGGCACCGAAATAGGTCCAGCTGCCGTCCGACTTCTTGATCGGGCGGTCCTGATCGTCGCCGAACTTCGTGGAGCGGAACAGCGGCAGCTCGACCGGTTCCCAATCCTCGGGCGTCTCGCCCTTCGGCGCTTCGAGGACACCGTCATAGACGAGGTCGCGTTCGCGCAGCCATGCCTCGGCGGCTTCAGGCTTTTTCGCCGCCTGCAATTCGGCTTCGGAGGAAAAGACGTCATGTTCGATGCCGAGCAACTTCAGATCGGCCTTGATCATGGCAAGCATCGCCGCGACGGCGCGGGTGCGGAACAGCACCAGCCATTCCTCTTCAGGCGCGTTCACGTAGCGGTCGCCGAATTCGGCGGCGAGCGCCTGCCCCACCGGGACCAGATAGTCGCCGGGATACAGCCCCTCGGGAATGGTCACCGTCTCGCCCAACGCCTCGCGGTAGCGCAGATGCACCGAACGGGCGAGGACGGCGACCTGGCCGCCGGCATCGTTGACATAATATTCGCGGACGACGCGCGCGCCGTTCCATTCGAGCAGGCTGGCCAGCGCATCGCCGACCACCGCGCCGCGGCAATGGCCCATATGCATCGGGCCGGTCGGGTTGGCCGAGACATATTCGATGTTCACGACCGTCCCGGCCCCCGCCTGCGACCGGCCATAGTCGTCGCCGGCCTCGGCTATCGCAGTGAGTTCACCGCGCCACGTCGCGTCGGTCAGCGTCAGGTTGATGAAGCCCGGTCCGGCGACCGACGCAGAAGCGACTTCGGGCAGGCCCGCCAGTTCGGCGACCAGCAATTCGGCCAGCGCGCGCGGATTGGTCTTGGCGGGCTTGGCGAGCACCATCGCCGCGTTGGTCGACAGGTCGCCATGGCTCGTGTCGCGGGGCGGCTCAACCGTGACCGCGCGTCGCTCCAGTCCCGCCGGCAGGTCGCCGCGTGCGACGAGCGTATCGAGCGCGCGGTCGAGATGGGCGAAGAAACGGGGGTACAGCGTCATGGCGGTTCCGGTCGGTTGGTGGAACCGCGCCGCTTAGCGGAAAGGGTCGACTTAGGCAAAAGCTGCTATGCGGTCAGAACCCCTCGGGGAGGCAGATCGGTCCAACGACCTCGCGATAGCAACGAACGGCATAGCGATCGGTCATACCGGCGATGAAATCGGCAATGTGGCGGCTGCGATCGGGTTCGGCCTCGGGAAGCGTCATATGCCAGCCATCGTGCATCGCCCGAGGATCGTCGTGATAGGCGGCGAACAGTCCCGACACCACCCGCCCCGCCATGTCCGCCGCGGCCAATTGTCGCGGGTGATGATAGAGATTGGCGTACATGAAGCGCTTCAGCGTTCGCTCCTGCTCCGCCATTTCGGGAGAGAAATGGGCAAGGCACTGGCCGGCGCTGCGGACATCGGCGACGGTCTCGACACCGGCGGCGGCGACGCGGCGCTGCGTCTCGGCGATCAGGTCGTTGACCATCGCCCCGATCTGCGACCGGGTAAGTTCGCCGACCAGCCGCTCGGGGGCCACGTCGGGGAAGCGTTTGCGCACGGCGTCCCATCCGGCCGCGACGAACGGTACGCTGAGCAACTGGTCGAGTGTCAGCAAGCCGGCGCGCAGGCCATCGTCGATGTCGTGATTGTCATAGGCGATGTCGTCGGCGATCGCCGCGATCTGCGCCTCGAGCGAGGGCCATTCGTTCAGGCGGAGACCGTGAGCGGCGTCCGCCTGCGCCAAGGCCCAGCCGGGCGTCGGGATCGGGCCGTTATGCTTGGCCAGCCCCTCCAGCGTGTCCCAGGTCAGGTTCAGCCCCCGCCAGCGCGGATAGGGGCTGTCGAGCCAGGTCAGCGTCCGCAGCGTCTGGCCATTATGGTCGAAGCCGCCATGCGCGGCCATCGCCGCCTCCAGCGCATCCTCGCCGGCATGGCCGAACGGCGGATGGCCGATATCATGGGCAAGGCACAGCGCCTCGGTCAGATCCTCGTTCAGTCCCAGCGTGCGGGCGACGGCACGGCCAATCTGCGCGACTTCGAGGCTATGGGTCAGCCGGACGCGGAAATGGTCGCCGTCGGGCGCCATGAACACCTGCGTCTTGTGACGCAGGCGACGGAAGCTGATCGAATGAATGACCCGATCGCGATCGCGCTGGAACGCGTCGCGCGGACCACGCGTCGCATCGCCCGGTTCGGGGTGCAGCCGACCGCCATGGGCATGCGGGTTCGCGGCATAGGGGGCCGTCACTTGATCGGCACCCGGGTAACCTTCTGACCCACCTCGCTGGTAAAGGCGAAGGCCTGCACCCCCGATTTGCGCAGCGTATTGACGAACGCCTGCGCCTCGTCATCGGTCTTGAACGGACCGGTCAGCAGGCGATTGGTCGCGCGCAGCGGCGTGGTCCATGCCTGCCGCCCCTTCAGCGCGGGCGCCTTTCCGGCCATCACTGCCCAGGCGGCGGGCAGCCCCGCGACGTTCGCGCCACCGGCCACCTGCACCCAATGGCGTTCGGGGTCGGCGCGCTTGGCGGCGGCGAGCCTGGCCGCCTCCGCCGCTTCGGCCTTCTTCTCTTCGGCCAGCTTCTTCGCGTCGGCGGCCTTTTTGGCAGCGGCCGCGCGGGCGGCGGCGAGCTTCTTGGCCTCGGCGGCCTTGGCGAGTTCGGCGGCGCGTTCGTCCGCTTCGCGCTTGGCGGCGACACGACGTGCCGCTTCGGCGTCGGCGGCGAAGGTCGTGCTGGTGGCGGGGGCGGCGGGTGCCGGCGGCGGGCCGACGCCGAGTTCGGAGGCCGGGATGTCGAGGTTGCGGATGATCCGCGCGAGGACGTCGTCGTTCGAGTCGCGGCGGCCGGCGACGGTCGCGGCGGCGGTGGAGACGGTCGGCGTCGCCGACGGCGTTGCGGTGGGGCGGTCGACGACGGTGACCGGCACCGGCGCGGCGGCGACCTGGACCGGCGGGCGCGCAGCCTGTGCCTGCCGGTCGCGTTCGGCAAGTGCGGCGGCGGCGAGACGGCGTTCCTCGACCTGCCGCGCGGCGACGCGTTCGGCCTCCAGCCGGGTCGCTTCGGCAATGCGCGCCTGTTCGGCCTGTTGGGCGGCGAGTTGCTGCGCATCGCGTTCGCGCTGCGCCTGCGCCGCCCGTTCGGCGTTCAGGCGGGCCAGCGATTCGCGGCGGGCGGTCTCGTCGGCTCTGGCCTGTGCCAGTTGCCGGGCCTGCGCCTCCGCCGTGCTGCGCGCCTGTTCGGCGGCAGCCTGACGGCGGCGTTCGGCGGCGCTGGGCTGACGAACCGGAGCGGGCGCCGGTGTCGCGGCGGCGACCGCTACCGGGGCGGTCGCGCGAACCGGTGCGGGGAAGGACGGCGCGAGTCGGGCGTCAGCGATCCGTTCGGGCGTGGGCGCCAGACGGCCGAAATGCACCGCAAAGGCACGGTCGGCGCCCGCCAGTTGCGGCAGCCGGCGGAAGAAGGGCGAAAGGCTGGCGGCAAAGCCCGGCAGCATGCTGGCGGTGATCTTGTCCGCACCCGCCGCATCCCCGGACATGGCGAGGGTGAAGGCACGCACCCGCCATGCGGCGCGGTCGTTCTGCACGAGCAGCGGGTTCAGGACTTTCGTCGCCTCCGCCAGATTACCGTCGATGCCGAGCGACAGCGCGAGGCGGCGGGTGACCTCGTCATCCTCCCCTGCGCGCAGCGCCTGCCGGTAATCGGCCTGCGCCAGTGCGCCCTGCCCGAGCAGGTCATAGGCGAGGCCGCGTTCCGCCAGATAGGGCGTCATCGCCACCCCGGCGCGTTCGGCCGAGGCGAACAGGGCGAGCGCCTCCCCCGGTCGCTCCATGCCCACCAGCGCGACTGCGCGGGCGGCGCGGATGCGGGGGTCGCTGGCCGCGACCTTTTCGGCGCGGGCGAGGAACTGCATCGCGGCGTCGGTGTCGCCGAGCTTGCCGCTGAGACGCCCGGCTTCCACCAACGCCGATACGTCGTTGGGGTTGCGACCCAGGATGCGCATCTGTTCGGACAGGCGGTCGGCGTTGGGGGTCGTCACGGACTGGACGATCGCGCCGGACTGCGCCGCGACGGGGAGCGGGGCGGCGGTGGCGAGCAGCAGGGCGGTCGCGGGCAGGAGCGGGAATCGGGTCATGGATGGCTTCGCTACACCATGTCGCGGCTGAACCGGGAATGGCGGTTGGGCGGGGTCGGCGACGAAGCGAGTGGTCGTGGCGACGAACGGGCGGCGAAGGTGACGAAGGTTACACGTAACGAGGTGTTGCAGAGCGACCGGGAAGGCGGCTGGCGCCGCATTCGAGTCTGACAGGGTTCTTGCGGATAGGAAAGTTTCGGGCGTTTCGGGTGGGGCGATCCCCCTCCACCGTCCTGCGGACGGTCCCCCTCCCCGCGGGGCGGGGAGGATTTGAACCGATCAAACCCTTGCCCCGCGATGCCGGTCGCGGGGCGGTGGGGTTACTGGTTGTTCTGGCGGTGGAGGAAGCGCGGGATGTCCAGCGGTTCCTTGCCATCGTCGGTGCCGCGTGCGGGGGCGCGGCCGGCATTGGCCATGCGTTCGAACAGCGTGCCGCCGGGCTTGCGGGTCGGCGCCGCTTCCTCGCGCGGGGCTGGTTCGGCGGGGGTGTCCGGGGTCAGCCAGCGGCGGCGGCCTTCGCTGGACGAGGCACCGAAATCGCTCGCCGGGGTTGGCGCGGGCGCAGGTGCCGCAGCCTCGGCACCGAGCACCAGTTCGTCCTCATCGGCGTGCGAAGGTTGCACCGGTGCCTGCGGCGGCATGTGCTGAGGCGCGTCATAGGTCGAATGCGGCACGATCCGTTCCGACACCGACGGCTGGCTCACGCCCTGCGGAAAACGCTCCATCGGCGCGGGCGCGGGTGCTTCCTGCAGATGGTCGGCAGCGGCACCGCTCGGCGCTACCGGCGCGGCAGCAGCCGGACGACGCGGCGCGTTGAACGAGAAGGCGCGGGTCGGTTCGGGCTGGGCCGGCGCGGGCTGCGCCTGCGACGGAGCCTCGTCCTCGATGCCGGTCGCGACGACCGAGACGCGGATCTTGCCCTCGAGTTCGCTGTTGAACGCCGAACCCCAGATGATGTTGGCGTCGTCGTCGACCAGTTCGCGAATATGGTTCGCGGCCTCGTCCACTTCGAGCAGGCGCATGTCGTCGCCGCCGGTGATCGACACGATCACGCCCTTGGCACCGTTCAGCGACACGCCGTCGAGCAGCGGGTTGGCGATCGCCTGCTGCGCCGCCTCGATCGCGCGATTGTCACCTTCGGCCTCGCCGGTGCCCATCATCGCCTTGCCCATCTCCTGCATCACCGAACGGACGTCGGCGAAGTCGAGGTTGATGAGGCCCGGCATGACCATCAGGTCGGTGATGCCGCGCACGCCCTGCTGCAACACTTCGTCGGCCATTTCGAAGGCCTGTTTGAAGGTCGTGTTGGCGTTGGCGATCAGGAACAGATTCTGGTTCGGGATGACGATCAGCGTATCGACATATTTCTGCAGTTCCTCGATGCCGGCCTCGGCCGACTTCGCGCGGCGCTTGCCCTCGAACGCGAACGGACGGGTCACGACGCCGACGGTCAGGATGCCCATTTCGCGCGCAGCCTTCGCGATCACCGGGGCCGCACCGGTGCCGGTGCCGCCGCCCATGCCAGCGGCGATGAAGCACATATGCGCGCCTTCGAGGCTCTTCTGGACCTGCTCGATCGTTTCCTCGGCAGCGGCGCGGCCGATTTCCGGACGGCTGCCGGCACCCAGGCCCTGGGTGATCTTGGCGCCAAGCTGGATACGCTGCGGCGCCGACGACTGTTTCAGCGCCTGCGCGTCGGTGTTGGCGACGAGGAACTCGACCCCCTGCACCTCGGCACGGATCATGTTCGCGATCGCGTTGCCGCCGGCACCGCCGACCCCGATCACGGTAATGCGCGGGGTCAGTTCATCCACGTCGGGTGCCAGAAATTCGATGCTCATACTCGGTCTCCCTGTCCCGGCCGGCACCGGGCACAATTACCATGCCGTTGTGCATCAAGCGGCGAGGCGATCCTAGTCCCCCGCGGCCCGATGGTAATAAAAAGTCAATAGTTGGCGCGAAATGCCGTCAGCAGCCGTTGGAACAGCGCCCCCGTGCTGGGACGCGATACCATTTGCTGCGTCGGTTGTAACGCACGCAAATCCACCGGGTTCGACGCGGCGAACATGGCCAGTCCGGCGAGCGTGGCGAAGCCGGGGCCGGAATGCGCCTCCGGCAGCGCGGTCAGCCCGCGCGCACGACCGACGCGGACCGGGCGGCCCAGCGCCTGCTGCGCATAGTCGGCAATCCCCTTCAACTCGGCCCCGCCGCCGGTCAGCACGACCTGTCGCCCGACCGGATCGTCGAAGTTCAGCCGGCGCAGTTCCTTGCCGATCTCGCCGACCAGCCGTTCGAGCCGCTGGCGGATGGTGGTGATGAGCTGCGCGCGGGTGATGCGCGTTCCCTCCGAATCCTCATCGGCACGGACCGGTGCGACCTCGATCATGTCGTGATTGTCGCGCGGGCTCATGTTGGCCGACCCGTAGAAGCATTTGAGCCGTTCGGCCTGTGCGCGGTTGGTGCCGAAGGCGGAGGCGACGTCGTCGGTGATGTCGCTGGCACCCATCGCGATCGAAGCGAGGCCGGTCAGCACGCCATTGGCGAAGACCGAGACGTTGGTGATGCCCGCGCCGATTTCGACCAGCGCCACGCCCAGTTCGCGCTCCTCCTCCGACAGACAGGCAAGCCCGGTCGCGACGGGGGCAGCGACGATCGATTTGGTTTCGAGATGCGCCGAACGGACGCACAGGTCGAGATTGCGGACCGGCGAGCCTTCGGTCGCGACGACATGGATCTCGACGCCCAACCGGTCGGCGTGCAGCCCCTTCGGCTCCTTCACTCCGCCAAGCCCGTCGAGCGTGTAGCGCATCGGTTGCGCGTGCAGCACCATGCGCTGTCCCGGATCGATGGCGTTGCGGCCGGCCTTCAGCAGCGCATCGATGTCGGACTGTTCGACGCGGTGGCCGCCGAGATCGACCTCCAGCTTGACGATATCGGACACGAGGCCGCCCGCCGAGAAGCTGACCCACACATCCTCGATGTTGAAGCCGGCGATGCGTTCGGCCTGTTCGACCGCCTCGCGGACCGCCGTCTCGGTCGCCTTCATGTCCGCGATATAGCCGCGCTTGACGCCGCGGCTCTCGCGCTGGCCGGTGCCGAGCACGGTCAGTTCGCCGCTGTCGTCGGCGCGCGCGATCAGTGCCGACACTTTCGACGTGCCGATGTCGAGTGCGGTGATGATTCCTTCCGGTGCCGTCTTCGCCATATGCCCCCCTGTTCAGTCGGCGTCGGTCAGCGGTGCCGCCGCCGCCTGATTGTCCGACCCGTCATCCTCGACCTCGTTCGGCGTCGCATGCTTCATCCGCACGACCAGCTTGGTCGGATCGCGCAGGTCGAACCGGTCATAGCCCTTGCCGAGCAGGCCGAGCGTGCCGTCCAACTGTGCGAACTTGACCAGCGCCTTTGCCGATTCGGCGTCCCCTTCGGGCAGGACCAGCCGCTCGCCGGTCTGGAACAGGATGTCCCAGCGGCGATTGCCGACCCATACCGCCGCCTTCACCACCGGTTTGAGCGCGGGCGCGGCGGCCATCAGCTTGCGATAGGCCGGTTCCTGCGCATTGGCGCCGTCGCCGATCACCAGCGGCAGGCGCGGCATGCGGTTGGGCTGTACGCCGTCGAGGAGCACGCCGCCCTCGTCGATCAGCATCAACTGCCCCTTGTTCTGCCACACCGCCGCCGGATCGCGTTCGACGACGTCGACGACCAGCGTATCGGGCAGGCGGCGCGAGACGCGGGCATCGGCGATCCAGCCATAGCCGAGCAGCTTCTGTCGCGTCGCGTCGAGGTCGACCAGCGGCATCGCCCGCGAGCGCTGATCGAGCGCGACGGCATAGACCGAGGTCGCGTCCATGCGCTTCAGGCCGGTCACTTCGATCTGTTCGACGCGGAAGCCCGCCGATCCGACCGCTTCGGCGGCGGCGACGCCGACCATGCCGAACAGTCCGAACCAGTTGGCGAGCGCGATGACGATCGCGCCGGCGCCGGCGGTCAGGCTCCAGCCGACGATGCGGCGGGCGGTGGCGGCACCGCCGGGCAGCGCCGCGACCGCCTGATCAAGGACCGAGGCGCGGACCGGGCGCTTCTGCTGGACGCGGCGCTTGGGCTTGACGGTGCGGGTCTGGACGACGCGCTTGCCGGTCTGGGTCATCGCATCGCCTCTTCCACGATCCAGCCGACGAGTTGTTCGTAGCTCATGCCGACATGGCGCGCCTGTTCGGGAACGAGGCTGAGCGGCGTCATGCCGGGCTGGGTATTGGTTTCGAGGATGAACAGGCCGTCGATGCCCTGCGTGTCGTCCCAGCGGAAGTCGGTGCGCGACGCACCCTTGCACCCCAGCACGCGGTGGGCGGTGACGGCATAGGCCATGCACGCCTGCGCGATATCGTCGGGAATGTCGGCGGGGCAGACATGCTCGGTCAGGCCGTCGGTATATTTGCTGTCGTAATCGTAGAAGCCGCTCTTGGGCTTCAATTCGGTGACGCCCAGTGCGCGGTCGCCAAGCACGGCGGTGGTCAGTTCGCGGCCACGGATAAAGGGTTCGGCGAGGAGTTCGTCGAATTCCTGCCACGGGCCTTTTGCGTCGGCGGCGATCGGATTGCCATAGTTGCTGTCGTCGGTGACGATGGCGACGCCGACCGAGGAGCCCTCACTAACGGGTTTCAGGACGTACGGGCGGGGCAGCGGGTCGCGTTCGTGGAGTTCGGCGGTCTTGACGATCCGGCCGCCGGGCATGGGGACGCCGGCGGGGACGAGCGCGTGCTTGGTCAGCACCTTGTCGATGGCGATGACCGAGGTGGCGAGGCCGCTATGCGTGTAGCGCAGCCCCATCAGATCCATCATGCCCTGCACCGTGCCGTCCTCGCCGGGCGATCCGTGCAGCGCGTTGAAAACGAGGTCGGGCTTCGCTTCGGTCAGGCGCGCGGCGATGTTGCGGTCCATGTCGATGCGGGTGACGCGGTGGCCGAGCGATTCGAGCGCGGTCGCCACGCCGTTGCCGGACATGAGCGAGACTTCGCGTTCCGACGACCAGCCACCCATGAGGACGACGATGTGCAGGGGGTCGGTCACGCGGTCGGTTCCTTTGTCGTTTCGATCACAAACCCGTTCGGTTCGAGCAGCTTCGAGCGAAGTCGAGAAGCGTCCGTCGAGAACGGGTTACCCCAGGCGCGGCCTTCTCGACTTCGGTTCTCGACTGCGCTCGAACCTCCGCTCGAAGCGAACGGGTTGGGTTTCGGGTGGAACCGGCCCATCACGCCACCCCCACCCGCTGGATTTCCCATTCGAGCGTCACGCCCGAGGCGGCGAGCACCTTCGCGCGGACTTCCTCGCCCAGCGCCTCGATATCGGCGCTGGTGGCGTTGCCGGTGTTGAGCAGGAAATTGCAGTGCTTCTCAGACACCTGCGCGTCGCCCTTGCGCAGCCCCCGGCAGCCGGCGGCGTCGACCAGTGCCCATGCCTTGTGCCCGTCGGGGTTCTTGAAGGTCGATCCGCCGGTCTTGGAGCGGAGCGGCTGCGAGGCTTCGCGGGCCGCCGCGATGCGGTCCATTTCGGCCTGGATCGCCGCCGGATCGCCCGCTTCGCCGCGAAAGGTCGCCGAGACGACGATCGCGCCGTCGGGCAAGTCGCTGTGACGGTAGCGATAATTGAGGTCGGCATTTTCCAGCGTCGTGAGCGTGCCGTCGCGCGTCACGACCTGCGCCTCGACCAGCACGTCGGCGACCTCGCGGCCATAGGCGCCGCCGTTCATGCGGACAAAGCCGCCGACCGTGCCGGGGATCGAGCGGAGGAACTCGACGCCGGCGATGCCTGCGTCGCGCGCGGTCGAGGAGACGAGGATGCCGCTCGCCCCGCCGCCGCAGGTCAGCGTCAGGCCGTCCGCCGCGACCTTCGCGAAGGGCTTGCCGAGGCGCACGACGACGCCGGGAACGCCGCCGTCGCGGACGATCAGGTTGGAGCCGAGGCCCAGCCCCATGACCGGCACCGACGGGTCGAGCGCGCGGAGAAAGTCGCGGAGATCGTCCGTGTCGGCCGGTTCGAACAGCCACTGCGCCGCACCGCCCGCCTTGAACCAGACGAGCGGGGCCAGCGGTGCGTTCGCGGTCAGCTTGCCACGGACCGGCGGCAGGGTCATTTGCCGCTGCCCCAGAAGCGCGCCCAGGCGGTCCATGCCTCTGCCTGCGCATCGGCGATCTGCTTGCCGACCTCGGTCATGTCGCGGGTTTCGGCGGTGTCGAGCAGCTTCTTCGCCGCGTCGAGCTGCGCCTGCTGCGCGCGCAGGATTTCGCGCTGCATCTCGATCGCGGTGGAGAACCAGTCGCTCATGCCAGCTTCGCTTCGATCGCGGCGGGCAGGCCGGCGGCGATCTTGGTGATGTCGCCGGCACCGAGGCAGACGATCAGGTCGCCGTCCTGTCCTTCGGCTGCGAGTGCCGTGGCAAGCGCGTCCTTGTCGGCGGCGACCTGTGCCGAACGATGGCCGCGCAGGCGGATGCCGTCGACCAGCGCCTCGGCACTCACCCCCTCGACCGGGGCTTCGCCGGCGGCATAGACCGGCAGGACATGGACGGCGTCGGCGTCGTTGAACGCCTGTGCGAACTCGTCCATCAGCGCGCCAAGCCGCGAATAGCGGTGCGGCTGGACGACGGCGATCACCCGCCCGCCGGTCGCCTCGCGCGCCGCCGACAGGACCGCGCGGATTTCGACCGGATGGTGGCCGTAATCGTCGATCACGGTCATGCCTGCCACTTCGCCGACGCGGGTGAAGCGGCGCTTGACGCCGCCGAACTTGGCAAAGCCCTGCGCGATGGTCGCGTCGTCGAGGCCCAGTTCGACCGCGACGGCGATCGCCGCCAGCGCGTTCTGGACATTGTGGCGACCCGCCATCGGCAGGTGAATACCGGCGATCGTGCGGGTCTGGCCGTCGCGGTCGCGCACGACGCAGTCGAACCGGTTGCCGTCGCGGCCCGCCGTCACCTCGACGCCGCGCACATCGGCCTGGGCGGCAAAGCCATAGGTGACGATACGGCGGTCGCGGATGCGCGGGATCAGCGCCTGCACTTCGGGATGGTCGAGGCAGAGCACCGCCGCGCCATAGAAGGGCACATTTTCGATAAATTCGACATAGGCGTCCTTCGCCCGATCGAAGCTGCCATAATGGTCGAGATGTTCGGGGTCGATGTTGGTGACGACCGCGATCGTGCCGTCCAAGCGCAGGAAGCTGCCGTCGCTTTCGTCCGCCTCGACCACCATCCAGTCCGACGCACCCAGTCGTGCGTTCGAACCATAGCTGTTGATGATGCCGCCATTGATGACGGTCGGATCGACGCCGCCGGCATCGAGCAGCGCCGCGATCAGCGAGGTCGTGGTCGTCTTGCCATGCGTCCCAGCGACCGCGACGGTCGATTTCAGCCGCATCAGTTCGGCGAGCATTTCCGCGCGGCGCACTACCGGAATGCGCCTGGCGAGCGCATGGTCGCGTTCGGGATTGCCGGGCTTGATCGCGGTCGAGGTGACGACGACCGCGACGCCCTCCACATTTTCCGCCCTATGACCGATATGCACGTCGATGCCGCGCGCGCGCAGGCCATCGACGACATAGCCCTCGGCCACGTCCGATCCCTGCACCTTATAGCCGAGATTGTGCATCACCTCGGCAATGCCCGACATGCCGATGCCGCCGATGCCGACGAAATGGATCGTACCGATATCGGTCGCGACACCCTTCACGCAAATGCTTCCTTCTGTCGTTTGGCGGGGGCGACCTTGCCCACTTTCGCCTTTGGTGCGTCGATGCTTTCGACCAGATCGGCCATGTCGCGCACCGCGAACGGCCGCCCGCAACTACGCGCACGCGCCGCCGCATTGGCGAGCGCAGCGGGATCGAGGCCGAGCTTCTGGATCTGCTTGGCCAGTTCCGCGGGGGTAAAGTGCGACTGGGCGATCGCACGCGCGCCCCCCGCCGACACGATCTCGCGGCAATTCGCGGTCTGATGATCGTCGGTCGCGCCGGGCAGCGGCACGAGGATCGCGGGACGCCCCGCCGCCGTCAGTTCGGCGATCGTCGACGCCCCTGCCCGCGCGATCACGACATGCGCCCATGCCAGCCGGTCGGGCAGGTCGGGCAGATAGGTCGCGATCTCCGCCGGAATGCCATGTTCGGCATATTTGGCGCGCACCGCGTCGATATCCTCGATCCGCGCCTGATGCGTCACCTGCATCCGGCGGCGGAACGCGACGGGGAGCAGCGCGAGACCGTCGGGCACGACCTGGCTCAACACGCTCGCCCCCTGGCTGCCGCCGGTGACCAGCACCCGGAAAATCCCCTCGGCATCGAGATGCGGATAGGGCCGATCGCGCAGGGCGAGGACGCTGTCGCGCACCGGATTGCCGACCAGATGCGTCTTGGGGACATGCTTGTCCTTCAGCCGCTCGACCGCTTCATAGCTGGTGGCGATGGCATCGACGCTGCCCGCGACCAGCCGGTTGACCCGGCCGAGTACGGCATTCTGTTCGTGAACGATCGTCGGCACCTTTTGCGCGAAGGCGGCCAGCAGCGCGGGGAGTGCCGGATAGCCGCCGAAGCCGATCACGGCGGCGGGGCGGAACGTCCTGTACAACTCGATCGCCATCGACCGCCCGGCCAGCATCTGCCGACCGGCCTTCAGCCAACCGATCGGACCGCCGCTCAACCGCCCGGCGGGCAGGACATGCGTCTGGATGCCGTCGAACAGGTCGGGAAAGCGCACGCCGCGTTCGTCGCTGACCAGCGCGACGCGGTGGCCGCGCCGGGTCAGTTCGACCGCAAGCGCGGCGGCCGGGACCATATGTCCCCCGGTGCCCCCGGCGGCGAGGACATAATGTTTGCTCATTTCGCTCCGCTCCAGCGCTGCTGGCCATAGGGTGAGCGGGTCAGATACGGGTTCCGGCGGGTGAAAGCGAGCAGCAGTCCCATGCCGATCGACAGGGCGATCATCGACGACCCGCCATAGGAGATGAACGGCAGCGTCATCCCCTTCGACGGGGCGATACCGACATTGACCGCCATGTTGATGAGTGCCTGCGCCCCGAACTGTACCGCCAGGCCGGCGGCCGCGAGCAGCTTGAACGCGTCTTCCTCATCGAGCAGGCGGACGAACACGCGCACGACGATGGCGAGGAAGATCAGCGCGATGATGCCGCAGGCGATCAGGCCGAATTCCTCACCCACCACGGCAAAAATATAGTCGGTATGCGCTTCGGGCAGCTTGAACTTCACCCGCCCGCCGCCAGGACCGGTGCCGATCGCGCCGCCGGCGGTCAGCACGGCATGGGCCATGTCGACCTGATAGCTGTCGGTCGCGGCACTTTCGGGATCGGGAAACAGGAAGCCGTCGATGCGAACCCGCGCCGTGCCGTAGAAGGTGTAGGCGGCAGCGACCAGCCCGATCCCTGCGCCGCCGAGCAGCGCCATGGTCCGAACCTGAATGCCGGCGACGATCAGCAGCGCGGCCCAGACGCCGCAGAAAATGACCGTCTGCCCGAAATCGGGCTGCAACATCAGACAGCCGGCGATGACCGCAGTCAACGCGCCGGTGACCAGCAGCATCGGCAGTTGCGGATCCTTGGCCCGCAGCGACAACAGCCATGCCGTCGTGACGATGAACATGGGTTTCAGGAACTCGGACGGCTGGAACTGGCCGATGCCGAGGCTGACCCAGCGTCGTGCGCCGTTCGCCTCGACCCCCACGAACGGCGTGAGCATCAATGCCAGCACGAGTACCGCAGTGCCGAGCAGGCACAGCCGCCGGGCGAACGTGACCGGCAGCATCGACACCGCGATCATCACCGGAAAGGACAGGCCGATCCACCCCGCCTGTCGCCAGAAATACATCATCGGCGGCACGGTGACGTCGCCGCCCGAATAGCGCACCGCGGAAGCCGGCGACGCGGCGGCCACTGCGACCAGCCCGATCGCGATCAGCACCATCGCGATCAGCAGCAGCACCCGGTCGACTTCGCGAAACCATGCGCCGATCGGCGAGCGGGCGCTGCGCCCCTGGATCGTTTCGACCCGTTGCCGCAGCGCGCGAACGTCCCGCCCGCGTCCGATATCGGTCATCGCAAAGCCTCCACCGCTGCTGCGAAGGCGCGGCCGCGCGCTTCGAAATCGCTATACTGGTCGAATGATGCGCAGGCGGGCGACAACAGCACCGTATCGCCGGGTTGCGCGTTGGCGGCGGCGGCGCGGACCGCTGCGTCGAGGGTGCCGGTGTTCTCCACGGGCATGTCGGGGGCGAGCAACTCGGCGAAACGATCGGCGGCGGTGCCGATGGTATAGGCGCGCACGACATTGGCGAAGCCCGGGCGGCAGGCATCGAGGTCGTCGGACTTGGCGAGGCCGCCGACGATCCAGTGGATGCGGCCGAACGCGTTCAGCGCGGGCGCGGTCGAATCGGGGTTGGTCGCCTTGCTGTCGTCGACATAGGCGACGCCGTTCACGTCGGCGACGTGCGCCATGCGGTGGGGAAGCGCGCGGTAGCTTTGCAGGCCGGCGCGGATGGTGTCGGCATCGAGGCCCAACGCTTCGCACACCGCAATGGCGGCCAGCGCGTTCTGGGCATTATGCGGTCCGGCGAGTGCGGGGCCATAAGCGGGCGCATCGCCGGGCACGGCGATGCGGGTCGCGTGCGGCAGAGTGTCGGCGATGGCGGTCGAGGTCGTGTCGCCGGTGCCGACGATCGCGGCGTTGCCGGACGATTGCATCGCGAACAGCCGCGCCTTCGATGCGGCATAGGCCTCGAAGCCGGCATAGCGATCCAGATGGTCGGGGGTGATGTTGAGCAGCACCGCGACGTCGCAATCGAGGCTGGTCGTCAGATCGATCTGGTAGCTCGACAGTTCGAGGACATAGACGCCGCCCGCGGGCAACGGGTCCTGCGCGAGGATCGGCAGGCCGATATTGCCGCCCATGCGGGTCGGGATGCCGGCCTGGTTGAGAATGTGGTGGATCAGCGCGGTGGTGGTCGACTTGCCGTTGGTGCCGGTGATGCCGACGACCTTGTGCGCGGGGAGGTTGGCACGGGCCTGGGCGAAGAGTTCGATGTCGCCGATGATGGGCACCGAGCCGGCGTGAGTGACGATCGGGTGGCGGTTGAGCGGTACGCCCGGGGACACCACGACACCATCGAAGCCGGTGAGATCGATCGACAACGGATCGGCGAACACCAAAGCCCTCTCCCCCATGGGGGAGAGGGTTGGGAGAGGGGGTGTGGCGGGAGATGGCGTAGAAGAAGAAGTCCCCTCTCCCCGACCCTCTCCCCGCGAGCGGGGAGACGGGGACAGGGCGTCGCGCTTTGCTTCATCACCGTCCCACGCGACAACCTCCGCCCCACCGGCGAGCAGCGCGCGCACCGTCGCCGCGCCGGAGCGCGCCAGCCCCAGCACCGCGAACTTCTTCCCCGCCCAGGCGGTGGCGATGATCACCGCAGTTTCAGCGTCGAGAGGCCGGCGAGCGCCAGCACGAAGGCGATGATCCAGAAACGGATCACGACCGTGGCCTCGGCCCAGCCAAGCTGTTCGAAATGATGGTGGATCGGCGCCATGCGGAAGATGCGCTTGCCGGTGCGCTTGTACCAGAACACCTGGATGATGACCGAAAGCGCCTCGACCACGAACAGCCCGCCGATGATCGCCAGCACGATTTCGTGATGCGACGATACCGCGATCGCGCCCAGTGCGCCGCCCAGCGCGAGGCTGCCGGTATCGCCCATGAACACCGCCGCCGGAGGGGCGTTGTACCACAGGAACGCCAGCCCTGCCCCCACGATCGCGCCGCAGAACAGCGCGAGGTCGCCTGCCCCCAGCACGTGCGGAATGCCGAGATAGGCGGCGAACTTGGCGTTGCCGACCATATAGACGATCAGCATCAGCGCGACCGAGGCGATGATGACCGGCATGGTGGCGAGCCCGTCCAGCCCGTCGGTCAGGTTCACCGCATTGCCGAACGCCACGATCGTGAAGGCGGCGAAGATGACGTAGAACGGCCCCAGATCGATCGCGACGCCCGAGAAGAACGGCACGTACAGCATCGTGCCGGTCTGTTGGATGATGATCCAGCTCGCGACGCCGGCGATGAAGAATTCGAGCAGCAGGCGCACTCGGCCCGAAACGCCCGCGGTACTCGCCTTGCGCACCTTGTCATAATCGTCGAGGAAACCGATCGCTGCGAAGCCGAGCGTGACGAACAGGCACGCCCAGACGAACGGATTGGCAAGGTCCATCCACAACAGCACCGAGGTGGTGAGCGAGGTCAGGATCATCAGCCCGCCCATGGTCGGCGTGCCGCGCTTGGCGAGGTGGGTCTGTGGGCCATCGAGGCGGATCGGCTGCCCCTTGCCCTGGTGCACGCGCAGCCAGCCGATGAAGCGCGGACCGATGATCAGGCCGAGGAACAGCGCCGTCGCCGTCGCCGCACCGGTGCGGAACGACAGATAGCGGAACAGGTTCAATACACCGGGAAAGCCAAGATATTCGGCGATTTCGTACAACATCAGTCCTGGCCCCACAGGTCGGCGACGACCCGCGCCAGCCCCACCCCGTTCGATCCCTTTACGAGTACCGCATCACCCGGCGACAGCAGGTCCGACAGGACCCGCGTGGCGGCGGCGGCGTCGGGCACATGGACGGTTTCGACGCGCCCCTCAAGCGCCTTGGCGAGGGGGCGCATCCCTTCCCCCACCAATATGGCGCGCGAAACACCCGCTTCGTCGACGGGGACCGCCAGCGCGGCGTGATAGGCGTCCGAAGTTTCGCCCAGTTCACGCATTTCGCCCAGCACCGCGACGCGGCGTTCGGCACGTTCGGCGGCCAGCACCTTCAGCGTCGCGCGCATCGAGGCGGGATTGGCGTTGTAGCTTTCGTCGATGACCAGCACCTCGCCATCACCGACCTTGATCCGCCGCCGCGCGCCGCGCCCGGCCAAGCCGTCGAGATCGGCGAGCGCGAGACCGGCGACGCCGAGGTCGCCGCCGAACGCATCGACCGCCGCCATCACCGCCAGCGAATTGGCGACCCAATGTTCGCCAGGCGGGGCGAGCGTATAGCTGACCTCGCGGTCAGCCAACCGGGCGGTCACGAAGCTGTCGCCGCTCGACAGACGGACATGCTCGATCGCGCGGACATCGGCCCCATCGCGCAGGCCGAAGGTGACGATGCGGCCGGCATAAGGCTGCGCGGCGGCGATCAGCGTGTCGCGATGCGGGCTGTCAAAGGGCACGATGGCGACGCCGCCGGGAGTCAGGCCCTCGAAAATCTCGCCCTTGGCGCGGGCGATCGCATCTTCGCCGGTGAAGAATTCGGTATGGGCAGGGGCGATTGTGGTGATGATCGCGATATCCGGCCGGACCAGCCGGGTCAGCTTCGACAGCTCGCCCGCATGGTTCATGCCCATTTCGAGCACCGCCGCGCGCGTCGCCGCCGGCATCCGCGACAGGCTAAGCGGCACGCCGGTATGGTTGTTGTAGCTTTTGACCGATCGATGCGCCTGACCGAAGGTGACGCGATCGAGCGCCGCGAACAACGCCTCCTTGGTGCCGGTCTTGCCGACCGATCCGGTCACGCCGATGATCCGCCCCGCCACGCGCGCGCGGGCGGCATGGGCAAGCTGGTCGAGCGCGGCGATGGTGTCGGGCACCAGCACATGCGGCCCATCGACCGGTTGCGACACCAGCGCCCCTGCCGCCCCTTGTGCGAATGCCTGCGCGACGAAGCGGTGGCCGTCGGTCGCTTCGCCCGACAGCGCGACGAACAGGTCGCCGGAGCCGACCTCGCGGCTGTCGAAGGCTACGCCGTCCGCATGGAAGTCGGCAGAGGCGAAACCGCCGGTCGCAGCGGCGATCGCTGCCGAGGTCCAGAGCGGACCGGCTCCATCAACCCGCACAGTCACGCGCCACCTGCACGTCGTCGAAGGGCAGAATCATGTCGCCGACGATCTGGCCCTGCTCATGCCCCTTGCCCGCGATCAACACGATATCGCCGGCCTGCGCCATGTCGCATGCGGCGCGGATCGCGGCGCGGCGGTCGCCGATCTCGGTCGCGTCCGGCGCACCCTCAAGCACATGCCTGCGGATCGTCGCCGGGTCTTCGGTACGGGGATTGTCGTCGGTGACGATCGCGACGTCGGCATGGGTCGCGACGACCTCGCCCATCGGCGCGCGCTTGCCGGTGTCGCGGTCGCCGCCCGCACCGAAGACGACGATCAGCCGTCCTTCGGCATGCGGACGCAGCGCGGCGATGGCGGCCTCCAGCGCGTCGGGGGTATGGGCATAGTCGACATAGACCGGCGCGCCGTTCGGCAGGATCACCGCGCGCTCCAGTCGCCCGCGCACCGGCTGCAGCCGCGCCAGCCCGGCCAGCGTCGCCGCAAGCGTTCCGCCGGTCGCCAGCACGAGGCCAGCCGCGGTCAGCGCGTTCGCCGCCTGATAGGCACCGATCAGCGGCAGTTGCACCTTGTGCGCCTGCCCCTCGGCCTCGATCGTCAGCGCCTGTCCCAGCAGGCTCGGTTCCCGCCCGGTCAGACGGAGCGTGTCGCCATGTTCGCCGACGGTGATGAGCGTGTTGCCGCGCACTCGCGCCAGATCGATCACGCGGTCGGCATGCGGATCGTCGACCCACACCACCGCCGTACCGTCATCGGCCAGCATCTCGGCGAACAGCCGCAACTTGGCAGTCAGATAGGTCGCCATGTCGCCATGATAGTCGAGGTGATCGCGGCTGAGATTGGTGAAGGCGGCGGCGCGGACCGGCAGCCCTTCGGTGCGATATTGCGCCAGGCCGTGGCTCGACGCTTCGAACGCGACATGGGTCACGCCTTCGCGCGCCAGCCCGGCGACGTTCGACAGGAAGGTGACGATGTCGGGCGTGGTCAGCCCAGTCGTGACGCGTTCGTCGGCGGTGGTGACGCCCAACGTGCCGATCGATGCGGCGTGATGCCCCTGCATCCGCCAAAGCTGCCGCACCATTTCGACGGTGCTGGTCTTGCCGTTGGTGCCGGTGACCGCGACGCAGGTCGGCGGGAATGGCGCGAAGAATTGTGCGGCAGCGCGGGCGAAGGCCTCGCGCGGATCGCGGGCGGCGATATGGACCGCACCCTCGACGACCGCTTCGGGGCGGGCGACGATGGCGATCGCCCCGGCGGCGACGGCGGCAGGAATGAAGTCCTCGCCATTCACCCGCGCCCCTTCGAACGCGCCGAAGACGGTACCCGGTGCGACCTTGCGATGGTCGATCGCAAAGCCCGTGACGATCTGCGGCTCGTCACCGCCGGTAATCGTTCCCAATCTCATTCCACGTTCGCCAGCTTCTTCGCATCACCCGGCGCGCGCCACAGCAGCCCGCGCAATCCGGTGACGTCGATATCGGCATTGGCGTCGGGAATCACCCCCAACAATGGTCCGGTGCGCGAGATCACGCGACTGACCACCGGCGCAGCGGTCCATGCCGCGCTGGTGAAGCCGAAGGTTTCCTTCGTCCCCTTCGGACTGTCGAGCATCGCGATCACGACATAGCGCGGGCGATCCATCGGAAATACCGCGGCGAAGGTCGACACGTTGACCCTCTTCGAATAGCCGCCGCCCGCCCCGACGGTCTCGGCGGTACCGGTCTTGCCCCCGACGCGAAAACCGGGCGCTTCCGCCTTGCGGCCGGTACCGTCGGTAACGACCAAGCGCAGCAGCGCGCGCATCTTGGCGCTGGTCGCCTCGGTGAACACACGCCGACCTGCCGGCGCCTGCCCGGGCTTCAGCTTCATCAGCGTCGCCGGGCGCCAGATGCCGCCATTGACCAATGCGGCATAGGCGCTGGCAAGGTGCAGCGGAGTGACGGCGATGCCGTGACCATAAGCGGTCGTCATCGTCGTCGTCCGACCCCAGAAATGCGGCCAGATGGGGCGCGACTTTTCGACCTCCAGATCGGGCGCCGCGTCGAAATGCAGCGAGCGAAACAGCTTTTCCATCCGCGCCTGCCCCATTTCGTCGGCAATGCGGGCAGTGCCGATGTTCGACGAATGGACGAGGATCTCGGGAATGTTCATCCAGCGCTTCTGGGCATGATCGTCGCGGATGCGGAAGCCGCCCACCGCCAGCGGCTGCGTCGCATCATAGCGCTTCGACAGCGAGGGGACGACGCCGTCGTCGAGCGCGGCGGCCATGGTCAGCGGCTTGAACGCCGACCCCAGCTCGTACACGCCCTGCGTCACCGTATTCATCTGACCGGTGTTGGCGGTGACGTGGTTGGGGTTGAAGGTCGGCAGCGAGGTCATGGCGATGACTTCGCCGGTATCGCTATCGAGCACGATGCCCCCGGCACCGCGCGCCTGGAACACCGCCATCGCATTGGCGAGTTCGCTTTCCAACGCCGCCTGGACCCGGGTGTCGAGGCTGAGCGCCACCGGCCGCCCACGCTCGGCCGGGTCGACCAGCCGCGCGTTCAGGAACTTCTCCATGCCACGCACGCCGCGCCCGTCCATGTCGAGATAGCCGAGCGCATGCGCCGCCATCGCGCTCTGCGGATAAAGGCGTTCGGGTTCACGCCCCAGCGCGATGCCTGGTTCGCCCAGCGCATTCACCTGCTGCACCAGTTCGGGCAGCGCGCGGCGGCGCAGATAGACGAAGCTGCGGTCGAGATTGAGTTGCGCGTAATAATAGCCCGCGTCGTGATCGGGCATCAGCGCCGCGAGCTGTTCGGCCAGTTGCCGCTTGTCGCCGATCACCTTGTCCGGGCGCACCGCGATCGACCATGCGTCGATGGTACGGGCCAGCGGCGCGCCGTTGCGGTCGACCAGGTCGCCGCGCAACGGAACCAGCGCCGATTCCGCCGCGATGGCAGAGCGCGGTTCGGCCATGACGCCCAGCAGCATCAGCCGCACGAGGATCGCCGCCACCCCTGCCGCGAACAGCAGCATCAGCACCATCAGCCGGTAATGGGCGATGTTCACCAGCGTATGGCGCGCGCCATCGGCACGCTGCTGGTTGAGCGGAGGGGCGACGACGACGATCACGGGCGGGCGGCTTCCTTGCGGGCGGAACGGGCCAGATCGGCCATGGTCGCATCGCTTAGCAGGGTCCGGTCGAGCATCGCCACCGCCCGCGCCTTGGCCGGGATCACATCGGCCTTTGCCGTCTGGACCGGACCGGCCGGCTTGGCGGTACGGGCGGGCTCTGCCTTCACCGGCGTCGGGGCGGCGGCGGGTGCGGCGGCGGCAAGGGCGGGTTCGGGTGTTGGGGGTGCGAGTTCCATCGGCGCGCTCGGCACGACATAAGCGAGCGCGACGTTACCGCCCTCGGTCCGGCCGGGCAGCGACGCCAACTGATGTTCGCCGCCGACATATTGTTCGGCGCGCGGTGCGGCGAGCGCCAGGACGTCGCCGTTCCAGCGTTCGAGCTGCGCCATGTTGGCGCGGGTGTCGAATTCGGTTTCCAGCGCGCGGATATCCTTGCGCGCCTGCACGATCGATCGCTCGACCGCCTCGACCCGGCCACGCTCCGCCGCCCCCTGCGAAATGACGAGGTAGAAGGCCGGCGCCATCACGCCGATCGCCACCAGCTTGCCCAATGTTCCGAACCCGAACGCACCCATCACATCGCACTCCCGTTCGAACTCCACGGCGCGGACGCCGTGCGAATGGCCGCACGCAACGTCGCCGAACGCGCGCGCGGGTTGATCGTCACTTCTTCGTCACTTGGCCGCACCGCCTTGGCGATGCTGCCGAAACTGGGCGCCGGCCCCTGCACCACCACCGGGCGGTGGCGCGAACCCGCAGGCATCGCGCCGCCCCGTTCGCGCAGGAAGCGCTTGACGATGCGGTCCTCGAGGCTGTGGAAACTGACCACCGACAGCCGCCCGCCCGGGCGCAACACCCGCTCCGCCGCGTCGAGCCCGGCGGTCAGCTCGCCCAGTTCGTCGTTCAGGTGGATGCGAATCGCCTGGAACGCGCGGGTCGCCGGGTCCTTCTTCTCATGCGGGCGATGGCCGAGCGCGCGGCGGACCACGGCGGCGAGTTCGCCGGTGCGCGACAATGGCCGCGCGCCGACGATGAAGTTCGCGACGCGGCGATGGCGCGGCTCCTCGCCATAGCGGTCGAGCACGTCCGAAATGTCTGCCTCATCGGCAGTGTTGAGCCATTCGGCCGCCGTCATGCCTTCCCGGCTCATCCGCATGTCGAGCGGGCCATCCGATTGAAAGGAAAAGCCGCGATCGGCCTGATCGAGCTGCATCGAGGACACGCCGATATCCATGACGACCCCGTCGACCGCGTCAATGCCGCGCGCCGCCAATTCGCCCGCCATCGCCGAAAAAGGCGCTTCGATCAGTAACAACCGGTCGCCGGCCTCGTCGAGCAGCGGCGTGGCGGCGGCATGCGCGGTCGGGTCGCGGTCGAACGCGATCACCCGCGCGCCCGCCGCAAGCATGGCACGCGTATAGCCGCCCGCGCCGAACGTCGCGTCGACATGGGTTTCGCCGGGCTGGATCGCCAGTGCCGCGACCGCTTCGGTCAGCAGGACAGGGATATGCGGAGCGGCGGTCATTGCAGCCCCTTCTCTTCCATCAGGAAAGCGCACAGTTCGCGCGTGTCGGCATCGATCTCTTCGTCGGCGATCAGGGTGAACGGGTCCCAGATGTTGAAGGTGTCGCCGCGCCCGTGGAAGAACGCCCATTTGTCGATCTTCGCCCGGCGGCGATAGAAGGTCGGCAACACGAAGCGACCGGCGCTGTCGAACGGTGCCGATTCGAGGTTGCCGAACGCCTTGCCCGCGACGTTATAGTCGGTGTCGACATCCTCGTCGCTGCCCTGCGGCCGGCGCGAATACAGGATCTTGGGCCATGCGGTGTCGAACGCGCTGAGGCAGACATGCTTGCCGTGGCGCTTGACGAGCAATTCGCGGGCGTCGGCATTCTTCTCCAGCACCGAGCGCAGCTTGGCAGGCACTGCGACGCGACCCTTCGCGTCGACCGCCTGTAGCCCGTAGCTCAGGTAGAGTTCCCTGTCCGACACATCACCCCTGTTTGGTCACGCAGGAGAAGCGTCGCGCCCGGCAAATACGCGCCGCGCGAGAAAGTTCGACGATCCCAGGACCTGCCCCCTGTGACGGTTCAGGAAGTACCAAAAGTACACTTGGGTCACAATGGGAGAAGTTGGGTGAAGGTGGGATTTTGCCCCACCCTGCGGGCGATTTATGGGCTGTACGTTGTTTGTTCGCCCACCGATTGCGGACAGCAGGGCGCGCGCCGATGGGATCGCGCCCCACCGGGGTCGGAAACGGATGGGCAGGTTTGGGATTGGCGATCGGACAGGGGCTGGCTAGGCTACCCGGGCAGCGAATTTACGGTAACCGGTGCCGCGCCTACGCGGTCAGCGCGCTTCGGCGAACGTCGCGTTGTTGCCGGGCGCGGTACCGGGCGCGATGCCCAGTTCGGCAAGCGGCTCGTCAGGATTGCCAGCGGTCAGATTGGCAAGCGCGACATTGGCCGATTCGTCGACCGCGGTGACATCCTCGGTAATCGGCGGCTCGTCGATCGCCGAACGGAAGAGCGCGCTGGCGAGCACGATCAGCAGCACGACCAGCACCAGACCGGTCGCCCCGACGCGCAGGCGTTGCAGCAGTTGCGATTGATCCGACCGTGGCAACATTCGATGGCTTGTTACGCCGAAGTCCCCGCGCTGTCGACCGCCAAGCCCTTCGCCGTTAACCATTCGGGATTGTACAGCGTCGAAAGGTAGCGAAACCCGGTATCGCACAGGATCGTCACCACGCGGCTGCCCGGCCCCAATTTCCGCGCCAGCAGCACCGCACCGGCAACGTTGATGCCCGACGACAGACCAAGGCACAGCCCTTCCTCGGCCAGCAGGCGGCGGACCCAGACCATGCCTTCCGCGTCCGACACGCGGAACTGCGTATCGACCGGCGCGCCGTCCAGGTTGGCGGTGATCCGACCCTGCCCGATTCCCTCCGCGACTGACGACCCTTCCGAGCGTAACTCGCCATGGGCATAATAGTCGTACAGCGCCGCGCCGTGGGGATCGGTCAGGGCGATGGTGACCGATTCGTCCTTTTCCTTGAGCCCCAGCCCGACCCCGGCCAGCGTTCCGCCGGTTCCGGCCGCGCAGGTAAAGCCATCGATCCGCCCGCCCATCTGCTCCCAGATCTCGGCGGCGGTGCCGGTGATGTGCGCGCGGCGGTTAGCGATGTTGTCGAACTGGTTGGCCCAGATCGCGTTCGGCGTTTCCTCGGCGATCCGCCGGCTGGTGTGGACGAAATGGCCGGGGTTCGAATAGGGCGCGGCCGGGACGAGGACCAGTTCCGCGCCGAGCGCGCGCAACGTGTCCATCTTCTCGCGGCTCTGCGTCTCGGGCATGACGATGATCGTCCGATAGCCCTTGGCGTTGGCGACCAGCGCGAGGCCGATGCCGGTATTACCCGCCGTCCCCTCGACGATCGTCCCGCCCGGCTGGATCAGGCCACGCGCTTCCGCGTCCTCGACGATCGACAGCGCCGCCCGGTCCTTCACGCTGGCGCCGGGATTGGCGAATTCGCACTTGGCGAAAATCTCCGCGCCCGAAGCCTCGCTCGGCCCCTTGAGGCGGACGAGCGGGGTGTTGCCGATCAGAGCGAGCGTGTCGGAGGCGATATGCATGGGTTCCAGATGGCGCGGGACGTCCGCCGGAGCAAGCGCCCGGCGCCGTAGAATGGATTGGTCGCAGGCAATGGTGGCTTGGGCCTACCCCACCAACGCATCCACCAGCGCCTTGACCTTCGCCTGTCGCCATTGCGGCAAGGGCGCGACCAGCCAATAGCCTTGCCGCCCGCCCTTCGGCTCGCCGACGACGCTCACCCGACCGCCTGCGATATCCCCGCGCGCAAGGAGTTCGGGCACCGTCGCCCGTCCCAGCCCGGCCGCCGCCGCGTCGATTGCCAGACCCGCATCGGCCACCCGCACCAGCGCCGACGCATCTTCCGGCTCGCATCCGGGCCAGCCGATCCGCGTATCGGCACCGCCGCCCGCGCGTTCAATCGTGACCATACCATCCGATTCGAGCGCTTCGCCCTCGTGCGCGCCTGGCCCGTCGCCCCAGCGAATGGCGAGGTCCAGATTCGCCTCGGTAAAGTCGATCGCCTCATCCGACGCGACCAACGCGAAGCGCAGTTCGGGATCGGTCGCCGCTATCCGCGACAGGCGCGGCAAGAGCCATTTCTGGGTAAGGTCGCGCGGTGCGGCGATGGTCAGCGACTTGGACGACTGCCCCGCCTGCATCGCGCGAACCGCTTCCTCGAATTGCAGGAAGCCACCGCGTAGCGCCGCCAGCCCCGCCTCGCCCTCGGGCGTCAGTTCGAGGCCGCGCGTGGTGCGGCGGAACAGGACGACGCCCAGCGTATCCTCCAGCGCGCGAACCTGCTGGCCCACCGCCGCCGGAGTCACGGCCAGTTCGTCGGCAGCGCGGGTGAACGACAAGTGCCGCGCGGCGGCGTCGAGCACGCGCAGGCCGTTGAGCGGAAGATGCGTCCGCTTCATGCGCCGACCGCCGGTGCCAGCAGCGCGAAGCGGGGAATCGCGACGTCGAACGTATCGCCATCGTCGGCGAGCATGTGATAGCTGCCCTGCATCGCCCCGCTCGAGGTCGACAGCGGACAACCCGACACATAGTCGAAACTGCCGCCCGGTTCGATCACAGGCAGTTCGCCGATCACCCCTTCCCCCTCCACGCTATGCCGTTCGCCGCGTCCGTCGGTGATGATCCAGTGGCGGGTCAGCAGCTGGACGGTGCGATCCGAACCATTCTCGATCCGGATATGATAGGCCCAGAACCAGCGGCCCTGCGCGGGCTGCGACTGTTCGGGCAGATAGGTCGCCGATACCCGCACCGCGATGCCGGCGGTCGTCGCCTCGTGCGGGAACAGCGCCTTCATAGGGCGACCGCTCGCAACGCCTGATCCAGATCGGCGATCAGGTCGTCGGCATCCTCCAGCCCCACATTGATGCGGATCATGCCCTCCGAAATGCCCATCTCGATCCGCTTCTCCTCGGCCACGCCCGAATGGGTGGTGGAGGCAGGATGCGTCATCAGCGACCGCGAGTCGCCAATATTGTTCGAGATATCGATCAGTTGCAGCGCATCGAGCAGCCCGTGCGCCTGGGCACGCCCGCCATCGAGTTCGAACGAGAAGATCGGTCCGGCCATCTTCATCTGCCGCATGCACAGGTCGTGCTGCGGATGGCTGGGCAGGCCCGGCGCGTTGATCTTCGGCACGCGCTTTTCGAGGAAGCTGGCGACCTTCAGCGCATTTTCCGACTGGCGCATCACGCGCAGGTCGAGCGTCTCCAGCCCTTTCAGCACCACCCATGCGTTGAACGCGCTAAGCGTCGGGCCGGTGTTGCGGGTGAAGGGCAACAGGACGTCGTCGATGAACGCCTTGGTCCCGCACACCGCACCGGCGAGCACGCGCCCCTGCCCTTCCATCAGCTTGGTCGCGCTATAGGCGACGACGTCGGCGCCGAACTCCATCGGCCGTTGCAGCACGGGACTGGCAAAGGCGTTGTCGACGACGGTGACGATGCCCCGCTCGCGCGCCGCCGCGCAGATCGCGGTCAGGTCGGCGACGTCCATCGTCGGATTGGCCGGCGTTTCGAAAAACCAGACTTTCGTGTTCGGGCGACTGGCGTCGATGAACGCCTGCGTATCGCGTGCATCGACCACGTCGGTTGCGATCCCGAATTTCGGCAGCAGCGTATCGGTCAACCAGCGACACGATCCGAAGGCGGCGCGCCCACCGACCAGATGGTCGCCCGCCGACAACTGGCTCAGCAAAGCCGCGGTCATTGCCGCCATGCCGGTCGCCATCGTCCGGCACGCCTCGGCCCCTTCCAGCAGGGCAATGCGCTCTTCCAACATCTCGACCGTCGGGTTCTGCAACCGCGAATAGGTCATGCCGACCTGTTCGCCGGCAAAGCGCGCGGCGGCGTCGCCCGCACAGTCATAGGCATAGCCCGAGGTAAGGAACAGCGCCTCCGACGTTTCGCCATATTCGCTGCGCGCGGTGCCGCCGCGCACGGCCTGCGTTGCGGGGCGCCAATTGGCGGTGATGCTGCGGTCTTGTCCGGTCTTGCGCTTCATGCGAGGGTCTTTGCGCGCTCGGGCGGAGAATTTCCAGAGGGGATGCGCCCCGCTGGACCGCCTTGGCAGCAGAGAGTACATCGCGGCGATGCGTTCCGTACTCAATGTGCATCGCTCCATCCTCGGCCAGCCGTGGCGCTGGCGGGGGCTGGAGGGCGATGTGTGCGACGAAGGGTTCGTCGCCGACGACCTCGTCACCCGTATCCTGCTGGCACGCGGCTGTCCGCGCGAAGGTCTGGACGCGCACAAGACGCCGAGCATCCGACACTTCATGCCCGACCCGTCGATCTTCCGCGACATGGACCGCGCCGCCGAACGCCTCGCCGATGCGGTGATGGCGGGCGAGCCGGTCGCGATCTTCGGAGATTACGACGTCGATGGCGCGACCTCGGCGGCGCTGATGGTGCGGCTGTTGCGCGACCTGGGCCTGACCGCCCGCCCCTATATCCCCGATCGGCAAACGGAGGGCTACGGCCCAAATGCCCCGGCGATGCTGCGGCTGGCGGGCGAAGGTGCAACGTTGATCGTCACGGTCGATTGTGGCGCGCAGGCATTCGATGCGCTTGCCGCCGCACAGGGCGCCGGGGTCGATGTGCTGGTGGTCGACCATCATCAATGTACGACGCAGTTGCCGCCGGCGCTGGCGGTGGTGAACCCGAACCGGCTGGATGAAGGCGAAGGCGCGACGCACGGGCATCTCGCGGCGGTCGGGGTCGCGTTCCTGCTCGGCGCGGCGCTGCTGCGCACGTTGCGCGCGCGCAGTTTTTTCGCGTCTCGCGCCGAACCCCGCCTGCTCGACCTGCTCGATCTCGTGGCGCTGGGTACCGTCGCCGATGTCGCGCAGCTGCGCGGTCTGAACCGCGCATTCGTCGCGCAGGGGCTAAAAGTGATGGCCGGGCGGCGCAATATCGGCCTTGCCGCGCTGATCGAGGCGTCGCGGCTGACGCGCGCACCGACCTGTACCGACCTGGGCTTCGCGCTGGGACCGCGCATCAATGCCGGCGGACGGGTCGGCAAATCGGATCTGGGCGTCCGTCTGCTGACGACGCAGGACCCGGAGGAAGCGCGCGCGCTGGCGGTCGAACTCGACCGGCTGAACGAGGAACGCCGCGCGATCGAGGGCGATGTACAGGCCGAAGCCGACCTGTCGGTGCGCGCACAGGAATCGCGTGGCTGCGTGGTCGTGTCGGGACGCGGCTGGCATCCGGGGGTGATCGGCATCGTCGCCGGGCGGCTGAAGGAAAAGCTCGGCCGGCCGGTGCTCGTCATCGCCATCGACGAACATGGCGTCGGCAAGGGATCGGGCCGGTCGATCCCCGGCGTCGATATGGGTGCGACGATCCTCGCCGCAAAGGAACTCGGCTTGGTCAGCGCTGGTGGCGGCCATGCCGCGGCGGCCGGGGTGACCGTCGCGGAATCGGCGATCCCCGCGCTCGCCGACTTCCTGCACGATCGCATGGCCGAACCGGTGGAGCGTGCCCGCGAGGACCGCGCATTGCTGGTCGACGCGGTGCTGGCCCCCGGCGGCATCAGCCCGTCATTGATCGAGGCGCTGGAGGCGGGCGGCCCCTATGGCATGGGCTGGCCCTCGCCCCGCGTCGCCGCCGGGCCGGTCCGGATCGTGAAGGCCGACATCGTCGGCAACGGCCATGTCCGCGCGATCCTGACCGGCGACGACGGCCGCCGGTTCAAGGGCGTGGCGTTTCGCCAGGCGGAGACCGATCTCGGCCACGCGCTGCTGGGCGCGCCGCCGCATCGCCGCGTCTGGCTGGCGGGCCGGGCAAAGCTCGACGATTGGGGCAGCCGCCCCGCCGCCGAACTGCACATCGACGACATGGCATGGGCGGACTGATAAAAAATGCAAAAGTGTGTTGACCGATCGCCAACCCTCCCCTAACAGCCCGTCCACGCCTTCACGGCCCCTTCGTCTAGCGGTTAGGACGCGGCCCTTTCACGGCTGAAACACGGGTTCGATTCCCGTAGGGGTCACCATCCTCGCATCGAGGCGCGGAAATCCAGGATTTACGCCAGCTTCACCGTCCGCAGGTATAGCGAACGGGTATAGAAGCGCATGGTGCAGATGATCACACCCTGGAAACATCCCCAGACCGGCATCTACTATCTCTACAAGGAACTGCCGCCGCATCTGCGGGGCGAGATGGGCCGGCGTCAGGTCCGCCGCTCGCTCAAGACGCGCGATCCGGCCGAGGCCAAGCGGCTCTTCGTCCTGGCCCATGCCGAGCTCGAACAAGAGATGGCCGCCGCCGAAGCGCGGATCGCCGCGCAGAAGGTCGCCGATGAAATCTCGCCCGAGCGGGCCAAGATCACCGTCGACGACTTCATCCGCAACCGGCATTCGTCGGGTCGATGGTCACGCTGGCCCACGCTGGGTCTCGTCTGGTGGCTGGAGGACACCGCCCGCCGTGTCTTCAACACCGACTTTCCCCTCGCCGGGCTACCGATGGACGACAGTCCGGAAGCACTGGCGGCGAAGCGTGGGCAGCCCGTGCCCGGCGACTGTTGGCTCGACGTGGTCCGTATGTACCCGCCGGCGGAATGGCTGAAAGCCAGCGGCATGGTTCTGGCCGACGTGTTCGAGGACCAGACCCCGCCGATCAAGCGGATCCCGGCCAACGACCTCCTCATCATGCAGGCGTGGAACGCCCGCGTCCTGGAGGACAATGAGCGCCTGCGCGCCGACATTGCTGCACCCCGCCGCATCGCCGTAAAGCCGCGGCTGCGACCGGACCTCCGCTTCCGCGAGCTGCTGCAGCTGTGGAACAAGGAGAACGCGCCGAGGCCGCAATCCTATGTCGAGGTGGAGCGCGCGACCGAGGATCTGATCGACTATCTCGGCGACATCCCGGTCGAATCCTTCACCTCCGACATGCTGATGGATTATCGCGACGAGCCGTGTCATCGCCCCTCAAAGAGGTCTGTCCTGCTTGGCAGGCTGGAAATGCTTTAGACAAAGCGACAGTTCGATGGCGCGGAACGCTTCCGACCGCGTCGGGACGTCTCTAGACATCGCCCCGTCGCTACGGGATAGAGAGACCGCATCCCATTCGCACGCTGCGGCAAGGAGCATTGGAAGCTGCGTGATCAACCCTCCGGCAATGGCACTACGTCGACGATCAGACGAGCTCTTCGCTTCCGCTGAGCGCGAAAAGCCGCACGATTCTGACTCTGCCGCATTGTTGTTATTCTATGCAGCCGAATGTGGACTCAAGTCCGCATACATGCTGCAGAACAATTTGAAGTACACCGATGAGGCGCGCGGCAGCGCCAGATCTGCGCGCAGCTTTTCCCACAATATCGTCGCACTCGTTCAGGCGCTGAACATTTCCCGTTCGAGCGTGAAGCCCGTGCCGGCAGTGGTGACGGTCCGGCTCGGACTGAATGGGACGCCAGCGGTCCTCCACGAGGCGTGGCGCTACGGCGAGAAAATCCAGGATACGAACGCAATCTACGACTGGCTAAAATCCTTGCTGGAATGGTGTAAGAAAAACCGATGAGTACTCCCGATCATTCCCCGGTCACATGGGTTGACGTTGCCCGCTGCCTGGCAGGTATCGATCCCGCTCAGTCGCCCTTACCCGCGGGTATCGCGAGCGCGCGCGTTGGCTGGTTCGGCCTGTTGTTCGAAGCCACCGCAACTGTAGATACCGCGCAACTCACCGCTGGGCTCGAAACGCTGTTCCCCTCGCGGATCAAACAGGATCCGCTGCGGATCGAACTCGAGGGCGGCCAGTCGGCCGGCGATCTGATGGTAGACGTCGAAATCGTCACTAATCAGGAGACATCGAGACAACCATTCGGCGTGGTAGATGGATGGATCGATTTCCGGCCAGCCGAAACGCAGGGTTCGCAGAGACAGATCCCGATCGCGGCGGCGTTGAGCGTCAAGGGGGGCACAGGCCGCACCACGACTGCTGTCGCATTCGCCCTCCATTGGGCCGCAACCAACGGGCGCCCGATCTTGCTCGTCGACGCGGACCTTGAAGCGCCGGGGATCAGCTACCTGTTCGAGGCATTTGCCGGGCACCCCAAGACGTCCTTAGAAGACCTGATCGCCCTGGCGCATGCCGAAGAGACCGAGGGCGCGCCAGAGACGACGCAGTTCGTTGCCGAACGGCTTCGCGACCATCTGTTGCCAGGCAATATCTTTGTTCTGCCACTGCGGCGTGACATCGCAGAGTTGGCAAGTTCGTCAATCCGGCCGGAGCATCTTTCTACGCCGGAGCGGCCGTTCGCACTCGCCGATCTGCTCTCTGGTGTTGCGGCCCATCTCGGCGTCGCGGGGATCGTCGTGGATGTACGGGCCGGCTTGGTCCCGATCGGCGTTAACCTCGCAATGGACCCGAACGTCTCGCCGATTTTCGTCACCACCTTGGCCGACCAGTCGATCAAGGCAACGACGGGCTTTGTCAGTTTTCTTGCGCGCGAGTTTCGCAGGAATGGTGCAGCGCCTCGTCGACCTTTGCTGGTCGTCAATCGCGTTCCAGTCCTCTTCCGACAGACTGGAACGGACAAGAAGCTTACCGAGCCGTTGACCATCGAGCTGCTGAATTCCCTTGTCAGCGATGCCTCGGTTGAGATCGGTGCGGGCGAAGATTTGTTCGCTAGTGCCTTGGACATCCAGCCCTTTATCCAAGTCGACGTGCCGGAACTTCCCGACATCCAAGTGCCTACCGGGAATTGGCGCGACTTCGTCGAGCAACTCAGCAGCAGCGGTTTTTCGCGTGCCTTGGCAAATGGCAGTGAAGAATTTGTCGCTACCGAATTGTCATTCGGGGCATTGCCGGATCCCTATATGCCGGATGCACCAAACCCGGCAGTCGCCGATGGGCGTCAGGCACTGAGCGCATTCGCTAACCAGCTGATCGCGGCCGAGAATGTCCAAGGGGCCGTGCCGCGTCCGTTGGTCACTCAGCCGCTCAGGGCCCTAGCTTCGCGGTACAAATCCGAGGTGCCGATCGCGATCGCGGAAGGCGCAAAGGGCACTGGCAAGACGCTCGCAGCACGTTTCATCGTCTCGAAAGGCAACTGGCGCGAAGTAGCCGCGGATCTGGTCGGCGGTGACAATGCTATTTCCGCTGCGGTTGTTCCGATCACCGCATCGATCCAGTCGAGTGCCGTCTTGCAGAAGGAGGTGGACGACGCCCGCGATGCCGTTGCCGCGAAACTGGGTTTCGGCAAGCCGCTGAACATCTTCGAGACAACGAGCTATCTTAAGGAGAAGCTCCAGAGCAATCTGACCGAAAGCAATTGGGTATCAGTCTGGCTCGATGTGATTGCGTGGAGCGCTGGCTACAAAGCCAAAATCGAAGGGGCAGGCGAAGCGTTCTTCGACGTGCTTCGCACCGGTTCGACCTCGATCGTGGCCGTCTTCGAAGGCCTAGAGGAACTTTACTCGTCTGTCGTCGACCCCGGTGTCGAATTGGCGATGCGTGCTCTCCTTATCTCGCTTCCCCAGAAGCTCCGGTCCGAATTACGTCGGCCGATCGGGATGATCGCCTTTGTACGCCGAGACACCGTCGAGGCCGCGATCCGTCAGAACCTCGATCAATTCAGGCGCGAATATGCCGCTTTTGCGCTTACCTGGACTGAAGACGATGTCCTAGAACTCGCCGCATGGCTCGCATCGCAGTCGAGAGCGATCCCCGACCTCTGGGACGCGGACTTTCAAAATCTCTCCTCCGCGGAACGCGCGTCGAAACTTGAGCCGCTCTGGGGTACCAAGCTTGGTCCTGATGACAAGCCCGGCCAACGTACACGGGAAGCCTACACCGCCACTTGGATCGTCGCTGTCCTTTCTGATTTGCGTGGGCGCCTCGTGCCCCGCGATCTGGTCCGTCTTCTCGCCAGCGCGGCAGCTGTATCGCCGGAGGGTGATGAAATTGCGCTTTATGCTGGACGCTTGTTGACTCCCCGCTCGCTACGGACGGCGGTTGAATCCACAAGCACGTCGAAGGTAGAAGAAACCGAGGAGGAGATCGGCGAACTCAAGCCCGCCTTCGCCAAGTTTAAATCCCAGGCCGATGAACTTGCCGTTCCGCTCAGCCAAGAGGTCGTGGATAAGCTCGGGCTCACGGATATAGAACTCGCAGCGCTTATCCGCCACGGCATCATCTTTGGTGATAAACCTCCCTACGAAGTGCCGGAACTCTTCCGGCGGGGGCTGGGCCTGAAGCACGCAGGCGCGAGGCGAAGCGTTGTGAACCTCTACAACCGCGCGCGAAAGCGACCATAGGAGACGCGCTGGAATGCGGGGACGGCTGACTTTGGGCGCATGGCCGCCGGCCCGAGCAACGGGTTAGGAATGGCGGGTTCCGGCAAAGGCAGCCATTCGCGCCCGCGCCCTGAAACGACTTGAGTTGGTCGGGAGCTGTCGGCAGCTTCGCGTTGGCATTGACCCAAGTTCGGACGTCGGAGCGGCATGGTAATTTTTTCCAGAACCAAACATTCGTTCACAGAGCAGCCTGCGCCTTAAAAGCCCGTCCAGCAGCGCGGACCTTCTCATCCACGACGTCTCGACATCGACCGGCTTTACCCCCAGCTTACGGCCATGACGCAGAAGCCGCTTAAGACCGAGCTGCACCATTGGTGGCCGCGAACGCTCGCAGACCATTGGGCCGCGGGTGATGGCATGGTTTCGGTGATCCGGCCGAACAGAACCGTGCACCGCGCGCCGCCGGGTGCCTTCGGCGCAATCACCAATGCTCACCATATGAAGATGGGCGGGCCGTGGGATTCGACCTTCGAGCCAATCTTCAACGAGCCCGACAATGAGATGGCCGCGTTCGTGCAGTGGTTGGCGACGATCGAGGCTTCGCTGACGTCGCCCGACCAGCCGATGATCGACCGGATACTGCCGCAGCCGCTCCCCGAGATACGCGCGGCACAGATCGCCCGTGTCGCCGCTTCGCTGCTTGCCCGCAGCCCAAGCATTCGCGCTTCGATCAAACGTACCACCGAATATTACCGGCGCGAGTTCGGCTTGGCCGATCCGACCGCCGACAAGACGCTGATCGCAGCTAATCAGCGCGGGCTCTACGACGCCTATCGCAAGCGCATGATGCGAGGCCGCTGGGCGATTCTATTCAGCGACGAGAGAGAGTTCATCGCCGGCGATGGTTTCCTGCACAATTTCCCGGCTTCGCAAGATGCGCTCAACTCCGGGCTTAAGCTGGTCCTGCCGATCCTACCTACGGCGACGATCGTCTATATGTCGCCGATGCAATATCCGACTGAGCCGCGTCTCGTAACGCTGCGGCTCGGGGCCGAAGAGGTGGAGCGGTTGAACGCGATCACGCAGGTCTATGCCAGTGATTTCCTCTTCTATCGCGACGACAAGCCGGAGTTGAACGAGGCCTTCCAGCATGGTGAGCATCGCCAGTTCCAATACCATGGCCATCACTGGCTTGATCCGCTGCTCGACGATCTGTCGCAATATAATCGGTGGGGAAAGGATGGCGCTGCGGGCATCTCCCGCCGGCGCCCATTTAGTGAATCGCTCGAAGGCAATCGCTGGCTCGATGGTTTCGTAGCCCGAGGCGGCTAGCTCAGAGTTCGCATTTGCGGACGCTCGCCTCCAGCGCCGTCAGTTCAGCACGCGTCCCCTCGACGAAGGCTATCTTCGCCCCAAACGCGTCACCCTACGCACGATCACCTTGATCTCTCCCCAAAGCCACCATTCGTTCATGGCGATTGTCGACGCAGACCATACCCCAGCCGACCGCCAGAAAGCGGGCGGACCGCTTGCCACCGTAAGCGTCCGGTGAGCCGCGTGTTGTCGCGCGCGGCATAGCCGTTGATGTCCAGACCTGTGGTGGTCTCCTTCTGGAGTCCAGAAGGAGGTCAGGAGATGGAGCGGATGGAGGTCATCACTCGGACGGAGCGCCGGCGAACCTACAGCGACGCCGAGAAGGCAGCGGTGGTTGCCAAGGCGTCGATGCCGGGCGTGACAGTGCGGGAGCTGTCGCGGCAGCTCGGCATTGCCGAGAGCCTCATCTACAACTGGCGGTCGGCGCAGCGGAAGGCGGAGAGCATCGCCAGCGAGCCGTTGCAGTTCATCCCCTATGGCGTGGTAACGGACGCCGCTCGCCCCGAGCCTGTTATAGCGCTGTCGCCGGTGCCGACCGTACACGCGCCACCGCCTGCTAAGCCGTCGCTGCCTGCCGCGCCGGCGGAGGACCTGGTCCGGCCGCATCCGGGAACCCGACCGGGCAGCATCGACATCGACCTGCCGACCGGTGTGCGGCTGTCGGTCGACAGCTACGTCAACGAGAAGGCGCTCGCCCGTGTGCTGCGGGCGCTGGGGCATGCGTCGTGATAGCGCTGGCGCCGGGCACCAAGGTATATCTCGCCTGCAAGCCGGTCAGCATGCAGAAGGGCTTCGACGGGCTGAGCGCGCTCGCCCATCAGGTTCTCAACGGCGACCCGTATTCGGGCCACCTGTTCCTGTTCCGGGGCAAGCGCGGCGACTATTTCAAGGCGCTGTATTGGGACGGCTCGGGCATGTGCCTGTTCGCCAAGCGGTTGGAGAAGGGCCGTTTTGTGTGGCCGCCGCTGGTCGACGGCGGCATCGTTCTCAGCCCCGCGCAGCTGGCGCTGCTCATCGAGGGCATCGACTGGCGGCGGACCGTGGCGCCGGCCCCGGTGACCGCGCCGACCCTCGTGTAAGCGGCGCTTTTTCGTTCTTTTCGCTTGGCGTGAGTCGGGCCGGTGGTAGGATGTGCCATGTCGCTGGCGATGGTCGATCTTCCCTCCGACCCGAACGAGCTGCGCGCCTTCGCACAGGCGTTGCAGGACCAGCTGGCGACCATCGAGCAGGCCCGCGTTACCACCGCTGCGGAGCTGGCCAGCACCGTTGCCGAGCTGCGCGCGGCCAAGGCGACCATCCAGCTGACCGCGCTGGAGATCGAGAAGCTCAAGGTTCAGCTGGCACGGCTCCGGCGCATGCAGTTCGGCCAGTCGTCCGAGCGGCTCTCCCGCGAGATCGAGCAGCTGGAGCTGCGGCTGGAAGAGCTGGAGACGGTCGAGGCCGAGGCGACCAGTGCGTCTGCCGACGCCGGCGTGCCGCCACCCGCCCGCGAGAAGCGCAAGCCTAAGCGCCTGCCGTTGCCCGACCATCTGCCGCGTCACGAGGTCGTCCATGCCGCCCCGCAGGCAGACGGCTGCGGCGCGTGCGGCGGGAACATGTCAGCGCTGGGCGAGGACGTGACCGAGGTGCTGGAGTATGTGCCTGGCCGCTTCCAGGTCGTGCGCCACGTCCGCCCCAAGCTCGCCTGCCAACGTTGCGACGCCATTACCCAGGCACCCGCACCGGCGCTGCCCATCCCGCGCGGCAAGGCAGGTCCTGGCCTGCTCGCGCACGTGTTGGTGTCGAAGTATGCAGACCACCTTCCGCTCTACCGGCAGGCGGAGATCTACGCTCGCGAGGGCGTCGACCTCGACCGCTCGACCATGGCGGACTGGGTAGGCCAGGTCAGCTGGCTGCTTCAGCCGCTTGTCGACCACATTCGCGCCCACGTGTTCGCGGCCGACAAGATCCACACCGACGACACGCCGGTTCCTGTGCTGGCGCCGGGCACCGGCAAGACCAAGACCGGCAGGTTATGGGTCTACGCCCGCGACGATCGGGGTTGGCAAGGCATCGGCCCACCGGCAGCGGCGTATTTCTACACGCCCGACCGCAAGGGTGAGCGACCGCGCGCGCATCTCGCCGGGTTCAGCGGCTTCCTGCAAGCCGACGGCTATACGGGCTACGACCAGCTGTACGATGGACGCCGGCAGCCCGGCCCCATCGTCGAGGTGGCGTGCTGGGCGCATGTCCGGCGCAAGATCTACGACGTGTGGAAGGCGACCGGCTCGACCACGGCGCGCACCGGCGTCAGCATGATCGACCTGATGTACGAGGCGGAGGAGCTCGGGCGCGGGCTGCCGCGGGAGGACCGGCTCGACCGCAGCCAGGTCGTCAGGGTGGGCGTGGACGGCTTCTTCAACTGGGCCGAGGACACCATGCGCCGCATATCGGGCAAGGGCGCGCTGGCAGACGCCATCCGCTATGCGGTCAAGCGGCGCGCGGCGCTGACCCGCTTCTGCGACGACGCGCGGCTGGAGGCGGACAACAACCGGGCCGAGAACTGCCTCCGTCCCGTCGCGCTCGGCCGCAAGAACTACCTGTTCGCCGGCTCGGATAAGGGCGGTGAGCGCGCAGCGGGGATCTACACGCTCATCCAGACCGCACGGCTCAACTTCGTTGACCCCGAAGCCTGGCTGCACGACGTGCTCACCCGCATCGCCGACGGACATCCTGCAAACCGCATCAGCGAACTCACACCGTGGACCTGGAGCAACAAAGACGTATGAGCAACTCCCGCGGCAACCGACTATTCCCCGTACTCATCGGAGTCTTTGCCGTGACCGTGAGTTGCTCGCCTAACGCGCCCCAAGTGCCTCAACAGCGCCCTGACAAGCTCTTCATCGGCTGCAAATCACCGTTGTCCGTTCCAGGCGGGCGAACCATCACCAACTTCTTCCATCAGGAAGATCAAGTCGGCAGGCTTCGCGGGTTGTTCTTCGAGGTTTCTGACCCCAGCGTGGTACCGGCCATCAACGGCAATCCTTCCACCAGCTATCGAGCCGAGCCCATCAGCGAGGCTGGTGCGGAACTGGTCCGCGGAAACGCCAAACAGCCAGGCAAACCGTCTTATTACCGCGGCATGAGTGAAGCCGATCAGATGTCGATGAACCTCGCTGTATTCGGCGGGAGGGCCATCCAGTTTGATTCTCAAGCTGGGTACGGTAAGCTTTCCGAGGAAAACATCCTTCCAACCGACAACCTGCTCTTCCTCGAACCAGGTTGGGCTATCGGTGTCATTGTGCCGAAGGAAAAGGTCGCGCTCGCACCGGCGTTCAGGGCTGCGGCTTCGGCAGCTTTGAACGCTCTGCTCTCGATCCAAAGCGGATGCTCGTCGCCACCCCATAAGCAGTGAGGAACGGGGCTCGCCGGACGCTTACTGCCACCAGCTTTACCGAAAAACGGACGGGCTACTTCCAAGAACACGCCCATCATGCTGCTTCGTCACGAAGTGCCGTGGATGCTTCGATAATCTGTCGCGCCTCAACGGAAGGCTGTTTGAAAAAGTTCGAGATGTGTCCAATCTGGCTCACAGCTTCGCATCGAAGCGCGGAACTCCAGGATACACGCGAGCTTCACCGTCCGCAGGTATGGCGAACGGATGTAGAAGCGCATGGTACGGATGATCACACCCTAGAAAGATCCCCAAACCGGCATCTACTATCTCTACAAGGAACTGCCGCCGCATCTGCGGGGCGAGATGGGCCGGCGTCAGGTCCTCCGCTTAATCAGTACGCGCGATCCGGCCGAGGCCAGCCGATCCCCGCATTCGCGACCAAGGCGTCGTGTCAAAGCTTGCCGGACAATTCCGGCACAAGGGCAAACAGGTCACCGACCAGACCCAGGTCCGCGACCTGAAAGATCGGGGCGTCCTCGTCCCTGTTGATCGCGACGATGACCTTGCTGTCCTTCATGCCCGCCAGATGCTGGATCGCGCCCGAGATACCGACCGCGACATAGACTTCCGGCGCGACGATCTTGCCGGTCTGGCCGACCTGATAGTCGTTGGGGGCATAGCCCGCATCGACCGCCGCCCGGCTCGCGCCGACGGCCGCACCCAGCTTGTCGGCGAGCGGGTCGATCAGGGCATGGAACTGCTCTTCCGAGCCCAGCGCGCGACCGCCCGCGACGATGATCCTGGCGCTAGTCAATTCCGGGCGGGCATTGGCCGCGATCTGGGACGCGACATGGGACGACAGGCCCTGCGCACCCGGCAACGCCACCGGCTCGATCGGCGCGTCGCCGCCCATGGCCGCCGCCTTGTCGAAGGCAGTGGCCCGGATCGTCAGCACCTTTCTCGCGTCGGACGATCGGACAGTCGCGATAGCATTGCCGGCATAGATCGGCCGGGTGAAGGTATCCGGTCCCTCGACCGACAGCACCTCCGATACCTGCATCACGTCGAGCAACGCAGCGACACGCGGCGCGATATTCTTGCCGGTGGTGGTGGCCGCGGCGAGGAAGACGTCGTGATCGCCCATCAGACCCGCCACCAGCGGCGCCACATTCTCCGCCAGCGCATGGGCATAGGCCATATCGTCGGCGACGAGGACCTTGCCGACACCTGCGATCGCGGCGGCCGCCTGCGCGACACCGTCGACGCCCTGGCCTGCGACCAGCAGATGCACCTCGCCCAGTTGCGACGCGGCGGTCACCGCAGCACGCGTGGCGTCCCGGAGCGCCGACCCGTCATGATCGACCCAGACCAGCGTCCTCATTTCGCCACTCCCATCGCCTTGAGCTTCATCACCAGTTCGTCGACATCGGCCACCTTCACGCCCGCGGCGCGGCTGGCGGGTTCGGCAACCTTCAGCGTCGTGATCCGGGGGGTTACGTCGACGCCGTAATCGGCCACCGTTCGGGTGACGAGCGGCTTGGCCTTCGCCTTCATGATGTTGGGCAGCGAGGCATAGCGCGGCTCGTTGAGGCGCAGGTCGGCGGTGACGATCGCGGGCAGCGTCAGCGCGTTCGTCTCCAGCCCGCCATCGACCTCGCGGGTCACGGTCGCGGTATCGCCCGCAATCTCGATGCGGGATGCGAAGGTGCCCTGCGCCCAGCCGAGCAGCCCGGCAAGCATCTGGCCGGTCTGGTTATTGTCGTCGTCGATTGCCTGCTTGCCCAGGATGACGAGCCGTGGCTGCTCCTCCCCGACGATCCTCGCCAGGATCTTGGCGACGCCCAGTGGCTCGACGCGCGTTTCGGCGGTCACCAGAATGCCGCGATCCGCGCCCATCGCCAGCGCGGTGCGGATCGTGTCCTGTGCCTTGGGCTCGCCGATCGACACGATAACGATCTCGGTCGCGCCGCCGCGCTCCTTCAACCGGATCGCTTCTTCCACGGCGATCTCGTCGAACGGGTTCATGCTCATCTTGACGTTCGCCAGGTCGACGCCCGAGCCATCCGCTTTCACGCGCGGCTTTACGTTATAGTCGAGCACCCGCTTGACCGGCACCAATATTTTCATCACGATTCTTCCGTCTTGCTTGCTGGCCGATGTCAGGACGATACCAGTCGCATCATGGCGATCAGCGCATCGAGATAGGGCGTATCGACACCCGCCAGTTGCGCGATCTCGCGCGGCGCCTCCAGCAACGCATCGGTCTCCAGGGGACGCCCCGCCTCGACATCCTGCAGCATCGAGGGCCGAAACGCGCCGAGCTTGCGCGTCACCGCATTTCTGGCCGCAGGATCTTCGGTGATGATGCAGTCGATCCGTGCCCCGATAGCCTGCGCTTCACCCATGATCCGCCGCACAAAGCTTTCGGCGAGCGGCTCGTCGAGGATCCGGTCGGCCGTCACGTGGGTCAGTGCAGCGATCGGATTGATCGTCATGTTGCCCCACAGCTTGTACCAGACGTCGCGGCGAATATGGCCGGAGACGGTCGTGTCGATGCCGGCGTCTTTCAGCACATCGGCGATCGTCGCCACCCGCGCCGTCGCGTCACCGGCCGGTTCTCCGACGATCAGCCCGTTACCGGCAACCTGCTGCACGACACCGGACTCGACGATGCGCGCGGACACATGCGCGACCGCGCCCACGACCCGATCCCGCAGCAGATGCCGTGCGATGGTGCCGTCCGGATCGATGCTCTTCAGCCGGACCGCACCCAATTGCCCGGCGGGAAGGTCGGTGAACCACCAGGGGACGCCGTTGATCGCGGGCAACAGCACGCCATCGGCACCGAGCAGCGCCGCCGTGGCACTTGCGACGGACGCGATGGCGGGCCCCTTGACCGCCAGGATTACCAGGTCATGCGGGCCGAGGTCGGCAGCATCGTCGCTGGCGCGAACCATCGCCTCCATGCGGCCTTCGGCGTGATCGAGACGCCATGGTCGCGACCGCAGCGCATCCAGCGTCGCTCCCCGTGCCAGCACCCCGACATCATGCCCGGCGGCGGCAAGCCGGACGCCCAGCCATCCGCCGATCGCACCGGCCCCGACGATTGCGATCCGCATTCAATACCCCCCCTGCCCGCTGTCCGCGCAGCCCATGCGCCGTGCCAGTCCGGCGGCCGCGCTTCTGAGCAGCGAAACATCGGTGCCGACCGCGACGAAGCGGCATCCGGCCTCGATCCAGCGCGCCGCCAGCTCCTCGTCGAGAGTCAGGGTTCCCGCTGCCTTGCCCGCTTCCCGTGCGACGGCGATCAGGTCGGTGACGGCGGTGATGACCTCCGGATGGGCCGGCTGCCCGACGAACCCCATTGCGGCGCTCAGATCGACCGCGCCGATGAAGAGGCCGTCCACCCCGTCGACGGCGGCGATCTCGCGCGCCGCCGCCAGTCCGGCAAGGCTTTCGATCTGCACCAGCACGCAGATTTCCGCGTCGGCGCGTGCGAGATAATCGGGGATCGCGTTCCAGCGCGACGCGCGAATCAACCCGCTCGCCACGCCCCGAACACCGTGCGGAGGATAGCGCGTGGCGCGCACGATCGCCGCCGCCTCGGCCGCGCTTTCGACATAGGGGAACAACAGGGTCTGAAACCCGATGTCGAGATAGCGTTTGATGAGCGAGGGATCATGGTTCGGCAGGCGCGCGACGGGATGCGAACCATAGGCGGCCACCGCCTGCAACTGCGCCAGCAGGCCTGGCACGTCGTTGGGTGCATGTTCGGCATCGAACAACAGCCAGTCGAACCCTGCGGTCGCACAGATTTCGGCAGTATAGGGGTGGGCCAGCGCCTGCCACAGGCCGATCTGGGCCCGCTCCGCTGACAGGCCGCGCTTGAAGCGGTTGACCAGGTCCGGCACCCTCATGCGAATTGCACCGCGATCGAGCCCATCGGGCCGTAATCGACGTGAAAGCCATCTCCGGCGCGTGCGTCGATCGGCGCGGTGAACGAGCCGCCAAGAACGATCTGGCCCTTCTTCAGCGACACGCCACGCGTGGCGAGCTTGTTCGCCAACCACGCGACGCCATTGCCCGGATGGTTGAGCACGGCAGCGGCGACGCCCGAGTCCTCGATCCCGCCATTGCGATGGATCAGCGCCGACACCCAGCGCAGGTCGACCGCATCGGGCTTCACCGGATTGCCGCCCAGGACGATCGCCGCGTTGGCGGCATTGTCCGATATCGTGTCGACGACCTTGCGGGTCGTGCCCGTCGCGGGATCGGCGCGCATGACACGCGCGTCGATGATCTCCAGCGCGGGCGTCACATATTCGGTCGCGCGCAGAACATCGAACAGGCTGCAATGCGGGCCGCTGAGGTCATCCTTCAGGATGAAGGCCAGTTCCACCTCCACCCGCGGCACGATCAAGGTTTCCATGCTCAGCGTGGCGCCGGTGTGGAACAGCATGTCCTCCAGCAGCACGCCGTAATCGGGTTCGCTGATAGCGGCCGCCCGCTGCATCGCGCGGCTTGTCAGCCCGATCTTGTGGCCGATCGTCGGGTTTCCGCGCGCGATCTTGCGTGCCACCCAAGCCTGCTGCACCGCATAGCCGTCGTCGATCGTCATCGCCGGATGGGCGAGTGACAATAGACCGATCTGGCTGCCCGTCCGCTCCGCGTCGTCCAACTGCTCGGCGATCCGTTCGATCATGTCCTTGTCGATCGATCCCGTCATCACACGGCCTCCGCCGCCAAATAGGCGGTCTTCACGATGGTGTAGAATTCTGCGGCGTAGCGTCCCTGCTCGCGCGGTCCGTGGCTCGACGCCTTCCGTCCGCCGAAGGGAACATGATAGTCGACCCCCGCCGTCGGCAGGTTGACCATCACCATGCCCGCCTGGGCGGAACGACGGAAATGTGTCGCCTTTGCGAGCGAGGCGGTGCAGATGCCCGCGCACAGGCCGAACTCGGTATCGTTGGCAACGGCCAGCGCCTCGTCATATCCCGACACCCGGATGACGGATGCGACGGGGCCGAACACCTCTTCGCGGTTGATCCGCATCGCGGGCGTGGTGTCGGTGAACAGCGCAGGCGCCAGGAAGTGGCCACGCATGTCGCACTCGACCAGCGTTCCGCCCTCGACCAGCACGGCACCCTCGTTGCTCGCGATGTCGATATAGTGCCGGTCGACGGCCAGCTGGCGTTCGTCGACCACGGGCCCGATGGTCGTGGCGGGATCACGCGCATCGCCGACCACCTGCACCCGCATCGCGGTGCGCAGCGCCTCGACGAAGCGGTCGTGGACGGCATCCTCGACGATCAGTCGCGACGATGCGGTGCATCGCTGTCCGGTCGCGAAGAACGCGCCGTCGAGCGCGCACCGGACCGCCGCGTCGATATCCGCATCGGCCAGTACCACCAGCGGATTCTTGCCGCCCATCTCCAGTTGGACCCTGGCGCCCCGCGCGCCGGCATCCCGCAGGATGCCACGACCGACACCGGTCGACCCGGTGAAACTGACCGCATCTACCCCCGCGCCGATCAGGGCGGGGCCGAGCACCGACCCCTTGCCCATGACGAGGTTGAACGCACCTGCGGGCACGCCTGCGCGATGCAGCATGTCGGCCAGTGCCCAGGCGGAGCCGGGCGTCAGTTCCGCCGGTTTGAAGACGACGCAATTGCCGAAGGCGAGCGCGGGCGCGATCTTCCATGCGGGGATCGCGATCGGGAAGTTCCACGGCGCGATGACCGATACCACGCCTACCGGTTCACGACTTACCAGCACATCCACGCCGGGCCGTACCGATGGCAGATATTCCCCGCCCGCACGTACGACCTCTCCCGCGAAGAAGCGGAAGATGTTGCCCGCGCGCACCACCTCGCCGAGTGCCTCGCGCCGTGTCTTGCCCTCTTCCCGCGCCAGCAGGTCGGCTAGTTCGTCGCGACGCGCAAGAATCTCGGCGCCGACCGTATCGAGGATCTCAAGCCGGGCCTGAACGCCGATCCCGGACCACAGCGGCAGGGCGTCGCGCGCCGCCGCAACCGCGCGCTCCACATCGGCCGTCGTAACATGGTGGAACTCGCCCACCACGTCGTCGAGATCGGAGGGGTTGCGGTTGGGGACCGGGGTGCCCGCGATCCATTCCCCGGCTACGAGGCTGCGACAATCGCTCATGGCAACAGCTTTCCGGGATTGAGGATGCCTTGCGGATCGAGCGCCGCCTTGATCGCGTGGTGCAAACGCCGGTCGGTGGGCGTGCGGAAGCGATCGGCCTCGCGGTGGCGGAGCATCCCCAGCCCGTGCTCGGCGGAAATCGTTCCCTGGTGCGACCGGACGCAGTCATGGACGACGCGGTTGATCTCATCCTGCTGCGCCACGAACAGCGCCTGGTCCCCGCCGCGCGGCGGGGAGAAGTTGTAATGCAGGTTCCCGTCGCCCAGATGGCCGAACACGACGAACCGGACATCGGGCCAGCGGGCCGCCACTGCGGCGTCGCATTCGCCGAGGAAGGCGGGGATGGCGGAGATCGGCAGCGCGATGTCGTGCTTGATCGTCTTGCCCTCCGCCCCTTGCGCCTCGGCGATGTTCTCGCGCAGGTTCCAGAAGTCGCCCGATTGCCCGACCGACTGGGCGACCACCGCGTCGGTGATCAGCTCCGCCTCGAACGCGGATCCCAGCAGGCCCTCCATCGTCTCGCGGATGGTATCTTCCGACCCGGCATCGCTCATTTCGATCAGGACGTACCAGGGCGCCGCCGTTTCCAGCGGCGAGCGGGTGCCCGGCAGGTGGTGCGTCACCAGCTCCAGGCACGTCTGCGACAACATCTCGAAGGCGGTGAGGTTGGTATAGGCGGCTTGGCGGATATGGCCGAAGAGGGCTACGGCCTGCGCCGGATTGTCGACGGCGACGAAGGCGGCGACCTTGGCCGCAGGGGCCGGGAACAGCTTCAACACCGCCCCGGTGATTATCCCCAGCGTCCCCTCGGACCCGATGAACAGGTCGCGCAAGTCATAGCCGGAATTGTTCTTGCGCAGCGCGGTCATGCCGTCCCACACCTCGCCGTCGGCAGTCACTACCTCCAGCCCGAGGCACAGGTCGCGGGCATTGCCATAGCGCAGCACGCCGGTACCGCCGGCATTGGTCGCGAGATTGCCGCCGATCGAACAACTACCCTCCGCCGCAAGGCTGAGGGGAAACAGCTTGCCATGGGCCTCGGCCGTCGCCTGTATCTGCTGCAGGATGCAGCCGGCATCGACGCTGATGGTATCGTTGACGGCGTCGATCGCGCGGACCTTGTTCAGCCGTGCCAGCGACAGGACGATCGCCCTGCCGCTCTCGTCCGGCGTCGCGCCGCCCGACATGCCGGTATTGCCGCCCTGCGGAACCAGCGGCGTGCCCGTCTCCGCGCACCAGCGCACGACGGCCGCGACATCGGCGGTATCCTCCGGCTGGACCACGGCTAGCGCCGCGCCCTGCCACAGCTTGCGCCAGTCGACCAGAAAGGGCGCCATGTCGGCGGCATTGTCGATCATCCGGCCGCGAAACGCCGACCGAAGCGCCTGCAGCGTCATGGTAGCTGCCCTGGTGCGCCCGCGTCACGCGCCTGGGCGCAGTTCTTCATGACGGCCATATAGTCGGCATAACGCTGCCGCCCGACCACGAAGGGATTGTCGCCCTTCGGCGCGGCGCGCAGGCTCGCCATGCGGCCGACGCCATCGTCGACAAAGGGGTGGTTGCTCAGCTCGGCATCCGCACCGTACCGCGCCGATATCGCCACGAACCGATCCAGCGAGCGGATATAGTCCGCCCGTGCGGCGGCCTCGGCGGGAATGCCGGTGCCGCCCCACATGCCGAGCATGTGCTTTACGCCGTGATATCGGACCGGGATCAGGAACGACAGCGTCCCCGGCGTGTGGCCCGGCGTCGCGACGACCTGGATGCTCGTATCGCCCAGCCGGAACGCCTCCCCATCCCGCGCGACCATGTCCCGCTGCGGCGGGGGATCGAAGGGGGATGCCCCGCCCGCCTTGGCCTTTTCCATCACGTCCCAGTCCACCGCGCTCGCGACGACCCGCGTGCCATAGGTCTTCGCGATCCAGCTCGCCCCGCCATAATGGTCGCCATGCCCATGGGTGATCAGCACATATTTCAGCGCCTTGGGATCCAGCCCCAGCGCGATCATGCCCGGCACGATGACGGTACGCGCCTGTTCCGCGTTGTTCAGCGAATCTATCAGGATCAGCCCCCGCGACGTGCGCACGACATAGGCGCCCACCGAATTGGTGCCGACGAAGAACAGGTCGTCGAACAACTTGGTCGGCGGCGGGACGCCGCGATCGCGCAACTGCGGCGGCAGACCCTGCTCGGTCCGGCATTGCAGCGCATAGGTGGTCTCGAAACCACTGCGCGCCGCGATCCCCCGCGCGATGGCGCGATGGTCCGTCCCCGTCTGCCCGCCCGAAGGGACCGCCGCCGCCTGCGCGACCATCGCCAGTGCCAGAATCGCCTTCATTCCCCGCTCCTCGCCGCTGCACGGTAATTTTCACGGAAGTCGGCCCGCACCCGCTCGTCAAAGCCCAGTGCGACGCGGCGCACCTCAGGCGTGTCGAGCGGCGGATGACCGATCCCGTCGGCACGCGGCTTCGGACCGCCGACGACCCGGTTGGTCAACCGGCCCATATTGGTGATCTCCACCTCGATCGTATCGCCCGGATCGATCGAGCGGGAATGGGCGGGCGTGCCGGTCAGCACAATGTCACCGGGCAGCAGCGTGATGTACCGCGCGATGTCGGCGATCATGTAATCGGGGCCCCACACCATCTCGTCGCCGATCGATGCCTCCTGGACGAGCAGGCCGTTGCGATAGGTGCGCAGCGTCTCGTTACGCGGGTCGATGCCCGACACGATCCCCGGCCCGATCGGGCAGAAGCCGTCCATGCCCTTCACCCGCAGCATCGACCCCTGGTCGGTGTCGCGGAAGTCCTGCGCACCCATGTCGAGCGCGGGGGCAAAACCGGCGATATGGTCCCACGCCTCTTCGGGCAGGATGTTGCGCGTCGTCTTGCCGATGATCGCGGCGAACTCGCCCTCGTAATTGAGGTAGCGGATGCCGTCCGGCTTCACGAGCTGGCCGTTATGGCCGTTCAGGCTGGTGAACGGCTTGGTGAAATAGGTCGGCGTCTCGGTCGGCTTGGGATTGTTGCGCGTCTCGATGCCGCGCGACGCATAGCTCAGATGCACCGCGATGATCTTGGACGGCGGGATCGCGCAGGGCGGCAGATGGACGAGCCGCGCCGGATCGACCGTCCGCCCGTCGTCCAGCCGCAGTCCGCCGCCCCCTTCCATCGTGCCCCAATAGGCGCTGCCGTCGACGATGACCCGCCGCCGTTCGACGCGGGGTCCGTTCAGAACGCTCATCACGCTGCCTCCCGCGCATCGGCGACATTGGCCGGATCGAACCAGATATGGACGTTGCCCGTGCCCCGCGCGTTTTCGTAATCCGACAGCACCTCGCCCCGGACCCGGCACTCCCGCCCGCCCATCGCTCCGACCATCTGGAGATAATGGCCGCCAAGGCCCTCCCAAGGGATCTTGCGATAGACGGTCGGGAAACGGTCGACGATCACGTCGTGACGACCCTGCTCGAACAATGCCATCGCCTCGCGGTCGCTGGCGACATTCTCCTGGCTGGAGACATTGTCGGGATGATAGATACGCGGGTGCTTCTGCTGCCAGTTGATGCCGTTGAACTTGTGGCTGAGCGTCCCGCTGCCGAGCAGGACGACCCGGTCCCCGCTACGCCGGATCGCCTCGCCGACGACCTCGCCCGACTCCAGGAAATGCTCGCTCTTGCAGTTCTGGCAATTGCTGACGGTCATGACCTTCTGGTCGAGCTTCAGCGCATTGACGACGTTGATCGTGCCATAGTGACGCGGCAGCAGCGGCGCGGCGGTCGCCAGGCCCATGATGCCCCGCTCCTCGGCCACCTGCTGCGCGGCATGGGCCAGTGCGGGCGCACCGCGATAGTCGTAATGCTGGTCGTGGAGATACCATGGCATCTCGTCCGATATGTAGACGCCGCGATAATGCTCGCCCGCGTCGAACAGATGGTATCCGGTCGTGAACCAGTGGCTGTCGAAGATCACGACCGTATCCGCCCGCACCGCCGCAATCCGCTCCCGCAGCCGCGCGAAGCCCGCGATCAGGTCGGAATCGGCACCGTTGCCCATCTTGATACGGAAATCCTCGTCCTGCATCAGGCCGGGGTGGTGCGACACCAATGCCGCACCGACGATCTCACCCATGTCGGACTCCTGTCTTATCGGTGGCTGAAGCTGGCGACGAAAGCCTGCTTGGGAACGACGACATCCTTGACGTCGCAGAAGAACTCGAAGCTCCAGGCACCGCCTTCGCGGCCGATGCCGGATTGTCCGCGCCCGCCGAACGGGGCCTCCAGGTCGCGAATACCGAAGGAGTTGACCCAGATGAAACCGGTCCGCACGCGTTCGGCGATCGCGATGGCGTGGGGCTCGTCCCCGTAGCAGACGCCACCCAGGCCGTAGACGGTGTCGTTGGCCAGCGCGACCGCCTCGTCGTCATCGGCGAAGGTCTGGAGCACCAAGACGGGGCCGAAGACCTCTTCCTGAACGATCTCGGCATCGCGCGCGACGTTGGTCAGCAGCGTGGGCGCGTAATAAAGATCCCCGGCCTCGTGCCGCTCCGCCCCCCACAGCACCTCGGCACCTGCCGCCACCGCGCGGGTGACATAGCCATCGACCTTGTCGAGCTGACGCGGGTGGATGATCGGCCCAACCTCGGTACCATCGTCGCGCGGGTCGCCGATCGACAGGCGTTCGACGACGGCGCGCATCTTCTCGACAAAGGCGTCGCGTACGTCCCGGTGGACCAGCAGGCGCGTACCGGCCAGACAGACCTGGGTCGCGTTGCGGTACATCAGCGCGGCCGTCGCGGCGGCAGCATCCAGATCGGCATCGGCCAGCACGATGAAGGGCGACTTGCCGCCCAGTTCAAGGCTGCACGGCACCATGTTGGCCATCGCCGCCGCACCGATCGACTTGGCCGTCGCGACCGATCCGGTGAAGGAAATCCGCGCCAGCCGCGGATCGGCGACGAGAGCTGCGCCGGTGACGGCGCCCGCCCCCTGGACGACGTTGAAGACCCCGGCGGGCAACCCCGCCGCCTCAGCCGCATCGGCCAGCAGCGAGCAGGTCAGCGGCGCCCATTCCGGTGGCTTGACGACGACGGTATTGCCCGACGCGAGCGCCGGTCCCGCCTTCCACGTGCTGAGCATCAGCGGCGAATTCCACGGCGTGATGATGGCGCACACGCCGGCAGGATCGTGACGGACCAGATGCCGCGCCTGCTTGGTGTCGATCACCTTGTCCTGCAGCGTCAGCGCGGCTTCGGCGAACCACCGGATGTTGAGCGCGGCGCGCGGCACCAGACCGTGGCGCAGCCGCGACATCAGCACGCCCGCGTCATTCGCCTCCGCGGTGGCCATCTCCTCGCTGCGCGCGGCGATCTCCTCGGCAAAGCGCAGCAGGAACGGCAGGCGCCCTTCCGCTCCGAGTGCGGCCCATGCCGGGAAGGCCCGCTCGGCGGCCGCGACCGCCCGGCCGATCGTCTCGGCATCGGCCTGCGCGATGTCGCCCAGCGGCCGTCCGTCGATCGGTGAGAAGATCGAGAAGCTGTCGGTCGAACCGACACGCGTCCCATCGATATAGTGCAAGGCGGAGACCTTGGTCTCCGCGATATGAACCCATTCGTTCATCAGCCTCTCCTTGCACCAAGGGTAGGGCGACGGCATTTTACAATGAAACGGAACTAAGTTGGAATTCATCAAGGAAATCTTGATAATCTTGGAAAGCGCCGGACCGCGAACGGCAACACGGCGCTAACCCGTGAAGGACGGCCTCGACGATCAATTGATGAACTTGACGCATCACGATGCACGATTGAGAAAGCGATGATGAAAATCTCCCAACGCCTGACGCTTCGTCAGCTCGGTGCCTTCATCAGCGCGGCCGAACTCGGCAATTTCACGCAAGTCGGACGGCGCCTCAACCTCACCGCCTCCGCGATCAGCAACCAGATCGCCGAACTGGAGGCGACCCTCGGATTCCCGGTGTTCGAGCGGACGACGCGCAAGGTCGTTCTGACCCCGGAGGGTCGCGAGTTCCTGCCCATGGCGATCGCGATCGAACGACAGCTGGAGGCTGCCGCCAACCTCGCGCTTGACATCAAGAACCGAGCGATCGGCGTCGTCCGGGTCGCCGCGCCGCTGACGGTCGCGGCAGAGATCCTGCCCAGCCTCGTGGCGTCGTTCGTCATGGTGCAGCCGGGCGTACAGGTTCGCATCATCGACACCGGGGTCGAGTGGCTGTCCGACCGCGTAACCAATGGCGAGGCGGACCTGGCGCTGGGTCCCGACCGGCTCGCCTCTCCCGAGGTGGTAGCCGAGCGGCTGTTCCCCAGCCCCTGGGTCGCATGGTGTGCACCCAGCCATCCGCTGGCCCGGCACGAAAGCCTGCCCTGGAGCGAGGCGTTGCGCTGGACGCTGTTCCTCGCCGGGCGGGATCACGAACACAGCGTCCTGCCGCTGCTGCCCGAACCCGTGGCTGCGGCGATCAAGCCCGCCCAGATCGTCGAGAACGTCACCACCGCCCTCGGCCTCGCGGCGACCGGGCTGGGTTTCACCTGCAGCCCCGCCTATCTCGGGCGGCTCGCCAGCCTGATGGGACTGGTCCAGTGCCGCTTGACCGAGCCCGACATCATCCGGGCGATGACGCTCTATCGGCCGCAGGACCGGCGGCTGTCCCCCTGGGCGACGGCCTTTGCCGATCATATTCGCGGCTGGTCGCCCGACGATACGCAGCGCATCATCGTCGAGGACCCGGCCGCCGCGGCGATCAGTCGTCCCGATCCGCCGTCTTAAGCGCCGGTCCCGAGCCGATATGGTCGGCCTGGTCCTTGGCCGGCACCGATTCGGTAAAACTACGATCGATTTCGGGCAGCATCGTCGCGTTCCACTGCTTCCACATCGCCACCAGCCGCGCATAGTCCGCCGGTTGCCGTAACTTGAGATTGGCCCGCTCCAGCGGATCGTCGACGACGTTGAACAGATAGGTGTTGTCGAGGATCTTCAGGAACTTCAGGTCGCCATCGCGGATCGCGCGCTGGTGGTTCGCCTTGTACCGCCAATAGAGTGTCCGGCTGCGCGGAGCGCCACCGCGCAGCGCGGGCAGCAGGTCGATGCCGTCGAGCGGATAGCGCGGGTCCGGCGCGACCCCCGCCGCCGACAACAGCGTCGCCACCCAGTCCATGGTGATCGACGCCTGATGGCTTTCACGGCCGCGCGGCAGCCCAGCCGGCCACGATACCAGCGCGGGCACCCGCAGGCCGCCTTCCAGCAATTCCGTCTTCTGTCCGCTGAACGGCCAGGTGTCGGCGAAGCGTTCACCGCCATTGTCGCTGGTGAAGACGACGATCGTGTCGTCGCGAACGCCGTTGCGGGTCAGTGCCTGGAGAACCCGGCCAACCTCGGCATCCATCGCCTCGATCATCTCGACATAGGTCCTGGTCGAGCCACCATCCAGATGGCGCAGGCCGGTGCCGGCGATCCGCTTCGCCTCCGCCTCGTCCTGCGGACCTTCCCACGGCCAGTGCGGCGCGTTGAAGTGCAGGCTGAGCAGGAACGGCCGGTCGAGCTTGGCGCTGCGATCGATGAAATCCTCCGCCTGGCGCCCCAGTTGCGCGGTCAGATAGCCGGGTGAATCGACCTTGCGATCGCCCCGCCACAGATCGTCCTGCCCGCGTGCGCCCTTGTGCGAGAAATAGTCGAGTGCACCGCCGCGAAAGCCGAAGAATTCCTCATACCCGCTCTTCAGCGGGCCATAGTCGGGCAGCTCGCCTAGATGCCATTTGCCGATCAGCGCGGTGCGATACCCCGCCCCGCGCAGCAGCGACGCCAGCGTCGGATGATCGGCGGGAAGCCCGATATTGCCGCTGGTCCCGGCCAGCGGCTCCTCCAGACCGATCGGCAAGCGATACTGGTACCGCCCGGTCGCCAGCGCGGTACGCGTGGCCGAACAGACGGCCGAGTTCGCATAGGCCTGATGCAGTTTGACGCCATCGCGCGCGAGGCTGTCGATGGCCGGGGTCCGGACGTCGGGCCTGCCGTAACAGGCGACGTCCGCGACCCCCATGTCGTCGGCGAGAACAAAGACGATGTTCGGCCGCCGCCGCTTTGCCGCCTGCGCGGTACCGCCCAGCGTCGCCGCAGCCGACATCGCCCCAAATTGCAACAATGCGTCGCGCCTCGTCGTACCTTTGCTCACGTCGTCTCCAATGCCATTAAATTCTGATGCGGAATCCCACCCGGAACTCGCGTCCGAGCGTATCGTAGAGCGCAGCGTTTACCGGCGCCGTGATCTGCTGAAGGTTGGTCGGCAGGACGAGGACCGGATCCTTGTTGAACAGATTGTCGATGTTCACGAAGAACTCGCCATTCCCACCGGCCGCCGGGACCTTCACGCCGAAGGCGAGATCGAAATAGGTCGCGCCCCGGATGCTGTTGTCGGCAAGGATCGCCGGGGTGAACGCCTGGTCATAGACCCCGGACGATACCGACCGGGCGGTGAAGTCCGCGCGGTAGATCGCGTCGCTATAGCCGATCGACGACCGCACGCGCCAACGCGGCAGACTGCCACTGTTTTCGCCATCGGCGTAATCGATATTCGCGCCATCGAACGTGTACCGCGTGATGGCGTGGGTCGCCAGCACCCGGAGATTCAGATTCCCGCCATTGGCCAGCGGGTGACGATAGCTTGTCTCGATGTCGAGACCGCGCGCACGCTCTACCGCGACGTTGACCGGGAAAGTCGTGATGGCCGACACGACACCACCGGTGCGCGTGATGTTGGCGCACAGCGCGGTATTGCCGCCGAAGCAGCGATCCAGGATCTGCTGCGGCGTCAGCACTGCCAGCGCGTCGCGGATCTTGATGTCGTAATAGTCGACCGACACCGACAGGCCACGCAGCCAGCTGGGCGAATAGACGCCGCCCACCGTCAACGTATCGGCGATTTCGGGCGTCAGGGCGGCATTACCCTGCGTCGTGACGCGGAACAGTGGCGACGAACCATTGGTGAACGGATCGCGGGCGGTCTGGTTGTTCTGCAAGGTGCCGCCCAGGAACAGGTTGCTCAGGTTGGGCGCCCGGATGTCGCGCGACCGCGTCCCGCGCAGTCGCAGATCGGCGAACGGTTCGTAGGTCAGGCCCGCCTTCCACGTCGTGACGCCGCCGCTGGTGCTGTAGTCGGTATGCCTTGCCGCGGCGTTCAGTTCGAGATTGTACAGGCCGGGAACACCCTTGGCGAGCGGAACGACCGCCTCGCCGAAGAACTCCTTGACGTCATACCGGCCGTTCGTCGCCTTGTAGTTGCCCGCCATGAAGCCGTTGACCGCCGATATGGCGTCGCCGGTCCCGGAAATCTTCTCCTCGCGATATTCCGCCCCGACCACGACCGAGACCGGGCCGGCCCACGTGCTGAACGGCTCGCCCTGCAGCGTGCCCGCAACGACCGTCTGTTCCAGTCGCGAGTCCGCGCGCGAGATGCCCGTCACATAATTGATCGCCGCCTGGGAATTCACCCCGATGCCGAACGGGTTATAGGGCACGCAACCGTCATTGGGATTGGTCAGCGTCGATCGGCAGACAATGGCACCGGCCGCGTTGCGCACCGCGTCCGTCGCTTGACGGTACACCGCTAGATTGACGTTGTTGGCGGCCGCGACGCTGATGTCGGTGCGCCCATATTGGCCATAGACGCCATAGCTCCACCCGCCGCCGATGTCGCCATCGACACCGATCACCCCACGGAAAAGCTCGCGCTTGTTCTGTACGTCATAGCGGCCAATATCGCCGTTCGACGTACCGAAGCCGAACGTCGTCTGCCCGGCTGCGAGCAGGCGGCTGCGCACCGTATCCGGCAGAAAGGCATTGTCGCTGCGCAGCGTCAGATTGCCCATATAGGTGTTGAAGGGCGAATAGGGCGTGGCGAGCGACCACCCGTAATTCCCCTCGGCATAGAGTTTGAACGCGTCCGAAAAGTCGTACGATATCCGGGCAAAGGCGGTCCGCTGCTCGACCGGCGTCGACAGGGCGTAATATTCCGCCAGGTCGAGCCCCTGGCCGCCAATCTGGAAAATGCCGCTGACCGTGCCGTACTGGTGCTGCCCGACCGCGCCGCCGCGTCCGAACTCCGTGCCCTGTAGCGGGCCCGACACGATGATGCCGCCCAGCGTCGTGCGCGACAACTTTACATCGGTCGCCGCGATCTGGGTCGGCTGGCCGTTGCCCGGCACGAAGGCTGGGTTCGGAATGATCTTGGCGCCGTTATACCAGGGACGCGAGCGCGACTCGCCGATGCCTTCGTCCTTGGAGTACATACCGCTCGCGACGATGTGGCCGCGCCCGTCGCCGAACGCCTTGCCGACCGCCAAATCGGCCTTCCAATTATATCCGTCGCCGTAGGTGGTGATCCCGTTCTGGATGGACGCCTTCACCCCTGTGAACCGCGTGTCGAGCACGAAGTTCACGACGCCCGACACCGCGTCCGAACCATAGGCCGCCGACGCACCGCCGGTCACCACGTCGACCCGCGAAATCAGCGACGCGGGCAGCGTGTTGATATCGACCAGCCCCTCGGTGCTCGCACCGACGACGCGGCGCCCGTCGAGCAAGACCAGGGTACGCGACGCCCCCAGCCCGCGAAGGTTCAGGAAGTTCGACCCGGCCGTACCCGAACCGACCTGCACCGTCTGCGTGCGCGGCGTATCCGAGGCTGCGGCCTGTGGCAGCTGGTTGACGAAGTTGGCGATATTGGCCGGGGCCTTCGCCTCGATTTCCACGTTCGACAACACCGTTTCCGGCGTCGGCGCCGAGTAACCGTCCCGCTTCACCCGCGAACCGGTTACGACGATGTCGTCTCCGGCGGGCGCTTCCGGCTGTTCTTCGTCCTGCGCTACCGGATCGCCTGTCGCCTGTGTCGGCGCAGTCTGCGCGGCAGCGGCCTGTGCCGCCGTGATCGCCCAAAGCGCGCTACCGATCGCCAGTGCATGGCGGCAGCCTCCGAAGCCCTTCATTGATCCCTCCTATGGCGATCCCGCTTATGGTTGCGGGACACTGTCCAGTCGGCTGGCTTGGTCAGCGAGCCGCTGTCCAAAGGGCTACGACGCCATGATTATTGATAGAACCGCTATTTTATTCACAACCTTTGCAAAAACCTTGATAATGAAGATGACCTGATCGCGTCGGGCGGCGTCAGGCCGCCCCGGCGTCAAGCTGTTCGGCACGCATTTGCAGATGGCGCAGGCTCGCCAGCAAGGCAGTCCGTTCGGCTGGTGAAAGCACCTCCAGCAAACGTTCGTTATACGCCGTCCGCTGACTGGCGAGTTCGTCGTAAACCGCCACGCCCTGGGCGGTCAGGGTCAGCCAGGCGCGTCGCCGATCCTGCGTACATAGCTGCGACACGATCAGTCCATCGTCGAGGAGTGCCTGAACCGCCCGGGTCGTCGCGCCGGAATCCATACCCGTCAGATACCCGACATCGGCCCCTGTCAGGCGGCCATGCGCCGCAATGACGAGCAGCATCCGCCATTCGCGCAATCGCACCACCTTGCCGTTCGCGCACCGCAGCGCCCTTCTCGGCGATGTCCAAGCGCCTAGCCGGTGTATCAGATACGGAAGATAGCTGTTCAGGTCGAACGGCAACGGCGCCACCGCATCGGACCGTGGAACCTCGTCGTCCCGCACGTGACACTCCCCGAACCGAAATCAAATTAGCTGATATTGCAGCTATCTTCAGGATATGACATCACTGGGGGCATAACAAGATGGGGAGGATCGCTTGGATCCCATGGACGAACGTGCAGCGCTGCATGAGACTTCCGCCTGCACGAAGGAGCGGCCAGCCCCCAGGGAACTGGCCATTGGTACCGCACTCGATGACGCGCCATGGGGCGGTTTCCAGAAGCGCATCCTGCTGCTGACGGCGATCGCGGTGGTGTTCGACGGGCTGGACAACCAGTTGATCGGCTTTGCCGCCCCCGCCCTGATCCGCGATTGGGGAATCGACAAGGCCGACCTCGTTCCGATCATCGCCGCCAGCCTGATCGCGATGACGATCGGCACGGCGATCGCCGGCTTCGTCGCGGACCGGATCGGGCGCCGCCCGACCCTGATCGCCAGTGTGGCGTTATTCGGCGTGGCGAGCGCCGCCATCGCGCTTGCCCCCAATCTGACGGTACTCTTCACGCTGCGGCTGATCGCCGCGCTGGGACTGGGTGGGGCCATGCCGACAGCGACGGCGTTGGTCGCAGAGTTCACGCCCCGGCGTAATCGCAGCCTTGCGGTCACGCTGGGCATCGTGTGCGTGCCGCTGGGCGGATTGCTGGGCGGGTTGCTCGCAGCGACGATCCTGCCCTCGATGGGCTGGCGCGCGCTGTTCCTGATCGGCGGCCTCCTGCCGCTGGTCGCCGCGCTCGTCTTCGTCGTGACCCTGCCCGAATCGCCGCAGATGCTACACGCGCGCGGCGACGAGACCCGGCTGCGGACGGTCCTGCGGCGCTGCGGCATCATGGTCGCCGACGATGACGCTCTGGTCGCCAACACCGGGGAGACGGCGGTCGGCGACGATCGAAAGGGCGGCCCGCGCGCGCTCTTCGCCAAGGGCTATGCGCGCGACACGGTGATGATCTGGTTCGCCTTCTTCACCTGCCTCCTGGCGGTCTACAGCGTGTTCAACTGGGCGCCGACCAATCTCGCCGATCGCGGGCTGGACCTGCGCGCGGCGAGCACCGGCCTTGCCGCATTCAACTTCGGCGGGATCGCCGGTGCCATCACCTGCGGATGGCTGATCGACCGGTTCGGCTCGCGCTGGCCCTTGAGCCTGCTTTCGGCCGTCGCGGTGCTCGTCGGGATCGGCATCGTCGTCCGGCCGCTGCACGCCGATGTCTCCAGCGAGGCGATCCTGTTCATCTTCGGGGTGCTGGGCTTTGCCATCAACGGCGTGCAGACCACGCTCTTCGCGCTCGCCGCATCTCTCTATCCCGCCGCCACCCGCGCGACCGGCGTCGGCATGGCGCTGGGCGTGGGCAGGCTCGGCGCGGTGCTGTCGTCAGCCGCCGGCGCGACCGCGATCGCAATGGGCGGATCGAGCTATTTCGCGCTGATCGCGCTGGCCATGGCCGGGGCGTTCCTGTCCGTGATGCTCCTGCGACGTCACACGCCGCCGGCCCGGACGCTGCGGGGATGAGCATGGACGTCCTCACCGCCCTGCGACAAGCCCTGCCCGCCCCCGGTGCGGTCGCGTGCGATCCGGCCGACCTGACGCGCCACCAGAGCGACTTCACGCCGCCGCGTCCCCCGGTCGCTTCGCTGGCCGTGCTGTACCCGCGGTCCACCGACGAGGTGGCAGCGGTGATGCGCATCGCCTCTGCAAGCCGGACGCCGGTCGTCACCCAGGGCGGGCTGACCGGCATGACCGGCGGTGCGGTTCCGAGCGAGGGAGCGATCCTTCTCTCGATGGAACGAATGCGGGCGATCCTGGAGGTCGATCTGGACGCCGCGACCATGACGGTCGAGGCCGGCGCACCGCTGGAGACGATCCAGCAGCGCGCCGCCGAGGCGGGGCGGCTGTTCCCGCTTGACCTTGGCGCGCGCGGTTCCTGCACCATCGGCGGCAATTTGGCGACCAATGCCGGGGGCAACCGCGTCCTGCGCTACGGCATGGCGCGGGATCTGGTGCTGGGGCTGGAGGCCGTGCTGGCGGACGGCACCGTGCTGACGAGCCTTAACAAGATGATGAAGAACAATGCGGGCTATGACCTGAAGCAGCTCTTCATCGGCAGCGAAGGCACGCTGGGCATCGTCACGCGTGCGGTACTACGCCTCTTTCCGCGACCGCGCTCCGCCAACACGGCCCTGTGCGCGGTGCCGGACCTCGCTGCGGCGGTGGCGCTGCTCCACCATGTGCAGGAACGCGCAGGCCCGACCCTGTCGGCGTTCGAGGCGATGTGGCCGGAATTCTACGCGGTGGCTTCCCGCGTGCGGGGAACCCCGCCGCTGCGGCCCACCGACGGGGAGATGGTCGTGCTGCTCGACGTCGAAGGCAACGATCCCGACCGGGACGATGACGCCTTCGTCGCGATGATCGGCGAGGCGCTGGATACCGGCATCGTCCGGGACGCGGTGGTCGCGCAGTCGCAATCGGATGCGGCGACGTTCTGGGCGATACGCGATACCAGCGGCGAACTGGGCCGGATGTGGCACCCGGTGCTCAACTTCGACGTCAGCCTCCCGATCGGATCGATGTCCGACTGGGTCGACCGCTGCCGTTCAACACTCGACCGGTCTGTCGTCGATCCGCAGCCCCTGTTCTTCGGGCATCTCGCCGACAGCAACCTTCACGTCGCGGTCCGTTGGGACGGATCGAGCGAGGCGAAGCAGGCCATCGACGGAGCGGTCTACACCACCGTCGCAGCCGTCGGCGGTTCTATCTCGGCCGAGCATGGCATTGGCATGGACAAACGCCACTATCTGCACCTGACCCGCAGCCCGGCGGAGATCGCGCTGATGCGCCAGATCAAGATGACGCTGGACCCCTTGGATCTGCTGAACCCGGGCAAGGTCGTACCGACGTAACCCTCGGTTGCCCCTCGGGTTGATGGGCCGCATCCTTATGCGGCGTCCCATGTGCCCTCCTTCGGCCTCAGCGGGGCACCGTGGAGTTGGTATATTGTCGCTTGACGGCTGGCACGTGTCAGGTGTGAAGTGACTTCACACACGGGTAGAGGCCGTGTGTACAAAGCGATGGGCAAGTAACCTACGAAAACGGCAGAAACCGGTGCTCCTTCTGCTGGATCAACGTGTCCCGAGGGGTCACCAAGCTAAGCGCTTGGCGTAGAATATAAATGCCGAGCCACGGGAAATCAGGTAGCCACGACCCCAGCCAGCGTGCGGGAAAACAGCCGTTTGTCGTGGCACAAGACTTCGACGGTATCACCGCTCTGCCCACGGCGTAAGCGATAGATATCGTACATGGCTGCTCCAGCGCTTGACGCTGAGCGCTTTCCGAACGCCTTCATCTGTTGACGTGGTCGTCGTCTTTACTTAAAACGCACCCTTTGCCTCCGATGACGTGAGTTGGGACGAAGCCGTTGTTCGCAGGCCTGACGGTGAAGGTCGGCTTTCGGCGTAATCGGACATCAACGGGGCTTCCGGCATGCCGCTGCGAATGAGCGAACTGGGCCGTATCCCGACCATCCGCTCTTGGAGGCGAAGTCCCGAAAACTGCCGTTGAACACCTGTCAAATGAAATGTCATGAGCTGTGCTCCACGATGAGCGTACGCCCTGCCCGGAGGCGATAGACGTGGCTCTTGTAGTTAGGTGGCAGTAGGGCCTTCCTATTTTTTGCGGCCAATCTGACGGGTGAGACATCGATCTTCGTCCTCCACCTTGCGGACCGAACTCATCGAGATGATAAAATTGTGCATGCCCGACCCAATTAAAAACCCCGACAAGGACGACCCTCGGATCATCTGCTTCAACAACCGAGAGGATGACAGGATATTTCACGGTTCGGTCACTCGGCTGATGCAGCGCATGCAGGAGCGCTCGCGCGACAAGTTCATCAACGACGAAAATATCTTGCGGATGAACCATGGCAGCTCTTGGGTCCATTCGGCACGCGACCCTGAGCTGGACACCAGTATGCACACGATCTCGGCGGAATGGACGATCCCCTTTAAAGAAATCGTTGACAATGATTTGAGCCTCATCTCGCGAACGATCCTGCCGATCAACGAGTCTATGGAGGCGCAATTCGCACAGAACATCTATGGGGTCGTTGGCGCCGCAGCCGAGAAAGTCGGCAATGTAGTAAATGCAAAGGCTACCGGGTCGTTCGCTCACTCGATGCTTGAAATGTTTCGCAAGATCGAGATTGGTGTCGATCGCGATGGCAATATCAGCATGCCGCAGATGCATGTCGGTCCAGACTTGTATGAGCGGCTCCCCGAAGAACTTGCAAACGTGCCGCCCGAACTGGAGGCGGAGATCGAACGAGTGAAGGCTGAGAAGATCGAAGCCGCTTTGCGCCGGGAAGCTGAGCGCAAGGCGAAATTCAAAAAGTCCGCCGAATGAGCGGGCGTGCCCTGCTCGCGATAGGCTGCAATTCCTATGCATACATGACCCCGCTGCGTGGTGCGGAAGCCGATGCGGCCCAAATCCACGCTTCACTAATGCGCCCGGAAGTTGGGGACTATGATGCGGCGCGCTCGCGCCTATTGCTCTCCCCAAACCTAGCCCAAGTCCGCGAAACGCTGCTGGAGCTATTGTTCGGCGGCGAACGCCTCGACACGCTTACCATCACTTTTGCCGGGCACGGCGCGGTTAGCGGCGGCAGCTACTATATGGCGACATGTGACTCACGCGGCGCGGCATTGTCCGCCACCGCGCTGCCGCTCGCCGACTTGTTTCGGATGATCGCGGAAGCCGCGCCGAAACAGACCTATCTGGTGATCGACGCATGCGAGTCCGGCGGACTAATATCCGACCTCAATGTCATCCTTAAGTCAGAGGTGATGGGTCAACTGGGCACGCCCGGTGTGACATTGCTGGCGACCGCTGCTGCGAACGAGGCAGCACTGGAGGTCGCCGGTTAAGGCATCGGTACCACAGCGCTTCTAGACTGCATCCGTGGCGACATTTTCCTGCAGGACAGCAACCCAGCCCTCGACTTAGTCGAGGTTGGCCGAGCGGTTTCTGAACGGATCAGCGCGAATGGCGGGCAGACGCCAGTAGTGTGGGGCCTTAACCTCTATGGCCCGTCGAGCTTTTGTAAGAACCCACACGCTGGCACCGGCGATACACCGCTACGCAGCGTCTTGGTCGGCTGGCCCGATCCGGCAAGCGGTGCGGCGATCCGATCGGGCTTGCCGGACCTGTGGGAACCCTATGTGACGCTCTCGTCAAAATGGAGCCCCCGAGATTTCCTGGACCGTATCGCCCCGATACTGACGCCTCTTGAATCCGATCCGGCTATCCTTCTCAACTTCGTGGGTCGGGTGGCCGACACGTTCGCGGAGCAAGCGCGCAATAGTCGTGATCGTTTCCGCGAGATCGAAGTCGAGGCGGCCTGTACAATCGCGCTGTTGCCATTCTCCGGCACGCACATTGTCGCGGAGCGACTTACGGAGCGATGCAGACGGATCGCAGAACTTACCGAGGCGGCGATCAGCGACGTCATCGAATCGATTGATGCCTACTGACGTGACCCCGGTCTTTCATCCAGCTGCAACCAGAGACCGACCGGTGTTGTCGCGCACGAGCGCAGGTGAAGCAACGAGCGGGGTTAAGCCCGCCCGTTGCTGTTCGAGCCCGGCAGCGAAGGCTACCGGAGTGGCGTAGCCGAGCGACGAGTGCGGCCGCTCGGTATTGTAGTCGTCGACCCAGCGCGCCAGGATCGAGCGGGCCTGGCCGATGGTGAAGAACAGCGTCTCGTTGAGCAGTTCGTCGCGCATGCGACCGTTGAAGCTCTCGACAAACCCGTTCTGCGTCGGCTTGCCCGGCGCGATGTAATGCCACTCGATGCCCACGTCGCCGGACCAGGCGAGCACCGCGTTCGACGTCAGCTCGGTCCCATAGCACATTGGGAAGCGCTGGTTCGGGAGCCGCTATGGCCCTGATGAAGACAAGGCCGCGTAGCGGCCGCAGACTTCATCAGGGCAAGCCATGGCCGGTCAGCAGGTATCTAAAGTGAGGTTGTCGAGACAACACTTTGGAGGCCGACCGACCATGACCAAGCTCACCTCTACGCCTGCCGGCGCCGTGCTGGTAGCCATCGACATGTCCAAGAGCCGACAGGAGGTTCTCATCGAGCGACCGGAAGGCGGCCGGCGCCGGCGGATGACCGTCATGGCGACCAGGCAGGACTATGACGGCTTTGCCGAGCAACTCGCTGCTATCGGGCGCCCTATCATCGTCGGGTTCGAGGCGACGGGTAATTACCATCGTACGCTGGCGCACCGGCTGCTGACGGCAGGGTTCGAGCTGCGCCTCATCTCGTCGGTCGCGCTCGCCAGAACGCGCGAGGCGCTGCACAACGGCTGGGACAAGAACGACTCCAAGGACGCGCAGGTCATCCTGCACATGCTGCGGATCGGTGCGACGCAGCGCTACGTCGACCCGCTGGTGGCCGGAATCAACGACCTGCAGGAGCTCTCGAAGACTCACGAGACGATCTCAAGGATGAAGACGCAGACCTGGCATCGGATCCTGACCCACTACCTGCCGCTGTACTTCCCCGAGATCGCCCGCTTCGCAGGCAACAGCCGGTCCGACTGGTTCCTGGCGCTCATCGAGCGGTTTCCGACGCCGGCCACCATCACGGCGCTGGACCGCGAGGCGTTCTCGGCCGCGGCATGGCCGCTCATCGGCCGCAAGGTCTCCAAGGCACGCCTCATCAACGACATCTACGAGACGGCGTCCGCCTCGACGGCACTGCCGGTGCCGGAGAACTCAGCCGCCATCACCATGTTCCGCATGGTCATCGCGCAGGGCCGCAGCCTCATCCACCAGCGAGACGAGATCGAGCGGCTGGCCCATGCGCGGCTCGCCGATGACGTCGACTACCAGCTGCTGCGCAACATTCCGGGCATCGGTCCGATCAACGCGCTGACCATCCTGGCCGAGGCCGGTGATCTGCGGCGCTTCAACCATCATCGTCAGTTCCTGAAGTTCTGCGGTCTCGATCTCGCAACGTGTCAGTCAGGCACGTTCCGTGGCCGCACGAAGCTGTCCAAGTACGGCAATGCGCGCCTGCGCCGGACCTTCTGGATGGCTGCCCAGGTCGCCGCGCGTCAGCGCGACAACAGCTTCCGCGACAAGCTCGGACGATATGTCGCCGGGCACGCGGACGATGCCGACCGTCGCCGCAAGGCGATGACGGCGCTCACCGCCAAGATGGCGCGCGTGGCTCACGCCGTCATCAAGACGGGGACAGAGTACCGGCCGTTCCTCGAACGGTCGGATGCCAGGTGGAAGGACCCCTCTCTGCAAGTGCCGTGAGGGCGCTCGTCGAGCGACCCTGTAGATAATGTTCGGGCCTTCCACCTGGGTGCGTATCTCGTTTTAAGGATGGTGAGGACCACGGCCGCCTCGGCGCTGCTGGATCCTGTGTTTGCTATGGCAGGGAGCGATCCCGTTGACGGTGGGAGCCATCTGGCTCAGATTGCATGCCGCGCCGACGGTTGTCGGCGCATGGATATCTGCTGGCCAAAACCCGCCGCTGCTTCCCGACATAGGACGTTGTCGCTGACGATCATCTTCGGCCTGCCACGTTCGGCGATCAGATCGGCCAGCTCGCGCACGACGCGCCGGCCCGAGATCGACGTGTCCACCACCGCCCGGAGGCATTCGCGCGTCACGTCGTCGACGATGTTGAGCACACGGAACCGCCGGCCGGTGACGAGCTGGTCGTGCACGAAGTCCAGGCTCCAGCGCTGGTTCGGCAGCGCCAGCACCGGCGCGGGTGCCCGGCTGCCTGTAGCACGCCTTCGTCCTTTACGACGACGCACCGTCAGGCCCTCCTCGCGGTAGAGCCGCTGGGTCTTCTTGCGGTTGATCGTGATACCGTCCCGGCACAGCAGGATGTGCAGCCGTCGATAGCCGAACCGCCGACGCTGCTGCGCCAGCTCACGCAGCCTTGACCGCAGATCGCCATCATCTGCCCGGCACGAGCGATACCGCATGCTCGTGCGATCCGCTCCGACAACCGCGCATGCCCGCCGCTCGCTCATCCCCAACGTCGCCTGGAGATGCGCGACCGCTTGTCGCTTCGCGGCGGGCATCACCACTTTTTTGACAGCAGGTCTTTCAACCCCGCGTTGTCGAGCATCGTGTCCGCCAGTAGCCGTTTGAGCCGGGCGTTCTCCTCTTCGAGCGACCGCAGGCGCTTTGCATCGGACACCTCCAGGCCGCCGAACTTCGCCTTCCACGCATAGTAGGTCGCGCTCGACATGCCGTGCTTGCGGCACAGCTCCGTCACCACCGCACCCGCCTCGGCCTCCTTCAGAATGCCGATGATCTGCTCTTCAGAAAACTGCTTCCGCTTCATTCCGTCCGTCCCTTCGAAGGGCCGGTCTCTAGTTCCATCTGGATGAAGAAACGGGGGTCACGTCAGATGGCTTGATGATAGGCAGGCGGTGGTAAGCGCCTCTCACCGGCCTGAACGCAAGACTCCCTGCCAACTCACACGGCTTTTGGCATTGCAACGGAATGATCTATTCCCTCCGAGTTGGTCCGTCCTGACAGCCTAGCTCGAAATGGAGGCAGGCTAGAACCAGCTATGCTCTGGCCAGGGTGATGAAGGTTTCTTCGTCCTCTACGAGACGCCGTCCACGTCGCCGCCGCCATGGCCTGGCTACGCTGGATATCGATCCGGCCTTGAGAGGTGAGCCCACTTTCCCGGGCGAGAGGCTTGTGGCGGTCTGCGTGACCTTAACGAGATAGCCCCACCGGCATCCCGCCGCGCGATGTTGTCATCGCGGTAGGGACGAAATTCCGTGCAGCGTCCTGCAGCGCGCAACAGATCGTATCGCGCACTGCCACGAATCCGGCATATGCGACGGTTCGAGCAATAAACGCGGGGTATATTGCTTCGCGCCCGCCGTCATCCTGCGTCCGGAACGGCATGTGCCGTACAGCCGGGGAATTGCAGATGGCATCGGTTGCATCGATTGGTCGCGCACCAACTCCGCCACGCACGGATAGCGTGGCGAGACCTGCCGCCCGGACCCGGTTGCAGAATATCGACGCGTTGCGCGGGCTGGTCATGGTTCTCATGCTGCTCGATCATGTGCGCGAGACCTGGTTCGTCTTTTACGCGGTGACCGACCCGGTCGACGCACGCACGATCCTGCCGGCGATCGGCTTCGCTCGATTTATCGTCAGCTTTTGCGCACCGATATTCGTCGCGCTGACCGGACTCGGCGTTTATCTGTTCAGCGTCCATCACACGGTCAGAGAAACGACCCGATATCTGCTTACCCGCGGATCGCTGCTGATTGCCTTCGAACTCCTGTACCTCGGCCCTCTCTACTGGGGAATCGTACCGCAACCAACCTTCTGGCTGCAGGTCATCTGGTGCATCGGCATCTGCATGATCCTGCTCAGCGGATTGATGCGCCTGCCCCGGCCGGCGCTGATCGCGCTCGGGCTCATTCTGGTGTGCTTCCACAATCTGCTCGATCCGATCCGCTTGCAACCCGACGACAGCCTGTTTCCGCTCTGGGCGATCCTGCACCAGCGCGACACCATCGCACTACCGTTCGGCGTCCTCGCCAAGACGACCTATCCGGTCCTTCCCTGGATCGGCGTCATCTCGCTTGGTTTCGGCATAGGGCCTTGGTTCCGGTCGGATGTCGCACCCGAGGTCCGGCAGGGCCGGTTGTTGCGGCTGGGCACCGGCATGATCGCCGCCTTCCTGTTGCTGCGCTTCGCCAATGTCTACGGCGACAAACCTTGGTTCGTCGTCGACGGCGATCCGGTCCGGACGGTGCTCAGCTTCCTTTCGATGACGAAATACCCGGCGTCGCTGCTATTCCTTCTGCCCACCCTGGCCGGCGGCGCGCTGATGCTGGTTCTGTTCGAGCGTATCGACACCTCGCGCCTGACGGCCGCGCTCGCCGTGTTCGGCGGGGCGCCGATGTTCTTCTACCTGTTCCACCTGACGATATTGCGCATCTTCTATCACAGTGCCGCTGCCATCTGGGGACCGAACCATGGCATGAGCTATGGCTTCGACAATTATGGCGGCGTAATTCTTTGGTACCTTGCGTTGCTGGTGCCGCTTTACCTGCCGACCGCCTGGTTCTCGCGGCTGAAACAGCGGCGTCGTGATATCAACTGGTTGAAGTATTTCTGATCGTTCCTTCATCGCGCGCGGCGCAAGGAACCACTTGGCAGCATGCTTCGCGACGGAATTGTTTTGGCAGTTTATGCCGGATCCCGGATCGATAAGGTCATTTGATACGGCAAAGTCATATTAGCATCGATCCCGAGCAATAAAGGGGAATAACGTGACAAAGATGAAAATGTTATTGTCCACCGCAGCCGTTTCGGCTGGCATCCTCGCGCCTACATTGGCGGGCGCCCATGGCATTTGGTTTGCGCAGCGCGCCAAGCAGATCGCAATCATCTACGGCATCGGTGCCGACGACCTAGAAGCCGTGAAGCGCCAACCCAACATGGAGAATGTGCAGGCTTGGGATGCGGACCTGAACCCGATCGGCGCGCAACTGCGCACCAACGGGTCGCTGGTCGTCGTCGATACCGACGCCCCGCCCGCACTGGTCAGCGCGGTGCTCCAGAACGGCACCTGGTCGAAGCTGCCGGATGGCGAGTTCGTCAAGAAGCCGAAGGACGAGGTCCCGAATTCGGTCAAGAGCGAAACCACGATCAAATACGCGACCACCATCCAGGGCACGCTGACCAAGCCGGTCCCGCTGATCCCGTCGCAATTGCTGCAGATCGTACCGGTCGGCGCGCTGCCGGCGAAGCTCGGCATGCCGATGACCTACAAGGTCTATTTCAAGGGCAAGCCCGTGTCCGGCGCGACGGTCATCAACGACATGGTGAACGATCCCGACGCGGCGGAAATCGCGACGAAGGCCGACGGTACGGTCACCTTCCCGGTCCGCAATCAGGGGTTGAACGTGCTGCGCGCCGTCTATGTCTCGCCGACCGATCAGCCGACCAAGATCGATCATTACGAGCATACCGCGACGCTGTCGTTCACGCTGCCGCACGCACCCGAGAAATAGTCGTTCGAGGAGATCACCCATGAAGATCAAGACCCTGTCGATCGCACTCGCACTGATCGCCACACCCGCCCTCGCCCATGGCGACGACAAGCCGCGGCATGGCGGACAGGTCGTCGAAGTCGGCGAAACCGTGTTCGAACTGGTCCGCGCGCCCGCCGGCGTGTCGCTCTATGTCATGGAGGATGGCGACGAGGTTCCCGCCGCCGGCATGATGGGCAAGCTGTTCGTCACCACCGGAGCACAACGCAGCGAGGTCATGCTGACGCCGGCTGCCAACAACCAGTTCGTCGCCAAGGGCGCCAAGATTCCCGCCGGATCGAAGGTCGGCGTCCTGCTGATCGATCGAAAGACGCAGGCGCGGCAGACCGCGACCTTCGCCGTCAAATGAGGGGGCTGCGTCGCGCGTGGCCGCTGCTCGGCGCGGCACTGGCGCTCGGCCTGCATGGGGTCGCCGCGGCGCATGGTGTCGCCGAGGGGGACAAGGCGTTCATCCAGAACAATCCGGGCATCAACATCGTGCCCTATATGTATCTGGGGGCGAAACACATGGTGACCGGTTACGATCACCTGCTGTTCCTGTTCGGCGTCATCTTCTTCCTCTATCGGCTGAAGGACGTCGGCACCTATGTCACTCTGTTCGCGATCGGGCACAGCACGACGCTGATGGCGGGCGTGTTCTTCAACATTCACGCCAACCCGTTTCTGGTCGATGCGATCATCGGGCTGTCGGTCGTCTACAAGGCGCTGGACAATCTGGGTGCCTTTCCGACGCTGACCGGGTTTCAGCCCAACCAGAAGGCCGCGGTGCTGATCTTCGGCTTCTTCCACGGCTTTGGCCTGGCGACCAAGCTGCAGGATCTGATCGCGTCGCGGGATGGGCTGATCCCCAACCTGCTGAGCTTCAACATCGGGGTGGAAATGGGGCAGTTCCTGGCACTCAGCATCATCCTGATCCTGATGACGCTATGGCGACGTTCGCCAAGCTTCACGCGGAGCGTCGTCGTCGCCAACGCCGTGCTGATGTGCGCGGGGATTGTCCTTACCGGCTATCAGCTTGCCGGTTTCATGACGGAGAAGGTCGCATGACTGCCGCCACCACTACGCCGTATCAGGCGTCGCCACGAACCCTGGGGCGTGCTTCCCTCGCCGCGCTGGCGGCGGGCGCCGCCATCCTCGTGCTGTTCGTCCTTCCGGCGGAATATGCCATCGATCCCACCGGTTCAGGAAAGGCGTTGGGACTGACCCGGATGGCGACGGGCGACGATGCGGCGGAAGACGCACCCGTTTCGCCGGCGGCTGCATCCGCCCCGGCGATTGCCGTCCCTGCCCAGACGCAGGCGAACATCGCACGCGCCACGCCGTTCCGAACCGATGAGAAGACGGTGACCCTCGAACCCGGCAAGGGGATCGAGGTGAAGGCACGGATGAAGGCCGGGGACAGCTTCAACTTCCGCTGGACGTCGACCGGTCCCGTCCGTGCCGACATGCATGGCGAACCCGTCGGCGGCAAGGAGGACGAGTTCACTGATTACTGGAAGCAGAAGGACATCGCATCCTCCCAGGGCAGCTTCACCGCGCCCTTTGCGGGCACGCATGGCTGGTACTGGAAGAACCGCGAGGACAAACCGATCACGGTTACCGTCAGGCTCGACGGCTTCTACGAAAGCGTTTTCGTGCGGAACTAGGCTTCGGCCCATGACGGCGCGCTGGCGGAGCATGCCGTTCCGCCAGCGCGTCGACGTCGTCGGCCACCGCAAACGGGTGGCGACCGGTCAGGTCGTCGCCACCCAGTCGAGGCGAAGCGCGCCTCCGGCGCTGCCGGCGACCGCCGTGCCGCCCCGGGCGACGATCCCTTCCGCGACCGCCCGGCGCTGGCTGGCGGTACCACCGTCGATCGATATCTGACGCCTTAGCCGCGCCGATCCCCACGCCGCGGCGTCGAGCGCGCCGCTGTCGATCACCCCCGCGTCGATGGCGACGACCGGCAACGGTGCATCGGCAGGCGGGGCGAGCCGGACCTGCCATGCGTTCAGCGCGCGTTGCGCACGGACCTCCAGCGCCCGGTACCCCACCATGCCTAGCCCCGGCAGCGGCGCGGCGGTGGCCTGCAACGTCCGGGTCGTCGGGTCGGCCTGTGCCGGCGCGGCCTCGCTTCCGGCGATGAGCGCGAGGTCGGCGAGTGCGCGCCGCTGTTCCTGGTCGGGATCGGGCGTCGCGACTGCGGCACGTGCGATCTGCGCCGCCTCGACACCACCGGCAGCGGGGTCAACGCGTAGCTGGTCGACATGCAGGTCGATCCGGCGACCGAGCCGATTTTGCAGATCGGCAGCGAGGACGCGGTCCGCTTGCGGATCGAGCTTCGGAGTCAGCACGACTGCGCGGACGCGGATCGGCGTCGCGGCATAGTCGATATCGAGTTGTCCCAGCCGCGAAGCGTCGGGAAAGCGGTCGCGGATCGTATCGCGCACCTGTCGCTGCGCGACCGCCTCGAACGCGATCTGGCGCAGACCGGTGCCGAGCGGTACCGACAGCACCCCGAGCGCCACGACGAACAGCATCAGCTGCCATCCGGTATGCTGCGGCGACAAATGGCTGCCAAAGCCATAGACGCGCGCAACCAGTGCGGCGGTCAGCGCGATGGTGATCGCGTTGGTCAGGAACAGCAGCAGCGATCCCGAAAACACGGTCCAGTTCAGCGTGGCAATACCGAAGCCGACCACCGCCAGCGGCGGCATCAGCGCGATGGCGATGGCGACACCGACCACCGTGCCGCCCCGCCCGCGGATCAGCGCATAGGCACCGGCGACCGCCGACAGCAGCGCGACGAGCAGGTCGAACAGCGTCGGGCGGGTGCGGCCGGCAATTTCGCTGGTGATCGTCTGGATCGGCGACAGGCTGACCAGCACCACCGACAGCGCCACCGCGATCGCCGCGCCTGCGATCAAGGCAATCGCCGCGCGCCGGATCTCGCGCGTGTCGAGCGTCGCGATCCCGAACCCCAGCCCGATGATCGGCATCATCAGCGGCGACAGCAACATCGCCCCGATCAGCACCGCGACCGACGGCATCAACAGCCCCAGCAGCGAGATCGCCGCCGAAACGACAATCAGGAACGCATAGCGCCCCGACCATCCTGAATCCTCGGCGATCTGACGCAGAACCGCGTCATGATCGACCCCTCCGACCACCCACATCGACCACCAGCGGCGTGCCTTAGTCCGGCCGTCTGCCGTCGTTGTCGTCATTCCATTCTCGCTCCCGCCCGTTCCTTCCGACACGCCCAACGTGCGATGCGACATAACGTCGCACGACCGGGTTTGGCGAGACTGTCGCGTCAGCGCCCGTCGAGCGTGAGCAGCGCGACCCCCTGCCGCGGCAGATCAATGACGAAGGACCGGCCGCTGGTGGCGGTGACCGTCTCCTGCCGCATTGCCGATGCCGCCTCCAGCTCGGCATATTGCTTCTCGTTCGGCGATTGCGGCGATCCCATACGCTGCCATGCAGTGAAGGCGTTGGCGTGGTCGCGATCGACGCGCCACAGCTTGCCCGACCTCGCCTTCGCCCCGGCGATGTCGAGCTTCACCCGCGCGACCGGCCCGGGGACATCGTCATCGTGGTAATGCCACAACAGCACCGCGATCCGCCCGTTGGATGTCCGGGTCGCGAGCGCCCCGATATCGGCGTCGCCGCGCACCCCGTCCCGCACGACCGCGTCGAGCGGCACCTGCGCGCTGCTGGTCGCGGCGATGCGTTCGGGACCCAGTTTCGCGAACATACGGAAGACGTTGAGCACCGGCAGGTCGACGCCATTGGTCGACAACTGGCGATAGCCGGCGAACCAAGGCTGGTCCTCGAACTCGAACGACCAGGACAGGATGCCGTCGAGATTGACCTTCCGCCGTGCCGCCAGGTCCCAGATTCGCGCGAAGCTGGCAGCGGTGTAGCTCGAATACATCGTACCGTTGCGATAGGCGTTTTGCGGTCCCGGACAGGCGGCGCAACCCTCGGGGTCGCTTTCTCCGATCACGATCGGCTTGGCGGCGAGCGCGGGGAAGCCGGCGACCAAGGTGAACCCGCGGTCGACATTGCGCAGATGCGTCGACAGCCCCATGCGGACATGACCATTGACGAAGCTCGGCGCCCCCTTGGCATGGAAGGACAGGAAGTCGGTCGGGGTACCGGTCCGGCCGGTCGCGTAATTCCGGCCCGAAGCGACATGGCGCATAAAGCCTTCCATGAACTCTCCGGCCACGGCGACATCGGGACCGCCGACCTTCGCGGTCGGCAGCGCGCGGCGCACTGCGTCGATCGCGAAGTCGTGCAGCTTGTTGAAATCCTCTGGCGACGCCTGCCAGTAGAATTTCGAATCCGGCTCGTTCCAGACTTCGAAATACCAGCGGTTCACCTCGTCCACGCCATAGCGTTCGACATTGTGCCGGGTCCATTGATAGACCAGTTCGGCCCATTTCTCGTAACTGCTCGGCGGATAGGTCCAGCCGGTGGCGATCAGCCGGTAATCGAAGCCCGGTCGCCAGCTATGCTGATACGGCGTGCCCTTGGGCGCGGTCGACAATGCTTCGGGCATGAAGCCGATCTGCAGATACGGGCGGACGCCGCGGGCGAGGTAGGTATCGATGATATTGTCGACGATCGTCCAGTCATAGACCGGCTTGCCGTCCGGTCCCTCGGTATAGGCATTGGTGCTGCCCCATTTGAACGCCGCCGTGCCGTCGCCGCTGCTGAGCAGATTGTGCGCGCGGAAGAACACTTCGCCCGGTTTCAGTTCGCCCAGTTCGACCAACAGCTTCCGCCCGTCCTTCATAGTCGCGTAATTGGGTTCGTCGGCGCCGAAGAAGCGCCAGGCCGGCGGCAACGGTCCCAGCGACCTGCGTGCATCGACCATGACCGACACCTCGCGCGCCGCCGCCGGTGCGGTGCTGGCGGCTGGCGCCGTCTGCGCCATCGCAGTCGTTCCGGACAACAACGCAGCCAGCGCCGCCAATTGGGGTAAACGGATCATGCGCCTCTCCTGTATCCTGTCATCGCCCGATCCCCGCGACCTCTAACGAGCGCTTCTTGCCGAACCCGCTAACTACTCCTACAAATGACACGTGTCGGCAAGCCGATCATCGGCATCATGACGTAGGCCGTTGACATTGAAGGGTTGGTGACGCCCTTCTGGTCTGCGCGGTCTTGCGCTGCTACCCTGTCCGAAAGGCGATCTGTGCTGCGATTTCCCCTGCTGTGCCTCGGTACCATGCTGCTGCTGCCCGGTTGCGGCGCGTCTCAACCGACGCAGAACGCGACCGCTCCGGACGCGGCATCGCCCGTCAATTACGGGTCGGCAACCCCGGCCAAGACCAAGCCGTTCAAGACTACGACCGTCGCGACGTTCGACAATCCATGGGCGCTAGCGTTCCTGCCCGACCAGCGGATGCTCGTCACTGAAAAGCCCGGCGGGCTGTGGCTGGTGACCGCGTCGGGCACCAAGACGCCGGTGACCGGCGTACCGAAGGTGCATTTCGAGGGGCAAGGCGGGCTGCTGTTCGTCGCGACCTCCCCCAATTTCGCGCAGACCCGGCACGTCTACCTGACCTATTCCGAACCGGGCGAAGGGGGCGACGGGCTGGCGCTTGCGCGCGGGACCCTCGACCTCAACGGTTCGCAGCCGGCGCTGCGCGACGTGCAGGTGCTGTGGCGGCAATTGCCGCGCGGTGCGGGCGGGCAGTTCGGCGGCTATATCGCCTTCTCGCCCGACGGCCGCTACCTGTTCCTGACGTCGGGCGAGCGGCAGCGCTTCACGCCGGCGCAGGACCCCGATCAGGCGCTGGGCAAGATCCTGCGCCTGACGCTTGACGGCAAGCCCGCCCCCGGCAATCCGCAGGCGGGCAAGACCGGCGCGACCATGATCGGCATCATCGATCCGCCCGAAAATACCGGCGCGGCAGCGAAGGCGGCGGTGCGCAAGGCGGAGATGCCGGCACCCAATCTGACGCCGGCCGAAACCTGGTCGACCGGGCATCGCAATCCCTATGGCCTTGCCTTCGATGCGCAGGGGCGGTTGTGGGAAACCGAGATGGGACCGCAGGGCGGCGACGAGCTGAACCTGATCGAAGCGGGCGGCAATTATGGCTGGCCGGTCGTGTCCTATGGCAAGAATTACGACGACACGCCGATCGCATCGCCCGCCGGGAACGCGAAATACCGCGAGCCGGCGCTCTACTGGACGCCGGTGATCGCGCCGGCGGGCCTGGCCTTCTATAATGGCAACATGTTTCCTGACTGGCGCGGCTCGGCATTCGTCGGCGGACTGGCCGCAACGGCGCTGGTGCGGATCGCGTTCGACGGCACGACCGCGCGCGAGGCGGAACGCTGGGACATGGGCGCGCGCATTCGGGCGGTCATGGCCGGGCCGGACGGCGCGCTGTGGCTGCTGGAGGACGGCAGCGACGGGCGGCTGCTAAGGCTCACCTCGCCGCGCGCGGGTTGATTCCGTCAACTACTGGTCCAGCTGCCGCCGAGGCTGCGGAACAGGTCGATCTGCGCATCGGCGATCTGCGCATCGGCCAGCGCCAGTGCCGCTTCGGTATCGGCGAAGGTGCGTTCGGCATCGAGTTGGGCGAGGCTGTCGATCTGTCCCTCGCGTTGCTGGGCGCGGGTGATGCGCGCGGCCACCGCCGCCTGATCGCGCGCCGCCTGTAGTGCGGTGCGGCGGTCGAGCGCGCGGGCATAGTTCGACAGGGCCGTCTCGGTCTCGTTCAGCGCAGTCAGGACGACGCCATCGAAGGTCGCGAGGGCCGCTTGGCTGTTCGCCTCCGCCCCGGCGATCCGCGCGCGCGCCTTGGCCGGATTGACGTTCCAGCTGAGTAGCGGACCGAGCAGCCAGTTGAGCGGCCCCGCGCCGAACACATTGCCAAGGCCGGTACCCGTCGACCCGATCGATCCGCCGAGGCTGATGCGCGGATAGAGATCGGCGGTCGCCACCCCGATCCGCGCGGTTGCCGCCGCCAGGCGGCGTTCGGCGGCGCGGACGTCGGGTCGCCGTGCCAGCAGCGCCGCGCCATCGCCGACCGGGATCGGTTGCGAAAGGCGAAGCGTGGCGCTGCGTTCCGCCGCGATTGCGGGAAGCTCCGCCGGGGTCCGCCCGGTCAGTGTGGCGAGACGGAACAGCGCCGCCTGCCGCTCGGCAGCGATGGCGGGGATATCCGCCTGTCGCTGATTGCGCAGCGCGGCGATGCGCGCGGTGTCGAGTCCGGTGGTCAGTCCGACCCGCGCCCGCCCCTGCGTTACCTTGAGTGACCGGTCGATGAGCGCGACGATGCGTTCCGCCACCGCCAGCCGTTCGGCGGCAGCGGCGGCATCGGCATAGGCGCGGGTGGTATCGGCGACGACCGCGACGCGAACGCTGTCGGCATCGGCCTCAGCCGCACCGACCTCGCCACGCGCCGCCTCGACAGTACGACCGATGCGCCCGAACAGGTCGACCTCATAGGCGACGTCGAGACCGGTATCGACGGTCCAGTTTTCGCGGTCGAGACCGGGAGGCCGCTGGATCGCCGACAGCCGGCCATAGGTCGCGCTGGCACCCGCCGTGCCCTGCGGCTGGCGGTCGCCGCGCACCTCGCGCAGCGATGCCCGGGCGGCGGCGAGGCGCGCGACGGCGACGCGGATATCGGTATTGGCGGCCAACGCGTCGGCGATCAGCCCGTCGAGCACCGGGTCGCGATAGAGTTGCCACCAGCGATCGTCGGCTGCCGCGGTCGTGGTCACTGCCGGGCCGGCGGCGACGAACGGCCCGGCGGCGGCGGATGGCATGACCGGCGCGCGATAGTCGGGACCGACCGTGCAGGCGGCGAGCGCCAGCGTGGCGGCGGAGGCGAGGAGAATGCGGACCATGATCTGGCTCCCTTATTCGGCGGGCTGGAGCGTTGCGTCAGGCTGCGGCCGGCGGAACCGCAACCGATCGCCCAGCGCGCGGCAAACGACGTAGAAGGTGGGCGTGAAGACCAGCCCGAAGCCGGTGACGCCGAGCATGCCGAAGAACACCGCGGTTCCCAGCGCCTGCCGCAACTCCGCCCCTGCCCCGGTCGCCACCAGCAGCGGCACCGCGCCCAGCACGAAGGCGAAGCTGGTCATCAGGATCGGGCGCAACCGGTCGCCCGCCGCGCGCACCGCCGCCTCGATCGGCGACAGCCCGTCCTCCGACTCCGCCTGTCGTGCGAATTCGACGACGAGGATCGCGTTCTTGGCCGCGAGTGCGATCAGGACGACCAGACCGATCTGGGTCAGGACGTTATTGTCCATGCCGCGCAGATTGACGCCGATCATCGCCGCCAACAGGCACATCGGCACGATCATGATGATCGACAGCGGCAGCACGAGGCTTTCATATTGCGCTGCCAGCACTAGGAAGACGAACACCACGGCGAGCGCGAAGACGATCGCGGCGGTATTGCCGGCCAGCTGCTGCTGAAACGCGATATCGGTCCATTCGGTGCTGTAGCCGGCGGGCAGCGTCTCATCCGCCAGCTTCTCCATCGTCAGCAGCGACTGGCCCGAGGAGAAACCTGGCGCGGTGTTGCCGTCGAGCTCGACCGCCGGGAACATGTTGTAGCGTACGACGCGGTAAGGCCCGGTCTTGTCCTTAAACGTCGCCAGCGATCCGATCGGCACCATACCGCCGGCATTTGAGCGCGTCTTGAGATTGGCGATATCGCTTTCGGTCGCGCGGAACGGTGCGTCGGCCTGCGCCGTCACGCGATAGGTGCGGCCGAGCAGGTTAAAATCATTGACGAAGGCCGAACCCAGATAGACGTTCAGCGCCTCGAACACCCGTTCCGGCGGCACGCCGAGCAGGTCGGACTTCGCCCGGTCGATATCGGCGAAGACACGCGGCGTCGCCGTGTCGAAGAAGGTATAGGCGCCGGCGAGGCCAGGTGCCTGATTGGCCTTGGCGATCAGGGCATAGGCTTCCTTGCCCAACGCCTGATAGCCATGACCGCCCTTGTCCTGCACCATCATGCGGAACCCGCCGGCAGCGCCGATACCTTGGATGACCGGCGGGGGCACGATCATCAGCCGGGCCCCGGTGATGTCGGCGGTCGCCTTCTGCGCCTCGGCCATGATCTGGCTGACGTGCAGGCCCTTGCGGTCCTTGAAGTCCTTGAGCGGAATATAGGCGGCGGCGGCATTGGGGGCGAGCGTCTGCGACGGGCCGTCGAAACCGGCGAGCATCACCGCGCCCTTCACCCCGTCGAGCGGCAGGATGCGGCTGGCGACCTTGCGCATCACCGCATCGGTGCGTTCGACCGAAGAGCCGGAGGGCAGCTGGATGACCGTCAGGAAATATCCTTGATCCTGTTGCGGGATGAAGCCGGTCGGCGTCGTCCACAGCATCGCGACGGTCGCCGCGATCAATCCGGCATAAGCGACCATCACCCGCTTCGGCCGGGTAACCAGCGCGTGCGTCATGCGGCTATATCGTTCGCTCATCGCCTCGAACCCGCGATTGAAGCCGTCGCCCGCACGCCGCAGCGTCCGCATGAAGCGCGAATTTACCGGTGCGTCCTCGGCATGCCCCTTCAGCAGCAGTGCGGCGAGCGCCGGGGACAGGGTCAGCGACACGATCAGCGAGATGATCGTCGCGGTCGAAATGGTCGCGGCGAACTGCTGATAGAAGGCGCCCGAGATGCCGTTCATGAACAGCGTCGGGATGAACACCGCGCATAGCACCGCGACGATTGCGACCAGCGCGCCCGCCACCTCGTCCATCGAGGTGAAGGCGGCCTGCAACGGTGTCATCCCGCGCGCGAGATTGCGTTCGACATTCTCGACCACCACGATCGCGTCGTCGACGACGATGCCGATCGCGAGCACCAGCCCGAACAGCGACAGGTTGTTCAGCGAATAGCCGACCAGCAGGAGCACCGCGAAGGTGCCGATCAGCGATACCGGGATCGCCACGACCGGGATGATCGCCGCGCGCCAGCGTTGCAGGAACACGATGATGACCAGCACGACCAGTACGATCGCCTCGCCCAGCGTCTTCATCACTTCGTCAATCGACTGGGCGATGAATTCGGTCGGGTTATAGATGACGCGATATTCCAGCCCCTTGGGGAAGGTCTTTTGCAGCGTGTCCATCTCGGCGGTGATCGCTTCCGCCGCGGCCAGCGCGTTCGATCCGGGGCGTTGGAAGACGCCCAGCAGCACGGTCGGTTCGCCCGACAGATAGGTGTTGGTCGAATAATCGGCCGCGCCCAGTTCGACGCGCGCCACGTCGCGCACCCGGACCTGCCGGCCATCGGCGTCGGTGCGGATCACGACATCGGCGAATTGCTGCGGTTCGGTCAGGCGACCCTGCGTCTCGACGTTCAGCTGAAAGGCATTGCCCTGATTATAGGGTGGCTGGCCGAGCGTGCCGGCGGCAACCTGTACGTTCTGCGCCCGCAGTGCCTGTACGATATCGCCCGCGGTCAGGTTCAGCGCGGCGGCGCGGCCCGGATCGATCCACACCCGCATCGCATAGTCGCGGGCGCCGAAGAGCTGGACGTCGCCCACCCCCTCGATCCGGGCGAGCCGGTCCTTGACCTGCGTCAGCGCGTAGTTGGAGAGATATTGCGTGTCGAGCGAGCGGTCGGGCGACACCAGATTGACGACCATCAGAAAGTCCGGGGTCGTCTTCTTGGTGACGATGCCGAGGCGCTGCACCTCCTGCGGCAGGCGCGGGGTCGCGATCGCGACGCGGTTCTGGACCAGCACCTGCGCGGCGTCGAGGTCGGTGCCGGGCTTGAAGGTGACGGTGATCGTCACCCGCCCGTCGCCGGTCGATTGCGACGATTGGTACAGCATCCCGTCGACGCCGTTGATCTCCTGCTCGATCGGGGCGGCAACGGTTTCGGCGACCGTCTCCGCCGCTGCCCCCGGATAGGTCGCGGCGACGGTGACCGTCGGCGGCACAATGTTGGGATATTGCGATACGGGCAGCCCGAAATAGGCGAGGCCGCCGACGATCGTGATGACGACCGCGATGACGCCGGCAAAGATTGGACGCGTGATGAAGAAGCGCGACAGGCGCATGGGTGCCTCCTCGCCCGACGGGCGTGGTCAGAGGGATCTGGAATCTGGAGGAGCGGACGAACGGGCTTCCCCGTTCGCCGCCGTCAACTGCCGGCGAAGGTCGCCTCGCCGATCGTCGCCGCCGCTTTGGGGGCGGCACTGGCGCGGGTGGCGGTGATGGTGGCGGGGCGGACCTGCACCTTGGCGCCCGGCATCGCCAACTGCGTGCCGCTGACGATGATCCGATCGCGGTCCGACAGGCCCGACTTGACGATCCGCAGCCCGTCGACGACCGGGCCGAGCGTCACCGGCTTGGCCGCGACGGTGCCGTCGCTGGCGACGGTCAGGACGGTCTTGCGCGCCTGATCGGTCTGGATCGCTGCATCGGGGACCAGCAGCGCGCGCATCGTGCCGGCATTGGCGAGGCGCATGTTGCCGAACATGCCGGGCGTCAGGAACAGGTCGGGATTGGCGAGCACCGCCCGCCCCCGCACCGTCCCCGATCGTGGGTCGAGACCGTTGTCGGTAAAGTCGAGCCGGCCGGTGCGGCTATACGCCGCTTCGTCCTGCAACCGGACCTCGACCGCCGCCCCTTCCGCCCCGGCGCGCTTCGATTTCAGGAACAATCCTTCCGAGGCATCGAAGGCGAAATAGATCGGGTCGAGCGCGTTGATCGTGGTCAGCAGCGTGCCGTTGGGCTCGCCCGCCGCGACCAGATTCCCGGCGTCGATCCGCCGGTCGGAGATGCGGCCGGCGATCGGAGCGCGGACCTGGGTGAATTCCATGTCGAGCGCGCGCGCCTGCACCCGTGCCTGTGCCGCGACCAGCGCCGATTGCGCCGCGCGGACGCGGGCAGCGAGCTGGTCGAGATCGCTTTTCGATACCGCATCCTCGGTTGCCAGCCGGTTGGCGCGGTCGAGATTGGCGCGGGCGAGCGCCAGATCACTTGCCGCACCCGTGACACTCGCACGCGCTTCGGCAAGCGCAGCAGCGAAGGGGCGCGGGTCGATGGTGAAGAGCAATTGCCCCTTGCGCACGATCGACCCGTCGGTGAAGTGCACGCCGGTGATCGCGCCCGAGACGCGGGGGCGGACCTCGACCGATTTCGACGCTTCGAACCGGCCGATGAAATCGTCCCATTCGGTGACGTTGCGGATCAATGGCGCGGCGACCTCGACGGTCGGAGTCGGCATTGCCGCGACGGCCGGCGTGTCCTGCTGCAACAGGCCCCAGGCGGCGCCCAGCGCCACGACCGGCACCGCGACCCAGCCGGCGCGTCGCCAGCGCGAACGGCGGGGAGCAGCCGGCGCGTCGACCGCGTCGGGCTTATGGATGGCGGAGAGCATGTTCATGCGCGGACCTTTCGCGACGCCTGCGCCGCACCGATGCTGGCGAGCATCGTTTCATACTGATCGGTGTTGAAGCCGGCGGCGAAGAAGGCGGCCAGTTCATGGACCGGGACCGCGTAGCCGCGATGCCAACTGAGCACCGCCATGCGCCGCAGCGCCTCCAGCTTCGGGTCGGCGAGATTGGGGTCGCGGCGGCGGGTGCCGAACACGCGGCCGAGCGCGATCGACAGCGCGGAGGGTTCGCGCAGCGACGCCATCCGGTCGCGCTGGGCAAGCGCCACGACCGACCATTCGAGTGCGGTAAGGCCGGTCGGCACGGGTTCGGCGGCTTCGACGACAGGGGCGGCGGCGGCGGGGGTGGCGAACAGCGTGTCGCCGGAGAAATCGACATAAGCCATGATAAATCCTCCCAAACAGGCAGAGGCACGCAGCAGCGGACGCGCAGGGGCGACCGCCAAAGCCCCCCCTTTCGGAGCCAAGGCGCTGGTGCGGGGACGCAGGTCGCCTACGCCAGAACCATCAAGGTGCAGGCGGAGCGCGTTCTGCGGCAAAGGTTACGAAGGTTGCACGTACCGCCGAATTACAGGGCGATGACCGTGCGACAGTCAGGTTCGAGCATAGCGGCGTCCTTGCGAGAGCCGGAGCACCGTTGCGATGCCCTCTTCTATACTGACTGGTATATTAACGGCGACTCGGTTCGTCAACGCCTTTTGTACCGGTCGGTAGAAATTTCTACCGGCCTGGCCACATCATCAGGCTGGTTTCGACGACGCGTTCGAGTTCGGCGCGGGTCGCACCCGACCCGGCCTGCACCGCCATGCCCTGAAGGATGGCGTATAAATAGCTGGTAAGGCCCGGAATATCGACGTGATCGGGCAGGTCGCCGTCGCGCTTCGCCTGTTCGAACCGCTCGACAAGCGCCGCCTGCGACGAGGCGCGCCGCTGGATCACATCGGCCTTGATCGATGCCGCCTCCGCGCCGCACGCGGTCGCGCTGATGACGCCGAGACAGCCCTTGGGATCGCAACTGCTCATCTGCGCATCGATCGCGCCGCGCATGAAATGTTCGGCGACGGCCCGCGCGGTCGGCTGCTTGAGCGCTTCGCGGGTATATTCGAGCTTTTCGTTTTCGTAGAGGTCGAGCGCCTTGTGGAACAGGGCTTCCTTGTTGCCGAAGGCGGCGTAGAGGCTGGGCTTGGTGATACCCATCGCCTCGGTCAGGTCGCTCATCGAAGCGCCCTCATACCCCTTCGACCAGAATACGCCGAGCGCCGCCGCCAACGCATTGTCGACGCAAAATTCCCTTGGTCTACCCTTGGCGGCTACAGTCGACGTCTTTTCCATAACGTCCGGTACATATTCTATTCGCGCGTTTGTGCAAGGGGGCCGGACCGTCCAAGCGGCTATCGTATCCGATCATTCCTGCCGCGCGACCCAGCGGTCGAGTGCGGCCGCATGGTCGCGGCGGGCCTGTTCCACCGCCGCTTCCGCCGCGGCAAGATCGCGCTGGTGCGACCGGTCGAGGTCGCGCCGTTCGCGTTCGATCGCCTTTTCCCGCTCCCGCAGATCGGCTTCCTCGCGTTCCTGCTGCGACCGAAGTTGATCCAGCGCCTCCTCGGCGGCGGCCAGATCGGCGCGCGACGGGCGTGGACCGGGATCGGGGCGCCGCCGCTTCGCCGGTGGTTCGGCCTTCGCCCTGCCCGCCGGCTTCTTCCGCTTGGGCGTGTCACCTTCGGCAAAAGCGTCGGCATCGCCCTCGCGCAGCCGCCGCACGATCGTGCCCGGCGATGCCAGCGGTTCGCGCATCAACGCTTCGTCGGTCACCCGTTCGGCGACGCCGCGCGCGAACAGGTCGGCGCTGCTGCCCCATGCCGCCAGCGCCGCCTTCTGGCTTGGGGCGGCGACATAGGCGTCGTGAAACCCGATCGGGGTACGAAACACCTTCAGCGCTTGCTTGCGGGCCACGGCTTCTCGAACGACGGATGAACGAACCGCGCCAGCGTAGGCGAGCAGGGCGACGAAGACGAGGGGTAGCGGCGCCGGATCAGGCGGCGGGCTGCGGTGCGTGCTCCCGATAGCCGAAATACCGGAAATCGGCGGGGGTGCCCCGCCCCGACATGTCCTGACACGCCATGCCGACGAAGGTGCCGGTGAAGTTGGGCAAGCCGGTGATGGTCGCTTCGTCGGACAGGAGGCTGGCGTCGAACACGCCGTCCAGCCATTGCCAGTCGCCCGCCCCCTTCGCACGCCAGGCGAAGCGCAGCCGTTCGCGATCGACCTCGGCACGCAGTTCGATCGGGCCGGCGGGCATGGCGATCGGGGCGGACGCGCTGCTGCGCCCCTCCCCGATCGGTTCGACCGACAGCAGCTGCAACTGGCGCCGTCCGGCGTCGTCGGCGGTCAGGTGCAGGAAATGATATTTGGTCGAGTTGTAATAGCAGATCAGCCCGGCCGCCTGCTGAAAGTCGTGGGCAGTGAAGTCGACCTCGGTCGTCGCAGTGTAGCACCATGATTGCTGCCGGCGGGCAACCAGCGCCTGTTCGAAATGGCTGCCGATCGTCTCGCGCCCGAACAGGCGGAGATGGCCGGGCCGTGCGGTCAGGCTGAACAGCCGCTCGGGGTAAGGGGTGCGCAGCCACTGGAACGCTTCGGGCAGATCCGGGCCGTCGAAGGCGTCGATCGTGTCGGTCGCGGGGGTTGCGGTCGCCGGACCCGGCACCTCGACCTGCGGCAATGCGGGTCGCAACCAGCCGTCCTGCCCCCAGGTCATCGGCTGGATCGCAGTCTCGCGACCCAGCACGCAGCGGTCGCTGTCGGGTAGCGGACGACCGCACAGATAGGCGAGCCATGTCTCCCCGTTCGGCGTGTCAACCAGGTCGCCATGGCCGGCGCGTTGCAGCGGCAGGTCGGGCCGGCCGCGCGCGGTCAGCACCGGGCCGTCGGGATGGACTTCATAGGGACCGAACAGGTCGCGCGAGCGGGCCATGACCACCGCATGATTGCGTTCGGTGCCCCCTTCGGCGACGAGCAGGTGATACCAGCCGTCGCGCTTGTAAAGATGCGGCCCTTCGGTGAAACCGAGCGGCGTTCCGGCGAAGATGGTGCGGCGATCACCCAGCAACCGGCCGGTGGCTAGGTCCATCTGCTGCACGACGATGCCGGCGAAGCGCTTGCGATCGGGGCGATGGTCCCACAACATGTTGAGCAGCCAGCTGCGCCCGTCATCGTCATGGAACAGCGCAGGGTCGAAGCCGCTGCTGTTGAGATGCACCGGATCGGACCAGTCGCCGTCGATCCGGTCGCTCCAGACCCAGTAATTGTGGAAATCGCGCAGCGACGCGCCCCGTGCGCCGTCGACGGTGGTGCGGCCATAGCGTTTGACGTCGGTGAAGATCAGGTGGAACCGGCCATCGGCGAAACTCAGGTCTGGTGCCCAGACGCCGCAGGAATCGGGATTGCCGCGCAGGTCGAGCTGGGTCGGACGGCGGAGCGGCCGCGACACCAGCCGCCAGTTGGCAAGGTCGCGCGAATGATGGATCTGGACCCCCGGAAACCATTCGAAGGTCGAGGTGGCGATGTAATAATCCGCGCCGACGCGAACGATCGACGGATCGGGATTGAACCCGCGCAGGATGGGATTGCCGATGGTCATACGGACTTTCGTATCAGGGTCCAGAGCAGCGCCGCACCGACCAGATCGAGCAGCCCGAGCAGTATGAAGAAGGGCTGATAGCCGACGCTGTCGACCAGCGAGCCGAGCACCAGCGTGAAGATCAGCACGCCGAGGTTCGCGGCGGTCCCCGACACGCCGGTCGCGGTCGCCACCTGATCCTGCGGGAACAGGTCCGACGTCATGGTGATGACGGTGACCGACAATGTCTGGTGCGCAAAGCCGCCGAGGCACAGCAGCGCGACGGCGGCGAGCGGGCTGCCGACCGTGCCGACGAACATCATGCCGGTCATCAGCAAGGCGCCGATGCTGAACGCCCAGCGGCGCGCGTCGATCAGGTCGACGCCGCGCCGCTGCAACCACGCGACCACCGCCGGCCCGAACAGGCAGCCGAGATCGGCGGCGAGGAAGGGCAACCACGCGAACATCGCGATCTGGGTCAGGTCGAACTGGCGAACCTGTACCAGATAGAGCGGCATCCACAGCGACAGCATCCCCCAGACCGGATCGGCGAGGAAGCGCGCGGCGGCGATCGTCCACAAATTGCGCCGGCGCAGCAGCTGGCCGAGCGGCGGGCGGCGGCGCTGCTGCGCCAGTTCCGGCTCCTGCCCGTCGAGGATCAGGTCGCGTTCCTCGGCCGACAGCGCGCGGTGGCGGCGCGGCGGCGCATACCAGGCGAGCCACGCCACGACCCAGATCAGGCCGAGGCCGCCGGCGACGAAGAAGGCCGCCCGCCAGCTATAGTTGAACACCGCCCAGGCGACGAGGACCGGCGCCAGCACCGCGCCGAACGACGCACCGATCTGATAGATGCCGCCGGCCACCCCGCGTTCGCGCGCGGGAAACCATTCGGCGACGACCTTCATCCCCGCCGGCTGTGCCGACCCCTCGATCAGTCCCAGCGCGCCGCGCAGGGCGGCAAAGCCGAACCAGCCGGTCACCAGCCCATGCCCCATGGTGATGAGCGACCAGACCGCGACGAACAGGGTGAAGCCGACCTTCAGTCCGATCAGGTCGAGCAGATAGCCGGCCACCGGCTGGAACATGATCCCGAACTGGAACGCGCCGGTGATCCACGAATATTGCTGCGACGAGATCCCCTGTTCGGTCATGATTGCGGGTGCCGCGACGCCGAGGATGCTGCGGGTCAGGTAGTTGATGACCATCGCCCCGACGAACAGCGCAATGATGGTCCAGCGCACCGATTTAAATCGCGCCAACTTACCCCTCCCGGTAACGTTACCATCGGGTGGTAGGCGCTATGGGTCGCGGGATGCAAGTCGTTATCGGCGCTTGCCCGACGGCGCTCGGCACCGATACGATGGCGCGACGGGTGATCGCGCATCGGGCCGGGCATGTTCGGAGCCGGCAATCGCCCCGCGCACTGCACGATAGAGAGACGCTTGACCCAACCCGCCCGCCGACGTCGCAACGTCACCATCGTCGATGTCGCGAAATATGCCGGGGTATCGCCGATGTCGGTGTCGCGGGTCATCAACGGCGATAGCGGCGTGCGCGAGGCAACCCGTATGATCGTCAACGATGCGATCCGCGAGCTGAACTATACGCCGAACCTGATGGCGCGCAGTCTGGTAACGCTGAAGGAGATCCGCATCGGCGTGATCTATTCCAACCCCAGCGCCGCGTTCATGGGCGGTTTCCTGGCCGGCGTGTTCGAGGAGGCGTCGAACCGCGCGGCGCAGTTGATCCTGTTGAAAGGACAGGCTGGCGGCGCGCCGTCCGCCGAGGCGGTGAAACGGTTGCTTGCCTCCGGGATCGGCGGCGTGATCCTCGCCCCGCCGCTGGGTGAGGCGCAGGGGCTGCGGAAGTTGCTGCACGATGCGGCGGTGCCGGTGGCGCTGGTCGGGGCGGTCGCGGCGGACGCGATCTCGGTCGGGATCGACGATCGCGGCGCGGCGCGCGACATGACCCGGCATCTGATTGCCATGGGACATCGCCGGATCGGCTTCGTCGTCGGCAATCCCGATCAGCAGGCGAGCATCGCCCGGCTCGACGGATTCCGGTCGGCGGTCGCCGAGGCGGGCGAGGTCACGGCAACGATCGTCCAGGGCGATTTCAGCTATGCCTCGGGCCTGATTGCGGGCGAGGCGTTGCTGGGGGCGGACGACCGCCCGACCGCCGTGTTCGCCAGCAACGACGACATGGCGGCGGCGGTGGTCTCGGTCGCGCATCGCCGGCATCTGGACGTTCCTGCCGACCTGACCGTCACCGGCTTCGACGACAGTACGGCGGCGGTGACGCTGTGGCCGCCGCTGACGACGATCCGCCAGCCTCTGCAGCAGCTTGCCGCAGAGGCGTTGCAACTGCTGATCCGCGAGATGCGGACCGGCAAGCCGTTACCGGCCGCGGAACGGCTGCGCGTGCTCGATCATGCGCTGATCGAGCGTCAGTCGACGGCACCGCCAGGCGCCTGACATTGCGCGGCTTCGCCCGCCATGACAGGCTGTCGGCAACGACAAGGGAGGGGAGCACGGATGCGGGCGATTCGGCGGGCGGGTCTGGCGGTGATGGCCGGAGCGGCACTGGCGGGGATGACCGCCGATGCGGGCGAGGAACACGGCTCGGGGCCCTACCCGGCGCTGTTCGAGGAACGCGCCGACCTGCCCGATCATGTCGTCTATCGCCCGGCCGATCTAGGCAAGGTCCGGCGCGGGGCGTTGCCCATCTATGTCTTCGGCAATGGCGCGTGCAGCGCCGACGGGACCAGCTCGCGCAACCACCTGCTCGAAATCGCGTCGCACGGCTATCTGGTGATCGCTTCGGGCACGATCCCGAAGCCGACAGCGGCCAAGGCACCGGCGCCTGCCGGACGGATGGCGGCGCCGACCGAAACCAAGGCGCTGACCGACGCGATCGACTGGGCACAGCGCGAGAATGGACGCGCCGCCAGCCCGTTCGCCGGGCGGATCGCGACCGACCGCATCGCGGTGTCGGGCTTTAGCTGCGGCGGGCTACAGGCGCTGTCGGCGGCGCAGGACCCGCGGGTCACGACGGCGGTCGTGATGAACAGCGGCTTCTTTCCCGAGGGTGCCAACCCGATTGCGGGCGTGGTGTCGGACAAGAAGCTGCTCAAGACGCTGCACGGATCGGTGTTGTACGTGCTGGGCGGCACCACCGACATCGCGTACGGCAACGGCACCGACGATTATCGCCGCATCGATCATATCCCGGCCGCGCTGGTCAACGTGCCGGTCGGGCATGGCGGCACCTATATGCAGCCGCATGGCGGCGTCGCCGCGACCGTCGTCACCAAATGGCTCGACTGGAAACTGAAGGGCGATGGCAAGGCGGCCGGTTACTTCACCGGCCCCGCCTGCGGCTTCTGCAAGGACGATCGGCTGACGATCGAGAGCAAGTTGGGCGGTTAGATTGCAGTGGCGCAGAAGCGTTCGACATTGCCGGAAGGCAGAGGGCGATGCGCAGCCCCCGTTATCGTCGCCAATTAGCTTCGCTTGCCCAACAGCGCATCGAGCCGGACCGGCGCGAAACCGTGGACGTCGACACCGACGTCGAACTGGCGCAGCATCGGTTTGAGCCGCCCGTGGCTATGGCCATGGAGGTTGATCGCGCGCTTGTGCTGCCCGTTCCAGCTCCGAAACGGGTAGTGGCACAGGACGAGGCGGTGACCATCGAGATCGATCTCGGCATAGTCGCCGGTGCTCGCCCACCCGGCCGCTGCGAGGGTCGCGTCGGGATCGTTGTTGCCGCGCAACAGGTGCTTGGTACCGTGCAAGCGGGCGAGCAAGGCGGGAACGTCGCCCGGACGGCGCGCGACGTCGCCCAGATGCCAGACGATGTCGTCCGGTCCGACGGTCGCGTTCCAGCGTTCGATCAGCAGCGCGTCCATCTCCGCCACCGTCGCGAAGGGGCGTTTGTGGATATTGATCGTGCGATGGTCGCCGAAATGCGTATCGCCGGTGAAGAAGACCGTCATGTCCAGTACAGCACCCGCGCCTGCGGCAGTAGCGCCGCAATATGTTCGGCAAAGAAGTCGCGCAGCATCCGCATCGTCGCCGCGTCATAGACCTGTTTCTCGCCGCCGAACTTGGTGCGCTTGGTCGTCCGGTTCGCCGTCCCCATATCGAGCGACGATCCGGGATACCAGTTGTCCAGCACCGCCTTCGACCCCGCCGTGAAGCGATGGGTGATGAGCTCGATCGTCAAATCGATCCCCGGCACGGTCGCCAGCGCCGCCGCGGCATCGGCGATGAGCGATCCATAGGCTTCGCGCCAACCCTCCGCCGCGATGATCGGGGCGATGGTCAGCCCGACCGGATAGCCCGCCGCCGCCATCCGCGCCAATGCCGCCAGTCGCGCGGCGACGCGATCGGTGCCCCCTTCGAACCGGGCAAAGGCGCTCGGGTTGATCGACGCGCGCATCCGGGTGCGGCGCTGATGGTCGAGGTCGAGCAGCGGATCGACCCCGGCGAACTTGGTCGTGAACCGCAGCTGCACCGGCGCGTCCCACCGGCCGAACCATGCGACCATCGCCGACAGCGCGCCGGTGATCGGTTCGAGCGCGAGCGGATCGGTGTAGCAGGAGGCTTCGAACGTCGTCCCCTCCTGCGCGCGGTCGCGATTGCGCGAGGTGACGCTGCCCTGCCCGAGATAGGCAGGCAATCCGTCCAGTATCTCATCAAGATTGGCATAGACGCGGGTAATCGGCGGCCCTTTCAGCGAGCCGGCAAGATAGCAATAGCCGCAATGCGCCGGGCAACCCTCCGCCAGATCGACCCGCCAGTCGGCGCTGGGCGCGATCGGTTGCAGCTTGCGCTTCGAAGGCGGCGCGACGACCACCGCCAGCGTCGATTTCGCCTGTGCATAGGCGCGCCGCGGATCGTCGGGCAGGTCGAGCGCGAGCCGGTCGCCGGGCAGCAGCACGACCTCCACCCCCAGCGCAGCGGCGCGTTCGGCGATGGTGCGACCATGTGCGAACCCCATCGACGCCCGCGTGACGAGCAACCGGTGCGGACGCCACAGGGTTGGTTTGAGCTTCGGGGTGGTGGCCATGGCGGCCCAACGTTCGGCACCGCCGGTCGCTCCCCCGCCGGACGCGCGGTATCTGCGTTACCGACCGAGTCGCGACGCCGCATCGTCGTCCACGGGGTGGTATCGATCGATCGCGGGCAACATCGGCTGGCGACGTTTTCAGTATTTCGCGAATATTCTACGTAATTTGCCGCGCAGATCTTGTCCCGATCCGCGCTACTTGGGGCAAAAGATGCTGTATACTGCCGTTTAATACATTTCATGCGACCTGTAACGGATTGCAACTATGGCGGTCGGGATCCTCGCCGAATGTACCATCTGTTCGACTGCATCGTGACCCATCACGACCAACGGGTGATCTTGCTCGCCATCGTGGTTTGTGTCGTCAGCGCATTGTCGGCGTTCGCGCAGTTGCGGCGATCGTTCGAATGCATGGTCGGTCGACGGAGACTTTGGCTGGCATCGGCGGCGTTGACTGCCGGCATCGGGGTATGGTCGACGCATTTCATCTCGATGATCGGGTTTCGCAGCGCGGCGCATCTGCAATTCGAACGGATGTTCACTGCCCTGTCGGCGATGATCGCGATCGCCTGCTTCGGTGCGGCGTTCCTGCTGCTGCAGCGCGCCCCGCGCCGGTCGGGTATCGCGGCGGGTGCCGCGATCGCGACTGGCGGTATCATCGGCATGCACCTGACCGGCATGGCCGCGATCGCCGAGCCGGTCGGGATCGAGACCGACTATCGCCCGATCGCGGTTGCCGCGCTGTTCGGCTGGCTGCTGATGGCAAGCGCCTTTGCCGGCCTCAGGCGGGGTCAGGGGAGCCTGCGCCACATCCTGCCCGCGCTCGCCATGGTCATTGCGACCGGAACCATTCACTTCGTCGCGATGGCGTCGGTGACGGTCCGCACCCCGGTGACGGCGATGCCGGGCATGAATCACAGCCATATGGAGCTGTCGGAATGGGTCGCGGCGGTGACGTTCCTGCTGATCGGGCTGACGGCAGCGGCGACGGTGGTCGACCGGTTCCTAACCGACCTGCGCGGCCTTGCCGATGCGACGTCGGAGGGTCTGTTGATCGTCCGCGAAGGGACGATTTTGGAAGCCAATGAGCGGGCATGCGCGCTGCTCGACGTCGATCGCGGGCGGCTGATCGGAACCGATCCGGCGACGTGGTTCGAACCCCCGGCCGGCCGGGCGCTTGCGTTCGAACCGGGAGAACGGCTGTGCGTCGGCATCAGGGACAGCATGGTCGAGGATCAGCGGATCGAACTCGCATCGCGCGAGATCGAATATCAGGCGCGGGCGGCGACGGTGATCGCGATCCGCGACCTGACCGAAACGGCGCGGGCGCAGCGGGCGATCGAGCATCTGGCATCGCACGATCCGTTGACCGGACTGGTCAACCGTGCCGCCTTCGACATCGCGCTGCTGGAGGCAGTTCGGTCGGACGCGCCGTTCGGGCTGATCGCGGTCGATCTCGACCGGTTCAAGGCGGTCAACGACCTGTTCGGCCATGCCGCGGGCGACGATATCCTGATCCGGGTCGCGCGCATCCTCGACCAGGCGGTCAGCGCGCGTGATCTGGTCGCGCGGGTCGGCGGCGACGAGTTCGTCGTCCTGCAACGCGATATCGATTCCGCCGACGACAGCCGCCGCCTGACCGGGCGGATCCTTGCCGGCTTCGCCGCCGAAATGGATTCGGCGCGCGACCCGATGGCGGTCGGGTGCAGTCTCGGCGTCGTCACCTATCCGCAGGACGGCAGCGATCCCGAAACGCTGCGCCACAATGCCGATGTCGCGCTGTACCGGGCGAAACAGGACGGGCGCGGCACCGCCTCCTTCTTCGACGCGGCGATGGATCGCGACGCGCGCGACCGCCGCAGCCTCGAACATGATCTGCGCCACGCGATCTGCCGCAAGCAGTTGAAGCTGGTGTATCAGCCGCTGGTCGCGACCGCGAACGGCGCGATCGTCGGCTATGAGGCGCTGCTGCGCTGGCAACATCCCGAACGCGGCCCGGTCCCGCCATCGCTGTTCATCCCGGTCGCCGAGGAAGCCGGCACGATCATGGCGATCGGCGAATGGGTGTTGTTCGAGGCGTGCCGCGATGCCGCCGGCTGGGCGCCGCACCTGACGGTCGCGGTCAACGTGTCGCCGGTGCAGTTGCGCGTGCCGACGCTGCCCGATCTGGTCCGCACGGCGCTGCGCGACAGCGGGCTGGACCCGACGCGGCTCGAACTGGAGATCACCGAATCGGCGCTGCTGCGCGACCGCGAGGTATCGCTCGGCATCCTGCGCGACATTCGTTCGCTGGGCGTGCGAATCGCGATGGACGATTTCGGAACCGGCTATTCGTCGCTCAGCAACCTGCGAACCTTTCCGTTCGACAAGCTCAAGATCGACCGCAGCTTCGTATCGGCAATGCACGAGGACGAGGCGGCGCGGTCGATCGTCCGGGCCATCGCCGGGCTGGGCAAGGGGCTGAACCTGCCGGTGGTGGGCGAAGGCGTCGAGAACGAGGCGCAACGCGCGATGTTGCAGGAAGAGGGATGCACGCTGGCGCAGGGCTATCTGTTCGGGCGACCGGGCGCGGTGATCGACACCCGCCCGGCCCGTCGCGAGGCCCGCCGCGCCTGACGGCTATCGCGCCGTGCGGAAGCGGACGATGCAGCTGTCCCATGGTGCCAGCGTCATGCCGCCCTGCCCCGCCCCCGATGCGCAACTGCGTTCGCCGAATTGCGGAACGGCACCGGTCCAGCCGACCGGCGCGGCGGTGCGGGCCGTCGCGCTGATATTGGTCAGCACCAGCGCGCCGCTGCCATCGGGATTGGCGCGGGCGAAGGCGAAGACCGCCGGGTCGCCGCTGTCGAGCGGGATGTAGCGTCCGGTGCGGAAGGTCGGATCGGTCCGGCGCAGTTTCGTCAGGCTGCGATACCAGTTGAGCAGCGACGCGGCATCGCGTTCCTCCGCCGCGACATTGTGCGTGCGATAGCCTTGCGCGACCGGCAGCCACGGGGTGCCGGTGGTGAAGCCCGCCTGCGGAGCGGCGCTCCATTGCATCGGGGTCCGCGCGCGATCGCGATCGTCGGTGCGCGGGCGTTTCGGTCCGATCGGCGTCTGCGCCAGCGTCGCCTTGTCGGCGTCGCCCATGCCGATCTCCTCGCCGTAATAAAGCAGCGCGACGCCGGGATTGAGCAGGGTCAGCGCCGCCGACAGCTTGGCGATGCGATCATTGTTCACACCGTCGCCGAACTCGCTCCACTGGCGCGACTGGTCGTGGTTGCTGAAGAATTCGACCGGGGTCAGCCCGTCGAGCTTGGTTGCCGCCTCGTCATAACGGCGCTTCAGTTCGGCCGCGTCCAATTTGGTGATGTTGCCGACGAGGAAGTTCATCGGCAGGTGGATTTCGTCCTTGTCCTTGCCATAGACCGCGCGGAGCTGTTCGATCGAACGGGTCGAGGATTCACCGAGCAGGATCGGGTCGCCCGGATAGGAATCGACGACCTTGCGCATTTCGCGCAGCACCTGGTTGGTGCCGGGTAGCTGGGAATTATAGGGTTTCAGCCACACCGGGTCGGCGTCGGGGTTCGGGTCCTGCGGCCAGTTGCTGTCCTCGAACAGATAGGGTGTCGCATCGAGGCGGAAGCCCGATGCACCATGGTCCAGCCAGAAGCGCACGACGTCGAACATCGCCTGCTTCAACTGGGGATTGGCCCAGTTGAGATCGGGCTGTTGCGACAGGAAGATGTGGTAATACCATTGCTTGCGGGTCGGGTCCCACGTCCAGCTCGGCCCGCCGAAGATCGATTTCCAGTTGGTCGGCGGCTTGTCCGGCGTGCCGTCGCGCCAGACATACCAGTCGGCCTTGGCATTGGTGCGGGAACTGCGCGATTCCTTGAACCAGGCATGTTCGGCCGAGCTGTGGTTGACGACCAGATCGACCAGCACGCGGATACCGCGCTTGCGTGCCTCGGCGACCAGCGTGTCCCAATCGGCCATGGTGCCATATTGCGGATCGATCGCGGTGTAATCCGAAACGTCATAGCCGAAATCGGCATTGGGCGATTTGAAGAACGGCGTGATCCAGATCGCATCGAGCCCTAGCGACTGAAAGTAATCCAGCCGCGACGTGATGCCGCGCAGGTCGCCGATCCCGTCCCCGTCGCTGTCCTGAAAACTGCGCGGATAGATTTCGTAGATCGTCGCATGCTGCCACCATGGCGCGGCCGTCGAAGCAGTCGTCACGGTCGAACGGGACGCAGTGGCGTGATCCTGCGCCGATGCGCCCGCCACCGGAAGAACAGTCGCGGCAAGCAACATCGCACTATAGATGCTATTACGCATAGCAGTCCCTCTCCACATTCCGAACACCTTCGCGGTGCAATCGATTTATATCACCGACGTTACCGGTGCGATGCATTGGCGACAACGGCGTAGCTTACGAATACGTATGCGTAAACAATCATTTGCAAACGATTGTGGTATTGCATATCACGGCGGGAACGCGGGAAGTCGCCACGGCACAAGACCGCATAAAGAAAATTTCAGGAGGGGATACACGATGACTTCACGGCACAAGCTCGCCTGCTCGACCGCGGCGCTCGCGCTGCTGGCGGCGGCGTCGGCATCGGCGCAGACCGCCGGCACCACGGTCGTCCCGCCGGTCGATCCGGCAGCACCGGTTACGCAGCCGCCGGTCGGCGACCAGAGCGACACCGCCCCCGCCACCGACGAAGCGCCGTCCGAAGACATCGTCGTCACCGGCCTTCGCGCCAGCCTCGAGCGCGCGCAGTCGCTGAAGCGCAACAACAGCTCGGTCGTCGAAGCGGTCTCGGCCGAAGATATCGGCAAGCTGCCCCAGTCGAGCGTTGCGGATTCGCTCGGCCGCCTCGCCGGTCTGGCGGGTGAACGCCGCTCGGGCCGGATCAGTGGTATTTCGGTCCGCGGCTTCCGCGAGGATTTCGTCGGCACGACGCTGAACGGGCGCGAGTTGATCGGCATCGGCGACAATCGCGGCGTCGAATATGACCTTTACCCCGCCGAAATCGTCAGCGCCGCCGTCGTCTACAAGACGCCTGATGCCGCGCTGACCGCGATGGGCGTTGGCGGTACCGTCGACATCCGCACCGTCCGACCGCTGGAGCGCAAGCGCGCGCTGATCGCGAACGGCAGCTTCGAACAAAATGGCCAGCCGTCGCGCAACCCCGATTTCTCGAATCGCGGCTATCGCTTCGCCTTGTCGTACAGCGACAAGTTCGCCAACGACACGATCGGTGTCGCGCTGACCGCCGCCACGACGTCGTCGCCGGTGCAGAACGAATTTTCGAGCGTCTGGGGCTATGACGACGGCGCGATCGCGTCCGGGCCGAATGCCGGCAAGCAAGTCGTGTCGGGCTATGAAGCGGCGGCGCGGTCGCGTGTGCTCAAGCGCAACACGCTTGCCGGCGTGGTGCAGTGGCGCCCGGACGACAAGTTCACCGCAACGGTCGACGCACTGTACATCGACTTTGCCGACACGGGTATCTCGCGCGGCTTCATCGAACAGCTGCCGGTCGCGTCGGACGGCAGCGGCGTGCTGAGCGCCGATGGCGATCTCGTCACCTCGGCCCGGACCACCGGCTATAATTCGGTGCTCCGCAGCGACCCCCTCGACAAGCAGGGCGAGTTGTTCGTGATCGGCGGCAATTTCGAATATGCCGCGACCGACAATCTCGACCTGAAGCTCGATCTGTCGCGTTCGACCAGCAGCAAGAACGATACCCGGGGCGAAAGCTATTCGGGTCTCGGACGCGCCGGTCTGCGGACGCAGGGGCCGAACACGATCCGCGAATGGACCTATACCGATCGCGGGTTGATGTTCGCGAACAACAGCCAGTCGTTCGACAATTATGCGGCGGTGAAGCTGGCCGGGCCGCAGTCATGGGGCGGCAGCCTTGCGCCGATCACCGAACTCGACACCCCGGCCGCGCGTGCCGCCGGCATCGGCTTCGCACAGGCGCAGGACGGCTTCGTCAACTCGGCGCTGTTCGACGAATATCTGAATTCGGCGCGGATCGAGGCGACCTATCGCTTCGACGACAGCTTCCTGAAGTCGATCAACGTCGCACTGCGCTATTCCGATCACGAAAAGTCGAAGACCAATCAGGGCTTCTTCCTGACCGCCGAAACCTATCCCTCGGACGGCCCGGTCCCCGAGGACGCCCGTCGCGGCGTCGCCGATCTCAGCTGGGCGGGGCTCGGCAACGTGGTCGCCTATGACGCACTCGGCCTCATCAACAGCAGCTTCTATCGCCGCTGGGATGCAGGCTCGCTCGAACCCGATCGTCTGGGCGACACCTATTCGATCCGGGAAAAGGTCTGGCAACCGTCGATCAAGGCCGATTTCGAAGTCCAGACCGACTTTGCGCGCATCTTCGGTAACGTCGGCGTGCAGGGCCTGATCACCGACCAGCGCGGCACGGGCTTCACCTCGCTGATCGCGTCCAACCTGCGGGTGCAGGCGACGCCGATCTCCGACGGGGCGAAATATACCCGCATCCTGCCGAGCATGAACGTGAACTTCGACCTCGGTAACGGCCACACGCTCCGCTTCGCCGCATCGAAGGTCGTCAGCCGGCCGCGCATCGACTTCCTGAACCCCGGATCGTCGGTGAAATTCCGCAACAACGTCGCCGAAGTGACCAGCACCGATCCCGAACGCGGACCGTGGCTGTCGACCGGCGGCAATGCGCGGCTGCGCCCGTACGAGGCCAATCAGGCCGATCTGAGCTACGAATATTATTTCGCCAGCGACGGCTTCGTGTCGGCATCGACCTTCTACAAGAAGCTGACCAACTGGAACGTGCAGAACAGCACGATCCGCGACTACACCGAATTCTACATCCCGGGTTATCACCGCGCGGTCAGCAGCGATGGTCAGACGGTCTTCACCCCCGCCACCTTCCTCGGCGTGGACACGACCTATACCGGCGGGCTGAAGGGCGATGTGAAGGGTGTCGAAGTGCAGGCATCGGTCCCGCTGCGGTTGCTGACCGGGGCACTGGACGGGTTCGGCCTGACCGGATCGGCGGCACTGACCGACGGGCAGCTCGACAATGGCAGCGACATTCCGGGCCTGTCGGCGCGGGTGTTCCAGGGCACGGCCTATTTCGAGAAATACGGCTTCTCGGCGCGCGTATCGGCGAACAACCGGTCGAGCTGGCTGTCGGAGGATCGCGGCGGCAGCAACACCATTGCCCCGCTCAACCGCGCCGGACAGACGCTGATCGATGCGCAGATCGGCTACGACTTTGCCGGATCGGGCATCCGCTATCTCGAAGGGCTGCGCATTTCGTTGCAGGCGATGAACCTGACCAACGAACGCGACACCTATCGCGACTCGCAGACGGGCCTGTTCCTGCGCAACGAACAGTTCGGCCGCAACTTCATGGCGAACCTGACCTACGCCATCTTCTAAGCCCGGTTCGTGATGCTATCCTCGCCGGCATCGTCCGGCGGGGATAGGTCGTGCCGGCACGAAAGGGAGAGGCGCATGACCGCTGCGATCAACAGGGTCGTCATCGTCGGTGGCGGGACGGCGGGCTGGATGACGGCGGCACTGATCGCGAAGGTCATCGACCCGCAGGTCCGCATCGCGCTGATCGAATCGGACGAGATCGGGATCATCGGCGTCGGCGAGGCGACCATCCCGCCGATCCAGCACGTCAACGCCGTACTCGGCATCGACGAAGCCGAGTTCCTGCGCGAAACGCGCGGCAGCATCAAACTCGCCATCCGCTTCGACGATTGGGGCGCGATCGGCCAATCCTATTACCACACCTTCGGCGCGGCGGGGCGCAACACCGCCTTCTGTTCGTTCCACCATTACTGGAACCGGGCGAAGCGCGCCGGCATCGCCGCCGATTACTGGGACTATGACCTCAACTATCTGTGCGCGCGCGAGGGCAAGTTCGCCAAGATCCGGGTCGACGACCCGCTCTGGCACCTGCCCTATGCCTATCATTTCGATTCAGCACTTTATGGCCAATATCTGCGCCGCTACAGCGAAGCGCGCGGCGTCGAACGGATCGAGGGGTTGGTCGAACAGGTTGCGCGCTATGGCGAGACCGGCAACGTCACGTCGCTGACGCTGCGCGGTGGGCGCGAAGTCGCCGGCGATCTCTTCATCGATTGTTCGGGCGCGCGCGGCCTGCTGATCCAGCGGCAATTGAATGTCGGCTATGAGGATTGGGGCCATTGGCTGCCCTGCGACCGCGCGATGGCGGTGCCGACCGCGCGGCATGACGACACCCCGCCCTACACCCGCTCGACCGCACGCAGCGCCGGGTGGCAATGGCGCATCCCGCTACAGCACCGGGTCGGGAACGGCCTCGTCTACAGCAGCCGCCACCTGACCGACGATCAGGCGGCGGACCTGCTGCTCGGCAACCTCGATGGCGAGGTACTGGCCGATCCCCGCATCATCCCGTTCCGCCCCGGCCGCGCCCGGCGGCAATGGGACCACAATGTCGTTGCGATCGGCCTGTCGAGCGGGTTTCTCGAACCGCTCGAATCGACCAGCATCTATCTGATCCAGTCGGCGATCGTCCGGCTGCTGCACCTGTTCCCGCATGCCGGCTTCGACGCCCGGCAGATCGCCGAGTATAATCGCCAGTCGCGGATCGAGTTCGAAACGGTGCGCGACTTCATCATTCTCCATTACCATGCGACCATTCGCGACGATTCCGACTTCTGGCGCCATGTCCGCACCATGGCCCTGCCCGACCGGCTGGCCGACAAGGTCGCGCTGTTCCGCGCGACCGGCACGCTGACGCAGGACCCACTCGACATCTTCCTGGAACCGTCCTGGGTGCAGGTGCTGATGGGGCAAGGGATCGAGCCGCACGATTATCATCCGCTGGCCGATGGTCCGACCGATACCGAACTGGCCGAACAGCTGCGCCAGTTGGCGGCGATGAAGCACGAGCCGGTGCCGAACATGCCGAGCCACGACCGCTGGCTGCGCGGCTTCGGTGGGATGGCGGCGTGAGCCGACGCTTCGTCATTCTGGGCGGCGGCACCGCCGGGTGGATCACAGCGCTTCTGCTCGAACGCGCATGGCCCGATGCGAGCATCACCGTCGTCGAATCGCCCGAGATCGGCACGATCGGCGTCGGCGAAGGATCGACGCCTTCGCTAAAACGCTTCTTCGAGATCATCGGCGCGGACGAAGCCGACTGGATGCCGCGCTGTGGCGCGACGTACAAAGCGGGCATCCGCTTCGTCGACTGGAGCCCCGCCGCCCCGTGGCGCGACTATCGCCACCCTTTCACGACGCAGATCGACGTGCATAGCGAGGAAGCGTTCGTCCTCAACTGCCGCAATCGGCGGCTGGGGCATGACGTACCGGTGCGGCCCGACGATTTCCTGCTGAACGGCGTGCTGTCCGCCCGGGGACTGGCGCCGGTCGCGCCGCCGAACTTCCCGTTCCGCATCGAATATGGCTATCATTTCGATGCGGGGCTGCTCGGCCAGTATCTGCGCGAACTGGCCGTCGCGCGCGGCGTCGTCCACCGTCCGGCCAAGGTGACCGAGGTTCGCCGCGCCGAGAATGGCAACATCGCCGCGCTGGTGACCGACCGGGGCGAGGCCATTGGCGGCGACATCTTCGTCGATTGCAGCGGCTTCCATGGCCTGCTGATCGAACGCACGCTGGGCGTGCCGTTCGACAGCTTCAAGGACAATCTGTTCAACGACGCCGCTGTCGTGTTGCCGACCGACATGACCGGTCGCCCGCCGGTCGAGACCGTCGCCACCGCGCTGTCCAACGGCTGGTGCTGGTCGATCCCGCTTCGGCACCGCTTCGGCAACGGCTATGTCTATGCCCGCGATTTTCAGTCGCCCGACGCTGCGGAAACCGAACTGCGGCGGACGTTGGGCGTCGGCGACGCGGTCGAGGCGCGGCACCTCACCTTTCGCGTTGGACGGGTCGCGCGGCATTGGGAGCGCAATTGCGTCGCGGTCGGGCTGTCGCAAGGGTTCATCGAACCGCTGGAGGCGACCGCGCTGCATCTGGTGCTCGGCACCGTCGAACAGTTCATCCGCCATTATCGCGAGGGTGGCTGCACTGACCGGCACCGCGCCGCGTTCAACGCCGTCGCTGCCGAACGGATGGACGGCGTGCGCGACTACATCGTCGCGCATTACAAGCTAAATACCCGCACCGACAGCGACTATTGGCGAGCGAATGCCGCGAACGAGGCGCTGTCCGACCCGCTGCTGCACATTCTCGACCGCTGGTTCCGACGCGGCGACGTGGCTGAGGAACTGGCGCGGCAGGGACAACGCAGCCATTTCGGCAACCTGTCATGGCACTGCCTGCTCGCCGGCTATGGCGCCTTCCCGCCGGTCAACGAGGCCGCGCGGGACGACATGGACTTCTACGCCGCGCGGAACATCGGTGCGTTTCTCGACGGATGTGCCCTGAACTTCCCGCCCGCCTGACTCAGCGACCCGCCTTCATCTCGGCAACGACCGCTTCGAGCTGCCGGTCGAGCTTGCGGTTATTATATTCGTCCACGACCTTCGCGAACGCTGCCTGACGCAGCTTTACCGCATCGACCTCGCCCGCCGCGATCCGATCGAGCGCCGCCGCGATGCCGTCGCCGTCGCGCTCGTCGACCAGCAACCCGCACACGCCGTCCTCGATCAGTTCGGGGATGCCGCTGTGCCGCGTGGCGAGGACGAGGACGCCATTCGCCATCGCCTCCATCAGCGACACGGGTATCCCCTCCATATCGCCATTGGCGGCGGTGACCGACGGGAGCAGGAACACGTCCGACCGTTCGAGTTCGGCAAATACCCGGCCGTGCGGCTGCGGCCCGAGGAACGCGATCGCATCGCCCGACGGCTGTGCCACGGCATGCAATTCCTGTTCGAGCGGCCCGGTGCCGATCACCTGATAGCGAATGTCCGCCTTCGCCTTGGCGACGCCGTCGATGGCGTAGGCGATGCCCTTCTTCTCGACCAGCCGTGCGACGCTCAGCACCCGCAGCGGCGACTGGATCGGCGTGTCGAATGCCGGGACTACGCCCTCCTCGATATCGACGCCCATGCGCAGCACGGTGATCTTGCGGTCCTCGGCACCCCAGCCCATCAGCCGTTCGCGCCACAAATCGCTGATCGGCAGCAGCCGTTCGGTCCGGGCGAACAATTGCTGGTAGAAGGGCTTCATCTGCTTGATGAGCGCGATCTCGGTAACGTCCAGCCCGTGGAAGATCGTCGCGATCGGGCCGTCGATGACGCCGGCCGACCGCAGGAATTCGGCACGCACGCCCGGCGGGCCGAAATGGGCGATGATCGCGTCATAGCTGCCGAGATGCCGGCCGATCGTGCCCGCCAAATCAGCCAGCGGCGCGTTGTAGCCGCCCTTCGCCGCCCGGATCGCACGCAGCAGCGTGCCGCGAAACCGGCTGCCCAGCATCGCCGCCGCGCCGTGCGCGATGCGCGACGGGATCGAGCGATGCGGATCGCGCGCGGTGCGGATCGCGCGCAACCGCACCTTCCCCGCCAACGGGTCCGCGACTTCGGGATGATATTTCCCGGTCACGACGGTCACGTCATGCCCGAGCTCGATCATGCCGCGAATCTGCCGAATGACGAAGGTTTCCGACAGCACCGGATAGGCGGCAAGGAAGAAGGCGATACGCACTGACGGAGGCTTCCCTATCGAACCAGCGAGCGCAGCTTGCGCGCGATGCGGCGGGCGATACTCGGTGGCGCGACCGGGGCCGGCGCGACCTCGCTAGGCGGCGGCATGGTCGCGGCCACCGCCCGCGCACGCTCCGGATCGGTCCGGGCCAGCAGATGCAACGCCAGCGACGGGATCAGCACCTCGCGCCGTTTGAACGCCCCGGTGACGTGATAGATGTACGTGTCGTCGTCGTCGCTGAGATAGGGCGTCGCGTCGGTCATGTTGGTCCATTCGCCCGGCGGCAGCGTCGATGCCGGCAGGCGGTTGAACGCCTTGGGCAGGATCGTCAACGGCACCTTCGCGCTGTTGAGCAGATAATAGGTCAGCGTCTGGTGCGGATAGGCCGCGAACAGCATTTCGCGCGCGGCGAGAATGCGTTTGGGCGAAATCGCGTCCGCCATGCCGCGCGTGTAAAGCATGACGCCCGAATTCATATAATGCTCGGGATTGTACGGAATTTCCGGCTCGCCGCGCGCCTTCAGATATTTGCGGATTTCCTTGAAGCTCAGCTCGGCATGGGCATGGCTGGTCTCGGTCAGGCCGACCGCGCCCGGCTCGATGAAATCGAACACATTCGGGGCGTCGTGCTTCACGCAGCAGGAATCGTCGACGACCAGCACCCGGTCATAGCCCTCCTGCGCCAGCAGCCGCCATGGCAGGAACGCCTTCAGCGCATAGACGCGCTTGTGCGCGCGGCCGGGGCTGTCGGGCATGGCAGGCAGCGGGAAGTCGGCTTCCGAGGGTTCCTCGGTCTGGAGGATGAACGTCGCGCCGCACTTCTTCGCGTAATCGCGGAACAGTTCGGACGTCGCGCGCGACCATGGCCGTGCGCCGATCGCGATCATCAAAATGGCAAGCCGCTCGTTCGATCCAGCCACACCCATGGTCGAACACCTCCCTCATTACATCCATACCGCACCAAGCCCCCGGCGCGGTATGGATCGACCCTACAGCCATGCTGCAAGTGCGAACTCATGGCGCAAGCGTGACCCGAAGCCAAGCCGTTTCCAAGTGGCCGCTTGGTACAGGCAAGACGGCTGCAGGAATATAGCGAAATGCGGCAGGGCGACCGATCCGTTGGAGAAGCCGTCGCGGCCATCCGCACCAAAACCCTTTCGCTGCGGTGCGTGGTAGGCTAGGCGAACAGCCATGCAAGCTGTCTCCGTCGTGATACCTACGCACTTGCGTTCCCATCTCTTGCGCGAGTCGATCGCCAGTGTCGCCGCGCAGACATTGCAGCCGGTCGAATTGCTGGTGGTCGACGATGCGAACGATCCGGCGACCCAGGCGGTCGTCGACGAAGCGGATGCGCGGTTTCCTTTTGCAGTGCGGTATATTGCGAACGAAACCGGCGGCGTGTGCCATTCGCGCAACAAGGGGGCGGAGGCCGCGACCGGCCGGTGGATTGGGTTCCTCGACGATGACGATCTGTGGCATCCGCCCTTTCTCGAACGGCTGGTCGGACTGGCCGAACAACAGCGGGTCGAGCTGGCGCTGGGCGGACTGCTGCACCATGAGGACGAACATACCGTTACGCCGCGCGCGCAGTTGACCGGGCTGACCCCCGACACCGCCTTGCGCCAGAACGGGTCGATGACCGGCAGCAATTTCGTGATCGATCGGGACGCCTATTTCCGGGTCGGCGGATTCGACCCGGCGGTGACCGTATTCAACGACTGGGACTTCTTCGTCCGGCTGCTCGATGCCGGTGTCACCTATGCCGTCGATCCCGAACCGCTGGCCGAATGGCGGTTCCATCCGGGCGACCGCATCGCCACGCCGTCGCTGCGCCGTGCCGCGGGGATCGGGTTCTTCCTCGACCGGCATGGCAAACGCATGTCGCCACAGGTCTGGCGCGATCTGGAAACGACGATGCTGGGCATTCGTCGCATCCATACCAAGAGCCGGTTCGAAAAGCTGAAACTCAGCGCGCAGTTGATCCGCGCGCACGGGCCGCTTCGCTATGCGAAGCGCATCCTGCGCCGCTGACGCAGCCGCGATCCTGCTTCGGATCGCGAAACCAGATTATGATGAAAGTGAGACTGACAGGTGGATATCGCTGAAGCCAAACGCCGGGCGCAGGTCGGGCCGAAAGCCTTGCTGGCGCGGCGTGCCTTCACGCTGATCATTTCGCTGGCATCGACCTTCACCATCGCCCGGCTGGTGTCGCCAAAGGACTATGGTCTGGCGAACATGTCGCTCATCATGCTGGCATTCGCGGTCACGCTGCGCGATTTCGGCATGACCAACGCGTTGATGCGCAAGGGCAGCATCAGCCAGGCGGAGATGAGCTTCGTCTTCTGGTTCAATTCGTCGACGACCGTGCTGCTGACGCTCGCCATCGGTATCGCATCGCCATGGATCGCCGACTTTTATGGTCAGCCGATCATCGTATGGACCATCCTCGCCTCGCTGGTCGGATTTCTATTCAGCGGGATCGCATCGCAGTACAAGGCGATGCTGTCGCGCAACCTGCAGTTCAAGCGGCTGGCGCTGATCGATTCCGCCTCGCTGTTCATCGGTTTCCTGTCGACGCTGGTGCTGGCCTATCTCTATCGCAACGTGTGGGCGATCGTGCTGGGCAACGTCGCACAGCTCGTCAGCGGCGCGATCATGTATGTCGGCAGCAACCGGTGGAAGCCCGACCGTCCCGCCAAACCCGACAATCTGCGCGAATTGCTGGCGTTCGGTGCGAACACGTCGATCTATTCGCTGGCGCTGTTCGCGGCGGGCAATGCCGCACCGATCATCATCGGTCGTTTTCTCGGCGCGGCGCCGCTTGGCCAGTTCAACCGCGCGCAGGCACTGTTCCAGATCCCGACGTTGAACATCGTGCAGCCAATCGCACAGGCAACCCTGCCCTTCCTCGCGCGGATGCGGCCGCATCCCGACGAATATCGCAGCGCCTATATCGGCCTCGTCCGGCGGCTCTGCACCTTCCTGATCCCGGCATCGGCCGCCCTGTGCATCGTCGCGCTGCCGCTGGTGCGCACGCTGCTGGGCGATCGCTGGCATGACGCCGGCCTCGTCCTCGCGCTGCTGTCGCCGTCGCTGGCGGCGGTCGGGTTCGGCTATGCGGCGGGGGACCTATTCATTTCGCAGAACCGGTCGGGCGAGCTGCGGACGCTGGGCGTGGTCGACATGATCGTGCGCATCGTCGCCATCCTGATCGGCGTGCAGTTCGACATCGCGGGCGCCGCGATCGGGTTCAGCGCGGCGTCGATCGCGATGGCGTTCGTCCGCGTCTTCGCCTCGGGCCGCAAGGGTCCGGTCAGCGCGCTCGATCAGCTTCGCGCGGGGCTGCCGGGGCTGTTGCTCGGCATCGTCGCCGCGATCGGCGCGGGCGCCGGCGTGCTGGTGTCGCACCAGATGTTTTGGTCCGATGCGCTCACCTCGATCGTCGGCTTCGCGGTGGGTGGCATATGCACGTTGCTGTTCGGCCTGATCGTACGGACGACGCGCATCGCGCTGTTCGACCTGTTCGATGCGATCGGGCTGGCCAAGATCGTGACGCTGACCGGACTGCGGCGGTTCGCGGTGAAATAGGGACCGTCCCCGCCATCGAAGGAACCGGACCATGAAGCTCGCCCCGCTCCTCCTCGCATTGGCCATATCGGCCACCCCGGCCACCGCCGCGCCGCGCAGGAACAGCCACGCGTTTCTCGACCAGGGACGCTGGTGGGGCGTGAATGTCAGCGGCATGGAGTTCAAGGACGAACTGCCGGTCAAGCCGCAGGACATCGACTTCTATGCCGATGCCGGCGCCAAGAGCATCCGCCTGCCCGTCAAGCGCGCCAGGTTGCAGACGCCGGAGAAGCTTGCCGCGCTGGACGCCCTCATCCGGCGGGGGACGGCACGCGGGATGCTGATGGTCATCGACGAGCACAGCTACGGTAATATCGGCGACCCCGATATCCGCGACTTCTGGCTGCGGATGGGCCGTCGCTATCGTGGCCAGCCGCTGGTCGCATTCGATCTGCAGAACGAGCCGAAGGGCGGGACCTGGGTCAGTTGGGGGCCGGACGCCCGCGATCTGATCCACGCGCTGCGAAAGGCCGGGGTCGACAACCAGTTGATCCTCGAATGGCGAGGCTGGTCCGGCTTTGGCCGCGCCGATCGCGGCGAACATCCGAAGAAGGCGTGCGAGAGCGCGCTGTGCAGCCTGAACCGCGCGGGCATCTTCACCTTGGCCGACCTTGACCCGCTGAAGCGCACGTGGCTGTCGCCGCATCGTTATTTCAATCGCGGCGGTTCGGGGGCGACGCCCGAATGCCGACCCTATCCGCCGACCGGGCCACTGGGCAATTCGGTAAAGGCGGCGCGCAAGCTCGGCATGCGGCTTTATGTCGGGGAGTTCGCGTTCGGCCGCGCCAAGACGGTACCGCTTACCTGCAAGGCGATGGTCGACGACATCGTCGCCTTTTTCCGCAACACGCCCGAAGTGGTCGGCGGCGCCGCATGGGGCTGGGGTCCGCGCTGGTCGAAGACCTATTTGTTTCGCGGTGAGAGCATCGGCGACCGCAACAAGAGCTGGGACACGGAGAATGGGCGGCTGATCCGCTCGCTCTGGGCCAAGTAACCCTTTGACTGCGCCGACCGTCCCGGTTCGGGACGGTCAGCCGTTCGCCGTGCGGCGCGACGGGTCGGCGTCGCGCAACGCCGCGCGGCGGATCGCCGCTGCCAGCGTGTCGGGCGCGCTGGGCTTGGGACATACCATCGCCTGCGGATAGCGCCGCCTGAGATCGGCATCGTCGGCATGGCCCGAATGGAAGATCAGCGGCACGCCGGCGGCATGCAGCCGGTCCGCCGCTTCGAAGACGTTGCCGTCGGCGAGCCGTACGTCGAGCACCGCCGCGGCGAAGGCGGCGTTATAGCGATCGACCGCCTCCTGCGCCTCGACCAGCGTCATGCACGGACCCTCTACCGAGAAACCCGCCGCCTCGATCGTCGCCTGTACGTCCAGCGCGATGAACAGCTCGTCCTCGACGAGCAGGACCGGGTCAGTCACGCAGCAGTACGGCGGTCGGGAGCCGTATTTCCAGGCGGAAGACCCCGTCGCCAACCACATTGTGCATCGTGCCGCGCAATTGCCGCACGCTGGTTTCGACCAGCACCGAACCGAAACCACGCTTGCCGGATGCCGGCTGCTGCGTCCCGTCCGCTTCCTCGGTCCATGTCAGTTCAATTCCCCCGTCCCCGGCCTGCCACCGGACGCGCAGCCCGCGCTTCCCGTTACTGCCCAGCGCCCCGTATTTCACGGAATTGGTCGCCCATTCGTGAAGAACGAGCGCCAGCGGCGAAAGACAATTCCGATTTAGTGCAACGACCGGACCATCGATTTCGATCCGTGCGTGATCGCGATACGGCGCGAGCGTAGTTTCGACGATATCGTCCAGCCCGACCGCCTGCGGCTGTCCGGCCGGCGAAGCGAGCGAATGCGCCGCCCAGAGTGCGGCAATACGGCGGCGGATATCGTCGGCAAAACCCGGCACGTCGCCATGACTGCGCGAGGCGATGGTGATCATGCCCGCGATCACCGCGAACAGGTTCTTCACCCGGTGGTTCATCTCGCGCAGCATCAGTTCGCGCGTTTCGGCGACGGCATATTCGGGCGTCACGTCGATCGACACCCCGACCAGCCGCTTGGGCGTGCTACCCGCGACGATCCGCCCGAAACCCTTGATCCAGCGGGTTTGATCATCGGGCGCATGGACGCGGAAGGTCGCCTCGAAATCGCCGCTGCGTTCGACCGCGCGGCGCAGTGCCGCCTCGACATTGGTGCGGTCCGCCGCGTCGATCCGGTCGAGCAGTGCGGCGATATCGTCGCCGTCCTGCGTGTTCAGCGAGAAGAGTTCGCGTTCGACCGGATCGAGCACCAGTTCGCCGGTTTCGGGCGCATATTCCCAGACGCCGATGCCCGCCGCCTTGATCGCGATATCGAGCCGCTCGCGCTCGGCGGCGAGTTGCCGTTCGAGCGCGAGCGCATCGGTAATGTCGGTGAGCACCAGCGTCGCGCCATCGACGTCGCCGCTCTGCTTGCGATAGGGCAAGGCGCGCATCGAAAAGATACGCTGGCCGTCGAGCGTGCGGACCCGCCGTTGGCGGGGGGCGGCGCCACCCACCACTGCACGGGCATCTTCGAGGTGATCGGCGCCCTGCAACCGGCTGGCGACATCGGTCAGCGGACGGCCGCGATCGGTGGGCTTGAGCGGGAAGATCGACGTCGCCGCATCGGTATAGCTGCGGACCTTCATGTCGGCGTCGAGCACGACGACAGCCAGTTCGGTCGATTCGTAGAAATTGCGAAGATCGGAATTGGCGACGGTCAGCTGGTCGACCTTGCTCTTCAACTCGTCATTGACGGTCGACAGTTCCTCGTTGGTCGATTGAAGCTCCTCGTTCATCGACATCATTTCTTCGTTGGAGCTCTTCAACTCCTCGTTCGCGGTCTCCAGTTCCTCGATCGCCGAACGCAGACGGTGGCGGGTCAGGCGCAGATCGTCCTCGAGCGCCTCCATATGATCGTGCCCGGCCTCGAGATCGCGCATCTCGTCGTTATCGGCGGGACGAAACGGGCCGGTTTCGCGGAACACGAACAACAATGTGCCGTCACCCAGCGGGTCGCAGATCACCTCGACCGGCTGGTTGCCATAATCGGTCTGGACGGTCACGTCGCGCGCGATCGTCCGCCGCCGTTCGTCGCGCGCCTGTCGCAGCAGGGGGCCGATCACGGTGCGAAGCCCCGGGCGCGCCAGATTGACCGCACTGCTCCCGCCCGTCCGCGTCACCGGAAATTCGAAATAGCGGCTGAGCTTGCCATAGGCCGAGATGATTCCACCATCCTGATCGACGATCAGGCTGGGCGGCGCATAGCGTTCGACCATCCGCCGGACGGCCGTCCCCTCACTCGCCAACGACCGGCTGTCGGCGCGTTCGCCGCGATCGCGCCGGACGACCGGTGGATGGGCGTTGGCCGGCAGGTCGATCGGATAGCTGGTCGCACCTGCCGTGCGGACGAACAGCCGCGCCGGTTGATCGACCGGCTGGAACAGATGTTCGAACCGGCCGACGCTTTCCGACGGCCCGAGAAACAGATAGCCGCCCTCGCGCAGTGCGAAGTGGAACAGCGGCACCACCGATTGCTGCAACCGGTCGTCGAAATAGATCAGCAGGTTGCGACACGACACCAGGTCGATGCGCGAGAAGGGCGGATCCTTGACCACGCTGTGGCTGGAAAAGCGGATCATGTCGCGGATCGTCGACGTCATCGAGAACCGGTCGGTATGGGGAACCGTATAGCGTTCGCGCAGCGCCGGTGGCAGATCGACCAGTGCGGAGGTCGGATAGCTGCCTTCGCGTGCGATCGCGAGCATCTGTTCGTCGATATCGGTCGCGAAGATCTGCACCGCCGGCGGCTGGCCGGTCTTGCGTGCCGCCTCGGCGAACAACATCGCGATGGTGTAGGCCTCTTCGCCGCTCGAGCATCCCGGTACCCAGACGCGCAGGTCTTCGTCGGGCGGTCGCTGCGACATCAGCGGTTCGATGACGCGGACGCGCAACTGCTCGAATGCTTCGGGATCGCGAAAGAAGCGCGTGACGTTGATAAGCAGGTCGCGGAACAGCGCCTCGCACTCGCCGGCATCGCCACGCACCCGCGACAGATAGGCGCGGCCGGTATCGATGCCGAGCACATGCATGCGCCGTTCGACCCGGCGGACGAAGGTCGATCGCTTATAGCCCGAAAAATCGTGGCCGATCGTCGATCGCAGAACCCGGCACAGTTCGTCAACATGGTCGGCGACGACATCGGCCTCATGCTCGTTCGGATCGCTGCGACGTCGTTCGAAAAAGCTTTGCAGGCATTCGAGGATTTCGCCTGGCGGCCGGACGAAATCGGTCATGCCGGTGCCGACCGCCGACAGCGGCATCCCGTCATAGCGCGCGCTTTCGGGCTGTTGCGCGACGCAGACCCCGCCATTCTCCTTGATCGCGCGTAGCCCGGTCGTGCCATCAGCGCCGGTGCCCGACAGGATGACGCAGGCTGCGTTCGATTGCTGATCGCTGGCCAGCGACAGGAAAAAGTCGTCGATCGGCCGGCGCAGCCCGCGCGGCTGCTGGAACTCGGTCAGCTCCAATACGCCGTCGCGCACCGCCAGCCCGCGCCCGGGCGGGATGATATAGACGGTGTCCGCTTCGATCCGCTCACCGCCGGCACTTTGCAGCACCTGCAACGCCGTGTTGCGATCGAGCAGTTGCGCCAGCATGCTTTCGTGATTGGGGTCGAGATGCTGAACCACGACGAAGGCGAGGCCGGTCGGCAAGGTCGCCGGGGCCAGCATCTCGCGCAGCGCTTCCAGCCCGCCGGCCGAAGCCCCGATCCCGACGATCGGCACTGCGGCCGTCTGCGGCGCCGCCTTGCTGCGCGACGTCGTCACATCATGCACCGCGCGCGGACTCCAGATCGGACAACATCATCTTGGCCTGTGCCACGATCGCGGCGCTGTTGGCGATGGTCAGCAGCGTACCTTCGACGACGATCCCGGCTTCGCCCGCGATCGGCACCAGCTTGCCGAGCGTCGCGCGGAGCTGTTCGTCATATTCGGCCAGCATTTCGGGCTGGGAACGGCTGACGTCGAATTGCGATGCGAAGATGAAATCCGACCGACCGTCGATCGATCGCAGCCGGGACATGTAGAGCAGATTGACGAACGGTGTCCCGTCCTTGCGGAAGTTGACGATCGGGGTCCTGACGTTGGTCTGGTCGGATTGCGCCAGAAACTCGCGCAGCTTGGCACGCGGCTGCACGTTGGGCGCTTCGCGCTGCAACAGGCGACAATTGCGGCCCACCACGTCCTCGGCGGTATAACCGGTCAGCGCGGAGAACGGGGCGTTGACCATCAGCAGATGATTGTCGCCATGGGCAGACGCGAGTGCCAACGCGACGCGCGACTGTCGTAGATAGTCGACGAGCGACCCTGGCAGTTCCTGTTGCACGCGCGCTCCTTTTTTCGAATCAGCGAATTACGCGCAAATCCGCTACGATAACAACCCGTGCGGCAGCGCCGCAGCGATCACTTTTCCAGATTTCGGCGCGGCACACGTCCAACCTTTGGATGAGAATATGATCCGGATCATATTCGTGGTAGGAGCATTATATCGTCGAGCGGTCAGTGCGACATGTTGCACGGACCGCGCCCCAGTCCAGGACCCTGATCTTCCTAATGTCGGATATTCCCGTCTCGCTGGCGCCAGCCCCGCATGCCACGCCGGGGTTTCTCGCCGGTGGCGGCGAATGCGCCACGTTGATCGCTCGGCACGATTGGTCGCAGACGCCGCTCGGCCCGATCGACGATTGGCCGCAATGCCTGCGGACGACGCTCGCCATGGCGCTCCGCTCGCCGGTGCCGATCGTGCTGCTATGGGGTGTCGAGGGCGTTATGCTCTATAACGACGCCTATTCGGTGTTCGCCGATGCCCGGCACCCGCTTCTGCTCGGCTCGAACGTCCGCGAAGGATGGCCCGAGGTCGCGGCGTTCAACGATCATGTGATGCAGACGGTACTGGCCGGCGGGACGTTGCGATACCGCGATCAGGAACTGACGCTGGCGCGTAGCGGGCGCCCCGAACAGGTGTGGATGGATCTCGACTATTCGCCGGTACTCGACGAAGCAGGCGTGCCGGCGGGCGTGATCTGCATCCTTGCCGAGACGACCGAACGGTTCGCGAGCGTGCGCCACAGCCAGTTCCTGCTGTCGCTGTCCGACGCGCTGCGCCCGCTGGCGACACGGGCGGAGATCACCACCGTCGCGTCCGAACGCATCGCCGAATGGCTGGGCGCGTCGCGAGTATTCTACGCCGAGATCAGCAACGAAGGCATGATGGTCGTCGAACGCGACCATTGTCGCGGAGTGCCTTCCATCGCCGGCGTCCACTCCCTCGCCGCCTTTGGCCCCGGCCTGCTCACGGCCTATCGCAGCGGTCAACCGCTGGTATGCTGCGATATTCCCAACAACATGGACCTGAACGACGAAACCCGGGCGGGGCTGGCCGAACGCTGTGTCGCGGCGTTCGTCGACGTCCTGCTGTTCGATGAAACGGACAGGGTCGGGGTCCTTGCCGTGCAGTCGGCAACACCGCGGACATGGACGCAGGCCGAGGAAAACCTGATCCGCGAAGTCGGTGAACGCGTAAAGAGCGCGGTCGAACGCGCCCGCGCCGAAGAGGGGCTGCGCCGGCTGAACGAGACGCTGGAGGAGCAGGTCGCGATCCGGTCGGCCGAGCGCGACCGGTTGTGGAACCTGTCGCAGGACATGCTGGCGCGCGCCGATTATGCCGGCATGATGTCGGCGGTCAGCCCGGCATGGACGAAGATCCTGGGCTGGAGCGAAGCCGAGCTGCTGTCGCGCGGCTATGCCAGCTTCATGCACCCCGACGACGAGCCGCAGACGCTGGCGGCGATCGCCGGCATGGCGCAGACCCGCCAGCCGTGCCGGTTCGAAAATCGCATCGCCACCCGCGACGGCGACTGGAAACATATCGAGTGGACCGTCGCGCCCGAAGCGGACGGAATGAATTTCGTCGCGGTCGGCCGCGACTTGAGCGACGCCAAGGCGCGCGAAGCCGATCTGGAAGTCGCGCGCGATGCGCTGCGACAGAGCCAGAAGATGGAGGCGATGGGCAGCCTGACCGGCGGGGTCGCGCATGATTTCAACAATCTGCTGACGCCCATCATCGGTTCGCTCGACATGCTGGTGCGCAAGGGTGTCGGCACCGAGCGCGAACAGCGGCTGATCGGTGGCGCATTGCAATCGGCCGAGCGCGCCAAGACGCTGGTGCAGCGCCTGCTGGCCTTCGCCCGGCGGCAACCGCTGCAACCGACCGCCGTCGACGTCGCTCGGGTGATCGACAGCATGACCGGGCTGATCGGATCGACGCTGGGCCCGACGATCGCGATGCGCGTCGATTTTGCCGACCTGCCCCCGGCGCGCGCCGATCTGAACCAGCTCGAGATGGCGCTGCTGAACCTTGCCGTAAATGCGCGCGACGCAATGCCAGAGGGCGGCACGCTGACGATCACCGCGCGGCAGGAAAGCGTGCTGTCGACCCATATCGCCGGCATTCCACCGGGCGACTATGTCCGGCTGAGCGTCGGCGACAGCGGCTTTGGCATGGACGAGGAAACCCGCCGCCGCGCGATCGAGCCCTTCTTTTCGACCAAGGGCGTGGGCAAGGGCACGGGACTTGGCCTGTCGATGGTCCATGGGCTGACTGCGCAGCTTGGCGGCGGCCTGACGATCGACAGCACCCCTGGTCATGGTACGGTCGTCAGCCTGTGGCTGCCGGTCAGCCCGCTGACGATCTGCGACGCCGAACCCCTGCCCGACACGCTGGCGATGCCGGGGCGGATCGGCACCGTGCTGTTGATCGACGATGAGGAACTGGTCCGCATGAGCACCGCGCACATGTTGACCGATCTGCAATATCGCGTGGTCGAGGCGGTATCGGCCGAGGACGCGTTGCGCATGATGCGCGAGGGACTGACCCCCGACATCGTCGTCACCGACCATCTGATGCCCGGCATCAGCGGCGCGCAACTGGCGCGGATGCTCAAGTCGAGCCATCCGACGCTGCCGGTGCTGATCGTATCCGGCTATGCCGAAGAGGCGGGAATCGATTCCGACGTCCCGCGTTTGACCAAACCGTTCCGCAACGACGAGTTGCAGGCGAGCCTGTCGGCGCTTTCCGCAACCGGCGCCCCAACGCCGGAATTAATCCAAATCATTGAAATACCCTGATTTAAGCGGGACCAATTAGTCGCTCATCGGTTGGTGGAGGGACGGTCCGACGGGAATATCCGGTCGGAGCGCAGCGTGTGGTCCACACCACGCGCGACCCCCGACCTCAGGAGCAAAGCGACATGGCAATCCAGCAGGACATCCTCCGCGAACTATTCGTCACCGGGCTGACCAACGCGCATGCGGTCGAGAAACAGGCGCTGTCCATCATGACGCCGCAGGTCGAGCGGATCGTGAACTACCCCGAGGTCGCCGATCGGTTGCGCCTGCACATCGACGAGACCAACGAGCAGATCGCCCGGCTCGACGAATTGCTCGCCGGCTTCGACACCAGCGGGTCGACGCTCAAAGACCTCGGTCTGAGCCTGTCGGGCGGTATGGCGGCACTGGGCCATAGCGTTGCGGGCGACGAGATCGTCAAGAACAGCTTCGCCAACTATGCTTTCGAACATTTTGAAATCGCGGCCTATAAATCGCTGCTGACCATGGCCGAAGACGGCGGCTTCGCCTCTGCCACGCCATTGCTGCAACAGTCGCTGAGCGAGGAACAGGCGATGGCGCAGTGGATCGATGAATCGCTGCCGGTGGTCACCCGCCGCTATGCCATGCTGTACGCCGAACAGGGTTCGTCAGGCGCGAAGGTCTGAGCCACCGGGGTCGGACGGTAGCGGCCGGGTAAGGATATAGGCGGCACATGCCGTCATCAGCGCCGCTACCAACACGGCGAGCCCGATGCCCGGCCGAGCGCCGACGACGAACAGCACATATCCGAAGGCGATGCCGCCGCAAGCCATCGCCTTCGCCCGCCGACCGATCGCGCCGTCGTGGCGCCACGCGACGAGGGTCGGGCCGAACTGGGGATGGTGGAGCAGCCAGCGCTCCAGCCGTGGCGAACCGCGGGCGAAACAGGCAGCGGCAAGGATGATGAAGATCGTCGTTGGCATCACCGGCAACAGCGCACCGATCACCCCCAGCCCGACGAACAGCCCCCCGAGCGCGATCCAGCCCGCTCGCACCAATTGCATCCGGCGCGGCATCGGTCGTTGGGGAACGGGTGGCAACATCATCGACACCCTAACGCCTGCGGGACGTTCTCGATACCGGCGAAGCTGAACGGAAGATGGACTCGACCGTCCGTAGCGATGATTCGCGTCAGTCCGGCGACAGCGATCATGGTTTAAATCGATTAACACCTCCCCGAATTATCGTTTCGGGCGTGGATTGATCGGATGTGCCGAACGGTTCGTCGCCGATGAACGGCGCCCGCGTTGACAGTTCGCCGCGTCGAAGCGATGAGCCGTGCCGAGTTCAGCCGGTCCGGCGATCCGCGTGCGCAAGCAGCGGCAACGGACGGCGAGACGTGGGGGATCCCGACGGCCGCTCTATTTGTCCGCGTTTCTGCGGCCGATGGCGGGCACCCTCGCGCAATAGCAGTGAGTGGGAATGAATAAGCGCTGGTCCGTATTGGTTTTGTGGAGCCTGACCGCAGTGAGCGGCGTCGCGAGCGCCCATGTCGCGATGAGCACGGATTCCGAACCACAGATTGCCCCGCAATCGACGCCAGCACAGAGTTCCCCCGTCCCCGTTACCTTTGCCGCACCCGCCCCGGTGGTGCAGGCCCTTCCCGAAGCCGAACCGGCCCTGTCCGACAATGAAACCGCCAGCCTCGACAAGCGCGAAGTCGAATGCGTCGCCAAGGTCGTGGTGCATGAAGCCGGCAACCAGCCGCATCGTGGTCAGGTCGCTGTCGCACAGGTCATCCGCGCCCGCATGAACAGCGGTCGCTTCGCCGACAGCGCCTGCGGCGTGGTCAAGCAGCGCGGTCAGTTCTTCAACGTCGATGCCTACAACCCGCCCCGCAACAATGGCCGCTGGGACACCGCCGTCGACATCGCCAAGCGCACGCTGAGCGGCAAGGGCGAGGACGTGGCTCCGGGCGCGCTGTTCTTCCATTCGGCCGGTGCCTCGATGCCGAAGCGCACCCGCGTCACCCAGATCGCCGACCACACTTTCTATCGCTGAACCGCCGCCCGGCAGGTTCGCGTTCCGCAACGCCCGCGCTGAGCTAGGCTCGCGCGGGCGTTGCCGTTTGGGGCGGCGCCTATCGCGTGCTGCCATCCTCACCCGGTTGTTCGGTACCGAACCGTGCCGCCTGCGCGGCTTCCCAGCGCTCGCGGACCGCCGCACGCGGTCCATCGAACCCCAGCCTGGTCGTCAGCGCCACCCACGACGCGATCGGCGCGCGCAGCGGCTCGGTGACCGGCGACGGCGGCAGTTCGTCGAACCATGCGCCGATCGCATGGGCGTTGAACACAGCCAGGAACAGCGTCGCCGTCGCGATCGCGCCGGTCATCCAGCGCCATGGCCGCACGGTGTCGACCCGATCGGCCGGCACCAGCACCGGCGATCCGACCTCGGCGATCTCTCCCTGTTCGGCACCGGTGGTCATGCTGCGCTTTCCATCAGAACTGGTAATAGATGAACGGCGCGACCCCATCGGGTCGCATTGCGTCGACGATCAGGATCGACACGCCCAGCGCCAGTCCGACGATCGGCGCGGCATGCGCACGCACGCGCGTAGCGATGGCGGGCAGGATGCCGACGGGAACGGCGTGGATCGCCAGCCCTAGCGCGACCAATCCCAGCGACAGCGGCGTCACCAGCGTATTGCGCCAGTCACCGGCGAACAACTGACCGAGATAGGCGAACGCTTCCCCCTCCCCCTGTGCCCGGAAGAAGATCCAGCCGAGGACCACGACGTGGAAGGTTACGAGGATGCCCAACCAGCGCGGGGCCGCGCGCCAGCCGGCGGGGCGGTGGCGCGACCAGAAACGCTCGATCGCCAGCCAGCCACCATGCAGCGCGCCCCAGATCACGAAGCTCCAGCTCGCGCCATGCCACAGCCCGCCAAGCAGCATCGTCAGGAACAGGTTCAGATAGGTGCGCACCGCCCCCTTTCGGCTGCCACCCAGCGGAATGTAGAGATAGTCGCGCAGCCAGCTCGACAGGCTGATATGCCAGCGCCGCCAGAAATCCTGCAGCGACGCGGCGCGGTAAGGCTGATCGAAATTGCGCGGAAAGGTGTAGCCGAGCAGCGCCGCCAACCCGATCGCCATGTCCGAATAGGCGGAAAAGTCGCAGTAGATCTGGACCGCATAGCCATAGGCACCGATCAGCAGGTCGAAGCTGGAGCGACTGGCCGGATCGAAGAAGGCCGGATCGACCAGCGCACCGGCCAGTTGCGATGCGATCACCGCCTTCTTGAACAGACCCCATAGGATCAGCAGCAGCGCCGCGGCAGCGGTGCCGCGATCGATGCGCGGCACGCGGCGGAATTGCGGCAACAGGTCGGCGCCGCGCACGATCGGTCCGGCGACCAGATGCGGAAAGAACGACATCAGCAGCGTCAGGTCGAGCAGGCTGGCGGCGGGCAGGCGGCGGCGATGGACGTCGACGAGGTAGGAGATTGCCTGAAAGGTGAAGAAGGATACGCCGACCGGCAGTATGACCTGCAACAGCGGCAGGTCGCGGCCGAAGCCCAGCGGCTGCAACAGCGCCGAGAGCTGTTCGAGGAAGAAGCCGGCATATTTGAAATAGCCGAGCACGCCGAGGTTCGCGGCGACGCCGAGCGTCACCAGCGCCCGCCCGCGCCGGTCTTCGCTGCGCACGATCGCCGCCGCCAGCGCCCAGTTGACGAAGGCGGAGACGAACAGCAGCGCGACGAAGCGCGCGTCCCATGCGCCGTAGAAGAACCAGCTTGCCAGGAGCAGCGCGATCTTGCGCCATTCGTTCGATCGGCCGAGCGACCAGGTGATCGCATAGACGATCAGGAAGAACAGCCCGAAGCTGAGCGTAGGGAACAGCATTTAGCGGACCGTCGATACGGGAACGGTCGGTGCCAGCAGGCTGTTCATGGCAAGGTCGATATCGGCCTGAAGCAACCGGGCGATCTCCGCCCCGCCCGTACTGGTGAAGTGGACATGGTCGCCGCGCATGCGCGGGGTCGCCCCCTGCGTCCATCCATCGGCGACGCAGCGCCCGCCCATCGCCTGCGCCCAGTCCCAATAGGCGATGCCGAACGCCCGCGCCTGTCGCCGCTGGATCGCCTGCACCGATGCCAGTGCCGCCGTCGGTCGCCACAGCGCAGAGGAGGCGCACGGCAGGCTGGTGCCGCTCTCGCCGATCTGGAGGCTGGGAGTACGTGTTGCGGAGTCGGGCGCGCCGAACAAAAGCATCGGCACGCCCGGAGCCAGCCGCCGCAGCCGGGTCAGATCAGCGCGCAGCGTCGCCTCATATGCCGCCGCCGAAAAGCCGGGGCGGAAGGCTTCGTTGGTGCCGAACGCGACGACGATCAGGTCGGGGCGATAGGCGGCTAGCTCGGTCGCGACGACGCGATCGTCGGTTCGGTCGAAATGGGTGAACTGTGCGCCGACCGTGCCGAGGTTCGACAGGATCACGCCACCGCCGAGACTGCGTTCGGTGCTCCACGACGTCAGCGTCACCGGACCGCGTACGACCGTGGCCGAGGCGATCGCCGCTTCGCCGCCGGCATCGAGCGTGCGACAGCGGCTGCCGGTCTCCAGCGCGGCAAGCGGCCATTCGACCACCGCCGCGCCGATGCTCAACTGCACGGTCCCCGCCCCCGGCCCGGTCAGGGCGCAGACGGTCAGCCGATCGAAGGTCCGCCCGCCATCGGCGCTGAGCGTCACCGCCGCGCCGGGAGTGTAGCTGGTGAGGCTATAGGCGCTTAGCCCCATGCGTACGCCGCCGGTCGGTTGATAGGCCGATCCGAAGATGCCGTTGACGCGCCACCCCGCCGATTGCGTCGCGGTGATATCGCGCGTCAGGTAACCGGCATAAGGCCTTCCGGGGGCAAGCGTTCCCCGCCCCGCCCGGCCGTAGCGCGCCTGCAACTGCGTCCGCCAGCTACCGGTGATCTGGTCGCCGGCGGTGTGGCTGTCGCCGATCTGGACGATGCGGACCGGCGCCGGGCTGCTGCGGGCGGTCGCCAGCTTTTCGAGGAAGGGTCGGATGCGATCGGCGTCGCACAGCGCGCCATAACAGGTCGATGCCCCCGCCTGCGCCAGCGCGATCGCCATCAGCGCCGACATCAGCGTGTCCCTCCGCCCGGTGCCGGTCGCCCCGCCGCCTGGCGGGCACGATCGGCATAGCGTCGCAGATCGGCGGCCACGCCGTTGGTCAGCCGCTGATAGCCGACCCCGATCATGTGCAACCCGTCGCCGGTCCGCAGCAGCACCGGCTTGCCCGTCTTCAGATCAGGCAGATAGGCATTATACTTGCCCTCCGCATCGAGCGTCAGCGGCCGGGAGTCGACGAACGGTACGCCGAGGCGGCGCATATGATCTTCGTAAAATGCGTCCATCGCCTGCATGTCGGCATCGAGTTGCGGGTCGCGCATCACCGGCAGGCCGACCCAATAGACGACCGCGCCGGTCGAGCGGACCGCCGCCACGAACTTGTCGATGCGCTCGCCAATCACCCGTTTCCAGCCGTCGCTCATCAACGGATGAAGATGGCCGTCGGCGAACACCGCCTGATTGTCATTGGCCCCGAAGCTGATCACGACGGCGTCGACCGGCTGCTGCCGCAACTGTTCGAGCGCCCGCTTCTCCAGATCGAGCGTGCGATAGCGCGTGAAACCAGTAGCTTCCTTGGCGAACTTCAGAACCTCGAACCCGTCGCTCCCCGGCAGTTGCCGATAGAGTGCGTCCCAGATGCCGTTGCCGAAGCTGTCGCCGAACACACCCACGCGCAACACGCCGTCGCGTCGCATCCGGTCGATCACGCGCGGGTCGAGCGGGCCGTCGACGGTTCGTGCGGTGGCAGGCGGCGACGGGGCCGGCGCGACCACGTCACTGCCGGTCGAGGAGGCGCCGGGGGCGACCGGCGGCGTCGGCGAAGCGGTCGGCATGGGCATGTCGGGCAGCGCGATATGTCCGCCCCCCGCAAAGGACAGCCCGACGACGAAGCCGGCGATCAGGCCGAGAACGAGGACCGCCATCCGGTCCCCGAGCCACCACAGCCTGGAATCGGTCGTGCGAGAGGCAGCAGTCACGTTCGACACTCGTTCAAATCGGGATTGGGGCGCGTCGCGCCACAGGGTCAGCACGTCCGCGTAACCGCTCGCACCTGTTCGGGCAAGCCGGACCAACGGCTGTCGAACCGGCAAATGCCCCGTGCCGTCCCTTGCAAGATCCGATCGCCGATGATCAGGTCAGCGCCCGGACCCTGCGCAAATTCCGGTCTTTCCGATTGCGGCACACCGCCGCCCGATACGGATCACCACCGCGTCGGCCCGGCAGCAATCGATTTGGCCCGTCCGGTGACAGCCTCGCGCAAAACCCTACGATCGTTTCACAATTTCCGTATATTATGCCCGAGTTCGACAAACGCGGGGTTGATCGGTCGGCGGTAGGATGCAGCGGCGGAGGGTTGCTGCATGGGTTATCGGGCGATGATATTTTGGTCGTGCGGGAGGGCATCGCGCGCGTGTCGGCATGCGGCCACGCGCCTGGCCGAAGATCGGCGCGGTCTTGCCGTGGTCGAAATGGCGCTGACCTTGCCGATCCTGCTGATGTTCCTGTTCGGCATATTGAGCGGCGGCTGTTGGCTGGCCATCGCGCATGAGGTGCAGGAAAGTGCCAATGAAGGCGCGCGCGCCGCGCTGGCGGGACTCAACGCGCCGGAACGCGCGGCATTGGCGAGCGATGCGGCGCGAACGGTGCTGGCCGGCACGTACGGCATATCGCAGACCGATATCGGGATGCAGGTCGAGGACGACGGACAGCGACTGACGCTGAACGTCACCTATGACGGATCGGCCAACCCGCTGATGAACCTCCCGATCCTGCCCGCGAGCAGTACGACGATCCGGCGACAGGCCAGCGTCGTGCTGAACGGACTGTGATCGCGATGCATTGGTTGCGAACGCTCGTCCGGCGGCGCGACGGCAATGTCGCGATGATCGTGGCCGGGGGCATGGCGATGCTGACCGGAACCGCCGTGATCGGCGTCGATACCGCGTCGATGTTCCTTGAGAAACGCCGGTTGCAGGGGGTGGCGGATGCAGCGGCGCTGGCGGCGGCACAGGATCCGGCCAATGCTACCGCGCGGGCGCAGGCGGCGGTGGGGCTTTCGCCTGACAATGGCACGCGGATAGTCAACCTGACCCCGGGACATTTCGAACGCGATCAGTCGGTTACGGTCGACGCGCGCTTCGTCGCGGGCACGGCATCACCCAACGCCGCGCAGGTTACGGTCGAAAGCCAGCTACGCCCCTTCTTCGCGCAGATCTTCGGGACGCAACAGGTGGCGATCGCCGCGCAGGCGACGGCGGCGAGGATCGACCTGGCTGCCTTCTCGATCGGGACGCGACTGGCGTCGGTGCAGGGCGGATTGCCCGGTACCCTGCTGTCGCAACTCGCCGGCAGCGACCTGTCGCTGTCGGTGATGGATTATAATGCGCTGGCATCAGGACAGGTCGACCTGCTCAAGACGATCGAACTGCTGCGTACCGGTCCCGGTGTCCGCGCCGCGACGTTCGGCGAGGTGCTGACCAGCGATATCACCCTGCCGCAACTGGCGATCGCGATGGCGGGCGCGACGACGAGTAGCAGCGCCGCCGCGACGCTGCGCACTTTGTCGACAAAGCTGCCGGCGCGCAGCATCCGGCTGGGATCGATCCTTGATCTCGGTCCGTTGGCCGACCGCACCACCGCCGATCCGCAGCGACCGATTCGCGCCGATGCCTATGCGATCCTGCGCGAAGCGGTGCAGATCGGCACCGGCACCCGCCAGATACAAAGCGATATCGATCTGGGGATCGCGGGGATCGGGCGGACCCGGCTATGGCTGCAGATCGGCGAGCGGCCGGCGAACAGCCCGTGGCTGTCGATCGGACAGGCCGGTCGCACCGTGGTGCGCAGCGCACAGACGCGACTATGGATCGATATCGCGTTGCTGAACGCGCCGCTGAGCCTGGGGTCGGTCCGGGTGCCGATCTATGTCGAACTGGCAGAAGCCGAAGCACGGCTGGCATCGATCGCGTGCGTCGGCGGCCCTGCCAATTCGAACGTCGGCCTCGACGTCACGCCCTCGCTCGGCCGTGCCGCGATCGCCGATCTCGATCCGACGCTGCTCGGCAATTTCCAGCAGGCGATGGCGCTACGTCCGGCCCGGATGGTGACGTTGCCGCTCGCCACGTTGACCGGGTTCGCCGATATCAAACTGGGCGGAACGCAGGCGCAGCGCGTTACCTTTTCGCGTGCCGAAATTGACGGGGATGTCGTCAAATCGGTCGCGACCAACGATATCGCCGCCGGCATTGCCAGCAGCCTGTTGCGCAACGTCGATATCCGCGTCAACGTCCTCGGCATCGGGCTATCGGGTGGCTTGCTGACCACGACGCTGGGCAACACGCTGACGCTCGCCGCGCCGGCGCTCGACCTCGTGGTGGGCCAGGTCGGCGCGCTGGCCGGCGTGCATCTGGGTCAGGCCGATGTGCGGGTCGACGGCGTGCGGTGCGGCGCGCCGGTGCTGGTGCGGTGAGCCGCTACCTCCGGGTCAGCAGGACGATCGCGCCTTCATTGCCATAGGTGCCGCGCAACTCGGCGATGGTGATCCGGACCGGGACGGCGCGTCCCTCGTTCGACAGGATAGCGCTGTCGATCGTGCGGGCGCCCTCGCCGCTCAGCACGCGATCCAGCGCTTCGCGAAATGCCACGCGCTGGCCCACCGGGATCAGATCGGCCAGCGCGACGTGCCGCAGCCGCTCCTCGGGCAGATGGATCATCGCGCAAAAGGTCGGTTCGGCCTGATCGATATGCCCACGCGTGTTCAGGCAGACATAGCCGATGCCGTCATGCACCGCGATCGCCTCGCGCAGCGATTTGCGCGCATCGGCGAGGCGGTGGATCTTCATGTCGTCGGTAATGTCGTGGAACAACACCGTGACATAGTGGGCGAACGGATGAATTTCGGCCCGGACCCAGGTATTTTCGCGGAAAAGCGATGGGATTTCAGCCGAATATGGTTCCTTGCTCGCAACCGCTCTCAGAACGTAGGTTTCGATCAACGACCGGCGCAGCCTCGGCAACGCCTCGAACACCTTGCGACCGGCCAGGTCGCCGTCCTGCCGGTCGAGCTGGACATGGGCAACGCGGTTGGCCGCGACGATCCGCAGGTCGTAGTCGATTAGCAGCACGCCGATACTGAGGCAGTTGGCGAGTTCGTGCAGGCTGGTCGCCGCGATCGTATCCGCCCGGTCGGCACCGTTTGCCTGTTGCAGCGCCGTATAGTGGCGGACCGTGGTCAATACATGGGTGGCGCGGCCGTGATGGGTGACGAAGATCGCCTCGTCATCCTGCATCTGTCGGAGCTGACCGAATTTTCGGGCGAAGTCGGCGGACGATACCATCGGGTGAGAGGAAGCGCCGTGGTTTGCGGCTTCCCGGTCCTGCAACGCCATAATCCCTTCTCCCCGAAACATATCCCTATTGGTCGAACACCCCAAGTAATCGGCAGCATCATGCTGATAAGGCAAGCATTTATGCTACAAACCTGAGTTAGTATCCTCGCCGGACCAAATCAATATGGCCGAACGCAAACAACCACCATGATGGATGTGGTAGCGATGCCGCCCACGCCGAATCGGCGAGGTTTGGGAGAGAAGAAGATGCGCATTCTGCTGAGCGCCGCCGCCGCGCTGGCGACGATCGCCATTCCGGCGCAGGCGGAACCCTGGGTCGCGGGCTGGACGGCATCGCCGATCAAACCCAATGCCGAGCAATTGCTGACCGACGCGCAGTATCGCGACGCGACGCTGCGTCAGATCGTACGGGTCACGATCGGCGGACGGGCAGTGCGCGTGCGGTTCTCCAACCGCTTCGGCGCGACGCCGCTGCGCATCGCGGGCGCAAGCGTCGCACTGGCGACAGGGCCGGCGGCCGCGTCGATCCGGGCCGGCAGCGATCGGCCGCTGCGCTTCGGCGGCAGGGCGATGGTGGAGATACCGGCGGGGGCAGACTATTGGTCGGATCCGGTTGCCTTGCCGGTGACGGCGCTTGCCGATCTGGCGATCAGCACGCGCTTCGCCGACCTGCCGCAGCAACAGACCGGCCATCCCGGCGCGCGGACGCGCAGCTGGATCGCACTGGGCGACCGGCTGTCGGATGCGGCCTTCGCCGATGCGGTCCCGGTGGAACGCTGGTTCCAGATCGCGGCGGTGGAGGTCGATGCGGCACCCGCCGGGCGCGCGATCGTCGCACTGGGCGATTCGATCACCGACGGGTTCGGCGTGAAGGACGGCCGCCATCAGCGCTGGACCGACGGTCTGGCGAGGCGGTTGTCGGCGAACCGCGCGACCCGCGACGTGGCGGTGCTGAACCACGGCATCGGCGGCAACTGTCTGCTGGTCGAATGCCTTGGCCCCAATGCCCTGTCACGCTTCGACGGCGACGTGCTGAGCCAGCCCGGTGCGCGCTATCTTATCCTGCTGGAGGGGATCAACGATCTGGGCGGCCTCGCCCGCGAGAAGCCGGCGACTGCAGAGGAACGCCGCGCGCATGTCGAGCGGATGATCGCCGGCTACGCTCAGATCGTCGCGCGCGCCCGGGCCAAGGGGCTGAAGGTGATCGGCGGCACGGTGATGCCGTTCATGGGCAACGACTATTATCATCCCGATGCGGCGGCGGAGGCATCGCGGCAGGCGGTGAATGCATGGATCCGCACGCCGGGCCATTTCGACGCCGTGATCGATTTCGACCGCATCGTCCGCGACCCGGCACAGCCCGGCCGATTGCTGCCCGCCTATGACTCGGGCGACCATCTCCACCCGTCGATGGTGGGCTATCAGGCGATGGCCGACGCCATACCGCTGGCCCTGTTCGCCAAATGACGTTGACGCTGGATCGCGACGGCGCGGCGGCCTCGAATGGATGGGCGTCTGACCCTTGGCGCTACCCCGCACGGCCCCCATGTGCGGCGCGAACCAATCGGAGGCTGCTTCATGATCGATCTGCACTATTGGCCGACGCCCAACGGCCACAAGATCACACTCTTCCTCGAAGAAGCCGGGCTGCCCTACACCATCCATCCGGTCGATATCGGCAAGGGCGAGCAGTTCCGCCCCGAATTCCTCGCCATCGCGCCCAACAACCGGATGCCGGCCATCGTCGATCATGAACCGGCCGGGGGCGAGGCGCCGCTGGCGATCTTCGAATCGGGTGCGATCCTGCTGTATCTGGCGGAGAAGACCGGGCGCTTTCTGCCCGCCGACCTGCCCGGACGATTCGAGGCGATCCAGTGGCTGATGTGGCAGATGGGCGGTCTGGGGCCGATGGCCGGGCAGAACCATCACTTCAACATCTATGCGCCCGAGAAGATTCCGTACGCGCAGGACCGCTATATCCGCGAAACGGCGCGGCTGTACGGCGTGCTCGACAAGCGGCTCGCCGACCGGGCGTTCGTCGCCGGGGACTATTCGATCGCCGACATGGCCGCCTATCCGTGGATCGTGCCGCATGAGGCGCAAGGCCAGAAGCTCGAGGATTTTCCGAACCTGCAGCGCTGGTTCGAAACCATCGCGGCACGTCCCGCGACGATCGCGGCATATGAGAAGGGCAAGGCGGTCAGCAGCGGCAACCAGCCGATGAGCGAGGAACAACGCCGCGTCCTGTTCGGGACGCCGGCTGCGCGCTGAACCAGCTGCGACAAACTGCGACAATTATCGCCCGCGACGACATAGGTCGGCGACAAGTCGCGGGCAAATGGGGAGCATCATCCACCGGGGTGCTCCCCGTTTTCGAAAGGTTCGCTTCCCATGCGATCGTTGATCGTCGCCGCCTCGCTCGCCGCCATCGCCCTGCCGGGCGTCGCACTCGCCGCCCAGACCCCGCCCCCGCCGCCCGGCGCCGACCGGGTCGTCACCCGCGCCGACGCGATGGCACGAGCCGATCAGCGTTTCGACGCGCTGGATACCGACCATGACGGCAAGATCAGCGCCGCCGAGCGCGCCGCGCTGCCACAGCGCGGGCCACGCGGGCTGGATGGCGAGGCCAACCCGCCGCGCCGGGGTGGCGGTGGCGCGCGGATGCTGGAACGCGCCGATGCCAATCGCGACGGCGTCATCACCCGGGGCGAGTTCCGTGCCATGGCCGCTGCCGGTTTCGACCGGCAGGATATCAACCGCGACGGCAAGATCGACCCGTCCGAACGCCGTCAGGCGCGCGAACAGCGGATGAGCCAGCGCGGGGCGAAGGGCGGCACGGTCACCCGCGCCGCGTTCCAGGCGCGCGCCCTCGCCCGCTTCGACCGCATCGACGCGAACAAGGATGGGCAGATCGACCCGGCCGAACGCTTCATGGCGCGCGAGAAGCGGATGCAGCGTCGCGGTCCGCAGATCGCCGGCTGACCCACGCCGGACGGCAACGCCACCTTGCCGTCCGGCCTTTCCATTCAGGAGCTTCCGCGCCTAGCATGTCCGACATGGCCGATATCCCGCATCTGTTGCTGGTCGACGACGAACGATCGATCCGCGAACCGCTTGCCCAGTATCTGACGAAACAGGGGTTTCGCGTGACCCAGGCGGGCGATGCCGAGGGCGCACGCGCGCGGCTCAACGCCTATGCGATCGACCTTGCCATCCTCGACATCATGATGCCGGGCGAGGACGGGCTGTCGCTGTGCCGCCATATCCGCGAAACCAGCGAGACGCCGGTCATCCTGCTGACCGCCCGCGCGGAGGAAACCGACCGCATCGTCGGGCTGGAAATGGGCGCAGACGATTATGTCGTGAAACCCTTTTCCCCGCGCGAGCTGGCGGCGCGGGTCAAGGTCGTGCTGCGCCGGACCGCCGGTGGCGCGGTCCGGCAACATGCACCCGAAGCAGGGTCGTTCGCCTTTGCCGGCTGGGTGCTCAAGACCGGGGAGCGCGCACTGGTCGATCGCGAGGGCGTGTCGGTGCCGCTGTCGACCGGCGAATATAATCTGCTCCACGCGCTGGTGACCCGCCCGCGCCAGGTGCTGACCCGCGACCAGTTGCTCGACCTGACCCAGGGGCGCGAGGCCGCTGCGTTCGACCGCGCGATCGACAATCAGGTCAGCCGGTTGCGCAAGAAGATCGAGACCGACGTCCGCAACCCGGAGATCATCAAGACCGTCTGGGGCGGCGGCTATACGCTGGCGACCGAGGTGACTCGCCTGTGAGGCGACTGGGGCCGACCAGCCTGCCCGGTCAGATCGCGCTGCTGGTCGCGGTGGCGCTGTTCGTGGCGCAGGCGCTGAACTTCGCGCTGCTGCTGCGGGAACGGCGCGCCTTTCGCTTTGCCGAAATCACCCTGCCCGCGGTCACCCGCCTGATCGATGCCGCCGAGCGGACGACGGCGCCCCGCCCCGTGCCGACGCGCGACCGGATGCGCGGCGTGCGGCTGGTGACCGACCGGATGCCCGCGCTGCGCGGCGAACCGGAACGCGACGTCGAACAGGCGATCCGCGCCGGCTTCGCCGATGCCGGCATTCGCCCCGGCCGGATCGCCGCGCATATCCGTCCGATCGACGAGGCCGAGATACGGGAACGCGGTATCGGCGGACAGCGGGCCGAACGGCTGCGGCGCATGGGGGCGGTGCTGGACGCGGCGGTCGAACTGCCCGGTCGCGGCTGGCTGGTATCGCATACCCCCTGGCCGATGGCGGAGCGCGGGCTGTTGTGGCAGTCGCTGGCGCAGACCTTCATCCTCTATGTCATCGTGCTGTTGCCGGTGCTGTGGATCGGGCGGCGGATCGCCAAGCCGCTGCGCCGGCTGGCGGTGGCGGCCCGCGAATTCCATCCCGCCCGGCCGCTGCCGGCGATCGAGCCGTCGGGGCCGCAGGATGTGCGGCTGCTGATCTCCGCCTTCACCGATCTGGGTCAGCGGGTGAATGCGATGGTCGATGAAAAGGACCGGATGCTGGGCGCGATCGGCCACGACCTGCGGACGCCGCTGGCGGCGCTGCGCGTCCGGATCGAATCGGTCGAGGACGATACCGACCGGGCACGCATGGCCGAGACGATCGACGAGATGAACGCGACGCTCGACGATATCCTGTCGCTGGCGCGGCTCGGGCGGCCGAGCGAGGCGGCGACCGATGTCGACGTCGCCGCACTGGTCGACGCGGTGGTCGATGATTTTCGCGACCTTGGCCATGACGTCGATTTCGTCGAGGCGGCGCGCGTACCGTTGCACCTGCGTCCCAATCTGATGCGACGGGCGGTGCGCAACCTGATCGAGAATGCGATCAAATATGCCGGCGCAGCGGAAGTGCGGGTCGAAACGAGCGCGCGCGCGGTGGCGATCGTCGTCGCCGACCGGGGGCCGGGCATTCCAGTCGATCGGATGGATGCGGTGTTCGATCCGTTCACCCGGCTGGAAACGTCGCGCAATCGCGAAACCGGCGGGATCGGGCTGGGACTGGCGCTGGCACGGGCGATCGTTCGCGATGCCGGCGGCGAGATTACGCTGGTAAACCGCGACGGCGGCGGATTGAACGCGACCATCCGGTTGCCGCGCTGAACGGCTGCGAAACGAAATACGGTATCGCGACGTTGAGTGCCAAGCGATGATAAAAGTAGCCAGCTACAATATGCGCAAGGCGATCGGCACCGATCGCCGCCGGATGCCCGAGCGGACGCTGGAGGTGCTGCGCGAGATCGACGCCGATATCATCGCATTGCAGGAATGCGACCGGCGGCTGGGCGAGCGGGCCGGCGTAATTCCGGCGCATCTGCTCGACGAACACAGCCCATGGGTCGCGGTGCCGCTGGCGATCCGCGCGAAATCGATGGGCTGGCACGGCAATGCCCTGTTGGTGCGCAAGGAAGCGAGCGTCAGCGGGCAGCGGCGGATCGAGATACCGGCGCTCGAACCGCGCGGCGCGGTGCGGGCCGACGTCACCACCAACGGCATGGCCTTGCGCGTGGTCGGCATGCATCTCGATCTGTCGGGGCTGTGGCGACGCAAACAGGCGCATGCGATCCTGAGCGAGGTCGACGGCTGTTCGCCGAAACTGCCCAGCGTGTTGATGGGCGACCTGAACGAATGGACGCCGCGATCGGGGTGTCTCCGCGACTTCGGGCGGACGCATTGCTTTGCCGAGACCGGACCCAGCTTCCACGCGCGCCACCCGGTCGGGCGGCTCGACCGGATCATGGTGTCGAGCGAATTGAAGATCGTCGATGCCGGCGTCCATCACAGCGCGGCCGCGCGCAAGGCATCGGACCATCTGCCGATCTGGGCGACGCTCGCCCCGGCATGACCGACGCACCGCCCCCGCTCCACGAACGCGAACTGCGCCTGGCACTGGTCTGCTACGGGGGGATCAGCCTCGCCGTCTATATGCACGGGCTGGTCAAGGAAATCTGGCATATCGCCCGCGCCAGCCGGGCGGTTCAGGACGCGGGCGAGCCGCTGACGGGCAGCGCGGCGGTGTATCAGGCGATGCTGACCGATCTGGCCGCGCTGACCGGTATCCGCCTGCGCGTGCTGGTCGATATCGTCGCCGGGGCGAGCGCGGGCGGGATCAACGGCGTGTTCCTGGCGCAGGCGGTGTCCACCGGCCAGTCGCTCGATCCGCTGACCGACCTGTGGCTCGACGGCGCGGATATCGAGGCGCTGATCGATCCGGCACAGGCGCCGGCGAGCGCGCTGTCGCGACCTTGGGCGCGACCGATCGCATGGATGGCGCTAGGCCGCGAGGACGAGGCCGCGTCGAGCGTCGATATCGCCGCGCGCGACGAACTGCGCGCCAAGCTCGACCGTTTCGTCCGGGCGCGCTGGTTCGAGCCGCCCTTTGGCGGGCGGGCGATGGTCGACATGCTGCTCGACGCCTTTGCCGCGATGGCCGCGACCCCTGCCGGGCCGCGACTGCTGCCGCCCGGCCAGCCGCTCGACCTGTTCGTGACCGTCACCGATTTCGCGGGGCATCCCGAAACGCTGCGGCTCAATTCACCGCCGGAAGTGGTCGAGACCGAGCACCGGCTCGTCATCGGCTTTCACGACCATGGCGGGGAATGGCTGGCCGATACCGCCGAGCTGGTGTTCGCGGCGCGGGCGACGTCGAGCTTTCCCGGTGCGTTTCCGCCGTTCCGGGTCGGCGAGCTGGACGCGGCGCTGACCGATCGGGCGGTGGAGTGGCCGGGACGCGATGCGTTTCTGCGCCGGGTGCTGCCGCGCCAGTCGGCGGTCGGCATGGCGGAGCAGGCGACGCTGATCGACGGATCGGTGCTGGCCAATGCGCCCTTCGCCCCCGCGATCGATGCGCTGCGCGAACGCCCGGCGCGGCGGCAGATCGATCGGCGCTTCGTCTATCTCGACCCCGCCCCCAACCACAAGTTCGGCATCGGCACCGCGCATGACGGTCCCCCCAGCTTCTTCCAGACGATCCTCGGCGCGCTGTCCGAACTGCCGCGCAAACAGCCGATCCGCGACAATCTGGATGCGATCCAGCGAAGGTCGGAACGGATCGAACGGATGCTGGCGATCGTCGAGCAACTGCGCGGCGGCGTGGAGGCGGAGGTCGAACAGTTGTTCGGCTATACGCTGTTCCTCGACTGGCCGACGCCGTCGCGGCTGGCCGGCTGGCGACAGCGGGCGCAGGCGCAGGCGGTCAAGCGTGCCGGATATGGCCATGCCGCTTATGGACTGCTGAAGGTCGATCAGGTGCTGGACCGGCTGGCCGAACGCGTCGCGACGCTGGCGGACGATGCGTCGCCCGACCGGATACGGCGGTTGCGCGACGGGTTCGCCGGGGTCGTCGCGGAGGGCGGTGGCGTCCGGTTCGATGGCGACGGCGCGTCGGCGGAGGCGGTCGCGTTTCTGCGCGCGCACGATCTCGCCTTTCGCATCCGGCGGTTGCGGCTGCTGGTACGGACGATTTCGGCGATGGAGCCCGAACAGGATGCGGCGGCATTGGCGCCGGTGCGCGAGGCGATCTTCGCCAGCCTGACGCCCTATCTGGCGTGCGAGAATGCCGACCATTTCGCCGCGGTGCGGACGCTGGCGGCGGACAAGCGCGCCGATCCCGCCGACCTGCTGACGGCAATGGCCGGTGCGATGGACCTCGCGACGCTCGACGCGCAGACCGATGCACGGATGTCGGAGGCGCTGTCCGCCACTCCGCGCGATATCCGGCGGCCGATCCTGCTTGCCTATCTCGGCTTTCCCTTCTTCGACATCGCGACGCTGCCGCTGCTGGGCGGCGAAGGACTGGACGAATTCGATCCGGTGCGGGTCGACCGGATCGCGCCCGACGATGCGCCGTCGATCCGGGCGGGCGGTGCGGAGGCAACGCTGAAGGGCATACGCTTCAACAATTTCGGCGCGTTCTTCAGCCGGTCCTATCGCGAGAACGACTATCTTTGGGGGCGGCTGCATGGCGCCGAGCGGATGATCGACATCGCGCTGTCGACCCTGCCACCCGAGATCCGCCTGCCGCCCGGCTGGATCACCCGGCACAAACGCGCCGCGTTCACAGCGATCCTCGACGAGGAACAGCCGCGGTTGCAGGCGATCCAGCCGCTGTTCGACGAACTCCGCGCCGAAATCGGCTGACCCGTCGCCTATTGGAAAAGCCGCCACGACGGGCGTAAGGAAGGGCGGACGACAACGACGAAGGCTCCCTGAGCGATGCAGTTCCTGAAAACCCTGTTCTGGGCATTGCTGGTGGGGGTGATGGTCGCCTTTGCACTCAACAACATGACGATGGTGCCGCTGAAGCTGTGGGGCACGCTCTATGCCGATGTGAACCTGCCGCTGCTGCTGCTCGTGACCTTTCTGGCCGGGTTCCTGCCGACCTTCGTCGCGCTGCACCTGACGCGCTGGCGGCTGCGGCAGCGGATCGCGGCGACCGACCGGACGCTGGCCGATCTGCACCGGGCGGATACGGCGCCGGTCGTCGCCGCCGAGGCGATACCCACGAGCAATGCGGGAGCCACGCTATGAGCCGTTCGCCCATCTATGTCGCGATCGACACGCCCGATCTGGACCGGGCAAAGGCACTGGCGCAGGCGGTGCGTGGCCATGTCGGCGGGCTGAAGCTCGGCCTCGAATTCTTCATGGCCAATGGCCGCGCGGGGGTGCGGACGATGGCCGATCTGGGCCTGCCCATCTTCCTCGACCTGAAGTTCCATGACATCCCCAACACGGTCGCCAAGGCGATCCAGGCGCTGGGACCGCTCGACCCCGCCATCCTGACCGTCCACGCCGCCGGTGGGCAGGCGATGCTGGAGGATGCGAAGGCGGCGGCGCCGGTCGGGACCAAGGTGGTGGCGGTGACGATGCTGACCAGCCTCGACGCGCATGACCTGTCGTCGATCGGCCTTGCCCCCGATCCGCACGAACAGGTGGTGCGGCTGACCGAATTGGCGAAGCGTGCCGGGATCGACGGCGTGGTATGTTCGGGGGCCGAGGTCGCGGCGGCGAAGAAGGCATGGCCGCAAGGATTCTTCGTCGTGCCGGGCGTGCGGCCGGCGGACGGCCCGGTCGGCGACCAGAAACGGGTGGTGACCCCGCGCGCGGCGCTGGACGGCGGCGCGTCGGTACTGGTGATCGGGCGGCCGATCACCCAGGCGGAAAACCCCGATCAGGCGGCTCGCGCGATCGAGGCTACGCTATAGGCCATGCACCGGATCGGCCGTGCCGCCGCCGCCCGAAATGGATGGCGGCGGCGGTATCGGCATGCCCGTGGCGGGTGGCCCGGATCGCCTGCATCACCCGCTTGCCCTGTACCGCCAGCGTCAGGCCGGCGAGCGCCGCCGGCAGGGCGAACAGGGCCGACGCCGACCCAAAAGCCAGGACCGCGACCGCACAGGCGGTGACGATCAGCGCCATGCCCGCGGCGCGCCAGCATAGATCGCGACGACGCATCATGCCGCCCCCTGCCCGGCCGGGATCGGATCGTCGATCACGACGTCCCCGGCCGCCGCCATCATCGATCCCGGAACGGCGGTGTGACACAGCAGGATATCGGCCGGCGCGTCGACTTCCTCGACCAGCGCGCCGAGCGCGTCGCCCGCATCGAACGTCACGCCGATCGCCGGATCGCGCAGCCGCGTCGCGGCACGCCGCGCACGCCCGATCCGCATCGGCGACCGGTCGAGGCCCCGGCCTTCGATTGCGGTGAAACCGAGCGCGCGGGCATGGGTCAATGCCGCGAGCAGCAGGGTTCCGCACCCGCAATCGGCATCGACGATCCGCACCGCCCGGCGGCGGCGCTGGCGCAACCCCGACAAGGTGGCGGCGATCGCATTCCACCGCGGATCGCGGAGGGCGATGTTACGCGCCATGTGCGGCCTCCCGCGGTTCGCCCGCGACCGGTCCGAACGGGATGATCGGGATCAGCGGGACCGTCGCCAGTTCGATGCCGGCATGATAGCTTTGCCGCTCCGCCTCCGCGAAGCGCAACGCCGCCGAAAACGAGACGAAACGTCCCTCCAGTCGCCGATGCCGGTCCTGGACCAGCCAGTGCCCGGCACAGTCCTGTCCGACATAGAACAGGTCGGGTTCCGCGATATCCGATTGCGTTGCAGATGCCATATACCGTTGCCTTCGATGGACCCGGTCGCCGTTGCGGCCGTGCCATTCCAGCTACTTACCGCGACATAGCAATTCGAGATCGATTGTCGGCAATCGCATAGTGCGGACATAGCATGCGCATTTTTCCAGGGGTCGACGCCCTATCGCCACGCTCCGCCGCCCGCTAAGCCGCGGTCCATGACCCTCATCAAGATTTGCGGCCTGTCGACGCCCGACACGCTGGCCGCCGCGTTGACCGCCGGGGCGAGCCATGTCGGTTTCGTCTTCTTCGCCCCCTCCCCCCGCAATCTCGCATTAGATGCGGCGGCGGGGCTCGCGCGGCAAGTGCCGGACCGGATCGCGAAGGTCGGCGTGTTCGTCGATCCCGACGATGCGCTGCTCGATGCGGCGATGGCCGCCGCCCGGCTGGACGCGATCCAGCTTCACAAGACCGCGCCCGATCGGATCGCCGCGATCCGGGCGCGGACCGGCCGGGAAGTCTGGGGTGCGGTCGCGGTCAAGACGCGGGCCGATTTGGAGGCCGCGCGGACGCTGGTCGGGGCGGCGGACCGGGTGCTGTACGATGCCAAGACCCCGCCCGGCGCGGCATTGCCGGGTGGCATGGGGCTGCGGTTCGACTGGGGGCTGCTCGACGGCTTCGTCCATCCGCTGCCCTGGGCATTGTCGGGCGGACTCGATGCCGGCAACGTCGCGGAAGCGATCCGGGCGACGCGGGCGCCGCTGGTCGATGTGTCGTCGGGCGTGGAAAGCGCGCCGGGGGTCAAGGATGCCGGGCGGATCGCCGCATTCGTACGCAGCGTGACCGGCGGCTGATACTCGACAGCGCCCGCCGCCGGGCGTAACGAGCGACCCCATGAACGCTCCCAACAGCTATCGCGCCCAGCCCGACGATCGTGGTCATTTCGGTGCCTTTGGCGGCCGTTATGTCGCCGAAACGCTGATGCCGCTGATCCTCGACCTCGACCGCGAATATAAGGCGGCGAAGGCCGATCCCGCCTTTGCCGCGCAGTTCGACGACCTGATGACGCATTATGTCGGTCGGCCAAGCCCGCTCTATCACGCCGAACGCCTGTCGGAGACGCTGAGAGCTTCGGCCGAGCCGGGCATGGGCGCACAGGTATGGTTCAAGCGCGACGAGCTGAACCATACCGGCGCGCACAAGATCAACAATTGCATCGGCCAGATCCTGCTGGCGATCCGCATGGGCAAGACGCGGATCATCGCCGAGACGGGCGCCGGCCAGCATGGCGTGGCGACCGCCGCCGTCTGCGCGCGCTTCGGCCTGCCCTGCGTCATCTATATGGGTGCCAAGGACGTCGAACGGCAGCAGCCGAACGTGTTCCGCATGAAGCTGCTGGGTGCCGAGGTGCGGCCGGTGACCAGCGGTGCGGCGACGCTGTCGGACGCGATGAACGAAGGCCTGCGCGACTGGGTCGCAAACGTCCACGACACCTTCTACATCATCGGCACTGCCGCCGGCCCGCACCCCTATCCCGAACTGGTGCGCGATTTCCAGAGCATCATCGGCCGTGAGGCGCGCGCGCAGATGCTGGAGCGGACCGGCCGCCTGCCCGACCTGCTGGTCGCGGCGATCGGTGGCGGATCGAACGCGATCGGGCTGTTCCATCCGTTCCTCGACGATCCCGACGTGGCGATGCTGGGCGTCGAGGCGGCGGGCCATGGGCTGGACAAGGACCATGCCGCGTCGCTGGCCGGCGGGTTCCCCGGCATCCTCCATGGCAACAAGACCTATTTGTTGCAGGACGAGGACGGGCAGATCGCCGAGGGGCATTCGATCTCGGCGGGCCTCGACTATCCCGGGATCGGGCCGGAACATGCGTGGCTGCGCGATATCGGGCGGGTCGAATATGACAGCGCGACCGATGTCGATGCGCTCGACGCGTTCCAGATGCTGTGCCGGACCGAGGGGATCATTCCGGCGCTGGAACCCGCCCATGCCATTGCGGCAGTGGCGCGCCGGGCGAAGACGATGCGGAGCGACCAGATCATCCTCGCCAACCTGTGCGGCCGCGGCGACAAGGATATCTTCACCGTGGCGAACGCGCTGGGGGTGAACATCTGAAGCCAAAAGCCCTCTCCCCTTCAGGGGAGAGGGTTGGGAGAGGGGCAGTGCGCGACGCTGGTTTGACGGAAAGAGCCAAGGCGGCACGTAAGGCTCCCACTCCTGCCGAACAGCGTCTGTGGTTCGCGTTGCGGGCCGAACGGTTTGCCCGCGTCAAGTTCCGGCGGCAGAAGGTGATCGGGCCGTTTATCGCCGACTTTGCCAGTAACGCGCCGAAGCTGGTGATCGAACTCGACGGCCACCTGCACGGCGAAACCGTCGCCTACGATGCGCAACGAACCGCCTATTTGACGCAAGCCGGCTATCGGGTAGTGCGGTTCGCTAACGCTGACGTGATGCATAATCTCGAAGGCGTGCTTCGACAGTTGGAAGACGTTGTACATGACCCCCTCTCCCAACCCTCTCCCCCAAGGGGGAGAGGGCTATAAGATGAACCGCCTCGCCGCTGCGTTCGGCAAGGGCCGTCCAGCGCTGGTGTGCTTTGTCACCGCCGGCGATCCGACGCCCGACGCCACGCCTGCCATCCTCGACGCGCTGGTCGCGGGGGGAGCGGACGTGATCGAACTGGGCATGCCGTTCACCGATCCGATGGCCGATGGTCCCGCGATCCAGTCGGCGAACATCCGTTCGCTGGCGGCGGGAACGCGGACCGCCGATGTGCTGCGCATCGCGACAGGCTTTCGCGAACGTCACCACGACGTGCCGCTGGTGCTGATGGGCTATGCCAATCCGATGGTCCGGCGCGGGGCCGACTGGTTCGCACAAGCCGCTGCGGCGGCCGGGGTCGATGGCGTGATCTGCGTCGACATTCCGCCCGAGGAAGACGACAGCCTGGGACAGCAGTTGCGCGACCACGGCGTCGCCGCCATCCGGCTGGCGACGCCGACCACCGACGCCGCGCGGCTGCCGAACGTGCTGGCGGGGGCCGGTGGGTTCCTCTATTACGTCTCGGTCGCGGGCATCACCGGCAAGCAGCAGGCGGTACAGGCGTCGATCGACGATGCCGTCGCCCGGCTGAAGGCCGCGACCGACCTGCCGATCGCGGTCGGCTTCGGCGTGCGCACGCCCGAACAGGCGGCCAATATCGCGCGCGTCGCCGATGGCGTCGTCGTCGGATCGGCGATTGTCGAAATTGTCGCGGAACATGGGCAGCACGCCGCCGCCCCCGTCCAATCCTATATCGAAAGCCTCGCCGCGGCGATCGCGACGGCGAGCAAGGAACCCGCATGAGCTGGCTGAACCGCGTCCGCAACGCCCTGCCCTTCGTCGCGCGCAAGGAAACGCCCGACCATCTCTGGCACAAGTGCAAGGGGTGCGGGCAGATGATCTTCACCAAGGAATGGGAAGAGAATCTGCACGTCTGCCCAAAATGCGACCATCATGGCCGTATCGGACCGAAGGAACGGTTCGAGCAGTTGTTCGATGCGGGCAGCGTCGAAATTCTGCCGAACCCGAAGGTCGCCGAAGACCCGCTGAAATTTCGCGACAGCAAGCGCTATGTCGACCGGCTGAAGGCGGCGCGGACCGATACCGGCGAGCAGGATGCGTATCAAAACGCCTATGGCACCATCGCCGGACGCGGCTGCGTGATCGGCGTCCAGAACTTCGCGTTCATGGGCGGGTCGATGGGCCAGTTCGTCGGTGAGGCGTTCATCGCCGGGGTCGAGGCGGCGATCGCACGCGGCGTGCCCTATATCGTCTTTACGGCGAGCGGCGGCGCGCGGATGCAGGAGGGTATTCTCAGCCTGATGCAGATGCCGCGCACGACCGTGGCGATCGAGATGCTGCACGATGCCGGCCTGCCCTATCTGGTGGTATTGACCGATCCGACCTCGGGCGGGGTGATGGCGGCCTATGCGATGTTGGGCGACGTGCAGATCGCCGAGCCGAAGGCGACGCTGGCGTTCACCGGGCGGCGCGTGATCGAAAGCACGATCCGCGAGAAGCTGCCCGAGGACTTCCAGACGAGCGAATATTATCGCGACCACGGCCTGATCGACCGCGTGACGCATCGGCGCGATCTGCCCGCCGAACTGGCGCAGCTGATCGAATTTCTGGGACGCAAGGAAGCGGCGTGACGGCCAAATCCTCTCCGCTTCGCGGGGAGGGGGACCGCCGCGTAGCGGTGGTGGAGGGGGATCGCAGCCAAACGCAACCGTCGTGGAGGTGGCCACCCCCCTCCACCAGCCTGCGGCTGGTCCCCCTCCCCGCGTAGCGGGGAGGATTTGCAAGTGGCTGATTTCGCTATCTCGACCGATCCGGCGGTGCAGGCGCAACTCGACCGGCTGACGTTGCTGTCGCCCGGCGCCGATATTCTCGGCCTCGATCGCATCACCCGGCTGCTGGCGCGGCTGGGCGACCCGCATCGCCATCTGCCGCCGGTGTTCCATGTCGCGGGGACCAATGGGAAGGGGTCGACCTGTGCCTATCTGCGCGCGGCGATCGAGGCGGCCGGGCTGCGGGTGCACGTCTATGCCAGCCCGCATCTGGTGCGGTTCAACGAACGCATCCGGCTGTCGGGGACGCTGATCGATGATCCGGCACTGGCGGCGCTGCTGGGCGAGGTGCTCGACGCGGCCGAGGGGATCGGGGCGAGCTTCTTCGAGATCACGACGGCCGCCGCGTTCCTCGCCTTTGCCCGGACGCCGGCCGATGCGTGCGTGATCGAGGTCGGTCTGGGCGGGCGGCTCGATGCGACCAACGTCCTGCCCGCGCCCGTCGCCTGCGGTATCGCGGCGCTGGGCATCGATCACGAAGCGTTTCTGGGATCGTCGCTGGTCGGCATCGCGGGCGAAAAGGCGGGCATCGCCAAGCCGGGCGTGCCGGTCGTCACCCTCGCCTACCCGCCCGAGATTGCCGCGCGGGTCGAAGCGACGGTCGATGCGGCGGGCGGCTCGCTGATCGCGCGGGGATCGGCCTGGGACGCGGTCGACGGGCGCTACCGCGATGCGATGGGGACGCTCGACCTGCCCGAACCGGCGCTGGCGGGGGTGCATCAGCGCGACAATCTGGCGCTGGCGGCGGCGATGCTGCGGCATCAGTCGGCGGTACCGGTGTCGGACGCGGCGATCCGCACCGCCGCCGGCACCGCGCGCTGGCCGGCGCGAATGCAACGGCTGCGGCCGGGCGGACCGCTGACCGGGCGGGTCGATCCGCGCCATGGCGTGTGGCTCGACGGGGCGCACAACGAATCCGCGGCGATCGAGGTGGCGCGCGGTTGGCCCCGCATCAGCCGGGGGGAGCGATCGGCGCTGGTCCTGGGGATGCTGGCGAACAAGGACGCCGGCGCGGTGCTGCGACATCTGGGTGAAATAGTTGACCAAGTCGTGGCAGTGCCGGTGCCGGGCCACGCCCACCACCCTCCAGCCGAATTGGCGCGGCAGGCGCGGGCGCTGGGGTTGCAGGCCGATGTTGCGACCGATCCGGCGGCGGCGCTGGATTTGCTGGCACGGTCGGAGCCGGAGTCGGTGCTGATCGCCGGGTCGCTGTATCTGGCAGGCACCGTGCTGGCGGCGAATGACGAGGTGCCGGTCTAGATCGGTTCATGCGGAGACGCGGAGAAAGAAGAAGGCTATTTTCGCGCAGAGGCGCAGAGGACGCTGAGGGGTTGTCGGGCGGACGTCGCCTGTCTGGCGAAGCCTTTTCCCCTCGGTCGGTCGCGATAGGAAAGCCGCTGGCGCCGCGTGCGCACCATCTCTGCGCCTCCGCGCCTCTGCGCGAAAATAACCTTCTCACTTCTTCCTCTGCGTAGATCAAAGCGTCTTCAACTCACGCCGCCACCGCACCCATTCGAGGAGCACGAACGCCACTGCGACCAGCCCCAATGCGGCGGTGAAGCGGAAGACCGGGGCATAGCCCATCTGTTCGACCGCCTCGCCCAGGCCAGCTCGGCCGAGCGAGCCGACCAGCAGCGTCAGCGACGACAGCAGCGCATATTGGACCGCGCTATGTTCCTTGCTGGCGATCGAGGAGAGATAGGCGACGAACGCCGCACCGGCCAAGCCGCCGGCGATGTTCTCGCCCGAGATCGCGACCATCAACCGCATCATCCGCGCATCGACGCCGAGGTTGAGCAACCCGGTCGCCCCCGCCACCGCGTCGATGACCGGCGATCCGGATGCCAGATCGGCATAGAGCAGGTTGCTCGCCGCCGCGACGATCGCGCCGATCAGCAGCGTCGGCATCCGCCCCAGCACCGCGAACGAGATCCCGCCCAGCGACACGCCGACGATCGTCATGCCGACGCCGAAGATCTTGGAGGCGAAGGCAACCTCTGCGTTCGTGTACTGCAACTCCTCCAGATAAAAGGGATAGGCGAAGGGGCCCCAGATCGAATCGCACAGCCGGTAACTGAGGATCAGCCCGAGCACGATGATCGCGCCGAACCCCAGCCGCCCGACCAGTTCGGACAGCGGCAGGATCAGTGCGCGATAGCCATGTTCGATGAAGCCGGACGTGGGTGCCGCTGCCCCGTCGCGGTTCCAGCCGAGCCATTCCGCCAGTTGCGCGCGCCGGTTGAGCCATGCCGCGACCAACGCGGGCACGACGACGGTGACCACGATGATCCATGGCCCGGTCAGCCGGGTGAAATCGCCGACGCTGGGCGGGGTTTCGCCCGGCGCGACGTTCAGGACGCGGACCATGAACGCGCCGATGGTGACGATCGCCCAGCCCCAGCACAGACCGACGATGATGAGGCCGGTGCGCTTGTCGCGGGTGCTGGGCCCCACCGCGCCGCCGACCGCCCGTTCGATGACCGGGCGCGGCGTGTCGGGGGCGAACAGCGTCACGAGCAGCAGCGCCGCCATCAACGCGCCCATCACCGCATAGACCATCGGCCAGGTGATCGCGTCGGCCAGCACCAGCGCCAGCGCTCCGCCGATCAGCGTGGCGATGCGATAGCCGAGCTGGTAGATCGACGACAATATGCCGAGCGTCGCGCGTTCGTCGGCAACGTCGATCCGCCACGCGTCGATCACCGTATCCTGCGTCGCCGCCGCGAACGCCCCGATCACCGCGACCAGCGCGAACCAGCCGATCGCGGTCGCCGGATCGCTGACCGACAGAGTCAGGAAGGTCGCGACCAGCACCGCCTGACACAGCAGCAGCCACGACTTGCGCCGCCCGAAGCGTTCGAGCAGCGGCAGGCGCAGCCGGTCGACGACCGGCGACCACAGGAATTTGAACGCCGCGATCAGCCCGATCCACGACAACAGCCCGATGGTGGCGAGGTTGATCTTCGCCTCCGCCAGCCACGCGTTGAGCGTGCCGAGCAGCAGCGTGAAGGGCAGCCCGGCCGCCAGACCGAGGGCGAACATCGCCGCCGTCTTACGATTGCCCAGCCCCATATGGATCAGCGCCAGCCCCTTGGGCGCGGCTTCGGTCATGCAAGTCCTCCAGGAAGGGGCGCGACCGTAGAAGGGGTTAGCGGTGGCGGCAAGGTGACGATCGCCGCGCTCGCCGACGCCCTTCCAATTCCGACCCTTGCCGTTCGGGCAAGGGTAAGGGAGGAAAGCGAAGTCGGGCTACGCCGCCGTGCGGAACAGGTTGAAGCCGCTGGGCAGCCTTCGCGGCAGTTTCGCGCCGCCGATCACCGCGTCGATCGCGTCGATCGCGCTCAGCAGATCCTTTTGCGGATAGGGTTTGCTGAGGCATCCGGCGGCGAAGACCTGCGCCTCCTGCGGACAGGCACCGGTGACCAGCAGCACCGGCATGCCGCGTTCATGCGCCGATCGCGCCACGTCCAGCCCGTTGCCATCCGACAGGTTGATGTCGACAAGTACCAGATCGAGATCGCGCCCGGATTCGAGCGTCGCCAGCGCGGCCGCCACCGTGTCGACCGTCGCGGCGATCTCGAAGCCCGACGCCCCCAGGAAATGTTCGGTGTCGAACGCGACCAGGGGTTCGTCCTCGACGACCAGGATCCGGTTGATGTGCCGCTTCTTGCGCCCGAACAACATTGCCCCACTCGCTTTCCACCGGGATGCTTACAGCTTATACGAACGCACAAACTCGCGAAGGCGACGAAGGAACCGCTTCGGCTGAAACTTTCGTCGCATCGCCGCAAACGGATACCCTGACCATCGTTACCCCACCCGAATCCACGACCGATTCCCCCCGTGAAGGCCAGCGAATCGCCAAGCTGCTGGCGCGTGCCGGCGTTGCATCGCGCCGCTACATCGAACGCATGATCGCCGCCGGTCGCGTCGCGCTGGACGGCGTCGTCCTCGAAACGCCCGCGACCATCCTGCCCAACCTGAAGGGCGTTACCGTCGACGGGGCGCCGGTGGCCGCACCCGAACCGACCCGGCTGTTCCGCTTTCACAAGCCCGCCGGCACGTTGACCGCCGAGCGCGACGGGGCCGGGCGCGAGACGATCTATGACCGGCTGCCCAAGGGGTTGCCGCGCCTGATCCCGGTCGGGCGGCTCGACTTGAATACCGAGGGGTTGTTGCTGATGACCACCGACGGCGAATTGAAACGCCGTCTGGAACTGCCCGCGACCGGGGTCGAGCGAACCTATCGCGCGCGCGCCTATGGCGAGATCAGCCAGCAGACGCTCGAAGAGCTGATGATGGGGATCGAGATCGAGGGCGTTCGCTATGGCCCGATCAACGCCAATCTGGAACGGCGCACCGGCACCAATACCTGGATCGAGATGACGCTGACCGAGGGCAAGAACCGCGAGGTTCGCCGCGTGCTCGAACATTTGGGGCTGAAGGTGTCGCGCCTGATCCGTACGCGCTACGGTCCCTTTTTCCTCGAAGACCTGCCCGAGGGCGAGGTGGACGAGATCAAGCAGCATGAACTGGTCGCGTTCCGCAAGACGCTGGCCAACAAGCCGACCAGCAAGCCGACTCCCGAAGGCGCCGATCCGGCGGCACTGAAGGCATGGAAGCGCGCGACGCCGTTGCCGCGTCCCGAACCGGTGGCGACGGCGCGCTTCGACGAACGGCGACCCCGGACCGAACGCGACGGGCAACGGTCGGGCTTTAGCGGCCGCCGTCCCGACCGCGACGGTCCGGGCCGGCCGCAGGGGGACGGCGAGCGGCGCAGCTTCGGCGGACGTCCGCAAGGCGATGGCGAACGGCGTAGTTTCGGTTCGCGGCCAGAGGGCGACGCCGAACGGCGCAGCTTCGGCACGCGGCCGGAGCGTGCCGGTTTCGGCGATCGGTCGCGCAGCCCGGATCAGCGCCGGGTCGGTCCGCGCACCCATGCGACCGAACGCCCGGTCGAACGGCGCGACGGCTTCGATCCGCTGACCCAGGCGGGGCAGACGCCCGCCGAACGGCGTCAGCCGGGACTGGGCGACCGACGGGCCTATGGCGAGCGGCCCGACAATGCCCGCACGCGCCGTGCCGCCGCCCATGCCGATCGGCCGGGCTATGACGGAGTCGCTCGCAAACCACGCGTCGAGCGCGGCGACGCCGCACGCGGCCCGGTCGAAAAGCGGATGACGCGCGAACAGGCGGCCGATGCCGACCGGGCGAGCTTCGTTGACCGGCCGAAGCGCAAGCCGACCGGCTGGGCCAAGGCCGCGCCCTCGAACAAGCCCGCCAAGGGTAAGCCCAAAGGCGGCCGTCCGGGCGGGGGCAAGCGCTGATGCGGGTCATATCGGGCATGTGGCGCGGCCGGCCGATCGTCGCGCCGAAGGGCGATGCGACCCGTCCCACCGCCGATCGCACGCGCGAGGCACTGTTTTCGATGCTGGCCAGCCGGGTCGGCAGCTTCGACGAACTGGCGGTCGCCGATCTGTTCGCCGGATCGGGCGCCCTGGGGATCGAGGCATTGTCGCGCGGTGCCGCGACGTGCCTGTTCGTCGAACAGGACCGGGCGGCGCTCGACGCGCTGCGCGCCAATCTGACCAAGCTGGACGCGGCGGGCGGCGACGTGCGCGCGACCTCGGTGCTGGCGCTGGGCCCCGCCCCGCGTCCGCTCGACGTGGTGATGATGGACCCGCCCTATGGCAGCGGCGCCGGCGCGGTGGCGGCGGACAAGCTGGCGCGGCTCGGCTGGATCGGGCCGGCGACCTGGGTCAGCATCGAAACCGCCAAGGCCGAGCCGATCGAGCTGCCCCGCTTCACGGTCGATGCCGAGCGTGTCTATGGCAAGGCCAAGATAACGCTATTGCGACTTGCTATGAACGACGGGGATTGACGGACCGGCGCGTTCGCGGCGAAGATCGCTAGCAGACGAGGCAAAGACGGGTACCGGACGAGAAAGGATGGATAGTGCGGTCTATGCCCTGATCGTCAATGCGGTCGTCGCCGGCCTGTTTGCGGTAACATTCGCGATCATCCGCCTGTCCTATCCGGGACAGCGTTACGTCACCTATTTCGCGCTGACCTACCTGATCGGCGGGCTGACGCCGCTCAGCGAACTGGGCGTCCGGCTGACGCCGTTCACGACGCCGTTCCTGATGCTCAGCTACGGATCGTTCCTCGTCAGCATATCGATGCTGCTGCCGGGGCTGGCACTGATGGCGGGGCGGCGGCGGCCATGGCGGGCGGTTGCGCTGCTGATCCTGTGCGGCACGCTGCTGCGGGCGGCGATCTGGGACGGTCCGCGCAACGAGCTGTGGTACGAGCTGGCGTTCCAGTCGCCCTTCATGGCCGGATCCGCGCTGGCGACGTTCATCGCGGTCGACGCGGTGCGGCGGCGGCGCGACCCGCTATGGCTGGCGCTCGGCATCGCGCTGGCGCTGATGACAACCTATTTCATCATCAAGCCGCTGTTCGCGGCGGCGTTTGGATCCGGCGCGACGCCGATCGCCTATGCCGCAAGCAGCTATGCCTTGCTGTCGCAATCGGTCGGCGGGGTGCTGATCGTGACGGTCGGGTTGCTGGCGCTGTTGCTGGTCGTGCAGGGGGCGATGGGGCGGACGATCGCCGAATCGGAGACCGATCCGCTGACCGGCATCGCCAACCGGCGCGGATTCGACCGGCGGGCACAGGCGATGATGGCCGATGCCCGCGCGCGCCAGCAACCATTGGCGGCGATCCTGTTCGACCTCGACCATTTCAAGCGGGTCAACGACAATTACGGCCATGCCACCGGTGACGCGGTGCTGCGCGCCTTTGCCCGGATCCTCGCCGATCGCCTGCCCGCGAGCGCGGCGGTCGGCCGGCTGGGCGGGGAGGAGTTCGTCGCGCTGCTCGAACGCACGACGCTGCGCGGGGCGTGGCTGAGCGCGCAGACAGTGCGGACGGCGTTGTCGGAAACCTCCTCGCATCTGCCGGCGGTGACGATCAGCGCCGGGCTGGCGGTGCTGGAACCGGCGGACACGATCGACAGCCTGCTCGAACGCGCCGATCGCGCCGCCTATGCCGCGAAGGATGCCGGGCGCAACCGCATCCTGCCGGTACCCGATCCGGTCGGCGTCGAACCGAACGCCGAACCGAGCCGGGTCAGCCGGACCGGCTGACGTCAGCGGGCACGCGGAACGAGCGCGAGGCCGATCAGGCTGGCCACCCCCGCCCCGGCCAGTACCATGCCGACCGACCACAGGCCGTAATCGATCGACAACGCCTGGGCGATGCTGGGGGTCAGGCCGCCGCCGATCAAGCCGCCGATATTGAACCCCATCGACGCACCGGTATAGCGCACGCGCGCCGGGAACAGCGCGGGCAGCCACGCGCCGAGCGGACCATAGACGAAGCCCATCATCAGTAGCGCGAACGACAGCCACGCCCCGATGACGAACAACGATCCGCCGCCGATCATCGGCCCGAGCAGGCCACCCGCCAGCACCACGCCGATACAGCCGCCCGCCAGCACCCGCGTCGGCGTCGAACGGTCCGACAGCCAGCCGGCAAGCGCAATGCCCAGCGCCATGAACAGGATCGCGACCAGCTGCGTCTGCAGGAACGCACCGCGCGAATAGCCGAGCGTGGTGGTGCCGTAACCGAGCACGAAGGTCGTCGCGATATAATAGAGCGCGAAGCAGGCGATCACGCCGAAGGTGCCGGCCAGGGTCGCGCGCAAGTGACTGTCGGCCAGTTCGGCGATCGGGACGCTCGGCGGCGCTTCATGCGCCAGCGCCTGCGCAAATGCGGCGGTTTCGGTAAGTTTAACCCGGACCCACAAACCCAGCCCGACCAGCGCGACGCTGAACAGGAACGGCAGGCGCCAGCCCCAGGCGAGGAAGTCGGCCTCGGACAGGGTCAGCCCAAGCAGCAGGAACAGCCCGTTGGCGGCGATGAAGCCGACCGGCGCGCCGAGTTGCGGGACCATGCCGAACCGTCCGCGCCAGCCGGGCGGCGCATTCTCGACCGCGAGCAATGCCGCCCCACCCCATTCGCCGCCCAGCCCCAGACCCTGCGCGAACCGCAGCGTGCACAGCAGCAGCGGCGCCACCCAACCGACCTGTGCATAGGTCGGCAGGAACGCGATGAGCAGGGTCGATCCGCCCATCAGCATCAACGATGCGACCAGCGTCGACTTGCGGCCGAGCCGGTCGCCGAAATGGCCGAACACGACCGCTCCGAGCGGCCGCGCGACAAAGGCGAGACCGATGGACAGATAGCTGGCCATCAACTGCGCCGACGCGCTTTCGGACGGAAAGAACAGCGATCCGAAGACGAGGGTCGCCGCGGTCGCATAGATATAGAAGTCGTAGAATTCGACCGAGGTCCCGATCAGGCTGGCGATCAGGATGCGGCGATGGGCCAGCATTGGGCGGAGGCTTGTCATGCCCCCGCCTAACGATTTGGCACCGTTGCGCAAGAAGGTTTCCTGAACACGCAACGCTACGCAACTATTCATATAGCCGCCCCCGGCACCGGGGCCGGGGTGGCGAACCGCACCCTTTACTTCGCGCTGGCGACAGTCACCGGCTGCAACTGCGCGACCCGGACCTGGCCGTCGCGGTGCATTTCGGCGCGGCAGCGGTTTTCGTCGGCGATCCGACGTAGGCCGAGCACGTTCGAACGACAGGCCTTGAGCGACGCACGGTCGATACGCGCGTCGAGCACGCGACGGTCCTCGGCCTTGGTCAGGTCCAGTCCGGCATAGGACACGCGAGCCGAGACGGTTTCGCGCTCCTCGGCATGGGCGACGGACGTCAGACACGCGAAAGCGGTCGCCGCGAGGGCGACGATACGAATGGTCATGATGGTAGCTCCTGCGAATTCGGTGCCCGTCGCGGCAGCAGTCGTCCACGAATCGGACGCCGCCGTCCGCCGGCAACGCGCTGCTAGACCGAAATTGTTGCAACGCAGCGAACCGTCGATGGCAGGACGATGACGGTTCCGAAACAATTTCATTGCTTGTGGCGTCGGGCTTCGTTCCCTACCTGTTCGGCGATGTCGCTTGTTCCCACTCCTGCCGATCCGCCCTATCTGCGCGGGCTGAACGAACCGCAGCGTGACGCGGTGCTGACTACCGACGGCCCGGTGCTGGTGCTGGCGGGCGCAGGCACCGGCAAGACCGCGGCGCTGACCGCGCGGCTGGCGCATCTGCTCTATACCCGCAAGGCGTACCCGTCCGAAATCCTGTCGGTAACCTTCACCAACAAGGCCGCACGCGAGATGCGCGAGCGCGTCGGGCGGCTGGTCGGCGACATGGTGGAGGGGATGCCGTGGCTCGGCACCTTCCACGCGATCGGTGCCAAGATGCTGCGGCGGCACGCCGAGCTGGTCGGGCTGCAATCCAACTTCACCATCCTTGATACCGACGACCAGTTGCGACTGCTCAAGCAATTGATCGTCGCCGCGAACCTCGATGAGAAACGCTGGCCGGCGCGCAGCCTGGCCGGGCTGATCGACGGATGGAAGAACAAGGGGATGACCCCGGCCGATGTCGATGCGGGCGAAAGCGAACGCTTCGCCAACGGACGCGGCGGCGAATTGTACCAGCAATATCAGGACCGGCTGAAGGCGGTAAATGCCTGCGATTTCGGCGACCTGTTGCTGCATGTGCTGACGATCCTGCGCACGCATCGCGAGGTGCTGGCGCAATATCAGCAGCGTTTCCGCTACATCATGGTCGACGAATATCAGGACACCAACAGCGTCCAGTATCTGTGGCTGCGGTTGCTGGCGCAGGAACGCCGCAACCTGTGCTGCGTCGGCGATGACGACCAGTCGATCTATTCGTGGCGCGGTGCGCAGGTCGAGAATATCCTGCGGTTCGAGCGGGATTTCCCGGGCGCGAAGATCGTCCGGCTGGAACAGAATTACCGGTCGACCCCGCATATCCTGGGCGCGGCATCGGGCGTGATCGCGCATAATGGTGGGCGGCTTGGCAAGACGCTGTGGACCGAAACCGATGTCGGCGAGAAGGTCCGCGTCATCGGTGTGTGGGACGGACCCGAGGAAGCCCGCCGCGTCGGCGAGCTGATCGAACGCGGGCAACGCGACGGCAAGAATCTCGACCAGTTCGCGATCCTAGTCCGCGCACAGCACCAGACGCGCGAGTTCGAAGAACGCTTTATCGGCATCGGCATGCCGTACCGGATCGTCGGTGGCTTCCGCTTCTACGAACGCGCCGAGATCCGCGATGCGCTCGCCTATCTGCGCGTGGTGAACCAGCCCGCCGACGACCTCGCCTTCGAACGGATCGTCAACGTGCCCAAGCGGGGACTGGGCGACAAGGCGGTGCAGACCGTCCACCGCTTTGCCCGCGCTACCGGCTCTTCGCTGATGACCGCCGCCGCGCGAATCCTCGACACCGACGAACTGACCGGCGCGGCGCGCAAGTCGCTGGGGCGTCTGGTCGGCGACTTCGCACGCTGGCGCGACATGGCGCAGAGCCTGCCCCATGCCGAACTGGCGCGGCAGTTGCTCGACGAAAGCGGCTATACCGCCATGTATCAGGCGGAGAAGACCGCCGAGGCCGCCGGGCGGCTGGAGAATCTGACCGAACTCGTCCGGGCGATGGAGGAATATGAGTCGCTCGGTGCGTTCCTCGAACATGTCTCGCTGGTCATGGACAATGAGGCGTCGGCGGAGGAGCCGAAGGTCACGATCATGACCATCCATGCCGCCAAGGGGCTGGAGTTCGACACCGTATTCTGCGTCGGCTGGGAGGAAGGGCTGTTCCCGTCGCAGCGTTCGCTCGACGAAGGCGGCACCGCGTCGCTGGAGGAAGAGCGTCGCCTCGCCTATGTCGCGATCACCCGCGCGCGGCGGCTGGCGGTGGTGTTCCATGCCGCCAATCGTCGCATCTATGGTCAGTGGAATTCGTCGTTGCCGTCGCGGTTCGTCGGCGAACTTCCGCCCGAGCATATCGAGACGGAAACCACCATGGCGGGTGGCGAGAGCCTGTGGCGTGCCAATTGGAGCGAGCGGGCCGACCCGTTCGCCGACGTCGCGCGCGGGACGGGGCGCGGTCCGGGCTGGCAGCGCGCCGCATCGCAAGGGTCGAGCTTCACCACCACTCCGTCGCGAGTGGTCGAGGCACGGGCAAGCGCGATCAGCCTCGGCAATAAAGGGCGCAGCGATCTGTCGACCGGGCAACGCGTGTTCCATCAGAAATTCGGTTACGGCACGATCGAGACGATCGAGGGTAACAAGCTGGAAGTACAGTTCGAGAGCGCTGGACCGAAGCGGGTGCTCGACAGTTTCGTGACGCCAGGTTGATGTGTCGGTGCGCGACAAAGCCGTGCTTAACGTATGTCAGCGACCCGATTTCCATCTTGCTATATTGTTCGATCGGCAAACTACGGACCGTCAGGAGGTTCCGATGTCGATCATCGACAATACCGAATATTACCGCCGCCGGCTGGACGAGGCCCGGACACGCGCGGACAACGCGCTGCTCCCGGAAGTACGCCGCGTCCATCGCGAAATGGCGGAGCGCTACTCGGTGATGTTGCAGGATGCCGAGCGCGGCCGACCCGCTTCGCCGATACTGGGGATCGTTCCACGCGGTTGATGCGCCGTACGAAGGCGCGGCGACAGGCAACCCGCGCGCATGTCGGTCGTTCAGTTCGAGCCATTCCCGGACAAGGATTGATCGATGCCCTATGTGAAGACCCGCGACGGTACCAACCTGTTCGTAAAGGATTGGGGACAGGGTCGCCCCGTCATCCTGATCCATGGCTGGCCGCTGTCGGCCGATAGCTGGGACCCACAGGCAATGGCGCTGGCCGATGCCGGATATCGGGTCATCGCCTATGACCGGCGCGGTTTCGGCCGGTCGGATCAGCCCTGGTCGGGCTATGATTACGACAGCCTGTCCGACGATCTGGCCGATGTAATGGCCGAAACCGGCGTCAGCGACGATGCGGCACTCATCGGCTTCTCGATGGGCGGGGGCGAGGTCGCGGGCTATATGTCGCGCCATGACGGCAAGGGCGTCAGCCGGGTCGGCTTCATCGGGTCGGTCGTACCGTATATGCTGCAGACCGACGACAATCCCGATGGCATGCCGCAGGACCAGCTTCAGGAAATCGCCGATAGCATCAAGGCGGATCGGCCCAAATTCTTCCGCACCTTCTTCGACCAGTTCTACGGGGTCGGCTTCATCACAAGCCCGGTCAGCGAAGAAGTGCTCGACCTGTCGTGGAACACGGCGATGCTCGCGGGTCTCAAGCCGACATTGGCCTGTGCCGAATCGTTCGGGACCACCGACTTCCGCCCCGACCTGCCGTCGATCACCGTGCCGACGCTGATCATCCACGGCACCTCGGACCAGACCGTGCCGATCGACGCGACCGGCCGCGCGCTGGCGAAGGCGCTGCCGAATGCCGAACTGATCGAATATGACGGCGCACCGCATGGGCTGTTCGCGACCGAGAGCGACCGGCTGACCGACGACCTGCTGTCGTTCCTCGGGCGGCGGTAACGACCGGCGTCATCCCGGCGCAGGCCGGGATGACGCCGCCAAAGCCCAAACCAATACCCCCCAAGCCGATCTGCATTGCCCCGGCCCAACAGCGGACCTAAACCCCCACCCCATGTCCGCGTCCCCGCACCCCTTCGCCATCCCCGCGTTTCGCGCCTATTTCCTCGCCCGGCTGTCGAACACGCTGGCGCAGATCGCGATGGTCGTCGTCATCGGATGGCAGGTGTACGACATCGCCCGCGAGACGATGACGATCCGGCAATCGGCGTTTCAGCTTGGGTTGATCGGCGTGGCGCAGTTTTTGCCGCTGCTTGTCCTGTCACTGGTAGCGGGTTGGGTCGCCGACCGGATCGACCGGCGCTGGATCGCGCGCGGATCGGTTGCGCTGGAGGGGAGCTGCGCGCTGCTGCTCGCCTGGCTGACCTATAGCGGCGGCATCACCCTGCCGTGGTTGTTCTTCGTCGCGGCGATGCTAGGCGTCGCGCGCGCCTTTGCCGGGCCGGCGTTGCAGGCGCTCGCCCCCAATCTGGTCCCCGCAGCCGTATTGCCGACGGCGATCGCGATGAGTTCGATCGCGTGGCAGGGCGGATCGGTGCTGGGGCCGGCAATGGGCGGCTATCTCTATGCCGCCGGCCATTACGTCCCCTATGCGGTGTCGGCCGGGCTGTTCCTGTTCGGGCTGGCCATGCTGTTCCTGATCCCGCCGATCCCGCGCGCGGTGATCGCCGGGAAGGCCAATCCGTGGCGGCAGATGCTCGACGGATTGTCCTATGTCCGGCGTAACCGGCTGGTATTCGGGGCGATCTCGCTCGACCTGTTCGCGGTGCTGCTGGGCGGAGCGACGGCGATGCTGCCCATCTATGCCCGCGATATCCTGCAGATCGGCGCGGACGGCCTCGGCCATCTCCGCGCCGCGCCAGCGCTGGGCGCGGTGGTCGTCGCCGCGGTGTTCGCGGTGAAGCCGTTGTCGAAGGAGGTCGGCGCCAAGATGCTGTTGTCGGTCATGGGCTTCGGCGCCGCCACCGCGCTGTTCGGCCTGTCCGCGCCGCTGCTGCTCCCGCTTTTCGGGCAGGCGGCGATCGGCAGCGACTTTGCGCCTGCCGTGCTGCTGGCACTCGCCGCGCTGTTCGTGGTCGGGGCGACCGACATGGTTTCGGTCTATGTCCGCCAGTCGCTGATCCAACTGCACACGCCGGACGCGATGCGCGGGCGGGTCGGTGCGGTGTCGACCCTGTTCGTATCGGGTTCGAACGAACTGGGCGAGGCGCGCTCGGGCTTCCTCGCCGCGCTGGTCGGGCCGGTCGTGGCCGTCGCGGGCGGCGGGGTGCTGGCGATCGGCGTCACCATGCTCTGGTCGAAACTCTTCCCCGAACTGCGCGCCGCGCGTAGCTTCACGCCCCCCAAAGATCTCGAAGTCACGGCTAAGGAGACCCAGCCATGAAGGCCGATACCATCCTGCAAACGATCGGGAATACGCCGCATATCCGCGTCCGCCGGCTGTTCGGCGATGCCGAGGTCTGGATCAAGTCCGAACGGTCGAACCCCGGCGGGTCGATCAAGGACCGCATCGCGCTCGCCATGATCGAGGCGGCCGAGGCATCGGGCGACCTGAAGCCCGGCGGCACGATCATCGAACCGACCAGCGGCAACACCGGCGTCGGGCTGGCGATGGTCGCGGCGGTCAAGGGATACAAGCTGATCCTCGTCATGCCCGAGAGCATGAGCATCGAGCGCCGCCGGCTGATGCTGGCCTATGGCGCGACCTTCGACCTGACCCCGCGCGAAAAGGGGATGAAGGGCGCGATCGAGCGCGCACATGAACTCGCGGCCGAGACGCCGGATGCGTGGATCCCGCAACAGTTCGAAAATCCTGCGAACATCGATGTCCATGTACGTACCACCGCACAGGAAATCCTGAACGACTTCGCCGATGCGCCGATCGACGTGATCATCACCGGCGTCGGCACCGGCGGCCATATCACCGGCGTCGCCGAGACGCTGAAGGCGCAGTGGCCGAATCTGAAGGTCTATGCGGTCGAGCCCGACCTTTCGCCGGTCATCTCGGGCGGGCAGCCGGGTCCGCACCCGATCCAGGGCATCGGCGCGGGCTTCGTCCCCGCCAACCTCCACACCCGCGCGATCGATGGCGTCATCAAGGTCGATGCCGGTGTGGCCAAGGACATGGCACGACGCTCGGCGCGCGAAGAGGGGATGCTGGTCGGCATCTCGTCGGGCGCGACGCTGGCGGCGATCCTGCAGAAGCTGCCCGATTTGCCCGATGGCGTCCGTGTGCTGGGCTTCAACTATGACACCGGCGAACGCTATCTGTCGGTCCCCGACTTCCTGCCCGAACAATGAGCGACGCGGCGGTGGTCGAACGAAGCAGGATCGGCAGCGGATCGATCGCGGTCGACGGCGTCCTCGTGGCGCTGTCGGTCGCGGCGGTCGCCGTGCCCGCGATCCTGATCCGGTCGACCCCGCCGAACCGCGCTGCCGCACAACAGAAGGAGCAACGGCGGCAGGCGGCAGCGCCGTCGCCCGAAGCACCCCCTCCCCCGGTCGAACCGATCGAATATCGTGCGCTGGAGCCGGACGACGCCCGTGTCTTCAATGCGAAGGTGCCGTTCGTTACCGGTCCCAATCCGGCGGCGCGGCCGTTCCGCTTTACCGGTGACGTCGACAACCGCACCCGCGCGACCGACTGCCTTGCCGCCGCCGTCCTCTACGAAGCGGGCGATGACGCAAAGGGGCAGCGCGCGGTCGCGCAGGTCGTGCTCAACCGGCTGCGCCATCCGGCCTTCCCCAAGAGCGTGTGCGGCGTGGTGTTTCAGGGGTCGGAACGGACCACCGGTTGCCAGTTCACCTTCACCTGCGACGGTGCGCTCGCCCGCGTCTATCCGCAGCCCTTTTGGGACCGTGCGCGCAAGGTCGCGGCGGCGGCGCTGGCGGGCAGCGTCTATGCGCCGGTCGGCTATGCGACGCATTACCATACCGACTGGGTCGTCCCCTATTGGCAATCGAGCCTCGACAAGATCGCGGCGGTCGACACGCATCTGTTCTTCCGCTGGGCCGGATGGTGGGGCACGCCGGGCGCATTCCGCCGGGTGGTCGGCACGGTCGAGCCGCGGATCGAACAGCTTGCGCCCTATTCCGCCGCGCACAAGCTGCCCGAAGTGCTGGCGGTCGAACAGGAGGCGGGCGTGCTGACCGGCAGCTTCGCCCCCGCCGCGTTGCCCCGCCCGAGCAGCGACGACCCGGTCACCTTCCTCGTGCCGTTGGACAGCTTGACCCCCGACAAATGGCCGGCCCTTGCGCAAGCGACCTGTGGCGAGCGGACGCGGTGCAAGTTCCTCGGGTGGCGCGATCCCGTCGCCGTCCCAGCGCGTGCCGGGCTGGCATGGGAGCCAGCCGCGCTCAATACCATGTCGTTCAGCTATCTCCGCGATCGGGGTGCGGGCGTCGAGAAACAGTTGTGGAATTGCCAGCTCGTCTCGCGGCCCGCCGCATCGTGCATGCGCCGCGCCCTGCCCGCCCCGCCACCCGCCGCGCGGAGCGAGGTGCCGCCGCTTTCGGGCGTACGCCGGACCGGCGATCCGGTTGCCGCCCCGTCAGCGGAGTAGGGTCGCGGCCAGCCGCTCGGCATCGTCGATCGCGACATCGACGATGTTCGGCCGGCCCAACCCCTTGGCACCGGCCGTATCGACATGGACGGTCGCCAACCCGAGCAGCCGCTGCAACACCGACCGCCGCACCGACACCGCCTGGATACGGGCGAGCGGCACGATCCACACCTGTTTGGACAGGACGCCGCGCATCACCTGCAACGTATCGCCGACGATCGCATAGCGGTGCCGCCGCCGCGCCAGCACGGCGAGGACGACCGGGATCGGCACCAGCAGCAGCGCCAACCCCGCCAGCGGCAGGAAGAATGTCGCGGCGATCACCACGATCAACGGCACCCCGCCGCGCACGATCGCGGTCCGTACGACGTGCCCGAACGCGACCGGGCGGAGCGGCAGCGGATCGAACGGGGCATAGCCCGCCGCCGCCAGCACCTGCGCAACCTCATCCTCGCGCGCGAACGGAGCGACGGTCTGCCGCCCGCCGACATCGTCGCTGCCGCCCAGCGTCTGCAACCGCAGCCCGTTCCAGCCCAGCCGCCCGCTGACCATGCCCCGTTCGATCAGCGCAAGCTGGACGCGGCGCAGGCTCAGCACGATTTCGGTCCGGGTGGCCAGGCCCCGGACCCGACGCAGCCGATCGCCTTCGCGCTCCAGCCGGAACCCATATTCGACCAGCAGGGTGCGCAGGACGCCGCTGATCGCGCCGACCAGCACCGCAACGACTGCCGCCATCGCCGCGAACAACGGCGTGGCAAGCGCCATCGCCTCCTGCCGCGCGACACCGGCCCAGTCGCGGACATCGATCCAGTTCCATCCGATCACGTCGCCGACCTGATTCAAACCTGCGAACAACAGACCGACCCAGACCAGCGAGAAACCGAACACCCCCATCGTCAGGACCCGCCGGGGCGACATGGCGAACACGACGTCGCGTACCGGTGCCTCCGCGGCGGCATCGACGACGACCGACGGCACGGTCCCGCGCAGAACCGCGCGGAGCCGCGCCGCTTCGCTCAGCGTCACACTGTCGAGCGTCGCCTCGTCCGCTTCGCCACCGCCGGTCTCGATCCGCACCCGCGCCAGCCCGAACGGTCGCGCCAGCAGCTTCTGGTCGATCGACACGTCCTGGATGCGTTCGAACGGGATCGACCGGCGCTTGCGATGCAGAACGCCGTCCGCGATCGTCAACGCACCATCGGCGATGGTGTAGGTGAAGGATCGCCACCGTATCCAGGTAAACAGCCCCGCCCCGATCACCAGCGCGGCGACGATGCCGAGCATGACACCGACGCCGGAACGCGATGTGGCCGCGGCGAGCGCCACCAGTCCGGCAACCTGTTGCGGTGCCTTGGTAACGATGCGCAGCGCGATGGTGCCGGGATGCAGCCGGCGCGGCCCCTCATTCACCACGGCGATGCTTCGATCGCGCTGCGAATGCGGTCGCGGACCATTTCGGCCTGTTCGCGGGCCAGGCCGGGCACGGTGACCAGACTATGGTCGGTACCGGCGGTGTGCAGGACCAGGGTCGCGACGCCGCATCCGCGCTCGATCGGCCCCTGGGTCAGGTCGATATGCTGTACCCGGCCGATCGGCACGATGGTATGCACCCGTGTCAGCCAGCCATGCGCGATATGCAGTTCGCGTTCGTCGAGCGCGAACCCCCAATGGACGAAGCGACGCTGTGGCGCGATCCCGACCAGCCACAGCGCGATGGCGATCGCCACGGCCCCCGCGATCCCGTTCGGCCAGCCCTGTCGATACAGGATCGCCTCCCCCACACCGCCGACGACCAGAATGATGAGGGCGGTCACCGCTGCCCGCCAGCGCAGGACGGTGACGAACCGCCGGTCGAGCGGCGCGAGCGAAAGGGGCATGTGGTCCATCGCAGTGTGATAGGCAGGCAATACGGCGCGCTCAAGCGAATCCGGCGGCGGTGCCCCACGCCTCTTGTGCGCGGACGCATGGGGGGCCATAGCGCCCGCGACAACTCCCCATTCGGACTTGAGGCAACTCCCATGAAACTCCGCATCGTCGTGACGCTCAAGAACGGCGTACTCGATCCGCAGGGCAAGGCGATCGAACATGCGCTGGCCTCGCTCGGCTTTGCGGGCGTGGGCGAAGCGCGGGTCGGCAAGCTGATCGAACTGGAGGTAGCCGATGGCACCGACGACGAGACGATCGATGCGATGTGCCGCAAGCTGCTCGCCAATACGGTGATCGAAAACTATCGGGTCGAACGGGCATGAAGACCGCCGTCATCGTCTTTCCGGGGTCGAACTGCGACCGCGACATCGCGGTGGCGCTGGAATCGGTCACCGGCACCGCGCCGACCATGGTGTGGCACCGCGACACCGACCTGCCGGACGATATCGGGCTGGTCGCGGTGCCGGGCGGCTTCTCCTATGGCGACTATCTGCGCTCGGGCGCGATCGCGGCACGCTCGCCGGTGATGCGCGCGGTGGTCGATGCGGCGGGCAAGGGTCTGCCGGTCCTCGGCATCTGCAACGGCTTCCAGATCCTGACCGAAGCGGGTTTGCTGCCGGGCGCGCTGATGCGCAATCGCGGCCTGTCCTTCGTCTGTCGCGACGTCGCGCTGCGCGTGGGCGAGACCAAATCGGCCTTCACCAGCGGCTATCGCCCCGGCGACACGATCCGCGTGCCGGTGGCGCATCATGACGGCAACTATGTCGCCGACGATGCGACGCTAGACCGGATCGAGGGCGAGGGTCAGGTGGCGTTCCGCTATGCCGAGCCGGTCAACGGATCGGCGCGCGACATTGCCGGACTGGTCAATGCCGGGGGCAATGTGCTGGGCATGATGCCGCACCCCGAACGGCGCATCGAAGCCGCGCATGGCGGCCGCGACGGTCGCGCGCTGTTCGAAGGGTTGCTGGCGCGAGTCGGCGCCTGAACTACCGCGACCGGCGCTCGCCCGCAAAGGGGGAGAAGTCGGTCGCGGCATCGAACACGTCGACGCCTTCGCGCCGCTTCAGCCAGCCGACCACGGCATAGGTGACCGGCGTCAGCACGACTTCCCAGCCGACCTTCATCGCCCAGTTGGTCACCATGACGGTCAATACCTGCTGCGTCGGCCAGACACCCGCAAACGCCAGCGGATAGAAGATCACGCTGTCGACCGCCTGCCCCACCACCGTCGATCCGACCGTACGGGTCCATAGCGCGCGGCCGCCCGTCCAGATCTTCATCCGGGCAAGGACATAGGCGTTGACGAACTCGCCGGCCCAGAAGGCGGCGATCGAGGCGAAGACGATGCGCGGCACCTGTCCGAACACGGTTTCATAGGCACCCTGCCCGACCCAGCCGGGCGCCGGCGGCATGGCGACGACCGTGGCCGCCATGAACGCCATGAACAGCAGCGCGGCGAACCCGACCCAGATGCACCGTCGCGCACGGGCATAGCCATAGACTTCGGTCAGCACGTCGCCGATCACATAGGACACCGGAAAGAACAGGATGCCCGCGCCGAACACGAACGGCGTGCCGGCGATATCGATCGCCGCGACCTTCCCCGCGCCGATGATGTTCGACAGCAACAGGATGGCGACGAACGCCGCCATGACGATATCGAAATGGCGAAACCCCTGCGCCGGAAGCGTATCGGCGTCGATTCGGGACAAGGGGGGATCGAACGGTTCGTGCATGGCGGCGTTATGATAGCGGTTCCGCTCCGTCGCAATCCACGCTAACGAAGCGCCGGGCACCCGTAGCTCAGCTGGATAGAGCAAGGAGCTTCTACCTCCTTGGTCGGGGGTTCGAATCCCTCCGGGTGCGCCATACAGCCGCAGTATCGACTTCAGGATAACGACATGGGCATTCTCGCCTCGATCGTTCTGGTCAAGCGACTGGCCGACGATGGCGGCGCCCGGGTGAACCATCTTACCGAATGGCGCACAGTGCGGATTGCGCGTCGTCAGGATCGTATGTCGAGATCGACATGCACCCGAATAGCGTCGTGGCGCCAATATTCGTGATCGTATTCGACGACCCGCCCATCGGCATCGAGGCTGGTCCGAACCACGAGCAGGCCGGGGGTTCCGGGCTTGGCGTAAAGCATATCGGCGATCGAGGTGGTCAGCGCGCAGGGGCGCATGTCGACCCGGTTGCGTACCACCGTCAGACCATATTCGGCGCCGAGAATGCGGGTGAGCGAATTGGCGAGATCATGCCGCTCCAGCCCCGGAGCAAGGGCGGGATTGACGACGATCCGTTCGATCAGCACGGCACGATCGTCGATCGAGCGTCGACGGGTGACATGATGCAGCGGCGTACCCGGAGCGACACGGAAAATGTCCGCCACCCCGGAAGAGGCCGCCATGCTGTCGATCGACAGCACCTCGGTCGACGGGACGCGTTGCTGTTCGATGACATAGGCCATGAAGCCGGTCCAGCGGGTCGGATCATAGGTAATCGCCGGTGGCGAAACATACCAGCCGCTGCGGTCGCGGCGATAGATCAGCCCCTCGGCCTCCAACTGGAACAGCGCCTCGCGGATCGTCCCGCGCGCGGTGCCGGTGTCGGTCTGCAACTGGCGTTCCGACGGCAGGCGTGCGCCGGCCGGTAGCTTTCCCATCGCGATCGCGTTTGCGATCTGGTCGCGTAGCGTCAGATAATGCGGACGACCGTCCTCCACCCCGCGCGCGCCCAGCAATGTCAGTCCCGATGGCATCGACGATGTGCGACCTCTGCGAACGATCGCTGCTGCTAGACCGCATGGCAGCGATGCTCAACCCTCCGCCCCGAACGGGCGACCGGGAACATCCGGCGGATGCTTCCGGTCGCCCCGCGGCAGGATCAAAAGACCATGCTGGTCCGCAGCAGGAAGGTGCGGCCCGGCTCCATATAGTCCTTCTGATAACTCGGATTGTCGCCCTTGGTCGTATAAAAGCGCCAGTCATTCAACAGATTCGCCACATCGAAATCGACCGCGAACCGCGACGACAGCGTGACGCGCGAGTGGAAGTCGACGCTGCGATTGTGCTGGACCCATTTGTCGACGGCGTTGTCGCGAAGATCCTCGATATACTTACCGCGATAATTGTACGACAGCTTCATCTGCAAGGCGCGGTTCTGATAGGTGATCGCCGCATTGTAGAGCAGATGCGGCGTGTTCACGAACCGCATCTTGCGGCCTTCGCGATACGCCTGCCCGCTATCGGCGGCGCTATGCTGCACCGTGACATTGCCCTCCAGCCCGAAGCCGTCGAACGGCGGGGCTAAGCCACGCAACTGCTTGATGACGTTCAGTTCGATGCCGTGAATCTCGGCCGTCTTGCCGTTCTGCGGCTGTGTGACCTCGATCGTGCCCTGTTGGGTATCGGCGTTGATCTGGTTGCCGTTGGTGAAGATGAAATAGTCGATATGTTTGTAGAAGGTCGCGACCGACACCATGCTGGCCGCGTCGGGATACCATTCCGCCGACAGGTCTAGATTGGTCGAGCGGGCGGGCTTCAGGTCCGGGTTGCCGCGGCTGATCGATAGGATCTCTCGCGTCGCCGGGTCGCGCGCGATCGATTGGCCTGACGACAAGTTGCTGTATTCAGGGGGCGAATAGCCGGTCCATATGGCGCCACGGACAACATGCCGCTCATCGGGGCGCCAATTGGCGGTCAGGCTGGGCAACAGCAGCGTATAGCCGCGCGACGTGCTGTCGAAGCCGCTGGCCGCGCTATCGTCGGACCAGAAGCGGTTGTAAGTGTCGCGATGCTCGACCCGCGCGCCGGTGACGACGCCGAGATCGCCGAGCTTCAGCTTGGCCAGCGCATAGCCAGCATAGACGGCCTCGCGCCCCTTCTTGTCGTCGCGCAGCAACGCATCGCCGGTCGCCCGGTTACCAGGTTGGGCGGCGATCGCGGCGGTGATGGCGGACAGGACCGCACCACGGCCCATCACCGGGCCATAATAATATTCGCCGTGCAGGATGCTGGGCACGACCTTCTGGATCAGGCCCGACGCGGCCAGCGACTTGCCGTCCAGCGGCGTATCGGAAAAATCGCCTTCCCATATCGGCGTCGAGTCATAGTTGCGCGCGGAGCGGATCCACTTGGCACCGACCTGAACATGGTCGATCAGCCCGCCGACGTCGTAGCGCGCATCGACCTTCGCGGCCCAGCGGTCGTCGCTTTGCTTCCAGCGGCTCAAGCTGGCGCCGTCGAGGGGGAGCAGCGAGGGATCGCGTTCGACATTGACCGCATAGGCCGGCATTCCCGGATGCGGAAAGCGGGGATCGTGCGACACCCAATCGAGGCCGGTGGCATTGAGTGGATAGGTGCAGGCGTCGCAATTATAGCCGACGCTATACGATCCGGGCTGCACCTGATCACCGAAGCTGTAGCTGAGATCATAGGTGAGCGTCAGCCGGTCGAAGGCGCTGTTGCCGCCGATCTGGACGGTTGCCAGTTGCTGACGAACGTCCTGCGTTTCGAAGGTGCGGGCGAACTGGAAGATCTTCGGGTCCCACACGCCCGACCGGCCGTTCAGCGACCAGTACTGCTTCGACTTGCGGTCGGCGTCGGTGATCCGCCCGTCGCCATCGGCATCGACGATCTGCGCCGTCGTATAGCCGTAGATGTTGCCCAATTTCGCATCGCGCCCGATGATCATGTCCTCCGGCTGGCGCAGGCTGGTGTCTTCCTGGTCCACCTGCGTCAGCCGCGGGCTGGTGCGGTTACGATAGTCCGTGTAATCGTTCGTCCCGACCTTGTCGGCGCGCGCATATTGTCCGCGCAGATACAATTGCGTCGCCGTTCCATGATAGTCGAACGACAGGTTTCCGCCCCAGCGCGTCTGCCTGAAGCGCCGGTAGTCGAGATCGATCCCCGGCAGGTGGATATTGTCCTGCGAAATCGTCTCCGTCGCATTCTTGCGCCAGATATACGGCTCCCATTCGCCGTCATTCTCCGTTTCCTGGCTGTTGCCGTGCGAGACGCCGTAATTGGCCGACAGGAATATGCCGAACCGATCGTCGGCAAACCGGCGGCCGATGTCGAACTGCCCTTGGTACAGTCCGGCCTTCTCCCCCGCGCTGCGCGCATTGCTGTTGAACCCGCCGCTCAGCCACGCACGCATCACCTTGCCGTCCGTGAAGTCGAAGGCGGTCGGCGTGCGGAAGTTGATCGTCCCGCCGATCGCATCGCCATCCTGATCGGGGGTCAGCGTCTTGGTCACGCGAATTTCCGCCAAGCCATAGGGCGGCAACAGGTTCAGCGAGACGTCGCGGCTGCCCGGATCGGTCTGCGCCACCCGCACGCCGTTGATGAAGGTAGCGTTATACGTACCCGACAGACCCCGGATCGTGACATACTGCCCCTCGCCCGTCTCCTGGTTGACGATCACGCTGACGCCGGGGACGCGTGCCAGCGCGTCGGCGACGGTAGCGTCGGGAATCTTGCCCAGATCGTCGGCGCTGATGACCTCGACCACCGACACTGCGGCCTTCTTGGCCTCCAAAGCCTTTTGTGCGCTGAGCCGCTGACCGTTGACGACGATATCGCGGTCGGTGTCCCCGGCGTCCTGGGCCCGTGCGACGACCGGCGCCAGCATCGCCAGCATCGAGCCTCCCAGCACCGCGACCCGCATACGCTTCAGACCTGTGAACTGCTGCATGAACTCCCCCTTCGCCCGATGAGCGGCGATCCCGATGGCTGTCGCTGAGACGAGCGGGCGGCGGCGCACGATCGTTCGCCGGACGATGAATCCGTGGCGAGGACGTAGGGAGCGACCATACCCGCGACAGAAACCGCAGCGACACGCTTCCGTCGCATCTGGTATAGTCCAGTAGTTGTGACGTCGCCGTTACAGCGGAAACGCGACTCCCGGTGTATTCACGTAACGACTTCGGTCGTCGCTGTTTTTTCCTTCGCGATCATCGCCGCGATCAGCGGACGATAGGATTCGAGCGCGGCGACCGGGCAGCCGGTCCGCTTGCCCCAATCGTCGAAGCGGCGAAGCTCGATCGCCGCCGCGAAGAACGGATCGGCACGGAATTGTGCAACTTCCGCATCCGTCATCGCGCCGCCCTGCACCTTCACGCTGAGCAACGATGCGTCGCTCAACGTCGCGCGATACTCGGCGTCGACCGCGCAAAGATAGCGCTTGGCGGCGACATGCAGGCGAATCGGCTCGGTCACTGCTGGAGGAAAATAGCCCGCCAGCGCTGCGGCGCCGACATCTTCGTGACGCGCATCGCGTCCGTGACGCTCACCGTCATTCCCGGCCGGTTGAAGCATCCGGCCGATATCGTGGAGCAAGGCCGCAACGACCAACGTGTCGGGACAGTCATGATCCCGTGCGAGTTGCGCGCATTGCAGCGCGTGGTCGAGCTGCGAGACGTTCTCGCCATAGCCTTCGGCGCCATGTCGCTCAAAAACGGCGAAGATTTCCGCCACCATCCCGTCCGGCCCAGTCATCCGTCGTCGTCCTTATCGCTTCTTAGGCCCGGAGCGCGCGCAATAGCCGCCCCGCGCTGGCTGTCGTCAAAGCGTAAGATAACTGGACTATACCAATATTCCTAGAGCCGAATTACGGAGCTTCGGGGTGATGGGCGGAACCGATCGACGCGATCTTCTCAAAATGGCCGGTGGCCTGGGGGTTACCGCGCTCTGGCCGGGGTTGATCGCACGGGCGTCTGCGATCCCGGCGGCGCGGCGTGTCGGCACGATCGACGACGTGCAGCACATCGTCGTGCACATGCAGGAGAACAGGGCCTTCGATCACTATCTGGGCATGCTGAACGGCGTGCGCGGGTTCGGCGATCCGCGTCCGCTGCGCCTTTCGGGTGGGTCGAGCGTCTTCGCGCAACCATCGGCCGAACATCCCGACGGCCATGTCCTGCCCTATCACGGCGATTCGCGCACCACGCGTTCGTTCGCGGTCGACGGTGCCGATCAGTCACATATCGAAAATATGCAGATCTTCGACCGCGGGCGATTCGGTCGCTGGGGACATAGTGGCGAGTTGCGCAACCGGATGCTGCATTATGGGCCAGGCGACCTCCCCTTCTATTACGCGCTCGCCGACGCCTTCACGGTCTGCGACGCCTATCACTGTTCGACGATGACGCAGACCTATCCGAACCGGCTGCACCTGTTCAGCGGGTGCAACGGCGGCGGGGCGGTGGGTGGCGACCCGCAGATGCAGAATTTTGGCGAGGACGAAACGCCCAGCGCCGACATGGCGACCGACAAGCCGCTAAGCGCCGACGCCTATCGCTGGACCAGCTATGCCGAGCGGTTGCAGGCGGCGGGGATCGATTGGAAAGTCTATCAGGAATACGACAATTTCGGCGACAACCTGCTTTCGGTCTTCCCCGCATTCCGCCCGTGCGATCGCGGCTCCGAGCTGTACCGGCGCGGCCGCGCCTGGGTCAGCGAGCATGAAAGCGGGCCCGATCGCACGCGCTCGGACGGGGATCAGTTGGTCGCGGCGTTCCGGCGCGACGTAGCGGCGGGAACGCTGCCGCAGATTTCGTGGATCGTGTCCGCCGCCGACCTGTCCGAACATCCCACCGCCGAGCCGGCGCGCGGCGAACAGCTGACCGCACGCCTGATCGAAGCGCTGGTCGATCATCCCGAGACGTTCGCGAAGACCGTCTTCATCCTCACCTATGACGAGGCCGGCGGGCTGTTCGATCACATGCCCCCGCCGGTCCCGCCGGTCGGGCGCTATCGCGGCCACTCTACCGTCTCCACGGCGGGCGAGGCGAAGGATTATCGCGGCACCGATCTGGCGGGGGGCGAGGCGCATCCGATCGGACTGGGCATCCGCGTACCGACGATCATCGTATCGCCATGGACCAGCGGCGGCCATGTCTGTTCGCAACTGTTCGATCACACGTCGATCCTGCGCTTCATGGAGCGGCGGTTCGGCGTCATCGAACCGAACATCAGCGCATGGCGCCGATCGGTGTGCGGCGACCTGACCAGTGCGTTCGACTTCGCTGCGCCGGCCGGCCCGCCGGCCCGTCCATTGCCGCCAACCGGCGACGTGCCGGCGCGGATCGCGCGTTCGTTGGCCGGCACCGCCAACGCCATACCCGCGCGACAGATCGCCGCGACGCCCTTGCCGGGCCAGCGCAGCCATTGCCCGCTGCCCTATGCCGTCGATCTGAAAGCCGCCATCACGCCGCAGGGGGAGGTGCGGCTGGAATTCGTCAACACCGGCACCGTCGGCGCGACCTTCACCGTCCACGACAACCACGATCGCGAGGAGCCATGGCATTTCACCATCGGCGCGGGCGCCCGCCACGCGACCACGGGGTTCGGCACCGCCGCGACCGGCTATGACCTGACGGTTCGGGGGCCGAACGGCTTCTGGCGGCGAATCGCGGCGGAGGCTGGCGCGCGCACCCCGCCAATGGTCGACATCGCGCCGCATCGTGATGGCCTCGCGTTGAACATCCGCAATCCCGACGCCGCACCGATCACAATGCAACTCGCGATGGACCCGCGCTATCCGGTTACTGGTGCACGAAAACGCACGATCGCCGTGCCGCCTGGCGCCGAACGGCGCGTCTTATGGCCGTTGATCGCCAGCGACCAATGGTATGATCTGACCCTGACGCGCGCCGACGATCCTGGTTACCTGTATCGTTTCGCGGGCAAGGTCGAGACGGACCGCAAAGGGCGTACCGATCCCGGCATCGGCGCGATGCAGGTGACGGCGTGATTCGGCGCGCGTCGTTTGCGGCGCTGGCGTTGCTGACCGCCAGTGCAACGTCGCCCGAGTCCAGACGCTATCTCGATGCGGGTCAATTCCCCGACGGCATGGCGATCCTGCCGCCCCCGCCTGCACCGGACAGCCCAGCCGGGCGGCTCGATCGACAGATTTTTCGCGACACCCGGCGGCTGGCTGGTTCGCCGCGCTGGCGGATCGCAGTCGAGGACGTGACCAACGAACCGCTGGATCGTTACGCATGCGCAATGGGCTTGCGGCTCGACGTACGGACCGTGCCTGTCACCGCTCACCTGCTCGACCGCGCGAGCGCCGCACCGGTCGTCGATCCGGTCAAGCGCGCCTATCGCGTGCGCCGACCGTATCTCGACGCTCCGGCCGCGCCGATCTGTGAAGCGAAGACCGCGCATCTGGCGGGCAACGGGGACTATCCATCCGGTCACACGGCGGCGGGTTGGCTCGAGGCGCTGATCCTTGCCGAACTCATGCCCGACCGTGCCGGAGCGATCCTGGCGCGGGGTCGCGGCTATGGCGAAAGCCGTGCGGTGTGCGGATCGCATTCGCTGAGCGCGGTCCAGGCAGGCTATCTCGCCGGGGCGAGCGCCTATGCAGCGCTCCATTCCAGTCCCGCGTTCCGCCGCGACATCGTTCGCGCGCGTGCCGAGCTCGCCCGCGTCCGTCGACGGGCCAACCCGCCCGACCCCGAAATATGCGCGGCGCAGGCAGCCACGCTGGCGGAGCGTCCGTGGTGAGCCGTGCCAGCGACGATCGTCAAAACTCCGGCCTCTCCCTACTGCTGGGCGGACTGGCGGCGTTCGCGGTCTATTTCGCGATGTACGCCTTTCGCAAACCCTTTGCGGCGGCAACCTATGTCGATGTCGCGGGCTGGCATGGCGCAATCGACTACAAGACCGCGCTACTAATCGCGCAGGTCGTCGGCTACGCCCTGTCCAAGCTGATCGGCGTACGCGTGATCGCGGAGGCGGGCCGCGACGCGCGGGCGCGACTGATCCTCATGCTGATCGCCGCATCGTGGATCGCGCTCGTACTGTTCGCGGTGATCCCGGCACCGTGGAACGTGGTATGCATGTTTCTCAACGGGTTGCCGTTGGGTCTGATCTGGGGGCTGGTGTTCAGCTATGTCGAGGGACGGCGCGCCTCCGAACTGCTCGGCGCGATGCTGTGCGCCAGTTTCATTCTGTCGTCGGGCGTGGTCAAATCGGTCGCGACCTTGCTGATCGAAGCGGGCGTGTCGGAATGGTGGATGCCTGCGGCGACCGGATTGGCCATCACTCCGCTGCTGATCGTCGCGCTGTGGCAGTTGGAGCGACTACCGCCGCCCGATGCGCGTGACCGCGCCGAACGGGTTGAGCGCGTACCGATGTCAGCGGCGGAGCGCGCGGCCTTCTGGCGAGCGCATGGCAGGACGCTGGCGATGCTGGTGCTCGCCTATACGCTGCTGACCGCGATGCGGGACGTGCGCGACAATTTCTCCGCCGAGATCTGGACATCGCTGGGGTATGGCGGGCAGGCGACGTTGTTTACGCTGAGCGAACTGCCGGTCGCGGTCGTGACGCTTGGGGTGCTGGCGGCGTTGATGCTGGTGCGCGACAATCGCCGCGCGCTGCTGCTGATGCATGGGCTGATCGCAGCCGGCGCGGCGATCCTCGGCGCGGCGACGCTTGCTTTCCAGGCCGGGATGTTGTCGCCTTTGGCATGGATGAGCCTGACGGGTGCGGGGCTGTATCTCGCATATACCCCGTTCAATGCGATGCTCTTCGACCGGATGATCGCGGCAATCGGGACGGCGGCCAACGCCGGTTTTCTGATCTATGTCGCCGATTCTTCCGGTTATGCGGGCAGCGTCGCGCTGCTGCTCGCACGCAGTGTCGCCGCGCCGCATGTCGAATGGCTGCGCTTCTTCGAACGCTGCAGTTACGCGACCGCCCTTGTGGTGCTGGTGCTGACCGGATTGTCGGCGCTGCGTTTCCTGTCCGCTCCGCTCAAAGGACGTCGCCATGCAACGATATGACGTGGCCATCGTCGGAGCGGGTATCGTCGGGCTGGCCCATGCGCTGGCCGCTGCACGACATGGGCAGCGGATCATCGTCATCGATCGCGATGCCGCCGCCAATGGTGCGTCGATCCGCAATTTCGGCTTCGTCACGGTCAACAGGTCAGGCGGCTGGCGACGTCTGGCAACTGGCGCGACGCAGCGCTACGGTCTGGGCGGACGTCGCCGCGGCAGCCGCAATACCGATCGAGCAACGCGGGCTGCTGCTGACCGCGCGCCGGCCGGAGGCGGAGGCGGTTCTCGATGCCTTCCTCGCCACCGACATGGGCAGCGATTGCGTTCGCCTGTCGGCCCGCGATCTCGCACGCGACTGGCCGATGGTCGCCCAAATGCGCGCCGCCTTGTGGAGCCCGCACGATCTGCGGGTCGAATCGCGCGCGGCGATCCCCCGCCTTGCCGCCTGGCTGGCGGAGGCGCATGGCGTAACCTTTGCCTATGGAACCGCCGTCCATTCGGTGTCGAACGGGCGGCTGGACACCACGGCAGGTCCGATCGCGGCCGACCGCATTGTCCTGTGTCCGGGTGACGACTGGGCGACCCTGTTCCCCGACATCTACGCCGCGGCCGGCATCACGCGCTGCACGTTGCAGATGCTGCGGCTGGCACCGCCCGGCTGGCGGATCGCCGCGCCGGTCATGGGCGATCTCAGCATGGTCCGCTATGCCGGCTATGCCGCCCTGCCCGAAGCGGTGGCGCTACGCGCCCGGCTCGAGGAGGAGGCGGCGGAGATGCTGGCCGATGGCGTGCATCTCATCGTCGTGCAAGGCGCGGACGGTTCGCTGGTTGTCGGCGACAGTCATCATTATGCCGCGACGCCACCGCCTTTTGCGCCCGCCGCCGTCGAGGCCCGCATCCTTGCCGCTTACGCCGAGTGCCTGGGGGCACCGCCGGCAGTGATCGAGCGCTGGACCGGAACCTATGCGTCGGGCGCCGACCATCACCTGATCGCCGCCCCGATGCCCGACGTGCGGCTGGTGGTCGTGACCGGCGGCACCGGCGCCTCGACGGCCTTCGCACTTGCCGAACGCGTGATCAATCAATGGACGAAATTGGCATGATGCAACTCAAAGCCGTGGTGTTCGACTGGGCGGGCACGATGATCGATTTCGGCAGCCGCGCGCCAGTGGTCGCGCTGTGCCGCGCCTTCGCCGCCGCCGGGGTGCCGATCGACGAAGCCGAGGCGCGCGCAGACATGGGCCGTGCGAAGCGCGATCATATCGCGGCGCTGCTGCGCCAGCCACGCATCGCGCATGCATGGGCAGTCCGACACCGCACCGCACCAAGCGACGCGGATGGCGACCGGGTGTTCGCCGCGATCGATCCGATGATGCGCGACGCCGCGCGCGACTGCGCCGATCTGATTCCCGGCGCGGCGGAGGTGGCGGCGCGGCTCCAGGCGGCGGGTGTCGGGGTCGGCTCCTGCACTGGCTATACGCGAACGATGATGGCCGACATCCTGCCTTTGGCCGCCGCTCAGGGCTATCGCCCCGACCGCGTCGTGTGCGCCGGCGAAACGGCGGAGGGGCGCCCTTCCCCGCTGATGCTCTGGAAGAACCTGGTCGAACTAGGTGCTTGGCCCGTCGAAGCCTGTATCAAGGTCGACGATGCCGCGGTCGGCATCGCCGAGGGGCGCGCGGCCGGTGTCTGGACGGTCGGTGTCGCCGCCAGCGGCAACGGCGTCGGACTGTCCCTGCCTGAACTGGCAGCGCTTCCGCCCACCGAACGCACCGAACGGATTGCGACCGCTGCCGAAATCTTGCGCGGCGCAGGCGCCCATGTCGTCATCGATACGGTCGCCGACCTGCCGGATGCCGTGCGCCAGCTGTCATTGCGCACCACGGCATTTGACTGAGCAGGCCGATCCGTCGCATTGACCGGCGGATAGCCGGAACCCGGTCCTCGACGTCGCCGATCGCGGCTGGATCGATGGCTCATCTACGGTGACCGGCCGGCTTAGTGGTAATTACCGTAACACTGCCACCGGGGCCGGGAATGCTATTGGAAGAACGCCGCCCGGGTCGGGAGCATGGCGGCACCGATCGCTGCCGCGTCGCTTCCAATGGTCGAAGGAACCAGGCACGGCACGGGTCGATGATGCCCCCGCCGCGCCGGGTTGGTGAAGCGGATCCGTGCGATCATACGATCGGCAAGGGCTGGCGGCAGACGACCGCCCAGCGCGATGATCTCGGGGTCGAGCACATCGGATATGGCGGACACGACGAGGTTCAAGGAAGGCACGCACCGATCGAGCCAGGCGTCCACCGCCGGCGCATGGATATCGAGTTCGCGCAGCATCGTCCGCAACCCGTCAAACGCCATGCCGTGATCGGCAAGATGCCGGCGTAAATTCTCCAGATTGGGCTGATACCATCCCTCCGGCAGGATCGACGCGAATTCGCCCGCATTGCCGTTCGTCCCGCGCAACGGCGCGCCTCTCGCCACGAGGCCGCCGCCAAACCCCGCCGCGAAATAGAGATAGGCGAAATTGGGGCAGTTTCGTCCGACCCCCAGAATCGCTTCGCCTACCGCCGCGACGTTCCCGTCATTGTCCACCCATACCGGACCGCGCAATGCTGCGGCGAGCAGCGTGTCGAGTGGACGCAGCGCCCAGCAATCGAGCGACGCGGGCGGATTGAGCCGCGCGCCGTCACCGAGGAAATAGCCCGTGACGCCGACCCCGATGCCCAGGCGGCGCGCCGGATCTAGTCCGGCCTCTGCGACCGCAGCCGCGATCATACCGTCGATCTGCTGCACGCCTGCATCGAAATCGTCATGGTCGAGTGGCGCCGAGGCACGCGCACGGACGCTTCCGGCAAAATCGACCAGTACGAGCGTGACCGCGTCCGTCATCACGGAGACGCCGACCGAAAAGGCTGCGTCGGGGTTCAGGCGCAGCGGCGCGCCAGGTTTGCCGCGGCCCATGATTTCGGGCGCACCCTCCACCACCAGTTCCCGCTCCAGCAGCGGCTCGATCAGCCGGCCCACCGAATGTGGGGCGAGGGTAGTGACCCGGGCGAGTTCCGCCCGCGAGGCCATTCCGCGTCGCGACAGCAACGACAGGACAACCCGCTCGTTGGCGGTCGCCGTCCGCTGGCCGTCCGCGCGCAGGAAGTGGGACGGGAAGGCACCCGCATAGCGATCGATCATCCGCGTGTTGCGCCGCGCGCGGACCCGCTTGTCAAGCTCGTCGGCACAAGCAGCAGCGCCGCCAGGATGCACAAGGCCGCCGCCACACCGGACAGGCCCATCAGTCCGATCGGTGTGAAGCTGGTCCCTTCGCCCAGCGCCGTCGTCACCACCAGTCCGGCTGCACCCAATGCCAACTTGCCGGCCATCGTGAAGCGGGCATAGTCGCTCGCCCCCCCGGCCAGTCGCGACAACAGCGCCCACCCGATCAGATTGGTCGCCCCCATCGCCGCCCCCAGCAGGACGGGCAGCGTCACGCCGCCGATCACCACCAGCAGCGGCCCGGCCAGCGCCGCGCCCGCATAGATTCCGGCGAGCAGGCGCAGTCCCCGTCGCGCGTCCGGCATCGCAAGCGGCAGCAGCGCCGCCACCGTCCGACCAGCAGTGAGCAGGATCAGGATCGCTCCGCTATCAAGGCTGTCCGGCGCCGCCGGCAGGTGCATCGCGCCCTTGCCCAATGCGGCCAGTGCGACCATTCCAGCGATACTGCCTATGAGGAACCGCCATGGCAGGCCGGGCGACGCGTTACCGCCCGCCTTCGTCTGCACCCTCGGCATCCGCATCAACAGCGGCAGCAACGCCGCGCCACCCGTCAGCGCGGCGAGCGCGAGCCCGTTCAGCAGCCACGGGATGTTCGCGCGATCGCCCAGCGCATGCAGCCCGATCCCCACGATCGCCGCCGCCGCGCCTGTTCCCAGCGTCCGTCCGCGGGACAGCCGGGTTGCCGCGGGCAGATCGGCGGCGAGCCGCGACATGATCGCGTTGTGGGGCACGTCATAGGCGGCATAGCCGAGCCGGAACGCCAACGTCGCCAACAGCAGCGCGCTCCACCCGAACGGCGCCGCCATGATCGTCAGCGGAAAGGCGACCGCAGCCACCAGCAGCCCCGCCGCGGCAAGGCGCGGGGTGCCGCACGGCCGCCGGTCCAGCCACAGCCCGACGATCGGGTCCGCCATGGCGCTGGCCGCCAACCCGATCAGGAACAGCCACCCTGCCCCCGCCGGATCGACACCGTAGACGGTGACGAGCGCATAGATCGTCACCAGATCGCTCGCGGTCCACAACAGGCTCTTGGCGACATGCGCAGCGTAATAGGCACCGTGCGCCATCGCAGGACTCATCGAACCCAGCGCACCTTGTAGAGATGAATATCGTTCAGCGCGATGCGGCGCCGATCCCGGCCATCGGCGGCCATCACGGTGAAGCCCCCTGCCCACCAGTTCTGCTCGGCCTGCACCCACGCGACGCGATCTTGCGTCGCGCTCACCGCCTTGACCCGCTGTGCTGGATTGAGCGGGCGATAGGGTAAGAAGCTGCCATCATCCGGATCGAACCGCCATGCGCCGTCGTCGGTGGTCACGTAATAGCGATCATCATCGCCCGGCGACAGGTCATGTCCGTCGCGCCGCCCCGGAAGCATCCAGCGCGCGGTCTCGACCAGTCGTGCGGCACGACCACTGCCGGTCAGGCGAAACGCCTGGACGAGATCGTGCGACAGAGCGAACAAGCGACGTCGTTTCGCATCCCACACGGCGCCGTGGCCCGAGGGCAACGGAATTTCCTGTACGACCGTCTCGCTATGTCTGCGGTCGTACAACTGCAAACGATCGCCATCCGGGGCGAGCGACAGCGCGATGGCGATCCGGCCGCCGGGCAGCATCGCCGCCGAATGCGCCATGGGTACGCGCGCCCTGAACAACACCCGCCCGCTCGTACGATCGATCAGGACCGCTCCACCCGTTGACGCAGTGACGAGAATCGAACGACCGTCATTCGCCGGCTTGCATTCGTCGATGTGGGACATCAGCCGCGTCCGGTATTCCGGCGGCAGGTCTCGCGCATCGCGCGCGGTCCAACGCCAGACCTCCTCGGCGTCGTCGGCCGTGATTCGCAACTCCCGCACCTGATCGTCGCCACATGCATAGGCAGTGGGGGCCGGCAGGCCTGCCAAATAGATCATCATCGGTATCAGCATCTTACCCTGCTCCGTCTGTCATGCAGTGCCGCCGTTCCGCGACCGTCACGCATATGTCACCTATAGTTATTAAATGACGCTCGAGTTTCAGAGGCAAGGGGGTTTCATGATGCGACACTTCAATAGGGCGTGGCAGGCAGCGCTGCTGGCGGGTACGGTATTGCCGGTATCGGCACTGGCGCAGCAGGCGGCACCGGATACGTCCGGCGCGGACATCGTCGTCACCGGCTATGCGCGCCAGAACACGCAGGCGATTACCGCAAAGCGCGACAGCGACAATATCGGCGAGTTCCTCGCTAGCGACGAGATCGGCCAGCAGCCCGACTACAACATCTCCGACAGCTTCCGTCGCCTTCCCGGCGTCACCACCGTGTTCGACGAGGACGAGGGCCGTTACGTCGGCATTCGGGGCATGAACCCGAACTTCACCGTCGGGACGCTCGACGGGGCGGTGCTCGCGACGGCCGAGCGACAGAACCGTCAGCTGAACATGGAGGCGATCCCGACCACCGCCGTTGCGCGGCTGGAGGTCATCAAATCGCGTACCCCCGATATCGAGGGCAATGCGATCGGCGGCATCGTCAACCTGCGCAGCCGTTCCGCGTTCGATCGCGGCATCCGCACGTTCGTCGGCAATGCGTTCATCGGCATGTCGGACAGCCGCGCGGTACCAGGCAAGGGTTTCCATCGCCCGACCGACGACGGCATCAACTATCGGGCCGATGCGACGCTCGCGACCCGGTTCGGGGTCGGCGACACATGGGGTCTGGTGCTGACTGGCGCCTATAGCCGCAAGCGGCGCGATCAGGAGCGATTGAACCCCACGGGTTATACCCAGGTGAACGGCGTCACCGTCGCCAGCGGGATCATATCGGCCGGATATCCCAACACCGTGGATCGCTATGGCGGGACGGCGAAGCTGGAATGGCGACCCCATCCGCGCATACAGGCGGAGGTGTCGGGCACCTATTTCCAGCAGTCCGACAACGAACTGCGTCACCAGCAGCAACTGACGCGCGGCGCGATCGACACGGCACGCACTTCCGATGGCACGGCGCGGGTGAACACCGCCGGCGGGTTTCTGCGCTTCAACGACTTCCCGCTCGAAAAGCCGCTCTATCTGGCACAGGGCAAGCTGAAGTGGATCGGCGAGGACGGTCACCATGCCGCCCTGCGCGGCAGTTGGTCGCGCGCGATCTTCCTCGAAGCCTCCAACCAGCTTCAGTTCAACCTGCCGACCAGTACCGCCAACGCCTATAACCAGACGATGGCCGGCGGCGTGCCGATCGCGGTTCTCGACAATCCGGCGACCTTCACCAATCCGGCCAGCTACAACTTCGCCTCCTATACCCCCTATCGCGATCGTTCGCTCGATCTGGTGCGAGAGGGCCAATTCGACTGGGGCTATCGCGATACCGCGTCGGATCGCGGCCTCGGCATCGGCGCGGGACTGAAATACCGGGCGGCTACCCGCGACTTCGACACGCGGCAGGCGGTGTGGAACGCGGCCAGCGGTACGAAGCTGACCGCCGCCGACGTCGTACTGCCGGACCGCTGGACGCCCCTCTATACCGGCGGGCAGAGCCGATCGCAGCCACTGCTCGATTTTACCGCTTTCCAGCGTTATTTCGCGCAGAACCCGGCCGGATTCACACTGAACGCCGCGCAGACCGCGCTGAACGAACGGCGCTCCGACTATATCGTCGATGAAAAGGTGATGGCCGGTTATATCCTGCTTCGCCACACCGGCGATCGCCACAGCCTGATTACCGGCGTCCGCTATGAGGATACCGAGACGACGATCGACGGCTATCGGGTCGCTGGCAGCACGCTGACCCCGCTGACGCGCGGCGCAAGCTATGGGAATTGGCTGCCATCGGCGACGTTCAACTATCGGTTGTCCGATCCGCTCAAGCTGCGTCTCGGCTATTACAAGGCGATCGGGCGTCCCAGTCCCAGCGATCTCGGCACTAACGAGACTCTCAACCAGACGACCCTGGTGCTGACGCGCGGCAATCCCGACCTGCGGCCGCGCGTCGCGCAGAATTTCGACGCGAGCCTCGAATATTACATGCCGGCCAATGGCGGCCTGGTGTCCCTGGCGACCTTCTACAAGGATATCCGCGACGACATCTATTCCCGAGCCGCCGGGACGATGGTCATCGACGGCACCACCTACCAGGTCACGCAGCCGCAGAACTTGGCCGGTTCGCGGGTCTTCGGCGTGGAGGGTGCGCTGGTCGTCAACAAGCTGCGTTTTCTGCCTGGTCCGCTGGCCGATGTCGGCGTGTCGGTCAACGGCACCTACCTGAATGGTCAGTCGCGCTTCCCCGGCGGGGGCAGCTTCGACCGGCTGACCCAGCAGCCCGAGTTCCAGTATAATATGGCGGTCTTCTATCAGCGCGACTGGCTGCAAGCGCGCGCGAGCTTCGCCCATGTTGGTCAGCAATATACCTCGATCAACGCGACCGCATCGAACAACAGCCGCTACGATCGGCCGTTCGATCAGCTCGACCTGCAGACGCGAATGACCTTCGGCCCGGTCCAGATCATCGGCGAAGTCCGGAACGCGACCAACGCGCATCGCGAGAATTTCGACGGGTTCGGCACGCGCGACCAGAATTTCTTCGGTCGCCAGTTCTGGCTTGGCGCGGCGGTGAAGCTGTGAGCCCGCCGCTCGCCCTGATCGCGCTGGCGGCGGCATGGCAGACCCCTGCCACGCCGCCGGTCGACACCCCGCTGTTCGACGGCGTCGCATATCGTCAGGAACGCCGCGTCGACGCCACCGACGAACCGATGGTCGTCCATATCGTCACCCTCGATCTGGCGCGCCCCGGCGTCAGGTTGGGGGTGACGCCACCCGATCGATCGCGCGGGATGGAGTATGTCGCCCACACCGTTCGCGACGCGCTGATTGCCAATCGGGCACAACTTGCCGTCAACGCCAGCTATTTCCTGCCTTTCTATGGTGGATCGCCCAAGAGCGACGACTATTATCCGCACGCAGGCGAGCCGGTGTCCGTATCGGGTGCGGCAATGGGCGGCGGCCGCGTCGCCTCGCCGGTCGAAATCGACCAGGACCTTCGTGTATCGGCCATCCTGTGCATTGGCCGCCACCCGCAGATCCGCGCCGGGCAGCGCTGCCCGGTCGGGACGCGGGATGCCATCGCCGCCGGTCCGCACCTGTTGCAGGGTGGTCGAACCGTGCCGCTCCACCGCGCGCTTCTTGCCGAGGGTGGCAAGGGTCCGCGAACCGCGTTCGGGCTTTCGGCCGATCGGCGGCGGGCGTGGATCATCGTCGTGGACGGGCGGCAACGGGGCTATAGCATGGGCGCGGACAATGCCGCGCTGGTCGCACTGTTCCGCGAACTGGGCGCCAGCGACGCGATGAGCTTCGACGGCGGCGGCTCGTCGACGCTCGCCGCGGCTGCGGGCAAGGGAGCGGTAGTGCTCAACCGGCCCATCCATACCGGCGTCCCGGGACGCGAGCGGCCGGTCGCGAACGAATTGCTGGTGTTCGCGGTACCGCGATCCCGACGCGATTAGCGGGAGGCGCAGCGGGGCGGTACCGCTGCCGTCATACTTCCTTTGGCACCCGAATTTCCCGAAGATACGGGTGCCTATCTCTGTCACCTCGAGTGTGCCACCGCCGTCGATCAGGCATAGGCGTAGACGCCGCCCGCTTTCAGCGCAGCCTGATAGGCGGGGCGGGCGTGGATGCGGTCCAGCCAGGCGATGATGTGGGGGCGGGTCGCGTCGAGGCCGGCGCGACTGCGCGCGGCTTCGAGGGGGAAGCTCATCATGATGTCGGCGGCGGTCAGCGCTTCGCCCGCGAACCATGGGTTCGCGGCGAGGTGCGATTCGACATAGTCGAGATGGACGTCGATCATCGGCTGGATCTTCTTCTGCGCCGCCTTGCCCAGCAACGGCACGCGACCGAGCACCAGCTTTACCAGCAGGGGCGGCATCAACGAGCCTTCGGCATAATGGAGGAAGTGGCGGTAATGGAGCGCGGCGCGGCGGTGCGGTGGCACTCCCAGCCGGCCATCGGCCTTTTCGACCAGATATTCGACGATCGCACCGGTTTCGGCGACGACCAGCGGACCGCCGGTCGCGGCGGCGGTGTCGTCCTCGATCACCGGGGATTTACCCAGGGGATGAACGCGGCGCAGTTCGGGGGGCGCCAACATCGTCGCCTTGTTCCGTTCGTAGCGCTTCACCTCATAGGGAAGCCGCAGTTCCTCGAGCAGCCAGAGGACGCGTTGCGAGCGGGAATTTTCGAGGTGGTGCACGACGATCATCGGAACATCCCTGTATGCGGTCAGCGGCTTGGCCGAACCAATGCGGCAGGCCGAACGAGGTTGCACAAGGACGTTACGCGATCGGTGGAAGTTGACGAAGGTTACACGGAACGGACATTCGGCGGGGCCGGATCGGCATCGAAAAACCGTTTTCGATCAACCGGTAAGGGGTAAGCAAACAAGGATCGGGCGGCACCATGGCCGCCCGATAGTGTCACCGATTACAGATCGTCGTCGCCATCGTCGGCGTCGGGGCCGGTCATCATCTCCTCCGCGACCTTTTCGGTGCGCTGGCGGATCGATGCTTCGAGCTTGTCGCGCAGTTCGGGATGTTCGGTCAGGAAGGTCTTGGCATTCTCCCGCCCCTGCCCGATCCGCACGCTGTCATAGCTGAACCACGCGCCCGATTTCTCGACCAGCCCGGCCTTGACACCGAGGTCGAGGATCTCGCCGATCTTCGAAATGCCCTGCCCGTACATGATGTCGAATTCGACCTGCTTGAACGGCGGGGCGACCTTGTTCTTCACCACCTTCACGCGGGTGGCGTTGCCGATAATCTCGTCGCGGTCCTTGATCTGGCCGGTGCGGCGAATGTCGAGACGGACCGAGGCGTAGAATTTCAGCGCGTTGCCCCCGGTCGTCGTTTCCGGGTTGCCGTACATCACGCCGATCTTCATGCGCAGCTGGTTGATGAAGATCACCATGCAACGCGAACGGCTGATCGAGCCGGTCAGCTTGCGCAGCGATTGCGACATCAGACGCGCCTGCAGCCCGACATGGCTGTCGCCCATCTCGCCCTCGATCTCCGCGCGCGGCACGAGGGCAGCGACCGAGTCCACCACCAGCACGTCGATCGCGTTCGAGCGGACCAGCGTGTCGGTGATCTCCAGCGCCTGTTCACCGGTGTCGGGCTGCGACACGATCAGTTCGTCGATGTTGACGCCCAGCTTCTTCGCATAGACCGGATCGAGCGCGTGTTCGGCGTCGACGAACGCGGCGGTGCCGCCATTCTTCTGCGCCTCGGCGATCACGTGCAGCGCGAGCGTGGTCTTGCCCGAGCTTTCCGGCCCGTACACTTCGATCACGCGCCCGCGCGGCAGGCCGCCGACGCCAAGCGCGATGTCGAGGCCGAGCGACCCGGTCGAGATCGCCTCGACCTGCATCGCTTCCTTCTGGCCCAGCTTCATCGCCGAACCCTTGCCGAACGCACGGTCGATCTGCGCCAGCGCAGCGTCGAGCGCCTTTTGCCGTTCGCCCGCCGCCTTGTCGTTTGCCGCCGCCATCTTGCTATCGACCGCCTTCAGATTTGCCGCCATGTCCAGCCTTTCGCGTAGAGCAACCGCGTCGAGGGTTCAACGCGCCTTGTTGGATTTGCATGTATTCGTTTTGTTCCCATTCCGCAAGTGGTGCGTGCGCCGCTCCGGCAAGATCATGCGCTCCCGGTAGCGCGTTCCACCTAACGTTAACCGGGCGCGGATAGGCGTGACGACGAAGCGAGGCAGCGAAAGGACCCAGGCGTGTTCAGTGTCACCGTCGATCTGGAACATGGGGTGTTCGAGACCGCGATGACCGGTCTGTGGACGATCGATACGATGGAGGATTTCGGCCGGGCGGTCGAGCATGCGATCCACCAAATCCGCGCGACGGGCCGCGCGCCGCTCAGCCTGTGCAACTATAGCGGCGCGATGGTCCAGACGCAGGAAGTCATGGCCGCCTTTGCCGCGATGATGGAGAACCCGGCCGTCCGGTCGAAGCGGGTGGCGGTCTATACCGACGGCGCGCTGACCAGACTGCAGGCGAAGCGCGCCACCGACGAACATGAAGAGTTCCGGTTCTTCACCGACCGGGCCGAGGCGCTGAAATGGTTGCTGACGGCCGACCGGACGACGATGCAGGACTGACCACTGCCGATCGCAGTCCGAGCGGATCTTCCGCACGGCCACCGCGATCGGCTGGCCGGCATCGGCCGGACCGCGTGAGGCGAGGCGATCGTCGGGCATACCCCGCACCAGCGCTCGAACCGAACAAATACAAACACTTCGTCAACCATTCACTTGTATCCAAAACCGATGGAACAGAAGGTCGCTCCTATTCTCCGCCCTTCCCTGCCCGTCCTCGCGACCGGCATCGCCTATTATCTTGCCGCTGCGGTCGCGTTGTTCCTGACGCGGGGCGGCATCGGCATCGCGACGCTGTGGCCCGCGAGCGGTATCCTGTTCGCGGCACTGCTGATCGCGCCGCGGCGACAGGCCGGCTGGCACGTCGCCGCCGCCGCCCTGGCCAGCATCGCCGCCAATCTGGGTGCCGGAAACGGGTGGTGGATCGCCACCGCCTTCACCGTGGCGAACATGGCCGAATCCGTCCTTGCGGTGTGGTTGCTGCACAAGCGCGCGCGGTGTCGCATTTCGTTCACCGACCTGACCGGGCTGACCTGTTTCTGCATGGCCGCGACCATCGCCACCGCAGGCAGCGCGACGATCGCCGCGATCCTGACCCCCCATCCGACGATGCAGACATGGGTCGCATGGTTCACGACCGACCTGCTGGGCATGCTGGTCGTCACGCCGCTGCTGCTGATCGTAGCGGACGCGCTGCGCCGTCCCAAGAACGGCAACCTGCCGGACAAAAGCGTCATGCTGCGGGTGTTCGCAGCGGTGCTGGCCATCACCACCATCGCATTTGCCCAGCAAAGCTATCCGTTGCTGTTCCTGCCGATGCTGGCGGTGCTGTTCGCGGCATTCCGGCTGGGTCCGATCGGCGCGGCGGGCGGCGTGCTGATCGTCGCGGTCGTCAGTTCGATCGCGCTGGGTGTCGATTCGGACCTGCCCGGGCTGAACCGGGCCGGTGTGCTCCCGCGCGGCATCTTCGTACAATTCTACCTCGTGTCGCTGTTCGCCGCGTCGCTGCCGGTCGCCGCGCTGCTGGCGGCGCGCCGGTCGCTGATGGACCGGCTGGCGGAGAAGATGCGGCTGCTGCAACTGGCGGAAAGTGCCGCGAATGTCGGTCATTGGCGGCTCGATACCGGGACCGGGACGATCAGCTGGTCGGCACAGGTATTCCGCATCCACGGCATCGACGGCGATGTCCCGCCCGCGCTGGATGCGGCGATCGACGCCTATCATCCCGAGGATCGCGCGCTGGTGTCCGAACGGATCGGCGCGGCGATCGAACGACGGCACGGCTTCGTCTTCACCGCGCGCATCGTGCGGCCCGATGGCGAAATCCGACACGTGCTGTCCCGCGGCGAGATCGACGTCCGCGACGATGACGATCCGCCGGCGCTGTTCGGGATCATCCAGGACATCACCGCGCAGGTCGCGCACGAAACCGCGCTGCAGGCGGCGCGCATCCGGGCCGAGGAAGCGGCCGCCCACGCCACGATCATGGCCGAGACCGACCAGCTGACCGGCATCGCCAACCGGCGGCGCACCTCGCTGGCGCTCGACGAAGCGGTTCGGGAATCGCTGCGCCATGGCCGACCGGTATCGGTGGCGATGTTCGACATCGACCATTTCAAGCGGATCAACGACCAGTTCGGCCATCATGGCGGCGACGAAGTGCTGAAGCGTGTCGCGGCCAATGCCGCCGGCCAGTTGCGGGCGACCGATACGCTGGGCCGGTTCGGGGGCGAGGAGTTCGTCATCGTCCTGCCCGATGCGGGTGCCGATGCGGCAGTAGGCGCGGCAGAACGGGTGCGGTGCGCGATCGAGGCCGGCGGACGGGATCCCCGGGTGACGATCAGCATCGGTGTCGCGCAACTGATGCCCGGCGAAAGTGCCGAGAGGCTGCTGCGCCGGGCGGACGCCGCGCTGTATGTCGCCAAGCGCGCAGGGCGCAACGCATTGCGGCTGGCGGCGTAGCGGCGGGTCCGGCCGGTGCCAGGAGTCTGACCCGGGAAAGCCGGATCGGGCGGCACCGGCCCAGTGGATCAGACGCTACGCCGCGTGGCCGATCTGGCCGTTGTCGGCATCGAGATCGCGCAGGTCGCGGCCGCGCGTCTCGCGTCCGAACCACGCGACCAGCGCCAGCGACAGCGCGGTGGGGACCATGACCAGCATCGACGACGATCCCATCGACAGCGCCACGCCGCCGATGGTCAGCCCCTGCGCGATCAGCCCGCCCGCCTTGGTACAGGCGGCGACCCAGCCGGTCGCGCGCCCGCGTACCCGCATCGGAAAGCTTTCGGCGGCATAGGGCAGGACGATGGCGATGATGCCGTTGGTACCGACGATCAGCAGCGCGACCGGCAGCACCGGGCTGCCGCTGCCCGCCAGTTCGAGCTGCAACACCAGCAACAGGCCGGCAAGGGTCAGCGCGATCATGACGGCGAGCGACCATTTGGTGCTCCACCGGCTGTAGAGAAAGGCGGCGAGGAACACGGTGGGAAAGGCGATCAGCGCGCTTTCGGCCAGCAGGCGGCTCGACACGCCGACCGAATAGCCCTTTGCCACCAGATCGGCGGGCAGCCACAGCAACAGGCCGAAATTGATAAGGCCCCAGGACAGCGCGCAGATGCTGAGCGCGGCGAGCTTGCCATAGAGTTTGATGCCGGTCAGTGCGGTCGCGCGTGGGCCGGTGATGCGGACGGGCGCGCGGCTGGCCTTCGCACCGAAGCGGCGCATCACCGCCTCCGCCTCCTGCACCCGACCGCGTGCCAGCAGGAATTTTGCCGATTCGGGGATCAGCGCGCCGAGCAGCACCAAGGTCAGCCCGGTCGGCAGGTTGGCGAGCCACAGAATGCGCCAGCCGAAGATCGGTTGCAGGACCGCCGAAATGCCGCTGGCCGCGAAATAGCCGCCGACCGCGCCCAGCCCGCCGACCAGCACGAGGCTCCAGCCCCGATGGCGGTTGGGCATCATCTCGGCAAGCAGCGCATAGGTGACCGGCAGCATGCCTCCGGCGGCGGCGCCCATCATGAAGCACATCGCGATGTTCCAGGCGAGGCTGGGCATCGCGCCGCAGATCGAGGTGCCGACGAACATCACCGCCGACAACAGGATCGACGCCTTTCGCCCATAGACATCGGCGATCCAGCCCCACAGCACCGATCCGGTCACGGTGCCGGCCAGCGCGAAGAACGGCACCAGCGACACGGTGCGTTTGGGCACGCCATATTCGGAAATCATGCCGGGCACGGTGAAGCCCAGCGAGGCGGGCTTCATCACGTCGATGATGAGCGCCACGACGAGTACCGCCATCAGCCCCCAATGGGCGAGGCCGAGTTCGGCATCCTCGGGTGCCGCGACGACGATGTCGGCGGCGGCGGCGCGCTGTGCGGCAAGGTCGCGCGGGAGCAGGCCATAGGCGGCGACCAGCGTGCCGAGCACGATCAGCCCCATCCCGCCCAGCATCATGCCGTCCATCGGCATGCCCGCCAGATGATAGCCCATCGAGCGCGCCATCGCGAACATCGGCAGATGCGCGACGACGCCGATCGTCACCGCGATACAGCCGAGCACGAACGCCCAGACGGCCTGCCGGTCGGATAATGTCGACTTGATCGAACCCATGCGCCTCTCCCGCGGCGGGGTTAGCGGGTGCCGGCGGCGCGGTGAAGCGGTTATGTCCACCGGGCGGTGCGAAAATCCGCGCGCATCAGCCCAGTTCGTTCAGCACCTTTTCGACCGCGTCCATCGTGAACGGCTTCGACAGGACGGGGCGATCGCGATGGTCGGGTTCGATCATGTCGCCGGATCCGCCGGTCGCGAGCACGAAGGGGATGCCCGCCGCCGCCAGCTTGTCGGCAACCGGCCAGCTTTTCTCGCCGGCGCGCAAATGGACGTCGAGAATGGCCGCATCGATGCCGCCCTGATCGACGGCAGCCATCGCCGACGCGACGCTGTCGGCGGTGCCGGTCACGGTTCGCCCCAGCAGGTCGAGGAAGTCCTCGAGCATCATGGCGATCAGGGGTTCGTCCTCAACAACGAGGATACGCGCGGGCGAAGTCATACCCGGCGGTCCTTAGCGGTCAAAGCGGGAACACCGCAACAGGATTCGGCGGCGGCTCAGGTCTTTGCCAGCGCGTCGCGCGCCGCCGTGGCCAGTTGCTGAACCGAGAACGGCTTGGGCAGGAACGAAACCTGATCCAGATCAATCGACCGGCGCAGTTGCTCTTCCGCATATCCGGACATGAACAGAATCGGCAAGGTCGGATAGACCTTGCGTACGTGGCCGACCATCGTCGGGCCGTCCATGGTCGGCATGACCACGTCCGAGATCAACAGGTCGATATGCGGCTGGTCGGCGAGAAGCTCCAATGCCGCCTCGCCATTCTCGGCGGTCATCACCGTATAGCCCTGCCGCGTGAGCGCGCGTTCGGCGATGGCGCGGACCATATCCTCGTCCTCGACCAGCAGGATCGTGCCCGATCCCCATGTCGGCGCGGTCGGTTCGGTCTTCAGCCTGGGATTGGTGCCGATGCGCGGCGGTTCGGCGGCGGCGGCATGGACCGGCAGGTGGATGACGAAGGTCGCGCCGCGCCCGGCGCGCGATTCGGCAAAGATATAGCCGCCCGACTGCTTGATGATGCCATAGACGGTCGACAGGCCGAGGCCGGTCCCCTTCCCCACTTCCTTGGTGGTGAAGAAGGGTTCGAAGATCTTGGGCAGGATTTCGGGCGGGATGCCGGTGCCGGTGTCGGAGACCTTGAGCGTCACATAATCGCCGACCGGCAGCACGTCGTCGTCCATCGCGCGCACTTCCTGCGCGCTGGTCGCCAGCGTTTCGATGGTCAGGACGTTGCGATTGCCACCCTGCGACAGCATCGCATCGCGGGCATTGACCGCGAGGTTGACGACGACCTGTTCGAGCTGCCCCGGATCGGCGCGGACCGACCCCAGCCCGCGCCCGTGGTTGACGACCAGCTGCACGGTTTCGCCGAGCAGGCGCTTCAGAAGGTTCGAGACCTCGGAAATGACGTCGGGCAGTTGCAACACCTGCGGGCGCAGCGTCTGCTGGCGCGAGAAGGCGAGGAGCTGGCGGGTCAGGCTGGCCGCGCGGTTCGAATTGGCGCGGATCTGCTGAATGTCGTCATAATCGCTGTCGCCGGGCGAATGGCGCATCAGCATCAGGTCGCAATGGCCGATGATCGCGGTCAGGATGTTGTTGAAGTCATGCGCGACGCCGCCGGCGAGCTGGCCGACCGCCTGCATCTTGGTCGCCTGCGCCACCTGCCGCTTGAGCTTGCCCTCCTCGCCCGTATCGCGCAGCGACAGGACGACGGCCGCTTCGCCCAGCCCGCGCGCACCGGCGATCGTCAGCGCGATCGGTTCGTCGGAACGATCGGCCAGCCGTACCGCCATGTCGGCATTGTGCTGCGCGCCCCCGGCGAAGCGGCGAACGGCATCGGCCAGTGCCGCCTTGTCCTCTCGCACCACCAGATCGCCCGGATAAAGCGGCGGCGCGACCGGATTGACGCCGGTCGCGCGGATGAAGGCGTCGTTCATGTGCAGGAAGCGCCCGTCGCGATCGACCAGCGCCATGCCGACCGGCAGCAGCGACACCAGCGCCCGCACCTGTCCCGCCGACCCCGGCGCGGCGATCGGCATGAGTCCGACCGGCGCCTCTTCCTCGTCGAGCAGACCGACCAGCATCGGCCCGGCGGGATCGTCGGTGATCGGAACCTGCACGATCCGCAAGGGATCGCCGCCCAGCCCCTCGCGCTCGAAACGGACCCGGCCGCGATGGTCGGTGACAAGGAAACGGGCGAAGTCGCGCCCCTCGATCGCCGCGTCCTCATTGCCGACGGCGCGGGCGCGGAACACGCGGTTGGCGGCGCGAATCCGACCATCGGGGGTCAGCAGCGCGAGCATCACCCCCGCCGCGCCCAGCCGGTCGCCCGCGGTGCCGGCGATCATGGTGCGCATCGACACCGCCTCGGCAATGACCTGCCCGCCCTCGAACTGCCAGACGAGCATATTGTCGCCGGCGCGGTAGAGGGTCACGTTGAGCGGGGCGTCGCCCTGCCGCACCGTCGCCTTCGCCTCGCCATCGCGCCACGCCGATCGCGCGGCGCCGGCGAGCGTATTGGCATCGACCCCGTCGCCGAGCACGCCGGGCGGGGTCGGATAGCCGCCGAACATCGTCGCGAACCGGTCGTTGGCGCTGACCAGCCGTCCGGCGCGGTCGGTCACCGCCAGCGCATGCGGACAGGTGGCGGCGATCGTCTGCACCAGTGACCAGTCGATGCCGGGTTCGACCGGTGCGCGGGTATCGGTCCAGTGCAGCACCGCCTGCGCCACGCCCGCCAGCACCACCGCCGCCGCCGCGAAGCCCGCCGCAACGGGGACGCTGCCGATCATCCACAGGATGATGGCACCCGCGACGACCCCAGCGGCGAGCGCGGTAATCAACGGCAGTACCGGCGACGGGCCGGCGGAAAATTTCGGCAGCATGGATAGGCTGTTGGGGTGACGGCCTGCGTCCGTCAAGCGTTGTGGGGCCCGGCCAGCGGGGAACGGGCGGGTTGGAGCCTGAGCGACGCGAGCCTTTGGCTCGCGCGCTCGCATAAGCGAGCGCCTCCCCTCACCCAGCTTCGACCAGGCCTTCGCTTACGCGAAGACCGAGTCTGCGCATCCCTCTCCCCTGACGGAGAGAGGGAGAGCGGGGTTACCAGATGCGGACGCGCTGTTCGGGCGGAAGGAACAGATATTCGCCGGTCGCGGGCGTATAGCCCTTGTACCACGGGTCGAGGTTGCGGACGACCCAGGCACGCTGTTCGGAGGGGCTGTGCGGGTCGGTCAGCAGACGCTGGCGCAGATTCGCCTCACGGTAGCTGCGCCGCCACACCTGCGCCCAGCCGAGGTAGAAACGCTGTTCGGGGGTGAAGCCGTCGATCGCCTTCTGCTCGCCCGGATAGGCATGGGTATAGGCGTCCCACGCCGCGGTCAGTCCGGCGAGGTCGGCGATATTCTCGCCCAGCGTCAATTCGCCCTTCACGTGTAGCCCGGGCAGCGGCTCATAGGCGTCATATTGCTTGACCAGCGCGGCGGTGCGTTCCTCGAAGCGCTTGACGTCCTCGGCGGTCCACCAGTCGGTGAGACTGCCGTTGACGTCGTATTTGCGGCCCTGATCGTCGAAATGGTGGCTGATCTCGTGCCCGATCACCGCGCCGATCGCGCCGTAATTGACCGCCGGATCGGCGTTGGGATCGAAGAAGGGCGGCTGCAGGATCGCGGCGGGGAACACGATCTCGTTCATGACCGGGTTCGCATAGGCGTTCACGGTCATCGGGGTCATGAACCATTCCCATTTCTGGATCGGCTTGCCGAGATGCTGGACATTGTAGCGCTGCTGCCACTGGTTCGCGCGCAGCATGTTGCCGAACGCGTCGCCCGGCTTGATCGTCAGGTCGCGCATGTCGCGCCACTGGTCGGGATAGCCGATCTTCGGCGTGAAGGCGGCAAGCTTCGCACGCGCCTTCGCCTTGGTCTCGGGTGCCATCCAGTCGAGATTGTCGATGCGGCGGCCCATCGCCTCGGTCACGTTGCGGACCAGTTCGTCCGCCGCCGCCTTTGTCGCGGGTGGGAAATATTTGGCGACATAGGCCTGGCTGACGTCATCGGCGACCGCGTCCGAGGTGAAGTCGACCGCGCGCTTCCAGCGTTCCTCCTGCTGCGGCGTGCCCGACAGGACGGTGCCGTAGAAGGCGAAGTTTTCCTGATCGAACGCCTGCGGCAGTACGCTCGAGAAATTGTCGAGCGAGCGCACCAGCATCTGGTCCTTCAGCACCGAAAGCGGTGCCGCGCCGATCACTTTCGCCATGCCGGTGAAGGCGGTCGGCTGTGCTACGATCACGTCGGTGGTGTCGGCGCCGAGACCCCGGAAATAGGTCGCGAAATCGAAGCCAGGTGCGCGGCGCCGGAGGTCGGCGACGGTCATCTTGTTATAGGTCTTGTTGGCGTCGCGGCTTTCGATCCGCGTCCAGTGCGCCTTGGCGATCCGCGTCTCGAACGCGACGATCGCGGCGGCGCGGGCGGCGGCGTTGGGTTCACCCGCCAGCGTCAGCATCTTGGCGAGATGCGCCTGATACGCCTTGCGCTGTTCGACCAGCTTGGCATCGGTCGAGAGATAATAATCGCGGTCGGGCATGCCGAGCCCGGCCTGCGCGGTCTGCAGCGCATAGACGGTCGGCTGCTTGTCGTCCGGGCCGACATAGGCGCCGAACGGCGCGCCGACGCCGGCCTGCGACGCCTTTGCGGCGAGCGCTGCGTAGCCGGCCTTCGACTTCAGCGCCTTGATCTCGTTCAGCCATGGCTGGATCGGGGCCAGCCCCTTCGCCTCGATCGCCGCCTGATCGAGATAGGTGGCATAGGCGGTGCCGATCTTCGAATTGGGATCGTTCTTCGCCGCGTCGAGCAATTCGCGGGTGCGCGTCTTCGACAGGTCGTCGAGCGCGGTGAACATGCCGTAATTCGACTTGTCGGCCGGGATCGGCGTGATCTTTTCCCAGTTGCCGTTCGCGTATTTGTAGAAATTGTCGCCGGGCTTCACCGCGCGGTCCATGCCCGCGACGTCGAAGCCGAAATCGCCGATCTCGGGCTTGGGTGCGGGTGCAGCTTCGGCGACCGCAGGCGCTTCCGGCGGCGGAAGGACGGCGACGGGCGGAGTGGTAGCGCAGGCCGACAGGGCGGAAGCCGCAAGCAGGGTGGTCAGGACGAAACTACGCCGCATCGAATAAGCCTCTTCGTATCGGGTGATACAGTCATGCTGCACCCGGCCTTATCGATCGTCAATATCTCGTGTGGCTCGTCCTGCTGGCAAAAGCAGCTTTGCCCCCTCCCCGTTCGGTTCGAGCAGCTTCGAGCCTGTCGAGAAGCGTCGGTCGAGAACGCCCCGCTTGGGGCACCCCCTTCTCGACTACGGTTCTCGACAGGCTCGAACCTGTGCTCGAAGCGAACGGGTTAGTTTTGGGAAGGAGAGGGTTTCAGGACCGCGCCCCATGCCCGCGCCGCTTCCACTTGGCGGCGATCCACCACCGCCAGCCGAGCGCCGCGATCGCATAGCCCAGCACTGCGCCGACCACCGAACATACCAGCATGCCGAGCGCGGTCGCAGGTCCTACTTCCGCCACCAGCCAGTCGAGCCAACCCGGCGGCGCGGCAACCGCCTTGCCGATCGGATCGCCCGGCACCACCCGGTCGAGATGGAGCAGCGACGCACCGACCTTGTAATACAGGATGAACAGCAACGGCGTGGTGATCGGATTGGTGAAGAAGGTGGTCAGCGCGGCGGCGGGAACGTTGGCACGCAACGGCAGCGCGAGGACCGCCGACGCCGGAATCTGCCCCAGCGGGATCAGGATGCCGGTGAACATGCCCAGCGCCACGCCGCGCGGGACCGAACGACGGGTAAAGCGCCAGAGTTCGGGAGCCAGCACGCGGTGCGCGACCGGGCGCAGGAACCGGATCGATTCGATCGATTCGCGCGTCGGCAGGTTCGCACGGACCCAGCGCAGCGCACGGCCGCCCAGCCCCCGGTCTTCGCCCGCCGGTTCAACCACGGTCGCGGAGCAACCTTCCCTGTTCACGCTTCCAGTCCCGCTCCTTGATATGTTCGCGCTTGTCGTGGTTCTTGCGCCCCTTGGCGAGCGCCAGTTCGACCTTCGCCCGCCCCTTGCCGTTGAAATACACCGATAGCGCGATCAGCGTCATGCCGTCGCGCGCCACCGCCCCGTGCATCTTGTTTATCTCACGTTCGTGAAGCAGCAGTTTACGCGGACGGCGCGGTTCGTGGTTGAAACGGTTGCCATGGCTGAATTCGGGGACGTTCGAGTTGATCAGCCACACCTGTCCGTCGCGGACATCGGCATAGCTTTCGGTGATCGACCCCTCGCCGAAGCGCAGCGACTTCACCTCGGTCCCGGTCAGCGCGATGCCGGCCTCGTAGACGGTGTCGATCTCGTAATCGAAACGCGCGCGGCGGTTTTCGGCGACGGTCTTCTTCTTGTCGAACAGCTGGGGACGCGGACGGCTCATGGCGCGGACATAGGGGGTCAGGGGGCGGAGGGGAAGCGCACGAAAAAATCCTCCCCATTCATGGGGAGGGGGACCATGCGCAGCATGGTGGAGGGGGACGGCCACATACGGAACGGTTGCGTTGCGTGGACACCCCCCTCCACCACCGCTTCGCGGCGGTCCCCCTCCCCGCGCAGCGGGGAGGATCTTCAGGCGTCCAGTGCTTCCCTCACCTTCCTTGCCAGTTCGTCGACGTCGAACGGCTTGGGCAGCAGCCGGGTGCCCGGATCGAGCACGCCGTTATGCACCACCGCGTTGCGGGTATAGCCGGTCGTGTACAGCACGCGCAGGTCGGGCCGCATCGCCAGCGCGCGGTCGGCGAGTTCGCGGCCGGTCATGCCGGGCATCACCACGTCGGTGAACAGCAACGTCACCTGCAGTCCGTCTTCGAGCAGGCCGATCGCCTCCGGCCCGTCGGAAGCGTGGAAGACGTTGTAGCCGAGATCGCGCAGCACCTCGACCGAGAAGCTGCGGACGCGCGGCTCATCCTCGACCACGAGGATCGATTCATGCAGGCCGCCCCCGCGGACCGGTGCCAGCGTGGCGCGCGCCGTGGGCGTCGGCGCCTCGCCATAGAAGCGCGGCAGATAGAGGCGGACGGTCGTGCCGACATCGGGTTCGCTATAGATGCGGACATGGCCGCGCGACTGGCGGACGAAACCGAAGACCTGGCTCAGGCCCAGTCCGGTGCCGCGCCCGACCGGCTTGGTGGTGAAGAACGGGTCGAACGCCTTGGCCAGCACGTCGGGGGCCATGCCGGTGCCGGTGTCGCTGACCGCGATCAACACATATTGCCCGGCAGCCATATCGGCCTCCTGCGCATAATCGTCGCCGACATGCGCGTTGGCGGTCTCGATCGTCAGTCGTCCGCCGTCGGGCATCGCGTCGCGGGCGTTGACCGCGAGGTTGACCAGCGCATTCTCCAGCTGGCCGCGATCCGCCTCCGCCCGCCACAGCCCGGCACCGAGCACCGTTTCGACCGCGATGCGCTCGCCCAAAGTCCGGGTCAGCAGGTCGGTCAGGTCGGTAATCAGCCGGTTGCCCTCGATCGGTTCGGGCGACAGCGGCGATTGACGCGAAAAGGCGAGCAGCCGCTGGGTCAGGGCGGCGGCGCGGGTCGCCCCTTCCTTCGCCGCCTCGACATAGCGAGCGACATCGTTGCGGCCGGAGGCAAGGCGGCGATCGATCATGTCGAGCCCGCCGATCACCACCGCCAGCATGTTGTTGAAATCATGCGCGATGCCGCCGGTCAGCTGGCCGACCGCCTCCATCTTCTGCAACTGGCGCACCTGCGTCTCGGCGGCGGCGCGGGCAGAGGCCGCATCGTGCAGTTCGGTCGCGACCCGTTCGAGCTGCGCGCCCTGTCGCCCGACCTTCGCCTCCAGCCGCAGCAGGGCATCGGCACGCTGGATGGTGACCCAGCTGATCTCGGCGATCTCCTGCACCAGCGCGACCTCGCTCGGCAGCCAGTGGCGCGGTTCGCCATGGCCGACGATCAGCAGCCCTTCGAGGCGCCCGTCGCGGCGCAGCGGCACGGCGAAGCCGGACCGGGCGCTGTAGCTGGCGACGGTCTCGGCTTCGAACCGGTCGTCCTGCGCAAAGGCATCGGACACGACCGTCCGTCCGGCGCGCAGCAGTGCGGTGTTGCTTGGCCCCATCCGGTCGATCGAATGATCGCCGGTCAGCGGCGGCAGTGCACCGTCGTTCCAGCCGGCGATGTAGCGGACCCGGTTCTCGCCCACCCGCGCGAAACAGATGCGATGGACGTCGAGCCGCTCGCCCAGCGCACGCGCGGTGAAGCGCATGATCGCATCGGGATCGGTCGCCGCCCGCTGGCGCGCGCTGAGCGACAGGACGAATTCGCGCTCGTTTTTTGCCGCCAGCGCCGCCAGTTCGGCCTGTTTGCGGTCGTCGATATCGTAGCTGACACCGGGGAAATGGGTGGGACGGCCGTCGTCGTCGAAACTACACCGGCCCTGCGCCGATACCCAGCGGCTGGTACCGTCGGCGCGCAGCAGGCGATATTCCGAAATGAAGGTGCCGTCGCCCGACGAATCCATCGCCACCGCGATCTGTCGCTGTGTGTTCGGAAGGTCGTCGGGATGGATGCCTTTGAAAAACGTGCCGATCGGCGCACCCGCAGCCGCCACCGCCGGCTCGACGCCGTAGAGAAGCGCAAAACGGGAATCGGCACGAATGATATCGGCCTGCACGTCCCAGTCCCATGCACCGATATTGCGACCGGCCGACAATGCCTGTTGCAACCGTTCGTCAGCGGCGGCGCGTTCCCGCTCGGCGACGACGCGCGCGGTGGTCTCTCCGGTGACGCAGAGCAGCCCGGCGACCCGGCCTTCGTCATCGAAGGCGGGGGAATAGGTGAAGGTCCACCAGCTTTCCTCCGGCTCGCCGGTGCGGGCAAGATCTAGTTTCATGTCGGTGGCGGTGACGCTGCCCCCGGCCATGGTCCGGTCCACCAGCGGGATCAGTTCGTCCCAGATATTGGCCCAGACGATGTCGAACCGCTCGCCCAGCGCCCCGTCGAGGCGGACGCCGAGGATCGGGCGATAGGCATCGTTGAAGAAGCACCGCATGTCCGGGCCCCAGGCAAGGAACATGGGCGTCGGACAGGACAGCATCATCGCCAGCAACGAACGCAGCGATACCGGCCAGGATTCGATCGGGCCGAGCGACGTGGCCGACCAGTCATGGCCGGCGATTTCGCGACCGGTAACCGTTTGAAGCGACAAATGTCCGTTAGGCATATGCGGCACGTGTTAAGGGTGCCGCCCCGTAATCACAATAACGTGCATCGGTCCGTCGCCTTCGTTCAACCCAATAGTCCGGCATGCGCCAGCGCGGCATCGACCGCCGCCCGCGACGCTTCGGACGCGGGCGTCATCGGCAGGCGCAGGTCGGTCGGGAAGCCGGGACGGACACGGCCAAGGGCATATTTGACCGGCCCCGGGGAAGCATCGCTGAACAGTGCGGCATGGAGCGGATAGAGACGGTCCTGGATCGTCAGCGCCCGGCCATAATCGCCCGCAGCGCACGCATCCTGAAACTCGGCACACATTGCGGGCGCGACATTGGCGGTGACCGAAATCGCCCCGACCCCGCCCATCGCCATGAAGGCGAGCGTCATGTCGTCGTTACCAGAGAGCTGCGCGAATCCAGTGCCGCAGCGCTGGCGATGTTCGGACACGCGCGGCATCTGTCCGGTCGCGTCCTTGATGCCGACGACCATGTCGGGAAACGCCTTGACGATGCGTTCGACGGTTTCGACCGCAATGTCGGTGATGGTGCGGCCGGGCACGTTGTACAGGACGATCGGCAGACCGCCGTCCCGCGCTAGGACCTCGAAATGGCGGAACACCCCCTCCTGATTGGGGCGGTTGTAATAGGGCGGGACCAGCAGCGCGGCGGCGGCACCCGCCGCCTTGGCCGCATGGATGTGGTGCAGCGCGACCGCCGTATCGTTCGAACCGCAGCCGGCAATGACCGGCACCCGGCCCTGCGCCTGATCGACGCAGACGCGCACGACATGGTCATGCTCCTCGATCGTCATCGTCGCGGCTTCGCCGGTCGTACCGCACGGCACCAGCGCGCTCGACCCGCTTTCGACCTGCCAATCGATAAGCGCGCGGAACGAGGCTTCGTCGAACCTGCCGTCGGCAAACGGCGTGACGAGGGCCGGGATCGATCCGGAAAACATGGTGGTTGCGCTCCGTGGACAGGGATTCGAGCCGAAAAGGTGGCGACAGATAGGGCGCGCTTCCATATCATGTCCAGTATGCTGACCACCGTGTTCAAGAGCGCGTTCCTGCTCACCGGCGTCGCGAGCGCCGCCATGGCCACCGGGCTGTTGCAAACCGCTCCGCAGGCCCCTGCCCCCGTCACCCCGCGACCGATCGTGCAACCGGTCGCGCCCGCCGCACAGCCGATGGTGCAGCCGGTGCCCGCGCCCGTCCCCTACGACCCGATCCAGCCGGTGCTGTCCGAATGGAAACGGTTGCAGCAATCGGACAATTATCCCTTTGCCGACTATGCCCGCTTCCTGCTGGCGCATCCCGGCTTTCCCGGTGAGACCAGCCGTCGCGCCGCCGCCGAAACCGTGGTGGCCGATGGCGGGCAGGATGCGGCGACGGTGCTGCGCTTCTTCACCCGTTTCCCGCCGCGCACCGCCGCCGGGCAGTTGCGCTATGCCGAGGCGCTGGCGGCCAGCGGACGGCTGCCCGAAGCACAGGCGGCGGCGCGGGCGGCGTGGCGGCGCGGCGTGCTGCGTCCGGCCGATGAAGCGACGTTGCTCGGCCGCTTTGCCAGCGCCTTGGCGCCGGCCGATCATGACGCACGCATGGACAAAATGCTGTGGCAGGGAGCGACGACCGCCGGGCTGCGCCAGATCGGCTATGTCTCGGCAGCGATGCGTCCGACCTTCGATGCGCGCATGGCGTTCCGCACCAATGCCGCCGATGCCAGCGTGCGCGGCGAGCAGCCGGGCGTCGATCGCGCCGATCCGGGCTATATCGCCGACCGGGCAAGCTGGTTGCGGGCATCGGGCCAGTCGGGGGCGGCGCGCGCCTATCTGGCCCAGCCGCGCCGGTTGTCGCGCAGCCCGGGCGATATCGAGGAATGGCTCGAAGTCCTGTTGACCAATGCCCGTGCGGCGCAGGCCGACAGCCAGTATGACCTCGCCTATCGCATTGCCTCGCAGATCGACGATGCGTTCCCGGCGGGCACGGTCATCGCCGATGCCGGCTATGGCGAGCGCGACGATTATACCAGCCTCGCATGGCTGGCGGGCACGGTCGCGTTGCAGCAGCTCAACCGACCGAGCGACGCGACCGGCATGTTCGCGCGCTATGCCAGCGGGTCGCGCACGCCGACGGTGCGGACCAAGGGCTATTACTGGGCCGGCCGCGCGGCGGAGGCGGCGGGGGATCGGCCGACCGCCGATCGCTGGTATGCACAGGCGGCCGATCTGGGTGACCTGTTCTATGGCCAGTTGGCCAGCGAGCGCATCGGTCGTCCGTTGCGCGCGCCGCCCGCCACCGCCGTTGCGACCGCCGTGCCGGCCGATCTGCGCACCGCCTATATGAATGGCGAAATGGCGCGGGCCACGCGCTATCTGGGCCGCACCGGCCAATATGCCGACCAGAGCCTGTTCATCCGCAAGATCGCCGAGGATGCGCGCAGCGACACCGACCATGCGCTGGCGGTCGAACTGGCCAAGGCGATCGACCGCCCGGACCTGGCGGTGATGGTCGGGCGCAGCGCGCTGCTGAACGGGCATAGCGACTATACGCTGGCAGGCTATCCGTCGGTGCCGGTCGGCGGACCGCAACAGGACCAGTTCACGCTGATCCACGCTATCGCCCGGCAGGAGAGCCAGTTCGACCGCACCGCCGTCAGCCGCGCAGGCGCGCGCGGGTTGATGCAGTTGATGCCGGGGACCGCGCGCGAGACCGCGACCAAGCTGGGCCTGACCTACAGCCCGACCGCACTCAACGATCCCGCGTTCAACATGGCGCTCGGGTCGAGCTACATCCAGCGGATGCTCGATTATTATGGTGGCAGCTATCCGCTGGCGGTCGCGGCCTATAATGCGGGGCCGGGCAATGTGAACAAGTTCATCCGCGCCAATGGCGACCCCCGCACCCCGGGCGTCGACATGGTCGAATGGATCGAGAAGATTCCGCTGTCCGAAACGCGCGGCTATGTGCAGCGCGTGCTGGAAAATGCCGTCGTCTATGACCTGATTCACGCCGACAAGGCCCGGTCGCGCGGGCCGAACAATCTGAGCTGGTATCTGGGGAAGAACCGACCGGGATGACCGAACCGCGTCCGAACTATATCACGCCGGCGGGCTATGCTGTGTTGAAGGCCGAATATGACCAGCTGCTGGGCGAGGAGCGTCCGAAGCTGGTCGACGTCATCGCCTGGGCCGCGGGCAATGGCGACCGGTCGGAAAATGGCGACTATATCTATGGCCGCAAACGCCTTCGCGAGATCGACCGGCGGCTGGGTTTCCTCGCCAAGCGGATGAAGGCGGCGCGGGTCGTCGATCCGGCGAGCCAGACCGAACGCGGCCGGGCCTGGTTCGGCGCGACCGTGACGATCGCCGACGAGGACGACAACCACCGCGTGCTGGAACTGGTCGGCGACGACGAGGCCGATGCGGGCAAGGGACGGATCGGATGGAACTCACCGATGGCACGTGCCTTGCGCGGCAGTGCGGTGGGCGACGTGCGCACGGTCGCGCTGCCGGCGGGGGCGAAGGAATATGAGGTGATGGCGATCGCCTATCCGTGATCGGCCGCCCCGCCACGGCGGTAATTCTATCTAAACCACCTCGTCATCCCCGACTTGATCGAAACCTTTGCGAACGTCCGCTTCACCATATCCCCGCGAAGGCCCGAATACGGGGCCACACTCGCAGACCTTCGTTCTGCTTGGCTCTGGCCCCGCGCCTTCGCGGGGATACGGAAGGGTCCAGGGATAGGCGGAACACTTTTGCCGAGCTCCCGACTTAAATCCGGGATGACGTCCGGTAGGGCTGGGGTTCCGCAACAAAATCGGTACGCTGGCGAACCCAAGCGCAGCCCCGCCCGTTCGCTTCGAAGGAACGTGCCACGGAGAACCGATGCCCCATTACACGCCGCTGATAGGAACCATCGTCACCGCATTGGTCGCGGCATTCGTCATGGGGGCGGCGGCGCAGAAGCTGCGCGTGTCGCCGATCGCGGGCTATCTGCTGGCGGGCGTGTTGATCGGGCCGTTCACGCCGGGCTTCGTCGCCAATTCGGGCATCGCGACCGAACTGGCGGAAATCGGCGTCATCCTGCTGATGTTCGGGGTGGGGCTGCATTTCTCGTTGAAGGACCTGTTGTCGGTATGGCGCATCGCCGTGCCGGGCGCGGTGGTGCAGATCGCGGTCGCGACGACGATGGGCTGGGGACTGAGCCAGTTTCTCGGCTGGTCGCTGATGGCCGGGATCGTGTTCGGCCTTGCCCTGTCAGTGGCAAGCACGGTGGTGCTGCTGCGGGCGCTGGAGGCGCGTGCGCTGGTGCAGACCGAACGCGGGCGGATCGCGGTCGGGTGGCTGATCGTCGAAGATCTGGCGATGGTGCTGGCGCTGGTTCTGCTGCCGGTCGTCGCCGCTGCGATCGATCCGGCCAAGGCGGCGGCGCCCGGCGCCATCGTGACCGCGATCCTGACGACGTTGCTGAAGGTAACCGGCTTCGTCACGCTGATGCTGGTCGTCGGACGGCGGGTCATTCCGTGGGCGCTGCACTGGGTGGTGCATACCGGATCGCGCGAGCTGTTCCGGCTGGCGGTGCTGGCGATCGCGCTGGGCGTGGCGTTCGGTGCGGCGCTGGCGTTCGACGTCTCCTTCGCACTGGGCGCCTTCTTCGCGGGCATGATCCTTGGCGAAACACCGCTCAGCCGGCGGGCGGCGCAGGAGACGCTACCGTTGCGCGATGCATTCGCGGTGCTGTTCTTCGTGTCGGTCGGCATGTTGTTCGATCCGAAGGTGGTGATGGAACAGCCCGGACCGCTGCTCGCCACCATCGCGATCATCGTAGTCGGCAAATCAGCTGCGGCGTGGGTGATCGTCCGCGCCTTCGGCCACCCCAACTGCACCGCCGCGACCATCGCCGCCAGCCTCGCGCAGATCGGCGAATTCTCGTTCATTCTCGCCGGGATCGGCACCAATCTGGGTATCCTGCCCGATGCGGGGCGCGACCTGATCCTTGCGGGCGCGATCCTCTCGATCATGGTCAATCCGTTCCTGTTCGGCGCTGTTGCGGGACGCGGCGACGAACCGTCGGTCAACGAGGTGCGCGAGAGCGAGCGCGAGAAGGCGCGCGAGGATCATGTCGTGCTGGTCGGCGCGGGCCGGGTCGGCCGGTTGATCGCGGAAGGGCTGCGCGACGCCGGTCGCGCCTTCGTCGTCATCGAGGACCAGGCCGACACCGCGCGCGCCGCCGAAGCCCATGGGTGGAGCGTGGTGCTGGGCAATGCGCTTGACCCCAATGTGCTGCGCGACGCCGGCGTCGCAGAGGCGACCAAGCTGCTGATCGCGATCCCCGGCGGGTTCGAAGCGGGCGCGATCGTCCAGCATGCGCGCGGAATGAACGCCGGCCTCTACATCTTGTCGCGCGCCCATTCCGCCGAGGAGGTCGGCTATCTCGAGCGGCACGGCGTCGACCAGGTCGTGCTGGGCGAGGAGGAGCTGGCCCGCACCATGCTGCGCCGGGCGGAAGCGGAACGCGAGCGCACCGCCTGACGCAACGGATCGTTTCGATCATTGCGCTTGGGTAACGGACCATTCGCTGCGACATGGCGGCAGTTCCGTCATGGAGAAGCCCGTCATGCCCTTGCCCGCCTCCCTCGCCCCGCGCCTGCTCGCCGCGATGCGGATCGTGTTCGGCCTCGTCTTTCTCAGCCACGGTGTGTCGAAGCTGTTCGGCCTGCCCCCCTTTCCGATGCCGATGAACGATATGCTGTATGCGGCGGCCGGGCTGGAGCTGGTCGGCGGCGCGCTGCTGATCGTCGGGCTGTTCGTCCGGCCGGTGGCGTTCGTGCTGTCCGGGATGATGGCGGTCGCCTATTTCATGGCGCATGCGCCGCAAGGCCCCTTCCCGATCGCCAATGGCGGCGAGGCGGCGGTGCTGTACTGTTTCGCCTTCCTGTACATGGCGGCGGCCGGTGGGGGCACGTGGAGCATCGACGCCGCCCGGGACCGCGGCTGACGGTTTCGGTCGCGCCCGTCCGTCGAGTGCGATAGACGGGCGGCATGGCCACCCATCATGCTCCCACCGGCAACGTCGCGTTGCTGATCGACGCCGACAATGCCGGCGCCGCCTATCTCGATTCGGTGCTGACGGTGCTGGCCGAGTTCGGCACCGTCAACGTCCGGCGCGCCTATGGCAATTGGGAGAAGCCGGGCCTCAAAAGCTGGAAGGCGCTGTTGATGCGCCACGGGATCGAGCCGTTCCAGCAGTTCGACATCACCAAGGGTAAGAACGCGACCGACATGCGCATGACCATCGACGCGATGGACCTGCTGCTGCGCGGGCGGATCACCGGATTCGGGATCATGTCGTCGGACAGCGACTTCATGCCGCTGGCGCAGCGCATCCGGCAGGAAGGCGTACCGGTCTATGGGTTCGGCACCGACCGCACGCCCGAGGGGTTTCGGGAAAGCTGCACGCGGTTCATAGACGTCGCCTCGCTGGATGTCGAGGATGTGGCGAACATGCCGCTGCCGCCCGCGATCGGCGGCGTCGCGGCACCGGTTGCCGCGCCCGCGGCCAAACCTGCCCCTGCCCCCGCTCGCAGGCAGCAGAAGATCGATGCGGCGCTGGTGAAGCTGCTGTCCGATGCCTATGACGCGTCGAAGGTCGACAAGCGGGGGTTTGCGAGTTTGTCGGAGGTCGGCCAGCGCGCGGCGAACCGGTCGAGCTTCGACACGCGCAACTATGGGTTCAAGCGGCTGTCGGACCTGATCGAGAAGGTGAAGGCGTTCGAGGTCGAGCGGCGCGATACCGGGGTGTTCGTAAAGCTGGTTTGAGGCCGCTCCCTCGCAATATCCGTTCGGTTCGAGCAGGTTCGAGCGAACGGAGGGGTAAGGCAAACGATCGGGGCGGGGGAAGCGCCTAAACCCCTTCCGGCAACGGCATCGAAAACACCACCCGCGTCCCCGGCGCAGCATCTTCGAACGCCAGCGTGCCTCCCAATTGCCGCGTCAGGCTGTTGACCATCCGCATCCCCAGACTCGTCGGTCGCGACACCATTGGGTCGAGGTCGGCGGGCAGTCCGACGCCCTGGTCGACCACCGTCATCGTCAGCGCGCCATCGTCGCACCGCGTTTCGATCCGCACCGGCCCGCCGCCCTCGCCATAGGCATATTTGACCGCATTGGTGACCAGTTCGGTCAGCAACAGCCCCATGGGGATCGCGGTATCGCCGCTGACCGTCAACGGAGCGATATCGCAGTCGATCGCATGGTCGGGTGCCTGTTCGCGCAACTGGTCGACGATGCCGCATAGCAGCCGGTCGAGCGCGACCACGCCGACGCGTTCACCCTGCCACAACTGGTCATGCGCCTGCCCGATCGCCACGATCCGCGCCTGCGCATCGCCCAGCATCCGCTGCACGCGCGGATCGTCGTCCTCGCGCATCTGCAGGTTGAGCATCGCCGACACCATGGCGAGGCTGTTCTTGACCCGGTGCGACGCCTCGCGCGTCAGCAATTCCTGATGCTCGATCGCGGCGCGCAGATTGGCCTCGGCCTCGAGCCGCTCGATCGCGACGCCGATCAGGTTGGCGAAGCCCTGCATGAAGGCGAGGTCGTCTTCCTCGAACCGCCCGTCCGAGCGGCTGTCGACCTCCAGCACGCCGAAGCGCTTGCCGTTCGCCTCGACCAGCACGTTGATCGCGCGCTTGACGCCGTGATCGGCCATGAAGCCGGGGGTGCGAAAGCGCTTCTCGTCGCGCAGATGGTTGGAGATCACCGCCTCACCGGTCTGGAAGGCGAAGCCGGCCGGCGATCCGAGATCGTCGCCCATCTCCGCACCACCGACGACGCCCTCGTTCCAGCCGATGCCGGCGCGGACGATCAGCCCGCCCCGCGCCGCATCGTGATGCAGGAACTTGGCCAGCCGGGTGCGCATCCCGCGCGCAGCCAGCTCGACCGCCGCCCGCACGATCTCGTCGATATCGCGGCTGCGCAGCGCGATCCCGCCGAACTCGGCCAGGATGCGCTGCTGGTCGAGGCGATAGCGGATCGCGTCGGCGGGATCGTCCGACCCCGCCCCATTTTCCTCGACCACCGGCATCGGATTAGCGGGTCAGCTTCTTGTACGCGAGGCGCGTCGGACGATCGGCCGCATCCCCCATGCGACGACGCTTGTCGGCCTCATAGGCTTCGAAGTTACCCTCGAACCACTCCACATGGCTGTCGCCTTCGAACGCGAGGATGTGGGTGCAGAGGCGATCGAGGAAGAAGCGATCGTGGCTGATGACCACGGCGCAACCCGCGAAGGATTCCAGCGCCTCTTCGAGCGCGCGCAGCGTTTCGACGTCGAGGTCGTTGGTCGGTTCGTCGAGCAGCAGGACGTTGCCGCCCTCCTTCAGCATCTTGGCGATATGGACGCGGTTGCGCTCACCACCCGAGAGCTGGCCGACCTTCTTCTGCTGGTCCTGCCCCTTAAAGTTGAACGCGCCGACATAGGCGCGCGTGCCGAGTTCCTGCTTGCCGAAGCGGAACACGTCGAGGCCGTCCGACACCTCTTCCCAGACATTCTTGTTGGGGTCGAGGTCGTCGCGCGACTGGTCGACATAGCCGAGCTTCACCGTTTGCCCGACCTCGATCTTGCCGCCATCGGGCTGTTCCTGGCCGGTGATGAGCTTGAACAGCGTCGACTTGCCCGCGCCGTTCGGGCCGATCACGCCGACGATACCGCCGGGCGGCAGGTTGAAGTCGAGATTTTCGAACAGCAGCTTGTCGCCATAGGCCTTGGTCAAACCCTCCGCCTCGATCACCTTGCCGCCGAGGCGTTCGGGAATCTGGATGAGGATCTGCGCCTTGCCGACTGCGCGGTTCTCCTGCCGTTCGACCAGTTCGTCGAACGCACGGATACGCGCCTTGGACTTGGTCTGGCGTGCCTTGGGCGTCTGCCGCATCCAGGCCAGTTCGTCCTGAATCGCCTTGGCCCGACCGGCCTCTTCGCGCTCTTCCTGTTCGAGGCGCTTGGCTTTCTTTTCGAGATAGCCCGAATAGTTGGATTCGTAGGTGTAGTAGCGGCCGCGATCGAGCTCGAGCACCCAGTTCACGACATTGTCGAGGAAATACCGGTCGTGGGTCACGAGGATGACGTTGCCGGTATATTCCTTGAGGTAGTTTTCCAGCCACGCGACGCTTTCGGCGTCGAGGTGGTTGGTCGGTTCGTCGAGCAGCAGAATTTGCGGCTTTTCGAGCAGCAGCTTGCACAGCGCCACGCGGCGCTTCTCACCGCCCGACAGGTTCTCGACCGATGCGTCGCCCGGCGGACAGCGCAGCGCTTCCATCGCGATTTCGAGCTGGTTGTCGAGGCTCCAGCCATCGACCGCGTCGATCTTCGCCTGAAGCTCGCCCATTTCCTCCATCAGCGCGTCGAAATCGGTGTCGTCCTGCGGATCGCCCATCTCGGCCGAAATGGCGTTGAAGCGATCGACGAGGTCCGCGACCGGACGCACGCCGTCCTTGACGTTCTCCATGACCGTCTTGGTCGGATCGAGCTTCGGCTCCTGCGGCAGATAGCCGACCTTGATCCCTTCGGCGGCCCAGGCTTCACCGGTGAATTCGGTGTCGATGCCGGCCATGACCTTCATCAGCGTCGATTTGCCCGCGCCGTTCGGACCGATGATCGCGATCTTCGCATCGGGCAGGAATTGCAGATGGATGTTGTTCAGCACCGGCTTGTTCGCGCCGGGGAAGGTCTTGGTCAGACCCTTCATCACATAGCTGTACTGTACGGCCATTGCCGAAGGCTCCGTTTCGAATGTCTGGATGGGGAATAATCGTCTGCCGCGATGTAGCGATGGGCCAGGGACTTGGCAACGCGCGGCCAAAAGCTCCTCCCCGGAACGGGGAGGGGGACCAGCGCAGCTGGTGGAGGGGATCGCCCCGCAACGCAGCCGTTCCGTGTGCGGCCCTCCCCCTCCACCAGCTTCGCTGGTTCCCTTCCTCGCAGGCGGCAAGGATTTGCGTTCTTTGAAGCTGTCCGTATGGAATGGTGCAGAACCAACCTAGGGGAACTTCATGCGCCGCCTGCTCCTCGCTGCCCTTGCAATGCCCCTCCCCGCTTTTGCCCAGACGATGGACGTTGCGACGCTGCGCGATGCCGCGCTGACCGATACCGTCGCGTGGGACATTACCGAGGGCCTCACCACCGAGATCGGCCCGCGCCTCGCCGGTACGCCCGACGAAGCGCGCGCCCGCGACTGGGCGGTGGCACGGCTGAAGGCACTGGGGTTCAGCAACGTCCACATCGAACCGTATCAGATGCCGGTCTGGGTCCGGGACGAGGAACGGGCCGCGATCGTCAGCCCCTTCCCGCAGCCGCTGGCGATCACCGCGCTCGGCAATTCGAGCGCGACGCCCGCCAAGGGGCTCGAAGCCGAGATCGCCTTCTTCCCGACGCTCGACGATCTGAAGGCTGCACCGGCCGGCAGCCTGAAGGGCAAGATCGCGTTCGTCAGCCATGCCATGGCCGCGACGCAGGATGGGTCGAGCTATGGCGCGTTCGGCGCGGTCCGTCGGGCGGGTCCGGCGATCGCCGCGCAAAAGGGCGCGGCGGCGATCGTCATCCGTTCGCTCGGCACCGATCATCACCGCAACCCGCACGCCGGCAGCACCGTCTTTCCGGCAGGCACTGCGGCCATTCCGGCGGGAGCGCTGTCAGTGCCCGATGCCGAACAGCTCGAACGCGTATTGAAGCGCGGACGGCCGGTCCGCCTGCGCCTGACACTGACGCCGCGCCAGATCGGGATGCGTGAGTCCGGCAATGTCGTCGCCGAAGTCCCGGGCAGCGATCCCGCCGCGGGGATCGTGCTGATCGGCGGGCATCTCGACAGCTGGGACCTCGGCACCGGCGCGTTCGACGATGCCGCCGGCCTCGGCATCACCACCGCCGCCGCCAAACGGATCATGGCAGCCGGTCGCCCGCGCCGCACGATCCGCGTCGTGTGGTTCGGTGCGGAGGAAGTCGGCGGCGTCGGCGGCGCGGCCTATGCGAAGGCGCATGCCGGAGACCGTCATGCCCTCGCCGCCGAGAGCGATTTCGGCGCGGACCGGGTGTGGCGGTTCGACGTCGCCCTGCCCCCCGAATCGGCCGCGATCGGCGACCGGCTCGCCACGGCGCTGACCCCGCTCGGCATCACGCGCGGCACCGCCGTCGCCGGGGACGGGACCGATATCGGACCGACGCTGGCGCAAAATGTCGCCGCCATCGACCTTGCCCAATCGGGCCTGCGCTATTTCGATCTGCACCACACGCCCGACGATACGCTTGACAAGATCGACCCTGTGCAATTGCAGCAAAACGTAGCGGCATGGACGACGATGCTGGCCGTCGTGGCAAACGCCCCGGAGCCGATCGGACCGTTTCGTCGCAAGTAGGAAACGGCCCACCATTGGTCGCAAAGCCGCATTCTTGCCACAATTGACGATTGACGGCGGCGCGGAAGGCGCTATTGCGGCAACTTCGCGACGGCGGTGACGCCGGCCTTTCGCGAAATGGATTTCTCTGGGAGTTACCCTTATGAAGAAGATCATGCTCGTCGCCGCCGCAGCCGGCCTCCTCTCGGTCGCCGCTTGCAAGAACACCCCGACCGACAACGCCGCTGACGCAGCGTCGGACAACCTCGAAATGCTGGCCGACAACCTCGAAGCGCAGGCTGAGAACACCTCGAACGAAGCCGTCGCTGCCGATCTGATGAACGCTTCGGAAAACGCCGAAGACGCGTCGGACGCGATCGAGAACTCGGCCGAGCACAACGGCATGTAATTCCCTTTCCCGTGTGCCCCAGGCCACGGGAAACCGGATTTCGGAAAGGGCGCCCCGGCAACGGCGGCGCCCTTTTTCGTGCAAAAAACCGATCGTTACGCCCCCGATCCCACGGTGGCGCGATTGGGGCATGATTGCGGCCGGGACATTGCGTAGCGTGAACGCGCCCACTCCGCTGCCTACTCCATATGAAGGACAGCAGGCGTCCGGCAACTGCCCTATGATATTCCGTCGTGCAGCGGGAGGCGATGGATGTTCGGGAAGGAACCTACGGACAATGCCACGTCGCCGTCGCAGCGCTGCTACTCTCCGTCCCGTCCGCCGCGCAACTCGCCCCCGGCGTGACGATGCCGCCCGAACTCGGTGCCGCCTATGGCCGACTCGGCGAGGCGATGGTGCAGGACCTGCTCGGCTATCGCGATTTTCGCAAACGCATCACGCCGATCGACCGCAACCCCGAGCTGATCTTGGTCATGGACTATGCTGGTCCCGACCAAGGACCGGGCGCGGGCGGACAGGTAACGCGGCCCTTCACGGATATCTGGCCCCGGCGCAGCGATGCGTGAAGCCGAACGCCCGGCAGGCAACGAACGCCGACGCGTAGCAGCACTGGATCGGAGGCGTCCTTCAAAGGAGGGAATCATGCCATATTGTCATGCCCATCGCTGGTTGTTGCTCCTGTTCCCGCTGATCGTCGTCGCCTTCTGGCCCGGCTATTTCGGTCGGCTGCGCGAGGCGCCGTTCGCGCTGCATGCGCATGGCATCACCGCGACCGCGTGGCTGGCGCTGTTGACGGTCCAGACCTGGTCGATCGCCACCCGCCGGACCGCGTGGCATCGGCGGTGCGGCCTTGCCACCTTCGTCCTCCTGCCACTGTTCGCGGCGGCGGGGCCGCTCGCGCTGCACAGCATGGCATCGCTGTGGCGGAGCGGCGCCGACCCGTTTCATGCCACCTATGGCGCACGGCTGGCGAGCGCCGACATGATCGCCGGAGCCTCGGTGATCGCCATGGTCGCCTATGCCCTTGCCCGACGCCGTGAGGTAGTGGCGCATGGGTCGGCCATGCTGGCAACGGCGCTGCTGGTGCTGCCGCCGATCCTTGGCCGGCTACTGCCTGCGATCCCCGGCTTTCCGATCAGCGGCTCGGCAGGATTTGGCGGCTTTCGCCTGTCGTTCCACCTTGCCAACCTGTTGACGTTGTTGATCGCCACCCTGCTCGCGACGCGCACCCCAGGGCGCGGCATCGGTTTCACCCTTGCCGCCGTCGCTACTGCCGCACAGATGATCGCGTTCGAGACGATCGGCGGCACCGCGACATGGGAACGCTGCGTGACGCTGTTCACCGACCTTGCGCCTGCGACGCTCTCGGTCGTTGCCGCCATTGCCAGTGGAGCATTGCTGTACCTGGCGTGGCGGGTCCCGGCGCGCAGGGCTCCCCCAGCCCCTGCCCCGGCGGGCGCACTGTAGCGACCAGCCCGCGAGCGTCGCGTCCGGCACCAGCCCCGTTTCCCCACATCTTGCATGACCGCATTCGGCAAAGACGGTGGCCGACCGATTGGGCCGCCTCGTTTATCTCAGCGCGGGCTGCATCGTGGCGGCGAGGGATCGCTCGATGATCTCGGCTGGACGGAGCGGCCCGAAGACAGGGCCCACGCCGATGCCGAGAGCAAGCCGCATCTGGTTGCGCTGGCGTTCGCGATCGCCGAGCGCTGGCGCTAGGTGCGGAGCAACGCCGTAGAGCCGGTCGGGCGCGGCCACGGACGCACTGCCGTCGAGCCTCGCCGCGCGTACGGGCGTGCGTCTTACATCGGCGGTTCTGCACAACTTGACCGGGGCGCGTGTGACACCGACCTACACCGCATGAGCGATCCGCGCGCCACGACACTGGACCTGCTCGCGCGCCGCGCGGCTGGCGCGACAGTCTGCCCAAGCGAAGTGGCACGCGCGCTGTCACCGCAGGATTGGCGCGCCGTGATGCCCTTTGTCCATGCAGCGGTCGACGGACTGGTGCGCGACGGATCGGCGCGCCTGACCTGGAAGGGGAAGCCTTTGGCGACGCGGTCGGGACCGTACAGGATCGGCCGTCCCGGCGACGATTAAGGCCAACCCCTCCCAGGCTCCACCACTATGCGCTATCGCGCGGCGACGGTGCGAAGGTAGGCGCCGACCTAACGTCGATAACCTGTTTCCGGCGGCCGGTTGATAGCGACTGGACCAGCCTCATGGTCAATCGCAGCCATACTCCCGACGCTCTTTGGTAATTTACATCATGCCTCGCACCCTGTGGCCACTGGCACTGCCGCTCTGAGGCCAGCTAGTTGTAGCGCTGCTTCTGCTCGTCGTATCGCAATATCGCTTCTGTTCCCCCGCCCGATCGTGATCCTGTCCAACTGGGCGTTCGGCGGGTTGGTGTCGGTTCTTCGAATCACGCTCGATTGAGGGTTGCTGTCGACAGCCGTCGTTCGGTGACAAACGTGGGGGCCGCCGGATGCATCGCGATCGCGATCGCCAACGTGGTGCGGGTTCCGCCAGTCGAGCATGTCGAGATGGAAATCGCCGCCGCAGTTCGAGGGCTATCGAATGGTTCAACTTCCTGTCCAGCTTCCAAGCCGCCATTTCGCGCGGCTTGGGCTTGCTGCATTCTGGCCGGCATCGGGTTGGCTACGGCCAAGTTCGGGAAAGATCGTGGAATGATGGTCTTTGACTGGCGCTCCGATTCCCGGCGGTCGCTTGGTCCCGTAGCTTCGCAACTGACTTCGCGGTGATCCGCAGTTCGCGACCCAGTTCCGCGCGGCCCTCCTCACGCCAAGAAAGAAGTTCGTCATCAAGTCGTGAAATGACAAACCTCAACAACAAGCTGCCCTAAGCGAATCTGTATTCGTCGGGCATTAGCGCTCCTCCAACTCAATCCCGAATCACCACTGCGCGGAATTGATCCAGCGAGAGGTTCAATCGCTTGCGAGCGACATAAAGTGCATAGCCGGCGACTTCCTCAACGGACGGCCGTTGCACCGCTCCGTTCAGATCGACCACCAGGACATCCGGCGCGTTGGTACCAATGGTCAGGTCGAGCGTACCGTCAGCTACGGGCAAGGTGGCCCGGACGGTATTGGAGGGATTATCGAGCGTGACTGGAATGCTCGAGCTATCCAACGCAGTTTGCAGCGTGACAAGATTGCCGCGGTCCGTCGCTGCGAAAGTACCTTCGAAGGCAACCTCACTGGCAGCTTTTGCCGTATAGATGCTCAGATTGTTACGGATCGGTTCGATTGCGGCATCCGAAGTGAGCAAACTGGTCCGGCCGGTATCGATGATCGTTCTACGGGACAAAGTCAGCACGTCACTACCAGCGGAGATTGTCGCAGCCCTATCCATTGCCGTCACCAATGGTGCCGAGCTTGTATTGAAATTGGCACTTACGGTTGCCTTGGCATTACCTGCATCGATAGCGTCTTTGGCAGTTTCATTGCCGGAAATCAGAGCAGCTGTAATGGGGGCCGAGGTTTCCACCGGGCTGACCGTTGCCGAAGTTATCAGACTGGCCGCAGTAAGCCGATAGTTGCCGGAATCTTCGCCTCGCAAGGTAATCCCGGTGACAAGTACCGGCTTGGCGATACCCGGAGTGGCCGTCTCGAATGCTGCATCGGCGGTAGCCCTTATCCGATCGCCAGGCACAATGCCTTGGATTACCGGATCGCGCAGGATTGCTACCGTTGTTCCGTCATAGACCTTGTCGAGAGCGGTAATGGAAACGCTCAACGTCCGGGCCAGGATCGCGGCGGTGGTGGTGCCGCTGGTGGCGGCGAGCTGGTAGTTGCCGGCATCGTTGCCGGTCAGCGTCAGTCCGGTCAAGGTGACGGTCTTGCCCGCCCCCGCATCGCGCGTGTCGAAGCTGCTGCCGCCGACGCCCACGCCCAGCGTGTCGCCGGCGATGACGCCACTGGTGAGCGTAGCGCTGCCGGTCGCGGCGATGGTGCCGTCATAGACCTTGTCGGTCGCCGACAGGCTGGCGGCAACGACCTTCCGACTGATCGCGGCGGTGGTGGTGCCGCTGGTGGCGGCAAGCTGGTAGTTGCCCGCATCGTTGCCGGTCAGCGTCAGCCCGGTGAGGGTGACCGTCTTGCCCGCCCCCGCATCGCGCGTGTCGAAGCTGCTGCTACCGACCCCTACGCCGAGCGTGTCGCCAGCGATGACGCCGCTGGTAAGCGCAGCGCTGCCGGTAGCGGCGGTGGTGCCGTCATAGACCTTGTCGATCGCCGACAGGCTGGCGGCGACGACCTTCCGGCTGATCGCAGCGGTGGTGGTGCCGCTGGTGGCGGCGAGCTGGTAGTTGCCTGCATCGTTGCCGGTCAGCGTCAGTCCGGTAAGGGTGACGGTCTTGCCCGTCCCCGCGTCGCGCGTGTCGAAGCTGCTGCCGCCGACGCCCACGCCCAGCGTGTCGCCGGCGATGACGCCGCTGGTGAGCGTAGCGCTGCCGGTCGCGGCGGTGGTGCCGTCATAGACCTTGTCGGTAGCCGACAGGCTGGCGGCAACGACCTTCCGGGCGATCGCGGCGGTGGTGGTGCCGCTGGTGGCGGCGAGCTGATAGTTGCCCGCATCGTTGCCGGTCAGCGTCAGCCCGGTGAGAGTGACGGTCTTGCCCGCCCCCGCATCGCGCGTGTCGAAGCTGCTGCCGCCGACGCCGACGCCGAGCGTGTCGCCGGCGATGACGCCGCTGGTGAGCGTAGCGCTGCCGGTCGCGGCGGTGGTGCCGTCATAGACCTTGTCGGTCGCCGACAGGCTGGCGGCGACGACCTTCCGGCTGATCGCGGCGGTGGTGGTGCCGCTGGTGGCGGCGAGCTGATAGTTGCCTGCATCGTTGCCGGTCAGCGTCAGCCCGGTGAGGGTGACGGTCTTGCCCGCCCCCGCATCGCGCGTGTCGAAGCTGCTGCCGCCGACCCCCACTCCGAGCGTGTCACCGGCGACGACGCCACTGGCGAGCGCAGCGCTGCCGGTGGCAGCGGTGGTGCCGTCATAGACCTTGTCGGTGGCCGACAAGCTGGCGGCAACGACCTTCCGGGTGATCGCGGCGGTGGTGGTGCCGGTGGTGGCGGCAAGCTGATAGTTACCCGCATCGTTGCCGGTCAGGGTCAGCCCGCTAAGGGTGACAGTCTTGCCCGCTCCCGCATCGCGCGTATCGAAGCTGCTGCCACCGACACCTACGCCGAGCGTGTCGCCGGCAATGACGCCACTGGTGAGCGTAGCGCTGCCGGTGGCAGCGGTGGTGCCGTCATAGACCTTGTCGGTCGCCGACAGGCTGGCGGCGACGACCTTCCGGCTGATCGCAGCGGTGGTGGTGCCGCTGGTGGCGGCGAGCTGGTAGTTGCCTGCATCGTTGCCGGTCAGGGTCAGCCCGGTGAGGGTGACGGTCTTGCCCGTCCCCGCGTCGCGCGTGTCGAAGCTGCTGCCGCCGACGCCCACGCCCAGCGTGTCGCCGGCGATGACGCCGGTGGTGAGCGTAGCGCTGCCGGTCGCGGCGGTGGTGCCGTCATAGACCTTGTCGGTGGCCGACAAGCTGGCGGCAACGACCTTCCGGGTGATCGCGGCGGTGGTGGTGCCGGTGGTGGCGGCGAGCTGATAGTTGCCCGCATCGTTGCCGGTCAGGGTCAGCCCGGTAAGGGTGACGGTCTTGCCCGCCCCCGCGTCGCGCGTGTCGAAGCTGCTGCCGCCGACGCCTACGCTTAGCGTGTCGCCGGCAATGACGCCGCTGGTGAGCGTAGCGCTGCCGGTCGCGGCGGTGGTGCCGTCATAGACCTTGTCGGTGGCCGACAAGCTGGCGGCAACGACCTTCCGGCTGATCGCGGCGGTGGTGGTGCCGGTGGTGGCGGCAAGCTGATAGTTACCCGCATCGTTGCCGGTCAGGGTCAGCCCGCTAAGGGTGACAGTCTTGCCCGCTCCCGCATCGCGCGTATCGAAGCTGCTGCCACCGACACCTACGCCGAGCGTGTCGCCGGCAATGACGCCACTGGTGAGCGCGGCGCTGCCGGTGGCAGCGGTGGTGCCGTCATAGACCTTGTCGGTCGCCGACAGGCTGGCGGCGACGACCTTCCGGCTGATCGCAGCGGTGGTGGTGCCGCTGGTGGCGGCGAGCTGGTAGTTGCCTGCATCGTTGCCGGTCAGGGTCAGCCCGGTGAGGGTGACGGTCTTGCCCGCCCCCGCATCGCGCGTGTCGAAGCTGCTGCTACCGACCCCTACGCCGAGCGTGTCGCCGGCGATGACGCCGGTGGTGAGCGTAACGCTGCCGGTGGCGGCGGTGGTGCCGTCATAGACCTTGTCGGTCGCCGACAGGCTGGCGGCCACGACCTTCCGGCTGATCGCGGCGGTGGTGGTGCCGCTGGTGGCGGCAAGCTGATAGTTGCCTGCATCGTTGCCGGTCAGGGTCAGCCCGGTAAGGGTGACGGTCTTGCCCGCCCCCGCGTCGCGCGTGTCGAAGCTGCTGCCGCCGACGCCTACGCTTAGCGTGTCGCCGGCAATGACGCCGCTGGTGAGCGTAGCGCTGCCGGTCGCGGCGGTGGTGCCGTCATAGACCTTGTCGGTGGCCGACAAGCTGGCGGCAACGACCTTCCGGCTGATCGCGGCGGTGGTGGTGCCGGTGGTGGCGGCAAGCTGATAGTTACCCGCATCGTTGCCGGTCAGGGTCAGCCCGCTAAGGGTGACAGTCTTGCCCGCTCCCGCATCGCGCGTATCGAAGCTGCTGCCACCGACACCTACGCCGAGCGTGTCGCCGGCAATGACGCCACTGGTGAGCGCGGCGCTGCCGGTGGCAGCGGTGGTGCCGTCATAGACCTTGTCGGTCGCCGACAGGCTGGCGGCGACGACCTTCCGGCTGATCGCAGCGGTGGTGGTGCCGCTGGTGGCGGCGAGCTGGTAGTTGCCCGCATCGTTGCCGGTCAGGGTCAGCCCGGTGAGGGTGACGGTCTTACCCGCCCCCGCATCGCGCGTATCGAAGCTGCTGCCGCCGACCCCTACGCCGAGCGTGTCGCCAGCGATGACGCCGCTGGTGAGCGTGGCGCTGCCGGTCGCGGCGGTGGTGCCATCATAGACCTTGTCGGTCGCCGACAGACTGGCAGCGACGACCTTCCGGGTGATCGTTCCGATCGCGGCAGAGGCAGTAGACGTGACACCATAGCCATAGACGGTAACGGCACCATCGATCGCGGTGCCGCCGGTCAGGCCGGTAGCGGTGACGGTCTTTGCCGTGCCGACGTTGCGGGTGTCATAGGTGGCGTTCGCAAAGCCGGTCAGGAATCCGCTGATATCGTCGCCGTCGATCGCGCCCGATACCGCGAAGTTGCTGGCGAGCGTCAGGCTGGCGGCGGTGGTACCGTCATAAACCTTGCCCGTGCTTCCGACCAGCGCGACCTGAACCACCGGTGCGGTGGAATAGAGATGGCCGTTGCCGGTCGCCTGGGCGACGGTGGTGGTGCCATAGGTCGCGTCATATTGCTTGAACGCGACCGCGAGACCGCTGCGTAGGTCGTCGGCGGGGTTGGTCGAATAGGTCAGCCAGCGCCCGGCGGCATTGGGTGCGACCAGCGCGCCGGTGCCGGAATGATTGACGAAGTTGCGTGCGGCCGTCGCGATCACCGCATCGCCGCTGCCCAACGCCCGGATCGATCCCCCGGCATTGATCGTCACGTCGGTCGATCCTGCACGCGCCAGGATCGTGCCGGTGGCGCTGGTGTTCTGCAACAGGCCGTCTATCTGCATCGCGCCGTTCAGCAGGGTCAGTCGCCCGCTTGCGCCAAAGGCAAAGCCCGCGTTGCTGACGATAGTCGTGCCGGTGCCGTCGACCCGGCCGATCGTCAGATTCTTGATCCCCGCCAGCTTGGTGAAGCTGTTGGCGGGGACGATGCCGTCCAGACCATCGAGGTTGATGTCGGTCGCAGCGACCCATGGTTCGAGCACGATGCTGGCGGTCGAGACATTGGCCAGCGTCGCATTGGCGAAGCTGATGTTGTTGGCGCGCAGCGTCAGCGCATCGGTGCCGGTGTCAAAATTGACCGTGCTGCTGAAGTTGATATCGCCATCGGTGTGGATCGTCGCCCCGCCCAACAACGTCAGCGGCGTGGTGAAGTTGACGTCGTTCGACAGTTCGAGCAGACCGCCGAGCCGCTTTACCCCGGTCGACTGGCCGAGGTTGACGCGGCTCAGCCCGGCGGCGACATTGGCCGCGTTGACCTCGTCGCCGAAGATCAGCCGGCCCGATCCCAGCTGGACATGTCCACCGATCGTCGCGACGTTCTCCGCGCTGCCGGCGTTGCCGAAATAGACGTACAGATTGCCTCCGTTGGTCGTAATGTCCTTGGAGAGGTTGATCGAGCCGCCACCGCCAATGTCTGAATCGCCGGAGATCCTGACATATCCGCCCTCCGTCGTGATGTTGCCCGACACCAGAATGCCGTCGGCCCCCAAGAGGGTGATGCTGCCCGCCCCCGGGGTGACGCTGCCGACGGTGCCGACATTGTGGTTTGGCAGCGCGGTCATCACCGGGTTGCTGCCGACATCGCCGACGTCGCCGGCGATCAGGTTGAACGTGCCGGTACCGGGGGTGATGACGGTAGAGGCCGAATCCGGGCGGTCGCCGATCGTGCCATATCCGTTCCCCGAACCGCCGCCGTTCATGTAGATGCTGCCGGTGCCCGACACCTTCAGCGTGTTGCTCGCATTGGTGAAGACGATCGAGGCACGCCGGTTGTTGGCGGTGCCGCTCAGCGTGTTCAGCGCCTCCGCCCGGAAGCTGACGTCGCGCTGCATGACGATGTCACCGTCACCGCCATTGTCGTTCAGGTCCATGAAGGTGATATAGCGCGTCGCCTGCAACAGCACGTTGGCACTCTGCGCTTCCAAGGTGGTCGCATAAATGGTGACGTCGCCGGTACCCGAGGTCCAGTTGCCCGACGTGCCGCTGCCCCCCATGATCGTGATGTTGGTCGGGTCGAGCAGCAGGTTGCCGGTCAGCCCCATCGGCGCCAGCGCGTCGGCGATGCCGGCGTAGCGCAGGTCGATCTTGCCCGACACCTCCAGTTCGCCGCCGTTGCCGCCCAAGCGGCCGCCGCGCGCCGCGATCCGCCCTGCGAAGCCGGTGGTGCCGTTGGACCAGGCGGTGACGAAGCCGCCATTGCCACGGTCGATCGCGTCCGCGCGCAGCGTGCTGGCCGCATCGACCATCAGCGTGGTCGCGTTGGCCACCGTCGCGTCCTGACCATAGCGGCCGCCACCGACGTTGATCGTGCCGCCGCCGGCCGCGCCGCTGGCATCAATCGTCGCGCCGGTCAGCACGATGTTGCCGCCGGTTATGGTGGCCAGCCCGCCCTGTCCGGTGGTCGAGCTGACGTCGATCGCGCCCGCGACGTTGGTGGTGCCAGCCGCCGTATCGCCGTCGAGCAGTACGCGCCCGCCACGGGACACCAGGCTACTGGCACGGATCGTCCCGGTGGTATTGACGCTGCTGGCGGTCAGCGCGTCGGCCCCGCGCGCGGTCAGCACGACCATGCCGCCATCGGCAGTGATCGCGCCGCTATTGGCCACCTGCGCATCCAGCGCGCCGCGATCGACGCGATAGGTGATGAGACCGTCGCCGGTGAAGTCGAGCGCGACCGCGCTGCCCGCCGCCATGACCGTGCTGCCGCCCGGCGTGTCGATGGTGCCACTATTGGCGACGGCGGGGCCGATCAGGGCGACGACCCCGCCGGCACCGGTCGTCAGCCGTCCATGATTGACGATCGCACCCGTTCCGTTGCCGGAAAAGCTGTTGCGACCGCCCATGAAATCGTCGTCGGAGAGGCCCAGCGACGATAGCACCAGTCCAGCGGTATTCACGACCGCGTCGCGACCGATGACGACCCCGTTGGGGTTCAACAACCAGACCTGCCCGTTGGCGATCAGCGACCCGTCGATCCGGCTCGCTCCACCGGTCAGCACCCGGTTCAGCGCGACACTGCTCGCGTTGGGCTGGTTGAACGTCACGCGCTCCCCCGCACCGATATCGAAGCCCTGCCAAGCCACGACCATGCGGTCGCTGGTCTGGTTCACCTCGACCGAGCGCGCGCCGGTGGTGATCGAGCCGCTGCCCGCGGTGATGGTGCCACCGTTCGGCAATGTCTGTGCGCCTACCGGTTGACCGATGCCGAACATCAGTGTCGCCAGCGTCATGCCCCCCGCCAAACGCTGGGACAGCGAGAGGGCGGCACGACTGACTCCGGCGAAGCGGCGGCGTTGGGTGAAGCTGCGGTCGCGCATGGAACTATCCGGATATGGGAGGGGCATCAGAAGCGGACGACGGTTTGGAGCCAGCCCCGCCAGTCCGGGATCGGTTCGATGCCGCTGGCGGTGACGTCGGGCCTACCGATGCGGCGGGCGATGGCGGTACGGATCGCCCAGTTGGGGCCGCGCAGGTCGAGGCCGAAACCGGTGGCATGGAAGGCGGTGGTGTTCGATCCCGTCCGCCACGGCCGCGCGTTGGTCCAGATGCGTCCCCCGTCGAGAAACGCCAACCCCTGAAGCTGGACGTTACCCCATTCGATCGCCCGACGCAGTTCGAGCGTCGTCAGGACGCCCTCGTCGCCGATTCCCTGTCCGACGCCATAGGCGCGAACGCCGCCCGGACCACCCAGCAGGAAACGCGCGGAACTGTCGAGGTTCCTGCCCGCCGCCTGGCCACTGACCCCGGCAAGGAACGTCCAGCGGCGATTGCCATCCAGCGTCTGTAGCCGGGACACCCGGCCGGACAGTTTGGCATAATTCCCGGCGGTCCGTGCGGTAAGCTGGTCGATGAGGCGCTGTTGCGCGTCGCGGTCCAGGTCGACCCTTCCGAACGTCAGCGTCAGCGCGGCCTCGTTCAGGCCGCCACCACCGATCGCGTCGATGCGGTTGCCCGACAGGGCGACGGACAGGTTGTCCAGACGCCGGTTGCTGATGATCGTGCCCAGCGCGCGATCTTCCAACGCAAGACGTTCATAGCCGAGCGCCAGTGACAGATTGCTGCCGCGAGAGCGCAGCAGCGGAGCGTTGATCCCGATGTTGTTCGAACGGGCCGATCCGTCGAGCGCCAGGACGCGCAGCGCGGGCTGACGCACGTCATATTCGAGATAGCTGGCCGCGACCTGCAGGCGGATGGGCGAGGTGCCGATCGGTACCGCATAGCCCGCGTTCAGCAGCGTGCTGCCCGAGGCTAGGCTGACGCCCATCACGACTTGATCCCCCACGCCCAGCGGATCGACCAGGCGCAACCCCGCGCCCGCACGGATCATGCCGGTGCTGGCATTGCCGTAATTGTCCGTCGTCAGATCGCTGGAAAGCAGCGCATCCTGCTTGGCATGTACGATCAGCCGCGTCGTACCCGGCCGGCTGCCTGGTGCCAGCGTCGATCGCACCGCCATGCCCGGCAAGTCGTTGACGATCAGCAGGCCGCGTTCGAGATCGGCGGCCCTGAGCGGCCGTCCCGATCGCACGGCGGAGGCGATCGGACCGGTAATCCGGTTGCGCCGCAGCCGGGTATGCCCTTCGACCGTAATGGCATCCGGCCCGTCGTCGAGCCGCCCGGCCAGGATCGCGATCTCGATATTCCCGGCGGTTACGTCCTGCCGGGGAAGATATGCACTGGCCACGGCATAGCCCCGCCCGCGCAGATAACGGGTGATGTTGTCGGCCAGCTTTTGAAACCCGGCATGGTCGAGCGTGCGCCCGATGACGGGCTCCACCAGCAGCGCAAGCTTTTCGGCCGACGCCAGATCGCGGTCGCCACCGAAGCGGATGGCGCGTACTGTGACCTGCACGCCCGTGCCCTCGGCCGCCGAGTCCGGCATCGGGAGATCCAACACCTCTTCGCCCCGTGGCGTTGTGCTGCCGGGGGCCATGTCGCCACGGCGTTGCTGGTTCAGCAGCGACCCGGCATCGGGTGCACGCTGGGCGTAGGCGTTCGTCGCCATCAACAGTGGCAACATCGCGGATACTGCGCCCGTCAGGCGACAACTACTGATCAAGACCGAGAACCCCTGCTCTTCCCGGCCATTCCCGTAGTTTTTGCTTGGTAAAAAACTTGTTACCTGTGATCGGTCTAAACTATTCTACCCAGCCGTATCAGTTTGAATCACATGTTTTAATTATATTTCTATTGCGATTGCCCAGTTGCGGGCTGCTTGGCTAATAATGTTACGCAACAGATATCATGACCGGAGCATCATATGGAACGCGCACGATTATTTGTCAGTGTGCAGTTCGTTTGAAGCCGGTCGTACCTAGCAGCACCCGACATGACGGCCGCCTGCGGCCAGCCGGTCGCTGCTGGAGCCACGGTGTCGTTGCGCATGTGGAAAGCACCAACCCGTCACTCCAGCAGTTGCTCACGCGCGATAGCCGCCTTGCCGTTCGAGCATCCAGCCGGGATATTCCGCCGGCAGCTTCGTTACCGCATCGAGCGCGGCGAGGTCGTCCGCGTCGAGCGACACCTGCGTCGCCGCGATGTTGTCGGCGAGCTGCTCCACCCGCTTGGCCCCGACGATCACGCTCGTCACCACCGGCTGGTGGAGCAGCCAGGCAAGCGCCACCTGCGCGACGGTGCAGCCTTTCGTTTCGGCAATACGCCGCATCTCGGGGATCACCACCGAACCGCGTGTCCGGTCGACCGGCGGAAAGTCGAACGTCGCGCGCCGACCGTCCGCCGCCTGCCCCTCGCCGTCATACTTGCCCGACAGATAGCCCCCGGCAAGCGGGCTCCACACCATCAGCCCGATCTTCTCGGACCGAAGCATCGGCACGATCTCGCGCTCCAGATCGCGGCCGACCAGCGTGTAATAGGCCTGCAGCGACAGGATCGGCGCCAGCCGACGCGCCTCGATGATACCGACGGCCTTCACCACCTGCCACGCTGCCCAATTGGACAGGCCTAGGTAGCGGACATGGCCGTGACGGACGAGCGTATCGAGTGCCTCCAGCGTCTCCTCGATCGGGGTCGCGGGATCGAAGCCATGGATCTGGTAGAGGTCGATATGGTCGAGCCCGAGCCGCTGGAGGCTCTGCTTGCATTGGCTGATGATGTGCGAACGCGAAGCGCCGCGCGCATTGGGTCCGTCACCCATCGGACCCAGCACCTTGGTCGCTACCACGACATCGTCGCGAGCGACGCCGAGATTCCTGAGCGACTGGCCCAGAATGCGTTCGCTTTCGCCGCCGGCATAGACGTTGGCGGTGTCGATGAAGTTGATGCCGGCGTCGAGCGCTGTCTTCACCAGCGCGTCGGCCTCCTCCTGGCGGAGCTGGCCGATCTGGCCCCACATGCCGTCGCTACCGCCGAAGGTCATGGTGCCGAGGCACAATTCGGATACGAACAGGCCGCTGTGGCCGAGCTGGCGCATACGCATGGGTCGTTCTCCTGCTGGGACTGGATGCGGGGGAGATAGGCGGCAGACGCGCGTCCCGGCGACGCCGATCCGATCAATATTTTGCCCGATCTTATCAACACGACCCGCTGGCCCGTGCATCGGCGCGGATCACCCGCTAGCTTGCAACCGATGACGACGCTGATCGACCTTGCGCCGCTGATCGAGCGCCACTGGTTCGCGCATGGCCGCGAGACGCCGATCGACGGCCTGCTGCTGACCCGCGCGGAGACGCCGAGCGGCATCATCCGCTCGGTCTACCGCCCGTCCTTCTGCCTCGTCGTGCAGGGCGCGAAGACGACGATGCTGGGCGAGACACCCTATCGCTACGCCGCTGGCCAGTGCCTGCTCGCCTCGCTCGACCTGCCGGTCACGGCGCGGATCACGCAGGCGAACGCGCAGTTGCCCTATCTCGCGCTGTCGCTGGCGATCGATCCGGTAATGGTTACCGAACTGCTCACCGACCAAGCCGGGGCGCTGGCCGATACACCTGTTTTCGCCGCACTTTCGACTGCCGAGCATGATCCGGCGCTGTGCGATCCTCTCAAGCGGCTGCTTGACCTGCTCGATTCCCCACGCGATGCGCAGGTGCTTGCGCCGCTGGTCCGGCGCGAGATCGTGTGGCGATTGCTGGGCGGCGCGCTGGGACCGGCACTGCGCCAGATCGGGCTCGCCGACACCCATGCCGCGCGCATCGGCCGCGCCACGGCGCACATCCGCGATCATTATGCGGAGAGCTTGCGCGTCGCCGACCTGGCGGCGCTGGCAGGCATGAGCGTCCCCGGTTTCCACCGCCACTTCAAGGCGGTCACGACGATGACGCCCGTTCAGTTCCAGAAGCAGGTACGCCTTCAGGAAGCCCGCCGCCGCTTGATCGCCGCCGAGGAGGTCTCCCGTGTCGGCTTCGCGATCGGCTATGAAAGCCTGTCACAGTTCAGCCGCGACTATCGACGCCTATTCGGCGCGCCGCCGGGCCGGGATGCCGCCGCGATCCGGGCGCGGCTCGTGCCAGAACCGGCATTACCCTAATACTTGACTCCGTCAAGTAATCGGGTCCAGCATGCCGGTCATGGAAGATGCAGACGTCACCGCGGTTCGCCGCTTCAACCGCTTCTATACACAGACGGTCGGCGCGCTGGATGCGCGCTTCCTCGACACCGATGCGAGCCTGCCCGAAGCGCGGTTGCTGTTCGAGATCGCCACGCGCGAGCCTGTTACCGCCAGCATGTTGCAGGACGTGCTGGGCATGGACGCGGGGTATCTCAGCCGCATGATCGCACGGTTCCAGGCGCGCGGCTGGGTCGTGCGCGTGGTGCGGGCGGATGATGCGCGCGCCCGCGACCTGCGACTGACCGGGGCGGGACGCGACGCCTTCGCGATCATCGACGGGCGCCAGCGCGCTGCGGTGCGCGATCTTCTGGACGAGGTACCGGGCACGAGCCGGCGCGACCTCGTCGAGGCGCTGACCCGCGCCCGCCTGTTGCTCGATCCGGCGTCGGGCGGGCCGTTCCATATCCGCCCGTTCCGCACGGGTGAGCCTGCGCTGATTGCCGCCCGGCAATCGGTCCTTTACGCCGAAAGCCATGGCTGGGGCCGCGAGCTCGAGGTGATCGAGAGCGAGGTGACCGCAGCCTTCCTGCGCGACTTCGATCCCGCCCGCGAGCAATGCTGGGTCGCGGAGATCGACGGGGTGATGGCCGGCGCGGTGTTCTTGACCGACGAGGGGGACGGCCTCGCGCGCCTGCGCCTGCTCCATGTCGAACCGTTCGCGCGGCGGCGCGGGATCGGCGAGGCGCTGGTCGCGCAATGCGTCGGCTTCGCACGCGAGAAGGGCTACACGGCGCTGACGTTGTGGACGCAAAGCGTGTTGGAGTCCGCCCGTCGCATCTATGCCGCGCAGGGCTTCCGCTGTGTCGAGACGGCGATGCACGACCGGTTCGGCGTACCGCTTCGGGGAGAGACGTGGCGGCTGGAGCTGGCGGCATGAACGGTGCGCTGACGATCCGCCCGGCGGTGGAGGACGATCTGGATGCGCTGCGCGCCCTGATGACCCTGGCGATCGAGCGCGGCCAGGCGGCAGTGCTGACACCCGCCCAGATCGTCGCGAGCCGGGCCGTAATGGGGCTGGATACGCAAATCGTGCGTGACGGCACCTACTTCATCGTCGAGGAAGGCGGTGTGGCGGTCGGCTGCGGCGGATGGAGCCGACGCGCGACGCTCTATGGCGGCGATCATAGCACCGGGCTGCGCGATCCCGCACTGCTCGACCCGGCCCGCGACGCCGCCCGTATCCGCGCGATGTACACCCACCCCGATCATATCCGGCGCGGCATCGGCCGCATGGTGCTCGACCAATGCGAGCGGGCGGCGGCGGACGCGGGTTTCACGGCCGGCGAACTGATGAGCACGGCCAGCGGCGAACGGCTCTACGCCGCGTGCGGCTATCGCCCGCTCGAACGCGCCGACGCGGACGTGAATGGCATCATCGTGCCGCTGATCCGAATGCGGAAGGTCCTTCATCCGGCCGGGAGCGGCGGGTGACCCGCCGGCCTGCGCTTCGCTGCGGCGTGGCCGCCCGATAGCTTTCAAACCGGGCCGGCATTGGCGCCGAGGTCGAATGTACCGATGTTCCTCGCGGAAGCGAGGTTGGCCGCGTCGGTCGCGGCATCCATCACCCGCTTCTGCAAGGGCGTCACGATCGCGAAACTGGCGCTGGCCCGGATCACGATCCCGGCGGCAGCGCGCATGTGTCGCCGATGCCGACCAGCTTTCAGGCTTAGGACGGACCGCCGACCACGGACAGGGCATGGTCGACGAACCGATCCTTCTCTCCGACCGGCGCGACATAATGCAGCGCCTCGCGCGCGAGGCCGGGCGAGCCGCCCCGCGCGATCATCCAGGCGGCGAGGTACGGTGCCGCAAGGCAGCCGCCTGCGGTGGCAACGTTGCCATGCGCGGCGAAGGGGGCGTCGATGACGATGACGCCGGCCTCAACGACCCACGGCTTGGTGGTGAGATCGGTGCAGGCCGGCAGGTCGCCGATCAGCCCCAGCTTGGCCAGCAGCAGCGTGCCCGAACATTGCGCAGCGATCAGCTGTCGCGCCGGATCGAGGCGCAGGCAGGCCAGCATCGCAGGGTCGGCGGCGATCTCGCGGGTGCGATGGCCGCTGCCAATCAGGACCGCGTCCGCCTCCTCGACGAATGCGAGCGGCCGTTGGCGGTGGACGATGACGCCGTTCAGCGACGTCACCGTCTCGGTCGGCGCGGTGATGTGCGCGGTCCAGCCATGCGAGCGCAACCGGTTGAGGATCGCGGCGGCGACGAAGGAGTCGAGCTCGTTGAAGCCGTCGAAGGTGAGGACCGCGACCTGCATCAGCTTTGCACCGAACCGCTGAACAGGGTCCGTGTCGCACCGGCGACCCATACCTGTCCGGCGTCGTCCTGCGAGACGTGGATGCGCCCGGTGCGGCCCAGCCGGATGCCCTGCGCGGCGACGTAGCTGCCGCTCGCGCGGCCGCTGGCGAACAGCCACTGGCCGACCGACGCGTTGAGGCTGCCGGTGACAGGATCCTCGATCAGTCCGCCATGCGCGTCGCTGAAGATTGCGCGAAGCTCGAACGCGACCTCGCCGCCGGGGGCGTGCGGGCCGACGATGCCGATGTCGATGTGTTCGTGATGATGCCGCGCCGGATCGACCGCCAGCACCGCTTCGGCCGATTCCAGCAGGACCGCGATCCAGCCCGGCCCATTGTCGGCCCAGGCGGCATCGACGATTGCCGTCCGATCGATGCGCAGCAGCGTCGCGACCTGCGCGATTTCCGCCTCGGTCGGCGCGCCGCCACGGAGCAACGGTGGTGCGGCGAAGGCGAGCCGGTCGTCGTCGCGCCGGATCGTCACCAGCCCGACGCCGCATTCCTGCACGATCACGCCGTCCTGCTTGGGCTGCCCGCCCGCTTCCAGCCACGCATGCGCGCTGCCCAGGGTCGGGTGGCCGGCAAAGGGCAGTTCATGGGCCATGGTGAAAATCCGGACCCGATAGTCCGCCGCCGGGTCGGTCGGCGGCAACAGGAAGGTCGTCTCCGAGAAGTTCAGCCAGCCCGCGATCGCCTGCATCTCCTGCGACGACAGACCTTCGGCGTCGGCGATGACCGCCAGCGGATTGCCGGTCAGCGGATCGGTGCCGAACACGTCGACAAGGCGGAAAGGGCGGGTCACGGTCTCGGTTCTCCTACGAGTGATGCCGCGTGCTACCCTGCGGAGGCTGGTGCGAACAGGCACGGACCGATACAATCGCGCCGAACTGTATTGGTGGAAACAGCATTACGATGGGCATGGAGGCTGACGAGACCCGCACCGGCATGGTGGTGCGCACGATCCGCGACCGCATCGAAGCGCGGGCGTTAACGCCCGGCGCGCGGCTTCCGTCGATCCGCGCGATGGCGGAAGCGAGCAACGTCGCGCGCTCGACGGTGGTCGACGCCTATGACCGGCTCGCCGCCGAGGGAGTGATCCGGTCGCGTCCCGGGTCGGGCTTTTATGTCGCCGCGCCGCTCGCGCCACTGGCGCTGGACCGGCTCGGCGCCACCCAGGAGCGCGAGGTCGATCCGTTGTGGATGCTGCGACAGTCGCTGGGCGAGCAACGGCATGACCTGATGCCGGGATGCGGCTGGCTGCCCGACGACTGGCTGGCGAGCGACGCGCTGCGCAAGGCGATGCGCGCCGCCGCGCGGGCCGGCGGCGACGGGGCGCTGGCCGGCTATGCCTCGCCACGCGGCTCGCTCCCGCTCCGCGTGCTCTTGGCGCGGCGGATGGCGGATCAGGGGATCGAGGCCGGTCCCGACCAGATCCTGCTGACCGACAGCGGCACCCACGCGCTCGATCTCGTCTGTCGCTTGCTGCTGCAACCGGGCGACACCGTCCTGGTCGACGATCCCTGCTATTTCAACTTCCTGGCGCTGCTGCGGGCGCACCGGGCCAAAGTGATCGGCCTGCCGATGACGCCGACGGGCCCCGATGTCGCCGTTTTCGCCGAGGCAGCCGCGGCGCATCGCCCGCGTTTCTATCTTACCAACTCCGGCATCCATAACCCGACCGGCACTTCGCTTGGCACACCGACTGCGCACCGCCTGCTCAAGATCGCCGAAGCGCACGACATGGCGGTCGTCGAGGACGACATCTTCGCCGACTTCGAGCATACGGCAGCGCCGCGACTGGCGGCGTTCGACGGGCTCGACCGGACGATCCGGATCGGCAGCTTCTCCAAGTCGCTGTCGGCGGCGGTCCGCTGCGGCCACATTGCCGCGCGACCCGACTGGATCGAGGCGCTCGCCGACCTGCGCATCGCCACCTCGATGGCGGGCAGCCCGCTGGCGGCGAACCTGCTCCATGCGGTGCTGACCGACGGCAGCTATCGCCGCCATGTCGAGGGCGTGCGCACCCGGCTCGCGCGGGCCACGGCGCGGGTGAGCAAGCGGCTGCGCGCGGTCGGCATCGAACCGTGGATCGAGCCGGCGGCGGGCATCTTCCTCTGGGCACGGTTGCCGGACGGTGTCGATGCCGTCGACCTCGCCCGTCGCGCCATCGGTGACGGCATCGTGCTGGCGCCCGGCCCGGTGTTCAGCACCAGCGGCGGATGGCGTGACCATATGCGGTTCAACGTCGCGATGAGCGACGACGATTGCCTGTCCGCTTTCCTGGAATGCGCGCAGCGATAGCTGCCGATACGCAGTTTCAGCTTCGGCAATCCCCGGCCTTGGCCCCCAATGGGTACAGGGAGGGGTACAACCGTTCCGATCGCCGGGTTGGCGGCTTGGGATCAATGACTTGGCGTAGGATGGTCGGGGAGACAGGATTCGAACCTGCGACATCCTGCTCCCAAAGCAGGCGCGCTACCAGACTGCGCCACTCCCCGACGGAGGGTTGCGCCTAGGCCGGTATCGGCCGCGACGCAAGCATTTGGTGGGCCCGGCAGGACTCGAACCCGCAACCTAGCCGTTATGAGCGGCCAGCTCTAACCATTGAGCTACAGGCCCCACCTGCGGCGCGAGCGATAGCGTTGCCGGCCACGCCTGCGCAAGGGCGTTGATGCCCCCTGCCCGCTTATGCCGAATCGCGTTCGACCAGCACCGGCGGCATCATGACCGACGGCGCATCCTCGCCGGCGATGCGGCGAAACAATGCGGAGACCATTTCGTCGGCACCGCGCGCGATGTCCTGCCGCACGGTCGTGATGCGCGGCACCGCACTGACCGCAAGCGGGAGATCGTCATAGCCGACCACCGGCATGTCGTCGGGCACACGGATGCCGCGATCCGCCAGCACCCGCAGCGTCGTCAGCGCGATCACGTCGGAGGCGGCGGCGATGCCGTCGATCTCGCCGCCGACACGGTCGAGATGCGCGGTCACTTCCTGCACCATGATGTCGGAGGCGAGATGCGTGTCGAGCTGGATTGGCGGATGCTCGATCCCCGCCGTCGCCATGGCAGCGGCGACCCCTTCGTAACGCTGGCGGATTTCCGGGGCGCGCAGTTCGCCGAGGAACGCGATGCGCCGCGCGCCGCGCGCGATCAGCCGCTCTCCCGCCAGACGCCCGCCGGCGATATTGTCGGTGCCGACCGCGCAATGCACCTGCCCCGGCAGGTCGCTGCTGCCCCAGGCGACGAGCGGGCGATAGCGGCGCGCCACGCGCTCGATCGTATCGACCTGATCGGATTGGCCAATCAGCAGCACGCCGTCCATCATCCCCGAATCGACGATCCGCTCCAGCCAGTCGGTCGCATCGGGAATGATGCGCGACAGCATCAGGTCATAACCGTCCTCGGTCAGCCGGTCGGCGAGGAAGCCGAGCATCGTCATGAAGAACGGATCGGACAGATGCTGCCGCCGTTCATGGCCCAACGGCACGACCACGCCGATCACCCCGGTGCGCTGCGTCCTGAGCCGGCTCGCCATCTGGTTGGGGCGGAAGCTGTGTTCGGCGGCCAAAGCCTGGATGCGGTCGCGGGTTTCGGCGTTCACCAAGGACTTGCCTGCCAGCGCGCGAGACACCGTCCCCGGCGACACCCCCGCCAGCCGCGCCAGATCGGCGATGGTCCGCACCCGGGACTTTTGTACATCCTGCTCCATGACGCTGCTTGTACGAACAAAATCTCACCGTCCGCCAGTAAAAATATCGACGCATATTGGAACGTTGCAAACGTTTGCCAAAGACGATAGCGGGTCGTGGTTGCCAGCGTGCTTGCGACGTCACGCCATGGTGCGGCACAACGCCGGCCATTCGACGAGAGAGGATCGAAATGCATTCCGACAGGATCGTTGCCGGCGTGGAACTGGGTGGCACCAAATCGATTGCGGTGCTCGGGCGCGGGCGGGAGATCATCGACCGGTTCCGCGTGCCGACGACCACGCCCGACGAAACGCTGGGTGCAGTCGCGGCAAAGTTGGCCGAATGGCGCCACGACCATCGTCCCGCCGCGATCGGCATTGCCAGTTTCGGCCCGATCTCGGTCGCCGACGGCACGATGCTGCCGACCCCCAAGCCGCATTGGGCCGGGGCCGAGATCGTCGCGCCGCTGGCGCAAGGGTTCGACAAGGTCGCATTCCACACCGACGTGACCGGCGCGGCACTGGGCGAAGGGGCATTCGGCGCGGCGGTCGGCTTGTCCGACTTCCTGTACGTCACCGTCGGCACCGGGGTGGGCATGGGGATCATCGCCGGCGGTCGGCCGGTCACGGGCATGATGCATCCCGAGGCCGGGCATATCCGCCTGCGCCGTCGCGCCGACGATGGCTTCGCCGGCGCCTGTCCCTTTCACGGCGACTGTCTGGAAGGACTGGTCAGCGGGCCGGCGATCGCGGCGCGGACCGGCGGGCCGGCGCATCTGCTGTCGGCCCAGGATCCGGCATGGCGCGATGTCGCCGATGCGCTGGGCGAAGCGTTCGCAATGCTGTTCCTTACCCTCTCCCCGGCCCGTATCATCGTCGGCGGCGGGGTCGGGCTGGGCCAGCCGCAAGTGCTGCCGATGGTGCGCGAACGGGTGGTCGCGGCGCTGGGCGGCTATCTGGGCTATGTCGATGCCGGATCGATCGCGGAGCGGATCGTGCCGGCGGCGCTGGGCGAGGAAGCCGGTCCGCTGGGTACGCTCGTCATGGCGCAAGACATGCTGGCGTAACGCGTCGCGCTGATCCAAAGTCGGCGCGATGAACGACCATAGCGAAGAACCGTCCGGCGCCTCGCGCGGCACGCAGACGCTGATGCGTGGCCTCGACCTGGTCGAGGCGTTGCGCAACGAACCATTGCGCGTCGCCGAACTGGCGCGGGTATTGGGCCTCAGCCGGACGACGACGCACCGGCTGGCCGCGGCGCTGGTCGAACGCGGCTATGTCGCGCAGGCCGAGCGTGGGTTGCTGACGCTGGGGCCGACGCTGCTGCAGCTGGGCTTTACCGCGCATCGCCGTATCGATCTGGTCCGCGTCGCACGGGCGCGGATGGAGGCGCTGTCGGCCGATACCGGGCTGTGCGTGTTCCTCGGGCGGCGCGATGGCGACCATTCGCTCCATCTCGACCGGGCGGCGGGCCGGCAGCGGCTGGAAGTATCCACCCGCCCCGGCGACCGGCGCCCGGTGGCGCAGACCGGGCTCGGCAAGGCATTGCTGTTCGACGAGCGGAACGACGGCCTGGCGCGGCTATACCGGGCGACGGGTGCCACCGACGCGAATGCCGTCGCCGATTGGGTAGACGCGATGCGCGCCAACATTGCGCGCGGGCATGTGATCCATGACAGCGTGGGCAATGACGGCATCCGGTCGATCGCCGCCCCGATCCGCGACGTGTCCGACGCGATCGTCGCCGCGATCGGCATCGCCACCGCCGCACAATATCTGACGCCGGACAAGGTCGCCGCGATCGGACCGAAGGTGGCGGAGACCGCGCGCGCGATCAGCCGCGACCTGGGTTATGCCGATCCCGACCCTTCGGTGCCGGTCGCGTCATTCTCCTTGGCGCCATCGCTGCCATGATAGTCCTTCAGACTCTGCCCGCCGTCGAAGCGTCCTTCGTCGCTGGCGTCATGCGGGTTGGGATAGGCACCGCCCCCTGACTCGCCGCCGCCGGGCGCCGTGTTGACGCCGTCCGGCTTGGCGGTGTCGGTGCTGTTGCCGACTGCCTGATTGGGTTCAGTATCGCTGGTCATGGGTTCGTTCTCCTTCACAGTGAAGGCGTTAACGCGCCGGCCGGCGATCCGGGTGCGTCCCCCCAAAGCCCTCTCCCCTTCAGGGGAGAGGGTTGGGAGAGGGGCAGTCGCGGGCGCTATTGCTTGTGAAGCCCCCTCTCCCCGGCCCTCTCCCCTGAAGGAGAGAGGGAGGTTGGTTACGCCAGGACGAAGCTGCCGTTCACGCCATCCGCCTCGGCCGACGGCGCGACCCAGATACGGAAGCTGCCCGGTTCGACCACCGGCCGGTTCTGCACCCCGATGAAGCGAAGGTCGTTGGCGCGTAGCGTAAACTCGACGACCTTCGATTCCCCCGGTGCCAGCGCAACGCGCTGAAACGCCTTCAATTCCCGCACCGGGCGGGTGATGCTGGCGGCCATGTCGTGGATATAGAGCTGCACGACCTCGGTCGCCGCCCGCGTCCCGCTGTTGGTGACCCGTGCCCGCACCTTCAGCGCGCCATCGCTGTTCAGCCGCCCGTCTCCCAGATCGAGGTCGCTATACGCGATCCGGCCATAGGTCAGCCCGTGCCCGAACGGGAAACGCGCCGCATTCGGCCCCTCGCGATAGCGCGCCTTATAGTCGGCCAGCGGCCCCGGCGGGTTGGGACGCCCGGTCGTCTTGTGGGCGTAATAATAGGGCTCCTGCCCCGTCGCATAGGGGAAGCTGACCGGAAGCCGCGCCGATGGCGACACTTCGCCGAACAGGATGTCGGCAGTCGCAGGCCCACTTTCCGACCCGAGAAACCAGGTGACGAGGATCGCCCGCGCATCGAGCACCGGCTTGTCGAGGACCATCGCCCGGCCATTGCGTAGCAGGATGACGGTCGGCTTGCCCGTCGCCAGCACCGCCTCCGCCAGATCGAGCTGCGCCTTGGGAATGCCGATATCGACGCGCGACTGCGCCTCGCCCGACATGCGTTGCGATTCACCGATCGCCAGCAGCACGATATCCGCCTGCGACGCAGCGATAACCGCCGCCTCGATCCCGCCGGGAATCGGATCGGTGATGCCCGATCCGTCGACCGCGCTGACCAGCTTCGGATCAGTGACGGCGGCACGAACACCAGTCAGCAGGTCCACCGCCTCTGCATCCGAGCCATAGACGTTCCACGTCCCAATCAACTCACGCTGCCCCTGTACGAACGGCCCGATCAGCGCGATGCGCTTGCCCGATTTGGGCAACGGCAACAGGTCGCCGTCGTTCTTCAGCATGACGATCGACCGCGCCCCGGCCTCGCGCGCCAGCTTTAGATGCTGGGGCGTCCGCACCCGCTGCTTTTCGCGACGCGGGTCGATGCGGCGGAACGGATTGTCGAACAGGCCAAGCTGCGCCTTCAGCGCCAGCACGCGCCGCACCGCCTGGTCGAGCCGTTCCATCGGCACTTCGCCCTTGGCGACCAGATCGGGGAGATGCTTGATATAGAAACCCGACTGCATCGACATGTCGACACCGGCAAGGAAGGCGAGCTTCGTCGCTTCGCGCGCATCGGCGGCAAAGCCATGCGCGATCAGTTCCTCGTCGCCGGTATAGTCCGACACGACCAGCCCGCCGAACCCCCATTCCTTGCGCAGGATCGTGTCGAGCAGCCATGGATTGGCGGTCGCCGGCACCCCCGACAATTCGTTGAACGCGGCCATCGTCGTCGGCGCGCCGGCGGCGAAGGCGGCCTGGAACGGCGGGAAATAGGTTTCGCGCAGCGTCCGTTCGGACACGTCGACGGTATTGTAGTCGAGACCCGCCTCCCCCGCGCCATAAGCCGCGAAATGCTTGGCGCAGGCCGCGACGGCATCGTCGGCGGTCAGGCCGCGCCGGCCCTGGAACCCGCGCACCCGCGCATCGGCCATCGTCTTGCCGAGCAGCAGGTCTTCGCCTGCCCCTTCGATCCCCCGCCCCCAGCGCTGGTCGCGGGCGATGTCGACCATCGGCGCGAAGGTCCAATCGATGCCCGCCGCCGACGCCTCGACCGCCGCCGCTCGCGCCGTCCGCTCGGCCAGATCTGCGTCGAACGTCCCCGCCTCCGCCAGCGGCATTGGAAATACGGTGCGGAAGCCGTGGATGATGTCGGCGGCGAACAGCAACGGTATCTTCAGACGCTGTTCGCGCATCGCCACGGTTTGCATCCGCCGCGCCATTTCGGCGCCGTTGCCGTTGAACACGCCGGTCAGCCGGCCGGCACGGACCTCCGCCAGCTGTTCATCGAATGTCGCCGTCGCGCTGATCGGATTGAGCGCATTCGCCGCCCCGCCCGCCCAAGCGGCCGCCATCAGCGTCAACTGTCCCGCCTTCTCCTCGACGGTCATCTGACCGATCAGCGACTCGACCGATGCCGGCAGCCTGTCGCCCGCCTGCGCCAGCAGCGCCCGCGCCGGCGACGCGTTCCACGCGGCGATCGCGCCGGCGCCCATCATCATCGCCCGTCGCGAAATGCGAATGTCTTCCATGCGATCCCCTCTGTCTCGTTTGCGCAACGAAATGGATGCGCTTGTGTTTCGAATCTGTGGTTGAAGCGCGTTTTAAGATCATGTAACCGGTTACATCAAGAGCGATCGGTGAGAAGCCGACGGATTCGCTGCGATGGGCGCGGCGACGCAGGGAGTGGAATGGTCAACGGCATGGCGAACGCCACCATCCGCGATGTGGCTCGCGCGGCGGACGTATCCGTCGCGTCGGTGTCGCGCGTGCTGAACGGCCACGACAATGTCCGTCCCGAACTGCGCGAACGGGTGCATGCCGCTGCCACCAAGCTCGGCTATGTGCCGCATGCCGGCGCTCGCTCGCTCAGCCTGGCGCGATCGAACGCGATCGGCGTCGTCCTGCCCGAACTGCACGGCGAATTCTTCTCCGAACTGCTGCGCGGCATGGACCGCGAGGCTTCGGCGCGCGGGCTGCAACTACTGCTGTCGAACATGCATGCCGATCCCGCTCGTGGGGTCGAGGCGCTGCGCACGATGCGCGGACGGGTCGACGGCATGGTGGTGATGGCGCCGCATATCGATCCCGATCAGTTGTTCGCGCATCTGCCGACCGGGGTGCCCGTCGTGCTGGTCAACTGCGCGCCGCATCACCAGCCGCGTCCCGAACTGCGCCTCGACAATATCGCGGGCGCACGGGCGATGGTCGATCATCTGGTTTCGACCGGTCGCCGCCGCATCCTGCATCTCGCGGGCCCGGTCGGCAATATCGATGCGGAGGAACGGATGGACGGCTATCGCGCCGGCATCGCCGCCGCCGGCCTCGAACCGCTGATCGAACGCGGAACCTTTCTCGAAGAGTCAGGCGTTTCCGTGGCGGAGAAAATGGTTCGGGAGGGGATCGACGTCGATGCGGTATTCGCCGCCAACGACATGATGGCGATCGGCGTCCTGATGGGCTTGCGCCGTGCCGGGGTGGCGGTGCCCGACCGGGTGGCGGTCGCCGGCTTCGACGACATCCCGCTCGCCCGGCTGATCTCGCCGACGCTCACCACACTACGCATCGACATCGCCGAACTCGGCGAACGCGCCATCGCGCGCCTGACCGACCAGATCGGCGGGGCCGACGACCGCAGCATCGAACTTCGCGCGCCGACCCTGATCGTGCGCGAAACCACTTCACCAAGGGAAGACCCGGAATACCGGGGAACAAGGGGAATAAACGCATGAGGAAGACCATGATCCGCGCGGCACTCGCCGCAGCGACCACGCTGGCGACGGGGGCGGTCGTCGTTCCGGTTGCCGCCTATGCCCAGGTCGGACAGGCGTCGCTGCGCGGTACGATCACGTCGCCAGCCGATAACCGCGTCACGCAGGTGACGGCGGTAGAAGTCGCAACCGGTATTCGCCGAGTCGCAACCGTAGGGGCGGATGGCACGTACAACTTCGCGTCGTTGCGTGCCGGGACCTACCGGCTTGAGATCCAGTTGACCAACGGCACGCGTAATTCCGACGAATTCACGCTTGCGGTCGGGCAGAATGCCGGGCTCGACATCGATCTGACGACTGCCGCAGCGGCTCCAGCAGGGGAGACGACCGAAACCGATCCGGGTAGTGTCGCATCGAACGACGACGAAATCGTCGTCACCGGCAGCCGTATCCGCACCTTGTCGGGCGGCCAGGTCGGAATCAACATTACGCAGCGGTTGATCGAGCAGCTTCCGCAGAACAATCGCAACTTCCTGGCCTTTGCCGATCTGGCGCCAGGGGTGCGGTTCGTTGAGGAAGGCGCCAACGGCCAGGCCCGCCTGCAGGGCGGTGCGCAGCGTTCGAACTCGGTCAACGTGTTCATCGACGGCGTCAGTCAGAAGGACTACGTCCTTAAGAACGGCGTGACCGGTCAGGATTCCTCGCCGGGTAACCCCTTCCCGCAGCTCGCCATTGGCGAATATCAGGTGCTGTCGTCGAACTATAAGGCAGAGTTCGACCAGGTCAGCTCGGTCGCGATCGTCGCCGGCACCAAGTCGGGCACGAACGAGTTCCATGGCGAAGGGTTCGTCGACTACACCAACCAGGACCTGCGCGACCGCCGTCCGACCGAGCTGTTCCCGACCCGCGTGGCGAAGGTCGACACCAAGGACATGCAGTATGGCGTCGCGCTGGGCGGTCCGATCGTCAAGGACATCGCCCATTTCTTCATCAGCTATGAAGGCAAGCGGCAGGAACGCCCGGTCGACGTGCTGCCGGGCAATGGCGTCGACATCAGCGTCATCCCGGCCGAGCTACGCTCGCGCTTCGGCAACTTTACCAACACGTTCAATGAAGACCTGATCTTCGGCAAGATCGACATCTCGCCGACCGCCGAAGACCTCTTCGAATTCTCGGGCAAGTATCGCAAGGAAAGCGGCGACGACCTGGGCAGCGGGATCAGCGCGTTTTCGACCCGCACCAACAACTCGGTCAAGGACATTCGCGGCCTTGCCCGGTGGCAGCACACCGCCGATAACTGGATCAACGATTTCCGCGTGTCATACGAAGACGTCGTGTGGTCGCCGCGCCCGGTCGAACAGGAGATCAACCAGTTCTTCCAACGCACCGAGATCACCGGCACCGGCTCGCGGCGCATCGACCTGCTGCGCATCGGCGGCGGCACCAATTTCCAGGAAAAGGGCCAGAAGGGCTGGACCGTCCAGAACGACTTCACCTACACCGGCCTCGAAGGGCATACCTTCAAGACGGGTGTGAAGGCGAAGTGGGTCAATCTCAACACGCTCGAACAGAACAACATCAACGGTTCCTATACCTATGATGTGAACCTCAATAGCCAGACCGGCTTCCAGACCGACGTCCCGTACCGCCTTGTCTTCGGCGCGCCCAGCGGCTTCGGCAGCTCAACCATTGAATCGAAGAACTTCCAGTTTGGTATTTATGCGCAGGACGATTGGGATGTTACCGACCGCCTGACGCTGAACCTGGGCGTGCGCTGGGATTACGAACGGACCCCGGCATTCCTCGACTTCGTGACGCCGCAGTCGAACCTGACCGCGATCTCCGCGGCGCAGTATCCGAACTTGCAGAACGCCGACTACAACATCAACGACTATATCTCGACCGGCAACAACCGGAAGGCGTTCATGGGCGCCATCCAGCCGCGCGTCGGCTTCACCTATCGCGTCGACCAGGATGGCCGCTTCACCGTCTTCGGTGGCTTCGGTCGCTCGTATGACCGCAACCAGTTCGACTTCTTGCAGCAGGAATTGTCGGTTGGTGCCTTCCAGCAGCGGACCTTCCTGTTCCAGGGCGCGGACCAGCTGAACCCGTGCACGCCGTCAGCGACCTGCATTCCGTGGAATCCGATCTACCTGACCGCAGAAGGCCGTGCGCAGCTAGCGCAGAGCAGCACGGGCGGCGGACGCGAACTGCGGTTCATCAAGAACGATCTGAAGATGCCCTATTCGGATCAGTTCTCACTGGGCTTCCGGTCGCGGTTCAATCCGATCGAACTTGAAGTTGGCTATCAGCACATTTCGAGCCGCGATGGCTTCGTGTATCTGCTGGGTAATCGTCGCCCCGACGGGTCGTTCTTCGCGCCGGCCCCGACCGCACAGAACCCGACACCGCAGTCGCCGTTCGGCTTCACCCCGCCGGGCTTCGGATCGATCATCATCGGCGACAACGGCCTCAAGACCGACGCGGATTCGGCCTATGTAAAACTGACCAAGCCTTATTCGCCGACGTCGCCATGGAGCCTCGACGCAACCTATACCTTCACCGAAGCGTCGGAAAACCGGCAGTTCGGCGAGACCTTCAGCCTCGATTTCCCGTCGATCGACGATTATCCGACGCTGCGATCGGCGGGCGTGCCGCGCCACCGCTTCGTCATGGCGGGTAGCGTCGACACGCCGATCGGGCTGACGCTGTCGAGCAAGTTCTCGATCGAGTCACCGATGTTCATGGTAACGTCGTTCGACAGCTCGAACCCGTACCAGCGCAACGTCGTAGGCCGGTTCCGCGATAGCCTGGGCGATCAATGGGGCCGTCGTCAGCTCGACGTCGCGGCGACGAAGTATATTCCGATCCGGTTCGTCAACGATACCGCTCGGATCCGCTTCCGCGTCGACATCATCAACCTGATGAACGATCGCAACTATATCGACTTCAACAACAGCGCACTCGACAACAGCCGGACCGACGGATCGCAATCGGTCTATGGCGAGCGTTCGTCGTTCAGCATCGGCGGCAACCAGCCGCGCACGATCAAGCTGTCGGCAGGCTTCAACTTCTAACCCTTCCCTACCCTGCCGGGACTGGCACCTGCCTGTCCCGGCATTTTTGTATCCAGAAAAAGGGGCTTGCCCGTGATCGATCGCCGCCATTTCCTTGCCGCCAGCACCGCGGCGCTCGTCGCCGGATGCACCGCACGGACCGGGGTCGTATCCGGCGCCTCGCCCGATCTGGTTTCGGATATTCAGGAGCGCACGTTTCGCTTCTTCTGGGAGACCACCGATGCCGCGACCGGACTTGCACCCGATCGCTGGCCGACGCCCAGTTTCGCCTCGATCGCCGCGATCGGCTTCGCGCTGACCGCCTACGGCGTGGGCGAGAAACATGGCTGGATCACCCGCGAACAACATCGCGAACGCACGCTGACCACGCTCGAATTCCTTGCCAGGGCGCCGCAGGGCGACGGCGAGACCGGCTTCAGCGGCTATAAGGGCTTCTTCTACCACTTCCTCGGCGTGACGAAGGGCTTGCGCTTCGCCAAATGCGAATTGTCGACGATCGACACTGCGCTGCTGCTGGGCGGCGTGTTGTTCGCGCAAAGCTGGTTCGATCGCGCCGACCCGCAGGAAGCACGGATCCGCGATCTTGCCGAGCAACTCTATCGCGCGGTCGAATGGGACTGGATCGTGCCGCGCCCACCCTTCGTATCGATGGGGTGGCATCCCGAAAGCGGCTTCATCCGGTCCGACTGGAACATCTATAACGAGGGGATGATCCTGTACGTGCTGGCGCTGGCCAGCCCGACGCATCCGCTGCCGCCCGCGACATGGGGCGCGCTCACGCAACAGTTCGAGAAGAGCTGGGGCAACGCTTATGGCGAGCCGCACCTGCAGTTCGCGCCGATGTTCGGCCACCAGTACAGCCATGTCTGGATCGATTTCCGCGGCATCCGCGATCCCTATATCGCGTCCAAGGGTATCGATTATTTCGAGAACAGCCGCCGCGCGACCTATGCCCAGCGCGCCTATGCCAATGAAAATCCGGGTGGCAAGGTCGGCTATGGCGACGATTGCTGGGGCCTGACCGCGTGCGACGGTCCCGGCGATTTCCAGGTGACGATCGACGGTCGCCAGCGCGAATTCTTCAGCTATTCCGCACGCGGCCCCGGCGAGCGCGACGACGGCACGCTGGCGCCGACCGCGGCGCTCGGATCGATCGCCTTTGCGCCCGAAATCGTCACGCCGATGGTGGCCAGGATGCACGCGCGCTACGGTGCCGGCATTTACGACAAATATGGGTTCCTCGATTCGTTCAATCCGACGCTGACCCGCACCGACGAACCGCTCAAGCACGGCAAGCTGGTTCGCGGCGTCGGCTGGGTCGATGGCGACTATCTCGGCATTGATCAGGGGCCGATCGTGTTGATGATCGAGAATCAGCGCAGCGGACTGATCTGGGAGGTGATGCGGCGCAATCCGCATATCCGTCGCGGGCTGGAACGTGCCGGCTTTACCGGCGGCTGGATCGGCTGAACGTCGCCGCCCCCCACAGCGAGGTTTGATCGGGGCGACGGCCGGCGCGCGCCGGACCGATCGACATCGTGGTGGAACGCAAGCGCGGGCATCTCGTTTCGCTACCGTGCCGTATACAACGGCGCGGGTCGAAGGGGGATTATGCGCGGCGTCAAAGCCAGTTGCGGCGTGGCCGCGCTGCTCGTGCTGGGGGGCTGTAACCGGCATCAGTCGGCGCTGACCGTTTTCGGGGAAGAGGCGGCGACCGTCCGTCATCTGACCATCGTCATGCTGGTCGGCGCGATCGTCATCGCCGCCGGCGTCGCCGCGCTGATGGTTACCGCCGTCCGCGCGCCCGAGGGGCGATTGACACTGTCCAGCGGCATGCGCCTGATCGGCTGGGTCGGCGGTGTGCTACCGGTGGTCGTCCTGCTCGGCCTGCTGCTCTACAGCCTGCCCGCGATGCGGCCGCTGCCGGTCACGCAAGGCGATTTGCGCATCGCTGTCGAGGGCGAGCAATTCTGGTGGCGCGTCCGGTATCAACCGCCCGGGGCCAGGCCCGTCGTCACCGCCAATGAAATCCGCGTCCCCGTTGGGCGCACAGTACAGTTCGACCTGACCGCCGGCGATGTGATCCACAGCTTCTGGATCCCCGGACTGGCCGGCAAGATGGACATGATCCCCGGGCGGACCAACCGCCTCATCGTTCGCGCGACCAGGCCCGGCACGTTCCGCGGTGTCTGTACCGAGTTCTGCGGACTCAGCCACGCACTGATGGCGTTCGATGTGGTCGCGATGGAGCCGGCCGCGTTCGACGCTTGGCTGGCGAACGTGCGCCGCCCCGCCGCCCCGGCCGCCGCTACGGCTGCGGGCGCGCGCGCCTTCGCCGCCAATGGCTGCGCCGGTTGCCACGCCATTGCCGGTACCGAAGCCGCCGGACAGATTGGTCCCGACCTGACCCATATCGGCAGCCGCGCTTCGCTTGGTGCGGGCACCCAGCCGATGACCCGCGCCGCGCTGGTCCGCTTCATCACGGATGCGCCGGCGGTCAAACCCGGCGCGCGCATGCCCGCCTATCCGCAAATGTCGCGCGAAGATGCGCAGGCGATCGCCGCCTATCTGGAAAGCATGAAATGAGCCTGCACGCGCAAGACGATCCCGCGCTCCGCGCCGCGCAGGAGGAACGGCTGCGCGCCGTATGGCAGGCGCCGCAGGGGATTTTCCTGCGCTGGACGGACTGCAACAACAACCGGGTCGGGGCGTGGTACACGCTGACCGCTTTCGCCTTCATGCTGTTCGCGGGTGTGCTTGCGCTCATCATGCGGACGCAGTTGGCGACGCCGGAAAACGATCTGGTATCGGCGAATACCTTCAACCAGCTGTTCACGCTGCACGGCTCGATGATGATGTTCCTGTTCGCCGTGCCGATGTTCGAGGCGGTGTCGATTATCCTGTTGCCGCAGCTGCTGGGCGCGCGCGACCTGCCCTTCCCGCGCCTCTCCGCCTTCGGTTACTGGTCGTTCCTGCTGGGTGGGGTGTTCGTCGGCGGGTCGATCTTCTTCAATGCTGCGCCCGATGGCGGCTGGTTCATGTATCCGCCGCTCACCACCCGCACCGACCTGTCAGGGCTGGGCGCCGATATCTGGATGCTCGGCCTGTCGTTTATCGAGGTGTCGTCGGTGGCGGCGGCGGTCGAGCTGATCGTCGGCGTGCTGAAATGCCGGCCGCCAGGGATGCGGCTGAACCTGATGCCGCTCTATGCGTGGTATATCCTCGTCGTCGCGGTGATGATCCTGTTCGCCTTCCCGCCGCTGATCGCGGGGGACGTGCTGTTCGAAATGGAGCGGTTGCTCAACTGGCCGTTCTTCGATGCGGCGCGCGGCGGCGATCCGCTGCTGTGGCAGCACCTCTTCTGGATCTTCGGCCACCCGGAGGTCTATATCGTCTTCCTGCCATCGATCGCGCTGTTCGCGATGATGATCCCGACCTTCGCCCAGCGGCACCTGCTCGGCTATCCATGGATCGTGCTGGCGGCGGTCGGCACTGCCTTCCTGTCGTTCGGCCTGTGGGTCCACCACATGTTCGCGACCGGCCTGCCCAAGATCAGCCTCGCCTTCTTCTCCGCCGCATCCGAAGCGGTCGCGATCCCGACCGGCATCCAGATTTTCGCCTTCATCGCGACGCTGTGGGCGGGCAAGGTCAAATGGTCGACGCCCCTGCTCTACGCGACCGGCAGCCTCGCCATCTTCGTCATCGGCGGGCTGACCGGCGTAATGGTGGCGATCGCACCATTCGACTGGCAGGCGCACGATACCTATTTCGTCGTGGCGCATCTCCATTACGTGCTGATCGGCGGCACGCTGTTGCCGCTGTTCGGCGGACTCTATTATTACTGGCCGCTGATCACCGGCAAGAAACTGTCCGACCGGCTGGGGCGCACCGCCTTCTGGACGTTGTTCGTCGGGGCGAACCTGACCTTCTTCCCAATGCATTTCAGCGGCCTGTACGGTATGCCGCGCCGGGTCTTCACCTATCCCAGCGAACTGGGCATCGATTATCTCAACCTCGCCTCGACGATCGGCGCCTATTTGTTCGCGACCGGCACCGCGATCATCTGTTTCGATCTCGCCCGCTCGCCGTGGCGGCAAAAGGCACCGCGCAATCCGTGGAACGCCGGCACCCTCGAATGGCTGGCGCATCCCGATGACGAGGATTGGGGCATACGTTCGGTCCCGCTGATCGAAAGCCGCTATCCGATCTGGGACCAGAAGGATTTCGTGAAAAAGGTCGACGAAGGCCGCTTCTTCCTGCCCGACGCCGAAGAGGGTCGGCGCGAGACGATCGTGACCACCGTGCTCGACGCGCGTCCGCTCTATGTCGTGCGGTTGGGCACGCCCAGTTGGGTGCCGATGCTGACCGCGATCGCGCTGGGCAGCGTGTTCATCCTGACCACCTATCATCTTTACTGGTGGTCGCTGGCCGGCGCGGTCGCGACCTTGGGGTTCGTCCTCTACTGGCTGTGGACCGGGACCGCCGAGATCCCGGAAAAGGATTGCAAGCCGATCGGGCATGGCATCGAACTGCCGCTCTACGTCTCCGGCTCGGCCGCGCCCGGATGGTGGGCGATGTTCATCACGATGATGGCCGACGCGACCGCCTTTTCGGGTTTGGTGTTCGGCTATTATTTCTTCTGGACGGTGCATCCCGAATTCCCGCCTTCGGGTCCGGGCATGGACGGCCCCGGCAGCTTCTGGCCGATGGTTGCATTGGCACTGGCGGCATTGAGCTGGGGTACGACCGTGGCAGCGCGCGAAACCAACCGGCGCGGCATCGTCGGCACCGCGCGACTGTTGCTGGTCGTTGGCATCTCCGCCAGCCTGGCGGGCATCTGGGCGGGGTTGCAGGGACCTCTGACCACCGGGCTCGATCCCGAACTGCACAGCTATCCCGCGATCGTATGGGTGCTGGTGATCTGGACCACCGCCCATGCCGGGGTCGGCGCGATCATGCAGGGCTATACGCTGGCGCGCAGCATCGCCGGGCGGATGACGCCCCGATATGACGCCGATCTGCGGAACATCACCGTCTATCAGCATTTCATGGCACTGACCGCCATCGTCACCTATGCGACGATCGGCCTGTTCCCGGGGGTCGCATGAAACGCGGGCTGCATGGCATGGTCACCCGGCTGAAGGTGACGCTCTGGACACTGATCGTCCCGCCGACCGTCTGGGCGGCGCACTTCCTGTTCTCCTATCTGTGGGCGGCGATCCATTGCGCGAAGGTCGGCGGCTTCCCCCGGTTGCCGATCCTCTACGCCGTCGGCACCATCGTCGCGCTGCTGCTGATCGCCGGTGCCGGGATCATCGCTCACCTCCAGTCGCGCGTCCCCGGCGACACCCCGCCGCACGAGGAAGGCACCGACAGCGACCGCATGCGCTTCCTCGCCTTCTCGACCGTGCTGCTCGCCGCGCTCAGCTTCGTCGGTGTCCTCTTCACCGCAGCGCCCGTGCTGTTCCTGACGGATTGCCGATGAAACGCGTCAGCCTGATCGCAGGGCTAATGCTGTTGCCGGTCGGTTGGGTAGCGGCGGCACAGGCGGGCATGGTCGGGCATATGGCCGGACACATGATCGCGGTCGCGGTCGCAGCACCCCTGATCGCTTTCGGCCTCGCCGGCAGTGGCTATGACCCGGCGCAGCGCTGGCCGCATATCGTCACCCCGCTCGCCATGTCGCTGGTCGAACTGGCCACCGTCTGGGGGTGGCATCTGCCCGCGCTGCGCCTGCTCGCCGACAGCAACATGGCGGCGATGATCGTCGAACAGGCGATGTTCCTCGCCGCCGGCTTGCTGCTCTGGGCGGCGGTGCTCGGTGCCGGTCCCGATCGGCGCGCGGCGGGTGTCGGTGCGTTGCTGCTGACCTCGATGCACATGACGCTGCTCGGCGCGCTGATCGGCCTTGCCCCCCGCCCGCTCTATCCGGCGATGATGCATGGGCATTATGACGCGCTTGCCGACCAGCAACTGGGCGGGGTCGTGATGCTGCTGGTCGGTGCCGCCAGCTATTTCCTCGGCGGCCTCGCGCTGCTCGCCAACTTATTGCGCCAACCGGAGCCGCAGCCATGACCATCCGCCTGACGTGGAAGCGCGTCATCGTCACGCTGCTCGGCATCTTCGCGCTCGGCATGGCCTATGCGTGGTCCGGATTGTTCAACGTCGCCGCGTCGTCGGGCCATTGGGCGATCACCGACTGGTTCCTGCACTGGGTCATGCGCAATTCGGTGCAGACCCGTGCCGCCTTTTCGACACCCAAGGAGGCGAAGGACGATAGCGGGCTGGTGAGCGCGGCCGGTTACTATGCATCGTCCTGCGCCTCGTGCCACGGCGCGCCCGGCGTGCGTCCGCTGCCGCTGATGCAGAAGGCGACGCCCCCCGCCCCCGACCTGTCCAAGAATGCGAAGCAATGGACCGACCGGCAGCTCTTCTGGATCCTCGAACATGGCGTGAAGTTCAGCGGCATGCCTGCCTGGGCCGCCAAGGACCGCCCGGACGAGGTCAAGCGCATGGTCGCCTTCGTCCGCCTGCTGCCGAACATGACGCCGCAGCAATATCGCGTCCTTGCCGGCAGCAACGCGCAAGGGTTCGGCGCCGCCAATGGCCGGTTCGACAGTTGCGCCGGATGCCACGGCAGCGACGGCCTGGGTCGCGGTCAAAAGGATATCCCGATCCTCGCCGGACAGGACCCCGCCTATCTCGCCGCCGCGCTCGAAGCCTATGCGACCGGCAAGCGCCAGAGCGCGGTCATGTCGAACGTCGCCGCGCAGTTGACGCCGGAGGAACGCGTGGCGCTCGCCCGCCGCTTCGCCGCCATGCCCGGCATTGCGCCCGGACGCGGCGGCAACAGCGACGCCGCCGCCCGCCAGATCGTCGAGCGCGGCCTGCCCGACAAGCAGCTTCCCGCCTGTCGCAGCTGCCATGACGCCGCCGGTACCAAGCGCTTCCCGGTGATCGACGGCCAGCGCGCGGTCTACATCGCCGAACGGCTGCGGCACTGGCGCGGCGAAAAGGAGGTGGTCGACGCGCGCAAGGATAAGGCGACGATGCCCGTCATCGCCCGCCGTATCCCCGAAGACATGATCGAACCGGTCGCACGCTATCTCGCCGGACAATGAGCGGCGGGGGCCATTGCCAGCATCGTGCAGGGCGATAGGGTGCGGCCAATGGCGCCCCTGTTCGAACTGGACCCGCAAACGCTGCTGCGCGCCTATGCCAGCGGCATCTTTCCGATGGCCGACGATCGCGACGCGCCCGGCATCTACTGGGTCGAACCGAAGCTGCGCGGGATATTGCCGCTCGACAGTTTCCATCTATCGCGCTCGCTGCGCAAGCTGATCGCGTCCGACCGCTACCGCGTCACCGCCGACCATGCGTTCGAGGATATCATCCGCCTGTGCGCCGAAAGCGCATCCGACCGGCCGGAAACATGGATCAACGGCACGATCGAACAGTCCTTCATCCGGCTGCACGAAATGGGGCTGGCCCATTCGGTCGAGGTCTGGGACGGTCAGCGGCTAGCCGGCGGGCTGTACGGCCTTGCGCTCGGTCAGGCATTTTTCGGCGAATCGATGGTCAGCCGCGCGCCCAGCGCATCGAAGGTCGCATTGGCATGGCTGGTCGCACGGCTGCGCGTCGGCGGCTTCAAACTGCTCGATTGCCAGTTCCTGACCGACCATCTGGCGACGATGGGCGCGGTCGAGGTGTCGCGCAAAACCTATTCGGTGCTGTTGGCCGGTGCGCTCGGGTTCGATTCGGCAGGCACCTCGGGGCTGGCCACCGCCGCGTTCGACGCGCTCGACCGGCGCGGTGCCGTGCCCGACGAAGCCGCGGCGGCACCCGCCGATACCGTGTCCGGCCCCCTGTCGGGGAAGGACATCGTGCAGCTCTTGGGCCAGACGTCGTAGATCGGGTGGAGCACGACGTTCAATGCCGGACGCTCCTTGAACAGCCAACCCGAAAAGGGCCGCCGCCATTTCGCATCCGCGCCCAGTACATCGACCTGCACGAACGCGCCGGTATATTGCTCCTGTTCCCACGGCGCGGTGCGTTCGCAGGCGCGCAGACGGACGATCACGTCACCGACGCGCGTCGCCTGTCCTGGCTTGAGGGTCAGGTCGCGGGTTTCGCCGTTACGCTTGTTGAGCAGGCCGACGACCGCGACCCGCTCGGCCATCGGCGTCGCCCCGGCCAGCAGGTTGCTGTCCAGCCCGGTATCGACGCTGACCACTTCCGGCGCACCCGGATTGGGACGGACCATATCGGGTACCGCGATCTCCGCCGAGGCGGGCCGCGTCGTCTCCGCCGGCCGATGCCAGCGTTGCCAGCCGAACCAGCCCGCGACCGTCAGGATCAGGACGATCGCCAGCCCGACCAGCCAGCGGCGTGGATTCACGCGTCGGGGCTCCACGCCTCATAATCGCCGGTTGCCCGGACGCGCGCGCCACCCTTGTCGAGAACGCCCGGCGGGCGATAGGCGAGCGCGGTGCCGGTCTGGTTCTCGACCGGCGGCTGCTGCCATTGGCGCACCGGCGGCAGCGATTCGTCGGGCGTGCCCTCGATCTGATGGTGCAGCCAGCTGAACCATTCGGGCGGCACGCGGCTCGCATCGTTCGATCCCGAATAGATCACCCAGCGGCGCGGATTGCCCGCGGTGTCTCGACCGCCCTGGTAATAGACGTTGCCGAGATGGTCGGTCCCGACCTGCGTCTTGCCGCGCAAGCCGAGCCAGGTGCCGAAGGTGGCACCATTCCACCAGGTGAAGACGTTCGCGAGGATTCCCATGCGCGCTCGCTTAGCGCCTGCCCACGCCCGCGACAATGGGGCGGATCATTTCCACGTCACCTTGTCGCCCGCGGCAATGCCCAGTTCGCCTGCCCGCCCACCGGCAATCTCCAGCACCGCCGCGATCGGTTCGCCCGATTCGACCTTCGCCTGCGAAAACGGCACGGCATTCTCGCCGATGGTCGCGATCGTGCCGTCGGCGCGGATGAAGATGATGTCGAGCGCGTTCGGCGTATTCTCCATCCAGAAGCTGGCCGACCGGGGCGGCCCACCGTCAGGGGGATAGGGCGCGAACAGCATTCCCGCATCGGGCGCCAGTCGCGCACGGTACATCAAGCCCTGCTGCTGCTGCGCCTCGCTCGCGGCGACTTCCGACTTGAAGATATGCGCCTTGCCATCGGCGGTGGTGATGGTGACCGGCTTGATCGTCATGCCATGTTCCGACACCGTTTCCTTGGCCGCGGTTTCACCCTTGCAGCCACCGATCGCCGCCAGCAGGGCAACCGCCGCCAGCCCCGAAAATCGCAAACCTGTCACGCCGTTACTCGCCCGTTTCGACCGCAATGGCCATCGGCCCCTTCTGCCCCTCGACGATGCGGGCGACAAGCCGCTGGTCGGGTTCGACTTCCTCGATGCCGCCGCGGCGCAGCGTCTCCATATGGACGAACACGTCGCCCGGCTTACCATCGCGGACCAGAAAGCCATAGCCCTTCAGTCGGTTGAACCATTTGACCGACACCGGTTCGAACGGCCCCGCCTGTTCGGCCAACGCCATCCGGTCGGGCCGTTCGACCGCGCGACGGACCGGTTCGATCGCCAGCGACAGGTCGATCTCGAGAATTTCGACCGCCTGCATTCCGCGGCTGCGTCGGGCGGCATTACACAGGACGATCGCCCCTTCGGGCAGGGTGCGGCGACCATGCGGTTCCAGCACCGAAAAATGGATCAGCACGTCGCCCAGGCTGCTGTCGTCGGCCACCGCGAACCCGAAACCGCGCGTGACGTCGAACCATTTGACGACGCCGCGAACCGACGTGACCACATCGTCGCGCATATGGGAAACCGCCGCAGCCGCCGCTGGCGGAACCGCGCAATCATCGGCAATCGTTCGCGCTTCCAGACGCATCGTTGCTTACCCCCTGACCCCCTTTGTAACACGATGTTTCATGAACGCGACGGTTTCTTTGTAATTTACCAATCGCGCGCCGACTCGTCCGTTTCCCCTGGTGCCATCGCAGCGATTCGACGCGCCAGCGTCGGGGCATGGCCGGCGCGGACCATCGCCGCGACCTGCTTTTCGCGGCGGTCGCGCTCGACCGGTTCGGCCGCGAAGGGGCCGATCCGCTTGCGCCGGGCAAAGGCCATCGCCGACGCCTCCGCCCCCTCGTCCAGCGTATCGACCACCGCATCGCTATCGTCCATCGCCACGCCCGCATGCCGTAGCGCGTCGCGCACCCGCCGCGCGCCCAGCCCCCGCCGCGTCATCGCTGCCGCCCGCGCTTCGGCAAAGGCACGGTCGTCGATATAGCGCAGTTCGGCCATGCGGTCGGCCAGCGTCGCGATATCGACCGCGCCGTCCGCCCCGCGCTCGCGCAGCTTGCGGGTCAGATAGGCGACCAGCTTCGCCCGGGTCGTGGCATAGCGTTCAACATAGCGTAAGGCGGCCCGCTCCAGAGCGGGCTGGTCGAGAGGCGGTAGGGGACGGCGCGGGTCACGGGACATGCGCCATGTTTGTGCCACACTGCGTCGCGATTTTGAAATCAACTGTGCCGGGCGGTACTTTGCCGCTATGGCGACACGCTTCGAACGCCGCGAACGCGTGCGAACGGTGCCGAGAGTTGGACAAGAATGACGACGAATCTTGAAGGAAGTGTTGCAATCGCGCTGGAAGCGACCCCGACGGTCGATGCTTTGCCGCGCCGGTTCGCGGACTTCGCGACGCTGGGCGAGGCGATGGATTACGCCGCGCAGGGCACGCGCGGACTGAATTTCCATGACGCGCGCGGCACGCTGAAGCGCGCCTACCCGTTTCGCGAAATGCGCGAGGATGCGCTGCAACAGGCGTATCGCCTGATCGCGAAGGGGGTGCGCCCCAACGACCGCATCGCGTTGATCGCCGAAACCGGTGCCGAGTTCGCCGCCTTGTTCTTCGGCGTCGTCTATGCCGGTGCATGGCCGGTGCCGCTGCCGCTGCCCACGTCGTTCGGCGGGCGCGAAGCCTATGTCGAACAGCTTCGCGTCCAGCTCGACAGCTGCGATCCAAAAACGCTGTTCTACCCGGCCGAACTCGAAGCGATGGCGGGCGAAGCCGCGCGAATCGCCGGGGTCGAAGGGATTGATTGGGAAAGCTTCTCTGCCACCGACGCGCCGGTCGTCGACCTGCCGCAGGCGTCGACTGACGATATCTGCTATCTGCAATATTCCAGCGGATCGACGCGTTTCCCGCACGGGACGGAGATCACGCACGCAGCGCTGCTGAACAATCTGGCGGCGCATAGCCATGGCATGCAATTGGTTGCCGAGGACCGCTGCATCTCGTGGCTGCCCTGGTATCACGACATGGGGCTGGTCGGCTGTTTCCTGTCGGTCGTCGCCAATCAGGTGTCGACCGACTATCTGAAGACCGAGGATTTCGCGCGGCGTCCGCTCGCATGGCTCGACCTCATCACTCGGAATCAGGGTAATTCGATCAGCTATTCGCCGACCTTCGGCTACGACATCTGCGCGCGGCGGATGTCGAGCCAGACCAAGGCGGCGGACCGGTTCGACCTGTCGCGCTGGCGGCTGGCGGGCAATGGCGCGGACATGATCCGGCCCGACGTGATGCAGTCGTTCGTCGACGCCTTTGCCGATGCCGGGTTCAAGGCGTCGGCCTTTCTGCCCTCCTACGGCCTTGCCGAAGCGACGCTGGCGGTGGCGATCATGCCGCCGGGCGAAGGGATCATCGTCGAACTGGTCGAGGAAACCGAGCTTTCCGGCCATGCCGGCCGCGCCGACCGGCCGCAGCGCTACCGCGCGATCGTCAATTGCGGCAAGCCCGTCCGCGACATGGCGATCGAGATCCGCGAAGAGGACGGCACGCCGCTTCCCGAGCGCGCGATCGGCAAGGTGTGGTGCAAGGGACCGTCGCTGATGAGCGGCTATTTCCGCGATCCCGAAGCGACCGCCGCCTGCATGGTCGATGGCTGGCTCGACACGGGCGACATGGGCTATCTGTCTGACGGATATGTCTATATCGTCGGCCGGGCGAAGGACATGATCATCGTCAACGGCAAGAATCACTGGCCGCAGGACATCGAATGGGCGGTTGAACAACTTCCCGGATTCAAGGCCGGCGACATTGCCGCCTTCGCCATCACCACGCCGGGCGGCGAGGAAACGCCCGCCGTCCTGGTCCAATGCCGTGCATCGGACGAGGGCGAGCGCCAGCGACTGCGCGAGGAAATTCGCGAGCGCGTACGGTCGGTTACCGGCATGAACTGCGTCATCGAACTGGTTCCGCCGCGCACCCTGCCCCGCACGTCGTCGGGCAAGCTCAGCCGTGCCAAGGCGCGCAAGCTGTATCTGGAAGGCGAGATCAAGCCCTACGCCATCGCCGCCTGATCGTTCGGGGCGGCATTTTTCGCTTTCCTACAAGCGGCCGCTCCCCTAACCACAAATCGGCCTTGCCCTTCCGGTTCGTCCGGGATAGAGGCCGCGTCCGCACACGAGTGTAGCTCAGCTGGTAGAGCATCGGTCTCCAAAACCGAGGGCCGGGGGTTCGAATCCCTCCACTCGTGCCAGCGCACCGCCGCCGAAAGGGCATACGGCGCGCTGTCGACAGCAAGATCATCGAGACCTTCCGGATGCTGCCTCGCCTCCGCGAGCGCGCCGCGATCGAAAGACGATCACGCAACGCATCCCCGCCCCTGCCCCTTGTCCGCTAACGCATTGACGCATAACGACGGCGGGTCCGATCGACGACGGGCCGAACAGGGACGGGTGCGGGATATGACGACGGACACGTTGGACGAGCGGATCCAGCTATGCGAAATGCTCCGCCGGGTCGCAGCCGAGGACCGGGATGCGCTGGGCGAACTGTACCGCATGACGTCGGCGCGGCTGTTCGGCATCTGCCTGCGCATCTGCGGCGACCGCAGTTCGGCCGAAGACGTGTTGCAGGAAGTGTACACGATCATCTGGAAACGGGCGGGCGCGTTTCAGGTCGGCTCGATCTATCCGATCGCGTGGCTGGCGACGATCGCGCGCAACCGGTCGATCGACTGGGTCCGGGCCAGCGGCCGACGGGCGACGCGTCCGATCGAAGAGGCGGTCGACGTCGCCGACGATCGGCCCGATCAACGCGTCGCGGCGGAACGCGCCGAAACCGTGCAGCGGCTATATGACTGTCTGGACGAGTTGAGCGCGCCGCAGCGTGACGCGATCCGTACCGCGTTCGTCCATGGCATGACCTATGCCGAAATCGCCGACGCCCGCGACGTTCCGATCGGGACGATGAAGAGTTGGGTGCGACGCGGGTTGTTGCAATTGCGTGGATGTGTCGGCGATGTCTGAACTTGATCCCGATATGATGGCGGCCGAATTCGCGCTCGGGCTGCTGGAGGGTAGCGAACTGGCGACCGCATTGCGCCGATCGCTGTCTGACCCGCAATTCGCCCGTGAGGTCGAAGGGTGGCGGCTACGTTTCGCGGCGATGTTCGCCGAATATCGCGCGGAGCCGGCACCCGCGTTCCGCATCGACCGGATCCTTCCCGTGGCTACGCCACCGCGGTCGCGGTTCCGCTGGGCGTTCATACCCCTGGCCGGGGCGATCGCGGCATCGGTGGCGCTGCTCCTCGCCCGGCCCGACGCGCCGGTCGCGCCGTTGCCGGCGCCCGCGCCGCAGCAGACGATGCTGGCCGTCCTCGTGCCGACCGAGCGGAACGGAACCCCCTTCGCCGCGTCGATCGATCTTGCCGATCGCGAGGTTCGCGTCGTCGCCGCCGGCCTGGCGCGCGAGGGCAAGGACGCGCAGCTATGGATCATCCGCGACGGCGTGCCGCATTCGATCGGCCTGCTCGACCGCACCGGCGCCACGCGGCTGGTGCTGCCGGCCGCCGAGCGCAGCTTGCCGACGGCGGACGGAGTGCTGGCGGTTTCGATCGAGCCGCTGGGCGGTTCGCCGACCTCGACGCCGACCGGCCCCGTCGTGGCGAGCGGACCGCTGTCGCGGACCTAGCGCTCGCCGACGTCGAATATCGTCAGACGGCCTTGGCCAGCGGTTCGGGCTTCTTTTCGTCGGGCAGCGTTTTCGCCAGATGTTCATGCACCATCCGCGCATTGAACGGTTTGGAGATGAAGGTCGCCCGCGACGGCATGTCGCCTTCCTCCGGCAGGACATGCCCCGACGCGATCACGATTTCGATATGCGGCCATTGGTCGTCGACATGCCGTGCCAGGCTGAAGCCATTGGTCGATCCCGGCATGTCGACGTCCGAGAACAGCAGCACGATGCTTTCCCAATGTTCGGCCAGCACGCCCTTCGCCTCGTCGCCGTCCATCGCTTCGTGGACGCGGAACCCGGCATCTTCGAGGATGATCGTCGTATCCATCAGGATGAGGGGATCATCGTCGACGACGAGCGCGAAGGGGACGGTCGATAGAGCCATGTCGCTTCAACCGTTCAGACAGCGACATGTTGCGGCAAAAGCGACGGAGCGGACGATTGCCCGGCATCGACCGACCGTAAGCCGATCGCGACGGTCGAAACGGCGGGTCGTACGGTTTATGCGGTTGCGCGGCCGTTACGTTCCATGCTTTAAGCCCGGCGCGATCAGCGGGCTGGTCCACGAGATCGCTCGCTGCGACCGACCGCACCCCGCGCCGACCCCGAATGGATGCCGACGATGTTTCGTGCGCTGTACGACTGGACGCTTCGCCTTGCCAACCATCGGCACGCGGTCCGCAGCCTTGCCGTCGTCAGCTTCTGCGAAAGCTCGTTCTTTCCGATCCCGCCCGATGTGGTGCTGGTCCCGGTCATCCTGCAGCATCGCAGCCGCGCCTATCAGATCGCGGCGATCTGTACGATCGCGTCGGTGCTGGGTGGTATGGTCGGCTATGCGATCGGCTATTTCCTGTGGGACACGGTCGGCGCGTGGGTCATCAACCTGTACGGGTTGCAGGACAAGGCCGCGAAGTTCCAGGCCGGGTTCGCGCAATATGGCGCGGCGATCATCCTGCTGAAAGGATTGACGCCGATCCCGTTCAAGCTGGTGACGATCGCGTCGGGGCTGGCCAAGTTCAACTTCGCGATGTTCGTGCTGACCGCGACAATCACCCGCGCCTTCCGCTTTTTCCTGATCGCCTTCCTGCTCAAGAAATACGGACAGCCGGTGCAGGCGTTCATCGAGAAGCGGCTGACGCTGATCGGGACGTTGCTGGTCGTCGCGCTGGTCGGCGGGTTCGCGGCGGTCAGTCTGCTCTGATCCGGTTTGCTCTGAACCGGACCAAAGTATGCAGACATCATAACCCTTATACGATAACGGCCCGCCGTCCGACGCGACAACCGCGCGGACCGAAGGGGGATTATCGATGAAGTTTCAGGCAGCGGCCGTGTTGGCCGCAACCATGGCATTCGCCCAGCCCGCCGCCGCGCAGGTCGCGCCGACTGCGCAGACGGTGCCGGTCCCACCGCAGCCCTATCCCGAAATGCGCGAGCGCCTGCCGCGCAATCCGCTGCAGGGCCTGAGGATCGAGGCGATGGTCGGCTATGACCGGCTCGAAGGCAATTACTTCGAAGACAACACCAAATATTATGACGGCTATGACGGCATCGGCTATGGCGGCGAGATCGGCTACGACTTCGCCGTCAGCCGCAAGGTGCTGCTCGGCGCCTATGCCGGGATCGGCACGTCCACCCAGAAGCAGTGCGACCCGATTCTCGGTGGCGACCAACTGTGCCAGAAGGCCGGCACCGCGCAATATGCGGGCGTCCGCGTCGGCTTCCCGATGGGCGTTCGGTCGCAGCTCTATCTGCGCGGCGGCTATTCGAACGCCAAGCTGAAGCTGGATTATGATGCGCCGGGCACCGAGTTCGATTTCGCGACCAACGAGAATTACAACGGCTATCATATCGGTGCCGGCGCCGAATTCAGCGTGGGCGGCGGCGCCTATCTGAAGGGCGATGTTGCCGCCACCCAGTATATGACCAAGGAGACGCTGTATGACGGCGTCAATTTCATGCGCGTCCAGGCGCGGGTCGGGATCGGCGTCCGCTTCTGATCGGCCACGGGGCGGCGGTGGTGCCGCCCCGTTCTCCCCTGCGCTTGCTTCCTTCGCGCTAGATCGCTAGATACCATGCCCAATCCGACAGCGTGGATGGGCAGCGCCGGTTTCCAGAAGGAACCGGACGGGGCCTTGTGTCCCGCGGTCGGTCAAACCGTTAACGAAGGTCAGGCACGTGGCGAAGGTTACCCCAGTCGAATTCATGCGGCAGGTCCGGGCCGAAACCGCGAAGGTGACGTGGCCGACGCGGCGCGAGACGGTGATGACCGCGGTGATGGTCGTCATCATGACGACGCTGCTCGCGCTGTTCTTCCTCGGCGTGGATTCGGCGTTCGACGCGATCGTCAAGGCGCTGCTGAAGCTCGCCCAGTAACCGGCCCGTCCCCTACCCCCTTCGAATAGTCCAAAGGATACGCATGTCGCGCTGGTACATCATTCACGCCTATTCGGGGTTCGAGGGCAAGGTCCGCGATTCGATCCTCTCCGAAGCGACGCGCCTCGGCCTCGACCATGCGGTCGAAGCGATCGAGGTCCCGACCGAGAATGTGACCGAAGTCCGTCGCGGCAAGAAGGTGCAGTCCGAGCGCAAGTTCATGCCGGGCTATGTGCTGGCGAAGCTGGACCTGAGCGACCAGGTCTATCACCTCGTCAAGAACACGCCGAAGGTCACCGGCTTCCTGGGATCGTCGGGCAAGCCGCAGGCGATCAGCGAGGCGGAAGCCACGCGGATGCTCAACAGCAAGGAAGAGGCTGCCGCCTCGCCCACCAAGCAGAAGATCAAGGTCGATTTCGAGATCGGCGATTCGGTCAAGGTGCTGGACGGCCCGTTCGCGAGCTTCAACGGCGTGGTCGAGGAACTGGACTTCGACAAGTCGAAGGTGAAGGTTTCGGTGTCGATCTTCGGACGCGCGACCCCGGTGGAACTGGATTTCGAGCAGGTGGAACGAAGCAAGTAAGGCAAAGCCGAAACTTGCTGTCCGCACGCAGTTAGCGCCAGCTAACTGCGAGACGGCGGACACCGGCCGGCGGGTGCAACCCGACCGACGTAAGCGGCGTAGGGCGAAGGCCCTGCGCCGTTTTTGTTTCAACGCTGCCGATGATTAGCAAGCGCGAAAAATGCACAAATGCTGGCAAATGAGAAGAAAAAGGAAATTTGCGTGCAAGCCCACTTGACCGATGGCGCGCGTTGAACGATGAAAGTGCGTCGCCCGTTCGGGGTTGACGCTGAGGTGAAGCGATGACCGATCACATCGACGAAGTGACGAAATACATCGCCACCTTGGAACGGTGGCGAAATCAATCGAGCGAAAAAGGCGAAATTCTGGCCGTCCAGAATTATACACGCCGGATCGACGCGTTGACCGCCACTGTGGCGGAGTTGCGGGAGCTGCGGCGCATTACCAGGCCACTGCCGGCCTCATACGGCGACGTAAGCGACCTACCTGACGAACTGCTACGCGAGCTATCAGGCGTAAAGGTCGACGATCTTGAACAGCAACTATTCTCAATAGTTGTTTCAGGCGACCAAGTCGACCTTGATGCAATTCTTATCGAAATGTATCGACGCTTTTCCGTCGTTCAAACGCGACGGTTCCTACAGAATAAGCTCTACCGAATGAGCCAGAAGGAAATAATTTTTCCTGTTCCGGGACGAAAGGGAGTTTATTCGTCGAAGCCAATCGACGCAGCATCCAGTGGCGATGATAATGTCATCGCCAGCCAGCTGCTACTCGGCAACGCCAAAGCTTCTAGCTCAAATTATGCCGACGACGACATACCATTTTAGAAATACGACGGTCAACATAAGTTGACCGTCGTACCTTTTCCCGACTGCTTGAAGGCGCTTTGCCGGCTCTACTTCAAGCAGTCTTTCCGCCAGAAAGGAGGAGCGCCATGTGGAAAATGGCCCGGAGATTAACGGTTAGCTAACGCCGGGGGCGTGCGAGTTTCTCGCACGCCCGCTGGCTCCGAATACACAGAACAGTGGAAAAGTCAAAGACGGAGCTTACTATGTCAAAATCGTCTCCGCCTCGTCAGACGTCTCCTAAGGTGTCGACGATTGCGTCCGGAATTTTGTCCGGTGCGATTAAGCCCACCCCCGCTCAGATGCGCAGCGTAGCGGCGTCGGCGTTGGGCCAGGATCAGACGCCCGGCCAGCGGCGCAAGTAAGGTGGATTTGCGAGGGGCTGCGTAGAAATAACCAATCTTCGCGGCCCCTCTTCTAAAGCCCCCTCACCCCTTCCGCAACGCAATCTCCAACGCCACCTCCCAACCCCCCGGCTCCCACTGGCTGCGGCGCCCACCCCGCCGCCACTCCAACTGCGCATATTCCACCATCCGCATCTCCTCCTCGGCCAGCAGCAATCCGGCGCGATAGTCCTTCGCCTTGCGCTCGAGATACGCCGCGTTGCTCTCGCCGCGCTTCGGGGCGAGGTCGGGTTCGGCGAGGCCCTTCGCCCGCTTGTCGTTCCACGCGATCATCTGCATCGCCTGATGCACGGTCATCGCCGGGATCGGCGGGAGATCGTTGTGCTGCCAATGGTCGTGGACGTTCGCTTCGGGCAGCGAGCTTTCGAGCAGCGCCAATTCGAGGCGCTCGGACCCCACCGCCAACGCGACGCGCATTTCGCGGGCGAAGCCGGGGTTGTTGCGCGCACGGGCGTAGAAGCTGGAGTGCGCGAAGCCGGCGGCCGCGGCGGAGAGGCGGACATTGGCGGTGGCGCTCAAGGCGGCGAGGAAGCGTTGTTCGGCGTCGCGGTCGATGGTGCGGGTTTTCGAGACGCGCAGTTGCAGGCGGCCTTTCGAGCGGACGACGCGCGCCGGGCCTTCCGTCTGCTCGGGCTTGGCAAGGCGGGCGGCGGCGAGGGTCAGGGCCGCCTCCCAGCGCTGGGCGAAGTCGGGGTCGGCGTTGCGCCGCTTGGTGAGCATCGAACGGTTGAGGCCGGTCACGCGCGCGGCGTCGCGGGCGTTGCCGCTGCGTTCGAGTTCGGTCAGGAACGCGGCGTTCTGCAACGCCTGTTTGCGGGTACAGGGGCGTGGGGCGGAGGCTGGCATGCCCCCATCGGATCAGGCGAAATCCTACATTGCAAGGGGGGCCGCTTTGCGCTAAGCGCGCCGCTTCCCAAACGACAGTTTTGGAAACCATGGCGGGAGGCCGGTCCGACAGGATCGCGCCGCACGTACCGCTAAACTTGAAAGAGAGTGAACCATGGCCAAGAAGATTACCGGCTATATCAAGCTGCAGGTGCCGGCGGGCGAAGCCAAGCCGTCGCCGCCGATCGGCCCGGCGCTGGGTCAGCGCGGCGTGAACATCATGGAATTCTGCAAGGCGTTCAACGCGCAGACCGGCGATGCTCCGAAGGGCACGCCGCTGCCGACGATCATCACCGTCTATGCCGACCGTTCGTTCAGCTTCGAGACCAAGACGCCGCCGGCGACCTATCTCATCAAGCAGGCGATCAACCTGAAGTCGGGTTCGAAGGAACCGGGCAAGGTGAAGGCCGGCAGCATCAAGCGGTCGCAGCTGAGCGAGATCGCGACGATGAAGATGAAGGATCTGAACGCCAACGACATCGACGCGGCGACGAAGATCATCGAAGGTTCGGCCCGCGCGATGGGCCTCGAAGTGGTGGAGGGCTAAGACTGTGGCCAAGCTGACCAAGAAGGCGAAGACCCTCGCCGCTGCCGTTGACGCGCAGAAGCTGTACGGCGTCGACGAAGCCATTGCGCTCGCCAAGACCCATGCGACCGCCAAGTTCGACGAGACGATCGAAGTCGCGCTGAACCTCGGCGTCGATCCGCGTCACGCCGACCAGATGGTCCGTGGCGTCGTCACCCTGCCCAAGGGCACCGGCAAGACCGTGCGCGTCGGCGTGTTCGCCCGCGGCGCGAAGGCCGAGGAAGCCACCGCGGCGGGTGCCGATGTCGTCGGTGCCGAAGACCTGATGGACGCGATCCAGGGCGGCAAGATCGACTTCGATCGCTGCATCGCGACCCCGGACATGATGGGTCTGGTCGGTCGTCTCGGCAAGATCCTGGGTCCGAAGGGCCTGATGCCGAACCCGAAGCTCGGCACCGTCACGATGAACGTCGCGGCTGCGGTCGAAGCGGCCAAGGGCGGCCAGGTCGAATATCGCGTCGAAAAGGCCGGCATCATTCATTCGGGCATCGGCAAGGCGTCGTTCGCCGCCGAAGACCTGCGCGCGAACTTCGACGCGCTGGTCGATGCGGTGGTGAAGGCCAAGCCGTCGGGCGCCAAGGGCAAGTATGTCCGCAAGGTTGCGGTCAGCTCGTCGATGGGCCCGGGCATCAAGGTCGACACGGCCGAGGTCGCAGGCGCCTGATCCGCACCGTTTTAGCGTTCGCTAAAACGGAGACGGATGGCGCCGGCCGGCGGGGCAAGGCCCCGACCGACGACGCGGGATTTAATCCCGCGTCGGCCGACAAGCAGAACAAGGGGTCGGAGGCTTCGTGCTTCCGGCCCTTTTTTCTTTGCCCCTCTCCCCAGCCCTCTCCCCTGAAGGGGAGAGGGAGTTAGATATTGCCCTGTTCTTCCTCCGGAACGTCATCGTCCGGCCCGTAATAAAGCGCCGCGCATTCGTCGCGCAGGCAGCCGCCCTCGATCACGATATCGTCGCGATACGCGTCTGCGATGAAGCTCAGCGTATCGATATGCCGGTCCTCGAAATACATCCGGTGCACATCCTCGCGACCAGCACCATAGACGACGCGGGCGACCTTCGACCAGATCGAGGCCATGGTGCACATCCCGCAGGGTTGCAGCGTCGAGTACAGCGTCGCACCGCGCAACTCCATGTCGCCCTCGCTCTCGCAGGCGCGGCGGATCGCCATCATCTCGGCATGGGCGGTGGCGTCGGGCAGTTGCTCGGTCTGGTTGGGTTCGGCCGACAACACCCGCCCATCACGGACGATGATCGATCCGAGCGGCGAGCAGGACGGGTCGTCGCCCTTGGTCCGGGCGATCGCGATCGCCTGCCGCATCCAGTGTTCGTCTTGGGGGGTGAGCATCGGCAATTCCCTTCGCGCGGCGTAACGCGCGGGGGACGCGAAAGATTCAGATGGCGGCGGCGAGGATGTCGTCGCTCGATGCCGATTGCACGTGCAGCTTCGCCAGCAGGTCGAGCACCGCATCCCACCAGCGCCAGAAGGCGGCGAGATCGGCCGCGTCGCGGACATAGGGCGTGTGGCCGGGCACGAGGCTGGGCGAATGATAGGCGAAGTTGAGGACGCGCACCCCCTCTCCCACCGCCACCCGCACCGCTTCCAGCGCGTCGGCGAGCGGCATGTCCTCGGGCGTCAGCGCGACACGGTGGAGCAGGCCGAGCCGGGCGAGCACGCCGCGCCCGCGCGGGACGCGGCCCGCCCCCTCGTACAATCGCTGCCGCCCACGCCGCAGCCGCCCGGTGAAGACGGTGGTCAGCGGCAGTTCGACGATCCGCCCACCGGGGCCGGTACGGAAGGCGTCGTTGCCGATCGCGCGATAGTCGGGCCCGCCCTGCGCACGATAATCGTAGCGGGCGCGCATCGAGCTATCGAGCGCATAGCCACGTGCCGCCAGCAACCCCAGCGTCGCTGGTCCAAGGCCATAGCGACCGGCACGATAGACGGTCGGGCGGGCGCCGGTGATCCGGGTCAGCGCATCGGTCAACCGGTCGAGCTTGGCCGCCTCCAGCGCAGGCGGCAGATTGCCGGCGAAGCTGCTATGGGCGGTCAGCGCTTCGTCGAACGGCGGGTTGACCCAGGGGTGCAGCTGCGCGCCGATCGTCGCATGGCCTTGGTCGACGACGCCGCGCAACGCATCGATCGCGGCCGGATCGGTCGCGACCGGATAGTCGACCAGATAGCAGCTCTGAACGCCGCGTCCGGCGAAGCGGCGATGCGCGGCGGGCAAGGCGGCGACGGCGCTCACGCCCCAGCCATCGTGGCGGAACGGTGCGCGCCAGTCGAATTCCTCCTCGGTATCGACGAAGACGGTGAAGCGCGTCCCGAACCCCTCGCGCCACGTCACCGGACGGCCTTCGGCGGGCCGGAACGGGACCATCAGCGCCGCTGCGCCCGCCCGATTTCCACGACATTGGCGGCGGGCAGCCGCAGCGTCAGCGTCGCCGTGCCGAACACCAGCGTACCGTCGAGCTCGCGGGCGAGGTTGCGCGCGAGGCGCAGCGCGAAGCCGGTGCCGAGCAGCGACATATCCTCTTCGCCATCATCGACGTCGAACACGCTGTCGCCGGGCCATGCGTCGAGCGCTTGCGGCCGGTCGAGCACGATCGCGACATAGCCGTCGCCTTCAAGGCCGACGCGGACATGGATCGATTCGTCACGGCCGCCCGCCGAGACCAGGGTCGCGAGCAGGCGGGCAAGCAGGCGCTCGACCGCACGCCGATCGCCGGCGACGGCGATGTCGGTCGGCTCGACCTCCAGCAACGTCCCGCGCAATTCGCACAGCGCGACAAGATCGGCGGCGATCACGTCGAACAACGGCCCGAGCGCCACCCGGTCGTCGCGCAGGTCGAGCGCATCGCCGTCGATCCGTGCGGCAAGGTCGAGATCGTCGATTACCGCGACCAGATCGCGCGAATGGTTGAGGATCGCCCCGGCGCGGTCGCGATAGACCGGCAGCACCGGACCCAGCAATTCCTGCTGGATCATCTCGGCAAAGCCGGCGATCGCACCGGCGGGCGTGCGCAGTTCGTGCACGAGCTGCCGCAGCTGGGCGACGCCGGCGTCGCGATTGGGTTCGGCGCGTTCGCCGTGATAAGGGCGCCGGGCGGTCCCGCGATAGCCGATGAAGCGGCCGGTGGCATGGTCGAACGCCGGCACGCCCGATACGAACCATTCGCCGGTCGCGTCGCTGTCACCGCCGATGGTGAGGCGCGCGTCGCGGAACGGCGCCCGCTTGCGCAGCGCCCCGGCGGCGATCGCATCGAAGCGGGCATGGCCCGGCGTCGCGCAGAAATCGAGCGACAGGCCGATCAACGGTGCGCGGCTGACCCCGTCGACCCAGCGGATCTGGCCGGTGGCGTCGGCCTCGAAGCGGAAACTGTCCTGCGGCGCGACCGGCGGCGGCGGCGGCGGAGCGCCATCCTGCGCACGCTCGAACGCCTCGATCCGGGCCATCACGTCGGCGATGCGGAACGGACCGGCGGGATCGGGTTCGCCAGCGGATTCGGGAAGCGTTGCTTCGGAAACGGGCTGTTCGACGACGGACGGCTCCGCGACCGGCTGCGGCGCCATGGCGACGGGCGCGACCTGCTCGACCGGGCGGTCGTCGCCCAGCACGAGGTCGACCGAGCCGAAGCTGTCGAGCGCACGATGGACGGCAGGGTCGAGGTCGCGGCGATTACGAACCACGCCGCGCGCCGGCGGCGACAGGCGCGGCAACAGCGCCTGCCACTGATCGACCGACAGGTGCGCGCCGCGCAGCACCGGCAGCGCCGCTTCGATCACATCGGTCGCGAGCAGATCGACCAGTTCCACCGGGGGGCGGGCATATTCGAGGTCGCGGGCAGTGGCGATGCGGACCGTACGCGGCACATGATCGCGCAGATCGTGCAGCAGGGCGATGGCGCGCGGATCGGGCGATACCCGGCCGCGACCGATCAGGTCGATCAGCTGCCGCCACGCCGACGCGCGCGCGCCCTCACCCGACAAATCGGCAGCGAGAACCGTTTCGAGAGTGTCGTCGAAATGCACCAGCCACCCGTGAAAGCGCCCCGCGGAGCCGCGGCGCTAAGGAACCCTTAACGCGGTGACGCGCATTCTGAAACCGCTCAATTTCGGTACGTCGCAATGTGGGACAATTACGCTTCCGCGCAATTTTGTGATGCTGTAGGCAGGGCTTTCATTCGAACAGAACCACGGACCGTAACTTATGGCTTTCGATCGTATCGACCGGCAGATCCTGTCGCTGCTGCAGGAGGACGGGCGGATGACGAACGTCGAACTGGCCGAACGCGTCGGGCTGACCGCGCCGCCGTGCCTGCGCCGCGTGCGTGCGCTGGAGGAAGCGGGCGCGATCAAGGGCTATCATGCCGCACTCGATCCGCGGCTGCTGGGGTTCACCATCACCGTGTTCGCGCTGGTCAGCCTGAAGAGCCAGGCCGGCAGCGATCTGGCGGCGTTCGAGGCACATGTCGCGACGATTCCCGAGGTCCGCGAATGCCATATGCTCAACGGTGAGATCGACTTCATCCTGAAGATCGTCGCGGCCGATCTGGAAAGTTTCCAGTCGATGCTGACGACGCAGTTGATCACCGCGCCGAACGTCGCAAGCGTGAAGACGTCGCCGACGGTGCGGACGTCGAAGGCATTGCCGGGGATACCGGTGGTTACCGAATAGGCTTCGGGTTGCCGGGGCGATTTCCCGGTGGCGCTGCGGTAGCCCTGCTTTCCCCCTACCCCGCCGCCGCTCGCCCTCCATCCGTTCGCTTCGAGCGCAGGTTCGAGCTTGTCGAGAAGGCCGTGCCACGAACGCCGCGTTCTCGACGGACGCTTCTCGACAGGCTCGAAGCTGCTCGAACCGAACGGGTTGGAGTGCGGAAAGGTCTAAGGACAAAAACGAAAACGGCCCGGACAGTCGCCTGTCCGGGCCGCTTCCGATTCACCTGATCGCGATCAGTTGTTGCCGACGACCGGGGTCGAGGCGACGATGCGCGGCTGGTCGACGAACAGCGTCCAGAAGGTCGCGATCTCGCCGCGCGGGCCGTTGGTCACCTTGGCGAACGACGCCTTGGCTTCGGCCGCATTGCCCGAACGCGCCTGGGCGATGCCGATGCGGGTGTTCACTTCGTCGGCATCGACGCCGCCCTTCTGCAGCGCGAGCTGATAGAGTTCGATCGCCTTGGCGTTGTTGCCGTTCGCCAGATAGACGTTGCCGGCAGCAGCCGCCGCGCGGCCATTCGCCCCCGCCTTCGCGCGGGTTTCGAGCGTCGCGACCGAGCCATCGGCCTTGATCTGGGTCTGCGCGGTGGTCTTGATGCCGTTGAACACCGTCGCCGATGCCGGAATCTTGCCCTGCGCGCGCCCTTCGTCGATCACCGTGACGGTTTCGTACGGCAGGCCGATATCCTGCGTGACCTGCGCATATTCGCGATAGTCGTTCTGGTCGGCCAGCGACTTGGTATCGCGCATCAGGCGAAGCACGTCGACGCGCGCCTGGTTGCCGAGCGTCGCGCCGTTATTGTCGGCACGATCGCGGAACAGGATCAGCACCTTGCGCCAGTTCGCCTGGGTCGGATATTCGGTCAGCTGGCGACGCGCCCACTGGCCGGCATCGGCCGACCGCTTCGCCTTGTACAGCTGCGATACCATATAGTCGTACCACTGCGACGGCACCGGCTGACCGGCGGCCTTCTTGGCGGCGATGACCTTGTCCATATTCTGGATGCCGGCGTCGATATTGCCGCCCTGAATCTCGATCTGGGCAAGGCGCAGGTCGAGATCGGGGTCGTTATAGCCGGCCTGCTGCGCGCGCTGGAAGAACTGCTTGGCAGCGTCGCCCTGCTTCGCGTCGAGCGCGAGGATGCCGCGATTGAAATACAGGCCGCCGCGCTCCTCAGGCTTCAGCTTCGGGCTGGCGAGCAGTTCGTCGATCGCCGCGGCGAGCGCCGGCCGATCATTCTTGCCCTGTGCCGCCTGCACCTTGATCTGGGCGAGGAAATAGGCCTCGTCCTGATTGCCGGCGGTCATCGCGGCCTGCGCGGCGGCGAGCTGCGTGTCGGCGGTGGCGAAGTCCTTCGCCTTCACCGCGGCGTCGGCGGCGAGGATGGCGGTGCGGAACGCTTCGCTGACCTGCGGGCCGGCGGGGGCGGCTGCTTCCTTCTTGCGCTTCTGGGCGTCGGCCGGCGGGGCGACGACCAGGGTTGCACCCAGGCCGAGCATGGCGGCGAGGGCAGCCTTGGAAACGAACGTCATGCCGTGATCTCTCCCGAAAACTGATGCCGGAGCGACGCCCGGCAGGCGTCGTTCCTGTAAGTCCAACGACGCATCCGCACAAGCGGGCGCGCGCGTCGTCCGATGCCGGACACCGCGTGAACGCGCGTTGAACGATTGTGCTCCCTCGCCCCCTTTGACGGCGGCTTTGCGGGTCGATAGGCGGCAGCGATGATCGCCATCCTCTCCCCCGCCAAGACGCTCGATTACGACAGTCCCCTGCCCCATTTGCCGCAGCACAGCATGCCGCGACTGCCGGACGCGACCGGACAGATCGCTCGCGGCGCGGCGCGACTGGGGGCGGCGAAGCTGGCGACGCTGATGAAGATTTCGCCCAAACTCGCGGAGTTGAACGCGCGACGCTATCGCGAATTCGACCAGGCACCCGAACGGCCGGCGCTGCTGGCGTTCGCGGGCGACGTCTATACCGGGTTCGATGCGAAATCGCTCGAGGAACCGGGATTCACGTTCGCGCAGGACCATGTGCGAATCCTGTCGGGCCTGTACGGGCTGTTGCGGCCGCTGGATGCGATTCGCCCCTATCGGCTGGAGATGGGGACGCGCTGGGCGCCGGGACGGGCGAGCGATCTCTACGCCTTTTGGGGAACGCGGATCGCGGCGCTGCTGGCGGAGGATGTCGCGGCGAGCGGCGACGGGGTGGTGCTGAACCTCGCCAGCCAGGAATATTGGCATGCGGTGGCGGGCAAGCTGCCGGACGGCGTGCGGGTGATCGATGTCGATTTCCGCGAGAACGGACCCGATGGACCTCGCTTCGTCAGCTTTCACGCGAAGCGCGCACGGGGAATGATGGCGCGGTGGATGTGCGAACACCGGGTGACCGATGGCGAGGCGATGCAGGGCTTCGACAGCGACGGCTATCGCTTTGCCGGGGCCGAGGGTGATCGCTGGACCTTCCTGCGGGGCTAACGCGATTCAGGTGAAGAGCGACAGCAACGCGATCACCACCGACGATCCGGCGAGCGGACCGACGAACATCACCAGCAGGAAGATCGCGATCGTCCCGATCATCACCCGTTCCTGCGGCCGGGTCAGCCGCGCGGGCGGACGGGGCGGTTCATAGCCGTCGGGCGGCGGCGGCCAGGCGTTGGCATCGTAGAACATCGTCCCCCTTCCCTGTCGGCCGGTCGGGGGCATAACGCGGAACGAGCGATTGCTATCCGCAGGAACGGCGCCCCCGCTATCGTGGCGGGGGCGCTCCTCTCCTGACCGTTATGCCAGTTCGCGGGTCTTCGGCGCGGCGTCGCGGACGCCGGCGTCGACCGCGTCGGCGAACTGCGCGAAATTATGGTTGAACAGGTCGACCAGCTTGGCGGCGGTGCGGTCATAGGCGTCGCCATCGGCCCAGGTCGAACGCGGGTCGAGGATCGCGGCGTCGACGCCCGGCACCGATACCGGCACTTCGAACCCGAAATTGGGATCGGTGCGGAATTCGCCCCCGGCAAGCGATCCGTCGAGCGCGGCGTTGAGCAGCGCGCGCGTCGCCTTGATCGGCATGCGGCGCCCTTCGCCATATTGGCCGCCGGTCCAGCCGGTGTTGACCAGCCAGCAATCGACATTGCCCTTGGCGATCCGCTCCTTGAGCAGATTGCCATAGACCGACGGGTGGCGCGGCATGAACGGCGCGCCGAAGCAGGTCGAGAAGACCGGTTCCGGCTCCGTCACGCCGATCTCGGTGCCGGCGACCTTCGACGTATAGCCCGACAGGAAGTGATACATCGCCTGGTCGGGGGTCAGCCGCGCGATCGGCGGCAGGATGCCGAACGCGTCGGCGGTCAGCATCACCACGTTGCGCGGCGTCGGCCCCATATTGTCGGCCGAGGCATTGGGGATGAAGTCGATCGGATAGGCCGCGCGCGAATTCTCGGCGATGCTCGGATCGTCGAGGTCGAGCAGGCGGGTGTCCGGGTCCATGACCACGTTCTCAAGAACGGTGCCGAAGCGCTTGGTCGTGGCGAAGATTTCCGGTTCGGCCTCGGCCGACAGGCGGATCATCTTGGCATAGCAGCCGCCTTCGAAATTGAAGACCGCCGTGTCGGACCAGCCATGTTCGTCGTCGCCGATCAGCGTGCGGCTGGCATCGGCCGACAGCGTCGTCTTGCCGGTGCCCGACAGGCCGAAGAACACCGCCGTGTCGCCGTTCGGACCGATATTGGCCGAACAATGCATCGGCATCGTGCCGGTTTCGGGCAGCAGGAAGTTGAGCAGGCCGAACACCGACTTCTTCATTTCACCGGCATATTGTGTGCCGCCGATCAGGATCAGCTTTTCGGTCATGCTGACCGCGATCACCGTTTCGGTGCGGCAGCCATGGCGTTCGGGATCGGCGCGGAAGGTCGGCAGGTCGATGATCGTGAAGTCGGGCATGAAGTCGGCCAGATCGGCGGCTTCAGGCCGGACCAGCATCGTGCGGATGAACAGGTTATGCCACGCCAGCGTGTTGATGACGCGGACCTTGACCCGGTGCTCGGGCTGCGATCCGCCGAACAGGTCCTGCACGAACAGCGTCGGTTCGGTGGTGAGCTGTTCGAGGAAATCGGCCTTGAGCGTCGCGAAATGTTCGGGCTGCATCGCGCGGTTGGTCTTGCCCCACCACACCGTGTCCTCGGTGATGGCATCGCGGACCATGAACTTGTCCTGCGGGCTGCGGCCGGTATGCCGGCCGGTGGTGACGACCAGCGGGCCGTCCTTGGCCAGCCGCCCTTCGCCGCGCGCGACGGCCTGTTCGACGAGCTGCGGCGTCTGCAGATTCCAATGCACATCGGCGCCGGTTTCGATTCCCATCGCTGCCAGCCCGTATTGCGGCGTCACGATCGCCATGCTGCCCTTCTCCCTGTCGAATCACGGGCAGCGCACGCCATGTCCGCCGTCCCGCGCCGAGTTCGCTGTGCTTCCTCTATGCTTGGGAAAGCACGGCGTCAAACGCGTTAAACACGAATATCGACATGATGTTTGCTGGGCGCGACCAATATGAGACGAAACGAAAATGTCGAATAATTATATGATGATTTGAACAGCGGAGGCCATTGAGCCTCGCTCCCCTTTCGCCTAACCCTGCACGCGATGCAGACGGACCCCAGGCCATGACCGCCACGATCGCGCTGGTCGACGACGACCGCAACATTCTGACCTCCGTTTCGATCGCGTTGCAGACCGAAGGATTCACGACGCGCGTCTATTCGGACGGCGAGGTGGCGTTGAAGGCATTTGCCGAGAATCCACCCGATCTGGCCGTACTCGACATCAAGATGCCGCGCATGGACGGCCTCGAGCTGCTGCGCCGGTTGCGCGAGCGCAGCCGCCTGCCGGTCATCTTCCTGACCAGCAAGGACGATGAACTGGACGAGGCGCTGGGTCTAGCGATGGGCGCCGACGATTATATCGCCAAGCCGTTTTCGCAGCGGCTGCTGATCGCGCGCATCCGCGCCATCCTGCGTCGGGCCGAACCGGCCCAGCCGGGCGAGCCGGGCAGCGCCGACAGCGCGCAACCGGTGCTCGAGCGCGGGCGCCTCGCCATGGACCCGGCGCGGCACAAGGTGACGTGGAATGGCGAGAATGTGACGCTGACCGTCACCGAATTCCTGATCCTCGAAACGCTGGCCAGCCGTCCGGGCATCGTCAAGACCCGCAACCAGTTGATGGACGCCGCCTATCAGGACGACATCTATGTCGACGACCGCACCATCGACAGCCATATCAAGCGCCTGCGCCGCAAGTTCCGGCAGGTCGACAAGGATTTCGACGCCATCGAGACGCTATATGGTGCGGGGTATCGGTTCGCCGACGATTAAGGATGCAGGTGGCACCGTACCCCCGCGCAGGCGGAGGTCCAGAGCCAAGCAGAACGTCGGCTGGTGGTTGGGGCCCCTGGACCCCCGCCTACGCGGGGGTACGGTAGTGGTCGGGGAGAAACATGCCCGACGCTGATCCCATCGACCGTCCGCCCGACGAAGGCGCATTGTCGCTGCGCTGGTCGGGCCGCGTGTCGCTGACCCCGCGTATCCTGTTCGTCAACATCTTCGCGCTCGCGCTGCTGGCGGGCGGCTTCTTCTATCTCGACAGCTACCGCGCCCGGATCGTCGATGGCCGCGTGGCGCAGGCCGAGCGGGAAGTGCGGCTGATCGCCGAGGCGCTGACGCTGCTGTCACCCGATGAGCGCACCGACGAAATGGTCAACTTCGCGCGCAAGTCGGGGCTGCGCCTGCGCATCTACGACCGGCGCGGGCGGCTGGTCGCCGATAGCCGGCAGCTGGGCGTGCGCAATTTCCAGCTGCTCGACCCCGACAAGGATGGCTGGCAGCAGGATGCGGCGCGCGCGCTGGATGCGGTGATCGATACCGTCGTGCGCAACGATCGCGACCCGCTGTACCGCGAGCGTGCGCCGGGGCGCGGCCTGCGCTGGCCCGATGTGGTGACGGTGCGCACCACCGGCGGCACGGCGGCGACGGTGTGGCGCGCGCCCGACCGGACGCCGGTCGTCACCGCCGCCGCGCCGCTGCCCGAGGATCGGGTGCTGATGGCGACGGTCAATGCCCGCGACATTACCCAGACGGTGCGGACCGAACGCGCCCGCCTGAGCATGGTCCTCGCCGTCGCGGTGCTGTTGTCGGTGCTGTTGTCGCTGTTCCTCGCGCGCACCATCGTCCGGCCGATGCGCATGCTGGCGCGCGCCGCGATCCGGGTACGCTTGGGTCGCGACCGCGAGGTAGTCGTCCCGCGCCTGCCCAGCCGCCGCGACGAGATCGGGATGCTCGCCCGCGCCCTGTCCGACATGACCGGCGCGCTGCGCAGCCGGATCGACGCGACCGAAGCCTTTGCCGCCGACGTCACGCACGAACTCAAGAACCCGCTCGCCTCGCTGCGATCGGCGGTCGATGGTCTCGCGACGGTCAGGGACCCCGATTTGCGCGACCAGTTGCTGGCGATCGTGCAGGACGATGTGCATCGGCTCGACCGGCTGATCACCGATATTTCGGATGCGTCGCGGCTCGACGCGCAGTTGGCGCGTGCGAAGTTCGAGAATGTCGATCTGGCCGCGCTGATCACGGCGCTGGTCGCCTACCGCGTCGATCGCGGGCTCGAACGCGGCGTCACGCTGCAGTTCGAGCGCGACGGCGACGATCCGCTGGTGGTGCTTGGCGAGGGCGCGCGGCTGGAACGGGTGTTCGCCAACCTGATCGACAACGCCATCTCCTTCTCGCCGCCGGGCGGCGAAGTGCGGATCAGCGGCGGCAATGACGGCGATCTGGTCGAGATCGAGATTACCGACGACGGTCCCGGCGTGCCCCCCGAACAGCGCGAGGCGGTGTTCCGCCGCTTCCATTCGGTCCGTCCGGGTGGCGAGGCGTTCGGCCAGCATTCGGGCCTCGGCCTTGCCATCGCCCGGACCATCGTCGAAGGGCATGGCGGTATGATCGCCGCCGAATCACGCCGGGATAACCGCGAAGGCGCGCGCTTCGTCGTGCAACTGCCGATCATCGGCGCATGAACGAACCGCCGATCCATGCCGGCTGCGTCGCGATGCGCGGTGTCGGCGTGCTGATCGCCGGGCCATCGGGATCGGGCAAGTCGGACCTCGCGCTGCGCCTGATCGATCGCGGCGCGGTGCTGGTCAGCGACGATTACACGCTGCTCCACGTCGAAGGTGGCGAGTTGCACGCGACCGCCCCCGCCACCATTGCCGGGCGGATCGAGGTGCGCGGAATCGGCATCGTCGATCGCCCGACCCTGGCGAGGGTGCCGGTCGCACTGTTCATCGAAGCCGGCACGCCCGACCGCATGCCCGAACCGGCGACGCGCGTCATCGCCGGGATCGCCATTCCCGCCTATAGACTGGCGTTGCTCGAAGCGTCGGCACCCGCCAAGATCGACCTCATGCTCGACAGGATACTCCGATAATGCGCCATGCCGATATCCTGCTCGTCACCGGCATGTCGGGGGCGGGCAAATCGACGGTGCTCAAGACGCTGGAGGACAGCGGCTGGGACATTGTCGACAATCTGCCGCTGCGCCTGCTCGGCAACCTTATCGCCGCCAGCCCCGCCGATGCCGAGCGGCAACTGGCGATCGGCATCGGCACGCGGACGCGCGGCTTCGATGCCGAAGCGATCGTCCGGTCGATCCGCGATCGCCCCGACCTGGGCGTCAGCGTGCTGTTCCTCGACAGCAGCCAGGCCGAGCTGGAGCGGCGCTATAACGAAACGCGGCGCCGCCACCCTCTGGCGACCGACCGCACCGCCGCCGACGGGATCGAGCGCGAGCGCGAGGTGCTCGAACCGCTACGCGGCTTCGCCAACCGCTTGCTCGACACGACCAACTTCTCCCGCAACGCGCTAGCCGAATGGGTGCGCGAGACGTTCGCGGCACCGGGCAGTGCCGATCCGGTGCTGTCGGTGCTGTCGTTCGGTTTCGCGCGGGGCGTGCCGCGCAACGCCGATATCGTCCTCGACATGCGGTTCCTGCGCAATCCGCACTGGGACCCGGTGCTGCGGCCGGGCACCGGGCTCGACGCCGATGTCGCCGCCTATGTGCAGGCCGATCCGGCCTATGACGCCGCCATCGCCTCGTTCGAAACGATGCTGTCGATCCTGCTGCCGCGCTACAAGGCGGAGGGCAAATCCTATGTCACCATCGCCTTCGGCTGTACCGGCGGGAGACACCGGTCGGTCCATGTCGCCGAACGCATGGGGGCATGGTTGCGCGAACAGGGTTTTTCGCCCACGATAGACCATCGCGATCTCGGCACGGCGCCGCAGGATTCGCTGGAAGGCGCACGGCGCGCGCCATGACGGATGTGGGAACGACGACGAACATGATCGGGTTGGTATTGGTGACGCATGGTCGTCTTGCCCAGGAGTTCGTCGTTGCGATGGAGCATGTCGTCGGCCCGCAGGAGCGGATCGAGACGGTATGTATCGGTCCCGAGGACGATATGGAGGAACGCCGCGCCGACATCGCCACCGCGATCGCCGCGGTCGATGCCGGGCAGGGCGTGATCGTGCTGACCGACCTGTTCGGCGGCACGCCCAGCAACCTCGCCATCTCGCTGATGGAAACCGGCCGGATCGAGGTGATCGCCGGCATCAACCTGCCGATGCTGATCCGTCTGGGCGGCGCGCGCAAGGCGATGAAGGTCGCCGAAGCGGTCGCCGCCGCGCGCGAGGCCGGTCGCAAATATATCTCGGTCGCCAGCGAGGTTCTGGGGGAAGCAGCGGCATGACGGTCACGCGCACGGTGCAGATCACCAACCGGCGCGGCCTGCACGCGCGGGCGTCGGCCAAGTTCGTGACGATGGCCGCCGCGCAACCGATCGAGGTCAGCGTCGAGAAGGACGGATCGCGGGTCACCGGCACGTCGATCATGGGCCTGATGATGCTGGGCGCGGCCAAGGGCGACCATATCACGATCAGCGCATCGGGCGCCGGCGCGGAACTGGTGGTCGGGCAACTCGCCCAACTGGTCGAGGATCGCTTCGGCGAGGATTAGGGGCGGCGCAACCTGCCCCGCGCACGTCATCCCAGCGAAGGCTGGGATCTCCCGGTGATTGCACAAGACAGGAGCCGCACGAGGCCCCAGCCTTCGCTGGGGCGACGCTTGTCTCAAGAAGGGGAGAAGACTGGCGAACCCGCCCTCCCAAATTTTTAGGGGTGGTCCCACCCCCGCCCCGGCCATAGGCCAACCCCCATGCCCCAGCCGACCGAAACCGCGCTTGCCACCCTGACCGACAAGGAAAAGCAGACGCTGCGCCTGATCGTACGCGGGCATGATGCGAAGTCGGTGGCGGTCACGCTCGGCCTGTCGGTCCACACCATCAACGAACGGCTCCGCGAAGCGCGGCGCAAGCTGGCGGTGTCGAGCAGTCGCGAGGCGGCGCGGATGCTGTTCGAGGCGGAGGGCGCGACCCCCGAAAATCTCGGGGACAACAGAAACGGGGACGACGTGGCCGTCAGCGCGACCGATGTCGAGACCGCGCCGGACGACGGCGCGGGGCGGTCCGTCCGGTCGCCCCGGTTTCTGATCGGAGCGTTTCTGATGACCCTTGCCCTCGGCCTGCTGGCCCTCACCCTGACACCCGCAACGGTGCAGACGCCGCCGCCGCCCCCCGCGACCGCACCGGCGACCCCCGCCCCCGAAGCGGCGCGCGCCTTTCTCGAACTGGTCGACCAGGGCCGCTGGACCGACAGCTACCGCCGGTTCGGTGTCGCCTTTCGCAAGCTGAATACCGAGCAGGTCTGGGCGAATGTCTCGGAAAAAGTACGCACGCCGCTCGGCCCAGTCGTGTCGCGGACATTGATCGGACAGGAATATGTCCCCGCCCCGCCCTATGGCTACCAATCGGTCAAGTTCCGCACCCGCTTCGCCAAGGGCGGCGAGCAGGTCGAAACGGTCATGCTCGATCAGGAAGATACCGAGTGGAAGGTCGTCGGCATCACCGTCGGCTGATCGGATCGGAATGGCGGCGAACGGCATGGGCGGACCGTTCGCCGCCGCAACCGGTCAGCCGTTGCTCTGGCCGCCATGGCTGCTCTGGCCACCCTTCGATCCGGCTTCGCTCGCGCGTTCCGGGTCGTTCCTGAAATTGCCGCCGCTTTCGTGGCCGCCCTTGCGTCCGGCTTCGGAAGCCTTTTCGCGGTCATTGGCAAAATTGCCCGGATTATTGTTGCGGCCGCCGCCGCCATTACTGTCTGCCATTATCGCTCTCCTGCATCCCGCTCGCGGACACAGACGAAGATCGACCGGCGACCGTTGCAACGCCGGGCGCAGCTTTAATTATATCCATCATTCACTTAGGTGATGGTACGAAACGGCCAGCGCTGCTCGAAGCACGCGTCGCGACACTGCCGGATCCGCAACCGAACAGGGCCGGACCCGCCGGCCATGATCGGAAATATCGCTCACCCCCGCAGCCGCCGTTCTTCCTCGACCATGTAATCGCGCGTCAGCGGCAGTGCCCAGCGGTCGCGAGTCAGTTGCACCTGATAGTTGACCATGCCGCCATGGCGGAACGCCGCCGCCGCACCGGCCAGATAGAAGGTCCACATGCGGTAGAATTTCTCGTCGTACAGCGCGACGATCTGCTCCTTCGCTGCCACCGTGCGCGCGTACCAGTGGTCGATGGTCAGCGCATAATGGACGCGCAGCACCTCGACATCGCTCGCGATCAGCTTGGTCCCCTCATAGCCGCGCACGATCTCCGACAGCGCCGGATTGTAGCCGCCGGGGAAGATATATTTGGTCGTGAAGGTATCGGTGACGCCCGGCACGCCCATCCGGCCGATGGTGTGGAGCAGCATCACGCCGTCGTCGCTCAGCAATTCGCGGCATTTGCGAAAGAACGCGCCATATTGCGGTGGGCCGACATGTTCGAACATGCCGACCGACACGATCCGGTCGAACCGGCCGGTAACGTGGCGATAGTCGATCAGTTCGAACTTCACCTTGTCGGCGACGCCCGCTTCCTCGGCGCGGCGGCGGGCGACCTTGATCTGCTCTTCGGACAGGGTAACGCCCAGCACCTCGGCCCCGGTCTTCTGATGCAAATACAGCGCCATCCCGCCCCAGCCGCAACCGATGTCGAGCACGCGCATCCCCGGCCGGATCGCCAGCTTGGCGGCGATATGCGCCTTCTTGTCCGCCTGCGCCTGTTCGAGGCCGTTGTCGGCATCGGTGAAATAGGCGCAGCTATATTGCAGGTCGCTGTCGAGGAAGAGCGCGTAGAGCCGGTCGGACAAGTCGTAATGATGCGCGACGTTGCGCTTCGACCGGCGCGCCATATTGACCCGGTCGACCCGGTGCCGAACCGCATCGAACAGGCGGATCGGCAGCGACGGCTGCAACCCGCCGCCACGGCCCCAGGGCGTGTTGCCGGTCAGCAGTTCGACCAGATCGCGAATGTCGCCGCGATCGATGACCAGATCGCCGTCCATATACGCCTCCGCCGCGCCCAGCGCCGGATGGCGGACGATCCGGCCGGCGACGCCGGGCTTGGTGAAGCGGATCGCGACGTCGGGAAAGGCCGGGTCGGGGCTGCCGAAGTTGACGGTGCGGCCATCGGCATGGGTCAGGGACAGGGTGCCGCGACGAACGGTGCGCGACAGGAACGTATCGATCAGTGCCATGAACGGTGCGTTAGGGACCGAATGTGGCAAGTCATAGGCGAGCGTTAACAATCCGTGCAGCAGGACGCGAAGCCACACGACCGCGCCAAAATCCTGCCCGGCACGGGGAGGATTTGCTTGGCTCGGCGGTTCCGCTACACGCCCCCCATGCTCTCCCGCCTGCGCGATCGCCCCTGGACCACCGCGCTGCTGATCGGCGTTGCGGCGCAATTGCTGTTCGCCTGGGGGCTGGGCCGACCGGGCAGGCTGTCGTTCGACGAAGTCCATTACGTCCCTGCCGCGCGCATCCTGCTGACGCTCGCCTATCCGGCCAATCCCGAACATCCGCTGGTCGCCAAGGAACTGATCGCGCTCGGCATCGCGCTGTTCGGCGACAATCCATGGGGCTGGCGGATCATGGGCACGCTGGCGGGGACGGCGACGGTGCTCGGCGTCTTTGCCATCCTGCAACTGCTGTTCCGGCGGACGCATGTCGCGGCGTTCGGCGCGGGGATGGCGGTCCTCAACCAGACCTTGCTGGTCGAGGCGCGAACCGCGATGCTGGAAGTCTATCTCGGCGCGTTCGTGACGCTGGCCATCGCCGCGCTGCTCTGGTCGATGCGCGGCCGTCCGGCGGTGCGACTGACGCTGGCGGCACTGCTGTTCGGGCTGGCGGTCGGGGTGAAATGGGCGGCGGTGCCCTATGTCGCGGGCGCGGCGCTGCTGCTGATCTGGGGCAAGACGGGCAAGCGCGACTACTGGCCGGGACTGCGGCTGATCCCGGCGCTGGCGATCCTCGGGACGGTCAGCATCGCCACCTATTTCGCGACCTTCGCGCCGGCCTTCTTCTACGCGTCCGAACCACTGACCTTCGCCCGCCTGCTGCCGTTCCAATGGGACATGTATCAGCGCCAGACGCAGATACTGGCGGCGCATCCCTATCAGTCGAGCTGGTGGAGCTGGCCGCTGCTCGCCCGGCCGATCTGGTATTTCTACGAACCCGATAACGGGGTGCAGCGCGGCGTGCTGCTGCTTGGCAATCCGGCGATCATGTGGGGCGGATTGCTGGCGGTCGCGGTGTGCCTGTGGAGCGGCTGGAAGCGGCGGGCACCGGCGCTGTTCGGGGTCGGGCTGCTATGGGTCGGGTCGCTGGCGGTCTGGGCAGTGATCCCCAAATCGCTCGGCTTCTATTATTATTATCATCTTTCGAGCATCTGGCTGTGCCTCGCGCTCGCCGCCGCCTTCCATGCCCATGCGAAAGGCCGCCTCGCCCGCGCCGACGAATGGTTCGCGCTGCCTGCGATCATGCTGTTCGTCTATTTCTACCCGATCATCTCGGCGGCCCCGCTATCGGGACCGCAGGCGTTCAACCGCTGGATGTGGTTCGATAGCTGGCGTTGATTTGGTTCACGCGAAGTAGATTTTCGCGCAAAGGCGCAAAGGACGCCAAGGGGTTGCGATCGGAAGATCGTCATCCCTTCCTCCTATCGGTCGAAAGCCGCTATTGCGGCCGACGCAACCTCCTTGCGCACTTTGCGCCTTTGCGCGAAAATCCTGATCTCTCAGCGCCTTCGCGCGAAACCCTTACGCCGCTCGCCGCCGCCCGTAGCGCCCCCAGGTAAAGCGCGACGACAGCGCGAAATTCCACACCGCCCCGACCGCGATCCCCGCCAGCGCCGGCAGCGCCCAAGCCCCCCCGCGCACATCGTACAGGAACGCCGCCAGCCCGACATTGGCCACCGCCCCCACCGAACACACCGCACAGAAGGACACCCAGCCGTCGAGCAACGCCTTCGTGCCCCGCAGCCGCCGGTCGCGATAGGTCAGGTGGTTGTTCAGGAAGAAGTTGAACGTCATCGCGACCATCGTCGCCACGATCGTCGCGGCCACGAACCCGCTGCCCAACTCCAGCAGCAGCCCCAGCGCCGCGAGATGCACGATCGCCCCCGCCGCGCCGATCGCCGAGAACATGACGAAGCGCACCGGCACCACCCGCCCGAACATCCGGTCGTACAGCGCGATCAGATATTCGAGCGCGACGACATGGTCGAGCTTGCTTTCCCCCACCGCCCGCGTGCGAAACACATAGGGGAGTTCGGCAAACCGCAACGGCTCCGGCGCGGCGGTCAGGATGTCGAGCAATATCTTGAACCCGATCCCCGACAGGCGCGGCGCGACGCGGCGGACCACCGCGCTGCGGATCATGAAGAAGCCGCTCATCGGGTCGGACAGGTCGGCCTTCAGCACCCGCCGCGACAGGCGGGTGGCGAGCGCCGACTTGGCGACGCGATCGGCATCCCAAGCCCCGGTCCCACCGCCCGCGACGAAACGCGAGCCGATCACCAGATCGAGCGCCGCATCGGCTTTGAGCGCCGCCGCCATGCGCGGCAACAGCGTCTCGTCATGCTGCAGATCGCCGTCGATCACCGCGACCAGTGGCGCCGCGGTGGCGCACATCCCCTCGATACAGGCGGTGGAAAGTCCGCGCCGGCCAATGCGCTGGATCACGCGGATACGCGGATCGGCACGCGCGATCTCGCGAACGACATCGGCGGTGCCATCGGGGCTGTCGTCGTCGACGAAGATCGCCTCCCACGCCAGTCCCGCCAACGCCGTGTCCAAAGCCGCGACCAGCAACGGCACGTTGCCGCGTTCGTTGAACACGGGCACGACGATGGCGAGGTCGAGCGGAATCATATCCCCCTTACCGTACCCCCGCGCAGGCGGGGGTCCAGAGCCACGGGCGACCCCGTTCGTTACCCTGGATCCCCGCCTGCACGGGGATGCGGCAGCGGGTGAAGATCACAACCCCGCCAACACCGCGTTCGTCATGTCCTGCGTCGTGGCGCTGCCGCCGAGGTCCGGCGTCCGATGCCCCGCGACCAGCGCCGCCGTCACCGCCGCCTCGATCCGGTCCGCAGCTTCCGGCAAGCCCAGCGAATGGCGCAGCATCATCGCCGCCGACAGGATCGTCGCCAGCGGGTTCGCCTTGCCCTGCCCGGCGATATCGGGTGCCGAACCATGGATCGGCTCGTACAGCCCCTTCTTGTCCTGATTGATCGCGGCGGAGGGCAGCATCCCGATCGAACCGGCGCACATGCTCGCCTGATCCGACAGGATATCGCCGAACAGATTGCCCGTCACGATTACGTCGAACTGGCCCGGATTGCGCACCAGCTGCATCGCGGCATTGTCGACATACATATGGGTCAGCGCGACGTCGGGATAGTCGGCCGACACCTCGATCACCACGTCGCGCCACAGTTGCGAGGTTTCGAGGACATTCGCCTTGTCGACCGAGCATAGCCGATGGTTGCGGGTCCGCGCCGTCTCGAACGCGACGCGGGCGATGCGCGCCACTTCGGACTCGTCATAGCGCATCAGGTCATGGCCTTCGCGCAGCCCCTCGGCGGTCGTTCCCCGCCCCTTCTCGCCGAAATAGACGTCGCCGGTCAGCTCGCGCACGATCACCATGTCGATCGCGGCGGCGACTTCGGGGCGCAGCGCGGATGCATCCTCCAGCCCGGCGAACAGCTTGGCCGGACGCAGATTGGCGAACAGCCCCAATGCCTTGCGTAAGCCCAGGATCGCCTGCTCCGGGCGATGCTCGCGCGCGACATTGTCGAATTCGGGATCGCCGACAGCGCCGAACAGCACCGCATCGGCGCGCTTCGCCAGATCGAGCGTCGCCGGCGGCAGCGGATGGCCATGTGCGCGATACGCCGCGCCGCCGACCGGCGCTTCCTCGAACGTCAGGTCGAGACCCAGCGCGTCGAGCACCCGGCGCGCCGCCGCCACCACTTCCGGTCCGATCCCGTCGCCGGGCAGTATCGCGATCAAGGCCATTGCGTCATTCCTGTTTCGCGCACGAAGATTGCGCGTTTCACTGGCAAAAGCCCCTGCCCCAAGCCGGGCGGGTCACGCAACCGTCCTTTTCAATCGCTCGATCAACCGTTCGCGCGCCGCCAGCACGTCCTGCCCCCGCCCGCCCAGCAGGTCGCGCGACAGGAAATGCCCCGACAGCGCGAGGCCGTCGAACGCCGCCTCCCAACTTGCCGGCCCGCCCTCCGCCAGAAAGGCGGGCAGCGCCAGCAACCGATGTTCCAATCCCGTCGCCGCCCCGCGCGACACCGCACCGCCGCTTCTCGGGCTGACATGGGTCAGATCGTCGCGCGCCCCCGTGGCGACGCATTCGTCGAGCGCCAGCCCGAAGCCCAGTTCGGACAGGATCAGCAATTCGGTCCGCACCAGCGCCCCGATCCACGCCCGCGCCGCCGGTGCCGCCGCGATCGCCGCGAACAGCCCGTCGAGCGCGGCATGGATGCGCGGATAGGGTTGCGCCTCGGGCAGCGCATAGGCGGTCAGCGCACACATCCAGTCGATCGCCGCCGCCGGCACCGGTTCGGCGAACAGCGGCGCCCGACTCTCGACCAGTTCGACGCCAAGCGCCGCCAACTGCGTATCGCTCCGCGCCCGCCAGTCGCCGCGCACGATATTGCCCGGCTGCAACACCGGCCGGATCGCCCGGCTCCGCCCACCACGGACGTATCCGGGTTGCACCCCGGCCTCGGCAGTGAGCGCCCGCACCACCGCACCATGCTCGCCATGGGGGCGGGCCGAAAGCAGGATGGCGGTGGTGTTGAGGTGCATGGGATTGGTTTAGCAGGGAAGGGAAACGCGTGATATCATGCTGGTACAAGGCTGACATTTCGATTGATTGGACCGAAATTTGGTTCCCATGGCCTACCGACATGACGCGAACCCGTTCGTCCTGAACAGCCATTGAGCTTGTCGAAATAGCGTATCGAAGGACGTTTGGACAGGTGCTTCGATACAGGTGTTCACCAAGCTCAGCCCCTACTCAGCACGAACGGATCTAGCTCTTGTCATCGCGCTCGAAATGCCCCGTATAGGCTCGAATTTGCCGGAATCCAGATCGACGGGTCCAGATGTATATTCGGCAGTGAATTCGGTAGGCATCACCCGTGCTACACACCGGATCATAGCGAGATCGTCCCCTTCACTACGGAAAATCACAGTCCCCGAGTGCATCCCATCTTCGATGAGTTCAAAGCTTGGCTGCCCGCATTGATGAAGTGCCTGCGCCAAACCCCCATGGTCAGGAAATGGCCCCCCTATACTTGGCTCGCCGGTTCCATGAACTAACGCATCCGCTGCTGGCGTCCCGTCGAAAACGATTTTCAGCACGACCCAACGCTCGTCGCTGCTCTTCCTGCCGCTGCAACCCAGCGTCGCGAGCGAAAGCGCCGCAACGATCGAACTTCGAATAATCATTCCGTCTTACCGCCAACATCCGTATGCTCCGCAACACATTCGGGAGCGATCGAATGACTATCGAAGCTTCGGGGGCAATACTCCCCTTCCCGACGAGACAGCCGTGCCAAAATCGCGCGCCATACCGAAAATTCCTCGTACCCCGGCGAAGGCCGGGGTCCAGTTGGGAAGGCTTTTCCGTACCTGACCAACGCCTCCGAACTGGACCCCGGCCTTTGCCGGAGTACGAAAACGCCACGCTTGCTGACGAGTTCGCTTGAGGAAAAACGTCCAATTCGTAATCCGATGCCGGCTACCCCCGCCGTACCCGAGCCACAACGCTCCCAACCACCGGCCAGTCCCGGGCACGCTTCACCCGCTCGACCACGCCGTCGAACGCCTGCAACGCCGCCACCACCGCGCGATTGGCCCGGCTGTCGCGCAACAACAGCAGATCGACGCACGCCGTCCCCCCGGTCGCAAACTGCCGCTTATGCTGCCCCTCGCCCTCGGTAAAATCGAACCGCAGCGCCGCCGGCTCGGCGAACAGCGTGCGGAAGGCTTCCATGTGCAGCACGCTGCCCGGCGACCATTCGCTCCAGCTCGGATCATGCCCGACATAGTCGTAGCGGACGTCGCCGCCGGTCATCGGGCAGTAGAGATAGGCGATCGGCGACCCGCCGACGAACAACAGCCAACCGAACGCCTCGCCGCGCGCGCCCTTGCCCTGCATCACCGCGCGGAACGGCACGTCGGCCGGCAGCCCCGCCCCCAGCAGCTTTTCCTGATAGGTCCGCTCGGCCACGCGCCGCGCAAGGCCATGAAACTCGGCCAGTTCGTGCGCGGTGCGATAGGTGCGGACGTCGAGCGACCCTTCATTCACCTCGGCCAGCTTCTTGCGCTTGCGCTTGAGTGAGGACCGCGCATTGCCCGACAACCCGGCGAACCACGCATCGAACCCGATCGTCAGGTCGGTGTGGTAACGCGTATAGCGCTGCCGGACGAACACGATCGCCGCCTCCGCCACGACCGCCGGCATCAGCGGCTCGGGCAGCGAGGTCACCGACCAGCCATCCGCGCCCTTGGGCAAGGGCGGCAGCACCGGCACCTCCCCCGCCAGCACGTCGCGCAACTCCATCGGCACGCGCACCAGCCGTCGCCGCACCGAGAACAGCGTCCGCGCGCCGATCTGGAACTTGATCGGCCAGGGCTGGACCTGCGTCACGCCGCGCGCTCCTCGATCCAGTTCGACCAGAGTTGTTCGGCCTGCCGCCACCGCGTCCGCAGCGCACTGGCGGGCAGCGGCCTGTCCTCCTGTCCCAGCCGCAGCGCCGGACGATCGCGGAAATGCGTCGTCGGCAGGCGATCGGCCTGCGCGGCGAGGGTGCGGCACAGGGCCTCGAACCGGCGGACATGAACGCGATTGGCTCGCGTACCGCTGCGGTTGGCGAGTTCGAAGCCATGGCTGACGATCGTCACCGCCGCATGGTTCTGCGCAGCGGCATGGAGCAGCGCTGCGCGCATTTCGGCTGTCGACAGCGCGCAAATCTGGAAATGCCGCCGCCCCCCGCCGGGCGTCGCGATCGTCGTCACCGGCACCTCAATCAGCCCGCGATGCACGACCGGCGCGATCACGTCCGGCGACAACGCGATCTTGCTCGGCCATGGATGGTGCGCGCCGTTGTGGCTGCTGTCATAGGCAAAGCCGAGCGCCGCCAGCGCATCGAGCGTTACGTCGTTCGCACTATAGCTGCCGGCCCGGAACGCGACCGGATCGGGGACGCCGGCCGCCCGCAACAGGTCGCGCGCTTCGCCCAGCAGGTCCTGCTGTTCCTGCCGCGACAGATCGACCAGTTCGAACACATGCGCTTGGCCGCGATCGTCCAACGCCGCGTGCGCCCAATTGGGGTGGAGATGCAGTTGCACCTCCTGCCCCGCCGCCAATATCGCCTCTACAGTCGGCGCGATCGCTGCCATGCCGTACAGCCGGGCGGGCAGCGGATCGACGAAGAAGCATGCCTTCAACCCATAGGCGCGCAGGCGTTCGATCTGCCACGTCACCCCGACCCCGGCGGGTTCGAGCGACCGCTGCACGACCTGATCGGCCGGCAGGTCGGCGGCGTGATGCCGCCACATCAACTCGGTATCGATCGTCAGGAAGACGGGGGTCGTCATGCTGCTGTCCTGCCCGTTTCACGTAAAGAACCGGTGAAGCGTTCTTGCCCGATCGGCAAGTTCGGTACGCCGTGTACATAATGCGCGTTAACCATGATTTCCCGCAGTTCGGCGCGGATATTGCCGGCGCGTACCATGCAAGCCTCGAAAATCGCGCGCTTTAGTACACTGATGTATTGGAACAGGATCGCCGGCCAAGCCGTTACGCGGCCGAATTTAAACCATATCGGAGGCATAATGAGCGACGATATCGACCGGACCGACGCGATCTTCCTGGTCGCGCAGCACGGCCGCAACGCGTTGCAGGTCGCCGCCGCCCGGACCGCCGGCGCGCTGTGCCGCGGCGACCGGGGCGAGGCACAGCGCTGGCTGGCGATCCGCAGCTTCCTGCAACGCGCCATGGCCTAGCAAGTCCCGCTAGCCGGTCGGCAGCGACCCCGCCCAGTCATTCCATTCGGCGATCGCAGCCGCGCTTTCCGCCCGCTGCGACGCCAGTGATGCTTCCTCGACCGCACGCGCCAGCGCGACATGACAGGTCGCCGTCACATCCACCCCCGCCGCCCTGGCGCGCGCCAGCAGCGCGGCGTCGATCGCGACCGGTTCAGCGGGCGTGGAAATAGTCATACACCCCCTGCGCCATCGCCTTGCTGACCCCCGGCGCCTTTTGCAGATCGGCGAGGCTGGCGTTGCGCACCGCCCGCGCCGTGCCGAAATGCATCAACAGCGCCTTCTTGCGCGCCGGCCCGATGCCCGGCACCTCGTCGAGCGGGCTGGCGCCGATTGCCTTCGACCGTTTGTCGCGATGCGCACCGATCACGAAACGGTGCACCTCGTCGCGCAGCCGCTGAAGATAGAACAGCACCGGCGAATTGACCGGCAACGTCAGCTCGCGCCCGTCCATCAGGTGGAACACCTCGCGCCCGTCGCGGCCATGATGCGGCCCCTTCGCGACGCCGACCATGCACACATCCTCGATGCCCAGATCCTCCAGCACCGCCTTCGCCGCGCTCAACTGCCCCTTGCCGCCGTCGATCAGCACGAGGTCGGGCCAGCCATTGCCGTCGCGATCGGTCTCGCGATCGGGATTCTCCTCCTGCGCGCGGGCGAAGCGGCGGGTCAGCACCTCCTTCATCATCGCGAAATCGTCGTTGGTCTGCGCCTGCTTGATGTTGAACTTGCGATACTGGCCCTTGCGGAACCCCTCCGGCCCGGCGACCACCATCGCGCCCAGCGCATTGGTGCCCTGGATATGGCTGTTGTCATAGACTTCGATCCGGTCGGGCGGCCCTTCCAGTTCGAACAGTTCGGCCACCTCGCGCAACAGCCGCGCCTGCGTCGTCGATTCCGCGTTACGCCGTTGCAGCGCCTCCTCGGCATTGCGCTTCGCCTGATCGAGCAGCCGCCGCCGCACGCCGCGCTGCGGCACCGACAGCGCGACCTTGAACCCGGCGCGCTCGGCCATCGCCTCGGCCAGCACGTCCCCTTCGGCCAGTTCGCGGTCGACGAACACGTTGCGCGGCGGCGGCACTTCTTCATAGAATTGCATCAGGAAGGCCGACAGCACCTCATCCTCGGGCACGTCATTGGTATGCGCCGGGAAGAAGCTGCGATGCCCCCAATTCTGCCCGCCGCGAATGAAGAAGGCCTGGATGCCGATCACCCCCTCCAGACACGCCATCGCGAAGACATCGGCATCGCCGACGCCATCGGCATTGATCGCCTGCGACCCCTGAATGAAGGTAAGCGCCTTCAACCGGTCGCGCAGCACCGCGGCGAGTTCGAAGTCCATCGCCTCGGCCGCTGCCTGCATCTGCACGCCCAGCTTCGCCTGTACCTTGGTCGACTTGCCTGCAAGGAAGTCCTTCGCGTCGGAAATCAGCTCGGCATAGGCCGCCTGATCGATCCGCCCGACGCACGGCGCGGAACAGCGCTTGATCTGGTACAGCAGGCACGGCCGGTCACGCGTCTTGAAGAAACCGTCGGTGCAGGACCGCAGCAGGAACAGCTTCTGCAACGCGTTCAGCGTCTGCGTCACTGAACCCGCGGACGCGAACGGCCCGTAATAATTGCCCTTGGCCCGCCGCGCGCCGCGATGCTTCTGGATGCGCGGAAAGTCGTGATCCGCCCGCAACAGGATGAACGGAAACGACTTATCGTCGCGCAGCAGGACGTTGTAGGGCGGGCGATAGCGCTTGATCAGCTGCGCCTCGAGCAGCAGCGCTTCCGCCTCGTTATTGGTCGTGACGATGGTCATCGACCGCGTCTGCGCGACCATCCGCTGCAACCGCTTGGTCAGGCGCGACACCTGCGTATAGTTCGCCACGCGGTTCTTCAGCGCGCGCGCCTTGCCGACATACAGCACCTCGCCGCGCGCATCCTGCATCCGGTACACGCCCGGCCGCACCGGCAGCGTCGCCAGCACGTTGCGGATCGCGGCGATTCCGGCATCGATATCCGGCGCGTCCGAACCGCGCACGGTGAAGCTGGCCTTGTCCTCGTTGAAGCGATTGGGCGCGTTGGGTGTTTCCGACATCCCCGCCGATTTAGGAAGTGCGGCGAGCGAACGCCAGCGTCATGCGGCGACCGGCGTTCGGCCCCGATGCTTGGCACGGTACATCAACTGGTCGGCACGCTGGATGACGTCGTCGATCGACCGGTCGCCGGCTTCGATCCGCGCCGCACCGATGCTGAGCGTCCATGCCGGCAAGCCCGCCTCTTCGCGACCCGCACGGCCGCGTATCCGGTCGATGATCGTCGCGGGATCGTCGGCGCTGGCGATGACGAGGAATTCGTCCCCGCCCAGCCGCGCGACGAAATCGCCACCGACACTATGTTGCAGGGCGGTGGCGATCGCCATCAGCACCCGGTCACCCACGCCATGGCCATGGCGGTCGTTGATCGCCTTGAACCGATCGACATCGATCAGCAGTGCCACCCGTCCGGGCACCAGCAACTCGACCTCGCTCGCCGCCAGCGCCGCGCGGTTCCACACCCCGGTCAGCGGATCGCGCAGCGCCATCTGCCGCAACCGATATTCCGAGTGCGACGCCGGTATCCACAGCAAGGCCAGATTGGCCGCGCCGAACAGCAGCTGATCGGCGAAGAACGGCACCCCCTCCAGCATCACCGCTGCCTGCGGCGCGAACAGCTGACAGCCCGCGACGATCAGGTACATTGGGACATACAGCATCAGCAGGCTGCCGGCGATGCGGCGCGGTCGGGTGGTACCGTCGTTCGCGCGCGCGAGCAGCAGCGGCACGGCAAAAGCGAAGGAACAGCAGGCCATCGTGAACGACCAGCAGGCCGACGCAGCCGGCCCCCGCCCCAACGCCGTCAACGCCACGCTCGGCACGATCGCAGTGGCCGCGACCAGACCCCACATCCATGGGACGAAACCGCGGACCCCGTCGAACCGCCGGACGCCGGCCAGCACCAACGCCATCGAGAACGCCAGCACCCCATCCGTCGCCATCTGCGTCCAGAGGGGAAATGGTTCGCCGACCAGCGCAGCGAGGATCAGGGACGCGCAATAGCTGAACGCCCCCCATCCCCAATACACATACCACGCCCGCCGCCCGGCCATGAAGAAGAACACCACGGTATAGGCCGCGCTGCACAGGATGCTGCATTGGCGCAGCGTCGCCAGGTTGGGATCGTCGAACATGCCCGGCGATACGTACCGGACAGGCGTTAACAGCCGATAACGGGCTATATTTTCATCCCGTCCGTGCGGCCGCGATGATCCGCAGCCCGCGTACCGCATCGACCGGATCGACGGGCACCGCGCCCTCGCCCCGGATCGCGTCGCGCATCGCCCGGTAATATCCGCGCCAGTCGCCCGCCTCCGACCGCACCGGCCGGGCGGCGCCTTCTCCATCGGTCAGTACGCCCCATTGCGCCTCTGGCTCGATGCCATAGCCGCTGTCGCCGGGCATGCCGCCCGCGCGCAGCACCGCCTCCTGTGGGTCGATGCCGTATTTGACGAAGCTGCCCTTGGTCCCGTGCAGCGCGAAGCGCGGGCGGGGCGCGGCGACCAGCGACGCCGACCCGATCGTCACCCGCCGCGCGCCATAGCGCAGCACGATCTCGAAATAATCGTCGACCCCGGCGGCGGGACGCTGCTGCGTCACGTCGCCCGCCACCGCATCGGGCATGCCGAACAGGCGGATCGCCTGATCGATCATGTGCGGCCCGAGATCGTTGAGCAGCCCGCTGCCCGGGCCGCCTTCCTCGCGCCAGCCGGGCTTGATCGCCGGACGGAACCGGTCCCAGCGGAACTCGGCGAGCATCACCTCGCCCAGCGCATCGTCACGCAACAAACGCTCGACCGTCAGGAAATCGCTGTCCCAGCGGCGATTGTGGAATACGCTCAGCAACCGCCCCGCCCCGCGCGCCAGCTGCACCAGCGCGACGGCATCCTCGTCGTCGATCGCCAGCGGCTTGTCGACCACCACATGCCGCCCCGCCGCCAACGCCGCCTGTGCCAACGGCGCATGGCTGTCATTGGGCGTCGCGATCACGACCAGATCGATGCTGTCGTCGGCGATCAGCGCCTGCGGATCGGCATGGCGCGTCGCCGCCGGAAACCGGTCGGTCGGCCGCGACGTCGCGATCGCGGCCAGTTCCATTCCCTCGACCGTCGCGATCAGCGGCGCATGGAACGACGCGCCGGCAAGGCCGAACCCGATCAGGCCGACACGTACCATGTCAGCCGATCTTCGCGAGTTCGGCGGCGACCTTCGCGACTTGTTCGTCGGTGATCCGGCCATTGGCATAGGGCTGGACCTGCTTCAGGCTCATCCCCTTGAACATCGCATAGGATTCGTGCGCGAGCATACCGGGAAAGGTCGCGTCGAGGATCGCCTTGCCCTTGGGGTTGGCGGCGATGCTTTCGATGCTGCTGTCGATGGTCAGCTTCGCGGCGGCGGGCGCGGCCGCAGGCGCGGTCTGTGCCGAAGCGGCGATCGGCATCGTCAGCAGCGCGGCGGTCAGGAGCAGTTTCATCGGCAGTCCCTCCATGGGCTTGGTCGCCCACGCAAGGACTTAGCGCGCGGCCCGGCTATCGCCAAGCGGGCACGGTCGGCTGCCGCCACACACGTTGCCCTGTCCCGAAACGAGCCAGAACGCTCGTTGCCGAGACGAAATCGTGGCGAACCGACACCGTCGTACCCCGGCGAAGGCCGGGGCCCAATTGGGAGACGCCGGCATCTTGCCGATACGCCTGCCCAACTGGACTCGGCCTCCACCCGGATAAGGTGTGAAGGACGAACCCTGCCCTTCCCAAACAGGTCGCGCGGTCCGTTTCGGAACGAACGAACTGGCCAACCCCCCGTACCCCCGCGCAGGCGGGGGCCCAGGGCCAAGTAGATCAAAGGCTTGCCTATGCCGCCCTGGATCCCCGCCTTCGCGGGGATACGTAGGATCGGACGACATCAACCAGACCCGTTCGTCCTGCGTAGCCAGCTTGTCGCAATGGCGTATCGAAGGACCGTTTGGAGCAGGTGCTTCGATACGGGTCTTCGACTTCGTTCAGCCCCTACGCACCACGTCCGCTCCGATCGGGGGGCGATCGCTGTTTTAAACGTAACCGCACCCCCGATCCCCGGCGCCTATCCCCGCTTCATCCAGCCATGCATCTCCATCCACTTGGCGAAGGCATCGAACCATCCGGTGCTGGTCGTCGTCTTCTGATACATGCCGAAGCCGTGCCCGCCCTGTTCGTACAGGTGGAATTCGACCGGCCGCTTCGCCGCCTTCCACGATTCGATCAGTCCGAACCCGCCATTGGCGAAGAACGGGTCGTCGGCCGCCAGCGCGACGAACAGCGGCGGTGCGTCGGCGGGCACGCTGGACGCCGCGAGCGGCCCGTAAATGTCGCCGATGAACGCCGGCTTCGCCTGATCCGACGACAGCGTCGTCGCCATGGTCAGCATCGCACCCGCCGAAAAACCGATCATGCCGATGCGATTGGGATCGATCTTCCACTCGTTTGCGCGCGAGCGGACCAGTGCGAAGGCGGCATTGGCGTCGGCGATCTGCGGTGCCAGCGCGGTAGCGGCGGCGGCCGGGGCGGGTCGCGGCGGGCGTTGCGCGGTGGCGGAGAACATCGCGGTCATCGATTTCTCGAACCCGGCCATGTCGGCGGGCGTCTGGTTCAGCCGGTATTTCAGCACGAACGCCGCCACGCCCCGCGCCGCCAGCGCCTTGGCGACGTCCCAGCCTTCATTCTGCATCGACAGCGTGCGAAACCCGCCACCCGGCGCGACGATCACCGCCGTGCCCGTCGCCTTGGCGGGATCGGGCAGGAACGGCGTCAGCGTCGCATCGGTGACGTTGCGCGCGAACACGCTGCCATATTGCTGGTGCCACGCCTCTCGCGCCTTGGCGTCGGGTAGCGTGCCGGTCTTGAGCGGGATCGCGTCCGGCTGCGCGGGCATGGCGATCGGCTCCATCTTGTCGCTTTGCGCCAATGCCGGCGACATGGTGACGCTCATCGCCGCGCCGATAATGGTCGCCAACCGGCGCAGCCGCGCGGGGTTCTTTGCTTGCATGACGGGTCCTCTCCCTTTGTTATCAGGCGAGTATTCCGGGCAGCGCCGCGCTTGTCCAACGATTCTGTTAGCGTTAACTTGGACGTGCGCCATCAGCTCTCGACGCGCTCCCGTCCCTTCGGTGTCCACTTTCCCGCGACGACAACCCGCACGGCCGTGCCACTCGGGACGTCGATCGACCAGCACCTTCCGCCCGGCTGTTCGAAACCCTATTCAAGCCGTTGTAAGTGAACGATAAATATCGACACTGTCCTACAGACGACAGCTCGGCTACGATAGGCGCGTTCGTCGAAATTGCCGAAACCCCGTCCGTCACAAGGTTGCAGATGTGCAACCTTCGTCAACTTCCGCTCGCCGCCTTCACCCTTGCGCGAACAGCTTGGTGCCGACCACACCGACGACGATCAGCACCATGAACCCCGCCTGCACCGGCGCGATCCGTTCGCCGAACAGCATGGCGCCACCGATGATGACTCCGACTGCACCCAGCCCGGTCCATACCGCATAGGCCGTTCCCGCCGGAATGCCGCGCATCGCCAGCGCCAGCAACCCCATGTTCACGAACGACAATGTGATCGGCACGGCGGAGGCGGCCAGCGTTCCCTGCCCCGCCGCCCATTTCAGGCTCAGCGCCCACACGATCTCACACACGACCGCAATCGCCAAAATGGCCCATGCCATGGCGTTCTCCCTGCGGGCTCGATGAAGGGAGGGCGCGCCGGAAACCCGAAAGAGGCGCCGCCCCAAACGCGAAACGCCGCCCCACCGGGTCGGCGGGGCGGCGTTACCACGATGGTAAAATGTGTCAGTTCAGCCGGTTGCCACCCAGCCCGGCAATCGTCCGGTCGATCAGTGCACGATCGGCCTCGCCCGACAGATGCGTCGAAATCAGCGCGGTCGCGGCCTTGGCGGCGGCATCGGCGGCGGTCGCGCGGACTTCGGCAATGGCGGCACGCTCGGCAGCGGCGATCTTGTCGGTCGCCATCTTGGCACGACGCTGGGTCAGGTCGGCGGCATCGGCTTCGGCCTTGGCCAGCAGCCCCTGTGCCTCGGCTTCGGCATGGGCGACCATCTCGGCCGCCTGCGCCTCGATCCCGGCTATCTTCGCGGTATATTCGTCGCGCAGCGCCTCGGCCTCGGCGCGCAGCTTGCGTGCCTCGTCCAGCCGCGTGCGGATCACCGCGATCTGTCCGTCGAGCAGCCGGCCGATCACCGCCGGCACGCCCTTCACGACCAGCACGATCAGGAACAGCAGCATCGCCGCGCTGACCCACGCCGTGCCGTCGAGGCCGAGCGCCTTCGGATCGGGATGGTTGGCGGCGGTGGTGCTGCCATGCTCGCTCTCGACCGCATCCGCACCGGTCTTGGGCAGACCTTCTTCGTGGATCGCTTCGTTCAGCGTCGGGCTGACATGCGCAGCCGCTTCGGAATTAGCCATGCAGCACCGCCTTTACCGCGCCCTGCGCGTCCTGTTCGCTGACCTGCACGCCCGACACGCGGGCGACGATCGCCTGGGCCGCTTCGGCAGCGACCTGTTCGACTTCGGCCATCGCCGCACTGCGCTGGGCAGCGATATCGGCTTCGGCCTGGGCAACGCGTGCCTGCACATCGGCATTGGCCGCGGCCAGCCGTTCGGCGGCGGCGGCGGCGCCCTTGGCACGCGCTTCGGCCAGCAGCTTCTGCGCAGCCTCACGGCTGGCATTTTCGCGGGCACGCCATGCCGCTTCGGTCGCGTCGGCTGCGCTGCGCGCCTGATCGGCGGCAGCCAGATCGGCGGCAATGCCCTGGTCGCGCTTGTCGACGGTGCCCTGCACCTTCGGCACCATGCCGAGGCCGACGACGAGGAACACGATGCCGAAGGTCAGCACCAGCCAGAAGACCTGCGACCCCCAGGTCGCGGCGAGCTGCTCGATTTGCGGCATGAAACGTCCCGTATTGGTCTGGTCGACCGGGCGCCATCACCCGGCCGAAACCGGCTCGTAAAGAGCCGGAGATCCGGCGCGAGCAAACCCCGCGCCGGGCGTCACGCAGTTACGCGACGAAGATCAGCAGCACTGCGACGACGAACGCCAGCAGGCCCAGAAGTTCGGCGGCGGCGAAGCCGATGAACATGTTGCCCTGCTGGCTGGCAGCGGCCGACGGGTTGCGCAGTGCGCCCTGCAGGAAAGCGGCGAAGACGTTGCCCACGCCGAGTGCCGCGAGGCCGGCACCGATGGCGGCCAGACCGGCGCCGAGGAACTTGATGGCGTCTGCTTCCATGTCGAAAACTCCCTTGGAAAAATCTTTGTTTGGGTTGGGATCAGTGATGGGCGTGCAGGTGCACGGCATCGTTGATGTAGAGCGAGGTCAGCAGCGCGAAGACATAGGCCTGCACGCCGGCGACCAGCATTTCGAGGGCCGACACGCCGACCATCAGCGCGAAGCTCGGCACGCTGACCAGCACGCCGATGCCCGCACCGGCGGCGCTCGAATTGATGATGAAGCCCGCCAGCACCTTGAGCAGGATATGGCCCGCGGTCATCGCGACGAACAGTCGCAGCGCGAGGCTGAACGGGCGAACCATGAACGACACGAACTCGATCGGCGCGACCAGCAGCAGCACCGGGACCGGCGTGCCCTTCGGCGCGAACAGGCTGAAGAAGCGCAGGCCGTGCTTGAACAGGCCGACGATCAGCACGATCGAGAAGCTGGCGATGGCGAGGACGCCGGTCACGGTGAAGTGGCTGGTAACGGTGAACGGGTGCAGCCCGACCAGTCCGAAAGGCAGCAGCCCGACGACGTTCGCGAACAGGATGAACATGAACAGCGAGAAGACATAGGGCAGATACTTGCGCCCTTCATGCCCGATATTCGCGGCGAGCAGCTTGTCGATGAAGCCGGTGAAGCCCTCGACCGCCATCTGCCAGCGACCGGGCACCTGCTGCTGCTTCATGCCGCCGATCATGAACACGAACAACGCGACCGCCGCGACGATCATCCACAATGCCGAATTGGTGAACGGCAGGACGGTATCGCCGAGCGGAATGTTGAAGATCGTCTGCACCTCGAACTGGTGCATCGGATCGATCTTGCCTGCCTGCGCCACGTCGCTTCGCCCCGATATGCCAAGGCGCCCGAAACTTTCAGTCCGGACGCCGGTTCGAAATCCTGATGATATTCCTGAACGCGCTGACGATCCCGAGGGTCAGCAACACGAGCAGAAGCCAAGGCGAGGTGCCGAGCAGATAGTCGAGGGTTCCCCCGATCACCGCCCCCCCGACCATTCCACCGATCAGTTCGGCCAGCACGCGATTGCCGAGGCGGTAGTTCTTTTCCCCCGCTTCGTCACGCGCCTGACCGGTCCGGATCGCCTCGTCCTTCTTCGCCTGGTTCAGCCGCGCATCGAGCGAGGTGATCCGGGCGTCTTCGGGCAAGGGGTCTAGTCCGGGCTCGTTCTCCGCCATGCTTCCTCCCTGGACCTGCATAGGCCGGGCCGGAATCCGCCGGATGGCGAGCCCGCCAAGGCAGGCGCGCTTTAGGAAGGTGACGGTTTCGAGTCAACCATAGCGTTCGCGCGGAAAGCTTTCCGGACGATGAACGGAGATCAAGGCTGCCCGATATCCGTCCCGCATTCGGGCAGACATGTCCTCCGTGTTCGGATATTCCAATCGTGGCCGATCCGTCGGTCAGAAAGGGGGTGATTACTCTGACCCCTGAAGTCGCAACGATCATCATCGGCGCTGGCACGCTGATGGTGGCATTCACTACCTTGGTGCTGAAAATCATCGAGGTAGCCCGTTCGAAATGACGGGAGGGGGCCGGGTTCGCCCGGTCCCCGAATGCAAAGAACCCCGGCCACTGGCATGACCGGGGTTCAAGGAAGCGATACTCTGTTGAAGTCGCATGTCTGATATAACATCCGTACACCGCGGTTTCAACAGAGTGCCCTCACACACAGCGCGGATCGCGCTCCGGCGCGCCGCTGCCGCGCGTTTCCCAGCTACCGCCCGGCGTCTTGTACTTCTCGCCCGGCTTGGTCTGCGCGATCAGGTTGCAGCCCGAGACGAACGCGAACTGCTCGACCGTCGCGCCCGACTGCGCACCACGCGTATATGCCGCCTTGCGCTGGATATTGATGTTGGCGACAAGCGCACGAAGCTCGGGCGTGCCCGCGCCCACGACGCCCAGATAGCCGTCGGGCTGCTCGCCGACCTGTCCGGCGGCGCGGGCGGCCTGATAGGCGGGATCGCGCTGCGCCCATGCGGTGCCGGCAATCCCGGCGACCGCGACGATGGCGGCTGCGGCGAGGCCGTATTTCACGAAAGCATGCATGGTCAGAATATCCCCGGATTGTCCTGGATCAGCGTCTTCGCTTCTCCGTCGAGACGGTACACCACTTCCTGCGTGATGTTGATGTTCAAGTTGATGACGATCGGCTTGTCGGGCGCGGAGACGTTCACGCACCCGGCCGCCGCGCAGGAAGCGGCGCCAATCGTCAGGGATCGCAGCATCGTCACGGTTCGCGTCATGGCACGGTCTCGCTTTCGGAAGGCTGAATGGTGGTATCGAGCGGCGCGGGCGGCAAGCCCTGTTCGCGACGGCGCTGTTCGGCCTGCAATGCCGGCAGATTGCGTTCGATCAGCCGCTTGGGATCGTAATAATTTTGCACCGAATCGATCAGCTGGCGGAAGGGTGCCTTGATCCGCACGTTGAAGACGAAGGGCAGCCGCGCCAGCCGGCGGATCAGGAAATTGCTGTACGTCCCCTCCCCCTGGCTGACCCCGGAGAAGCGGATCGCGGTCACCATCTCGCCAGCGATCGGTCCGTCCATCTCGATCGTCAGCCCGCGATAATTCATCGACTTCAGCGCCTGGAACGCCAGATTGCCCCAGAAGCCGACATCCTCCTTCGACACTTCGCCGACATAGGACAGGTTGCCGCTTCCCCGCGATTGCAGCTTGCCCCCTTCGATCCGGCCGCCATTGGCGTCGAAGATCATCGGCAACACGCCATCGAACGTGCCGGAAGCGTTGAGATTGTCGAACGCGAATTGCTGCAGGAACAGCCCGCCATCGACCCCCTTCACGCGGAAGGTCATGCGGCGTTCCTGATCCTCGGCGAAATCGAGGATGGTCGGTTCGAGGATCATCTCGCCGCCGCCCAGCGGCCAGCGCCCGCCCTCGATCTGCACCCGCTGCCCCTCGATCAACCGATAGCGGACGACGCCATCGGTGACGGCGATCCCCGGATTGACCTCCGCGATCGTCGCCACCTGCCCAGGCGCGCTGACCAATCCCAACAGGTCGGTGAAGCGGATCTCCCCCGACAGGCCGGTGACCGGACCGAAGGCGGCGGCGAGATCGGTGCCGGCGGTGCGGAAGGTGCCCGTGCTGGTGACGCCATCCGGCGTCCACGCAATATCGCCGCGACCCGACACGTTGCCCTTCACATCGGCGATCACGCCGAAGGTCAGGCGGGTCAGTTCGTTCGGCTGGAACGAATCGCCGAATGCGATGCCGGGCACGTCGAGGACGGCGTTGCCACGCCCCGTGGCAAGGTCGTGGACGATCGTCACGTCGCTGACCTTCACACCCTTCGTAGGATGTTTCAGCGTGCCGCCCGCGCGAATGTCGTTGCCGTTCAGCGTCAGACGGAAATCATCGCTGCGCAACGGTTCGAAGCGCGGCTCGGGCGCAGCGTCGCGGACACCGACATCGCCGTCGAGCGACAGCACTCCGCCTGCCAGCTTCCAACCACCCGATGCGTCGCGAATCAACAGGGGAACGTTGCCGATCTGCCCCTCGCCACGGTCGAAGCGGCCGGTGACGGTGCCGTTCGCGATTCGGCCGGTGAGCGTGCCGATATCGAGGACGCTGACCCGTTCGGGACTGCCAAGCCGGGTCTTCACCGCATCGAGCGCGAAGGCCAGGTTGCCCAGACCGAAGCGCCCGCCCGCCGCTGCCAGCGTCACCGGGGTGCCGCCGAGCCGGCCCTGCAGGCGGGTCGCGCCGATACCGACACCACCACCGATCCGACCGTTTGCCACCCGCAGCATCGCGCCTTCCTGCGGGCACAGCCGCAGGCGGGTGGCGTCGAGGTTCAGCGCCGACACGCGCAGCCGATCGAAGGCGACCGGCACGCAGTCGGCATTGACGATCATCCGCCCGCCCCCGTCCCATCGCGCATCGATCGGCAGCGCGAGCCGGTCGACGCGACCGTCGCCAAGCGGGCCGCTCAGTTCGGCACGTGTCTCGATTTGGGTCGCGCCGTTGCCGGCCGTGCGGAAACGGATCGGAGCCAAAGCGAGGCGCGCATCGCCCGCGGCATAGGGCTGGACGATGGCCGTGCCGGTAACCGGCGCGCTGGGTCCGGCATGCGACAGGCGGATGCTCGCCACCGGCAGTCCGCCGCCGCCCATCGCCAGCGTTCCATCGAGCGTCGCACCCTTGCCCGAAACCCAGCGCACCGGTCCGTCGCGCAACGTCGCGCGGGCACCGCTGGCGGCAATGAAGGCCAGCCGATCGATTCGTGCCGCAAGCGGACGGGCAGCAACCTCGGCCGACAGGTCGAAGCGGCGTGCCGCCTGCCCGGCGGCGCGCGTCGCGGCCTGCAACAAGGGCTCGACCGGCAGGCCGTCGGCCATGCGCCCTGTCGCTTCGATGCGGCGGATCAGGTCATCGTTCAGCCGCGCACCGCGCGCGCCGAGGCGCCCTTCAAAGGCCGGGACGCCGCCGACCTCGTAGCGGCCGGCGATCGACAGCCCTGCCCCGTCCAGTTGCGGCAGGTCGAACTGGCCCGAAGCGAGGTCGAGTGTCCCGCGCGTGCCCTTGGCAGTGCCGTTGAAGCCGATCGTGCCCGACAGGTCGGCGACGCGGGTCTGCGGGGCGTCGACTGCTTCTGCGCTGACGCCCGCCTGCCCCTGCCAATGGTCGAAGCCAGATCCCAGCCGCGCGTCGAGGCGGACCACCGGCGACAGCAATCGGACGTCGCCACAGGCAGCCTGCCGGGCGCGGACCGGGCCGGTCAGCAACGGCCCGGTGGTAGCGGTGCGGAGCGAGACGTTGAGCGCCAAGCGATCGATGCCGCAGCCGTTCAGCGACAGCCGTTCGGATACCGCCGCCAACTGCCCCACGAAACCGTTGGCAAGGTTGCCGCGCCCGGCGAGCTTCGCGCCGATCAGGCCATAGGGCGTAGCGAGGCGGATGCGCCCGTCATCGACCGCGACGGTAAAATTTGGGAGCGCGAAGGGCTTGCCCGAAGGCGGCGGGAGCAGACGGTCGATCTGCCCGAACGAGACGGACCCATCGGGGCGCAGCGTTGCGCGCAGGCGGGCCTGCCCTACCCGCGCACCGGTGACCTGCGCGCCGTTCAGTTCGACCCTGGTATCGATTTCCACCCAGTCGGCGATCAGGTCGGGGGCGTTGGGATCGCCGAGCACGACATCGACCAGACGCTGGCGGCCAAAGCCGATTTCGGCGACGCGATAGCGGGCGGTGACGCCACGCCGTTCGAGTTCGCGGCGGACGATATCGTCGGCGATCGAGCGGCGCTGGGTCCAGAGCAAAGCCGCCAGCGCGAGGACGATCAGGCAGACGACCAGCAGCACCCGGGCGAAGCGACGCCGCCTGCGACCGGCGCGGCGCGGCGACGCTTCGGCCTGTTCCGCCCGATCGTCGTCGTCGTCCAGACCACCCACTCCGCTGCTTCGTCCCGTTCGTCGCGGTTCGGCCCGCCCGGGTCAAGCGCGAGAGGCGCAAAACGGTTCCGGTTCCGCAACGGAAGTTGGCGAAGGTTACACGCAGCGGATGGTCCGGTTTGACCGTTGAGCATATGAACCATATATGGTTCGTATCGAGCATCAGAAGGAGTGACGACCATGGGGATCGTGAAGATCGACGACGCATTGCACGCCGAAGTTCGCAGGGCGAGCGCGGTGATGTGCCGGTCGATCAACGCACAGTCCGAATTCTGGATGAAGATCGGCATGTTGGCCGAAGCGAACCCGACGCTGCCTTTCACCGAAATCGTCCGCGCCGAGCTGGCCGCCGTCCAGACCCCGCCCGCCGACGCGATCGCCGCCTGACATGGTCAAGACGCACGACGAACTGGCGCTGATGCGGATTTCGGGCAGGCTGCTTGCGCGCGTGTTCGAGATGCTCGACGAGACCGACCTTGCCGGCATGTCGACGCTGGCGATCAATGATCTGGTCGAACGCTTCATCACCCACGACCTGGCCGCGCGCCCTGCCAGCAAGGGGCAATATGGCTTCAAGTTCGTGCTGAACTGTTCGATCAATCAGGTCGTGTGCCATGGCGTGCCCGATGCCGAGACGATCGTGCGCGACGGGGATATTATCAACCTCGACATCACGCTGGAAAAGAACGGGTTCATCGCCGATTCGAGCAAAACCTATCTGGTCGGCGAGGTCGCACCGGCCGCGCGACGGCTGGTCAAGGTCGCGCAGGAGGCGATGTGGCAGGGCATCCGGCAGGTGAAGCCCGGCGCGCATCTGGGCGATATCGGCTTCGCGATCGAACGTCATGCCAAGCGGCACGGTTATTCGGTCGTCCGCGAATATTGCGGCCACGGCATCGGCCGCGAGATGCACGAGGCGCCGGAAGTGATGAACTTCGGCAAGCCGGGCAAGGGCGTGCGGCTGCGCGAGGGCATGACCTTCACCATCGAACCGATGGTCAATCAGGGCACCCGGCGCGTCGAGACCGAGGAGGATGGCTGGACCGTCGTGACCGGCGACGGGAAGCTGTCGGCGCAGTTCGAACATACGGTCGCGGTGACGGCGACCGGGGTCGAGGTGCTGACCTTGCGGCGGGATGAGGTGGGAGTTTGAAGCTTTCCGTTCGTGCTGAGTAGGGGCTGAGCTTGTCGAAGACCCGTATCGAAGCATCTGCCCCGGGCGGTCCTTCGATACGCCATTTCGACTTCGCTCGATGGCTACTCCGGACGAACGGTAAGGTTCATACCATCCGACTCCAGAGCCGAACTCGATCGGCGCTGGCCCCCTCACCCTTCCGTGTCTGCGCCGCTCCCTCCCTCTCCCGCCGGGAGCGGGAAAGGACGCCGACGGTCAGCGCCGCTGCATCGCCGCCTTGCGCCGTTCCTGCCAAGCTTTCACCTCGCGTTCGAGCGGTGGGTGCATGCACGCCTCCAACTCCCCTGGGGTCCGCGCCGTGGGTAGGCAGGAGAGATATGTCTGGCAGATGACCGTATCGAGTTGCGGATCACCGGTAGACGGCTTCAACACACAACGCGTGGCGCCTGTCCGGCGATTACGTTTGGCCGTTACCCGTATATTGCGGAGTCGTTCGCCGATCACCACGATCTCGTCATCGGGCGAAGGCGTTGACGACGCGGTCTGCGCCAGCGTCAAGGTGGCGAGGAAGGCGATCATCAGCGTCCGAGCCGGCGGACGATGCGGATGCCGACATTGTCGATCCCCGGATTGGTGTCGGAGAATATCCGGCGGTGGCTGAAATGCTCCCATGCCAGTTCGGCCGCCCAGCGCCGGTCGACCCGCACCCCGATCGACGCATTGGGATTGAACAGGATTTTCGAGCCGAACGACGTGCGCCGGCGATAAATGTCGTAGCGGCGCCACGCCTCTTCATCCGATATGCCCGGCTGGAACGGGTCGGGCGTGAAGCGGTAGCCGTCGATCACCGTCGCGCCGATCCCGACCTGTCCATAGACCCGGCCGCGCAGGATATGCTGACGCCATTCCGCACCGGCGCTGAAGAAGCTGGTACGCCCGGCGGTATTGATCTGCGCCTTGGCCGTCAGGCGAGGTTTCAGCAGGATGCGCAGCGGCGCCGTGCGATAGGCGACCTGCACGTCGACCGTGCCGTCCTCCTCCGACCCTTCGTAGAACTCGCCCGGCGGCAGGTCAGGCAGGTCGAAGATCAGTCGGCTGCCGAGCGGGTGGAAGTTGGTGCCGTGATGCAGCACACCGATGGCGACCTCTGCCGTTCCGCGCCGCGGTGCCTCGTCCAGCCTCGCCTGCGCCATCGCCATCGTTGGGACGAGCGCCAACACTGCGCCCAAGACGCCCTTTTGCAACCGAATCATCCGAACCCCTTTCGGCAAACGGCAGTCGCTTCGCCGTTTCCAATGTCGTATCATCGACAATAATTGCTGTAAAACAGAAAGATTATACCGTTGGATAAGTATCGGCTTTCGCCGCGAAAGGCGCGGCTCTGTCGGATCGCGGGAGCAGTGTTTCTGTTTCTCGCGATCTGCAACGTGGCGGAGGCATTCGTTATCAGCCTGTGGCCCGGGCCCGTATTCGACTGCAAAACCGCATGCCGTTGGCGGAGTGAACCCGCCGGAATGTTGGAGTATGATGAAAGGCTGAAGGTTGCCGCATCGCCGGAAGCGGGAAGACGGCTTTCGGCGCACGTCTCACGCCCGATCGTACGGGCCGGACTGCTTGGTGTCGTCCTGATCGGTTCCTTGCCATTCGCCCTGTTACTGCTTGGCGTCGGCGCAGCGCTGCGTCACCTGGGTCGTCGCGGGGGCAACCCGTTGGCGCGCGCGCTACCATGGCTTCGGCGAGCGTCCCTGGCGGCGATCGTCTGGGCGATCGCGCAGCCCGTATCGGCCAGCCTGATGGCCAGCCTGTTGTCGCTGGGTACGCCGTCCGGCGGACATTGGTACATCATGGTCGATTTTATCGATGTCGGTATTGGATGGATGCTGGCGATGGCCGCCTACGCCACGATCTGGGCATTGGAGGCGGGCATCCGCGCCGAACGCGAACTGGCCGATTTCGTCTGATGCCGGTCGTCGTCAATCTCGACGTGATGCTGGCGCGGCGCAAGATACGGTCGAAGGAACTGGCCGAGGCGATCGGCATCACCGAATCGAACCTGTCGCTACTCAAATCGGGCAAGGTGAAGGGGGTGCGCTTCGCAACGCTGGCGGCAATCTGCCACTATCTGGACTGCACGCCGGGCGACATTCTCGACTATTCGCCGTCCGATGACGATCGGCGGGCCGGGAACGAGGATTGAGCCGCCCCCTCGCCCCGCCTCGGTCGATCGGCTAGGCATTGCTTATGAACACCCCGCCCGAAACCGACGGTACCGGCCACCGCGCGCGGCTGCGGGGGCGGTTGCTGGAGCATGGGGGCGAGGCGCTGCTCGATCATGAACTGGTCGAATATCTGCTGACGCTGGCCATTCCCCGACGCGATACCAAGCCGTTGGCCAAGACGCTGCTGCACGAATTCGGCGGGATCGGCGGGTTGTTGTCGGCGGATCCGGCGGCGCTGGGCAAGGTGGCCGGCATGGGCGATACCGCGGTCGCTGCGATCCGCATCGCACAGTGTGCGGCGACGCGGATGTTGCAGGCGCAGGTGCTGGCGCGACCGGTGCTGTCGAACTGGCAGGCGCTGCTCGACTATCTTCACGCCGACATGGCGCATCAGGCGGTCGAACGGATCAGGGTGCTGCATCTGAACACCCGCAACCTGCTGATCCGCGACGAACTGGTCGCGGAGGGGACGCTCGACGAAGCGCCGCTCTACACGCGCGAGGTGATCCACCGCGCGCTCGACCTGGGGTCGGCGGCGCTGATCCTGGTCCACAACCATCCGAGCGGCGATCATAGCCCCAGCCGCGCCGATATCGACCTGACGCGGCAGATCGCCGCCGCCGGCAAGCCGCTGGGCATCACCGTCCATGACCACCTCATCATCGGCGCGAAGGGGCATACCAGCCTGCGCGCACAGGGAATGCTATGACATTGTCGAACAAGCAGAAGATGATCGCCGGCGACCTGTATGACGCGAGCGATCCCGAACTGGTCGCCGATTGCGCGGCGGCGGGGCGGTGGATGGAACGCTATAACGCGACGCTGGCGATGGACCCGGCCGAGCGGCTGGCGATCCTGCGCGCCGGGCTGGGGTCGGTCGGCGACGGCGTCAACGTCCGGCCGCCATTTCACATCGACTATGGCTATAACATCACGCTGGGCGACGGGGTCTTCCTGAACTTCGGCTGCGTCATCCTCGACGTGTGCGCGGTGACGATCGGCGCGAAGACGCAGATCGGGCCGGGGGTACAGATGCTGACCGCCGATCATCCGCGCGATCCGGCGGTGCGGGCGCAGATGCTGGAATATGGACGGCCGATCGTGATCGGCACCAATGTGTGGATCGGCGGCGGGGCGCTGTTGCTGCCGGGGGTTACCGTCGGCGACGATGCGATCATCGGAGCGGGATCGGTGGTGACGCGCGATGTGCCGGCGGGGGCGACGGTGGTGGGAAATCCGGCGCGGGTTCGGTAGTTTGGCTTAGAAGAAAATGGCTCGCGCAGAGGCGCGGAGGCGCGGAGAGTTGCGCACCGGGCAAGCCGAACGCGAACGGGAGACCTTTCCCCTTCGGCAAGCGGAATGATGGCCGCTGGCGCGGGAAAGGGTGCCGCCGGCGCTTTCCATCTCTGCGCCTCTTCGCCTCTGCGCGAACCAATCTTTTTTACTTACCAGCCGCCCGAGATCCGGTCTGGTACGCCGGGCATCACACGAAAACGACCGCCGGGATCGCTCCCGGCGGTCGCATCGATATCAGCATTTGGCGACGTTTATGCGCTCTGGCTGAGGAAGCTGGTCAGCTCTGCCTTCGACACCGCCTTGGACTTGTCCTTGTCGGCCTGCGCGAACGCCTGCTTCACCCACTTCTTGACCTCGGGCTTGTCGGCGGTGACGCCGGGCTCGCTCGCCGAGCGAAGCGCGACCATCCATTCGCCGAACTGTTGCTCGGTCAACTGTCCCTTCCCGCTCTTGTCGTATTTCGGGAATTCGGCCTCGACGATCTGCGCGATCTGAGTGCCGCTGGCGGGCTGTCCGGCTTCGGCAGTGGTCTGCGCGGTCTGGGTCGACGGATCGGCCGGGGTCGTCGGTGCTGCCTGCGTCGCAGCAGCCGCCGGATCAGCCACAGTCGTCGTCGGTTGTGCGGGGACCGTCTGCGCGGTCGGGGCAGTCGTTTGCGCCGGTGCGGCATCCTGTGCAAATGCCGGGGTCGACATCAGAACGGCACTGGCGAGAAGAATACGCTTCATCATCGAATTTCTCCTTTCGGATTGGTTCGGTACTTCATCCCGTCATTCGGATGTTCATCCGAACGACTTTGCGATGACGCAACCTACTTAGGTCGTTTCGGCTTCGATTGAAGCCCCTTTCGATGCTCGTCTATCGCAGGACAGGCTCGATTCATCCCCGACTTGTTGCTAGGGCGCGGCCAACCGTTCGCCCGTTTTGAAAGGCCCGCACATGATTCCGCGCTATTCCCGCCCCGAAATGACCGCTTTGTGGGAACCCCAGTCGCGATTCCGCATCTGGTTCGAGATCGAGGCGCACGCGACCGATGCGCTGGCCGAGCTGGGCGTGGTGCCGAAGGAAGCTGCCGAGAAGATCTGGGCGATGAACGACGCCGATTTCGACGTCGCGCGGATCGACGCGATCGAGGCGGAGACGAAGCACGACGTCATCGCCTTCCTGACGCATGTTTCGGAGCGGACCGGGCCGGAGGCGCGCTTCCTGCATCAGGGCATGACGAGTTCCGACGTGCTCGACACCTGTCTGGCGGTGCAGCTGGCGCGGGCGTCGGATATCCTGCTCGCCGATCTCGACAAGCTGCTGGAAATGATCGAGCGGCGCGCGCGCGAGCACAAGCTGACCCCGACGATCGGCCGCAGCCATGGCATCCATGCCGAGCCGGTCACGTTCGGGCTGAAGCTGGCACAGGCCTATGCCGAGTTCGATCGCTGCCGCACGCGGCTGAAGAATGCCCGTGCCGAAGTGGCGACCTGCGCGATTTCGGGTGCGGTCGGTACCTTCGCGAACATCGACCCGCGGGTCGAGGAGCACGTCGCCGAGAAGATGGGGCTGACCGTCGAGCCGGTGTCGACGCAGGTCATCCCGCGCGACCGCCACGCCATGTATTTCGCGACGCTGGGCGTGATCGCCGGGTCGATCGAGCGGCTGGCGACCGAAATCCGCCATCTGCAGCGCACCGAAGTGCTGGAGGCCGAGGAATATTTCTCGCCGGGGCAGAAGGGTTCGTCGGCGATGCCGCACAAGCGCAACCCGGTGCTGACCGAGAATCTGACCGGGCTGGCGCGGATGGTGCGCGGCTATGTGACCCCGGCGCTGGAGAATGTCGCACTGTGGCATGAGCGCGACATTTCGCACTCGTCGGTCGAGCGCTATATCGGCCCCGACGCGACGATCACGCTCGACTTCGCGCTTGCCCGGCTGACCGGGGTGATCGACAAGCTGGTCGTCTATCCGGCGCGGATGGAGAAGAATCTCAACAAGATGGGTGGCCTCGTCCATTCGCAGCGCGTGCTGCTGGCGCTGACCCAGGCGGGGGTGAGCCGCGAGGATTCATACCGGTACGTCCAGCGCAACGCGATGAAGGTGTGGGAATCGGACGGCGCATTGTCGCTGCTCGAACTGCTCAAGGCCGATGCGGACGTCGCCGCCGCGCTGTCGGCGGAAGAGATCGATAGCCGGTTCGACCTCGGCTATCACTACAAGCATGTCGACACGATCTTCGCCCGGGTGTTCGGGCAGGCGTGACCGACGCGCGCCCCGCCGGGCTTCGGGTCCGGCGGGGTGACGATTGCGGGTCCAAAGTTCACTAAGTTCACACTTGCCGCATGTTTCACGCGCAACCGTCCGCCGACATCGGATGGTGGGGTTTACGGGGTCAAGGAAGCGGCAACGGGTGTCGCAGGATGGTGGCGTGTAGGAAAGCGGCCGGGCCGATCCGGCGCCGACAGCTTCTTGGGCTTGGTCGCCACACCCTTGCGCAGATGACGCCGCTTCCTCCGGCAGATACCGAAGCGTGCGGCCAACGTCTTCGATCGAAAACGACGCCTAGGTCGAGCGCTCCATATAGATCGCGTCCGCGCCAAAGCCTTCGGCACCGCCGTTCGTGGCGACGAAACCCTGTCGCGACCAATAACGATCGGCACCGCCAACTGCGATGAGCGCGAGGATGGGGATCGCTCGCGAGGCGGCGACGGCGTTCAGGACCGGAAGCAGGCGTTCGACCGCCTTCGTACCGCGCGCTGGCGGGGCGACCACCACGTCGTGAAGGTACCAGCAGTCGGGTCGCGACGGGAGCGTGCCGAGCCGCATGTGCATCGCCGGAGGCGCGCGGCGGACCCACGGATGGCTGATGCAGTGACCGAGGACCGCGTCGTCCTGCGTCAGCACCCAGCAGCCTTCGGGGGCAAGCGCGATGCGTTCGGCGTAGATCTGCGCCGCCTCGCCATAGGCGCCCAGTTCGGCGCGGGCGAGCGCTGCGATGGCGGTGGCGTCGCTCGCCACCGCCGGGCGCCAATCAACCACCGAGCGCGGTCTTCAGGCGGCTGAAGAAGCCGCTCGATTCGGGGCATTCGTCGCCGGTCTCGGTCTCGCGGAACGCTTCGAGCAGTTCCTTCTGCCGCGCCGACAGCCGGGTCGGGGTCTCGACCTCGATATGGATGACCATGTCACCATGGCCGCGCCCCTGTAGCACCGGCATGCCGGCGCCACGCTGCCGCAATTCCTTGCCCGACTGGATGCCGGCCGGGATGCGGATGCTGTGCTTTTGCCCGTCGAGGCCGGGGATCTCGATCATCCCGCCCAGCGCCGCCGTCGTGAAGCTGATCGGCGCGCGCGCGTGGAGCGCGGTCCCTTCGCGTTCGAACAGCGGATGGCGCTTGACGTGGAGGAAGATGTAGAGGTCGCCCGCCGGCGCACCGCGCGCGCCCGCCTCGCCCTCGCCCGACAGGCGGATGCGCGTGCCTTCGTCGACACCGGGGGGGACGTTGACCTCCAGCGTCTTGGTCTGTTCGACCCGGCCCTCGCCATGACAGACGGGGCAAGGATCGGCGATCACCTGTCCGGCACCGTGGCAGGTCGGGCAGGCGCGTTCGACGACGAAGAAGCCCTGTTGGGCGCGCACCTTGCCATGGCCGGCACAGGTCTGACACGTCCGCGCCTTGGTGCCCGGCGACGCGCCGCTGCCGCCGCACGGGCCGCAGCTGGTCGAGACATCGACGGTGATCTGCGTGTTCTTGCCGTGGAACGCCTCTTCGAGCGTGACTTCCATGTCGTAGCGCAGGTCGGCGCCACGCCGGGGGCCGGAACGACCACCCTGTCGCCCCCCGCCCATGAATTCGCCGAAGACGCTTTCGAAAATATCGGAGAAGCCGTTGAAATCCTGCGCGCCGCCGCCGGCGCCGCCCGCACCCTGACGGAAGGCGGCATGGCCGTAGCGGTCGTACGCCGCGCGCTTCTGCGGATCCTTCAGGCAGTCATAGGCTTCGTTGATCGCCTTGAACTTCGCCTCGGAATCCTTGCAGCCGGCATTCTTGTCCGGGTGATATTTGATCGCGAGCTTACGATAGGCGGACTTGATGGTCTGCGCGTCCGCAGTGCGCTCGCATTGGAGCAGTTCGTAGAAATCGACTTCGGTGGTCATTCGAAAACCCCAAAAGCCCTCTCCCCTTCAGAGGAGAGGGTTGGGAGAGGGGAAGTCACGATGAAGCCCCCTCTCCCCGGCCCTCTCCCCTGAAGGGGAGAGGGAGTAGTGGTTACGCCTTGCGGCTGTCGTCGACTTCCGAGAATTCGGCATCGACGACGTCGTCGTCGGCCTTCTTCTCCTGCGCGGTGTCGGCAGCGGGCGAGGCTTCGGCCTGCTGCTGCTGTTCGTAGATCGCCTGACCCAGCTTCATCGCGACCTGCGCCAGCGCCTGGCTCTTTTCGGTCATGCGATCGCTGTCGCCGCTTTCGACCGCAGCCTTGGTCTCGGCGACGGCGGCTTCGATCTCGGCCTTGAGCGAGGCGTCGACCTTGTCGCCATTGTCGGCAAGCTGGCGTTCGGTCGTGTGGATCAGCGATTCCGCATTGTTCTTGGCTTCGGCCGAAGCGCGACGCTTCTTGTCCTCTTCCGCGAACTGTTCGGCGTCACGGACCATCTGGTCGATGTCGCTGTCCGACAGACCGCCCGATGCCTGGATGCGGATCTGCTGTTCCTTGCCGGTGCCCTTGTCCTTGGCCGACACGTTGACGATGCCGTTGGCGTCGATGTCGAACGTGACCTCGATCTGCGGCACGCCGCGCGGCGCGGGCGGGATGCCGACCAGGTCGAACTGACCCAGCATCTTGTTGTCGGCGGCCATTTCGCGCTCGCCCTGGAACACGCGGATCGTCACCGCACCCTGATTGTCGTCGGCGGTCGAATAGACCTGCGACTTCTTGGTCGGGATGGTGGTGTTGCGATCGATCATGCGGGTCATGATGCCGCCCAGCGTCTCGATGCCCAGCGACAGCGGGGTCACGTCGAGCAGCAGCACGTCCTTCACGTCGCCCTGCAACACGCCGGCCTGGATCGCGGCACCGATCGCCACGACCTCGTCGGGGTTCACGCCGGTGTGCGGCTCCTTGCCGAAGAACTGCTTCACGACTTCGCGGACGCGCGGCATGCGGGTCATGCCGCCGACCAGCACCACTTCGTCGATCGCGCTCGCCTGCACGCCGGCGTCGGCCAGCGCCTTCTTGCACGGCTCGAGCGTGCGCTTGACCAGATCCTCGACCAGACGTTCGAGATCGGCACGGCTGATCGACTTGACGAGGTGCTTCGGACCGGTCGCGTCCGCCGTGATGAACGGCAGGTTGACTTCGGTCGTCTGCGCCGAGGACAGCTCGATCTTGGCCTTTTCGGCGGCTTCCTTCAGCCGCTGGAGCGCCAGCTTGTCCTTGGTCAGGTCGATGCCCTCGACCTTCTTGAACTCGTCCGCCAGGAACTGCACGATCTTCGCGTCGAAGTCTTCGCCGCCGAGGAAGGTGTCGCCGTTGGTCGCCTTCACCTCGAACACGCCGTCGCCGATCTCGAGGACCGAGATGTCGAAGGTGCCGCCGCCAAGGTCATAGACCGCGATGGTCTTGTTATTGTCCTTGTCGAGACCGTAGGCGAGCGCCGCCGCCGTCGGTTCGTTGATGATGCGCAGGACTTCGAGACCGGCGATCTTGCCGGCGTCCTTGGTCGCCTGACGCTGGGCATCGTTGAAGTAGGCCGGCACGGTGATGACCGCCTGGGTCACGGTCTCGCCCAGATAGGATTCCGCGGTTTCCTTCATCTTCTGCAGGATGAACGCGCTGATCTGCGACGGCGAATATTCCTCGCCGCCCGCCTTCACCCACGCGTCGCCGTTGGGCCCGCGCGCGATGGTGTAGGGAACCAGTTCGGTATCCTTCTTGGTGACCGGATCGTCGAAACGACGGCCGATCAGGCGCTTCACCGCGAAGATCGTGTTGTCGCCGTTGGTCACCGCCTGACGCTTCGCCGGCTGGCCGATCAGACGCTCGCCATCCTTGGCGAAGGCGACGATCGACGGCGTGGTCCGCGCGCCTTCGGCGTTCTCGATGACCTTGGGGCTGCCGCCCTCCATCACCGCGACGCAGCTGTTCGTCGTGCCCAGATCGATACCGATAACTTTAGCCATGGTCCCTCATTGGCCCCCGGGTTGAAATAAAGCGTTGATACGACCGGCACGGGGAGGTGCCGACCGATCGTTCCGAGGGCGGATATAGGCAGGGTTCGGCTTGCCGCAAGATTATGCGCGGCATAGGGAACCGTATCGGCACAGGAGCGTGGGCGTGAAGACACGGTGGGCGGCGTTGATGGCGGCGGTGGCGCTGGCCGGATGCCAGCGAGGGCCAAGCGTCGAGGATGCATGGGTGCGACTGCCGGCGGTGCCGGGACGGCCGGCGGCGGGCTATGCCACGGTGCGGGGCGACGCGTCTTCGGATCGGGTGCTGGTCGGGGTAAGCAGTCCGGCGGCAAAGCGGGCCGAACTGCATGAAAGCATGGCCGGCCATGGTGGCATGATGGCGATGCAGCCGCTGCGCCACGTCGCGATCGCCAAGGGAGAGGCGGCGAGCTTTGCGCCCGGCGGCAAACATATCATGTTGTTCGGCCTGTCGCCCGACCTGCGCGCGGGCGGCAGCGTCCCGATGACCTTCGCATTCGAGGACGGGGCGAAGGTTACGGTCGACGCGAAGCTGGTGGCGGCGGGCGATCCGGCACCGTGATCGCTCCCCGAACGTCAGTCGACGGCATGTAGCCGGGTGACGAGCGCGCTCTGGCTGTTGGTATCGGTTTTTTCGAAGATCGTCCGCAACTGGGTCCGAACGGTCAGCACGCTGCAACCGCGTAGCGCGGCAATGGCGGCGAGTTTATGCCCCTGCGCCAGCAGAACCGCGATATGCGCCTCCGCGCGGGTAAGGTCGAACAGTTCGGAATAGACATCCGCCGAGGGCTCCGCGACCCGCTTGCCCGAGATCATTACCTGCGCCCGCCCGAGCGGCCCGGACGGACGTTGCGGCACCGCGCTGACCGTGACGATCAGCCTTTCGACCCCGCCGGCAAGATGCGGCGCCGCCATCCCCAACACGACCTTTCGACCCGGGCGAAGCGATCGGGCAGGATCGCGGGCGCTGGCGATCGCCGTTGCCAGTGCGGCTTCGCTGGCGGGGTCGCGCGCAAGCACCTCCCCGCCCCGCACGGTCAGCGGACCGCCCTGTTCGAACCAATGCTCGATCGATTGCGACATCAGCACGATGCGTCGCGTCCTGTCGAGCAGCAGCACCGACCGCTCCAGCGCCTCGGCCGTCGACCGGATCATCTGGTCCTGTTGCCCGCCCAGTTGCATCGCCTGCATCACAATTTCGGAAATGGCAGGCGTGATCGCTTCGAGCAGTCGCCTCTCCATGCATCCCCCATCCGCATAGGAACGGGGACGCATGACCGCCAGCGATCCATGGATTTGCGGAATGTCGAGCCGGTTCATCGCGGCACGGCCGGCCCCCGCAGGTACGAACAGGTCGCCATAGATCGGCAGCACGTCCCGGTCGCGTTCGGTCACGATATCCTCGTCGACAACCGCCCGCAGCATCGGCCAGTTTGCCCCGACGCCGGCCCGCGGATTCCTTCGCGGATCGAAACCGCCATGCCGGACGAACAGGTCGAGCATGTCGAGCGTCACCCCGTGAATCAGGTTCACCATCGGCGCGCCGGTCGGGTCGAGACCGGAGAGATGCACGACCTGCGCGCCGGTCGCGGTGGCGACGGCGCGCAACCCATCCTGCCAGTCGTCCATCCCGAACGCCGCCCGCCGAAACTGGTCGACGATACCGGTCACATCCATCGCACGCCCCCTGCCACTATGCCGACCTGTCGCCCCTCCTAGCCCGGCAGTGGTACAATTCAGCGACCGCGGCAGGTATACCTTATTTGGGGGATGCTGCCGCTGCGTGTTTCATAGGATGAGGCGGCGCGGCGACGGTCGGGGAGGCCGACGCCGCACCGGACCATAGCTTTGGGGGAATCATGCGTAAGCTTCTGACCGGCGCGATTGCCGGAACCTGCCTGTTCGTCCTGCCCGCCGCGGCACAGACCGCGCCCGCCGGCCCCGTCGAACCGACCATGTCGTCGACGGACGAAGATCCGGGTTCGACCTTTTCGGTGGCGGTCGCCGCAGGGTCGCTCGGCATCGGGCCGGAGATCGGCTGGCGCCTGTCGGACCATGTCGGCATTCGCGGCGGGGCGAGTTTCCTGAACGTCAGCGCATCGTTCGAGCCGGAGGACGTCAGCTTCGACGGCAACATCAAGCTGAATTCGTTCGGTGCGATGGTCGACGTCTATCCCTTTGGCGGGAATTTCCGCCTGTCGGGCGGCGCGCGGATCAACAATAACGAGATCGGCATGTCGGCCACGCCCAATGTCGATGTCGAGATTAACGGCAACGAATATTCGCCGCAGGAAATCGGCACGCTGAGCACCAGCGCCGCGCCGAAGAAATTCTCGCCGGCGCTGACCTTCGGCTGGTCGGGCAAGAACCGTCGCGGCTTCATGTTCGGCATGGAAAGCGGCTTGCTGTTCCAGGGATCGTTCAAGATCGATCCGCTGACGTCGACCGGCACCGCGCGCAACGATGCGACCTTCCGCGCCGATCTGGAGGCCGAGCGCCTGTCGCTGCAAAAGGATGTCGACAAGGTGAAGGTCTATCCGATCTTCCAGTTCGCGATCGGTTATCGCTTCTGACGATTGCCGGCCCCCGCGTCCTTTACCGGCGCGGGGGCCGGTCCCATCTGTCGGCGATGAAACGCCCCCTCACCCCCGCCGAGGTCGAGCTTGCCCGGACGATGTTCGGCGACGAAATCGATTATGGCCGGGCGCGGGTGGCGAATGCCAAATGGGCGTTCTTCCAGCCGAAACAGGTGGCGATGGCCCCGACCGGCTGCATCCATTTCCACCCGGGCGGCACGCTGTACCGTGACGATTTCGCAAGCGCCGGCCGCGATCTGGCCGCGCTGTTCCTGCACGAGATGATGCATATCCATCAGACCCAGCATCGCGGGCGATACTGGCTGCCGCTGATGCGGCATCCGCTGTGCACGTATCGTTATGCGATCGTGCCGGGGAAGCCGTTCCAAGCGTATGGCATCGAGCAGCAAGCGGAAATCGTCCGCCATGCCTTTCTGTTGCGACAGGGGGTGGCGGTGAAGGACAAGCCGTCGCTGGCAGTGTACGAGGCGTTGCTGCCGTTCGGGCGGTGACGGCTATCCGCGCGGCAATTGCCACATTACGCGGCGGGTCGAATAGGATTCCACCGGTTTGCCCGCAGCATCAAGTGCCGGGCGAAGGTAGCGGCCACGGCGGAGAATGGCATCGCAGGCGGCCTTGTCGAGATCGTTCGATCCAGAGGATTGGATCACCTTGCAATCGGTCACGCGAGCATTGGCAGCGATGGTCCATGCGATCACCACCACCCCCTGCTCACCCTTCGAGAGCGACGACGCCGGATAATCGTCCTGATTGATCCATTCGCCCGGACGCTCGCCTTCCGCGCGGGTCACGACCGCGGCGACCTTTTCGGGATCGTAGCCGAACCGCTGCATCAGATCGACTTCGCATTTCTCCAATGCCGGAAGCAGCGCCTTGGTCATCGCTAGCGCGACGGGGATGACCGGTCCGTTCTTCGGACGCACGGTGAAGGTCGGCGCATCGACCAGTCCTTCGAATTCGGCGCGGCTGATGTAGAAGGTCAGTACTGCCCTGTCGCCTTCCGGAAAATAGAGCCGGGTTCCGGTCTGCTTCTTGTCGAAGGTGCGTCCGGGCGCCTCCAACGTCAGATCGAACCACCCTTCCTTGCCGAGTTGCGCACGATTACCGAGAACCACCGCCTGCATGAATTCGCCGAAGGGCGTGGGTTTGAAGGCGACGAAGATCGGATGCGCCGGATCGCCATAGCCACGAGCGACGACGCACATTTTCTCGGCATATTCGACCGTCCAGCGGCTGGCTGGCGCCAAAGGCGGTGGCGGGGTCGCCACGCCCCCCTGCCCGATCAACAACGCAGCCGACAGCAACAGTCGCATCGCATCCTCCCCCATTCCCCGCGGCGAAGCTGCCAGCGTCCCCATCGAACCGCAAGCGTCGGTGCGTTCGGAACCCCAGCCGGGCGCAAATGGTTGGCCGCGCGAAACGATTCGAAAGGCTTGCGTGCGATGACCACTCGCTCCGGCGCTACCCTCCTCGCCCGGCTCGGCTTTGCGGCACGCGGCATCGTCTATTGCCTCGTCGGCTGGTTCGCGATCGATGCGGCGCTGCGCGGCGGCAAGGTCGGCGACAATCAGGGTGCGATCGCCAGTCTGGCCGACGAACCGTTCGGCGAATGGATATTGGCGGTGATGGCGGCGGGCCTTGCCGGCTATGCGCTGTGGCGGCTGGCCGAAGCGATCACCGACCCGGAGGCGCAGGGCACCACCGCCAAGGGCGCGTTCAAGCGCGCCGGCCACGCGATCAGCGGCATCGCCCATGTCGTCCTGGCATGGACCGCCGCGAAACTGGCGGTCCATGCCCGCACGGCCGGCGGCCGGGTCGGCGGTGAGGAGAGCACGCGCGACTGGACCGCGTGGCTGCTCGACCAGCCGATGGGCCGGGCGCTGGTGGCGCTGGTCGCCGCCGGGCTAATCGGTGCAGCGTTGCAGCAGGCAAAGAAGGCATGGGATTGCAGTTTCGCGCGCGAATTGTCGCGCGGTACGCCAGTGCCCGACCATGTCTGTACCATCGGCCGCATCGGCTATGGCGCGCGCGGCCTGGTCTTCGCGCTGATCGCCCTGTTCTTCGTCAGCGCGGCATGGGCGGCCGATGCCGATGAAGCCGGCGGCATGGCGCATGCGTTGGCGACGCTGCAGAGCCAGACCGGCGGACAGTTTCTGCTGACCGCCGTCGGGCTCGGCTTCGTCGCGTTCGGCATCTACAGCTTCGTCGAGGCGCGGTGGCGGCGGATTTCGGTCGACCTGCCGGCATGACGCGCGATGCAATGCAGGCGCGGTGGCTGGACCTGACGCAGCGCGAACTGCCGGGGCTGGCAGGGACGCGGGGCTGGCCGGTGCGAGCCGATCATTGTTTCCAGCGCATCCTGCTCGACAATGCGTTTGGCGGGGTGTGGTACGATCATGTCAGCGCCCGCCCCGCCTATATCCACGCCGATCCGGCGGCGCTGGCCCGCGCGGTGGCGCTCGGCGAGGCGGCGATCGCCGGCACGGTCGATCTGGCCGAGTTGAACCGCCGCTCGCTCGACTGGCGCGGCAAGACCCCCCCTCGAAACGGCCTGCGGGCACCCCCATCTCACCCGCTGGTAAATCCACAAGAACGAAGATAGAACGGACCGCATGAGCCTGACCCATATCTCCGTCCGCGGTGCGCGGGAGCATAACCTCAAGGGCGTCGATATCGACATCCCGCGCGATACGCTGACGGTCATCACCGGCCTGTCGGGTTCGGGCAAGTCCTCCCTCGCCTTCGACACCATCTATGCCGAGGGGCAGCGCCGCTATGTCGAGTCGCTGTCGGCCTATGCGCGGCAGTTCCTCGAACTGATGCAGAAGCCGAACGTCGAGCATATCGAGGGGCTGTCGCCGGCGATCTCGATCGAGCAGAAGACGACCAGCCGCAACCCGCGATCGACCGTCGCGACCGTCACCGAAATCTACGACTATATGCGCCTGCTCTGGGCGCGGGTCGGCGTGCCCTATTCCCCCGCCACCGGCCTGCCGATCAGCGCGCAGACGGTCAGCCAGATGGTCGATAGGGTGCTGGCGTTGCCCGAAGGCACGCGGCTGTTGCTGCTCGCGCCGGTGGTGCGCGGGCGCAAGGGCGAGTTTCGCAAGGAATTGGCCGAATGGCAGAAGGCCGGGTTCCAGCGGGTGCGGATCAACGGCGAAGTCCATCTGATCGAGGATGCGCCCGCGCTCGACAAGAAGTTCAAGCATGATGTCGAGATCGTCGTCGACCGGCTGGTCGTGAATGCCGATGCCGCGACGCGGCTGGCCGAGAGTTTCGAGACCGCGCTGAAGCTGGCCGATGGTCTCGCCTATGTCGATCTGGTCGACACGACGGTGGCGCAGGCACAGTCAGGCAATCCGCCGCTGGACAGTGAACAGGGCGACCGCGCGACCGAGGCCGCGCCCCAGACCGGCAAGCTGAAGGGTGCCGGCATTCCCGACAACCGCATCGTCTTTTCGGAGAAATTCGCCTGTCCGGTCAGCGGCTTCACGATCAGCGAGATCGAGCCGCGCCTGTTCAGCTTCAACGCGCCGCAAGGGGCCTGCCCGGCATGCGACGGGCTTGGCGAGCGGCTGGAGTTCGACGAGGACCTGATCGTCCCGAACCACGAATTGTCGATCAAGAAGGGCGCGGTGGTGCCGTGGGCGAAATCCAACCCGCCCTCGCCCTATTATATGCAGGTGCTGGGATCGCTGTCGAAGGCCTACGGCTTCTCGCTCGACGCGGCGTGGAAGGATCTGCCGGAAGAGGCGCAGCGGGTGATCCTGCACGGGACGGCCGGCAAGCCGGTGACGCTGACCTTCATCGACGGCAAGAAGTCGTACGACGTCAAGAAGCCGTTCGAGGGCGTGCTCGGCAATCTCAACCGGCGGATGCTGTCGACCGAAAGCGCGTGGATGCGCGAGGAACTGTCGAAATATCAGGCATCGCAGCCCTGCGAGACCTGCCATGGCGCACGGTTGAAGCCGGAGGCCTTGGCGGTGAAGGTCGCGATGCAGGACATCGCCTATGCGACGCACCTGTCGGTGGTCGATGCGCTGCGCTTCTTCGAGGGGCTGCCCGGGCATTTCAACGACCAGCAACGCGCGATCGCCCAGTCGATCCTGAAGGAGATCGTCGAACGGTTGGGCTTTCTCAACAATGTCGGGCTCGACTATCTCAACCTCGACCGGACCAGCGGCACGCTGTCGGGCGGCGAGAGCCAGCGCATCCGGCTGGCATCGCAGATCGGCAGCGGGCTGTCGGGCGTGCTGTACGTGCTCGACGAACCGTCGATCGGGTTGCACCAGCGCGACAACGACATGCTGCTGGCGACGCTGCGGCGGCTACGCGACCTCGGCAATACGGTGCTGGTCGTCGAGCATGACGAGGATGCGATCCGCACCGCCGATTATGTCATCGACATGGGACCGGGCGCGGGCGTCCATGGCGGCGAGGTCGTCGCCAAGGGGACGCTGAAGCAGATCTTGAAGTCGAAGGGGTCGATCACCGCCGACTATCTGAACGGCACGCGGTCGGTGCCGCTGCCGGAGAAGCGGCGTAAGGGCAATGGCAAGAAGCTGACGGTGCACAACGCCACCGCCAACAACCTGACCGGCGTCACCGCGTCGCTGCCGCTCGGCACTTTCACCTGCATCACCGGCGTGTCGGGATCGGGCAAGTCAAGCTTCACCATCGACACCCTCTATGCCGCCGCCGCCCGCACGCTGAACGGGGCGCGGATCGTGCAGGGCAAGCATGACAAGATCACCGGGCTGCAACATCTCGACAAGGTGATCGACATCGACCAGTCGCCGATCGGCCGCACGCCGCGGTCGAACCCGGCGACCTATACCGGTGCCTTCACCCAGATCCGCGACTGGTTCGCCGGGCTGCCCGAGGCGCAGGCGCGCGGCTACAAGCCAGGCCGGTTCAGCTTCAACGTCAAGGGCGGCCGGTGTGAAGCCTGCCAGGGCGACGGCGTGCTCAAGATCGAGATGCACTTCCTGCCCGACGTCTATGTGACGTGCGACGTGTGCCATGGCGCGCGCTATAATCGCGAGACGCTGGAGGTGAAGTTCAAGGGGATGAGCATCGCCGACGTGCTCGACATGACGGTCGAGGACGCGGTCGAGTTCTTCAAGGCGGTGCCGCCGATCCGCGACAAGATGGCGATGCTGGCCGAGGTCGGCCTGGGGTACGTCAAGGTCGGGCAGCAGGCGACGACCCTGTCGGGCGGCGAGGCGCAGCGGGTGAAGCTCGCCAAGGAACTGGCACGGCGGGCGACCGGCAACACGCTGTACATCCTCGACGAACCGACGACGGGCCTGCATTTCGAGGATGTGCGCAAACTGCTGGAGGTGCTCCACCAACTGGTCGAACAGGGCAATACGGTGGTGGTGATCGAGCATAATCTCGACGTCATCAAGACCGCCGACTGGATATTGGACATGGGCCCCGAAGGCGGCGTCAAGGGCGGGCGCGTGGTCGCCGAAGGCACGCCGGAGAAGGTGGCGGCGGTCGAGGGGAGCTTTACGGGGAAATATCTCAGGCCGCTGCTCGATCCGGCACGGGCGCAGGCGGCGGAGTGAGCCTAACGGGGGGAATATGGATCCATGGCGGGATGAATTCGTCGCGGGGTTGGAGTTGTTCGGGCGGGTAAGTGCCGAGATGCTGCGGCGGGGTTTTACTCGGCCGGTGCTGGTCGGTGGTGCGGCGGTCGAGGTTTATTCGGGGGGCATCATCGCCACCGGAGATTTCGACATCGTCGTCGGCCGCGACGACGTTTTGGAAGACGTGTTCGTCACGCTGGGGTTCGAACGACCGCACGGTGCGGGGGTCGCCACACGCGGCTGGGTGTATCGTGAGTTGCGGATGGGGTTCGAGATCGTCGATTCAGTCCTGCTCGACGGTGCCGCCGACCGCAGCAGGGTGCGCATGTTCTCCTCCCGCGCCGCTGACGATTTCGAAATCATTTCGGTCGAAGACTTGATTGCGGATCGCATGGGTCAATATGCGTCGGGCAGCGCACCGGATATGCTGGGTCAGGCGCAGACGCTGTTCGACCTTTATTCCGATGCGGACATGGATTATTTGGAACGTCGGATACGCGAAGAAACGTTGAACGAACATGGCATCGCAACCCTCCGCTCCCGCCGCCGAGGCGATGACGCTCGAAGCGTTCGGGCGTGAGTTGATGCGTCGCCGCGCCGCGCTCGGCAATCCCGAACTGCCACGCAATGCCGGCAACAACCGGACCGAGAGCAAGCGCACCCTGCTGGCAGCGATCGAGGCGGCGGGCGGGCGCTGGTAAAGCACGGCCACGGGATAAGTTTTACGGAACAACCCCCCGCGCGCGGCATTCGGGTTCGATCGATATCAAGCGAAGGACTCGTCGACATGCGTGCGCTCACCCTCGGCCTCGTCGCCGCTGCTACCCTGGTTTCCGGCTGTTCCGACTATGGTCTGGGCGGCGGCGGTCCGCGCTATGCCGATGCCGGCTATAGCCGCTACGACTATGATCGGCCCGACCCCGCCTATAACGGCTACGACGCCGCACGCTATTATCGCGACGACCGGCGCTATCGCGAACGTCGCCTGTCGCAGAACGACCGCGTCTATGTCGGACAGGACGGTCGCTATTATTGCCGCCGCAACGACGGCACCACCGGGCTGATCATCGGCGGGATCGCCGGCGGCGTGCTGGGCACCGCGTTGCGCCCCGGCGGGTCGGGACTGCTCGGCGCACTGCTCGGCGGTGCGGCCGGTGCGGCCGGCGGTCAGGCGATCGATCGCAACAACGTGCGCTGCCGCTGATCCGGTCCTGTTCGAACCGGTCGATCGGCCCGTTCCCTTGCAAGGGGGCGGGTCGATCCCCATTTAGTTCCTGCTACAGTCGCAAATCGACGGTTTCCTGCTTTGCGGCAAGTTCCTTCTTTCCCTGCTGCCTACGGCGCGGGTGACGGGCGTTCCGCCGCCCGCAAATAGAAAGGAACCTGCATGGCCACGCTTGGCACCGTAAAATTCTTCAACATCGACAAGGGCTATGGCTTCATCGCGCCGGACAATGGCGGCGGCGATGCCTTTGTCCATATCTCGGCGGTCGAACGCGCCGGGATGGTGACGCTGAACCAGAACCAGCGCGTCGGATATGAACTGGAAGAGGATCGCCGCGGTCGCGTGAGCGCGGTGAACCTGACCGCCGCCGATTGATCTGCCCTGGCGCGGGCGGATGGTCCGTCCGCGCCTTCCTCCAGCACGTAAAGGTCCTGCCCCCTTGGCCGATACCGCCGAAGCCTACCGCGCCCGTGCCGCCGTCGAACGCGCCAATGCCGATGCCGCGACGCTCGACAATGTCCGCGACCGTTGCCGCCGCGCCGAACTCGCGTGGACCGAAATGGCCGAGCGCGCCGAACGCACTACCGAACAGCGCCTGATCCGCGAAGCCGCCACCGTGCGCCGGGCCGAAACGCTGGCCCACGATTGAACCTGCGCGGCGTCCGGTCGTTGGAACGGGCGACAAGCGAAAGGTAAGATCGATGGCCAAGCACAAGAAACAAAAGCCGAAATCGCGTAAGGCCGGGGTGTCGACGCTGCGGACCGTGGCGCTGGGCGCCGCAGGAATCGCCGTCGGGCTGTTCGGCGTATTGCTCGCGCGGCGCAAGACGCCGGGCGAGGGTCATGCCGCGCCCGACCTCGCGCTCGACAAGCCGCATCCGACGGCGACCGACCGCGCTCCCGACGCCTTCCGCCCCGATCCGACCGCCGCCGTTCCGGCATCCGAGCGCGAGGCGCTGCGTCCCGCAACCGGACCGGTCCCGTCGATGGTCGAGCCGCGCGGCAGCATGGCGTCGCAGACCGGGGCCTGAACCCGGGCGGGTCGGTCAGCCGCCGAACCGCACCCCAACCCATAAGGTCCGCGGCGATGCGCGTTCGATTACGCCATCGCCGCCGACCGCCGCCTCGATCCGTGCGTCGGTCAGATTCTCTGCCCTGCCCTCCAGCGACAGCCGCCGCAGCAGCGGTACCGTCACCACCGCATCGAGCGTAGTCGCGTCGGCCAGGCGACGCAGGTTCGCATCATCCTCATACTGATCGGACAGATAGCGCAGCGTCGCCGCCGCCTGCCAAGCGCCCTGCCGCCAACCGAGCGTCGCCGAGCCGCTATGCGCGGGCGTCTGCGCCGGACGCAGACCATCGAGCACACCACCGTCGACGACCCGCGCATCGGTATAGGCATAGGATAGCCGCGCTTCCCATGCGCCCCAGCCGGTCGACGCGTCGAGTTCCGCGCCGCGTACCCGCACATGGTCGAGATTGGCACGACGGCGAAACACCCCGGCGGCCGACACGAAGCCGACACCCGGAAAGGTACCGGGACCGTTGGCGACGGTGACATTGGCGATCGCGTCGCGCAGGTCGTTGGCGAAGCCGGTTGCGGCGATCCGCGTGCGGGCGGCGGGGCGGATCTCGACGCCGACCTCCCCGCCCCATAGCGTTTCGGGCGATAGTGCGGCGTTGGCGGCGGTGGCGTCGGCGCCGACCCGGAACGGACGATAGAGTTCGTTGAGCGTCGGCAACCGCCAGCCGCGATAGCCCGCCGCGCGGAGCGTCACCGCAGGATCGAGCGTCCACGCCACGCCCGCGCGACCGGTCGGCTGCCAGCCGCCGCGGGTCGCAAACCGCTGGTCGGTCAGGGCGGCACCCGTCAGCAATGCTTCCTGCAGCCGGCCTGCGGCAATCGACCACCGGTCGATCCGGCCACTGGCGCTGACGACGACATCGCCGGCCAGCAGACTGGCATCGGCGAACAGGCCGCCGGTCGTGTTGCGGCCGCCCGCGACCCGCCGCCGGGTCGGGTTGCCGGCGACATAGGTGTAGAGCTCCTGCGTCTCGCCGCTGACGACACGCACATCGCCGCCCAGACGAAGCGACACATTGCCAAGGGTCGGGGCGATTTCCGCCCGGCCGCCGACGCCGGTCGCGGGGACGTTAAACTGATCAAGCGTCAACGCCGTCGCCGCCCGCCCTGCCCCGACGCTGGCGAAGCGGCTGGCGAAGGCGCGGGTCTGAAGATAGCCGAGCAGCGACCAGCCGGCGGTGCCGCGCCCGACGAGCCGGATGCTGGCATCGGCGCCTTCGCTGCGGTTGTCGGTGAAGTCGAGGCCGCGATCGCGGCGATCGGTGAAGGCGGAGACATTCGTCTGCAACTCGGTCGCCGCACCGACCTGAACGACCGCGCGCGCGGCGGCGCTGGCCTGTTCGAACGGGGCCGCGCGATCGGCGGGACCGCGACTGCCCGCGACGATAGGAATGAAACCACCGCCCCGGGCATAGGCGCCCGAGAGGGTCGCGAAACCGCCGCTTCGCGTCAGGCCGGCGGTGCCGCGCGCATCGATCGATTCGCGGCTGCCATAGGCCAGCGATCCGGAAAGTGGCGAAAGCTCGTCGGGCGTGGCGCTGTCGAGTTCGATCGTGCCGGCCAGCGCGCCCGGCCCGGCTACGCCGCTACCGCCGCCGCGCGTGACGCGGACCCGGCCCAGCCGGTCGGTGGCATAGGCGGGAAAGGCGACCCAGCCGCCGAACGGATCGGCCTGCGGCACGCCGTCGAGCAACAGCAGCGCCCGGCTCGACGCATTGCCGCCAAGGCCGCGCAGGGTGATGCCCTGACTGGTCGGGTTGGCGGTGCGCGAGTCCGATCGGCGGAATTGCTGCAGCCCCGCTACATCGCGCAGCACATCCTCGACCCGGCCGCTCGCCGAAGACAGGATGCGGTCGCGATCGATGGTAACGATGTCATAGACCCGGTCGCCCGGTGCATCGGCCAGGCCGCGTCCGGTGACGACGATCTCCGGCACGTCCTGCGCCATGGCCGCACCCGGCCATGCGGCCAACACCCACAGAAAACGCTTCACACCTGTCCCCCTATGGGACGATCATACCGTGAAGCTTTCCCCGCACCCGCACGCGCCCTTGGCGTTCGGATTGGCGAAGACGAAGCCCGCGGTGAAATCGTCCTCGACCCAGTCCATCGTCGAACCGATCAGGTAAAGGATCGATCCGCCATCGACGAAGAAGGTGCCGCCCGGCGTTTCGATCCGTTCGTCCATCGCATTGGCGGCGGTGACGTAATCGACCGAATAGGCAAGACCCGAACAGCCGCGACGCGGCGTCGACAGCTTGACGCCGATCGCATCCGCCGGCGCCTTCGCCATCAGATCGGCGACGCGCCGTTCGGCGTTGGGCGTCAGGATGATCGCGGCGGGGCGGACGCGCGTGGCCATTACAGCATTCCCAGTTCGAGTTTGGCGTCGTCGGACATCTTCTGCGGATCCCATGGCGGATCCCAGACAAGGTTGACGTCGGCGGTCGATACGCCGGGCACCGCCGACACGCGCAGTTCGACCTCGGCCGGCATCGATTCCGCGACCGGACAATGCGGCGTGGTCAGCGTCATCGTCACCGCGACATGGCCGTTGTCCGCGACATCGACACCATAGATCAGCCCCAGATCATAGATATTGACCGGAATCTCGGGGTCGAAAATCTCTTTCAACGAATCGATGACCGCTTCGTACAGGTCGCCGCCCGGCTCGCCCGCCGGTTGCGGTTCGGGTTTCTGGGCCAGAAATCCTTCGAGATAGTCCCGGCGGCGCGGCGGCGCTTCCTCCGCATCGGTCACGCGCGCGCGCGGTGGCGAGGGCACTGCGCTCACCTCCTCGACCTCGAAATGGCGTTCGTCGTTCATCCGAAAATCCTGCTTACCCGTTCCAGTCCGCGCACCAGCGCATCGACATCGCCCCGTCCGTTATACACGCCAAAGCTGGCCCGCGCGGTGGCGGGGACGCCCAGCACGTCCATCAGCGGCTGTGCGCAATGATGGCCCGCACGGATCGCGACGCGTTCCTCGTCCAAGATGGTGCCGACATCGTGCGGATGCACCCCCTCCACGACGAAACTGACGATTCCGGCGGCGTCGTCCGGCCCGAGCAGCCGGACAGAGTTGATCCGGCCCAGCGCTTCCCGGGTCGCAGTGACCAACGCGGTTTCATGGGCATGGATCGCGTCCAGCCCGATGCTCTCGACATAGTCGATCGCGGCATGGAGGCCCAGCGCGCCGACGATATGCGGCGTCCCCGCCTCGAACCGTGCGGGCGGCGGGGCATAGGTGGTGCGTTCGAAGGTCACCCGGTCGATCATCGCGCCGCCGCCCTGCACCGGATGCATCGCTTCGAGCAGGTCGGGGCGGCCCCACAATATGCCGATGCCGGTCGGGCCGTAGAGCTTGTGGCCGGAAAAGACGTAGAAGTCGCAGTCGAGCGCGGCGACATCGACCGCGATCCGCGGCACCGCCTGACACCCGTCGAGCAGCAGCTTTGCACCGGCCGAATGGGCGATGTCGGCGGCGCGGCGCGCGTCGAGCACCGATCCGAGCACGTTCGACACATGCGCCAGCGATACCAGCTTATGCTCCGGCCGGATCATCGTCGCCATCGCATCGAGATCGATCCGCCCGTCCTGCGTCAACGGAACGACGTCGATCGCCGCGCCGATCCGCTCGGCGACCAGCTGCCACGGTACTATATTCGAATGATGTTCGAGCATCGACAACAGGATACGGTCGCCGGCCTTCAGGTGCCGCTCGGCCCAACCTTGCGCGACAAGATTAATCCCCTCGGTCGCGCCGCGCACGAACACGCATTCCTCCGGCGCGCCCGCACCGATGAACGTCGCGACGCGACGGCGTGCCGCTTCATACGCCAGCGTCATGTCGGCCGAACGCTGGTACACGCCGCGATGCACGGTGGCATAGGTCGTGTCATAGGCGCGGGTGATCGCGTCGATCACGGCTTGCGGCTTTTGCGACGTCGCAGCGGTGTCTAGATACGACCAGCCGGCGGGGATCGCCGGAAAGTCGCTGACGCGGTCGAGGGGGGTGGTGCCGGTCAAAGCGCCGCTTCCAGCCACGCGTCGGCATCGGCGGCGAAGGCTTCGCGCACGACATCGTCGCCGATCCGGTCGAGCGCGTCCGCGACGAACGCATGGGTCAGCAACGCCTTTGCCCGCGCCTCGCCGACGCCGCGGCTGCGCAGATAGAACAGCGCCTTGGCATCGAGTTCGCCGACCGTCGCGCCATGCGCGCACTTCACGTCGTCGGCGAAGATTTCGAGTTCGGGCTTCAGATTGACCGTCGCCGTCCGCTGCAGCAGCAGGCCGCGCAGCGATTGCTCGCCATCGGTCTTCTGGGCGCCGCGCGCGACTTCGACGCGGGCGGCGAGGCTCGCCTGGCTGCGATCGGCGGCGACGGCGCGCCATGTCTGGCGGCTCGATCCGTTGAGCGCGGCGTGGCGGACGGCGACGGCGCATTCCTGCCGCTGCTGTTCGCGGGTCAGCAGTGCGCCGCCATAGTCGACGAACGCGGCGTCGCCGTCGAGCGTCAGTTGCGCGTCGATCCGGCTGCCCATGCCGCCGGCGCCGAGGAACTGGCTGGCGAGGCTCGCTGCCTCCCCCACCACCGCTTCGTCGCGGATCGACACGAAGCCGTCCGTCTGGAGCAGGCGGACGTTGCGCATCAGCCGTGCACCGCGTTCAAGGTCGATCTGCGTCAGGCGATTGGTCCAGCCGCTGCCGACATAGGTCTCGACGACCGAAGCGACGGCATCCTCATCGAGCGTCAGCCGCGCCGGCAGATGATTCTCGGCACCGGTCGCGATATGGACGATCTGCACCGGATCGACGATCTCGGCCGCTGACAGGTCGATCGACCAGCCTGCCGCACCCGATGCCTGCACGCCCAGCGGGTGCGCGGTGTCGAGCGTCAGTGGCGACAATGCGACATGGCCGGGGGTGCTGCGGTCGGGCACGTAGATGCCGTCGACGAACACGATCCGCGGGCCGGCGAGGTCGAGCCAATAGCCGTCCGCACTCGCCGCTTCACCACGGGCCGATCCGGCCGCGGCGGTCAGCGCGGTCAGGTCGGTCCAGCGGAACGCCTCTTGCGCGTTGGTAGGAAGCGTCGCCATTACGCCGCCACCGCTCCATAGCCTTCGCGTTCCAGTTCGTGCGCCAGTTCCGGCCCGCCCGAGCGGACGATGCGGCCATCGGCCAGCACATGCACGAAATCGGGCTGCACATAGTCGAGCAGCCGCTGATAATGGGTGATCAGGATCACCGCCTTGTCCGGCCGGCGCATGATGCGGTTGATGCCGTCGCCGACGATGCGCAGCGCGTCGATATCGAGGCCGCTGTCGGTTTCGTCGAGGATGGCGAGCTTCGGGTCGAGGATACCCATCTGCACCATCTCGTTGCGCTTCTTCTCGCCGCCCGAAAAGCCGACATTCACCGGCCGCTTCATCATGTCCATGTCCATGCCCAGCGCATCGGCCTGCGCACGGGCGAGCTTCAGGAACTCGGCGCCCGACAGCGCCTTTTCATCGCGAGCGCGACGCTGGCTGTTCAGGCTTTCGCGCAGGAACTGGACGTTCGACACGCCGGGAATTTCGACCGGATATTGGAAGCCGAGGAACAGGCCGGCGGCGGCACGGGCATCGGCCTCCATTTCCAACAGGTCGTCGCCGGCAAAGGTCACGCTGCCATCGGTCACCTCATAGCCCGGACGCCCGCCCAGCACATAGCCGAGCGTCGACTTGCCGGCACCGTTCGGCCCCATGATCGCATGGACCTCGCCCGCATTGACGCGCAGCGACAGGCCCTTGAGGATTTCCTTGCCGTCGATTTCGGCGTGGAGATTGTCGATGTTCAGCATGTTCCGTCCTGTTCGTGCGGGGCCGCGCCCGCGTATCTCAAAAACTTAGGGCGTCTCGCCCGCGACCGGTTCGGTGCCGAACTCGGCCTCGGCCGCGTCGGGGTTGGTCAGCACCGCCTTCATCGACGCGTCGATCTTGTCGAGCATCGGTCCGTGTGCCTTCGCAACCTTCGCCCGCACCGGTGCGCAAGCCTTCGCCGCATCGTCGAAGATCGCGACCCGCGCCGTGGCCTCGGTCGGCGGCTTGGCCATGCGCGCGTCCGCATTGATCCGCTCCGACAGGCATTCGGCATAGGGCGCGGTCGGCGCGACCGCCTGTAGCGCCAGCAGGAGGGCGATCACCCCACCGACCCTTCGAGGCTGATGCCGAGCAGCTTCTGCGCCTCGACCGCGAATTCCATCGGCAGCTGTTGTAGCACTTCGCGGGCGAAGCCGTTGACGATCAGCGCGACCGCCGCCTCCGAATCCAGCCCACGCTGCATCGCGTAGAACATCTGGTCCTCGGAAATCTTCGAGGTGGTCGCCTCATGCTCGATCTGCGCCGAGGGGTTCTTGACCTCGATATAGGGCACGGTGTGCGCGCCGCACTGATCGCCGAGCAACAGGCTGTCGCACTGGGTGAAGTTGCGTACGCCCTCCGCCGAGGGGCCGACCCGCACCAGCCCGCGATAGGTATTGTCGCTACGGCCCGCGCTGATCCCCTTCGACACGATGGTCGAACGCGACCCCTTGCCCAGATGGATCATCTTGGTGCCGGTATCGGCCTGCTGGCGGTTGTTGGTAACCGCGACCGAATAGAATTCGCCGACGCTATTCTCGCCGGCCAGCACGCAGGACGGGTATTTCCAGGTGATAGCGGAGCCGGTCTCGACCTGCGTCCACGACACCTTGCTGTTCTTTCCCTGACACAGCGCGCGCTTGGTCACGAAGTTGTAGATGCCGCCCTTCCCGTTCTCATCACCGGGATACCAGTTCTGGACGGTCGAATATTTGATCTCGGCATCGTCCAGCGCGACCAGCTCGACGACCGCTGCGTGCAGCTGGTTCTCGTCGCGCATCGGCGCGGTGCAGCCTTCGAGATAGCTGACATAGCTGCCCTTGTCGGCGACGATCAGCGTGCGTTCGAACTGGCCGGTATTCTCGGCGTTGATCCGAAAATAGGTCGACAGCTCCATCGGGCAGCGCACACCCTCGGGAATGTAGACGAAGGTGCCGTCCGAAAAGACGGCGCTGTTCAGCGTCGCGAAGAAATTGTCACGCTGCGGCACGACCTTGCCCAGCCATTTGCGGACCAGATCGGGATATTCGCGGATCGCTTCGCTGATCGAGCGGAAGATGACGCCCGCAGCTTCGAGTTCCTTGCGGAAGGTCGTCGCGACCGACACGCTGTCGAACACCGCGTCGACCGCGACCTTGCGCGATCCCTCGACGCCGGCCAGCACCTTCTGCTCCTCGATCGGGATGCCGAGCTTTTCATAGACGCGCAGGATTTCGGGATCGACCTCGTCGAGCGACGACAGGGTCGGCTTCTTCTTCGGCTCTGCGTAATAATAAGCGTCCTGATAATCGATCGGATCGATGTTCAGCTTCGACCAGTCGGGCGCTTCCATCGTCTGCCACAGGCGGAACGCCTTCAGCCGCCAGTCGAGCATCCATTCCGGCTCGTTCTTCTTGGCGCTGATATAGCGGACGGTGTCCTCGCTCAGCCCCTTGGGCGCGAAGTCCTGTTCGATGTCCGAGGAGAAACCCCATTCATACTTCTTGTTCGCGGCGGCGAGCGCCTCGGCATTCTTGGTGGCCATCACACTACCTCTTGGGGCACTGCCCCGGTGTTCGCGAGTTGGGCGAGCGTCACGCCCGCCAGAGCGCCCCGGACCACGGCGTTGACCGTGCCGGCATGGGGTCGGATCATGCAGTTCGTCTCCACCGCGCAATCATGCCGCGCAGCATCGACGCAGGTGGTGAGCGCGATCGGCCCCTCGATCGCCTCAATGATCTGCGCCAGATCGATCGCGTGGGGCGCGCGGGCAAGGCGGAAACCCCCGCCGGTGCCGCGTCCCGTCTCGATCAGCCCGGCGGCGGACAGGCGGCTGACCAGCTTCTGCACGGTCGGCAGCGGCAGGCCGGTTTCCTCCGCCAGCGCGGTCGCCGTCACGCGCACGTCCCCGTCCCGCCGCGCGGTGGCGGCAAGCAGGACGACGGCATAGTCGGCAAGGCTGGAAAGGCGCATGTTTTCCTTAATCGGATCATTCCGGTCGGATTGGCATGTGGTCGCGCGGCGGCGTGAGGTCAACCGGGTTTGTTTCGATTGATGTGATCGATTGCTTGGGGGCTTCAAGGATTTGGTTTCACGCTAAGGTGCGAAGCGAAGAACGAAGATTGGTTCGCGCGGAGGCGCAGAGGCGCGGAGGGGTTGCGCCTCGTGTACCGAACCGCCTGACCACCAAATGGGTATGACGTCGCCCCAGCGGAGGCTGGGGCATTCTGCGGCGAGGCGAGCGGGCCGATACGCAGAGATCCCAGCCTTCGCTGGGATGACGTATGCGGCGAAGGAACTGCATCGGCGGGTCCAGATGAAACCCCTCCGCGCCTCTGCGCCTCTGCGCCTCTGCGCGAACTACCCTCTTCTTCGCGCCTTCGCGTGAAACCGAATCTTCCTTCCGCCGCCCGCCGGCGATACAGCGCCAACCCATGGCCTGGTATCACCCGCTCCTCTTCGCCCTCGACGCCGAACGCGCGCATTCGCTGACGATCGCCATGCTGGAGGCATGGGGCAAGGCGAGCACGCCGATGGCACCCCGCACCGACGAGCGCCACGCCGTGACGGTCGCCGGCATCCGCTTCCCCAATCCGGTCGGGCTGGCGGCGGGCGTCGACAAGGACGCGCGCGCGGTCGCCGGCTTTCTCGGCCTCGGCTTCGGCTTTGTCGAGGTCGGCACGCTGACCCCGAAGCCGCAGCCGGGCAATCCCAAGCCGCGCATCTTCCGCCTGCCCGAGGACCGGGGCGTGGTGAACCGGCTGGGGTTCAACAATGGCGGCATCGACGCGGCGCTGGCGCGGGTCGCGGCGCTTGCCCCCCGCCCCGGCATCATCGGCATCAATGTCGGCGCGAACAAGGATTCGACCGACCGCATCGCCGATTACGGGACGGCAGTCGCCAAGGCCGCGCCGCTGGCCGATTACGTCACGATCAACATTTCCAGCCCGAACACGCCGGGGCTGCGCGACCTGCAATCGCAGCCCGAACTGGGGCAGTTGATCGCCGCCAGCGACGCGGCGCGCCATGTCGGGGGCAAACGCGTGCCGCTGTTCCTGAAGGTCGCGCCCGACCTGTCGCGCGACGGGCTGGAGGTTGCGATCCGGGCCGCGGTCGATGGCGGGGTCGATGCGCTGATCGTGTCGAACACGACCATCTCCCGGCCGACCACGCTTCGGTCAGGGAATGCCAAGGAGACCGGCGGGTTGTCGGGCGCCCCGCTCGCTCCGCTGGCGCTCGCCAAGCTGGTCGAGGCGCGCGAGATTGCCGGCGGCGCGATCCCGCTGATCTCGGCGGGCGGGATCGGGTCGGCGGACGAAGCGCGGCGGCGGCTCGATGCCGGGGCCAGCCTCGTCCAGCTATACAGTGCGCTGGTCTATGAAGGGCCAGGCCTCGCCCGGCGGATCGTCGACGGATTGTGATCCCGCTGTTCCGGCCATTACTGGCCAATGCCGGCTTCGGGCGGCGGCTGGTCGCCTGTATCGGTGCGGCGATCGGTATCGCGCTGACCATGATCGTGTGTTCGCAGGTGCCGTGGATCGAAGGCGACCTGCCGATCATCGTCGCGCCGCTGGGCGCCTCGGCGGTGCTGGTGTTCGCGGTGCCGGCCAGCCCGCTCGCGCAACCATGGCCGGTAGTCGGCGGCAATATCCTTTCGACGCTGGTCGGCGTGGCGGTGTTTCAGGCGATCCCGAACGTCACCATCGCGGCCGGGGTTGCGGTCGGCTGCGCGATCCTCGCCATGTCGCTGTGCCGCTGCCTGCATCCGCCCGGCGGCGCGGCGGCACTGACTGCGGTGATCGGCAGTGCCGGTATTCACGACGCTGGCTATGCCTTCGCCTTCGCGCCGGTCGGGATCAATTCGATCGCTTTGGTGTCGATCGGCATCTTCTATCACCGCATGACCGCGCTCAGCTATCCGCACGAGCCGGCCTCCCCGCTCGCAGTTGCAGCGGGGGTGGAACCGGGCGGCATTCGACCGGAAGACGTGGACGCGGCGTTGGCCGAAACGCCGGATGCGTTCGACATCGCGCCGGAGGATCTGACGCTGCTGCTCGAACGGGCGGAGCATTTCGCTCGGGTCCGGCGGAAGAAGTAGCGGTTCGCGCTGAGGCGCGAAGGCGCGGAGGAGGTTGCATTTCAGGCCACCCTATCCGCGTCAGCGGCTTCATACCTCGTGGCAGCGTAACACAAGGTCTGCCGATTGCGAGGGGTTGGCCCGATACGCAACCCACTCCGCGCCTCCGCGCCTCCGCGCGACCCCAACTTCCTTCTTCGCGCCTTCGCGTGAACCAATCTACTCCACGATCACCTTGCCCTCACGCCGCGGATCGAAGCCGCCATCGATCTTTCCGTCGCGCACGATCACGCCGTGCAGCCCCGAATCCTCGCCCTGCCCCGGCTGCAGGCGGATGCCCTTTGCCGCGAGCGCGCTGAGGATTTCCGGCGAGAATTTCGTCACCTCGCCCTGAAAACTGTCGCCGCGCGCGACGAGGTTGGGGAGCGCCAGCGCCTGCTGCATCGGCAGCTTCCATTCGACCGCGCCGATCAGCGACTTGCCGACATAGGCGAGGATCGCATTGCCGCCCGCCGACCCCAGCGCGCCCGCGAACTTGCCCTGCCGGTCGATCATCACCAGCGGCGTCATCGACGAACGCGGCCGCTTGCCCGGTGCGACCGCGTTCGCGGCGGCGCGGCCCTGCGCATCGACGGGGGAGAAGGCGAAGTCGGTCATCTGGTTGTTCAGGAAGAAGCCGTCGACCATCCGCCCGCTGCCGAAGATGCTTTCGACCGTCGTCGTCATCGACACGACATTGCCCGCCGCATCACCGACGATGAAATGCGAGGTTCCTGCCGGTTCGCGGGTCGTGTCCGCCGCCGCCGTCACCGTGCCAGCCGGGACGCCCGCCGCGGGCGCCGGACCGGCGGTCGCGCCGATCAGCTTCGCCCGCTCGGACAGATAGGCCGGGGCCAGCAGCCCGGCGACCGGCACGTTCACGAACTTTGGATCGCCGACATAGAGGTCGCGATCGGCGTACATCAGCCGGCTCGCCTCGGCGAAGAGGTACCAGCTTTGCGGATCGTTCGGCCCGCGCCGGTCGATATCGGTGCGGCCGAGGATGCCGAGCAGCTCGATCAGCCCGACTCCGCTGGAGGGCGGCGGCGGGGTGCAGACGATATAGACCCGCCAATTGGCGCACAGCGGATCGCGCTTGACCGCACGATAGGCGGCAAGGTCGGCCAGCGTCATCGTGCCGGGCAGCGTGCCCGTCGTCGTGCGTGCGACGATGCGCTTCGCCGTCTCGCCCGTGTAAAGCGCGTCCGGTCCCTGCTTCGCCAGCCGCTTGAGGAAATCGGCATAGGCACCGTTCCTGATCCGGTCGCCGGTGGTCGCCAGCGCCCCGTTCTTCCCCTTGAAGTAACGGCGGACATCCTCCGCCTGCAACTCGGGGAAGCGCCCGGTCAGGAAGCGGCCGAGGCGCGGCGAGATGACGAAGCCCTTGCGCGCGGTCCGCTCGGCATCGTCGAACAGGTCGGCCCATGCCAGCGTGCCATGCTCGTCATGCGCCTGTCCCAGCATCCGCACCGCGCCGGGCACCCCGGTCGCCCGCCCGCCCAGCACCGCCTCGGCAAAGGGCAGCGGCTTGCCGTCCGCACCCAGCAGCATCGTCGGCGTGGCGCCCGCCGGCGCAACCTCGCGTCCGTCATAGATTTCAACCTTGCCAGTCTTCGCGTTGAAATAGGTCATGAACGCACCGCCGCCCATGCCGGAGCTCTGCGGCTCGACCAGCGACAGCATCGCCTGTACCGCGATCGCCGCGTCGACGGCGCTGCCCCCGCGCCGGAGCACCGCCATGCCGGCTTCGCTGGCCAGCGGATTGGCGGACACCACGAACTTCTGATGCTGTTCCGCGACCGCGGCGGCGGGGGAAGCCGGGGCCGCGACCTCGGGCCTGGCGAACGGCAACAGATTGCAGCCCCCCAGCGACACGGTGGCGAGCAGGGCGGCGGCGATCGTCAATTTCCTCATGGCCGCCGTGTCTAACCAAGACGATCCGCCCCGTCACCCGCGTTCGGACCATGTTCGGACATTGCCGAGACCGTAGCGTCTGCCTACACCCTGGCATCTGGAGAAGGATGACGAATGGTCCGGCAGCTCGAACGATTCCCCAATCTAATCACGATGTTCTTCACGCGGGCCAGCGAGCGCGGCGATGCGCCGTTCCTCTGGCGCAAGACCGGCGGCGGATGGGTGTCGATCAGCTGGGCCGACGCAGCGCGCCAGGTCGCGTCGCTGGCCACGGCGCTGAAGGCGATCGGGCTGAAGCGCGGCGACCGGGTGATGCTGGTCAGCGAGAACCGGCCCGAATGGTGCATCTCCGACCTCGCCATCATGGCGGCGGGGTGCGTGACGGTGCCGACCTATGTCACCAATACCGTGCGCGACCATGGGCATATCATCGAGAATTCGGGCGCGTGCGCGATCATCGTGTCGACCGAGAAGCTGGCGCGCACGGTCCTGCCCGCCGCGCTGCGCGCGACCAATTCGTCGGAAAAGATCATCACGATCGAACCGATGAAGACCGCGCAGCAGGGCAGTCTGGAGTTCCACGACTGGCACGAGCTGATCGCGCGGCATCCGGCCGATCCGGCACAGGTCGCGGCCGCGGCCGACATGCGGCGCGAGGACCTTGCCTGCATCATCTACACCTCCGGGACCGGCGGATCCCCGCGCGGCGTGATGCAGCATCACGGCGCGATCCTGCACAACGTCAATGGCTGCTGCGTCGTCATCGCCGAGGATTTCGGTTGGCGCGACGAGGTGTTCCTGTCGTTCCTGCCGCTCAGCCACGCCTATGAACATACCGGCGGGCAATATTTCCCGATCGCGCTGGGCGGGCAGATCTATTACAGCGAAGGGCTAGACAAGCTGGCGAGCAATATCGAGGAAGTGCGCCCGACGCTGATGGTCGTGGTCCCGCGCCTGTTCGAGGTGCTGCGGGCGCGCATTACCAAGGGCATCCAGAAGCAGGGACGTTTGTCGACGTGGCTGCTCGATCGCGCGATCGAGATCGGCGCACGCGAAGGCGGGCCACGGCTGACCGATCGTCCGGCCAAGCTGCTGGTCGACACGCTGCTCAAGCCCAAAGTCGCCAAACGCTTCGGCGGGCGGTTGAAGGCGATGGTGTCGGGCGGCGCGCCGCTCAATCCCGATATCGGCAATTTCTTCGACTCGATGGGACTGTGCCTGCTGCAAGGCTATGGCCAGACCGAGGCTGCGCCGGTCATTTCGTGCAACCGCCCGGCGGCGGGGGTCAAGATGGACACGGTCGGCCCGCCGCTCGCCGAAACCGAAGTCCGCATCGCCGAGGACGGGGAAATACTGGTGCGCGGCGAACTGGTCATGCACGGCTATTGGCGCAACGAGGCCGAGACGGCGCGCGTGCTGAAGGACGGATGGCTTCACACCGGCGATATCGGCGAGATCGACGATCGGGGGCGCATCCGCATCACCGATCGCAAAAAGGACATCATCGTCAACGACAAAGGCGACAATGTCGCGCCGCAGAAGGTCGAGGGGATGCTGACCCTGCAGGACGAAATCGCGCAGGCGATGATCGTCGGCGACCGCCGGCCATATATGGTGGCGGTGATCGTGCCCGATGCCGAATGGACCCAGCAATTCTGCGCCCGGGGCGGTGCGCGCTGCGACTTCGCCCGGCTGCGCGAGGACAGCGATTATCGCGCGGCGCTGGGCGCGGCGGTCGAGCGGGTCAACAAGGACCTGTCGGTCACCGAACGCATCCGCCGCTTCATCATCGCCGACGAACCCTTTGCGATCGAAAATCAGCAACTTACGCCCAGCCTGAAGATCCGGCGGCATGTGTTGAAGGACGTGTATGGCGAGCGGCTGGACGCGCTGTACCGGGGGTGACGCGGCGCCAAAGTTCACGAAGTTCACACTCGTGCGCGTGTTGCGCGCCATCGCCGATGATCATGCGGCACGCGGTAGGAAGATCGACGGTGAGACAGAGCGCGCCCCCGGCATCGCATAAGGTCCGGCTTGTAGGAAAACCGTTTTCGGAACGTTAACCATGTCGCGCGACCATTGTGCCGAACGATCGATGAGGATGGCGCGCATGATCAGGATCATCGGACAGGAACGGGTGACGACCGCCACCGCGCGACCGGCGGCAGTGGCAGGCGGGGCGGCCGACTTCGCCGCGACATTCGCCGCCACGGCGACCGCCGCCGCACCCCCGTCCTTCACCCTGTCCCGCCCCGCGCCACCGCGCGAGTCCGATCGGACAACGTCCGAACGTGTCGAGGCCGACCGGCTGGACCAGGCGCTCGCGTCGTTCAGGAAGGAATTGTCGCTGACCCCGGCGGAGCGCGTCCGCCGCGACGTGCTGAAAACCATGAAGCTGACCGAGGAGGCGATCGAAGCCTTGCCGCCCAAGGAACGGGTAGAGATCGAGCAAAAGGTTGCGAGGGAGGTCGCGCGGCGGATGGCGATCATAAATCGCCGAAGTACAGGCGCCGCCCCCGCCGGAGACGGCGAGGTCCGGCTCTGAGCAACGGGTCCGCCGGTGACGCGGGGGGACAGGCCAACCCGGCACGGTTGACGCTGCGTCCGGCAATACCATATGCCCGCTTCTGATGCTGCAATGCAGCAAGGAGCCTGTCCGTGACCACGACCCGTAGCCCTGCCCTTGTCCATCTCGCCCTTGCGCTTGGCGGTTTCGCGATCGGGACGACCGAGTTCGCGACGATGAGCCTTGTGCCCTTCTTCGCACCCGGCCTCGGCATCGACGAACCGACGGCGGGGCATGTCATCAGCGCCTATGCATTGGGCGTGGTGGTCGGTGCGCCGCTGCTGGCGGTGCTGTCTGCGCGGATGGCGCGGCGGACAGTGCTGATCGCGCTGATGGCCTGTTTCGGGATCGCCAATGCGGCAAGCGCGCTGGCGCCGACCTATGAGGCGATGCTGGTGGCGCGGTTCTTCAGCGGCTTGCCGCATGGTGCCTATTTCGGGATCGCCGCACTGGTCGCGGCGTCGCTGGTTCCGGCCGAACAGCGGACGCAGGCGGTCGGGCGGGTCATGCTGGGGCTGACGACCGCGACGATTGTCGGCGTGCCGCTCGCCAATGCATTGGGGCAGGCGATCGGGTGGCGCTGGGGCTTCGGCGTCGTGGCGGTGCTGGCAGCGGCGACGATGGCGATGGTCGCATGGCTGGCGCCGCACGACCGGCCGGACCGGTCGGCCAGCCCGCTTGCCGAACTGAACGTGCTGCGATCGGGGCAGTTGTGGCTGACGCTCGGCATCGGCGCAATCGGCTTTGGCGGGATGTTCGCGGTCTATACCTATCTCGCCTCGACGCTGATCGAGGTGACGGGGGCCGGTGCGGCAATGGTGCCGGTGGTGCTGGCGGTGTTCGGCATCGGCATGACCGTCGGCAATCTGGTCGTGCCGCGGTTCGCCGACCGCGCGCTGATGCCGACCGCGGGCGGCCTGCTGCTGTGGAGCGCGGCGACGCTGGCGCTCTATCCGCTGGCGGCGGGGCAATTGTGGTCGATGCTGGTGATCGTGTTCCTGATCGGCATCGGCGGCGCGCTCGGCACCGTGCTGCAGACGCGACTGATGGATATTGCCGAGCACGGCCAGAGCCTTGCCGCGTCGCTCAACCATTCGGCGTTCAACACCGCCAATGCGATCGGACCATGGGCCGGCGGGCTGGCGATCGCTGCCGGCTATGGCTGGACCTCGACCGGGATCGTCGGGGCCGGGCTGGCGCTGGGCGGCTTTGCGATCTGGGGGCTGGCGGTGATGGCCGGCGCGCCGGTGCGGCGGCGGGCGGCGGCCTGATTCCTTGAAGTAGAGGAAGGGGTTCGCGCAGAGGCGCGGAGGCGCGGAGGGGTTGCGTTCCGGACAGGCGCTTTACGAACGGGAGACCGTCCGCGACGGGACAGCGGAGTGCTGAGGCCGCTTACGCGGGCGATCCAGCAACGCACGCAACCCCTCTGCGCCTCTGCGCCTCTGCGCGAACCAACTCTACTTTGCGCCTTCGCGCCTTCGCGTGAACCGATCTTCTTGTAAGGAAGGGGGACGCCTGTGGACGCCCCCCTCCACCATCCTGCGGATGGTCCCCCTCCCCGCGGCGCGGGGAGGATTTGCTACTTCTTCTCCGGGACCACGGCCATCGACCAGTCCTTCGATGGCACCAGATATTTCGCGGCGAGTGCCTGCAATTCCTCGGGCGTCGTGCCGCGAATGTCGTTGATGATGCCGGGAATCGCCGCCAGCCGGGCCGGATCGCGGGTGCCGCCCTGTGTCTGGTTCATCCAGAACATGTTGCCGCTCGACATGCGGGCGATCAACTGGATGACCGGCAGCTTGGCGCGGTCGAGTTCGTCGGCCGGCACGGGCGTCTTGACCAGATCGGCAGCGAGCTCGCGGGCGAGGTCGAAGAAGAAGCCGGTCCGATCGGGCGGCACCATGCCGATCGCCATGATCCGTCCGCCACCGGGCAGGCCGACCGGCCAGTTGTTGTCGACATTGGGCGAATAGCTGACCCCGGCCTGGCTGCGCAGCCGGTCGAGCAGCCGGTCGCGGAACACCGCCGCCAGCACCTCCAGCTTGCGACTTTCGGTCAGGCCGGCGCTGCCGCCGCCGGTCGGCCATGCGATCGCCGCTGCCGCCTGGTTGGGCTGGCCGCTATGGGTGCGCGTCACCGGTTGCGCGACATGCGCGGGGAAGCGGACCGGCGGTGGCGGGCTGGTATCCGCCGTGCGCTTCGCCATCGCCCCGATCGTCGCGGCGACCGCATCGATCGCCGCCTGTTGCGGGACGTCGCCGAACACCTGCACCTCGACCGGGCCGGTGGCGAGCAGCGGCGCCCAGAACGCCTTGAAGCTGGCCGGGGTCAGCGCCTCGATATCCTTGCGGTCGGGGCTGACCCAGCGTGCGTCGCCGGCGTGCAGCAGTCCTTCGAGATCGCGGCCCATGACGCCATCGGGCGAAGCGCCGAGCGCGTCGTAGCTGGCGAGCATCACCGCCCGCGCCCGCGCCACCGGTTTCGGATCCCAGGCGGGCGATTGCAGCTTGGCCGCAATCAGCTTCAGCTGATCGGTCAGGTCGGCGGCCGTCGTAGTACCCGTCATGACGAAGGCGTCATCGTCGATGCCGAACGACAATCCGATCTGCCGCCCGCCGGTCAGCCGGTCGAGTTCCTCCTGCCCCAGCACGCCCTTCGGCGTCTGGATGCCCGAAGCGACCAGCGCGAGATCGGCGGCGAAGGCCGGGGTCCGACGGTCGGTCGGCAGCGCGTTCAGCCCCCGGCCGAAGCGGACCCGGACATAGACCTTGCCCGTCTCCGATTCATTGGGGAACAGCAGCAGCGACGATCCATTGGCGAAATCGACGCGCTCGACCGGGGGATCGGGCAGCGCCATGCTGCGGGTGACGATCGTGCCGGGCTTGCCGAGCGAAGCGAGCCGATCGAAGCCGATCGCCGCCTGCCCGCTACGCTTCGTCGCGGTGCCGGCGACCTTTTCGTTGAGCGCGGCGGTCAGCTTCGCCAGCGTCGTCGGATCGGGGGTGCGGGTGTTGACCAGCGCGCGGGTGGCGGTCCCTTCGAACACCTTCTTCGTCGCGGCCTGAACGCGTGCCGGGGTGAAGAACTTCTTCGTCACCGCGCCTTCGAAGATGCGCAACGACGTCTCCGGCCCGGCTACGGTCTCGCGGATATCGGTCGCGGCGATCAGATTGTCGGCGAGCAGCGCGCCCGCCGTCACCGGCGCGGTGCGGACCTCATTCTCCATGCCGGCGCGGATTTCGGCGACCTCGCGGTCGATCTCGGCCTGGGTCGGCGGGGTGCGGATCGCATCGGCGATCGCCTGCCGCACGTCGCGCAGTGCTGCGGCCCAATCGTCGCCCAGCGGCAGGATCGACACCTGCGTGATGTTCGCCGATCGCGACACGTCGTCGAGATTGGCGCCCGCGGAGATGAAACTGCCGCCACCGCGCGCCCGGCTTTCCAGCCGCCGGTTGAGTATCCGCAACCCGATCTGGTCAATCATCCGCTCCTGATTGAACAGGATCGTGTCGTCGCCGACCGTCCACGGCCGTAGCACCGCCATCTGCAACAGCGTCGGGATGGTCGGTTCGCTGACTGTCGCCGCGACTGGTTCATCGGCCTTGGGCGATCCGAATTTCGGCTCGGCAGGCGCAGGACCGGTGCCGTCCCAGGCGGAGAAATGCTTCTTCACCATCGCTTCGAGGATCGCCGGATCGGCGTCGCCGGCGATCACGATGATCGCGCGGTCGGGACGATACCAGCGGTCGTGGAAAGCTTTGACGCTGGCGGCGGTGGCGGCTTGCAGCGTGTCGACATTGCCGATCGGCGATCGGTCGGCAAGTGGCTGCCCGGCGAAGAACAGCGCGCGGGTCGCGTCGCCCAGCCGCACCTGCGGTCCGGGCTGCTCGCGCTGTTCGGACAGGACGACCGGCCGCTCGGCGTCGAGTGCCGCCTGGCTGAGCGTCGGTTCGGTCATCATGCCCGACAGGATCTTCATGCTCTCATCGAGGCCGGCGGGCGTCGCGGAGGGCAGGTCGAGCTTGTAGACCGTCTGCGTGAAGCTGGTCGAGGCGTTGCTGTCGGAGCCGAAGGTGACGCCGAGCCGCTGCCACACCCGTTTCGATTCACCATCGGGGACATGGACCGATCCGCGAAACGAGAGATGTTCGATCAGGTGGGCGAAGCCGCGTTCGCTGTCGGTTTCCATCAGCGAGCCCGCACCGATCGCGACGCGGATCGCGATCTGCCCCGGCGGCACGCCGTTCTTGCGCACCGCATATTTCAGACCGTTGGACAGCACGCCATAGGTCCAGGAGCGGTCGGGCGGAATGTCACTGCCCTTGAACAGCCATGGCGTGTCCGGCCCCTGCGCCACCGGTTCGAGCGGCGGAAGCTGGCGGACGGGAGCCGGCGAAGCGGGCGGGGTCTGCGCAGCAAGCGGCGCGGCGATCAGGGCCAGGGTCGAAAACGCGCCCGTGGCCAAACGGAACGTAAATGCCATGCGCCAAGGTGTAGCGTCGTTGCAACGCCCCGACCAGTATCGACAAACGACATGAAATATAAAGCTGTCCGGGCCGTGCCGTTCAGCGTCCGCTCATGTCGGTATCAGCGGTCCTCGCGACGCAGATACAGATAGGAATCGTCGAATTCGGCGATCGCTTTCAATCCCGGCAGGTCGGTGATCGTCACGCGCCGCCCACGGAAATCCATCAGGCCACGCTCCCGCAGGTCGCGCAGCGTCCGGTTGACGTGAACCGGGGTCAGGCCTGTGCAATCGGACAGATCGGCCTGCGTCAGCGGCAGTCCGAAGCCGTCATCATCGGCCTGCCCGATCAGCCCCAGCCGGACGCGCAATTCGCAGATCAGGTGGGCGATACGTTGGATCGCGTTGCGCCGGCCGAGCGACAATTCCCATTCGCGGTGGATCGCGGCATCGAGCGCAGTCAGGAACCAGTAGACGCGCGCCAGATGCGGATGCTGTTCGGTAATGTCCTTCAGCTTCGCATGCGGGACCAGCACGACCCGGCACGGGGTCAATGTCATGACATTATGGTCGAGCTGTTTCAGCGAAAAGCTGTGCAGGTCGAGGAAGTCGCCCGCGACATGCAGCTCGGTGATCTGCCGTTCCCCGCCCGGCAAATCCTTGTACCGACACATAAGTCCTTCCAACAACAGCGTGCTGGAATGCAGTCGTTCGCCGGCGCGGATGCAGGTATGGTGCGTCGGCAGCGACCGCACCTCCCCCAGCGAGTCACGGATCACCCGTTCCTCCTCGATCGAGATCGTGTCGCGCGCGCGCAATTTCGCCAGATGCGTCTCGATCACGGGCGCCTTCCCCTCTTGCAGTTGCCGGCTCGTACAGGAGCGTAACGATCGAGGCAACGCGCCGCCATTCCCGATCAACCAAGCGTTTCCATGTCCTGCCCTTGATCCCTTGTCCGCCGGACGCCAAATGGGCGCCATGTTGATCGAGACCGAATCCACGCCCAATCCGGCGACGTTGAAGTTCCTGCCGGGGCAGGTCGTGATGGACGCGGGCACCCGCGATTTCGCCAGCCCCGAAGAGGCGGAGGCATCGCCGCTCGCCACCCAGCTGTTCGCGCTGGGCGATGTGGTCGGCGTATTCTTCGGCCGCGACTTCGTGTCGGTGACCAAGGCGCCGGGCAGCGAATGGGCCGATCTGAAGCCGGATGTGCTGGCGTTGATGCTCGATCATTTCGGCGGACGCATGCCGTTGTTCAAGCCGACCGGAAGCGCGGGCTTTTCGGTACCGGCCGAGGAGACGGGCTTCACCGACGACCCCGCCGATGCCGATATCGTCGAACAGATCAAGGAACTGATCGAGACCCGTGTCCGCCCGGCGGTCGCCAATGACGGTGGCGACATCGTCTATCGCGGCTTCGACCAGGGCAAGGTCTATCTGCAGCTGCAAGGGGCCTGTTCGGGCTGCCCGTCGTCGAGCGCGACGCTCAAGAACGGGATCGAGCAACTGCTCAAATATTATGTTCCCGAAGTCACGGAGGTTCGTGCAGTCTAATGGCCAAGCTCGACGACCAGGCGCTCGATACCCTGTTCCGCGGCGCGCGGACCTTCAATCATTATACCGACCGGCCGGTGACCGACGCCGATCTTCAGGCGATCTGGGACCTGATGAAATGGGGTCCGACCAGCGCCAATCAGCTGCCCGCACGCATACTGTGGTGCAGCTCGGCTGAGGCGAAGGAAAAGCTGGCGGCATGCGCCACCGGCACGAACCCGGACAAGATCCGCGCCGCGCCGGTCACGGCGATCATCGGCATGGATACTGAGTTTCACCAGTATCTGCCCGAACTGTTCCCGCATGCCGACGCCAAATCGTGGTTCGACGGCAATGCCGAGTTGCGACAGGCATCGGCATTCCGCAATTCGTCGTTGCAAGGGGCCTATCTGATCCTCGCGGCGCGTGCGCTTGGGCTGGACACCGGACCGATGTCGGGCTTCGATGCCGGCGCGGTCGACAAGGCGTTCTTCGCCGATACGCCGTCGGTACATGCCAATTTCATCACGACGCTCGGCTATGGCGATACGGGCACGCTGCATCCGCGTTCGCCCCGGCCCGATTTCGCGAAGTTCAACCGGGTCGTCTGACGCGTACGTGCGGACGCTCGTCATCGAAACCGCCACGGCCGCCTGTTCGGTGGCCTTGATCGAGGATGGCGTGGTGATCGCGCGCGACCATGTCGTGGTCGGGCGCGGCCATGCCGAACGGCTGGTGCCGATGATCGCCGCGCTGCCCGACCGGGGACGCGCCGATGCGATCCTCGTCGATTGCGGGCCGGGCAGTTTCACCGGCGTCCGCGTCGGGCTGGCGGCGGCGCGCGGACTGGGGATCGGCTGGGGGGTGCCGGTGCACGGCTATTCCTCTTTGACGTCGATCGCCGCGGCCGCGCTGGCCGAACAACCGGGCGACGCGATCGTCGCGGTGCTCGACGGCGGCCATGGCGAGGTGTTCCAGCAGGGGTTCGACGGCGCGCTCGTCGCCGATGGCCCCGCCCTTTCCCGGAAGCCGGCCGATGCGGTTGCGGCGTTGCGGGGACGCCGCGTGGTCGGCCAGGGCCTTGCCCGGCTGCGGACGATCGATCCGGCCCTGCCCGCGTGCGATCGCCTGCCCGACGCCGCCGATGCGATCTTGCTGGGCGTCGAACAGCGCAGCCTGCCCCCCGCCCCGCTCTATGGCCGGGCGCCCGATGCCGTGCCGAGCGTGCGCGCATGAGCGACGTGCGTAGCGAGATCGCATTGGCGACGGGCAGCGCCGCCGATGTCGACGCGGTCGACCATGTCATGCAGGCGGCGTTCGACCCGCGCTTCGGCGAGGCGTGGACGGCGTCGCAATGCCTTGGCATGCTGTCGCTGCCGGGCGTGTGGCTGACACTGGCGCGGGATGCGCACGGCCTGGCCGGGTTCGCGCTGACCCGTACCGTCGCCGATGAAGCCGAGCTGCTGCTGCTGGCGGTTCTGCCCGACCGGCGCGGTTGCGGGATCGGGCGGGCGCTGTTGCGACGCGCAGTCGCCGAAGCCCGGTCGCGAGGTGCGGTGCGCGTCTGTCTGGAAATGCGCGCCGGAAACGATGCAACGCGGTTATATGTCGGCGAAGGCTTCGTTAAATGCGGCGAGCGCCGCAATTATTATGGCGGCCGCAGCGGCGAGCGGTTCGATGCCCATACCTATGTCCGGTCGCTGTCCGATCCCGTTCCGGCGGAAACGTAACCGAGGCTGAATGACGTCGGCAATATTCTAAAAAAGTCGGGAATATTGTTGCACCGCCTCCATTCTGGTCCGATATCAGGTGAGAACCGCTCGGGCGGTTGAGTAACGAGGGAATAGAATGGATATCCATGCGGAGCGCGACGACACGCTCATCGCCCTGACTGCAGACATCGTGGCGGCCCATGTCGGGAATAATCATGTCGAGGTCGGCGATATCGCTGTCCTGATCCGCAGCGTACATGACGCCCTGAACGACCTGGGCACGCCGGCCGAACCCGCCGCGCCGCCCGCCGAACCGGCGGTACCGGTGCGCGCGTCGGTCAAGCCCGACTATATCGTCTGTCTGGAGGATGGGCGGAAGCTCAAGATGCTCAAGCGTCACCTGATGACGCATTACAATCTGACGCCCGAGCAATATCGCGCCAAGTGGAACCTGCCCGCCGACTATCCGATGGTCGCGCCCAACTATGCCGAACAGCGTCGCACGCTGGCGAAGAAAATCGGTCTGGGCACCCAACGCCGCACGCGTTGACGTACACGGGGCCGCGTCGGTTCGAACCGATGACGGCTCCGATGCCACTTAGCGGCTTTCGCTCGGCAGCGGGGCGCGTTAGTGTCGGCGCACCTCCTCTGGACGTACAGGACCGCATGCCCCGCAAGATCGACCTCGAAGCATTGTGCCAACAAAAAGGGCTGCGCATTACCGAACAGCGCCGCGTGATCGCGCGCGTGCTGTCCGAAGCCGACGACCATCCCGATGTCGAGAAGGTGTATGAGCGCGCATCGGCGATCGATCCGGGCATTTCGATCGCGACGGTGTATCGCACCGTCCGCCTGTTCGAAGAGGCCGGCATCCTCGACCGTCACGATTTCGGCGACGGCCGTGCGCGCTACGAGCCCGCCCCCGAAGCGCATCACGACCATCTGATCGATGTCGAGAGCGGGCGGGTGATCGAGTTCGTCGATCCCGAGCTGGAATTGCTGCAGAAGCAGATCGCCGAGCGGCTTGGCTTCCGCCTCGTCGATCACCGCATGGAACTCTACGGCGTCAGCCTCGAACGCAAGGGCTGATCGCATGTCGCCCGGCGCGCGCCTGCGATTGACGGCGCGTGCGGCGGCGATGCTGGCGACGCTGCTGCTCTACCTGATGTTGCATGGCCTTTGGCGACTGGTGCGGTTGCGCTCGCCATGGCCACCGCGATTCCTTGGCGCGATCGCCCGGGTAGTGGGGGTGCGGACGACGGTGGTGGGAACGCCGGTCACGCGCGACGTGCTGTACCTCGCCAATCACCAGAGTTGGATCGACATTCTCGCCATTGCCGGGGCCAGCGGCAGCGCGTTCGTCGCCAAGGGCGAGTTGCGCGATGCGCCGCTGGTCGGGTGGCTGTGCACGCTCAACCGCACGCTGTTCGTCGATCGCGGCGACCGGCTGGGGGTGGCGCGGCAGATCGACACGCTGCGACAGGCGCTGCTCGCCGATCACCCGGTGACGGTGTTCCCGGAAGGCACGACGGCGCGGCCGGGGGAATTGCTGCCGTTCAAGGCCGCACTGCTCGGCGCGATCGACCCGCCGCCGGCGGGACTGCGCGTCCAGCCGGTCTATCTAAATTACGGCGACGCGCACGAGGTCGCGTGGATCGGCGACGAACCGGGCACGACCAATGCCGCGCGCATCCTCGCCCGACCGGGACGGATCAAATTGACAATCCACTTCCTGCCGCCGTTCGATCCGGCGGGGCTGGGACGCAAGGCGGTCGCCAGCCGTGCCCGCGACGCCATCGCCGACGCGATGGCGCGCGGACCGGTGATTACTCGCTGAATTCGCCGACCGTCACTCGGCGGCCCAGCAGGAACGCGTCGTTGACATGGACGAAGGGCGACAGGTCGACATCGCTGACCCGGTCGCGCAGGCATTCGGCGAAACGGCGATAGAGGCGCGCATATTCGGGTTCGTCGCCGACATCGACCGCCACGCCATCGACCGCCATCTTCGACGCACCCATCGACAGTTTCAGATGGCCATTATCGGTCTCGACATCGATATCCCAGGTCTGCGGCCCGGTCTGGTCGAAATCGAACTCGACGCGCACCGGCACCCCGGCGGTATCGGTGAAGTCGAGATCGGCGGCGATCGGCGCGTCGCGGTTCGACGGAAAGCGCAGTTCGGCCGTGTCGAGCAGCAGCGAACGCGGCAGGATGCGGGTGATGACCGACAGCGCGTTGATGCCCGGATCGAACACGCCGATGCCCGGTTCCCAGATCCAGGCCTGTCCCGGATGCCAGACGCGGACGTCTTCCTTCCAATTGACCTCGACCCGGCGGATGGTGCGTCCGGCGAGCCATGCGCGCGCCGGCTCGACCGCGGCGGCTTCGCGCGAATGCCAGGTGGCGAAGAGCAGCTTGCCGGCCGCTTCGGCGGCCTTCGCAAAGGCCTGCGCTTCGGACAGCGTTGCGGCGGGCGGCTTTTCGATCATGACGTCGAGGCCGTGGTCGAGCGCCTGCTGGATCAGGTGCAGCCGACCCCGCGGCGGCGTGCAGATCGAGATCGCCTGCACATCGGGGATCGCCGCCATCATCTCGGCAATCGTCTTGAACCCCGGCACGCCATCGGGCGGGCTATGGCCGGTGACGGCGGCGACCAGTTCGAAATCGGGGCTGGCGGCAATGTGCGGGATATGCTGGTCGCGCGCGATCTTGCCGATACCGGCCAACGCGATGCGGGTCGGGGCGTTAGCCAACGTCGCTCTCTCCTGGATAGGTTATTAGTCCGACATATCGGGAGGACAGCGGCGTTGCAACTGGCCTTCGTTCAGATTCCGCCGGTCACCGGCTCGCGCCCGGCGCTGCGCAACCGCTCGGCCAGATCGGCGATACAGGCGTCGACCACGGCCGTATCGGTGGCGCGCACGACGAAGTTCGCGCCGGTGCGACCTTCGCGAAAGAACGGGTAGCTGCCGATCGCGACCCCGTCATGCGCGCGTTCGACGTCGCGCAGAATGTCGGCGACCTCGCTTTCGCCCACCCAGCAGCCGAGCGTCGCCGAGACGACCGGCCGCCCGCCCTCCAACGTGCCCGTGAGGCTGTCGAGCATCGCGGCGGCGATATGCGGCACGCCGGCCATGATGAAGATGTTGCCGATGCGGATGCCCGGCGCGCCCGACATGCGGTTTTCGATCAGGTCGCCACCCTCGGGCACCCGTGCCATGCGCAACCGGGCGTCGGTGAGGCCGCCGCGCGTCTCGTAATAGGCTTCGAGGATCGCGCGCGCCTTCGGATGGACGATGACCGGCACGCCCAGCGCCGCCGCGATCGAATCGACGGTGATATCGTCATGGGTCGGGCCGATGCCGCCGGTGGTGAAGACATAATCGTTGCGCGCGCGCAGGGTGTTGACCGCCTCGACGATCGCATCCTCGACATCGGCGACGACGCGGACCTCGCGCAGGCGAATGCCCTGCACGTTCAGCCAGGTGGCAAGCTGCGCGATATTCTTGTCCTGCGTCCGGCCGGACAGGATTTCGTCACCGATGACGATCAATGCGGCGGTCCAGATGCGGTCGGTCATGCCCGCGGACATAGCGTGGCGACCTGCCCTCGCCTAGCACCCCTTCCTCGCTTATATGGGCGACATGACCGAATATCAGACCGTCACCACCGACATGCCGCTGGCCCGGACCGGCGCGATCAAGTTGCACGATGCCGCCGGGTTCGAAGGAATGCGCCGCGCCGGGCGGCTGGCCGCGCATATCCTCGATGAGATCACGCCGCATGTCGTGCCGGGCGTCACCACCGCCGAGCTGGACGCGATCATCTTTCGCCTGATGCGCGAGGGCGGCGCGGTGCCCGCGACGCTCGGCTATCGCGGCTATGCGCATTCGACCTGCATCTCAATCAACCATGTCGTGTGCCATGGCATTCCGTCGGACCGGACGCTGAAGGACGGCGATATCGCCAATATCGACGTCACCCCGCTGCTCGACGGCTGGCACGGCGATAGCAGCCGCACCTATCTGGTCGGCAATGTGCCGATAAAGGCGCGCAAGCTGGTCGACGTGACCTATGAATGCCTGATGATCGGCATCGAACAGGCGAAGCCCGGCAACCGGATGGGCGATGTCGCGCATGCGATCCAGCGCCATGCCGAGGCGCATCGCTATGGCGTCGTCCGCGATTTCTGCGGTCACGGCCTCGGCCGGCTGTTCCACGACGCGCCGGAGGTGATCCATGCCGGTCGCCCGGGCACCGGACCGGAGCTGCGGCCGGGCATGTTCTTCACCATCGAGCCGATGATCAATATCGGTCGCCCCGACGTGAAGATGCTCGACGATGGCTGGACGGCGGTGACGCGCGACCGATCGCTGTCGGCACAGTTCGAGCATTCGATCGGCATTACCGAGGATGACTGCGAGATCTTTACGCTTAGCCCGAAGGGCTACACGAAGCCGCCGTATCTCTAAAATCCTCCCCGCTCCGCGGGGAGGGGGACCGCTCGCGCAGCGAGTGGTGGAGGGGCGTTGCGGCATACGGAACGATCGAGTCCGAGGCGATTCCCCTCCACCATGCTGCACATGGTCCCCCTCCCCACGCTGTGGGGAGGACTTCCCCACACCCTTGCCTGAAAAACCGGCACCCTGCCCCTTCTACAGGCAATATCGACACCCCCGGCCAAATCCCCGATGATCGTATCCGAGGCGAATCGCCGGTTGGCACAATCTTTGTTTAACGGGACGTAAACGGCCAGACCGGCCGTGTCCGAGGGGATCGGCAGGGCGCATGAAGAAGATCGAGGCCATCATCAAGCCGTTCAAGCTGGATGAGGTGAAGGAGGCGCTGCACGAAGTCGGCGTGAGCGGCATCACCGTGACCGAAGCGAAGGGGTTCGGCCGGCAAAAGGGCCATACCGAACTGTATCGCGGTGCCGAATATGTCGTCGACTTCCTGCCCAAGGTGAAGCTGGAAGTCGTGGTCGAGGACGGCCTGGCCGAGCGCGTCGTCGAAGCGATCGCACAGGCCGCGCAGACCGGCCGCATCGGAGACGGAAAGATTTTTGTCATTCCGGTCGAGACCGCCTTGCGCATCCGTACGGGTGAGCGCAACGACGACGCGATCTGACGCAACGCAGCAAAGTTTCGAATCGAGGGGCGTTCCGGCACGTTAGATTGCGTCGGAGCGCGGGGTTTAATCAGAAAGGGCAGTTTTCGATGGCTACTTCCGCCAGCACCATCCTGAAGCGCGTGAAGGACGAGGAGATCGAATGGATCGACCTCCGCTTCACCGATCCCAAGGGCAAGTGGCAGCATTTGACCATGGTCGCGTCGATCCTGGGCGAGGACGAGCTGACCGACGGCCTGATGTTCGACGGTTCGTCGATCGAGGGTTGGAAGGCGATCAACGAGTCCGACATGGTGCTCAAGCCCGATCTGGACGCGGTCTATACCGATCCGTTCTCGGCGACGCCGATGCTCGTTATCTTCTGCGACGTGGTCGAGCCGTCGACCGGTGAACTCTATGCCCGCGACCCGCGCTCGACCGCGAAGCGCGCCGAGGCGTATCTGAAGACCACCGGCATCGGCGACACCGTCTATGTCGGGCCGGAAGCCGAATTCTTCATGTTCGACGACGTCCGGTTCGAAAACAGCTATTCGACAAGCTATTACAAGATCGACGATATCGAACTGCCGGGCAATTCGGGTCGCGAGTACGAAGCCGGCAATATGGGCCACCGTCCGCGCGCCAAGGGCGGCTATTTCCCGGTCGCACCGGTCGACTCGGCCGTCGACATCCGTGGCGAGATGGTCAGCACCATGCTCGAAATGGGCCTGCCTTGCGACAAGCATCACCACGAAGTCGCCGCCGCGCAGCACGAACTGGGCCTGACCTTCGGCACGCTGACCACGACCGCCGATCGCATGCAGATCTACAAGTATGTCGTGCATCAGGTCGCCCATGCCTATGGCAAGACCGCGACCTTCATGCCGAAGCCGATCAAGGAAGATAACGGCTCGGGCATGCACACCCACTTCTCGATCTGGAACGGCGGGTCGCCGCTGTTCGCCGGCGACGGCTATGCCGGCCTGTCGGACATGTGCCTGTATTTCATCGGCGGCATCATCAAGCATGCCAAGTCGGTGAACGCCTTCACCAACCCGACCACCAACAGCTACAAGCGCCTGGTCCCGGGTTACGAAGCGCCGGTGCTGCTCGCCTATTCGGCGCGCAACCGTTCGGCATCGTGCCGCATCCCGTACGGCACGGGTCCCAAGTCGAAGCGCGTCGAAGTCCGCTTCCCCGACGCGATGGCCAACCCGTATCTCGCCTATGCGGCGCTGATGATGGCCGGCCTCGACGGCATCCAGAACAAGATCCATCCGGGCGAGGCGATGGACAAGAACCTGTACGACCTGCCGCCGGCAGAACTCGCGCAGGTCCCGACCGTGTGCGGTAGCTTGCGCGAAGCGCTCGACAGCCTCGAAGCCGATTACGACTATCTGCTGAAGGGCGACGTGTTCTCGAAGGACCAGATCGAAGCCTATATCGAGATCAAGCGCGGCGAAGTGGCTCGCTGGGAAATGACCCCGAGCCCGGTCGAATATGACATGTACTACAGCGCGTAAGGCGCGGCGACGACCGCGCCGGTGCGCCCAGCGGGCGCATCCGCGCTGTCGGCCGGCCTCGCCTCAGGGCGAGGACCGACGACGTGGCTTCGCCACGTCGCGCAGACATGAGAAAGGCGTCGGGAGCGATCCCGGCGCCTTTTTCCTTGCCCGGTAAGGCTTGACCGGGACCGACGCCTCGCGCGGTCGGGTTCGGCGGCAACCGCTGACGGATCATCCTCACCTTTCGCGGCTGCGCCGTTCCCTTCCTCTCCCGCCGCGAGAAGGAAAAGTCACCGAAGGCAGCGAAGGGTGCGGGCGACCACGTTCGCTCAAAAGCGATCGCAGCGACGCGGCAGAGATTAAGCGGTTACGTCCAGACGACCCCGCCACCGACCGCAACCGCAGCGCCTGCCACACAAACGTCACATCCGCGTGTCTTACCCCAGCGCGTCAACCCGCCAACAGGACCAGCCCGCATGACCATCCTTCTCGACCGCCGGACATTGTTGAGCGGGTTTGCCGTGGGGGCCGCCGGGTTGACCGTACCGCCGGCCGCCGCGGCACGCGAGAAGCAGTCGAAGAGCTGCACCTTCGCGGTGCTGGGCGACTGGGGGCGCGATACGCCCGAACAACATCATGTCGCGGCGGCCATGGGCCGGGCGGCAGCGGCGGCGCGCAGCGACTTCGTGCTGGCGATCGGCGACAATTTCTACAACGACGGGGTGGCGTCGGTCGACGACCCGCTATGGCAGTCGGTGTTCGAGGGGGTCTATACCCATCCGGCGTTGCAGGTGCCGTGGTATGCCCTGCTGGGCAATCACGATTATCGCGGCAATCCGCAGGCACAGATCGACTATGCGACGCGCAGCAAGCGCTGGCGGATGCCGGCGCGCTATTACCAGGTCGCCGATGCGGCGCTGGTGCGCGCCGATGCCGATCTGTTCGCGATCGATACCTCGCCCTTCGTCGAGCGCTATCGCAACGATGACGGGATGATCGGGAGCAATACCCGGTCGCAGGATACGAAGGCACAGCTGGCGTGGCTCGATCACGCGCTGTCGCAGTCGCGCGCGAAATGGAAGCTGGTCACTGGCCACCATCCGATCCGGTCGGGCGGCAGCGGCCATGGCGATCAGCCGGAGATCATCGCGCAGGTGCTGCCGATCCTGAACCGGCACGGGGTGCAGGCCTATATCGCCGGGCACGACCATGATCTGCAGCATATCCGCCGCGACGGGATCGACATGATCCAGTGCGGTGGGGGCATGGAGGCACGGCCGGTATCGCCGGTCGAAGGCACCCGCTTCTGCCGGGCGGCGGCCGGCTTCGGCATGGTGCAGGTGGCGGGCGATCTGTTGTCGTTCGACCTGCGCGATGAAGCGGGCCAGAGCCTGTACAGCGCGGCCGTGCCGGTGCGCGCGGCCGTCTGAACCGGTCAAAGTTCACGAAGTTCACACTCGTGCGCGGTTTGTGCGGTGTGTGGCCCTCCTGCGTAAGCAACTACCCCCCGTTTGATTCAAGAGAGGTCGAGAAGCGTCCGTCGAGAAGGCATTGATGGGCTGGACGTGTCAAAGAGCGCGGGCATTCTGACCGTCTCCCGGTTTGTAGGAAAGGGCGGTGGCGCGTTCTCGACGGACGCTTCTCGACAGGCTCGAAGCTGCTCGAACCGAACGGGGTGAGTCGAGGAGGTCAGTAGTCCCGGGAGATGCGGACGTTGGTGCTCTGGCGGCCCAGCGTCGAGATCGACGCCAGCAGCGACAGCCAGCGTGTCACCTGGAACTCGATGCGGGTGGCGGAATAGCCCTGCCCGTCGGTGACGATTTCGGCATAGAAGCGCCGCGTCAGATATTTGCCGGCGGCGACCGATGTCCCCTGGCCGGTCTGCGGATCGGCGGGGAGGATGCGCAGCCGGTCGAGGCCGGCGGCACGACGGACGGCGTTGATCGGGTTGAGGCCACCTTCGCCATTCTGGAGCGCGGCGACGGCGGCGGCGAGCTGCAACGCTTCGGGCGCCGACAGGTTGGTGATCGAGGTACCGAACAACAGCCGCGACAACAGTTCGTCCTCGGGCAGGGCCGGTACGCTCTGGAAGCTGATTTCGGGGCGGGTGGCGGTACCGGCGACGCGGATCGTCGCATTCAACCCCTGCGTATCGGCGGCGGCGACGATGTCGAGCGCAGGGTCGGCGGGGCTTTCGCCGTTGAAGCGCAATGCACCGCGATCGACGCGGAATTCGCGGCCGGCAAATTCGTAATCGCCGCGGACCAGATCGGCGCGACCGTTGATGATCGGGTTGGTCGGCTCCCCGGTGATGGCGAGATCGGCGGACCATTCGCTGGTCAGGCCGAGGCCGGTGACGATCAGCCCGCCGGGGGCGCGGGCCTTCAGGTCGAGCTTCCACGGCACGACGGCGGCGGCGGCTTCGTCGTCGCCATCGGGGCGGTTGATCTCGCGGATATTGAGGCGCGGCAGCGGCGCGGTGGCGGTCGCGCGGCCAAGGCGGTAGCGGCTGCCGTCCATCCGCACCTGTCCAGAGATCGTGCCGCCCGCGCCGTCGCTGCGGATCGCGATCGGACCGGTGACGGTCGCGCCGATCGAGTCGGTGTTGATGAGCCGCGCGCGATCGGCGTTGAGCGACAGGTCGATGCCGAAGCCGCGCACCGCCGCGAATTCGAACGCGCCGGTGCCGGTCACCCGCCCCTGTCGCCCGTCGCTGGCGGCGAAGCGATCGATGACCAGCCGCGATCCGTCGAAGCGGCCCTGCGCCTCGACGCCGGTCAGCACGGTGCCGGTGATCGCGCTTTCGATACGCGCGCCGCTGGAGCGGACGACGCCGCGGATGCGCGGGTCGGCGAGGCGCCCGGACACGTCGGCGCCGACGGCGACCGGGCCGGACAGGTCGAACAATTCGATGCCGGTCAGCCGCCACAGCGTATCGGCTGGGCCGCCATAGCGAAGCTGCGCGATCAGCGGCGCGTTGGCGATGCGGGTGGCGAGGTCGCCCTGCCCCAGCGGCGCAAGCCGGGCCTGGGCGCGGCCGATCGTCTTGCCGCCGCTGGCCATGACCGCGCGCACGCCGGCGCGATTGGCGTCGAGCACGGCGGCGATGCCGACATCGATCGGGGTCGACGACAGGACCAGTCCCGACCGGCTGAGGCCGCGCACGGTCATGTCGACCCGGCCGCTGGGCGTATCGCCGGTCAGCGCATAGGCGATCTTGCCCGATGCGGTGCCACCCAGGCCCAGCCCCGGATAGCCGATATCGAGCACTGCCAACGGCATGCGCGCGACGTCGAGGGTCAGTTCGCTGGCAGTCGCACCGAACGCACCGCCGACCGTGGCGGTGCCGCCAGCGAAGCTGAAGCGCGTCGGGGCGAGGCGCCAGCCTTCCCCTTCGCGGCGCAGGACCGCCGGGGTTTCGAGCTTGAGCGGGCGGCGGTCGAGCGTGCCTTCGGCGGTGATCGTATAGCTGTCGGCGGCGACCTGCGTCACGCTTTGGATCGAGAAGGCGCGGCCGCGCGATCCGGCGATGGCGGCGCCGACCTCGCCAACGCCGTCGACCAGCTTCGCGCTGCCCGCGAGGCGCGCGATCGATAGTTTGCCGCGCCGAAAGCCTTGCGCGGTGACGGTCGCGTCGAGGGTCGTGCCGCCCTCCGCCAGCACGATGCCCGCCTCCAGCCGGCCGCGCCGGACCATGCCGGCGGCGCCCAGCCGGGCGCGGGTCGCGTCGAGCGCGATATCGATGCGCTGGTCGCTGCCCTGCGGGCGGAAGGCGATGGTGCCGGTGATTCCGCCACCATCGACGTTCAACTGCCCGAGAAAGCCGTCCTCGACGATATCGATCGCGCCGTTGGCGCGGGTGCCGCTGACCTCCAGTTCGTCGACGGCGATGCGCGCGGTGCCGCCGCTTGGCAACAGGGTGCGGCCATTGGCGGTGAAGGGCCCCAGCCGCGATCCACCGGCGGCGCGATAGGCGAAGCCTTCCGGCGTCGGGTCGAGATGGGCGATGACGTCGGCCAGACCCAGCGTGGCGTTGGGCGATGCGAAGCGCAAGTCGAGCGTCGGTTTGGAGATGTTGCCGTCGAGGATGAGCTGGACGGGGCCATAGGTCGCCTGCCGCCCGCTGCCTTCGAAATGGAAGGTCCCGTCGCGGCGGCGATAACCGTTGCCGCTGAGGGCCAGGCCCGGCGAGGTCAGACGCAGGCCGCGCAGGTACAGGATGCCGTCCCTGTCGCGCTCCAGCCCGGTTTCGATGCGCGGCAACCCCTGCGTCAGCGAGCGGAAGAAGCCGTTGTCGAGCCGGCGGACCTGCGCCAGTCCGCGCCCGACGATGCGGGTACCGCCACCGGGGATCGGCACGGCGGTCAGCCGGGTCTGCACATCGACCAGCCCGAGGCCGGGGATCAGATAGCGTTGCAGCGCGCCGCTGATCCCGACCTCATAGCGGCCGGTGGTCAGGTCGAGCGTCAGCATGATGCGCCCGTTGAGCTTGTCCGACCGGACGATCAGGTCGTTGCCGACCAGCGTGCGCGTGCCGACCGCGAGCTTGCCCGTGACCGACAGGTTGCGCAGGATGCCGCCCGCGACATCGCCGACCCCCGTCACCCGCGCCGCCGCCAGCCGGATCGGGACGATCACCGGTGCCTTGGAAAAGCGCCCCTGCCCTGCGGCCACGACGCTCTCGAAACCGGTCTGGTCGAAGGCGAGCCGGGCGGCGCGCAGGCGATAGTCGAAGCGCGCGGTCGCAAACTCGCCGTCGAGGATGGCGCGCAGTTCGATATCGCGGCCGGTCATGTTGGGAAACAAGGCAGCCGGGCGCAGCAGGCGCGCACGCAAACGCAGGTCGCGAAAGGCGCTGGTGCCGAGATCGACGATGCCATCGGCCTCCAGCGCCAGCGCCGGGCTGCGCAGCGCGAGGACGCCGTCGATCTGCCGGTTGGCGAAGGTCGCGCTGCCGGTGACGCGAACCTGGGGGGCGGTCAGCCGTTGCAGCTTGCCCTGCAACAGCGTCGAGGGTGCAAGCGTGCCGCCGAGCGTATAGCGGCCGGCGCGGACGCCCAGGGTCAGGTCGAGGAGGCGGGCGCGACCGGCATCGGCGACCGCGCGCCCGTCCCATGCCGACCAGCGGCCGTCGCCTGATACCTCTACCGACAGGGGCCGGCGGATGCCGCTGGCGGTGGCGAGCAGGCCGTCGGCGACGCCCCGCGCGCGTAGGTCGACGTCGAACCGGTCGCGATCGGGTTCGGCATCGAGGCGCAGGCGCAGTCGGTCGCTATTGGCGATATCGAGCGCGAGGTCGACCAGCGCGCGACCCGAGCGGATATCGGCCTGTCCGGCGAGGCGGCCGACGCGGGGCGTGCCGGTCACCGCCTTGGCCAGTTCGAGCCGCTCGACGCTCAGCCGGCCGATGCGGATGTCGAAGCCGGGCAGGATCGGGCCCTTGCGTCCGGTCGGGGCGGGCTGCGGCAGCTTGGCGAGGATAGCGCGGGGGATGGTCAGGCTGGTGATCGCCAGCCGGTTCGACCAGAATTCCCATGGCCGCCAGTCGAGATCGGCGACGGGCGCGCGCAGCACCAGCCCCTTGGGATCGTAGATGCGGACGTCCATCAGCCGCGCCTTGCGATAGATCGAACCGTCGATCCGGCCGATGCGATAGCGCATGCCGTTGGCGGGTTTGAGCGTCGCGATCTTGTTGGCGATCAGCCGGTGGCCGGGGCCGGTGTCGATGACGACCAGCAGCCCGGCGATGGCGATGACGATCGCCGCCACCAGCTGCGCGAGGCGGCGGCCCCAGCCGATCCGACGCCGGGGCGCGGGCGCAGGCGCAGTGTCGGCGGGCGCCTCGGTCAAAAGGCCTGCCCCAGCGAGACATAGACCGCGACGCGCGGGTCGCCGCGCTGCGGGTTGATCGGGGTGCCGACATCGACGCGGATCGGGCCGAAATTGCTGTAATAGCGGACCCCGATGCCGGTGCCGAAGCGCATGCCGGTGAAGCGCGGCAGGGTCGAGGTATAGATATTGCCCGCGTCGAGGAACGGCACGACCCCGAAATTGCCGAAGGCGCGGACGCGCGCCTCCAGCGAGAATTCGGCGAGGCTGCGGCCGCCGATCGGATCGTTGTTCGGGTCGCGCGGACCGATATCCTGAAAACCATAACCACGCACCGACGCGCCGCCGCCGGCATAGAAACGCCGCGAGGGTGCGACCGCATCGCGCGGGGCGCCGAGGATCGAGCCGATGCGGGTGCGCCCGGCCAGCACGACGCGGCCGGTGACCGGGCGATAGACGCTGGCGTCGATCTGCGCCCGGGTATAGCCGAACACCTGCCCCTGCAGCGACAATTCGGGGCTGATCCGGCCGCCCAGCCGGAACCCCTTTGTCGGGTTGAGCAGGTCGTCGGAGCCATCGTAATTTAGGCTGCTGGGCAGCGCGCCGATGAAATAGGTGCGGCGGCGCGGTTCGCCGGTGGCGGCGATCACGTCGCGTTCGTCGGTCGCGACCAGTTCGCCGCCCAGCGACCAGGTCCAGGTCTTTTGAAAGAAAATATTGGTCTGCCGCTCCAGCCCGGCCGAGAGCGAGACGGTGTTCGCTTCGAAGGCGTTGCGGACGAGGTGGGTCGCGGCGACCTGCGCCGTCAGCACGCGGTCGCGCCCATGGAAATTGTTGCGGCGGAACGTCACCGCCGCGACCTGTTCGAGCGTGCCGAGCACCCCGCGCAGCGTCAGCGCGCCTTCGGGCGGGAACAGGTTGCGGTGGGTCCAGCTCGCCTCGACCCGCGCGCCTTCGCCGGTGCCATAGCCGATTTCGCCGGCGATGGTGCGCGGCGGGGCGGGTTCCATGGCGAGGTTCAGGTCGACCGTGCCGGGCGTCGCCCCCTCGACCGGGGTCAGGCGGACCTGCGACACGAGGCTGGTCTGGACGATGGCGCGGCGCAGATCGTCGACCAGCGTCGAATCATAGGTCTCGCCGGGTTTGAAGCGGGCGATGTCCTGCGCATGGTCGCCGTCGAAGATACGGTTGGGCGTGGTGACGATCCGGCCGAAGCGACGTTCGCCGCCGGGCGCGACCGCAATGTCGAGCGTCGCGGTGCGGGTGGCGTGGTCGACGGTGATCTCCGGCTCGCCGACATTGGCGAAGGGAAAGCCTTCGCGGCCGATCGTCTGGGTCAGCCGGTCCTGCGCGGCGACGACGCTGTCGCCCTGTACCGGGGTTTCGGGCTTGATCGGGAAGGCGTCGCGCAGTTCCGGTGCCTTGTCGCCCGCGGCGGCGATGCCGGGGGTGCGGACCTGTGCGAAGCGGTAGAGCTGGCCGGGTTCGACCTCGAGATAGACGATCAGCCTGTCGCCTTCGGGGCGAACGCTGGTCGAGATGCGCGCGTCGAAATAGCCTTCGTTGCGGAGCAGTTCGTCAAGGAGGCGGGCGTCCTCGCGCGCGCGACGATCGATCTGCGCAGCGTTGGCGGGTTCGCCTTCATTGGCGCGCAGCGTCGAGAGTTCGTTGAAGCGCTGCCGAAACAGGTCGGTGTTGATGCCGTCGATGCCGGTGATGCGGTAGTTATAGCGGAATTCGCCGCCGGCACGCTGTGGCCCGGTCGTCGCGTCGGGATCGGCGGGCGCGGTCGACAGGTCGGGCCAGGCGACGCCGATATCGGGCAGGTCGGCCATCGGCGCATCGGGATCGAGCGGCGTTTCCTGTGCGAACGCCGCCGGGCCCGCGAAAGCGAGCCATCCGGCGCTCAACAGCACGGCAAGCCGGCAGCTCGACATGAGAAGCTCCTAGCGGAGCGACACCGCCCCCGCCAAGGGCCAAGCTTAGTGAATCGTGCCCCAAACGCCCGGACGTGCGAGCATATTGACGAGGCGTGCCACCTGTCGCCAGCGACAGAACTGGATGACATTGTCGTTGTCGCGGGCATCGGCGGCCCGCGAGACGGCTTCGTCGGCGGCGCGCGTGCCGAAATCGGTGATCAGCTCATGCGCCGTCGCCAGATCGGAAGCATCGGAAATATAGGGCGGAAGGGCGATCGAATCGAGCATGGCGGCGCTTGTATCATGGTTCGTGCCGGAACCGTACCGACCGCATCTACTGCGGGAGACGATGGTTACCGCCTGCACCGCCATCCCGTTTCGGGACGGCGGGGCGTGCCGGAGCGGCACGGACGGCACGCAGTGGCGCGGGCGCGGCGCGTGTGGCAAAGGTCGGCGATGAACAGACCTTCGCAAAGCCCCAAGGCCGGCGGGATGCCGATCGCGCTCGGCACGCTGGGCGGTGCCATCATCGGCGCGGTGTTCGGCGAGGCGACGATCGGGTTTCTGGTCGGGCTGGCGCTGGGTATCGGAATCGCCGTGATAATCTGGCAGCGGGACCGCCGCTGAAAGTTGGCGAAGTTGACACTGCGTCGACGTCGTTTGGAAGATTTATCGATTATCCTACAATGATTTAGACGCGCCTTTCAGCTTGGAAGTTGACACTTGGCGCCTTTCGCCTGCGGACGGCTGGAGGAACCACGGCGACCCTCGCAAATGCCGGGCCTGTAGGAAACGCTATAGCGAACGCGACAGCCAGACGACGCGGCCGATGATGTCGGGCCGGCCGGTCACGGCGATCGGCGGATAGGCCGGATTGTCGCTGAGCAGTTCGACGCCGTCACGCGTGCGGGCCAGACGCTTGACCAGCAGCACATCGTCATGACGCACGACATGGATCGCGCCGGACACGCCGCGCCGGTCGCCGCGATCGACGAGGATCACGTCGCCATCGGAGAGCGTCGGCTGCATCGAATTCCCCGCGACGCTAATCATCGACGCGTTTTCGGCGCGGACCCGCAATTGGCGGAGCAGCGCGGCATCGATGCGCAGCGCGCCGTCGCCCAGATCATCCTCGACCAGCCCCCCCGGCCCCGCAGAAGCGGCCGCGTCGATGCGCGGAATCGCGATCAGCGGATGTTCCGGCGGGCCGCCCAGCACCGATTCGGGGACGCCCAGATAACGCGCGAGCGTCGCCCGATCGGCCTCCGCCAGCTTCCGCGGTGAACCGCGTTCGATAAATTGCTGAAGATACGCGGGGTTACGGCCCAGCACCCGGGACAGCTCCGCAAGGCTGACGCCGCGTTCCCCGGCAAGGCGCGCGATCGCGGCACGGATGTCGTTCGATTCCATAGCCAAATCATAGTCGTAGGATTTTTCCTAGACAAGTTGGATTTCAAGGAACAGATCATGAACACAGATGGAGTCGAACGGGCAGACGGGAGCGATGGATGCATAGTATTTTGCAACGGATCAGCCAGCATTTGCAGGCTACGGGCACGCCGGAAACGCTGTTCGGGCGGCGGGCGGCGGGCGATCCGCGACTGGTCGGCGACCTGCGCAACGGGCGGCAGCCACGCCCCCCGCTGATCGCCAAGATCGAAGCCTATATCGACGCGCAGGAGCGTCGGCATTGAGCCGGGGTCCCGATGCGGCGACGCTGCTCGAACGGCGGTTGCGGATCGCGGCCGAGGCGGCGGGGGTCACGGTCACGGTCGGCGAAGCGGACTGGACCCGCTGGGCCAGCGCGACCTTTGTTGGGGCGCGGCATCGGCTGACGCTGAGCGGATCGGGCGTGGCGTTCGATGCGTGGATCGCCGGGCTGGCCGAGGCGAACCTGCCGCTACGCGGGCATCTGGTCGCGGATGTCGCGCTGGTGGCGCGGACGGGGGATGCGGTGATGGTGGAGGTGCTGACGGTCGAGGAGCGGTGAAGGTCGGGTACAGAGCGGCCCCCTCGTCCCGATAAGGGGAGCGGGTTGCGCGTGACGTGACCCCCGTTTCTTCATCCAGATGGAACTAGAGACCGGCCCTTCGAAGGGACGGACGGAATGAAGCGGAAGCAGTTTTCTGAAGAGCAGATCATCGGCATTCTGAAGGAGGCCGAGGCGGGTGCGGTGGTGACGGAGCTGTGCCGCAAGCACGGCATGTCGAGCGCGACCTACTATGCGTGGAAGGCGAAGTTCGGCGGCCTGGAGGTGTCCGATGCAAAGCGCCTGCGGTCGCTCGAAGAGGAGAACGCCCGGCTCAAACGGCTACTGGCGGACACGATGCTCGACAACGCGGGGTTGAAAGACCTGCTGTCAAAAAAGTGGTGATGCCCGCCGCGAAGCGACAAGCGGTCGCGCATCTCCAGGCGACGTTGGGGATGAGCGAGCGGCGGGCATGCGCGGTTGTCGGAGCGGATCGCACGAGCATGCGGTATCGCTCGTGCCGGGCAGATGATGGCGATCTGCGGTCAAGGCTGCGTGAGCTGGCGCAGCAGCGTCGGCGGTTCGGCTATCGACGGCTGCACATCCTGCTGTGCCGGGACGGTATCACGATCAACCGCAAGAAGACCCAGCGGCTCTACCGCGAGGAGGGCCTGACGGTGCGTCGTCGTAAAGGACGAAGGCGTGCTACAGGCAGCCGGGCACCCGCGCCGGTGCTGGCGCTGCCGAACCAGCGCTGGAGCCTGGACTTCGTGCACGACCAGCTCGTCACCGGCCGGCGGTTCCGTGTGCTCAACATCGTCGACGACGTGACGCGCGAATGCCTCCGGGCGGTGGTGGACACGTCGATCTCGGGCCGGCGCGTCGTGCGCGAGCTGGCCGATCTGATCGCCGAACGTGGCAGGCCGAAGATGATCGTCAGCGACAACGTCCTATGTCGGGAAGCAGCGGCGGGTTTTGGCCAGCAGATATCCATGCGCCGACAACCGTCGGCGCGGCATGCAATCTGAGCCAGATGGCTCCCACCGTCAACGGGATCGCTCCCTGCCATAGCAAACACAGGATCCAGCAGCGCCGAGGCGGCCGTGGTCCTCACCATCCTTAAAACGAGATACGCACCCAGGTGGAAGGCCCGAACATTATCTACAGGGTCGCTCGACGAGCGCCCTCACGGCACTTGCAGAGAGGGGTCCTTCCACCTGGCATCCGACCGTTCGAGGAACGGCCGGTACTCTGTCCCCGTCTTGATGACGGCGTGAGCCACGCGCGCCATCTTGGCGGTGAGCGCCGTCATCGCCTTGCGGCGACGGTCGGCATCGTCCGCGTGCCCGGCGACATATCGTCCGAGCTTGTCGCGGAAGCTGTTGTCGCGCTGACGCGCGGCGACCTGGGCAGCCATCCAGAAGGTCCGGCGCAGGCGCGCATTGCCGTACTTGGACAGCTTCGTGCGGCCACGGAACGTGCCTGACTGACACGTTGCGAGATCGAGACCGCAGAACTTCAGGAACTGACGATGATGGTTGAAGCGCCGCAGATCACCGGCCTCGGCCAGGATGGTCAGCGCGTTGATCGGACCGATGCCCGGAATGTTGCGCAGCAGCTGGTAGTCGACGTCATCGGCGAGCCGCGCATGGGCCAGCCGCTCGATCTCGTCTCGCTGGTGGATGAGGCTGCGGCCCTGCGCGATGACCATGCGGAACATGGTGATGGCGGCTGAGTTCTCCGGCACCGGCAGTGCCGTCGAGGCGGACGCCGTCTCGTAGATGTCGTTGATGAGGCGTGCCTTGGAGACCTTGCGGCCGATGAGCGGCCATGCCGCGGCCGAGAACGCCTCGCGGTCCAGCGCCGTGATGGTGGCCGGCGTCGGAAACCGCTCGATGAGCGCCAGGAACCAGTCGGACCGGCTGTTGCCTGCGAAGCGGGCGATCTCGGGGAAGTACAGCGGCAGGTAGTGGGTCAGGATCCGATGCCAGGTCTGCGTCTTCATCCTTGAGATCGTCTCGTGAGTCTTCGAGAGCTCCTGCAGGTCGTTGATTCCGGCCACCAGCGGGTCGACGTAGCGCTGCGTCGCACCGATCCGCAGCATGTGCAGGATGACCTGCGCGTCCTTGGAGTCGTTCTTGTCCCAGCCGTTGTGCAGCGCCTCGCGCGTTCTGGCGAGCGCGACCGACGAGATGAGGCGCAGCTCGAACCCTGCCGTCAGCAGCCGGTGCGCCAGCGTACGATGGTAATTACCCGTCGCCTCGAACCCGACGATGATAGGGCGCCCGATAGCAGCGAGTTGCTCGGCAAAGCCGTCATAGTCCTGCCTGGTCGCCATGACGGTCATCCGCCGGCGCCGGCCGCCTTCCGGTCGCTCGATGAGAACCTCCTGTCGGCTCTTGGACATGTCGATGGCTACCAGCACGGCGCCGGCAGGCGTAGAGGTGAGCTTGGTCATGGTCGGTCGGCCTCCAAAGTGTTGTCTCGACAACCTCACTTTAGATACCTGCTGACCGGCCATGGCTTGCCCTGATGAAGTCTGCGGCCGCTACGCGGCCTTGTCTTCATCAGGGCCATAGCGGCTCCCGAACCAGCGCTTCCCAATGTGCTATGGGACCGAGCTGACGTCGAACGCGGTGCTCGCCTGGTCCGGCGACGTGGGCATCGAGTGGCATTACATCGCGCCGGGCAAGCCGACGCAGAACGGGTTTGTCGAGAGCTTCAACGGTCGCATGCGCGACGAACTGCTCAACGAGACGCTGTTCTTCACCATCGGCCAGGCCCGCTCGATCCTGGCGCGCTGGGTCGACGACTACAATACCGAGCGGCCGCACTCGTCGCTCGGCTACGCCACTCCGGTAGCCTTCGCTGCCGGGCTCGAACAGCAACGGGCGGGCTTAACCCCGCTCGTTGCTTCACCTGCGCTCGTGCGCGACAACACCGGTCGGTCTCTGGTTGCAGCTGGATGAAAGACCGGGGTCACGTCACGCGGACTTGGTGTTTGCGTAGCAAACGCCTCGAGTTGGATGACATGGTTTTGACCCGTTCGTCCTGAGAGGCTGACCGGGAAAAGGTTGGATGACCTCGCCATGTATGATTCGATCGTGGTTGCGAAGCTACGAAAGGATCGACGATGGTTTGGAATGAGGCCACCCGGGAGCGGTATCGCCGGGCCGAGGGTGGGTATGCAAGCGACTTGAGTGCGGCGGAGTGGCGGGTATTGGGTCCGCTTCTGCCGCCGCCGTCGGTTCGTGGCCGACGGCGGCGGACGCCGCTGAGACGGATCGTGAACGCGTTGCTGTATCTGCTATGGTCGGGATGTCCGTGGCGTGGTCTGCCGCGTGATTTTCCGCCGTTCACGACCGTACAGTATCATTTCTACCGCTGGCGCGATCAGGGCTGGTGGCCCCGGATCAATGCGTTGCTGGTGGCACGTTCGCGGATGCTCGAGGGGCGCGATCCCGAACCATCGGCCGTGGTGATCGACAGCCAGAGCGCGCGTACCACCGAGAGCGGCGGTCCGCGCGGGTTCGATGCTGCCAAGAAGGTCAACGGTCGCAAGCGCCACATCGCGACCGATACGTCAGGCCGATTGATCGAGGCGCGGATCACTCCGGCAAACGTGCAGGACAGCCATGGCGCCGTGCCGTTGCTCAAGGCGCTGGCCGCCCGGTTTCCCGGCCTGCGCCATGCCTATGCCGACCGCGCCTATCGCGGCAACAAGCTGCTCGACGCGGTCGCCGATCCGCGGCCATGGACCATCGAGATCATCACCCGCTCGCAACGCGTCGGACACTTCGTCCAGGAACCGCGACGATGGGTCGTCGAGAGGACGTTCGCATGGCTCGGTCGAAACCGGCGTCTCGCCAGGGACTATGAAGCCTCCGAACAGTCGCAGGAAGCCTGGTGCAACCTCGCTTCCGTCAAAACCCTCACCAGACAAATCGCCAGATCTCAATAACGAGTCAGACTCTGAGTAGCCGCCGAGCCTGTCGAAATGGCGTATCGAAGGACCGTCTGTGGCGCGTGCTTCGATACGGGTCTTCGACAAGCTCAGCCCCTACTCAGCACGAACGGTTCTGCCTGTTGTCATCACGCTATAGTCGGAGCCGGGTGAGGGGTGGAGCGCTCGCGCAAGCGAGCGCACGAGCCTTTGGCTCGCTTGCCCCTCTCCCAACCTGCGCTAGCCAGCAAGCTGGCAAGCTTCGGTATCCCTCTCCCCTGTCCGGGGAGAGGGTCTTGGGTTATTCGCCGCCGGCCATGCGGCGGAGGGCGCCCAGCGCGGAAGCGAGGCCAGTGGACTGCGCCTTGGCGGCTTCCTGCCGTTCGATTTCGGCAGAGCGGCGGCGTTGCAGCCCTTCGTCGAGGCGGTCGAGCAGCGCGTCGAGGCTGGGCAAGGGTGCCGGTTCGATCGTCGGTTCGGCGGGCGCGATATCGGGTTGGGCCGCTAGTACTTCCGCGACCGGCGGTTCGGCGGCGGGCGGCGGAGTGACATCGACCCATTCGGGTGCGGCGGGCATGTCGGCCATGAACGACGCAACCTCGTCCGGCTCGGACGTAGCGGCAGGTTCCAGCACCACCGGCGGTTCCGGCGCGAACAGCGGCGCGGCGTCTTCCTGCGTCTGCTTTTCGGCGGGCGGCGCTTCGGCACGCGGCGCTTCGGCACGCGGCGCTTCGGCACGCGGCGGTTCGACGGGCGTCGGCGGCACGGGCGCCTCCTGTTCGGGGGGCGCAAAAAAGGCGTCGGGTGCGACGGTCGATTCGTCGACAGGCGCGGGCGTCGGGCGGAAGAGCGGCCGCACCGCCTGCGCCGGGGCGGCGGGGACCGGGGGCACGGCGGCAGGGTCGAAGATCGCCATCGGCACGTTCAGGTCGCGCGGCAGGTCCATTTCGGTCTCGACCGGATCGAGCGGGTCGAGGAACGGCTTGCCGAGATCGCGCGCGGCACGGACCGGCGGGCGTGGCGGCGCGTCGGGATGGGCATCGGCCCGGCGGACGCTGGGTTCGGCACTGGCGGCGCGGCGGCGGCGCTTGGCAGGCAGCAACAGCCATAGCCCGATCCACAGCGGCCCGGCGATCAGCGTCGCGGCGGCGAGCATCAGCGTGACGCGCGCGGTCATGCCCAGTGGCGGCGCGGCGGCGGGGAGCAGCGCCGGCAGGCCGCTGGCCTCGACCGCAGCCTCGATCCGCCATACCGGCAGCAGCGCGATGACCAGCGCCACCGTCAGCGCGGTGAAGATCGCGACGATGGGGACCTGAGAGCGCTTCATGCGTCGACCAACGGCCGGGCGGGCGCAGTGGTTGCAGGAGCGTTACGACCGATCAGCCGCTGGTAAAGCGGTTGATAGCGCGCGACGTTCGATGCCCAGTTCCGTTCCGATTCGACGAAAGCGCGCGCGCGGTCGCGCATCGGTTCCCAGCCCGAACGATCGGCGAGCAACGACGCGACGCGGCTGGCGAGCGCCGCGGGATCGTCGGGGGCGAACAGCGTGCCGGTGTCGCCGTCGCGGATCAGCTCGCGATGGCCGCCAACATCGGACGCGACGACCAGCCGGCGCTGCGCCATCGCCTCGAGCGGTTTGAGCGGGGTGACGAGATCGGTCAGGCGCATCGCCTTACGGGGATATACGAGTAGATCGACGAGTCCATAGTAGCGTTCGACTTCGTGATGCGGCACGCGGCCGATGAAGCGGATCGCATGGGCCGCACTGGACGCCTCGGCCTGGGCGCGCAGGGTCGATTCCATCGGCCCGCCGCCGACCAGCAGCAGGCGAACGTTCGGGCGCGCGGCGACCAGCGCGGGCATCGCCGCGATCAGCGTATCCAGCCCCTCATAGTCATAGAAGCTGCCGAGATAGCCGAGCACTTCCCGGCCCGTCAGATCGAGTTCGGCGGCGAGCGCGGCATCGGGCGCGGGCGGATCGCCGAACAGGGTCAGGTCGACGCCGTTGGGCGAGACCATGATCTTGGCGGGATCGATGCCGCGCGCGATCAGGTCGCGGCGCAACCCTTCGCAGATGACGGCGACGCCATCGGCGCGACGTACCGCCCAGCTTTCGAGCGCGCGAGTCGCGCGGTAGCGGGGCGAGCCTTCGGTACCGGTGCCATTGCCGACGGCGGCGTCTTCCCAAAAGGCGCGAATCTCATAGACCAGCGGCAAGGCGCGCTTGCGGGCGACCTTCAGTGCGGCAAGCGCATCGAGCACCGGCGAATGGGCGTGGAGGATGTCGGGGCGGAATTGCGCGACCACGTCGTCGATGCGCGCGGCGAAGGCGCGGATTTCGGCAAGTTCGCCCAAGGGTGCCGGCCGGCTGCGCGGCGGCACGGTGCGGTGGAAGTCGATGCCGTCGATCGTCTCGCGGGCGCGCTCGCTCACCCCCTGCCGCGCGCCGGTGACGGCCGCCACGCTCCAGCCGCGCGCCATCTGTGCAGTCAGGATCGCGCGGGTGCGGAACGTGTATCCACTGTGCAGCGGCAGACCATGATCGAGGATATGGAGGACTCGCATGGCCTGTTCCTGCCAGAACTTGGTTAACGGAGATGTAAAGCGACGATACTCCTAATCCCCGGCAAAGGCGAAGGGGGTCAGGCCGCCGTCGCGATCGTCGAGGCGCATGGCGCGGCCGGCGGGCGGGGCGGAGCGTTGCGGACAGTCGCCCCGCGTGCAGGCGCGGCACCCTGCCCCCACCGGCACCCCGCGCGCGGTGAGGTCGAGGCCGCGCGCGGCGGCAAGGCCGGCGGCCTGTTCGGCGGCGATGCCGAGCATGACGACGAAGCGCGCGCGGACTTCGCCGGCCAGCGCACCGGGCGGGGTGACGGTGCGGGCGATGGTCAGCCAGCGGCCGCCGGCTTCGGGTTCGACCAGTTGTACGATCGCCTCTCCGCTGCGCGCGAAGGCGTCGAACGCGCCGAGCAGCGGACAGGGCGCGCCCTCGACCAGTGGCGACTGGCTGGCGCCGGCGAAGCGTTTCGAAATCTGGCCGGCGCGGTCGATGCGCAGCAGGCAGAAGGACAGGCCCCGCGCGCCGACGCGGTGGAGCGTGGTGAGCCGATGGGCGACATGTTCGAACCCCGCGCCGAAGCGGCGGCCGAGTAGCGCGATGTCATAGCCGGTCGCCTCGCACGCGCGAAGGAAGCGGGCATAGGGCATCATGACGGCGGCGGCGAAATAGCCGTGCAGGTGGCGCCGCAACCAGAGCTCGGCGGTGCGATCGGTCAGGCCGGCACCGCGTACCACCGCGTCGACCTCGGCGCGTGCCTCCGCATGGCCCAGCGCGCGGGCGAGCGCGAAGCTGCGCGAGGCGGGGTCGAGGCGTTCGGAGAGTTGGAGTTGCCGGGCGTGCAGGTCGGTGCGGTGAAGTCGGTCGGGCATCGCCTCCACCGGCAGCAGCCGGACCGACAAATGGTGGCGGACGCGCAGGCGATCGGCCATCGCCGCCGCCGCATCGCCGCCGCTCTGGCGGAGGTCGTCGGCGAGTGCTTCGGCCTGCGCGTCGAGATCGGGGAAATGGTTGCGCCAGCGCTCGATCGCGGCGCGGGCCTCGACTGCAGGGTCGGCGGCGAGCGTCTCCCCTGCCCCGCTGCCCAGACGGTCGAAGGCGCGGGCAAAGGCTTCGGCACCGCCCGGGGCGCTGGCCAGCCACTCGGCAATGTCCGCGCGGTCGAGCGCGAGGTCGGCGAACATCGGGTCGGCAAGGCGGCGGCGCAGCGCATCGGCGCCCCCTGCCGGTTCGCTGGCGGCCAGCGTGCGCGCGTCGAAGCCGAAGCGTTCGGCGAGCGCCACCAGCAAGGTCGCGGTCAACGGACGCTGATTGCGCTCGATCAGGTTAAGATAGCTGGGCGAGACGCCGAGCAGCTCGGCCATCGCCGCTTGGGTGAGCGCCTGCCCACGGCGCAGGCGGCGGACGGCGTGACCGGCGAAGAGCTTGGTTTCCATTGGCCGCCCCTTTGTCATGAATTGACAACTTTACGACGAAAACACCGCGTGGCGCGACATTGCAACTGTAATTCTCGCACATGCAGCCTGCGCCGGTCGCGTTCCCAACGGCATAAAGGTGTCAACGACAACCGATACTGTGAAGGACATGACAATGGATATCGCCGAAATGGTCCCAGCCCCGCCCGGCCGCTTCGACGGGATCACCCGCCCCTACACCGCCGCCGACGTCGCGAAGCTGCGCGGGTCGGTCGCGGTCGAGCATACGCTGGCACGGCGCGGAGCGAACCGGCTGTGGGAGCTGCTGCACAGCGAGGACTATGTCCATGCACTGGGCGCGCTGTCGGGCAATCAGGCGATGCAGATGGTGCGCGCCGGGCTGAAGGCGATCTATCTGTCGGGCTGGCAGGTGGCGGCCGATGCCAACACCGCCGGGCAGATGTATCCCGACCAGTCGCTCTATCCGTCGAACGCCGGGCCGGAACTCGCCAAGCGGATCAACGCGACGCTGGGCCGCGCCGACCAGATCGAGCATATGGAGGGCGGCGCCACCCGCGACTGGTATGCCCCGATCGTCGCCGATGCCGAGGCCGGGTTCGGCGGGCCGCTCAACTGTTTCGAGATCATGAAGGCCTATATCGCCGCCGGCGTCGCAGGCGTGCATTATGAGGACCAGCTGGCATCGGAAAAGAAGTGCGGGCACCTTGGCGGCAAGGTTCTCATTCCGACCCAGGCGCATATCCGCAACCTCGACGCGGCGCGGCTGGCGGCGGATGTGGCGGGGGTGCCGACGATCATCTGCGCCCGGACCGATGCCGAGAGCGCCCGGTTGATCACGTCCGATATCGACGAGCGCGACCATCCGTTCCTGACGGGTGAGCGGACGCCGGAGGGCTTTTTCCGCCTGAAGGACGGGACCGGGGTCGATCACTGCATCGCGCGCGGCCTTGCCTTTGCCGAACATGCCGACCTGTTGTGGTGGGAGACGAGCAAGCCGAACCTCGACGATGCGCGGCGTTTCGCCGAGGCGATCAAGGCGAAGTATCCGAACAAGCTGCTCGCCTATAACTGCTCGCCATCGTTCAATTGGGAGAAGAATCTCGACCGCGACGATATCGCCCGCTTCCAGCGCGAAATCGGGGCGATGGGATACAAGTTCCAGTTCGTGACGCTGGCCGGGTTCCACCAGCTCAACTACGGCATGTTCGAACTGGCGCGCGGATATCGCGATCGGGGCATGGCGGCCTATAGCGAGTTGCAACAGGCGGAGTTCGCCGCGGAGGCCAATGGCTATACCGCGACCCGCCATCAGCGCGAAGTGGGTACCGGCTATTTCGACCGCGTCGCGACGACGCTGGCCGGGGGCAGCAGCTCGACCACCGCGCTCAAGGAATCCACCGAAACGGCCCAGTTCGACAAGGCCGCCTGAACCAGAACGAGAGGAGAAGTAGGATGCCCGAACCGACCCGCAGCCGCGCCGTTTTTTCGACCGAGGATTTCCGGTTGCTCAAGGAAGCGCTGGCGACGCATATCCAGACGATCGCCGACCAACCGCAATCGAGCAAATTCGCCCATCTCTACCACCGGCTGGGCCGGATCTGATCCACGCTCCCTAAGCGCGGACGGGCGCGTCGCCGGTTGGCGGCGCGCCCGATTGCGTGATCGGGTATCGGCTGTCATCCTGACGAACCGGACGATTCGAAGATCCGGTTTGTTGCAGGAGAGTTTATGGACACCGCCAGCCTGTTCCGCCTCGACGGACGCGTCGCGCTCATCACCGGCGGATCGCGGGGCATCGGACGGATGATCGCGGCGGGGTTCGTGGCGCAGGGCGCGAAGGTGTTCGTGTCGGCGCGCAAGGCAGACCAGTGCATCGCGACGGCGGAAGAGATCGGTGCAACGGCGCTGCCGCAGGACGTGTCGAGCATCGCGGGGTGCCGCGCGCTGGCCGACCGATTGGCGGCGCAGACCGACCGGCTCGACATCCTCGTCAACAATGCCGGTGCGGCATGGGGCGAGGCGTTCGAGACCTTTCCCGAGGCGGGCTGGGACAAGGTCATGGACCTGAACGTGAAATCGCCCTTCTTTTTGACGCAGGCGCTGCATCCGATGCTCAAGGCGGCGGCATCGCGCGCGCGGCCGGCCAAGGTCATCAACATCACCTCGATCGACGGACAGCGGGTCAATCCGTGGGAGACGTACAGCTATCAGGCGTCGAAGGCCGCGCTGATCCACCTGACCCGGCGGATGGCGGCGCGGCTGGTTGCGGACGCGATCCACGTCACCTCGATCGCGCCCGGCGCCTTCGCCAGCGACATGAACAAGGCGGCGCGCGACCATAGCGACGGGGTGGCGAAACGCATTCCGGCCGGGCGGATCGGCGTCGACGAAGACATGGCGGCGGCGGCGATCTACCTGGCGTCGCGCGGCGGGGACTATGTGGTGGGCGAGACGATCACCGTCGATGGCGGGCTGGTGAATGCGTCGCTGGGCGGGTCGATCGACGGATAGGGAGCGCTTTCGCGTTCGCGGTCGTCAAGGTGCTATCTCGGTGCCGTCCCATGCAAATATCCTTCCGGTCTGCGCGGGCGTCAGGCCATCGAGCACAGCGAGGAGGCGCCCGGCGCTGTACTCGGGCGTGAACAGCTTTTCCGCCGGCACGCCGCGCTGGAACGGCTTGCTCAGGCCCGTGTCGACAGTGCCGGGGTGCAGCGCGACACACACCGCCTGGCGGTGGCTGCGCGCCAGTTCGATCGCGGCGGTGCGGACGATCTGGTTGAGCGCGGCCTTCGATGCGCGATAGCCGTACCAGCCGCCGAGCCGGTTGTCGGAAATGCTCCCCACGCGGGCGGAGATGCAGGCGATGGCGGAGGGCTGGTCCTTGGCGAGCAGCGGAGCGAAATGTTTAAGCGCCAGCGCCGGGCCGATGGTGTTGATGGCGAACAGATGCGCGAGCCGGTCGGCATCGAGGTCTCGCAACGACCGCTCCGGCCCGCCGCCTTCGTCGTGCAGGATGCCGGTGGCGACGATGACGCGCGTCAGGGGCGCGTCGATGGCCGTGGCGGCTGCTTCGATCGACGCCGGATCGGCGATGTCGACCGGGTGATATGCGACATTAGCGGGGAGTAGATCCGGCTTGCTACGGGCGGCGGCAATGATGCGATCATAGCGATGGGAGGCAGCGAGTTCAGCGACCAACGCCGCGCCGATGCCGCCATTTGCGCCGATGATGAGGGCCTGCGCCGAGCTGCCCGCTATTTCCATGATCGATCGGCAACAGAAAGGTTAGGCGATAGTTCCGGGCGTCCAGCAAATAACACAGCGATCGTCGCCGGTGACCGCAAGCTATCCGATCTCGGGGTCGCTAAATCGTTGGTTCGAGACCGCGGCCACGTGCTTCGACTGAAGCCTTAGCCAAGAAATTCTCGATGCCGGCAACGGATGGCTGACGGCATAGCTGGAGTGCTTCGACCTCGGTGAGGCAGTCGATTCCATGCCCGAACTGGGCGCGCCAGAAATGGTCGAGTTCTTCGCCATGACGCTGCCATAGCAGATTGCGGGTTTCTGGTCGCAATGAAATGTGCCGTGCATCGCGGCTTTCGGTCAGCGTTGTGATGGCCACGACCTGCCCGCCGCCCGCTTCGACATGGCCGCGAAGATTGGCCAGCGTTCCCCCCAGCCCGACATGATCATCGACAAGTACATAGGTTGCGCCGCGCCGCACATCACCGTCGAACGTCGCGGGGGTCACCAACCTTTGAAAGGCCGGTGCGCGGGTATGGCCGACCTTGTTGGTCTGGACGATTTCACCGGCAACGACCGACAGGTCTAGCCGGCGGGCCAGTATCTGCGCCATCGCATCGGGGATCGCATTGAACCCCAGCGCTTCGTCCGCGATGACCGGAAGGAGTAGCGCCGCGCGACCGGCGAGAACAGCTTGCAGCACCGCGACGGCCTCTGGTGCCAACAAGTCCCCGGCCAGTGTCAGTGCCGCGTCGGCGTCGCCGGACTTAGCGGCGAAATAGCCCGGATGGCTATCGCGCCGCGCTACACTGGTGTGGACGACGACATCGGGAAAGTCCGCCGGCCAAGAGAAACGGGACGCGAGGACAGTCATGTCAATCGCCTGCGCAACCCGCCTCTCCCGCGTTCGCTCACCCCACCATGCCGCCCGCCGCCAGCACCGCCAGCGTCACCAGTTCGTTGGCGGTCGAGGTCATCGGGGCAATCTGCACCGGCTTTTCCATGCCGATCAGCATCGGGCCGATCACGTCGTCGCCGCCCAGTTCGCGCAGCAGCTTGGCCGAGATATTGGCCGATTGCAGCCCCGGCATCACCAGCACATTGGCCGGACCCGACAGGCGGGCGAAGGGGAAATTCGCCATCTGACGCGGATTGAGCGCGACGTCGGGGGCCATTTCGCCCTCATATTCGAAGCCGACCTGCCGCTTGTCGAGCGCGGCCACACCGTCGCGGACATTGTCGATCCACTGGCCTTCGGGATTGCCGAAGGTCGAATAGCTCAGGAAGGCGACGCGCGGTTCGTGGCCCATGCGGCGGGCGACGGCGGCGGTGCGTTCGGCGATGTCGGCCAGTTCCTCGGCACTTGGCCGTTCGTTGATCGTGGTGTCGGCCATGAACACGGTATGGCTCTGCCCGACCAGCAGGTGGATGCCGAACGGCACCTTGCCGCCGACCGGATCGATCACCCGCCGCACGCCGCGATAGGCCTGTGCATAGGTGCGGGTGATGCCGGTGATCATCGCATCGGCAATGCCCAACTGCAGCAGCACCGCGCCGAAAGTATTGCGATCCTGATTGATCATCCGTTCGCAGTCGCGCTTCAGGAAGCCGCGACGCTGCAGGCGCTGGTACAGGAAGTCGACCATCTGCGGCACCATTTCGCTGGTGCGGCTGTTATGGACTTCATATTCCTCGGGGTTCGCGACACCCATTGCGCGCAGCCGGTCATAGACGTCGTCGCGACCGACCAGCACGGGGATGCCATAGCCGCCTTCCTTGAACGCGATCGCGGCGCGCAGCACGACTTCCTCTTCGCCTTCGGCGAACAGCACGCGCTTGGGATGCGCACGGGCACCCTCATAGGCCATGGTCAGGACCGAGGTGGTCGGGTTCAGACGCGCGCGCAGCTGCTGGCGATAGGCGTCCATGTCGAGGATCGGGCGCGTCGCGACGCCCGAATCCATCGCCGCCTTCGCCACCGCCGAGGGGACCAGTTCCATCAGGCGCGGGTCGAACGGCGCGGGGATGATATAGTCGGGGCCGAAGCTGTGCTGCGTGCCATAGGCCAGCGCGACTTCTTCCGGCACACGCTGGCGCGCCAGTTCGGCGATGGCGGTGGCGGCGGCGATCTTCATCTCGTCATTGATGCCGGTCGCGCGCACGTCGAGCGCGCCGCGGAAGATGAAGGGGAAGCCGATGACGTTGTTGACCTGGTTCGGATAGTCCGAACGCCCGGTCGCGACGATCGCGTCGGGGCGCGCGGCCTTGGCCAGTTCGGGGCGGATTTCAGGTTCGGGATTGGCCATCGCGAAGATGATCGGCGACGGAGCCATGTCCTTGACCATTTCGGGCTTCAGCGCGCCGGCGGCGGAAAGGCCGAGGAACACGTCGGCGCCGTGCAGCGCTTCGGTAAGCGTCCGGCGATCGGTGGCGGCGGCATGGGCCGACTGCCACTGGTTCACATCGTCGCGCCCCTGATAGATCACGCCGGTGCGGTCGCACATGATGACATTGTCATGGGCGACGCCCATCGCCTTCATCAATTCGGTGCAGGCAATGGCGGCGGCACCCGCGCCGTTGACCACGACCTTGACCTCGGACAGCTTGCGCTTGGTGAGCAGACAGGCGTTGATGAGGCCGGCGGCGCAGATGATCGCGGTGCCGTGCTGGTCGTCATGGAACACCGGAATGTTCATCCGTTCGCGCAGCGTCTGCTCGATGATGAAGCATTCGGGCGACTTGATGTCTTCGAGGTTGATGCCGCCGAAGCTCGGCTCCATCAGTTCGACCGCATCGATGAAACGGTCGACATCCTCGGTCTTCAGCTCGATATCGATCGAATCGACGTCGGCGAAGCGCTTGAACAGGACCGCCTTGCCCTCCATCACCGGCTTGGACGCCAGCGCGCCGAGATTGCCGAGGCCGAGAATGGCGGTGCCGTTGGAGATGACCGCGACCAGATTGCCCTTGGCAGTATAGTCATAGGCGGTGGCGGGATCTTCGTGGATGGCGCGGACCGGCACCGCGACGCCCGGCGAATAGGCGAGCGCGAGGTCGCGCTGCGTCGCCATCGGCTTGGATGCGATGATTTCGATCTTGCCCGGGCGCCCTTCCGAATGGAACAGCAGCGCCTCGCGCTCGGAAAACTGGTCGGTGGCTTCGGACACTGGCGCTTCTCCCGTTTGGATGGGCTTTACGCAGGGGAAGGCGGATCGGGCAAGTATGTTATCCCGGAAGTTGGGAAGCAGCATGGCGTTGCCCTCCCCTGCCCATGCCGGTATCGCACGGCCCATGGCGACCAAGGCTCGGGCGGAGGATTCCCCCGCCCCCACCCCGATGATGCAGCAATATCTGGCGTTGAAGGCGGAGGCCGACGATTGCCTGCTCTTTTACCGGATGGGCGATTTCTTCGAGCTGTTCCATGACGATGCGAAGATCGCCGCCGCCTGCCTCGATATCGCGCTGACCGCGCGGGGCGAGCATGAGGGCGCGAAGATCCCGATGTGCGGCGTGCCCGTGCATTCGGCAGAGGGGTATCTGGCGCGGCTGATCAAGGCCGGGCACCGCGTCGCCATCGCCGAACAGGTCGAAAGCCCCGAAGAGGCGAAACGCGCACGCGGATCCAAGGCCTTGGTGGCGCGCGCGATCGTCCGGGTGGTGACGGCGGGGACGCTGACCGAGGAAGCGCTGCTCGACGCGCGCGCCGCCAACTGGTGCGTCGCCATCGGCGAGGCGACCGGGGGCGTGGCGATCGCCGCGGCCGACGTGTCGACCGGCCGGTTCGAGGTGATCGAGACCGATGCCGCCGGGCTGACCGCCGCGCTCGCCCGGTTGCAGCCGGTCGAGGTGGTCGCGGCGGAGACGTCGGCATTCGCGGAGGCCGCGACCTGCCTGCGCGGGCGGGCCGATTTCGACAGTGCGGCGGGCGAGGCACGGCTGAAGACGCTGCACGGGGTCGCGACGCTCGACGGGTTCGGGCAGTTTTCGCGCGCGGCGCTGGCGGCGGCGGGCGGGCTGATCGCCTATCTCGACCATACCGCACGGGGACAGTTGCCGTTCCTGCGCCCACCCGTCTGCGCCGCCGATGGCCAGTGCATGGCGATCGATGCCGCGACGCGCGAGAGCCTGGAGTTGACGCGTACCGCCGCCGGGGCGCGCGCGGGCAGCTTGCTGGCGGAGGTCGACCGGACGGTGACCGGCGCGGGCGCGCGGCTGCTGGCGGGCGATATCGCCGCGCCGTTGATGGACCGTGCCGCGATCGAGGGTCGGCTGGCGGCGGTCGGCTGGGCGCATGACGATCCGGGCATGCGCGACGAATTGCGCACCACGTTGCGCGCGCTGCCCGATATCGGCCGGGCGCTGGGGCGGATCGCGGCGGGTCGGGGCAGCCCACGCGATCTTGGCCAGTTGCGCGACGGGTTGAGCGCGGCATGGGCATTGGGGCAGCGGCTCGACAAGCTGGCGGCGGTGCCGCCGCTGATCGCCGACCTCGCGCCGCGCCTGCGCGGGCATGGCGAGCTGATCGACCTGCTGACGCGCGGCCTCGTACCGATGCCGCCGATCGATGCGAGTGCGGGCGGCTATGTCGCCAGCGGTTTCGACGCGGCGCTCGACGCGCTGCGCGATACCGGCGCGGGCGGGCGGCGGGCGATCGCCGCGCTGGAAGCGGAATATCGCGAACGCACCGGCATCGCCGCGCTGAAGATCCGCCATAACGGCGTGCTCGGCTATCATGTCGAGGTGCCGGCGCGCGCCGCCGACAAGCTGATGGCGGCGGACAGCGGCTTCACCCATCGCCAGACGCTGGCGGGCGTCGTGCGCTTCAACGCCCCCGATCTGCACGAAGCGGCATTGAAGGTCACGCAGGCCGGTGCGCATGCGCTCGCCGCCGAGGCCGCGCATCTGGAGGCGTTCACCGACGCCGCGCTGGCCAACCGCGAGGGCATCGCCGCGACCGCCGACGCACTCGCCCGGATCGACGTGACGGCGGCGCTCGCCGAACGCGCGGCGGAGGGCGGCTGGGCGCGGCCGACCCTGGTCGACCATGCCTGTCTGGACATCGTCGGCGGGCGGCATCCGGTGGTCGAGAGCGCGGTCGCAAAGAGCGGCGGGCGGTTCGTCGCGAACGACTGCCGCCTGTCGGAAACGTCGCGGCTCTGGCTGGTCACCGGGCCGAACATGGGCGGCAAGTCGACCTTTCTGCGGCAGAACGCACTGATCGTCGTGCTGGCGCAGGCGGGCAGTTTCGTGCCCGCGACCTCGGCAACGCTGGGGCTGGTCGACCGGTTGTTCAGCCGGGTCGGCGCGTCGGACAATCTCGCGCGGGGCCGGTCGACCTTCATGGTCGAGATGGTCGAGACCGCCGCGATCCTCGCGCAGGCGACGCCCAAGTCGTTCGTGATCCTCGACGAGGTCGGGCGCGGCACCTCGACCTATGACGGCCTCGCGATCGCATGGGCGGTGGTCGAGGCGATCCATGAGGATAATCGCTGCCGCTGCCTGTTCGCGACGCATTATCACGAGCTTACCCGGCTGGCGGAACGCTGCGACGCGCTGTCGCTCCACCATGTCCGCGCGCGCGAATGGAAGGGCGATCTGGTCCTGCTCCACGAACTGGCCGAGGGGCCGGCGGATCGCAGCTACGGCATCGCCGTCGCGCGCTTGGCGGGCCTGCCCCCCGCTACGCTACAGCGCGCCAAGGCGGTGCTGGCGAAGCTGGAGGCCGGCAAGGCCAAGACCGGCGGGATTGCGGCAGGCCTGGACGACCTGCCGCTGTTCGCCGCCGTCGCAGCGGTGGAAGCGGCGCCGGTGGATACGCTCCGCGAGGCGCTGGGGGGGATGGACGTCGATGCGATGTCACCGCGGGAGGCTATGGAGGCGCTGTATCGGTTGAAGGGGTTGGTTTGAGGATTCGACGGGAGCAGCAGCTTAGTTTTGCGTCAGGACTCGATACACCGTGGCCGCCAATAGCATCTGCGCCATCATTCGCCATGTTACGACGTCGACATTGACCTGCTCGCCCATGATCCGATGACATCCTGCCACATCCCGGACCAAACCAGATAATCTATCAGAACAATTTGGTAATTATTAATCTTCCATGCATCAAATAACTTGATAAATTTGTTTAAATTGTTCCAATACATGCGATAAATCGGCACGAGAATCTGTCGACGATACGTAATCGCGAAGCTCTCTACGATTTATATTATTGACCCACACTTTCTATAACCACGCCCCGATCGTATACTGAGTTGCGGGCTCATTCCCTAACCCATGTTACCCTACCAAGGGCCGCAATAGGACCACCGTAAGCAACATTCCCACCATTCCGTCCAAGCGTGCCCCTTCACAGAGCTTTTGGCACAACTTAGCAGAGAAGCAGGCATGGTTCGTCTTTTGTTACCGCCCGCTAAAACGCCTAAGGCGCTCGCCTGATATAGTCGTAAACCTGTTCATACCGGCGACGAACGCCGGGGCTTCCAAGCCACTTTTCCATCACCGCCTGCGCATATTCCTTGCGCTTGCCAGCCAAAGCCGCAGCAACCACCCTCATCCTTTGCGCACGATCACCCGCCAGCCTACCGTCTTCTCGCTGGTCGGCTGCGACAATGTCATCAGCGGTTGAGTAAGTATCAAGGAAGGGCATAGTCCATCGTTCAATGAACGCCTTAATGTCATCGACCATTTGGGGGACGGACTCCGGCTGATAAACGAACCAGCGCCCATCATGAGCTTTCTCCGACGTGAAGGCTATAGGTTGCTTTGACGTACCGCACGTTACTCCTTCCAAGAGGCCCAAACTGTCTCCAATCATTTCTTCTAGAATAGCATCAGCAGCAGGAATCAACACCTCCATCCAAGGATATACAACTGCGGCTGCGTTGGGATTATCTTTAGGGTGAATCTGCAGCGACAGGTCGATCTTCTGCGTCGAGCCGCGAAGCGAACGCTTGTATATCAAGCTCGATTTCGATCGAAAGAAGCCGTGCTCCAGCATGTAAGGATCAAGCCGACTAGATAGAGCATCTAAGATACAGGCCTTAATTTCGTCCTTCATAAACATACTCAAGGCATCCTGATCAGAGTTGATCGCTGCACAGTAATTCCCTTGCTTTGTCCGACGCCCCTCGCAACGTTCGATGGGCTAGAGTTCAACGTTGAATCGAACTCTCTCTGCTTTGGGGTGCGGATAGCCGTTCCTGATTTAGTCTCAAGACCGATCACCCGTCCTCGGGGCGAGATTGCCACACCATCATAATAGCGCAACTGGCCCGATGCGTCACGAACCGCAACGTGCCCTCGAATCACGTTCCATCCGGGCTTCGCCTCGATAGCATCCCAGACGGCAGCCTCAGCACTTCCGCCAGCGCGGCCAGTCCCCGCAGGGCTCGCGAACTTCCCATCAGCAGTCCGCCATCCATTGTTCCAGACGACCGGGGCTTCTTTCTCTACGAGTCCTGAGAGACGTCCTGATAAGGGCTCTAACCCCGGACGAGACGCGCCAACGATTGGCGACCTGGCGATAGGGCGCATGGCCGCGCTCGACAGAACCTCACCAAAAGCAAGATCGATGGAGGTAAAACCATGAATCGTTTCAGGACTTGCTCCGGAATTGAAAGCAATCAGCCCTGCCAACGTCGGGGTATATGGCGCCAGCCCCAGAGCATCCCATCCTGCTAACTTTCTACGTCGATCATACAAGTACGCTTGGGTTTCCGGACTAAGCTCGCCTGGCATCCCTGCGAAAATTGCAGCATCACGCGAACGATAATCCCTTCCAGCGTAATTATATCCAGGATTGTATTGCCATATCGGATTTGCAAACGCGCTGACGTACGATCCCAACCTGCTGCTCAACGAAAAGGTCGGTTGGTAATTGGCAGGTTGCCCTATCCAACTAGGCAGGATGAAGTCTGAGTATCCAGAATCCGCCACCCGTCTCGGATCGCCGGTAACGACAGTTTCATCCCCGATATCCACCGCCGGAACTGCGCCCGCTGGAAGTTCAATGGGCAACATAACAGCCGGTGTCACGATGTAGCGTTCACCATCCAGCGCCTTCGTGCTGGCACTGGCGGCTGCTCCACTGTCGTCCGCCCCGCCACCGCCGCTGCTCGAGCCTGTGACAGTGTCTCGGGACTGCGATTGTTTGGTAGCGCTGATTATTGCCGGTTCTGCTTGCCTGTTCGCTGGCGACTCCAACCGATCTACAAGCCCGCTAACTCCCCTTATTGCCAGTTCGCCGATCGTTGCCCCGATCATATCGGGCAGTACCGCCAGAATGTTGTCGCCGAAGCTGGTCTGAGTAAGGATACTGCGGGTGACAGTCCCCGCGATGCCGGCTGCGTATCGTCCGATTTCGCGTTGCAACATTGATCCGCCGTTACCCGCTGCAGACCAGCCGACCCCGGACGATACGCCTGCTGCCGCAAGACCTGCCCAATCGAAGCGGCTCTGTTGGCCCTTCGCAATGGCGAGGCCTTGCTGGATAGTGTTGTTGACCAGTCCGTTCGCCACTGCGCCGCCGACACCGCCGCCGAAGAAGTTGCCGGACGGACCTACCCCAGCAGTCAGCCCCGCCATCGCCATGCCACTCCAACTGAAGCGGTCCTGCATTCCCATGGCGATGCCAAGCCCTTGGCTTGCCGCATTGCCAATCATCGCTCCGCCGATCGTGGCGGCACCTGCGATCACCCCCCCGGTCAATGTCGACCCAACGGCTGCCGTGCTGAACGCTGCGAGATTGCCTCCCATAACAGCGCCTAGCGTGCTGGCAAACGACGCCCCCGTCGCGAGCGCTCCGATACCGGCCGTCGCAATTGCGGTCACGGCGATCGCAACGGCGGCCAGCAATATCCTTCCAAACCCGCCGCACTTGTTGCCGCGCTTCGCCTTGGGGTTCGGGTTGACGTCGCCCAGGACATCGGTCGGGTCATAGGGCTTGTACGTGTCGGCATTGTAGGTCGAGCGGACAACGCCCGCCGGGACCGTCAGCACCTGCCCGGCGACCAACACGCTGTCGGCACCCAAGCCGTTGGCGGTCGCGAGCTTGTACCAGAGCGACGCGTCGCCCCAGACCTGGTCGGCGATGCCGCTCAGCGTGTCACCCACCTGCACCGTATAGCTGCGGCCGGCGCTGCCGGTTTCGAAGCTGTTGATGCGATCGATCGTCTCGGCGAAATGCGACCCGCGCGGCTGGCCGCCCAATGGTGCGAAGGTCGATTTGTCGTCGGGCTTCAAACCACGCCGATTGATCGATTCCTGATAGCTGGCCGATGCGCTGCCGTTATTGCCGACATAACCGATCTCGCGACCGCCATGCCGGTACCAGATTTCAAGGGGGTCGCCAGTGTTGGGCTTGTCGTCCGCCTCGGCGCGGCGGATGACCTGACCGGCGAGGTCGTTGATGAAGGTTACCGTGCGCGAGCGATCGCCGCCAATCGACACGGTCTCCAACTGCCCGACGCCGCTGTAAGTATAACTGGTGTAGGCGGTATTCGCGTTCGTCTTGGTGGTGACCGTACCGGTCAACTGCGCGCCGTCGCGCCAATCGTAGCTGTTGCTACTCGTCGTCGTGGTACTGTTACCACCGTTGACGGTAGTGGTCGACGTTACCTTCAGAACCGCGCCCAGCGCATAGTCGGTGCCGGTGCCGTATTCGGAACTGGTCGTCGTATTGACCGTGTCCGTGCCCTGTTTGGTCACGGTCGTCTCGGCGACGATCTGGCCACGGCCGTCGCCGTCATAGGTGAGGGTCCGGTCGTAAATCGCTTCGTTGCTTCCCCCCCGGTCGGTCTGACGCGTGAGCCGGCCAAGTACGTCATATTCGTAGCCGGCCGACCCGGTCAGACGGTAAACGCCGTCTTCCGAAGCCGTGCCGTCGCCATTGTCGATGTAGCCAGTATCCTCAGACGTTACGGCGAGGAGTTGCCCGTCATCGCGCCATTCATAGGAATCCCGGCGAGAAGCACGATACTCCACCGTCTTCTCACCACGACCGCCCTGTTCATAGTCAGGATCGAACACCGAGGCATAGGTAAGGAAGCTGGTCAGTGCCGTCGCCCGGCTGCCATCGACGCGGTAGGTGATTTCGGTACCGTCGCCGCGTTCGATGCCGTTGGCGCCCATCCTGCCGCCGTCCAGCGTCATCCGGTTCATCGAATCGAAGCGAAACCAGCGTTCAAAAGGGGGGGGTTCGCGGACGGAACCATCCCGGTTCAGCGTGGCAAAGGTCGCGTAGGTGCGTATGATGTTGCCGTTCTTGTCGTACAGCCAGCTCATCAACGCGGTCGGTACCGAGTCGCCGGTATCGGCCCAGGACCGCATCCGGTTCTGCATGTCGAAGATCGCTTCGCTCCGGCGATAGACGACGCCGTCGCGGGTGAAGGTTTCGGTCGCGCGGTTGCCGACCTGGTCATAGCCGAAGGTCGCGACCGACCGGACGCTGCCGGAACCCAGATCGCTGGTCTGGGTGGCGAGCAGCCCCGTATTCAGCCAGGTGAAGCTCTGGTTCTCAAGGCCCGAGATCGTCGCGATCCGCCCCGCCTGGTCATAGCTGGTCGTCGCGACGTTGCCGCCCATGTCGGTGCGGCTGGTCAGGCGGCCGAACGTGTCCTTGACCTCGATCGTCTGCTTGCCATTGGCGTAGGTCGTGGTCTGCCGCCAGCCGCCCGCGACGCCGAGGCCGCTGTCGACGGTGGCGTCCCACGCATAGCTGTTGGTCGTGACATCGCCGCCAAAGGCACGGTTGGTGGTGATCCGCCCGGCGACGTCGTAATCGGTCGTCTCGCGGTCCGACGCCTCGCGCCCGGTCTGGCTGTGCGTCAGTCGCCGGCCGAGCGAGTCGTAGGTGTAGCTGTGGGCGACGTCGCGGCTGTTGACGCTGCTGGTGGTGAGCAGCCGGCCGAGCTTGTCATAGGTCGAATAGGTCGCGCGGCCCAGTTCGTCGGTGCGCCTCACCAGATTGCCGGCGTCGTCGTAACGCTGGAACACCCGACCACCATCGGCATGATATTCGGCCGTCACCAGTTCGGCCGCCCCGCCATAGCCGGTGCCGCCGGCCAGCCGCCGCGTCGTCAGATTGCCGTTGCCGTCCCTGGTCCCGGCCAGCCGCCCCGAAATGTCGTAATAGCGGGTTTCGGCGATACCGGTTTCGTCGATATCGGCGCCCAGCACCACCGGCCGCCGGATCGACGTTACCCGGCCCATCCGGTTATAGGCGTAATAGGTGGTGGCGTCGCGCGCGTCGGTATCGCTCGCGACCTCGCCAAAGGCGGTGTAGCTGCGCGACGTGCGCAGGTCGGTCCCGCCGGTCACGCCGCTGGCCAGTTCGCGCTGCAGGCTGTGCACGCGCGTCACCTGTCCGCGAGCGTCATATTGGGTGGCCGTCGCGACGATGCCGTTGGCGGGATCGCCCATCACCCGTCCTTCCAGCGTCGCCATGCGCAGGACGTTGCCCAGCGACGCGTTCTGGACCTTGGTCGCGCCGTCGCTTTCGAGCGTCAGCGTCTGCCGGCCCGCGCCGTCGTACATGAAATAGCGCCACGTCCCGTCGCCACCGGTGCTGCGCCACATGCGGCCGGCATCGTCATATTCATGCTGTTCCTGCACCAGTCCGCCGACCGAGCGCGAGACGAGTTCGCCGAAGACGTTGTAGGTGAAGAGGACTTCGGGCGGGGCACCGGCGCTGGTGAGGCTGGTGAATTTGCCGCCCGCGCGCGTCCAGTTGGTCGCAGAGGACTGGGCGCGCAGCCGCCCGACCCCGTCATAGCGATAAATGACCCCTTCGCGCAGGACCGCGTCGGCGCTGTTGCGGCGCGAATAGGCCTCCGCCGCCAAATTGCCGACGCGGTCGTAGAAATAATAGCGGGTCGACCCCATCGCGTCGGTCATCGCGACCTTTCGGCCCAGTTCGTCGTAGCGATGGGTCGTGACGCGGTCGGTGCCCTCGACGGTGCGAACCAGATTGTCGATGCCGTCGTAATAGTAAGCGAGCTGCGGGATCGCTTCGTCGGTGGTGCTGTTGATCAGGTTCGGGCGCTGTTCGCCGATCAGCCGCCCGGCCCGGTCATAGGCGTAGAGGGTGGTATCGCCGGTCGCCTCGCGCTTCGAGGTGATGAGGCCGAGGCCGTTATAGGTGTAGGTGATTTGGGCATCGCCGGTGACGTCGGTCAGCACGCCGCTGGTCGGATCGACGCTCCACGCCACCACATCCTTGCGCGTTTCGGTCAGGCGGCGGCCGTTGCGGTCGTAGGTGAAGTCAGTCACCCGGTCGTCGGTGTGGGCGGTCCCGACCGGACGCTCGCTCGCCGATGCATTGGCGACCGCCACCGCATAGCGGCGCTCGGAGACGGTATTGCCCTCCGCATCGAGGGCCCATTCGGTGAGATAGCCTGCCTGGTCGACCTGCGCGACCTTGCGGCCCAGCCTGTCGTAATAGGACAGGATTGACGCGCCGGTGGCGTCGGTGGTGCGCACGACATTGCCCACCGCGTCATAGGCGACGCTTTCGGTCAGCGTGCCGGTGCCATAGACATAGCTGCCGCTGGCGACGTCCCATGCCCCGGTACGGATGCCGGCGATGCTGGTCGACACGCGGCGGCCGAGCGCGTCATTGGCATAGGTCGTTTCGCGATAGTCGCCGGTCTCGGCCGGGCGGCTGTCGGTCGTCAGTTGCGACGTGCTGACGGCGGTCGCATAGGCGCGACGGCGGATCAGGCCACCGTTCTGGTCATAGGCATAGGTGACATAGGCACCGATCGCGTCGACCTCGCCATTCTTGCGGTCGAGCGCGTCGTAATAGAACCAGGTGTGGCGGCCATTGGCGTCGGTGCGCCGCGTCAGGTTGCCGTGACGGTCGTAAAGATATTTCTCGGTCGGCTGGGCGGTCCCGGCATTCACGCTGGATCCGGGAAGGCCGTAATCGACCGTCTCGCCGCGTTTCTCGATGAGGCGGTTCAGCGAGTCATAGCTGTATTCGGTGACGCGCTGTTCGGCGAGGCCGGCCGCCTCGATCAGGCGGGTACGGTTGCCGCGCGCGTCATATTCGTAACGGGTCGTGACGCCGCCGGTCTCGGTCGCGCCGGGCACCATCTGCGCATTGGCGCTACGCCATTCAGTCCAGCCCCACACAGCGTAATGGTTCAGCGGGTCTACGTCGGCGGCGACGATGTCGGAATAGGCCGACAGGTAGAAATTGGTGTCGAACACGGCGTTGGGATTGCGGCGTTCGCGCCAGCCATGATTCTCCCAATGCCAGGTAAGCCACGCGGTATCGCCCGCCTTGCTGGCGAGGTCGGGATAGGTCGCCGCATAATAGACCGGATCGAGGCTGGCGATTGCGACCGGTGAGACGATGCGGTCACCGGCGGCGTTGAAGGCCGACTTGGCGACGGTTTCGGCAACCACCTGCCCCCGGCGGTCGTAGCTGCGGCTGGTAACCCCGCCCAGCTTGTTGGTCGCCTGCACCACTTCGCCGAAGCTGTTGTAGCGGCTGTTTTCGTTATACCCTTCGGCATCGACGGTGCGCACGACGCGGCCGAGCCTGTCGTAGAAAAATTGGGTGACCGCGTCCTGCGGATCCGCCGCGACGACGGGCAGCGTTCCGATCGCGGCGGGGTTCGTCGCGCGCTGTTTGCGGCGGGTGACCGACGCGATCTGATCGAACGCGTTGTAGCTGGTCTCGGTAACATAGTCTTCGGCGTCGCGGACGGCGATGACGCGACCGGCGGCGTCGTAATGGCTGTAGGTCGCGCGACCGGCTTCGTCAACGATCCGCACCCGTTGCCCGAACGAGTCATAGTCATAGGACCGGACCTGCCCGAGCGCGTCGGTGCGGCTCAGCATCCGTCCTTCGCGGTCATAGGAGAAGCGCGTCGTGCTGGTGCCGTCGGGCGCGACCTGGGCAAGCAGGTTGCCAAGGCCGTCATAGCTGTAGCGGGTGGTCGACTGGAGACCATCGGCATCCTCGATCCGGGTGACGACGCGTCCGGCGGCATCATAGTCGAGCTGCGTGCGGACCTGATCGACGGTGCCATAGGCTTTCGTCGTCGACTGGACGGTGCCGTCGACATTGTAGGTGTAGCGGGTGATGGTGCCGGCGGCGTCGGTCGTTTCGAACACCCGCCCGGCAGCGTCGTAGCTGGTCGAAGTGACGGTGTAGCTGCCGGTCTGCCACGCCGCGACACCGTCGATGGTCGTGCCGTCGTCGGCACCGGCCATGGCCGTATCGTAGCGGACCACGGCGACGACCCGCCCCGCGGCATCGTAATCGTAACGGCTGACATAGCCCATCGGATCGATGGTGAAGCGCAGTTCGCCGCGTGCCGCATAATAGCTGCGGGTGACGCGGTCGTCGCCATGGCCGCCATTCGCGCTGCCCCATGCCGCCATCGTTTCGTGCGACGGCAAGGTGGTGGTGGCGTAGGCGGTGGCGAAGCGCGTCGTCTTCACGACATTGCCGGCCGTGTCGTATCCATAGCCGGTGACCGATCCGGCGGCGTCGATCGCGAAAGTCAGATTGCCCTTGTCGTCATAGACCGCGAAGCTGCGGCGGTTGGCCGGTTCGTCGTTCGCGCCGGCATCGGCCAGCGCCTGCGTGACCGTGGCGACGCTGTAGCTGCCAAGCGCGGCGATCGGGCGGCCATAGGCGATGGTCTGGCGCACCGTGCCGATCGCATCGCCCGGCCGCGGACCGGTGTAGACATATTCGGTGACACGGTTGACGGTATCGATGGTGAAGCGCAGCAGCCCCTGTCCGTCATAGACCGAGCGGACGATGCGGTCGTTTGCGCTGCTGCCGACATCGGACAGGAGCGCGGTGAAGCTGGCCGAGGCGCGCAGCGTATCGGTCGTGCGCTTGGCGAAGCTGGTCGTGGATACGCGGTTGCCCGCCGCGTCGTAGGTCGAGCGGCTGAGATACCCTTCCCCGTCGAGCGTGCCGACGACATTGCCGTCGCGGTCGTAGAAGGTGCGGGTGATGCTGTCGCCGGTGCTGTCGGACGCCGGACGAATGACGGCGGTCGGCAGCGTCGTCTTCAGTTCGTCGACCGACAGCCGGTTGGCATAGCCCGTTTCCCGGAGCAGCCGGCCGGACGCGTCATAGTCATAGACGACGCTGGCGCCGGTCGCGTCGATCCGCTGGACCACGCGGCCCTCGCGGTCATAGACGATCCAGTTCCAGCTGTCGGCCGCTGCCGCCGCCGGACGAAGCGTGGCGATATCGATATCGACCGCAGGATCGCCGAGGCGCGCCATCTGTTCGGCCGACAGCGCGGTGCTCCAGCCGATCGTCGCAACCAGCCGGTCGTTGCGGTCGTAGCGATATTCGGTCAGCCTGCCGAACGGATCGATGTCGCCCGTCTTGCGCCCGGTCAGGTCGTAGACCGCGTAGCGGTTGTTGCCGAAGCTGTCGGTGGCGATGCGGACACGCCCCACCCGATCGTAGCGATAGCTGGAACTGCCCGTCCCGCTATAGCTGCCCGCCTCGATGCTCGAAACCAAGTCGCCGGCGCGGTTGTAGGTAGAGGTCTGCACCGTGCCGCTGGCCAGCGTGACGACCGTCTGCCCGGCGGCATCGTCGAAGGCGATCATGGTCTGGCCGCCGCGCACGTCGGTCGATCCGATCATGCGACCCATGCCGTCATAGACGAACAGCTCGCGCTGTCCGCCGGTGACGCGTTCGAGCAGCCGACCCGCCGCGTCGCGGACGAACACGGTTTCGGCATAGCCCTGTGCCGTCGACGGCGCGCCACTGGCATTCGCCGCACCGTCGCGCAGGATGCGCGAAACCTCGCCGCGCGCGTCATATTCGTACCGGACGATCATCCGCGCCGATTTGTCGGCGAGCCGCCCGACCCATTTATCCAGGGCGGTTTCGGTCAGCGATGTCGAGCTGCCCAGCGTATCGGCGGTAAAGCTGTCGGTACGGACCAGCAGCCCGTTGGCGTTGTAGCTGTAGCGCGTCACCCGCCGGTCGGCTGACACCGTGTACCGCAGGCGGCTGGCGCTATCGTAGATATTGTTGCTGGCGACCGTTTCGGCCGCCCCCGCCGATACCGCACTGGCGGAGGTGCGCAGCAGCTGGTTCCTCGCGTCATAGGCGCGCGTGACGACATTGCCGAGCCGATCGGTCGTGGTCAGCAGATTGCCGGCCGCGTCGTAGGTCATCTTCGTGACGCCACCGCTCGGGTCGATGACCGATGCAACGTTGCCGGTGCTGGTATAGCTGAACTGCGTCACCTGTTGCGCGCCGCCCGCTTCGGTCGCGGGTGCGGTGATCCGGGTCAGCGACCGCGCCGTTTCGGGTTCGTCGACCGGTCCGATCAGGTTCAGGCCGGCGACGATCACGCCCGCCCCCGCCGGTTCGTCGTTCGCCAGCGCGACGAACAGGCGGGCATAGCCGGTTTCGTCGCGGGTAAAGGTGCGGGTGATCAGGATCGTCGTCGCTTCGGTCGAGGACAATCTGCCGACCGCATAGAATCCGCCGGTCTGCCGACCGATCGAGCCCGGCCCTGACAGGATCCGCGCATCGGACAAATCGTCCGCGCCCCACGCACTGACCGACCCGCCCAGCCCCAGATGGTGGCCCTGCACCGATCCGGTCGCCTTCAGCGTGATGAGGAAGCTGTAGGTCTCGCCCGCCCTGGCGGTGAAGCTGCGTTGCAGGTTCGCAGCGTTATTCTCGGTCTTGACGGTGAATTTATAGGCCGGCGTGCCGTCGATCGCGTCATCGGCCGCGCGGCTGAGGTTGCTCGTGCTCCATTTGGTCGCGTTCATCCGGTCGAGCGACGATGCGGCGGTGCTGCGCACCAGCGTCTGCCCACCGGCGATTAACGAAGTACCGGCACGGAAATTGCTGCCCTGATCGACGTAGAAATACGCGCCGCCCGATCCGGTCTTGTCATAGGTGCGGGTGACTTCGACACGCGTACCCTCGGTCGTCGACAGACCGACGACGCGCCAAAATCCCCCGCCCAGATGTTCGATGGTTCCCGGACCGGACACGATCCGCGCCGTCGAGACACCGGGGCCACCCCATCCGGTCTGTTCCGAATACAGGCCGAGGTCCTGGGTCGTAAGGTCACCGACCGCCTGCAGCACGATACCGAAGCTGATCGTTTCGCCGGCAGTAACGTCGAAGGTTTGCGAGGCACCCGCCCAGCTTCCGCCGGTCTGCACGGTGTAACGGACCGCCGCGGCCCCGTTGATCGTTGCGGCTTGCCGGGCAAGGTTGGCGCTGCCCCAAGCCTTCTCGTCGATCGCGAAATCGCCGGCCGCAAAGTCGAGCCGCGTCACCTGCCCCGCCGGATCGGTGACCGTCGTGAAGTCTTCGCCATAGCGCAGCCGCGTCACGCGCGTGGTCGAACCGTCGACCGTCTGCGTGACCGCCGTGACCCGATTCTGCTGGTCATATTCGAAATCGACCCGCGTGCCGTCGGTCTGCGCGACCGAGGCGATCAGCCGGGTATCGCCGATATAGGTGTAGGCGCTGCCATAGCTCTTGCCATCGGCGACGCTGTTGTCGGCCGGGGTCAGGTCGACGGTCGCGCTGCTCAGCCGGCCGAGACTGTCATAGGCATAGCGGGTGCGCGTCTGCATCCGCTCGACGCCGTCCTGCGTCGTGAAGGTGCGGATGTCGGTGATCGCATTGCCACTCCATCCATATTGGATGCGTTCGCCGTTCGCGGTGCGCAGCTCGGTCAGCTTGCCATCGGCATAGGCGAAGGTCAGCGCATTGCCGCTCGGGTCGCGCTGTTCGGTGATGTAGACTTGGCTTCCGAAATAATGGCCATAGCGTTCGACGACCTGGCTATCGCCGTCGATCCATTTCCAGCCTTCCTCTGCGGAATAGGTGATGGTGTCGTGCGCACCGGCGCCCTCGGTGGTGCGGTAAATGGTGCCGTCATGGGTATAGGTGATGACCGATCCATCGGCCGATACGCGCTTCATGACCGAACCGATGGTGTTGACGGTGCCGCTTACCCAAAACAGCCGCCGATCGGTGCTTTGGCGCCAATTGTCTCCATTTTCGTCGGAAAGGTCGCCTTGGCTGTTATAGGTCCGGCTGATCGCTGCATCGGGGCCGCGACCGAGCAGCAATTCGTCCTGCTGCATCAGCATCAGATTGCCGTTGGCGGCGTTGAGCAACAGCTGTTCGCCCGAGCGGCCGAGCCCCGCCTGCCCCAGCAATCCCGCCCCGCCCAGCACATTGCCCGACCCGCGCTCGAACCCCGTTCCCGCGCCCGTGAAGATGGCCACCATGGTCCAAAATCCCCCAAGAAATCCCGCGGCCGGCGCTCCGCCATCCCGCTGTCCTGATCCTTGTCGGGGAGGTTTTTCGTTCGTTTAGGACTAAGTTCGACGGGCGCGATCGATCGCGTCGCGGTAGATGGACGGCGGGGGCGGAGCCGGGGGCTTCGCGGACTTGCGGGATGATCGATGGAAGCCGACCGGGCGCTCAATTTGCTCGACGACATGCTGTGGCAGTCGCTGATGGTGGCCGCGCCGATCCTGATCGCGACGCTGGCGATCGGCGTCGTCATCAGCGTGTTGCAGGTCGCGACGCAGATTCAGGAAGCGACGCTGAGCTACGTCCCCAAGCTGCTGGTCGCGGCCGGACTGCTGATCCTGCTCGGCCCCTGGATGATGACGCGAATGACCGATTTCGCCCGCGGGCTGTACCTTGCCATCCCGGCGCTGGTACACTGATGCAGCCGTTGGTTCCGCAGGCGGTGGCGACCTTGCTGCTGTCGCTGCGCATCGTCCCGACCCTCGCCTTCGCACAGCCGTTCACGCTGATCCGCATTCCCGCGATCGTCCGCGTCGGCCTCGCCATCGCGCTGGCCGCATGGCTGGTCGCGGGCAATCCGGCGGCGACGTGGCAGGCCCCGCCCCCGACCGGCGGGCTCGCGGCACTGGCGGCAGGCGAGTTGCTGTTCGGCACCGCGCTGGCGCTCGCGCTGCAACTGGCGTTCGCGGCGTTGCTGGTGGCGGGGCGGACGATCGATATCCAGGCGGGCTATGGCCTTGCCGTGCTGGTCGATCCGGCGACGCGCGCGCAGTTGCCGCTGGTCGGCACGATCCTCGCTTATGCGGCCGGGGCGATCTTCTTCGCGACCGAAGGCCCGGCACGGTTGCTCGCGATCTGGGCGGCGTCGCTCGAACGCGCGCCGATGGGCAGCGCACTGGCCGCCACCGATCCGCAGGTGCTGATCGGCTATGTGTCGGGCGTGTTCCTGATCGCGCTGGGGCTGGCGGGACTGTTGCTAGTCGTGCTGCTGGTGCTCGACCTCGCCATCGCGTTCATGTCGCGCACCCTGCCGCAGATGAACGTGCTGCTGCTCGGCTTTCAGGTAAAGACGCTGGCGACGATGATCGTGCTGCCGATCGCGCTGGCGCTGTCGGGATCGCTGTTCGTCACCCTCCTGTCGGCGGCGTTCGACACCATGGCGCGGATCGGCTGATGGCCGAACAGGACCAGAATCGCGGCGAGGCTCCGACGCCGTTCAAGCTGCAAAAGGCACGCGAGAAGGGCAATGTCGCGCGCAGCATCGAACTGGGCTTCCTCGCCAGCCTGCTGACATTCGCCGCCTATGTGCTGATCGCCGGACCCGCGCTGATCGCGACGCTGGCGCAGGCGATGCGCGTGGCACTGGTTGGCGGCTTTGCGGGGGCGAGCGAGCCGGGCGGCGCGACGGAGCTGCTGGGCATGCTCGGTCGCCGCGCGATCGCGCCGGTCGCGTTGCTGGGGGGCACGATGGCGGGGATCGTCATCCTGCTCGAACTGATCCAGTTGCGCGGGTTCCTGCTGACCTTCCATCCACTCAAGCCCGACTGGAGCCGGCTGAACCCGGCCAAGGGCATCAAGCGTCTATTCTCCCTGCTGATGCTGAAGCAGACGCTGAAAAGCATCCTGAAATTCGCGCTCTATGCGGGTGCGACATGGATGGTCGCGCGCTGGGCGGTGACGCATCTTGCGGAGAATGCGACCGATGGCGAACGACTGGTCGCGACGATGGAGGCGGCCGGACTGCGGCTGCTATTCGCGTTCCTCCTCGTCGCGGTCGCTATCGCCATCCTCGACCAGATCCTCGCGCGCGGCGAATTCACGCGACAGATGCGGATGAGCCGCCGCGAAGTGACGCGCGAGGCGCGCGAACGCGAAGGCGAACCGCGCCAGAAACGACGTCGCAAGGAACTGCACCGCGAAATGGCGGCACAGGGGAAAGGCAATCTCGACGGGGCGGACCTGCTGGTGGTCAACCCCGAACATTTCGCGGTGGCGCTGCGCTATGACGAAGCCGCGATGATCGCGCCGGAGGTCGCTGCGAAAGGCCGCAACCTGCACGCACTGCGACTGCGCGAGGAAGCGGTCCGGCGCGGCGTGCCGATCATTGCCGACCCGCCGCTCGCCCGCGCGCTGTTCCGCGCCTGCAGCATCGGTGCGACCATTCCGCCCGACCGCTATGCGGCGGTCGCCGACCTCTACATCGACCTTCGCCGCGCCCGCGCGGGACTTCAGGACGGACATTCATGACGACCGGCATCTTGCCGCGCCTTTCCGCGCTTCCCGCCGCCAATCGCGACCTGGCGCTCGTCGCCGCGACGATCGGTATCCTCGTCATCCTGTTCGCGCCGATCCCGCCGGCGCTGCTCGATCTCGCGATCATCGCCAATTTCGGCCTCGCGCTGACGATCATGCTGCTGACCTTCTATGTCGGCAAGCCGGTCGAATTCTCGACCTTTCCCTCGCTGCTGCTGGTGGCGACGCTGTACCGCCTGTCGCTCAACGTCGCGGCAACCCGGCTGATCCTGACCGGCGGCGATGCCGGGTCGGTGATCGGGTCGATCGGTGCGTTTGCGGTGCGCGGCAATTTCGTCGTCGGGCTGGTCGTGTTCGCGATCCTCGTCGTCGTGCAATATGTCGTCATCACCAGCGGCGCGCAGCGCGTGTCCGAAGTCGCCGCGCGATTCACGCTGGATTCGATGCCCGGCCAGCAGATGAGCATCGATGCCGATCTGAACATGGGCCTGATCGACCGCGACGAAGCGGTCGCGCGGCGTAAGGGGCTGGAGAAGGAAGCATCCTTCTACGGCGCGATGGATGGCGCATCAAAATTCGTGAAGGGCGACGCGATCGCCGGGATCATCATCCTGCTCATCAACATCATCGCCGGCTGGATCGTCGGCGTGACGCAGATGGGCATGGAATGGAGCGAGGCGCTCGGCCATTTCACCCTGCTGACGATCGGCGACGGGATCGCGACCCAGTTGCCCGCGCTCATCATCTCGATCGCGACGGGCATCATCGTCACCCGCTCCGCCTCCGACCGGGAATTGTCGACCGAGGTGTTCCGGCAACTGGGATCGGTGCCGCGCATCCCGCTGATCGTCGCCGCCGTGCTGGCCGCGCTGCTGCTGCTGCCGGGGATGCCGAAATGGCCGATCGTCGTGATCGGCACCATCGCCTTCGTCGCATGGCGCCGCATCCGCAAATCCGCTGCCGAGGCTTCGGCCGAACCGCTCGACGAAGAAGTCGCGGCGGAATCCACCGCCTCCCCGCCGCTCGAAATTCGGCTGGGCGAGGCATTGTCAGGCGCTTGGGCCGGCGAAGGCGCGCTGGTCATGGACCGGATCGCGGGACTGCGCCGGGTGCATGAGGAACAGTTCGGCCTGCCCTTCCCCGCCGTGCGGCTGGAGGATGGTGCGGGTCTCGGCAGCCATGGCTATGAAATCCGCCTGTTCGGCGCGCGCTATGGCGCGGGCGACATCCACCCCGATCAGGTGCTGGCAGTTGCCGGACACGTCCAAAAACCGGCGATCGACGGCATCCCCACCACCGACCCCGCCTTCGGCCTGCCGGCATGGTGGATCGCGCCCGAACAGGCCGATGCGGCCAAGGCCGCCGGCTGCACGATTATCGACCCGCTGACCGTGCTCACCACCCATTTCGGCGAGATCGTGCGCGGTGAAGTCGGCACGCTGCTGACCCGCGCCACCGTCGTCGGCCTGCTTGATGGCGTCAGGCGGCGGCAGCCGGGGCTGGTCGAGGAACTGGTGCCGCAGACGCTGTCGGTATCCGACGTGCAGCGGGTATTGCAGGCGTTGCTGTCCGAGGGAGTGTCGATCGCCAATCTCGACCTGATCGTCGAGCATCTGACCGACCTTGCCCGCACGCAAAAGGATCCGATCGAACTGACGGAGTTGATCCGCCAGCGGATGAGCCATGCGATCTGCCACCAGTTGCGCGGGCGCCATGCCGATCTGGCGGTGCTGAGCCTCGACCCGCGCCTCGAAAACCAGCTTGCCGCCAGCATCGGCGCGGCGAGCGGCGGCGGATCGATAGCAGTCGAACCGCGCCTCGCCGAACAGCTCATCCGCCGGCTGATGCCGTTGACCGAAGCGATGTTCCAGCAGGGCCGCGCGCCGGTGCTGCTATGTGGGGCGGAACTGCGCCGCCATCTGAAAGCGTTGACCCGGCGCAGCCTGCCGACCCTGTCGGTCCTGTCGGTCGCAGAAATTCCGATGCGGATCACGCTCAAATCCTTCGATATCGTCCGGTTGGACCAGGGGACATGATGACCGAATATGATCAGCTTGCCGGCTTTCTCGCCGTCGATCCCGCCAATGTCGCGCTGCTGACCGACACCGCGCACGCCGCCATCGCCGCCGGACGGCCAGCCGAGGCGCGGGCGTTGATCGAGCGGCTGCGCGCGATCGAGGGACCGTCGCCCGCAACCGATCATCTAACCGGGCTGGCAGCGATGGCGGCAGGAGATTGGACCGCCGCTATCGCCGCCTTCCACGCGTTGGCCGAAGCCGGCGTCGATGCGCCCGGCATCCGCTACAACCTCGCACGTTCGCTGGCGATGCGGGGGGACCATGACGATGCGCTGGCGCTGCTCGACGATGATCTCGCGGCCCAATTGCCACAGGCGGCCCAGTTGCTGATCGCTCTGCTCCACGATCGTGGCGAGATGGACCGTGCCGAGACGGTTGCCCGCGCGGCGTTCGATCGCTTCCCCGACCATGACGGCGTCAACGCCGCGATATCGACGCTGGCGATCGATCTCGAGGATCTCGACCTCGCCCGCGCCGCCGCCAAGCGCGCCGGCGATCATCCCGACGGGCTGGTCACGCAGGCGACGCTGGCGATGGAGGAAGGCGATCCAGCGGCGGCGATGCTGTTCGACCGGGTGCTGGCGGTGCAGCCGGACAACCCGCGCGCGCGGGTCGGGCGGGGGCTGCTCGCGCTGTCGGCACAGGATGCCGCCGCCGCGACCGCCGACCTCGACCGCGGGGCAGAAGGCTTCGGATCGCATCTCGGATCATGGATCGCCGCCGGCTGGGCGCATCTGCTGGCCGGCGATGCGACGACGGCGCGACTGCGCTTCGAACGGGCGCTGGCGATCGACGATACTTTCGCCGAGGGGCATGGCTCGCTGGCGGTGCTCGACCTGCTCGCCGGTGACCTCCACAATGCACGGCAGCGCACGGCCGTGGCGCAGCGGCTCGACCGGGAGGGCTTCGCCGGTGCCCTAGCCGCAGCGATGCTGGCCGCCGGCAAGGGCGACGCTGCCACGGCCGAGCGGATCGTGACGCTGGCGCTGTCCACCCCGCTCGACGACCAAGGGACGACCATCGCCCAGGCACTGGCGCGGATGGGAACGCGGGGGTAGCCGCGGACTTTCGAAACAGCCTAACGCTCGCGCAATGCCGCCGCAGCCCGGTCGACCAGAGCATGCCCGCCCGGCATGTCGCCCACGATCCGCAGCACTTCGTCGAGCACTGCCGTGAACGCTGCGTCGTTGGCGACCGCCTCACCCAGTTCGTCGGTCAGCAGGGCATGCACCACCGCGCGGCGGCGTTCGTCTTCGCCGAGCGCATCGAACCCCGCCATCGCGCGCAACCGTTCGAGCGGACGCGGATCGCCCTTCTCTGTCGCCCGCCCCGCCCGGTCGCGCGGCAGGGTCGACAGTTTCGCCCGCAACAGCAGCAGGACATGGTCGGTGCCGGCGACCTTCAATGCAGGCTGCCCCGCCCCAATTGCCCGAGCAGGAACGAGGTCGGCGACGCTTCCTCGGTCTCGGCTGCCGGGTCGAGCAACGGTCGGCACTGGTCGATGATGAGCCGCATGTCGTGGTTCAGCGGCGGCGTCTCGTCATTCGCGGCGATCCCGCTTTCCAGCGCCGCGATCGTCTCGACAAAACGGTCGTGGATCAGGTGCGTCAGCCCGGTCACGAACTGTCGCAGATAATGGTCGTCGGGCAGTGTCGACAACGGCGCCCATGTCGACTGCGCGCGCGCCGGCTCGCCCGAGGTCAGTTCGAAAAAGCCCAGCTGGAACCGCGCCAGCGCGAATTCCGGGGCCAGCGTCACCGCGCGCGACAGCGACGCGTGCGCCTCGATCGGGCGACCGCTGCCCGCCAGCATCGACCCGCGAAAGAAGTGCAGCCGCGCATCGTCGGGATGCGCCGCGATCAGCCGCTCGGCCAGCGGCAGCGCGTCGTTCGGCGAAGTCTCCGCCATGGCTAGCAACTGGTGGATGTCGTCATCGTCGCACATGATCCTATCTCCGATATCCGTGCAGCCGCCGCCGCAACCGGCCGAGCGCTGCGGCGTGCAGTTGCGACACCCGCCCTTTCGACAGGTTCAGCAGGTCCGCAATCTGGGCGAAACTGACGCCCGCTTCATAATGCTGGCGAATAATCACCGCCTCGCGCTCGGGCAATGCGGCGATGCCACTCGCCAGCACCGCGTGGAGTTCGCGCCATTCGAGGCTCTGATACGCATTGGGACGCGGATCGATACCGTCCGCGCCGACGACCAGCGCGCTTCCCTCCAGCATCAACCCGATGGCAAGGCCCGATACCAGTTCCGCCAGTGCCGCGACCGGATCCTCTTCCTCGTCATGGCGCAGCGATCGCGCGCGATCAGTCTCGGCCCGGCGGCGCTGCGACCAAGTCGCATCGCTCTCGCTCATTCGCGCCGCGCCATCGGCGATGCTGCCGACGATCCGCCGCCGCGCATAGGCACCGAACGGAATGCCGCGCAGCGGGTCATAGCGGTCGATCGCCTGCAACAGCCCTTCATAGGCGAAATGCTCCATGTCGCCCAGCTCCGCGCCATGTTTGGGCCGCCGGCCATGCTGGCGCCGGGCGATGGCGCGGGCGAGCAGACGATAGCGGGTGAAGATCTGCTCCCGACACCGTTTCTCGTTCTCGAAGCGCAGCCGCCGCCACAGCGACGCTTCGACGCGCGGCGGCACCAGCAACAGGTCGAAGCCGACGCGCCGCATCATCGGAAACTGCCGAGCACCCCTTGCAGCACCAGCCCCCAGCCATCGATCAGCACGAACATCAATATCTTGACCGGCAGCGCTATCGTCGCGGGCGGCACCATCATCATGCCCAGCGCCAGCAGGATGCTAGCCACCACCAGGTCGATCAGCAGGAACGGGAGCAGGATCACGAAGCCGATGGTGAACGACACGCGCAGCTCGTTGAGGATGAAGGCGGGAGCTAGCTTCAGCGTCTCGACGTCTTCTGCGCGGCGCGGCAGCGGCGTACGGCTGATCGCGTAGATCGATTCGAGATCGGCATCGCGCGTCTGCGCCAGCATGAACCGGCGGAGCGGCGCGGCCCCGGCGGTCATCGCCGCCTCCACCCCGATCCGCCCGGCGAGCAGGGGCTGCAGCGCATCGGTGTTGATCCGCGTCATCGTCGGCGCCATGGTGAACGCGGTCAGGAACATCGACAGCGCGACCAGCACCGGCGTCGGCGGCGTCTCCGGCATACCAAAGGCGTGGCGCACCATCGACAGCACGATGACGGTGCGCACGAAACTGGTCATGCTGATGACCACCGCCGGAATGACCGCGAGCAGCGTCAGGATCAGCGCGGTGCGCACGACATCGTTGCCGATCGCACCGCCGGCCAGCATCGCGTTCATGCCGCCGGCCCATTGCGCAGCACCTGCTGTCCGGTCGCGGACGACAGGATCACATATTCCTGCCCGTCGCAGCGCAGCAGGCACAGATCGGCATGCACGCTGATCCGCCGGCTTTCGATCACCGCGATCCGCCGCTCGGCCCGGCTGGGTAGCGTCAGCCGCCCGCCGCCACGCTTCAGGAGCACCGCCGCCAGCCCGTCCAGCGTCACGCAGACCAGCAGCGCGACGACGATCCGCGTCAGCGACACGTCGAGCGCCGCGCCACCGCCCAACCGCGCGGGCGCGGCGGCGAGGATCATTCCGGCCACTGCGCGATCTCCGTCAGCCGCACGCCGAACTTGTCGTCGACCGCGACCAGTTCGCCGCGCGCGACGATCGCGTCGCCCAGCCGCAATTCGACCGGGTGGTTGAGCGCCGCCTCCAGCGGCACGACGGCGCCGGGCTGGAGCGCGGTCAGCGCGCCGACGGTCATTTTCGCCTGTCCCAGCAGGGCGTCAAGTTCGACCGCGACGCTGTCGATCAGCGTCGTGCTGACGCGCGGGGAAATCCTGGTTTCGGACATGGTGATACTCACGCAGCGACGTCGACGATTTGCAGCGACGGGACCGGTTCGGCCGGCACGACCCGCACCCGACCACGCGGCAGAGGTCGCCCGTCGAGCGCGATCGGCACCGGGTCGGCCAGCGCGCGGTCGAGCACGACGACGTCGCCGACCTCCAGCGCGCGCAGGTCGGCCAGCCGCATCGCCGCGCGCCCCATAGCCGCCCCGACCGTGACCGGAATTGCCGACAACGCCGCTGACCCCGGCGCCAATCGCGGCAACCCGACCGGTGGCAATACCCGTCGCACCAGCGCGGCAAACAGCGCGTCGGACAATCCGAACGTCAGCCCGTCGCCAAGCGTCGCCACCCACGCGGAACCCTCCGCAAGCACGAACCCGTCATCGCCGCCCGCCACGGCAACCAACCGCGCGCGAAGATTGAGCAGACAAGGCTCGGCAACCGCCTCCAGCACCGCCGGGTCCGCCCCCGCGCGTCCCTCCGCCGACACCCCGACGATCCGCGCCCCGATGCGCAGCGCGGTATCGGGCGCGGTCCCGATCGCCAGCCCCGCCGCATTGCGCCGCCAGCCCGCTCCACCGCCGCGCCGCAAGCGTGGCGCCTGCCCCGCCCCGCCAACGAACCACTGTGCCTCCCACGCCGCGACCACGCCCGCGAAGACCGCATCCAGCGCGGCTGGCGGCTGCGTATCGGCCGGCAGCCATGCCACCGCGCTCATCCCTGCCCCCGGATGCCGAACAACTGCTGGATCATGTCGTTCGACACGCTGACGATCTGCGACGACGCCTGGAATCCGCGCTGGATCAGGATCAGGTCGCCAAACTGTTGCGACAGGTCGACGTTCGACGCCTCCAGCCGTTTCGACCGCACCTGCCCCACGCGCGGATCGTCGCTGGCGAGCAGCATCGACTGGCCGGCCTCGCGCTCGACGAACAGGCCGTCGCGCTGTTCCAGCCGCGTCGGATCGCGGAAATCGGCCAGCGCGATCGCGCCACCATCGACTTTCTGCCCGTTCGAATAGGTCAGTTGCAGCTTGCCCGCGCTATCGGCGGCGATGCCGGTGATCGTGCCCGCTGCATAGCCATCGACCTTCGTCGCGCGCAGCGTCGACACCTCGCCCCCCGAAAACGACGTGACACCGCCCGAGAAATCGAACTGCACCGTCAGCCCGGAAGCGGCATCGGTGAAGTCGAGCTTCGCCGTCGTCGGGTCGACGATCCCGGCGTTGAACTTCAACGTCTGCGTCCCGACCGTCGCGCCCTTGTCGTCGGTGACGGTCACCGTCCACCCGTCGCTGCCCTTGGCGAAATCGGCTTTCCACACATGCGCAGCACCACTCGCGTCGAACACGCGGATGTCGCTGACGGCGTAGCTGGTCGCGGTCGACGACAGATTGTCGGCGAAGGTCACGGCTGTCGTCGCCTTGGGCGCGCTGGTCCGGCGCGCATCGACCGACAGGCTGACCGCGCGCCCGTTCGCATCCAGCGTCGCCAGCCGATAGCTGGTGCCGCTCAGCACGATGAATCCGGCCGGGTCGACCTCGAAACTGCCGGTCCGCGCGTACAACGTCCGGTCGCCGTCGAGCAGCACGAGGAAGCCATTGCCATCGACCGACAGGTCGAGATCGCGATCGGTGCTGCGCAACTCGCCCTGTTTGAAATTCAGCGTGCCGTCATCGACCGCGACGCCGTACCCGTCGCTGCCGCCCTGTCCGGTCAACGACAGGCCGCCGCGATCGGGCGTCGCGTACAGATTGTGGAAACTGACCGTCGACCCCTTGAACCCGGTCGTGTTCAGGTTCGACACGTTGTTGCTGACCTGTTGCAACCCCTTCGAATAGGCGTTGAGGCCGCTCAGGCCGATTTAGATCGCGCCGAACATCAATTCTTCTCCCGGATCTGGACGATATTGCCGATGGCGAGCCCGGCGATGGTGCGCTTGTCGTCGGTTTCGATGGTGATGCTTGGCGTGCCGGACGAGAGCGCGATGGCGGTGACCATGCCCGACAGCGTCGCCGCACCGGCGGCGATATCGACCCGCTTGCCGAGCAGCCCGGTCGCCTGATTGGTCGCCTGCATCGCGGTCATCGCCTGCAACCGCTCGTTCGCGGTCTGCCCCTGCTGGACTTGCGAGAATTGCGCGAGCTGCGAGACGAACTGGAAATTGTCCATCGGCTTCAACGGGTCCTGATAGGTCAGCTGCGTCAGGATGATCTTCAGCAGCGCATCGAAGCCGAGTCCGAAGGCGCTGGTGGCGGTCTGGGCGGCGCTCGTCTCGCTGGCTGGCGTGACGGACGAAATTGGGGCGGTCTGCATCAGCGGGCTTCCTGTCGGGTGCCGGACATGGCGGCGATGGTGATGTGCGCGGGCGCATAGCCATGCGCGGCGAGCAGTGCGGCGACCTTGTCGGCCAGCGCGGCACGGTCGCGTTCGTCGAGGCTGGCGACCTGCGCCACGACTTCGATCCCATGCGCCACCGCCTGCACCGCGACCGCCACGAACGATCCGGTCGGAAGCGGACGCTGACGGATCGGCGGGCGCGGTTGGACCGGCGCGGCCGGGTCGGAACGGGTTGATGGTGCGCGCGGTGCATTCATGGGCGCAGTCGCCTGCGGAGGCGCGCTCGGCTGCGACACGGCCGGTTTCGCGAAACCGGGCGACATGGGCGGCACGACCGGCGCTGCCGCCTTGGCAATGGGGGCCGATGCAGCAAGGAACACGGCTGGTCCCTCGACCCGAGCCGCGACCAAAAGGTCTTCGGCCGGCTCGACCGGTGCCACCGGCGGCACGACCGCAACCCCCGCCGCCGCCAACGGCATCGCGACCGACGTGCCGAAGAAGCCGTCCTGATTGAACCGCTCGGCCTGCACCTCGGCCTTCGCCGGCGACGCCGGGTCCGCCACCAGCAGGTCGGCGAAGCGCAGCGTCGGCGCCGCGACAACGGGCACGCCCGCTGCCATCGGCGCCTCGCCGCTCGATCCGGTCGGCAGGTCGGTCAACGGCGGGATCATCGCTGCATCCACTTCAGCGCCGCGCGATCGGCGATCGCCGTCAACGCGCGTTCGTCGGCATGACGGCGTGCCTGCCGAACGGCGGCATCGCCCTGCGTCGCGACTGCATCGCCCCGCGCCTGTTCCCGCCGTGTCGCCGCCGCCGCCGCTTCGGCCGCCTGCGCCGCACTTCTCTGCGCATCCGTTGCCGCCATCTGTGCTTCGGCTCGGGCTGTCAGCACCCGTGCATAGGCACCGCCCAGCGTCGGATCGAAACCCTCGATGACCTGCCGTTGCCACGCATCCGCCGCCTCGACCAACGCGGTATCGGCTTCCGCCAATTCCCGCGCGGCATCACGCTTCACCAGCACCGTCCGGCGATGCTCGGCCTGTGCCCGATCGACCCGCAGCGCCGCGATCGTCCGCAGCGCCTGCCACGCGCGCGCCATCCGATCAGCCATGCCGCTTCCCCGGCGTCAGCCTGGTCAGGTGCCGCAGTGTCTCGGCAAAGGGCACGGCCAGCCCCTGCTCCTGCCGCAGAAACGCATTGATCCCGTCGCGCGCGGCGATCGCCGCATCGATCGCCGGGTTCGCGCCTGCCTGATACAGCCCGCTGTCGATCATCACCCGTGCTTCGTCATAGATGGCGAGCTGCGCGGTCACCGCCCGTGCCACCTGCCCATGCGCGGGCGTCATCAGCCGCGCAGCCTGCCGGCTGATGCTGCGGATCGGATCGATCGCGGGGAAATGCCCGCGATCCGCCAGCGTCCGCGACAACAGGATATGCCCGTCGAGCAACGCCTTCATCGTCTCGACGATCGGGTCGTCGATCTCGTCGGTTTCGCTGAGCACGGTCAGGATCGCGGTGATCGCGCCACCGCCGCGCACCGCGCCGCATCGTTCGACGATCCGCGGCAGAGCGGCGAAGACATTGGGCGTATAGGCCCGCACCGTCGGCGGCTCGCCGGCCGCCAGCCCGATTTCGCGCAGCGCCATCGCCAGCCGGGTGATCGAATCGACGACCAGCAGCACATGCTCGCCCCGGTCGCGCCAATATTCGGCGAGGCACAAGGCAGTCGACACCGCCCGCGCGCGCATCGCCGCACTCTCGTCCGACGTCGCGGCGACCAGCGTCGCCGCCTTGCCCCGCGACGAAAGCGCCTGCCAGAAACCCGACACCTCGCGTCCGCGCTCGCCGACCAGACAGACGATGCGCCGTGTCGCTTCGGTCTGCGCGACGATCTGTTCGATCACGCTGGTCTTCCCTACCCCGCTCGCTGCGAAGACGCCGATGCGCTGTCCCTGCCCCAGCGTCAGCAACCCGTCGATCGCGCGGACGCCGGTTTCCAGCAGCGTCGTCGGCGCGATGCGGTCGAGAGGCCCCGGCGTCACCCCACGCAGGCTGACTCGCTGATCCGGCCGGATCGCGGAGCCCCTGTCGATTGGCCGCCCCAGCGCATCGATCGCGCGTCCGCCATAGCCGTCGCCGACCCCGACGCCATTATGCGTAACCGGCTCGACGCGCGTGCCGATCGGTACGGCCATGCCGTCCTCGACGGGGACCAGCACCAGTGTATCGGCATCGACCGCCGCTACTTCGGCCAGTTGCCCGCCGACCCGGCACAGGTCGCCGACCATCGCCATCGGTCCGCTCGCCTCGATCCGGCCGGGCATCACCCGCCGCACCTCGCCATAGGGCAAGGCGAGATCGAGCTCGGCGATGCGGGTGAGGAAGCGATGTTCGGTCATGCCCCGGCCATTTCGTCCAGCGCCTGCGCGATCGCCGACCATTGCTGGGGCACGTCCAGATCGATCCGCCCCAGCCGCACGCCGATCCGGCACGCCCCCGATGGCAGGTCGGGATCGATCGTGATTTCGCCGTGTCCGACCAGTGACGCCGCGTCGGTAAAATCATTGCCGCTCACCCGCACCGTCAGCCCGGCCCGATCGCGCAACATCCCCAGCCGGTGGTCAAGCGCATCGGCGACCATCGCCGCCATCGCCTCGGGCCGAGCGAACACCCGGTCGAGACAGGCGCGCGCGAGTGCCGCGGCAAGGCAATCGAGCGCCTGCAACCGTTCGGACAGACGCTGTACTTCCGCCGCCAGTCCCTTGGCCAGCAGGTCGATCCGCTCGCGTTCGCTGCGTTCGACCGACGCGATCCCGGCCTTGCGTCCTTCGGCCAGCCCCTCTTCGCGCGCCTTGGCGATGGCGATCTTCGCCGCCTCCGCCGCCCGGACAGAATCCGCGCGCAATGTCGCAAGCTCGGCGCGCAGACGCTCGGCTTCGTCGATCGCCACCGTCGGCGGCGCAACGAGTGCCCGAACCAAGGTTGCATCGGCCGGTTTGAGCACCGCCATGTCAGCGCCCCCCAATCGCAAGGCGCAACCGGCCGAGTAGCGACGGCCCCGGTCCCGGCAGAGCCGGCGCGGCGAACGCTGCCGCCGCCTCGACCAGTGCCGCCCGCCCGGCCGCCGTCATCGATTCACCCGGATCGGTAAGTCGGGCCGTGATATCGGCTGCGAACGGCGTCGCCACCGCCACCGCCTCGACCCGCAGCCGCTCGGCCGGGGTCAGCCGCGCCAGTACCGCGCGCCGGTCGGCCGGCGACAATACCCGCAACTGTGCGATCGGATCGTCAGCCGGCGACATGCTCGCCCCCATCCTGTCCGATCCGTCGCCGCAGCATTGCCGCGAACGCGTCCTGTTCCGCTCCCGACAACCGCGTCGCCCGCGCCCGGCGCACTGCGACCACGATCAGGGCCACGAACACCAGACCCGCCAGCGCCCATGGCCACCATGCCGGCGCGGCCATCGGCGCGCTCGCCACGGTCGGCGGCACATAGGTCGGCACCGTCGGCGCGACCGGTGGCGTGGACACGCCCGTTTCGAACGACAGCATGTCGCCCTGCGCATCGTCCAGCCCGACCGCCGGCCGGATCACAGCCGCCAGCGCCGCCTGCTCGCCCGCATCCAGCGGCTGCGGCGTGATTAAGGTCATGCGCAGCCGGAAATTGCGTGCGCCCTCCGTCTCGCCCGGCGTCCAGTTCGCCGGATCGACGACCGTATCGCCCTGCGCCAGTGCCTCGACGCGCAGTTCGTGGCGCAGTCCGGGCCGGACGCCTTCGATCGCCGCCCGTGCCCGTGCGCGATAATAATTCTCGACCGCCGTCGTCGCATCGCCCTCGACCGGCTGGGGCACGGCGTTGGCGCTGACGACCCGGCCCTCGGCGTCAAGCACTACCACCCGTTCGGCTGGCAGGTCGGGCACAGCGGCCGCGACCAGTCGCTGGATCCCGACGACCTTCGCCGCATCGGGCACCGCGCCCCCGCGCATCTGCACCGTTACCGCCGCGCTCGGTTCGATCCGGTCGTCGCGGAACAGCGTGCGTTCGGGCAGCGCGAGGTGGACACGCGCGCCTTCCACGCCGTCCATCAGCTCGATGGTACGGACCAGCTCCCCCTGCAGCGCCCGCTGGTAATTGATCTTCTGAGCGAAATTGGTGAGGCCCATGTCCGACTTGTTGAACAGTTCGAACCCGACCTCGCCGACATCGGCCCGGACCATTGCCAGCCGCGTCGCATCCGCCTCGCTGCTCGGCACCAGTACCGTCGTGCCGCCATCGCGCAGTTCATAGGGGGTGCCGCGCTTGTCGAGTTCGGCGACGATCGCCGCCGCCTCGCCCGGCCGGACATGATCGGCCAGAGTCGAATATCCATCGCGCAGGAACGCCCAATAGGCCCCGCCGAGCAACCCCAGCACGACCACGAACACACCGCCGATCAACAGCCATTGCCGGCGCGGCGAAGGGACTGGCTCGCTCATAGCTGCAGGTTCATCAGGTCGCGATATCCCTCGACCAGCCGGGCGCGGACCTGCATCGCCAGTTCGACCGACAGCCGCGCTTCCTCCAGCGCCATCGTCACCTGATGGATGGGGATGCTGTCATCGACCGCGAAGCGCCGCACCAGCGCATCGGCCGCGTCGAGCTTCGCATCCAGCCCACGCAGCCCCGCCATTACCAATGCGCCGAACCCCTGCGTCGGTGGCGGCGACGTAACGACCGGCCCGAGTTGCAGCGCCAGCGGCGCGGCGGTCACGCCGGCCAGCGGCGGGATCACCCCGCTCACGACTGCTTCCCCAGATCGAGCGCACGCGCGTACAGCTGATGCGCGATGCTCATCGCGGTCAAATTGGCCTCATAGGCGCGCGCGGTACGGATCATCAGCGCCATTTCGCCTGCCTGATCGAGATCGGGATATGCAACGAAGCCCTCGGCATCGGCCTGCGGATGGCCGGGTTCGTGGACGCGGCGCACCCCGTTCGCGACGGGTTGCAACCCCGTGACGCCGACCCCCGATCGCACCAGCGACCCGAAGCCCGCCATCGGTCCGGTCAGCAGCCGCTGCGCCCGGTACCCGGTGGTGTTGGCGTTGGCGATGTTGGCGGCGATCACCTGCAACCGCTGCCATTCGACGTCGAGGCCGGTACGGCTGATCCGGGCGGCGTCCATCACCGTCCTCCCGCGATCGCGGCGCGCATCAGCCCCATTTCGCGCCCCAGCACGTCGATCAGCGCGGCGAAACGCAGCGAGGTTTCCGAAGCGGTCGCCAGTTCGAGGTCGAGCCGTGCCTCGGTTCCGAAGGCGGGCGTCACGCCCCATGACGTGGTCGGCCGCACTGCCGCGACCGCATCGGCACCGCGCCCGGCGGCACTACGCAGCGCTTCCTCGAAATCGACCCGCATCGGGCGATAGCCGGGCGAATTGGCGTTGGCGATGTTCGCCGCGGTCGCCTCGGCCCGGGCGGTCAGCCCGTCCAGCGCCTTGGCGATGACGACCGAAGTCAGCGCATCCATTCGAGCTTCCTCACTTTACGATCAATTCGGCGTGCAGCGCGCCGGCGGCCTTGATGGCCTGCAAAATGCCGATCATCCGCTGGGTATCGACGCGGGCGCGCGACAGCCCCTGCACCAGATCGGCGATGGTCGTGTTGCCGAAGCGGATGGTCGCGTCGCCGCTGCCCTGCCGAACGTCCAATTTGGTATTGGTGACGACCAGGCTGCGTACCCCGGCACCCGCGTCGACGTCGCTGGCGAAGCCGGCATAGAAATCGGGTTGCGACGCGAAATTCTCGGCGACGACCGACACCTTGATATCGCCCTGCGCGATCACGACCGACGACAGCGTCACGTCGCCCCCCGCCACCACCGTGCCGGTGCGTTCGTTGATGACCACCCGTCGCGTCGCCGCCGGCTCGACCCCGACATTCTCCAGCGCCGCCAGAAACCCGGTCAGCCCCGCGGCGCCCCCGCCATAGCGCACCCGCACCTCATCGGCATTGCGCGCCCACGCGACGCCGGCACCGAAGCGGCGGACGATCCCGGCCGCGACGCGCTCGGCGGTCTCGAAATTCGGATCGGACAACAGGAACGACAATTCGCCGCCGGGCTTCAGGATGTTGCTGTCGACCGCCGTCTCGATCGTCGCCCCGCCTTCGAGGATCGCCGAGGTCGGATAGTTGCGCTGTTCGCGGTTCAGATCGCTGTCGAAGCGATGCCCGCCGACCAGCAACGGCCCCTGCGCCAGCGCATAGGGCTTGCCATCCGGCCCCAGCAGCGGCGTCATCACCAGCGTACCGCCCGCCAGACTGCGCGCATCGCCGATCGAGGCGATCGTGGCGTCGATCCGGTCGCCGACATTGGCGGAGGGCGGCAACATGCCGGTCACCATCACCACCGCGACGTTGCGGCTGCTGATCTCCGCCTCGGCGACATTGGTGCCGAGGCGATTGAGCACGTTGCGCAGCGCCTGTCGCGTGACGACGCTGCGCCGCGTATCGCCCGATCCCGACAGGCCGACGACCAGCCCGTACCCGACCAGCGCATTCTGCCGCCAACCGTCGAACCGGCCCAGCGCCTTGATCGGCACCGACTGCGCAGCCGCTGGAACGCTCAGCAGCAACAGCGGCGCAAGGGCGAACCCGAACCGCATCAGCCGAGCCCCAACGCGCCGAACAGGCGGTTGAGCAGCCCCGGCCGGCTGCCGCGCGACACGAAGCCGCGCCCGCCATAATCGATCTCGGCATCGGCAATGCGCGACGACAACACGCTGTTGTCCGGCCCGATATCGGCGACGCGGATGCGCCCGCGCACCCCGACCTCGGTCCGCTCGCCGTTGATCGCCATGCGTTGCCGCCCGGTCACGATCAGGTCGCCATTGGGCAGCACCGCGCTGACCGTCGCGCTCAGGCGCGTGACCAGCCGCTCGCTGCGTCGGGCCTCGCCCCGCCCGCTGAACCCGCCGCCCAGCGTCGCGCGACCGCCTTCGCCGACCGACCCGGCATCGATCGACGCCGACAGGTCGGTCGCCTTGCGCGTCGCATTCTGTGCCGAATTGCTGGCATCGGCGCTCTGAAAGACGACGATGGTCAGCGCATCGCCGACCTGCGCCGCGCGCTGATCCGTTGCCAGCGCGCCCCAGCCGCCCGGCCGGTACAGGTCGTCGCCGATCGCGAGCGGCGCGGCGAAGACCTGCCCCTGCCCGTCGCGCACGAACACCGACCGCCCCGCCCGACCAGGTTGCAACGTCGTCACCGGCCGCTCGATCATGACCGGCCCGGCGACCGAGCGCAGTGTCAACTCGCTACCCCCCGGCAACACCGGTGCAGGCGACCAGTCGCGGCGCACCGGCGCGGGTGCCAGAAAGGTGATCGCAACGGTGCCGGTCCCGCCGACCTGCACGCCGGTCGCCCTTCGCACCATCGCCGCGATCGTCGCCGCAGGCAGCGTAATCTGCCGCCGTCCGGCTGGCAGGCGCAGCACCACCTGCCGCCCGGCGTCGCCGGCACCTTGCACCAGGTCGGCGAGCGTCACCTCGCGCACGCGCACCTTCGCTTCGGCAACGAGCATCAGCCCGGCCGCCACCGTCATCAGCATTGTCCGTTTCCCCGTGTCCGCGTCAGCGCCGCAGCGTGTTCGCGATCCCCATCATCTGATCGGCCGCCTGCAATATCTGCGCATTCGCCGCATAGGCGCGCTGGACCAGCATCATCCGCACCATCTCTTCGGTCAGTTGCACGTTCGACCGCTCGACCGCGCCCTGGATGACCTGCCCCGCCCCGTCCTCGCCGGGCACCAGTTCCTCCAGCCGCGTGGCGTCCGCCACCCGGTACAGCCCGCCATCCATACGGGTCACGTCCGCCGCATCGTTCAGCCGCACCAGCCGGATCTGCCCCAGTTCGACCGGCGCCGCGCCATCGGCCCCTTGCGCCCGCACCGTGCCATCGGCAGCGATCGTCAGCGCGGTCACGTCGTCGGGCACGGTGATATTGGCCTTCAGCGCAAGGCCGCCCGCCCCGGTCAGCGCGCCGTCGTCGCCGATCTGCAACCGCCCGCCACGCCACAGCACGCTCTGCCCGTCCGGCTCCATCAATTCGATGAAGCCCGCGCCATCGATCGCCACGTCCATTGCCGCGCCGGTCCGCTGCAACTCGCCGGGATCGTTCAGCATGAACTGCAAATCGAGCGCCACCCCGGCCAATGTCGGCGCCGCCGATCGCAGGTCGGCGGGCAGCAAGGTCGCATCGGGTCGGCTGGCCACCACATCGGCAAAGCGTATTTCCGACCGCTTGAACCCCGACGTGTTGATGTTCGAGATATTGTTGGCGATCGCGTCGAGCGCCAGTTGCTGGGTGCGCAGTCCGATCGCGCCGATCTGATAGGCGTCGCTCATCCCTTGCCTCCGAAGGTGGCGGCGGCACGGCCCATCAGTTCGTCATAGAGCTGGATCAGCCGCGCCCCGCTTTCCGCCTGCCGCATTGCGACCATCGTCTGGGTCATTTCGTCGCCCAGCGTCACGTTCGACGCTTCGAGCATGCCGGTGCGCACCTCGGCCCGATCGGTGTCGACCATTGCCTGTCCCGCAAAGAAGCTTTCGCCGACCGCGGTCATCCCCGCCGGATCGTCGCAGCGTTCGACGGCGATACGGGCGAGGTCGATCTTCGCACCGTCGATCACCAGGTCGCCGCCGCCCGACTGTTGCAGGACATAGCCCTGCGGCGTGACCATCGCGCCATCGGCGTCGCGGCGGAACTGCCCCTGTCGGGTATAGAGCGTGCGTTCGCCGTCACGAACGCGGAAATAGCCGTCGCCGCTGATCGCCATGTCGAACACGTTGCCGGTTTCGGTCAGCGATGCCTGCGCCGCATCGATCCGCGTCGCCAGCGCGACCTCGCTACGCGCCGCGACCGTGTCGGCAAAGCCGATCCGCCGCTTATAGCCGGGCGTCGCCACGTTCGCGATATTATGTGCGGCGACATCCAGCCGTGCCTGCGCCATGCGCATCACCGCCGTCGCCGAATCCACCAACCCCGTCATGCCCGTTCCCGCCAAAGCCGCGATGCGACGCTGATGCCGCAGCGTTTAGCGAACGAACAGAAGAAGCGAATCCGGTTCGGAGCGGGGTTTCCTCCGAACCGGATGTGTCGGGGCACTTCGGGTCCCCTCGCTTTGCATGGAAGCCATTCCGCGCTGCAACGGCCAATCTGATACTGCCGCGATCGACAATATCTACCAAATGGTCCGGCTCCGCCCCCTGAATGGCGACGACTAAAATACGTAAATCTACCTCATACGGGGTATTCGTCGGGTCGCGTTGCAGCGCATATTGGTGACACTGCTATTGTGCGGACGCGGAAAGCCGCCGTGCAGTATCGAAATCTTCCAACCATCTAGGCCGGGGGGCTATGATGCGAACGGATACGGGGCGCGTCGAATGGATCGACGTGGCGAAAGCGTTGTCGATCCTCATGGTAACGATGATGCATACGGGACAGTTGGCGCAACCATCCGGTGTGGATGTAGGCCGCCTGGTCGAACTGAATCACTTCCTATCGCCCATTCGGATGCCGCTGTTCTTCGCGGCGGCCGGCGTCTTCGCAGGTTCGGCGCTTGCAAAACCGTGGGGCGACCTTCTGCGTCGAAAGGTCGCACTGTACGTCTGGCTGTTCATGATCTGGACGGTCGTGCGTTGGGTTTTTTGCGCCACGCTCCTACCGAACCCCGACAACCCTGCCGAGGGCAGCAGCATCAGCGAAATCGGTTGGGCCATTTTGATGCCGACGACCGGCCTCTGGTTCCTCTGGTGCCTCGCCATCTTCTTCGTCGTGGCAAAAGCGCTTCAGCGATTCGACAAGCGGCTCACACTCCTCGCGGTGGTAATCGTATCGGTGATTTCGCTGATGATTACCGAAAGTCAGAACGCGGATACGGGGTTCCTGTCGAACCTCGCCCATCGCAACGCCTTGCGCTACTTCGTCTTTTTCTATGGCGCGGCAATGTCTCCGCAGATCGTCATCGGCATCGGGAGTTGGAGGCTTGTTTCGGGCATCCTCGCGCTATCGATCGCTTTCATACTTTGCTATGCCTTGTACTGCCTGATCGACGGCCCCCTCGCGGCGCCGGCGCGATTTGGAGCGTCGATAGCAGGTGTCGGCCTTCTGCTACTGCTTGCCCGGATTCTGGACCGTTTCGCGCTGCCTAGCCGGCTGTTACGCTATCTCGGACGCAACACCCTGCCCATCTATGTCGCGCAGGTTCCGTTGATTGCCATCTACGTTGCTGGGTTCAAGGCGATGGGACTTGCCGAGATTGTCCTTTTAAAAAATTTCGTAGCGCCAATGGGTGTCGTCTTCACGGTGCTTGCATCATTGGGCGTTCGCAGGATCCTGAACGCGGCTGGTGCCGGTGCGATGTACCGGTTGCCGCGTACCGCCCGAACGGTCACGCTTCGGCCCACCGCTGCCGCGTGACCCTGTCGCAGAACCCGAGCGGCTGAGTTCTCAACCGCCCTGATCCAGCGGCGAGCGGGTTTGGATGTATTGCGAGCCGGTCCGTGCGAGTGCCGCCATTCGCCGGCACCGGCTCGCTGGCATGGGTTGCGGTCGGGTCGCGACCCTTACTGCCGACGCCCCGATCTTACCGCTGCGCTGCCGGCTGCGGCGTGAAGCTGGTCACGTTCGCCATGCCGTTCGCCCCGAAGGTGATGACGTGCCGTGACCCTTCGCGACAGGTCGCGACCCAGCTGCCCGGCTGTTCGCCACGCTCGGCGGAGGTCACGCCCTGGCACGGCAGACCGGCGTCGCGGATCGCGCGGATGAACACTGCCTCGCGCTGTCCGGGGGCCAGCGCGTCGACCTTCGCCGCCATCTCCGACGCTTGCTGTGCATTTGCCATCGCCGCCTGATTGGCGGCCGCCTGCTGCTCGGCGCTTGGGCCACAGGCCGCCAGCATCAGCGATCCACCCAGCATCACCAGCAACCCACGCATCTTTCCATCTCCCAAAGGCACCGCCGACGCGGCCAATGTCCGTTTCGGACAATCAACGACCGCGCCGACGGTTCCCCGGATCAGCGCTGATACGCCTTGGGCAGTCCCTGTTCCTCGGGCACCAGATAGCGGTCGCGCAGCCGCGTCTGGCGGTTGGTCAGCGGCTGTTCGACCCCGTCGATGAACAGCTGCGTCGGAACCGACCCGATCTCCAGCGGATCGCCGTCCCAGATCACCACGTCGCCGCGACGGCCAGCGGCGAGCGTCCCGATCTCGCCGTCCATGCCGATCGCGCGCGCGGGCAGCGAGGTGATCGTCGCGAACGCCGCCCCCCAATCCAGCCCGGCCGCGCCCGGAATCTTCGACAGCGCGACCAGATTGCCGGCATATTGCCGCACCAGCCGTGCCTGCCGCGCTTCGTCGTCGCCGATCATGCCGATGCCGACGGTCACCCCCGCCGCCTTCATCCGCCCGATATTGGACTGGGTCGCCGCCAGCTGCTCGAAGCTTGCCGGCAGGTCGGCCAATGCACTGGCGAGCACCGGCACGCCCGCCGCCGCGATCTGTTGCGCCACGGTCCAGCCCTCGGCAGCGCCGACCAGCACCGGCTTCAGGCCCGGAAACTCGCGCTTCAGCGCCAGCACGCCCAATATGTCCGACGCCCGCTCGACATGGATCAGCAGCGGCACCTGTCCCGACAGCACGCCCTGCAACGCCTGCGCATCGGCGCGGGTCAGCAGCGCTTCCTTGCCGCGATCGGCGAAGCTCGCCGGGTTGCGGCCATAGGCCTGCGCCTCGAACAGCGCGTTGCGGAACATCGCCATCGCCGCCGGGCGGCTGCCGCCTGCGGCACGCGCGCCCGCCTCGCCCCATTCCATGAACTGGAAGGCGCGCGGACGGGTGACCGCGTCCATGTCGTTGCCGAGGTCGATCACCGCGCCCTGTCCGGCGAAGATCGATCCGCCATTGTCGGGCGCGACCACGGCGCGGGTGACGCCATCGGTGCGGTTGATCGCGATCGGCGTCGCGCGCGGGTTCAGGCCGGCGGTCACGTCGAGGCCCGCATTGAACACGCTGTCGCGCGCCGAGGCGTCGTTGGTCGGGCCGACCCCGTCGACCTCGACGATGCCGAGCCGGGTGAAGCCGGCGACGATGCCCGGCGTGACATAGCGCCCGCCCGCATCGATCGTCTTTCCGCCAGTGGATGCGCCGCCGCGCCCGGCCGACACGACCCGCCCGCCGCGAATGACGACGGTGCCGCCCTCGACCGGCGCCGATCCGTCGCCCAGCACCAGCCGGGCATTGGTGATGGTCACATCCTGCGCAGCGGCGGGAAGAGCGGTGCTGCCGGCCAGCAGTGCGGCAAGGATCAAACGCTTCACTTCACATCCCCTTCGCCGGGCTGGCCAAGTTCGAAATCGGACACCGGCCGCAGCCGCGGATTATTCGCGTCGTAGAGCAGCGCGCCATCGACCCACACCATTTGCGGGCGGGTATATACGCTGAACGGATCGCCGTTCCACAGCACGACATCGGCCATCTTGCCGGCCTTGAGCGAGCCCGTCACCTTGTCGATGCCAAGCGCCCGCGCGGGGTTGATGCCGAGCCACGTCCACGCATGTTCGGGCGTCACCGGCATGCCCGCGCGCTTGGCCGAGGCCATGACCTTCGCCACTTCCTGATTGAGCCGCTGGATGCCGTTCGCGTCGTCCGAATGGATCATCGCGCACGCGCCCTGCTTGTCGAGGATCGGCAGGTTCTCGCCGATCCCGTCATAGCTTTCCATCTTGAAGCCATACCAGTCGGCCCATACCGCCGAACACACGCCCTGCGCCTTCAGCAGATCGGCGATCTTGTAGCTTTCGACGGCGTGGTGGAAGGCGGTGACCTTATACCCCATCTCCTTGGCCATATCCATGACGATGGCCATTTCGTCGGCGCGGTAGCAGTGGTTGTGGACGAGGATCTCGCCGTCGAGCACCCCGCGCAGCGTATCCATGGCGAGGTCGCGCGCCGGCGCCTCGCCGCCATCCGCCTCATATTTATCCCATTTGCGGTCATAGTCCTTCGCGCGCAGCCATGTCGCGCGATCGACGGCGAGGTTGCCCATTCGGGTCGAGGGCATTCGCCCCTTCGACCCATAGACACGCTTGGGATTCTCGCCGCACGCCATCTTCAGGCCATAGGGGGCGCCGGGGAACTTCATCGCCTGCATCGTCCGGCCATAGACGTTCTTCAGCGTCACCGACCGCCCGCCCATCAGGTTCGCCGAACCGGGCAGGATCTGCAGCGTCGTCACCCCGCCATTGGTCAGCGCGCGCGAGAAACCGGGGTCCTGCGGCCAGACGCTGTGTTCGGCCCAGACATCGGCGGTGACCGGCCCGGTCATCTCGTTGCCGTCACTATGCGCATCGACGCCGGGGCTGGGATAGTCGCCCAGATGGCTGTGGACGTCGATGATGCCCGGCGTCACCCATTTGCCCTGCCCGTCGATCACCGTCACGCCGTCGGCCGGCGCGATCGACTGTCCGACCTCGACGATCTTGCCGTCGCGGAAGAGCACCGATCCCTTGTCGATCCGCCCGCCCTCGCCATCATAGATGGTGACGTTGGTCACCAGCGTCGCCCGCCCCGGATAGGCGCGATAGGTCGATGGGTACGGGTCATGGTTATAGCCCTTGCCCACCCCCGGCCCCTTGCCCGTGCCGGCCGGCGCATCGGCCGAAGCCGACCGCACCCCGCTCTTGTCGCCGGTACAGGCGACCAGCCCGGCGGCGAGCGCCACCATCGTCAATGTTCGGATCACGCCTTACTCCCCTTGGTTATGTCGTTCAGGCGAACACCGCTTCGAGGTCATGGCTGCCCATGCCTTCCTTCGCGGTGCGCGCCTCGTGATAGACGGCGGCGGCACCAGTGGTCTGGATCAGGCCGGTCAGCGTGCCGGTAGTAGCCTGGATGATCACCTCGGTCAGGCTGCCATCCTCGACGCCGAGTGCGAGGATCAATGCCTTCCCCATGCCGGCGAACAACATATAGAAGACGAAGGCGATGACCAGCAGGAGGAGCAGCCGCCAGCGCATCCCGCTCATCAATTCTCCACTACGTGCAAAACAACCGAACACGCTCCGCCCTTCGGTCGCCAGCACCGGCCACACCACGAACCATGTCAACGACAACACGATCCCCGGGATTACGAACATCAGGAACCCCGCGCTCAGCCCGATCGCTATCAGAACAAACAGAATTATCCCCGGAAAATACCGCTTCGCTGCGACTGTCAGCGCCTCGCGCAGGTTGATGGCCCGGCCGTCGAGCACGTCGATCGCAATCACCGTCGTGAACAGCGTTACCAACGGGTAGATCAGCAGATACAAGATGCCGATGCCCATCATCCCGATCCACCGGTTTGCAGCAACACCATTGAGAAAATGCGGTACAAGCGTCGTTGACCCGATCAGCGCAAAGCTTGCCACGATCAAGGCCACCGGTGCGCCGCCGATCGCGCCGAAGCTGTTGGAAATCACTCGTCCGATGCCGAAGCTGTAGGGCGAGTTGCGACCCTCGTGCCACGCGCCGAACAGGAACGTGCCGAAGAACAATACCGGCAACAATACCAATATGAACGTTGCGGCAAACATGACACTCCCCCGATGCCTGCCCCGGCATCGACCGAAAGTCTGGGTGGAAAAGCGTTGCATGTAAATCGGCGATTTGCTCCAAGCAGGGCACACGCCGCGGGGGCGTACCGAAGGGACCGACGTGGCGCGGGGGCAGATCGCGGACAGCGTGAACAATGCCGCGTCGGCCGTGCCCGCGATCGATTCCGATCGCGTGACGGCGGCATGGAAGGCGATCCGCGCCGATCCGTCGATCCAGTTCAACCTGCCCCCCAAACCGATCGAGCCGCCCGAACCGCCGCCCGGCTGGCTCGAACCGGTGCTGCGCGCGATCGGCAGTTTTATCGAATGGGTCGGCGGCGGATGGCAGCTGATCCTGTGGATCATCGGCATCGCCATCGCCGCCGCACTCCTCTTCGCGCTGGTGCCGGGCCTGCGCGACTGGCTGCGCGAACGCTTCGCCGGCAAGCCCCTGCCCGAAGAACCGCAATGGGCACCGACCGAGACCCGCGCCCGCGCGCTGCTGGAGGATGCCGACGCGCTTGCCGCCGCCGGGCGGTTCGACGAAGCGGTCCACCTGCTCCTCTTCCGCAGCATCGACGACATCGTCGCATGGCGCGGCGACGTGGTGCGCCCGGCCGATACCAGCCGCGACATCGCCCGTGCCGACGCGCTGCCCCCGGCGGCGCGCGGCGTGTTCGCCGGCATCGTCGCCGCGGTCGAACGCAGCCTGTTCGGCGGGCGCGCCCTTGGCGATGACGACTGGCAACGGGCGCGCGCCGACTATGCCGGTTTCGCTCTGAAGGGTGGTCGGTGAACCAGTCCTCGCCCTTCGCCGTCCGCACCGTCATCCTCCTCGTGATCGGCGGCGCGCTGCTGCTGCTCGCCTCGATCCTGATGTCCGGGTTCGGCGATGAATTGTCGCGCGCCGTCGGCGATGCGCCGGCTGCCGATCGCAAGGACGGGGCCGGATATCACGCGTTGAAACGGCTGGTCGGTGCGGTGCAGCCGGCCGAGCGCGACGACAAGGATACGCTGAACAATCCGGCGATCCTGATCCTGACCCCGACGGAAACGACGCGCCCGGAGGATATCAAGACGATCGTCGACCGGCGCATCGCCCTCGCCAGTGCATCGACCGGCGGCGACGACTTCGTCGAGCGGGAGGGCCATCCGCTGATGCGCTTTCCCACGCTTATCATCCTGCCCAAATGGCAGACCGAGGCAATTCCGTTGGGTGGGGGAAGGGTCCGTCGTACGGGCGTCGTCAACCTGAATCGTGTCGAGAAGCTCGTCCCCGCCGAGATCGAATGGCATCACGAAGATCGGGAGAATGTCGGGGTCAGCGTCGATTATCCCGAAATACGCTCCTTCGCCGTCCCCGACCGACCGCTCTACGCGGTGAAGGGCGACGCGATCGAACCGCTGATCGTCGCGCGCGACGGCGCGGCGGTGCTGGGACAGATCGGCAGCAGCGACACCTTCGTCCTTGTCGATCCCGATCTGGTCAACAACCGCGCCATGGCCGACGAACGCAATGCGCGGGCGGCGCTCGCCATGCTGCGCGCGATCGACCCCGAACATGACGGGCGCGCGGTGTTCGACCGCTCGCTCCATTACACGCGCGGCGACCGCAATCTGGTCAAGCTGCTGTTCCTGCCACCGTTCCTCGGCGTGACCCTCGCGCTGATCGCCGCCGCGATCCTCGCCGGCATCGCCGCCGCCGGACGCTTCGGCCCGCCGGTCGCCGATCCGCGCGGAGTGGCGCTCGGCAAGCGGGCGTTGATCGACAATATCGTCGCGCTGACCCGGCTGGCGCGGCGTACCGCCCGCGCCGGCGAACGCTATGCCGATACCATGCTGGAGGTGACGTCGCGGCGGCTGCTGGCAGGCGAAACCCCCTCGCCCGAACGGCTCGACCGCATTCATCCCGGCTATTCCGAACTCGACCGCCGCCTGCGCGATGCCGACACCGAAAGCGACGCATTGGCCGCGGCGAAAGACCTGCACGCATGGAAGAAGGAAACAGGCGCATGACGCTCGACGAGGTACGGTCGCTGGGATCGGCGATCGACCGGGAGATCGGCAAGGCAGTGGTGGGACAGGCGGACGCCGTCCGGCTGCTCACCATCGCCTTGTTCTCGGCCGGTCACGTCCTGCTCGAAGGACCACCGGGCACTGCCAAGACGCTGCTGGCGCAGAGCTTCGCGCGGACGCTGGGGCTCGATTTCGGCCGCATCCAGTTCACGCCGGACCTGATGCCCGGCGATATCATCGGCTCGAACCTGTTCAATTTCCAGACGTCGCAATTCGCGCTAACCCGCGGCCCGGTATTCTGCGAATTGCTGCTGGCCGACGAGATCAACCGCACCCCGCCCAAGACGCAGGCGGCGCTGCTGGAGGCGATGCAAGAACGCCGCATCACCATCGACGGCCGGACCGAGCAACTGTCGGACCGCTTCACCGTCGTCGCGACGCAAAACCCGATCGAGCAACAGGGCGTCTATCCGCTGCCCGAGGCGCAGCTTGACCGCTTCCTGTTCAAGATCGCGATCGGCTGGCCCGATCTGGAGGCCGAACGCGCCATCGTCGCCCAATATGGCACCCGCACCGGCACCCCCGCCCCGCAGGATTCGGGCGTCGAACGGGTTGCCGATGCGGGCGCAATCGCCGCCGCGATCGACGCGGTCGGACAGGTGCGGCTGGTCGACGAGGTCATCGACTATATCGTCCGCCTGATCCGCGCGACCCGCGAACATGGCGACCTGTCCTCGGGCGCCTCACCCCGCGCGGCATCGGCACTGGCGGCGGCGGCACGGGCGGCAGCGGCGCTCGACGGACGCGATTATGTCCTGCCCGACGATGTGAAGACGCTGGCCCCCGCGCTGCTGCGCCACCGTCTGATCCTGTCGCCCAGCGCCGAGATCGACGGCCGCCGGATCGACGATGTCGTCGCCGGCCTGATCGCATCGGTCGAAGCACCGCGATGATCGTCCCCACGCCCCGCGCGATCCAGCTGACCGCGCTTGCCGCGCCGGTCGGCCTCGCGCTGGGCGTGCTGGCCCCGGCGGCATGGATCGCCGCGCCGGTGTGGATCGTGGGGGTGCTGGCGCTGATCGTGGCCGACGCCTTGTTGGCGAAGCAGCCGGCGGCAGCGCTCCCCGACCTGCCGACGACGCTGAACATCGGCGAGACCTTCCGGCTGGGCAGCGCCGACCTCGCCGCCGCGATCGACGGTCCGGTCGAACGCAGCCGCCCCGGCGAATATCGCGCGGTCCGGCGCGGCCGGGCGCGGCTGCATCGGCTGTGGACACGGCAGGCCGGTCCGCTCGGGCTGGCATGGCGGCAGACCAGCCGCAAGACCGACCGCACCATCGCCATTCTGCCCGACATCCGCCCGGTCCGCGATCAGGGGATGCGCCAGTATTTGAACAGCGTGTCGGCCGGCAACCGCCTGCGCCGCGACCATGGCGACGGGCAGGATTTTCAGGTCCTGACCGATTTTCAGCCGGGCATGGAGCGCCGCGCGATCGACTGGAAGGCATCGGCCCGCCACGCGTCCTTGCTGGCGCGCGAATTCCATACCGAACGCGACAATATGATCGTCTTCGCGGTCGATGCCGGCCGCGCGATGACCGATCCGGTCGGCGACGTGCCGCGCATCGATCGTGCGGTGTCGTCGGCGCTGCTCGCGGCCTTCGTCGCCCTCAAATCGGGCGACCGGGTGCGGCTCTATTCCTTTGCCGCCCGGCCGCAGGTCGACAGCGGCAGCATATCGGGCGGCACGCGCGGCTTTGCCCGGCTGCACCACGCCGCCGCCGATATCGATTACGGCGTGGAGGAGAGCAATTACACGCTCGGCCTCGTCACGCTCGACCAGAAGCTCGACCGGCGCGCGCTGGTGGTGCTGTTCACCGAATTCACCGACACCACCAGCGCCGAATTGTTGCTGGCGGCAGCGCAGCGGATGTTGAAACGCCACCGCGTGCTGTTCGTCCTCTTCCGCGACCTCGAACTGGAGGGGGTTCGCGATGCCGTGCCCGATAGCGCCGACGACCTCGTCCGCGCCAATGTCGCCCATATGCTGCTGCGCGACCGCGCGATCGTTGTCGAACGGCTGCGGCGCATGGGCATCGACGTGATCGAGGCCGCGGCGGACGCGATGCCGCTCGCTTTGGTCGAACGCTATGTGAACCACCGGGAGCGCGGACGATGAGTGTCAACTTCGGCGCCCATCATTTCCGCACCGAACGCGAAGCCGACTGGGCGCGTCTGGAGGAACTCCTTGATAAGCTGGAGGCAAAATCGCCCCGCCGCCTGTCCGACACCGACCTGATCGACCTCCCGCGCCTCTACCGCGCGACACTATCGTCACTTTCGATCGCCCGCGCCACCTCGCTCGACGCCTCGCTGGTCGGCTATCTGGAGGCGCTGTCGACCCGCGCCTATTTCGCGCTCTATTCCGCGCGCGAACCCTGGGGCCGGCAGGTAAAGGCTTTCTTCACAACGCATTGGCCGCGCGCCGTTCGTGCCATCGCGTGGGAATTGCTGCTGTCGACCGCGCTGCTGCTGCTCAGCGCCTTCGCCGCCTATCACCTCGTCCGCAGCGATCCGGCATGGTATTCGGCGATGATCTCCCCCGAGCTCGCCAGCGGTCGCGACATGAATGCCAACGCCGCGACCCTGCGGGAATCGCTCTACGGCAAGCCGGGCGAAGCGCCGCTCGAAATCTTCGCGACGTCGCTCTTCACCCATAATTCGCAGGTTGCGATCCTCGCCTTTGCCCTCGGCTTCCTGTTCGGCATCCCGACGATCATCCTGGCCGTACAGAATGGCGCGATGGGCGGCGCGATGTTCGCCGCCTTCGTGCCGCATGGCCTTGGCTGGGGGCTGTTCGCGTGGCTGATGATCCACGGCACGACCGAGATCGCCGCGATCGCCATCGCGAGTGCGGCGGGGATCCATATCGGCCGCGCGGTCGCCTTTCCCGGCGACCGGTCACGCATGGCCGCGGCGGCAGAGGCCGGACGGCGTGGCGCGATCGTGATGATCGGCGTCATCCTGATGCTGCTGATCGCCGGGCTGCTGGAAGGGTTCGGCCGGCAGCTCGTCAATGACGACAGCGCACGCCTCGCGATCGGCGGCGGAATGCTGGCGCTGTGGATCGCGTATTTCAGCTTCGGCGGCCGGCGTGGCTAAACGACCGCGCAAGCCGCGTGTGCCGCGCACGCTCGACCGGCAACTGGTGACGCCCGAAGGGGTGCCGCTCAACCTCCGGCTCGGCTCGGCGGGGGCGCGCGCGGGTGCGTTCACGATCGATGCGATCATCATGCTCGCCATCCTGATCGGAACGACGCTGCTGATCGCCGCGCTGGCGATCGGCGGTCCCAAGGGTGCACGATCGCTCTACGCGATCGTCTGGCTGCTTGGCTTCTTCGTGCTCCGCAACTTCTACTTCGTCCTGCACGAAGCCGGCCGGCGGGCGGCGACGCCGGGCAAGCGGCTGATGAAGCTGCGCGTCGTGTCGCGCGACGGCGCACGGCTGACCGGCGCTGCGGTCCTCGCCCGCAATCTGATGCGCGAGATCGAAGTGTTCCTGCCGCTCGCCTTTCTGGGGTTCGCCTTTGCCGAGGGGATGGCGTCGCGCTGGACGGCGCTGCTGGCGCTGGGCTGGGCGCTGATCCTGCTGTTCCTGCCGCTGTTCAATCGCGACCGGCTGCGCGCGGGCGACCTGATCGCCGGGACATGGGTGGTCGAGCGCGAGGTGCGCAAGCTGGGGGAGGATCTGTTGATCCAGACCGCGCACGAAAAGGACCGGGCCCGGATCGCGCCCTTCACCGCCGCCGAACTCGACGCCTATGGCGCGTTCGAACTGCAGCGGCTGGAGGATGTGCTGCGCCGGAACGACCGGACCGACCTGTTCGCGGTCGCGGGGGCGATCCGGCGCAAACTGGGCCGGGCCGACGAGGGTGCCGACCTTGCCTTTCTCGAAGCCTATTATGGTGACCTTCGCCGCCATCTCGAACGAAAATTACTGTTCGGCCAGCGCAAGCGCGACAAATTCGATCGTAACGAATTGAGCTAACTGCGATTTATACGCCGCGTTAACCGTACTGCGTCACCATGCGGACCATGTCGACGGGAAATCGCAGGATCGGGATCGCGCTTTGTTCGGGCCTGATCTATTTCCTGTCGGCATTGCTGACCGTCGATCCCGTTCCCGACCGGAGCGTGGCGACGATCTGGCTCGCCTCTCCGGCACTCCTTGCGCTGCTGATCGTGCGGTCGCGTCGCGATTGGCGCGCGATGCTGATCGGCGCGACGATCGCCAGCCTGACGGCATCGGTCGTGCGTGGATCCGGCATGATCGCCGCCGTGCCGATAGCCGTGGCCCAGATAGGAGAGGTCGCGATCGCCATCTGGCTGTTCCACCGGATGAAGATACGCCGCAGCTTCCTCGGCACGCTCGCCCGGATCGGGCGGTATGTGCTGGCAATCGGGATCGTCGCTCCGGCGCTGGGGGCGACGATCGCCGCCAGCGCCGCCGCCCTGCATTTCGACCAGGCCTTCATGCCGCAGTGGCGGACGTGGTTCGTCGGCCACGGGCTGGGGATGATCGCGCTGACGCCGCTGTTCGCGATGCTGTTTTCGGGTGCGATCCGGCGCTGGTGGCGTGAGGCCGCACCGACGCTCCGCGGCGAGGGCCTGATGCTGCTCGCCGCAACGGCGATCGTCGCGATGGGAGTCTTCGGGCAGGACCGCCTGCCGTTGCTGTTCCTGCCGATCCTGCCGGTGATGCTCACCACCTTCCGACTGGGGCTGATCGGTGCCGCGACCTCGACGACGATACTGGCGGCGATCGGCGGCTATGCGACGCTGCACGACATGGGTCCGACGAATTTCCTTGGAGACGACCTCCATCTCCGGCTCGAATTCCTGCAGCTCTACATCGCCAGCACGGTGCTGACCGCCTTTCCGGTCGCGGCCGATCTTGGTCGCCGGCAATCGCTTTACCGCCGGTTGCGCGAGAGCGAGGCACGCTATCGCCTGCTGGCCGACCATTCGAGCGACATCGTCCTGAGCCTCGACCGACGCGGTCGCATCGCCTATGTTTCGCGCTCCATCGAAACGGTCGCGGGCCGATCGCCGGGCCAGCTGCTCGGCACACGGGCGCTCGAAATGGTGCATCCGTCCGACCGCGACCTGGCGCTGGTCGGGCATCGCGATGCGATCCAGACACCGACGGGCACGCAGATCGTCGAATATCGTGCGCAGGTGGCCGGAGGCGCGCTACGCTGGTTCGAAGCGCATATCCGGGCGGTGACCGATGAACACGGCGCAGTCACTGGTACGGTCTCGATGATCCGCGACGTGTCGCATCGCAAATCGCGGGAGGCCGAATTGTCACGCGCGGCGTCGACCGATCCGTTGACCGGCCTCGTCAATCGGCGGGTGTTCGATGCGGCATTGGCCGCGCGCCTCGACACCGCGGCGAGAGGCGGTCGCGGCGGCTGCGTCGCGGTGTTCGACCTCGACCATTTCAAGGCGGTCAACGACCGGTTCGGCCATGATGTGGGCGACCATGTCCTGCAATGCTTCGCCCGGATCGCGCAAGGCGTCGTGGGCACGGACGACGTCGTCGCGCGGTTGGGCGGCGAGGAATTCGGAATCCTGTTCCCAGACGCCGACATCGCCCGCGCCCAGCAGTTGAGCGAAAGGCTGCGCGCAACGCTGGCGGGAAGCCGGCTGACCCACGGCGGAATATGGGTCGAACTGACCGCCAGCGCCGGGATCGCGACGATCGACGGCGGAGCCAGTGCCGCCGCGGTGCTGCGCGCCGCCGATCGCGCGCTATACGTCGCAAAGGCGGAGGGACGCGACCGGCTGCGCATCGCCGCATGACGGCGCGGTGGCGACGGCGGCGCAATTGATGATAGGGTCGGCGACCTTGAACGAGCAAAGGAGGCGCGGTGTGCGCGAGACATGGTATCGCGACCCGCGATTGGGACTGGCGATAGCAACGGTCGCCGCGATCGTGGTGGGCATCGCCGCCGGATCGACCGCCGAACCGTTGTGGCGCGTGCTGCTGCTGGCGATGGCCGGGTTCGCGCTGGTAGGATGGGGCTGGTTCGCGATCCAGGGCGTTGGCTGGTTGTGGCGGCGACCCGATCGGCGCGAAATCCTGCGGGCGCTGACGCTGCAAGAGTCGCAACAGAACTTCAACCAGGCGGCATGGGGCCGGTTCGATCGCGATGCGACTATGCTGCGCATGCTGCTGGCGGAACGGGCGCTGATTCCGATCGAGGCCGAACTGGTCCGCCACGCCATGGCGGTCGAGCAGTTCACCGCCGTCGCCGAAGCGCTGCCCGGTTTTTCCCGATCTGCGGCCTATTGGTACGATATCGCGTCGCAGGGCCATGCCGGTCTGCCGCACGCCACGCCCGCGCCCAGCGCGACCGCGTTGGAGGAAGCCGCCGCCGACCTGCCCGCGACGCCGCTGTCCGACGACGACCGGCGCGCTGCGCTCCATTATCTGGCCGTCCGCAAGCGGCTGACCGCCGACCGGGCACTGGTCGAGCGCGAACGCCGCGCCGCGCTGCGCAAGCTGGCCGCACCCCCACCCTCGATCCCGGTCGAGTAGGACGGCCCTCGTTACGCGGCCCCCAGCACCCGCCGGGCCTGTTTAAGATGCGGTGCATCGACCATGCGGCCGTCGACCTGCAACGCGCCGGCATCGGGCTGCGCGGTGAAGGCATCGACGATCGCCTGCGCCCGCGCGATGGCTGCGGGGGAAGGGGTGAAGGCGGCATTGATGGCCGCAACCTGTGCAGGGTGGATCGCCATCATCCCGGTGAAACCGTCCCGGGCCGCCCGGGCGGCATAGGCAGCCAACCCCGCTTCGTCACGGATCGTCGGATAGACGGTGTCGATCGCCGCCACGCCGGCCGCGTGCGCGCCGAACAGGGTCAACGAGCGGGCGAGTTCATAGGGCGCGGTATAGCGACCATCGTCCTCGCGCGCAGTCGTCGCGCCGATCGCGGCGGGCAGGTCCTCCGCCCCCCAGGTTAGCCCGGCGAGACGGTGCGCAACCGCCGCATAGCTGCCGATCTGGAAAATCGCTGCCGGCGTTTCGGTCGCGATCGGGAGCAGCGGGAGATCGGTAAGGCCGCGCTCGGCCAGCAGCGTATCGATGCGGGCGATGGTCGCCGCGCCCTCGGCCTTGGGCACCACGATGCCGTCAGGTCGGGTGCCGAGCAGCGCATCGAGGTCGCCGACCGCCAGCGCCCCGTCGACCGGATTGATGCGGACGAAGCGCGGGACCGCAGCCGGCTCGCTCAGCCATCCGGCGACCGCGGTGCGGGCATTCTCCTTGGCAGAGGCGGCGACCGCATCCTCGAGATCGAGGATCAGCGCATCCGCCCCGCTCGCCGCCGCCTTGGCGAAGCGATCGGGCCGGTCGCCGGGCACGAACAGCAGCGAACGCAGCCTCATGGCCGGCGCTTCAGCAGGGCGCTGCGCAGGCAGCGGCAGACGGTCTCGTCGCGCTGGTTGTGCAACTCGTGGGTGAAGGTCACGATTCCGGCGTCGGGGCGCGACCGGCTGTCCTTCAACGCGGTAACCTCCGTCGTGGCGCGCAGCGTGTCGCCTATGAATACCGGCTTCGGCATCACCAACTGGTCGTAGCCGAGATTGGCGACCAGCGTGCCAAGCGTCGTCTCACCGACCGAGAGGCCGACCATCAACGCAAAGGTGAAGGTGCCGTTGACGAGGATCTGCCCGAACTCCGACGCCCTTGCCGCCTCCGCATCGATGTGCAGCGGCTGCGGGTTGTGGGTCATCGCCGAGAACAGCAAATTGTCGGTCTCAGTCACGGTACGGCGGATCGGGTGGTCGATCCGGTCGCCGATCTGCCATTCGTCGTAGAAACGGCCGCTCATGCTTCGTCCTTCGCGATGCGGGCCAGCAGCACGCCTTCGGCGACCTGCGTCCCTTCGCGGGCGGACAGGTCGGCGACCACGCCGTCGAACGGGCTGAGCAGCGCCTGTTCCATCTTCATCGCCTCCAGCACCACCAGCCGCTGACCGGCGGTTACACGGTCGCCCGGCGCCACCGCGACCGCGACGATACGGCCGGGCATGGGCGAGAGGATCGCGCCGTCGCCGGCACTCCCCGCCCCGCCCTGCCCCGCGACCGGTGCGGCAAAGGGAAAGGCTTCGCCGGCAGCGAACAGGACGCGTTCATGGGCGACCTGCGCGATTTGCCCGGCCGCGCCTAAGGGGGCGAGATGGGTCGTGCCGCCGATCGAGACCGCGACGCGGGTGTCGGGTTCGGCGTTGAGGCGGAAGCCGGTCAGCGCCTGCCACGGATCGGTCGGGTCGGTCGCGACCAGCGCCGCCGCCGCGCTGCCGATCACGGTTTCGGGCGGGGTGCCGGTCGGGACCAGCGTCTCCAGATGGCGTTCGATAAAGCCGGTATCGATCCGCGCGGCCACGAAATCGGCGTTGCAAGCACAGCGGGCGAGGAAGGCGGCGTTGGTGCGGACCGGCCAGACCTGCACCTGCGACGCGGCCTTCGCCAGCGCCGCGGCGGCGGCGGTGCGGGTCGGGCGGTGGACGATCAGCTTGGCGATCATCGGGTCGTAATGCGGCGTCACCGCATCGCCCTGCCGCACGCCGGCATCGACACGGATATCGTCGGGCAGTTTCAAGTGCGTGAGGGGGCCGGTCGAAGGAAGAAAGCCGGTCGTGGGGTTTTCGGCATAAAGCCGCGCCTCCATCGCCCAGCCGTTGATAGCCAACTGGTCCTGCCGCAGGGGCAATGGCTCGCCCGAGGCGACGCGGAGCTGCCATTCGACCAGATCGGTGCCGGTGATTGCCTCGGTCACCGGATGTTCGACCTGCAGCCGGGTGTTCATTTCCATGAACCAGATGCGGTCGGCGCTAAGTCCCTGCGATCCATCGGCGATGAATTCGATCGTCCCCGCCCCGACATAGTCGACCGCGCGGGCGGCGCGGACGGCGGCGTCGCAGACGGCGGCGCGGGTCGCCGCGTCCATGCCGGGGGCCGGCGCTTCCTCGATCACCTTCTGATGGCGGCGTTGCAGCGAGCAGTCGCGTTCGAACAGGTGGACGGCGTTGCCATGGGCGTCGCCAAAGACCTGCACCTCGATATGGCGCGGGGAAAGAATGTATTTCTCGATCAGGACGCGGTCGTCGCCAAAGGCGGCGGCGGCTTCGCGGCGGCAGCTGTCGAGCGCTTCGAGAAAGGCGGCGGGGGCGTCGACGCGGCGCATGCCCTTGCCACCGCCGCCGGCCACGGCCTTGATCAGCACGGGATAGCCGATCGCGTCGGCCTCCGCCCGCAACCGGTCGGGGGACTGGTCGTCGCCCAGATAGCCGGGGGTAACGGGGACGCCGGCGGCGATCATCCGCGCCTTGGCCGCGTCCTTCAGGCCCATCGCCCGGATCGCGGGTGCGGGCGCGCCGACCCAGACCAGGCCGGCGGCGGTAACGGCTTCGGCGAACTCGGCATTTTCGGACAGGAAGCCATAGCCGGGATGGATCGCCGCCGCGCCGGTTTCGCGGGCGGCGGCGAGGATTTTCGCGCCGTCGAGATAGCTTTCGCGGGCCGGGGCCGGGCCGATGCAGACCGCCTGGTCCGCCTCGGTCACGAAGGGCAGGTTGGCGTCGACGTCGCTATGGACGGCGACGGTGCGGATGCCGAGGCGGCGGGCGGTGCGAAGGATGCGGCGGGCGATTTCACCGCGATTCGCGATCAGGAGCGATTCGATCACCGGAGGCCCCCGAAGGTGACGAAGTTGCCACGTAGATGGCCTTCGCGAGCGGTCGCGGCGACGCGCCCGGCGGGCGGGACAGGATAGGTCGGAGGAAACGTGTAGGAAAGCGTCATGGATGCGCCTCCGGAAAACCATGGCGGAGATGGAGCGCGTGGAGCAGCCCCTTGAAGTCGCTGACGAAACGGGTGTCGCCGTGACGGCCGTCCGCAAGCGCGGCATCGGCACCGGCGCCAAGGACCAGCAGCGGCAGGTTCTGGTGCGCTTCCCCCACCACCGCGATCACCGCGTCGCGGGGACGCGGATAGGGGATGCGGATCACCTCCAGCTCGGACGCCTTGTCGGGGAAACGGGCCAGCAGACCGTCGATGGTGACACAGTCGCGGCAATAGAAGCTGCGGCCGGGATAGGCCGGGTCTTCGAATTGCGGGTCGAGCAGGTAGAGGCGGTCGCGCATGGGCTGTTCCGTAGGGATAGGGTCGGCGTGGGGATCGACGCTGGTCGGGGACGAAGCGGGCGGTTGTGGCGTAAAATCGACGCGCGGGCCGAGCATCGCGGCAGCGGCGAGCGCAAGATCGCGAGCGCTAACCTCCGGCGCGGACAGCGGATTGGGCTGAAACGCATCGGCGATCGCGGCGCGCGCGGTGACCGGATCGGGCGCGAAGGCGGCGGCGAGACGCTGGGCGATCGCCTCGGCCTGGGCAGTGGTCGCCTTCGCCTCGGGCGTCAGCGTACCGCCGTCGCGGGGGTTCGGGGCGGCAGCAAGCTGCGCCTCAACTTCGGCGGTGACGCGGGCGACGGTGTGAAGAAAGCTCGACAGCGCGGTGCCCGGCGGCAGGCTGGCGATGGCGCGGGTGACCATGGCGAGGATCGCGTCATAGGCGACGCTGTCGATGCCGGTGTTCGGGCCGGGGGTGAAGCCGGACGCCGGCCCGGTCGGGGTTTTCGCCGGGGTGAAGGCCGGTTCGGTCGGCTTGGTCGGGCGGATCGGGGGGAGGTTGGAGATGGTGGTCATGCGGCCGCACCTTCCCCAAGCGGGCCGTACCCCGGCGCAGGCCGGGGTCCAGTTACGGGCGGGTTGCGGTCATTGGATGAGGTTCCCCAACTGGGCCCCGGCCTTCGCCGGGGTACGTCCAGTGGGTTGGGCGAGGTCCTGCTTCGAACGATCGCGTGCCCCGGCGCGGGCGGGGGACCAGTTACCGCCGGTGCGTGCCAGCCATTGTCGTCCCCCAACTGGGCCCCGGCCTTCGCCGGGGTACGAACTGGCCGGTGGGATCGCGCAATCCTCATCATCACATCCGGAAGATGCCGAACTGCGCGCGGTCGGCGATGGGTGCGTTGAGCGTCGCCGACAAAGCGAGGCCGAGCACGTCGCGGGTCTGTTCGGGGAGGATTACGCCGTCGTCCCACAGCCGGGCGGTGGCGTAATAGGGGCTGCCTTCCACTTCGTAGCGATCGCGGATCGGGGTCTTGAACGCTTCGGCTTCCTCCGGCGTCCATGTATCGGCATCGCGGTGGACGGTCGCGAGCACGCTCGCCGCCTGTTCGCCGCCCATTACCGAGATGCGGCTGTTGGGCCAGGTAAACAGAAAGCGCGGGCTGTAGGCGCGGCCGCACATGCCGTAATTACCGGCCCCGAAGCTGCCGCCGATCAGGACGGTCAGTTTCGGCACCTGTGCGGTGGCGACGGCGGTGACCAGCTTCGCGCCATGTTTGGCAATGCCTTCCGCCTCATATTTGCCGCCGACCATGAAGCCCGAGATATTCTGAAGAAACAGCAACGGCGTGCGGCGCTGACAGGCGAGTTCGATGAAATGCGCGCCCTTTAGCGCGCTTTCGGAGAAGAGCACGCCGTTGTTCGCGAGGATCGCGACCGGCATCCCCCAGATGCGCGCGAAGCCGCAGACCAGCGTCGTGCCGTAGAGCGGCTTGAATTCGTGCAGTTCCGATCCGTCGACGATGCGCCCGATCACCTCGCGCACGTCATAGGGGGCGCGGACATCGGTCGGCACGATGCCGGCAAGGTCGGCCGCGTCGTGGAGCGGCGGACGCGGGTCGGTGAGCGCCAGTTCCGCGCGGCGCGGCGGGGGCAAGGTCGCGACGATATCGCGGACGATCAGCAGCGCCTGCTCATCATCCTCCGCGACATGATCGACCACGCCCGATTTGCGGCCATGGGTGTCGGCCCCGCCCAGTTCCTCGGCGCTGATGACCTCGCCGGTCGCGGCCTTGACCAGCGGCGGGCCGGCGAGGAAGATCGTCCCCTGCCCACGCACGATCACCGTTTCGTCGGACATGGCAGGGACATAGGCGCCGCCCGCCGTGCAACTGCCCAGCACGCAGGCGATCTGGGGAATGCCCTTTGCGGACATCTGCGCCTGATTGAAGAAGATGCGGCCGAAATGGTCGCGGTCGGGGAACACCTCCGCCTGATGCGGCAGGTTCGCGCCACCGCTGTCGACCAGATAGATGCAGGGCAGATGATTTTCCGAGGCGATCTCCTGCGCGCGGAGATGCTTCTTGACCGTCATCGGGAAGTACGCGCCGCCCTTTACGGTCGGATCGTTGGCGACGACCATCACCTGCCGGCCATGGACGCGGCCGATGCCGGCGATCACACCCGCCGCCGGAGCCTCGTCGCCATACATGCCGCCCGCCGCCAGCGCGCCGATTTCAAGGAAGGGCGATCCGGCGTCGAGCAGGCGGTGGATGCGGTCGCGCGGCAACAGCTTGCCGCGCGCGACATGGCGTTCGCGGCTGCGCTCGGGTCCGCCCGATGCGGTGCGGGCGGTACGTTCGCGAAGATCGGCGGCGAGCGCTTCGTTGTGCGCGGTATTGGCGGCGAAGGCGTCCGATCCACGATCGACCAGCGTCGGCAGCACCGTCATTGTGCGCGCGTCCCCTCGCCCAGCAATTCGCGACCGATCAGCATCCGGCGAACTTCGTTGGTTCCGGCACCGATGTCGAGCAGCTTCGCGTCGCGATAATAGCGTTCGACCGGCCAGTCCTTCGTATAGCCCGCCCCGCCCAGCGCCTGGATCGCGTCATTGGCGACCTTCACCGCATTTTCCGACGCCAGCAGGATCGCGCCCGCCGCGTCGTGGCGGGTGGTGCGGCCGGCGTCGCAGGCACGGGCGACCGCATAGACATAGGCCCGCGCCGAATTGAGCGCGACCGACATGTCGGCGATCTTGCCCTGCATCAGCTGGAACGCACCGATCGGCTTGCCGAACTGCTTGCGCTCGGCGACGTACGGCAGGACGGTGTCGAGGCACGCCTGCATCAGCCCCAACTGGATGCCCGACAGCACGACGCGTTCGTAATCGAGGCCCGACATCAGCACGCCGACGCCACCGTTGAGCGGACCCATGACGTTATCGTCCGGCACGAAACAGTCGTTGAAGACCAGTTCGGCGGTCGGCGATCCGCGCATCCCCATCTTGTCGATCTTCTGGCCGATTGCGAAACCGGCAAAGTCCTTCTCGATCAGGAAGGCGGTAATCCCCTTCGATCCCGCGTCCGGTGCGGTCTTGGCATAGACGACCAGCGTCGCGGCATAGGGGGCGTTGGTGATCCAGAATTTAGTGCCGTTCAGCCGATAGCCGCCATCGACCTTGTCGGCGCGCAGCTTCATCGACACGACGTCGGAGCCGGCACCGACTTCGGACATGGCGAGCGACCCGACATGTTCGCCGCTGATGAGTTTGGGGAGATATTTCGCCTTTTGCTCAGGCGACCCCCAGCGCGCGATCTGGTTGACGCACAGGTTGGAATGCGCGCCATAGGACAGGCCGACCGAGGCGGAGGCGCGGGCGACTTCCTCGCAGGCGACGACATGTTCGAGATAGCCGAGGCCTAGGCCGCCATCTTCCTCGCTTACGGTGATGCCGTGCAGCCCGAGCGCGCCCATTTCGGGCCAGAGTTCTTGCGGAAAGCGATCCTCGGCATCGACGGCGGCGGCGATCGGCGCGATGCGATCGGCGGCGAAGCGCTGCGTGGTCTCGCGAATGGCATCGGCCATCTCGCCGAGCGCGAAATCGAGCATGTCTCTCTCCTATGGTCCGGTCTTTGCCGGATCGTATCTGGCGTTACCAATAGGGCGATTGTGATCGGTTGTGAACTCTTAACCGGTTTGAAGGCTCACACCCCGCCCATGGCATTGCCGACGATGGTACATGCGACGATGGAAGCGAAGGGCAACGCAAACGCCATAACAAGCTGTCTGGCACCTTGATTGAGCGTGAGACCAACGAGCAACGGCGTGATAATCATCCAGAGCGCATACCACGGACTTGGAAGAAGGTTCAAAACGATCATGCCGTAGGTCAACAGCGCGCTCCACAGCATCGTCAGCATGATTTGCGCCATCCATCTGTCGCGAACGGACCGGTTTGCGGTGTGGGTCATCCGGGCAGTCTCACCGTTTCGACACTTAGCGCAAGGCGTTGCCCGCCGGACCATCGAGACAGCGAAGCACGGCGTCCCGATCGAACGGCGGTGCGGCAGCGGCGGTCATCGGCGCGATGTCGACCGGGCGGCCGATCACAACCGCGCCGAAGCGGCGATCGGTAACGCCGGCACATGCCTTCGCCGCGCTCAGCAATTTGGGCGGGGTCGCATAGCCTTCATAGGAGAGGCGGAACGTGCCCCAATGAATGGCGATGCCGCGCGACGCCTCTAGCCGACGGAACACATCCAGCGCGTCGACCGGTCCGATATGCGCGCCGCTCGCCATCTGTCCCGGCTGGAACCGGAACGCGCCGATCGGGATCAAGGCGAGGCGGATCGGGCCGAGCGCCCTCGCCTCCTCCACCCATGCGCCGTCGCCCATGCCGGTATCGCCCGCGAAGAACAGATTGCCGCCGGGCAGTTCGACGACGAACGCCGACCACAAGGCGCGGTTGCGGTCGACGAACCAGCGGCTCGACCAATGATGGTTGCGCACGACATGGACGTTGGCGCCGGCCACTTGCCGCATCTGTCGCCAGTCGAGCGCCGATGCGGGGATGCCAGCGCTGCGCAGGATCGCGTCGTTGCCAAGGGCAGTGACGATCGCCGGCCGGTCCCGCTCGTAGAGCTTCCTCAACGTGGCGAGGTCGAGATGGTCGTAATGATTGTGGCTGATGACGATCAGGTCGATCTTCGGCAGGTCGGCGAGCGCGATGCCCGGTGCGGCGACGCGTTTCGGACCGAAGCCGAACGGGCCGGCGCGTTCACTCCACACCGGATCGGTCAGGATGTTGAGGCCGGGGGTCTGGACCAGCACCGATGCATGGCCGATCCACGTCACCCGCATCGGCGTCTGACCGGGATCGCGCGCCGGGGGCGTTGCGGCGGACAGCAGTTCGGCGGGCCGTGCGGGCCGAACCGACATCTGCGCGGGCCATGGCGGGCGGCCGTCGCTGCCGGTTGCCTGTCGCCAGAAGAAGCCGCTGCGGCTGCCGCCCGGCGGGGCCGAGGTGTCGTCGCCATCGGGATTGAAGAAACGCGCACCGTCGAAATGGTCGCCCGCGACGCCGCGATAGTAAATGCGATCGAGGAAGCGCGGCACGATCGTCACCGTCATGCACAGGATCGCGACGATCCACACCAATACCCAGCCGAGAATGCGAACGACGCTTGCCATTGCGCCTCCAACGCCGTGCCGTGCCAAACGATGCACGCCCCTTGTGTTGCCCTTTTACCACACCATATCGCCCGCAACATCACAGGGGAACACGATGAACCTCGAAAAATTCACCGACCGGGCACGGGGCTTTCTGCAAGCGGCGCAGACCGTGGCGATCCGCAATTCGCATCAGCGGATCACGCCGGAACATATATTGAAGGCGCTGCTCGACGACGAACAGGGCATGGCGGCCGGGCTGATCACCACTGCCGGCGGCGATGCGCGGCGGGCGATCGCCGAAACCGATGCCGCCTTGGCCAAGATGCCGTCGGTATCGGGGTCGGGCGCGCAACAGAATCCGGGCCTCGACAATGACAGCGTCCGCCTGCTGGACCAGGCCGAACAGATCGCGACCAAGGCGGGCGACAGCTTCGTCACCGTCGAGCGGATGTTGCTGGCGCTGGCCATGTCGCAGGGGCCGGCGGGCAAGGCGCTGACCGCTGCCGGCATCACGGCGCAGAATCTGAACGCCGCGATCGACAAGCTGCGCGGCGGACGCACCGCCGATACGGCGGGGGCCGAAGATCGCTATGATGCGCTCAAGAAATTCGCCCGCGACCTGACGGCTGCGGCGCGCGACGGCAAGCTCGATCCGGTCATCGGCCGCGACGAGGAGATCCGCCGCACGATCCAGATCCTGGCGCGCCGGACCAAGAACAATCCGGTGCTGATCGGCGAACCCGGCGTCGGCAAGACCGCGATCGCGGAAGGCCTCGCGCTGCGCATCGCCAATGGCGACGTGCCCGAGGGGCTGAAGGATCGCACGCTGATGTCGCTCGACATGGGCTCGCTGATCGCCGGCGCCAAATATCGCGGCGAGTTCGAGGAGCGGCTGAAGGGCGTGCTCGACGAGGTCAAGGCGGGCGACGGGCAGATCATCCTGTTCATCGACGAGATGCACACGCTGATCGGCGCAGGAAAGTCCGAAGGGGCGATGGATGCCGGCAACCTGCTGAAACCCGCCCTCGCCCGTGGCGAGCTGCATTGCATCGGCGCGACGACGCTCGACGAATATCGCAAGCATGTCGAGAAGGACCCCGCGCTCCAGCGGCGGTTCCAGCCGGTGTTCGTCGGCGAACCGACCGTCGAGGACACAATCAGCATCCTGCGCGGCCTGAAGGAGAAGTACGAACTTCATCACGGGGTGCGGATTACCGACGGCGCTTTGGTGTCGGCGGCGACGCTGTCGAACCGCTACATCACCGACCGCTTTCTGCCCGACAAGGCGATCGACCTGATGGACGAGGCCGCCAGCCGCATCCGCATGGAGGTGGAGAGCAAGCCCGAGGCGATCGAAACGCTTGACCGCCGCATCCTGCGCATGAAGATCGAGCGCGAGGCGCTGCGCCGCGAGAGCGACGCCGCCAGCATCGACCGGCTCGACACGCTGGAGGAGGAACTCGCCAATGCCGAGCAGCAACTCGCCGAACTGGTGACGCGCTGGCAGGGCGAGCGCGACAAGATCGCGTCCGAAGCCAAGCTCAAGGAACAGCTCGACGCCGCGCGCGTCGCGCTCGAACAGGCGCAGCGCTCGGGCGACCTCGCCCGCATGTCCGAGCTGACCTATGGCACGATCCCGACGCTCGAAAAGCAGTTGCTCGAAGCGCAGGGCAATGCCGGCGGCGCGATGCTGCGCGAGGAAGTGACCGCCGACGACATCGCCGCCGTCGTCAGCCGCTGGACCGGGGTGCCGGTCGACCGGATGCTGGAGGGCGAGCGCGAGAAGCTGCTCAACATGGAGGATGCGCTCGGCAAGCGGGTGATCGGCCAGAACGAGGCCGTGCGCGCCGTCGCCACCGCCGTGCGTCGTTCGCGTGCCGGGTTGCAGGACCCGAACCGGCCGCTGGGCAGCTTCCTGTTCCTCGGGCCGACGGGTGTGGGCAAGACCGAGCTGACCAAGGCGCTCGCCGAATTCCTGTTCGACGATCCCAACGCGATGGTCCGCATCGACATGAGCGAGTTCATGGAAAAGCATGCCGTCGCGCGGCTGATCGGTGCGCCGCCGGGCTATGTCGGCTATGAGGAAGGCGGCAAGCTGACCGAAGCCGTCCGCCGCCGCCCCTATCAGGTCGTGCTGTTCGACGAGGTGGAGAAGGCGCATGGCGACGTCTTCAACATCCTGCTCCAGGTGCTCGACGACGGGCGGCTGACCGATGGACAGGGACGCACGGTCGATTTCTCGAACACGATCGTGATCCTGACCTCGAATCTCGGGTCACAATATCTGACCAACCTGCCCGACGGCGCAGGCGTCGAGACGGTCGAGCCACAGGTGATGGACGTCGTCCGCGCGCATTTCCGCCCGGAATTCCTCAACCGGCTGGACGAGATCATCCTGTTCCACCGGCTGGCGGCGGATCACATGGCACCGATCGTCGATATCCAGGTGGGTCGCGTCGGCCGCCTGCTGGCGGAGCGCAAGGTGAAGGTCGAACTGACCGATGCCGCGCGGGCCTGGCTCGGGAGGGTCGGGTATGACCCGGTGTACGGCGCGCGGCCGTTGAAGCGCGCGGTGCAGCGTTACCTGCAGGATCCGCTGGCCGATTTGATCCTGCGTGGAAGCGTTAAGGATGGGTCTACGGTGCGGGTCGATGAGGGGGATGGGGCGCTGACGTTGAGCGTAGGGTAAATGGAAGCGCGCCTTCTCCGAGGGGAAGGCGCGTCCATCCGTCGTCGCGGTTTCAGCTTAGAAGGTGAAACGCGCACCGGCGGTGAAGCGACGACCGAATAGGTCGAAGTCCGCCGAGGTCTCAAGACCAGTAGGCGTGCCGTAAGGCGTGCCGGGCAGATATTGCGGCTTGGTATCGAAGAGGTTGTCCACGTTGAAGAAGAACGTGAACGCGTTGCCGACGTCCTGGCTAATCTGAATGTTGTGCAGCCAGTAATCCTTGACGTCGTTGAGCGCGACCACCGCCGGATCGTTGCTGATGAAGGCGTTCCGAAGGAACGGACCACCGCTCAGGAAGACCGTCTGCCAGCTGAAACCGGTGCCGTTCGTGGAGTAGGTCGCACGCGCGTTCAGCTTGTGGGTCGAGAAGCCGTTCCCGAACGTTCCGGCGAACTCTTCTTCAGGAGCCGACGGATCGGTGCGAGTCTTATAGTCGAGCAGATAGGTATAGTTCGCGACGACCGAAAGCTGGTCTTGGCTGGACAGGCCGAGGGGCTGCGCAAAGCGTAGTCCGACGTCGATCCCGCGAACCTTGAAACCGGCAATGTTGATCAGCTGTGCATTGACCGTCTGCAGATATCCCGTGCTCGCGAAGCGGATCACGTTGTCGCAATAGACGGCAGCGCCGGTCCCCAGGCACTTTTCGACCGTATCCGACCGGCCGAGGGTCGAGATCGCACCGTCGATACGAATGTCGAAATAGTCCGCGGTGAACTGAAGGTTCCGCAGAAAACTGGGGTTGTAGGTAAAGCCGCCAGTGATCGTCTTGGCGGTTTCCTCGCGCAGGTTGCGATTACCGCCGACGAAGCCGTTGACCCCTTGCGTGTCGGCGAGCGTGTAAGCGAACGTGCCGTTCGGATTGGCGGCGAAGAAGGCCGCGATCCCGGGCACCTGACGGCAGGCGGCGTCAGCAGCGCCGGTGGACACCCGGGTGATGCCGTCGCACGGATCGGTCACCGCCGCAAAGGTTTCGGAAGGTGCGCTGAACAATTCGCTGTTGTTGGGCGCACGGTTGGCCACGGCGTAGCGGCCGCGGAGACGGAAGCCATCAAACGGTTCCCATTCGCCGCCGGCATTCCAGCTGAGCACCCCGCCGACCGTCGAGTAATCCGAATAACGAATCGCGCCATTGACACCCAGGAACTGGAACAGCCCCCGGTCCGACAGCAACGGAATGTTCACTTCGCCGAACACTTCGCGGACGTCCTGCGACCCGCGAAGATCGGGGATCTGGTTACCCGAATTACCGCCGGTGTTGGTCAGGGTATCCAGATCGTCGACGACCGATTCGGACCGGTATTCGACGCCCGCCGCGATACCGACGCCGCCCGCACCCAGATCGAAGAGCGACGAGTTCGAGATCGATGCCGTGACGACATGCTGTTCGTTAGTGATGTCTTCCGATTTGGGAACAACCGCCTGGACATAGCTTGCCGCACGCGGATCAGCGGTGCCGAGACCGAACAGGTTGATCGGGATACAACCCGCAGCGCGTGCCGCTTCGTCACGGCAGACGATGTCGACGCCGACGACGTTACCCGTGCCCACCCGGATCGAGTCCAGCGACTGGCGATAGCGGGCGGTGTCGACGTCCTGGCTGCTGTTGAAATCGTTCAGGTGGCCATAGACATAGCTGACGTCGTAGCTGAAGTCCGAACCGAGATCGCCCCGCACGCCGGCGACGGCGCGCCACGTGTTGCGTTCGGCACGGTTGCTGCGGCTGAACACGTCGTTCTGGCGACGACGGAAGGCCAGCGACCCGACGTTGTTCGACGGATCCGCATCCGAGTTGGCCGCAGCGATCGCGTTGGCGATCGTCGTCGGGATGAACGCGTTGGTGATCGGGATGCCGCCACTGGCATAGACGTCGGTATTGGCTAGCGGGAACGGTTCGATCGACGCGTTCGAGCTGGTGCGGGCATAGGTGACTTCAGCATACGCCTGAATGCCGCTCGTCACCTCGTAATTGAAGATGCCGCTGGCCAGATAGCGTTCGAGCGGCACCGCGATCCGGCGCAGGCCGTTGCGATTGAACCCGAACTGACCGGTCTGGTACCCCGACAGCAACGCCAGCGAACCATCGGGCCGGAAGGAGAAGTTGTTGTTATTGCCCGGCAGCGCACGCACCGAACCCGTACCTGCGGTATTGAGCAGCTGGAACTGCCCCTGGGGTGCGAACGAGCTGTACGAACCCGGTCCGCACACGAGGAAGGCGCAGTCTTGTGCCGAGATCGCACGGTCCGCCGACTTGAGGCCGTTGTCGCGGTCGTAGGAGAAATTGAGCATCGCGTTCCCGCGATCGTCGGCACCCCATTTCGTACCGCCGGTGACGCTGACGAAATAACGGCCATTGTCGCCGCGCTCGGTCACGCCCCCCTGTGCGCGGACCTGCAGCCCTTCGAAGCTGTCCCGCAGAACGAAGTTGACCACGCCGGCGATAGCATCCGAACCGTAGACTGCGGCCTGACCACCGGTGATGTTGTCAACGCGTTCCAGGAAGTCGGTCGGGATATTGTTCAGATCGACCGCGGTATCGCCGCCGAAGCCGCCGACGAACCGCCGGCCGTTGACGAGGACCAGCGTACGGTTGGACCCCAACCCGCGGAGGTTGACGGTCGAGATGCCGGTGCCGGACGTAAGAAAGTTGGTATTGGTCCGGGTGGAGCCGATCGCGACCTGCGGCAGTTCGTTGAGGATGTCCGAAACGTTCGAAACGCCGCGTTGCAGCAACTGCACGCGATCAACGGTGGTCAGCGGAACCGGCGAATCGATTTCGGGACGCGCAATACGCGAACCCGTTACGGTAATGACGTCGACCTCCGCGGCGGGTTCGCCAGTCGTTTCGCTGGTCGGGCTTTCCGGGCCCTGCGCAACCTGCGCCATCGCAGGCGTCGCCACTCCCATAAGCAGCGTCGAGGCCAACAACGTGGTACGTACGTTCATTCTCATATCTGCCCCTGTTTTCCCTGGCACCGTAAGAACGATGCAACATGGAGAAACTAACGGGACACGAACTTTGCGCGCAATCGGCAGATACAGCACCGAATACAGAAAACGTCACATCGTGTTTTTTCGGTAACAGGGGTTACCACAAAGATACGCCCGTTTAGGCAAAACATTGAAAACAAACTGCCTTATTAAAATAAGGACGTATTCTATTAAACGTCAACTTGCGAGGACTTCTCGTTTTTCGATAAACGCAACTAACAATTGCGTAACAGCGTTATAACATAGTAAATCACGTCGAATATTAAGGGCTGGCGTGCTTCAGTTCCCCCCCCCAAAAAAAAAGGCGCCCCGTTGCCGGAGCGCCCTTCCCTCATTCACGACGATCGCAGTTTAGAAATCGACGCGTGCGCCGACCCGGATGAACCGGCCGAGGATGTTCGCGCCGGCCCATGCCGGGTTGTACTGGCCTTGACTGTAGGCCGCGCTCGGGTCGAACGGTGCCTTCAGGTCGAGCAGGTTGAGGACGTTGGTGTACAGGGTGAAGCGGTCGCTAACCTTGTACGAGGCAGTCAGGTCGACGTTCCACGTCTCCGGCCCCTTGCAGAGTACCGGGGTAACGCCGTCGCGATAGGTCACGACCGACGCGCCGATGCTGGCGAGGCAGTCGCCCTTCACACCGTCATAGTCGATCGAGGCGAGGTCGTAGCCGCTGGTGTAGTAGGTCGTGACCGAGAGGGTCGCCGGACCCATTTCCAGCGTGTTCTGCCACGTCGCGCGCCAACGCGGCGAGCCCGAGCAGGAGGTGACGTCGCACGGGCTGAGCGTGCCGGCATAGCGCTGGCGGTTGCCGTTCTCGGTCACGCGGTCGAAGTTGATCAGGTAGGTGCCTTCGAACCCGCTGACGAGGCGGACGTTGTCGCTGAACGGGAAGTTCACGTTCACGCCGAGATCGATACCCGAAACTTCCTGCGAATCGCCATTCTGGAACGATGATTCGATGAAGCCGAGATGCGGCAGCGCGTTCGGGAAGTTCACGTCGGCGATACCAGGACGCACGGTGATGCCCGGAACGTTCACCACGCCGTTATTTGCGTAATATTGTTCGAACACGCCGGTGTCGTCGGCAGCGCCGATGATGCCCTTGATCTTGATGTTGAAGTAATCGACCGTCAGGCTGACGCGGCGGATCGGTTCGAAGATCGCGCCGACCGTCCAGCTGGTCGACTTTTCAGGGTCAAGCGCCGGATTGCCTTCGGTGGTCTGGCCGACCGAGAACTGGTCGGTGGCGTAGTTGTTGCCGCCATGCGCCGCGATGAAGGCCGCCTGTGCCGGATTGTTCCGGTCGAGCTGACGCGTGATGTAGCCGGTCGTTGGCAGACCAAAGGCTTCGTTGAAGCTCGGGATGCGGAAGCCCTTCGACCAGGTACCACGGATCGCGGCCTGCGGGATCGGCGTGAACTTCGCACCGAATTTCGGCGAGAAATTCTTCTGGCCCGACGAGTAGTCGTCATAACGGCCCGACGCGTTGACCTCGAACTGGTCGATGATTGGCGCGTTCACTTCGTAGAAAGCCGACTTGACGTTGCGGCTGCCGATCGCACCGACCGAATTCACGCCGTAATAGCGGTCATAGGGGTTGCTGTCGTTGGCCGGGTTGGCGCTGGGGTTGTTGATCGATTCGTGACGATAGGCGACGCCCACCGCCGTCTGCAGCGGACCACCCGGCAGCTGGAACAGATCCTTGGCCAGCGTCGCCTGGGCCTGCCACAGGTCCGAGGTCGAGCGGGTCTCGTTCACCGGCGCGATATAGTCGCGGATTTCCTGCGAATTCTGTTCCGGGTTGACGAAATTATAGGTGCCGCGCGCGACGACGTCGAGGATGCGCTGCGGGATCAGATAGTTCGCCTGGCGGATGTCGAGCTGCACGTTCGACGCGGTGACGTCCGCGCTGTAGCGCCAGTCGTCGCCGAACGATCCCTGCACGCCGATGACGCCGCGCAGCGCGCGAGCCTTCGACTGGATGTCGCGCGGACGATCGTAAAGCGACAGGATCTGCGCGCGCTGCCCCGAGGCGGCGAACGGGTTGTTCGGGTTCAGCGTGCCGTTGGTCGCGTTACAGCCGGTGTTCAGCATGTCGAGCGTGCCGACGCCATTGGCGCAGACATAGGTCGGCAGATACAGCGGGTTCAGCAGGACGGTGCCCGGCGGGGTCGTCTGGTTGTTGAAGCCCAGCGGCGAGATCTGCGTCGCGGTACGCGTCTGGTAATAGTTGGCGATCGCGTAGACTTCGGCGCGGTCCCCCAGCTTGGCGGTGAAGCGCGTCGCAAAGCCCAGCCGCTCCTGATCGGGCAGCAGCTGCGAATACTGGTTGCGGAAGTCCTGCTGGCACTGGACCGGGCCGGCAGTGGTCGACGCGCCGGTCGGCACGTTCACTGCCACCAAGTCGCGGCAGCCGGCGGCGGCGTTTAGCAGGTTGTAGCGGGTGGTGCCTGCCCCGGTCGCATCGACACCGCGAACGACGGGCACGGTGGTGCTGAGCAGACCATTGAATCCGCCATCGGCGTTGAAGCCGTTGCGGACGCCATTGGCGCGGCAGGTCACGGTGCCGGCGGCGATTGCCGTCTGGGTGATGGCGCCGGCAGCATTGCGGATTTCGGGGCGGCCGATCGACGGCGCGCACATGCTGCTGAGGTTGGCAGTGTTGTACGGGAAACCGCGGTCGCGAGCGTAGAGCGCCTCGTTACGCTGATATTCGCCATTGACGTAGAAGTTGAAGCCTTGCTCGTTCAGGTCGCCATAGCCGAGCGTCAGGTCGATGCGCTGTTCGGCGGCGTCGCCACGCTGCGAGATGCCGGCCGATCCATTCACATGGACGCCCTGGATCTGCTTCTTGGTGATGACGTTGATGACGCCCGCGACCGCGTCGGCGCCATAGGTCGACGATGCGCCGTCGCGCAGCACTTCGATCCGGTCGATGATCGCGTTCGGAATCGTGTTCAGATCGACGAAGTTGCGGTGGCCGTCATCGGCCAGCGGATAGGGCGACATGCGCAGGCCGTCGAACACGGTCAGCGTCGATTGCACGGTCAGGCCGCGCAGCGACACCGCGTTGGCGCCGGTCGCGAAGTTGCTGCCGGTGTTCCAGCCCTGGGTGATCGTACCGGCGCCATTGGCCGACAGGCGCTGCACCGCTTCCGCCACGGTGTTCAGACCGCGCTGCTCGAGCGATTCCGCGCTGAGCACGCTAACCGGCGACGGGGTCTCGGCGTTGGTACGGCGCAGGATCGATCCGGTAACGACGATCTCGTCACCGCTATTGTCGGTTGCAGTCTCTTGCGGCCCGGTTACGGGCAGCGTCGTCGCTGCGTCCGGCGTGGTGGCGGTCGATTGTGCGAAGGCCGGCGCGCCTGCGACACCCACGAACAGCGCGGACAAAGCCGCACCGTGGCGCAACGACGTGCGCATTGAGAAAGCAACCATGAAAACAGATATCCCCTTTGACCCTGACGGGTGTTCGAAGCGGTCGGCACGCGCGCGTGGCGGTTCCGAACGGGGTTAAGTATCTGCCGATACAAGGGGCTTTGCAAATACGAACGAATGTAAGGTTAAAATTACATGTGAGCTGTAACCATTCAGCAACACTCGGGAATGCTTACAGAAAGCTCGCGCGCAGCCCGTCGATGACGAATTGCGCCGCCAGCGCCGCCAGCAGCACGCCCAGCAGCCGGGTGATCACCGCCTCGATCCGCGCGCCCAGCAGCTTCATCAGCGGCCCCGCCGCCAGCAGCGCGAGCAGCGTCAGCAACAGGATCGACGCCAGCGCGCCCAGCACCACCGCCCGCGCGCTCCAGTCGCCGACCTGGCTCATCAGAAGCATCACCGACGCGATCGAACCCGGCCCGGCGATCATCGGCATCGCCATGGGAAAGGTCGACACGTCCTCGACCTCATGCGTCTCGATGATTTTCTGCGCGCGGTCCTCGCGGCGCTGGGTGCGCTTTTCGAACACCATTTCCAGCGCGATCAGGAACAGCATGATGCCGCCGGCGATGCGGAAGCTGTCGAGGCTGATGCCCAGCGCCTTCAGCAGCGCCTGCCCGAACAGGGCGAAGACGAGGAGGATGGCGGTGGCGATGCCGACCGCGCGGATCGCCATCGACCGGCGCTGTACGTTGGACGCCCCGGTGGTGAGCCCGGCATAGATCGGCGCGCAGCCGGGCGGATCGATCACCACGAAGAAGGTGATGAGCGACGAGACGAATAGTTCGATCACAGCGCGCTGTCGTCGAACGGCAACCCTTCGCGCCGGTGTGCCGCGACCAGCGTGTTGCGCAGCAGGCAGGCGATGGTCATCGGCCCCACCCCGCCCGGCACCGGGGTGATCGCGCCCGCAACCGACATGGCGGAGGCGAAGTCGACATCGCCGACCAGCCCGTCATCGGTCCGGTTGATGCCGACATCGATCACGGTCGCGCCGGGCTTCAGCCATTCGCCCTTCACGAAGTTCGCCCGCCCGACCGCCGCGACGACGATATCGGCGCGCGCGACATGACCGGGCAGGTCATGCGTGCGCGAATGGGCGATGGTGACGGTGCAGCTCTCGGCGGTCAGTAGCGCCGCCATCGGCTTGCCGACGATGTTCGAACGGCCGACGACCACCGCGTCCTTGCCCGACAGGTCCCCCAGCACATCGCGCAACAGCAACAGGCAGCCATAGGGGGTACAGGGCACCATGCCGGGCAGACCGGTCGCCAGCCGTCCGGCATTGACCGGGTGGAAACCGTCGACATCCTTGTCCGGGTCGATGGTGAGCAGCACGGCATCACTGTCGAGATGCCGGGGCAACGGCAATTGCACGAGGATGCCGTCGACCGCCGGATCGGCGTTCAGCCGCTCGACCAGCGCGATCAGCTCGTCCTGCGACACATCCGCCGACAGGCGATGTTCGAAGCTGGCCATGCCGGCCTCGCGCGTCGCCTTCCCCTTCGATCGCACATAGACGGCCGAGGCGGCGTCCTCGCCGACCAGCACCACGGCAAGGCCGGCGGGACGCCCCGCGGTTTCGGCGAAGGTCGCGGCATGGGTGGCGACCTTCGCGCGCAAATTTGCCGCAAAGGCTTTTCCGTCGATGATCCGGGCTGTCATGGGGTGTGCATACCGGCTGCGCGCGGGGTTCGCCACCCCCGGATTGCCAGTTACTTGGGCATTGTTTGGTCCTTGCCGGAAGAGGCAAGGCCCGCAATTGCCCTTTGGAGCAACGTCCCGGCTCGGACGACCGTTCACCAAAATACACTGCACCTGCGAAACGATTCACGGTCACGCGGCGTTCATCGGACCGATGGCGTACCAAGACCTTCCCCCTCCGCCCGCCGGCCTTCTCGATGATGCCGGCCTGTTCCTCGATTTCGACGGCACGCTGGTCGAACTGGCCGAACGCCCCGATGGGGTAGTGGTCGGCGACGAATTGCGTTCGCTGCTGCATCGGCTGGCGCAGCGGCTGGACGGACGGGTTGCGATCGTCAGCGGGCGGTCGATCGAACAAATTGACGGCTTTCTGGGAACGACGATCGCCGACTATGCGGTCGTCGGCAGCCATGGCGCCGAAATCCGCCCCGCCGGCGGCACCACGCTGCTGCCCGATCGCCCGGCCAGCCTGACCGCGGCCGAGCGCGCATTCAAGGACCGGTTCGGCGACGATCCCCGGATCGTGATCGAGATCAAGACATTAGGCGTCGCGATCCATTATCGCGGCGCTCCCGAGGTCGAACAGGAGGCGCACGCGCTCGTCGATGCCTTTGCCCAGCGCGACGGGCTGACGACGCAGGCCGGCAAGATGATGATCGAATTGCGCATGGACGGTCATGACAAGGGTACGGCGATCGCGACGCTGTGCGAGAGCGCGCCCTTTGCCGGACACCCGCCGATCTTCGTCGGCGACGACCTGACCGACGAACCGGGCATGGTCGTTGCGGCGCATCATGGCGGCGCCGGCATCTTGATCGGCCCGATGCGCGATACCGCTGCGACCTATCGCCTCGACGATGTCGCATCCTTTCTGGGCTGGCTGGAGACGAACGCATGACCGCGACGATGGACCTTTGGCCGATCGGCAATTGTCAGGTGTCGGCGCTGGTCGACCGCAACGGACGCTTCGTATGGGGGTGCCTGCCGCGCGTCGATGGCGATCCGGCCTTTTCCTCGCTGCTCGACGACCGGCGGCGCGGATCGGACGGGGCGTTCGGTTTCTGGGAGATCGACCTCGACGGCTGCGTCGATACGCAGCAGACCTATATTCGCAACACGCCGGTGCTGGTCACGCGCCATGTCGATGCGCAGGGCAATGCGATCGAGGTCGTCGATTTCTGTCCGCGTTTCAAGCGACACGACCGCATGTATCGCCCGGTCGCCTTCTGCCGGATCGTCCGCCCGCTGGCCGGCAGCCCCCGCATCCGCGTGCGCCTGCGCCCCTCGGTCGACTGGGGCAGCGCGCAGGCGGAGCGGACGCGCGGGTCGAACCATATCCGCTACCTGCTCGACGGTGAGACGATCCGCCTGTCGACCAGCGCGCCAGTCGGCTGGATCGAGGACGAGCGGCTGTTCCGGGTCGAGCGCACGCTGCATTTCTTCTTGGGACCAGACGAGAGTTTCTCGGACGAACTGCCAGCGTCGGTCGAGCGGATGCTGAAGAACACCATCGACGAATGGCGCCACTGGGTGCGCGGCCTCGCCACACCGGTCGAATGGCAGCAGGCGGTGATCCGCAGCGCGATCACGCTGAAGCTGTGCCAGCATGAGGAGACCGGCGCGATCGTCGCCGCGCTGACCACCTCGATCCCCGAACATGCGAATTCGGGGCGCAACTGGGACTATCGCTACTGCTGGATCCGCGATGCCTATTATACGGTGCAGGCGCTGAACCGGCTCGGCGCGCTCGACGTGCTGGAGGGGTATCTCGAATATCTGCGCAACATCGTCGACAATGCCGCCGATGGGCAGATCCAGCCGCTCTACGGCGTCGGTGGCGAGGCGACGCTGGTCGAGCGCGAGGCGGAGGGGCTGGACGGCTATCGCGGCATGGGGCCGGTGCGCGTCGGCAACCAGGCCTATGAACAGGTCCAGCACGACGCCTATGGCCAGATCATCCTGTCGAACGCGCAGGGTTTCTTCGACCAGCGGCTGTTCCGCGTCGGCAAACAGGCCGATTTCGAGGCGCTGGAGCCGATCGGCGAACGCGCCTGGGCCGCCTATGACAAGCCCGATGCCGGTCTGTGGGAGCTGCGCACCAAGAGCCATGTCCACACCTACAGCGCCGCCATGTGCTGGGCGGCGTGCGACCGGCTCGCCAATGTCGCCGGCACGCTGGGCCTGACCGAGCGCGAAACCTTCTGGCGCGACCGGGCGACCGCGATGCGGACCAATATCGAACGCGAGGCATGGCGGCCGGAGACCAACCGCATGTCGGCGACCTTTGGCGGCGACGATCTCGACGCCAGCATCATCCAGCTGCTCGACCTGCGCTTCCTCGACCCCGACGACCCGCGCTTCATCGGTACGCTCGACGCCGTCGAAAAGGGGCTACGCCGGGGCAGCCACATGCTGCGCTACGCGATCGAGGACGATTTCGGCCTGCCGCACACCGCGTTCAACGTCTGCACCTTCTGGCTGATCGAAGCGCTGCACGCGACCGGCCGCGACGAGGATGCGCGCGAGCTGCTGGAGGAGATGTTGTCGCGCTGCACGCCCGCCGGGTTGCTGTCGGAGGATATCGACCCCGAAACCGGGGAATTGTGGGGCAATTATCCCCAAACCTACTCGCTGGTCGGCATGATCAACAGCGCCGTCCTGCTGAGCAAGTCATGGAATGTCGTACGATGAGTCGATTGATCGTCATCTCGAACCGGGTGCAGGCTCCCCAGCCCGGCACCGGCGGCGGGGCGCAGGGCGGGCTGGCCGTCGCGCTCAACGCCGCGCTGGCGGAAGAGGACGGTATCTGGTTCGGCTGGTCGGGGGAGACCAGCGACAATCGCGAACTCCGCTTCCAGACCTATGGCGGCGTGACCAGCGCGGTGATGGATTTGAGCGAGCAGGACGTCGAGGAATATTATGACGGTTACGCCAACCGCACCTTGTGGCCGCTCTTCCACTATCGCCTCGACCTGACCGAATTCGAACGCGATTTCCAGGGCGGCTATGAACGGGTCAACCGCGTGTTCGGCGAACGCATCGGCCCGCATATCGAACCCGACGACCTGATCTGGGTCCATGACTATCACATGATCCCCCTGGGCTGGGTGCTGCGGCAACAGGGGATCACCAACCGCATCGGCTTCTTCCTGCACATCCCGTGGCCGCCACGCCGGCTGCTGACCGCGCTGCCCGATCACCGCCGCATGGTAGAGGCGCTGTTCGCCTATGACGTGGTCGGGTTCCAGAACGAGGAATGGCTCGACAGCTTCTTCAACTATGTCCGCGAGGAGATGGACGGGACGATCGACGGCAACCGCGTCACCGTCGGCGGGCGCACGATCACCGCGATCAGCTGCCCGATCGGGATCGAGGCGAAGGACTTCATCGCCGGCGCGGCCGGGCCGGTCGCGCGCGCGGCGCAACTCAACCAGCTCGAAAGCGCGGTCGGGCGCAGCCTGATCGTCGGGGTCGACCGGCTCGATTATTCGAAGGGGCTGCCCGAACGCTTTGCCGGGTATGAACGCTTCCTGCAGAACCATCCCGATCGGCGGGCCCTGGTCTATCTGCTCCAGATCGCGCCGCCGTCGCGCACCGCGGTGCAGACCTATCGCGACATCCGCAACACGCTCGAACAGCAATCGGGGCGGATCAACGGTGCCTATGCCGATACCGACTGGGTGCCGATCCGCTATGTGAACAAGGGCTATCCGCGCGAGGTGCTGGCCGGCATCTATCGCGCGGCGCGGATCGGATTGGTGACCCCTTTGCGCGACGGCATGAACCTGGTCGCGAAGGAATATGTCGCGGCACAGGACCCGCGCGATCCGGGCGTGCTGGTGCTGTCGCGCTTTGCCGGCGCTGCGCAGCAATTGTCGTGCGGCGCGCTGATGGTGAACCCCTACAGCGCCGAGGACATGGCCGACGCGATCGACAAGGCGCTGCGCATGCCGCGCGCCGAACGGATCGAGCGGTGGCAGGCGATGATCGACAATGTCGTCGACGAGGACGTGATCTGGTGGCGCAAGCGGTTCATCGATGCGCTGACGGCGGAGACGAATTAGGGACAGCGTCCGGCCGGCAGGAATTCGGGCCGGCGAAGGCGAGCCCTTTGCGAAAGGCCGCTACCTATACGCTGGCCCCGCCGTGTCCCCGCGGAGGCGGGGGTCCAGAGCCGAGCAAAACAACGGCTTGCGAATGTGGCCCTGGGTCCCCGCCTCCGCGGGGACACGGCGCTTTCGACTTTTGCGGAGGTCTAACCTTCGCTGGGTCCCGTCTGCGCGGGAAGGACGACCGCCCTGCCCCGTCTTCCTTCCCGCACGGGCGGGAAGGAAGACGGCCAGCCTTACGCCCGCTCGAGCAACCGCTCCTTCGCGATCTTCTCGCGCCACACCAGCGGGGCGAGGTGGTGGACATTCTGCCCTTCGCTATCCACCGCGACCGTGACCGGGAAGTCCTGCACCTCGAATTCGTAGATCGCTTCCATGCCAAGATCCTCGAAGCCGACGACCTTCGACCCCTTGATCGCGCGCGCGACCAGATAGGCGGCGCCGCCGACCGCCATCAGATAGGCCGATTTGGCCTCGGCGATCGCCTTGGTCGCATCGCTCCCACGCTCGGCCTTGCCGACCATCGCGAGCAGGCCCTGGTCGAGCATCATGCGGGTGAACTTGTCCATGCGGGTGGCGGTGGTGGGGCCGGCCGGACCGACCACTTCCTCGCCGACCGGATCGACCGGTCCGACATAATAGATCACGCGCCCGCGGAAATCGACGGGCAGTTCCTCGCCCTTCGCCAGCATGTCGGCGATCCGCTTGTGCGCGGCGTCGCGGCCGGTCAGCATCTTGCCGTTCAAGAGCAGCCGGTCGCCATGCTTCCACGTCGCGACAACCTCGGGGGTCAGCGTGTCGAGATCGACGCGGATCGCCGCCTTGTCCGGCGTCCAATTGACGTCGGGCCAGTCGGCGAGGTTCGGTTGCTCCAGATAGGCCGGGCCGCTACCGTCCAGCGTGAAATGCGCGTGGCGGGTCGCGGCGCAGTTCGGGATCATCGCCACCGGCTTCGACGCGGCATGGGTCGGCCAGTCGAGGATCTTCACGTCCAATACGGTCGACAGGCCGCCCAGCCCCTGCGCACCGATACCGAGCGCATTGACCTTGTCCATCAGTTCGATGCGCAGCGCCTCGACATCGGTCTGCGGTCCGCGCGCCTTCAACTGCCCCATGTCGATCGGCGCCATCAGCGATTCCTTGGCGAGCAGCATCGCCTTTTCGGCGGTGCCGCCGATGCCGATGCCGATCATGCCGGGCGGGCACCAGCCGGCACCCATTTGCGGGATCATCTCCAGCACCCAGTCGACGATCGAATCGCTGGGGTTCATCATCTTGAACTTGGACTTGTTCTCGCTGCCACCGCCCTTGGCCGCGACGTCGACATGGACCTTGTCGCCCGGCACCATTTCGACGTGCAGCACCGAAGGCGTATTATCCTTCGTATTGCGCCGCGTGAATGCAGGGTCGGCGAGGATCGACGCGCGCAGCTTGTTTTCGGGGTGCAGATAGGCGCGGCGCACGCCCTCGTCGACGACCTCCTGCAACGAACGCTCGCTGTCGAGGCGGCAATTCTGCCCCCATTTGACGAACACGGTGACGATGCCGGTATCCTGACAGATCGGGCGATGCCCCTCCGCACACATGCGGCTGTTCGTCAGAATTTGCGCAATTGCGTCCTTGGCGGCCGGTGACGTTTCGGCAGCATAGGCCTCGCCCAGCGCGCGGATATAATCCATCGGGTGATAGTAGCTGATGAATTGCAGCGCATCGGCGACGCTGTCGATCAGATCGGCTTCGGTGATGGTGACGGTCATCTGCGGGTCCATATCGGTCATTTTCCACACTGCCCTACAGGCAGGAAGCGGCGCCATGCAAAGAATTCGTTCACGATGCGCCGCTATCCTCGCGCCCATAGGGAAAGGGACCGGCAGTTGGCGATCGATGGAATGAAGGCGGCGTTGCGATCGTGGGTACAGCGGCCCGACGATTCGACGCGCCTGTCCGACGACCGCGCCGCACGACTGATTCGCGAGGCGGAGGATCACGGTCCGAACTGGTTCTGGCAGACCGATCGCCACGGGCGCGTCGCGTATCTGAGTGACAAGATCGTGCGCGTGTTCGCCGCTGCCGATATCGATCCGGTCGGCACCGCGCTGACCGATCTGCTGCGCATCGCCGGCGCCGGATCCGGGCCGGACGATTCGGAACGCACCATCGCCTTTCACCTCTCGGCCCGTACCGCCTTCACCGATTACGCCGTCACCCCCGCCCTTGCCGGCGGGCAGGAGCGGAGCTGGAGCGTATCGGGCAGCCCGTTCACCGATCCGTTCGGCCGGTTCGAGGGGTTCGTGGGCACCGGCACCGACATGGCAGCGGTGCGGCAATCGGATGCGGAAATCACCCGCCTCGCGCTGTTCGACAGCCTGACCGGCCTCGCCAACCGGCAACGGATGCGCATCTCGCTCGAACAGACGCTGGCGCAGCCCGGCTATGACGGCACCGCGCTGTTCCTGCTCGATCTCGACCGGTTCAAGGCGGTCAACGATACGCTCGGCCATCCGGTCGGCGATGCGTTGCTGAAACAGGTCGCGGAACGGCTGCTGCGCGTCGTCGGCGATGCCGGGCTGGTCGGGCGGCTGGGCGGCGACGAATTCCAGGTCGTCCTGCCGCGCATGGGCAACCGCGCGCAGATGGCGACGCTGGCGCAGGCGATCATCGCATCGCTGTCGCAACCCTATTTCATCGGCGGCAATGCGGTATCGATCGGCTGTTCGGTCGGCATCGCCGTGTCGCCCGACGACGGGGCGACGCCCGACGTGCTGGTCAGCCATGCCGACCTCGCCCTCTATGCCGCCAAGGGCGCCGGACGCGGCGTCCACCGTTTCTTCCACGACGCGCTGCTGGAGGATAGCCGGTCCCGCCAGCAAATGGCCGACGACCTGCGGGTCGCCCTGTCGCGCGACCAGTTGCGCATCGTCTATCAACCGGTCGTCGCGCTCGACGGCGGCCGGATCACCGGGTTCGAGGCGCTGGTCCGCTGGGAACATCCGACGCGCGGCACGCTGGCGGCCCAGCAGTTCCTCGGCGTGGCGGAGGAATGCAAGCTGATCGAGGCGATCGGCGAATGGGTGTTGCGCACCGCCTGTCACGACGCGGCGTCTTGGACGGGCGACACGCGGCTGTCGGTCCAGTTGTCGGGTGCGCAATTCGCCAACCCGTCGTTGCCCGCGATTTTGACCAACGCGATCGCGCGGTCGGGAATGCCCGCCGAACGGCTGGAACTGAGCATCGCCGAGGCGAGCCTGCTGCGCGACATGCGCCATGCCGTCGCGACCTTCGCCGCGTTGCAGGGGGTCGGCATCCGGCTGGCGCTCGATGATTTCGGGGCGGGACAGGCATCGATGTCGTGCCTGCGCCGCCTGCCGCTCGACCGGATCAAGCTCGACCGTTCCTTCGTGCGGGGGGTCAGCGATCCCGAAGGGCGCAACGCCGCGGTGGTCCGCTCGATCGTGACGCTCGCCGACCTGCTCGGTATCGCGACCACCGCCCGGGGTGTCGAATATCATGACGAGCTGGCGGTGCTGCGCGACCTTGGCTGTACCGAGGTCGTGGGGCCGGTCTATGGCCCGCCCGTCGACGGGGCGACCGCCGCCGCGCGGCTGCTGCGCGAAGGCGGGGCGCTGACCCCGCAGGGACCGAAGGCGGAACGTGCGGTGCGGACGCGGATGCTGCGGTCGACCACGATCGAGGTCGATGGCCGCCGCCGTCCGGCGCGCATCCGCGACCTGTCGACCACCGGCGCGCTGATCGATCTCGTCGATTTTGGCGAAGGCGCGATCGGATCAGTCATCCGCATCGACACCGGCGGCGGCCACTGGTCGGCAGCGACGATCCGCTGGGCCGAGGACGGTCGCGCCGGGCTGCATTTCGACCGCCCGATCGTCGTCGAACGCCGCATGACCATCCGCCGCAAGGAATAGCGCGCCGCCTTCCCCTTGATCGCCCGCCCGGACAGCGGGTAGCGGTCGGGGCATGACCACCGCCCCCCTGCCCGCCACCGACGCCGAAGCCGCCGCCGAACTGGCCGAACTGGCCGAACGGATCGCGCAGGCCGATGCCGCCTATCACGGGGCAGACGCGCCGATCCTGACCGATGCCGATTACGACGCGCTGGTCCGCCGCAATCGCGATGTCGAGGCGGCATTCCCGGCGTTGGTCCGCACCGATTCCCCCTCGCTGCGGGTCGGAACCGCGCCGTCGGGGCATCTTGCCAAGGTCGCGCATGCCCGGCCGATGCTGAGCCTCAACAACGCCTTCGCCGACGAAGACGTCGCCGAATTCGTCGCCAGTGTCCGCCGCTTCCTGCGCCTGTCCGACGACGAAGCCGTGGCGCTGACCGCCGAGCCGAAGATCGACGGCCTGTCCTGCTCGCTACGCTACGAAGGGCGCAAGCTGGTCCGCGCGCTGACCCGCGGGGACGGCGCAGTGGGCGAGGACGTGACCGCCAATGTCGCGACCATCGCCGACATTCCGCAAAGCCTGCCCGCCGCCGCGCCGGACGTGTTCGAGGTGCGCGGCGAGGTCTATATGGCGAAGGACGATTTCGCCGCGCTCAACGCCCGGCTGCTCGCCGATGCGGTCGACCCGGCCAAGGCACGCCAGTTCGCCAACCCGCGCAACGCCGCCGCCGGATCGCTGCGACAGAAGGACGCGACCGTCACCGCGTCGCGCCCGCTGAAATTCCTTGCGCACGGCTGGGGCGAGGTCGCCGCCCTCCCCGCCGATACCCAGGCCGGGGTCGTCGCCGCGCTCAGGGACTGGGGTTTTCCCATCGCCGACGCGTTCCAGCGCTGCGACGGTGCGGCGCAGGCGCTTGCCGTCTATCGCGCGATCGAGGGTAGCCGCGCCGACCTGCCCTTCGACATTGACGGCGTCGTCTACAAGCTCGACCGGCTCGACTGGCAGGAGCGGCTCGGGTTCGTCGGCCGCGCCCCGCGCTGGGCGATCGCGCATAAATTCCCCGCCGAACGTGCGCAGACGACGCTCAAGGCGATCGACATCCAGGTCGGCCGCACCGGCGCGCTCACGCCGGTCGCGCGGCTGGAGCCGGTGACCGTCGGCGGCGTCGTCGTCACCAACGCCACGCTGCACAATGCCGACGAGATCGAGCGGCTGGGCGTCCGTCCCGGCGACCGGGTGGTCGTACAACGCGCGGGCGACGTCATCCCGCAGATCGTCGACAATCTCACGCGAGACGAGGATCGTCCGGCATGGACCTTCCCCACCGAATGCCCCGAATGCGGCTCGCTCGCCGAACGCGGCGAGGGCGAGGTGGTCGTGCGCTGCACCGGCGGCCTTGTCTGCCCGGCGCAGCGGGTCGAACGGCTGATCCATTTCGTCTCGCGCCACGCCTTCGACATTGCCGGGCTGGGGCTGGTCCGGGTCGAGGAATTCTTCCGTGACGGGCTGATCGCCTCGCCGGCCGACATCTTCCGCCTGCACACTCATCGCGAGGCACTGGTTCAGCGCGAGCGCATGTCGGACCTTGTCGTCGACAAGCTGTTGGCCGCGATCGATGCGCGGCGCACGATCGGCCTCGACCGCTTCCTGTTCGCGCTCGGCATCCGCCATGTTGGTGAAGTGACCGCCCGCGATCTCGCCCGGCGCTGGACGTCGGCCAGGGACTTTACGGCGATGATCCGCCGCGCCCTCCATGTCCGCCGCACGACCCAGCCGGCGATCGGCGAGAATGAGCGCAAGTTCGTCCTGCGCCGCGGCCGCGCGCTGGTCGCGGCGGTCGAGACGGCGGGGATCGGCCCCGAAGTCGCCGACGCGTTGCTCGCCTTCTTCGCCGAAAAGCATAATCGCGACGTCGTCGCCGACCTGCTGCGCGAAGTCCGCCCCGAAGACATCGTCCATGCCGCGACGCAAAGCGAACTGACCGGCAAGACCGTGGTCTTCACCGGCAAGCTCGAAACGCTCAGCCGCGACGAGGCCAAGGCGCAGGCCGATGCGCTGGGCGCGCGCGTCGCCGGGTCGGTTTCGAAGAAGACCGACCTGGTCGTGGTCGGCGCCGATGCCGGATCGAAACGGGCCAAGGCCGAGGAACTGGGCATCCGCGTCATCGACGAAGCCGCATGGGCCGCGATCGTATCCGCCGCGACGACGTGATGTTTTTGCAACGCATCAAAACAGACTGACGCCCCCGCTTTCGGTTGTCGCAAAATAGAAATATGGGACGTCCATTGGCGCCGGGACGGTGAACGACACCGCCTGAACCAGCGTAACGAGTCGCGCCACCCATTTGCGATTCCAAGGGGACCTATGAACACCAAGCTCTATGCCGGCGTGGCCTTTGCCGCGCTCCTGCTCCCGGCCTCGGCCTTTGCGCAGTCGACCGGCTCGCAGGATTTCGATGACCAGGAAATCGTCGTTACTGGGACGACGCAGCGCGACGTCGGCGGCATTCGCATCCCGGATTCGCCCAAGGCGAAGATCGAGGTGAGCCAGGAACTGATCCAGGTTCAGCAGCCCGGCCAGAGCGTCAATCAGATCATCAACCTGGTCCCCGGCGTCAGCTTCACCAACAACGATCCGTTCGGTTCGTCGGGCGGCTCGTTCACGATCCGCGGCTTCGATTCGAACCGCATCGCGCAGACCTTCGACGGTCTGCCGCTGAACGATTCGGGCAACTATGCCCTGTATTCGAACCAGCAGCTCGACCCCGAACTGGTCGAAAACATCAACGTCAATCTCGGCTCGACCGACGTCGACAGCCCGACGGCGGCGGCGGTCGGCGGCACCGTCAACATCAACTCGCTGCGCCCGTCGAACGAACTCGGCGCGTCGCTGGTCGCCAGCTACGGCAACATCGTCGCCGACGGCGCGGGCGACCGGCCGTTCCACCGCGTGTTCGGCCTGATCCAGACCGGCGACTTCACCGGCAAGGGCACGACCGCATGGGTCGCCGCGTCGACCGCCTACAACAAGGCGAGCTTCGCCAACTACGGCAAGGTCGACAAGCAGCAGTATAACGCCAAGATCCGTCAGGAAATCGGCGGCAATGGCGACTTCGTTTCGATCGCAGGCCATTATAACGAAAACCGCAACAACTTCGGTGGTTCGTCGCTGCGCGCCGACTCGTTCACCGGCACGGCCGGTGCGGTGCAGGCAAACAAGCGTAGCCGCTTCTACAATCTCGCCGGCGGCTGGCCTTGCAACCGGATCACCCCGATCGCCGGCACCGCGCAGGTCGAACCGTCGTCCAACTATTGCGGCACCGACTTCGAACGCCGCTACAACCCGTCGAACACGGGCAATGTGCGCCTGAACTCGCTGTTCCATCTCGCCGATGCGCTGACCCTGTCGGTCGACGGTGCCTATCAATATGTGAAGGCCAATGGCGGTGGCGTCGCGGTTGCGCGTGAACAGTTCTTCACCTCGGGGACGTCGCGCGACCTGACCGGCGTATTCGGCGGCACCTATTATTACGGCCGTGACCTGAATGGCGACGGTGACGTACTCGATCGCGTCCTGATCTCGAACCCCAGCCAGACGCGGACCGACCGCTACAACGCGATCGTCAACCTCGCCTATGAAATCGATCCGGCGAACCGTCTGCGCGTCTCGTACTCGCTCGACACCGCCACCCATCGCCAGACCGGCGAAGGCGGCGCGCTGTACAGCAATGCCGAACCGTTCGACGTTTTCGCGTCCAACAACCCGCTGGCCGATGCCAATGGCAACGTCCTGCAAAAGCGTGATCGTCGTTCGATCGCGACGCTGCACCTCGTCGCCGCCGAATATCGCGGCCGCTTCTTCGACGACACGCTGACTGTTCTGGTCGGCGGCAGCGGCCGGTTCTTCACGCGCGATCTGAACCAATATTGCTTCACCACCGCCAGCAACGGCAACGTCGATTGCCCGGCCGGCGGCACGGTCGCCGGCTACACCGCCGCTAATCCGTATGTCGTGACGGCTACCGGTCGCCCGACGGGTGCGGCCGCACCTGTGTCGCGCACGCTGAACTACAACCAGTTCACGCCGAACGTCGGCATGACCTACAACTTCACCCCGGCGTTCAGCTTTGCGGTGAACTATGCCCGCAACGTGTCGGTCCCCGGCACCGATGCACTGTACAACTCGCTCTACGCCCCGGTCGGTTCGGATGCTGCCAACCCGGCAGCCGAAACCTCGCACAGCTTCGACGCCGGCTTCCGCTACACGTCGAGCAAGGTGCAGGCCGCCGTCTCGCCATGGTATTCGCAGTACAAGAACCGGCTGGTGTCGGCCTACAACATCGATTGCGACTGCAACATCGACACCAACCTCGGTGACGTGAAGAAGTACGGCGTCGACGCCAGCATCTCGTACCGTCCGGTCCGCGACCTGCTGTTCTATGCCTTCGGTTCGTACATCGGTTCGGAGATCATGAACGACGTGCGTGCCAGCGCGACGACCTTCTTCCCGACCGCCGGGAAGCGTGAGCGTGGCGCTCCCGAATGGCTGGCCGGCGGCCGCGTCCAGGGGACGCTGGGCGACTTCCAGCTCGGCGCGCAGGCCAAGTACACCAGCGAGCGTTTCCTGAACGACATCAACACGGTGGAATTCAACGGCTACACCGTCGTCGATCTCGATCTGCGCTACTCGCTCGCCAGCGTCGGCCTGCCGAAGACCGCGTTCCAGCTGAACGTCACCAACCTGTTCGACGAATTCTATGTCGGCTCGTTCCCGGGCAGCCTGACCGGCGCCGGGACGGCGTTCGTGAACTTCGGCCCGCCGCGCGCTGTCATCGGTTCGCTGATCGTCGGCTTCTAAGCCCTACCCGAACCAACCGACGCGAACCGCCGTCCCGGCAACGGGGCGGCGGTTTTCGTTTGGGGCGCGTTCCGCTAAAGCCCGGTTCCCAACCCGCCCCCGCCGCGATATGACGGCAACCGGGGGGCCACACTTGCGACGGAGCGCATGACGCTTAAGCCCGCCATTTTCTCGCGCCCGTTCTTCGAACAGAAGAACCGCGCCTTCTGGCTGCTGCAGGCTGCCGGCTGGACCGGCTATCTGATCCTGCGCTCGGTCTCGACGCTGTCGAACGCCGCGTCGCTCAAAAGCGTGCTGGCGAATATCGTCGAGGTCATCGTCGGCTATTGCCTGACGCTGCTGATGAGCGTCCTCTACGGCTATTATCGCTCGCTGCCGCGCGTGCCGGCGATTTTCCTGACGCTGTGCACCTTGTCGGCGGCGACCTTCGCCTATTCGCTGATCGACGCCTTCGTCTTCACCTTCATCCGCAACGTGTCGCCCGATGTCAGCTTCTCGCTGGTGCTCGGCACGCTGTTCATCAACTTCACCGTGCTGGCGGGCTGGTCGGCGGCCTATTTCGGGATCAACTTCTATCTGGTCGTCGAACAGCAGGTCGACGAGATGCGGATGCTGGAGATGCAGGCGTCGACCGCGCAGCTCGCCATGCTGCGCTATCAGCTCAACCCCCATTTCCTGTTCAACACGCTCAATTCGATCTCGACGCTGGTGCTGCTGAAACAGACCGAGAAGGCGAATGTGATGCTCAGCCGCCTCGCCTCGTTCCTGCGCTACACGCTCGCTAACGAACCGACTGCGCACGTCACGCTGGAGCAGGAGGTTGAAACGCTGAAACTGTATCTCGATATCGAAAAGATGCGGTTCGAACATCGCCTGCGTACCGAATTCGATATCGACGCCCGCGTCATGCACGCGCGGCTGCCCTCGCTGCTGCTGCAGCCGCTGGTCGAAAACGCCATCAAATATGCGGTGACCCCGCAGGAGGATGGCGCCGATATCGCCATCACCGCTCGACTGGCCGGGGATCGGGTGCAGATCGCCGTGTCCGATACCGGCCCCGGCTTGATCGACGGGCCGAAGCGGCCGACGCTTTCCACCGGTGTCGGCATTCAGAATATCCGGGACCGGCTGGCGCAGGCATATGGTCCCGACCATCGGTTCGACACCCGTTCGGGCAACGGGGGCGGGTTCGTGGTCGAGATCGAACTGCCGTTCCAGACGCAAGACGTTACCAAAGAGGCTGCATGACCATCCGTACCATCCTTGTCGACGACGAATCGTTGGCGATTCAGGGCCTCGAACTGCGGTTGCAGGCGCATGAGGATGTCGAGATCATCGACAAATGCCAGAACGGGCGCGAAGCGATCCGTTCGATCAAGACCCACAAGCCGGACCTCGTCTTCCTCGACATCCAGATGCCCGGGTTCGACGGCTTCTCGGTGGTGCAGGGGCTGATGGAGGTGGAACCGCCGCTGGTGGTGTTCGTCACCGCCTATAGCGATCACGCGATCCGCGCGTTCGAGGCGCAGGCGGTCGATTATCTGATGAAGCCGGTCGAGGAATCGCGCCTTGCCGACACGCTCGACCGCGTGCGCCAGCGCCTGAGCGAAAAGCGCGGACAGGCCGAGGTCGAGAAGCTCAAGGAAGTGCTCGCCGAAGTCGCTCCCGACACTGCGGCGGAAATGGAGGCGGCCGATGGCGGCGGCGACGACGCGCATGGCGCCAACCGCTTCGAAAAGCTCATCAACATCAAGGATCGCGGTCAGATCTTCCGCGTCGATGTCGACACGATCGAAATGATCGAGGCGGCGGGCGATTACATGGTCATCAACACCGGCGACAATTCGCTGGTGCTGCGCGAAACGATGAAGGACCTGGAGAAGCGGCTCGATCCCCGCCGGTTCCAACGCGTCCATCGCTCGACCATCGTCAATCTCGACCTCGTCAAGCAGGTCAAGCCGCACACCAATGGCGAATGCTTCCTGATCCTCGAATCGGGGGCGCAGGTGAAGGTCAGCCGCTCGTATCGCGACGTGGTGGCGCGCTTCGTCCACTGATGGCCGAAATCACCGTCGCGGCGCTGTACCGCTTCGTTACGATCGCCGATCCGCAGGCCGTCCGCGACGCGATGGAGGCGGTGCTCGACCGTGCCGGCATTCGCGGCACGCTGCTGATCGCGTCCGAAGGGATCAACGGCACCATCGCCGGCAGCGCGGACGGCATCGCCGCTGCGCTCGCCGCCATTCGTGCCCTGCCCGGCTGCGCGGACCTCGCGCCGAAGTTCAGCACCGCCGACACCATGCCCTTCCACCGGCTGAAGGTGCGGGTGAAGCGCGAGATCGTGACGATGGGCGTGCCCGGCACCGATCCGACGAAGATCGTCGGCACCTATGTCGCGCCCGCCGACTGGAACGCGCTGATCGCCGACCCGTCGACCGTCGTGATCGACACCCGCAACGCCTATGAGGTGAAGGTCGGCACCTTCGCGGGCGCGGTCGATCCGCAGACCGACAGCTTCCGCGACTTTCCCGATTGGTTCCGCGCGAACCGCGACACGCTATTGGCGGGCAAGACACAGGTCGCGATGTTCTGCACCGGCGGCATACGCTGCGAGAAGTCGACCGCCTTCCTGAAGAGCGAGGGCATCGACGCTGTCTACCACCTCGACGGCGGCATCCTGAAATATCTGGAGCAAGTGCCCGCCGACCAGAGCGCATGGCAGGGCGAGTGCTTCGTGTTCGACGAACGCGTCGCTGTCGGCCACGGCCTGGCGCAAGGCACCCACGATCTTTGCCGTGGCTGCCGCATGCCGATCAATTCCGAAGACCGCGCCTCGCCGCTGTTCGAAGAGGGCGTCCAATGCCCCGCCTGTGCCGGCACCCGCGACGCAGCAACGCTCGCGGCAAAGGCCGAACGCCACCGGCAGGTTAAGCTCGCCGCCGAACGCGGCGAACAGCATGTCGGCAAGCGGATTAAGAAGGAATAGCGTCACCCCGGCGCAGGCTGGGATCTCCCGGTAATCGAGCGCGCGCCCAGCCCCACGAGGCCCCAGCCTGCGCTGGGGCGACGTCCGTAACGAAGCGGCTTACTCGGCGTTGTCGCCCTTGGCTGCTTCGTCGGCCGGCGTTTCCTCGCCCTCGGCCGGCGTCTGGAAATAGGCCTCGACCGGCCCGGTCAGCTTGATGGTCAGCGGCTGCCCCTTGCGATCGACCTTCTTGCCGAGCGCGACGCGGATCCAGCCTTCGGAAATCGAATATTCCTCGACATCGTTGCGCTCGGCGCCCTTGAAGCGGATGCCGATGCCGCGCTCCAGCACGGGCTGGTCGAAATGCGGGCTGCGCGGATTGATCGAGAGGCGATCGGGGGGCGTATCAGTCATGGGCGCGGCCCATGCCGCAAAACGGCCCGCCCGCCAAGTGCAAAGGGCGGAGGATCGCTCCCCCGCCCTTGCGATCAGTTACACACGCGGACGCGCACCGTCTGGTCGTAATAGGGGTCGTAACGCCGCTCGACCCAGCAACGCTGATAATCATTGTAGCGATAGGCGTAATAACCGTCGTTCGGATAGAATCCGCGCTGCCGATAGAAACGATCGTCATAATCATAGGCATAGCCGCGATCGCGATAATAGCGGTCGCGATAGCGCCGGTCGTTCGCGCTCGACGCCAGCGCCGCGCCGATCGCCAGCCCGGCGATCCCGGCGACGACGGCCGCCCCGCCATTGCCGCGATTGCGGTTCCAGCCGCGGTCCCAGCCGCGATCATAGCCGCGGTCCCAGCCGCGATCGTAACCGCGACGCCATTGCGCCTCGGCCGGGGCGGCGGCGGTCAGCGCGGTCGCCGCCAGCGACAGCCCCAGGCCCGCCTTGGTCAGCAAGGTCTTCATGCCAATCTCCTCAACATGCGTGGGGGCCGTGCTGCCCCGTGTCGCGTCGACGCACCTGCGCCGATCGTCATTTCATGGCAGGAAGCGACTGAACGCATGCGGAATGCTATATTCACCGGCCGTTTATCAGGAGGACAGGCAATGGCGACGTGGCTGCTGAAATCGGAACCCGACAGCTATGGCTGGGAGGATCTGGTCCGGGACGGCGGCACCGAATGGGACGGCGTGCGCAACCATGCGGCGGCGAAGCACCTGCGCACGATGGCCGCCGGCGACCGCGCGCTCTTCTATCATTCGGGCAAGGACAAGGCGGCGGTGGGGATCGCCCGTATCACCCGCGCCGCCCGGGCCGATGGCGACGAAGGCTGGGTATCGGTCCGCGTCGAACCCGACCGCCACCTGCCCCGCCCGGTGACGCTCAAGGCGATGAAGGCCGCGGACGGCTTGCAGGACATGGCGATGCTCCGCCAGTCGCGGCTGTCGGTGTCGCCGGTGACGGAAGCCGAATGGAAGGTGGTGATGGGGTTGGCGGGGGAGTAATCCGCCCTCCCCCCCAACAACCCCGTTCGGTTCGAGCAGTTTCGAGCGAAGTCGAGAAACGTCCGTCGAGAACCGGTTGCCCAAAACGCCGAGTTCTCGACTGTCGCTTCTCGACAAGCTCGAAGCTGCTCGAACCAAACGGATAGGCGGTAAATGCACAACCAACCCGTTCGTCCTGAGAGGCTGACCGGGAAAAGGTTGGATGACCTCGCCATGTATGATTCGATCGTGGTTGCGAAGCTACGAAAGGATCGACGATGGTTTGGAATGAGGCCACCCGGGAGCGGTATCGCCGGGCCGAGGGTCGGTATGCAAGCGACTTGAGTGCGGCGGAGTGGCGGGTATTGGGTCCGCTTCTGCCGCCGCCGTCGGTTCGTGGCCGACGGCGGCGGACGCCGCTGCGGCGGATCGTGAACGCGTTGCTGTATCTGCTATGGTCGGGATGTCCGTGGCGTGGTCTGCCGCGTGATTTTCCGCCGTTCACGACCGTACAGTATCATTTCTACCGCTGGCGCGATCAGGGCTGGTGGCCCCGGATCAATGCGTTGCTGGTGGCACGTTCGCGGATGCTCGAGGGGCGCGATCCCGAACCATCGGCCGTGGTGATCGACAGCCAGAGCGCGCGTACCACCGAGAGCGGCGGTCCGCGCGGGTTCGATGCTGCCAAGAAGGTCAAGGGTCGCAAGCGCCACATCGCGACCGATACGTCAGGCCGATTGATCGAGGCGCGGATCACTCCGGCAAACGTGCAGGACAGCCATGGCGCCGTGCCGTTGCTCAAGGCGCTGGCCGCCCGGTTTCCCGGCCTGCGCCATGCCTATGCCGACCGCGCCTATCGCGGCAACAAGCTGCTCGACGCGGTCGCCGATCCGCGGCCATGGACCATCGAGATCATCACCCGCTCGCAACGCGTCGGACACTTCGTCCAGGAACCGCGACGATGGGTCGTCGAGAGGACGTTCGCATGGCTCGGTCGAAACCGGCGTCTCGCCAGGGACTATGAAGCCTCCGAACAGTCGCAGGAAGCCTGGTGCAACCTCGCTTCCGTCAAAACCCTCACCAGACAAATCGCCAGATCTCAATAACGAGTCAGACTCTGAGTAGCCGCTGAGCTTGTCGAAGCGGCGAATCGAAGGACCGACGCAGGTGCTTCGATACGAGCCTTCGACTTCGCTCAGTCTCTACTCAGCACAAACGGAAGCGGTGATTCTCAAGCCCCCTCCACCCGCGCCAATCGCGGCGACAGCAGATGCACCAGCAGCAACGCCACGAAATAGGCCGACCCCGCAACGAAGAACAACGGCGCGTAACTCCCGATCCCATCCAGCACATAGCCGGCATATTTCGCCATCAACATGCCGCCGACCGCGCCGACCGTCCCGCCGATTCCGACGACCGACCCCACCGCCGCGCGTGGAAACAGGTCGGAGGGCAGGGTGTACAGGTTCGCCGAAAACGCCTGATGCGCCGCCGTCGCGATGCCGATCACCAGCACCGCCACCCACAGATTGTCGATCGACTGCGCGAACAGCACCGGCAGCACCGCGATCGCGCAGACCAGCATCGTCACCTTGCGCGCATAATTGACGCTCCGCCCGCGCGCGATCAGCCGCGACGACAGCCATCCGCCGGCAACGCTGCCCAGATCGGACAGGAGATAGATCGCGACCAGCGGCGGCCCGAAACTGAGCAGGTCGAGATCGTAGCGGTCGCTCAGATAGCCCGGCAGCCAGAACAGGAAGAACCACCAGATCGGATCGATACAGAATTTGCCGAGCGCATAGGCCCAGGTCTCGCGCTTCGCGATCAGCCGCCGCCATGGCAGCGGCTGCACCGGATCGGCCGGGTCCTGTTCGATCCATGCCAGCTCGCCCGACGACACCTTCCGATGCTCGCGTGGGCTACGATAGAAGATCAGCCACGCGACCAGCCAGACGAGGCTGACGACGCCGGTCACCACGAACGCCATCCGCCAGCCATAGGCGACGGTCAGCAGCGGTACTGCCAGCGGGGTGATGATCGCACCGACATTGGCCCCGGCATTGAACACGCCGATCGCGAACGCCCGCTCCTTGGCCGGAAACCATTCGGTCACCGCCTTGATGCCGGCCGGGAAATTGCCCGCCTCGCCGACGCCGAGGCCAAAGCGCGCCATCGCGAACTGCGTCACGCTATACGCGCCGCCATGGGCGATATGTGCGACCTGCCAGATGACGAAGGCGACCGCATAGCCCATGCGCGCGCCGATCACGTCGACGATCCGCCCGAACCCGATATAGCCGATCGCATAGGCGAGCTGGAAAAAGAAGATGACGTTGGCGAAGTCGGTCTCGGTCCAATGGAGATCGCTCGACAGCGTGGGCTTGAGCACGCCGATCATCTGTCGGTCGACATAGTTGATGACCGTCGCCATGAACAGCAGCGCGACGATCCCCCAGCGATACCGCCCCGCCCGCCCTGCCGCGCGCTCGATGCCGTCACCTTCCATGCCTCACCTCCACTTGCGTTGCGATCGACGATTACCGATCGCTTGTGTCGCGCCCCCGTTGGCCGGGAGTCTCGTTTGTCGCTGCCCCTTCGCGGCGGACCGATCCTGCGTCGGCAACGGCCCGCTCGTTTCAACCTTCGCCGCCAACCAAATCGACGTCATCCCAGCGAAGGCTGGGATCTCCCGGTGATAGCACGCCGCAAGAGCCGCTTGAGGCCCCAGCCTCCGCTGGGGCGACGTTGTCGGCTATCGGCCATGTGTCGACGACGCTCGATCACCCTCCTGTCATCCCGGCTCGCCGCCGGAGCAACCGTGAAGAACCGACCGAAACCCGTCACCCCGCAACCCGCTCTCCCGCCGCCACGATCCCGCACGCCACCCGCATGTCACCGAAATCCGCCGCGAACCGCTGCCCCGGCGCGATCTGATGCACTCCCGTGACCGCGCCCGACGACACCCACTGCCCCGGTTCCAGCGTCCGCCCGCGCGCCGCCAGACAATCGACCAGAAACGCCACCGCGCCGATCGGCCCGTCGAGCATCGTCCGCGCACTCGCACTACCGACAACCACGCCGTCGATCCACGACTCCACCGGCCAGTCGAGGAACGACAGGTCGCGCCATCCCGGCACTTCCTCTCCGATCAACAGCCCGAAATTATTGCCGTAATCGCTGATCGTCACCACCGGCCCATCGGCGTTGATCCCCGGATAGGGCGAACTGGCGATCTCGACGCCGACATGCACCGCGTCGACCAGGTCCAGCGCCTGCTCGAGCGTCAGGCCCGACAGCCCGGCCGACGACCGCCCGATCCGCACGCAATATTCGGCCTCGGCCGCCGCGAACCCGGCGGCAATCACCGGCAGGGCTTCGGTCTCGGTTCCGACCAGCTGATCGACGAAGATCGGTCCCGCCAACCGGTTGCTGCCCAGCGTCGTGTCGAGCGGCGCGTTGATCCGCCCGACCTTCCACCCGACGACCTGCCGGCCGTCGATCGCGATCGCGCGGTCCTGGATCGCATAGGCTTCCGCCAGCGTCGTCGGCCGCTCGCCCGGATAGGTCGGCAGCCCGCGTGCCTGCTGCCGCGCGCCGACGAAAGCGTGCGCGATCCGATCGCGATTATCCATGCCCCTTGCCTCACTTCGTTGTCGGGGATTGGGTAACGGAAACCGGTGTCAGTCACAAGAGTACAAAATCGACGAAGCGGGACATTGGCGGATGCCGCGCCCCAAGCTATCGCTGCCCCATGAAGAAAAGCGGCCAACCGACGATCAACGACGTCGCCCGACTTGCCGGTGTCTCAAAGAAGACGGTCAGCCGCGTCATCAACCAGTCGCCGTTGCTGAACAACGACACCCGCGAAAAGGTACAGGCGGTCATCGCCGAACTGGGCTATATCCCCAATCCGCAGGCGCGTGCGCTGGCGCTGCGCCGCAACTTCCTGATCGCGCTGATCCACGACAATCCCAATGCGCAGATGGTGTTGCGCGTGCAGCAGGGCTTGCTGGAGGTGTTGCGCGACACCGAATTCGAACTGCTGGTCCATCCGGTCGATCGCGGCGCCCCCGACATGCGCGACGAAATCCGCCGCTTCCTCGAACGCCAGCGCCCCTATGGCGTCATGCTGTTGCCGCCCATTTCCGAAAACGACCTGCTTGCCGATCTCTGTACGCAGATCGGTTGCCGCTATGTCCGGATGGGGTCGGCGACGTTCGACGATCCCGCGCACATGGTGTCGTCGAACGATCGCGAGGCGGTACGCGGCGCGATCGAACATCTGCTCGCCGCCGGGCATCGCCGCATCTGCATGATCGCCGGCCCGCACGGCTTCCGCTCGGCCTTCGAACGGCAACAGGGCTATGAGGATGCGATGGAGGCTGCCGGTCTCGGCGTACAACGGACGTGGATAGCGCAGGGCAATTACCAGTTCGAATCGGGGATGCGCGCCGCCGAACGGCTGCTCGACCTGTCGCCGCGCCCGACCGCGATCTTTTCCTCCAACGACGAAATGGCGGCGGGTGCGCTGCATATCGCTCGCCAGCGCGGGCTGGACGTGCCCGAGGATCTGTCGATCGTCGGCTTCGACGACACTTCGATCGCCTCGCACCTCTGGCCGCCGCTCACCACCGTCCGCTGGCCGATCGCGACCATGGCCCGCGCCGCCGCGCTGAAGCTGATCGGCGAGGATGAGGACGACGACGCCGAACCGTCCGAACCGACGATGTTCGTCTCGACCCTGATCCGCAGAGCGTCGGTCGCCAAACCGCAGGCGTGACTTGCAGGCACCGATGACACCGATTACCATCAATTTGTATCGGTAGCCGTAGTCCGTCGCCCCAGCGCAGGCTGGGGCCTTTCTCCGCAGGAGCGCGGCCCGACGCCACCACCGGCAAAGACCGGCTTCGGACGCAAGGGAGAGGCACCATGACCCCATCCACCACCCGGCGCGACATGATCGCCGGTGCCGCCGCACTCGCGCTGGTCCGCCCCGCGCGCGCCGCGCCCGCCGACCCGGTCGTCACCGCCCCCGCCGGCCGCTGGCGCGGCAGCACCGAAGCTGGCATCGATGTCTTTCGCGGCATCCGCTATGGCACCGACCCCAGCCGCCAGCGTTTTCAACCGGTTGGCGCACCCGCCCCATTGCGTGAGATACAGGCCGCGACCCAATTCGGCCCCTCCTGTCCGCAACGTGCCAACATCGGCAACCAGAAGGAGGATTGCCTGTTCCTCAATGTCTGGACACCGGAAGCCCGCGCCGGTGCCGACCGACCGGTCATGCTCTATCTCCATGGCGGCGCCTATTCGAACGGCACGGTCGTCGAACCCCAGGTCTTCGGCCATCATCTGGCCGCGTCGGGCGACGTCGTGGTGGTGACCGTCAACCACCGGCTGAACGCTTTGGGCTATCTTTATCTCGCCCGCCTCGACCCGCGCTTTCCCGACAGCGGCAATGTCGGACAACGCGATCAATTGCTCGCACTGGCATGGATACGTGGCAACATCGTCAACTTCGGCGGCGACCCGAACCGCGTCATGCTGTTCGGCCAATCGGGCGGCGGCGCGAAGATCGCGACCCTGATGGCCATGCCCGCCGCCCGCGGCCTGTTCCACGCCGCCGCGACGATGAGCGGGCAACAGGTCACCGCCTCCGGCCCCCTCAACGCCACCCGCCGCGCAGAGGCGTTCCTGACCCGGCTGAAGGCGACCCCGGCCGAAGCCGCCACCCTCCCCGTCGCCCGCCTGATCGACGCGCTCGACGCCGAAGACCCGATTCTTGGCGGCGGCGTCTATATGGGTCCGGTCCTCGACATGCGGTCGCTCGATCGCCATCCCTTCTGGCCCGACGCCCACCCGCAAGGCCGCAATATCCCGCTGATTTTGGGCAATACCCGCGACGAAACCCGCGCCTTCCTCCCCCTCGACGGGCCGGTGCTGCGCGGGCTGAACTGGGACAATCTGGCGGCGCGCATGGCCCCGCAACTGCGGATCGACGCCCCGCCCGAATGGGTCGTCGCCCAGTATCGCCAGCGCTTCCCGACCCTTTCCCCCACCGACCTGTTCTACGCCGCGACCACCGCCGCCCGCAGCTGGCGGGGCCAAGTGATCGAGGCAGAGCAGCGCGCCGCCGCCGGCGTTCCGGCCTGGGTCTATCAGCTCGATTATAGTTCGCCGCTGCGCCCCGGCGGTGGTGCCGCGCATACCGACGACATCCCGCTGGTCTTTGGCACGCTCGACGCCCCCGGCGCGGTCTGCGGCACCGGCCCCACCGCCCGCGCCGTGTCGCAGCGGATGCAGGCCGCCTTCGTCTCGCTGGCAAGGCACGGCAATCCCGGCGAAAACTGGCCGCGCTACACCCTGCCCCGCCGCCAGACGATGCTCTTCGACACCGTCAGCCGCGTCGTCGACAACCCGCGCGGCTGGGAACGCGACCTGTTCGCCCGCTTCCCCTATATCCAGCCCGGGACCTAACGGGACGGTTCCGTTGCCGATCGAGCGGACGAATGATATCCCACCGCCATGTCGTCACCGGTCTGGATGATCGCGCTCGTTGGAGCAGCGGTTTACTGCCTCTTCCGGGCGCTCCTCGACCTGCGCGAACGGCGGTTCGGCTGGGCCATTGCCGGCGCGATGGCCGCCGTGATCCTGTTTTCAGTCCCGATCCCGACGCACGCAATCAAGGTCGACCTACCCGCCCCGCAATAGCTCAACGCACCGGGGCTGCCAGCGGATAGGCGACGACCAGCGCCAACGGCTTGCTACCCCGCTGTGCGATCCCGACGGTCGCACCACTGTACAGATACACCGTCGTCCCCGCGCCGATCCGCCGGGTGACGCCGTCGCTGGTCACCTCGCCCTCGCCAGCCACGACCTGATACACCTCGTCATGGTCGATCCGGTGCAGCCCGATCGCCGCGCCCTTGTCGAGCGTCCGGCGGCGGAACTCCATCGTCCTACCGGGGACGCGATCGGTGATCCGCCACGCCGTCCCCGAACCGATCTTCCCATGCGGCGGCGCCTCTGCCACCCGCGTCGATGCTTCGTCGATCACGACCATCGCCGGCGCCTTGGCCCGTCCCGCCGCCCAGTCGAGCGCCCCGCCGACATGTGTCAACAGGCGGGGATCGGCCCAGTTTTCCTTGCGATGGCCAAGACCGGTATAAAAGACCCGCCCCTGCCCGACACGGTGTGCCCATGCCAGCGGTTTGGGGTTCACGTCGCTCGCCCCGATCGACTGCGGATCGAAGGTCAGCAGCGAATTAAGGTCGGTCGACAGGTCGCGAAAGCCATACCATTCATCGGGGATACGAAACTTGTCGGGCAGCGTGTCGATCGCCGGATGCCGCTCGGCCGACCGCGTCACCTCCGCCTCCGGCACGCCCGGCGGATGCTGGGCAAAGCGGCCGCCGATCATCTTCGCATACCATGGCCAGTTATAGTGCGAGTCCGCCGCGGCATGGATCGCGACCACCCCGCCGCCGCCCTCGACATAGCGTTGCAGCGCGTCCCGCCGTGGCCCCACGAACCATTCGGTCTCGGCCCGCTTGGGATCGGTGGTCGTCGACACCAGCACGATCGCGGCATAGTCCATCGGCCTGTCGAATACCGCCGGATCGTCGCTCGCCACCGGCTCCAGCCTGCGTTCGCGCGCCAGCCGGTCGATCGCGGCGACGGCGGTCGGGATCGAATCATGCACGAACCCGGTCGCGCGGTGAAACAGCAGCACGCGCGGCGCTGCGACTGCCGGGAAGGCGCACAGCAGCGCCACCACCGCGACGACGACCCGGCGGATCATTGCCGCATCGCCCGGTCGCGCGCCGATAGCGATTCCTGGATCGGCCCCTTCTGTCCCGGATAGCGTCCCGATTTCGGCTCCATCGTGGTAAGATCCCATTCCGCTTCGACAAAAGGCGCCGTGGTCGGCACCGGATGCGGATATTCACTTACTTCGCGTTCGTCGTCGATCACCTTTCCGCGCCCCTCGGCCACGAAAAACAGCACGCGGATATCGTCGGCATCGCGGTCCCATGGCCGTGCCCCGGCATTGGCCAGCACATGCGTCTCGACATCCTGCGTCGGCAGTACCGGCAGGCCGGCCGGCCAGACCGGCGGGGTCTTCACCTCGATCAGCCTGGCGCGGGTCACGCCATAGCGCCCGAACATCGGCAGCGGATTGCCATGCTGATCGACCGCGACATTGTCCCGCCCGTGATAGCGCAGGTCGCCATCACCGCCGAGCATCAGGAATGGCAGCCCGGCATCGGTCGACGGCCCGCCGCGCATGACGTTGCCGACTGCCGACAGCTTGCCCTCCTGATATTCATGCCCCGCCCATTCGAGCGCCATGAGGTTGTAGTGCACCGCGCGCTTGGCCGGATCGTAGATCAGGTTGTTGACCACCGCCGCCTGCACCCCGCCCTTCAGCAACGGGCTGCGCTCGACATTGTGCGCGTAGACGTTGCGCCAGATCAGGATGCCCGTCGCATTGTCATGGATCAGCGACCCCTTGCTATGCTCGCCCTTGGGATGGCTGGCATCGGCCAACCCTTCTGCCAATAGATTGTAGCTGAAGGTGATGTCGTGGCTGGTGCCGCGTCGCCAGTCGTCCGGCGTCGCCCCATCGAAGCGCGGACCCGAGGCGGACAGGTTTTCGTCGAGCGCCCATGTCATCGTGCAGTGATCGACGATGACATTGTGCGCCGACACCGTGTTCATCGCATCGACCTCCCACCCCGATCGCTTGGGCTGCCCGTCCAGCCCCGGCCGCACGCGCAGATGCCGGACGATCACGTCATGCGCGCGGATATCGATGCCGCCGCGGATCAGCGTGATGCCGGGCGACGGCGCGGTCTGCCCGGCGATGGTCAGAAACGGTTCGGTGATGGTCAGCGTCGAACGGCCGAGATCGATCACTCCGCCGACCTCGAACACGACGATGCGCGGCCCCTTCGCCTCCAGTGCGGCCTTGAGCGATCCGGGGCCGTCGGCCGCCAGCGTCGTCACGCGCAGGATACGCCCGCCGCGCCCGCCGGGCGTTACCGCTGCCCAGCCCTGTGCGCCGGGAAAGGCGGTCGCGGCAGTGGCCGCCGGGGCAGTCTGCGCGGCGGCCGGCAGCACCGCGCTCGTGATCGACAGCAGGCCGCCAAGGGCCAAGCAGGTCAGTCGGTTCATGAATTTTCCTCTCCGCGCGCTTCTTGACAGCTTCGTCGTGACGGCACAATGTCGCGTTGACACCGGTTTCTCAAGCCGAAAACGGCAAAACCGGCATCCTGGGGTTCAAAAGGTGCCGCAGGGTAGGTTCGACGGCGATGCGGAGCCAATTCTTCGCCTCGCCGACCAGATGATGAGATCGGGCACAGACAGATTGCTCCCGGTGTCATCACGACAGGGAGAGGGTTTGCAATGCAATTTCACCACCGCCGCCATATCGTTCGCGCGCTGCTGGCCGCGACGTCGCTGGTCACGCTGACCGGCACCGCCCATGCGCAGGATGCCGCCCCGACCGGAACCGATCCGGCACCGACCGCTACCGAAGATGCCGAGGCAGAGATCGTCGTTACCGGCTTTCGCGCGTCGCTCAACGCCGCGCTGAACGTGAAGCGCCAGTCGGTTGGTGCGGTCGACGCGATCGTCGCCGAGGATATCGCCAAATTCCCCGACCAGAACCTTGCGGAATCGCTGCAACGCATTCCCGGCATCGCCATCCAGCGTGACGGCGGCGAAGGTCGCGCGATTACCGTCCGCGGCCTTGGCGCGCAGTTCACCCGCGTCCGCGTCAACGGCCTGGAAACGGTGACCACATCGAGCGACGGCGCATCGGCCAACCGCGACCGGTCGTTCGATTTCAACGTATTCGCATCCGAACTGTTCAGCTCGATCGTCGTGCACAAGACGGCGTCGGCCGATCTGGACGAAGGGTCGCTGGGCGCGGTCGTCGACCTGAACACCGGCAATCCACTGGCGGGCAAGACCGGTCTGACCGTCGCCGCATCGGCGGTCGCCAATTACAACGACCTGTCGAAAACGGTCGGTCCGCGCTTCGCCGGGCTGATCGGATGGAAGTCGCCCGACGGTACGCTCGGCGCGTCGATCTCCGCTGCTTATCAGGACACACGTACCAAGGAGATTGGCAACAACACCGTCCGTTGGGCGCAGGCGCGCTTCGATTCGGTCGACGGCACCGCCTGCTGGACCGCACCCAACCGGGGTGGCACCTACATCGCCAGCGCCGCCTGCGACCGCGCCGCCCTGTCCTTCCATCCGCGTATCCCGCGCTATGGCGAGGTCGAGCATAGCCGCGAACGGTTGGGCCTGACCGGCAGCGTGCAATGGTCGCCGACCGATGCGACCAAAGTGTCGATCGACGGCCTCTATTCGCGCTTCCGCGCCGACCGCCGCGAGAAATGGGGCGAGGTACTGCTGCGCTCGAACGAGCGGCAGATCGACGTGCTCAACCCGACCTATGACGACAACAACAACATGGTGTCGGCGACGCTGAACGATGCGTGGGTCCGCACCGAACATTATTTCCGCCAGTCGCAGACCGAATTCTACCAGGTCGGCGGCACCTGGGATCAGGACGTCAGCGACAAGTTCCGCTTCACCCTGCTCGGCGGTGTTTCGAAATCGGATGCCAGCGTACCCGTCGAAACGACGTTGGTGTTCGACGATCGCGACGCACAGGGCTATCGCTACGATTACAGCGACAAGAATTCGCCGCTGCTGGCGTTCGGTACCAGCGTCACCGATCCAGCCAATTTCCAGCTCGCCGAAATCCGCGACCGTCCATCGGACGTAGTCAACCAGTTCAAGACGGCCCAGCTACGCACCGAATGGGACGTGGCAGAGGGGTTCCAGGTTCGCGCCGGCGGCATGTGGCGGCGCTACGACTATGACATCACCGCCTTCACCCGCGACACGGCGGTGTGCGGCAATGGCGGGCGCGATCTGGTGCTGGGCACCATCACCTGCTCGGCGAGCACCGCCTTCGGACCGACTGCCGTCTATGGGTTCCAGGCGACCAACGCGCTGTCGGAACTGTTCACGCTGAAGGGATCGAACGCGCCGTCGGGTACGTCGCTGCAATGGCTGATCCCCAATTTCGATGCGGTGACCGACTTTACCGGCCTCTACGATCGCGCGCTCGCGCTCGACGTCGGCAATAATCGTGGCGTGGTCGAGGAGACCAAGGGCGGCTATCTGCAATTCGATGCCAAGGGCACGGTGTTCGGCCTCGAATATGCCGCCAATGCCGGCATCCGTTACGTCCGCACCGATCAGTCGTCCTACGGCATCAACAGCGGCGTCGCCGTGACGGTGAAGCGCGATTACGAGGATTGGCTCCCCTCGATGAACGTCGCGCTCTACCCGACCAGCGACATCATCGTCCGCGGCGCGATCGCGAAGGTCATCACCCGCCCGTCGCTCGGCAATCTGACGCCGGGCGGATCGGCGGACGGCTTCAACTTCCGGGTCACGTCTGGCAACCCGTTCCTCGACCCGTTCCGCGCGACCAATTACGATCTGGCCGCCGAATGGTATTTCGCCCCGCAATCGGCCTTCTCGGTCGCGCTGTTCCGCAAGGACGTGGCGAGCTTCCCGGTCGCGGTCGCGCGCAGCGGCACCTTCACCGAAACCGGGCTGTCGCCATCGGTGCTGGTGTCGTCGTCGCCCGCCGCACTCAATCCCGCGCTGCAATCGCAGGATATCTGGACGATCTCGACCACCGGCAATGGTCAGGGCGCGTCGCTCGACGGGATCGAAATCGCGTTGCAGGCGCCGTTCCGCTTCCTGCCCGGCGTGTTGCGCAACTTCGGCGGGATCGTGAACGCGACCTTCGTCCGGTCCGAAGCCGATTATACGCAACAGGGTCCGGCGACGACGCCCGGCGGCGCGCTGCCGACGGTTACCCGCACCGAGACGCTGTACAATGTGTCGAAGCGCCAGTTCAATGCGACGCTCTATTATGAGGACGACCGGTTCAGCGCACGCACCTCGGTCGCCTATCGCGGTCCCTATGTCGATGGCGGATCGGGGACCGGCAATATCTTCGAAGGTTATGATTCGATCGCCAATGTCGATGCGTCGATCCGCTACAAGCTGACCGACTTCCTCGAACTGTCGCTGGAGGGCACCAACCTGACCGATGCCTATCGCCGCCGCATCGTCGACGTCGATGCGCGCCGCAATTACGAGAATAATCATTTCGGCCGCACGCTGCTGGTCGGCGCTCGGGTGAAGATGTGAGCAGCCTTTCGCGGCGGGGGGTGATGGCGGGCGCGGCGCTGGGCGGCGCACTCGCCGCGCTGCCCGCCGCGAGCGGGGCCGCGGCCCCTGCCGTCCCCCATCGGCGCGGCTATGATAACCAGCGTATCGCCGATCTGGGCGACGGGCGCTTTCTCAACCCGCTGATGGCGGGCGATCATCCCGATCCGACGATCCTGAAGGATGGTCGCGATTATTACATGACCTTCTCGACCTTCGATTCCTATCCGGGGCTGGTCATCTGGCATTCGCGCGATCTGGTGAACTGGACGCCGCGTACCGCCGCGCTGACGAAGAATATCGGCGCGGTGTGGGCGCCCGAACTGACTAGGCACAAGGGCCGCTATTACCTCTACATCCCGACCAAGAACCCGACGACCAGCTGGGCGATCTGGGCCGATCATATCGACGGCCCATGGTCGGAACCGATCGACCTGAAGCTGCCCGACCATATCGATCCGGGCCATGCGGTCGGCGAGGACGGGTCGCGCTGGCTGTTCCTGTCGGGCGGCGACCGCATCCGCCTGTCCGACGACGGGCTACGCACCGTCGGCAAGGTCGAGCATGTCTATGACCCGTGGCGCTATCCCGACGACTGGGATGTCGAGGGGTTCAGCCCGGAAGGGCCGAAGGTCATGCGCCACGGCGACTATTTCTACCTCGTCACCGCCGTCGGCGGCACGGCGGGGCCGCCGACCGGCCATATGGTGATCGCTGCCCGATCGAGGTCGATCCATGGGCCATGGGAACATCATCCCGGCAACCCGATCGTCCGCACCACGTCGTTGAACGAAAAATGGTGGTCGCGCGGTCATGCGACGCTGGTCGAGGGGCCGGACGGCAGCTGGTGGTCGGTCTATCACGGCTATGAGAATGGTTTCTGGACGCTCGGGCGACAGACGCTGCTCGACCCCGTCGAATGGACGGCCGATGGCTGGTTCCGCATGACCGGCGGCGACCTGTCGCAACCCATCGCCAAACCGAAGGGTGGACAGGCGTTGCGCCACGGACAGGCGCTGTCGGACGATTTCTCGACGCTCGCGCTTGGCACCAAATGGAATTTCTTCCGCCCCGCCCCTGACGATCGCGACCGGGTGCGCGTGCAGGATGGCGTGCTGCTGCTCGATGCGAAGGGCAAGGCGCCTTCGGACGGTGCACCGTTGCTACTGATCGCGGGCGATACCGGCTATCGCTTCGAATGCGATATCGAGATTTCGCCCGGCGGAACGGCAGGGCTGATCCTGTTCTACGACGACAAGCTATATTGCGGCCTCGGCCTCGGCTTCGACGCGCAGCGCTTCGTCACCCATCAATATGGCATCGAGCGCGGGCGTCCCGCCAACCCGCATGGGGCGCGAATACGGATGCGGGTTACCAACGACCGGCACATCATATCCTATCACACCAGCGGCGACGGCGGGCGGACATGGCGGCGCTTCGATCGCGGCATGGAGGTGTCGGGCTATCACCACAATGTCCGCGGCGGGTTCCTGATGCTGCGCCCGGGCCTGTATTCGGCGGGACAGGGCACCGCGCGCTTCCGCGATTTCCGCTTCACCGCGCTATAGCTTGACGCGCCCGGCGGGCGCGATGCACAGCCCGCGCGTCAGCTTCGGGGGTAGCGGGATCATGCGGATCGCGATCATCGACACCAGCACCACGCGCGCCGCGATCATTTCGGAGGGGCTGCGCGAGGCGGGGCTGGACGATATCGTCGTCATCGACGGCACGCGCCGGCTGGTCGCCGATGTCGAGGCGGCCGCGCCCGAAGTGATCCTCATCAACCTCGAAAATCCCAGCCGCGACGAGTTGGAGGAATTCTTCGCCGTGTCGCGCGCGCTGGCCCGCCCGATCGCCATGTTCGTCGATCAGAGCGATGCGGAATCGACCGCCGCCGCCGTCGATGCCGGCGTGTCGGCCTATATCGTCGACGGCCTTGCCAAGCAGCGGATCAAGCCGGTCCTCGACCTCGCCATCCGCCGGTTTCAGGCGTTCGCCCGGCTGCAGGCCGAACTGGTCGAGGCGAAGAGCGCGCTGGCCGACCGCACCACGATCGACAAGGCGAAGGCGATCCTGATGAAACGGCGTGGGATCGACGAACCCGCCGCCTATGCGTTGCTGCGCGCACAGGCGATGCGGTCGAACCGGCGGATCGCCGAGATCGCCGATGCGATCCTGACCAGCGACGCTTTGATGGGAGGCATGTGATGGCGCTCGACAAGATCCGCATCGGTTTCGTGCCGCTGGTCGATGCCGCCCTCCCCATCCTCGCCCGCGAACTGGGTTTTGCCGAGGCCGAGGGGCTGGAGATCGAACTGGTCCGCGACATGACCTGGGCGACGGTGCGCGACCGGCTGCTCTACGGCCATACCGATGCCGCGCACATGGTCGCGCCGCTGGCCATCGCTACCTCGCTCGGTCGCGGGCGACCGGCGGTGCCCCTGTCGGTGCCGTTCGTGCTGGGGCTGAACGGCAATGCGATCACGCTGGCACTGCCGCTGGCCGAACAGGTCCTGGACGGCAACGGCCTCGGCGATCCGGTGACGCTCGGCGTGCGATTGAAGGTCGTGGCGGAGGCGCGCGCGGCGGCGGGCCAAAGGCTGCGCTTCGGCGTCGTCCATCGTTATTCGAGCCACAACTACATGCTCCGCTACTGGCTGGCGGCGGTCGGCATCCGCCCCGATCACGACGTGGAGATCGTGACGACCAGCCCGACCTTCGCCGCCGACGCGTTGGCGGCGGGCGAGGTCGACGGTATCTGCGTCGGCGAACCGTGGAACAGCGTCGCGGTCGACCGCAATGTCGGCCGGATCGCGCTGGTCACCGCGCAGATCTGGCGGCGCGGCGTCGAGAAGGTGCTGGCCTTGTGCGAAGAAACGGTGGCCGAGCGCGGCGACGTCGTGCAACGGCTGATCCGCGCGCTCCATGCCGCCGCCGCGCATTTTATCGATCCCGCGACCCGGGACGCCAGCGCCGCGATCCTAGCCCGCCCCGACTATCTCGACGCGCCGGTCGACCCCATCGCGCGCGCGATCGGCGACCGGGTGCGGGTGATGCCGGGCGCGGAACCGCTCCATGTCCCCGACTTCATGTTCCAGTATCGCGAAGCGGCGAACTTCCCATGGCGCAGTCAGGCGGCATGGCTCTATTCGCAGATGGTGCGATGGGACGGCACCCCGTTCGACGCCGAAGCGGCCATGATCGCGCAGAGCACATTCCGGCCCGATTTGTACCGGGCGGCACTGGCCGGATCGGGCGCGCCGCTGCCCGGTGCCAGTTCGAAACTGGAGGGCGCGATCGGCGGCACAGTCGCGGCGGGGTCGACGCAGGGGCGGCTGATGCTCGGCAGCGATCCGTTTTTCGACGGGCGATCGTTCGATCCCGACGACATCGCGGGATATCTGCGCACCCTGCCCTGACGGGCGGAAGTTGGCGAAGGTTACACGCAACGCGTTTTGCCGGCGTCGTTGAAGTGCGACGAACCGAGTGCATACTCCGTTCGTCGCAAATCGTGCTGCACTGCGAAACCATCTTGCGCAGCGGCCGCGAATCGGTCATCTTGCGCTGGTCCGGCAATGGCGTCGGGCACGAGATAAGCGCGATGCGGTTCCAACGGCGGGACCGATAGCGCCGGGCGATCGACGATCGCCACACGGCAACGAAGCCGCCCCGATGCGCCCGAACAGGGCCGCGTCGGGGCGGCTTTTTCTTTGTCCATCGCATTCGGGGAACTGCCATGGCTACCGCCTATTGGAAAGACGATACCGCCGCCGCCAAACCGGACAGCTTCTGGTCGAGCGGCCATACGCCGACGCTGATCGCGGCGTTCCTGTATTTCGACCTCGCCTTCATGGTGTGGGTGCTGCTGGGGCCGCTCGCGCCCGATATCGCCAGGACGCTGATGCTGACCCCGGCGCAAAAGGGGCTGATGGTCGCGGTGCCGACGCTGGCGGGCGCGTTCCTGCGCGTCGTCAACGGCCTGCTGGTCGACCGGATCGGGCCGAAGCGGGCCGGCGCGATCAGCCAGATCATCGTCATCGCCGGCCTGTTCTGCGCATGGACCCTGGGCGTGAACAGCTTTGCCGGTACGCTGGCGCTGGGCGTCATCCTTGGGTTCGCAGGCGCCAGCTTCGCGATCGCGCTGCCGCTCGCCAGCCGCTGGTATCCGCCCGAGCATCAGGGCAAGGCGATGGGCCTTGCCGGCATGGGCAATTCGGGCACGGTGCTGGCCGCGCTGTTCGCGCCGACGCTGGCCAAGCTGTTCGGCTGGAACGCGGTGCTGGGCCTCGCCTGCATTCCGCTGACGCTGGTGTTCATCGCCTATATGGTGATGGCCAAGGACGCGCCGAACGCCCCGCCCGCCCGCAAGCTGACCGAATATTTCCGTCCGCTGAAGCAGGGCGATGCGTGGTGGCTGATGGGATTCTATGCCGTCACCTTCGGCGGGTTCGTCGGCCTCGCCGCCTCGCTGCCGATCTACTTCACCGACCGGTTCGGCCTGACGACGATCACCGCCGGTTACTGCACCGCCGCCTGCGTCTTCGCCGGTTCGCTGGTGCGGCCGATGGGCGGCGCGCTGGCCGACAAGATCGGTGGCGTGAAGGCGCTGTCGGCAGTGTTCGTCGTCGCCGCCGCGGCGTTGGCCGGGGTCGGACAGGCCGACAGCATCGAACTGGCCCTCGCGCTGTTCGTCCTCGCCATGCTGGCGCTCGGCACCGGTAACGGCGCGGTGTTCCAGCTGGTGCCGCAGCGTTTCGCGGCGGAGATCGGGGTGATGACCGGGCTGGTCGGCATGGCCGGCGGCATCGGCGGCTTCTACCTCGCCTCCTCGCTCGGCATCGCCAAGCAACTGACCGGCAGCTTTTCGAGCGGGTTCCTGATCTTCGCCACGCTCGCGCTGATCGCCTTCGCCGCGCTGACCATCGTCAAGAGCCGCTGGCGGCGCGAATGGACCGCCGCCGACGGCGTGCGGATCTGACCCTCTTCTTCCTGCCACGGAACCAAGTCATGAAACACGAACCTCTCACCCCCGGCGTCGACACCCGCGACCATCTGGTCGTGATCGGCAACGGCATGGCCGGGTGCCGCGCGGTCGAGGAACTGCTGGCGCGTGATCCCGACCGGTACCGCGTTACCATCTTCGGCGCCGAACCGCATGTGAACTACAACCGGATCATGCTGTCGCCGGTACTTGCCGGAGAGAAGACGTTCGAACAGATCGTCATCAACGATGCCGCCTGGTACGCGCAGAACGCGATCGAGCTGGTCGCGGGCGATCCGGTCGTCGCCATCGACCGGGCGGCGAAGACGGTGACGGCGCGTTCGGGTCGGGTCACCGGGTACGACCGGCTGCTGATCGCGACCGGTTCCGATCCGTTCATCATTCCGGTTCCGGGCAAGGACCTGCCGGGCGTGATCGGGTTCCGCGACATGAAGGATGTCGACCATATGCTCGCCGCCGCCGAGCGCGGTGGCGATGCGGTGGTGATCGGGGGCGGCCTGCTGGGGCTGGAGGCGGCGCACGGCCTGTCGCTGCGCGGGATGAAGGTCACCGTGCTGCACATCATGCCGACGCTGATGGAGCGGCAGTTGGACGAAGCGGCGGGCTGGCTGCTGAAGTCGGCACTCGAAGCGCGCGGACAGACGATCCTGACCGGCGCCGATACCGCCGAGATCGTCGGCAGCGAGCATGTCGAGGGCGTGCGACTGAAGGACGGGACGCTGATCCCCGCGTCGCTGGTAGTGATGGCGGTCGGCATCCGCCCGTCGGTGGCACTGGCGCGCGACGCCGGCCTTGCGGTCGGGCGCGGCATCCAGGTCGACGACCATATGGTCACGTCCGACCCCGCCATCCTCGCGGTCGGCGAATGCGTCGAGCATGACGGCAATGTCTATGGCCTTGTCGCACCCTTGTGGGACATGTGCCGCGCGCTCGCCGATGGCCTGACCGACGCGCCGACCGGCTATCGCGGGTCGGTCACCTCGACCAAGCTGAAGGTCGCCGGGCTGGACGTGTTCTCCGCCGGTGACTTTTCGGGCGGCGACGGCGCGGAGGATATCGTTCTGCGCGACGCCAGCCGCGGCATCTACAAGCGCGTCGTCGTCAAGGACGACCGTATCGTCGGCGCGGTGCTGTATGGCGATACCGCCGACGGCAACTGGTATTTCGACCTGCTCAAGAAGGGCGAAAACGTCGCCGACATTCGCGACCTGCTGATCTTCGGACAGGCCTTCGCCTCGGGAGGGGCGCAGGCGGACCCTAAGTCGGCCGTTGCGGCGCTCTCCGACGATGCGGAGATTTGCGGCTGCAACGGCGTGACCAAGGGCAAGGTGTTCGCGTGCATCGATGGCGGGGCGCACAGCCTCGATGCGGTCCGGTCGGGCTGCAAGGCATCGGCGAGCTGCGGGTCGTGCACCGGCATCGTCGAGACGCTGCTGGCGCTGCGGCTGGGTGACGAGGTCGAGGCGGGGCCGAAGACGATGTGCAAATGCACCAGCTTCGGCCATGACGATGTCCGGCGCGAGATCATACGCCAAGACATGCGCTCGATCCCCGAGGTCATGCAGAAGCTGCACTGGTCGACGCCCGATGGCTGTTCGTCGTGCCGCCCCGCGCTCAACTATTATCTGCTGTGCGCGCTGCCCGGCGTGTACAAGGACGACCAGCAAAGCCGCTTCGTCAACGAACGGCTCCACGCCAACATCCAGAAGGACGGCACCTATTCGGTAGTGCCGCGCATGTGGGGCGGCCTGACTTCCCCAAGCGAATTGCGCGCGATCGCCGATGTGGTCGAAAAGTTCAACGCGCCGATGGTCAAGGTCACCGGCGGCCAGCGGCTCGATATCTTCGGCATCAAGCGCGAGGACCTGCCCGCCGTCTGGGCCGATCTGAACGCCGCCGGCATGGTCAGCGGCCACGCCTATGGCAAGTCGCTCCGCACGGTGAAGACCTGTGTCGGGTCCGAATGGTGCCGCTTCGGCACGCAGGATTCGACCGGATTGGGCGTCAAGGTCGAACGCATGACCTGGGGGTCATGGATGCCGCACAAGTTCAAGATCGCGGTATCGGGCTGCCCTCGCAATTGTGCCGAGGCGACGATCAAGGATTTCGGCGTCGTGTGTGTCGACAGCGGCTATGAACTGTCAGTCGGCGGCAATGGCGGGATCAAGGTCCGCGCGACCGATTTCCTCTGCAAGGTCGCGACCGAGGAAGAGGCGATGCATTACTGCGCTGCCTTTATCCAGCTGTACCGTGAGGAAGCCCGCTATCTGGAGCGGACCGCACCGTGGATCGAACGCGTCGGCGTCGATTATGTCCGCGCCCGCATCGTCGACGATGCGGCGGGTCGCGATGCGCTGGCCGAACGCTTCCTGTTCTCGCAGCAGTTCATGCAGGACGACCCCTGGGCGGCGCGTGTCGCGGGTGCGGAGCGCGAACATCACGCGCCGATGGCGACTTTCACCCCCAAGCAGAAGGTGCTGGCATGACCGGCGAATGGCTCGACATCGGCTGGGTCGATGAAATCCCGTTGCGCGGCAGCCGCACCGTGCAGGTCACCGGCGGCGATGACATCGCCGTGTTCCGCACCGGCGAAGGCACGGTCTTCGCGCTGGCCGATCGCTGCCCGCACAAGGGCGGGCGGCTGAGCCAGGGTATCGTCCATGGCGGCGCGGTCGCCTGTCCCTTGCACAACTGGCGCATTGCTCTCTCGACCGGTGAGGCGCTGGGCGAGGACAAGGGCTGCACCCCGACGGTGCCGGTCAAGATCGACGCCGGCCGCGTACTGATCTGCCGCGCCACCGCGCTCAAGGTGGCGGCATGAATCTCCCTCTCCCCCTTGGGAGAGAGGGTCGGGGAGAGGGGGAGTCGCTTAATCGCGGTCGTCTCGCACTCCCCCTCTCCCAACCCTCTCCCCCAGGGGGGAGAGGGCTATGAGTGTTAAAACCACCTGCGCCTATTGCGGGGTCGGGTGCGGTATCGTCGCCACGCCCACCGGCCCGCGTACCGCGACCATCGCCGGCGACCCGGACCACCCCGCCAATGGCGGTCGCCTCTGTTCCAAGGGCACGCATCTTGGCGAGACGATCGGTCTGGAAGGCCGCCTGCTCCACCCCATGATCGGCCGCAAGCAGGCGACGTGGGACAAGGCGCTCGACCTCGTCGCGAAACGCTTCCGCGACACCATCGCCCAGCACGGTCCCGACAGCGTCGCCTTCTACGTCTCCGGCCAGTTGCTGACCGAGGACTATTATGTCGCCAACAAGCTGATGAAGGGGTTCATCGGGTCGGCGAACATCGACACCAATTCGCGGCTGTGCATGTCGAGCGCGGTCGCGGGGCATCTGCGCGCGTTCGGCGAGGATGTCGTGCCCGCCAATTACAGCGACCTCGACGCCGCCGACCTGATCGTGCTGGTCGGGTCGAACACCGCATGGTGCCATCCGATCGTCTATCAGCGCATCCGTGCCCGCTGCGACGCCGGGGCGAAGCTGGTCGTGATCGATCCGCGCCGGACCGAGACCGCCGACGAGGCCGACCTGCATCTGCCCGTAAAGCCCGGTACGGACGTCGCGCTGATGAACGGGCTGCTGGCATGGTGCCGCGATGCCGGCGCGCTCGACCGGGCCTATCTCGACGCGCATGTCGCGGTGCCGGACGGCTTCTGGGACAGCCTCGCCGACGGCTATGACCTGTGGTCGGTTGCGAAGACCTGCGATCTGCCCGCCGCCGATCTGCGCCGCTTCTACGAGCTGTTCGCCGCCACCCCGCGCACCGTCACGATGTTCAGCCAGGGCATCAACCAGTCGCTGACCGGCACCGATCAGGTCAATGCGATCGTCAACGTCCACCTCGCCACCGGCCGGATCGGCAAGCCCGGCGCCGCGCCCTTCTCGATCACCGGACAGCCCAATGCGATGGGCGGTCGCGAGGTCGGCGGCCTCGCCACCACGCTTGCCGCGCATATGGGGTTCGCACCCGAGGACGTGGCGCGCGTCGGCCGTTTCTGGGGCGCGCCGGCCATGGCGAGCGCGCCGGGGCTGAAGGCAGTCGACCTGTTCCGCGCCGTCGGCGAAGGCCGGGTGAAGGCGGTGTGGATCATGGCGACCAACCCCGCCGTGTCGATGCCCGATGCCGACCGCGTCCGCGCCGCGCTGGCCGATTGTCCGTTCGTCGTCGTGTCCGACGTGATCGCCGAGACCGATACGTCGGCCTATGCGCATGTCCGCCTGCCCGCCGCCGCATGGGGCGAAAAGGACGGCACGGTCACCAATTCGGAACGCGTCATCAGCCGCCAGCGCGCCTTCATTCCCCTGCCCGGCGAGGCGAAGCCCGACTGGTGGATCGTCGCGCAGGTCGCGCAGCGCATGGGCTGGCGCAGCGCCTTCGCCTATGACCGGCCGGCCGATATCTGGCGCGAGCATTGCCGGCTGTCGACCTATCAGAATGACGGGGCGCGCCGCTTCGCGCTGCCCGGCCATGCCGCGCGCGGCAATGCCGATTATGACGCGATGCAGCCGTTCCGCTGGGACGAGACGCCGTTCGCCGATGGCCGTTTCTCGACCGCCGATGGCCGCGCCCGCATGGTCTCGGTCGCGCAGAAGCCGGTGGCCGGTACGCTCGACGCATGGCCAATGACGCTCAACACCGGTCGCTATCGCGATCAGTGGCATACGATGACCCGCACGGGTCTCAGCCCCAAGCTGGCCCGCCACCGCGAGGAACCGCTGGTCGAGGTCCATCCGCAGGACGCGACCCGGCTCGGCATCGCCGATGGCGGCCTTGCCCGCGTGGCCACGCCGCAGGGCGACAGCCTGTACCGGGTGCAGGTCACGCCGGCCCAGCGGCCGGGCGAATTGTTCGTGCCGATCCACTGGACCGATCGCACCGCGACCGGTGGCCGTTCGGGCCGCCTGCCCCGCCCGCTGACCGATCCGGTATCGGGCCAGCCGGGGTTCAAGGCGACGCCGGCGCGGATCGCGGCGGTGGCATGCGACTGGCGCGGCTTCCTGATCGTCCGCGACGAAACCGCGCGCCCCGATTGCCTGTGGGCGACGCGGGTGGCGGTCCCGTGCGGCACCGTCTGGGATCTGGCCGGGAACGAGGATGCCGCGCGGCTCGACGCGCTGCTGCCGCGTGGCGAGCGGATCGAGGCGATCGACGCCGCACGCGGCACGCGCCGCATCGCGATCCTGCACGACGGTCGGCTCGCCGCGGCACTGTTCGTCACCCGTGACGGGTCGCTGCCGCCGCGCGACTGGCTGGTCGCGCAACTGGCCGAGGCGAGCGCCGCCCCGACGCTGCTCGCCGGCCGCGCACCGGGCGTACAGGTCGATCGCGGCCCGATCGTCTGCGCCTGTTTCGATATCGGCCTCAACACCATCCTGACCACCATCGCCGATCAGCGGCTGACCGACGTCGCCGCGATCGGCAAGGCGATCGGTGCAGGCACCAATTGCGGCTCATGCCGCCCCGCGCTTGCCAAGCTGCTGCAACCGAAAGGAACGACCCATGCCGCATGATTTCACCCCCGGCATGGTCTGGCTGGTCGGGGCCGGCCCCGGCGATCCCGACCTGCTGACCCGCAAGGCCGAACGCCTGATCGCCGCCGCCGATATCGTCTTCTACGACGCGCTGGTCGGCCCCGGCGTGCTCGACCTGATCGGCCCCCACGCCGAACGCGTCCCGGTCGGCAAGCGATCGGGACGTCATTCGAAGGATCAGCGTTCGATCAACGACCTGCTCGCCGATGCCGCGCTGGCGGGCAAGCGCGTGGTGCGGCTGAAGGGCGGCGATGCCTCGATCTTCGGCCGCTCGACCGAAGAGATCGAGCATCTCGCGGCGCACGGCGTCGCCACCCGCATCTGTCCCGGCATCACCGCCGCCAGCGCCGCGGCGGCATCGGGCGGGGTATCGCTGACGCTGCGCGGGCTGGCGCGCAAGCTCACCTTCGTCACCGCCCATGCCCGGGCGGGCGAAGCGCTCGACCTCGATTGGCGGACGCTGGCGGCGGCCGATGCGACGCTCGCCGTCTATATGGGCCGCGCCGCCGCGCACGAGGTCGCGCGCGAACTGATCGCCGCCGGCCGCGCTGCCGACACGCCGGTGATGGTCGCGGTCAACGTCTCGCTGCCGACCGAACGCATCATCCGCGGACGGCTGTCCGCCCTAGCCTTTCTGGTCGAGGCGATCAGCGACAGCGACCCCGCGCTGCTGCTGATCGGCGAGGCGGTGGCGGCTCCGATGCCGGTCGCCCGGTTCGTCGGCGCTGGCGTGGCGGGTCAGGTACCGGCGCAACCCGCCTGACGGCCGATCGTCACCATGCGCGCGGCAGGCCCCCTACCCGCCGCGCGACCGCCGCCTCGATCTCGTTCATTTCGACCTGCGACAGGGTGCCGGCCGTCAGCATCTTCCGCATCAGTTCGTCGACCAGCGCCGCGAGGAAATGTACCTCGGCACGCAGAGCGGTGGTGTCTTCCCCATGGGCGTTCACGTCCATTCGCTTCGACTCCGATCGCTTTCGTTGCGGAGCACCATCCACGTCGCGACTCCCGGGCGCAAGGACTTTGCGCGCGCGACCGACCGATCGAACCGGCCGCTGTGGTCAGGGCGACAGGCCGTCACCGCCATATTTCAGTTCCAGATAGCGGCTCTGCACCGCGATCGCGTCCAGCGCTCCATCGCCGGCCGCACCGCGCAGGCGCATCAGTTCGGCATCGATCAGATGCAGCCCGTTGACCAGATGATCGTCGGGAGTCCGCCCGTCGGGCAGCATCGTCCGGCGCGATGCGGACGGCACGTCGCGCCAGCCGTCGATCAGGTCGGGCAGTTCGACCGCGATCAGCTTGTGGATTGCCCCCGCCGCCGGGCTGCGCGGATCGAGCCGCTCGACCAGCGGACGCAGCCCGTCGAGGCGGTGGCGGATGTCGGTCGCCAGTTGCCGCGCCGGCGGCGGCAGGCCGCGCTGATACCCCGCCAGCCAGATATCGGCTTCCTCGACCAGATCGGGCAGTGCCGCCTGGACCAGCGCCTCGCGTCCCGGTGCGCGGGGGTCGGCGCGCACGACGATCAGCGTCGTCATGACGATCAGCGCTGCCATCGCCACCGCCAGCGCCACGCCCGGCGCGCCGATGGCGGCGAGGACCGCCCAGACCAGCAGCGCCCCCGCGCTGGCCATCGCCAGACGCAATGCCAGCCGGCGCTGTCGACGCGCCCGTGCCGCCCGGTCGCGGCGCGCCTGTTCGCGCCCTTCCGGCGACATGCGGCGCAACAATTCCTCGGCGCCGCTCAGCCCTACCTCGGCGAAGCCGCTCACGACCTTGCGCGCCCGCGGCAGGATCGGCCCCTGCTGATCGATATCGTCGTCCATACTTGGCAAGATGGGGGACGTTGCCGGATGATCCAGCGTCTATCGTTCGCGCGAACGCTGTTGCGGCACGAACTCGGTCATTACCGCCTTTTCGAGCAGGTCGGGCGGCAGCAGTCCCTGCGCCAGCAGGAAATCGTTGAAGGCCATCCGGTCGAACTTCGGACCCAATGCCAGTTCCGCCTCGATCCGAATGCGCAGCAGGCGGGTATAGCCGTAGAAATAGCTGCCCGCTTGGCCCGGTGCCCTCGACGTGTAGCGCTCAATCTCCTGCTTCGCCATCGCCGGCGACACCGCGACCTGCTCGATCAGGATGCGGCGGGCATCCTCGACCGGCAGCAGGCCGAGGTTGAGCATCGGGTCGAGAAACGCGCGCGCCGCGCGCAGCAGCCGCGCTTGATAGGCCATCAACTGCCCCTCGATCGGGTGATAGGGCAGCGCCTCCGCCTCGGCATATAGCGCCCATCCTTCGACGTTCACGCTGTTGAAGGCATAGAGGATGCGCGCCTGCGACACGCCGCCCTCGAGCATCGCCGAAAATTGCAGTTCGTGCCCCGGGCGCCCCTCATGCGCGCTGACCGACCATTGCGCGGCGGGGAAGTTGAAATCGTCGTAGCGCAGTTCGGGTCCGGCACCCGGAACGCCGACCGGCAGCACGAACGTGCCATATTCGCCCTTGTTGTTCAGCAGCGGCGGCGGTTCCATGTGCGGGGCGGGCGACGCCGCCGACTCCGCCACGCTCGCCAGCCGCATCTTCATCGGCCGCTCGGGCAGGGTCACGATGCGTTCGCGACGGATGGCGGCCTCGATCCGACGGTTGACCTCGGCATAGCTCGCCTCGATCCGGTCGTCGGCGATGGGGTCGCGCTTCAACTGGCGGATGACGTCGACATAGCTGCCCGGCGTCAGCCCCTTCTCGGCGGCGACGCGGGGGGCAATCGCAGCCATGGTCGCGCGGGTCTCGGCGAATTCGACCTGCGCCTGCGCGATCAGCTGGCGGGGATCGATGTCGATGCCGAACTGGCGGAGCCGGAAGGCGTACATTTCCGGCGGCAGCCGATGGTCGGTGCGGGCCAGCGGCAGGATGACGGTCCTGGTCCAGTCGGTATAGGCGGCGATCTGCGCATCGAGCTTCTTGAGCGCGGGACCGGCACCGGCGATCTTGTATTTCGCGAACAGCTTGCGGATACCGTCGGCATAGGTGGCGGCATTGGCGATGGCATTGTCGACCGACACCTTGTCGGGTCCGAGCAGCCCCGGTTTGCGCAGTTCCTCGAACCGGGCGCGGGCGAGGTCGGTCAGCGGCGTCGTGCCGGGCCAGTCGCCGACATAGCGCCGCAACAGTTCGACCGCCCGCGCGCGCCTTTGCGGTGCCACCTGATCGTCGAGCAGCATCTTCAACCCGCCGAACATCGCCTGCGGCGCGTCGATCCAGTTCAGCATGTATTTCCGGCGGAGCCGCATGCTTTCGATATCGTCGGCGACCGACTGGATCAGGATATCGAGATCCTGCCGGATCCGCGGGTCGCGCTCGCTCTCGCGGCGTCGCTTCAATTCGGCGATCACCGCGGTCAGCGCCTCGGTGCGCCGCTCGTCGCGCCGGGGCGCCAGATCGGTCGCCTGTCCGTCATAGGCCGACAGGCCGTTGCCCGACGCATCCTCGGGATCGAATTTCGCCTGTGCCGCAAGGACCAATGCGGTGTTGCGGTTGCTGGCCGCCACCCAATCCGCCTGCTGCGCAGTGGGCGCGGCCGGCGCCTGCGCGGCGTGCCCCGCCGTGCCTGCCGTCATTGCCCAGCCGGACGCCAGCGTCCCGACGACTACCACCCGTACCAACCCGACCATCGCTTTTCCCCGCCCGTCCGCACACTTCCGGCGACACGTACCATGATCGAAGGCATCCGCAATATTGGCCCTGGCGTCCGTCGGGATCGGGAATGGGGACGTTCGCAACGGGCTCGCGACAAGCAGAGAGCCGGGGATGGGCAGGCTCTTGGTCGCAGCTTGAACCTTCCCGCCGCAACCGCCCCCGACCCCCCGAGACAAACCCCTGCAAGCCGTGTACGGCAACCCGCCGCCGCCCGGAGCCCCGCAATGTCCCTCGGCCTAGATTTCGGCACGACCAATTCCGTCCTCGCCCACGCGACCGGCGACGCCGCCCACCTCGTGCCCCTCGACGGTCCCGATGGTGCCGATCCCGTCTTCCGCTCGGCGCTATGCTTTTGGCAGGACGACGTCCCCGGCGGCATCGCGGTCGAGGCGGGGCCATGGGCGATCGACGAATATCTCCAATATCCAGAGGGTTGCCGCTTCCTGCAATCCTTCAAATCGGTCGCGGCCAGCCCCAGCTTCGATACCGCCCCGATCTTCACCAAACGCTACCGGTTCGAGGATCTCGGCCGCGCCTTCCTCGCGCGCATGGCGGCCCGCGCGGGGGGCGCCCTGAACGGGGCCAAGCGCATCGTCGTCGGCCGCCCGATCACCTATGCCGGCCATCGCCCCGACGAAGCGCTCGCGCGCCAACGCTATGACGCGATGTTCGCCGCGCTGGGTGCCGAAATCCTCTATGTCTACGAACCGCTGGGCGCGGCGTTCAGCCATGCAGCGACCCTGACCGAAGCCGCCACGATCCTTGTCGCCGATTTCGGCGGCGGTACCAGCGACTTCTCGGTCGTCCGCCTCGAAGCCCCCGGCGCCGACCGCCGCGCCCGTCCGCTCGGCCATGCCGGTATCGGCATCGCCGGCGACCAGTTCGACCGCCGCATCCTCGACAAGCTGGTCCTGCCGCTACTGGGCAAGGGCGGCACCTATCGTTCGTTCGACAAGGTGCTGGAGATCCCGCCGGGCCATTTCACCGACTTCACCGACTGGTCGCGCCTCGCGCTGATGCGCAACCGCAAGACCATGGCCGAGCTGGACAAACTCCGCCGCGCCGCCACCGATCCGCAAGCCATCGAACGCATGATCGCGATCATCGAGGGCGAACAGGGATATCCGCTCTACGATGCGGTCGGACAGGTGAAGCGTGCCTTGTCGCAAGGCGACAGCGCGACCTTCGCCTTCGCAGGCGGCGGCATCGCGATCGAGGCACAAGTGACGCGCGACCAGTTCGAGGCGTGGATCGCCGAAGACCTCGCCCGCATCATGGCGACCGTCGAGAGCGCACTCGACGCGGCCGGCCTCGCGGCGGGCGCGATCGACCGTGTCTTCCTGACCGGCGGCACCTCGCTCACCCCCGCTATCCGCCGCGCCTTTGCCGACCGCTTCGGGCAGGACCGGCTGGCTTCGGGCAACGAACTGACCTCGGTCGCGCACGGCCTCGCGCTGATCGGCCAGCAGGACGATGTCGCGACGTGGACGGCTTGAGCCTGTCCTACACGCTCAAGCGCTGGCATCCTTGCCGACGCTCTTTGAATCGTCCGCCACGCATCAGCCCCAGCTATCGTCGCCCCAGCGAAGGCTGGGGCCTCGACCGACTCCTGTCACGCCCGACAACCGGGAGATCCCAGCCTTCGCTGGGATGACGCGTGGTTCGAGCAGTTCGACCGGACAGCCGCTTCCGATGTACAAAACGCGCACGAGTGTGAACTTCGTGAACTTTGGCTCCGAAACTACTGCCCGGTCCGCGCCATCAGCGCCCGCGTGACCCCGTTGGTCCACCCGAACCCGTCCTGCAGCGGATATTCCCCGCCCCCACCCGGCCGGACCTCCTCAAAGTCATATTTCTCGACCAGCTTGCCCGACGCGGCATATTCGCGCCCGACGCTGGCCAGAAACCGCTGCGAAATCTTAACCGCCAGGGACTTATGCCCGGTCCGGTCCAGCCCGTGGACCGCGATCCATTGCAGCGGCGCCCAGCCATTGGGCCTGTCCCATTGCTGCCCGGTATCGATTAGCGTCGACCGCAACCCGCCCGGCGCCAGCAATTGCCGCTCGATCGTCGCCGCCACCCGCTCGGCCCGCTTGCCGGTCGTCAGCCCGACGAACAGGGGATAGGCGGTTGCCGCGGTCACGCCGCTCCGAAGCTGCCGCCGCTTGAGGTCATAGTCGCCATAGCGCCCCTCGGCCTCGCTCCACAGCCAGCGATCGATCGCCGCCCCGCGCTTCGCCGCCCGGTCGGCGAAGTCGCGCGCCGTCGCCGCGTCGCCCGCCTTCGCCGCGCCATCGGCGATCGCCCGCTCCATACCCCATAGCAAGCTGTTGAGATCGGCCGGCAGGACGTTGGTCGTGTCGATCGTCGCGAGGGTCCGCCCATCGGCCAGCCAGCGCGACGAAAAGTCCCAGCCGCTCTCCGCCCCGGCGCGCAGGTCGCGATACACCTCCGCCACCGGTCGGCCGCTGGCCTTCGCCGTCTCGACATCCTCGCGCCACGACTCGTCGCGCGGCGTCGTGCGTGCGTCCCAATAATGCTGCAGCACCGCCCCGTCTGGCAGCGTCGCCGACCGCTCCGGGGTGGTGAAGAAGGCATGTTCGCGCTTCAACGCCGCCAGCCGCCGCGCCAGCACCGCCGGGTCGGTCTCCTTCGACAGCCCCATCATCAGATACAGGAATGGCGGCTGCGACCGGCTGAGATAGTAGCTCCGCGTGCCGTTGGGCACATGGCCGTATCGCTCGACCAGATCGGTGAACGCCGCGACCATCGATTCGATCAGGTCCTGCCGGTTGTCCGCCGCCAGCCCCAGCATCGTGAAATAGCTGTCCCAGTAATACATTTCCCGGAACCGCCCGCCGGGCACCACGAACCGGTCGGCCACCGCCAGCGCGCTCGATCCCGGTGGCGGCGCCACCGGATCGCGGGTCAGATGCGGCCACAGCCCGGCGATATGCCGCTCGATCGGCAGGCGCGGACCATGGTCGGACTCGGGTACCGGCAACAGCCCCGGCACGTCGAAATTGGCCAGAACGAACGCCTTGAGCGCGGCATCGTCCCTGAACGCGCCGCGCCGGAAATCGGCGAGGATCGCCGCGTCGGACCGCTTGGGTACCGCATCGACGAAGGTCTTGCCGTCGGGAAAGATGCGCCGCATCTGCACCGCTTCGAACAGCGGCCCGAACCGGTCGGCCGGGGTCGGCACCCGTGCCGCCGGGGCCGTGACGGCCACCGGCGGCGCCTGGCCGGGCGCAGCGCACCCGGCCAGCAACAACGGCAGCAACAGCCGATAGCGGTGCAGCACGTCAGGCCACCGTCTGCTCGATGACGCCAAAGATCGGGTGATGCCGGTCATCCTCGGCCCAGATGCGGACGGTATCGCCCGCCTTCAGGAACGGCGTCTCCGCCTTGCCGCCCCGGATCGTCTCGACCGTGCGGATTTCCGCAAGACAGGAATAACCGACCCCGCCCTCGGCGACCGGCTTGCCCGGCCCGCCATCGGCGTCGCGGTTCGACACCGTGCCCGATCCGATGATCGTCCCCGCGCCCAGCGCCCGCGTCTTCGCGGCATGGGCGATCAGCGTGCCGAAATCGAAGGTCATGTCCTCGCCCGCTTCCGCCCGGCCGAACGGCTTTCCGTTCAGGTCGACATTGAGCTTGCGGTGCAGCTTGCCGTCCCGCCACCAGTCGCCCAGCGCATCGGGGGTCACGAACACCGGCGAGAAGGCGGACGCCGGCTTCGACTGGAAGAAGCCGAACCCCTTCGCCAATTCCCCCGGGATCAACCCGCGCAGCGACACGTCGTTGGTCAGCCCGACCAGCCGCACCGCCGCCAGCGCCTCCTCGCGCGTCGCACCCATGGCGACATCGCCGGTGACGACCACCACCTCGCCCTCGAAATCGAGGCCCCAGCTATCGTCGCCCGCCGGGATCATGTCGCGCGGCCCCAGAAAGGCGTCCGACCCACCCTGATACATCAGCGGATCGTGCCAGAAGCTGTCGGGCATCTCCGCCCCGCGCGCCTGCCGCACCAGCGCGACATGGTTCACATAGGCCGACCCGTCCGCCCATTGATACGCCCGCGGCAGCGGCGACGCGGCGTCGCGTTCGTGGAACCGGTCCTTGGGGATCACGTCATGGTCGAGATCGGTGGCGAGGTTGCGCAGATCGCCCTCGACCCGGTCCCAGTCGTCCAGCGCCGCCTGCAACGTCGGCACGATCGCGCTCGCATCGGCATACCAGGCAAGGTCGCTCGACACGACGACCAGCCGACCGTCCCGGCCGTGCTTGAGGCTGGCGAGTTTCATGGATGCGCTCTCCTGATCGTTATGCTTGGCCCCCGCTTCTGCGCGTCCCGACCGGCGATGTCGAGGGGCCGGACAGCACCGTTTCTTAACCCGTTCCGATGCATGGGAAATCAATCGTCTTCCACAGGTCCGCCGCCATGCTCAGCGCCGAACGATTGATCCTCGAACATCTGCAGCTGGCGTCCGTGGCGGCCGATCTCCTGCATCACGCCGAGGCGCGGCCGATCGATCCGGCGTCGGTTGCGACGGCACGCTGGTCGCTCAGCCGGCAGTTGCTCGCCCATCTCGCGACCGAAGATCGCCTGCTTTACCCGATGCTCCGGCGCAGCCCGGATCGGACGACGGCGGAACTGGCCGAACGGTTCGCCACCGAACTGGGCGGGCTCGCCGATACGTTCAAGGACTATATGCTCGGCTGGACTCCCGAACGGATGCAGTGCGATCCCGACGGCTTCGAACGCGACACCCACGCGCTGTTCGAACGACTGGGCGAACGCATCCGTCGTGAGGAAGCCGAACTCTATCGTCACATTCCTGACATGCGGACCGTCGCCAAGGTGGACGTAGCCGCGCGACGGGCCTAGTGCAGCGCCGATACCGGCATGCATGAGGGTAACAGGACGTGGCGAACGTAGCGGTGATCGGCGCCCAATGGGGTGACGAGGGCAAGGGAAAGATCGTCGACTGGCTGGCGGAACGCGCCGACATGGTCGTACGATTCCAGGGCGGCCATAATGCCGGTCACACGCTGGTCGTCGGGGGCACCACCTACAAGCTGTCGCTGCTCCCCTCGGGCATCGTGCGCGGCACTCCGTCGATCGTCGGCAACGGCGTCGTCCTCGATCCATGGGCGCTGAAGGCCGAGGTCGAGCGGCTCCGCGAACAGGGCGTTTCGGTCACGCCCGACACGCTGATGATCGCCGAGACCTGCGCGCTCATCCTCCCCTTCCACCGCGACCTCGACGGGTTGCGCGAGGACGCCAGCGGCGCGGGCAAGATCGGCACCACCCGCCGCGGCATCGGCCCGGCGTACGAGGACAAGGTCGGCCGCCGCGCGATCCGCGTCTGCGACCTCGCCCATCTCGACCAGCTCGAACCGCAGCTCGATCGCCTGACCGCACATCACGACGCGTTGCGCGCCGGCTTCAACGAACCGGCGATCGATCGCGCCGCGCTGATCGCCGAACTGCGCGAGATCGCCGATTTCGTGCTGCCCTATGCCCAGCCGGTTTGGCGCGTGCTGGCGCAGGCGAAGGCGAAGGGGCAGCGGATCCTGTTCGAAGGCGCGCAGGGCGTGCTGCTCGACATCGATCATGGGACCTATCCGTTCGTGACCTCGTCCAACACCATTGCCGGCACGGCGGCGGGCGGATCGGGCATGGGTCCGGGCGCGGTCGGCTTCGTGCTCGGCATTGCCAAGGCCTACACCACCCGCGTCGGCTCTGGCCCCTTCCCGACCGAACTCGAGAACGAAACCGGCGAGCGGCTCGGCGTGCGCGGCCATGAATTCGGAACGGTGACCGGCCGCAAGCGCCGCTGCGGCTGGTTCGACAGCGTGCTGGTGCGGCAGGCGGCGGCGGTCGGCGGCATCACCGGCATCGCCCTCACCAAGATCGACGTCCTCGACGGGTTCGAGGAAGTGGCGATCTGCACCGGCTATCGCTTGGGCGACCAGGTGCTCGACTATTATCCTGCCCATGCCGCCGATCAGGCGAAGGTCGAGCCGATCTACGAAACCATGCCCGGCTGGTCGGAATCGACCGCCGGCGCGCGGAGCTGGGCGGAACTCCCGGCCCAGGCGATCAAATATATCCGCCGAATCGAGGAACTGATCCAGTGCCCGGTAACGCTGGTGTCGACCAGCCCCGAGCGCGACGACACGATCCTCGTGCGCGATCCGTTCGCGGACTGATCAGGGCGCACTCCAACCTTCCTCTTTCACCCCCCTTTGCTTCGAGCGGAGGTTCGAGCCTGTCGAGAACCGAAGTCGAGAAGGAGTTGCCCCAAACGGGCCGTTCTCGACTACCGCTTCTCGACAAGCTCGAAGCTGCTCGAACCGAACGGAGAAGATGGGTTGGCTAAAGACTGATTTAACGCTGATCCGTCACGTCATCCCAGCGAAGGCTGGGATCTCCCGGTTATAGTGCGGGGTAGGAGCCGCCGGATGCCCCGGCCTCCGCCGGGGCGACGTTTCCGGTTGGCTGGATCGGCACCCAGACAACAAAAGGCCCGCCCGGATCGCTCCGGGCAGGCCTTTTCGTCATACCGACAGGATCAACGCGGCGTGCGCGCCTTGCCCGGCGGCTTGGTGGCAGGCGTCTCACCCGTCGTGGTCGGCGGCGTGGTGTCGTCAGTGGTGGTCGTCGTCTCGTCCGTCGTCGACTCACCCGGGCGGGTCGGGTCGGTCGGCACCGGGTTGGTCGGGCCGGTCGTCTGCGGCAGCGGCTGCGTCGGCCGCGCCGGATCGACCGTGCCGGGCACGCTGTTCGGCGAAGTCGGTTGCGTCTGGGTCGTCGGCACCTGCGCGACGGCGACGGTAGCCCCGCCCAGGATCAGCAGGCTCGCGAAAATGGTCTTGCGCATCGAGTGTCTCCTTGCATCAAGCAGGGGACTCAAGTCGCGAACCGGCATAAGGGTCCGGGTGAATCGCTCAACCCATCGTAAAATCTGGTCATTTTCAGGGCAAGGCGTTTTGCCACGACGACCGGCGTTCAGCCGACCTGCCCGCGATGCCGCAATTTCTGGTCGGCCAGCACCAGGGCGACCATCGCCTCGACCACCGGCACGCCGCGAATGCCCACGCACGGATCATGCCGCCCCTTGGTCGCGATCGTCGTCGCCAGCCCGTCGGGTCCGATCGTTTCCACCGGGGTCAGGATCGAACTGGTCGGCTTGAACGCGACGCGCAGCGTCACCGGCTGACCGGTCGAAATACCCCCCGCAATGCCCCCGGCATGGTTGGCGAGAAATTCAGGCGCGCCGACGCCCGGCCGCATCGGATCGGCATTCTGTTCGCCCGACAACGCCGCCGCCGCGAAGCCGTCGCCGATCTCGACACCCTTTACCGCGTTGATCGACATGGCCGCGCTCGCCAGTTCGGCGTCGAGCTTGGCATAGAGCGGCGCGCCCCATCCCGCCGGCACCCCGTCGGCGCGACAGGCGACGACCGCGCCCAGCGACGACCCCGCCTTGCGCGCGCCATCGACCAGTGCCTCCCAGCGCGCCGCTGCCGCCGCGTCGGGACAGAAGAACGGATTGCGGCCGATCTCCGCAGCATCGAACGTCGCCGGATCGATCGCGTCGCCGCCGATCGATTCGACCCATGCGGTGATCGTCACTTCCGGGATCACCAGCCGCGCCACCGCGCCCGCCGCGACCCGTGCCGCCGTCTCGCGCGCCGACGAGCGCCCGCCGCCGCGATAGTCGCGAAAGCCGTATTTGGCGTCATAGGCATAGTCGGCATGACCGGGCCGATACGCCTTGGCGACGTCCGAATAGTCCTTCGACCGTTGGTCGACATTCTCGATCATCAGGCTGATCGGCGTTCCCGTGGTCCGTCCGTCGAACACCCCCGACAGGATGCGCACCGCATCGGGTTCGCGCCGCTGCGTGGTGAAGCGGCTGGTCCCCGGCCGCCGCGCGTCGAGAAACGGCTGGATATCCGCCTCGCTGAGCGTCAATCCCGGCGGACACCCGTCGACCACCGCACCAAGCGCCGGGCCATGACTTTCGCCCCAGGTCGTGAAGCGGAACAGGTGGCCGAAACTATTGTGACTCATGCATCTTCCCCCAGCGCCGCAAAGGCGCGTGCATGGGTCGCCACGCCAGGGGTGTGCACGCACGGCCCGTCGTTCAGGCGGATGCCCATGAAATTCTCCCCGGCATAGGGGCTGTCGAACCCCCGCGCCGTCGCAGCCTCGAACCCGAAGCGCTCGTAAAAGGCCGGATCACCCAGCACGAAAGCCAGTTCGACCCCGGCGCTGCGCAAATGGGCGATGGCGGCGGCGACCAGCGCCTCGCCGACGCCCTGCCCGCGTGCCGCCTTCGCCACCGCCAGCGGCGCGATCGCGACGCCTGCAACCTCGCGCGTATCGGCGGTCACCTGCATCCGGCTGGCGGCGATCATACCGACCACCGCACCCGCATCCTCGGCGACCAGCACCAGCACCAGATCGCCGTCGATCGCCAGTTGCTGGACCAGCCGCGCCTCTTCGTCGCGCGGGAAACAGGCGCGCAACAGGCTATCGACCGCCGGCGCGTCCGCACCGGTCGCCGCGCGGATGACGCTCATCGCTTAGGACAGCGCGATGTCGGGCGCGTCCTCGGCCTTCATGCCGATGACATTGTACCCGGCGTCGACGTGATGGATCTCGCCGGTCACGCCGCTCGCCAGATCGCTCAGCAGATACAGCCCCGCCCCGCCGACATCGTCGATCGTGACGTTGCGGCGCAGCGGCGAGTTCAGCTCGTTCCACTTCAGGATGTAGCGGAAATCGCCGATGCCGCTGGCGGCCAGCGTCTTGATCGGACCGGCCGAGATCGCGTTCACCCGGATATTTTCCGGACCCATGTCCATCGCCAGATACTTGACCGACATGTCGAGCGCCGCCTTGGCCACGCCCATCACGTTGTAATGCGGCACGACCTTTTCCGACCCGTAATAGGTCAGCGTCAGCAGCGATCCGCCGTTCGGCATCAGCGCCCGCGCGCGCTTGGCGACGGCGGTGAACGAATAGACGCTGATGTTCATCGTCATCAGGAAATTGTCGAGGCTGGTGTCGTAATAATGCCCGCGCAGTTCGTTCTTGTCCGAAAAGCCGATGGCATGGACGACGAAATCGATCGTCGGCCACCGCGCGGCGATCGTGTCGAATGCCGTGTCGAGCGCACCCATGTCGGCGACGTCGCATTCGATCAGGAAGTCTGAGCCGAGTTCGCCCGCCAGCGGACGGACGCGCCGCTCCAGCGCTTCTCCCTGATAGGTGAAGGCCAGTTCCGCACCCTGCGCCGCGAGCTGCTTGGCGATGCCCCAGGCCAGCGACCGATCATTGGCGAGGCCCATGATGACCCCGCGCTTGCCCTGCATCAAACCGTTCACGCGACTTTCCCTTTTTCGTCTGTTGGCACCCCCTCTAGACCGGGATCGGGCGTTTCCGCCAGCGCCGCGTTCAATTCGCCGCCGATCACCACGCCCAGGCCGACGATATAGAAGAAAAACAACGCGATCATCACCCCGGCAAGGCTGCCATAGGTGCGGTCATACCCCCCTAACGCGTCGATCGCCAGCGGCAGCAACTGCGTCGTGCCGATCCACACCGTCGCCGTCGCCACCGCGCCCGGCCATTTCGGACATTTCGACAGCCGATATTTTTTCGGCGCGAGCGAATAGAACAGCGTGTAGAGCGCGATGAACAGCGCCAGCGCCGGAAACAGCTTCGCGATCGACAGATAGGCGGCATAGGGCTGCAGGAACGGCAGCACGCGGTAGATCAGCTGCTCGACACCGACCAGCACGACCTGAAGGCTGAATGCGATCATCAGCATCACCACCGACCCGACGATCAGCCCGATCGACCCGAGCCGATATTCCCAGAAGGGCCGCGAGAACGGGATGCCATAGGCCTGGCGCAGGATCGAGCGCACCGTTTCGATGAAGCCGGTCGTCGTCCACAGCCCGACCAGCGCGCCCAGCCACAACAGCGACCCCGACCGCGCCTGCAACACGTCGAGGATCGGCTGTTCCAGCACCACCGCCACGTCGCGTGGCACGGTTTCGAGGAACGCGGTGACCGCATGGATGCTGTCGCCGCTGCGCCCCACCGCGCGGGCGATTGCCGCGGCGACGATGAAGAACGGGAACAGCGTCAGCAGCGAGAGATAGGCGAGGTTGCCGGCATGGGTGAAGCCGTCGTTGAACGTCCCGACCGCGACGCGCTTGATGACCTCGATCGCCCGCGCCGACGGCCGCAGCCGCGACAGCGCGGGCCGGCCCCGATGGCCGCGTACCTCGGGACTTTCCGGGGACGGCTGGTTCATGAAACGGTCTCCGGTCGGGTCAGAACCGCGTCAAACGCCGAAGCGTGCCCGCGGGTCCGCCGTCCGCCCCGGCCAGTCCGCGACGAACGCCGCCAGCGCGGCATCGTCTGCGGGCAGATCGACCATCAGCGTGACCAGCTGATCGCCGCGCGTCCCGTCCTTGCGATGGAAGCCGCGCCCCTTCAGCCGCAGCGTCTTGCCAGATGTCGCGCCCTTCGGCACGCTCAGCATCACCGCGCCTTCGACGGTCGGCACGCGCACCTTCGCGCCCAGCACCGCTTCGGCCAGATTGACCGGCAGGTCGATGCGGATATCGTCACCATCGCGGGTATAGAAACGGTGCGGCTCGACCTCGATCGTGACGATCGCGTCGCCCGGTCCGCCCGGCCCCGGATCGCCCTTCCCGCCCAGTCGCATCTGCGTACCGGTATCGACGCCGGCAGGGAGTTTCAGGTCGATCGTCTTGCCATCCGCCAGCGTAATCCGCTGCGGGCTGAGCGTCGCCGCATCCTCGAACGGCACCTTCAGCTTATAGGCGACATTGCCGCCCTTTGGCTGCGGACGCCGGCCGAAACCGCTGGCGAAGCCGCCGCCGGCGTTGCTGCGCCCGCCGAACAGCCCCTCGAAAATATCCGAAAAGTCCCCGCCCTGCGCATCGCCACCCATGTCGAAACCGCCGCGACCGCCCGGCCCGGCCCGGAAACCGCCGCCGAAACCACCGGCACCGCCGCCCCCGCCATAGCCGAACGGCGCGGCCGGATTGCCGTCGCCATCGATCTCGCCCCGGTCGAACCGCGCGCGCTTGTCCTTGTCGGTCAGCAGGTCATAGGCCTGCGTAACCTTGGAAAACCGGTCCGACGCGGCCCTGTCGTCCTTGTTACGGTCCGGGTGCAGCTCCTTGGCGAGCTTGCGATACGCTTTCTTGATGTCTGCCTCGGTGGCGCTGCGCGCCACACCCAGGGTTGCATAGGGATCAGCCATGGTCCGGTAGCTAGGGCCGGACGCGGCGCTCGGCAATGGGACAAACCCGCGAAACGGAAGCAAAACGATCCCCGGTTCAACGTCGGTTCACGCGTATCGCGGCACCGGAAGCGCCTGGCTGCGTTGGCAGCGCGATCTTCCCCAGGAGAACCGGCCCATGATCCACGCCCCGATGTCCCGTCGCCGCATCCTCGGTGCGACCGCCGCAATGCTTCCGATAGCCATTCTCGGCGGCTGCGCGACCCCGCTCGGCAGCTATGGCGTCGAGGAAGGCGTACGGCGGCTGCTGACGCTATCGAGCCAGCGCGCGTTCGAACGGCTGATCCGTCCCGGTGGCTTCTACGACGATCAGTTGACGCGGCTGACGCTGCCCGAGACCGCCGGGCAGAACAATGTGTTGGCGGCGGTGCTGCGGACCAATGCGGTGCGTTCGCGCATCGCGCTGGCGCTGAACGATATCGCCGTCGATGCCGCCGACCGGGCCACGCCGGTGGTGCTCAATTCGATCCGCGGGCTGACGCTGGCCGATGCGGTGGCGGTGCTGCGCGGCGGGCCGACCGCCGCCACCGACCTGCTGGCGCAATCGGCCCGCGGCGCGGTGATCGACGCGCTGTTCCCGACCTTCTCGAACGGGCTGCGCTCCGATACCGCCGAGATCCTGTCGGCGATCGTCGCGGCACAGACCGGCATCGATTACGGCGCGCTGGCCCGCAGTGCCGCCGATCAGGCGGGCAATGCGATTTTCCGCGCGATCGGGCGCGAGGAAGCGGCGATCCGGGCCGATCCGCGCCGCACCGGCGATCCGGTGCTGACCGCGCTGCTGCTCGGCACGCGCTGACGCTTGGCAAGGGCGGCGGGCGGGCGGATAAGCGCGCGATGACCGCGCCTGCCCCCGCCCCGCCCGCATCCGAACTCGACGTCGTCATCGTCGGCGCCGGGCTGTCGGGCATCGACGCCGCCTATCATCTGCAGGCGCGCTGCCCGGACCTAAGCTATGCGATCTTCGAGGCGCGGGGTGCGATCGGCGGGACATGGGACCTGTTCCGCTATCCCGGCATCCGATCGGATTCGGACATGCATACGCTGGGCTTTCCGTTCCGGCCGTGGCGCGACCGCAAGACCATCGCCGCGGGCGGCGATATCCGCGACTATATCGCGGACACGGCGCGCATGTTCGGCATCGACCGACACATCCGCTTCCACCACCGCATCGTCGCGGCGGACTGGTCTTCGGCGGACGCGCGCTGGACGCTGCGCTGCCGGAGCGAGGACGGCGAGCACATCGTCACCTGCCGCTTCCTGTTCATGGGATCGGGCTATTACGACTATGCCCGCGGCCATGCCCCCCGCTTCGACGGGCAGGAGACGTTCGCCGGCCGCATCGTCCATCCGCAGCACTGGCCCGAGGACCTGAACGTCGCCGGCAAACGGGTCGCGGTGATCGGCAGCGGGGCGACGGCGGTGACGCTGGTCCCCGCGCTCGCCGAACAGGGCGCGCAGGTGACGATGGTCCAGCGGTCGCCCAGCTATATCGTCGCCCATCCGTCCGAGGATGCGCTCGCCGACCGCCTGTATCGCTGGCTGCCGGTCGCGGCGGCGGGGCGGCTGGCGCGGTGGAAGAATGTCGCGCTGGGGCTGGCCGCATTCCAGTTCGCGCGGCGCTGGCCACGGCAGATGCGGGCGTTCATCCTGAAGGGCACCCGCGCCGCTTTGCCGCGGATGGGCGATGTCGACCGGCATTTCACCCCGAGCTACGACCCGTGGGACCAGCGGCTGTGCTTGGTGCCCGATGCCGACCTGTTTCGGGTGCTGGATGACGGGTCGGCGACGATCGTCACCGATACCATCCGGCGCTTCAACCCGGACGGCATCGAATTGGGATCGGGCGAACGGGTGGCAGCGGACGTGATCGTCACCGCCACGGGATTGAAACTGCACCTGATGGGCGGGGTCGCGATCACGGTCGATGGCGTCCCGTTGGCGGCGCGCGAGCATCTGGTCTATCGCGGCATGATGCTGTCGGGCGTGCCCAATCTGGTGATCGCCATGGGCTATACCAACGCGTCATGGACGCTGAAGATCGACCTGGTGTCGCGGCGGATGTGCCGGATGCTCGGTCATATGCGACGGCACGGCTATGACTATTGCGTGCCCGCCGCGCCCGGGGCGGGGATCGAGCGGCGGCCGCTGCTCGACTTCAGTTCGGGCTATGTCCAGCGCGCCGAGGCGGGGCTGCCGGGACAGGGATCGCGGGCGCCGTGGCGGCTGCGGCAGAATTACTTCCTCGATTACATGGCGTTCCGGTTCGGGCGGCTGGCGGACGGGGTGCTGCGGTTCCGGAAGGTGACGAAGGTGCCACATAGAGTAGCTTCCTGACCCCGTTATTTACTATTGCGAGTCATTTGCATTTCAGGCAGAATTCGTCCGGTCGATGGATCGGAGACGGATCATGCACCCTGCCCCACCCCCTGCCGATAGCGGCGTTGCGCCCGGCCAGACCGGCCGCTCGCCGGTGCGCTCCACGCTGATCACCACGGTCGCGCGGTGCTGGCGGGTGGCGCGAGACGAAGGGGAGAATGCGCAGAAGTGCCTGTATGCGTTGCTGCGTCCGGTCGGGCTGGGCGTATTGGCGCCGGTGTTCGACAGCCTGTTCAGCCTGTGCGAAAGCGCGCTGGGCCGACCGATCGCGACCGGGCTGCGCGGACCGGCTTCGGCCGACGAGCAGCTGGTGCTGGGGATGCTCGACGGCAGCCGGCCGCGCCGCGACTGCCTGACCTGCGACGCCGGAAGGGCGTCCGCACTCGACTGCGCGATCTGTTCGACGCGGATCATGTTGACACTGGCCGTCGACGATCAGCGGCGAATGGCGATCGGTTAGGCCCCGACTGGCACGCCCAGCCCGGCGACGTCGCGGTCGCCGGCCAGTTCGATCCGGTTCCGTCCGGCGCGTTTCGCCCGGTACATGGCGAGGTCGGCGCGGTGCAGCACCGCGGCGGGCGGTTCGTCGCCGGTGGCGGCGGCGATCCCGGCGCTGAGCGTCACGCCGATTTCGGCGCCGTCCACTTCGACCGTTAGGCGCGCCACCGCCTGTCGCAACCGTTCGGTGATCGCGCCCGCTTCGGCCGTGCCGCTATCGGCGAACAGGACCGCCAGCTCCTCGCCGCCATAGCGCGCGACGCAATCGACCGCACGGACCCCGTCGGCGATGCGCGCGGCGACCGCCTGGATCACCAGGTCGCCGGTATGATGGCCATAGCTGTCGTTGATGCGTTTGAAATGATCGATGTCGAGCATCGCCACGGCATAGCCGCGCCCGCTGCGCATCGCCGTCTCGCGCGCCGCCTCCAGCCGGGCCAGCAGCGTGCGACGGTTGGCGAGGCCGGTTAGCGGATCGGTGCTGGCGAGTTGCGACAGCGTGACGTTGGCGGCGCGCAGTTCACCGGTGCGCTGTTCGATCGTCCGTTCGAGCGCGCGGGTCCGCCGGCGCAGCACTATGGTGCGCAACTGCACGATGCCGAACACCGCCGCCAGCACGACCAGCGCCATTGCGAGGCGCACATACCAGCGTTCATGCCATGCCCGCGCCACGACCATGTCGATCGCGGTCGTCACGACGCGCGGATGCACGCCGGGGATATGCGCCTGTAGTTCCAGCACATAGTCGCCACCGGGCAGGTTGGTGTAAATCGCGGTCGCCGGTACCGAGTCGGGCAGGTCGACCCAGCCGGTATCGAACCCGGCAAGGCGGTAGCGATAGCGTATCTCCTGCGGCGCGGCGTAATCGGTCAGCGCGAAGGCGACGCGCAGCGCATGGCCATCGACGCGGATCACCCGCTGCCCCGCGAACAGGCTGAACGGCAGGGTGCGGCCATCCTGTTCGATATCGGTCGGGGCGAGCGTCAGCGATCCGGTGTGCCGGGCGGCGAGCATCCGGTCGGGGCGCAGCACCAGCAACCCGCCGGTCCCGCCGAACAGCAGGTCGCCGTCGCGCGTCATCGCCGCAACGCGCTGGTTATAGGCGTCGAACGGCAGGCCGTCGCGCTGGCTGACCACGCGCACGCTGCGTCCCTGCGGATCGAGGACCGAGATACCGCTGGCCCCGGTCGTCCACACCCGTCCGCGCCGATCGGCGAGCACCGCCGCGACATTGTCGTTGGCCAGCCCCTCCGCCTCGGTGATCGCGCGGAAACGTGGGCCGCGCGCCGATGCGATGCCGCGCGCGACGCCGCCATAGGTGCCGACCCACAGCACCCCCGCCGACCGTACGATCGACCCGGTATAGTTTTGCGGCAGGCTGGTCGGGTCCGCCGGATCGTTGCGATAGACGGCAAAGCGCCCGGTTGCCGGATCGAACCGGCTGAGCCCGCCGGGCGTCGCGATCCATGGCCGTCCGTCGCCGAAATCGACGATATTGATGACCTCGTTGTTGGCGATGGTCGTCGGGTCGCCATCGGCATGGCGATAATGGCGCAGCCGGCGGGTCCGTGCCTCCCAGGTGAACAGCCCCTTGTACGTGCCGATCAGCAACAGGTCGCCCGACCGTGCCAGCGCGATCACCGGCAGATCGTCGGGCAGCGGCACCGCGACGCTGCGTTCGGCGAGCGTCACCGGATCGATCGCGACGACACCGCGCGCACCGACCAGCACCGTGCCGTCGGGCAGTTCGGCGAACGCCTTCACATCCTGTCCGGCATGGCGACCGTTGAGGCGCAGGTGGCGCACGGTCCCCGTTGAGCGGTCGATCCGGTCGATCATGCCGTTGCTGAGCCCCACCCAGATGCGGTCGCGGCTGTCGACCATCAGCCCGCGCACGTTGCGATCGCCCAGCGAGCGACGCGGATCGGGCATGGCGTTGGTGATGGTGAAGATCGAATCGAGCGTCGGATCGGTCTGCGACGCGCCGACATCGGTCGCCGCCCATAGCCGGCCGGTCCGGTCGATCGTCACGTCGCGCACCGTATCGCCGCCCAGCGAGGCATGGTTGGCGGGGATGTTGCGCATCGCGTAGACCGCAAGGCCAGGATCGGTGCGGATGCGCAGCACCCCCATGCCGTCGGTCGCGGCCCAGATCGTGCCGTCCCCTTCGAGCGCGAAGGCGCGGATGGTGCGGTGTCCGACCAGTGGCGCATCGCCCGCCAGCGCGCGCGGCTGGACGAAACGCCCGTCGCGCAACTGGACGAAGATGCCGTGCGACCCGGTGCCGATCCACAACCGGCCCTGTCCCCCGCGCTGGATCGCCCAGACGTCGCCGATCGGCGGCGTGGGCACACGGGAAAAGGCATGGTCGTGCGGGCGGCGGACGAACAGCCCCTTGTCCCCGCCGGCATAGATGGTGCCGTCGGGGTCGCGATGGACGGTGAACGCCCCTTCGGCCAGATCGCTGTCCGGGGCGACCAGCGAAACGACGCGGTTGCGCCGGGCGTCGTAGCGGAACACGCCATGGTCCGACGCGATCAGCGCCCCATCCTGTCCATCCGAGGTGATGGCGAGGATGCGGGTGCCCATCCCGACCCCCGCCGCCCCCTGCAACGCGATGAAGGCGTTCGATACCGGGTCGAAGCGCACCGCACCGCCGACATTGGTACCGACCAGCATGCCGCCCTGCGGCAGCGCGTGGAGGGCGCGGATATAATTGTCGGGCAGGCTGGTCTGGTCGCGCGACTGCTGTCGGAACAGCTTCAGCCGCTGGCCGTCATAGCGGGCAAGGCCGCCGCGCGTGCCGATCCACATCAGGCCGTCGCTGCCCTGCACGATCGCGGTCGTGGTGGCATGCGGCAGCCCGGAGGTCGCGTCGAGCGTCCGGAACCGGGTGGTGCGCCAGCCGTCCCAGCCGTCCGTCCGGCCGGCCGCCATCGCCGGCCGGGCGACTGAGAGGACTGCAAGAAGCAGAAGACAGAGGAAAAATTGCCGCATCTGATCGCCTGTCGGGCGTTGTATGCGACGTTGCTTGCGACGTAATTAACGCCGCTCCACATTTTTTGAAATTGTGATCGGTCGCGGGAACCGGTTCGCGTCGACTGTGCCGCGCGCCCTGCGCCGTGCCCGACCCATACCAGCCCGATCGACGCTCGACGATCGCGCCTCGCTGACGAGGATAGCGCTGCGAACGTTCCGCTTTGTACCCCGGCGAAGGCCGGGGCCCAGTTGGGGGACGCCGGTAAGCTACAGAAAAGCCTTCCCAACTGGACCCCGGCCTTCGCCGGGGTACGGAAGTTTTTCAGGTAATCGGGCGTCTTCCGCAGAAGGATAGTGCAAGAGAGAAACAGACGAAACGTCACGTCAGGTCGACCGGCCCCGATAGTTCGCGGCCGGTGACGCCCGCCGCCTCAGCGCGTCTGCATGCGGATGCCGATGCGGAAACGGCGGCCGAGCAGGTCCGAATAGGTCGGGTTCGCCGCAAGGCCCGTTTCCGGCAGCAGCAGCGGCCAGCGGTCGAACAGGTTGGTCACGTTGACGAAGAACTGCGCCTCCGCCCCGTCGAAGCGGACCTTCTGCGTCAGGTTGAGATCGGCATAGAAGGTGCCCGACACGCGGTTGTTGTCATAGGTGAAGAAGTTGGCGTCGTTGGCCGGGCAGGCGGTCGAGCATTCGATGCCGTTGGCGGCATAGCGCCCCGCGCTGACCCCGCGACCGACCGCGGTGATCGAGAAATCGGGCGTGTCATAGGCGGCACTGACGCGGTAGATCCATTTGGGCGTGCTGGACTGGCCGCCATTCACGCCGACCGAGTTGAGCACCACCGTGCCCGGCACGCCATTGTCGAGCAGATTGTCGATATAGCGCGTGGCGATGCCGCGGACGGTGATGTTGCCCGGCGCATTGGCGAACAGTTCGTCGAGACCGAGCCGGTAGGAGGCGTCGATATCGACCCCCTTGACCAGCTGGTTCGCGGCGTTGAACGGCTGGCTGCGGATCAGCAGATAGGGTTGTGCCGGGTTCTGGGTACGGACCGGATCGACCGAGATCGCGTCGCAGAAGGATTGCTGGTCCTGCAGATAGCACAGGTCGGCGATCTGCTGCGCGCTGAAGGTCGTGATCGCCTGCTTCACGTCGATGCGGAAATAATCGACCGACAGGTTGAAGCCGGGCAGGAAGCGCGGCGACACGACGACGCCCGCGTTCCACGAATCGGCCTTTTCGGGGCCGAGCGCGCGGTTGCCGGTGACGAAGCCCGAATAGCTGAAGCTCGCCGGACCATTGGCGCCATCGGCGGTGTAGATCGGGTTGCGGATCGCGTCGCTATTGGCCGAACCACCCTGGAACAGGTCGTTCAGATTGGGCGCGCGGATGTCGCGCGAACGCGTGGCGCGGAAGCGGATGTCGTCGATCGGCTGCCATGTCGCGCCCGCCTTCCACGTCGTGACATAGCCGGCGGTCGAATAGCGCGTCGCGCGGGCGGCACCGTTGAATTCGAGGCCGAAGCCGAGCGGGACCACCGTCTCGACATAGGCTTCCTTCACGTCATATTCGCCGTTGGTCGGCAGATAGTTGCCGACCGACCAGCGGTTCGACGTGATCGGGCGGCCACTGGCGTCGGTCGAGGAGACCGGCTGGAACTCGGTCGGCACCGAGCCGCGGATCTTCTCCTTGCGATATTCGGCGCCCAGCGCGACGCTGACATCGCCCGCCCAGGTCGCGAACGGCGTGACCGAGACGTTGAACGCGGCATTATACTGCTCGATCAGCTCGTCGCGATACGGATTGCCGAGCACATAGTTGAAGGCCGCCGGGTTCGCGACGCCGACGCCCAGCCGGTTCAGCGGCACACAGGCCGGGTCGTTGTTGTTCGGATTGCTGTCGACGTTGATCAGGCACTGGATCGATCCCGCGGCATAGCCGGCGGCATTGCCCGCGGGCGCGAAGACGGCGGCGGTCGCATTGTTCATCGCCGCGTTGTTCATGATGTTGCGCAGCTGCGAATGCTGGTCGGTGCGGCCGTACTGGCCATAGATGTTCCACGTCGCGCGCTTGCCGAACAGCTCGGTCGAACCCTCCGCGCCGATTGCATAGCGCTGCACCTCGCGCTCGTTGTCGACGGCCCGGAACGGCAGGTCGGCGGCGGTCGTCGCCAGCGTGACGCCGGTGATGCCGGTCAGCGCGGCGCGGCCGAGCGTATTGTACAGGAACGCGTTGCAGGTCAGCGGTGCCGCCGCCGCCGTTGCCGCCGTGCCGCAACCGGTGGCGTTGAGCGCGATACCGGTCGACAGGTTGGGACCAGCGTTGAAGAAGATCTTCTGCCGGTTATACGCCCCTTCGGCGAACAGCTCGACGCCGTCGGCGACCTCGTAGCTCAGCCGCCCGAACACGCCGTGGCGATCGTCACGCGGGTCGAGGCCGATGCGGCGGCCCGAATCATTGACCTGCCACGACCCCCCTTGCGTCAGCGTCGGCGGCGCGCTGCCGGTCGGCGACGGGAAGGTCAGCGCGCCATACTGATATTGCAGCACCTGCCCGCCATTGCCGAAATAGGTGCCGCGCAGCCGGTTGGCGGTGCCGCCGGCCGACGCGGTGATGAGGCCGCCCGGCGTCGAGTTGGCCGCCCCCACCTGCCGCCGGATCAGGTAGCGCGGCGTCGTGCTGCTGGTGGTCCAGTTCGGATCCTGGATGCGGACATAGCCGGTCGCGTTCCAGTCGCGATCGACCTGGAAGATGCCGTCGCGGTGCGCGACCTCGCCGCTGAGCAGCAAATGCCCGCGCCCGCTGGCGAAGGACAGCCCGCCCGCGACGCTCATCGAATAATTGCCGCCATCGCCCTTGTCGGTCACGCCGCTGTCGATCGCGACCTTCAGCCCGGTATATTGCTTGTCGAGGACATAGTTGACGACGCCCGCGACCGCGTCCGACCCATAGGCCGACGATGCGCCGCCGGTCACCACCTCGACGCTCTTCACCAGCGCCTGCGGGATGGTGTTGACGTCGACGAGGCCGGTGACGGTCGAGGCGACCGAGCGGCGCCCGTCGAGCAGCACCAGCGTGCGTTCCGACCCCAGGTTGCGCAGGTTCATCGTGTTGATGCCCGCCTGCCCGCTCGACAGGTTCAGCCGCGAATTGGCCGGGGTGAAGCCGCCGGCCAGCGCGGGAAGCTGGTTCACGAAATCGGCGATGTTGTTCGACGGCGACGAATTCTGGATATCCTCGGTCGTCAGCACGGTCAGCGGCGTCGGCGACTGGAACCCGTCGCGGACGATGCGGCTGCCGGTGACGAGGATTTCGCCGGTATCGGCGGTCGGCTCGCTCTGGGCGGTCGGCGCTACGGGCGCGGCGTCCTGCGCGAAGACGGGGGTGGCGACGCACAAGGCCGCGAGGCTGGTGGCGCGGGCAAGTGCAGGCAGATACCGCCGGAAGTGCATCGAAGTCGTCATCATTGCCCCCTATGGCCCTGGTCCGGGCCTATATATCGACGTTGCGCTGTCCTGCGGCGTCCGCCGAACCGGTCGTTGCTGCGCCGGTCGTGTCGGATGCCGGCGAAGCTGCGCGTCGGCAGGGATGCCCGTCAAGCACGGTTCGTTTCTATCGCTTCGGCAGGGCATAGACGGATGTTATGGCTTCTCGGCAAGGTGTTGCGCGCCGTCGGCCGACTTGGGCTACCCCGAGGTCCGAGCCGGGTGGCGTCGGGGGTAGCGGAGTGTCGACTACCGATCGTCCCCCGGGAGTAAGCGAACGGTGCGCCGCGCCCATAAACATGCCTTATGGGCCGGACACCGGTTGTCATACCCCCTGCCCGTGGCGCTACCATAGGATCGGTCCGTCGCCGTTGGACGAGGACGGTACCACGCAAAGGACGCCGCCGATGATGCACCGCCGAGCCTTTCTGACCGGATCGGCCGCCGCACTGGCGCTGACCCCGTTCGCGCTGGAGGCACGCGCCTTTGCCCCGCGCGGCGATGCGCTGACCGCGCCGGTCGAGATCATCGACGACGTGCACGGCGTGCCGCATGTCCGCGCGGCGTCGATCCCCGACGCCTTCTACGGACAGGGATATGTCGTCGCGCGCGACCGGTTGTTCCAGATCGACCTCGCCCATCGCCGCGAGTTGGGACGGCTGGCCGAGGCATATGGCGAGGAATTCGCCAAGCATGACGCGACGGCGCGGCTGTTCCATTATCGCGGCGACCTGAACGCCGAACTGCGCCGCGTACCCGCCGACGTGTTCGCCTGTGCCCGCGCCTATATCGCCGGGATCAACGCACGGATCGACGAAGTGCTGGCCGATCCATCCTTGTTGCCGCAGGAATATGCCATCCTCGGCGTCCAGCCGATCAAATGGGCGATCGAGGACATGGTGCTGGCGCGCGGCAGTTCGATCGGCAATGCCGATGACGAGATCCGCCGCGCGCAGCTGGCCGCGATCGGAATGCTGGAACTGGACGAGATCGTCGCCCCGCTGCGTCCGAAGTGGCGGATGACGGTGCCCGCCGGGCTGGACGTGAACGCGGTATCGCTCGCCGATCTGGGCGTATTGCGGCAGGGCGGCCTGCCCTTCGGTCCCGATACCCCGGTGCGCGATCCCGCCGAGGGGCCGGCCGAACGTGCCAATGCCGGCAGCAATGCCTGGACCGTCGCGGGCGACCGCACCACGACCGGGCGACCGATCCTCGCCAACGATCCCCATCTGGGCATTGGCGGCTTCGGACCACGCCATGTCGTGCATCTGAGCGCGCCGGGGCTGGACGTGATCGGCGGCGGCGCGCCGGGGTTGCCGGGCATCATGCAGGGCCATACCGATCGCTTCGCGTTCGGGCGGACCAATTTCCATATCGACCAGCAGGACCTGTTCATCCTCGAACTCGATCCCGCCGATCCCGAACGCTACCGCCATGACGGCGGGTGGAAGCGGTTCAAGCGGGTCGAGGTGGCGATCCCGGTGAAGGGCAGCGCGCCCTATGTCGCGACGCTGCGCTATGCGGTGCAGGGGCCGGTGGTGATGCACGATCCGGCGAAACGGCGCGCGAGCGTGCTGGCGTCGATCGCGATGCAGCCGGGCGGCGGCGGATCGTTTGCGATGATCGCGATCAACCTGGCGCGCGACTGGGCATCGCTGCGCAAGGCGTTCCGCCTGCACCCCTCGCCCACCAATTTCCATTATGCCGATATCGACGGCAATACCGGGTGGCAGGTGATCGGCTTCGCGCCGGTGCGCAAACAGGGCGACGGGTTGCTGCCGGTGCCGGGCGACGGTCGGTTCGATTGGACGGGGATGCGCGATTTCACCGCGCTGCCCAACGAATACAACCCGAAAAAGGGCTGGTTCGCCTCTGCCAATCAGAACAACCTGCCCGCCGACTGGCCGCGCGACCGCATCCCCGCTTTCTCGTTCCGTGCGCCCTATCGTTACGAACGGATCGCCGATGTGCTGGCGTCGCAGCCGAAGCACGGCATCGCCGACAGCGTGGCGTTGCAGTTCGACACGGTCTCGGCCCCGGCGCGGCAGTTGCAGGCGCTGCTGCCTGCCGCCCCCTCGCCCGCCGCCGACATGCTGCGCCGGTGGGACGGACGGCTGGCGGCGGACAGCGGCCCAGCGGCGCTGTTCGAAATCCTGTGGCGCGACCTGTCGCAGCGGATGCTGGCGGCGATCGTGCCGGCCAAGGCCAAGGCGCTGGTGACCGAGATCGATCCGTCGGTCCTGCTGGGGCGGCTGCCGCAACACCCCGTCATCCTGCGCGATGCCCTATCCTCCTCATGGGAAACGGCGCAGACCCTGCTTGGACGCGATCCGGCGACATGGCGCTGGGGAAGGCTGCATCAGGTACGGATCGCGCATCCCCTTTCCCGCATTCCCGCCATCGCCGCCGCCTTTCCCCCGATCGAGGGTGGCGGGTCGGGCGGCGACAGCTTCACCGTCATGGCGCGCTGGCTGGGCGACGGTCCCGGTTGGCGCGTCGGCGGCGGGGCCAGCTATATGCAGGTCATCGATGTCGGCGCATGGGACAATTCGCTGTTCCTGAACCTGCCCGGCCAGTCGAACGATCCGCGATCGCCCTATTATCGCGACCAATATGCGCCATGGATCGAAGGGCGGATGCTGCCGATGCTGTTCAGCCGCGCGGCGATCGATGGCAAGGTCGCGCGCCGGACGATGTTGAAGGGGAAGAACCGATGACCCGCCTGCCGCTGATCGCACTCTGCGCGCTGCTGATCGGGGCGGCGCCCGCTGCCGATATCGTGATCCGGGGCGGTACCATCTACGACGGCAGCGGCGGCAAGCCCATCACCGGCGATGTCGAGATCAAGGGCGACCGCATCGTCTATGTCGGGCGGTCGCGGGGCACGCGGGCGGCGCAGATCGTCGATGCGCGGGGGCAGATCGTGGCGCCCGGCTTCATCGACGCGCATACCCATCCCGACAGCTATATCCGGTCGCCCGACGCGACCGCGCGGCTCAACCTGCCATGGCTGGCGCAGGGGGTGTCGACGATCGTCATCGGCGTCGACGGATATGGCACGCCCGACGTCGCCGAGGACGCCACCGCGCTGACCCAGGCGGGGATCGGCACCAATGTCGCGCCGTTCATCGGCTTCGGCGCGGTGCGCGGGCGCGTGCTGGGGCAGGACGACCGCGCGCCTTCGTCGGCCGAACTCGCCGAAGAGAAGGCACTGGTGGCCAACGGCATGTGCGCGGGTGCCTATGGTCTGTCGACGGGGCTGTTCTATGCGCCGCAAAGCTTCGCCAAGACCGACGAAGTGGTCGCCATCGCGCGCGAGGCGGCGGTGCGCGGCGGCATGTACGACACCCACCAGCGCGACGAATCCAACTACACCATCGGCCTCATCAACTCGACGAAGGAAGCGATCGAGATCGGGCGACAGGCAGGGATGCCGGTCCATTTCGCGCATCTGAAGGCGCTGGGCGTCGACGTGCAGGGCAAGGCGCCCGAGCTGATCGCGGTGATCGAAGCGGCGCGCAAGGCCGGGCAGAACGTCACCGCCGACCAATATCCGTGGCTGGCATCGGGATCGAGCGTCGATGCCGCGCTGGTCCCCCGCTGGGCCAATGACGGCGGCTACCCGAAGCTGATCGCGCGGTTCGACGACCCGGCGACGCTCGCGCGGATCAAGGTCGAGATGGCCGAGAACCTCCGCCGCCGCGGCGGCAAGGAATCGCTGCTGCTGACCAGCGCGAACATGCCCTGGACCGGCAAGACATTGGGGCAGATGGCGGATCAATGGGGGGTCGATCCGATCGACGCCGCGATCCGCATCCTGCGCGTGGCCGATGCGACGGGCAAGGAACCGGCGGGCGTCGCGGTCGCCAGCTTCAACATGATCGACGCCGATGTCGACCGGATCATGCGTCAGCCCTGGGTCGTGACCAGTTCGGACGGATCGAACGGCCATCCGCGCCAGTACGCGACCTTCCCCCGCAAATATCAGGTCTATGTGCGCGAGCGGAAGGTGCTGACGATCGGCCAGTTCATCCACCAATCGACCGGCGCGACCGCCGACATGTACCGGATGGCGGAGCGCGGCTATCTGAAGCCCGGTCGCTATGCCGATGTCGTGGTGTTCGATCCCGTCGGCTATGCGCCGAAAGCCGATTACGTGAAACCGCGGGTGCCGAGCGTCGGGGTCAAGGCGCTGTTCGTCAACGGCAAGCTGGCGTTGAAGGATGGCGCGACGACGGGTGCGGCACCGGGGCGGGTGTTGTTGCGGCCGGTGCCGAAACAGTGTCCGGCGACCAGCTGAGATCCCATGTCGACCCGGACAGGATCGAGACGTCTGCGACAGCCCTCTGCCCATCCTGAAACCCTTCCGTACCCCCGCGCAGGCGGGGGTCCAGTGCCAAGCAAGACAAAGCTTTGCGCGTATGGCCCTGGGTCCCCGCCTTCGCGGGGATACGAGGAAGCGGACGTTCGCGAAGGTCGCGATCAAGTCCGGGGCGGTGACCGTCGCCGGGACAGCATAACCCCCATCTATAGGTCGACGTTTTCGCACGATACGGCGACCCGCCCGCCCCCGCCTTATCCCATCGTCCCGACAGCCAGCAGGTGCGCGATGATCCCCGGTCCCTTCCTCCTCTATCTCGGCCATTCCGACGACGCGATCGGTATCAAGACGTCGCGGGGCGTCGCGGCGTTCCGGCCGGACGATTGCGTCGGCGAATGGCGGCATGACGACTGCCCGCTGACGCTGGGCCTGCCGCGCATGGATGCGGCGGAGGGGCGCGCGGCGGGGGCGAATACGCTGATCCTCGGCATCGCCAATGCCGGCGGGCGGATGGGCGAGGCGCTGGTGCAGGATGCGCTGGCGGCGATCGCCACCGGCATGCACGTCGCCTCGGGCCTGCACCAGCGGTTGCGCGACGTGCCCGAGATCGTCGACGCCGCGCGACAGGCCGGCGTGCAGCTGTTCGACGTGCGCGATCCACCCGCCAACCTGCCCGTCGGCAATGGCAAGCGCCGCGCGGGCAACCGGCTGCTGACCGTCGGCACCGATTGCTCGGTCGGCAAGATGTACACGACGCTGGCACTCCAGCGCACCATGGCGGCGCGCGGAATCAAGGCCGATTTCCGCGCGACCGGACAGACCGGCATATTGATCGCCGGGTCGGGCGTACCGGTCGATGCGGTGGTCGCCGACTTCATCTCCGGCGCGATCGAGACGATCACCCCCGCGCGCGACGATGATGGCTGGGACCTGATCGAGGGGCAGGGTTCGCTGTTCCACCCCTCCTTCGCCGGGGTGTCGACCGGGTTGCTCCATGGCGCGCAGCCGCGCGCGATCGTGCTGTGCCACGACCCGGCGCGCGAGCATATGCGCGGCCTGCCGCATTATGCGGTGCCGGGCATCGCCGAATGCCTTGCCGCCAACCTGTCGGTCGCGCGGCTGACCAGCCCCGACGTGCAGGCGGTCGGCATCGCACTCAACACGGTCAAGCTCGGCGAGGAGGAGGCCCGCCGCCTGTGCGCCGACACCGGCGACGCGCACGGCCTGCCCTGCACCGACCCCTATCGCTTCGGCGCGGACCCGATCATCGACTGGATGCAGACATGCTTCGACATCTCGACGTCGCCCATGACCGTTTCGGCCTGAGTACCCCGTTCCGCATCTCGCGGGGGGTCAAGACGGCGGCCGATGTCGTCACGGTGACGGTTGCGCAGGGCGCGGTGTCCGGGCGGGGCGAGGCGGTGCCCTATCCCCGCTATGGCGAGACGATCGAGGGGACGATCGCCGCGATCCGCGCGATCGCGCCGGCGATCGCCGCCGGATTGACCCGCGCCGAGCTTGCCGGCCTGCTCCCCGCCGGCGCGGCGCGCAACGCGGTCGACTGCGCGCTGTGGGATCTGGAGGCGCGGCTTGCCGGAACCAGCGTCGCTGCGCTGGCGGGTCTCCCCGAACCGGTCGCCCTGCCCTCCGCGATCACCATCGGCCTCGATCGTCCGGACGCGATGGCGCGCGCGGCGGCAAGGCACGCGCAGGTCCCGCTGCTCAAGATCAAGGTCGACCGCAGCGATCCCGCCGCGCAGATCGCCGCCGTCCGCGCCGCCGCGCCCGCCCCCCGGCTGATCGTCGATCCCAATGAAAGCTGGACGATCGACACGCTCGAAGCGCTGAAGCCGCATCTGGCCGAATGGCGCATCGATCTGCTCGAACAACCGCTGCCGGCGGGCGAGGACAGTGCGCTCGCCGGGTTCGACAGCCCGGTGCCGGTGTGCGCCGACGAAACGCTCCACACCGCCGCCGATCTCGATGCCCTGACCGGCCGCTACGACCTGGTCAACATCAAGCTCGACAAGACCGGCGGTTTGACCGAAGCCCTGACCCTCGCAAAAACGGCGCGGGCAAAGGGGTTTGGGTTGATGGTCGGGTGCATGGTGTGTTCGTCGCTGGGGATCGCGCCGGCGATGCTGTTGGGCGGACAGGCCGCGTTCGTCGATCTCGACGGACCTTTGTGGCTCGGCGAAGACCGCCCGGGCGGCGCGACCGACCGGAACGGCATGTTGTCGCCGCCCGCCCCCGGCTTCTGGGGCAGCTGATGCGCGGCTGGTTCGCGATCCCGCTGTGGCAGCGCGTCGTCGGCGCCCTCCTGCTCGGCATCGCGATCGGGCTGTTGTGGCCGGCCGGCGCGGCGGCGATCAAGATTATCGGCGACCTGTTCGTGCGGCTCATCAAGATGCTGGTGGTGCCGGTGGTGCTCATCACCATCGCCGCCGGCATCGCGTCGCTCGGCGATCCGCGCCGGCTGGGCGGCATCGGCGGGCGGACCGTGGCGCTGTTCGCCTTCACCACGCTGATCGCAGTGTCGATCGGCATGGGCTTCGGCCTGTTGCTGCAACCGGGCAGCGGCATCGTGCTGGCGGGGGTCGCGCCGCATGTGCTGGGACCGCCGGTAACGCCCGCCGACCAGCTGCTCGGCATCGTGCCGGTCAACATCGTCGATGCGCTGGCCAAGGGCGACATGCTCGCCATCATCTTCGTCGCGGTGCTGCTCGGCATCGCGAGCGTCGTGTCGGGCGAAGCGGGCAAGCCGGTCGTCGCGCTGTTGCAGGGGCTGGCGGCGGTGCTTCTCCACCTCGTCCGCATCGTCATGGAAGTCACCCCGTTCGGGGTGCTCGCGCTGATCGCCAATGCGGTGGCGGGCAGCGGCATGGCGGTGTTCGTCCATGTCGGCTGGCTGGCGCTGTGCGTGATCCTCGCTTCGCTCACGCAGATGGCGTTTCATGCCGGGCTGCTGCGCTTCGTCGCGCGGCTGCCGGTGGTGCGCTTCTTTCGCGGGATCGTCGATGCGCTGATCGTCGCCTTCTCGACCGCCTCCTCCTCGGCCACCCTGCCGGTCGCGCTGCGCGTGGCGCAGGACAATCTTGGCATCGCCCGTCCGATCGCCTCGACCGTGCTGCCGCTGGGCGCGAGCATCGGCAAGGACGGGACAGCGATGTATGTCGGGCTGCTCGGCCAGTTCGCGTTGCAGGCGCTGGGCATCGTTCCCGACGCATGGATGCTCTGCGTCATGCTGCTGACCGGTGCGCTGGCCGCGTTCGGCACCGCGCCGGTCCCTTCCGCATCGCTGTTCATGCTGGCGGCGATGCTGGGCGCAGTCGGGGTCGGCGCGGAACAGACCGCGCTGGTCGTGGGGTTGGTGCTGCCGTTCGATCGGCTGCTCGACATGACGCGGACCGTGCCGTCGGCCAGCGCCAACCTGACCGTCGCGACGCTGGTCGCGCGCGCCGAACATGGGCTGGACGAGGCGCGCTATCGCGGCCAAACGACCCTATGAATTTGCGCCATATTGAAATCTTCCACGCCGTCTATGTCAACGGATCGGTCAGCGCGGCGGCCCGCGCGCTCAACATCTCGCAGCCCTCGGTATCGAAAACGCTGCGCCATGCCGAGACGCTGCTCGGCTTCGAACTGTTCCAGCGCACCAACAGCCGCCTCGTCCCCACCGAAGACGCCCATGCCCTGTTCGGCGACGTGGCGGACATTCAGGAACGGGTGCGCGCGCTGCGCGAGGCGGGCCGCAACCTGCGCACCGGCGGCGGCGCGACGTTGCGCATCTCGGCACTGCCCAGCCTCGCGCTCCACGCGCTGCCGACGGCGGTGGCACGGTTCATGGCGCGGCGTCCCGAGGTGCGCTTCGACCTGCAGACCGTCCATCACGACGACCTGCTGCGCAAGCTGTACGAACGCGAGACCGATATCGCCATCGCCGCCGAAGTCCCGCGCGGCGCCCCGCTGGGGAAGGTGTGGCTGGGCGAGGGTGAACTGGTCGTCCTCTATCGCGATGCCGATCTGCCGCAGGCGGCGCAGCGGATCGAACTGCCGCAGCTGGTCGGCCACCCCTTCATCACCCTCGCCGCCAGCGGCCCGATCGGCCAGCTGTTCGCGCAGGAACTCGAACGCCTTGGCATCGAATTGCAGGAGGTGGCCTCCGCCCGAACCTTCTACATCGCCGCGGCGCTGGTCCGTGCGGGCGTGGGGTTGAGCATCGTCGACAATTTCACCGCCGAAGCCTCGCTCGCCGAGGGGCTGGCGATGCGCCCGCTCAAACCCTCGCTGACCTTCGACGTCCACGCCATGCACCTGCTCGACCGCCCGCCCAGCGCACTTGCCAGCGAGTTTCTGGGCGTGTTGCGCGAAGTGATCGAGGGGCCGTGACCAGAGGCCGTACCCCCGCGCAGGCGGGGGTCCAGGGTAACAAAAGATACCGCTTGCGGCTCTGGACCCCCGCCTTCGCGGGGGTACGCTTGCTTACCGTCACCCCGGGCTCGACCCAAGGTCCCGCTCCTTGTTCTGCGGCCATCGGAACGCGCCACCCGTGCTTTCCTACAACCCGCCGCCTCGCTACCCTACGCAGCTTCTCTCCAACCGTCACAACGCACTCAACCGCAACGCCACACCAAAGCGTGGCAAGTGTGAACTTAGTGAACTTTGGCGCACGCCATCACAGCTAACCGTTTGTTATTGCGTCAAACCCCGCCACCACCGCATCCCCGACCGCCGGCCGCAGCTCGAAGATCCCGCTGTCGAAATGGCGCGTTGGATGCACCCGGTTGGTCAGCAACGTCCATGCGAGCCCCCGGTCGAAATCGACCCACAGCCCGGTCCCGGTAAAGCCGGTATGGCCGATCGTCCCTGCCGAACATGCCTGCCCGCCCGACCAGCCGGGAAAGCGGATTTCCCAGCCCACCGTCCGATGCCCCGCGACCGGCGTCCGGATCGCGTCGAGCATCGCCGCCGACGCGCCCGTCCCGTCGAGCAGGCCCGCCGCGAAGTCGAGCACGCCGTCGACCGTCCCGAACAGCCCGGCATGGCCGGTCCGCCCGCCCATGGCGAAGCAATTCTCGTCATGCACTTCGCCTTTGAGCACGCGCCCGCGCCACGAACACCGCTCGGTCGCGACCGCCGGCCCCGGCGGCGGCCCCCAGCTCAGTCCCGGGCCCAGCGGCAGCGCGTCCAGCCCTGCACCGATGATCCGCTCGACCGCAATGCCGAGCAGGATGAAATTGATGTCCGAATAGACCGGCGGACCGTGCCGCCATTCCCGCTGCAACACGAACGCGCGCAGCCGCGCCGGATCATCGCCATAGGTATAGATCGGCTCGACCGCGGGCAGGAAAGTGCGATGGACGAGGCAGTCGCGGAACGTCAGCCGCCGCTCTGCCGCCCCCGCGACATCATACTGCCGCAGGTCGGGAATCGCATCGGTCAGCGGCCGGTCGAGGTCGATCCGGCCATCCTCGGCCAGTTGCAGCACGAAGCGGGTCGTGGCGATCACCTTGCTGACCGATGCGAGGTCGAACCAATGGTCGCGGGTCAGCGGTTCGGGCGTCGGCACGCGCTGCGCCAGCCCCGCCACCCGCACCGCCCGCATGCCGTCGGCGGTGACGATGCCGAGCGTCGCGCCGGGCATCCGCCCTTCCCCGACATACCGCTCCGCTTCGGCAAAGGCCCGGTCGATCATGCGGCATCCTCCCGCGCGCGTATCTTCGTCAGCAGCGGCAGGAACGGGATGGCGGCAAGGCTGACCGCCCCCGACAACAGGAAGAACCCGTCATAGCCGATCACGGCGACCATCGATCCCCCGGCGCGTGCCAGCATCCGCGGCAACAGGAACGCAAAGCCGGTCAGGAACGCATATTGCGCGCCGGGATAGCGCGGGTTCACCAACAGCGAGAGATAGACGACGAACACCGCGCCCGCGAAGCCGTTGCCGAACTGGTCCAGTGCCGTCGCGACATACAGCATCGCCTCGCCGACCTGCTGGTGCGCCAGCCAGACGAAGCCGAAATTGCCGATAGCCGCTACGACCGCCCCCACCGCCAGCGCCCAGCCCATCGCCCGTCGCGTCACCATCCAGCCACCCAGCCCCACCCCGACCATGCTCGCCACCAGTGCGACCACGCCGTCCGCCCGCCCGATCTGGCTGAGCGAATAGCCCAGCTCCCTGATCATCGGCTTGGACAGGTTCAGCGCCAGCACGTCGCCCATCCGGTACAGCGACACGAACGCCATCAGCAGGATCGCGGCATATTGGTACCGCCAGAAGAAATCGACATAGGGGCCGATCGCGGTCGAGGTGCGGATCGGCGCGGTCGGCGGTGCCTTTCGGATCCATGGCAGCGCCGCCGCCATGGCGAGGAACGGCACCATGCACAGCCCGAGCACCCATGGCGTGACGTTGCTCTGCGCGTCGATGCCGATCGACGACGCCGCCTGCAACAGCGCATAGCCGACCGTCCCCGCCACCGCCGCCACGACGCCGAGGATCACCGCACCGCCCAGCACCCCGGTCGCCAGCGCGACCATCCGCCCGCCGCCACCTTGCCCGTCCGGTTGCATCGCGACGAGGATCGGAAACGGCAGGAACGCCGCCACCGCGATCGCCAGATAGGCAAGCGCCCAGCCGCCGTTGTCCGCCAGCAACAGCGCCCCGCTGCCCGCAGCGACCATCGCGCTGCGATAGCCCCAGAGGTTCGCGGCGACGATCGGTCCCTGCTGGTCCTGTGTCGGGAACAGCTCGATCCGCCACGCATCGGCCGCTACCTCCAGCGTGGTGGTCCAGAAGGCGAGCAGCACCGCGAACAACGCGGTCAGCGGCAGCGATGCATCGTCCGACGTCCATGCCATCGCCGCCATCGCGGTAACGATGCCCAACTGCGCCAGCATGATCCACCCGCGCCTTTTGCCCCAGAAACGCGCGAATCCCGGCACGTCATAACGGTCGAGCAGCGGCGCCCACACGAACTTCAGCGTCGGCAGCAACTGTACCCATGCGAAGAAGCCCAGCACGGTCAGCGCCACGCCATGCGCCTGCAACCGCAGCACCAGCACCGTCGAGAACATGTAGAAGGGCAGCCCGGCGGCAAAGCCCAGCAACCCGTAGACCAGCATCGCCCGCTGCGGCGGCAACGTCGAATGCGATGGGACCGCGGCAGCGGCGGATGCGGTCATGGCGGCTCCGGTCGTGACAAAGGCCGAACCTCCGCCGATCGGAAGGGCACGTCAACCGGGCCATGACCGGCGGTTATGGTGCACGCCTGTCGCAAACCCCATCGATCGCAACGGGATGCCCGACCCTCCAGCCCTCAACCGGCACGAACGTTACCCATGCTCCTGGAGCGACCGGCGCAATTCGTCGAAGAACCAGCGCGAGACGGGATCGACGGTGGCACCCCATTCCGGATGCCACTGTACCGCCAGCACCCGGCCCCGCCCCCGGCGGCCCGAAAAGGCCTCGACCAGACCGTCGGGCGCGCGGGCTTCGATGACCAGTCCCTCGCCTAGCCGGTCGACACCCTGATAATGGACCGAATTGACCAGGATCGCGTCGGTCCCGAAAGCCGCGGCCAACTGCCCGCCCGGCATCGGCGTGACGGGATGATAATGGGCGAACATCGCGGCCAGCGACGCATTGGGCGGGGCATGGTGCGCGATATCGCCCTCCGCCTCGCCGACACGGCGCAGCGTGCCGCCGAACGCCACGTTCAGCTCCTGAAAGCCACGGCAGATGCCGAACACGGTCTTGCCACGCGTCATCATCGCATCGACCAGGCCCAGGACCGTCCTGTCCCGCGCCGGATCGAAGGGGCCGTCGCCCGTCTCCGCGCCATAGCGCTCGGGCGCCATGTTCGACGGGCTGCCGGTCAGCAGCAGTCCGTCGAGATGCCCCGCCAGCGAAGACCAGTCGGCGGCGATCGCAGGGACCAGCATCACATCGGCGCCGGTCAGCGCCGCCCCCTGGACATAACGGTCGATGACGCCATGCACCGGCTCCGTCGCATCGCTCCGCAGGCAGCAACTGACCCCCAGCAGCGGCCGCGTCACGAAGCGAAACTCACGCTCACCGCCTTCAGATCGGCATATTTGTAGAGTGCGTGCAGGCTGCGATCGCGGCCGAAGCCCGATTGCTTGAAGCCGCCGAACGGCATGGTGATGTCGCAAGCATCCCAGCCATTGACCCAGACCAGCCCGGCGCGAAGCCGCCGCGCAAAGAGATTGGCCTGCTCCAGCGACGCCGTCCAGACGCCGGAGGCCAGACCGAACGGCGTGTCGTTGGCGATATCCAGCGCCTGTTCGGCACCGTCGAACGCGATCACCGACAGAACGGGGCCGAACACCTCTTCGCGCGCGATCGTCGCATCCCGGTCGACCGCGAAGATGGTCGGTTCGTGATACCATCCGCCCGCGACCGGCGCGGCGCAGGCGCCCCCCAGCAACAGGTCGCCGCCATCGTCCTGCGCCTGTGCCACATAGCGGCTGACCCGATCGAGCTGCCCCTGGCTGATGATCGCGCCCAGCCGGGTTGCGGGATCATAGGGGTCGCCAGGCACGATGGTCCGGGCGACATTCACCAGCTTCTCGACGAACGCATCGCGGATCTCCCGCGCGACCAGCAGGCGCGAGCCCGCGGTGCAGACCTGCCCCTGATTGTAGAAGATGCCCCAGGCAGCCTGGGTCGCGGCGCGATCCAGATCGGGGCAGTCGGCCAGGATGATATGCGGCGATTTGCCGCCCAGTTCCAGGCCGACCCGTTTCAGGTTGCTGTCGGCCGATGCCCGCATCAGCGCGCGCCCGGTCGGCCCCGATCCGGTGAAGGCGATCATGTCGACATTCATGTGCCGCGCCAGCGCATCGCCCGCGACCTGCCCCCGGCCCGTGACGATATTCAGGACGCCCGCCGGAAGCCCCGCCTCCAGTGCCAGCTCGCCCAGCCGCAGCGCGGTCAGCGACGACAGTTCGGACGGCTTGACCACCACCGAATTGCCCATGGCCAGCGCCGGGGCGATTTTCCACATCGCCATGTGCAGCGGGAAGTTCCACGGCACGATCGCACCGATCACCCCCAGCGGCTCATGCACGGCCCAGGACAGGCGATCCTCGCCCGACGGGCCGACCTCGCCATAGATCTTGTCGATCGCCTCGGCATAATAGCGCAGCGTGCCCAGCGCCAACGGGATATCGACCGCGCGGGTATCGGCGATCGGCTTGCCGGTGTCGATCGTCTCCAGCGTCGCCAGCTCCTCGGCGCGGTCGGCGACCAGATCGGCCAGGCGCAGCAACTGCGCCTTGCGCGCACGCGGCGCTAGACGCGACCACGCCCCTGCCTCGAACGCCCGCTTCGCCCCCGCCACGGCCGCATCGACATCAACCGCGCCGCAATCGGGAATATGTCCGACGACCGATCCGTCGCGCGGCGCATGGACCGGCAGAGTCTCGCCCGACGCAGCCGCGAGCAGTTGGCCGTTGATCACCGCAAGGTGCGGCAGCCCGGCGGCGATCGTCCCCGCCGCGTCACACAAGGTCTTCATGGTTGTATTCTCCCGGCGACCTTGGTCGCAATCATCGACTCTCGATCTGTGATATCAGATTTAGCATCGTCCTGATTGGCACCGCAACCCATTTGCCCTTGACGTCCAAAATCCTTACGTAGGATGTGTTCAAAGCAGGACTAGGCAGGCTCGATCCTATAGTCTATGTGATCACAGATGACATACGAGGAACCGAATCTGCGCGCCTTTCTGGAGGCGCATCCGGATATCACGCAGGTCGAGGCGTTCGTCGCCGACGTCAACGGGATCGCCCGGGGCAAGATACTGCCTCGCGACAAGGCGCTGACGCTGGATGCCAAGGGGGTGGCCATGCCCCGCTCGGTCTATGCGCTCGATATCTGGGGCAATGACGTCGCGGCGGCGGGCCTCGCCTTCGGGACCGGAGACCCCGACAGCCTGTGTTTCCCGGTTCCCGGCCGTCACGCGCAGGTTTCGCGCACGCATGGCAAGAGCGCGCAGGTCATGCTGCACATGGCGGTCGATGGCGCACCGTGCGAGGCGGATCCGCGCGGCGCCCTGCAGAACATGGTCGCGCGCCTGTCCAAGCGCGGCTTGCGCGCGGTCGTGGCGACCGAACTGGAATTCTACCTCCACCGGATCGACGAGGCGGGACGCCCCATTCCCCCCGACGCGGACCCGCGCGGCGACGGGCATCATGGCAATGAGACGCTGTCGCTCGACGCCCTGGTCGAGATGGAGGCGCTGTTCGCCGATATCCGCCGCGAGTGCGCCGCGCTTGGCATTCCCACCGATGCGCTGCTGAGCGAGGCGGGGCCCGGCCAGTGCGAGTTGAACGTGCTCCACCGCATGGACCCGGTCGCCGCCGCCGATGATGCGATCCTGCTGAAGCGGGTCGTCAAGGCCGCCGCGCGGCGGCACGGCCTCGCCGCGACCTTCATGGCCAAGCCATATGGCACATCGTCGGGCAGCGGGATGCACATCCATGTGTCGCTGCTGGACGAACAGGGGACCAACATCCTCTCCCAGCCGGACGGCGCGCCGTCGGATGCGCTCTATCATGCGGTCGCCGGCTTGCTGGAGGCGATGCCCGCCTCGATGCTGGCGCTTGCCCCCCACGCCAACAGCTATCGCCGGTTCCAGGCCAATGCCCATGCGCCGATCACGGCGGGCTGGGGCATGGACGATCGCTCCGCCGCCGTCCGGGTCGTCGTGGCCGATGCCCGCGCGACCCGGATCGAACACCGCGTGTCGGGCGCCGATTGCAATCCCTATCTGGCGGTCACGGTGGTGCTGGCCGGCGTGCTGGCCGGGATCGAGAAGGGCGTGATGCCGCCGCCCGCACAGGACCGTGCGCATCCCGAGGCGGGACAAGCACTGCCGACCGAATGGGGTGCCGCCATCGCCGCCTTCCGGGCCTCGCCCTTTATCGCTCAGGCACTTGGCAGGCGATTCCGCGACATCTATGCCGCCTGCAAGGAGCAGGACCGCAACACGATCCTGTCACGGGTCAGCGACGTCGAATATTCCAGCTATCTGAGCGTCCTGTAACGTCCATGCAGACCTCCCCCCCCGCCCCTTACGCCAACATGCCCAGCTATTATGCGGGCAGTGCCAACCCGGCGCCGCCGCGCCCGCAACTGACGGGCGCGCAGACGGCGGATGTCGCCATCGTCGGGGGCGGCTTTACCGGCCTGTCCGCCGCACTGGAGCTGACCGCGCGCGGTTTCTCGGTCGTTGTGGTCGAGGCGGAGCGCTGCGGCTGGGGCGCATCGGGGCGCAATGGCGGGCAGCTGATCAACGGCTATAGCCGCCCGCTGGACGTGCTGGAGCAGCGCTACGGCGTGGATCATGCCAAAGCGCTCGCCTCGGTCGCGCTGGAGGGGGCGCAGATCATCCGCGAGCGAGTGCAACGCCATGCCATCGACTGCGACCTGGTCGACGGGGCGGCGGTCACGGCGCTGACGCCCAAGCAGATGCGCTGGTTCGAGGATCAGGCGCGAGTCTGGGAGCGCTTCGGCCATCCCGGTATGCGCCTGGTCGACCGCGCCGGTCTGGGCGCGGTCGTGAAGTCGGACCGCTATGTCGGCGCGATGATCGACCCGCTGGGCGGCCATTTCCATCCGCTCAACTATCTGCTGGGCGAGGTCGCCGCGATCGAGGCGGCCGGCGGGCGCATCTTCGAGAACAGCCGCGTCACCCGCATCCTGACCGGCGCACTGCCCTGCGTCGAGACCGAGCATGGCAGCGTCACCGCGACGACGCTGCTGCTGTGCGGCAATGCCTATCTGGGCGATGCGTTGCCCATGCTCAGCAGCCGGATCATGCCGGTGTCGAGCCAGGTAATCGCCACCGAACCGCTGGGCGCGCTGGCCGAGGAACTGCTGCCCGACAATCTGTGCGTCGAGGATGCCAATTACATTCTCGACTATTTCCGGCGCACCGCCGACGGGCGGCTGCTCTATGGCGGCGGCATCGTCTATGGCGGACAGGATCCCAAGAGCGTCGACGCCAAGATCCGGCCCAATCTCGCTAAGACCTTCCCGATGCTGCGCGACGTGCGGTTCGACTATGCCTGGAGCGGCAACTTCGCGCTGACGCTCAGCCGGATGCCGCAAATGGGGCGGCTCTCGCCCTCGGTCTGGTATTCCCATGGAGACAGCGGACACGGCGTCACCACCACCCAGCTGCTCGGCCGGTTGCTGGCCGAGGGTGTGGCAGGGCAGATGGAGCGGTTCGACATCTTCGCCTCGCTGCCGCACCCGCCCTTCCCCGGCGGCCGGACCTTCCGTGTGCCGCTGACCATGCTGGGGTCGCTATGGTACGCGCTGCGTGACCGGCTCGGCATCTAGCGGCGGCGAAGGAGAAAGGGAGGACCGAAGCCGGTCCCCCCGCTTCGTCCGGTCAAACCCTGATCTGCGTCACGACCAGCTTGTAATCGAGATAGTCGTCCATGCCGTGGCGCGATCCCTCGCGGCCCAGCCCGGATTCCTTGACCCCGCCGAACGGCGCAATCTCGGTCGAGATCAGGCCGGTGTTGAGGCCGACCATGCCATATTGCAGCGCTTCCGGCACGCGCCAGGCGCGATCGATGTCGCGGGTGAAGACATAGGCGGCCAGACCCGCGCGGGTGTCGTTCGCCATCGCGATCGCCTCCGCCTCGTCGGCGAACTTGACCAGCCCGGCGACCGGTCCGAACGTCTCCTCACGACAGAGCAGCGCGTCGGGCGCGACGTCCGCGATCACGGTGGGCGCGAAGAAATTGCCCTCGCCCGCGATCCGCTCGCCGCCGGTCAACACGCGCCCGCCGCCCGCCACCGCATCCGCGACATGCGCCGCTGCCTTGGCCACCGCGCGATCGTCGATCAACGGCCCTTGCTCGGTCGGCCCTGCCAGCCCCGACCCGACGCGCAGGCCCTCGACCCGGCGCGCCAGCCGCTCGGCGAAGGCGTCGTGGATCCCCGCCTGCACCAGCAGGCGATTGGCGCAGACACAGGTCTGGCCCGTATTGCGGAACTTGGACGCGATCGCGCCGTCGACCGCCGCATCCAGATCGGCATCGTCGAACACGATCAACGGCGCATTGCCGCCCAGTTCCAGCGACACGCGCTTGACCGTCGCCATGCAGTCGGCCGCCAGTTTCTTCCCGACCGCGGTCGAACCGGTGAAGGTGAACTTCGCCACGCGCGGATCGCCGGTCAGGACGGTGCCGATCGGGGCCGCATCGCCGGTCACGACGTTGAACACGCCCGCGGGCACACCCGCTTCCTCGGCAAGCGCGGCCAGTGCGAGCGCGCTGAACGGCGTCAGCTCGGACGGCTTGAGCACCATGGTGCAACCGGCCGCCAGTGCAGGCCCCGCCTTGCGGGTGATCATCGCCAGCGGGAAGTTCCACGGCGTCACCGCCGCCACCACGCCGACCGGATCGCGCCGGACCAGCAGGCGGCGATCGGCGCGGTCGGGCTGGATCACTTCGCCATCGACACGGCGTGCTTCTTCGGCGAACCATTCGAGGAAGGAGGCGGCATAGCCGACCTCCCCTTCGGCCTCGGCCAGCGGCTTGCCTTGTTCGGCGGTCATCAGCCGGGCGAGATCGGCGCGATGCCGCAGCATCAGCTCCGCCCAGCGGCGCAGGATGCGCGCCCGCTCCAGCGCGGTCGTCTTGCGCCAGGCGGCGAAGGCCCGGTCGGCCGCCGCCACCGCGCGCTCGGCATCACCGGCGCCCAGGTTCGGCACCGTTCCCAGTATCGCGCCGGAGGCCGGATCGGTCACGGCGATCTGCCGCTCTGCCCCGACCCACGCGCCGTCGACATAGGCCCGCTCCCGGAACAGCGCCGGGTCGGTCAGGCCGATCCGATTGGCGACCTTGCTCATGCCAGCGCCTCGGCACGCGGCGGCAGGGCGGCATCGGGCAGCGCGGGGCGCAGCGCGCGCTCGAGCGCGTCCAGCCCCTCGTTCACGATCGCGTCCGACGCGGTCAGCGGCACGAGGATGCGGATCGCCTGGCCATGCTGACCGCAGGACAGCAGCACCAGCCCTTCGTCCAGCGCGCGGGCGCAGACCCGCTTGGCCTCGGCACCGTCGGGATTGCCCTTGGCATCGACGATGTCGAACGCGATCATCGCGCCCAGCCCGCGCAGGTTCGCGGTCGGGACCAGCGCCTCGGCCCCTGCGAACCCGGCGATCCGGGTGCGCAGCATCGCGCCGATCGCATCGGCACGGGCCAGCAGCTCCTCTTCCTCGATGATGTCGAGCACTGCATCGGCCGCCGCCAGCGCGATGGGCGGCCCGCCATAGGTGCCGCCCAGGCCACCCGGCCCGACCGCATCCATCACTTCGGCGCGACCGATCACTCCCGACAGCGGGAAGCCGCCGCCCAGCGACTTGGCGACCGCGATCAGGTCGGGGCGGACCGGCATATGCTCGATGCCGAACATGCGGCCCGTCCGGGCGAAGCCGGCCTGCACCTCGTCGTCGATGATCAGGATGCCGTGCCGCGCGCGCAGATCGTCCAGCGCCTCGTACAGCGCAGGGTCGGCGGCGTGGAAACCGCCCTCGCCCTGCACCGGCTCCAGGATGAAGGCGGCGATCCGCGCAGGCTCGGTCGAGGCGGCGAACAGATGGTCCAGCGCCTTCAGCGTGTCGGCGACGGTGATGCCGTTGGTCGGCGAGGGATAGGGCAGATGATAGATCTCGCCCGGAAACGGCCCGAGACCCGCCTTGTACGGGTTGACCTTGCCCGTCATCGCGGAGGCGAGCAGCGTGCGACCATGGAAGCCGCCGGTAAAGGCGATGACCCCGGGCCGCCCGGTCGCGGCGCGCGCGATCTTCACCGCATTCTCGGTCGCCTCGGCACCGGTGGTGAAGAAGATCGTCTTGGCCGGTCCTTCGATCGGGGCGACGGCGTTCAGCCGCTCCGCCAGCCGGACATAGGGTTCGTAGGGCATGACCTGGAAGGCGGTATGGGTATAGGCGGCGAGCTGCTCGGTGACGGCCGCAACGACGCGCGGGTGGCGATGACCGACGTTCAGCACGGCGATACCGCCCGCGAAATCGACGAACCGCCGCCCCTCGACGTCCCACAATTCGGCATTCTCGGCGCGGGCCGCAAAGACCTGGGTGGCGGAAGCGACGCCGCGCGGCACCGCGCGTTCGCGCCGGGCGGCGAGGTCTCGGTTGTTACCCATTTTATATTTCCTTCTGTCGGTGCCCGTGCTTAGCGCGCAGTCCGACGCAGGCGGAGCCGACTGGCCCGCAATGGGTGGTGCGTGGAAAGCACCGGGTGCGATGCCGGATTGCGGTTATCGGGAGAGATGGTCATGGATTGCCGGATGAAGCTCGTCTTTGCACTCGCCTGCCTGACAGGCCCCCGCAGCGCGGATATCCCGTCATGAGCCGGCCTGCGGCGACCGGTGCCGCCGACGCACCCTTTTCCCCGATGGCGGATGACGGCGAAGAAGCGGCGTCGCTGCGCGAGCGGGTATATGAGCAGGTTCGCTACAGCCTGATCACCGGCCGGATCCTGCCGGGCGTGGCGATCTCGACACGCGGCCTGGCGCAGCAACTGGGGGTCAGCCAGACGCCGGTGCGCGACGCACTGAGCCGCATTTCGGCAGAGGGCGCGGTGCGGATCGAGTCCAAGCGCGCGATCATGGTGCCGCGCATGACGCCCGAACGCTATGAGGAGATCATGCGCTGCCGCCAGCTGCTGGAACCGGCGGCGGCGGTCGACGCGCTGCCCTATATCGACGCCGCCCGGCTGCGCTCCATCCGGGAAGCCGACCAGGCGCTCGACCGCGCGGTCGAGGAGGGCGACGTCAACCGCTATCTGCAATCCAATTTCCGCTTCCACGCGCTGATCTATCAGGCGGCACCGACGACCATCCTCAACCGCATGATCGAAAGCCTGTGGATGCAGTTCGGGCCGTTCATGCGGATCGTCTATGGCCGGTTCGGCACCGCCAATCTGGTCGATCACCACCGCGCCGCGTGCGACGCGATCGCGGCGGGCGATGCGCCCGCGCTGGCGGAGGCGATCCGCGGCGATATCGGGGACGGGATGGCGCTGATGCGGGACTGGGACCAGGTCACCCGGTAAGACATGCTGGCCGCCGCCCCCGATAAAGGGGCGGCGGCCGTTCAGCGCGGGGTGAGCGGCGTACGGAAAAATTCCGGCTGCCGAAGCGCCATGATCCCCATGATGACGATGCCGCCGACGATCAGCAACATGCCGATCACGAACACCAGCCCGACCGATCCGATATGCGATCCGCTGCCGAACCCGGGGTCGAGGCTGTCGTACAGCGTCTTGACGAACAGCGCCGCCAGCGCGAGGCCGCCGAGCAGCGGGCAGAGCAGCCGGGTCAGGAAAGTCCGGGCGCTGTCGAACCAGCTCTCGCGGAAATGACCCACCACCGCAAAGGCGGTCAGGCCGTAGTAAAGACAGATCAGCAGTCCGATCGCGCTGATCGTATCCCACAACACATTCTGCGACGTGAAACGCAGCACGGCATAGAAGAGCGACGAGCCGATCGTGGAGACCAGCACGGCGGTGGCGGGCACGCGATAGACCGGATGGGTCCGGCCCAATGCCTCGGGCAACGCCCGGTAATAGCTCATCGCCAGCATCGTGCGCGACGGCCCCAGGACCGTGGACTGCAGGCATCCGGCCGAGCTGCACAGCACCGCCAGCGACATGAGGATGGTGAAGCGGCCGAACACCGGATGCGCGAGCGCCAGCAGCACGTTACGCTGATTCTCGATATTGCCCAGGCCCAGCGCCCCGTTGCCGATGCCCGCGAAACTCAGTGCTCCCGCCGTCGGGATGACGTAGAGCAGCGTTACGATCGCCACGGTCAGCGCGGCGGCCAACCCCGGCGTGGTCTTCGGGTTGCGCGTCTCCTCGTTCATCGTCAGCGTGACGTCCCAGCCCCAGAACATGAACACCGCCAGCGACAGACCGGCCGCCAGCGCCGCCGGCGTCGGGATGATCGTCGGATCGAACCAGGACAGGCTGATCGGCTGGAAATCGGGGGCCTGGGCATGATAGCCACGGATGATCGCCACGAGGCCGAAGCCGCAGAGCGCCATCACCTGCAGCACGACCAGAAACGCCTGTACGCGCGTGCTGGTCTCGACACCCCGGCAGGAGATCCACGCGGCCAACCCCATGAAGACGAAGCAGGTCGCGACATTGATGAAGGGGTTGGCGGCGAGGCCGGCCAGTTCGGGACGGCCCGTGAGGTCGGCGAGCATCAGCCACCAGAAATCGACGGCAACCCCGGCGGAGCTTGCCAGGACGAGGACGGTGGACACGATCAGCCCCCATCCCGCCATCCAACCCAGCCGCGGACCGAAGACGGCGGTCACCCAGGTGAAGGAGGTCCCGTTGTCGGGCACGGCGGCGTTGATCTCGCGATAGCCCAGTGCGACCAGCAACATCGGGATGAAGCCGAGCATGATCGCCGACAGGCTCTGATAACCGACCGCCGCGACGATCGGCCCCGCCGACGCCGTCAGCGCATAGGCAGGCGCGACGCACGACACGCCGAGGATGACCGCCCCGCCCAGCCCGACCGCATCGGCCGAAACGCCTTTGTCGGTTACGCCGGATGCTCCCGCCATGGCCGTCCCCTCCGCCACCGCGATGGCGCCGACGGCGGGCGTCCGCCCGGCCATCGCACCGACCCCGCCTTGCTGCAGGCCGGTGATGCTCAAGCTACACCCCCGTCGGAAACGGGGCCGATCGCTGACGGCTGTTCCACCTTTCGATCATTACGTTTCGACCGCTGGTCACTTTGCTCCATGACGCCTCCATCGCTTGCCGGATTTCCGGTTATTGCCCTGCGGCAAGAAACGAAAGGCTAGGGATCGGTCGGATGGGGACCGTCGTGAAGGTGCCTATTACTCCCGGCCGGTGCGTGGAGAGCACCACCCGCTCGCGAGTTCGCCATCGATCTAGGCGTCCGACCGATCGTCGCCACGGACGGCTGCCTGCAACCAACGGCGAAAGCGTTGCACGGCGGGGGAATTCCAGCGATCCTCGCGCGCCAATATGGCATAGGCGCCCAGATGCACGGTGCGGAACGGCTCGCCCTGCGACGCGATGGCGACCAGTCGCCCCGAGTCCAGATCGTCCCGCAGCAGCCAGTGATTGGCGAGCACCACCCCCTGCCCCTGTCGCGCCGCCGCCAGCGTCAGGTGCGCATGCCACAACCGCGATCCCGGCAGACGTTCGGGCACCGCGACGTCATGCGCCCGCAACCAGTGCCGCCATTCCGTGTCGTTATCCTCGTGCAGCAGGGGGGCGGCCAGCAGGTCGCCTGCCGACCGTATTGGACCCAGCCGCTCGATACAGGCGGGGCTGGCCACCGGGAAGATCGCCGGACGGATGACGTCGAACCGCCGCACGCCCTTGAACGGCGTCGCATCGTCCCATTCGCGGAGATAGCGTATGTCCGTGTCGACCGTGTTGGCGCGCAGATCGGGCATATGATCCGAAGGGCGGAAGTCGACGGCGATATCCGCGTTCCGGCCGATGAAGTCGCCCAGATGATCCGACAGCCATAGCGACGCGAAACCGGGAATGCATTCGATCGACAGCGTCAGGTCGCGATCGGGTCGGAGGAACCCGTCCGTCGCGGCGGCGATGATCGCCAGCGCCGATCCGATCTGCTCATGATAGGCGCCGCCGCGCTCGGTGAGGGTATAACCGGCACCACTTCGCGTCACCAGTGCCGCGCCGACCCATGCCTCCAGCGACCGGATATGCCGACTGACGACCGCATGATGAACGTCCAGTTCCTTGGCCGCGCGCCGGATGCCCTGCAGCCGGCCGACCGCCTCGAATGCCCGCAGGGCGGCGAGTGGCGGATATTTGCGTTGCTCTGACACGATGATGGTCCCGATTGCTGCCGCAACGGTCCGACGGGATCGTTACCGCGTCAAGGGGGCCGCGGCACAGACCATAACATTAGCGTAACAAACCGGTGCACGGCGCGCACCATATCGGCCGTCCGAGCACCTTGTCGCCTCCTGTGAAAGACGGCAGCCTTTGCGCGGTATCTCCGACGGGAGCCTCTTTAGGCCCTGCCGGACAGTCTGTCGGTCCCGGCTTCCGGACGATTGATCCCGACACCGCCGACCAACCGACCAGACCAAATACGAAACAGACTTGCCAATCGAGTCAATTTCGGAAATTGTGATCACAGATAGCTGCTGGGGGGTAACCAAATATGCCACGCACGGGATCCACACGTAGAATTGTCGCAAGCTGCCAGGGTTCGGCTTCTGTGATCACATTACTGATGCTGGCCTTTACCGCTACGCCCGTGCGGGCGCAGGAAAAAACGTCCGAGGATCAGCCCGCCCCCGCCGCCGCGGCCACGACGCAAGACTCGGAAATCGTCGTCACCGCGTCGAAGCGCGAGGAGCGGTTGAGCCGCGTGCCGATGAGCATCTCGGCCGTGTCGCAGGATGCGCTCGACAAGCGCGGGATCAAGGATGCCCAGGACCTGGCGCGAATCGTGCCCGGTCTGACCTTCAACCAATATGGCTTCACCGGCCAGCCCGTCGTCGCGATCCGCGGTCTGAGTTCGAACGTGGGGGCGTCGACGACCGGAATCTATATCGACGACACGCCGATCCAGAACAGGTCGATCATCGCGGGCCTGGGCAGCGCCTATCCCCGCCTGTTCGACCTCGACCGCGCCGAAGTGCTGCGCGGGCCGCAGGGCACGCTGTTCGGTGCGGGTTCACAGGGCGGCACGATCCGCTTCATCACGCCGCAGCCAAATCTCTACGATGCAGATGGCTATGCGGTCGCCGATACCAGCCTGACGCAAGGGGGCACGCCCAGTGTCGAAGGTGGCATCGCGATGGGCGCACCGCTGGTCGAGGGCAAGCTGGCGATCCGCGCCAGCATATGGGGGCAGCATCAGGGTGGCTATATCGACCGCCTGGCGTTCGGAACCAACAATGTCGTCGAGCGCAACATCAACACCAGCAACGCCTTCGTCTCGCGCGTCGCGCTGACCTATGCACCGACCGATACGCTGACGATCACGCCATCGGTCTTCTACCAGCGCTATCACAAGGACGATCCCGACCAGTCTTTCGAGAATGCCGGGCCGTTCCAGTCGCGCTACAAGATCGATCAGCCGCTGACCGATCGCTTCTCGCTCTATTCTTTGGGGATCGAGAAGGCACTGGGCAACGTCCGGTTCAAGTCGATCACATCCTATTTCCATCGGAACCAGGACCGGATCAACGACTATTCCTATTTCTCGCCGTCCGTCTATCAGGGCGGGCCGTTTCTGGTCCTCGGTGATCCGACGTTCGACTATGTCGCGACCCAACGCATGAACGCCATGCAAAGCAACTGGAACGAGGAACTACGCTTCTCCTCCGACTATGGTGCGGACAGCCGCTGGTCGTGGATCGGGGGGCTGTTCCTCAGTTCGCAGAAGCAACGGTCGTACCAGACCATTGTCGAGCCGATCGGCGTCGTGACCCAAGCGATTGCGGGTCTGACCGTCGAGGAATTCTTCGGCGCGCCGGACGGCCCCTTTCAGTTCGTCGAGGATCTCTCGTACCTGACGCACGAAGTCGCGGGTTTCGGCGAGGTCACCTACGAACTCGCCCCACGGCTGAAAGTGACCGGCGGCCTGCGCGTGGCGTGGAACAAGCTGTCGTTCAACGACGCGCAAAGCGGCCCGGAGGCCGGCGGCTCGTTCAAATATTCGGGCCAATCCACGGAAACGCCGATCACGCCGAAGATCAGCGTGAACTATCAGGCGACGCCGGACTGGCTCGTCTATGCGACGGCGGCCAAGGGCTATCGCATCGGCGGCGCCAATTCCGCCATGGCGTCGAACTCGACCTGCCGCCCGAGCCTTCAGGGGCTGGGCCTGACCGACGCGCCCGCGACCTTCAAGTCGGACGAGGTGTGGAGCTACGAGGTCGGCAACAAGACGTCGCTGTTCGGGCGCCGTCTCTCGCTGTCGGCAAGCGCCTTCTGGATCGACTGGAGCCGTATCCAGGGCAGCGTGTTCGTCACCAGCTGCGGCCTCAACTATCTGACCAATTTCGGCAAGGCGACGAGCCGCGGCTTCGATCTCCAGGCCGAAGCCCGGCCGTTGCCCGGCCTCAGCCTGTCGAGAACGCTCGGCTACACCGATGCCTATTATACGCAGGATGCTGTCGCCCCCGGCGGGCGGGCGCTCGTCGCGCGCGAGGGTGACGGCCTGCTCAACACCCCGAAATGGACCGGCACGGCGGCGGCGGAATATTCGTTCGACGCGCTGCCGTCAGCCAAGGCGTTCGTCCGGGGCGACTATCAATATGTCGGGTCGTATCTCGGATCGGTCGAAGAAGGGGTGAACGGCCATGACCCGGCGGTGCGTAACCAGGTCGCGACGCAATTCGTGTCGGCACGGACCGGGCTGCGCTTCCCGGCGCTCGAACTGAACCTGTATGTCGACAATCTGCTGAACACGGACCGTCCCCGGCAGCGGTTCGCCGACATTCCAAACCAGGGCCTGTACCGCGTCGCGCCGTTCCGGCCGCGTACCGTCGGCGTCAGCGCGAAGTATCGGTTCTAAGGGAGGGGAAGCTCATGACCATTCTGCGTTTTTCTCGATCGGCATGGCGCGGTGCCCTGATGGTGACCGCCGCCATCGTGGCAGGCGGCGGCGCCGTGGCGCGTGGCCCTGCCGTCGCCCCGGCCGACCTGGTCCTGCGCCATGGCCGGGTCCTGACCGTCGACGCCGCCGACCATGTGGCGCAGGCCGTGGCGGTGCGGGACGGCCGGATCGTCTATGTCGGGTCCGATGCGGACGTGGCGCGGTTCATCGGCTCCACGACCCGCGTCGTCGACCTGAAGGGCCGCGTCGCCATGCCGGGCCTGTTCGACGGGCATATGCACCCGCTGGCGGGGGGCGGGGCACTGATGAAGTGTAACCTCAACTACGCCCCGCTGACCGTCACGCAATTCCAGGAGCGCATACAGGCCTGCCTCGACACATCGACCGACGCCGCCCCCGACAAGCTGTTGGAGGTCGTCAACTGGATGCAGCAGAGCATGACGCCGGCGTCGGTCGAAGTCACCTATCGCATATTGGACCAGTTGAAGACGTCGCGGCCGATCGCGGTCAGATCGTCCTTCTACCATTCGACGCTGGTGAACGGCCGCGCACTGCAACTCGCCGGGATCACCGCCAAGACGCCCGATCCCGCCGGTGGCAAGATCACCCGGGATGCGGACGGCAATCCGACCGGCCTGCTGGAGGATTCCGCGCAGGAGCTGCTCGAATCCTTGCGCTCCCCGCCGACACCCGCCGAAACGCGTAGGGCGGCGATCGAGGCGCTGGCCGCCCTTCGCGCCAAGGGCATCACCTCGTTCCTCGACGCAGCCGCCGCCCCCGAGGGGATCGCGACCTTCGCCACCCTCGCAAAGGAGGGCGTGCTGACCGCGCGGGCGAATTTCGCGCCGGTGGTCGAGGTCGCCGAAGGCAGCGATCCGGACAAGGCGAGCGCACCGGTGATCGCGCTGGCCCGGCAATATCCACGAGGCTCCCTCGCGGCGACGCCCGGCGTGGCGGTCGGCACAGCCAAATTGTTCCTCGACGGGGTCATCACCGCCCCCGCGCTGACCGGCTCGATGCTGAAGCCCTATTTCCACAATGTCGGCAGCGCCGATCATCCGCACTGGCGCCCCGGCACCAATGCTGGGCCGGCTCCCTATTTTCCGCCGGACTATCTGCGCGCCCTGCTGGAGCGTTTTGCCCGCGCGGGGATCGACACGCATATGCACGCCGATGGCGACCGGGCCGTCCGCACCGCGCTCGACGCGATCGCGGCGATGCGCCGCGCCCATCCCGGTGCCGATATCCGCCCCGCCATCGCCCATGCCGAGATCGTCGAACCCGTCGATTTCGCGCGCTTCCGCCAGGTGGGGGCGATCCCCGTCCTGTCCTTCCAATGGGCCAAGCCCGCCTCGGACACGGTCGAGGGCGCGCGCGACTATCTCGGGCCGGAACGCTATCCCTATATCGAGCCCGAGGGTTTCCTCGCCACCGCCGGGGCGCGCATCGCCTATGGCAGCGACTGGCCGATCGATCCGCTCGATCCGTGGCTGGCGCTGCAGGTCGCGGTCACCCGCGCCAATCCGGCAGGCAGCGATCCGCGCTATGCCGGTCGGCTGGGCAAGGATCCCGGCCTGACGCCCCGCCAGGCCCTGCGCGCGATGACGATCGACGCCGCCTATTCCCTGCATTCGGAGCGGGACGCGGGCTCGATCGAGGTCGGCAAGCTCGCCGACATCATCGTAGTCGACCGCGACATCCTGTCCGTCCCGGCGACGAGCATCGCGGACACGAAAGTCCTCACGACGATCGTCGGCGGCAAGGTGGTGTTCGATCAGGACGCTGCCGCTAAGCCGGCCGACGAAACGCGCGCCACGCACGACGTGCCTGCCCTGCCCGCACCTACGCCTCGGAAAGGCTAGGCGGGTCGCATGGCATCGACCGAAGGAACCGCATTCGCCGGTTGCGGCGAGGTGTCGGGTCCGACGTTGCGTAACGTCTTGCCCGTCATCCTCCTCATCTCGACCATCGTGATCGCGTTGCTGGCCTATGCGATCCCGGTCTGGCTCGTGCCGGCCTATGGATCGCCGATCGGCTTCTGGGTCATGGCGCTGACGTTCCTCGCCATCCGGCCCGCACGGGCGCGCGGCTGACCTTTCCTTCCCATCACCACGACATCAAGCGAGAGCCGTTATGAACCAGCCGATAGAAGGGCTTATCGCCCGGCGCGATGCCGCGTTCGGGCGCGGGGCCAAGCTGTTCTACGAAACGCCGCTGCATCTGTCGCACGGACAGGGTGCGTATCTGTTCGATACGGCAGGCCGCCGCTATGTGGATATGTATAACAATGTCCCCTGCGTAGGCCACGCCCATCCCCGCATCGCCGAGACGATGGCCAGGCAGCAGGGGACGCTGAACACCCATAGCCGCTATCTGCACGAAAGCGCGATCGAACTGGCCGAAAGGCTGACCGCCCTGCAGCGCGTCACCGAATCGGCGGTGTTCAGTTGCAGCGGAACCGAGGCGATCGAGGTGGCGATCCGCATGGCGCGACTGGCCAGCGGGGCGAAAGGGATCGTCTGTACCAACCACACCTATCACGGCAACAATATCGTCGTCGGCGCGCTCACCCATCTGGCGACCGACGACCGCAGCCATGCCGATCTGCGCGCCATCCCCTTTCCCGAACGGCTGCGCCCGATCGTCACCGGCGTGTCCGACGCGGAACTGGCCGATGCCTATGTCGCCCGGCTGGCGACCGCGATCGCGGAACTGAAGGCGGGCGGCGCGGGCTTTGCCGGGCTGATCCTCTGCCCGATCCTGGCGAACGAGGGTCTGCCCGACCTGCCCGAGGGCTTCATGGCCAAGGCCGCCGCGCTGGTGAAAGCGGAGGGCGGCTATATCATCGCCGACGAGGTGCAGGCGGGATATAGCCGCACCGGGCAATGGTGGGGCTATGACGCGGTCGGGCTGGTCCCCGACATCGTCGTCACGGGCAAGCCGATGGGCGCCGGCCTGCCGCTGGCGGCCACCACCGCGCCGCGTGCACTGGTCGAGCAGTTCCGCGCGGAGACCCGCTATTTCAACACCTTCGCCGCAAGCCCGCTGCAAGGCGCGGTCGGCCTGGCGGTGATCGACGTGCTGGAGGGCGAGGGCCTGGTCGACAATGCCCGGATCGTCGGCGAACGGCTGAAGGCCGGGCTGGCGCAACGGCTGGGCCATTGGCGCGGCATGGCCGATGTGCGCGGGCTGGGCCTGTTCCTCGGCTGCGAGTTCGTCAACGAGGACGGCGCGCCCGACATGCCGCAGGCGTTCGAGATCGTGTGCCAACTGCGGGACCAGGGCTTTCTCGTGTCGATCGACGGCGCGTTCAACAACATGGTCAAGATCCGTCCCCCGCTCTGCCTGTCGCAGGCCGATGCCGACGCCTTCCTGGATGCGTTCGATCGGGTAATGGAGGCGCGGCATGGATGACGTCCTGCCGATCGAGGTCTATGCGCCCGCTGCACGGGACGCGCTGGACGCCTTCGGCATCGTTGCCGCAGAACTGAAGCCGATCTCGAACACCGAAAACGCCGTGTTCCGCGCGACCGAGGCGGAAACGGGCACGCTCTATGCCATCCGCCTGCACAGGCCCGGCTATCACCGGCTGGAAGTGCTGGAGGCCGAGCGCCGCTGGACCGAGCATCTGGCGGAGGTCGGGATGATCGTACCGACGGGCCGACGCACAGGCGACGGCCGGTGGTATGCAAAAGTCGATACGCCCGAGGCCGACGCGTGGCGCTATGCCGGCGTGACCCTGTGGCATCGTGGCCGGACGCTGGAGACCATCCTGGGCGACGATCGCGGTCCCGTCGCTTGGCCCTGGTTCGGCCGCCTGGGCGGGTTGATCGCCCAGACCCATGCGCATTCCGCCGACTGGACGGTCCCTCCCGGCTTCACCCGCCACCGGCTCGACCGCGACGGCATCGTCGGCGAGACGCCGTTCTGGGGCCGCTTCTGGGACAGCCACTGTTTCGATGCGGCGGAGCAGGACTTGCTGGCCGTGGCGCGGGCGCTGGTCGATGCGCGACTGGCCGAACTGGAGCGCGACGGCGCCGAATTCGGCCTGATCCATGCCGACAGCCATGCGGGCAATGTGCTGGTCTCCGGCGAGCGGCTGGGCCTGATCGACTTCGACGATTGCGGCTTCGGCTGGTTCGTCCATGATTTCGGCGTCGCGCTGTACAGTGCCTGGGACACGCCCCATTTCGCGGCGGTCAAGGACGCGTTCCTGTCGGGCTATGCCGCAGTCCGCGCCCTCCCCGCCGATATCGATGCGCAGCTCGACCTGTTCCTGCTGATCCGCTCGCTGATGCTGGCGGGATGGCGGGCGGACCGGCCCGCCATCATGCGCACGACCCCGATCGACAGCTGGAAGCCTGCGCTGATGCGCCGCGTCCGCGAAGCGCTCGACCGCGCCTGACTCCTTTCATCAACGGATTTCCCGACCATGGCCAAACCCTTTCTGATCATCCAGCCCGCGACGTCGCATGACGACCTGCCCGCCTTATGCGAGGTGCGCGGGGACGAGATCGCGTGGTTCTCGAACGCCTGCCAGGTGCCGCGCGACGAGATTCAGGCGATCCGGGTCTATGAGGGGGAACCCCTGCCCGACCCGGCCGATATCCGCGCCGCGGTCATCACCGGCGCGATCGACATGGTGACCGATCCCAAGCCATGGATCCGCGACCTGGCCGACTGGACCCGGCGTGCCGTGGCGGCAGAAGTGCCGCTGCTGGGCGTCTGTTTCGGACACCAGATGCTGGCCTATGCGATGGGCGGCGAGGTCGGCGAGAATCTCAACGGCCCGATGTTCGGTCCGGTGGCGATCCAGCGGCTTGAATGCGGCCGGGACGATCCGCTGTTCGGCGTCCTGCCCGATGCGGCGACCATGCGCGTCTTCCACTTCCAGTCCGTGCTGACGATGCCGGACAGCGCCGAGGTCCTGGTTTCGGCGGCCCATGACCCGCATCATGCCGCCCGCTACGGCCCCGCCGCCTGGGGCGTGCAGTTCCACCCCGAATTCGACCGCCAGATCATGGACAGTTGCTACGACGTCTATGGCGAGACGATGACCGAGGCAGGCTTTTCGGTCGACGCCCTGCGCGCGGCGGAACAGGACAGCCCGGCCGGTTTTGCCCTGTTGCAGAAATTCGCCGACCTGTCGCGGCCATAAGAGAGGCATTGCATGGCCTGAATGACGAAGGATACCGCCCTGTTCCGGGGCGGCGAGCAGACGCGGAACTTCATGCGCATGGCGATGATCCATCCCTGTCGACGGATCGCCCATGCCCCGCCCGCGCCCCATCCCGGTCGCGGACCGGGGCCGCGGCGGTGCCATCGCCTTCGGCGATCACGATCGACGGCACGCCCTTGGCCGTCGCGACCTCACGCGCGATCAGGCCATCGCCGAACCAGAGCGAAGGGCTGACCGCGACGACGCCATCGAACATCGCCGGTCGCGTCAATGCCGCATGGAGCGCGAGCAGACCGCCGAAACTGTGCCCGACCAACGTCTCCCGCGAGCGATCGACCTGTCAGCGCTGGCGGACCAGCGGCTGCACCCGCCGCTCGACGAAATCGAGAAACGCTTCGGCCCCGCCCGTGGCCATGCCGCTGGCAGGCCGGTTCGCGGGGATCGTCCAGCCCGGTGTGGCGGACGTATCGTCGCGGGTACGGCGGGGCAAAGGCCCGGCCGCGATCCCGACGACGATACCCTCTTAAATGCCCGTCCGTGCCCCGGAGCGCGCCAGTCGACGGGCAATGAGCGCCGCGACCGCGAAATTGTCCTCGCCGTCGAGAACATACAGGACCAGGTAGCCGCCGGGTGGCGGAGGTCCCTAAGGCCAGGCGATCATGATGCGATAGCCCTCGCCGTTTTCGGCCTGGACGACCTGCGCGACGCTGTTCGACAGCGTGTAGGGTGCAGGCTTTTCCACCACCGGCACATGGGGCGCCGCCGACGCGAGCATGGCCGCCACGAACATGCTCACCACCGGTATTGCAGCCGCAGGTTCAGCGTCCGTCCCGATCCGTAGAAACAGGCCGCAGGCGACGAGCACAGTGCGACATAGCGATGGTTGGTCAGGTTGCGCGCATTGACCGACAGGATGATGCCGTTCTCAAAGGCCTTGCGCAGGAACAGGTCGTACAAGGTGTAGCTGGGCACCCGATACACATTGGCGGTATCGCCGTACGACACGCCGACATAGCGCATCCCGCCGCCCAATCCGACGCCGCCCAGCGCGCCGTCCTCGGCAAAGCGATAGTCGGCGAACAGCGATCCCATCCAGTCGGGCACCTGCGCCAGCCGGTTGCCCTGCTGCCCGGGCGCGCCGCGCGTGATCTCGCCATCCATATAGGTGCCGGTCGCGATCATGCTGAGCCCGCCCGTCAGCGTCGCCTTCCCCTCCAGCTCGATCCCCCGGATGCGGCCCTGTCCGGTCTGGACCTGACAGATCGCGCTCCCGCAGACATGGCTTTCGTCCGGGTCGGGACTGGCGAGGTTGTTCTGGGTAAGCTGGTACAGCGCGGCGGTGAGCAGCGCGCTGCTGCCGCGCGGCTGGTATTTGACGCCGGCCTCATATTGTTCGCCGGTCGTCGGCTTGAACGGCTTGCCGTCGAAATACTGGCCGGTGGTCGGCTGGAACGAGGTGGAGTAGCTGGCATAGGGCGCGATGCCGCTCGACGAAACCCAGGTGGCCCCTGCCCGCCACGTCACCTTGTCCGCCTTGGTCAGCGTTACCGGATCGGTGGTACCGGTCGCCAGTTCGTTGACCTGATGGTTCTTCGCCCAGTCGTAGCGCGCGCCCAGCGTGACACGAAGCCGACCAAGCGCGATCTGATCCTGGCCATAGGCGCCGACCTGCTCCATTCGCGCGTTCAGATGGACTTGCGGCGCGAGCGTCTGAAGCACCCTGCCGATGCCCTGCGACACGGGGTTGAAGATGTCCGGCATCGGCGGAACGTTCGTCGACAGGTCGCGCAGGTGCCGCCATTCGCTATCGAGCATGTCGACGCCGACCAGCACCCGGTGCGCCAGCGCGCCGGTGTCGATGCGACCTTCGAGCTGCGTATCGAGGCCATAGCCATCGGAATGGCCGATGCCCTGCACCGCGCGACGGTTGATCGTCTGCCCGTTGGCGAGCGTCCCCCCGCGCAATATGGTTCCCTGGAACAGCGTCTCGACCCGGGTGTAGCGGCCATTCTGCCGCAACTCGAACCGATCGGAAAAGGCGTGGCGCAACTCGTATCCGGCTAGGTACTGGTTGCGGTCATAGGTGTTGAATTGCGGTTCGCCGAGGAACGCGTCGAGGCGGATATGGCGACCACCTGCCCCCGGTTGCCGCGATCCGACATAGGGCAGGAACTGGAAGGTCGATCCGCCCTCGTCCCGTTGATACTGGCCCATCAGCGTGATGCTGGTCGCGGCATCGGGCACCCAGGTCAGGCTCGGCGCGATATAGTAGCGCCCGGTCTCGATCGCATCGATCTGGGCGTCGCCGTAGCGCGCGAGGCCGACCAGCCGTGCCCGGATCGTGCCGTCGGCTGTCATCGGCCCCGACACGTCCGCCGCACCCTGATATTGCCATTTGCCGAGGTCGGTGAACCCAGCCCCCTGCAGCATGATCTCGCCACGCGGTTTGGCGGTCGGGCGCTTCGTCACCAGATTGACGATGCCGCCGGGCGCCACCTGCCCGAACAGCACCGCCGACGGGCCTTTCAGCACCTCGATCTGTTGTAGCGAAAAGGGATCGAAGGCGGTTCGCGTCCATTGCCCTCCGGCCGGCAGACGAATGCCGTCGAGGAACAGATTGTCGCTGAAGCTGCCCGCTGCAAAGCCGCGGACCGAAAAGCTGTCGGCGCGGCTGTCGATGCCGTCCTGCTCGGCCTGGACCCCGGCGGTGTAGGCGAGCGCCTCGGTCACGCTGTGGACTGCGCGGACGTCCAGTTCCTCGCGGGTGATGACCGAGATGGACTGCGGCACTTCGATCAGCCGGGTTGCGGTCTTCGTGCCCGACGTCGCCCGGGTTTGTCCCGTCGCGGTCACGACGATATCCGTATCGCGCAACGCGTCGCCGTTATTTTCCTGCGCCGCCACCGGCAAAGCCGCCGACGACAGCAGCAATCCGACACCCAAACGAATCTTCATAGGCCTCCCGCCCCCCCTTGGTAATTGCCGCGCCACATCTTCTTCGGTGCGGACCCCGGAGGCGGGTAGAAGGATGAGATAATGCGAGTCAATCGCATTATCTCATCCTGTTGGTTTGCAGGCTGATTTTTCGGACTGGTGGTTACGGAATCGGCGGCTGTCCGAATCCCTGCTGTGCATGGAAGCTCTAAATCGGTCGGTACGCCGTGGTGCGCAGCATACCGGGCAGTTTACGATACGATACCATCTCGGCCGCAAACGCTTCCGCTAGAGCCTTTTCCACCTGCGCGGGGAGCATAGCGTGTCTCGCCGTTCAGTCGCGCGCGGCGCTATGCTCGGTTCTCAACGCATCGGCAGCGGTGTACCAGCAACATCATGCAAACAACCGATCGCGTTCGCCGTGTCGTCATCCTGGGGGGCGGAACCGCTGGTTGGATGACGGCTGCGGCCCTGTCACGCAGCTTCGGCGAAACGGTCTCGATCACGCTGCTGGAATCCGACACGATCGGCACCGTCGGCGTCGGCGAGGCTACGATCCCGACGATACACTGGTTCAACGAATTGGTCGGCATCGACGAGGCCGAATTTCTGCGCGCGACAAAGGCGACGTTCAAGCTCGGCATCGAGTTCGTGGACTGGACCGCGCCGGGGCACCGCTATTTCCATCCCTTTGGCCAGTTCGGCGCGACCCTGCCGGGGGTCGCTTTTCATCATCGCTGGCTGAAAGCGCAAGCGGAGGGGTTGGACATCTCCCTGCCCGCGCTGTCACTCGCCACGCAATTGGCGGCGCAGGGGCGGTTCGCGAAGCCCGTGGGCGATGCGCGATCGATCCTGTCGACGCTCGGCTATGCCTATCACTTCGATGCCGGACTATACGCCGCCTTTCTGCGCCAACGGAGCGAGGCGGCGGGCGTGACCCGGATCGAGGGCACGTTGCGGCATATCGAGCGCGACGGCGAAACCGGATTCGTCACGGCGCTCGTGACCGAACGCGGCGAACGGATCGGGGGCGACCTGTTCATCGACTGTTCGGGGTTTCGCGCCCTGTTGATCGCGGGGGAAATGGGCGAAGGCTATGACGACTGGTCGCACTGGCTGCCGTGCGACCGCGCGGTCGCGGTGCCGTGCGCCCGGGTCGCAGCGACCACGCCGTTCACGCGATCGACCGCGCGGGCGGCGGGGTGGCAGTGGCGCATCCCGCTGCAGCACCGCACCGGCAACGGCTATGTCTATGCGAGCCGCCATCTGTCGGACGACGAGGCAGCGGCGACGCTTCTGACGAACCTCGACGGCGAGCCGCTGGCTGAACCACGTTTCCTACGCTTCACCGCCGGCACCAGACGGCGTCCATGGCGGGGCAATGTCGTCGCGATCGGGCTGTCGGCAGGGTTTCTGGAACCGCTCGAGTCCACCAGCATTCACTTGATCCAGAGCGGCATTACCAAGCTGCTGACACTGTTCCCGGATCGCGACTGCGATCCTGCGCTGGCGGACCGGTTCAATGCCGTGTTCAAGCGCGATATGGACGGCATCCGGGATTTCCTGATCCTGCACTATCATGCGACCAGCGGACGCAGCGAACCGCTATGGACACATTGCCGGACCATGGCATTGCCCGAGACGCTGGTGATGCGCGAGGAGCAGTATCGCCGGTCGGGGCGGCTCATTCTCGATACCGACGAACTGTTCCGCGATGCGAGCTGGCTGGCGGTGCTGAACGGTCAGGGGATCGTGGCACAGGGCTACAACCCCCTGGCCGACGCGATCGACAGCGCGACCAACCGGGCGCAGGTCCGCCAGATCGCCGACATCGTCGCGCGCGCTGCGCCGACGCTGCCGATGCACGATGCCGCCCTGGCAGCGATGATCGGCCCGGCATGACCGCGCCCGACATCGTCGCGCGACGGATCGGGACGGAGCGGCAGCCGATTGCGATCGTAGATCATTTCCATCCCGACCCGCAGGCCCTGCATGACTTTGCCGCGGCCACGCGCTTCGAGCCGGCGTTACGACAATATCCGGGCGTCCGGGCGACCTTGCCACGCGACTATTTCCACGCGGTGCGACCGGCATTGTCGCAAGTAGTTGCGCATGTGTTTGGCCACAGCGGCGGTATCGCGCTGCTCGACGCCAGTTTTTCGGTCGTGACGACGCCCGCCGACCAGCTATCGGTTGAACAACGCATTCCCCATTTCGACGCAGTCGATCCCAACCGCATTGCCCTGGTCCATTATCTGGGTGGCAAAGGCAGCGGCGGCACCGCCTTCTACCGCCACCGCGCAACCGGTTTCGAAACGATCGACGCGGCCCGCGTGTCGACCTATCTGAACGCGGTGCGCGCGGAGATGCGCAATGCACCCCCGCCGCCCGCCTATATCCAGCAATCGACCGCGCAATTCGAACAAATGTCGGCGGTCGATGCGCGCTGCAACCGGGCGGTCCTGTACCGCAGCGCGCTGCTACACAGTGGCCTGATCCCACCCGATCTGGCGCTCAACGGTGATCTGGCGCAGGGGCGGCTGACGGTTACCGCTTTCCTTTCGCTGACCTGACCGCCTGCGGCGGCCGGACTGCCAGATAGACCGTGCTCCACAATTGCGCGGCGTTGGATTCGTCGACGTCCTGCTTGCCGGCGCCGAACGCCACCACCCGATACCGGCCGCCGGTATAGGCCCAGGACCATAGCTCCGAACTCTGCGTCGCGCGGGTGGCGGCGATCGCGCGCCACAACCGCGCCTGTGCCGTAGTCAGCACCGTGCGGGTTTTGGCAGGGAGGTCGGAGCGAGCGAGTTGTCGCTCCAGACCGGCGGCGAACAGCGCCTGTTGCCACGACCATACCACCGCGCCGTGATAGGCGGCGGGGGTGAAGCGGCCCTGCACCGTCGTGTCGGTCTGCGCCGCATTGGCGACCAGCATCCCGATATCGGTCATCAAACCGGCGGGAAACGGCCGCATCGCAGCGGTGACGTAGGTTTCGAGATCGGCGGGCGACGGTTCGGCGAACATCAGCGCGAAGCCTTCGTCCGAGTTCACGATCGGGATCGGATGGCCGCTGTCATCGAGGGCGATCGCATGAAAGACGAGTGGCGCGGTCCCGAGTGCGCCCAGCGCCGGCGCGGCGGGGATACCGAGCGAGCGAGCATAACCTTCGATCCGCGGCCGGGCCTGTGCTGCTGGCACCGACACGCGGAACATGCCCGGCGCACGGTCGCGCCACACCGCTGCCATCGCCTCCGCTTCTGTAAGCGCCGCCCGGTCCTCCGCAGTGAGATAGCGATCGAGCAGTCCAGCCCGCAACATCCGCGCTGCTGCCTCCAGCGCCGCTGGCACGAACACGGCATTGACGTCGTAGGCATAGCGACCGCGACCCAGCCCCTCTTCGCTGTCGCGCCACTGGCCGGTCAGGCGCCCCTTGCCGATCGCTACCAGCCGTGAGGCGTCCGGGCGGTTCGCGAACGGCCGTGCGCTGTCGATAACGTAGCGGAGGTTGCGTACCAGAAGCTTGCCGGCCGGCGCGGTGGTACCGGGGACGCCTTCGGAGACCAGCGGTCGAGCGAGGAAGGTGCCGGCAGCGGCGGCATTGCCGCGGTTGAGCAGATACGAAGCGGCGACGGGGGCGAGCATATAGTCGTCATCGACCATCGCGTAATCCAGCACGGCAGCATCACCGCGCTGACCCAGTTTGCGCCGATCGACCACCGCGAACTCGCCAATGCCCTCTTCATGCGCGACATCGCCGCGCGCGTCGAGACGGGCGAGGACCGAACCCAGCCCCGCCTCGATGGCCTGCGGCTGCAATACCGGCATCAGCAGGCGTAGCGACATCAGCGTGTCGCGACCGAAATAGGTCTGGAACCGCCACGACCCGGCAAGGAATTTCTCGCGATAGCTGAGGAATTGCAGTGCGTTGCGCGCCAAGGGATCGTCGGCGGCACGGGCATTGAGCAGTTCGTTCGGAGCAAGCCCGTTCAGCGGCGTCTCGCCGCTCGACGCCAGTATCTCCATGCGCAGCGGGCGACCCGCATCGGCAACCAGCACACCATCCCGGATTGAGCCGGACAGCAACCGTATCTGCAACAGATAGCCCGGCTTGCCATCAAGACGCGGGCGGCTCCATCGGATCGTGTCGCGGTTGACGACTGGCTCGACCGCGACCTCGGCGGGGAAGCGTCCGACGGACTGATAGTCACGCAGGAATCGGATCGAGGACAGTACCGCCTGTTTGATGCGCAGTTCGGGAGCGTCGATGCTGGCTAGGGTAACGATCGCCGGCTGCGGCCCGGCAACGCCGGGCGCAGTGATCGGACGTGGTGCTTGTTCAAGGCGCCACGTTGCCGCCCGCCCGACGGGAGCGAACCACAGCCCGACACCGCTATTGCCGGCGGGAAAGGCGACGAGGATGCGCGGATCGGTGCCGTTGCGCAGCAACAGATGCGCGGCGACCGGTCCTTCACGGACGAAGGCGTTGAGATTCTGCCCCTCGGTCAGTTGGTAGGCGAGTTCGGGAGCCTTGGCGGGACGCTGTGCCACTGCCAGCCCCGTTCCCGCCAGCATCGCACCCGCCAGCAACCACCGCACCATGGTCTTCATCGCTCAACCTCTTTTCGCCGTTACGACTGGGCATCGCTCCCCCCCCTGCCGAGGAAGGGGAGCCGTTGTCCGGGAAGACGACCGATCCGTCAGAACCGGAACGTCAACGAACCACCATAGGTCGGACCGACGATGCCACGGGCATAGAAGAAGCCGTCGGTGATCGCCTGGGTCTGGCCCTGTCGCGGATTGCCCTCGGTCAGCCCGACCACGTCGAAGACGTTGTCGGCGTTGAGGTTTAGCTGCACCCGCTGACTGAGGTTCAGGTTCACGCCGATCCCGGTCACGCCATAGCTGGGCAGTGCGATGCCGTTGCCGTTGTCGGCAAAGATCTTGCCGACGAATTTGTAGCGGGCATAGACGTCGCCGAGACCGTTCGGCAGCGTCAACGACGGCAGGATCGTGAACAACTGTGCCGGGGTGCGTTCGGGGCGGTTGCCCTCAAACGAGGCACCCTGATCGACGCCGTCGAGTTGCAGGTTGAGCAGTTGCGGGTCCTGGAACACGCCCTGGAAATCGACCGAGAACCATGTCGTGGGCCGCACCACGAAATCGATCTCGACGCCCTTGGTGCGCAGGTCGGCGTTCAGGTTCTGCTGTTGCGAGGGGTTGGTGGGGTTGGCGAAATTATAATTCTGATTGTCGAAGTTGGTGCGGAAGACGGTTGCCGAGCCGGAGAAGAAACGCCCCATCTGATAGCGGACGCCGGCTTCGTACAGCTCGATCGTGGTGATCGGATCGACGTTGTTGGTCTGGAACCCGTTGGCGTAGCGGGCATAGACCGCGAAGTTCGGCGTGATGAGATAATTGGCACCGACCGTCCACGACGCCTTGCGCTGGGTGCGCTGACGCACGGCGAAGGTGCCGTCGAAGCTGGACCCGACATTGCGGACGACGCCGCCGACGCCCGCTGGCACCGGCTGGTTCGTCGCCAACTGGTTGCCGTCGCGCGCCGTCGCATCGTCGCTTTCCCAGCGGACGCCGCCGTCGATGCGCAGATCGCCGATCGCGACTTCGTCGTTGACGTAGAGCGAGACCGCCGAATCCAGTCGCTCGCGGATGCCGGCACCCCAGTCGCCATAGGATACCAGGCCGTTGTCCGACAGCGTGCCGATCACCTGATTGCCGGAATTGAGCGCGACGATGTCATATATGTCGCTGTTGGTGCTGACGCCGTTGACGACGCTGGCGGTCGCCGATTGATCCTGCGAACGCTTGACATTGTAGTACATTACGCCGGCGGTCAGCGAGTTCTTGAAACTGTCGTTCTCATATTCCCAGCGGCCGCCGACATTGGCGCCGAAGTCGCGCCCGTCGATATAGTCGTGGTTGAGGACGGTCCGCTGCAAAAAGCCGTTGCCGTTCAGCGCGTCCAGTTCCGCCGTCTGGTTCGACCCCAATACCACGCCGGTCCGCAGATTCTTGATCCCGAACCGGACGCGATCGGGGAAATTCGCCGAACCCAGCACCAGCAGGTCGTTGATCGGCGAATTGCCGCCCTGCGTCAGATAGTTGCGCGCGCTGGTCAGGCCGCCATTGCCGGTACCCGACCCGGGGAACAGGCCGTTGAAGTCGTACGAATATTTCAGGTAGCGGGCGTGGGCGAACAGATCGAGGGTCTCGGTGACCGGCTTTTCGATGTCCAGCCGGACCTGTGCCGTCTTTGCCTTGATCCCGTCGCGATAGCGGAATTCGCGGGAGCCGCTGGGATGGGCGAAGGTCGATACCGGCACCGCGATGTTGGCGAACGCGTCGCCGCCGACATTGCCGAACTGGGTATCGAGACCGGCGATGCCGCGCACCTCCCCGTCGTCGAGCCGATAGGGCATGGTCGCATAATAGGCGTTCTCGACATCGCCGCCCTTGGCCGACAGGCGGACATAGCCGCCGCCGTCGAAGCGATATTCGAGCATGCTCTTGATCCGCCAGCCGGCATAGTCGAACGGATTGTCGCGCACGCCGGGGCTGGATTGGACATAGCCGCCGATGTTGAACGCCAGATTGTCGCTGAGCGGCTGCGAATAATAGAAATCGCCACGCTTCATACCGTAATTATAGGCGGTGACGCGCGCCGCCCCTTCGGCTTCGTTGAAGTTCGGACGGCGCGAGATGAAGTTGATCGTTGCACCCGCGCCGTTTACCGTCAGCACGCCCGACGAGCCGCCCTTGACCGCTTCAAGGCGATCGATGGTCAGATCCTGATCGAAGAAGAAGTCGGCACCGCCGCCGCCATAGAGGATCGGCATGCCGTCCTCCTGCAACTGGACGAAGCGCTGGCCGCCGCCCTGAAGACCGCGCACCGAATAGTTGTTCGACACCTGCCCCGCCGTCGCTTCGACGAAAATGCCGGGGACGAGTTCGAGCATGTCGGCAGTCGAACGCGGCGCGCGGCGATCGATATCGGCGCGGTCGGCAAGCGTGATGTCGGCCGATGCGGTGATCAGCGGTCGGTCGCGCGTGGTCGTGCCGGTGACGACGATCACATCCTGTTCGTCATCGGCTGTCGCGGATGCGCCGTCGGCGGTCTGCGTGGCTGCCGAATCGACCGGCGGCGTCTGCGCGAATGCCGCGACCGGCAGCAGCGTCGCGCTGGCCAGCAACACCGCGCGTCCGCCGAAGCGGTTAAATATCAGCATGATCCTCTCCACCCTGTAATCTTTGGTCCCGGCGCTGCCGGAACCGGTTACAATTAGCCAGAGGTCAATAAGTCTGCAATGTCGGTTCACGAATCAAAGACTTTGCGATCCGAACTGTGGCGATCCAGCAACAATCAGTCGGAGCAATACAAATAACTCGCAAAAAGCTTTTGTCCGCCACGCCGCCCCCATCCTCAGCCCGCGCGCCCGGAAGCCGATCAGCGACACGACGACCACCGGCCCGGCAAAGGACAGGATCGCACCGCACCGCCGCCCGAACGGCGATGCCGCGACCCGCAGCGCGGCCCGGATCGCTCGCACCCGATCGGGCGCAGGCAATCCGGTCCCCGCCCGGCATAGACCATGGTCAGGAAGATATCGGCGTGGAACAACAGGACCAAAGCCGGTCCCGATCCCGGTTCCCGCCTCCTCAGCCGCGCTCCGTCCTTCGCGGCTCAGGCCTTGAGCGCGGGGACCGGAATCGCAGCGGCTACCCGGCCCACGGCGCGGTAATCGGACGGAATGTCGAAGTCCTTGCGGGCAAGGCCGCGCGACGCCTGCGCCCCCTTTGGCAGGCCCGATCGGTCCGAATAGTCGCGGTCGCTACCGGGTTCGCGGGCATGCATGGCCTTCACCCCCTTGAACGCAGCGACATCGAGCAGCGTGATCCCGGCGACCAGTGCGGTCGCGATCGCAGCATTGCGCCATTTCGGGTTGTCGCGGTGCAACGCCCCGGCGAGCGTGGCGAGGTCGAGTGCGTCGCCGCCGATCCGCGCGGCCAGCCCGACCGGCTTGTCGATCGACAGTGTCGGCACCGCGCTCGCCAGTTCGCGTGCACCGTAGGCGCGGATCAACCCTTCCTTGTCGTCCAGTCCCAATGTGCGGGCGAGACGGCCCGGCGCGATCAATTCGGTCAGGCCCAGCCCGACCGAGAACCAGCCGAGCGCACGCGCCAGCCGGTCGGCGCCGGTCAGCGAGCTCGGCCCCTTGCGTACGACCTTCGGGTCGCCCTCCGAACGGGCGATGCCGGTGATGGTGGAGAGTGGCATGGATGCCTCCTTCAGGGTTGGAGCATGACCTTGACGCAGCCGTCCGCCTTGTCGCGGAAGGTGGCGTACATTTCGGGTCCCTTTGACAGGTCGACCTTGTGCGTGATGACGAAGGACGGATCGATCTGTCCGTCCTCGATCCGGCGCAGCAGATCGCCGGTCCAGCGCGGGACATGCGCCTGCGCCATGCGGAAGGTCAGCCCCTTGTTCATCGCCTGACCCATCGGAATCTTGTCGACCAGCCCGAGATAGACGCCGATGATCGAGATCACGCCGCCGGGGCGACAGACGTAGATCATCTCGCGCAGCACATGCGGGCGGTCATTCTCCGCCATCAGCATCTGCTTGGCGCGATCGAGCACGGTGTCGGGCTGGCCGAAATTGACATGGGTTTCGGTACCGACCGCGTCGATGCACCGGTCCGGCCCCTTGCCCTTGGTCAATTCGTTCAACCGTTCGACGACGCTCTCCTCCTCGAAGTTGATGGTGATCGCGCCCGCGGCGGCGGCCATGGAGAGGCGTTCGGGCAGATGATCGATCGCGACCACCTGCCCCGCCCCCAGCAGGATCGCCGAGCGGATCGTCATCTGACCGACCGGGCCGCAGCCCCACACCGCCACCGTGTCGCCCGGCTGGATGTCGGCCTGCACCGCCGCCTGCCAGCCGGTCGGCAGGATGTCCGACAGGAACAGCAGCTTTTCGTCGTCGATGCCGCCCGGCACCTTGATATGGGTCGTGTCGGCAAAGGGCACGCGCAGATATTCGGCCTGTCCGCCGGGATAGCCGCCGGTCAGATGCGTATAGCCGAACAGCCCGGCGGTCGCATGGCCGAACGCCTTGTCGCCCAGTTCCTTCTTGCGGTTGGTCCGCTCGCAGACCGAGAAATTGCCGCGGCGGCATTGGTCGCACTCGCCGCACTGGATGGTGAAGGGAATCACGACGCGGTCGCCCTTCTTCAGCGACCCCTTGGCGGCGCTGCCGACCTCGACGACCTCGCCCATCGTTTCGTGCCCCATGATGTCGCCGGGCAGCATCGCGGGTACAAGGTTATGAAAAAGATGGAGATCCGAGCCACATATCGCGCAACTCGTAACCTTGATTATAGCATCGCGTGGATGTTCGATCGAAGGGTCGGACACCGTGTCATACCGGATATCCTCCTTGCCGTGCCAGACCAGGGCTTTCATGCCGCTCTCCTCGGTTGCGTGGCCTGGAGGTAGGCTTCGCATCGGCGCCGACCCATCCGTGCAATCCCTAGGTAACTATACCCGGCTGCGAGCGATCGCAGCCCAGACCGGCGAAGGTTGAGAACCAGGACGCATGGAAGAATATTCGCTTGCCGCACCGGCCAGAGGCAATGATCCGCTATATGGCGCGGGCGAGACACTCGCCCGACAGGTACGCTTCCTCGAGGCGAACCTGTCCGCGATCCCGGACTATGTCTACGCCTTCGACCGGCACCGACGCTTCGCCTATGCCAACCCGGCCATGCTGGGGCTGTTCGGCCTGACGTCGGAGGAAATGCTGGGCAAGTCCTTTGCCGACCTCGACTATCCGGCCGATCTAGCGACCCTGCTCAACGGCCATATCGACCAGATCTTCGCGGATGGCGCGACGATCGAGAACGAGGTCTTCTATCGCAGCCCTACCGGCCATGCGGCCTTTTTCTCCTACGCCTGGGGGCCGGTGCTGGCCCCGGACGGATCGGTCGAACTCGTCATCGGCGTCTCTCGCGACACCAGCGAGCGGCGCATGTTCGAGGAAGCCTTGAGGACCAGCGAAGCCCAGCTTCGTGTCGCGACCGAATTGGTCGGCATCGGCATCTATGCGTGGGACCCGCGCACCGGCGAACTCGACTGGGACGATCGGCTGCGCGCGATGTGGGGCCTGCCGCCGGGCACGCCGATCGACGAACATGTCTTCGAACAGGGCATCCATCCCGACGACCGGGCGCGAGTGCGCGCGGCGATCGCCGCCTGTGTCGACCCGGCGGGTGACGGTAGCTATGCTGTCGAGTACCGCGTGATCGGTCGCGACGACGGCATACTCCGCCACATCGCGACATTGGGCCGCACCACGTTCGAGGACGGAAGCGCCATCGGCTTCATCGGTGCGGCGATCGACATGACCGCGCAACGCCATGCCGAAGCCGCGATCCGGGCAAGCGAGGCGCGGTTCAGCAGCTTCGCCGACCATAGCAGCAACCTGCTGTGGATCGGCGATCCGGCGACCGGGGCCATCCTGTATCGCAGCACCGCGTTCGAACGCATCTGGGGCATCCCGTGCGAGGACGGCGCGCGTTTCATCGAGCGATGGCTGGAGGATGTCCATCCGGACGACCGATCCCAGGTCGAACATGCGCTGGCCAGCGTTGCGGCGGGCGAGGTCACCCAGTTCGAATATCGCATCATCCGCCCCGGTGACGGCGCCGTCCGCCGTCTGCGCGATACCAGCTTCCCGATCCTCGACGATCACGGCGCGGTCACCCGCATCGGCGGCATTGTCGAGGATCTGACGCAGGACGATGGCGGTCAGGTCTATATCGTCAGTGCAAAGGCGCTCGAGGCCCGCCGGCTTGCCGGTCTCGTCCGGTCGATGGGGTATCGCGCGCGCACCTTCGACAGCGCCACGGCCTTTCTCGATGTTGCCGCCATCCTCGCGCCCGGATGCGTCCTCGTCGATCTGCGCAAGGCGAAATCGGACAAGCTTTCCGTGCCTCGCGAATTGAAGGCACGGGCGATCACCTTGCCGTGCGTGGTGCTGGACGCGCTGGACGCCGACCTGACATCGGCCGTCGCCGCGATGAAGGCGGGGGCAACCGACTATATCGTCGTGGAGGACGACGCCACGCTGCACGCCCGCCTGGCAAGTGCGATCAGCGAATGTCTTGCGGCCACCCGCCCCGTCTCCCGCGACGAGACCGCTAACGCGCGCATCGCCCGGTTGACCCCACGCGAGCGCGAGGTGCTGCTCGGCCTGGTCGAAGGCGACACCAACAAGATGCTGGCCAAGAAGCTCGGCATCAGCCCGCGCACCGTCGAACTGCACCGCGCGCAGGTCATGAACCGGTTGAATGCCGGTAGTCTGGCCGAACTGATCCAGCTAGCGCTGGCGGCCGGGGTCGCGGCGCCCGGCGACGCCCCGGCGGCACGGAAGCCTACCTAGGGATGCTACGAGTGACGATGCAGGCATGAAACCCTGAAGGTCGTTGAGACTGAAGGGGTTGAACGATGCTCCACACGCATTCCACATTATCGTCCCGGCCATGTCCCCCACAGGACGAGGCCATGCCGATCCGATTGGATTTCGGCGTGGAAGCGAAGCCCATTCCCCATGCCGTCGCAGCGATCCGGCCGGCGTGCAGCGATCCCGTCACGATCGAGGAACGTCAGCTACTGGCCAGGGCGCTGGTCGACATCGTTCCGCTACGCAACGGCGCTCTCGTGTCCGGCCCGTTCGACGGCGGCGCCCATCTGCACCTGATGGTCGAAGGATGGGCTTACCGGGCGCAAGGGCTGCGCGATGGCGCGCGACAGATCACCGACATACTGGTGCCGGGCGACATCTGTGACTGGGTGCCGCCGGCGTCGAACGAAGAGATCCGGGTCAGCGGTCCGGCGCGCGTCGCGGTACTGCGTCGGGCCATGGACGAGCATGACATGCAGGCACTCGCCATCCGTCGCGATTGCAAACTGATCGGCGACATCCGGCGACTGCGCGCCCAATTGACCTGCGTGGGACGACGCGACGCCCGCGGGCGGCTCGCCTATTGCCTTGCGGATTTGCACAGCCGCCTGAAGGCGACAGGTCTTGCCAACGGCGACAGTTTTTTCTGCCCCTTGACCCAGGAACAGTTCAGCGATCTGCTCGGACTGACCGCAGTCCACGTCAATCGCGTCATTCAGGGGCTTCGCCGTGAGGGCGTGCTGATGTTCGGCAAACGGCAGATCACCATCCTCGACCCGAAGCGGCTGCACGCCATCGCCGGCTGGCAGGCGGACGAGGACGCTCCCCTCCCCCTCTCATTCGCCACGACGGATGTCTGTCGGCCTGTGTGCCCGGCTCCATCGTCGCCGCGGATGGGATGAGGGGGAACGGCATGCGCCGCTCGCGCCCCCCTGACCGTCAGTCGTCGCGATCCGCCGTCTTGAGCACGTTTCGCGAGCCGATGTGATCGGCCTGACGATCCGCCGTCACGCCCTCGGTAAAGCTGGCGTCGATCTCGGGCAGCATCGTCGCGTTCCAGTCCCGCCATGCCTTTTGCATGGCGGCGAAGCGGGCCGGTTCGCGCTCCTTCAGGTTGGCCCGTTCCAACGGGTCGCTGTCGACATTGAAGAGATAGCTGTTCTCGGCGATCTTCAGATATTTATAGTCGCCTTCGACCATCGCGCGCTGATGGTTCGCCTTGTAGCGCCAGAACAGGGTGCGCGGCGCCGGGGCGCGCTTCGCGGTCAGCCACGGCAACAGGTTCTGGCCGTCGCTGGGATGGTCCGGTGCCGGCTTGGCACCGGCGGCGGCCAGCAGCGTCGGGACCCAGTCCATCGTGATCATGGTCTGCGTGCTCACCTGCTTAGGCGCGATGCGCGCGGGCCAGCAGACGGCGGTCGGCACCCGCAATCCCCCTTCGAGCAATTCGGTCTTCTGCCCGCTGAACGGCCAGGTATCGGCAAAACGCTCGCCGCCATTGTCGCTGGTGAAGACGACGATCGTGTCCCGGCTCAGGCCGTTGCGCTTCAACGCGGCCAGGATCGCGCCGACCTGCTCGTCCATCGCCCGGATCATGTCGATATAGGTCGCGCGCGAGCCGCCATCGAAATGCGCAAGGTTGGTCTTCTTGATCCGCTCGCTTTCGGCGCGGTCGCGCGGCCCTTCCCATGGCCAGTGCGGCGCGTTGAAATGCACGCTCATGAAGAACGGCTTGCGCTTCCTGGCATAGCCGTCGATCGAGGCGACCGCGCGCTGGCCGATCAGGTCGGTAAGATAGCCGGTCCGCTCGATCGGCTGGTCGTCGTCCCACAGATCCTCTTCGCCCTTGCGATCATGGTGGGTGAAATAGTCCAGCGCACCGCCGCGAAAGCCGAAAAAGTGATCATAGCCGCTCTGCAACGGCCCGTATTTGGGCAGTTCGCCCATATGCCATTTGCCGATCAGCATGGTTTCATATCCCGCCGCGCGCAGCAGCGACGGCAGGGTCGGATGTTCGGGCGGCAGGCCGATGCCGGGCGGGGAAATGCTTGCCAGCGGCTCCTCCAGCCCGATCGGCAGCCGATACTGATAGCGGCCGGTAATCAGCGCGACCCGCGTCGCCGAACAGACGGCGGAATTGGCATAGGAGCGGGTGAAGCGAACCCCCGCATTCGCAATCGCGTCGATGTTCGGCGTGGACAGATCTTGGCGACCGTTGAACGACACATCGGCATAGCCCATGTCGTCGGCCATGATGAAAATGATGTTGGGCTTGCGTGCCTGCATCTGCGCCATCACCCGCGCCGGGGTCGTCAGCGTCATCGCGGCCGCCGCGCCGCCCGCCAACAGGTTTCGGCGGTTTACCCGGCGGTTGATGGGAGTGTCGCGCATCGGCTTTGCCTTTCCGTCATCTCTGTAATTGTGTCAGCTTCTCGAGCAGGGCGATCAGCATCGCCTGCTCCCGGGCGCTGAGCGTCTGTTCCAGCCGCCGTTCGTGGTCCCGCTGCGCCACGTCCATGCGCTCGAGCAGATCGGCGCCCGAGGGCGAGATGCTCAGCGAGTTGGAGCGCCGGTTGTCCGGGTTCTGCCGCCGCTCGACCAGGCCTTCGCGAACGAGTTCGTCGATCAGCGCGACGAGGTTGGACCGGGAAATGCCCAGCGCGTTGCCGACATCCTGCTGCTTCCAGTCGGGATTGCTGGCGATCAGCGTGAGGGCGGCATAATGTTGCGGGCGAAAGCCGAACGGCTTGAACGCCGCCAACAGGTCGCCCCACACGGCCGCCTGCGCGAACCGCAGCCTGAACCCGATCTGCGACGACAGCGATGCCGTATCCAGATAGGGGTGCTGATCGGAAGCGGGCGTTCCGGTATCCAACAGGGCGGATGTCTGACTCATGGAATGACGTTCCTTTCATCACCCCTGTATCAGGTCAGACCGTAGAAGTGGATTTCGACGTCGCTCGCCCGGCGGATGCCCGCGCACAGGAAGATGCTCTTGCGCAGCCAGTCATGCGGACCGTCGGCGACGTCGAAGCTCGGCACCGTGCGGAAATAATAGAGCGATGGATCGACCACCTCGCCCGCCGCCAACCGCTTCAGCACTTCGGGCGGGCCGCGACGGATGCCGGGATTGACGACCCCGATCATCGTCCCGTCCTCGGCACGCAGCGTGTAGCGCGCGAGGATCGCCGTCGTCCCGTCCGACTCGATCGTCTGCCAGTCGCCGCCACCCGGCACGATCGTACCGCGCAGCTTCGGCCCGTCGAACGTACCGCCCGTGATCGGGATGAGCCGCTTGCGCTGCTCGCCCTGCCGGCCGAATTCGACCGGCGGTCCCAGCGTCACCCGCGCGGTGAAGATGGGATAGAGGGTCGGCGTCGCCAGCGATGGGGTCGCCGCCGCAACCGCGGCTGCCGCGACACCCTCCGCCCCGACCATACCGATCCCCATGGCGGCGGTCATGATCGTCCGGCGATCGGTCATCATCGGGGACATGCGCCTATCCTCCTTACAGGCCGACCCGCACGCCAAACCGGAAATTGCGTCCTACCGTGTCGTAGAAGGCCGGATTGGTCGGCAGGAAGAAGGTCGTCGAGGGAACACGCGGCGGCGCCACGTCGAACAGGTTGGACACCGTCCCGAACAGCTGGAACGACGTGTCGCCCGCCTTCACCGTCTGCGCCAGGGTGACCAGCGTGTAGAGACGCGACGGGACGCTGTTGTCGTTGATGTCGACGCCGTCGACATAGGTCGCGTCATATTTCCCCTCGGCAATGTAGTTGAGCTGGAGCGTCCCGGCGAATCCGCCCTGGCCATAGGTACCGGTCAGCGTCCCACGGAAGCGCGGCATCGGGTTCACGGTCGAATTGTTGGTGCCCACTTCGCCCACGCGGTCGATCGCCCCCTGTCCGAAGGCGGAGATGGCGTGGAGCGTATAGCTCCCCACCCCGCGCAGCGTCAGATCGCCCGCGCCCAGCGGCGTCCGATATTGCGCCTCGGCATCGATGCCCTCGGTCCGAAGATTGCCGAGATTGACATAGGGCGAGTTGACCCGGGTGATGACTCCCGCCGGGTTGCGGATGATGTTGCCGCAGAAGAAGGGGTCCTGCGTCGCGGCGCATATGCTGACCGTGCCGTTGCCCTGCACCGACGTGATCGCGTCCCGGATATCGATCCGGTAGTAATCGACCGACAGTTGGAAACCGTCGAGGAAACCGGGTTTCAGGACGACACCGCCCGACCAGGTATTGGCGACCTCTTCGCGCAGATCGGTATTGCCCGACAGGAACTGACGGACCGCCACCTGGGTGTTGGTGAACGGATCGTTGATATTGGTCAGGGTCGGCGTCGGCGCCGCGTTCCGTTCGAAGATGTTGGGCGCGCGAATGTCGCGCGACCGCGTTCCGCGCAGCAACAGCCAGTCACTGACCGACCAGGTCAGCCCCGCCTTCCACGTCACCACGCCGCCGACCGTGCTGTAATGCGCATAGCGCGCGGCGGCATTCAGATCGAGGTTGCGCGCCCATCCCGTATCCCGCGCGAGCGGCAGCACCGTTTCCACATAGGCTTCGGCGACATCGAACGATCCGTTCAGCGGCTTCGGATTCTGCTGGTTGAAGCCATCGACCTGCGAAATCGCATCCGAGGTCGTGTTCTGCTCCTCCCGCCGATATTCGATGCCGGTGGCGAACGACACCGGGCCAGCCCAGGTCGACACCGGTTCGCCGCGCAGGTTCAGCGCCGCGACATGCTGCTTGTAGAGCGTCCGGGTGACGGCGTCGCCGGTGACATAGTCGATCGCGGCGGCGGAGGGCGATCCGTCGCCGAACAGATTGATCGGCACGCAGCCATTGCCCGGATTGGTCAGGGTCGACCGGCACACGATCTGGCCCGCGCCGTTGCGCACGGCATCGGCGGCAAGGGTGAAGTTGCCATTGATCCGGGCCCCCGCCTGCCGCTGGCGATAGTCGTTCTGGCCGAACTGGTAATAGCCATCCCAGCTCCATCCGGAACCGAACTTGCCCCTCACCCCGGTCGCGAGGCGCAAATTCTCGTTGCGGACATCGACGACGATCTGGCCGACGTCATTGCTGATCCGCCCCAGCGAGAAGGAGGTCACCCCCAGCGCGGCCGCGTGGGCCCGGACGCTGTCGGGCAGGGACGGATTGTCGGTCCGGATCGTGATCGTGCCGGTATCGCGCGGCTGGATGCCGATCGAGGTCGCTTCGTTGACGCCGTACGACCCTTCGGCAAACACGTTGATCGCATTCGACAATTCATAATCGGCATGGGCGAAGCCGCCGGCACGCTGCAGCCGCGGGACCAGGAGCACACCATTGGCCAGCCCCAGATTGGGGATGCCGCCATCGATCATGAACAGGCTGCCGGCCAGCATGCCGTAATTATATTGCGACGTCGTCCCGCCCGGCCCGAACACGGTCCCGCGCAGCGGCCCCGACGTGATGATGCCGCCCGGCGTCATCGTCGACAGACGGACATTGTCCGAAATGATGAAGCGCGGCTGCCCGTTGGTGGCGGGGCTGGGATTGGCGACGATCTGGGTATCGCGGCGCCCCCAGTCGCGGGTGAAGATATCGCCGACGCCGCCATTCTCATAATATTCGCCGGCGACGACGACATGCCCGCGATCCCCGGCAAAGGCCGTGCCGCCAAGGACCGACACGCGCGTCTCGGCGTTGTCGCCGCGTTCGCTGATGCCCTTTTCGATCTCGGCCTTCAGGCCCTGGAACCGGGTGTTGAGGATCAGGTTGACCACGCCCGCCACCGCATCGGAACCATATTGCGCGGATGCGCCGCCCGTCACCACCTCGGCGCGTTCGAGCAGGATCGGCGGGATCAGATTCAGGTCGACCTGGTTCGCGCCGACCGTGCCGAACGACGGCACGCTGGGCGCAAAGCGGCGGCCGTCGACCAAGACAAGCGTGCGGGTCGGCCCCAGCGAGCGGAGATTGGCGTAGTTCGCGCCCGGCGCAAAGGGACGCGCGCCCGCCGTGCCCGTGCTGGTCGTCGGCGCGAACGCCGGAATGTCGTTCAGCACCTCGCCGATATTGGTCGCGGCGCGCTGCTGCAGCAATTCGCCGCCGACCACCGTCGTGGGCGACGGCGCGTTGAAGCCGTTGCGTGCGACGCGCGACCCGGTCACGACGATGTCATCCGTTGCCGCGTCGGTGCCCGCCTGTGCCGTGGTGGCTGCGCTATCGTCCTGCCCGACGGCATCCGCCTGGGTCGCGGCCGGCGGCGGCATCGTCTCCCCCGCCGCCTGCGCCTGGGCAGCGGCCATTCCCAACCAGGAACTGCCCATCACCAGCAGGACGCGGATGGCTCCGCTGTGCGAGCACAGGACAGGCTTTCCGACCTTCGGCATCATACTCTCCCTCATTCCCGCTCGATGGCGGTTTTATGTTCTGTTATATAACAGATATTGGAAGATTATATTTGTTTCAAGAACATATTCGTTCGGTTTGGTCGCTGGCTGATCACCCCTGCGGCCGGGGCGTGCGGTGGCCGAGCATGATGATCGCCAGCGCCGCGATCGCCGACCCGGCGCTCATCACCAGCGCGACGATGGGCAGCGCATAGCCGATGGCGAACAGCGCCCCCGCCATGGCCGGGGCCAGCGCCGATCCGCCTCGGCCGATGCCGATGATGAACCCGGTCGCGCTGGCGCGGACGGCGGCCGGAAACGAACGGGCGATCAGGGCATAGAGCGATACCACCCCGGCATTGGTGAACATGCCGGTCAGCGCGGCCATCAGCGACAGATGGGCTAGGTCGTCCTGGCCCCGCGCGAACAGGATCACCGCCACCGCCGCCGCGATCATCGCGCCGACCGCCAGCGGCAGCAGCCGGAACCGCGTCGCCGCCGCTCCCAACAGACATGCCCCGCACACACCGCCGACATTCGCCCATACCAGGACCGAAGCGGCGGCGGACGGCGCGAAGCCCATGTCCACCACGATCTTCGGGATCCATTTCAGAATGAAGTAAAAGGTCATGATATGCGTGAGATACGCGACGGTCAGCGCGATGGTCGGCAGGCGCAGGGCCGATCCGAACAAGGTCGTGACCGGCACGCGCGCGCGCTTCGCCTCGCGCTCGGGCAGGCTCGCCACCGGCGGCTGGTGCATCTTCGCCAGCACGCGATTGATCCGCGCGACGGCATCGCGGGGGCCCCGGTCGGCCAGGAACGCCACCGTCTCCGGCACCCGCCACAGCACGACCGGGATGAACAACAGCGTCACGACACCGCCAAATTGAAACACCACCGGCCAGCCATGGTCCCGCAGCAGCCACGCGGAGATGGCGCCCCCGACGATCGCGCCGACCGGATAGCCGCCCGCCATCAGCGATACCGCCAGGCTGCGCCGGGCGGCGTTCGCCGTCTCGGCGACGGCCGCATTGGTGGCGGCCAGCATACCGCCGATCCCGATCCCGGTGACCACACGCCAGGCCGACAGGATCATGACTCCCGATGCCGAAGCCGCCCCGAACATGCCGATCGCCATCAGGACCAGGCAAAGCAGGATGGTGGCGCGCCCCCCCCAGCCGGTCCGCCAGACCGCCCAGCGCCAGCGAACCGACCACCATGCCCAGCAATTCCATCGAGAGCAATTCCGCGACGGCTTTCGAGCGCCGCGACCCGGTGACCGACGCAGTCGAACCGGTTGGGCGGACGGTGACGACCGCCAATGCCCGCCCCGTCAACGAGATCGACGACCGGGACTTGGGCGTTCATTGCGAGGGTCGGCACCCATCAATGTGAGACGCGCGACCTGATTCAGACTTCGAGAGGAGACGGTCATGCGCGACGCGACCTGTTTGAAGGTGCACCACCCGGCATCGAGCCTGCAGGCAAGAAAGGGGATTCCGGCCGCCTGATCGATCGCACCAAGGGCGGCATGAACGCGAAGCTTCATGCGCTTGCCGATGCGAACGGACGTCCCTCGAGCTTCTTCATGACCGCCGATCGGACGAGCGACGATACTGGCGCAGCAGCACTGCTCGGCGACCGCGGCTACGATGCCGACTGGTTGAGAAACGCATTACAGGCCAAGGCCATGCGACCTTGCATCCCGGGCCGAAAATCCCGCACTGAGCCAGTCAGATACGCAAGCGTCGCTACCGGCGCCGCCGCCGCATCGGAATGGTGTTCGGCCGCCTGAAAGACTGTCGCCGCTTCGCCCCGCTGCGACCGCTGCGCTACCGCCTTTTTCTCCGACTTCGCCCTAACCCCAACCGTAATCTTCTGATTTTACCCAGCGATTCCTGACCTTGGGCGTAAAGGAAGTATTCGAAATCGGGCGACATCGATCGAAAACAATTGACCGCGACCTGAACGTGTTCGGCACAGTGGCTTGCCCTCTACTCCGGGCTATATCGGGGTAATGCGCGAATCAGCTTGTCGAGCCATGAAGGACGAAATGTGACCGACCGACGCATCGATGGCGTGAAGGATTATTCCGGTCCAGCGGGGGGCTGGGGCGCGTTGAAAGCTGTCGCTTTGGCGGTCCGTGCCCAGATGGCCGATGCCCGCACGCTGCTGTCGGTCAACCAGCCCGATGGGTTTGACTGCCCTGGGTGCGCCTGGCCCGATCCGCGCCACGGTTCCTCCTTCGAGTTCTGCGAGAACGGTGCCAAGGCCGTCACGTGGGAAGCGACTGCCAAACGGGTCGACGCGGATTTCTTCGCCCGCCATTCCGCCAGCGAGCTTTGGACGTGGAGCGATCACGATCTGGAGGGGGCGGGCCGGCTGACCGATCCGCTGCGCTACAATCCTGCGACCGATCACTATGAAGTGATCGGCTATGACGAAGGGTTTCGTCTGGCGGGCGAGGCGCTCCGTCGGCTCGATCATCCTGATCAAGCGGAATTCTATGCCTCCGGGCGTACCTCGAACGAAGCGGCATTCCTGTGGCAGCTATATGTTCGCGCCTTCGGGACCAACAATTTCCCCGATTGTTCGAACATGTGCCACGAAGCGACGAGCACCGGGCTGCCTCAGTCGATTGGCATCGGCAAGGGAACCGTCACGCTCGAGGATTTCGAGCATGCCGACGCGATCTTCTGCATCGGGCATAATCCCGGCACCAATCATCCCCGCATGTTGTCGTCGCTGCGCGCCGCGGCAAAACGCGGCGCCGCGATCGTCGTCGCCAATCCGATGAAGGAGCGGGGTCTCGAACGATTCCAATCGCCTCAGCACGTCGGCGACATGATCCGACCGGGGGGTGTTCCGCTCGCGTCCGCCTATCATCAGGTCCGGATCGGCGGCGACATGGCGATGCTGAAGGGCATGATGAAGGCCCTGTTCGCGATGGATGCCGCCAATCTGTCATCGGGTGGGCCGGGGGTACTCGACCGCGCCTTCATCGCGGAACATACCACCGGCTTCGACGCGCTGGCAGCCGATATCGCCGCGACGGACTGGAACGAGATCGAGCGCCGCTCCGGTCTGCCTCGCGCCGAGATCGAGAGCATGGCCGACACCTATGCGCGGGCGGAGCGTGTGATCATTTGCTACGGCATGGGCATAACGCAACACCGGCATGGCACGCGCAACGTGCAACAGATCGCCAACTTGCTACTGCTGCGGGGTAATTTCGGCCGGCCGGGAGCGGGTATCTGCCCATTGCGGGGGCACAGCAACGTGCAGGGCGACCGAACGGTCGGGATCACCGAGCTTCCGACCGAGGCGTTCCTGCAACGGCTCGACACTGCATTCGGCATTACGAGTCCGCGCCGGCCCGGCCACAATGCCGTCGAAGCGCTCAAGGCCATGCGCGAAGGGCGATCGCGCGCGATATTGTCGCTCGGCGGCAATCTTGCCGTGGCGATGCCCGACCCCGAGGCGTGTTTCGCAGCGTTCCGGGCGATGGACCTGTCGGTCACCATCGTGACCAAATTCAATCGCACTTGTCTGCTTCAGGCGCGCGAGACGCTGGTGCTCCCCTGCCTGGGTCGTACCGAGCAGGATATCCAGGCAAATGGGCCCCAATTCGTGACCGTCGAGGACTCGATGTCGACGGTTCACGCCTCGCGCGGGCGGATCAAACCCGTGGTTGACCAACTGCTTTCCGAGCCCGCGATCGTGGCGGGGCTTGCCAAGGCGACCTTGCGCGACACGGCGATCGGCTGGGACGCAATGGTCGCCGACTATGACCGCATCCGCGAGAAGATCGCAGAGGTTTTTCCGGACTTCGGCGACTTCAATGCTCGCGTTCGACAGAAACATGGCTTCCGGTTGACCGTGGGGCCGTCAAACCGCGTCTGGACTACGTCGGACGGAAAGGCCCACTTCATCGTCCACGCCGACGCCGACGGTGCAGGCGGCAATGCCGATGGGCCGATGGTCTTGACGACCATTCGGAGCCACGACCAGTATAACACGACCATCTATGGCCATGATGATCGTTACCGCGGCATCACCGGGCGGCGGGATGTGGTGTTCGTGAACCCGGACGACCTTGCCGAGGCAGGCCTGCGACACGGCGACCTGATCGACGTGGTGACCGCTACCGGCCGCGTACTGGAGCGGCAGGTGGCGATCGCGCACGCCATCGCCCGCGGATCGGTCGCTGCCTATTATCCCGAGGCCAATCATCTGATCGCCTTGGACGACCACGATCTCGAAAGCGGCACGCCCTCCTATAAGTCGGTGCCTGTCCATTTGCGGGCGGCGGCGCTTCGCTAAGGGTCAGGGCTCGTTGATCACTGCCAGAAGAGGATGGTTGCAGCGAGGGTGATCGTAGCGGTTTGCGACCCGGGGCCAGTCTCGGGCGACCGAACATGATCCAACGCGGCTTCGTCGTCGATCGCGCCGCTGGTCGTATCTGATCGGCTCGTTGCGCGATCGCTGACCCCGCTTTCGGGGTGCTGCCTGCTGAGCGAGAGCGATGATAGGTCGTTCATCAGATGCTCGCCCGTGTCGGACATTGGCAATCCTCACGATGCGCGGTGCATCGAGAGCGATTTACCAGCCCCTGATGCCACGACATTAGCAGGACGAAGGAAGTGGGATCGCGGCATTACTGAGCGCATGGCGCTGCAGCTAGGTCGCTACTGCGGTTTCTGACATGGTGGCCAGCGGACGTTTGGCGCGCAGCAACATGCCGAAAAGGTCGCGGGGGTCGTCAGGGTCGGCGATCAGATCGAGCAGCGTCTTGAAATCGGTGCCGACGACGCGCTCATGCACATAGGCAAGAGCCGAGAAGTCCTCGATCGCGAAGCCCACGCTGTCGAACAACGTAATCTGGCGATCATCACGCCGGCCAGGAGCATCACCCACGATCACCTGCCACAATTCGGTCACCGGGTAATCGGGCTCCATCTGCTGTATCTCACCCTCGATCCGTGTCTGAGGCGTAAACTCCACGAAGGTATCGGCGCGGCGCAGGATGTCGCGGTGCAACTCGGTCTTGCCGGGACAATCGCCACCGATCGCATTCACATGCACCCCCGCGCCGACCATGTTGTCGGTCAGGATCGTCGCGAGTTGCTTGTCCGCGGTCGCGGTCGTGACGATCTGCGCGCCCTCGATCGCGATCTCGGCAGAGCTGCACGCGGTCAGCGAAAGCCCACTGCCCGCCAGGTTCCGCATCGCCTTTTCGGTGGCGGCGGGATCGACGTCGTAGAGGCGAACCTCCTCGATCCCGATGACCGCCTTCATCGCCAGCGCCTGAAACTCCGATTGGGCTCCATTGCCGATCAGCGCCATGGTCGTGGCAATCCGCGGGGCAAGATGCCGCGCGGCCATCGCTGAAGTGGCCGCGGTACGCAGCGCGGTTAGAAGTGTCATTTCCGCCAGAAGCAGCGGGTAACCGGTCGCAACGTCCGCCAGCAGACCGAAGGCCGCGACAGTTTGCAGCCCGTCGCGCGCATTGCGCGGATGGCCGTTGACGTATTTGAAAGCATAGGCGGTCCCGTCCGATGCCGGCATCAGTTCGATCACGCCATCGACAGAATGCGCCGCCAGCCGCGGCGTCTTGTCGAAGACCGGCCAACGCCGGTAATCCGCCTCGATCCGGTCGGTTAGTTCGCGCAGGACAGTTTCGATGCCGACGGCATGGACCAGCCGCATCATGTTGGCGACGTCGACGAAAGGCACCAGCGCCTTGTCGGAAGGGGGAAGCACGGGCACGATCGGATCCTCCGCATGGTTGCTGGCCCCTGACTATGGCGCCACAGCATCAGCCGACATCGCATTCGCGCATCATTTCGCGGGGCATTTCGCGCACAATGCGCGGTACGATCGATCATTGTGGAGGGTAATATGACGGAGGTGGCGAAATATGTTCCGGACACGCTCGATCGGGCAATCATTGGACATCTGCGCAGCGACGGCCGCGCCGCCTTGGCGACGGTCGCCACCGCGTTGGGCGTCACGCGCGGAACGGTCCAGAACCGGATCGCGCGACTGCTCGCGACCGGAACGGTGCTGGGCTTCACCGTGCGCATGCGCGAGGATTACGATGCAGGGACGATCCGCGCGATCATGCTGATCGAGGTGAGGGGAAAGTCGACGACCCAGGTGATCCGCAAGCTGCGCGGACTCCCCGACATCCACGCGCTTCACACTACCAACGGCGCCTGGGACCTGATCGCCGAATTGCGGGCCGATGATCTGGTGGCGTTCGATCGGTTGTTGCGCGAAGTGCGAATGATCGACGGGATCGAAAACAGTGAAACCAGCATCCTGCTCAGCAGCGTCTGACCAACCGCAGCCGACGACGCAAAAGTTGATTATTATTGCGATGATGTTATCGTTGATCTAGGAGTTGATGGAGCATCAGAATGCGGATGTCGCGACGTGGCGTGCTGGCATCGGCTATTGCCGGCGCAACCGCCGCTTCCTTGCCCAGTCGCGCGGACGCGTTGACGTCACGTCTCGAGGAAATCCGGCAGGCGCATGATGCGCCCGGTCTGGCGGTAGCGGTGGTGCGAGATGGCCAGCCGATCGTGCTCGCGCATGTGGGGCGGGCCAGCATCGGTCTGGATGTCCCCGTCACCTCGCGGACGCTGTTCCACCTCGGGTCGGTCGGCAAGCACATCACGGCGGTCGCTGCCCTGCGTCTGGTCGAGGCAGGCAAGCTTTCCTTGGACGCGCCGATCGGCCGATATGCGCCGCGATTGCCTCCCGCTCTCGCCGATCGCCCCTTCCATTCGCTGCTGACCCACACCAGCGGCTTTCCCGATTACAGCGCGGCGGTCGAATGGGACCGGCCGTTCGACCGTGACACCTTCTATCGCCTGATGGCGGCCTATCCGCCGGAATTCGCTGCGGGGACCGCATGGAACTATTCGAACGCGGCCTATGTCCTGATCGGCTATGTCATCGAGGATCTCGCGGGCAAGGACTATGCCCGCATCGTTGCCGAGGATCTGTTCGCCCCCGCCGGCGTCCGCGATGGCCGCGTCGATGACGCCGCCCTGCCCGTCCGGCGGCGTGCCGAACCATATGAATGGCGCGATGGCCTGCACGTTCACGCGACGCGGATGAGCACCACGGTGTCGTCGGTCGCGGCGGGCGGCATACTCATGCCGACGTCCGATGTCGCACGATGGACCGGCGCGCTTCACGGCGGCGCGTTGCTGTCGCACGATGCGCTGGCACAGATGACACGACCGGTCCGATTGAAAACGGGACGTGAGATTCCTTACGGCTTCGGTTGGATGCTCGACCACATGCCCGGCGGCCAGCCGATCCACTATCACGGCGGCAGCGTCCCCGGTTTCCGTACCGTGCACATCCATTTGCCCCGACAGGGATTGAGCGTGATGGCCATGACGAACGGCGACACGCTCGCCGCGACGATCGCAGGATGGGAGGCGGCCGAACGGCATGCCCCGGATGCAACGCCGCTGTCGTTGCCGCTGCTGACGGACACCGCCCCCGCACTGACGCGTCAGGCGCAAGCGATCGTCACGGGAGCCCCCCTCGATCCAGCCGCCTTCGCGCCCGAGATGCGCCTGCACCTCGATGCCGGGCGCGACCATGTCGTGCCACGCTTCACGCCAGCGCAAACCGCCACGCTGCACGATCTCGCGCTGGTGCAGGACGAGCCCGCCGGGGACGGTACCAGACGGCGACGCTATCGAGCCGCCTTTCCCGGCTATGTCCGCCATCTGACCGTCCACTATCTCGATAATCGTCGCATCGGTTTCATGCGGATCCAGTAGTCAACATTCGACGACGTCGAACGCCAGCCCGCCGTGCCCGTTCACCATTCCCTCCAGCATGTAGGTCGCGCCCGGGAATAGGGTCGGCGGCGGTGGCGACAACGCCGACATGGCAGTCGGGCATCATGCCTGCTCGTCCGTGGCGTGACGCATCCATTCCGCGAGCGGATGATCGCCGAGACCGGCAATTATCTCGCGGCGCACGTCCAAGCGCTCGTCCTGCCCCAGCTTCATGCGCGGTACGGCCGCCGTGATCCGCGCGCGGAAGGCGATGACCTGCGCTCGCAGCGCCGCGTAGCGGTATCCCAGTTCGCCGACCGTCCAAGGCCGTTTGCGCCCCGCCTCCATATGCGCCACCGTCCGCTCCAGCACCGTGTCGATGCCATCGGGCCAGAGCGCGACGTCGGCATCCAGCGTCGCGGTGCAGAAATTCCACGTCGGTGCCCAGTTGCGATCGCCAAGCCACGCGGGGGAAATGTAGGAATTCGGACCGGTGAAGAGGAACCGCGCCTCGCCGTCCTGCTCCAACGATGCGACGAGCGGATGTCGCCGCGGCAGATGACCGATGAGAGTCCCGCCCAAAATGCTGTCACCGGCATCGTCGCCGCGATCAAGGAGAACCGGCATGAAGGCAGGCGCAGCACCGCCGCGGGCCGGGACGATCCAAGCCATCGGATGATCTGCCAATAGCCTGGTCAACTGCTCCCTCGTCGCCCCCGCGAAGGCATCCGCCATGCCGTTTCCTTCCGTGTCATGAGGTTCTCGTCCGGTAGGTCGCTGTCGACATGCCGGCGCGAACCGGAATTAGACATTACCATGATAATGTGCAATCCTGCGATGTGCCGGTGGTCTCAGGAGGAGGGAAGGTGACGCGACCGATTGCGCGCGCAATGCCGGCGACGGTACTGAACCGTGCCATCACCGGCGTCGGCTTCTTCGTCCTCGCCTTTGGCAGCATCGTCGGGTCGGGCTGGGTTGTTGCCATGGGCGAATGGCTCGGTAGCGCCGGACCGGGCGGCGCGATCCTCGCCTTCCTGCTGGGGGGCGTGGTAATGGCACTGATCGCTGGCGCCTATGCCGAACTGATGGCGCGCCTGCCACGGTCGGGTGGCGAATTCTGCTTCGTCTGGAATGGCATCGGGCCGCGCACGGGGATGATCGTCGGCTGGTTCATCCTGCTGCATCTCGTCAGCTTCACCGCGTTCGAGGCGTTCGCGCTGTGCTGGTTCCTGGAGGCACTGATCCCGCCGCTCGCCGACGCGCCGGTGCTGTACCACGCGGCAGGCACCCCGGTCACGGTCGCGACGCTGGGCATCGGCGTAGCCGGCGTGGTCGTAATCACTTGGTTCAACTGTCGCGGTGCGGACGTGGCGGTTCAGTTGCAGCGCGTCATCACCTTCGGGTTCATCGCAATTTCGATCGCGTTGATCTTGATCGGGCTGGCGCTGGGGCACGCGCGCAACCTTACGCCGATGTTCGCATCGGCACGGCCGAACGATGCGCTGCCGGGCTTCTTCTGGACCTTCGCGACATCGCTACTGTTCCTGTCCGGGTTTCAGGCGACCGTCAACGCGGTCGAGGAACGCGGCCATGCCACCTCGATGCCCACGATCGCGCGCTCCCTGGTCGGCGCCGTGCTGGCGGCGGCGGCTTTTTACGCGCTGATCCTGCTGGCCGCCGCGCTGCTGCGCCCCTGGCCGCTGCTCGTCGCCGCCCCCCTGCCCGCCGCAGCCGCCTATGGCGACGCGCTTCCCGGTGCGGCGACGCTGGTGCTGGCCGCAGCGACCATTTCGCTGGCGAAGACGTGGAACGCGCTGCACTTCAGCGCGGCGCGACTGGTAATGGCACTCGCGCGCGATCGCGTGCTGCCTGCCGTGCTGGAGCGCGTCGACCCCACATCGGGTGTCCCGCGCCTTGCCATTCTGGGCGTCGCGGCGGGTACGCTGGCATGGCTCGGCATGGGGCGCGGCGCGATCATGCCGATCATCAACATGTGCACGATCTGCGTCACGATCATCATGATCCTGTCGCTGATCGCCTTGTGGCGGTTGCGCGACCGGCAAGAGGCGGCGCCCGAGTTCGTCCTGCCCGGCGGGCGTGTCCTACTGGCGGCGGCGATCGCGGCCGCCGCACTGGCCGCGGGCATCGCAGCGATCGCGCCGTTCGCGCGCGGCGGCGTGCCGGTGGAGATCGTCCTTCTGATCGGCTGGGCCCTCGCGGGAGGCGGGTTCGTTATGATGCGGGGCCGGCATGTCTGAGCTACGACGGCGCACCCTGTTCGGCCATCCCGCTGGCCTGAGCGTCCTGTTCCTCACCGAAACCGCGGCGTATTTTTCCGCATTCGGCATGCAGGCGCTGCTCGTGCTCTACATGGTCGAATCGCTTGGATTCGACCGTGCGACGGCATCAACGGTCTTCGGCCTGTTCGTCGGCGGCGCGAATCTGACGCCGCTCCTGGGCGGCTGGGTGGCCGACCGCTTCATCGGCCAGCATCGCGCGGTGTTATTGGGGGCGGCGCTGATGGCGGCAGGGCATGGCGCGATGCTTTGGAACGCCGGGCTGTTTCCTGGGCTGGCGCTGGTCGCGCTGGGCAATGGCTTCTTCATCACATCGCTCATCACCCGGATCGGAGCGCTTTACGCGGTCGACGATCCACGACGCGACCGCGCCTTCATGATCTACTATCTCGGGATCAACGTCGGCAGCTTCCTCGCGCCCTTATGCTGCGGCTGGCTGGCCCAGCGCTACGGCTGGCACGTCGGGTTCGGCGCCGCGGCGGTGGTGATGGCGGCAGGGCTGATCTTCTACCTTTGTTTCCAGCATCTGGTTCCTCGCGGACACGCCGCCAAGGTGCCCGACGAATCATCGGCCGTCGGCACCGCGCACGACATGACGGCATTGGCCGCGATCCTCGCGCTCGTGGTGCTGTTCCGGCTGGGCTATGAGCAGACCGGCAACAGCGTCGCCCTTTGGATCGATCGCGACGTCGATCGGGCGCTCGGCACATTCCTGGTCCCGACGCCCTGGTTCCAATCGCTCAACCCCTTGTTCATTTTCCTGTTCTCGCCCCTTCTCGCCTTTTACTGGCGACGACGCGACGAACGCGGGCGGCCGATCGATCCGATCCGCAAGATGGCGACCGGTGCCGGCTTTGCCGCGATAGCCTTCGCGATGCTCGTCGCGGGCGCGGCAACGGGCGGCGTCACGCCTATCGGTTATGTCATCGCCTTCTTCCTATGCATCACCATCGCCGAGCTTCACGTCTTTCCAATCGGCCTTGCGATGGTGGCGCGCTTCTCGTCCGCCGGGAACCGGTCGACGATGATGGGGCTGTGGTATCTCGTGAAGTTTGTCGCGGGTACCACGGCCGGACTTCTGGCCGCGGCGAGCACGCGGATCAGCGCCATTTCCTTCTTCATGCTCAACGTCGCGCTCGCGCTGGTGGTCGGCGCGCTCATGCTGGCGCTGCACCGGCGGCTGACAGCCCGACCGGGCAGCGCATTCGACAAACCAATCGGACTATCATCATGACAATGATCGAAGAACAACATGCCGTCAGGACGGTGGAACGGCTACGCGCCTTGTACGACGACCCCGGCGAATTACCGATCAGGAAGGTCCTCGACCGGCTCGACGAGCATTGCCGCCGCTTCATCGCGGCATCCCCGTTCCTGGTGCTGGCCACGCATGACGGCGCCGGGAACAGCGATGCCTCGCCACGCGGAGACGCGCCGGGGTTCGTCGCGGTGATCGACGACCGACACCTGTTTCTTGCAGACAAGCCGGGCAACGACCGCATCGACAGTCTGTCGAATATCCTGCGCGCGCCAGGCGTGGGAATGTTGTTCCTGATCCCCGGGGTGCGCGAGACGCTGCGGGTCAACGGAACCGCGCGCATCACCTGTTCCTCCGATCTGCTGGCGCCTTATGCCGAGAACGGCAAGCCGGCGCGCACCGGCCTCATCATCGAGGTAAGAGAAGCGTTCCTGCACTGCGCACGCGCGTTGTTGAAGGCGAAGCTGTGGAACGTGGACAGCTGGCCGCCGAAAGGAACCGTCGCGTCCCCCGGCAGGATCTGGGCCGACCATATCGCGATCAACAAGGAACTGGCGGGGACAGACAAATGAGGTGTTTCTATGCGCCCGCACAAGCGCGCCACGCACCGGTCTCGGAGCTCAACCGCGGCGTGCTCGGACCGCCGTTCGAAGCCGCTTCGCGGCCTGCCACGGTACTGGCAGCGCTCGCCGCTGCGGGATTCGCGCCGGCAGAGGAGCCGGAAGCGTTCGACGATCGCCTGATCGAACGCGTTCACGACGCGGACTTTCTCCGCTTCCTGCGCACCGCGCACCAAGCGTGGCGCGATCTGGGCCGCGATGGTGATGCGTTGCCGATGTGCTGGCGCGGGACGACGATGTTCAACCCGCATGGCGACGCCTCGCTCGATGCGTGGCTTGGCCATTATGCGTTCGACAACATGACACCGATCACGGCCCATAGCTGGATCGCGGCGCGCGCATCGGCGGATACCGCGCTTGCCGGCGCGCAGGTGCTGGCGGGCGGAGCGACCTCCGCATTCTCGCTCTGCCGCCCGCCCGGCCATCACGCCGGGGTGGCGGCCTATGGCGGATACAGCTTTCTGAACACGGCTGCGATCGCGGCGCAGTATTTGCGCGACCACGGCGCGGCACGGGTCGCGGTGTTCGATCCCGATTATCATCACGGCAACGGAACGCAGCAGATCTTCTACGACCGTGACGACGTGCTGTACGTGTCGATCCATGCGGATCCGCGCACCGACTTCCCCTTCTTCAGCGGCTTCGCCGACGAGACGGGGAACGGTCCCGGCGAAGGTCGCAACCGCAACCTCCCCCTTCCCCGCGGCACCGACTGGGCAGCGTGGAGCGACGCATTGCGCGATGCCGAAGCGACGATCGCCGCCTTCGGGCCGGACGCGCTGGTGGTGTCGCTCGGCGTCGATCCGCTGGACGGCGATCCGCTGTGCGCCTTCCGCTTCGCCAGCGACGATTTCCGCCGGTTGGGAGCCCGGATCGCGCGACTAGGATTACCGACGTTGTTCGTGCTCGAAGGCGGCTACCAGCTCGACCTGATAGGCGATAACGTGGCGCGAGCCCTGCGCGGCTTCATGGGCGACTAGATCGGGGCGCGGCGGCCATCGTTCCACGGCGCCGCCCGCTCGATCTGGGCAGCGAGGCGCAGCAGCGTCTCGTCGCTGCCGATACCGCCCGACAGCATGGAGCCAATCGGCAGGCCATCCGGCGACAGCCCCAGCGGCAAGGAGATGGACGCCGCGCCGGTGACGTTCTGAAGCGGGGTGTACGCAATATAGTCGAACATCTCCGCGAGCAGTTCGTCGAACGCCCTGGTCCCGGCCAATGTCCCGAGCGGCGGCGGCGGCGAGGCGACGACCGGACCAAGCAGCACGTCATATTCGGCAAAGAACTGCTCGGAGGCCGCCACCACGCGTCCGATCGCGGCGTAACAATCCACCAGTTGCGCGACGTCGAGCGCCTCGGCGCGGGCAGCGAGGCCGATCGCCCATGGCTCGAAGCCGTTCTCGGGCAAGGCGCCCGCAGCGTCACGATAATGGTCGACGCCGTCGCGCGCGAGGAACTGCCAGAGCGTGCGGAACAGGTCGGCGGCGGCGCACAGGTCGGCCGGCAGGCGATCGATCTCCTGGACGTCATGACCGAGATCGCGACAGAGCCGCATCGTCGTGTCGATCGCGGCGGAAACCTCCGGCGCAGGCGGTCTCCCGTTCATTCCGCGGTCGCATCGGATGATGCGAAGCGGCCCCGCTTTGGCCTGTAGCGCGAACGGGTGCGGTCGCAGCCAGCGCGCGAACCAGGCGACGTCGCGCACCGATCGCGCCAGCATCGCGTCCCCGACCAGAATGTCTTCCAGCAGATGGAAGCCCCGCGCGCGGACGTTCGCCCCGCGCGAGGGCTTCAACCCGATCACGCCGCAACAGGCGGCAGGAATGCGGATCGATCCACCCCCATCGGCTGCATGGGCGACGGGCACCATCCCCGCCGCAACCGCCGCCGCTGCGCCCCCGCTCGATCCGCCTGCGGAATGGCCGCTGTGCCACGGGTTCGCGGTCGCCCCCGTCAGAACCGATTCGGTGGTCGGCAACAGGCTGAATTCCGGCACCGCGCTCTTGCCCAGAAGAATCAGCCCGGCCGCGTCGAGCCGGTCCGCCAACGCGAACTGCCGACGCGCAGGCGGCGCATCGGCGAGCATGCGCGACCCGCAGGCAGCCGGAAGGCCGATATAGGGCAGGCTGTCCTTCGCCAGCCATCCGACCCCGGCCATCGCGCTGCCCGTCGTCCCCGACATTGCCCGAGCCCGCGCCTGCTCGAAACAGCGATGGCTGAGCGCCCCAAGGGCAGGATCGACCGCCTCGATCCGATCGATCTGCACGTCCGTCAGCTCGGCTGCCGTCAGGTGCCGCTCCGCAATCAAAGCTGCCTGCGCATGCGCGTCCAAGAACAGGATGTCATCCGTCGTCACGCCCTCAGCCCCTTTACTAATAACGTCATGGTGATAATGTTTATTGCTGGAGGTGGCGGCTGGTCAATGCCGGCGTGCGTTCACCGTCGGAATTGGGGGGACAGGATGCGACGGGCGGCAAGGGCTGCGGTAATGATGGTGGCGGTTCTCCCATGTGCGGGCGCAGCGTCGCGCGTGCCGGTTGCGGCCGCTGACACCGCCGAGATCCGCTGGGACGATTGGGACGTCGCGCACATCTCCGCACCCGACGACGTCGCGGCGATGCGCGCGTTCGGATGGGCGCAGATGGAGGCGCGCGGCGACCTGCTGCTGACGCTCTATGGTCGTGCCCGCGGGCGGGCCGCGGAATATTGGGGAGAAGACGGGGTCGCTTCGGATACGCGGCTGGCGCAGATCGGCATCCCCGATGCGGGCCGCGCATGGGAGACACGACTGACACCGGGCGAGCGCGCGCGACTGGCCGCTTTCGTCGCAGGCGCAAACGCCTATGCCAGGCGGCATCCGGATCGGATCGCACCGCGTAATCGCGCCGTCCTGCCGCTACGCCTGTCCGACCCATTGATGCACGTTCTGAACGTCGTGGTGGGCAATTACGTCGCCGGTGGCCAGATCCAGGCGGCGGCATCGCTCCCCGCCGCGCCGGGTGAAACCGCCTCGAACGGGTCGAATGCCTATGCCATCGCCCCCGCCCGATCGAAAAGCGGCGAGGCGATGCTGCTGATCAACCCGCATCTGCCGTGGGACGATCTGTTCACCTGGTTCGAGACGCAGATCACCGTGCCTGGCAGCAGCAGCTATGGCGTGGCGCAGGTGGGTTCCCCCTTCCTCGCCATCGCGTTCGGCGCGCAGGGCGGCTGGACGCACACCGTGAACCAGTTCGATGGCGCGGATCTCTATCGCCTGACGCTCGACGGCGATCGCTACCTGCTCGACGGCGTCTGGCGCGACCTTCAACAAGAGACGCGGACGCTGCTCGTGCGCGGCGAGGACGGCCGCAGCACGCCGCGACGTATCACGATCGAACGCACGCTGCATGGACCGGTGCTGCGCCGCGACGGTAGAACGGGCTATGCGTTACGGATTGCGGGCCTCGATAGCTTCGGCCTGATCCAGCAATATTGGGATATGGCGAAAGCGCGCGACGTGGATGCGTTCGAACGGGCGACCAGCCGGCTCCAGATTCCGTTCTTCAACACGATCTACGCCAGTCGGCGCGGCGACATCTATTATCTCTACGGTGGGCGATTCCCGCTGCGTCGCCAGGGCGACCACGCCTTCTGGAGCGGAATCATCCCCGGGGACCGCTCCGCGTTCCTGTGGGACGGCGCCCTGCCCTATGCCCGCGTACCGCACTTCCGCAATCCACCCGGCGGATTCATTCAGAACGCCAACGATCCGCCGTGGCTGACGAGCTGGCCGCAAGTGCTGCGGCCTGGCGACTATCCCGTCGACATGGCGCCTGCGCCGTCGCTCGACTGGCGGGCGCACCAGTCGTTGCGACAGATCCGAGCGCATCCGCGCGTCGGCTTCGACGATCTGCTCGCGATCGAACGATCGACCCATATCGAGTCCGCTGACCGGCTTCTGCCCGATCTCCTGGCTGCGGCACGCCTGTCGACCGACCCGATCGTTCGCGACGCTGCCGCCGTTCTCGCGTCCTGGGATCGCGCCAGCGAGGCGGGCAGCAGAGGCGTGATCCTGTATCAGGTCTGGGCGCGCAAGCTGATCCTCGGCCGGGATCCGAAGCAGGTCTATGCGACCCAATGGTCCCCTGACCGCCCGCTGACGACACCCGCGGGCCTCGCCGATCCCGACCTCGCCGTGCGTTTGCTGGCAGAGGCGGCGGGAGAGATCCGCCAGCGCTACGGTCGGCTCGACGTCGCTTATGGCGAAGCGGTGCGGCTACGGCAGGGAGCGGTGAACCTGCCCTCCTCCGGTGGCGATGTCTATCTGGGCTCCTATCGCGCCAGCTGGTTCGGCGCGGGAGCGGATGGCGTGAACGTGACCCAGGGCGGGAACACCTTCACGGCCCTCGTCTCCTTCGGCCGCCGGCTGCGCGCGGTCGGGCTGCTCCCCTATGGCAACGGCGCGGATGCGCGGGCGAACGCCGCACAGCTGCGACTGTTTTCGCAGAACAAGCTGCGTCCGATCCGCTTCCATGCCGATGAGATCGCGCGCCACACGGTCAGGATCGAACGGATTGGTCGCGACGTCGTGCAGGGCACCGAATGATGACGTGTTTCACCGCGACCGTCGCGACCGAGCGCCGCCCGCTCGCCCGCCCCTTCGTCATCGCGCGCGGCACCATCGACGAAGTGGAGTTCGTGACGGTGACGCTCGCTGCGGCGGGGGCCGTCGGACGCGGGGAGAGCTGCCCGGTGCCGCATTTCGGGGAGTCGGTCGACAGCGTCGTCGCATTGGCGCGCGCATGGACGGAACGGCTCGAAAAGGGCGCGGAATGGACGACGCTTCACGACCATTGCCCGCCGGGGGCGGCGCGGAACGCGATCGACTGCGCATGGTGGGACTGGCGCGCCAAAGCGACAGGGCGCCCCGCCTGGACGTTGCTCGACCTGCCCGCACCGCAGACCATCGTCACCGCCTTCACGATCGGTATCGATGCGCCCGACGTGATGGGCGATCGCGCTGCCATCGCCGCCCGTTCGCATGGCTTGCTGAAGGTGAAGCTTGGTGCGTCCGGCGATCCCGCGCGCATCCGTGCGGTGCGCGCCGCCGCGCCGCTCGCAACGCTGATCGCGGACGCCAACGAGGGCTGGAGCGTCGAAGACTTCGCTGCTGCGATGCCGGTGTTGGCCGAATGCGGCTATGCGCTGATCGAACAGCCATTCCGTGCCGGACAGGACAGGCTGCTGGAAGGGGTCACGCGCCTGATACCCATCGCTGCCGACGAATCCTGTCATGTCGCCAGCGACGTCGCGCGGATCGCGCCCTTTTACGACATGATCAATGTGAAGCTGGACAAGACCGGCGGTCTCACCGAGGCGGTACGCCTGCTCGACACCGCACGCGCGGCGGGGCTCGATGCGATGGTCGGCTGCATGCTCGGCACGTCGCTGGCGATGGCGCCCGCGTTGCTACTGGCGAGCCGCTGTCGCTACGCCGACCTCGATGCGCCCCTGCTGATGGGATCCGACCGCGATCCCGCACTCCTTTATCGCGACGGCACGGTCGCGCCCCCTATCCCCGCGCTTTGGGGATGACATATCCTTGTCGAGGATTCTGCCGATGACGAAGACGATCATGACGTGCGCGCTGACCGGCGGACACGACGTCAATCCACGCTATCCGACCGCGCTCGACTATCCGATCACGCCGAGGAGGATCGCGGAAGATGCCATTGCGGTGGCCAAGCGGGGCGCGGCGATCGTCCACATCCATGCACGCGACCCGGAAACCGGCCGTCAGACGCGCAGCATCCCGATCTATCGCGAGATCTGCGACCGGATCCGCGACAGCGGCACGGATGTCGTCATCAACCTGACCTGCGGCCATGCCGCCTTCTTCCTGCCGGATCCCGAGGATGAGAGCCGCGCCGCACCGGGCAGCGACGTCGGCAGCGTCGACGAGCGGGTCGCGCACATCGAAGCGTGCCACCCGGAAATCTGCTCCCTCGACGTCACGACTGCCAATCAGGTCGATGGGGGGGTCGATTTCGTCTACCTGAACACGCCGCGCACGCTGGCCGCCATGGCGGAGCGGTTTCGCGCCGCCGGGGTCAAGCCGGAGATGGAAGTGTTTCAGGCAGGCGACATCCTGCTGGCGAACGACCTCGTCGCGCGCGGGCTGATCGACGGGCCACCGCTGTTCCAGTTCGTGCTGGGCGTCAAATGGGGCGCCCCCGCCACGCCGCAGACGATGGCCTATATGCGCGACCTGCTACCGTCCGAGGCGGTCTGGGCCGGGTTCGGCATCGCCGCGCTTCAGATGCCGATGGTCGCGCAGGCGGCGCTGCTGGGGGGCAATGTGCGCGTCGGGTTGGAGGACAATATCTACCTGCGTCGCGGCGAGTATGCGACCAACCTGCAACTGGTGGAGCGCGCCGGAAGCCTCCTAGACACGATGGGCCGGGAACTGGCGACACCGGCGGAGGCGCGCGCGATACTCGGTATCGCGCAACGCTAGCCGCATCTCAGGCCGGCGTCTTCGTGCGCGCCGGCTTGCGCGCCGCGACCGGTATCTCGGCCGGACGCGGTGCGCCGAGCACATTGGAGACGTAGTCGGCCACGATCCCGAACAGATCGAACGTCTTGAACGACGAGGGCGACGACATGACGATGCAGCCAAGGCCCTCGATGATCCCGTTGAGGCCGAGTGCGGCGGCAGGCACGTCGAGGTCCGCCCGCACCACGCCGTCCGCCTTCAGTCGTCCGATCTCCGCCTCCAGCATATCGAGGAACTTGCGATCGCGCTTGTGCTGGTTGCGCAGCAGGGTCGCATTGCCGACCGCGCGGCCGCGAAACGCTTCCAAGAGGCGGATCGCCTTCACATGGTCGCCCGTCAACGGCAGGTGCCGCCGGATGATGAAGTACAGACGTTCGGCGCCCTGCAATTCGGGGGGCGCGGCGGCGGCCTTGTCCATGATGAGGTCGAAAACGTGGTTCTTCGCGAAGAAGAGCAGATCTTCCTTGCTGCGGAAATAATGCTGGACGGCACCGGTGGTGACGCCCGCCCGGGCGCCGATATCGGTCAGCTTGGCATTTTCCAATCCGACGTCGAGGATCACCTCGCAGGCGGCCTGCGCAACCCGCATGCGCCGTTCGTCATGATCGACCTTCGGCCGCGGCATCATATTATCTCCGGCATATTTATCAATGTGCTGCTGTAGCAGCGTCGCCGGCGCGCTTGCCAGCGGAAACGTCTGATTTCTCGCAAGGGTCGGCGGTGTGCCATGGCCGCGTCATCTCCCGGATGGCGACGGCCAGGTCGTCGCGCCAGTTGACGAAGCTATGCCCCCCGACGAACTCGCGAAAGCAGATGCGATAGCCCCGCGCACGCAGCCTGTCGCGGAACCGGCGGTTCGGCTCCAGCATGTCCTCCGCATCCTCCATCGTCCCGGGCGCGATGTGAAAGCGCACGGGCACTGTCGTGGGGACGGCAAGATACTGACGCGCCATCCAGTCCTTGTGATGATCGCGACGATCGGGCGCAGACCAGAAGGCGGCGGACTGGGCGATGACGTTTCCGAATGTCTCGGGATATCGCAGCGCGATCGATGCCGCCGCCAGTCCGCCGCGGCTCGCCCCCGCGACGATCGTCCGTCGCGGATCGCGCGTAAGGTGAAAGCGCGCCTGCACGAGCGGCAAAAGCCGCTTGACGACGAAGCGTTCGAACGCAGGATCTGCATTCAACTCCGTCTCCCGTCGCTCGATCGGTCCGGAATCGAACATCACCGCACTGGTAGGCGGGATTTGCTTCGCCGCGATCATCCGGTCCAGCATCTCGGGAACCATGCCGGGGGTGCGATAGGACAGGCCATCGAACAGCAACAGCACACCGGGCGGCGCAGCATCGTGCCGGACCGGCGGCAGATAAACGAGCACGCGACGCGGCGGCTGCGATCGCGACGGACGCAGCGCCAGCGCGACGACCCGGCCCCGCAACCGTCCGCCATCATACCATTGCGGCGCGCGTGGCCCGGCGAACACATTGTCGTAGCTCAACCGCCGAAAATAGACGTCGGCGATCTTCCGCGGATTCAGCGGATCGAGCAACAGGTCGTGCCGGCGCTCCCCCTCCCACACCCGCTGGAACCGCAACCTCGGGAACGCGGTACGCGGGCCGAGCAGATGGTAGGACGCGCGCAACCCCGCAGGCAGGCGGTAGCGCAGAAACCAGACGTCGGTCCCCGGCAGGTGATGCATGGCGTCGCCGTCGGTCCAGGGATGCGTGTTGAACACGCCGAACACGCGCGGAGCCACTGCATCTGCGGAGCCACGCCACAGAAAGGTGACGTCCATGAGGTCGGGGCGGCCCGCGACCGGGTCGATCAGCGGCGTGCCCCGGCGGGTCACCTCCCGCCAGAAACCGGCCAGTTCCGCCGCGCGCAGCCGCGCGAGCCGGGGCGGAACCGGGACTTCGGCCGCGGCAGCAACGGCACAGCATAGCAGGGCGCCGACGATCATGCGCCCACTCGCGTCGAGAGGGACACCTCCTCTCCCCCCACGAAAGCCTCCCGGCGGTACGCGGCGGCGAGAACGCGCAGCGCACGCACGCCATCGGCACCGTCGATGGCCGGCGGCCGCCCGTCACGTATCGCGGCGATGCACTCCTCGATCTGACTGGCGAAGTGATCGGGGCACGGCCGCCCCTCCAACGGCACCTGCCGCATACCATCGCCCCGGTTCAGATACAGCGCGTTGGCGAAGTGGAAGATTCGCAGGCTACCGGCGGTGCCATGGACGGAGATCGACGCCGGCTCAGCCAGCCATGCACCCGCTGGCGCAAGGGTCCCGTCGGTCAGCCAGCTCATCCCCCCTGCGAACATTCCCTCATTGGGCAGAAAGGTCGAATAGGTGCCGGCATTGTAGATCAGGTGCCCCATCGCGCCGCCGTCGAACCGCATCGTCAGATGCTCCGACTGGAGCGGTGCGCCGGAAATCTGACCACTTCCCGTCACCTCGACCGGCGGACCGCCCATGAACCAGCAAAACACGTCGATCAGGTGCACGCCATGATCGACCAGCCCCATCCCCGCCCCTCCCGGGCCGCCATTCGGGTAGTGGATCGGGGCAAGCTGGCGATATCGGTCCGCGCCGTTGCCGCCGATCATCTGCTCGGTCATCACCTGCACCCGACCGATCGCGCCCGCGTCGATCAGCGCCTTCGCAGCGCGGACCGCGGGCAGGTGGCGATAGATCGACCCGTAATATAGCGGGACGCCATGCCGTGCACAGGCCGCGACCATGGCGGCGCCATCCTCCACCGTTACCGCCAGCGGCTTTTCGCACAGGATCGGGATTCCCGCCGCCGCCACGTCCTCGACGATCGCACGGTGGGTCGAGGCGGGAGTGAGAACCAGGACGAGGTCGACCCCGCCATGTGCCAGCAGCATCCGGTGATCGTCGAAAGACCGCACCCCAAGCGTCGCGCCCCATTGCGCGGCCACGCGCGGGTCGACATCGCATACGCTGACGATGCGAAGCTGGGGCAGTTGCCGATACGCCGCGATATGTTCGGCTGCGACCAGCCCCAGACCAATGATCCCCAGCCGGAACGGCGCGTCCATATCCTGTTCTCCGTCGATGTGCGTCATCGCATCGGCATCACGGGCAGCGTAACGTAGCTCGCCGCGCCCGGGGCGTGGTGCAGTCGCATGCGACCCACCTGCGTTCGCGTCGCATCCGCCTCCACCCCGCCGGTGTTCGAATTGGGGAAAGAGTAATTGTCCATCGCATTGGCTATGGCGATCCTGATGCGATGGCCCTTGCGGAAGGTGTTGGCGATCGACTTCAGACTGATCTCGTACCGCACGACGTCGGCCATCCTTCCCGATAGAAGGTGCTGCTCCGTGAAGTTGCGGCCGAATACGTGAAAATCGGGATCGTCGAGTTTGCGGAAGCGCGCGCGGATCGCCCCCAGGGTCAGCCGGGTCGACCGGTTCTGCGCGTCGACGTCCGACAGATGCGCCCACCAGTCGGTATCTTTGACGTCGGTGGAGGCATAGAGGACCAGCTTCACGTCGCCCGCGATCGTGAGATCCTCCGTCAGCGGTGCGCTGGTATAGGTGACGACATCGCCGCGATCTTCGATGTCCTTCATGTCATAGGGAAAGGTCTGGACGTCGGCGTAATCGCCCATCAGGTCGAAGCTGTACCAGTTGCGCGGCGGGTCGGCTGGGTCGTAGCGCCATGCGTCGGAACACTCGGACGCGGTCGGGGCTATTTCGTCCAGACGGCCCGCGCCGGAGTTCCGTGCGGCATCGCCGTCGCTATGGAGGTAGAACATGCGCGACCGCGCCTCGGCGGGCGGCCATTGCGCCGCCGTCCGCCATTCATTGGCACCGAGCACGAAGTAATCGACGCGCGGTTCCGTGACGCCGTTCGCAACCCCCTTCAGATAATGGTCGTACCAGCGCTGCTTGGTCAGCCAGATATCGTCGCGCAGCGCGTCCGCCCCGAAGGAATAGCCGTTGAGCGCGCGGTCGTGATTGTAGCTGTGCTTCCACGGCCCGATGATCAGGCGGTTGGGCCGTGTGCCGTGACGCTGCATCATCTCCCACGTGCTGCGGGTGCCGGGGAAATCGTCATCGAACCAGCCGCTGATTTCCAGCGCGGCGAAGTCGCGCGGTCCGGTGTCGCGGAACCAGTCCTGCCGGCGCCAGTAATCGTCGTTCAGCCAATGCCCGACCGTATCGCGCCACGCCGGCAGTTCCGCTCCGGTGGCGTAGACGTCCAGGTCGCGGATCGGACGATGGCGCAGGACGTCCGACCAGGTTCGCCCCGGCAGCAGCTTGCGGCCATGCATCCAGAACAGGTAGAATGGCGTGCCCTGAATGAACGTGCCGCCCAGGTACGGCTGATCCCCGAACGCGGTGCCCAGCGTGCTTTCGGACACGATGCACTTCAGCGCCGGATTGCCTGCCATGGCCGCCGTCCATTGCGTGAAGCCGTGATAGGACAGGCCCTGCATGCAGATGCCACCGTTCGACCAGGTTTGCCGCGTGACCCAGTCGAGCGCGTCCGCGCCATCGTCCGGTTCCTGGACCTGAAGGCGCAGAATGCCCTCGGACCGCGACGGAAGGTCCCAGAGCGCGGTGCCGCGCGCGGCCTGAACGACGACGGCATAGCCTTTCACCACATATTGTTCGTATCGGTCGATAAGGGTGGTGATCCCATAGGGATTGCGGACCAGGATCGTCGGGAACGGGCCCGGCGCATCCGGAAGATACACACGGGTCGCGAGGCGGGTGCCGTCACGCGCCGGCACCATCTGCAGGTCGAGAGCATGATAGCCGTAGCTCGGCTGCGACATACCCGGCGCCTGCCACAGGCCGACCGTCGTGAACGCCTCATAGCCGCGCCGAACCAGCGCATAATCGTCGTTGACGTCGATCGCCGCGACAAGGGCGCCGTCTTCGCCGATCAACAGATCCATCGGATCGGTGGCATCCTGCTGGAACCAGCGCGTCACCGTCACGTCGCGCGCGCCCATGCGGCGGGTGATCGTCCGGCCGCGAACCCACAGGCCCGGCGCGCCTGACCATGCCGCACGATCCAGTCCGCGCCAGTCGACCGCGGCGATGCGCGGCAGCGTGGCGACCAGATCGGCGAGTGCTCCGGTCAGACGGAAGGCCGCGCCACGCGTCGGCAGGTCGGTGACGGTGGTACGGACCCATTCCCCCCACCTCGCCGCCTGCACGTCGCGCCGCCGCAGCGCATAGCCGTCCTGCGAGACGTCGAGCTGAACCATTGGCACGCCACGGCGATACCCATCGTAATGCCGGACGACCTCCTCGGGCGCGGCGACCGCCGCCGGTGCGCCCTGTCCGGGCGCGACGACGGCGGTTCCCGCCAGCAACAGGGCGAGGACGGCGCTCATCGGCAGCCGGCCTCGCCCACCGCCCCGCCCGCCGGCATATTCAATAATTCGCCTTGAGGGTAACGAACGCGCTGCGCGGCGGCCCATACCAGTTGCTGAACATGAGGTCGTTGACCTCGGCATAATAGGTGTTGTCGAACAGGTTGTTGACGTTGATCGACAGGTTGAGGTGATCGGTGATGTCATAACCGGCGCGCAGGTCGGCTACGAAGTAACTCGGCTGGACGACGCCGGTACCCCGCTGCTCGCTGTTCAGCGTAACGCCGGCACCGACGTTCAGCCCTTCCAGCTTGCCACCTGCTGGAAAGCTGTAATCCGTGAACAATTTGACCGAATGCTTCGGAATGACCGGCGTGAACTGCCGCCCCTGCAACGCAGGATCGGTGTCGGACAGGATCTTGTTGACGTTGAAATTATACCCGCCGTTGATCGTCCATCTCGGCAATATACGGCCGTTCAGCTCGATCTCGAAGCCCTTGCCCTCCACCAGGCCCGAGGCGATCGAGACGCTGGGATTGGTCAGGTCTCCCACCGCACGGTTGCTTTGGCGGATGCGATAGACGGCGGCGGTCAGCAGGAAGCGGTTGCCGAAGACGTTAGTTTTGACGCCAGCCTCAATCTGCGTTCCACTGACGGGGCCGAGCGGCTTGCCATTGCGATCGAAGGCCGATTGCGGTTCGAAGACGTCCGCATAGCTGCTGTACAGCGTCCAGCCCGGCACGACGTCATAGGTCAGCCCGACATAGGGGGTCAGCTTGCCCTTGATCGAATAGACCCCGTTGGGCGTCAGGTCGAAGTCCTGCGTCTCGTACGTCACCCAGCCGACGCGACCGCCCAGAACGAGTGTAAGGTCGGTGACTGGCTGCACCCGCGTCTGGCCGTAGACCCCATATTGCCTTTTGACCTCCCGACCCTGATAGAAATTCTCCGTATCGGGACCGATCGGGAAGACCGGCATGGGCGGCGGCACCGGATTGAAGATGTCGATCGTCAGCGGTGGGTTCTGCGCATAGGCGTAGTTGGAATCGAACCTCCAGTCGGATCGCTGATAGTCGGCACCGAGAATGATCCCGCCGGGATGGCCGAACATCTCATATTCGCCAGTCAGGCTGACGTCCGCGGACAAGGAGTCCGCCCTATGTCGCCCGCGATAGGTTTCGAGATTGAGGGCCTCGGCATTGGTGCTCGTCACCGGACCACGGGTGAAGAGGTAGAATTCGTGGCGACGCAGATCGTTATACTGTACCGTTGCCCGCATCTTCCAAGCGTCGGCGAACTTGTGGTTGAGCTGCGCATACCCCTGGGAAAGCTCGGTCTGCGCTCTGTTGCCGCGACCTCCGATGAAGGTGTCGCGCGGGAGCGCGAGCAGGCCCACACCCTCGCCACCCGGCAACCCGACCCCCTGCGTGGTCGTGAAGGCGTCGAAATATCCGCCAAGGCTCACGGTCGTGCGGCTCCCCAGATCCGCATCCACCGCAGCAAAGACGCCCCGCCGATCCTTCTCGAAATCCCGGATGAAGTCGCCCGCTTCCTGGGCCATGACGCCGATCCGGGTGCGGACGCCCCCGTCCGCCGTCAGCGGTGTCGTCACATCCAATTCGCCGCGAAGGAAATCCCACGACCCACCGCTGATCGACGCCTTCACCGCCGGGTCCCGTCCTGGCCGCTTGCGCACCAGATTGACGCTTCCGCCGGGGCTACCCGATCCGCTGAACAGCGCTGACGGCCCGCGCAGGAACTCGACGCGATCGAACAGGAACAAGTCGGGCAGCGAATATGGCGCTGAGGCGAAGCCCTGCTGCGGCGTCCCGTCGATGAGAAAGCTCGAGATCTGGAAACCGCGCGCGAAGAAGCGCGGATAGGTTGCGACGCTGCGGACGACCGTCACGCCCGCCGTCTGCTTCATCAGTTCGTCCAGCGTCAGCAGACGCTGCTTCTGAATGCGCTCGGAATCGATGAGCGTGATCGAGCTGGGGGTTTCGCGGATCGTCGCCAGAGCCTTGTCGTTGGCGAAATTCTCCGATCCGCGTCCCAGCACGAGAATGTCAGAGACCGCCACCTTCTCCTGATTGTCGAGCGGTGCGTCCTGCGCACTGGCGGCGTTCGCTAACATCAGCATCAGCGCCGCACCGGATGCGGATACGGCCCATGTCGATCTGCTCCTCATATCCCCCTCGCTCATTAGATTCCCGACCTCGCCGACGCGTCGTTCCATCACACTCCAGCAAGCCCCACGCGGTTGAGTGCATTATCACCGTAACATTGTCAACGTATCGTGCCGAGCCTTCATGTCGTGCGATCGGGGCAACCGTCGCGCTCATTTCGATCAGATGACCGCCATGCACCTCCGGCACCGGTACAATGCGACCCATGGCCGCAGCGGCACCGACAGATGCAGTGATCGAGGAAAGGCGGCGCCTTCCTCGGCGTCCCTACCGTGACCTCCGCTTGCCCATCGTCGATCAGCGAGTTCGATGCTGTCTCCGATCTTCCTCGGGACGCAGGACGACGCCCCGTCGCGCCTGGGCGGCGCGGGAGCCAATATTACATGCCCGCCATGCCTTGATCGCATGCTATTATCACCGTAATGTTTGATTGTAATTTTGAGGGGGACGACGATGCCGTCGCGGTGCTCGCGATGAGGAGATCGCATGCGAATGCGCGCGACGGACTAACCCGTGTGGTTGCAGTCCCGTGGCTGGCTGCCAAGAGCTTCGTACTCCCTACGGTGTCGATCGCTCATGGCGCCGGCCGGACAGGAGTGCGCCCCTCTGACCCACAGGTGAAGCCGAAGCGGTTGGGGGTTTCCTCCCGCTCGCCCCCCGGAAGCAAACCCCCAACCAGTCAACCTAAATGACGCTCATGCGCTCGTCGTAATTGCCGCTGGGTATCCGACCAATCACGGCGGCGAAAAACCACAATGCAATAACTATCAACCCGGACCACCCGGTGGCGGCTGCTCAGCGCCTGATCCGGTATCCGTTTCCATTCTTGGGGGAACTCGCAGTGCCTGAAATTTTCGTTACCGATCGAGTAGGTGAGAGCCGGACTTTCCGGGCCGAAGAAGGCCTTTCGTTAATGGAGGCACTCCGCGAGAACGGCATGGACGAACTGATGGCGCTGTGCGGTGGATGTTGTTCCTGTGCAACCTGCCATGTCTATGTGTCGTCCGATCATGCCAAGGCGCTGCCGCCGATGTCGGAAGACGAGAACGACCTGCTGGATAGCAGCGACGCCCGGCAGGCCAATAGCCGATTGTCTTGCCAGATTACCTTGAACGCGTCGCTCGATGGACTTCACGTCGTCATCGCTCCGGAAGATTGAGACCATGCAGCACTACGATGTCGTTATCGTCGGGGCCGGTCATGCCGGTGCCCAACTCGCCATCTCGTTGCGTCAGGCAGGCTTTGCGGGCAGCATCGCGATGATCGGCGATGAACCCTATCCCCCCTATGAACGCCCGCCACTGTCGAAGGAGTTTTTGGCGCAGGAGAAACCATTTGCACGGATCTTGATCCGGCCTGAACATTTCTGGCGGGACCGGGAGATAAACTGGATCGGTCATACCCGCGTTGACACTGTCGATCCCGCCAACCATCTGGTCACGACCGATGCGGGTGAGGCGATCGGCTATGGGAAGCTGGTCTGGGCCGCTGGCGGAAAGGCCCGGCGCTTGGCGCTTGCCGGAGCAGATGCGTGTAATGCCCATGTCGTACGCCAGCGCCGTGACGTCGACGCGATCATGGCGTTGTTGCCGCAGACGGCCCATGTGACGGTGATCGGCGGTGGCTATATCGGGCTGGAAGCGGCGGCGGTCCTTCGCAAGTTCAACAAGGCTGTCACGCTGCTGGAAGCCGGCACGCGAGTTCTGAATCGCGTCGCGGGCGAAGCGCTGTCTCGCTTCTACGAAGCAGAGCATCGTCGTCATGGCGTCGATCTGCGCCTGAATGTCGCGATCGAAGGCCTTCAGACCCAAGGCGAGCGCATTGTCAGCGTGCGCCTGGCCGACGGCGTAGAGATCGCTACCGACATGGTCATCATGGGCATCGGTATCGTACCTGAAATCGCCCCACTTCAGGCTGTGGGGGCAGAGATGGACAACGGCGTGGTCGTCGACGAATATTGCCGGACATCGCTTGCCGACATTTTCGCGATTGGCGATTGCGCTGCGCACTTGAATTTCTTCTCCGGTGCGTTGCCCATACGCCTGGAGTCGGTGCAGAACGCCAATGATCAGGCCAAGACCGTAGCCGCCTGCATCATGGGGGAAGATCGAACCTATCGCGCGCTGCCGTGGTTCTGGTCCAACCAATATGACCTCAAACTGCAGACTGTCGGGCTTTCGGCAGGACATGACGAGGTCATCGTCCGCGGCGACCCGGCGCAGCGCAGTTTTTCGGTCCTTTATCTGCGTGATGGTCGTTTGATCGCTGCGGATGCCGTCAACAGCGTCCGAGACTATGTTCAAGCGAAGCCGCTCATCCTGGCGGGTGATCGGATCGATCCCGTATCGGCCGGTGATATGACGATACCGCTCAAGCAGGCTGTTTTGGCGTGTACAGCATAAGCCGTTTTCAATCGGCGAACGCACCCTGTTCGGGGATCATGGCGGTCCTGCCGGTCCTGTCCTGCGTGGTGGTGTAGCTTTGACGGCATAGCCGCATCGATCGCCGGCTAGGCCGGCATAGGTCAGGCCGCCATGCTTGGCAGAGCAACGGCGAGATCATCGGTCATCGCCGCGCCCCGATCCCGGATGAGCGAGCGAGCGGCGCAACTCCCCGGGCACGGTGGCGATGGTACGGGTAATGCTATCCCGCACAGCCTCGGCACCATGCCCAGCCAGCGCTGGTCCGTTCTCGGTACGCGACTTGGCATGGTGACCATCCATATGAAGCAGATCGAGCAGCATCGTGAAGCGCGTCCTCCGTTCGATTAGCGTCCCGATCGCCGAGCTGCCGACCCCGAGGATGGCCACGCACTGGTCGCACGAAAAGGCTTCGCTTTGAAACGTCTGTGGCCGCCAGCGACGGCCATGCGCCTGCCATTCAAAAACCCAGCCTGACCGACACGCCGGGCCGAACCGCGACCTCGGCCTGCAACCGCGCGACGAGGTCCGCCGCCCCGGTGGCGGGCCAGTGCCGTAGCTGCCGGGCGACGACAGCGAAGTCACCGGGCGTCAGCCCCTCTACCGCGCGAAGGCACGTCGGTGCCGCCTCCCCGAAAAAACGCAGGAAGGCGGCGGCGGCACGCTCTGCCCCGAGCGGTTTCAGCCGCAGCTTGAAGACGAACCGCCGCAATGTCGCCGGGTCCAGCCCCGCCTCATGGTTCGTCGCCGCGACGACCGGCAACGGATGCAGGTCGAGCCACGTCAGCAGTTCGTTGACCTGTCCCACTTCCCAACTGGTTCGCGCCGTACTGCGGTCGAACAGCAGCGAGTCCGCTTCGTCGAACAACAGCACCGCCTCCCGCCGCCGGGCCTCGGCAAAGGCGTCGGCGATCTGCGCCTCGGTCTCGCCGACCCATTTGGACAGCAGGTCGGATGCACGCTTGACCAGCAGCGGCCGGTCGAGTGCCCGTGCCAGATGATGCGCGAAGGCGGTCTTGCCGGTGCCCGGCGGACCCGTCAGTAGCAGCGACACGTCGCTTGCCCCGCCATCTGCCATGGCCGCGAATAGGCGATCGACCGGCCGATCGGTTTCAAACAGGTCGAGGTCGAACGCCGCCGGGCCGGGCGGTGGCAGCGTGCCACCGCGTAGCGCACGCACCAGCGCCTCGGCTGCGACGGTGCCGCCATCCGTCTCACCCGCCAGCTTACCCGCACGCGCGGCCATGCGCAGGACGGTCGCCGCTTCCGGCGCGGCGTCGAGCAGGGTGGAATAGCCCGGACCGGGCGTCACCCGCTCCTCCTGCGCCACCCGATCGAGCATCGCCGCCGCGGCCGCACGCGACGGCAGGTCGAGCCGTAGTACGAAGCTCATCCGCCGCAGGATCGCCGCATCGACATTGCCGATCGCGTTGGTCGTCCAGATCACCGGCACCGGGTTGGCCTCCAGCAGCCGGTTGACGAAGACCTTGCTGCCCTCGCGACGACTGAACCAGTCGCCGCCCGCGGACGGGCTGGCATCGCCGATCAGGTCCTCCATCTCGTCGAACAGCAGCACCGCTGGTCCCCGCCCGCCGAGCAGACGTTGTGCCAAGGCCAGCGCCGCGACGCGTTCCCAACGGCGGGGTTCCTCGCCGTCCTCGTCCGCCTCGCCGACGCCGTGCAGCACCGCGCCTGCCGCCGCCGCCAGCGTACGTGCCAGTTCGGTCTTGCCGGTGCCGGGCGGGCCGTAAATCAGGATGTTGACCCCCGCCGCCGCCTCGCCCAGCGCACCGCGCAGCAGGCGGACGAGGAAGTCGATCGGCTCGACATGCGCAAAGGCGTCGAGCCCCAGCGTGGCCGCCTGCCGGATGCCCACCAAAGTATCGAGCATTGCCTCTTCGCTCGCCGGAGCCCGGTCGAGAAGACGTTGCAAGGTCCAGCGGATCTCGACATCCGCCTCGCCTGCATGATTGGCGTTGAAGCAGGCCAATCCGAGCCGCGTGACCGCGCCTCGCCGCGCTGCTCGTTCGGCATCCTCCGCGCTGGCCCCGGCCATCTCGCCGAGGAGTTGCGGCAGGTCATGCCCGTGACGGCTGAGCAATCGCGCCAAGGCACCGACGCGCGGCAGTCGGTCGCACGCGACCATCAGCCGCAGCAGCGCCGCATCGATCGGCGACAATCCCAGCAACCGCGCCAGCGTACCCGCGAGTTCGAGCGCCTCCGCCCGCACCGATTCCCCACGCGGGGCAGCCAGACCGGTAAGCAGTCCTTCCCAGTTCCATTCGCCTTCTATGTCGGGCAGCAACCAGGGCCGATGCGGCTCCGCCCATTCCAACACCGCCTTGGCGAGCGGTGCCATGGCGGGCAACGCGACCGCCGTCCGGAGCATCAGGCCCCGGACTATATCCAATTCGTCCATGTGGTATCCACGCGTCTCTCAGGCCGACGGCGCAAGCGCGCGTCGACGTCATTCCTGTCGAAGGGGTGAGGTGCGGCGGGGGCGGATGCCGGCCCGCCGCCAACGTCGTGGGACGTTTACGCGAAAGGCCGGAGACCGCCGACCCGTGCACCGCAATAGGCGGCAAGGTCGAACACAGCATGTCTCCGTATGGCCCGCCAGTTGGTTCGGGCTCGCAAGGTTGATAGCAGAAAGTCGTTACGCTCGCAATCCATCATCCGATCGTCACGGCATGCGCCCCTCCCGCCTGCTGCTCGAACCGGGTACGCCGCCCGGTAAAACGCTCGATCACCATCGCCGACGTGCGGGCATGCTCGCTCGGCTTGACGGTGGTGAACATGCCGCCGCCCGCCAGAGCCATCGGCAACAGCAACTGGTCGGCGAGATACGGCCCGGCGAAGGCGTCACACGCCAGATAGCCGCGCATCCGACCTACTGCCGTCTTCGCGACCCGCTCCGCCGTCACGCCCAGTTGCGCGAAACCACTGACGATCTCGGTAACGTGCTCGAACTGCGCCTCCAGCAAGAGGATATTACCGGGCCCCTGATCGACCGGCAATTCCCGCATGAAGCATTCGCGCTCCGACCAGTCGAACGCCTTGCGGACAACGGCGATTTCCCGTTCGGCAATCGACATGGGCAATCCGGCGAACAAGGCGCAGGCCGACACGCCCAACGCTCTGCCGCGCGCCTTGCACTCGATCGGCTGGAGCGGACCGGGGGTGATATCCACCTCGATCCGCCCGCCGCCGCGCGGGTAGAAGCCATGCCGGACCAGCCGCGCCTCGACCTGCCCGCCCATCCGCCGCACGATCGGAAGGAAGCAGCGCTCGATGAACTCGAACGGCGGGGCCAACATGTTGTGGGTCCCGCCCTCCAGCACCAGCCGCGACGGACCGTCGGCGAGCAGCAGCGGCATCAGCACCGTCTGCAACACCAGACCCGTCGACCCCGCCGTTCCGACCGAAAAGCGATAGTCGCCGGCCGTCACCCGGCCGGGACGAAAGGTCAGGTCGGACGACCCGACGACCAGCCCCTCGCACGTCGCGCTGCCGATCGCACACGCGGCCTCGATCGCGGTGACATGCTGACGCATTAACCCCGGCTTCGACCGCTTCGCGCGGACATTCGTGATACGGACAGGCTCCCCGGTGACGAGCGACAGGGCGCACGCATTGCGCACGACCTGTCCCCCGCCCTCTCCTTCTGCTCCATCAATCTCGATCATGATCGTCACTCTGATCGGTGGTATGCGTCACCCTTTGACGCACACCACCTGTTTCAACGTATGGACGATCTCCACCAGATCGGCCTGCGCGGCCATTACGGCTTCGATCGGCTTATAGGCCTTGGGCGTTTCGTCGATCACGCCCTCGTCCTTGCGGCATTCGACGCCGGCGGTGTCGGCGATATGCTCGTCGAGCGTCACCAGCTTCTTGGCCGCCGTCCGGCTCATCACCCGACCCGCGCCGTGGCTGCAGCTATCGAACGAGTCCGGGTTGCCCAAGCCCCGGACGATGAACGACTTGGCGCCCATCGATCCGGGGATGATCCCCATCACGCCCTTGGCCGCACGCACCGCCCCCTTGCGGGTCACCAGCACATTCTCGCCGAAGTGGTTTTCGCGCGTGACGTAGTTGTGGTGGCAGTTGACCGCCTCCAACTCCGCCTCGAACGGCTTGGCGATGACGCTGCGCAGGGCGGCGATGACGTTGGTCATCATCATCCGCCGGTTGAGCGCCGCATAATCCTGCGCCCAGCCGACCGCCTCGACATAATCGTCGAAATGGTCGGTCCCTTCCGGAAAGTACGCCAGATCCTCATCGGGCAGGTTCAGGTGCCATTTGCGCATGTCCTGCTTGGCCAGCTCGATGAAGAAACTGCCGATCGCATTGCCGACGCCGCGCGACCCCGAGTGCAGCATCACCCACACCCGCGCCTCTTCGTCGAGGCACAGTTCGATGAAGTGGTTGCCGGTGCCCAGCGTCCCCAGATGCACGAGGTTGTTCGTGTTCTTGAGCCGTGGGTGCTTCTCGCAGATCCGGTCGAAGCGCTGGACCAGCGTCGCCCAGGCCGAGACGATCGCAGGCGGCGGGCTGCCCCAGCTGCCATTGTCGCGCTTGCCCCGGCCGACGCTGCGGCCATGCGGCACCGCCTGCTCGATCGCCGAGCGGACGCCCTCCAGATGGTCGGGCAGATCGCTCGCCATCAGCGAGGTCCGCGCCGCCATCATGCCGCAGCCGATATCGACCCCGACCGCCGCCGGAATGACCGCGCCCTTGGTCGGGATCACCGAACCCACCGTCGCGCCGATACCGACATGGACGTCGGGCATGGCGGCGACATGCTTAAAGATGAACGGCATCTGCGCCGCCCGCGCCAATTGCGCCCGCGCGCCGTCCTCAACCGGCACGCCACGCGTCCAGGCCTTGATCGGCACGCCGCCGGGGACTTCGCTATATTCGTACGTCGTTGCGGTCATCATGACCTCCTGTAGATTTCGGTGCCGGCGACGAGGATTGGCGAGACGTTTCCGGGTTGCCCCGGGGCGGAGTCGAACCGCCTGAACCGATGTAGTCCCGCCGGCATTCGCCAGCTTGAATTGGGTCACGGCGACGAGGATTGACCGGACGTCTCCTGCTCTACCGCTGAGCTACCCGGCCGATGCCGAGGCGGGAGTCGAACCCGCGACACGGGGATTAGCAGTCCATGTAGTCCGGTCGGCATTCGCCGTTTTCAATTGGGCCGTGGCGACGAGAAGTGGCGAGACGTTGAGCGACCTTGAGCTACACTCCCATGGCGGGATTTGAACCCGCATCTCCCGGTTGCCCGGGCGCTCTACTCTCCGGTCTGTCCTGGGATGTAGTCCCGCCGGCATTCGCCACGGCCTTCCTTCAAACCTCCGTTTCGTTGATCATTTCGACCCAGTCGCGCGTCTGCCCCAGAGCGAAGCGTGCGATCGTGTCGAACACGGCGTCGGAGAACCCTCCGACATTCAATATCTCCGGCCGCCCGGTTGCCTGGGTGGTGCCGTGCGGCTGGATGTCGACACAGACGAGCCGAGCGTTCGGGTTGCGGCGTTTCAGCTGCTCCCACTCGCGCATCGTCGCCGTCGCACCGTGCCGCGTCGCATCGACCCAGGACTCATTGTCGGAGACGATGATGACCAGATCGACGCTCGCCCGCTCACGGTTCAGCCGGGCGAGCGGGGCCGACACCGTGGTGCCGCCCCCACCCACCGCCGCCAGCCGCGCCGCATTGACGGCGAGACGTGCATGGGGATCGAGCGCGAGGTCGACGACATCGACTTCGAACGGCATCACCCGTGCCCGACGGTTAGTGCGCAGCATCGCCGAGGCGACCAGCGCCGCCACATCGACGCACCGCACCGTCGTCGTCGCGCCCTTACGGTAACCGGTGACCGGCGACTGCATCGAGCCCGAGACGTCCGGACACACAACCACATTGCCCGCGACCACCGGCACTTTCGCCAGCGACGATTCAAGCGCCGTCTCCAGTGCTGCCTGCACCGCCAGCGGTACCCCATCTCCTGCTGATCGCAACGCGACCAGCAGTTGATAAGGCAGGACGCCCGGTGCCGGCTCAGCAAGCCGCGCCGCAACCGCCTCGGTCACCCCCGCTACACCGAACGCGCCATTGCGCGCCAACGTGTTAAGATTGATCCTCAACGCCTGCCACCCCATTCGCGTCGCCAGTTCTCCCCACTGCTCCGCGCTCAGCGGATAGGCGGTGAGCCATTCGAACGGCACCGGCGGCAGCGGCAACGCCGTGGCGCGCTTCCACGCCTCGAAGGCGGCGATCTCGGCCGGCAGCGCGGCGAGGTCGTACGGCTTGCCGATCAGCCAGCCGTAGAAGGCGCGTCGCGTCGCATCGGCCGGCTTGGGGTGAACCATGCGAACGATGTCGGCGAGGCTGGGGTCGTTACCCGTCGCCGCCGCCATCAGATCGCGCATCGACGCCCGCTCCAGCCATTGCGTCACCAGCCGCTTCGGTCGCGAGCCTAGCGACGTCCGCCCGACCTGTCCCGAACGCAGGATCTGCACATAGCTGCGCAGCATCCGCCCGGTGTCGATGACGCGGCCGAAAACCGGCACAGCCAGATCCGGGTCGGCAACCGTCAGATAAGCGGCGAGAAGCGCCGGCATATCCTTCATCGTTCCCGATCGGCGGGCGTAGACCGCAGCCCTTGCGACGAACGTCGGATCACAAGCCCGCGCCGCCGCCAGCGCCTCGTCAAGATGTTGGTCGGCGCCGGCATAGAAGCTGTCAGCCAGCGTGCCTGTCACGGCAAGCTGCGCAAGCTTGGCTTCCGGGCCGTAGGCATAGGCCGCCGCGCGCTCCCGGTTTACAGCGTCGACACGCGGCAGCAGCCTCGCCACGGCGCTTGCGAACAATCCCTTGTTGGCCATCGTCCAACTCCCTTCGAACACTGGTCAGGGCGACAGGATTCGAACCTGCGACATCCTGCTCCCAAAGCAGGCGCTCTACGCAGCCTGAGCTATGCCCTGTTTGCTTCGGGGGCGGCCGGCCCATTCCGACCGCCCCTGCCGCGCATCGGATCACTCGATACCATGTGATCCGATGCCACTAGCTTTGCGAAAGCCGTGCCAGTTCGACGCGACGAAGATCATAAGATCATAAAATCATGTAATTACAGCTTGTAAGACGATTTCCGCGATGAAGCGTCGAAGCGGAGGCATTACGCTTACGCTTGAACTAAACGATCGACGTGGATCGCCATTTATCTTACCGTATCAGAATGCGCCCTACTGTCGTTTTAGGTTTTCTCGGCTCTACCCTTGATGCGAGCAAGTTCGGCCCGTCGCGCTGGTCCAAGTGGCGACCGACGGTTGGCCTGACGATGCACGACGACCTGCGGGTCGACCGGCTGATCCTGCTGCACGGCACCCAGCATCAGCGGCTCGCGCACTATGTGGCGGAGGATATCGCCTCGGTGTCGCCGGAAACGCAGGTCGAGCCGCACATTCTCGATTTCGCCGACCCGTGGGACTTCGAGGAGGTGTACGGTAAGTTGCTCGACTTCGCGCGAGCCTATCCTTTCGATCCGGAAGCGGAGGATTACCTCGTCCACATTACCACCGGGACGCATGTTGCGCAGATCTGCCTCTTCCTGTTGAGCGAAGCCCATTATCTTCCTGGTCGCCTGCTTCAGACGCAGCCCAGCCGAAGCGGCGGCAGCGCAGCGGGACGCTGGAATGCGATCGACCTCGACCTATCGCGATACGACAGCATCGCCACGCGCTTCGCTGCGGACAGCGCAGAAAGCACCAGCTTCCTCAAATCGGGCATCGACACCCGCAACGCCGCCTTCAACGCCATGATCGACGAGATCGAACAGGTCGCGATCCGCAGCCGCGCGCCGCTGCTGCTGATGGGGCCGACCGGCGCAGGCAAGAGTCAGCTTGCGCGGCGCATCTACGAACTCAAGCGGGTCAAGCGTCAGGTGAAGGGGCCACTGGTCGAGGTGAATTGCGCGACGCTGAAGGGCGATGGCGCGATGTCGGCGCTGTTCGGCCACCGCAAGGGCGCCTTCACCGGCGCTGCCGCGGATCGTGCCGGGCTGCTGCGCACGGCGGACACCGGCGTGCTGTTCCTCGACGAGATCGGCGAACTCGGCCTTGACGAACAGGCGATGATTCTGCGTGCGATCGAGGACAAACGGTTCCTGCCGGTGGGCGCCGACCGCGAAGTCGAAAGCGACTTCCAACTGATTGCCGGTACCAATCGCGATCTTGCCGCCTGCGTGGCGGCGGGGACGTTCCGCGACGACCTGTATGCGCGACTCAATCTCTGGACCTTCGCGCTGCCCGGCCTTGCCGAGCGCCGCGAGGATATCGCGCCCAATCTCGACTATGAACTCGATCGCCATGCCGAGCGTGAGGGCGACCGCATCACCTTCAACAAGGAGGCACGCGACCGCTATCTCGGCTTCGCAACCAGTGCCGAGGCCCGCTGGCCCGGCAACTTCCGCGACCTCGCCGCCAGCGTGACACGGATGGCGACGTTTAGTCCGGCCGGGCGGATCAATCTCGACTGCGTCACCGCCGAGATCGCGCGCCTGCAGAGGCTGTGGCGAGGCGCAACGCCGGAAGCGGACGCGCTGGCGGCCCTGATGAACGCCGAGCGACTCGACGCGCTCGATCCCTTCGATCGTGTCCAGCTGGCGCACGTAGTCGAAACCTGCCGCGCCAGCCGCTCACTGTCCGACGCCGGCCGCACCCTGTTCGCCGCCTCACGCCGCCAGCGCACCTCCACCAACGACGCCGATCGCCTGCGCAAATATCTCGCGCGGTTCGATCTCAGCTGGGCGGACATCGCGGGTTAGCCGATCAGCACCGCTGCCGGCTGCATCACCGCAGCGCGCGTACCCGTCGCGCGGATCGCCAGACCCAGCCCAACCATGGCGGGCACGATCCACGTGGCGAAGTGCCCGCTCCCCGCCTCGCCGAACAGCCGGGCGATACCTTCCCGGGAGCCCAGCAAGGCCATCGTCGTCGCGCAGAAGCCCCAGCCCCCGCGCTCTATCCGCCGGTCATTCGCCAGGCCGGCGAGCGTCATCATCGCGGCGCAAAGCAGCGCCGCCGCCGACGCCCACCCTGCGAAGGGCAGCATTTTTGCCGCGGCCAGCGCTAGCGACCCCGCCGCCGTGATTGCCAGCGTCGCAAAGCGCGTATCGTCAGCTCGACCGGCCGCGCGCCATCCGCGCGCCGCCATGCCCACCGCCAGAGCGGCGCCGACCAAAGCCACGAAGCCGACATGATCGAATTGCAAGGCTGGCAGCACGCCGATGGCCACCGCGACGGCCGCTACCATGGGGGGCATCGACCGGCCGGGCAGGTGTGCGGCTATGATAAAACCCTAGCGGCATCCTCCGGCGCTGGAAGCCAGCACGTCGACCGCCTGCCGAACAAGCGATAGCGGTTACGGGCGATCCATCGGTAAGCCCGGTCGCGCAACCAGTTCGGCATCAAGCGGGCCACGCCCGCGACACGCCACGGCCACCCCAGGCCGGTATAGATTGCGATCACCGCGTCGCTGTCCCGCAGGACGTGTTCGCCATCGACGACCAGGATCGTGTCGGGATCGGTCGGGTCGATTCCGTGCCGACGGAACAGCGCCGCACCGGCTACACCCTGCATCGCCGCCAGTCGGAAACGGTGCCGGCGATCGTGGCGGAGGATGAACTGGGCATTGGCTGAGCACAGGACGCATTGCGCGTCGAACAGGATGATGGGGCCGTCAGTCATCGATCCGCTCCATCCGGCCGGTGTAGCGGATGATCCGGCCGAAGGGCCAGAGGTCGACGGGCACGTCGAAGACATAGCACCCGTCGTTTCCATGTTCGCGGGCGTGACAATGCGGGCGCAGGGTGGAAGGCAGCGGGACGCTGAGGAACCTGAAGCCGATCAGGTCCAACCGGAGTGCGCCGTCCTCCACCGACACGCGGAAGATGTTGGTCGCCATGCCCATCCGTTCGATCATCAACCCGTCGCGCTCGACGAGCGTGCTTTGGTAGCGACGTCCGGCGAAATCGCGGTGCCAGTGCTCGGCGCCACCGCGCCGCTCGAATTGCACCGTCACTGGAATGGCGGTCCCCGGCGCGGGGAGACGCATCATCAGGCAGAGCAGCCGGGCTAGCGGGTTCGGGTGCGTCTCGACCTGCGCTACGCCGCGCCAGCGCTGGTCGATCCGACTATCATGCGCATCGCGCAGCACGGGTGATAGGTCATTGATCGTGCTGCCGAGGAGACGACGGAACAGGACATGGGTCACCACACGAACTCCGGTTTGGTCACCATCAGCCAGAAGATGACGATCACCCCGATAAACGCCGGCCAGCCGAGCAGGAACCACATCCGCGACAGCTGGGAATAGCGCGCCGGTAGCGGCATGTCGGACGGGGTGGCGTCAGCGATGCGGCGCATCTGGATCTGGATGCCGACCACCGGCAACCAGCAGGCTCCGACCATCAGATAGAGCGCGATCGATGTCGCTAGCCAGCCGGTCGTCAGCTGAAAGCCCGCGAGTTGCGCGAGCCACACCCCGGTCACCGGCTGAACGATGACAGCGGGGGTCGTGAACAGCCAGTCGGCGAGGACGACGTTGCGATTGACCACCCGCCGCGCGCCCGCGTCGCCGGAGCGGTTCGCCATCCAGCCGTGAAAGGCGGTGCCTAGCCCGGTGCCGCACAACAAGGTCGAGCTGACGATACCGTCTCGCTCCGCCCGGTCATTGCGACCGCGCGTCGACGGGCGACCGGCTGTTCCTTCGTCAGAAGGCTGACCATCGTCACAACGGTTATAGGATTTGCGCTTGCGCGCGCCAAACGCAGCTTTCGCCGCCACCAATAGACGGCGCGGCGGCGGGTGACGTTCTCGATCGCTGGCATCAGGGACTGGCTCCATCGACTGGCGTCAGTTGACGCCACTGCGATGGTCGAAGTCCCGCTAAGTTACCGAAAACCGCAGATTTGGGTCCCCTTAGCTGGGGCAATCAGTGACTGTCTGGGGCGGCAGGACCGCCACGCCAGAATGTCCACCATCTAAGCGCTTGATTTATTCACAGAACGTCTGGGGCTCGTCGACCATTATAGCCGCACACCTGTCGCATGAAAAGGCGTCCCATCCGAAAACCTAACATGAAAACGGACGTAACGATCTGGCCCCCTGTTTTGCCTAGACAAAATTCAGCCTAAGAAGGAACTCGGAGCTATGCCCCGACCGTAGGCCGATGTCCGTATCCGAGATCATCGCCGATAGCGTTCGGTCGTTGCCGTCACTGGGGTGCCGCCGAGAAGCTAAGAATCCTCGAGGAGACGCTCAATGGTCGCCTGAGCATATCGGTCGTAGCGCGCCGCAATGACGTGGCACCGAACCTGCCTTACCGCTAGCGACGATCAATGCCGGAAGGCGGGAGCGTCGCGGTCGCCGGCGACCATGACGTGCGCACCCTTCCCTAGCGCGAGGACGCTATCATCGAAGGCGACCAGCCCAGTCGCCCCCGATCGATAGTCGGCCGTTTCGCATTCTAATCACTCAAGCGCGTAAACGTAATAGGTAACGTCATCTTCGGTCCGCGTCCCTTCCAAAACAAGACGCTGGACCCGCTTGCCTACTTCCGAGGCGATCGACACCTGGCCCCCGCCGACAAGGTCGAGCACGCGGTTCCGACCGAATGTAATGAAGCCGTCTCCGTTGGAGTCGTAGATCGGTCGCGTGGTAAGCAACTCGTCGTCGCGGCCGAAATCGGTGATGCGGTCGAGGCCGGTAGCTTCCAACGTATCGAAGACGAAGATGTCCGCCCCCGCACCACCGGTCATCGTGTCGTTGCCGCTGCCGCCGACCATCCGGTCGCTGCCGTTTCCGCCGGTCAGCACGTCGTTGTCCGCGCCGCCGAACAACCTGTCGTCGCCCGCTCCGCCGACGAGCCGGTCGTCGCCGCCCAGACCGAAGACGTCCCAGCCCGCGTCTGACGGCGCCTCGAACACGTCGCCACTATCGCTAAGTGTCTCCTCCGGCCCAGTCGCTTCGTCAACGTCGGTGATCGCGATCGTGAGCGCCTCCTCGAACGACAACCCGTCGTCGTCGGTCACGCGCACGACCACCTGATGCGAGGCCGCCGTCTCGTAGTCGAGTGCCGCACCGGCGGCGATGACCAGGCGGCCGTCTTCAATGCCGAAGCGCCCGCCCGCATCATCCACCAAGAGGAAGGTGAGCGTGCCGCCATCAGGATCGGTCGCCGAGAGCGTGCCGATGACCGCTCCCGCGGCAGCATCCTCCGCCACACTGGCCGAAGACAGCGCGATATCGGTCGGCGCCTGGCCCTCGGGCTCGGGTTCGGCCGCGACCGCCAGCGTGAAGCGCTGCTGCGCGCTCGCCCCCGCGGTGTCGGTGGCGACGACGACGATCTCCCATTCCCCGCTGTCGCCGTCCGCGGGCATGCCCGAGAAGGTACGGGTCGCGGAGTCGAAGGCGAGCCATGCTGGCAGCGCTGCGCCGTTGGCGAGACGTGCGACATGGATCAATGTGTCGCCCGCATCCGCGTCGGTGAACAGCCCCGCCGCCAACGTCAGCGCGAACGCCTGCCCGGCACGGACGTCCTGATCGGCGATGTTGCCTGCCGTGGCCGGCGCATTGTCGACCAGGATCGCCGCGGTCGACGGGACGAACAGCGCATCACTGGCAAGCGCGTTGCCGGCCTTGTCGGTCAGCGTCGCGCCGCCGAGCGTCAGCTTCGACGCGATGACGATGCCATCGACGTCGAAGTCGCCGGCCTTCACGACATGACGGAAGACGAGCGTGTCCGTGCCGGTGCCCGCCGCATAGCCCGCCGTGATGGCGCGGTCGCCGATTGTCAGCGCGATCCCGGGTGCGCCCTGGCCAGCGACCAGCACCGCTTCGGTGAAGCGGACCGCGATCTCGATCGTGTCGCCGGTGCCGTAGCGGCCTGCTGCAGGCGGGGTCAGCGCCGCGACCGCAGGCACGAGCACGTCCGGGCGCACCGCCTCGGCCGCGACCTGTTGCACGAGGTCCGGGGTGGCCGGTGCCGCCTCTAGGTTGCCGACATGGTCGCGGGCGCGAGTGTAGAAGGCATAGCGATGCCCCGGCTCGCCGTCGAACACCGCCTCGCTCGCCTCGGTCGCGCCGAGCCACAGGCGATAGGCGCCGCCATTATCAGAGACGTAGACGTCGAAATTGCGGATCGCCGCTCCCTCGTCGGTCCCGCCCCAGCGCACAGTGAAGCGCGCGTCCTTTCTCTCGGCGTTTTCTGGCACGACCTCGACCGCGCTTTCCGGCGCGTCGGCGTCGAGCGTGTTGAAGATGACGGGGGTGTCGATCGGCTCCTGCGTCGAGAAGACGATCGTCGCGCCCGCCTCCACGACCGTGCCGGTCGCGACGTCGCGGTCGGGGCGGACGGTGTAGTTGACGAAGCCCTCGCCGGTTCCCTTGTCCACGTTGGGCGGCAGGAAGCCGACGCGCGGATCCTCGGGGATCTCACCCGTTTCCGGGTCGATCGTCGTCAGCGTCCAGAACGCCTCACCCGTCGCCACGTCGATCCCGGCGATGACGTCGAGCAGGAAGCCGTGGCTGGCGACGAAGTCGAGCCGGTCGGTGTAGAAGGACGCGTTGTCGGGCACGTCGATGACGATGTCACCCCAGCCGAAGTCGCCTAGGCGGAAGGTGCGCGGGTCGAGATCGCCGTCGAGCGGCAGCGTGATCGTTACCTGCTGCGCCGGGGCGGTGGCGGTGTCGACGTTCTCGAACCGCACAGTGTAGGGCAGCGCCTCGGTGGCGGCGACCCAGTGATCGTCGCCATGGCCCTTGGGACCGAGGATGTCGTTGGGGTCGCGCGGGGCTACGACGGGGATGTCCTTCTGGACGACGGGATCGTCATCATCATAGCCGCCGGTCCAGGCATCCAAGACAGTCTTCGCTGCCTGGGTTAGCTGAAGCGCATTCCCCAGCGCCTCGAAGTTCTTTCCGTAATAAGAAGGCAGATACTTGGTGAGGTTCGCTGGCGTAACGAGCATTCCGGCGAGATCGATCGCCATATCGGCGGCTTTAAAGATCCGACGGGAGTTCGCGTTCCAGCCGAGATCGGCGAAATCGCCGTAGAGCGCCGCCCCTTCCCTTTCTTGAAGAGCGTTTCCAAGGTTGTAGCTGTTTGCGCCGATCCCGTAGAGCGACTTCACGACGAGGGCCGTACCGATGCCGATCGCGAGCGGGCCACCGACCGCGACTGCGCCGGTGAGAAGTGCTGCGCCCCCAACGACGCCCAGCACGCCGGTCAGGATGCCGGTGCTGGAGTTTAGGACGTCGGGTGCCTTCGTCGACCCGGGCAGCCAGCGGATCAGCCCTTCGGGGTCGATGAAATTGACAGGATCGTTAACGACATAAGCATTGACATTCACGCCGCCAGCGACGCCGAGTGGATCCGTTTGAGTGAAGCGGCCGTGCTGCGCATCGTAATAGCGCGCGCGCATCTGCAGCAGTCCGCTGCCATCGCCCTGCACGCCGAATTGTCCGACGTAGCCGAACGGGTCGCTTGCCCCCGCCGCCGACAGCGTCTCGCCGAACGGCAAGTAGGACGCGCGGCTGCCATAGGCCCCGTCCGCGTTCGTCAGCCCCGTGGTCGAGCCGATCGCATCGAAGTCGTAATAGCGCGCACCGCCCGCCCCAGAGGTCGCTTCCAGCCCCAGCCCGTGGACGTAGCGCGCGCTCGATGCGCCATACGCACCGACCACGTTGCCCAGACCCAGCGGGTCGAACTGGAACTCGGTCCGCTCGCCGTTGAGGGTGCTCGCGATGCGGTTGCCGAGCGCGTCGTACTCGTAGCGCCACTCGTCGTCGCCCGTCTTCACCGAGACCAGCCGGTTCTCGCTGTCGTAGGCGTAGGTCGTCACCGCCTCGCCCACGGTCCTGGACAGCATGTTGCCGTCCTTGTCGTAGGTGAAGTTCGTGCCGCCGGCGGTGACGTATTGGTTGAGGTCGTTGGCGGCATATTGCTCGCTCACGCCGTCGTCGGTCACCGTCGTACGATTGCCCGCCGCGTCGTAGCGATATTCGATGTGGCGCCCGCCGGGCAGCGTCACGCCGGTGAGCTGGCCGATCGCGTCATATTCGTAGTCGGTCGTGCCATCGAGCGTGGTCACGCTCGTGCGGCGGCCCATGTCGTCGTAGGTGTAGTCGAAGCGCGAGTTGACGCTGTCGTCGGCACGGTGGTTGACGAGGCTGACGAGCTGCCCCGCCGCATCGTAATCGTAGGTCGTATAGGTGCCGTTGCCGTTGTCGCCGCGCGACAGCCGCCCGATTGCATCGTAGTTGTAGGCGGCGATGCGCGCGTCGTTCTCGTCGGTCAGTTCGGCGAGGCGACCCTTCGCGTCGTAGCCGTAATGCACCTCGCGCCCGTCCTGGTCAGTCATTGAGGCACGGCGCCCCGCGGCGTCATATTCGTAGGCGAGGAAGCGGCCATCGCCGTCCGTCACCTTGGCGAGGCGGCCCGCCGCGTCATAGGCGTAGGTGGTGCCGCTGTCGGCATCCTCGGCGAGGATCAGGCGGCCCCCGGCATCGTAGCCGAAGCTCGCCGTGCTGCCGTCGGCGAAGGTCTTGCCCGTCAGGCGCCCCGCCTCGTCGAAGGCGAAGGTGGTGGCCTGCCCGCGGCGGTTAGTCGCCTCCGCAAGACGTCCCTTCGCGTCATAGGCATAGGCCTCGAACGAGCCATCCGCGTAGGTAATTCGCGTCAGGTTGCCGCGATCGTCATAGTCATAGCCGATCGGATTGCCGTTGCCGTCCGCGACCGCCGTCAGACGACCCGACAGCGCGTCGTGGTCGAACCGCACGGTGTTGCCGAGCGCGTCGAGCACTTCGACCAGACGCCCGGCGTCATCGTGTTCGAAGCTCCCGGTCGTCCCGTCCGGATTGACGATTCCCACCAGCCGGCCATCGGCGTCGTGACGCATCTGGATGACGCGGCCGAGCGCATCCTCGACCTGTGCGACGAGGCCGTTATCGTCGGTTAGCACGCGGGTCGCCCGGCTTTGTGCGTCGGTGATCGTCACGCCGCCGCGATCGTCATAGGCGTAGGTGACACGCTCCGCGCCGCCCGCCAGGCTCTCGCCGGCAAGGCGACCGCGTTCGTCATATTCGAACACGCGCGTCGCGCCGTCCAAGCCGGTCACGCGATAGACGCTGCCGCGTGCCGGACCCTCGGTGATATAGTCGAAGCGCGTCGTGCCCGCCGGGGTGGTGACGCGGTTCAGATACTCGCCGGTCGCGTCATAGCCGTAGCTGTCGATGCGCCCGCTCTCGTCGGTGACCGACGTCAGGCGTCCGCGCGCGTCATAGGCGAAGTCGAGCGTCGCGCCGTCACTGCCTGCGACCTTCGTCAGCAGCCCCTTGGCATAGGTCGCGCTCAGCGTGTTGCCGTTGGCGTCGACCAGCGTCGTGAAGCGCCCGTCGCTACCGAATTCGATGCGGGTACCGTCCGGCATCGCCAGCTCGAACCGGCCGCCGTCGACCGCCAGCGTCGCGCCGTCGCGGTCCACGAAGCCGCCCTTGCCGTCGTGCTCGAAGCGCATCGCGGCGTCGCCCATGCGGACGACGACGTCGCCGTCCGCCTGCCGCATCGCCGCGATGTCCCAGGCGAACTCGCGGCTGCGGCCGAGCACGCCCGGCACCGCGGCGTCGAGCAGGCTGCCGTTCACCGTCGCCTCGTTCAGCGCCATGCCGAACAGCCGCGCGACGTCGCCGGTGCGCCCTTCCAGCAGGTCGAGGCGGCTGGCATATTCGGCCAGCGCGGCGCCATATTCCCCGGCCGTGTCGCCGAGCGTGGCGGTCAGGTTAGACAGCACCTGTGCCCAAGCGGCGTCGGCCATACTGACCGAGCGCGCGTCGGCGAGCAAAGTGGCCCAGTCCATCGGCGTGTCGGCGTCGAGCGCGGAGACACCGAGCCGGATCGTTCCCGCCCCGGTGAAGTCGGCGGTAATGGTGAGCTGGAAGCTGCCCTCCGCCCCCGGCGGCAGCACGCCCGCCGGCCCGGCGGCATTGATGCCGAGGAGCTGCATCGACGTGCCGCCGAAGTCGGCGTCGCCCGGCAGCTTCAGCTTGGCGTTGCCCGACACCTGCAGCAGCGGGGCGGCGACGTCGGTCTCGCCCTCGTTGCGGTAATAGACGCGGACGGTGCCGGTCTGTCCGGGGCGGAGCGCCGGCGGCGTCTCGATGCCGTAGACCACCTGACCCTCGGGCTTGGAATTGACGGTGAAGCCGTCCTCCAACACCGCGACCGACGCGCCATCGCCGAGCTTCACGTCATAGGCGCCGGTGGAAAGCCCGCGCAGGTCGAAGGTCGCCCAGACCTCGGTCGCGCTCTTCCACAGGACCGCGCTCGCCGCGCGCTCGGTGCCGGCCGCGTCGACCAGCGCCGCCGCGGTCGCGGTGGTGAGCTGCGCGCCCTCGATCTTGATCGTCACGTGCCCGCGGTTGCTGCCGCTATCGGTGGCGATGTCGGTAATCTCGAAGCCCAACACGTCGGCGGTGACGGCGTAGTCGGTCGTGAAGCCGACGTCATTGTACGCCATGACGTAATAGGTGCCTGCGCGCGTATTGGGCACGATGATCGCCTGATCGGGGGCGTCCGCGGTGTCGAAGCGGAAATCGGCACCCGACCGGCTCGGCAGTTCACCGTAGCTGACGAAGAGCTCACTGCGACCGAAGTCCGACGCGCTGTCGAAGGCGACACGCAGTGTCTCGCCCGCGTCGACCTCGACCTTGTAATAAACCGTCTGGCGATGCTCCAGCCGCCCGGTGTCGGGCGTGCCGAGGATCAGCTCCTCGACGCTGATTTTCACCGAATCGACACTAGCGGAGACGTTGTTGGTCTCGTCCGTCTCCGGCATCTGGTTGCGCACGTCGGTGCGCACGATGATGTGATAGTCGCCGCTTAGCACGCCCGGAAGCTGGCCGGTGACGGTGTTAGTGTAGGAGGCGCCGGTCGCTAGCGATCCGCTGCCGGTGGCGCGCGCGAACAGGAGGTCGCTCGCGTCCCATTTGTCGTCGCGCGAAAGATAGACGTTGTCCTGCCACTGGCCGATCGCGGTGGAGCCGCTCTGGTTCGAGACGTGGTAGGTGATCGCGATCGCGGCCCCGGGCAGCCCCTCACCCGGCACGGTGACGACGCCGGCGACCAAGTCAACCGGCGCGGGCAGGCTGATGTCGATGCGCCGCGCGCTGACGCTGACGTTGTTCGCCTCACCGCCGCGCTCGTAGATGGCGTTGCCGCTGTCAGCGACGCTAAGCACGTAATAGCGCCCGCCAAGCCCCGCCGCGACCTTGAAGGTCTGCGTCCCATCGACCGTCGCGCCGGTCGCCAGCACCGTCGTCATGTCGACATGACCAAGGTAGATGTCGCTGGTCCGGTCGAGCACGGTGTCGCGCGACAGGTAGAAGGCCTGATACCCGCGCGCCGGCGCGTCGGCCGCACCCTTGTTGGCGAGGCTCCAGTCGATCGTGAGCAATTGCCCCGCGACCGCCTTTTCCGGCCCGGAGACGCTGGTGACGAGGAGGTCCGGGGTCGCCCCTGCGGCGATGTCGATCGTTGCGGCGGCGGCGCGGGCGTTGTTGTCCTCTGCCGTCTCGGCGACGCTGCCGCCCGCGTCGGATTGGACGAAGACAGTGTAGCGGCCGGCGAGCTCGACCGGCAGCTTAACCGCCACCTTCTCGATGTAGGAGGCATCCTTCTCGAGCCCGGACGCGCGATACACGCTGCCCACGACAACGTCGTCGGTATTGCCGAGCACGTCGTCGCCGGAGAGCACGATCCGGTCGGTCCATCCTCCCAGCGTGACGCGTGCGTCGGCGGCGTTGGTGATGGTGTAGTGAATCTCGGTCAGCCCCCCCGACGTCGCCGTCGCGTCAGCATCCACTTTGGTCACGCGCAAGTCCGGCCGCTGCACCGGAGCCACGTCGATCGTGGTCGCCCCGCCGATCCCGAGATGAACCTGCCGATAGTTGTTGCCCTCGGCCGTTTCCTCGAACACCTGACGGCTGCCATCGGTGACGACGAACAGGCGATAGGCGCCCGCCACGTCCTGCGGCAGCACCAGCTGCTGCTTGCCGACGTAGCTCTCGCCCGGGTTCAGCACGCCGGCGTGCCCGAAGGTGGCGATCACGCGGTCGTCGCCGTTCCCCAGCACCTCGTCGCGCGACAGGACGACATAGTCCTGCCAGTCGGTGACGATGCTGTCCCCCGTCCCCTGGTTGCGGACCGACCATTCGAGCAGCAGCGGCGTTCCCGCCCGCGCCTCGCCCGATACCGCCGCGGCGGTGACGACGAGGTCCGCGGGGCGCGAGACGATATCGAAGCCGGCGGAGGCGGCGACGTTGTTGTCGCGGTTCAGCTCGAACACCGCCCTCTCGCCGTCAGCGACGCCGATGACATGCCATGTCCCCTCGATCCCGACCGGCAGGATCAGCGACACCTTGCCGCCATAGGCGTCGCCCGGCTGGACGGTCGACCAGCGCCCGACCTGCGTCAGCAGCGTGTCGGTGCCGTCGAGGACGGTATCGCGCGACAGGTAGAAACGGTCGTACCAGCCGCCCGCATTGGGGGCGGTGGCGCCGGCGTTCAGCACCGAATAGTCGAGCGTGACCGCATGCCCCGCGACCGCCTCGCCGTTAAACGTGAGCTTTTCCATCTCCAGATCGGGCGGCGGGGTCAGCCGCACGCGCGTCGGCGCGCTGTCGAACGACAGGTTATTCGAATCGTAGACGTCGTTGAGCCAGGACGAGGGCGTGATGCGGACGAAGAAGTAATAGTCGCCCGAAATCCCTTCCGGCAGCGTCACGTTGATCGCGGCCGTGACCGCGTCCTCGCCGCCCGGCGCGGGCTTGTCGCCGGCGAGTTCGTAATAGCGCCCGGCCAGCGACGTGCCGCTGACGCGGTAGCTGTTCCCGGCGGCGTCCTTGGCGACGTACGAATAATTGCGATAGACGTCGTGCAGGATGAAGTAGCTGATGTCGCGTGAGGTCGTCTGGAGCAGGCGGTCGCCGGCATCCAGCGTCGCGTCGGTCGACATGAAGACCTGTTCGACCCATTCGGGCGCGGCCCCCATTGTCGTGCGCGTGACGACCCGGATCGTGTTCTCGTCCGACCGGCCGCCGAAGGTGCCATTGAAATGAGTGAGGATATCACGAACCGAGCCATGGCCGCTCGACGACGACCAAAAGGTGTAGCCGCCCAGTTGCGCGGCCTCGCCGTCCGCCACCACGCCGTCACCGACGTTCACGACCTTCACCGTGATCGGCAGGCGCTGGCCCGAGAAACCCTGGTCGGGCGCGGCGACGCTCGCGACTTTAAGGTCGGGCCGCTCGCTTAGCGGAATTGGATCGATCGTCAGCGCGCTGCTGGCCGCGACGTTGTCGTCCTCATGCGTCAACTCCGGCAACTGGCCGTAGCGATCGGTTTGGACGAGGATGCGGTACTTGCCTTGAAGGTTCGCCGGGAGCCGCACGGTCGAGCTCCCCTGGTAGGCTTCGCCCGGCGCCAGATAGGCTGGGTTCATGACGTCGCCGAGCTGGATGTCGCCGGCACCGACCTTATCGTCTTCTGACAGCCAGATGCCGTCGTACCAATAAGCCGCCGACGTCGGCGCATCGCCCGTATTGGTGACGGTCCAGCGCACCTCCACCTCGCGCCCAGCGAAGGCGCTTTCCGCGGTGGTGACATCGGACACGATGAGATTGGGCACCTGAGCCGCCGCCACCTCGATCGCCGCGGAGACGCCGGTATTGTCCTCCTCGCCCGACACGCCCTCGGCGATGCGGCCGCCCGCATCAGTCATTACGACGAAACGGTAAGCACCCTCCACCGCCAGCGGCAACGTGACGGCGTGGACGCGACCTACGGTGCCGTTCGCTGCGATCGACGCGTCGGTTGACAGCGAAGCGAGCAGATGGTCGAGTCCGGGCGTATTCGGATCGTCGAGGTAGACGTTGTCGACCCACCCCCCGGCGAATGCGGCGTTCTCGCGATTGGCGACGGTCCATTCGAGGTCGACGGTGCGACCCGCCTCCAGCTCGGTCACGCCAACCGCGACCTGCGTCACGGCGAAGTCGGCGACCACGTCATTCAGGCTTATGATCAGCGTATTCTCGACGCTGGTGCCCGCGGTGTCGGTCGCGCGCACGCGCAGGCGATGGCTGGTCGCGGCCTCGTAGTCGAGGCTCGCGCCATCGGCGACCTCGATCCGGTCCCCGACGAGCCTGAACCGGCCGCCGGCATCGTCGACCAGCGTGAAGGTATAGGTGCCGGTCGCGTCGGTGCCCGTTGCGGCAAGGGTGCCGACGAGACGGCCGCCGGGCGCATTCTCGTCCACTTTCGCGCTGGTGATCTGCACGGTGACTCCGGCCGCCGGCGGGGTGACTTGCGGCGAGAAATTCTCCGCCGTCAGGTTGGCCGGATCGACATCGCGCAACCGTACCAGCGACTGCCACATGCCGCCCGTTCCGCGAGCGTCCCAGTCCATCTGGACCAGCGTGTCTTCGCCATCGGCGAGCAGCCGCAGATGCCCGGTCGCGAACGGGTTCTGCTCCGTCACGAAGCCGGCGAGGTAGGCGAAGATACTGGAAAGGTCGAGCACGTCGCCGCCCGCGCCAGTCGTGAAATCGGTGACGATGTCGGTGCGAAGGTTGGTCGCCGAATAGCGCGCGTCGTAGCCGTACAGCCCGTAGGTGTCGCGGCCTTCGCCGCCCGTCAGCGTGTCGACGCCGCCTAGACCGCCCGAATAACCGACCATGTCGAAACGGTCGTTGCCACCGCCGCCGTTTAAGACGTTGGTGCCGGAATAATCATAGAAGTAATCGTCGCCCGCCCCCCCTGTAAGTCGGTCGTCCCCCTCCACGCCATCGAGATAGTCGGCCCCTTCGCCACCATCGAGCACGTCGTTGCCCGCATCGCCGATCAGCGTGTCGTTGCCGCCGAGGCCGCTGATCGTGTCGGAGTCGAAGGTGCCGGTGAGGTAATTGTTGCTGGCGTCGCCCACGATCGTCGCACCGACGCCATCGAACGACCAGCCAGGGTTGATATTCGCGGCCGTCAGCGACGAAGGCGCTACCTTCTCCAGCCGGACCAGCGTGCGCCACACCCCATTGCTACTGCCATCGACGTTCGCTTCCAACAGCGTGTCTGCGCCGACCGCCCGCATGCGCAGGTGGCCGCTGACGAACGGGTTGGTGCCGTAGCTATAGTTAAGAAGATAATTGTGGATGTCGGTCAGTGACAGCATGTCGCCGTCCTTGCCGGTCGCGAAGTCGCTGATGGTGTCCGCCGCCAGCGTCGTCGGATTGTACCTCAGATCATAGGTCGAGATCTGATAGGTGTCGCGCCCCTCCCCACCAGTGAAGCGGTCCGAACCGCCGCGCTCGCCGCCTTCGGCTACCGCCGAGAAGGTGTCGGCGCCCGCCCCGCCGTCGAAGGTGTTGAGGCCAATGACGTCGTAGAAGGTATCGGCCCCGTCGCCTCCGCTAAGCCGGTCGTCGCCCTCGCCGCCCCATAGCACATCGATCCCGTCGCCACCCTCAAGGGTATCGTTCCCGGCATCGCCGTAGAGAAGGTCGTTGCCTCCGAGCCCCTGAATGAGGTCGGCGTTGGCGGTGCCGCTCAGCGTGTTGCCGCCAGCATCGCCGACAAGCGTGATGCCGCGGCCGTCCGGCGACCAGTTGGGCGAGAAATTATTGTGGTCGAGCGTTCCCGGCGCGATGTCCTGCAACCGCACTAGAGTGGCCCAACCGGCGGTGCCGGTGCCGTCCCAGTCGACCTGAACCAGCGTGTCGGCCCCGTCCGCGGTCAGGCGCACATGGCCTGACAGGAAGGGATTGTCGCCGGCGCGGAAGTTGGTGAATTGCGCAACGGCATTGGCCAGGTCGAGGATGTCGCCGCTGGCGCCGGCCGCAAAATCAGTGATGATGTCCGTTTTGACCGACGCGAGCGAATAGCGCGCGGTCGAGGCGTCGACGCGGTAGGTGTCGCGCCCCGCGCCGCCGGTTATCGTATCTACGCCGGCCGGCTCGCCGCTGTTGCTGAACCCGACGCCGCCGAACGTGTCGTCACCGGCGCCGCCCTTCAGGACATTAGCGCCCTGATAGTCCCAAAGCGTGTCGTTGCCGTCGCCGCCGTCGATAGTGTCGTCGCCCGCGCCGCCCTCGATAACGTCGGCACCCGCACCGCCCTCCAGCATGTCGTTGCCGCCGTAGCCATAGAGGTAGTCGTTGCCGCCCATGCCCTGCAGCGTGTCAGTTCCCGCCGTGCCGTACAGAAATTCAGAGGCGTCGGTCCCCACTACCGTCTTGCCACGGCCGTCCGGCGACCATCCTTGCGTAAAATTGTCATAGTTCAGCGCAGTGGGCGCAAGGCCCTGCAACCGCACCATCGTCGACCAGCCGGCGCTGCCGGTTCCGTCCCAGTCGACTTGAACGAGGGTGTCGTCGCCGTCCGCAACCAAGCGAACATGACCGGTGAGGAAGGGATTGTCGCCGTAGGTGTAGTTCGCAAGGTAAGATGCGGTATAAGCGAGGTCGAGCATGTCGCCGTCCACGCCCGCCTTGAAATCGGTGATTACGTCCGCCCGGGCCGACGTGGGCGAATAGCGCGCGTCGTAAGAATAGAGCCGATAGGTATCACGCCCCGCGCCGCCGGTTAGCGTATCGACGCCCGGTGCATAGCCGCCGCTGTAGCCGACATAGTTGAACGTGTCGTCGCCGGCTCCGCCGCCGAGTACGTTCGTTCCCTGATATTCGACGAGCGCGTCGTTGCCGTCGCCGCCGTCGAGCGTGTCGTTGCCGGATCCGCCATCGAGATAGTCGGCGCCCGCGCCACCTTCCAGCTTGTCGTTGCCGCTTTGACCGTAGAGGTAGTCATTGCCGCCCAGCCCGCGTAGGACGTCGTCGTTCACCGATCCGTTGAGGTTATCGGCGTTCTCGGTCCCCTCCAGCGTGACGCCGCGACCGTCGGGCGACCAGCCTTGCGAGAAATTGTTGGCGTCGAGCGCCGTGGGTGCGACGCCCTTCAGCCGCAGGATCGTAGCCCAGCCCGCGATGCCGGTGCCGTCCCAGTCGATTTGTACCAGCGTATCGTCGCCGTCCGCGCCCAGCCGCAGGTGGCCGCTGAGGAAGGGATTGGCGGCGGCGATGTAGTTCGCCAGATAGCTGACGACGTTCGCTAGGTCGATGCGGTCGCCGCCCGCGCCGGCCAAGAAGTCTGTGACGATGTCCACCTTTAGCGTGCCGATGGAATAGCGAAGGTCGTAGGCGTTGACCGCATAAGTATCTCGCCCGGCACCGCCGGTGAGCGTGTCGACCCCGGCGGTTGATGATCCGCCGTAACCGACATTGTAAAAGACGTCGTCCCCGGCGCCCCCGCTCTGCGCGTTCGCCCCTTGGTAGTCGTAAAAATAATCGCCGTCGTCGCCGCCCTCCAAAGTGTCGTCGCCCCGCCCGCCGTCGAGATTGTCGGCGCCGGCGCCGCCCTCCAGCTTGTCGTTGCCATCGAGGCCGTACAGACCGTCGCTGCCGCCAAGCCCCTGGATCAGGTCGTCGTTGCCGGTGCCGGAAAGGTATTCGCCGCTCGCGGTGCCCACTATCGTCACCCCGGTTCCATCGGGCGACCAATCGGGGGTGAAGTTCTGGTAGGTCAGCGCGGTCGGCTCGACCCCCTGCAGCCGCACGACGGTCGCCCAGCCGGCCGTGCCGGTGCCGTCCCAGTCCACCTGAACAAGCGTGTCCGCCCCGTCCGATTGCAGGCGGACGTGATTGCTCAGGAACGGGTTCTCACCGACGCGATACCCGGTGAGATAAGTGACAACGCCGCTCAGATCGAGCAGGTCGCCGCCGGCGCCCGCCTTGAAATCGGTCACCGTGTCGGCGGTCTGCGTCGCCGGCGAGTAACGCACGTCGTAGGAATGGAGCCGGAAGGTATCGCGCCCGTCCCCGCCGGTCATCACATTGCGATAGGCGCCGGTATAGCCGTAGATACTGCGGCCGAAGACGTCGTCGCCCGCGCCGCCGATCAACGTGTTGTTGCCGCCCGAATCGTAGATCTGGTCGTTGCCCTCGCCGCCGTCCAGCATGTCGTCGCCGCGCCCACCCTCGAGGTAGTCGGCGCCCGCCCCGCCCTCGACCTTGTCGTCGCCGTCCTGCCCGTACAGATAGTCGCTGCCGCCAAGCCCCAGGATGACGTCGTCGTTCGCAGTACCAACCAGCGAATTGGCAGTGTCGTCGCCGACGATCGTCGCGCCAGTGCCATCCACCGACCAGTCGGGAGCAAAATTCGCCGCCACCAACGCTGTGGATGCTACGCCGCGCAGCCGCGCCAGCGTTGTCCAGCTGCCCGAGGTCCCGCTGCCGTCCCAGTCGACCTGGACCAGCGTGTCGCCATTCTGATCGACGACGCGCAGGTGGCCGCTGACGAAGGGGTTCTTGCCTGCTTCGTAATTAGTAAGATAGCCGACGACGCTGCCCAACAACAGGATGTCACCGCCCGCCCCGGCGGTGAAATCGGTGATGACGTCCGCCCGGACCAGCGTCGGCGCATAGCGCGCTGTATAGGCATGGATGTCGTAGGTGTCGCGACCTTCACCGCCGGTCAGCGTGTCTGATCCAGTCGTTCCGGTATCTCCGCCGAAGCCCAGATAGTAGAATGTGTCATCGCCCGCCCCGCCGTGAACGATGTTCTTCCCCTGGTAGTCGTAGAGGAAGTCGTTCCCTTCGCCGCCCATTAGCGTGTCATCGCCGACCCCGCCGTCGAGACTGTCGTTGCCCGCGCCGCCCTCCAGCAGGTCGTCGCCAGCCTCACCCAGCAGCCGATCGTTGCCGTCGCTGCCGTCGAGCACGTCATCACCGCCGCGGCCCGAAATCTGGTCGTCGCCGCCCAAGCCATCAATCGTATCCCCCGCCGCGGTGCCGATCAAGATATCGCCATTCTCGGTTCCCTCCTGCGGGTCGCCGTCCTCGAACGGCGAGAAGGCGGGGAAGAAATTGTCTGCCGTCAACTGCGCAGGTGCGATCCCGGCAAGACGCAGGATGGCGACGGCGCCGGCGTCCTCGTTGGCGGGATCCGGCGTGATCATCACCAGCGTGTCCTCGCCGTCCGCGATCAGCTGAATGTAGCCGGTCGCGAACGGATCGCTGTCCGCCTCATACCCTTGCGCCTGCCAGGCGAGGAAAGACGCTAGGTCAATAACGTCGCCCTCCGCGCCCGCTGCGAAGTCGGTCACCACGTCGGGATCAGATTCGTATGCTTCCTGCCGATCCGCGTCGACGTAGATCCGATAGGTGTCGCGTCCCGCGCCGCCCGTCATCGTGGCGACGCTGTCAGGCGACCAGTAATCAGTGAAACCGATGTATTCGAACGTGTCGTTGCCGGCGCCGCCATCGATCACGTTGTCGCCGGTGTAATCGACGAAAATATCGTCGCCGTCGCCCCCGCTCAGCCGATCATCGCCGATCCCGCCGTCGAGACGATCGTTGCCGGCCCCGCCGTCGAGCCCGTCGTCACCCACGTCACCGCGCAACGTGTCATCGCCGCCGAGCCCCGACAGCGTGTCGTCGTCGCCGGCGCCCGCCAGCAGATCGGCGGTGTCGGTGCCGGTCAGCGTCAGACCGACGCCGTCTTGCGAGAAGGAGGGATAGAAATTCGCCGCAACGAAGCTGTCGGGCGAGACGCCGATGAGGCGTACCAGCGACTGCCAGCGCGCAGCTTCGCCGCCCGCGTCGATGTCGAGCTGAAGCAGCGTATCCTGGCCGTCGGCCACCAGGCGAAGGTGGCCAGAGGCGAAGGGATTATCCCAGCGCTCGTAATCCTGCAGCGTGGAGCCGGAAAGGCCGGATATGTCGAGGACGTCGCCGCCGACGCCGGTCGTGAAATCGGTAATGATGTCGAGGCTGACTACCGTTTCGGTTTCGTCCGCGTCGTAGTGATATATAACGAAACGGTCGCGTCCGTCCCCGCCGGTCACGATATCCACGTTGCCCGAGACGCCGCGGCCGTATCCGATGCCATAAATATAGTCGTCGCCAGCGCCGCCGTTAATCGTGTTGCTGCCGCTGTAGTCGCCCAGATAATCGGCGCCTTCGCCGCCGTTCAGCACGTCGTCTCCGCCGTCGCCGAAGAGATCGTCGGTGCCGCCGCCGCCGCTAAGCACGTCGTCCTCGGCAGAACCGCGTAGGACGTCGTAGCCGTCACCACCCTCGATCGTCACCCCCGCGCCGGTGGGGGAGAAGGCAGGCTGGAAATTCACGTGGGTCACCGTGGTGGCGTCGACGTTCTCCAGCAGCGCCAGCACCGTCCATTCGCCCGCGTCCCCGGCGCCGTCCCAATCATATTCGACAAGTGTGTGCTCGCCATCCTGCACGAGCCGCACGTACCCCTTAGCGAAGGGATTAGTGCCAGCTTCATAGCCACTCGCAGTGGAGAGCAGACTGTGAATATCGAGTATGTCGCCATAAGTGCCACTCTCGAACCCGCGCAGCACTTGGACCAGAACGTTCTCGCGAGCGTAGCGCGCCGCATAGCCATCGAGGGAGATTGACTCGCTTTCGCCCTCGAGCAAATCCCGCCCATCATCTTCGGTGGCGGAAGCCAGTTCGGCATCACCATACGCCGCCTGCTCACGCGAATACTCACCGCCCATCGCCGTCATGTAATACCCCCCGGAAATCGGACGCGCTGATCGCCCTCCGATGAACGTCCCCAGCAAAATTTAACCTGTTACTTAGATTTCTTGAATACAGTAACGTCCAGATACGTGCGAATACTCCAAACATAGTACATGCTAACGGAAGTGAGGCCCTAGGTGTTCAGTCCCGGCATCTGGTGGATCGGGTCGACGATGAATCGGTCTGGCTCTGACGTCCAGATCTTGGTGATGTATTCGTAGGGTGTGAGCCCGCTAAGCGTCTTGAGCCGGCGGGCAAAGTTGTAGGCGGCCATGAAGTCGGCGAGGTGCGTCCGAAGCTGGTCGTGGTTCTCGTAGTGGAAGCGTTTGACGGTCGCCTCCTTGATGGTCCGGTTCATCCGTTCGACCTGCCCGTTGGTCCACGGATGGTTCGGCTTGGTGAGCCGGTGCTCGATGTCGTTGGCCTCGCAGATCATGTCGAAGCGCATCTGGCGGGACCAGGCGGTGTTGCGGTTGCGGAGCTGCTCGGCGAACTGGATGCCGTAGCACATTGGGAAGCGCTGGTTCGGGAGCCGCTATGGCCCTGATGAAGACAAGGCCGCGTAGCGGCCGCAGACTTCATCAGGGCAAGCCATGGCCGGTCAGCAGGTATCTAAAGTGAGGTTGTCGAGACAACACTTTGGAGGCCGACCGACCATGACCAAGCTCACCTCTACGCCTGCCGGCGCCGTGCTGGTAGCCATCGACATGTCCAAGAGCCGACAGGAGGTTCTCATCGAGCGACCGGAAGGCGGCCGGCGCCGGCGGATGACCGTCATGGCGACCAGGCAGGACTATGACGGCTTTGCCGAGCAACTCGCTGCTATCGGGCGCCCTATCATCGTCGGGTTCGAGGCGACGGGTAATTACCATCGTACGCTGGCGCACCGGCTGCTGACGGCAGGGTTCGAGCTGCGCCTCATCTCGTCGGTCGCGCTCGCCAGAACGCGCGAGGCGCTGCACAACGGCTGGGACAAGAACGACTCCAAGGACGCGCAGGTCATCCTGCACATGCTGCGGATCGGTGCGACGCAGCGCTACGTCGACCCGCTGGTGGCCGGAATCAACGACCTGCAGGAGCTCTCGAAGACTCACGAGACGATCTCAAGGATGAAGACGCAGACCTGGCATCGGATCCTGACCCACTACCTGCCGCTGTACTTCCCCGAGATCGCCCGCTTCGCAGGCAACAGCCGGTCCGACTGGTTCCTGGCGCTCATCGAGCGGTTTCCGACGCCGGCCACCATCACGGCGCTGGACCGCGAGGCGTTCTCGGCCGCGGCATGGCCGCTCATCGGCCGCAAGGTCTCCAAGGCACGCCTCATCAACGACATCTACGAGACGGCGTCCGCCTCGACGGCACTGCCGGTGCCGGAGAACTCAGCCGCCATCACCATGTTCCGCATGGTCATCGCGCAGGGCCGCAGCCTCATCCACCAGCGAGACGAGATCGAGCGGCTGGCCCATGCGCGGCTCGCCGATGACGTCGACTACCAGCTGCTGCGCAACATTCCGGGCATCGGTCCGATCAACGCGCTGACCATCCTGGCCGAGGCCGGTGATCTGCGGCGCTTCAACCATCATCGTCAGTTCCTGAAGTTCTGCGGTCTCGATCTCGCAACGTGTCAGTCAGGCACGTTCCGTGGCCGCACGAAGCTGTCCAAGTACGGCAATGCGCGCCTGCGCCGGACCTTCTGGATGGCTGCCCAGGTCGCCGCGCGTCAGCGCGACAACAGCTTCCGCGACAAGCTCGGACGATATGTTGCCGGGCACGCGGACGATGCCGACCGTCGCCGCAAGGCGATGACGGCGCTCACCGCCAAGATGGCGCGCGTGGCTCACGCCGTCATCAAGACGGGGACAGAGTACCGGCCGTTCCTCGAACGGTCGGATGCCAGGTGGAAGGACCCCTCTCTGCAAGTGCCGTGAGGGCGCTCGTCGAGCGACCCTGTAGATAATGTTCGGGCCTTCCACCTGGGTGCGTATCTCGTTTTAAGGATGGTGAGGACCACGGCCGCCTCGGCGCTGCTGGATCCTGTGTTTGCTATGGCAGGGAGCGATCCCGTTGACGGTGGGAGCCATCTGGCTCAGATTGCATGCCGCGCCGACGGTTGTCGGCGCATGGATATCTGCTGGCCAAAACCCGCCGCTGCTTCCCGACATAGGACGTTGTCGCTGACGATCATCTTCGGCCTGCCACGTTCGGCGATCAGATCGGCCAGCTCGCGCACGACGCGCCGGCCCGAGATCGACGTGTCCACCACCGCCCGGAGGCATTCGCGCGTCACGTCGTCGACGATGTTGAGCACACGGAACCGCCGGCCGGTGACGAGCTGGTCGTGCACGAAGTCCAGGCTCCAGCGCTGGTTCGGCAGCGCCAGCACCGGCGCGGGTGCCCGGCTGCCTGTAGCACGCCTTCGTCCTTTACGACGACGCACCGTCAGGCCCTCCTCGCGGTAGAGCCGCTGGGTCTTCTTGCGGTTGATCGTGATACCGTCCCGGCACAGCAGGATGTGCAGCCGTCGATAGCCGAACCGCCGACGCTGCTGCGCCAGCTCACGCAGCCTTGACCGCAGATCGCCATCATCTGCCCGGCACGAGCGATACCGCATGCTCGTGCGATCCGCTCCGACAACCGCGCATGCCCGCCGCTCGCTCATCCCCAACGTCGCCTGGAGATGCGCGACCGCTTGTCGCTTCGCGGCGGGCATCACCACTTTTTTGACAGCAGGTCTTTCAACCCCGCGTTGTCGAGCATCGTGTCCGCCAGTAGCCGTTTGAGCCGGGCGTTCTCCTCTTCGAGCGACCGCAGGCGCTTTGCATCGGACACCTCCAGGCCGCCGAACTTCGCCTTCCACGCATAGTAGGTCGCGCTCGACATGCCGTGCTTGCGGCACAGCTCCGTCACCACCGCACCCGCCTCGGCCTCCTTCAGAATGCCGATGATCTGCTCTTCAGAAAACTGCTTCCGCTTCATTCCGTCCGTCCCTTCGAAGGGCCGGTCTCTAGTTCCATCTGGATGAAGAAACGGGGGTCACGTCACATGGTCTTGGTGAACGCGCGAAGCCGGCGTGGGTCGATGCAGATCATGGGCAGCCCACGGGCGGCAAGCTCGGCACAGAGCCAGCGCGCTAGGCCGCCGATCTCCAAGCCGACCTTCTCGGGATGCACGTCGCGCTCCAGCAGCCAGTCAGCGATAGCGTTAGGCTCGGACGGTGCGGTGCCCTCAAACTCGATCGTTCCATCCTCGGAGATCACACAGATCGCCACCTCGGCCAGCGAGACGTCGAGCCCAACATACTGCAACATGGCATCACTCCGCGTCTGCCGGCCCCATGCCGGCCCAGATCACGGTGCGCGTCGAAGAGTGTGAACCGCAATCACCCCATCTATCGACTGACGGCGAAGCAGGCCGATCAGGATCGCGGACGGCGTGCTCGACCGGTTCATCGTCGACGCGTCGACCCTGTTCGTCATCGCGCGGTCGGCCAACGATACGGCCGACCCCGCCCGCGCCCGGCGATAACCACCGGGCGTTCACTCGCTGCATCTTACCGCGCGGGCAACGCGCAGGACGGGCACGTCACCGGATTGGCTCGCTCCATCATGCCCCCCGGCAAGGTCACCTCGAAGGTGAAGCCCGGCCGGGTCGACGCGCCCGGATAATAATCGGTGCTGACCGCCTGCGCCCCGCTGGCCGCGGCGGCATCGGCGCGGCGATGGTCGTTGGCACGGGCGTCGATCGTCGGCATGTCGCTGCGCGTCCGCACGATTTGCCCCGCCTTCACCCAGCCGCGGATCCGGGCGCCATCGACCAGCGGGTCCTGCACGATCTGCATCACGCCTTCGGGCGTGCCGGGGTCGTACCAACCGAAGATCGGCCGCCCGCGCAGCGACGGGTGGCCGGCGCGATACGCTTCGCCGACCTCCGACCGGACGTCGAGTACGAAATAGATCCGCCCGCGCGTCTTCGCCAGCGAAGGCCAGCCCCGCGTCCGCACCGCCTGCGCCAGCGACGGCGCGTCGCCGCGCACTTCGTCGGGGGTGATGACCCGACCGTGTTTCAGCACCGACCGGATTTCGGCGTCGAGTGCGTCGAGCAACGGCGCGGTCAGCGGCAGGGGATCGGTGATCCCCGCCCGACCCGACGGACGATCGGCGGCGTTGATGGTGATCATGATCGGCAGATGCCGGGGATGCGCGCGCGACCACGCATCGATCTCGCCAAGGCACCGGCGAAAGGTGATGCATCCCGACAGGTAATCGACATCGGGAATGTGAAACACCTTGAACCCCGGCTGCAGCATCGCCGCACGGTCGAAACCGGTCGTCTCGCCCGCTTCCTTCGCGATCCGCTCGCCCATCGGGTCGGCATACCGCCCGCCCGCCGGATCGGCGAAGATATCCAGTTCCAGCTGCCGCACCCCCCGGTCAAGCTGCGCGGTGAGCGGCAGATGATCGTAATCCAGCGCATCCGCCTCGCTTGGGTTGCGCGCCCGGATCGAAGCGAGGACGGAGGGCGGGATGCGGCGTTTGAAGCTGTTGTGTGATCCAATCACCTGCACGTCGTTCATCCGCTGTGCCACCGGTGCGCGCGGGGCGGCACCGGTGAGCACGATAGCGCCTACGATCAGCGCCAGAGCGCGCATCAGAACGCCGCCCGCACGCCGAACAGGACGGTGCGGCCGTAATAGTTGATTTCGCCGAAACGCAGCTTGCTGTCGTTGAACGTATATTGGCGCGCACCGGCCAGGTTGATGCCTTCGAGGCTGAAGGTCACCTGATCGGTCGCACGCACCGACAAATTGCCGTCGAGCGACCCGAACGCATCGACATAAGTGGGTGCCTGCACCGTGCTGCCGGTGCTCGACAGATACCGGTCGCGCCATACATAGGACAGCCGTACCGACAACGGCCCCTGATCGTAGAAGCCGACAAGGTTGAAGCTGTTCTTCGACAGCCCGATCAGCTGGTCGCGGATCGACCGCGAACCGGCGGTATAGTCGGCTTTGACCGACGTATGGGTGTACGACCCCTGCACGCCGAACCCGTCGAACGGCGCCGGCAGGAAGGTGAGGACCTGATTATACGCCATCTCCATGCCGTACACCTTGGCATTGCCGCCATTGACCTGCGTCGACAGGCGGACGACGCCACGGCCGGGAATGGTGATCTCGGTATTCTGCTGGGTGATGTAATCGTCCATCGCCTTGTAGAACACTGCGCCCGACAACATGCCGGCGGGTGCGAAATACCATTCGAGCGACCCGTCGAACTGGGTGGCGAGGAACGGCACCAGCTGCGGATTGCCGCCGCTGGCGGTCGGGGCGTCGGTCGACACGGTGATGCGCGGCGCGCTGTCGGTGACGTTCGGGCGGGTCAGCACGCGGCTGGCGGCCAGACGCCCGACCAGCGTCTTGGTCAGGTCGGCGCGCAGGTTGAAGCTGGGCAGCCAGTTGCTGAACGTCTTGGGGAAGCTGGCCGGGGTCGCGGTGTTGCCGCTGGTCAGCGTGCCGCTGGCGATCTGATCGGTATGGACATAGCGGACGCCGGCATTGCCGCTGATCGCGACCGTGCCCGCGTCGAAGCCGTAATCGGCGCGGAGATAGCCGGCCGCGATCTTTTCGCTGGTAAGGAACGACGACCGACGATCACCAAGCGTTAGCGGTGCGTTGGCGACGGCGGGCGTGAAGAACGCGTTCACATAGGCCGCGGTCACCGGCACCAGCCAGTTGCGCGGGGCGGTGCCGTCGACACCTTTAAGGAAATCGTCGAACGGCATCGCTTCATAGGCATTGGCGCCAAGGCTGGTCAGCGGGGTGTTCGCGGTCGGGGTCACGTTGAAATCGCGGCGGAAATAATTACGCTCGCGCCAGTGATATTCGCCGCCCGCCGCGATCTTGGTCAGGAAGCCATCCATGTCATAGCCGAGATCGGCACGCGAATAGACGTCGCGATCCTTGCTGTCCTTGGGCGCGATGTTGAACGGATAGAGGGCATAGCTGGCAGCGCTGGTCGGATCGACGGTGGTGGTGAAGGTCGGCAGGACCTTGTACCCGCCGCGCGCATCATAGGTCAGCGGGGCGAGGAAGAAGGCGCGGCTGCGCACCGTGCCCTCGCGGTAATCGGGGTGGAAGCTGTGGGCGCTCGACCAGTTGACGCTGCCAGAGGCGTGCCAGCGATCGGCGTTCCACTGCTGCTTTAACCCGATGGTCAGCAGGTCGTGGCGGTTGAGGCTATATTCGCGCGACGCCATGAAGCGGACGCGGTTGATCGTCGCTGCGACCAGCGTATCGCCCTCGACCACCGCCGAACCCGGCACGACCGAGGTACCGCTGTCGTCGGGATAGATGTCGAGGCCGAATTCGTCATAGGCGACGTCGAGCCGCGTCGCGATCATGTCGAGCGTGGTTTCCAGCTCGGCGGTCGGCCGCCACTGCGCCGACACGATCCCCGACACGCGCTTGCGGTCCTCGTTCTCGACGGTCGGGCGGGTGCGGGTCGGCGAGTAGAGACCGGTCGCAAGCCCCCCGGCGGCGCTGCTGGTATAGCGGTTGAGCAGCCAGCCGAAATTCATGAAACGGTCGTTGCGGACCGCCTTCCCCCAATATTGCGCGCCGGCGATGATGCCGAAAGTGCCGTCATCGGTGGTCGCGCTGCTCAGGATCGTGGCGTTCGGCTTCACCTTGCCGGTCTGGCTCGTATAGGTGCCGCGCAGGTTCAGCGTCGTGGTGTTTCCGACGGCAAGCGGGCGGAAGGTCTTGACGTCGATATTGCCGCCCAGCGCGCCTTCGGTCATGTCGGCGGTCGGCGTCTTGACCACGTCGATGCTCGACGTGAATTCGGCGGGCAGCATTTCGAAGCGGAATTGCCGCCCCTGCGCACCGCCATTTTCGATCAGGTCGTTCAGCGCGACGCTGCGGCCGTTGAGCAGCGTGTTCTGGAATTGCGGGCCGAGGCCCCGGACGCTGACATACAGGCCTTCACCGCGCGGGCGGGTGATGGCGACGCCGGGGATCAACTGGAGCGCTTCGGCGACATTCTGCGTCGGGAACTTGCCGATATCGGTCGAGCTGATCGAATCGACGCCGTGATCGGCACGGCGCTTGGTCTCGATCGCAGCGGAGATCGAGCGGGCGTAGCTGCCGTTGACAACGATCTCTTCGCTCTCTTCGGCGGCCGTGGCCGGCGATCCGCCGCTGGTCTGCGCGATGGCGATGGTCGGCGCGGCGATGAAGGCGAGCGTTGTGGTGGCCTGAAGCAGGCGGATGAACGATTGCATGAAATTCCCCCAGTGACGGCGGTTTGCGCCGTTCTTGAGGGCCGCCATTAAGGACGATCGATGTCGGCCGTGCGACGGTTTCGTTGCAATATTATTGCTTCTGTATAAACGCTTTCCGAATTTGAAGCGCCCGCAATCCTTGCGCTTTATCGCCGCGCAGGCGTTGCCTCTGGCTTCCAGCCCCACGCCTGCATCATGACGCCGAACAAATGGTGTTGGGGAAATAGCCGCGCACCCGTTCCGCACCGGCGCCGATCGCCGACGCGGCAACCTCCTCGCCGGTATGGGTGCGATTGACGAAGACGTTTTGAAGCCGGACCGTATCCGCCTTGGCATCGGTCGCCTTCCACGCATCATAGCCGGTCAGCACGTCCTGCCTTCGGCGACCGCCATCGACCTGCAACCCGAAGCTGTGATCGGCGGTGAAGATCAGCAGCGTATCCTTCAGGTCGACGCGCTTTTCGACCTCGGCGACCAGCTTGTCGAAATCGACGACATTGCGCAGCCCCTCGCGCGGATCGTCGGTATGTGCGTCCCATTCGACCACCAGCAGATAGCCGGTCGGCGATTGCCGGAGAATATCGAGCGCCTTCAGCGTCGCGGCGCGCGCGTCCATCGTGTCGCCGACCACGACCGGCCGCCGCTTGCTGGCCGGGACGGCATCGAGCGTGGCATGGATCGGGCGCTTGCTTGCGCGGGCGATCGCATCGAAACCGGTGCCGCGCGCGGCGAGTTGCTCACCGATCTGGCGACGGCCCGCCCCGAACAGCACGTCCCGCCCGTCACCGAAGCGCGGCGCAAACGCCTGCGGAAAATCTCGCCCCATTTCTTGCGGTCATTCGCATGGGCATAGGTCGCAGCCGGGGTGGCATCGGCGATCGACTGGGTGGTGACCATGCCAGTCCGCAGGCCATGTTCCTCGGCATATTCGAGGATCGTCTTGGTCGGGATACCGTCCGCCTTAGCCGCGCACGGCGTCCGGCCCCTGGCTGATGACACCGTTGCGCGTCTCGCGATTACCGATCAGCCTGGAGGAACGCTCGCCGAGAGCCTAAATGATTTAAGGTCCAGGGGCGACGTGATCGCAATCGAGGCTGATGTGACGAAGCCAGACAGCATCTCCGCCCTGTATGGCAAAGTGACCGCGGACCTTGGAGCACCTGACATCCTGGTTAACGCCGCTGGTGTCACCGGGGCCACCGGCGACTTCCTCGACGTCGACGACCAAGGTTGGCTGAATACGCTCGACATCAACCTGATGGGCGCCGTCAGAATGTGCCGTGCTGCCATCCCGGCGATGCGCTTACGCCGATGGGGTCGGATCATCCTGTTCTCGTCCGAAGACGCGGTGCAGCCCTATGTCGACGAACTCGCTTACTGCGCGTCGAAGGCAGCGATCCAGAACCTGACCAAGGGTCTCTCGAAAGCCTACGGGTGCGATAACGTGCTGGTGAATGTCGTCATGCCCGCCTTCATCACCACGCCGATGACCGACAAGATGATGGAGAAGCGCGCAAACGAGATGGGCGTCAGCGTGGATGAAGCGATTGAAAGCTTTCTGGAAGAAGAGCGTCCCGGTATGGCCCTTAAGCGCCGTGGACGTGCCGATGAAGTCGCGGCGGCGGTCGCTTTCCTCTGCTCCGAGCGGGCAAGCTTCATCAACGGTGCAGCACTTCGGGTGGATTCGGGCTCGGTTCAAACGATGGCTGTTTCACCCACTACCGGACGTTCACGTTGCTCTGCTCGCTTCCCAGCTTCAGACATTGGCTTAGGTAAGCCGATGCACCCGGATCGACATTAGGATCGGGCTTTTCTACCTCGCAACTTCGCGTCAGGCGCGGCCCGGAGGATACGATGATCAGCGACGGAGAGCGTGATGATGGTCTGGACGATCGGTGGCGCGATCGGCTCGTAGCGATCGGAAAGGGAGTCGCCGGCGCCATCCCGCTGGCAGGCGGGGTCGTCGCTGAGGTCGTCGGCATGGTCATACCGGGACAGCGGGCCGATCGCATCGCGACGTACCTTCGTGCGCTGGAAATGCGCGTCAGCGGGCTGGCCGAAGAGGTCAGGAACGGCCTACCGAGCAACGCGGAGAAGATTGGCTTGATCGAGGAGGGCGGGTTCCAGTCCGCTAGAGCGACCTCGAGCGAGCGCCTCGATCAAATAGTGGAAGCTGTCAGCCGTGGTCTCGGCGAGGAAGACGCGGACGTCGTGCGGCGAAAGCGGCTCCTCATCCTTTTCGGCGAGTTGGACGACGACGAGGTAGCGCTCCTCAATGCCTACGGCAGATCCTATGCCGGCGCCGACCGCCAAGCCTTCGAGAAGGTCAATCGACCACCGCCCGCGCACCTTCGGTCGCCGACGCTGGATTTGGAGCGGAACCGGCTTTTCGAGTTAGGGCGCGAGCATCTGGTGCGCGCTGGCTTGCTGAAGAAGAACTACGGGAACGTAAAAAAGGGGCAGCTCCCCGAATTCGATGCAAACAAAGGTGACTTTAAGCACACGGTGGAAGTTTCGCATCTTGGTCGAATGCTATTGAGAGAGATCGGTCTGGAGACCCCATTCGATGCGCAACAGACCAGATAGGCACAGTTTGCAGGCAATATGCCCGTGCGAAGGTCGTCTCATCAGATCGACTCGGGAAGCTTGGCCGCAGATTTTAAACCGACAATTGGATGATTGCGTTGTTTTCTGGACGAAAAATAGACATCATCCGAACGTCGCCTGGCGCATTACCGTTGAAAGCGATCAAGCGGCTTGCGAGTGCGACAACGCAATGCAACGAACTTTCATTCAGACGGCTGCCGACAGCAAGGACCCAAATCCGGTCGTTCTCGCCATTTTCGTCGCTATCCTGAAGCAGTCGTTCGTTCATCTCGTTTCGTACCCGCCTTCAGCATGTACCCGTCAGATAAGATTTCTCTTTTGTTCTCTATTGAGCTAACTCACAATCGTCATGCCAGTCTGACCTGAGAACCACTGACTCTACCCAATCGATTGCGAACAGCTTTCGCAAAAATGCTCGATTCCGACGCGCAGGTGCGCGGCGTGAGCATCGTGGCAGTCCACACCTCCGCAGGGTAGCCCACCTTGAAGATGGACGCTGCTGGGATCCAGAGTACAGGTGCTGGCGCACCAAGGCACCACGCCGCAGGTTTGGCGCACGGTGTGCTTCCCGGCATCACGCAACCTCCGCGCGCACTCGCCGTTGGGATCCTGCCCACGATCACGCCGCGTCGTGCTGGGGAGGAGACGAGGATAATGGACCTGCCGACCGGAGTGTCGCTCGATAACGACGGAACTGATGCCAATCAGCCGCCAATACTGCCCTTCCTCCATATGTGGACGCAGGCCGATGGCGGCAGCCGGATCGACCTATCGCACATGACCGGATTTGAACAGAAAAGCGTCGGTGGCGGAGCGGACCCGCAATGGATGCGGCCGTTTCCGGGCGAGGTAAGCGCGATCAATTTCGCGGTACTGCCGGTGGGCTGGGTCGGGGATTGGCATGAAAGCCCCAAACCGCAATGGGTGATCCCGCTGCGCGGTCGCTGGTTCATCGAAACGATGGACAGTAACCGGGTGGAAATGGGGCCGGGCGATATCCATTTCGGGCACGATCAGGGCACGACCGACAGCAAGGGACACCGTTCAGGCCAAGTCGGCAACGAACCCTGTTTCCAGATCATGATCCAGTTCACTACGTCGCCCGCGGCACAGACGCGCGACCCGTTTGAGGCATGAGCGACATATCGGCAACGCCGCTCGTCCCAATGCTGGTGCCGGCACGTTTACGCTCGCCCGGTCCGCCCGTACCGACCGACGTAGCACCGCCGGTGATCCGACACGCGGATGCGCGAGCGGTGCTCAACGATGCAAGGATCGTTACGCTGTACGATCAGGCGAGCTGGAGCGAAGGGCCTGCATGGTGGCCCCGCGAGCGGACGCTAGTATGGAGCGACATCGTCGGCCGCCGCGTGATGGGTTGGCGCGAGGATGGCGCAGTCGACGTACTTCTCGATGCGACACCGTTCATCAACGGCAATGCGGTGCTGCCGGATGGTGGACTGGTCCACTGCGAACACGGCCGCCGTGCGATCAGCCGGTCCGAGGGCACCGGCGTCGCGACCCCCATCGCATGGATGGCGGAGGGTAGCCGATTGAACGCGCCCAACGACATCATCGTTGGTCCCGATGGCGCGATCTGGTTCAGCGATCCGACCTTCGGCCTTGAAAATCCGAAGCAAGGCGTGCCCACCTGTTCGGAAAGCGGGCGCACCGCCATCTGCCGGATTGGCGAAGATGGTGTGGTGCGGCGCATGACCGACATGACGCAACCAAACGGCCTCGCCTTTTCGCCCGATGGTTGCACCTTCTACGCCTCGCAGACCCCCGAGCATGGCGAAGGCGAAGTTGCGATCCATGCGTTCGATTGGGATGGGACCGCACTGTCGAATCAGCGGCGGTTCGCGACCATGGACGACGGGATACCCGATGGCTTCACCGTCGACCAACGGGGTTGGCTGTGGAGCAGTTCAGGCAGGGGAATCGAACTTTTCGACGCCGCCGGTACCCATCTCGCCACCGTGCCGACGCCCGGGACATGCAGCAACTGTACGTTCGACAGCGACGAAACCCGCCTATTCGTGACCGGTGGCGAGTGTTTGTGGATGCTGCCGCTAGCCTAGCATGGTCACAATCGATCGACCCAACCCACGGAAATAAAATTCTCATAAATTATTGATCAGAATTAAGTTCTGCCCGCTGCGGACGCTTGGGAACACGAACACGCCTGCGTCGTCCAGCAGGGAACTCCGCTGGACGAGGCCCCATGACACGACCAACCTTGGTATTTCTGCACGCACTCGGCGCAAGTAGCCGAGAATGGGATCTGGTGCGTCGGCATTTGCCAGACCACCCCTGCCTCGCGCTCAACCTTCCCGGGTTCGGCGAGCGGGCTGATGACGGCTATGTCGATGTCGCGGCGATGGCCGACGACCTTGCCGACACGATCCGCGCGCAGCGGCTGACCGCGTGCGTCCTGGTAGGGCACAGCATGGGTGGCAAGATCGTCACGCTGGTAGCGGCCCGTGCGACGGCGGGCGAGGAAGGACTTGCCGGTATCGTCGGCGTAGTGCTGGTCGCGGCCTCGCCGCCCGCCCCCGAACCGATCGAGGATGACCGCCGGACGCAGATGATCGACTGGGTTGCGGACGGTCCGATCGCGCGCGCCGATGCGGAAACCTTCGTAGATGCCAATTGCGCCGCTCCGTTGCCCGATTCACTGCGCGAACAGGCGATCGCCGATGTCGAGCGGTCGAGCCGCGAGGCGTGGCTGGGCTGGCTCGAGCGCGGCAGTCGGGAGGATTGGGCGGCGCGCGTCGGCGAGGTCGGAATTCCCGCACTGATCCTAGCCGGAGCCGAGGACGGCGACTTAGGCGAGGCGGCTCAGCGCACCTTGAACCTGCCGCGCTACCCGAATGGCACGGTCATCACGATCGACGACGCGGCGCATCTGATTCCCTATGAACAGCCCGAAGCGCTGGCAAAGGCGATCGCGGGCCATAGCGCCGCCGTTGCGGCGGCATCACTTCCGGCGGGGTTCGTGCGGCTGCTCGGGTCGGATCGGGTCAGCCGCCGGACGCGCGCGGCGATGCTTGCGCGGACCCGGCCGGTCTCGCGGGGGGCGTTGGGCTGGTCGGACGCCGAACTGGAGCTGGTCGCTGCACTGATCGCGCAGGTGTTACCCGACTGCGGCATCGATCGCGGACTGGCCCGGCGGGTCGGCGTGGCAGTACAGGGGCCGGGCGATGGCTGGCGTTTCGCCGACTTGCCACCCGACCCGGTGGCATGGAAACGGGGCATAGCAACGCTCGACCGGATTGCCGACGGTTTCGCAACTTTACCCGGTGACGCGCAGCGCAACTGGTTGCAGCGGATCGACGCCGGAGAGGCGGGCGCTGCCGACGATCCCGATTACTTATCACCCACGCAGATGGCGCTGTGGTTCGCTGACGTTCGGGCGGAGATCGTGCGCCAGTGGATGGCGACCCCGGCGGCGATGGCCGCGATCGGCTATGACGGCTTTGCGGTCGGCGGCGATGGTCCGCGCAAGCAGGGCTATACCCGCACCGCCGCCGAGGACACCGAACAATGGCAGCACAGCCCGGAGACGACCGCATGAGCCGCGCTCCCTTCGCCACCAGCGAGATCGTAGATGCCGTGATTATCGGCACCGGTGCCGGTGGCGCTCCCCTCCTGTCGCGGCTCGCGAAGGCCGGTTTGTCGGTGGTTGCGCTGGAGGCGGGTCGCGCCTTTCGACCGCACGAGCATGTCGCCGATGAACTGGCCGCCGACATCTATTGGATGGAGGAGCGCTTGAGCGGCGGCGCGGACCCTACCGCGTTCGGATCGAATAATTCGGGCATGGGCGTCGGAGGATCGACGCTTCACTGGGGTGCCTTCTGTCCCCGTCCCGATTCGCGCGACCTGCGGCTCCGGTCGCTGACGGGCGAAGGCGCCGACTGGCCGATCGATCATGCCGAACTGACCGGCTATATCGAACAGGTCGAGGATTTTACCGGGGTGTCCGGCCCGACGCACTATCCCTGGGATGATGGTCGCCGCTACGCCTATCCACCGGTCCCGCGCAATGCTCCTGCGGACGCGATGGCGCGCGGCTGTGCCGCAGTCGGCATCACCGCCACCGACGCGCCCGCGGCGCTGGTGTCGCGCGACCGCGATCAGCCCCACTGGGGTCAGCGGCAGGCGTGCGTCAACTGCGGCACGTGCCACCAGGGGTGCCGCAACGCCGCCAAGACCAGCATGGACACCAGCTACCTGCCTCACGCGGTCGCGCATGGCGCAGAACTACGCGCCGAGGCGCGAGTGCTGTCGTTCGAGTTCGACGGCGATGGGCGGATTAGTGGTGTCGTCTATCGCCAGCACGGGGCAGACCATCGTCAGCGTTGCCGAGCGGTATTCCTGTGCGCCGGCGGTGTCGAAACACCGCGGCTGCTGCTGAACCTCGGCATCGCCAATTCGAGCGGGCAGGTCGGCCGCAACTTCATGGCGCATGTCGCGACGCAGGTCTGGGGCCGCTTCGATGCCGAAATGCGGATGAACCGCGGCTACCCCTCGTCCCTCATTACCGAAGACTTGTTGCGGCCCGACAACGCCGATTTCGCCGGCGGCTATCTGATCCAGAGTCTAGGTGTATTGCCGGTCAACCTTGCGAGCGGCCTCACACGAGGTGCGGGGCTGTGGGGCGAGCGCCTTCAAGCACTGCTGCGCAACTATAACCGGATGGGGGGGATCGGGATCAACGGCGACTGTCTTCCGCACCCCGACAACCGCCTGACCTTGTCGGACGAAACCGACGCGTTCGGTCAGCGCAAGGCGCGGATCGATTTCAGCTATCAGCCGAACGAACGGGCGATCGACCGGCACGCGCGCCGGACGATGACCGCGATCTGGGAAGCGGCGGGCGCGCAGGACATCTTTGCGGTCGACCGGTCGGCGCATACCATCGGCACCTGTCGCATGGGGACCGACGGAGACAATGCCGTGGTCGACGCCGACGGGCGCAGCTTCGACATTCCCAACCTGCTGATCAGCGACAATTCGGTTTTTCCGAGCGCCCTTGCCGCAAACCCGGCACTTACCATCATGGCACTGTCGCTGCGCACGGCAGATCGCTACCTCGCGGCGAAGCGGTAACGAGACACAATTCATACAATTCACGAGGAGGCTCCCATGATCGCCCTGAACAGCGCCACGGCTGCAGAACTGGACGAGGTGCCACAACTGAAAGGGCATGGTTTCGAAATCGTCCGATATCGCGAAGAGCGAGGTCGTTTCGATGATGTGCGACAACTTGAGGAGGTACCGGGCCTCGCAGGTAAGTGGCAAGGCGCAGAGGCAATCGTATTAATAGATTAATGACCCACTTCCTGCCATTCGAGGCTGCTCTTCGCCTTTCCGCATTCAGCCATTCGTTCACCTTGGCGACCGCAGGCGATTAAGAGGGTAGCTTCCTTTGAGCGCGCCGTCGCCATTCCCAAAAACGATCGAATTTTGCGAACACGACTGGCTTCCAAAACCGATTTGCGAGACGCCTTTTGAGAAAGGGCCGTGGGACCGATTGCCTCAGTGACACGTCCCATATGCACAGCTAGTTAGCCTTCGTGCAGGCCGTCCGGCAACTTCTCGCGCAACGCCATTTTGCCGTGCTGCTGTGCGCGGTGACGCTGCTGCTGAAGCTGCTGGTCCCCACCGGCTACATGATCGACAACGATCATGGCCGCATGACCGTCACGATCTGCTCGGGCTTCGGTCCGGCGACCGTGACGATGGACATGCCGGGGATGCATGGCGACATGCCCGATCACGGCAAGTCCAAGGATCACGGCAAGGCGGAAATGCCCTGCGCCTTCTCAGGGTTCTCGGCCGCGATGCTGGGGTCGATCGATCCTGTCCAGGTTGCCGCGCTGATCGTCTTCATCCAGGCCCTCGGCCTGATCGCGATCGTCCCGCCGCCACCCTCACGCCCAGCCTATCTACGGCCTCCGCTACGCGGACCACCTTCCTGCCTCTGACCTGTCATCCCGCGCCGCTTCAGCCGGCGCGACCATGAGTTGCGGTCCGCGTCCTTAGCCGTCGGGCCGGTCAAAGGTATTTCCGATGCTTCGAATACACCTTATGGCGGGTGCCGCTGCGCCCTGCCTGCTGCTGGCGATCCCGGCTGCGGCACAAACCCGCGACACCACTGACGACCGCACCGACGCGACGATCGTCGTCACCGGCCAGCGCGATCCACTGAAGCTCGACAATCAGGCGCAGGCGAGCAGCCGCCTCGGATTGTCGATCCGGGAGACACCGGCGAGCGTCGAAGTGCTGACGCAGGACGATCTCCAGGTTCGCGGTCTGCGCACCGCGCGCGAGACGTTCAACGACGTGGTTGGTGCTATCGCCGGCAACGTGCCGGGCAATCCGGCCGTCGTCAGCTTGCGGGGCTTTGCCGGCAACACCGTGTCGATCCTTCAGGACGGCGTGCGGATTTCGACTTCGACCGTCGTTCAGCGCGACAGCAACAACTGGCACTACGACCGGATCGAGGTGCTGAAGGGACCGGCCTCGGTCCTCTACGGCGAGGGCGCGCTGGCCGGTGTCATCAACAAGGTGACGCGCAAGCCGGTGCTGGGCGAACGCCACCTCGACACGCTGCTGTCGGTCGGGAGCTTCGACACGGTGTTCGCGGCCGGCGGGGTCAACCTGCCGGTATCGTCCACGATCGCGGTGCGGGCGGACGTCAGCTACCAGCGATCGGACAGCCTCTACGACGTGGACAACAACGACACCTTCTCGGCCGGGCTGACCGCGAGCGCGCTTTGGAAGCCAAGCGATCGCCTGTCGCTGCTCGTCACCGTCAATCATTTCGAGGATCGCTATGACGCCACCTATCAGGGCCTGCCGCTGATCCCCGGCCAATATGCGCTGCGCCCGACCGATGCCGTCACGACGGCGAACGGCCTGGTCGCCGATCGCGCGCTGCGCCGGCGTAACTACAATCCCCAAGGCGCCTATTCCGGTGCCGATGAGACCACGGTGCGCTCGCGGCTCGACTGGACGATCGGCAGCGGGTGGACGTTCGCGCTCGACCTGACCGGTTATACCGCCGATCGCGCGTTCGTGCTGGCGGACAGTCAGACCTTCGTCGCACCCACTGCGGTCTTCCCCAACGGCAGCTTTCGCCAGAGCTATCAGGACTTCCGCCACGATCACCAGTTCTGGAACGCGCGTGGGGTCGTGGGCAATGACAGCCGCGTCGCGGGGCTGCGCAACCGCTTCAGCTTAGGGGTCGAGCATAACGACACCGACTTCACCAGCCTGCGACAACAGGCTCCGGTGGCAGCGCTGCCGGCCGTGGACGTGCGAAATCCTGCCGTTGTGCCGCTGCCGACAGGCACGGCAATCTTCACCACCACCAACGTCACCTTCGACTCCAAGCTGAAGCAGACCTCCGCGTTCGCGGAGGATGCGCTGAACCTGACATCCAAATGGCTGCTGGTGGGCGGGGTGCGCTGGGACCACATCGCGCTCGATCGGACGACGATCCAGAACGCGACCGGCGCGTCCGATCGCAACAGCCCGACCTTCGACCCCGTGTCATGGCGGGCGGGCACGACATGGGACGTGACACCGGGCCTGACGCTCTACGCGCAATATACGACCGCGGTATCGCCGGTGTCCTCGATCCTGCTGGCCTCGATCGCCAACAGTCGCTTTCGGCTGACCAAGGGCCGCGCCTACGAGGCCGGGTTCAAGGCGAACGCGTGGGGCGGTCGGGCAAGCGTCACCGGCGCCGCCTATCGCATCGAGCAGAAGGACATCCTGACGCGCGATCCGGCTAACCCGGCGCTGGCCGTCCAGGGCGGGCGGCAATCCTCGCAAGGCGTCGAGCTGTCCGCGGTAGTCTCTCCAGTGAAGGCGCTGCGCCTGTCAGGCGGCGTGTCCTACACCGACGCGCAATATGACGAACTGTCCGAACTGGTGAGCGGCGTCCGGATCGATCGTAGCGGCAACCGCCCGATCAACGTCCCTTCGACCACGGTCAACGCCTCGGCGCTTTACACCATCGCGGACAAGGTGACGGTGGGCGGCTTCCTGCGGCACGCCAGCGCCTTCTACACCGACACGGCCAACACGATCCGGGTCGCAGGGCATAATGTGCTGGATGCCAGCCTCTCGTTCCCGGTCGCACCGCAAGCGACCCTGACGCTTCGTGGTCGGAACCTGACAGACGCCTTCTACGGCGAATATTCCGGCTACCCGACCACCAACGTCTATATCGGCGCGCCCCGGTCGTTCGAGGTTGCGCTGGCGACGCGGTTCTGATGGCCGCGCACCCGCGATCGGCAGCGACGCGCGCACGCATTCTCGTGCGCCGCGTTCATCTGTGGCTGGGGTTGAGCCTGGGACTGCTGTTCGCGGTGCTGGGCCTTACCGGGTCGGCGCTGGTATTCTACACCGGCATCGATGCCGCGCTCCATCCGGTGGTCGAAGCCGGACCGGGCGATTTGCCGCATGGCCTCGCCTCGCCGGCATGGGATCGCGCGCTGGCGACCGGGCGCGCCCGCTGGCACCATCCGGGCGACAAGTGGACGCTGGAGGTGACGGGCGAAGGCGGCCCCATTCCCGCCCGCTACTACCCGGCGTCCGGGCACGGCCACCATACCGATCGGATGATGGTCTGGTTCTCGCCTGACGGCACCCGGATCGTTCGTGCCGAGCCGTGGGGCGGCTATCTAATGAGTTGGCTCTACCAACTCCACATGGCGCTGCTTGCCGGCGACCTCGGTGGTCGGGTGGTGGGCTGGTCGGGCGTGGCGATGCTGGTGCTGCTCGTCAGCGGCATCGCGGCGTGGTGGCCGCGTGGAAGCTGGCGCAAGGCGCTCGCCTTCAAGCGCGACGCCGCGCCGATCCGCCGGCTGCGCGACCTCCACAAGCTGTCCGGCCTGTGGAGCATGGCGCTGCTGTTCGTGCTGGTGGCGACGGGCGTGCTGCTGGCGCTGCCCGCCGTCACGCAGGCGTTGCTGGCTCCCGCGACCATTCCCGCGCGGAGATCGGCAGGAGGAGGTGATCGCCAAATCGCAATCATCCAAGCGCTCGACGCGGCCCATCGCGCTCTGCCGGACGGACGTATCGTCTTCATCGACATGCCGGGTGCCGGCGATGCACCGATCCGGGTCCGGTCGCAGGTGCCCGGTGATCCGCACCGACGCTTCCCCGGCAGCTACGTGTTTATCGACCAGTTCTCCGGTCGTGTGCTGGCCGTGCATGATGTTCGCCGGGCCGGCACCGGGACCGCGCTTTCGAGCTGGGTTCGCACGCTGCATGACGGCACGGTCGGCGGGATGCCGACACGCATCCTGGCAGTGTTGATCGGCTTCGTTCCGACGATCCTGTTGGCGACAGGCATCCTTCATTGGCTTCGCCGGCGAAAGGTTGCACGCACGGTTTGACTGGTTTGGCACCAGCTTTCCTAATCAGGAACGGCTGCGAGACCGCCCCGGCGTTCTCACTCGGGATCGCCAAACGGATCGATAGTGGCCCTCCCGGAAGTATATCGCGCGGTGAATGGCGACACACCAAATTCTCGAATAAGCACGCGAGAGTAGCGCTGTTTTATATATCTGCTATGCTGGATATATGGAAAATGAGTCAGCTATCGTTGCGCTTGGGGCGTTGGCGCAGGGAACGCGCCTGGATGTGTTCCGTCTGCTGGTGCGCCACGAACCCGATGGCATGGCAGCCGGCGAAATAGCCCGTCAACTCGACGTTCCGCAAAACACCATGTCCGCGCATCTCGGCATCCTTTCTCGCGCCGGCCTGGTCCGATCAGAACGCTATAGCCGATCAATCATCTACCGCGCTGACCTCGATGGCCTGCGAGCGCTGACCCTGTTCCTCGTTAAGGACTGCTGCGCCGGCTCGCCCGAACTGTGCGCCCCGCTCATCGCCGAACTCGCTCCCTGCTGCTGAAAGGACGCCCGGAATGGCCGACAATGCGCCCGTCGATGTCATCATCTATCACAACCCCGACTGCGGCACGTCGCGCAACGCGCTGGCGATGATCCGCAATGCCGGCATCGAGCCGCATGTCGTCGAGTATCTGAAGACGCCGCCCTCGCGCGCGCTGCTGGTCGATCTGATCGATCGCGCTGGCATGACGCCTCGCGATCTGTTGCGCGAAAAAGGCGCACGCTATGAGGAGCTGGGCCTGTGCGACACGTCGCTGTCCGACGAAGCGCTGGTGGACGCGATGATGACGCACCCGATCCTCATCAACCGACCGCTGGTCGTCTCGCCGCTCGGCGTGAAGCTGTGCCGCCCGTCCGAAGCCGTCCTCGATATGCTCCCGACCGGGCAGCGCGGCGCGGTTGCCAAGGAAGACGGAGAACAGGTGGTCGATGCTTCGGGCCAGCGCATCGCCTGATGCTCCCTGCCGTCCTGATCTTCTTCGCGACGATCGCGCTGGTCATCTGGCAACCCAAGGGCCTCGGCATTGGGTGGAGCGCAATGGCCGGGGCCGTCTTGGCGCTGCTCGCAGGCGTCGTCACCCTGTCCGACGTGCCGGTGGTATGGGGCATCGTCTGGAACGCGACCGCCGCGTTCGTCGCGATCATCGTCATCAGCCTGCTGCTTGATGAAGCCGGCTTCTTTGAGTGGGCGGCGCTGCACGTAGCCTGCTGGGGTGGTGGACATGGTCGTCGGCTGTTCGTCCTGATCGTGCTGCTTGGCGCAGCGGTGTCCGCGCTGTTCGCCAACGACGGCGCAGCGCTGATCCTGACGCCGATCGTCATCGCCATGTTGCGGGCGCTCGGGTTCAAGGACAAGGCGACATTGGCATTCGTCATGGCGGCGGGGTTCATCGCCGACACCGCCAGCCTGCCATTGGTTGTCTCAAACCTCGTCAACATCGTGTCGGCCGACTTCTTCAAGCTCGGTTTCGCAGACTATGCCGCCGTGATGGTGCCGGTCGATCTTGTGTCGATCGCCGCCACGCTCGGCGCGCTGCTACTGTTCTTCCGACGCGACATTCCAACTGACTATGACGTGGCCGCGTTGCGAGCACCGACTGACGCGATCCGCGACGGTGCGACCTTCCGCGCCGGATGGATTGTACTGGCGCTTCTGCTCGCCGGCTTCTTCCTGCTCGAACCCATCGGCGTGCCAGTCAGCGCCGTCGCTGCTGTCGGCGCGATCCTGCTGCTCGTGATCGCGGGGCGGGGCCGTGTGATCGAGACAAGAAAGGTCTTGCGCGGTGCGCCGTGGCAGATCGTGATCTTCTCGCTGGGCATGTACCTGGTTGTTTACGGCCTACGGAATGCCGGTCTGACCGATCATCTGGCGGCGCTGCTCGATCGCACCGCGCAAGGCGGCGTGTGGGGCGCGGCGCTGGGTACGGGTGTGATAGCGGCCGTCCTGTCGTCGGTGATGAACAACATGCCGACCGTGCTGGTGGGCGCGCTATCGATCGACGCCGCGCACGCGACCGGAGCGGTCAAGGAAGCGATGATCTACGCCAACGTGATCGGCTGCGACCTCGGCCCCAAGCTGACGCCGATCGGCTCGCTCGCAACCCTGCTTTGGCTCCATGTCCTCGGGCAAAAGGGCGTGCGGATCGGATGGGGCTATTATTTCCGGGTCGGAATCACGCTCACCGTGCCCGTCCTGCTCATCACGTTGGCGGCGCTTGCGCTGCGGATCGGACTTGCCTGATGCCCCTTCGCGACCTTGCCGACCCCGACCATCTGCCCGCGCTCGATCGACGCTATGCGCAGGGTCAGCCCGCTCTCGGGCTGGGCGCTGGCGATCCGCCGCCCCGCATTCTGCTTCTCTACGGATCGCTGCGGGAGCGTTCCTATTCGCGCCTTTGCGTTGAGGAAGCGGCGCGACTGCTCCGCTTCTTCGGCTGTGAGACGCGCATCTTCGATCCCGCAACCCTGCCGCTGCCAGATCAATATGTCGGCGACGATCATCCCGCCGTCCATGAGCTGCGCGAGCTGTCGATGTGGTCAGAGGGACAGGTGTGGTGCAGCCCCGAGCGCCACGGCCAGATTACCGGCATCATGAAGCTGCAAATCGATCATTTGCCACTGTCGATGGGCGGGATGCGTCCGACGCAGGGCCGGACGCTCGCCGTGATGCAGGTGTCGGCAGGGTCGCAGTCGTTCAACAGCGTCAACAGCTTGCGCGTGTTGGGCCGGTGGATGCGGATGGTGACGATCCCCAACCAGTCGTCGGTCGCCAAGGCGTTCAACGAGTTCGATGATGCAGGACGCATGAAACCGTCGAACTATTACGACCGGATCGTGGACGTAATGGAGGAGCTGGTGCGTTTTACCGTCCTGTTGCGCCCGCATACCGCGCAACTGGTCGATCGCTATTCGGAGAGAAAGGACGCCGGTGTGCCGATCAACGCCGCCACAGACCTGTCCAGCATTGCGACCTCGCCGCAATCCTAATGGTGTTCCCGTTTGGGAAGGTCGAACAAGACGGATTTGGCAACTACCGTCTTCCTCAATCGTCCGGCGGGCCGGCATTTCCGAAATCTGTTCCCGATTGCGTTTTCCCAGAACGGTCTGTTGAACATGGAGAAACGGGACTGCTGAGGGTTGGCGGATCGGCCAATTTCGGGATGCCACACTGATTCACAGAATGGCCGGAAATGGCTCGCTACCGGGCGGGCAGCCTAGCGACCGCGAGGACCCAACATCGGTCGTTCGAGCACCTTTGCACGCGATCCGAAACCGGCCGTTCATTCATCATCAACAGGCATGTTGATCGACACCGGTTCTGGCTGGCGTGGCCGCTGTAGGCAGGGAAGCGGACATTCGCGCGATCGCATAATCTGGGTCCGCTAGGGTTAGAAGCGGACCCATGCCGGACAGATCAGGCGGGAAAATGAATTGCGCATAGTTTGTTGCCGTCAGGGTCACGAAAATAGGCAAGTTCGACTGTCCCCAGCGATGCCGTATTGCGCGGGCCAGGCGGGGCTTCGATCAAGGTGCCACCGTTGGCGACCGCGGTATCATGAAGCTGCTTCACTTGTTCGGGCGTGTTGCACGAGAAGGCAACGGTGCTACCGTTCGCCACGCTCGCTGGTTCGTCGTTGATCGGCTGGCTGACAATGAAGTTAGTTCCGCCGCCGTTATTGTAGATCAGACGTATATGGCCGCTGTCGGCTACGTTCCTCGTCCCTTCCCCTGCACCCAAGGTGCCGAGCACCGTATCGTAGAAGCGCTTGGAACGCTCAATGTCGTTCGATCCCACCATGGTGTGGAAAAGCATGCATACTCTCCTTGAGGCTGATCGACTTTCGATCCCCACTAGCCTTCTCACCTAACCTGCCCATAGGCTGCGGTCACCCCCGGGTCGTCGGGATGTCCGCAATCGCGCACGAGCAAACGATCCTCTCCTCGCCGGTAGGGCTCCCATCTGGCCGTTCAGCGGCGATGCCCTCGGTCCAGAGACCAGCCGCTCGTTTCATGCTGAGGGCGGCCGTTTCGGATCTATTGTCGGCCCCTGCTACGGTGCCGACACGCATCTTGATGGCAACCCGACGAGCCAGGCCGCTTTCTCCGCCAACGGCCCTGCGACCATCCCGGCAGTGGCCTTACCAACGCCGCGTCAGAAGCACCGGGCCACTACCGACCCTGATGCGGAGGAGTTCATACGGTTTCCGGCGCAGGTCGCGGCCGCCATGAAAGCCGGGCTGGCGGTGAAGCTGGTTCGCGGTAAAGTAGAGATAGCCATCGGGGCCGATCGACAGGGTATCGGGCCAGCTGATCCGCGGATCGCTGACTAGGGTCGACCACTGGCCGCGATCGAGCACCCGGATCGCATTATGTTCGTAATCACCGGCAAAAACGCGCCCCCGATCGTCCTCGGCAATGCCGTCGGACGCCCCCTTGCGCCCCATGCTGCGAACCGCGCGGGCCAGTACCTCCTCGGAAACCGATGGATCGCGCAGCAGCGCCGTGGGCACGGCATGCAAGCTGCGGCCCGAAAGCGGCCCGTAATAAAGCATGCTACCATCGGCGCTCAGCGCGATCGCATCGCTGGCGATGGCGACCGGTGTCGCGGGTCCGCTGGCCGGACGGTTCATCAGCACCTCGCCGTCGACGACCGGCGTGAAGCCCGGCTCCGGGTTGGTCGTCGCGTGGCCGGACAGGTGGCGGATCGCCCGTCCGCTGGCGATGTCGACGACGATAATGCCACCGACGCCCGCGTTGCTGCTGTCGGTGATGTAAGCGGTGCCCTGCTCCCCCTGCCGCAGGTCGAAGCGCACGTCGTTGAGATAGGTCGTCGGCAGCACGACGCTTGGGGGCAGGACGATCGTCTTGACCATCCGGTTGGTCGCGAGGTCGATCGCTACCAGCTTCGCGCCACCCGCCTGGGGCGGCGCGAATTTCGGCGCCGCCGTGTCGAGCACCCACAGGCGGTTCGCGCCATCGGCGACGACGCTCTGCACCGAGATGAAGTGACCGGCCGGGTTGGCGGAATCAGGGCGATTGGTCGCGGCGTCGGGATAGGGCACCGCCTTGCCGTCGACCAGCTCGGCGACCGTGAACGGCGCCCGGTCGCCCCATTGCGGGAAATTGACGAAGATGCGGCCGTTGGGCGCGACGGTCACGCCGGTTGGCATCGCGCCATCAAACGCGGCAACCCGCTCGATCCGGGGAGCCGGAGCCGTGTCGCGGGCCGTTGCTCCGACCGTGATAGAGGCTACGGCAGCGGCGGCGAGAAGCAATGTGGCGGGCCGTTTCATCGCGTCATCTCCTTCAGGATACGGCCCGCCTCATGCGGCTCGGACCTGAGATATTGCGGCGGCGCCTTCACCGAAGCGCCAAGCGCGGCGGCGGCGTGCCAGGGCCAGCGCGGATTCCACAAGGCGGTGCGCGCGATGGCGATGGCATCCGCATGTCCGTCCTGCAGGATCTGCTCGGCCTGCTGCGGATCGGTAATCAGGCCGACCGCGATGACGGGCATCGTGACCGCGTCCTTGACCGTCCGGGCCAGCGGCACCTGATAGCCGGGACCGACCGGAATCTGCTGGCGCGGATCGAGGCCGCCGCTCGACACATGGATGGCGGCGCAGCCGCGCTGTTCCAGCGCTTCGGCAAATTGCGCGGTTTCGTCCGCCGTCCAGCCGCCCTCGACCCAATCGGTCCCCGACACGCGGACAGTGACGGGCCGGTCGGCGGGAAACGCCGCGCGCACCGCGTCGAAGATTTCGAGCGGGAACCGCATCCGATTTGCGAGACTGCCGCCATAGGCATCCTCGCGATCATTGGAGAGCGGCGAGAGGAATTCGTGCAGCAGATAGCCATGCGCGGCATGGATCTGAATCGCCTCGATCCCAAGCCGCGCTGCCCGCCGGGCGGCATCGGCGAAGGCATCGCGTATCCGCGCCAGTCCCGTCTCGTCCAGGGCAACGGGCGCACGATCGGTTTCGGCATAGGGCACCGCGCTCGGTGCGACCGTCTGCCAGCCATTCTCCGCATCCGGCGCGATCTGCGCGCCCCCGTGCCACGGTTTGGCACAGCTCGCCTTCCGGCCGGCATGCGCCAGCTGGACGACGAGCGGCACGTCCGACCAGCGGCGCACACTGTCGATCACGCGCCGCATCGCCTCTTCGGTACGGTCGTCGTACAGACCGACATCGCCATAGGTGATCCGCCCTTCCGGGCTGACCGCGGTGGCTTCGATCGTCAGGGCGCCCGCCCCCGCCATGGCGAGCTGGCCCAGATGAATCTGGTGCCAGTCGGTCATCGCGCCGTCCTCGGCGGAATATTGGCACATCGGCGCGATGACGATGCGGTTGGCGAGGTTGAGTCCGCCGAGCGTCAGCGGTTCGAACAGTCGGGCCATTATGCGTCTCCTGTGGAGGGCAGCGACGCCGCAGGATCGGCGGCGCGCGGTATGGTCTGGAGATTCCGCACGATCACGCCGCCTGATCCTTCAGGGCGTCCATCACGAGTTCCGCCGTACGGGTCGCGCTCGCCGGGTTCTGGCCGGTCACCAGATTGCCGTCGCGCAGGGCGAAGGGGGCGAAGTCCGGGCCTGCCTCATGCTGGCCGCCGAGTTCCTTGAGGCGGGTTTCGAGCAGGAAGGGCACGGCCTCGTCCAGTCCGACCGCGCGTTCCTCGCTATCGGTGAATCCGGCAACACGTCGACCGGCGACGAAGGGCGTGCCGTCCGCCTTCTTGGCCGAGACCAGCCCCGCCGGGCCATGGCAGACGGCGGCGACGATCTTGCCCGCGCGGTCGAACCGCTCCACCAACTGCGCCAGTTCCGCGCTGCCGGGATAGTCGAACATGGTGCCGTGGCCGCCGGGCAGGAACAGTGCGTCATAGCCGTTGGGGTCGATGCTGGTGAACACCGGCGTATCGGCAACCTCGGCCTTCAGCGCTTCGTCCTTCAGATAGCGTTCGACCGAGGCATCGTTCTCGCCGTCCGCATTGACGCTGCGCTGGTCGACCGGCACCGCGCCGCCCTTGATCGAGGCGAGCGTCACGTCGGCACCGGCATCGCGGAAGACGTAATAGGGGGTGGTCAGCTCTTCCAGCCAGACACCGGTCGGTTCGGTCCCCGGGGTCATGCGGTCGGCGGACGTAGTCACCATGAGGATACGGGTCATCGTCAAAACTCCTGCTGCGTGGACGTCGCGAACGCGGGGTGCCCGCCACCGCACCCACGACAACGAGGCGATAGGGCTCTGCGGTCCGGCAACGGCGACCAGCCGTTCGTTTCCATCCTTGTACCCTTCAGATAGGCCTTCACCGGCATCAGCAAATCCAACCGGAATGGTGATCGGTCATAAGACTGGTTATGGAAACCAAATGTCCCTGTTGCAGTTGCGCACCTTTGTCGAAGTCTATCGCCGCCGCTCGCTGAGCGACGCGGCCCGCGCAATCGGCATCACCCAGCCCGCCGCGTCGCAGCATATCGCCTCGCTCGAGGCGCAGCTCGGCCACCCCCTGTTCGATCGCCATTCGCGCGGCGTCCGCGCCACGGCGATCGCCGACGACCTGGCTGCGGCGATCGGCGACAGCCTCGATACGGCAGAAACGGCCCTCGCCGCGGCACGGGCGCGATCCTCGCGAATGTCCGGGACGGTGCATATCGCCGCGCCGTCGGATCTGCTGGGCGAGATGATCGCCCCCCGGCTGGGGCCGCTGCTGGACGCGGGCCTCGACCTGCGCCTCCACATCGGCGGGCGGGACGCACTTTACAGCATGTTGCTGGAAGACAAGGTGCATCTGGCCGTGACGGCATCGCAGCCGGACGATGCCCGGCTTGCCTTCCACGAACTGGGCAAGGAGGATTTGCGCGCCGTCGCGTCGCCCGCGGTGGCCGAGCGGATGGCGGGCCAGCCGCTGGCCGACGCGCTGACACGCATACCGCATCTGGCGTACGACCTTGATCGCCCGCTCTTGCGGGCCTGGCTTGAGGCCAACCGGATCGAACTGGTCCGTCAGCCCGCCCTGACCGCACCCGACCTTCGCGTGCTGCGATCTGGATTGTGTGCGGGGCTAGGGTGGACGGTCCTGCCCGGTTACCTGACCCACGCCGAGCGTGCCGCCTGCACACTTATCGAGATACCTGCGCCGATCAGCGTGCCGCGCAACACCTTCTACCTCGTCTGGGCGCGATCGTCGCTTCGCCACCCCCGTGTTGCACTTGCTCGCGATGCATTGACTGCTGCGCTTCGAATTTGACTCTCCTACCCTGGCGAGGACGGCGGGCGGCGCCCTATGCTGGAACCACTCTTTCGCGACGATGCATGGCGATCTATGCGATACCGATCGCCGCGAGCGGGAAGCCACTCCGGCCCAAGTGATCGCCGCTATGCCGAACGCCGATAGGGCGATGCCGCCTACCGAGGCGCTGATCGCATTGCCGAGATTGAAGACGGCGATGTTGACGCTCGAAGTGAGGGTTTCTCAGCGACACCGTTGCTGCTGCGAAGTGCACGTTTGTTCATCAATGCCAAATTCGCGGGCTATGGCAGCTTGAGAGCTGAGGACACCGTACGCCGAGGAGGCACGCTCGCTCTTTCTGTTCGCACGAAGGTCGATTGTAAATCGCACAACGGACCGTACTGTAGGCACAACACACCGAACTATCGGAAATGGGATGACCTTCTTGCGAATGCCCGAATGAACCAAACACGGCGAACGATCTTGATTGGCACTGCAGTCGCTGCCTGCGGTGCCTCCGTGCCGGCGCCGGCCAGGAGCCAGAGGCGTACGGCGATGCCAGTCCAGTCATGGCTGGCGCTTGCGTCAGTGCCGGGGGCAAGCTGGGCCGTACTCGACGGCGAAGCGGAGCCGGTCAGCTCTGCAGCAGGATACGCGAAAGCCGGCGCGGCGAACGCAACCACGGAGACGTTGTTCGAAGCCGCTTCCCTGTCAAAGCCGGTCCTGGCGGCTGCCATCCACGATCTCGTCCGCGACGGCAGCGTTGATCTCGACGAGCCTGTCGCCAAGCATATCGATTTCACGATGGATGTCGCGACGCGGGCCACGACGCCTCGTCACCTGCTATCCCATTCAAGTGGTCTGCCAAATTGGCGAACCGAGGCCGGCAGCGATCTGGTGAGCAGGTTCAAGCCCGGCTCCGACTTTCGCTATTCGGGAGAGGGCTACACCCTGCTCGCTCGCCTCGCCGAGATAGTCACGGGGCAGACCGCGGCGGAGGTCGTCCGTTCCCGGGTTCTGACACCAGCGGGAATGACCCGGAGCGGCTATGGCTGGTTGGCCGGCCAATCGCCTCCGGTGGCGTGGGCGCACGATGCCGGCGGCGAGTTGATGGCAGACAAGGGACCCGCGCAGTTCCGGAGGAGCCGGGACGCCGGCCCTCGCCGGTCCGTCGAGACATGGACCCAGGACGATCGCGTTTCGGCAGCCAAGGCGTTCGGCAAGCCGGCCCTGCCCATCTTCATGGCTCCGAACATGGCGGCGGGACTGTGGACGACAGCGAGCGATTATGGTCGCTTCGCCCGCTTTGCGCGCCGCTACCTAGCCATGAATACCCCGACCGTCACGATCGCAGGCAGTCTGGCCTGGGGATTGGGGTGGGGACTAGAACAGTCGGGGCCGGACCGCTTTGCTTGGCACTGGGGCGCTAACGACGGCGTCGCGAACCTGTTCGTTCTCGACCTCCTCAGCAATAACGGACTGGTCGTGCTAACGAACGGGGCCGGGGGGCAGCGGGTCTACGAACGAGCCGCCCGCGTCCGGTTCGGACGCGAGTTTGACGCCTTGACCTGGTTGCAACCGTGACGTCGGCCAACACGTGGTTGGAAACTACCATTCAGACCCAGTCCCGGACGTGCAGGCTCCCTTTCCTGCTCCCAACTTCGGACACTCGTTCATCGCATCAAGAAATAGGTCTGCCGTCCCGCGTCGTGTCCCGGACTGTCCGATCCCGCTGGACAGCTGCACTAGGCACGCGCGCGACCATCTGTATCATGTGAAAATGTCTGACTCACGTCTGCGCTCCCCGCCCAACCCGGCCAATGCCCCCAGCGCCCGCTTCTTCGGCGACATCGGCATAACTCCCGGTGCGCGGGTGCTTGATGTCGGTTGCGGTAATGGTGATTTAAGTCGGTTTGTGGCTGGGCTTGCCGGGCCAGACGGCGAGGTCGTGGCGATTGACCGGAGCGAACAGGCACTGGCGGTAGCGCAAGCAACCGACGCGGACTTGGGTGTCGCGCACATCCAGTACCGCGCGGTTGATCTTTCGGGTGACTTGCCCGATCTCGGACGTTTTGACGCGATCGTCGGCCGTCGCGTTCTGATGTACCTACCTGATGCCGCCAAGACATTGGAGCGGTTAGCGGCGATAGCCAATCCTAATGCCGTCTTGGCATTTCAGGAACATGCACGCACCGCCTTTCCCGCAGGACTTGGGGACCTCGCGTTGCATCGCCAGCTTTATGACTGGAACTGGAGCACAGTTGCAGCAGAAGGAGGGGATGTGGAGTTGGCGCTCCGGCTTGCCGAACTAATGCAGCAATTGGGGCTCTTGGTCGAAGAGGCACGCGGCGAAGCCATCCTGCTCAATCCCAACCGGCCCTCCTTCCTGCCGACACTCACGAAGGCGATGCTGCCGCGAATAGTCGAGCGGGGCATCGCCACCCTGGAGCAGATCGACCCCGACATGCTGGCGCAGCGGCTCGAGGAAGAGCATCGCGCTGCGGGTGGTGTGATCGTTTGGGACCTCGCCTTCTTGGTCGCGGCTCGCGCCCACCCGGCCGCTCGCTGAAATGTCCGTAGATAGGCGGCTGGGAGCGAGTTGAACGAGGAAAGGCTGCCGCGCGACCTGCCCGGCAGACTTGCGGCCGCGAGGACCAAGACCGGTCAACCAAGGCAGTTTCCGGTCTGCCCAACATCGCCCATTCGTTCATGTGCAATATGCATACACATGGCTGGTGACGCTAATGCGGAGTTGGCTCCCCACTGCTCTCCGTTGCAGGTCGACGCTCGAACCGGATGGGTGGCCCACCTTCGATGATATCGAAATAATCCGATCCGGCGGCGAACCGGATGACGATCCCCATACCGTTTGCGAAGAACCGATCGCCGGGTAGCGCGATCAGACGTTCGGGGGCGGGACCGCCAGTATGCGCGTACAGCCCGTCATCGCGCGCCTCGAACGACACCGAAAGGCCGCCCCCTTCGAACCGCCCCGCCCTGTTCGACAATGCGGCCGCAGACAGATGCTGTTCCGTTGCGGCCGGCGCAGCAATTTCGCTCCAGCCATATTCGGTCGCCACCGCACGGACGATCTCGTCCATCAGCCGCCGCCCCTGTCCACCATTGGTCAGTATCACGATGCCTTCGCCCTTGTCGGCATAGGACAGCATCGACGACTGATAGCCTTCGTTCAGGCCGTCGTGCCCGAAGCGCTTCGCTCCATCGGTATACAGGACCGGGCCAAGACCCCAATTGTCACGCACCGGCGTCAGCATCGTCGCAGTCATTCTAGGTGACAATCGACGGCCCGGCTGACCCGCCGCCGATGTCTGTACGTCGATCAGCAACCGCGCAAGGTCGCTCGCAGTCGTCCACAGACCGGCGGGACCGAGTTCGGGATAGACGTGGTAGTTGCCGGCAATCGGTTGCCCGTTCGCATGGCCGAAAGCGAGATCGTTGCCGATCGCCGCGGCGGACGCCAGCGAGAAGCTGCTGCGCGTCATCCCGAGCGGGCGTAATATCTCGCGGTCGGCTAGCTCGGCGAACGACAGGCCGCTCACATCCGACAAGGCGAGTTGCGTCACGACATAGCCGCCACCCGAATAGCGCCACTGCCCGCCTGCTGGCAGGATGCTGCGAACCGCTTCGCTATTGGCGGGTGGCTTGCCGTCGAGGATCTGCACCGTGTCGGGCAGCGGCGTCTCGGACGCATAGCCCGGAAAGCCGTGCACGCTCAGCCCGGCGGTATGGCTGAGCAACTGCCGCAGCGTCACACCCTGCGGCGCCAGTTTCGCATCCGGCGGCAGATGCCAACGGCGCAACGCGGTGTTGATGTCTGCATCGAGCGCGATCTTGCCCTGCTCGACCAAACGCAACGCCAGCATGGCCGTCACGACCTTGCTGATCGAAGCCGCCTGAAACACGGTGTTCGGCGTCACCGGCGCACAACTTGCAGCGTCCCTGACGCCCCAACCCCGCGCCCATGCAATCCTGCCGCCGTGAATGACCGCCACGCTGACGCCCGGCACGCCATGAGTTCGCATCCGTTCGATCAGGGTGGACGGTCGTTCACCCGGCACCAGTACCGGTGGACGCAGGTTGGCCATGACGGTGCGAACGCGAGCGTCGACCGGTCCGCCGGTCGCTTCGTCGAGGATGGGGCAATCCCGCGCTTGCGCCCGCACCGGACCAGCAATCGGCATACCAAGGAACAGTAGCGTCAGGACCATTCGCATGACCGGATTTCCCCTGTGAAACGGACGAGCCACCCCGTTGCGTCACCGAAGGACGCAGCGACGTTCGCAATCTTCGCGACATCAGTCGGCCGTCTCGCCGACCAACTCCGGTTCGGACAACTCGCTGTGCCAGCGCGCCATCGCGTGGAGAACGACCAGTTCGACGATCAGGATCGCCGACTGCAACAGCAGTTGCGTCAGATCGAGGTACAATAGCACCATCACCGGAAGGACGGTTACGGTCGCCGCCAACGTCAGCGACGCCGTCTTCACCACGCGCGGCCAGTCCCGTTCGAGGATCAACCATGCCATGCGCAGATGCCCCACGCCCAGTACCAGCAACAGCCCGATGACCGAAGGCACCACCATCCGATACGCACTGACGGTCAACGGGTTCTGCTGTGCGATCAGGTCAATGACACCGGCATCCGGCACGAAGAACGGAAAGTCGAGCACGGCGCAACCGATCTGCAACGCCGCCAGCGGGACCATGAGGCCAAGCGCCAAGACATGCGCGGTCATGGCGAAGCGCCCTTCCGCGTGAACCGGCAACCGCAGAACGGAAGCGAGGAAGCAGCCCATCGCGAAGCGCAGCGCACCGCCAACCTCGATCGCAACTTCCAGTTCTGCCTGCATGGCGCGGCCCCAAGGGCGACGGCGTTCCTCCATGCAAGCGATCGCCAACGTCATCAGTGCGCGTGCCAGAACTGCCTTCATGCCTGCACTACTCCTCCGCCCGGAAAGCCCGTCGGATCGATTACTTCGTGTGCCAGCGCTGTCCCTGTCGCAGTCAGGCGGTAGGCGTGCCGCGCCGGACGTCCCGCCCGCTCAGGGGGATGCCACTCTGCTTCGACCAGTCCTTGATCGGTCATCCGCATCAGCAGCGGGTACAGCGTCCCCGATTGCAGACCAGTTTCCTTCATCAGATCATAGCCATAGCGCCACTGCTGCGTGCGCGTGGAAAGCGCAGCGAGCAGTGTCAGCATCTGTCTGGAAGGGCGGCGACTCCTCGGCATACACAAAAGTCACATATGTAGATTTATCAGTCAAGCTCACTCGTTCAGCAAAAATGACCAACCATATTTGCTGCCCCCAGAAGCCGGCGCGAGGGCGAGAGGCGGCCTGTCACGACCCATTTCCGGTCATTGCCTGCACTTGCTCGCCTATCCAACTTCGGACATCCGTTCAGGTCCTCCGGAGTGGGGCTGTCGGTCAGCAAACTTTCCCCAGTCACCTAATCAGATTGTCCTGATTGGATCCGATCGCCTGCTGGTAATTTCTCCGCATACACATTCGGCACCGGACCTTTCGGTTCCCCTTTCCTTTGAACCAGCGCCTTTTATAGCGCGGCGCCTTTTATGCGGTTTGACCATTTATAGGGAACCAAAGGCAGGACGAAGACGCCTTGCCAGGCGACTTCCCATCCCATTCAAGTGGAGAAGTTTTCGCCTTCAACTCGCCGGGTCAAACGACTGAACTCGCAACGGTCCGGTTGAGGCGCGTAGCGTAAGTTCGGCAGGTACGGATACCGGCGCCATCTCCACATTGCCGTCGCGTTGCTCCGCGAGAATACCTTCCACGGCTAAGCGAGTGACCGCAGCAATCGGTTGGGTCACCGCTGTCAATGGCGGCGAGGCGAAGCGAACGATTGGTGTATCGTCAAAGCTGATAATTGAAAGGTCGTCCGGGACCGCCAGTCCGCGGCTCCGCGCAAGGTCGAGTGTCGCAACAGCCATTTGGTCGCTGCTAGCTATGATAGCCGTCGCCGGGTCAACGGTGTTCAGCATTGCCTGCGCCGCAATCAGCCCACTGTCGTAGCCGAAATCCCCTTGTTGGAGCAGATCGTCGGCCAGACCGGCTCGCGCCATCGCTGCACGCCAGCCCGTTTCGCGCCAGCCGCTTAGTTCGTAATCACGGGCACCTGCAATAAATCCGATCCGCCGATGGCCCAAAGCAATCAGATGCTCTGTCGCCTCGCCCGCAATCGCCTCGTCACCCATGGTAAGCGAAAATCCGGGACCGGGGGTCAAGGACCCGATCCGTGCGATGCTAATGCCTTGCCGTTCCAGCAGTTCAAGGATCGTAGAATCCTGCGAATGCGGCGGCGTCAGGATGACCCCGTCAGGCCGCAGCGCACCAATCGCCCCCATCAATTCGCGTTCGACATGGTCGCTATGCGTATCGACCAGTTCTAGTATCAGGCGATATCCATGGTGGCTGCACGTCAGCATCCCACCTAGCAGCATCTGGTCCACCCAGTCGGTGCCCTCGCGATTCTGCCAACCGGCGATCGTGCGGTTGCGGTCGTTCAACGCCAGTATCAGGCGTGATTTCGACCCAGCCATACGCTGCGCTGCGATCAGTGGAACGTAGCCAAGCCGGCTAATCGAATTACGCACCCGCTCGGCCAATTCGGCTCGGACATTGGGTTCGTTATTGATGACGCGGCTGACGGTTTGCAGCGATACACCGGCATCGGCTGCGACATGCTTGATCGTCACCGCCTGACGACGGCGTGACATCAGGGACGATCCGCCGGGCAATAGCGCGTGACATAGTCGCCGTGCGGCGGCATCGTTGCAACGGTATCGGCGACCTGCCGCCGGATCATCGACAGCAAGCGGTCGAGTTCGCCATCGCTCAGCTTCCCTGCAATCGGATGATGCGCCTCCGGTACGATCCCCTGACCCAACATCACCTGCACCCAGCTATTCTCGCCGAACAATTCCTCGTTGCGGCGGAATACTCGGCCGGTCTGGCGGAACAAGTCGATTTTTTGCGCGAGGCTGCTCGGTACGTCCATCGCCACGCATTGCCGCCAAAAGGGGGAGTCGCGGCGATCGGTGATCTTGTAGTGCAGGATCAGGAAATCGCGAATCTGCTCCATGTCCTGCAATTGCTGGTCATTGAACTCAACGATATCGGCCGGGCTGATCCGTCCCTGCGGGAACAGCCGGAGCAGGCGCAGCACGGCGCGCTGGATCAGGTGGATGCTGGTCGATTCCAACGGCTCCATGAACCCACCCGACAGGCCGATGGCGACGCAGTTGCGATGCCACTGCTTCCGCCGCGCGCCGGTCGTGAAGCGCAGGAGATTAGGTTCGGTCCGCACCTCCCCCTCGACATTGCCGAGCAGGCGGTTGAGCGCGGCGTCTCGTTCCAGATAGCGGCTGCAATAGACAATGCCGTTGCCGACCCGGTGCTGGAGCGGGATGCGCCATTGCCAGCCGGCATCATGCGCCATCGCGCGGGTATAGGGCAAAGGCGGGCCGACGCTCTCCGTCTGCACCGCGATCGCCGCGTCACAGGGTAGCCAGTGGGTCCAGTCGTCATAGCCTGCGTGCAACGCGCCCTCAATCAACAGCGCGCGGAAACCGGTGCAATCAAGGAACAGGTCGCCCTCCACCCGCCGGTCGCCGTCGAGCAGCAGTGCGGCGATGTCGCCCGTCTCGCCGTTCAGTTCGACGCGGTCGATGCGCCCCTCAATTCGTCGCGTGCCGTCGCGCTCTGCCATAGTGCGGAGGAATTGTGCGTAGCGGCCGGAATCGAGCTGATAGGCATAGTTGGTCGCATCGCCCGGCAGATGGGCGAATCGGCCTTGCAACGCCGCGACCAGTTCGGTGCAATAGTCGTCATAGGGCTGGTCGTGCCCACGCGTGCGTCCGTTCAGCCAGTAATGCTGGAACCCCGCCGCCCAATGGTCGCGACCGGTGGTGCCGAACGAGTGGAAATAGCGGCTGTCCGCGGTCCGCCAACCGTCGAACAGGATGCCCAGCTTAAAGGTCGCGGCAGTGGCGGCCATGAACTCTGCTTCGTTGATGCCGAGCAGCCGGTTGTAGGTGACGAGCGGCGGGATGGTCGATTCCCCCACCCCGACTGTGCCGATCGCTTCGGATTCGACCAGCGTCACCTGAACCATATGGCCCATGGTCCGGGCAATGGCGGCAGCGGCCATCCAGCCGGCAGTCCCACCGCCGGCAACCACGACGCGGGTGACGCTCATTTCGCCAGTTGCCGCAACAGGAAGCTGCGCAGCCGCCCGGCGCTTTCGGCGGTCAGGGGGTCCAGCACGCCGCGTCCGCCCTCCGGGATATGCGCGGTCACTGCGTCGTCGTTCGTAAACACATAATGGTCGAACACCGCGCGCCAGTGCGCCTTCTGATCCTCGGACAGGTCGCGAATAGCCAGGATCGCATGGTGCAGCGCATCCTGCGGCTGGCCGAACCAGAGGGGCTGGTTGCGCCACCAATAGTTGACGAGGATGTTGAACGGCTCCAGCCCCTCGACATGATGCCACCACAAAGACGGGATGTGGATGGCGTCGCCGGGATCAAGTTCGGCGACCTGCGCATGGGCCAGCGCTTCGGTGAAACGAGGATGGCGAGCAAAATCGGGCGCGCTGAAATCGACCATCGACACCGCCCGTCCGGCTGGCGTGTTGTCCAGCGGCCCGAGGTGGAGATTGGCAAACTGGTCGGGCGGGAACAGCGTGAAGCGCCGACGGCCCGCCGCGACGCAGGCAAGGTTCGCCGGCAGGTCGTTATGCGCCGCGATGCGGGTACGCGTGCCGATCCAGATGCTGGCGAGCGGTTCGCGCGTGCCAAGGTCGACTCGGTTCGCCTCGTCCAACCCTTCGAAGAAGCCGCGCATGTCGATCGAGGCGAGATAGATTGGGCGGGGATCGGTTGTATCTTCCTCCCGTGCGATCTGGCCCAATATGTCGGGCAGCTTGGCGCGTACCGTCGCGAAGTTCATCGCCATCGCATCGTCATAGAACAGCCGGCCACCGCCGCCCGGCCGCCCGACTGACACGGTGAAGGGTACATCGCGGTGATGCCGGACCAGATAGTCGCGAGCCGCCTGCGACGATTGCCCCGCCGCCTGCACCAGCGGCCAGTCGCCGACCAGCCCGCGTACCACGAACGGCGCGGTCGCCTCGCGCAGCAGCCGGTCGAGTGTGGCGGCATCGGCCGCCTCGACCTCGACGATAGGGGGCAAGTCAGCCATGACGGTTCTTGCGCGCGATCAAGGCCGGCAGGTTCGCGAGTGAGGCGATCGCCATGTAGATCGGCAGCAAATGCCCATCGGCGTTCAACCGGCCGAGCGTCGCTGCGTCCAGTTCGGCCACCCGTTCCTCGGCAATGGTGTGGAACCCGACCAGCCGATTAGTCGATCCGTCATCCAGCGTCACTTCCAGGGTGAACGGTTCGAGCAGGCCGTACCGGTCGAGCGCCCCCAGGAACGCGGCCGATCCACGATAGCCGGCGTCGAGCGCCCCCAGCCGTTCGAGGATCACGTCGAGATAGGGCGACGGCCGCCCCTCCCGATCGAAGATGCGGACGCCGTCGTCGGTTGAAATTCGCGGGCTGGCGAGATCGATCACCGCCTTGGGCGTGACATCGCCGCCCGGCGCGCCGCCGATCAGAAACGGCTGGATATCGATCGACAGCGGCAGATAGGCCGCGTCCCAGCGGCCATCGGCGAGGAACAAGTTCTCGCCCGCATCGAACCCGAACAGCGCCAGTGCGACCAAGCCGTCGCGTTCGCGGTTCTGCCGGAACAGGATCGGGTAGCTTCCCTGCACCTGCCGGAACTCGTCGGGCACGATCAGCGCGGTCATCACCCCGTCGCCCAGTTCGACCGATCGTTCGCGGCGAACCCGTAGGTCGCGATGCGCGGCGACGTTCAGCAGTTGATGGTCAGACATGGGCAATTCCGGCAGGAGGAGTGAGCGCGCGAAGATAGGCGCGGTTGTTCGGCAGGCTGGCGGCGAGCGTCCGGGCGCGTTGCCGCACCTGCTGCAGCGCCGCTTCGGCACCGGGGACTTCACGCAGCGGCCCGGCGGGCGGCGGAGAGAACCCCATGCCATACAGCACATATTGGTGGCTGGCGGCCGGGAACACCTCGTCGGCATGGGCGAAGTCGACGGGCGATGGCGGCTGCGTCCGCCACAGGTCCAGCTGTTCTTTCAGAGAGGCGGTCCAACTCGCCGGGTCGCGATGCGCCCGCCAATAGGGGGTTTCGCGTTCGCTCAGCGCATAATGCAGTTTCAGGAAATCAACGATCCGGTCCCAGCGATAGCGGAACAGCGCGTTGAACCGCCGCGCGCGCAACGCCACCGCCCCTCGATCCACCGGAAAGCCATCGAGCAGCGCATCGATCGACAGCTCTATCAGCACGATCGCCGACGCTTCGAGCGGTTCGAGGAAACCGGCGGACAGGCCGATGGCGAGGCAATTGCCCTGCCAGAACCGCTCGCGATGCGCCGAGCGGAAGCGCAGTTGGCGAAACGACAGACGGGCGGGATCGACGTCCGGCGCCGTGCGCGACAGATAGCCACGCAGGGTCGCTGCCGCCGCATCGTCGCTCAAATAGTCGGACGCATAGACGCAGCCGATGCCGCGCCGGCTAGGCAGACCGATGTCCCAGAGCCAGCCGGCATCGTGCGCCGTCGCGTTGGTCTGCGACGCGATCGAGCTGTCGGGCGCGACCGGAACCTGCACCGCCAGCGCGCGGTCGTTGAACAGGATCGGCGTGCGGTCGATCGTCCCGACCCCATAATGCCCGCCGATCAGCAGCGCGGCATGTCCGGTGCAGTCAAGGAACAGGTCGCCCTCGATCCGCTCAGAATCGCGCGTGATGACGGCGGCAATATCGCCATTCTGGGCAGCCTCGACCGAAGTCACATGGTCGCGCACATGCATGACGCCCAGCCGGTTACACGCCGTATCACGCAACAGTCCGGCGAACTTGCCGGCGTCGAGGTGATAGCCGTAGTTGAGTGCCCCGGCATAGGACGGCATCGCCAGCTGGCGCGGGGCCAGATCCTCGGCACAGATCGCCGGTTGCGCACAGACCGCTTCGGCGAAACGCCCGGCCGTCCATGCCCGCAACAGATCGGCGGCGGGCAGATCGGTCGGGGCGGTAAAGGGATGATAATAGACGTCATTGGGCGCGCCGGTGCGCCATCCGTCGAAGCGCGATCCCTGTTTGAACGACGCATCGGCGGAGCGCAGGAAAGTCGCCTCGTCGATGCCGATCCGCGCCAGCGTGCCGCGCATCGTCGGCCACGTCCCTTCGCCCACGCCGATCGTCGCGACGTCGGGGGATTCTACCAGCGTCACCGACAAGGGTTTGGTAGCGTGCCGGTCGGCCGCGGCCGCGATGCGGCACGCTACCAGCCATCCGGCGGTGCCTCCACCGACGACCACGATCCGTTTCACCCGCTGCGTCACGCGTCACTGGTCCCGTCTTCGGTCACCGGGCGGCACGCGACCGCCCGGTAACGCTTCGTGCGATCAGAAGCTGAAGCGCACGCCGCCGGTATAGCGCGCGAAGCCCGGCTGCGCGAACGTCACGAAGTTTTCGTTGCGGCGATGGCCGCGACGCCCTTCGCCCGTCAGGTTGATGGCTTCGGCGAACAGCGTCAGCCCCTTGCGGAACTCGTAGCTGACGCTGGCATCGACCTGTCCATAGGCTTCGACGTAAAGCGGGTTGGGGTTGCCCCCGGCGTAGAACTTGTCGCGCCAGTTGTAGGCGACACGGCCCTGCAACCCGGCCTTGTCGTAGAACAGCACCGCATTGGCACTGTCGCTCAAGCCGGCAAGCGCAAACTGGCCGACATTGGGGTCGAGCGCGTTGTTGAACTTCGCGTCACCCCGCACGATCGTATAGTTCAGGATCGTGCCGAAGCCGGTGTCCCAGAAGCTGTGCTGGATCGCGAATTCGAACCCGTCGAGCGTTGCGGTCTGGTCCGAATTGAACGGCGTGCCGACTCGGAAGTCAACCAGCCCGTCCTCAGGCAACCCCAAGATGCGCCCGGTATAATAGCCGTTCACGTCGAGGATCGGCTGCCCGGCCGCATTGCGCGCGACCTCCACGCCCTGCGTGAAGTTGCGCAGGATATAGTCGCGGATGCGACCGGTATCGGTGGTACCACCCAGCGCCGCCTGCGCCGCCCGGAAGCGCGGACCATCGGCCGGATCGCGCAGGTCGAACGCCGAACGCTGCACCTCCTGCGAGTTGATGAAGTTGCTCACCTTCTTGCGGAAATACCCGGCGGAGACATAGCTGGTCGGGGCGTAATACCATTCCGCCGACACATCGATATTCTTCGACAGGAACGGCACGAGGTTCGGATTGCCCTGCAAGCCGCCGCCGCCGGCGATGCCGAACTGGCGGTTAAGCGTCAGGCCGCCCTGCAGGCTGTTATAGTCTGCGCGGGTGATGGTGTGGCTGTACGAAGCGCGCAGCTTGACGTTGTCCAGCACCTCCATGTCGAAGTCCACCGCCGGCAGCCAGTTGTCATAGCTGCCCTTGCTGGTCAGGAAGTCGCTGTTCGGCGAATAGACGATGTTGAACTCGCCCTGCGCGACCCATGCCGTGCCAACCGGGATCGGCGTCAGCGACGAGGAGCTGACCGTCGTCTGATCATAGCGCACGCCCGCGATCAGGTGCGAACGGCGGCCGAGCAGGTCGAACGCGTTGTTGACCTGGATGAAGGGCGAGATCGTCTTCTCGGTAATGCGGCGATCCGCCTCGAACGGTGCCAGGCAGTTGCCGTCGCCGCCGCAGATGCCGAATTTCTGGTCGAGCAGACCGACCATCCGTTCGAAATCGAACTTGTAATAGGCCGGGATGATCCCGTCCTTTGCCCCGTCGACGCCGCGGAACTTGTCGGGCAGCGATACGCGGGTGAAGAGGTCGTCGGGCAGGTCCGCCGGGGTGCCGACGCCACCCCAGGTATCGTTCTGTACGAAGCCGTAGGCCGAGCGGACCTTGTTATTGACGTACGAAAAGCCGAAGTCGATCGAATCGAGGAAGTCGCCGTCATGGTCGTAATGACCGCTCAACTGCACCTGATTGATTTCGTCACGGAAATACGCGTTGCGGAACGAATTGCCGGTCGCGTTGATGTTCGCGGGGTTCAGCGCATCGACGCCCGGCTGCATCATATACGAGATGACCGGTAGGTCCTTGGTGAAGTCCACCGTCTGCGACGCCACGCCGAAGATCGCCGAGCCGACCGACGTGCTGGAGCCGAAATTGTTCGTCGGCTTCGATTCCGCGGTCGAATGATGCGCATCGAGCGTCACCGTGACGCCGCCCGGTGCCTCCCACTTCAGATTGCCGCCCAGTGACTTGTTCTCGCTGACATTGGCGGTCAGCGATCCGCTGTACGACAGGTCCTTTCCGGGTCCGAAGCGTTCGGTGTAAAAGACCGGTCCGGCGGCGGGGCCGTCGGTCCATTCGCTCGACGTATCGCCGAAGTTGAACCAGATGCCGACGCTGCTGTCGCGCGCCTCCACCTTGTTGCGCGAATAGGTGAAGTCGAACGTGGCGGTCAGCGATTCGATCGGACGATATTGCAGCACGACCTGCCCGTTGATCCGCTCGCGGCGAATGTCGGTCAGGTTGTAGGCCGCGCTCTGCGGGACTTCGTAGACGTCGGTCGGACCAGGACGGTTGATGACGTTCGGCCCTTCGGCGCCCAACGTCCCCCAATCGTTCTCGGTGCCGAGGAACGAATTGCCGAACCCGACCGATCCAGTGTTCACGCTGGCGTTGCGCTTCTGATAGCTGCCCGACACCAGGAACCCGAACTGGTCCTCGCTGCCGAACGTGCTGCTGAACACGCCCGACAGTTCCGGCGTGATCTGATCCTTGCCGTTCTGCGAAGTGTCGACCATGCCCTTGGCCGCGACCGATCCGCGGATGCCGGGACGGTCAAGCGGGCGCGGCGTCTTGATGTTGATCGTCGAGCCGATGCCGCCCGACGGCACGGCGGCGCGACCGGTCTTGTAGACCTCGACGCCTGCTATGCCTTCGGATGCGATATTGGCGAAATCGTAAGAGCGCGAGGCAGGGGCGCTGGCACCGTCGCCCAGCGTCGAGGTCGGCAGCTGGCGGCCGTTCAGCACGACAAGGTTATATTCAGGGCCAAAGCCGCGCACGGTGACGGTCGAGCCTTCGCCGTTCGCGCGGTCGATCGATACGCCGGTAATACGCTGCAGCGATTCAGCAAGATTGGTGTCGGGGAATTTACCAATATCCTCGGCGCTGATCGCGTCGACCACACCCTGCGCGTTGCGCTTGATGTTCAACGCATCGCGAAGGCTTGCACGGATGCCTGTGACGAGAATTTCGTCACCTTCCGCTTCGGGCGTTTCCGCAGTCTGGATTTCCGAATCGCCAGGCTGACCAAGCGTTGCAGCCGCGTCTTGCGCAAAGGCGGGCGCTGAAACAGCGACCAACGCGCTGGCCGAAGCCCCGATCATCCAACGCGAAACGGTGCAAGTGGCGCTGCGGCGCATATCATTCCTCCCCTTAATTTTCAGCGCCTCGTATTTATGCGCTTATTGAGAACGTTCACTCGTTCAGCCGATGGAATGAGTCAAGCGTCACTTGATCACGGTGCGAACATTCTCACGAAGGTGATGCGCCGTAGCCATAACGCCACCGGCGCGAGTTCATACGGCCCCATTCCCTGGTATCGCGACTGGATGACGTAGAAGCATTCGTCGCATAACGCGTGGCGTCCGAACGCCGCACTATCCTCGGCCTTCTTCAGGATCGTAGAACGAGCGGCCGTCCGATCAATTTTAAAATCGTCAACCGTTTACCGCTTGTGCGCCATATCAACGCGCCAAGGATTGCGCAGGCGACATGCACAGGCAGCCTCAATTGACGCCGAGCGCCAGCTGCCCGTAGGATGAACCTCTTTGGGTAATTCAGCTCCGTCAAGACGAATCCGGAACCATACCGTTCGTGCAGACAATTAGGCCGCCTGTCGACCGACTCTTGTTGAAGCGTCAGACGATATAGGCTCAGGACCCATTAAACGGCTTGCGTCATGTGTGGTGGGTTGATTCATTGGCGGCGGGGGAACTGCCGATGAGTGACCTGTTCCGGCTGACGGACAAGCAAAAGCAGCGAATCGCGCCTTACTTTCCGCTGTCGCACGGCGTACCGCGCGTGGATGACCGGCGGATCATCAGCGGCACCATCTTCGTGATCCGCAACGGTTTGCGCTGGCGAGATGCGCCAGCAGAATACGGGCCGCCCAAGACGATCTACTACCGGTTCATCCGCCAGATGGCAGTGTTCAACCGCGTTTTTGCCAGACTGGTGGCCGAGGACGGACCACCAGATCACTTGATGATCGATGCCCCGCATCTGAAAGCGCACCGGACGGCGGCCAGCCTGTTCAAAAGGGAGCTCTTCCCCGATGTATCGGGCGAACCAAGGGTGGCCTGAACTCCAAGCAGCACGCCGTCTGCGATGATTGGGGACGTCCGTTCGTCATGCTGCTCACCGAAGGGCACATGGAGCGACTACGAGGGAGCAGCCCCCGTGTTCGAGGCGATGCCTGCCGCTCCGATGCTGCTTGCCGATCGCGGCTATGACGCCGATTGGTTCGGCCAAGCGCTTGCTGCGCGTGGAACCGCTGCCTCCATCCCGTCACGCAAGAGCCGCCAGGCGCGAATCCCCCACGATGCCGCTCTCTACCGTCGTCGACACAGTATCAAGAACATGTTTGGGCGCCGCCAAGACTGGCGGCGCATCCACGCCCGCTAAGACCGATGCCCTCACGCCTTCATGTCCGCCATCGCACTCGCCGCGTCCGTCATCCTCTGGATCAATCAATGAGTCCCGAACCTAAAGCGGGCGGGTCGTTTTCCACCCATCGACTTGCGTTCGAGGCCCGCCGCTCCCTTCTGAACGAATGGCATCTTACCGCGGTGGGTCGCCCGAAAGCAGACTGGCCCCTATCCTGAAGAGTTTCGGGCGCCGGCAGGCGTACGAAAGTCCTGGAAGCCCGAACCCGCGGGCCTCAACCGGTGCGCTATGGGGTTATGGGGTTTTCGGGTTCAGCCGGGCTAAGCGTCGGGGTGCCACGGCGGGCGCGCGCGATGTCGTGGATGCAGACCGTCCGAATCCAAGCGGCGAAGTAGCTTTTCACCGGCAGATGACCGGCTTTCATGGGACCCGACGGCACCTGCGGCGGAAACCGGCACATGCCCGTCCGTTTCCGCAACCGTTGGCGCTGCGGGGTAGATGGCGACCACGCCATGCCGGTCATGGTATCTGCGTCCCGGATAGAGGTTCCGAGGCGGGTGGCGCGCGAGGCTGGCGCCGACGCTCGAAGGTCTCGACGATGACCATATGCCCGCCGCAGCATGGGCACGGCGGGCGCAGATCCGGCGGTTCAATCTCGGCAACGTCTGCGGGCGCCGGTGCGACCCCGAGCAGCCGGCGGACGTGGTCGAGCGTGGTCTTGCGGGTGGCGCCGGCGAGCAGGCCGTAGTGGCGGATGCCCTTGGGCAGGACATGGAGCAGGACGCGGCGGATAAACTCGTCGGCGGCTAGGGTCATGATCTGCTGCCGTTCGGCACCGGCACGGCGATAGTCCTTGTAGCGGAAGGTGACGCCGGTCTGGTCGAAGCGCAACAGCCGGCTGTTCGAGATTGCGACGCGGTGGGTGTAGCGCGACAGATAGGCGAGCACCGTCTCGGGACCGGCGAACGGCGGCTTGGCATAGACGACCCAGCGCTTCTTCCGGACCGGTGACAGGTGACGCAGGAAGGCGCGCCGGTCAGCGAGATGCGCAAGGCTGCCGAAGAAAGCGAGCCGCTCGGCATCGTGCAGCGCCATCAGCCGGGTCAGGAACACGCGGCGGAACAGTTTGCCCAGCACTCGCACCGGCAGCAGAAAGGCCGGGCGCGACGACACCCAGCGGCTGCCGTCCGCCGACAACCCGCCGCCTGGGACAATCATGTGGATGTGCGGGTGGTGGGTCATCGCCGACCCCCACGTGTGAAGCACGGCCGTGATGCCGATGCGGGCACCGAGGTGCTTCGGGTCCGCAGCGATGGTCGTCATCGTCTCCGACGCCGCCTGGAAGAGCAGGCTGTAGAGCGCCGCCTTGTTCTGGAGCGCGACCTGGGCGACCTCGGCCGGCAGCGTGAACACGACGTGGAAGTAGCCGATCGGCAACAGGTTGGCCTCGCGCTCGGCGAGCCAGCCGCGCGCGGCCGCGCCCTGGCATCGCGGGCAGTGCCGGTTCCGGCAGCTGTTGTAAGCGACCCGCCAGTGCCCGCAGTCGGTGCAGGCCTCGACGTGCCCGCCCATGACGGCGGTGCGGCAGGTCTCTATCGCCGACATGACCTTGAGCTGGTCCAGGCTCAGATGCCCGGCACGCGCCGCCCGGTATGCGGGACCGGCAGCGCGAAAGATGTCGGCGACCTCGAGCGAGGCGCGCAACGCCCGGTCAGCCGGGTGGACTTTCCCTGGACGCCCCAAAAACGTGGCGAACCGGCCGACGTCGCGAATGTAGTTGCGCTGCGTCTCGCGGCCGAACCCACGCATCTGCATCTCGTCGATGAGGCGCTGGCGCAACGGGCTGACGGCGATGGGAATGAGGGTCGTCATGGTGGAGCTCCTTCTCGTGGAGCCCCGATGCTCTGCCTCTGACGAGCAGCGCTCAACCGACGCGCTACACCCGCGACTTCACCTCAACCTCGCCCCACGCGACCCTCCCGCGCAGCGGGTTCGTGCTTCCACTATAAGGGGAACTTTACACTCCGAGCACGATCGTTGGCGTTGGGTTACTGCCGATTAGGGTCAGGACTCGTTGATCACAGCCAGAAGATGATGGTGGCAGCGAGGGTGACGGCGGAAAAGAAGGTGTTTGGGCACCGATCGTATCGGGTTGCGACACGCCGCCAGTCCTTCAGACGGCCGAACATGATCTCGATTCGGCTACGGCGTCGATAGCGGCGCTTGTCGTATCTGACCGGCTCGTTGCGCGACCGGCGACCCGGGATGAAGGGCTCAATGCCCTTGGCGTTCAGAGCATCCCTGAACCAGTCGGCGTCATAGCCGCGATCGCCGAGCAGCCACTGCGCTTTCGGCAGATCGTCGAGCAACGCGGCCGCGCCTGTGTAATCGCTGACCTGGCCAGCGGTCATGAAGAAGCTCAACGGGCGACCGTTCGCGTCGGCAATAGCATGCAGCTTCGTGTTCATGCCGCCCTTGGTGCGGCCAATCAGGCGGCCAAGATCCCCTTTTTAACTCGTAGGCTTGAGGCCGTGCGGTGCGCCTTCAGGTAGGTCGCGTCGATCATGACCGTCTTGGGCTCGGCATTCACCGCTGCCAACCCTTCCATGATCCGCGTGAACACACCCGCTTCGCCCTAGCGCTTCCACCGGTGTAGAGCGTCTTGTGCGGACCGTAGGCGCTGGGCGCGTCGCGCCAGCGGAGCCCGTTGCGGTTGACGAAGACGATACCGCTCGGCACCCGTCGATCATCGACGCACGGCTTGCCGTGGCTCTTCGGAAAGAACGGTCGCAGCCGCTCCATCTGCTCGTCCGTCAGCCAAAACAGATCGCTCATCCCAGTCTCCTCGCAGAGCCTGAATCAGATCGCGACGCTCACATCAATGGGTCCTGACCCTAGGCAACGTGGACAAATCTTGACGGCGTAATCGGCCACTAAATCAAGGCTGCCTTTGGGAGGCAGGCTTGGGCGAGCGGATCGGTTTGTCGGATGAGGAATGGTCGCTGCTCGGGCCGCTGCTACCGGCCGAGCGTGGACGTAGCTGTCGTCCCGCTAGTGACAACCGGCCCTTCTTCGAAGGCATAATGTGGATTGCGCGAACAGGGGCGCAGTGGCGGCATTTGCCGGAGGAATATGGCAAGTGGAACAGCGTGTTCCGTCGCTACCGTCGCTGGGCGACGACGGGTGTGTTCGACGCCATGCTGGAGACGCTGGCCGGTGCGGTGGAACGCGACGGTCGCGCCGACATGATCGACAGTACGGTCGTCCGGGCACACCATTGCGCCGTGGGCATAAAAAAGGGACTGGTACGGCCGAGGCGCTTGGCCGATCGCGCGGCGGCTTCACGACCAAAGTCCATGCCCGCTGCGATGTCAGAGGTCGCCCGCTCGCCTTCGTCCTGACGCCGGGTCAGGCGCATGACACGCAAGGCTTTGGACCGCTGATGTGCATGATAGCCGACCGGATCGATGCTCTGCTCGCGGATAAAGGCTATGACAGCGACGCGGTTCGCGACACCCTTATCAGCATGAACGTCGAAGCTGTGATCCCGGCTCGGCGCAACCGTCGCAACCCCGCTGCGCATGATCGGGTCAAGTATCGCTGGCGCAACCAGATCGAGCGCCTGTTCAACAAACTCAAGAATTGGCGGCGGTTCGCCACCCGGTACGACAAAACTGCCGAATCCTACATCGGCTTTGTCAGCCTCGCATCAGTTCTACTCTGGTTGCCCTTTGTCCACGATGCCTAACCTCCGACGTTCATTCACCGCTACGTTCTAACCGCTAACTAGCCTAGTTGGAGATGAGCCAGTCCTGTTGATCAAAATAAGTGTTAACGACCGCTTAGAACGACATCTGCGTCCACAGCATTTCAAGTTTCAAGAGATCCATGAGCCGAGGCTATCGAAAATCCACTGATCATTAGCCCGACGTAATCGATACATCCCGCCATGCCAGCCGCCGGACCATTCCACATAGCCACGATCACCTGCGCGATTGAACTGTATTGCGGGCAATTCCAGCATGTGGAAATCCGGGGTCATCTTCTGAAGTTCCACCCGATCGCCCTCGCCATAGACGATGATGGGTCGACGGGCGCGCAGGCAACGATAATCGACCGGGTTCGCGCGTAGAAAAATCGGCTCGTTCTCAACGGTTGCCGCGCCCCGCCAGCCCGAAAAGTCAATTCCGGCTCGATCCAGCGGCTCGACAATGGCTGCGCCCGACGCGCGGTAGAGCTTGTTGAGCAAAGCGATGCGAGCGTCGCTTTCGAAAGAGCGCGCCGACGTGCAACGCGAGGCATCACTCCCGACCGAGAAAGGGGTCGCAGCGCCCAACGCCGCGCGGTCAAGCAGCAGATGATGCTCAGCCAAGTCGTTGAGGCCATCGTCGTTACGATCGGCACGCAGCCGCGCGATCGGAATAGTGAGATAGAGGTCAGTGGCACGCCGACGCGTACGGAGCGCAACCGGCGGATAGTAGATGCTGGCCGTGTCAATTTCGGCCACGTCGACGGCGAGGTGAATAGCCTCGCCGGCAAGCAGCTTCATCGGCGACGCAGCCACCACGACGTAGGGGAAGCGGTCGGCAAGACCCGTATAGAGCGGTGCCCCCCAACCCTTGCCGCCATCTTCGCTCAGGTGGATCCAATAACCACCCTGCGAGACTTCGCCCGTTGGATCGAGCGTTTGCGAAACGCTGACCGCAATCGCACGCGCTCCATCACGCTCCATCCGGATCGGCAGATAGCCCTTGGGTAACGCCGCCAGCCCCTTTGGCGCAGGCGTTGATTTCATCCGTCGCATCTCCAGCGGGATTTCGGCCTCGGCAAACCCGGGAGTTACTGGCGTTACCGAGGCTCGGTCGACCCGCTTCTCTTGTGCAATCCCGGCCGCAACGCGAAGCGAAGCGGCCTCGGCGCGCAGCGCATCCCTTCGCGCTGGAAAGCCGCTGACGACGCGGTTGAACACCGGGTCAATCGGCGGGGTGTCGGCACCTCCCATACTGGTTTCACGATCGAGATCGACGGCGGAACCGAGCGCCCGTTCCCAATCCGACCATATGACCGGATAGGCCCCGCGCGGATATATTCTCGTTGCCAGCTTTCTGGCCAGTAGTCCCTGATCGTCCGAGCTCGATGCGAACAGCATCTCCGCCAGCCAATAGGGGTCCTCATCCCGATGGTTCAGCCATTGGTCGAGCAGCAGCCCCGCCCCGTTCCGCTTGCGAATCTCAGTACATGCCGCACCTGCGCTGCCGCTTGCGTCATACGCGCAGCGCAGACCACGGCGTTGCACGGCAATCTGTGGTACGGCGGCAAGCAGGCGCTGCGCCTCGCCTTCGCGTCCGGCAATCGCCAACGCGGCGGCAAGATCGAGCGCGATACGGGCGCCGTCGTCGATATCGGTCTCTTTCGCAATCCGGGCCGCCTCGGCCGCTTTCGCGAGGGCGGCAGGGTCTGGCTTCTTCGGCTCGCTCGATCGCCTTGCGCTTACACTGCCCTTTTCGACGGGCGTTGTATCCGCCAGTGCTTCGAGCGAGTCCGCCAGCGCTTCCAGGTCGGTATCGTCCACCGTTACCTCCATCGAAACGGGGGCGTCGTCGCCCTTCGCATCGAACCGTACAGGGATGCCGTCGATCATGACCGTACCCCCGGGTTGCACTTCGAACAGGCGGCTACGCTCGACCGCGCTCAACCCGTCGTAGAAACGCAGCGCTCGACCATCGAGGCCGGCCCCCAGCAAGGCGTCAAGATAGCTCCGCCGAATCCGCGCTGTGACTGCACTGCGTGCTTCTGACCCAATTCTCTGCAGTTGCTCAGGCTCTGCCAACCATTGGTAGACACTGAACGAGGTGCCGCGTGGCAGAGCGCCCCAATCCAGCAGGCGAAGGATAGCCGGCAGATCACGCCCCTCCGCGACATCGATCGCCCGCACGAAATTGCCGGTACACGGCGCTGCCGACGCGATCCGATACGCTTCGGCGGCACGATCGGCTGCCCCTACCATAAGCGCCGCAAAGTCCTCCGCTCGACAGTCTGCGATACCGTCGAGAGCGCTTGCGATCGCCGTCGTACCGAATGGCGTCCTGTGGACCTGCGGAATCAGCGCATGCAGTTCGGCCTGAACCGGCCGCTTCCATCTGTTATCAATCTCATAGCGCCGTTCATCGACAACAATAACCGCGCTGGCGAGGCGTCGCATCACCTCTGCATCGATGCCATAACGCTGCGCCAGGACGCTCGCTGCCAGCCCAAGCGGCTTGGACGCCAGTTGCGTCTTCAATTCGCCCTGCCACGCGATGAGCGCAGCGTTGGGGTAGCTGCCACTGTCCAAGCGCTTCGATCGGAACTCGGCGACCTCCTTCGTCGTCGGTACAGGCACCTTTGGCGTTCCCGCAGCGATCAGCAGCAATCCCGCCGCGCCAAGCCACCGTCGATCGAACCGTTTGATGCTGTTCTTCATTATGCGCCCCCTGTGGTGCACAGAATGAGGGACAAGACTGGTCGTTACAATCCCGGCCTCTGGTTCCAAAGTCATTTGTATTGAAAACCGCCCTATATCAGCGATAATCAGGTTAGGTGTTCAGTCCCCGCTTATAAGGCCAAATCCAGCACCTGCTTTTCGGAGCGAAGGCGTGATGCCAACTTGTCGTATGCAACATCCTGGACCGCAACCCTGTCATCAATTGCAATGGCCGCGGCAGCAGCGGCCGATTGGCCTAAAATCATGAACACGGGCTCCATCCGTATCGATCCGTAAGCGATGTGTGATGCCGACAATGCCACCGGAACCAGAAGGTTGGGCGCCTCCCCACGCTTCGGAACGATCGCATCATAGCTGATCGGGTAGGCGCGTCCCGGACTAACTTCGATATTACCCTCGTTACGGACATGGCCATTAGCATCAACAATGCGCTGCACGTTATGCGAATCCATGTTGTAGGAGCCCATGCCAATTGGTCGTGGCGTCGGTTTGCTGCCCCGCAGATGCGGTTCGGCCATGACGAAGTCCGACACCATCCGTCGTGCTTCTCGGACATAGAATTCCCTCGGCCAGCCGCCACTGGTTACGAATTCATCTCTGCACAGCCCCCAGCGCGACATTTCCGCCCGCGTTTCCGCCGGCACGCTCGGGTCGTTGGCCATGAAGTAGAACAGCCCCTGCTGGTAGGTGACATGTTCGCGGATAATCCGGGCTCGTTCGGCATCGCTGCCAAGCGGATAGCCGTAGTTCATGCCGATATTGTCAGTGGAAAACGCGCCAAAATTATTAGTGTCCGTCTTCCCGTTGGGGATGCGATCGAACTTGCCGAAGAAATTGCGATAGCCAGCGTCCATGTACCGTTTGAGCAACGCATACTGCCCCGGATCGTAGCCGGCGGGCTTCGGCAACGGCAGGCGGTTCGCCGGAACGTCGGTCATACAGAGGCGAAAGGTGTATGCTTGAATCTTGTCATCCGCCGTTCCATCGTCGGCGGGCGTGGCGGCGCTGATGCGGGGCAGCAGGCCGCTGCTCGGATCTCCCTTGATGCGATAGGGGTCGATTGGCAGCGTGAACTGATGATTCGTGGTGTTCTTCAGTTGCACCCCGTTAAGCGTCTCGCCGTACCGGCTATTCGCCTCGCGGCCCGTCGTGAAACTCACGCCGGACAGGCCCATCAGGTCGCCTTCATAGGTCGCGTCGATGAAAACCTCGCCTGCGAAGCGCCGACCGCTCTTCGACGTGAACGCCACGATCCGCTGCCCCTTGCGCTCCACGCCCTGCGCGTCGCGGCGGAGCGGCTGGTTGCGTACGACATCGACCCCGGCATCGCGCACCCAGTCCTCGAAAACCTTCTCCGCAACCTTCGGCTCGAACATCCACATCGCCCCGTCATCGGCAAAATTCTCCGACCCGGCCTTAGGCGGCTTCGAATGTATCCAGACCGCCGGGTTGTCGTAATGGCGTTTTACTTTGCGATAGAAGTCGAGCGCCAAGCCGCCGATCGCGCGATGATTGCCGGTATCCGACCATCCAAGCCCGTTCGTGGTCATCCCGCCTAAATAATCACCCGTGCAGACCAGCAATACGCTGCGGTTAAGGCGCCGCGCCTCGATAGCGGCAACGACCCCGGCCGATGTGCAGCCATAGACGACGATGTCGGCACGCTGTGGTGCGGGGCGGGCGTCCAACGCTGGCGCAACGAACAGTGCCGGTACGAGCGTGAGCAGCGTGGCCTTGATTTTCATGATGCGCGTTCCTGTCGGTGGACGTCAAAAGGCGGCGGCAATGCCGAAGAAGATGCGGCGATCCTCGCGGGTCGTGAGCGAAAGCCGTTCGGGTGTCTGTAGATACTGGCCGGCGATCTCCCTGGTCAGGTTGATCGCATCGACCGTCAGGCGTACGTTGCGGGTTAGGTTGATCTGCGCCGAGGCATCGAGCTGGCCACGCCCGATCGAATAGGCGTTGCCGCCGCTGGCCGCCGATTGCACCGTGCTCAGGAATGCGCTGCGATAGGTATAGGCGGCGCGCAACGACACGCCCTTGTCCTCATAATAGCCGATCAGCGTGTAGCTGTCGCGCGACAGGCCGGGCAGCGGCAGGCGTGCGCCGGTAATCGAGTCGACCAACGGCGTGCTGCTGTCGACGAAGGTGTAGTTCGCCTGCACGCCCAAGTTGCGCAGGATGCCAGGCAGAAAGCGTAGCGCGTGCTGGTACGCGAGTTCGAACCCTTGGATCGTGCCGTTCGCGCCGTTGGTCGGCTGGCTGATATCGAACAGACCGAAGCGTTCGGAAAAGCCAGGCACGAACTCGCGGGTCACCGTTACGACCGTGAAGGAATTGACGTTCTTCCGAAAGATTGCGCCGGTAATCGAACTAGCCGGGGCAAAATACCATTCCAGTGTCGCATCATATTGCGTCGCTTCGAACGGGCGCAGGCTAGGGTTACCGCGTGATCCGGTGAAGGCCACGGTATTCGGCACAAAGCTGGTGCTTACTTCGCCCAGGCTCGGACGGGCGACCACCTTTGCGGCGGCAAGGCGGAGCGTCAGGTCGTTGGTCAGGTCGACCGCCATATTGGCACTGGGAAGGAGATAGTTGAACTCGGCCTTCGACGGATTTCTTTGCGTTGCCGAGAGGTATCCGGTCGATTCTCGCAGCGTCGTTATGTAGCGCAGACCGGCATTGCCGGTAACGACGACACCGCCGAACTCGGTTTCGCCGTTGACCTTGCCATAGAAACCCAGTGTGTCCTGAGTCACGTCCTTGACCGACGTCGGACCCACGGTGATCCCCGACCCGAAGGGTGTCGGCTGAACCAGTCCGAGCGAAGTGCGTGCCGCGTTCTTGTCTATGCTGCCGCCCAGCAGGTTGCGGGGGAATTCGCCGGGCACCCCGGGATAGAAGGTACCGTAACGCTGGTCATAGGTGACGCCGCCCAGTTCATCGATCGTGATGATCCCGTCGCCATTGCGATCGCCCCTGCCCAGCAACGCTGCCGCGACCGGGAGGTTCTGCGGATCGGCGGTGAACAGGTCGACCTTTTCGTAGCGGAAACCCGCTTGCACCGAGGAGAGCGGCCCCCAATCCGTCCTGTAGGTCCAGTCGACACGCCCTTCATAGCCGACATTGCTGGTGTTGGTGTCCGCGTCGAACACCGACAGCAACTGATAGTTGGTCGGATCGTCCCGGTTGAAGTTGGATGTGAGCGACAGGTTGGGAAAGGCGTTCCCCGGCCGGAAATCGTAGCTGGCGTCGACGGTCCGCCCCGCGCGCGGTACGATGACATAGGTGAACGACGCGCCCGGAAAGCCGTCGCTCCCCTGTCCCTTGCTGTACGACAGGTCGAAGGTGACCTGACCGCGCCCTTCCTCCCATTTGCCGGACATACCCAGGGTTGTGGACTTAAGGTCCGTCGGCTCGTCGTAGATTAATGGACGAAGCGTAACGCCGCGGAAGGTGCCAGCCACGACCGTCCCGTTTTGGTTCGCGACTGCACCGACGTCGTTGTTGTTGAGCAGTATCTGGTAATTAACCGAATTGCGCTGCCGCTTGAGATGATTGAACGTACCGTCGAGGATGAGTTCGAGATTGTCGGTCGGTTTGAACTGCATCGTGCCATTGACGGTCAGCCGTTGCTCCGCCCGGTCGTAGATCCGCGCCATCAGCCGATTTGGACGAAACATATTGGCATCATCGATGCCGTCGCCATTCCCGTCGATGGCGTTGGTCCGCGTCCACCCACCAGATTCGAACGAATAGCCAAGCGTCTTGGTATCCTGATAGGCAACACTGGCCAGAACGCCGAACCGGTCACCGAAATTCTTGGAAATCAGTCCGGAGGTCCGATAGCCGACATGGTTCGCCTGATCGGCATAGGCGCCTTGGATGCGGCCGGCGGCAACGAAATCCTTCAGCGCCAACGGCCGCTTGGTCCGCAGGTTGACTGTCGCGCCCAAGGCTCCTTCCGGCATATCCGCCGTAGGCGATTTCGTGACGATGATGCTCGACAGGATTTCGGGACTGATCGCCTCCAGGGCGGCACCGCCACCATTGCTCGGCCCGATGAAGGTCCGGCCGTTGATTTCCAATCGGTTCTGCGAAATGCCGCGCACCGTGAAGGTCGACCCGTCCCCCTCGCGGCGGCCGATCTGGACCCCCGTCACGCGGCTCAGGCTTTCAGCGACATTCTGATCGGGCAATTTCCCGATATCCTGCGCACTAATGACGTCGACGATCGACGCCGACGACCGCTTGACGTTGATCGATTCCTGCACGGACTGGCGAATCCCCGTGACGACGATATCTTCCGCCGGAGGCTCGTCAGGTACGAAGCCAGCGCCGCCGGCAGGCGCCGATCCGTCCTGAAGAGGCGCGAAAGACGCCGTGGTCGACGTTATCGACACAGGTTCGCGCCGCCGCAATACCACCGCGTTACCCACGCGTGCCGGCACCAGGTCGGTCCCGGCCAGCAAGGTGCGCAGCGCAGTATCGACTTCCATCGTGCCTTGCACACGATTGGTCCGCAGCCTCTCGACCGCTGGCGCGCCGACCAATATCTGGATGCCCGCCTGATGAGCAAACATCGGGATGCCTGAGCTGGCGGATTGTGCCGGCACGTCAAACCGACGGGTCTGTGCTATGGCGGAGCCGGCGCCTCCGATGCTTGCGACGATCGCCGCACCGCTTGCCCATTGCCGGAATCGCGCCTTACCCATCCCTGTCCTCCCCCATGACGCCATTTTCGGCGTTCGATAGATAAGAGGCGGCCGTGGCCGCTTTCCGTCAGTCCCGCTCGCGAATTCTACGCCGCAGCGAAATGCTGCCGCTGGTAACCGTGACGGAAACATCGTGCGAAGCAGCGAGAGTGGCAGCGAAGTCGGCCGGCTTGTCGATCTGGAACAGGCCGACCAACCGTTCTTCGCCAAGCGTGGGATCGTCGATCACGAGTTGCTGGCGATTGTAGCGGTTGAACTGCGTTACGGCATGCGCCAGCGTTTCATTCTCCAGCGCGATCTCGCCGTTACGCCATGCCAGTGTCCGCTCGACTGCAGCCGGCGCCGTCGACACTGTCGGCGGTGATGCAGCGTCCGGGAAATAGGCCTGTTGTCCCGCTTTCAACAGAGTGACCGCGCCGCTGGCACTGGCGGCCCACGCCGCGACGACGCCCTCCGTCACATGGATGCGGACACCATCATCCTCGCGCTCGACGGAAAAGGCGGTACCGACCGCTCGGGCCTGCGCGATGCCGGCGTCGACGACGAAGGGGCGCTTGCGGTCCTTGGCAACCTGAAACCATGCCTCGCCCCGATCCAGCACGATCCTGCGATCGGCCTGTCCGAAGATGACACGCAATTCGCTTTCCGTGTTGATCGTCGCGACCGATCCGTCGCGAAGCGGCAATCGGCGAATTTCGCCACGGCGCGTCGTCACCTGCTCGCCCGACAGGATCGACCAGCCGATCGTACCGACTGCCGTCGCGGCGATCGCGCCTCCCGCCCCGACGAACAGACGGCGACGGCTGAACCGGGCGTCGCCGTGACTCTTTTCGACATCAGCCGGAACTAGAGCGCGATCGACAGTAGCGAGCGCGGCCATCGCTCGCAGCAACTGCCCCGGATGACGAGGGTCGAGCGCCAGCCAGCGTTGCAGGGCGTCTTCCTCGTCCGGGCCCAACGGGTGGCGCAGCGCCCACCGGACCGCCTCGTCCTCAGCGGCGTCGAACATGGACTGGCTCCGGAAGGTTCATATCGGGCACTCCGCCCAGATGTTTCAGTATCGCACGCAATCCGCGACTGGCGTCGTTTTCCACGACCGCTTCGGATACGCCCAGTGTCTCGGCAATGGCCTTCTGGCTCAGCCCCTCGACCTTGCGCATAATGAAGATGCGCTGCGCCCGCTCGGAAAGCGTTGCCAGCGCAGCGCGGACCCGTTCGAGTTCCTGCCGAGCAGCGACCGCACGTTCGGGAGAGGCCGCATCGCTGACCGGTTCTGCGTCGGCATCTTCCGGCAGCGGCTCGAAACGGACGATACGCGCCTGACGACGCTGACGATGCAGCAGGTGGCGCGCCATCGTGAACAGATAGGCTCGCGGTGCGAGGATATGCGACACGTCCTGCAATTTCGCCAACTGGCAATAGCATTCCTGCACGATGTCCTCCGCATCGTCGGTGGCGAACACCCGCGACCGCAGCCAGACCCGAAGGTCTCGCTCATGCGGCAGGATTTCACGTCCAACCCACTGCGCCAATGCTACGCGTTCCGTCTCGTCTCTCCCTTCCGGCTATATGAGCGCCGAGCCAATGTTTTCCTTCAAGGACGACGAGATTATGCTGCCGTCGAGCAATCGGGTAAGCCTGCTCTGTCAAATCTGTGCAGCTGGTCGCAACAGGCACCCGCTCCCGAAGGTCCTGTGACAGCACTCGCGGCGTATGTGCCGACATCCTGACCCGGCTCCGAGCCTGAATCAGAAAGCCGCGCCCGTGTGTATCCTCGACGATTCAGAAAGGCCGAAAATCGCTCTAGGCACGCTCGCGATCAGACGCGCATCGCCGCCACGAACGCCTGGAAAGCAGCAGTCGGTTGGCGGCGGCTCGGATAATAAAGGTGGTTCGGCGCCAATATAGGCGCCCAGCCGGCGAGCACTTCGACCAGCGTGCCGTCTGCCAGTGCCTGTGCAGCGTGCGGCAGCGGAAGGCAAGTCACTCCTAGCCCTGCCACCGCGGCGTCGCGCATCACGTCGATATCATTGGTGATGAAGTCGCCGCGGACCGAGCGTTCCACCGTGCGGCCATCGCGCTCGAATTCCCACCGGTGTACGACGCCGGACGACGTGTACCGGTAACACAGGCACCGATGCGCGACGAGATCGTCGGGATCGGCGGGTGCGGGACGGTCGCGCTGATCCGCACCGATATCATGTCGGCCTGCAGCGTCTGCGCGTGCCGGACCCCGCAGTCGAGACGGTCCGAGACGATGTCGACGAACCCGTCATCCACTACCAGTTCAACGGCGATGTCGGGATAGGCGCGCGCAAAGTCGGCCAGCCGCGGCAAGATGGCGTAGAGCGCCGCGACCCGGTGCGCGCTGACCCGGATCCGCCCCGCCGGTCGTTCGCGGGCGTTATCCAGGTCGGCCAGCGCGCCCGCGACCGAAGCGATCGCCGGTCTCAACCGCGCCAGCAGTTCCTCACCGGCAAGCGTCGGCGCCAGCGACCGGGTGGTACGGTCGAGCAGCCGGACGCCCAGTTTCGTTTCGAGCGACCGCATCGCATGGCTCAAAGCCGAGGCGGACAATCCAAGACGCGTCGCCGCTCGCGCGAAGCTGCCAGCCTCGACGATCGTCTCGAACACCGCAAGACCGGACCAGAGATCGCGATCCATTCCTGAACATCCTTCAGCAACCCATGCGCCCTAGATAATCTAATCCTCGCGCCGTCCGGCGTCCATCTGGAGACGACACACTGCAGGATGCGATCATGAAACTCGACACCTATCGCTCGCTCGGCCGCTCCGGCCTTCTCGTCAGCCAGCTGGCACTCGGTACGATGACCTTCGGCACGCCGCGATGGGGGTTGGACGAGAGTGGAAGCCGCGAGGTGTTCGATCGCTACACCAATCTTGGCGGCAATTTCATCGACACCGCCGACGTCTATGCAGGCGGGCGATCGGAGGAGATGATCGGTAGTTTTGTCGCCGCGCAATCGTCGCGCGATCGGCTGGTGATCGCGACGAAATCGGGGTTTGCGACCGGTCGCGGCTATCATGCAGGCGGTAATGGCGCGCGCCACATATTGGCGTCCGTCGAAGGATCGCTCCGCCGACTCCGGACAGACTTCATCGACCTGTACTGGGTACATGTCTGGGACGGCATCACGCCGCCCGAGGAACTGTTGCGGACGATGACGGCGCTCGTCGCATCGGGCAAGATCCGCTACTGGGGCATATCCAACACCCCGGCGTGGTACGTCGCCGAACTCGCGACGCTGGCGCGGGTCCAGGGCGATCCGGCGCCGATCGGCCTGCAATATTTCTATTCGCTAATCGAACGCGGGGTCGAAGCTGAGCATCTGCCGCTCGCGCGGTCGGCGGGCATGGGTATCGTGCCTTGGAGCCCCCTTGCCTATGGCCTGCTCACCGGCAAATACGATCGCGCGACCGTCGAGGCAGGCCCGAAGCGCGCGGGTGGCGTCCCCAACCAAGCCGGGCAGGACGACACGGCGCGGCCCGCCGACGATAAGCGGCTCGATGGCGACAATCCGTTCGGCGACACGCTGTTCACCGAGCGCAACTGGCAGATCCTTGACGAACTGAAACGCGTGGCCGCGGAGGTTGACGAGACGCCGGCGCGCGTCGCGCTATCGTGGGTGGTCGGGCAGCCTGGCGTCACATCGACGCTGATGGGCGTGAGTCGAGCGGAGCAGGTAACCGACAATGTCGCCGCTCTCGGCCTTACCCTGTCGCCCGATCACCATGCGGCGCTCGATGCGGTGAGCGGTGGCAACCTTTCGTTTCTATACGGCCTGTTCGCCCCCGCCATGCGCAACCAGGTCGTCTTCGGCGGCGGAGACGTTCGAAGCTGAACCGTCAACCTGGGGCCGCTCGCCAAAGACGAAATCTGCGCGTGGTCGGCTCCAATCGACAAACTCCGCGTTCGAAGCTGCCAGGTCGGCAGCATGTTCGTTTGCCGAACGCCGGCACGGGGATAGCCATGCGGATCGGAATCATCGGGGCGGGAATGGCGGGCCTTTCGTGTGCGCAGACGCTTCGTCATCAGGGTCACAACATCATCGTGTTCGACAAGGGGCGCGGACCGGGTGGCCGCATGTCGACCCGCCGCATCGACACCCCGCTGGGGGAAGCCGCGTTCGATCACGGCGCGCAATATCTGACGGCACGCGACCCCGCGTTCGTCGCGCAGGTCGAGCGATGGGCGCAAGACGGCCATGTCGTGCGCTGGTCGCCCGCCGGCCCGGATGCATGGGTCGGGACACCGGCGATGAACGCGCCGATCCGCTCGATGGCGAGTGGCGGTGACGTCCGCTGGAACACGGCCATCGACACCCTGACCCATGACGGCGAATGGCGGATCGGTAACGAACGGTTCGACGCGGCGATCGTCGCGGTGCCGGCCGAACAGGTCGCGCACCTGGTCGTCGCCCACGATGTCACGCTGGCCGACGCAGCCCGTTCCGCGGTGTCCGATCCGTGCTGGACCGTCATGGCAGCATTCGATGGCCCCGTACCGATCGATCGCGATCGGCTCACGGATCTCGGCATCATCGGATCCGCCGTTCGCAACTCGGCCAAGCCAGCCCGGACTGGACCGGAGGCCTGGGTCCTCCAGGCCAGTGCGGATTGGTCGCGCGCGCATCTTGAGGACGATCCAGAGATGGTGCAACGCGCGCTTCTCGCGGCGTTCGCGAACCATATCGGCGCCGGGTCGGCTGCCGTCGTCACGACCAGCATCCATCGCTGGCGGTATGCGAAGGTCGACGCGTTGAACCACCGCGCGATCTGGAACGCTGATATTCGGCTAGGCGCCTGCGGCGACTGGCTTCTCGGACCGCGGATCGAAGCTGTTTGGCTGTCGGGACAGCATCTCGCGGAGTTCGTCGGATCGACAAATCGGGCTGTTTCCAAACAGCATCTCTGATTCTGAGACCCAGAACCCGCCGCTCAGCGCGAGCGCGGCAAACCCAATTTTCGGACGCTCGTTCAGATAAGTTGATCCGCATCTTTGACGGACGATGCGCCACAGCAAAATCCATCATGGACAATCGGTTATGGCCGCCTAATCTCAGTTCATGCGGATCTTCATCAGCTCGCTAATTTCAGGCTTCGAGCCCCAGCGCGCGGCAGCTCGTCGCGCAGTAATTACCCTGCGCCACGATCCGGTCATGGCCGAGGACTTCGGTGCCCAGCCAAGCTCTCCCCAGATCGCCTGTCTTCACGGGTTGCGCGGATCGGACATCGTCGTCCTGATCCTTGGCGAGAACTACGGCTTTGTGCCTTCGGGCTCATCCCTTTCTGCAACACACCAGGAATATCGAGAAGCGCGGGAGACGAAGCCAGTCCTCGCGTTTGTGCAGCAAGGCATTTCTCCCGGGCCAGAGCAGGCCGCTTTCATCGCCGAAGTTCAGGCTTGGGAAGGCGGACTGTTTCGCGGTGGCTTCGTTGAAGTGGACGACTTGCAAGACGGGGTGACACGCGCGCTACACGATGTGACCTTAGCGAACGCTACCGCTCCCGTCGACGAGCGGGAGATGTCTGTGCGCGCCACCGCCATGCTCGAGCCGGATAATAGGAACCAAGTGACGTCGGCAATGCTCGACCTCGTTGTGGTCGGCGGTCCGCGCCAACGCATCCTGCGGCCAGCAGAACTTGAGGCGGGCGCTCTTGCCGAGCAGCTAGAGCAGTCTGCACTCTACGGCGATAGCCGGCTGTTCGACCGGACGCTCGGCACCGCCAGCGGACTTGACGGCTCTGACCTCGTTTTGCGTCAGGAACGTGGAGCATCCATTCGCCTTACCGAGCAGGGTTCAGTTTCGCTGCGACTGCCGCTGGACGAACCGCGTCCTCTTGGGCGAAGCTTCGATGCAATGAGCGGCATGCTCATCGTCGAGGAGGTGGTGCAAGAGCAGCTCGGTACTGCGCTCGACTTTGCGGCGGGTGTCATTGATCGCGTCGACCGCACGCAGCGGCTAACGCATCTTATCGTAATGGTCCGCCTGTCGGGTGTTGAACACCGCGGATGGCGAACGCGCGCCCAGCATGCGTCGAACCCTAACTCAGTCCAGATGGGGCATGGTGGCATGAGGGAACGCCCACCGATCATCCTTACGATCCGTCGAGCAGCGCTCGGCCTCGATCGTACTGCTCTCATAGAAGACATCCTCGTTCCGCTCCGGCGTCAGTTCCCGATGGCAAGCTAGCAGGCCGCTGGCGAGAAAAGCTGCAACAGGCGACTTGACTAAGCGTGAATTCGACGCCCTGCGCACGCTTTCAGGAGGGCTGGTAGAAAGTCGGGGTGGTCTCCACCCTGCCGGAGAAGGAACCATAACGGGAATGCTTGCGGCAGGCTGGATAGAGGAGGTTCCCGAAGGCGCGGTCGGCCGACAAATGGGCTACCGCATCACCGCAGCAGGCGAGGCGGCGTACAAGATCGGCCGATCGCCGAAGCCTCCGCGCGAGCCGACCCGCCTGAAGGTTTTGGCACGAAGGATCAGCCCCTTGATGCCGCGCTTCGGAAAGCTCGACTGATTAGGAAGGGCCGGACGAAGCGGGATTTGTTACGATGGCTCGTACAGGCATTGTTGAGACCCACAAGTGGACGTTCAGGCCACTCTACTCGCTTCCCAGCTTCGGTCATTCATTCATTTAGACTGATCTGCTCGCCGTAAGCGACGTGTCGAGGATGCGGAACGGCGAAAAATGGGACGAAGCCGCCGTTCCCACACGACGGCTTCAACGGCAGGTCCATCACCGGAACCGGACGCGTGCCGAACGATCCGCTCGACAAGAACTGTGGTTGCTGCTGGGTTGTCAGCGGTATGTCGGGATTTATGTGAAAGAACGGCAGAAGCAGCCGTGCCTTTTGCTCACATTCAGCTTTGCCCTCAGAAGGCAGAGGCCACAGCATTCGAGTCCTGTCGAATGCTCCGACCTCCCCCTCATATATCTTTCGTCTTCCGCAGGATTATGGCCGTCTTGTAAGTGACCAGTCGAAGATGTTTTGCGGTTGAAGCCTAGGAGCCGTGGACTCTTAGGATTCCCAAGGCTGATGTGATCTGATTCAAGGTTGCTTTCTATGGGATGCAATCATGGGCGTGCTGGATCGTCTGATCTTGGGTGATGAGCAGTGGGAACGGATGTCGCGCCACATTATCGGCGACGAGCGGACGCGCGGTTCATCGGGGCGGGACAACCGGATGTTCGTGGAAGCGGTGCTGTGGATCGTGCGGACGGGTTCGCCCTGGCGCGATCTGCCGGACGTGTTCGGCCCGTGGAACAGCGCGTTCCGCCGGTTCAGCCGTTGGAGCGCCAAGGGCATCTGGCACCGCATCTTCGCCGCCATGGCCGATGACAGCGACTTCGAATACCTGATCGTCGACAGCACTATCATTCGCGCCCACCAGCATGCGTCGGGCGCTAAAAGGGGGCTGAAGATCAGGCGCTCGGCCGTTCTCGCGGCGGCCTGAGCACAAAGATCCACATGGCTGTGCGCGGGCTTGGCAACCCCGTCGCCTTCCGGCTCACCGCCGGTCACCGTGGCGACGTGCCGCAGGCCGCGCCGCTCATCGCCGGGCTGTCGGCGCAGGTCGTGCTGGCCGATGGTGCCTACGATGCCGCGCACTTCCGCCAGGTCATTGCCGACAAAGGCGCCACCGCCGTAATCCCCAACACGCCCCAGCGTGCCAGCAAATACCCTTTCGACCGGCACCTCTACCGCGAGCGCCACCTCGTCGAATGCTGCTTCTCCCGATTGAAGCAGTTCCGCCGCGTCGCCACCCGCTTCGAGAAAACCGCCCGAAACTACCTTGCCATCGTCACTCTCGCCGCCACCATCCTATGGCTGCGGTAAGTGTCCACAACTCCTAAAGCGGGGGGGGGGGGGAGCATCTGTCCGCAGATGCTCCCCTACGACTCACCAGCGATAGCTCAGGCGGGCAGTGCCGCTGTGAACGTCGGTTCGAGCTGACATTTCGCTTTCGACGCGCATCCCCAAGGAAAGGTTGGGCGTCAACCGCAGCTCAGCATTCGCGGACAGTTGGCCAAGATCCGCCACCGGTGCCGCGCCGGCGACATGGAAGCCGTCCGTCTGATCCGCCTGGAACCTTGCCGCTACATCAGGATTGGACGATGCCCGATGAACCCACGCGGCGGTCATCCGCAGAGCCAACTGGCCCTCGCGACCAAGCGCAAAGCTGTTGTCGAATGCCGAGCCAAGTTCGAACCGCTTGTCCCAGGTCGACCGTTTGTCGAAGCTAAGGGCGAGAATGGCTGGCGATTGCGCGCTGGCCCGTTCCGAATAGGCCGGCGTAACAAAGTCCTGCACCTGCGCGGCGGCGTAGGGCGTGATCCCTGCGCTCCGCATCGACAGACGATACCCGGCTTCCAGCCGTCCGCCATAGTTTCGGGCGCGCAGGCTGCCGATATAGCTACCGCCAGCCAGCGGCAGGACCCGACCGAGCACGATATCGTGGCGACCGGCGGACAAGGTACCCGCGACATAGGCCGCATCGAAACGCCGGAGAGCATACGCCCCGAACTGGTACACGTCGGCCTTGCCATTGACCCCGTTGGCCGTCGCGAAGCCGCTCGCTCCGAGGCTCATTGCCATGCCAAAAGTGGTGTTCGCATCGAAGCGGTGATCGATACCCATGGCGAGGCCACGCATATGGGCCGACAAATGCCCCATACCGACATTCGGGTTGGCGGTCTCGATCGATCCGGTTAGCCCTTGTCCCCACAGGTTCCAATCCCTGCCATCATTGATGCCGCCCGGCGCACGGACCAGCGTCGCCATGAAGGCGGTGGACATCTGCGTGCCGACCGTGGACATCGCGGAGGTGGCTGCACCGCTGAGATTGTAATAGGCCTGGTCCAGATCAATGCGGTCCTTCATCGCCAGCAAGGTCGGAACGACGTTATGGAAGTGCGTCACGCCACCGGATTGGGCGTGGGCGATGACCTTGCCGATCACCTTGCCGCTTTCGGAAAGCGCGGCTGGCGCGAAATCGACCGTCGATGCCAGCGACACCTGACCGTTCCGGACGCTCAATGCGTGGCTCAGAATGACGCTGCTTTCGACCTTCAGCCCCGACACGTCGAGATCACCCGCCGCGCTGATGATGGTCTTCAGGATCGTACCGGGCTTGATCGCGCCGAGATTGAGCAGCGTCGGGCGCAACGTGCCGGCCAGCTTGCCGGTGCCCGTCACCTCGAAACTGTCGGCCGCGCCGGTCGCCTGATCGAGGCGGACCAGCAGCGACGCACCCTCGGACTGGATCAGCGACCCGTTGATCGTGACCTTGCCCAGGTTGCCCGCATTGGCCAGCACGCCCGCGTTGTTGAGCGTGCCGCCGCCGAGGTCGAGCGACGCGCCGGCGTTGATGATGGCTCCTTCCAGATTGTGCAGCACGTTCGTACCGCCCTGGGCCAGCTTCACCGATCCGATCAGCGTACCCTTGTTGGTGAAGGTCGTGTCACCCGAAAGGGTGTGGACGGTCCGGCCAGCGGCCCCATCCATCGTCGACAATGTGCCGGCATTGGTGATCTGGCTGATCGGGCTGTCGAGCAGCAGCGCGGACCCGCCGACGCCACCGGTGATCTGGACACCTTCGGCGATGTCGATGACCGGATCGTTCGAGGACATGGCGACGATTGCGCTCGATCCAGTTCCGCTGACATGCACGTTGGCGTTACCGGTGACGTAGACGATACCCGAACGGCCATCGCCTCCGGCGTCCTGGACGGCACTGGTCGTGCCGCCAAGTACGACACCGCCGCCGCCACGGATGGACTGGGCGATCACGCCATGCGAGTAATCGCCGGAGGTCGTGACGCTGTTGTTGATCGTGACGGTCACGTCGGACGAGCTACCCGATCCACGGACAAAGCTCGTCGAAACGGAGCCACTGTTCGACAGGACGACGCCGCCACCGCCGCCGACACTCTGCGCGATGATGCCAGGCGAGTTCCTACCATGGGTTTCGATCGCGGCATCGCTGGTCACGTTGACGGTTCCGGCATCTGCACCGGGCTGGCTGCCTCCAGATCTCGTGTTATTCGTTCTGCCGGCACTCCCGACGCTAGCCACGCCACCGCCGCCCAATGTCGCACTGTCGACCGCGATGGCGAAGCCGCCGCCCCCTGCAACGCTCTGCGCTACGATCCCAGGCGACGCGTCGGCGTTGGTGACGATCGCAGAAGCGTTGTTGATCGTTACTCCGCTGCTGAAGCCCACGACACCGCCGCCCAGTGCGGCCTCGCTGTGCCGCGTCAGAGACAGTCCGCCGCCACCCGAGACACTCTGCGCCACCAGTCCCGGCGAGTAGAGCGCCGACGTCGTGATCGTGCCGTAGTTGCTGACGTTGACCAAGCTCGAGCTCTGTCCCCCGGACCCGTACCTATAACCGAGCTGTACCCTATCGTTAAAGGTCGCGTTGTTCGTGGTCAGCATGCTGGCCAACCCGCCACCGGCGCTGATGCTTTGGGCAACGATACCGGCGGATTGCTGGCCATGCACGGTGACGTTCGCGTGCGAGGCGACGTTCACCGTGCTGGACGTGCTGGAATATGCGTCGCCGTCATACTGCCCCAACTGGGCGCTGCCCGATGCGCTATTACTCGTGCTGCCGGCCGCGAACGTCGCGACGCCACCGCCGCCGCCGATCGATTGCGCGACCAGGCCATAGCTGTTGCCCCCGGCCAGATCGATCGTCGTCGACCCGATGATCATATCGACCGTACCGGCATCATTATGGCCAAGGGCCCTGCTTCCGAGCGTGACGGGCGCGTTGATCGATCCTTCGGCGGCGACGTTGTCGATATGGAAGGACGCGATACCGCCCCCGCCACCGATCGACTGCGCGATGATGCCGCTGCTGTTGACGCCGGTGGTGGTCAGGGTCGCCCGCGTTCCGCCGGTGCCATCACCGGTTATCAGCGTGACGCTCTTGCCTCGCCCGGCGGCACTCGAATGGGTCGCGCCGAGGTTCAACGGCGCGGTGACGCTATTCCCCGCTTGGCCGCGCGCAACGTCGGAGATCGCCACACCGCCGCCGGCACCGATCGACTGCGCGATGATCGCGGTCGCCTGGTTGCCGGTGGTGCTGTAGCGGCCATATTCGGCGTTGGTGTAATCGGCAACGGAACCAGCGCCGACCGACAAGGAGCGATCCTCGTTCTTGCCACCCCCGATATAGTGATTGGCCAACCCGGTGACGTCGGCGCCATAGCCGGCACGCAGGTCGGCATTGTTCGCCCAATATTGCGAGACGTTGAACGCGGTCGGTGACCGCATATCGGCGGTGTTGACATAGTGGGCCTGCGCGGCCGCATTATTCTGACCGAAAGCGTTGATCAGATCGGTATAGCCCGCCGTATAGACTGCAGGGTCGAAACTCGCGCGGACCGAGACGTCTTCGCCGTTACCCTGGCTAGTGCTCGCGCCGACCTGGAAGGACATGCTGGTATCACCGGCGCTGATCGTCGCCAGTCGGGATACGGTGTTGCCACCGCCGCCGCCGATCGACTGCGCCATGATGGCGCTGGAACCGGCGCCACTGGTCGCGATCTTGCCATCGCTCCAGACATGGATTTTCTGGGCGTGCTGATTGCCGCCGCCCGCACCGCTGAGCGACAGGGATCCGCTACCGTTGCCGCCATCCGCCGCCGTGGCGCTGGCCACGCCCGCCGCGCCGCCGCCGCCGCCGACCGATTGCGCGAAAATGCCGTGCGACATGGTGCCCGAGGTCGTCAGAACGCTGCCACGCATCGCGGACACATAGACCTCGCCGCCCTGGCCGCCACGTCCACCCGAACCGCCGAGCGCCAGCGCCACGGCATAGGTGCCGCCATTGGCGTTGCTGATCGAGGTGCCGCCCGTGCCGCCGCCGCCGCCAATCGACTGACCGAACAACGCCGTGGCGAAGTCACCCGTGGTCGTCACCCGCGCCGCGCTTTGGATCTGCACCACGCCGCTGCTACCGCCATACGCGCCTTTCCCGCCAAGGCCCATCGATACCGCGACGCCAGATTCGGTCGACGACTCCGATCCGGAATCGTCGTTCGATACCATCGCGACCGCGCCTTCCTTCTTGTCTGTAGTTTTCGCCGTGGTCGCGGTCGTCACGGACCCGCCGGATCCGCCGCCGCCGCCGACCGATTGGGCGAAGACACCGTGGCTGTTGGCGCCCGCCGTCGTCACCGTGCCCGAAAGGAAGGTTGCGCACGATCCATCGTCCTTGAACGTGCCACAGACATAGACCCAACCGGCATCACCGCCGCCCTCGCCGGAACCGCCCAGGCCCAACGCGACTGACGTCGCGCCGCCGTCGCCAGTCTTGGAGGAAGCGGAACCGCCCGTACCGCCGCCGCCTCCGACCGACTGCGCGAAGACCGCGGCGGAATTGGCCGCATAGGTGCTGAGCGTACCCGTCGAACCGGCACGGACCTGACCACCGTTTCCGCCACCAGCGCCGGTGCCGCCGATCGATAGCGCGACGCTGGCCTTGCCCGCATTGGCTTCGGAACTGGTCGACCCGCCATTGCCGCCACCGCCGCCGATCGACTGCGCGAAGATCGCGTGCGCATTGGCGCCCCCGGTCGTGATCGTTCCGGTGTTTTCAACCTTCACGTCGCCACCCGGGCTGCTGGTGCCGCCCGCACCGCCTATGGCGATGCCGGCCGCATAGCCCCCACTGGCCCCGGCACCAGCACCCTTGTCGGTTCCTTGCCCGGTCTTCCCAGCAGAAGCCGCGCTATGACCACCGCCCGGCCCCGAACTGGCGGGCTTGGTCGAGGCGCTGGTGCTATTATCCTCCTCCTCCTCCGCCATCGCGGCCACCGCGCCGGCCGATGCCGCGCCGCCATTGCCACCGCCGCCGCCGACCGATTGGGCGAAGACACCCGCCGAGTTGCTGCCGGTCGCCCGAATCGTGCCGTCGTTGCGAACCAGCACCGCGCCGCCGGTGCCGCCACCGCCGCCCGAGCCGCCAAGGCCCAGCGACACGGCGGCAATACCACCCGATTCGGACGTTGCGTGCGCGGCACCCCCATTGCCGCCGCCGCCGCCGACCGACTGGGCAAACACGGCGGTCGCTTGACTGCCACTCGTAGTGATCCACCCATGGTTCAGGACGTCGACCGTATTACCGTTTCCGCCGCCGCCGCCGGTGCCACCGAGGCTGACCGAGGCCGCCGCGTTGCCGCCCTTGGAGTCGGACACTGCGGAACCGCCGTTGCCGCCGCCGCCGCCGATCGACTGCGCGAACACGCCGTTGGACAAGGCTCCGCTGGTCAGGACCGTAGCCGCGGTTTCGACATGCACGATACCGCCGTTACCGCCGCCGCCGCCGGCACCGCCGATGCTGATGCCCGCCCCAGCACCATTGTCGGGACTTTCCTCCGCGGCAGCATCACCCTTGCTGCTTTCGCCCGAACTTTCGCTCAGCTTGCTCGCGATCGCCAGCGTGGCCTTTCCGGCCATGTCGCCGACCAGCCCTGTCCACGCCGCGGCGCCCGCCTCCTCCAATGCGCCTTCCGCACCGGCGCCGCTGGCGGAAGTCGAGCCGCCATTGCCGCCACCTCCGCCGACCGACTGGGCGAAGATCGCGGTCGACATCTTGCCGCTGGTGCTCAGCGTGCCGCCATCGCGGAAGACGACCACGGCATCGCCGTTGCCGCCGCCACCGCCAAAGCCGCCGATCGAGACCGAAGCCGCATATTTATTGCTCGTTGCAGCCGACAGCGCCGACCCGCCATTGCCGCCGCCGCCGCCGATCGACTGCGCGTGGATCGCCTGCGAGTGATCGCCGGTCGTCACGATATCGCCGGTGTGCGGCATCGCCACGACCTGGCGTCCGGTCAGCGCCGTGTCCGTTCGACCTTGGGCATAGCCGGTAGTGATGAAATGATGGGCCGCCGCGCTCAGGTCGTCCCCGAACATCGTCTTCACATCGTCGTAGTTCGCCAGATATTGTGCCGCGTTGAATTTGTTCGGCGCACGGTCGAAATAGGTCGTGCGATGCCAGATCGCCTTGCTGATGTCGTCGCCCAACGCCGTGATGAGGTCGGCGTAAGAGGCGACATATTGATAGGGGTCGAACCCTACCGTGACCGTGCTGGCGGTATTGCCCGAACCGCCGCCGCCGCCGACCGCGACCGAAACGGCCGCCGACTTGGAGAACGACTTGGACACGGACGAGCCGCCATTGCCGCCGCTGCCCCCGATCGACTGCGCCAAAATGCCGGCCGATCCAGCACCGTCCGTATGGATGTCGCCATATTGCGCAACGGTGACGCGCTGCCCGGTGCCGCCCGCCGCACCCTTGCCGCCGACGGTCACGGAAACCGCGCCGGACTTGGTTTCCGGGTTCGGGGCGAGCGCCAGGCTGAAGGCCATGCTCGACCCGCCGTTGCCGCCGCTGCCGCCGACGGACTGGGCGATGATGCCAAGGGAGGTATTGCCGTGGGTGGCGATATCCCCCCGGTTGGAGACGAACACGGTGTCCGCATTCTGACCGCTGCCGCCATTGGCGCCATTGGCCCCGGCGCCGCTGACCGATAGCTTTGAATCGAGAACGCCGATCGATGCCGCGGCCGAGACGCTGGACCCGCCATTGCCCCCGCTGCCGCCGATCGACTGCGCGACGATACCGTGCGACAGTTCGGCCGCCGTCTCGACGTCGGCGGAGGCGTTGACGTAGACGGCGCCGGCCTTTCCACCGGTACCGCCGCCGCCGCCGATCGAGACGGCCGGTGCCGCCACGAGCGAGGCGCTGGCCGCGACCGTAAAGCCGCCGTTACCGCCCGCACCACCGATCGACTGCGCCACGATGCCGGAGGATTGATCCTTCAGCGTGCTGATCGACTGACCCATCATCGTGCCGATGGTGACGTTGCGCGCCTCGCCACCGCCGCCGCCAGCGCCGCCGAGAGCGACCGAGGGCGAGGCGATTCCAGCGATGGATCCCGCCACGGACCAGCCGCCCGATCCGCCGCTACCGCCGATCGACTGAACCAGCAATCCGGTCGATTGCGATCCATTGGTGGTGATGTCGACCTTCCGGTCGCTTAACGCGATCATGGCGTCGCCGGCTCTACCGCCAGCCCCGCCCTCCGCACCGATCGCAGCAGAGGCGGCAACACCTGCGGCAACACTCCCCGCAACCGTGAAGCCACCCGTGCCGCCGCTGCCGCCCATGCTCTGGGCGACGATGCCGGATGACACGGCACCCGCCGTGGAAACGTCCTCCGTCGTCGTAACAAAGACCGTCTGTGCCGTACCGCCGGGACCACCGCTACCCCCGATCGAAACGCTGAGCGCATCTAGGAACGATCCCGCGCCCGTTACGGCAAAGCCACCCGTACCGCCGCCGCCGCCCAGCGATTGGGCGAGAATACCGGGTGCATGACCCGCATTCGCCGTGGTGGCCAGCGTCTGGATGGCGCCGTGGTTTTCGACCGTGACGGTGCCGCCGCGAAGGCCGGCCCCGGCGCTGCCGCCGATACCGACAGCCAAAGCACCACTACCGCTAAGCGCTCCGGATATAGCACCCCCGCCGTTACCGCCGCCGCCGCCGATCGATTGTGCGACCAAAGCACCCGCGCCGCCACCCCTTGTCGTGAGCGCGCCGTAGTTGTGGACTGTTACGCCTGCCGCATAGCCACCAGCGGCGCCGCTGCCACCGATCGACAGCGCGGCGGCATTGCCGGTAGACACAAGGGCGAGCGAACCGTTCATCGCGAAACCGCCGTTTCCGCCGCCCCCACCGATAGACTGCGCCACGATAGCGCTGCTGGCGTACCCGCCCGTGGTGATATTACCGGTGCCGTAGGTGGAATTGAACGCGGACGACGCATTGCGGACATAGACGCCGTTGCCATCACCGCCCGTCCCACCATTGCCGCCGAGCGAAAGGCCGAGCGATAGATATCCCGATCCTTGCAATCCGAGCGCCATGCCACCCGATCCGCCGCCGCCGCCGACGGACTGCGCGCTGATGCCGGGCGCATTCCTCCCCTCGGTCGTGATCGTGCTGCCATTGTTGAACGCCGTAACGACGCCACCGTCGTTGCCGGCCCCGCCCTTGCCGCCGACGGTGAGGCCGATAGCCGCGAAGCCACCGACAGCGCCGCTGACGGAGAACCCGCCGCTGCCGCCGCCGCCGCCGATCGACTGGGCAAACAGACCTGCGGAATCGTCACCGTTCGTCGAGATGTTCACGCCATTCGTAGCGGCATACACCTCCCCGCCTTTGCCGCCCGAGCCGCCTGAACCACCGAACGACAAATTCAGAGCCGCGATTATCGAGTCCGCCCGGGAGATCGCATAGCCGCCATGGCCGCCACCGCCGCCGATCGACTGTGCAAGGATACCGGGGGAGGCCGCGCCTGCCGTTGCAATCGTCTTGCCGTGCGCTACGCCACCCGTTGAGGGGGCGCCGATGGCAGTCGATGTGCAGACCGCATTGCCCCTTAAATCGGTGTAGCTGTCGCAGTTGACGCCAACGCCGCCACCATTCCCGCCGCTACCGCCGCTACCCCCATGGGAAACGCTGATGGCCGTCAAACCACCTTTGGCAACCGACAGGGCACCACCGCCGGAACCGCCGCCACCGCCCACCGACTGCGCGAAAATGCCGGCCGAATTCAGTTCATTCGTGCTGATGGATCCCGCGTTCACGACGCCGACGCCGCCGCCCGCGCCGCCATTGCCGCCCGCGCCTCCAACAGCATGGGCGCTGGCGAAGAACAGCGAGGTCGCTTTCGCCTTTGCGAACGCGCCGTCACCGCCCCCGCCGCCGACCGACTGTGCGAAGATGCCGTAGGAATTCCCTCCGACATCTTCGAGCGCATTTGTATTCAGGGCACACGTCGTCCCGGTGCAGATATCTCCCGAATTGTACAGGAAGACGCGACCGCCATCGCCGCCGCCGCCGCCGCTGCCGCCGATCGCCGAGGTATGCTCACCGCTGGCATAGGCCATACCCCCCTTGCCACCGCCGCCGCCGACCGATTGCACGTACAGGCCGGCCGATGCCAGATCATAGACCGACACATTGCCGCTGTTACCCAAACTGGCCGTGCCGCCACTGCCGGCGGCGCCCCCGCTATTGCCCAGGACGCGCCGTCCGCGCTTGGCGCCTGCATCGCCGCCGCCGCCGCCGACCGATTGAACCCCTATCCCGACCATCCCTTGGGGATTGCAATAATTCAGCAACGTTTCGGTGCAGTTGGGTGCGTTGGGATAGCCGGCCCGAATGTTGGCGGAATTGCTGACATTCGCCCAGCCGCCATTGCCGCCGCCGCCACCCGAGCCACCATATCCGCCGCCGTTCAGCCCGGCATCACCACCAAATCCACCGATGCTCTGTGCGAAAATGCCGCTACCGCCGCCCGTGCTGATCAACGCACGATTGTCGATGAAGGCGTTGCTTCCGTTACCGCCAACCCCGCCTGATCCGCCCGCGGCGGAATTCGTGGTCGTGCCGTCGGCGTTACGGAAAATACCACCACCACCACCGGCACCGCCGCCGCTCTGGGCCACGATGCCGAACGCTTGACCGACCGTGTCGGCCATTTCTCCAGTGATCCTCATCGGCACGTAATTGGTTATATAGACGCCTGCGGCGTCGCCGCCGTACCCGCCTTCGCCGCCACGGCTGCCACTTCCCTCCTTTACAGCGCCACCCGTGCCGCCATTGCCGCCCAGGCTTCGGGCAACGATGCCGGAGTTGCCGATCTCCCATCCGTTCGGCGGCTTGTAGGCATTACCGTCATGCAGCGTGATATTGACGTCGCGGCCGTTTCCACCGCGCCCACCGACTTCGCCATGATAGTCGCATTTGTCAGATTGCGATGCGCCGCCGGTTCCGCCACGTCCACCATTATTGCTCGCCGCCACCAGCGTACCACGATATACATAGTCGTTGTGCGGTGTGACGTACGACTGATCGTAGTTGATATTCCCGCTGGCGTCCGACCCCCATGTGCCGGCCGTAGGCCCACGGCACTTGCTGGATCTCGATCCGGCACCCTCCTGTCCATCGGTTCCCTCGACCCGCAGTTGCGTCGAATAATAGGCGTCGCCCCAATCAACGAGCTTATCGTCCTGTGCGTGGGCCGGCGTGGACAACATCGTCACCACATTCACGGCGACTGCCAGCGTCGACGCCGACGAAAGGAACGTTCTGCGCATGCAACCCAATGCCCCCTGTGTTTCAGGAAGCCCGGACGAAAACGCGTCGATGCCGATTTTGGTGAACTGATTCGATCCGACGACCGGACGAAATCTTTTCTACCTAGCCAACGAGCTAACCAGCTAATCCTCGACACGAACCTCATCACGAGCTTCTTACCACGCCGAGAATTAATCTGGATCAGTTAACAACGAATTCACGCAAACATCATGTTGAAGACGAGATCCCAATATTTGGTCGCTATATGATTGAAATATATTGAAAAATATAGGGTTGGCCCGCCGGCCGTTCAGTAATGCGCTACAGCGTGATCGCGACCATTGGATACTCTACTTCAGGGAATCCTATAAATTAGTAGCCTCGACAGGTTGTGCAGGATCGCTGTCATCGGTCGTCTGCGATCGGCATGGCGCAACGTTGCCGGGCGAATTTGCGCTGGGAACGGCTGGTTTTGACGGAAGCTGATCTTTAACGCGAAATCAGCGAACGGCGTATGTTGGTCGGGAGCTGCCGCCCTTCCCTTCTGTCCCGCCGACCAGGTGCAGAGGTTGGCGACCCCAATTTCGTAGGCGCAGTTTCTGCCGTTCGCTCATCTCGCGTTGGCGCAGGTTCCTAGTGTCACAATCGCGGTCGTGGCACATTGCTCAAATTAAACCAGCGCAGCCATTTTCCTGAGCCAGCCCTCGATCTCACCGCAAGGATCACGATCGCGAACTTGGGTGGCGGTCATGTGACTGAATGCCTTCGAGAGATACCCCTTGGATTTGTCGGCCCCCATTCTCCCGTCGAAGTTTCGCTTAGCCGAGAACGCGATTGCGAACGCTTCGGGGACAGACGGCAATCCTTCGGCGGGATGGTCAACACAAACCACGTCGACATCGAAGGCAGCTTTAATTGCGTCGGCGTGCAGGTAGCACTCTATCTCATGCTTCTGTGTTTGGGCCGCCCACGAGCCGAGACCGTCGGCTCGCCCATTCACCTCTGCAACCGATGCCGCATATTTTGCGACGTCTGAGTCGTAAATGTGCGCCTCAGGCCGGTGCATATTACGCAGGTAGTTCTCGGTGACCCAGTGCTTGAGCGTTGACCCTCCTGCAGGAATGAACGCGAAACGCTCATCGATCATCAGGTTCGGTATCGTGTCATCCTCTGCGTGCAGTGCTGCACTGAGACACTTCAGTGCCGTGACATCCGTAGGTCCTTCGACGCAGATGAGCACGCGCACTCTGCTGTCGGGAGTAAGGCCGAGAGCCTTCGCCACGGTGTCGAAGATGTCCACGCCGGCCTTGACTGCTGGCGTTGCCGGCGGACCTTCACCGGGAACAAACCGAATACTCTCTATAGGGAGGTCAGCTGCGAGCCCTGGACTGTGAGTGGTGAGGATCACTTGACAATGAGGTGCCGTCGCAATCTCTTTGAACGCATCAATAAGGACCCGCTGATTTGCCGGGCGCTGCGACGTCTCGGGCTCCTCAATCGCGTAAATAAGGTTCCGCTTCGACGAGCTCGTCAGCTTCCGTTCCGCTTCGGCTTTGAAAAAGCTTACCAGGATAAGCCTACGTACTCCGCTTCCGCGCTTGTTCAGAGGGATCCGATCATCGGTATCCATGCCGAGCGAAAAGAGGCCCATCCACTTGGCTGCAGTCGGCGGAACAAACTTGGCGGAGCAAGGCGCTCAGCGAGAGCCTTATCCGGTTGCGGGGGCGACGGCTGAAGCGCGAGCCACCGCTGCGCTAGGTCAGCGTCCGCCAGCGCATCGGCGAGGCCATATTTGACGGCCATGGCGTAGGTCCGCTCACGGAATTCGGGATCGCCCGTCACAATCACGCGGCCGTCCGATTTTTGAACGGCAAGACGAAACGCCGCGAGCATGGCCACCTCGTCCCGTGCGATCACGTCGATTGCCTCACCCCTGTCGAGGAAGGCTGTGGGACCATCGGCTTTCCGGGCGTAGCGGACGCCGTCCGAGCAGGGATAGGCCTGAAATCCATCGATCGACGGCAGATCGGCCGGGCGCTTGCCGCCCCCTACTCCGAAGCTGGGGAACGCCCTTGTGCTATGGCGATGACGCCACGCTTCGGCAAAGGGCCCTTCCCCCTGCTCATAATACCAGCTTTCCAGATTTGGCGGGGGCCGTTTGGGCGCCTTTTGCCTGGCGAGGGCAGCCGCGCGTGCGCGATCGGTGGCATGCTCCGACGATGCGACGTCGCGCTTGGCTTTCTGCCACCTTTTCCACCGCTCGAGCTCCCCGCGATATTCATCAGCCCTGAAGGCCTTCGCTAGCCGATCCCTCTTCGCGTCACGGGCCGCGATTTCCACAGCGGCCGTCCGCGGGACGAAGTCCCCAAGGCGCTTTTCCAAGCGCACGCGGGTGATCGACCGATCGACGGCCGATGCTCGTACCTTCTCGTTTCCAACCGACAGGATGACGCCGTCCGTCCCGATGGTGTCATAGCTGATACCAACCTCGGCGAGCGACCGATGCAACGTGTCCCACGATCGCGCCGCCCGGATCAGGGGCACGGCTTCCTCCTGGGCGATGCGTTGCGCGGAACGATAGCCCGTCCGGGTTTCGAACGCCGCGGCCTTCTGGGAGATCGGTTTCCGATCCGCATCGACGCGCGCCGCTGCCCCGGCACTCATCACCACCCGACCATCGACCACCTGATAGCGCGCATCGGCTTCGGCCTGCCAGCCGAACCGATCGACGATCAGGGCAACCGCCTGATGCGCTGCCTCGAGCGTGAAGCCATCGTTGATCTCGATCATCCGCCCGGCAAGCGGATCAAAGCGATTGAGCGCGATATGGACGTGGCGGTTGTCGGTGTCGCCATGGCAAGCATAGATGCACGGCTGGTCGCTGACGCCGAGATGCTCAAGGAACATGCCGACCGCTTCGTCAATCTGGGTAGGCGTCGGCAACTCGCCCTCACGCCAACTCAGTAGCCAGTGGTCGATCGGATTGGGGCTGCGGGTCGCCGCCTGCGCGACGGCGATCATCTCCGCGCGTTGCCCCTTGATGGCGGTGCTGACGAAGTTGCGACCACCGATGTGGAACAGGCGCTCGCCTTTCGTGCCGCCGAGCTTCTCGCGCAGCATATAGGCGACCTGATAATCCCTCTCCTCGCTCTGCTTCTCGGGCTGCCGGAGATAGTCGACAAGGTTGCGAGCATGCCTTGCCCGCTCGGTGGTCGCATTGCGTCCGGCAGGGCGCGCCGGGATTCGTTTCACGATCACGGGGCGTCAGCCTTTTCGCTGTCATCGACCATATCGTCTAATTCGTCAGCTAATCGGAGAATCGTAGCGCACACATCGCCGAGCGTGGTGGCAATGATGAGCTCATCGACATGATGCGTCTCTGCCAACTTCTGGATGCGGCGACCCGCGGCATGCAGCACGGCGATCTTGCGCAGGGCATCGCGATTGCGCACACCACCACCGAACAGACGGGCACGAATGTATGTAGAAAGCCCGACTTCACCGGCTTCGCTGAGCAGGCGCTGCCGCTCCTCATCAGTCACCCGGAATACGATGCGGTCGCCGGAATCCTTCCTCGGCGGACGTTTGGCGCGTGCCTTTCGAGGAGATCGGCTGGCTTGGTTCTCGCTCACGCCACTTCCCCTGCGACAAGCCTCCGGCGCGGAGCAGGACCCGCAATGCGGCCGGTGGTGTCATACACCACCCATCCTGCTACCTTATTTCCTCCTTCTACTGTGCGGAGGCGAGAGCCGAAGTGCGTGCTCCTTCTCACTTGGGTGCGCACCCTCTTTCTTCTGTCCTGCCCAGTCCACCGGGCTGGCTTGGCGCGCGTCATGCGCGGTCCCCCTTCGAGCGCGTGGGGCGCGCCTGCCGCAGTTTTTGCGGCAGGAGGTGGATGGTCCGCTGGTCGGGCAGATGGCCGGTCACGGTAGGGATCTTCGCCACCGTGACCTTGAGCTTTTCGAGCGAGGCACGGCCCGGATAGCGGGTCATGCCCTCGCCACCGGTCCCCTTGTGGCCGAGCAGATCGTTGCGGAACTCGATGAACACCTCCTGGTCCTTCAACTCGTCCGAGACGGTGTGGCGGGCGGAGTGCATCGCCTGACCGCGCTTCCGGTCTGGCACGCTCGGCGCGATATAGATCCACCACAGCTTGTAAAAGACATTGCCCAGCTTCCGCTTGGTATCGCCGCCGGGCACAAACTCGGGGAACAGCAGCGTCTCGCCAGCCGCGCGCATCGCCTCGACATAGCGCAGGAAGCCGAGCCGGATCAGTTCGTCGGCAATAACGATCACGCGCCGGGCGGACTTATTCTTGATCCGCCCGGTGATGGTGGGGCGGATCAGCAGATAGTCGATACCATGCCGCTCCTCGACATCGTCGAGCATGAGCTTGGCCAATTCCTCGCGCCGCGCACCGGTGTACCAGACGAGCAGCAGCAGATAGAACAGGCCATCGTGGATGATCTTGGAGCCGGGCTTCAGTCGCTCCTCGGTGCCGACGCAGCCCGTCCATGGCGGCAGGCGGAAGATCGCCTCGCCCTGCTCCCGCGTGTAGCGCAGTCGTGCTTCGCGCTCATCCTTATCGATCGGGGCCGTGAACTCGCCAAAGTCGATCGGCTCGGCGATGGGCACCGCCTTGCGCGTGAAGCTGTGGATCTGGCCCAGTTTGTTGAAATGCTTGTTGGCGGTGCCGGTGGACAAGCCGATCTGGTCCATCGGCACGTCGCCCGTCTCGACTCGATCGGCGAACACGGCCGCGGCCTGTTCCAAGCTCTGCCCGAGGTCGTGATCGCCAGCCGCCTTGCCATAGTTGACGGAGAGCTGATCGAACCATTTGTCCAGCTTGACGATGTCCGCCTTGGTAACCCGCCACATCGGCGTGCCGGACGGCAGCGACTTCTGTAGAAGCACAGCGGCCCATCGAATCTGGCGCAGCGTCTGTTCGCCTACGCTGTCCTTCTCGCGCTTGCCGCCCTTGCGATGCTCCAGCAAGCGGGGCGTCGTGGCGATCATGCGCTCTGCTGCCTCGACGGGGGTGCAATGCAGCCAGTCGTCCGGCACCGCTGGCGTGGCACCGACCGGCGCCGGATGAACGCCAGCGACGGGCGAAGGAGACGGCTGCGCCGGGGCAGGCGTGGCTGAATTGCCAAGCGACGCCATCCCCGGCGTGGCCGCGCCTCGAAGCTGCGCCTCTGCGGCGGCATAGACGTCGCGGTACGCTGGGTAGAGGGCAAGCTCCAGCATCCAGCGCAGCCGATCATCGATCGCGAAACCGGCGGCGGCAAGATGACGATCGATCTCCTCCTGCCGGATCGGGTCGATGCCGCGCTCCTCCCGCATGGCGATGATCCTGCGCAGGCCGGCGATCCGCTGCGCGCTCCAGCCCTCCGCCTCCAGTTTGCGCTCTTCGGCCGGCAGAAAGGACATATGGCCGCCCTGGTTCTTCAGTCGCTCGAAATAATCGATGAACGCCAGATTGGCGGCCGAGTGGTTCTCGACATCGTATGGCGTCGATCGCTGCAGGGTGCACACCTCCGCCAGCCGCTCCTCGTACATCGCCTTGGCGATCGTCTGGAGCTCCTGCTCGGTGATATCGGTCTTCTGCCTGGCCCGCCTGTCGAGCATCTCCAGCACCTTCGGCGTCACCGCCGTGAGCGCCGCCCCCATGTTGCGCGCTGCCTTCCGGTCGGTGGTCCGCAGCGACAGCCGGACATCTAGGGTGCCATTATCCAATAAACGGTGAATTCGGCGCCACCAGAAAATATGCCCGCGCCGATATACATGCTGAAGACAGTCCAAAACCGCGGCCTTCCCGGCCAGCGCATTGGCACAATCCGATGCACAATTGTGCAGGTGCCAACGGCCGACCCTTATAGTCAGCCAGCATCTTCAAACACTTAGCAGCCAATTGGCTGGGATTTCAGGCAGATGGCTGGGGCGGCAGGATTCGAACCTACGAATGCCGGTACCAAAAACCGGTGCCTTACCGCTTGGCGACGCCCCAGCGACCGCGCGTTGCGCGGTGGTGGGGCACTAGGGGGATTGTCGTTGTTGTGCAACCGGCTTTGTGGGGAAACCTGTACGCGCTGGGTCGTTGAGGCGGAACACAGCCAGGAAGGAACATTCATGTCGACCAAGAGCCCCGCCGAAATCCGCGAAACCATGTGGAAGGCGATGGCCGCCAGCCCCTATGTCATGCTCGGCCTGACCGGCAAGCACCAGCATTCCGAACCGATGTATGCCGTGCTCGACGAAGAAGCCGACAGCGAATTCTGGTTCTATACCAAGCGCGACAACCGCGCGGCCGAGGGCGGTCCGGCGATGGTGCAGTTCGTCGCCAAGGGCCATGACCTGTTCGCCTGCATCGCCGGCACGCTGACCGAGGAAAGCGACCCCGCCGTCATCGACAAATATTGGTCGAAGCAGGTCGAAGCCTGGTACGAACAGGGCCGGCAGGACCCGTCGCTGCTGATGCTGCGCTTCGACCTCGACAGCGCCGAAATCTGGGAAACCGACCAGTCGCTACTCGGCAAGCTGAAGATGTTCACCGGCCAGACGATCAAGGGCGGCGACGAAGCCGGTAGCCACGCCAAGGTCGACGTCTGATATGAAAGAGGGCGGGGGTTCGCGCCCCCGCCCTCTTCCTTTCCGCTAGCCGTCCGGTCAACCGGCGTGGCGCGCGATCCATTCCTCCAGCACCGGCGCGATGCGGTTGCGCCATTTCGACCCGTTGAAGATGCCGTAATGGCCGACTTCCGGCGCCATGTGATATTGCTTCAGTTCGTCCGACAGGCCTGTCGCCAGCGTCAGCGCGGCGCGGGTCTGGCCCAGCCCCGAAATATCGTCGCGCTCCCCTTCGATCGCGAGGATCGCCGTGTCGGTGATCGCACCCGGATCGACCGGCCGCCCGCGATGCTTCATCGTGCCCTCGGGCAGGGCATGGGTCTGGAACACCACGTCGATCGTCTGCAGATAGAATTCGGCGGTCATGTCGCACACCGCGCGATATTCTTCGTAGAAGCGCTGGGTCGTCCCCGCCCCCTCGCCATCGCCCTGCACCAGATGCTTGAACATCTCCCAGTGCGAGATCATGTGGCTGCCGAGGTTCATGGTCATGAAACCGGCGAGTTGCAGAAAGCCCGGATAGACGCGACGGCCGGCCCCGGGATAGGTCATCGGCACGGTCGCGATGACATTCTGTTCGAACCAGGCATGCGGCCGTTCGGTCGCCAGCGTATTGACCGCGGTCGGCGCTTCGCGCGTGTCGATCGGCCCGCCCATCATGGTCAGTGTGCGCGGACGGTTGGGATGCCGGTCCGCGCCCATCAAAGCGGTCGCGGCATAGACCGGCACCGACGGCTGACACACCGCCAGCACATGGGCCCGCGCATCGCCGGTCTCGCCCATCTTTTCGAGGAAAGCGGTGACATAGTCGATATAATCGTCGAGGTCGAAACGGCCCGCCGACAGCGGCACCAGCTTCGCATCGCGCCAGTCGGTGATGTAGACGTCGGCCGACGGCAGCATCCGTTCGACCGTACCGCGCAACAGCGTCGCATAATGGCCGCTCATCGGCGCGACGATCAGCAGCTTCGGTCCGCCTTCGACGCCTTCACGAACGAAGCGCTTGAGTTGTCCGAAGGGGCGGCGCAGCACGATCTCCTCGCGCACCGCCACCTGCCTGCCATCGACCGTCGTGCTGGTCAGGTCGAAGGCCGGCTTGCCGCGCGGGGCGGCGGCATGGGCGAACACCGCCAGCGCCGATCCGAGCACCGGCCCACCGCCGAAATAGGCGAAGGGGTTGCTGGGGTTCTGCAGCAGGCCCGCGCCGAAATTGGCCATCGCGCTGGCACCGGCGAGCAACGAGCGTTGCCATTCATAAGTGTCGTACAACATGGGGCACCCCGAACCTGGTCTGACGGGGAACACCCGTACCAGTAAAAATATAGCGATTCGTTGCCATCAGCAACGCTCCGAACGTCGTACGCCATAGCTGACCCTACGCTGAAAGCGCATGGGCGATACGGAGCACCGCATCCTTCGATACGTGTAAGCAACGAAGCGGGGCAGAGGTTCCCTTTGCGGTCGGTTCGCACAACCGCTAAGCCGCGCGCCATGGCAGATCCGGCCCCCGCCCCCGACCGTTCGAAGATGCTGCCGGCGCTCCGGCTGGTCTGGCGATTCACCATTCGGTACAAGCTGCAACTGGTCGGCGCCCTGGTGTCGCTGATCACCGCGGCGATCGCGACGCTGTGGATTCCGCGAACCTTTCAGAAGGTCGTCGACAACGGCTTCGCCATGGGCGCGAACCCCGACCAGATCGGCACCTATTTCGAAGGGCTGCTGGGCGTGGTCGTGATCCTGGCGATCGCGACCGCCGGGCGCTTCTACTTCGTGTCGTGGCTGGGCGAACGAACCGTCGCCGATTTGCGGCTGGCGGTCCATCGCAACCTGTTGACGCTGTCGCCGGGCTATTTCGAGGAAAACCGCCCGTCGGAAATCGCGTCGCGGCTGACCGCCGATACCGCGATCGTCGAAGGGATCGTCAGCACGACGGTATCGGTCGCGCTGCGCAACCTGCTGGTCGGGGTCGGCGGGGTGCTGTACCTGTTCACGCTGCAGCCCAAGCTGACGCTGTACCTGATCGTCGGCATTCCGGTGATCGTGCTGCCGATCATGTGGCTGGGCGGGCGGGTGCGCAAATTGTCGCGGTCGAGCCAGGACCGGATCGCCGATATCGGATCGGTGGCATCGGAAACGCTGGGCGCGATGAAGATCGTGCAGGCGTTCGGACAACAGGGCCGCGAAGGCGACCGGTTCGAAGCCGCCGTCGATCGCGGCTTCGAAACCGCCAAGAAACGCTTCGCCACCCGCGCGATCATGACCGCATTCGTCATCGGCATGTTGTTCGCCGCGATCACCCTGATCATGTGGGACGCGGTCAGCGACGTGGCGGCGGGGCGGACGACGGGGGGTGCGATCACCGCCTTCGTGCTGACCGCCGCGCTGGTCACCGGGTCGTTCGGTGCGCTGACCGAAGTCTATGGCGACCTGATCCGCGCCAGCGGTGCCGCCGGGCGGCTGGCCGAATTGCTGGCACAGCGTCCGGTGATCGCCGCGCCCGCCCGGCCGGTGGCACTGCCCGAACCGGCGCGCGGCGCGGTGTCGTTCCAGGGCGTCACCTTCCACTATCCGACCCGGCCCGAGGTAGCGGCGCTGGCCGACTTCACCCTCGACGTCACGCCCGGGGAAACGGTGGCGGTGGTCGGCCCGTCGGGCGCCGGCAAGTCGACGCTGTTCCAGCTGGTCGAGCGTTTCTACGATCCGGCAACGGGCATGGTCGCGGTCGACGGCGTCGATGTCCGCGATGCCGATCCCGAAGCGGTGCGCGCGCGGATCGCGATGGTGCCGCAGGAAACGGTGATCTTCGCCGCCTCGGCTCGGGACAATCTGCGCTATGGCCGCTGGGACGCGAGCGACGAACAGCTATGGGCGGCGGCGGAGGCGGCCAATGCCACCAGCTTCCTGCGCGCCCTGCCCGACGGGCTCGACACGTTCCTCGGCGAAGGCGGGGCGCGGCTGTCGGGTGGCCAGCGGCAGCGGGTGGCGATCGCGCGCGCGCTGTTGCGCGACGCGCCGATCCTGCTGCTCGACGAAGCGACCTCGGCACTGGATGCGGAGAGCGAGCGGCTGGTCCAGGACGCGCTCGACCGGTTGATGGCCGATCGGACGACGCTGGTCATCGCCCATCGGCTGGCGACGGTGCGCGCGGCGTCGCGGATCATCGTCATGGACCATGGCCGGATCGTCGAGACCGGACGGCATGGCGAGTTGATCGCGCAGGGCGGACTGTATGCGCGGCTGGCGAATTTGCAGTTTCACGAAGCGGGTTGAGGGGGCTTTCCCTAGCCGTTCGGTTCGAGCGCAGGTTCGAGCCTGTCGAGAACCGAAGTCGAGAACGGGGTGCCTCAAACGGGGCGTTCCCGACTTCGCTCGAAGCTGCTCGAACCGAACGAATGGGATCTGGGCCGGATCGACATTCAGATAAGCCCTTCTTTCCCTCGCCCCTCGTAGAGGGGAGAGGGTTGCGCAGACTTGGTCTTTGCGTAGCAAAGGCTTAGTCGGAGCTGGGTGAGGGGTGAAGCGCTCGCGCAAGCGAGCGCGCGAGCCTTTGGCTCGCTCGACCCCTCTCCCAAGCTGCGCTAGCCAGCACGCGGGCAAGCTCCGCTAACCCTCTCCCCTGCCCCGGGGAGAGGGAAGGGTGGCGACCGTTGACTGTCGATCCGCCCTAGCGTCGGTTGACTTGAACCTGACCCGTTCGTCCTGACTAGCCATTGCGCCTGTCGAAAGGGCGTATCGAAGGACCGTCGCAAGCATGTGCTTCGATACGGGTCTTCGACAAGCGCAGCCCCTACTCGGCACGAACAATTCTACCTGCTGTTATCATGCTGTGGGGTCGGCGCCCCTGAGCTACGCCACCGCTGCGACCAATTCGGTCGCGCGCCCCTGCAACTGGGTGTTGAGGGCACCCAGTCCATCGACCAGTCGGGCCAGCGCGCCCGCCTGTTCGCCGATGCCGTCGGCGGCCGTCGCGATGCCGCTGGCGCGCGCATCGATATCGGTGCCGGCGCTGCGAGCTTCCTCGACCCGGGTCGCGATGGCGTGGATCGTGTCGCGTTCGGCGGCGATGGCGGTGGCGATGGTCGTGGTGATCGATCCGATCGCGGCGATGGCCGACTGGACCGCACGCTGACCGCCGGCCACGTCGTCCAGCAGCGCCCGGACGGCGTCGACGCGTCCGGCGATATCGCTTGCCGCATGCTCGGTCTGCCGCGCGAGGGACTTCACCTCGCCCGCGACGACGGCGAAGCCCTGCCCCGCCGCGCCCGCCCGCGCCGCCTCGATCCCGGCGTTGAGCGCCAGCAGGTTGGTCCGTTTGGCAAGGCCGCGGATCAGGTCGAGCATCGCTTCGATCGTCGTGGCGACGTCGGACAGCGACTGGACATGGTCGCAATTGCGGTCGACCAGGTCGCCGGCGTCGCGGCGCAGCCGGTCGGCGCGCTCGGTATCATGGGTGATGCGTTCGAACGACGCGGCCAGCGCGTGGCCACGCTGTTCGATATCGACCATGCCGCGTGCGGTCTGATGCGCGGCGGCGGCGACCGACATCGCCCCGCCCCGCGCCGCTGCGGCACGCTGGTCGAGATCGCCGGCCATCCGCCCGATCGCGGTACAGGCCGCGGAAATATCGCCCGACAGCCGGGTGATCCCGGTTTCGAAGGCATTGGCCGCCTGCCCGACCCGCTCGGCGCGGCGGCGGGCCGCCACCGCCATGTCGCCGTGCCAGCCCGCCGCCATTCGCAACAGCCGCGTCGCATCGAGCAGCCCGGCGAATTGGCCGCCGCGCACCAATACGACGCCATCGTCGCTGTGCAGCCCGACCAGTTCGGGGACCGTCGTATCGGCATCGGCGATCGTCGCCCGGCGGAGCAGCCGCCCGATACCGTTGCCGAAGCTGGGATTGCCGAGCAGCGCGTGACCGAACGGATTGAACAGCAGCTCGCGAATGTCGATTTCGCGCAGCACCCCCACCGGGCGGCGCTGCGGATCGAGTACCGCCAGCAGCCGCAGGTCGTGATGCGCCCGAAACCGCTCGACGACCGCGGTCAGCGTCGCATCCTGCCCGATGGTCAGGTGGTCGGCGGTAATGCCGGGGTCGAGGCGGGAAGGACGGGTCATCGCACGTCCGACCTTGGGGCCATAGGGTAAACCGGTGGCTAACCGGGCGTGACAATGCGATGACACGCCCGGTTTTCTTGTAATTTGCCGGTCGTCAGCGCTTGCGCCCCTGATGCCGGTTATTGGCGGGGCGGCCACGACGCTTGAGCACGCGCGGCGGCGGCCCCTTGCGCCGGTCGTGGCCACTGCCGGTCGCCGACCCCTTGCCATCGGGCAGTTCGAAGCGGAGCGCCCCCGATACCGGGTTCGCTTCGGCAAGGCGGAGCGACAGGCGCTGGCCGGCGCTGAACGTCTCGCCGCTATGGTCGCCGATCAGCGACTGCGACGCTTCGTCGAAGCGGAAATATTCGGTGCCGAGGTCGCGGGCCGGGACCAGCCCGTCGCCGCCCACGCCCTCGACCGTCGCGAAGAAGCCGAAGCTGGCGACGCCGGTGATCCGCGCCTCCATCACCGTGCCGACATGTTCGGCCAGATAGGCGGCGACATAGCGGTCGACCGTCTCGCGCTCCGCCTCCATCGCGCGGCGTTCGAGGCCGCTGATCGCCTCGCCGACGCGCTCCATGTTCGCGGCATCGTCGGCGGGCAGCGCCCCGTCGCCAAGGCCATAGCTGCCGACCAGCGAGCGATGGACGATCAGATCGGCATAGCGCCGGATCGGCGAGGTGAAATGCGCATAGCTGCCGAGGCTCAGGCCGAAATGGCCGTGGTTCTGCGGGCCGTAGAATGCCTGGGTCTGGGTGCGCAGGATCTGCTCCATCACCTGCGGTTTAAAATCGGCCTCGCCGATGCGTTCGAGCACATGGTTGAACGTCGCCGGGCGGATCACCTGCCCCAGCGCGAACGGCACGTCGAACGTCTCCAGATAGTCCTTCAGCGCCACCAGCTTCTCGCGCGTCGGCGGTTCGTGGACCCGGTACATGACGGGCGCCTTCTTCGCCTCCAGCGCTTTCGCCGCGGCGACGTTGGCGGCGATCATGAAATCCTCGATCAGCCGCATCGAATCCAACCGTTCGCGCGGCGCAACCGACAGGATGCGGCCCTTCTCGTCGAGCACGATCCGCCGTTCGGGCAGATCGAGGTCGAGCGGCTCACGATGCGCCCGCGCCTTGGCCAGCGCCGCCCAGCAGCCCCACAGGGGTTTCAGCGCGCCATCGACCAGTTCCGGCGCGACCGGTGCGTCGGCGACGCCGTCGATCGCCGCCTGCGCATGTTCATAGGCGATGTTGGCGGCGACGCGGATCACTGCGCGGGAGAAGCGCCAGTCCTTGAGCTTCCCGTCCTTCGCGATGGTCAGGTGACACACCAGCGCCGCGCGATCCTGCCCGGCCTTCAGCGAACAGACGTCCGCCGACAGGATCTCGGGCAGCATCGGCACGACCCGGTCGGGGAAATAGACGCTGTTGCCGCGCGAGCGCGCCGATTTGTCGAGTTCCGATCCGGGCCGGACATAGAAGGACACGTCGGCGATGGCGACGATCGCCTGCCAGCCGCCCTCATTGTCGGCGCGGTCGTCGGGGCTGGCCCAGACCGCATCGTCATGGTCGCGCGCGTCGATCGGGTCGATCGCGACGATCGGCAGGTGCCGCAGGTCCTCGCGGTCGCCATCGAGCGGATACCCGGCAACCTTCTTCGCCTCGGCGAGCACTTCTTCCGCAAACACGTCGGGAATGCCGTGCTTGTGGATCGCGATCAGCGAGAAGCTGCGCGCCTCGAACGGATCGCCCAGCCGCTCGACCACGCGCGCGGTGATGCGCGGGGGACGGCCGCCCAGCGCGGCGAGCACCAGATCGCCGGGCGCGGCACCGCCGGCATCGGTCACCGGCACCTCGCGGCGCTCCTTCTTGTCGACACCCTGCAGCCACAGCTTGTCGCCCTCGGCACGCAGCACGCCCAGCACCGCTTCGGCGGCGCGGTCGAGCTTCTTCATCGGATAGGCGGCCCAGCCGCTGCCGGCCTCCTCGGTCCGGGCAAGGATGCGATCGCCGACGCCCAGCGCGCTGCGCCGCCCGCGTTCGCGCACCCGGACACGCGGCGGTTGCGTATCCGCATCCCATCGTTCGGGCACCGCCCAAACATTCCCCCCATCGTCGACATCGGCGACGCGCAGCACGGTCACCTTGGGCAGCCCGCCCATCTTGTGAAAGGCGCGGCCCGGCGCGCTGTCGATCAGCCCTTCGTCGGCCATGTCCTTCAGCAGTGCCTTCAACGATATCTTCTGCTGCGCCGACAGCCCGAACGCACGCGCGATCTCACGCTTGCCCGCCGGGGTGTCGGACGTCTGGATGAAGTCGAGGATCTGCTCGCGGGTGGGCAGGCCGGGCGGCGTCTTGGTGCGTACCATCGCCCAGGACATAGGGCGTGCGGGGCGTCAGACCAATGGCGTATCGTCGGCGGACCCGAACCGCCCGCCGTCCGTTGGGCCGCAAACCCTATTGGACAGGAGGAGACGGCCATGGGAATCTTCGAACGCATCAAGACGCAGATCTTCGGTAAGGACGGTGGCCCGTTCGGCGACAACTATCTGGGCAAGAAGAAGGAAGCGCCCGCGCCGCAGCCCGTGCCCGCTCCCGCACCGGTGCCGCAGCAGCATGCACCCGCGCCGGCACCGGCAGCCCCCGCCGCTCCGGCACACGCTGCGCCCGCCGCGCCGCAGCCGGTCGATCCGATGACCGCGATCGAGCGGATCGCGCAGCAGAAGGGCAATCCCGCGCTCAACTGGCGGACGTCGATCGTCGACCTGATGAAGCTGCTCGACCTCGATTCCAGCCTCGACAACCGCAAGGAGCTGGCCACCGAACTGGGCTATACCGGCGCCAAGGACGGCAGCGCCGAGATGAACATCTGGCTGCACCGCGCGGTGTTGCAGGAACTCGGCAAGGCCGGTGGGCAGGTGCCGGGGAACTTGAAGGACTGAGTAGTTCGTAAACGTCCGTCGAACCGTACCCCCGCGCAGGCGGGGGTCCAGAGCCACGGGCGAAGGCGTTGGTGGCCCTGGATCCCCGCCTACGCGGGGATACGCTGGGAGTGACCTCGCGGGCTAAACCGTCAATACGCGCGGCCGATCAGCACGCGCTCGACCGCCGGCTCACCGGTGAACACACACGGGCCGTCGTCGCAGCCGGTCTGGCCGAGCGGCGCGTTGCGGATCGTCAGCTTCAACCCCTTCAACCGCTGCACCACCGTTTCCAGTGCGTCGCCGGTCGGCTTCGACCAGCGGACATCGACCCAGCCGGGGTTCTTCACGCCATCAGCGAAATGCGCTTCGACGCCGGCCCAATCGTCGATCGGCACGATTGCGGCCCGCAGCCGCTCGGTCGACTGCGCCAGCAGCGTCGCTTGAATGTCGGCCAGCGTTTCGCCGATCGTCGCGGCAAAGTCGTCGCGGGCCACGACCTGCGAATCCAGCTTGCCATCGGCACGGTACAGCCGGTCGCGACGCACGACCGAGACATTGCCGCCCGCCATGTCGCGTCCGCCGACCTCGACGATCACCGGCGCGCCCTTCTTGACCCAGCCCCAGCGCTTGTTCGCGGCCTTGGCCGGCTTCAGGTCGAGCAACGCACGCACCGGTTCGCCCAGCGCCGACTGCTTCGCCAACGATGCCTGCAACTCGCGGCAATAGGCGATCAGCGGTTCGTCCTCCGGCGCATCGCGCAGCATCGGGACGATCACCACCTGCCACGGCGCGATCGCCGGCGGCACACGCAGGCCGTCATCGTCGCCATGGACCATGATGACGCCGCCGATCATCCGCGTCGACACGCCCCAGCTGGTCGTGTTGGCGTGTTCGAACTGCCCCTCCGCATTCTGGAAGCGGATATTCTGCGCATGCGCGAAATTGGTGCCGAGAAAGTGCGAGGTGCCCGCCTGCAACGCCTTGCCGTCCTGCATCATCGCTTCGATGCTGTAGGTCGCGACCGCGCCGGGGAAGCGTTCATTCTCCGGCTTCTCGCCCGCGATCACGTGCAGGCCGAGACAGGTCTCGGCGAACTCGCGATACACTTCGAGCATCTTGAGCGTCTCGCCCTGCGCCTCTTCCGCCGTGGCATGGGCGGTATGCCCTTCCTGCCACAGGAACTCGGCGGTGCGCAGGAACATGCGGGTGCGCATTTCCCAGCGGACGACGTTCGCCCATTGGTTGATGAGCACCGGCAGGTCGCGCCACGACTGGACCCAGCGCGAAAAGGCGGTGCCGATCACCGTCTCGCTGGTCGGACGCACGACCAGCGGTTCCTCGAGCTTCGCTTCGGGATCGGGCACCAGCCCGCCCTTGCCGTCCGCGACCAGCCGATGGTGGGTGACGACCGCCATTTCCTTGGCGAAGCCGTCGACATGCTCGGCTTCCTTCTCGAAATAGGAGAGCGGGATGAAGAGCGGGAAATAGCAATTCTCGTGCCCCGTCGCCTTGATCCGATCGTCGAGCAGCCGCTGGATCCGCTCCCAGATGCCATAGCCCCATGGCCGGATGACCATGCACCCGCGTACCCCGGATTCCTCGGCCAGATCGGCCTCGGTGATGACGGCTTGATACCAGGCGGCGAAATCCTGTTCGCGCGTGACGTTGAGAGCGTGCTTCATGCAGCGCGCGATAGCGGCAAAGGGGGCCGTTCGCCAAGCGGCGATACGCGGCTCAGCCTCGGCGCAATGCGAGTGCGACGATGACGATCCACGGCACGATGGCGATCGCCAGCCAGAACAACAAGGTCGTCCGCGGTTGCAGGCGATCGCGACCGGCGCGGCGCACGATCCGTTCGATCGGGAAGACTTCGATTTCCGCAAAACGATCGATATTCTTCTCGTACTTCATGCCTTACGCTCCGACGATCCAGTCCTGTCGCATCCATGTACCGCCGCTTTCCTTGCCACTGCGCGCACGGACCCGCCGGCCAAATCGCGTGGCCGCCGCAACCGCCGGTGACGGCGGACAGGCGCCGGCTCCTCCGCATGGGCACCATGGTTAGCGAAGTCTCTCGGTGCGCGAAGGCGACAAGCCTGCAAACTCCATGGGCAGGCGCATGGGGTGGCGTCGGCGCGACACAGTCTGTACGTGCCCGTTCATGCCCGGCGACCGCATCCTGAAGGGGCTGGCGCTCCGCCTGCTCGCAATCTTCTTCCTGTCCACCATGTCCGCACTGGTGAAGTTGGCCGAAACGCGCGGCGCGTCGCTGCCCGAGACGATGTTCTATCGTCAGCTATGCGCGTTGCCGCTCGTGCTGGGCTTCGTCGCCGCCGGACCGGGGTTGCGATCGCTGCGCACGACACGGATCAAGGGGCATCTGACCCGGTCGATGATCGGGCTGGTCGGCATGGTCTTCACCTTCGGTGCAGTGCTGCTGCTGCCGCTTGCCGAGGCGACGACGTTCCAGTTCACCGTGCCGATCTTCGCGACGCTGCTGGGGGCGCTGGTCCTGCGCGAACCGACGGGGTGGCAGCGGTGGGGCGCGGTGCTGCTGGGCTTTGTCGGCGTGCTGGTCGTGGCGCAGCCGGGCAGCGCCCATGTACCGCTGTTCGGGGCGTTCGTAGGGTTGATGGCGGCGCTGTTCGTCGCGCTGGTCGCGATCGCGCTGCGCCAGTTGCGCGACGAACCGGCGGGGACCACGGTGTTCTGGTTCTCGACGCTGACGCTGCCGTTCATCGCGACGGCCTATGCCTTCAACATCCGCTCGCACGACTGGCTCACCTGGGCGAACCTGATCGCGATCGGCATGGTCGGCGGCATGGGACAGATCGCGCTGACCGCCGCGTCGCGTTCGGCCCCCGTCGCGGCGGTGGTGCCGATGGACTATTCGGGGCTGCTCTGGGCGACCGTCTATGGCTGGTTGCTGTTCGGCGTATTGCCGACGCCGATGACCTGGGCCGGCGCCCCGATCATCATCATGAGCGGGCTGTTCATCGTATGGCGCGAACATCGCCTCGGTCGGCAGAAGGTGCGATCGATGGTCGAGGAGGATTAACTCTCCTCGATCTCACCGCGCACCTGGGCATGGGCGAGCAACGCGAACAGCACGCTGCCACCGACGATATTACCGAACAGCACCGGAAGGAAAAAGGCCAGCGCCTGTCCGGCGCCCATGTCGCCATGCAACACCAGCACCCACATTTCCGCCGATCCGGCGACGACATGCGCGAAGCCGCCAAGATCGATCAGCCCGGTAAGCAGCACGATCAGCGTGACCTTCTGCCCCTCGACGCTCGGCAGGCACCATACGACGCTAGCCAGCAGGATGCCCGACGGGATGCCTGCCAGAAAGCCCTCCATCCCGACATGCTCCAGCACGACGCCGCTGACCTCGACCAGTTCGCGCGCCTGTTCCACGCCAAGACCGCCGAGCATCGCGAAGCCGGCAAAGGCGAAGGTGCCGACCATGTTGGCGAGCAGCACGATACCCCATAGCCGGAGCGTCCGTACCAGATTGCGGGCCGACGGATCGGTCGCCAGCGGCAGGACTGCCGACAAGGTGCTTTCGGTGAAGAGCTGCATTCGGCCGAGGATCACGACGACGAACCCGATCGCATAGCCCAGCGACTGAAGCAGCGGCGTCCATGGTCCGGCGGGAACCGCGGTTTCCATTACCGCCTTGCCCAGCAGCGACAGGCCGATCGCAATGCCTGCGGTAATGCCCGACCACATCAGCGAAGCGGCAGGGCGTTCCAGTTCCTCGATGCCCTGTCGCCGCACGACCTCGTGGACGATCAGGGCAGAGGCGGCACGGCGATCGTCGACCACCTCCTCCTGTTCGGGATTCAGCGCGACCTTCTGTTCTTCGTCGTCGGTATCGGGTGCAGCGGGTTGTGGGTCGGCCATAGGCCATTGGGAACCGCCGGTTGTTGCGGCGGTTCCTTTTACCAACCCGTTACTCCGCCGCTTCCGCGACAGGAGCCACCGGTTCCCTCCACGCCAGCACCGGCTTGCGCGCCGCCAGCGTCTCGTCGAGACGACGGCGCGGTGCGAAATGCGGAGCCGATTTCAGTGCGGTGTCGCCCGCCTTGGCGCGTTCGCCGACCGACTTCAAAGCGCCGATGAACTGGTCGAGCGCCGCCTTGCTCTCGGTCTCGGTCGGTTCGACCAGCATCGCGCCGTGGACGACCAGCGGGAAATACACCGTCATCGGGTGATAGCCCTCGTCGATCAGCCCCTTGGCCACGTCGAGCGTCGAGAAGCCGTCGGCGAGGTTCGCATCGCTGAACAGCGCCTCGTGCATGCACGGGCCGCTCTTGCCGAACGGTGCGTCGAGCGTGTCGTCGAGGCTGCGCAGGACGTAATTGGCGTTGAGCACCGCGTCTTCCGACACCTGCTTCAGTCCGTCCGCGCCATGGCTGAGGATGTAGGACAGTGCGCGGGTGAACATGCCCATCTGGCCGTGAAACGCCACCATCCGGCCGAAGCTGTCGGCATGATGCTCGCCTGCGGTTTCCTCCTCGACCAGCACGAACTTGCCGTCCTGCTTCTCGACGAACGGCAGGGGCGCGAACGGGGTCAGCGCCTTGGAGAATACCACCGGCCCCGACCCCGGACCGCCGCCGCCATGCGGGGTCGAGAAGGTCTTGTGCAGGTTGATGTGCATCGCATCGACACCGAGATCGCCCGGCCGGACCCGCCCGACGATCGCGTTGAAGTTCGCGCCGTCGCAATAGACGTACCCGCCCGCCGCATGGACCGCGTCGGAGATTTCCTTGAGGTCGCGTTCGAACAGCCCGCAGGTGTTCGGGTTGGTGATCATCACGCCCGCGACGTCGGGACCCAGCCGGTCCTTCAGCGCCTGCGTATCGACGCGGCCGTCGGCGGTCGCCGGAATGTCCTTGACCGTGAAGCCCGCGAACGCGGCGGTGGCGGGGTTGGTACCGTGCGCGCTCTCGGGGACGAGAATGACCTTGCGATGCCCCTCGCCGCGCTTCTCCAGCGCCGCTTTGATCGCGAGGATGCCGCACAGCTCGCCATGCGCGCCGGCCTTGGGGCTCATCGCCACCGAATCCATGTTGGTCAGCGTGACCAGCCAGTGCGCCAGCTGATGGATTACCTCCAGCGCGCCCTGCACCGTGTCGATCGGACCCAGCGGGTGCAGATCGGCGAAGCCCGGCAGTCGCGCCATCCGCTCGTTGAGGCGCGGATTATGCTTCATCGTGCACGACCCCAGCGGGAACAGGCCGAGGTCGATCGCGTAGTTCTGCCGCGACAGGCGCGTATAGTGACGCACCGCTTCGGGTTCCGACAGACCGGGCAGGCCGATCGCACTCTTGCGGGCATGGTTGCCCAGCCGCGACGCGACCTTGGGTGCGTCGTCGATATCGACGCCGGTCGTTTCCGCCGACCCGATCTCGAAGATCAGCGCTTCTTCGAGCATCAGCGCACGGTTGCCGGTGAAGGTCGCCTGCGCACCGCCCGTTGCCTCACCCATGGCCGGACGCCAGCCGCTCTGGTTCACGCTCATGCCAGTACCTCCGTGAGCGCTGCGGCGAGCGCTTCGATATCTTCCTCGGTCACCGTCTCGGTCACCGCCACGACCAGCCCGTTGGCAAGGCCATCCTCCCCCGGATAGAGCCGGCCGAGCGATACGCCGGCCAGCACGCCGCGATCGGCGAGTTCGCGCACTACGGGCCGCGCCTCGGTCGGAAGCTTCAGCGTGAATTCGTTGAAGAAGCTGTCATTGACCAGTTCGACGCCCGGCACCTGCGCCAGCCGCGCGGCCGCCGCGCATGCCTTGGCATGGTTGACCTCGGCCAGCTGCCGCAACCCCTTTTCGCCAAGCAGCGTCAGATGGATCGAGAAGGCGAGCGCACACAGCCCCGAATTGGTGCAGATGTTCGACGTCGCCTTTTCGCGGCGGATATGCTGTTCGCGGGTCGACAACGTCAGGACGAAGCCGCGCTTGCCCTCGGCATCGACCGTCTCGCCGCACAGCCGCCCCGGCATCTGCCGCACCAGCTTTTCCGAACAGGCGAACAGCCCGACATAGGGACCGCCGAACTGGAGGCCGACGCCCAGCGACTGACCTTCGCCCACCACGATATCGGCGCCCAGATTGCCCGGCGCCTCGATCGCGCCCAGCGCGACCGGCTCGGTCACGACCGCGATCAGCAGCGCCTTCACCGCATGCGCGGCATCGGCGATGCGCTGCAGGTCGGGGATGCGGCCGAGGATATCGGGATACTGGACGACGACGCACGAGGTATCGGCATCGATCTTCTCGATCAGCCGGTCGTCATCGGTCTCGGCGACCAGCCATGGCTGGGTCGTGTCGAGCACGTCGCCGGTGAACTTCGCCATGGTCTTCGCGACCGAGACATAGTGCGGATGCACGCCGCCCGAAAACACCGCCTTGGCCTTGCGCGTCACGCGGCGGGCCATCGTCACCGCTTCCCAGCAGGCGGTCGACCCGTCGTACATCGACGCATTCGCCACGTCGCAGCCGAGCAGCCGCGCGACCTGGCTCTGGAATTCGAAGAGCATCTGGAGCGTACCCTGCGCGATCTCCGGCTGGTACGGCGTATAGGCCGTCAGATACTCGCCGCGCTGGATCAGGTGGTCGACGCTGGCCGGCACATGGTGGCGGTACGCGCCACAGCCGAGGAAGAACGGCACCGACCCCGCCGCGACATTCTTCGCCGCCAGCGCCGACAGATGCCGCTCGACCGCCAGTTCGCTGGCATGGTTGGGCAGGCCCGGCACCGGCCCGTCGAGCCGTGCGGATTCGGGGACGTCGACGAACAGGTCGTCGATGCTGTCGGCACCGATCGTGGCCAGCATATCGGTCCGGTCGGTCGGGGTCAGGGGAAGATAGCGCATGATGGTCCTTGTTGGTCCGCGGGAAGCTGGAGACTGATCCGCCACCGGAACCTGCGTCATCCCAGCGAAGGCTGGGATCTCTCGGTAATAGCCGGGAGACAGGAGCCGCATGATGCCCCAGCCTGCGCTGGGGCGACGTCTCCCGTCGAACCAGCCAGTCCTTACAGCCGCGCGACGTAGGCGGCGTATTTGTCCTCATCCATCAGCTCGCCCAGCTCGCTGTCGTCGCGCAGCGTCAGCTTGAAGAACCAGCCCTCACCCTCGGGGTCCTCGTTGACCAGCGCAGGGTTGTCGGCCAGCGCGGCATTGCCCTCGAGGACCGTGCCCGATGCGGGGGTATAGACGTCCGACGCGGCCTTGACCGATTCGACGACGGCGGCGTCATCGCCCTTGGTCAGCTGCTTGCCCTCTTCGGGCACGTCGACGAACACGATGTCGCCAAGCTGCCCGGCGGCATATTCGGTGATGCCGACGGTCGCGACTTCACCGTCGACCTCGATCCATTCATGTTCCTGCGTAAAATAACGGCTCATCCGACAAGCTCCCTTTAGCGGACGTAACGATGGGGGACGAAGGGCATCGGCACGACGCGTGCCGCATGCACCTTGCCACGCTGGCGCAGCATCACGGTACCGGCTTCGGCCAGCGCCGGCGGGCAATAGGCCATGGCGATCGGCGCCTGTACGCTCGGCGCGAACCCGCCCGAGGTGACGCGGCCGACGGCATTGCCATCGGCATCGATCACCTCGGCACCCTCGCGCACCGGCTGGCGACCTTCGACGATAAGGCCGATCCGCTTCGATTCCGGTCCGGCGGCGCGCTCGGCAAGGATGCGCTCAGCACCCGGAAAGCCACCTTCCTCACGACGGCGCTTCGACAGCGCGAAGCCGAGATCGGCGGCGACCGGCGTGGTATCGGGACCGAGGTCATGGCCATAGAGCGGCAACCCAGCCTCCAGCCGCAGCGAGTCGCGCGCGCCCAGACCGATCGGCTTCACCTCCGGCTCGGCGCAGATCGCGTCGGCAAAGGCGGTGGCGGCATCTTCGGGCAGCGAGATCTCATAGCCGTCCTCGCCGGTATAGCCCGAGCGGCTGACCCACAAAGCATGGCCGTTCCAGTCGAACGCGCCGGCGGTCATGAAGGTCAGCGCGGCGACACCCGGCAGGATGCGATCGAGCGCATCGACTGCCTTCGGCCCCTGCAACGCCAGCAGCGCGCGGTCGTCGAGATGGTTGAGCGTGATCTCGTCGGCGAGGTGCTCGCGAAGATGACCGATGTCGTCATATTTGGTCGCGCCGTTGACGACCATGTAGAAGGCGTCCCCGCCCTCGGCCGCATCCATCGGGAACGGCACGCCCGGCTCCGCTCCCAGCCGCGTGACCATCAGGTCGTCGAGGATGCCGCCCTGCTCGTCGAGCAGCAGCGAATAGCGCATCTTGGCGGGCTTCAGTATCTTCAGGTCGCCGGGCAGCAACGCCTCCAGCGCCGCGGTCGCATCCGGCCCCTGGATGAGCAACTGGCCCATATGGCTGACGTCGAACAGCCCGGCGCTCTCGCGCGTCCACAGATGCTCGGCCATGATGCCTTCATACTGGACCGGCATCATATAGCCCGCGAACGGGACCATCCGCCCACCCTTGACCCGGTGCCATGCGTCGAGCGGCAGCGTCTGCGGCGGCAATTCCTCGACGGGATCGCTGCCGTCGGCGCGCAGTTCGTGGGCGGGTTCGCTGTTCGGGGCGCTATCGCTCATCGCCAAAGTCCTTCGTGAATCGGTTCAACGACGCCCGACGGCACAAGGGTGCCGGATCGGTCGTCGCCCCCTCTGTCACGGAACCTGAGAGCTTTCGCACGGGCGATTGGCCCGGCTTACCCCTTCGGTGGTCCGGCCGTTACGGCCGCGACGCTTTCCAGAGTATCTTGTGCCAGTTGCGCGGTCCCTGTTGCCTGAGAGATTCCGGGGCGGTTGCTCCTTCGGCGGCGGACTGCTCCGCACTCTCCCGCGCATGGCGTCGGCTGTAAGCCTGTCGATGGCAAAAGCTCTGGCTCGGGGGCCGGGATTAGTCAATCGGGAAAGCGGGGATGGAACCGGACAGACGGCAAACGTCCCTTTGCACGACCGCCCCGTACCCTCGCGCCGGCGGGGGTCCAGGGCAGCATACGCAACCCAATTCTTGCTCGGCTCTGGACCCACGCCTGCGCGGGGGTACGTCAAGGAGCCAATTTCCTTACCGCGTAACGTTGTACTTCAGTTGCTCGTCGGTAAGCTGGAAGCCGACCAGCGCCTCGAAGGTCGCAGCGAGTACCGCCTGCCGCACCGCCGGATCGGACAGCGGATCGACCGCCGCGTCCTGATCCCCGGGCTTGCGGCGACGGTTGATCTGGTCGCGGGTCTCCTGCGGCAGCGTCGCGGCGGCGCGGTCGACGATCGCGCTGCCCTGCCCCTGTGCCTGTGCGCGTGCCTGCCCGTCGGCGAAGTTCAGCGTCACCTGTCCCACCCGCTTCGACACGACCTGCGTGCCGCCGCGCACCACCGACACGAAATAGGGCAGCGTCACGGTCCGCGCACCCTGCACATTGTTGCGGCGCGCCTGCACGTCGAAGGTCAGCGTGCTGTTGATGGTGTCGGTGCCCTCGGCGCAGGTGGCGCGCACATTGGTCAGTGTCGCGACGACGTCGATCGCCTTTGCTTCGCGGCTGGCGGGCGGGTCGAACAGGGTGATGTCGCCGGTCCCCGCCGGGACACCCGCCACCGGACAGGCCGATCGCACCGCCGAAATGCCGACGCCCTGCGTCACGTCGAGTTCGCCGGTGCGCTTGCATCCACTCAAAGCCAGAACGGCGACGGCGGCAATGGCGGCAGTTTTGCGGAGGGTCACGGGAACACGATACCTTATGCACGGGTGCGGCGATGCCGCGCCTCCTGATCGCACGCTTCATAGGAACCGGCTTTCGCGCGCGCAAGCAATCGAGTCGCTTTCGAGGCAGGCGGCACCAGCCCGCTCCTCAAACCGTGCACGGCTTGGCGTGCCTTCAAACAAGCTGTAAGCGCTTGGACCATGACCGACATCCACCGCCCCGTCATCGAACTGCTGATCGCGGCCCCGCGCGGCTTCTGCGCCGGCGTCGACCGCGCCATCCAGATCGTCGAGCTGGCCATCCAGAAGCACGGCGCGCCGGTCTATGTCCGGCACGAAATCGTCCACAACAAGTTCGTCGTGGACTCGCTGCGGGCGAAAGGTGCGGTGTTCGTCGAGGAACTCGATCAGGTGCCCGACGGCGTGCCGGTCGTCTTCTCCGCACACGGCGTACCCAAATCGGTCCCCGCCGCCGCCAGCCAACGCGGGCTCGAATATCTCGACGCCACCTGCCCGCTGGTGTCGAAGGTCCATCGCCAGGCGGAACGGCTGGTCGCCAGCGGCCGCCACATCCTGTTCGTCGGCCATGCCGGCCACCCCGAAGTCATCGGCACCTTCGGCCAGGTGCCCGCGGGTCAGATGACGCTCATCGAAACGGTCGAGGACGTAGCCGCGCTCCAGCCCGCCGATCCCGACAACCTCGCCTTCCTGACGCAGACGACGCTGTCGGTCGACGATACCCGCGCCATCGTCGAGGCGACGATCGCGCGTTTCCCGACCATCGTCGCGCCGAAGGCCGACGATATCTGCTATGCCACGTCGAACCGGCAGAATGCGGTGAAGGCGATCGCGCAGAGCTGCGACATGATGCTGGTGATCGGCGCGCCCAATTCGTCGAACTCGGTCCGACTGGTCGAGGTCGCCGAGCGCGAGGGCACGCGCGCGCGCCTGATCCAGCGCGCGGCCGAGCTCGATTTCGAATGGCTCGATGGAGTCGGCACGCTCGGCATCACCGCCGGCGCCTCGGCCCCCGAAGTGCTGGTCCGCGAACTGGTCGACCGCATCGCCGAGCGGTTCGAAGTGACCGAGCGCGAGGTCGAGATGACGCGCGAGACGATCGCGTTCAAGCTGCCGCGCGGTCTCGAAGCCGCCTGATGGCCGTCTATACGCAGGTGTCGGCGGAGGCGCTCGCGCGCTTCCTGTCCGCTTACGACCATGGCGAACTGATCTCGGCCAAGGGCATTGCTGAGGGGGTCGAGAACAGCAACTATCTGGTCGACACCACCACCGGCCGTTTCATCCTAACGCTGTACGAGAAACGGGTCGATCTCGCCGACCTGCCCTTCTTCTTCGCGATGACCGACGCGCTGGCGGACGCGGGCAATCCGGTGCCCCGCGCGCTGCCCGATCGCGCGGGACAGGTGATCCAGACGCTGGAGGGGCGCCCCGCCTGTCTGATCGAATTCCTGTCGGGCGTCTCGGTCAGCCATCCGACCGCCGGACAGGCGCACGCCGCCGGTGCGGCACTGGGCGCGCTGCATCGCGGTCTTGCCGGCTTCGCGCCGAAGCGCGCCAATTCGATGGGCGTCGCGGCATGGCCGAAGCTGTTCGCCGATTGCGCGCCGCAACTCGATTCGATTCAGGCAGGGCTGCGCGCACGGGTCGGCTCGGCGCTCGACAGGGTCGTCGCGGCTTGGCCCACCGATCTGCCGACCGGCGCGATCCATGCCGATCTCTTTCCCGACAACGTCCTGATGCTCGGCGACCGCGTCACCGGCCTGATCGACTTCTATTTCGCCTGCACCGACATCATCGCCTATGACGTGGCGATCACCCATTCGGCATGGAGCTTCGATGCGAAGGGCGAACCGCTCGACCCGGCGATCGGACAGGCGCTGCTGGCGGGGTACCGGACGCAGGCGACGCTCTCCGACGCGGAAGTCGCCGCGCTGCCGCTGCTGGCCAAGGGTGCCTGTATCCGCTTCCTGCTGACCCGCGCATGGGACTGGATCAACACGCCCGCCGACGCGCTGGTGACGCGCAAGGACCCGCTTGCCTATCTGCGCCGGCTCGACTGGTACGACGCGAACCCGAACGCCTTCGCATGACCGACACCGCCGAACTCCCCCGCGTGGAAATCGCGACCGATGGCGCGTGCAAGGGCAATCCGGGGCGCGGCGGCTGGGGCGCAGTGCTGCGCGCTGCGGACGGCCGCGAACGCGAATTGTCGGGCGGGGAGAAGGTCACCACCAACAACCGCATGGAATTGATGGCCGCGATCGAAGGGCTCAAGGCGCTTAAGCGCCCGTGCCGCGTGATCCTGTCGACCGACAGCCGTTATGTGATGGACGGCCTGACCAAATGGATCAAAGGCTGGCAGAAGAATGGCTGGAAGACCGCCGCGAAACAGCCGGTCAAGAACGCCGAACTGTGGCAGGAACTGCTCGCCGCCGCCAAGCCGCACCGCATCGAATGGGTGTGGGTGAAGGGCCATGCCGGTCACCCCGATAACGAGCGCGCCGACAAGCTCGCCAGCGATGCGGCACTGACCCAATGATCCCCCGCGTCCTGATCGACACCGCCCAGGTGCCCGGCGACAATGTCGAACTGCGCCTCGTCCAGCGCGGCGACGATTTCATGATCGTCCTCGACCGCAACGAATTGATGAGCAGCCGCATGTCGGCGTCGGAGGAGGCGCTGGCCGATCTCGGCTGCGCGCATCTGAAGGGACGGAAAGGCGCACGCGTGCTGATCGGCGGCCTCGGCATGGGCTTTACCCTGCGCCGTGCGCTCAGGATTCTGCCCGCCGATGCCGAGGTGGTGGTCGCCGAACTGGTGCCCAAGATCGTCGAATGGGCGCGCGGGCCGCTGGCGCATATCTTCGATGGCTGCCTCGACGATCCGCGCGTGCGGATCGCGGTCGGCGATGTGGCATGGGCGATCGAGGAGGGCGGCTGGGATGCGATCCTGCTCGACGTCGACAACGGTCCTGACGGGCTGACCCATGCCGGCAACGACAAGCTGTATTCGACGCGCGGGTTGCAGGTCACGAAGCGTTCGCTCCGGGTCGGTGGCGTGCTGGCGATCTGGTCGGCCTATGCCGATGCGGCGTTCACCAAGCGGTTGAAGGATAGCGGCTATGCGGTGGACGAACAGGTCGTGCGGGCGCGGGGGACCAAGGGCGCGCGGCATGTGATCTGGCTGGCCGGGCGGCGGTAGGGGTTCCTCAACCCTCACCCTCTCCTTCCCCCTCCCCGTTCGGTTCGAGCTTGTCGAGAACGGGGTTCCGCGAGGGCGCCGTGGCAGACCGGCAACCGCCTTCTCCACCGTTCAGTTCGAGCTTGTCGAGAACCCGCCAGCCCCAAACAACCCGTTCTCGACGGACGCTTCTCGACAAGCTCGAAGCTGCTCGAACCGAACGGCGTGGGGGAGGTTGAGACAAAAACCTCAGCCGTTCGTGCTGAGTAGGGACCGAGCTTGTCGAAGGCCCGTATCGAAGCACCTACCCCTTCACGATCCTTCGATACGCCGCTTCGACAGGCTCAGCGGCTACTCAGGACGAACGAGTCGGAGCCTATCCACGACCTCCCCTACCAACAATACCGGGCAAACCCCTTACTCATCCGTCCGTATCTTCACCTTGTTCGGCAGGTCCTTCCCCTTGGTCCGCCGCGAAGGCACCTGCACCGGGTTCTTTTTCTTCCAATCCCCCCAGCGCTTCGGGCCTTCGGGGGTATCGATGATCGTATCGTCGTCCATGCGCGCTATCCAAAACGAAAAGGGGCGGCGGATCAACGACCCGCCGCCCCATTCTTTCCAGCTCGGAAACGATCAGCCGACCGTCCACGCCCCGTCGATCCGTGCCAGCGCACCCTGCTGGTTCCCTTCGCGCAGGGTTTCCGGCAGCAGCGCTTCCGGGAAGTCCTGATAGGACACCGGCCGCAGGAAGCGGTGGATGGCGAGCGTGCCGACCGAGGTCGTGCGCCCGTCCGACGTCGCCGGGAACGGCCCGCCATGGACCATCGCATGGCCCACTTCGACGCCGGTCGGCCAGCCATTGCACAGGATGCGGCCGACGGTGCGTTCCAGCACCGGGATCAGCTTCCGCGCGTCCTCGTAATCGCCCTCGTCGATCTGCAGCGTCGCGGTCAACTGCCCTTCCAGCTTCGAAAGCACCTCGACCAGTTCGTCGGCGCTCGCGCACTTCACGACCATCGACGACATGCCGAACACTTCGTGCGCATGCGCCGGATCGGCGATGAAGTCCTTGCCCGACACGGCGAAGATCGCCGCGCGGCCACGGGTCGGGCCTTCCGGTTCCTGACCTTCGCCGACCAGCGTCACCGCCGGGCTCGACGCCAGCTTGGCGCGGCCTTCCTCATACGCCTTGTGGATGCCGTCGCTCAGCATGACCTGCGCCGGGGTGCCGAGGAGCGCGTCGCCCGCGATGTCGAGGAACGCGTCCAGTTCCGGCCCGTCGATGCCGAGCACCAGACCCGGGTTGGTGCAGAACTGGCCCGCGCCCATGCTGAGCGACCCGACATAGCCCTTGGCCAGCGCTTCGCCGCGGTTCTTGAGCGCTTCGGGCATCAGCACGACCGGGTTGATCGACGACATTTCGGCATAGACCGGAATCGGCTGCGGGCGTTCCTGCGCCACCTTCATCAACGCGGTGCCGCCGCTGCGCGATCCGGTGAAGCCCACCGCCTGCACGCGCGGATCGGCGACCAGCGTCGTGCCGATCACCTGACCCGATCCCGAAACCATCGAGAAGACGCCATCGGGCATGCCGGTCTTTTCGGCCGCGCGGATGATCGCCAGCGCGACCAGTTCGGCGGTGCCCGGATGCGCCTGATGCGCCTTCACGATCACCGGGCAGCCCGCTGCCAGCGCCGACGCGGTGTCGCCACCGGCGGTCGAGAAGGCGAGCGGGAAGTTCGACGCGCCGAACACCACGACCGGGCCGACCGGAATGGTGCGCAGCCGCAGGTCGGGCTTCGGCACCGGGGCACGCGCCGGGTCGGCATGATCGATGCGCAGCTGCTGCCACGCGCCGTCGCGCACTTCCTTGGCGAACAGGCGGAGCTGGCCACAGGTACGGCCACGCTCGCCGGTCAGGCGCGCGGTCGGCAGGCCGGTCTCGCGGCTGCCGCGCTCGATCAATTCGTCGCCCAGCGCCTCGATTTCGTCGGCGATCGCGTCGAGGAAGCCAGCGCGCGCTTCGAGCGGCAGCGCGGCATAGATCGGGAATGCCTCGGCCGCGCGGGCGCAGGCCTCTTCCGCGTCTTCCTTGGTGCCCTTCGAGAAACCTTCGCCGAACAGCGCGCCGGTCGCGGGGTCATAGGCCTGGAACAGATCGTCGCGGGCAACCCGCTTGGACCCCAGGAACAGTTCGCCGGTGATCGTCATGTGCATCCTCTTGGGCTGATAGCGTTGGCGCTGGAGATAGGGATTGATAGCGCTAACGTAAAGTCGACTCGAATATTACTCCGACAATCTATGCGGCGAATAGGCAGCCGGGTCGACCCCCTGCGGCACATCGCAGTGACCAAGCAGCGCCGCGCAGAGCTGTGCTGCGGCCGGCGCGGTCTGAATGCCGAAGCCGCCCTGCCCTGCGCACCAGAAGAGACCGGGAATGTCCCTGTCGAACCCATAGACCGGCAACCGGTCGGGCGCGAAGCTGCGCAAGCCGGCCCAGCGCCGCTCGACCGCCTCGACCCGCCAGTCGACCGCTGCCTCGAACCGGTCGATCGCCAGCGCGACGTCGATCTCCTCGGGCGCGACGTCGTGCGGCCGGTCGGGCGTCTCGTCGTGCGGCGACAGCCACAGCCGCCCACCCGGCTCGGGCTTGAAATAGAAACCGCCCGCCGCGTCGATCACCAGCGGCAGGTCGGGCGATGCCGGCGGATCGACCCGCAGCTGCACCACCGTCCGCCGATAGGGGCGGATGCCGGGCGGCGCCGCCCCGAACAACGCGGCGACGTCGTCCGCCCATGCCCCCGCGGCGTTGACGACGATATCGGCCATGATGGTCCCCGCCGCCGTGTCGAGCTGCCAGCCGTCAGCGACACGCCGAACGCCGGCCAGCCGCGCATCGCACCTTAGCTGCACGCCGCTGCGCCGGGCCTTGGCAAGATAGGCGGCATGCAACGCTCCGACATCGATATCGGCACAGCCAGGCGACCACAGCGCATGCCATTCGCCGCGCAGCCCCGGCACCACGCCATGCGGATCGCGCCGTCCGATCGGTACGCCGCTGTTCGCGAAATCCTGCGCCAGAGCGTCCAGCACCGCCGGATCGCGCGCCAGCAACAACTCGCCCCGCGTTCGCAGGAAACTCCGTTCGGCGAAATCGGCGGGCGGGGCGTGTAGCAGCGGCCCCGACGCCGTCGTCAGCGGCTGGACCAGCGGCCCGCCATAGGTTTCCGACCAGAATGCCGCCGAGCGACCGGTCGCGTGATAGCCCGGCTGCGACTCGGCCTCGCACAGCACCACATCATCGTGCGGCGCCAGTTCGGCAGCGAGGCTCGCTCCGGCCATCCCCGCACCGATGATCGCGACACGGCGCCGCGTCACGCGTGCGTCCGGTGCGGCGCGGGCGCGCGGGCGTCGAGGAAGGTGTCGATCGCCGCAATGGCTTTGCTGCGCACCGGATCGGCCTCGCGCAAAATCTCGTGCGCCGACTCCGCACCGAAGCGCAGCAGTTCGACATCGGGCAATCGCCCGGCAATCTCGATCGCCGCGCGCGGATCGACCAGCGCATCGGTGTCGGCGACCAGCATCTGCACCGGCACCCGCGTTTCCGCCAGCCGCGGATCGCCGCGCAGTTCGCGGGTCGACCGGAACGCATCGATCACCCAGCGCCAGCTCGGCGGGCCGGTATGGTGCGACGGGTTGGCGCTGTGCCACCACAATTCGTCGGCATAGCGCGCCGGGTCGTGCGTCAGCATCGCCTCGCGCGGACGCATGGTGTGCGGGCGTTCATTGCCCTTCCATGCCGGCCTGAACGGGCTGCCCATCGCGCCCAGCACCCGCGCCATCCGCTCGCCGAAGCGCGGCCCGATCGGCGAGCGCAGCCCCAGCATCGGTGCCACCAGCACGCACGCCGCCGGGTCGATCCGCCGTTCTACCACGGCACGCAGCGCCAGATGCCCGCCCATCGAATGGCCGATGATCGCACGCGGCCCAACCGCATCCCACTGGTTCCAGAAGGCGGTCAGATCGTCGAGATAGGTTTCGAACCGGTCGATATCGCCGCAATCGCCCGCCAGCGTGCAGCGGCCCGACCCGCCCTGCCCGCGCCAGTCGAAGGCGGTGATGCTCCACCCGCGGACATGCCAATGGGCGAAGGCCTCCAGATATTTCTCGAACACGTCGCCGCGTCCGGTCTGGAACAGCAGCGACCCGCGCGGGCGGACATTGGCCGGCGCACCCCAGTCGAACCGGCGATGCGCCCAGCCATCGGGGGCATGCCATGTCGTAATGGCGGCGGCGGCGGGAATCGCGCGACGATACAGGGCGTGGGCGGCCATGGGTTCGGTTACGGTTTCGCAACCCCTTACGTCTAGTCTTAACGACATGGGGGGAAATCTCGTTCCGTGGCTGGCCTTCGCGCTCGTCCTGCTGCTGGCCGCGGCGGGAATCGAGGATGCGCGCACCCGCGAAATCGCCAATTGGAAGAATGCGGCGATCGCGCTGCTCGCGCCCCTGTGGTGGTGGGGCAACGACCTGTCCGGCATCGACATGGCGTGGCAGGCGGGTGTGGCGCTCGCCGTCTTCGTCCTGTTCGTCGCGGCCTATGCCGCCGGACAGATGGGCGGCGGCGACGTGAAGCTGATCGGCGCGCTGGCGCTGTGGCTGCCGCCGGGTGCCGTGCTGTCGATGCTGCTGGTCATGTCGCTGCTCGGCGGTGCGCTGACGATCCTGTTCCTGATCGATCGCTGGTGGCGTCGCGACCGCCAACTACCGGAAATTCCCTACGGTATCGCCATCGCCCTAGCGGGCATGCTGGCAGTTGCCAACCCGATCTTAACCCATTCCGGTCATCTTTGACCACGAATCAAACCGGCCAGACGAACTGAAAGGCCAACGAGGTCATGGACTCACGCAAATTGTTCCTGTTGGCCGGCGCACTGGTCATCGCCGCGCTGACGGCGTTGATGGCGCGCAGCCTGATGGCCGGGGCAGCGGCACCGGTCGCGGCTGCGAACACGCCTGCCGAAGCGCCGATCGATGGACCCCGCGTACTGGTCGCGACCAAGGCGCTGCCGGTCGGCACGATCATCGATGCCGCCGCGCTGCGGTTTCAGCCTTGGCCGAAGGAACTGGTCGAGAACGCCTATTTCCTCGAATCCTCGCCCGAATCGCGCAGCCTGGTCGGCACCGTCGTCCGCTTCGCGATCCCCGCCGGACAGCCGATCACCCAGGGCTCGCTGGTGAAGCCCGGCGACCGCGGCTTCCTGGCGGCGGCGCTCGGCCCGGGCATGCGCGCGGTGACCGTCCCGGTATCGGCGCAGAGCGCGGTCGCGGGCTTCGTCTTTCCGGGCGACCGCGTCGACCTCGTGCTGACCCAGACCGTGGAGGGCGGCGGCGACGGTCCGCCGCTGAAGGCGTCCGAGACGTTCCTGCGCAACCTGCGCGTGCTCGCGACCGACCAGCGCACCGACAAGAACAGCGACGATCAGGGCCAAACCGTCGTATCGACCTATTCGACCGTCACCGTCGAGGCGACGCCGCGCATCGCCGAAAAGATCGCGGTCGCGCAGACCGTGGGCACGCTGTCGCTGTCGCTACGCTCGATCGCCGACAACAAGTCCGAACTGGAGGAAGCGATCGCCAGCGGCGACGTCCAGCTGCCCGCCAATGGCGATGCGAAAGCGGAAAAGGCCGCGCTCGACCGGATCGCCAGCCGCCCGCTCGATGGCCCATCGACCTTTTCGACCGGCGCCGACGTATCGCGGTTCCAGCGCAGCTCGGTCCCCGGCAAGGGCACCGACAATGCCGACCGCTCCAGCGTCGGCACCATGACGCTTCCGGGCGCTCCCGCGCCCGGCGCGCCGCCCGCGCGCGCCGCTCCGCGCGGTCCGATGGTGCGGATCACCCGCGGCAACGATGTGACCGACCTGTCGGTCGGGGGGAACAAGTAATGCCTGTCATCTGCCTGTTCCAGCGATCGCTGGCTGCGACGCTGTCGATCGCGCTGGTCGCCGGACCCGCGCTGCCCGCCGCTGCCGCTCCGGCACCCGATGCGCGCAGCGTCCGTGCCGCCCGCATCGGCACGCCCGCCGCCGGCACGCAACGGCCGACCACCGACGTACAACTCTCGATCGGCCAGGGTGAACTCATTACCCTTCCCGGTAGCGTCGTCGACATATGGGTCTCCAACCCAACCGTCGCCGACGTGTATGTCGGCAACCCGCGCCAGATCCACCTGTTCGGCAAGGCCGATGGCGAGGCGACGGTCTTCGCCACCAGCGCCAGCGGTGCGGTCGTCTATTCGGCCAATGTCCGCGTCGGCCAGAACCTGACCTCGCTCGACCGGATGCTCAAGGCGGCGATGCCCGAGGCCGATATCCGCGTGACCACCGTCGGCCAGCTTGCGGTGCTGAACGGCACCATCGCCTCGCCCGCCGACAGTGCGCAGGCCGAGCGGCTGGTGCTGACCCTGCTCAACCCGGGCGTATCGACCTCCGATCCGAACGCGGTGCTGAAGGTCGGCGTCGTCAACCGGCTGAAGCTGGCGACCCCGTTGCAGGTCAATCTGCAAGTTCGCATCGCCGAGGTCAGCCGCAGTTTCGTCAAGAATATCGGTGTCAACCTGACCTCCCGCGACAGTTCGGGCGGGATCCTGTTCGGCGTTGCCCAAGGGCGGCAGGGGACGATCACGACCGTGCCGGGCACGCCGACCAACACCGGACCGGTCGACGTCAACGGCGCGCGTCCCGGCAGCACGCTGTTCGGCTTCCCGAGCAAGGGCGCGACCGGCACCACCCTGGGCCTCGCCGGCCGTCTCCTCGGTCTCGAACTGCTCGGCGCGCTCGACCTTGGCGAACGGATCGGACAGGTGACGACGCTCGCCAATCCGAACCTGACCGCCCTGTCGGGGGAAACCGGATCGTTCCTCGCCGGCGGTGAGATCCCCATTCCGATCGCCCAGGGACTGGGTGCGGTATCGGTCGAATACAAGCAATATGGCGTCAGCCTCGCCTACACCCCGACCGTCCTGTCCGATGGCCGCATCTCGCTGCGCGTCCGGCCCGAAGTGTCGCAGCTCTCGGCCGCCGGGTCGGTGCAGCTGAACGGTACGACCATCCCGGCGCTCAGCACCCGCCGCGCCGAAACCACGGTCGAACTGGGGTCGGGACAGAGCATGATGATCGGCGGCCTGCTGTCCAACAGCCATGACAATTCGATCGAGAAGGCGCCGGGCCTCGGCGATCTGCCGATCCTGGGTTCGCTGTTCCGTTCGAACGGCTTCAGCCGCAACGAAACCGAACTCGTCATCGTCATCACCCCCTATCTGGTGAAGCCGGTCGACAGCCAGTCGCGAATCGCGCTGCCGACCGATGCCTATTCCAGCCCCGGCGACATCGAACGCGTGCTGTTGGGACAGTTGCAGGGACAGCGTCGCCCGGATCCGCGTCCGGTGCCGACCATGGCGCCACAGGCCCCCGCGCGTCCGGCGATCGGCCTGACCGCACCGGTGCCGGTCGCGCCCGCCGCCGAGACCGGCGACACCGTCCCGCCCGCCCCGCGCAAGGGCAGCCGCAAGGCCGAACCGGTCGCCCCCGGCTTCAGCATTCAGTGAGGCACGCTTCGATGACCCTCCTCCGCATCCTCGCACTCGGCACCGCCATCGCCGTCGCCGGCTGTTCCGGCACCGTCAATCGCGGCGTCGAATCGGTGCATCAGCCGGTGGTGACGCGCGCCGCCTATGCCTTCGACGTCGCCGCCGGTCCCGGCGGCCTCGCCCCTGGCGAACGTGCCCGCCTCGCCGGCTGGCTGGAAACGATGCGCCTGCGCTATGGCGACGAGATCGGCATCGATGGCGGTGACGGCGCGGTACAGGCCGACGTCGCGGCGGAGGCCGCGCGGGTCGGGCTGTTGCTGGCCGACAGCGTTCCCCCGACGCCGGGCGCGATCGCGCCGGGCACCGTGCGTGTCGTCGTATCGCGCATGACGGCGTCGGTACCGGGCTGCCCCGACAACTCGCGTACCTATCAGCCGAATTTCGACGCCCATACCTCGTCCGATTTCGGCTGCGCCATCAATGCCAACCTCGCCGCGATGGTCGCCCGCCCCGGCGACCTCGTCCTGGGGCAATCGGCGCCGGGCACCACCGACACGATGGTCAACAGCAAGGCGGTCGGTGCACTGCGCCGCGCCGCGCCCAGCGGCAACGGCGGACAGGTCAGCAACAGCGTCGGCAGCGCCAACAGCGCCGGCGGCAGCGGCAGCAGCGGATCGGGTGGGAGCAGCAACTGATGAACGCACCCTTCTCCCTCGGCAAGACGACACAGCGCGAACCGTTCGTCGCCTTTGTCTGCGACGAATTTTCCGCCGACACGCTGCGTACCGTCGCCAGCGAACATGGCTGGCCGATCGAAAAGGTCCTGAAAGGCGGCCTTCGCAACGCGGTGCAGACGCTGGCGGTCTCGACCAGCCCCAACGTCCTGTTCGTCGACCTGTCCGAATCGGGCGATCCGCTGAACGACATCAACGGTCTGGCCGAGGTGTGCGAACCCGGCACGATCGTGATCGCCACCGGCCAGGTCAACGACGTCCGCCTGTACCGCGACCTCGTCGCCAGCGGCATCCACGATTATCTGCTGAAGCCGCTGCATCCCGACATGGTGCGCGATTCGATCCTGCAGGCGCATGCGCTGCTCAACGCGCCGAAGGCGGTCGAAGCGACCGTCGAACGCCCGCACTGCGCGACGGCGGTCATCGGCACGCGCGGCGGTGCGGGTGCATCGACCGTGGCGACATCGCTCGCGTGGCTGATGGGCGAGCAGGAAAAGCGGAGCACTGCGCTCCTCGACCTCGACGTGCATTTCGGCACCGGCGCGCTGGCGCTCGACCTCGAACCCGGCCGCGGTCTCACCGACGCGATCGAAAATCCCAGCCGCATCGACGGGCTGTTCATCGAACGCGCGATGGTGCGCGCGGGCGAGCGGTTGTCGGTGCTGTCCGCCGAAGCGCCGATCAACGCCCCGATCGAAACCGATGGCAGCGCCTTCTACCAGTTGCAGGAGGAGATGCGGAACGCGTTCGAATGCACGATCGTCGACCTACCGCGGACGATGCTGGTCAATCATCCGCATCTGATTGAGGAAGTGCAGACCGCGGTCATCGTTACCGAAATGACGCTGGCGGCGGCACGCGACACCATCCGGCTGCTGTCGTGGTTCCGCTCCAACGCCCCGCATGTAAAGGTCGTGCTGTTCGCCAACCGCGTCCATCCCGCGGGCGCGCAGGAGATCAGCCGCAAGGATTTCGAAGGGTCGATCGAACGCAAGCTCGACTTCGCCATGGCGTTCGACGGCAAGCTGGCGGCACAGTCGGCCAAGCTCGGCAAGCCGCTGGCCGAAGCGGCGAAGGGCAATCGCGCCATCGCGCCGCTGGCCGATCTGGCGCGCCATTTGTGCCGCCTGACCGAGGACCAGGACGACGGTGCCGCCGCCGACTCCGGCAAGGGTGGAACATCGCTGGTCGGCAAGCTCGCCAAGCTGCGCGCGCGCCTGCCGGTCAAGGCGAAGAAATAGGGGCGCGGGCGCGGCGATGGCGATCCTGCCGATCCTGCTCCTGGGCATGGGCGCGCTGCTCGCACTGGCGATGCTCGCGCTCGCCTTTTCGGGTCCGTCGGGCGAACGCGCCCGCAACCGCCGGCTGCTCGCCGTGCGCGAACGCCATTCCTCCTCCGCCAGCACGACGGCGATGGAGGCGCAGATGCGCCGCATCGGCAACCGCAATACGACGCGCGGCGACCGTGCCGCCGCCCGGCTGCTTCCCAATGTCGAACGTCTGCAACTGCGGCTGCAACGTACCGGCCGCAACTGGACCCTCGCCCAATATGGGCAGGCGACGCTGGGTGTGACCATCATCCTGTTCGGATATCTGTGGTTTGAAGGGCTGCCGCTCCTGTTGGCGCTGCTGATGGCGCTGTCGGTCGGGCTCGGCCTGCCGCATCTTGTCGTCAGCTACTTCATCAAGCGCCGCATCACCCGCTTCACCGCGAAATTCCCCGACGCGATCGAACTGCTGGTCCGGGGACTGCGCTCCGGCCTGCCGATCACCGAGACGATCACCGTCGTCGGTCAGGAGATCGATGGGCCGGTCGGGGAGGAATTCCGCATGGTCAGCGACCGGATGAAGATTGGCCGCACGCTCGACACCGCGTTGCAGGAAACCGCCGACCGGCTCGGCACGCCCGAATTCCAGTTCTTCATGATAACCATCGCCATCCAGCGCGAAACCGGCGGCAACCTTGCCGAAACGCTCGCCAATCTCGCCGACGTGCTGCGCAAGCGCGCGCAGATGAAGCTGAAGATCAAGGCAATGTCGTCCGAATCCAAGGCGTCGGCCTATATCGTCGGCTCGCTGCCGTTCATCGTCTTCGCACTGATCTGGACCATCAACGGCCGCTACATGCAAAGCTTCTTCGTCGATCCGCGGCTGATGATGATCGGCGCGGGCGGCGTGCTGTGGATGGCGATCGGCGCGTTCATCATGTCCAGAATGGTCAATTTCGAGATTTGATGCGATGCTGACTGGCCCCGCCTCGTCCATATTCGGTTTCGACGCCGCCAGCGTCGCGACGATCCTGTCGGGCATCGCCGTCCTGTCGATGCTGGTCGCCATCTATGTCGCGACATCGGTTCGCGATCCGATGGCCCGCCGGGTCAAGGCGTTGAACGACCGTCGCGAACAGCTCAAGGCCGGCATCACCGCCTCGACCAGCAAGCGCCGCGCCAAGCTGGTGCAGAAGAACGAGGCGACCGACCGCATCCGCGAACTGCTCGTCTCGATGAAGGTGTTGCAGGATTCGCAGCTCAAGGCGGCGCAACTGAAACTGATGCAGGCCGGCATCCGGTCGAAGGACTGGGCGGTCGCCGTCATCTTCGGCCGGCTGATGCTGCCAATCCTGTTCGGCCTGCCGATGATCTACATCGTCTATGGCACCGACAGTTTCGCCGACTGGTCACCGCTCAAGGCCTATGCCCTCGTCGCCGGCACGCTGATCCTGAGCTACAAGGCGCCGGATATCTATCTCAAGAACCGGATCACCAAACGTTCGGACGCGATCCGCAAAGGTCTGCCCGACGCGATCGACCTGCTGGTCATCTGTGCCGAGGCCGGGTTGACCGTCGATGCCGCCTTCACCCGCGTCTCGCGCGAACTGGGCCGTGCCTATCCCGAACTGGGCGAGGAATTCTCGCTTACCGCGATTGAACTGGGATTCCTGACCGAACGGCGCCAGGCGTTCGAAAACCTTGCGCTGCGCATCAATCTGGATGCGGTGAGGGGCGTGGTGACGACCATGATCCAGACCGAGAAATACGGCACCCCGCTCGCCAGCGCGCTGCGCGTCCTTTCCGCCGAATTCCGCAACGAGCGCATGATGCGCGCCGAAGAGAAGGCGGCCCGCCTGCCCGCGATCATGACCGTACCGCTGATCCTGTTCATCCTGCCGACGCTGTTCGTCGTCATCCTCGGCCCCGCCGCCTGCAGCATCAGCGACGCGTTCAGCAAATAGCGCGGCCGGGCGGCGGCGGAACGCCGCCCCCGCCCGACCGTTGTCGCCCCGTAATCACCGAAGGGGCCCGCACATGCTGTTCCAGACGCCGACCCAATTCGCGGTTCTCGCGCTTGTCCTCCTCGCCGGCTGGTTCTTCGGCCTCGCGTCCTCTTCGGGCGGCAAGAAATGGAAGCAGCGTTTCCGTGACGAGGAAGCCGCGCACAAGGCGTATCGCGCCGAGGTCGCGAACGACGTGAAGACCCGCGATGCCCGGTTGCAGGAGGTCGAGGCGGAACGCGACCGTCTGCTGAAGGAACGCACCACCGCGACGACTGCCTCCACCGCCGCAGCGGCGACCGGGGTGGCGGCGAGCACCGGCCATGGCAGCGGCTTCTTCGGCTGGGGCCGCGACAATCTGTCGCGTATCCGGGGCATCGACGCCGATCTCGAACACGCCCTCGGCCAGCGCGGCATCAAGACCTATCGCGCGATCGAGGGATTGAGCGAAGCCGACGAACGCGCGCTGGAGGATGATCTGCGCCTGCGCCCCGGCACCATCGACGCCGAACATTGGCGCGAACAGGCGGCGATGCTGCGCGAAGGGCGCGACGACGATCACCATGGCCGCTGGGGTTAAGGCGTAGCGACTGGAATATCATCGGTCGGCTTACGACTGGTCCGGCGTCGCGCAGTTCGACGCGGCCATCGCCTCGCGCGCGTCATAGGCCTGCTGGGCAGCCGTCACCGCGCCGATGCGTTGTTCGGACCAGGTCATCAACGCCCGCAACGCATCGATCAGTTCGCCGCCCAGCGGCGCGATCGCATAGCTGACGCTGACCGGCTTGGTCGCGATGACATGCCGCGTCACCAGCCCGTCGCGTTCCAGCGTCCGCAACGTCTGGCTCAGCATTTTCTGCGAAACGCCTGCGATCCGCCGCTTCAGGTCGTTGAACCGCCACGGCCGCTCGCCCAGCAACAACAATATCAGCACGCTCCATTTGTCGCCGACCCGGTCGAGCAACAGCCGCGTCGGACAATCGGCGGCGAACACATCGCCCTTCAGAAAGGCGGTTTCCGTCAGGATACCGGGTATCGGAAAAGTACCGTCTTGCGTCATCGGTATCGGCATAGCACCTAGTCGCCATTGGTTACCACTGGAGACTTGATATGAAGGTTGCGGTACTGGGCGCGAGCGGCAATGCGGGATCCGAAATCGTCCGCGAACTGGCACGTCGGGGGCATGAAATCCGCGCGATCGCGCGCAAGCCGGACGCAATCCCCGATCTGCCGCAGGTGACGCGAATGGCGGGCGATGCGCACGATCCCGCGAAGCTCGCGACGTTGATCGCGGGCACCGACGCCGTCATCAGCGCGCTGCATTTCGACGTCACCGCCGACACGTTGCTCACGGCGCTGCGCCAGGCGGGGGTCGGTCGACTGCTCGTTACCGGCGGCGCCGCCAGCCTCGAAGTCGCACCCGGCGTTCGGCTGATCGACTCGCCCGACTTCCCGGCCGAATGGCGCACGTTCGCGATGGGCGGCATCGCCTTTCTCGACGCGCTGCGCTCGGTCGAGGATATCGACTGGACCTTCTTCTCGCCCGCCGCGCTGTTCGAGGCGGGCGAGCGCACCGGCCAGTACCGGCTCGGTACCGATACCCTGCTCGCCGACGATGCCGGGGTCAGCCGGATCAGCTTCGCCGACTATGCCATTGCAATGGTCGACGAACTGGAGGCGCATCGCCACCCCCGCGCCCGGTTCACCGCCGCCTATTGAAGTTGCCACCCGCCCCGGTTCCGGCCGGGGCGGGTAGCGATCAGAACGTCACCCACTCCGGACCGCCGGGGAACACCACATCCTCGACCTTGTCGCCGATCTTGGTGATTGCCAGCAGCAGCGCCAGCACGACGATCAGGTCGAACACGATCACCGCGCCCCAAACGAACGCCGGGTGAAACGGGCCGATACGGTCATAGCCGTCCTTCGTGACCCGTGCCGCATCGTTCGTCATACGCTTCTCACTTCTGCAACGCGGCCTGCGCCGCCGCCAACCGGGCGATCGGCACGCGGTACGGGCTGGCCGACACATAGTCGAGCCCGACCTTTTCGCAGAAGGCGATCGACGCCGGATCGCCGCCATGTTCGCCGCAAATGCCGAGCTTGATGTCGGGGCGCGTCTTGCGGCCACGCTCGGCGGCCAGTTCGATCAACTCGCCCACGCCCTCGACATCGATCGAGACGAACGGGTCGCGCGCGTAAATGCCCTTTTCGACATAGACGCCGAGGAAGCGGCTGGCATCGTCGCGGCTGACACCCAGCGTCGTCTGGGTCAAATCGTTGGTCCCGAACGAGAAGAACTGCCCGGCCTCGGCAATCTCCCCGGCCTTCAGCGCGGCACGCGGCAGTTCGATCATCGTGCCGACCAGATACTCGATCGTCCGCCCCTTGTCGGCGAACACGGCCTGCGCCGCCTTGTCGACGACCGTCTTCATCAGCTCCAGCTCGCGCTTGGTGCCGACCAGCGGGATCATGACCTCGGGGATCGGGGCCTCGCCCGACTTCTCCGCGACGATCACCGCCGCTTCGAAGATGGCGCGGGCCTGCATCTCGTAGATTTCAGGGTATGTAACGCCCAGCCGGCAGCCGCGATGGCCCAACATCGGGTTGAACTCGTGCAGCTCGGCCGCACGGCGCTTCAACTGCTCGACCTCGATTCCCGCCGCCTGCGCCACTTCGGCGAACTCGGCCTCGGCATGGGGCAGGAATTCGTGCAGCGGCGGGTCGAGCAGGCGGATGGTGCAGGGCAGCCCGACCATCACCTCGAAAATCTCGACGAAATCGCTGCGTTGTTCGGGCAGCAACCGGTCGAGCGCGGCGCGGCGTCCGGCTTCGTCTTCGGCCAGGATCATCTGCCGCACGGCGGTGATCCGCGACTGTTCGAAGAACATATGCTCGGTGCGGCACAGCCCGATGCCCTCCGCGCCGAAATCGCGCGCGGTGCGACAGTCGAGCGGGGTCTCGGCGTTGGTCCGCACCTTCAGGCGGCGAACGCCATCGGCCCATTCCATCAGCGTCCCGAAATCGCCGGCCAGTTCGGGCTGCACCGTCGCGACGGCGCCGGCCATCACTTCGCCGGTCGCGCCGTCGATGGTGACGATATCGCCTTCGCGAATCTCACGCCCCGCGACCTTCATCACGCCCACCTTGGCGTCGATCGAGATCGACCCCGCCCCCGACACGCACGGCCGACCCATGCCGCGTGCGACGACCGCCGCGTGGCTGGTCATCCCGCCACGCGCGGTCAGGATGCCGCGCGCCGCGTGCATGCCGTGAATATCCTCCGGCGACGTTTCGGTGCGGATCAGGATCACCGCATCGCCGGCATTGGCACGCCGTTCCGCCGTATCGCTGTCGAACACCGCGATACCGCTGGCCGCCCCCGGCGAGGCCGGCAGCCCCTTGGTCAGCACGTCGCGCGCCGCATTCGGATCGAGCGTCGGGTGCAGCAGCTGGTCGAGCGCCTGCGGATCGACGCGGGCAATCGCTTCCTCGCGCGAAATCAACCCTTCCTCAGCCATGTCGACCGCGATCTTCAGCGCGGCCTTGGCAGTGCGCTTGCCCGACCGGGTCTGCAGCATCCACAGCTTGCCCTGCTGCACCGTGAATTCGATGTCCTGCATGTCGCGGTAATGCCGCTCCAGCCGGTCGAACACTGCCGCCAGTTCGGCATAGGCGTCGGGCATCGCCTCTTCCATCGACAGCGGCTTGGCGTTCGCCGCCGTCCGCGCCGCGGTGGTCAGATATTGCGGCGTGCGGATCCCCGCGACCACGTCCTCGCCCTGCGCATTGATCAGGAATTCGCCATAATAGGCATTGTCGCCGGTCGACGGATCGCGGGTGAAGGCCACCCCGGTCGCGGAGGTGTCGCCCATATTGCCGAACACCATCGCCTGCACGTTGACCGCCGTGCCCCAGTCGCCCGGGATGTCGTTCAACCGGCGATAGACCTTGGCGCGATCCGCCTGCCATGATCCGAACACCGCGCCGATCGCGCCCCATAGCTGATCGTGTACGTCTTGCGGGAACGGCTTGCCCCACAGTTCGACGACGATGTCCTTGTACTGCGCGACCAGCGCACGCCAGTCGTCGGCGGTCAGGTCGGTGTCGAGATAATAGCCGCGATCTTCCTTCGCGATCTCCAGCGCTTCCTCGAACCGGCCATGGTCGAGTTCGAGCACCACGTCCGAATACATCTGGATGAAGCGGCGATAGCTGTCCCAGGCGAAGCGCGCATCGTCCGACACGGTCGCCAGCCCCTCGACCGTCTGGTCGTTCAGGCCGAGGTTCAGCACCGTGTCCATCATGCCCGGCATCGAAATCCGCGCGCCCGAACGGACCGACACCAGCAGCGGGTCGGTGGCGTCGCCGAAACGCTTGCCGGTGACGCCTTCGATATGGGCGATGCCGGTCTTCACCTCGTCGCGCACGCTTTCCGGGAAGGTCTCGCCCTCCTCGTAATAGCGGGTGCACATCGTCGTCGCGATGGTGAAGCCCGGCGGCACCGGCAATCCGATCGACGCCATTTCGGCAAGGTTCGCGCCCTTGCCGCCCAGCAACACCTTGTCGCCCGATCCGCCGTCCGAAACCCCGCCGCCGAAGCGATAGACATATTGCGTCATTGCTCGTTCCCCATGCTCTCCGCGCGGGTGGTCCCGCGTCGGGGTATCTGATTCGATCGGGCGTCGCCCTTACGTCCCGTTAAACGGGTTAAACCGACAGGTCAGCCCTCAATTTTCGAGAAATCGGCAACGCGGTGTACCGCATCGCGCACCCGTGCCAGCAGGGCGAGACGAGCGGTGCGCTTGTGCGGGTCGGCATCGTTGACCGTCACGTCGGTGAAGAACGCGTCGATCGGCGCGCGCAGCGACGCCAGCGCTGCCATCGCCCCGGCGAAATCCTCGGCCGCGATCGCCGTCTGCGCCTGCGGTTCGGCCGCATCGAGCGCCGCGATCAGTGCGGCTTCCGCCGGCTCGCGGTCATAGTCGCGCTTCTCGCGCTCGGTCCGCGCATATTCGGCGACGATCGGCGCGAAGTCGGGATCCTCGACCTCGGCCAGCGGATCTTCCTCGCCGGTTTCGGGGATGTGCTTGCTGGTCCCCGAAGCTTCCTTCTTCAAGATATTCGCCGCACGCTTGTACCCGGCAAGCAGGTTCGCACCGTCCTCGGTCGTGACGAACGCCTGCAACGCATGGACGCGCGCGAGCAGACGGACGAGATCGTCCTCGCCGCCCAGCGCGAACACGGCGTCGATCAGGTCGTGCTGCACGCCCGCCTCGCGCTGCTGGACCTTGAGGCGATCGGCGAAGAAGTCGACCACATCCTCATGCGCGGTCGCGCCCGCTGCCGCCGTCGCCTTCGACAGCGACACGCGAACGCCATTGTCGAGCAGCAAGGCCAACACGCCGAGCGCCGACCGGCGCAGCGCGAACGGGTCCTTCGATCCGCTCGGCTTCAGCCCGACCGCAAAGAACTGGACGATGCTGTCCAGCTTGTCCGCCAACGCCACTGCAACCGTTACCGGTGCGGTGGGCACGTCATCTCCCTGCCCGACCGGCTTGTAATGATCGCGCACGGCCTCGGCGACTTCCGCCGATTCGCCCTGCGCGGCGGCGTAATAGCCGCCCATCAGCCCCTGCAATTCGGGGAACTCGCCGACCATGCCGGTCACCAGATCGGCCTTGGCGAGCCTTGCCGCGCGCTCGGCCATGTCAGCCAGTTTCTCCCTCTCCCCTTCAGGGGAGAGGGTCGGGGAGAGGGGCTTGTCCGCTAGAGCCGGGGCCGCAGTGGACACCCCCTCTCCCAACCCTCTCCCCCAAGGGGGAGAGGGCTTTACGACGCCGCTTTCCACCAACCACCGCGCCAGCTTCGCGACCCGCTCGACCTTATCGGCGACCGTGCCCAGCTTCTCGTGAAACACGATCTTCTCGAGCTTCGGCAACTGGTCCTCCAGCCGCGTCTTCAGATCGGTTTCGTAGAAGAATTTCGCATCCGACAGCCGCGCCGCCAGCACCTTGGCGTTGCCCGCGACGATCCGCTCGCCGCCATCCGCCGCATCGATATTCGCGGTACAGACGAACGCGTTCGCCAGCTTGCCATCGCCATCGCGGCACACGAAATATTTCTGGTTCACCCGCGCGGTCAGCTGGATCACCTCGGGCGGCACGGCGAGGAACGCTTCGTCGAAGCGCCCGATCAACGGCACCGGCCATTCGGTCAGCCCGGCATTCTCCGCCAGCAACCCCTCATCCTCGACCAGCGTCAGCCCAGCCCCCTGCGCCGCCATCTTCGCCCCCACCGCGATGATCGCGGCGCGTTCGTCCTGATCGACGATGACGTGGCAGGCGCGCAGCTTCTCGACATAGTCCGCCGCCGACCCGATGGTGATCGCGCCCGGATGGTGGAAGCGATGGCCCAGCGTCACCGCCCCGCTCGTCACCCCCGCGACCTCGCACGGCACCACGTCGCTGCCGAACAGCGCGACGATGCCCTGCAACGGCCGTACCCAACGTGGGGACTCCGGGCTGAGCGACGCCGCGCCCCAGCGCATCGACTTGGGCCATGGAAAGGCCCGCACGATCGCCGGGATCGCCGCGGCCAGCACCTGCGCCGTCTCGCGCCCCGGTACCTCGGTCACCGCGAACAACACGCCGTCGCGCTCGGTCAGCGCCTCGCGCGTCAGCCCGGTCTTGCGTAGAAACCCTTCCAGCGCCTGCGGCGGGGCGGAGGCGCGCGGCCCCTTCACCTCTTCGCGCACCGGTTCGGTCCGCTCGGGCAGGTCGTGCGCGATCAGCACCAGCCGCCGCGGCGTCGCATAGGTCGTGATCCGCCCCGCCGCGATCCCGGCCTTGCCCAGTTCGCCGACGAACAGCTTTTGCAGGTCCTCGCGGGCCTTGGCCTGCATCCGCGCCGGAATCTCCTCCGACCGCAGCTCGAGCAGGAAATCGGTCATGCCACCCACCCCGGAAACTTCGCCTGCCACATCGGCGTCTGCGTCTCGATGAACTTCGCGCACGACGCCTTCGCCAGATCGCGCACCCGCCCGATATAGGCCTGCCGCTCCGCCACGGAGATCACCCCGCGCGCGTTCAGCAGGTTGAAGACATGGCTCGCCTCGATCGCCTGTTCATAGGCGGCGATCGGCACGTCCGCGGCCAACGCATTCTCGCACTCGGCCGCCGCCTTTTTGAACAAATCGAACAGGCTATCGGTATCGGCGACCTCGAAATTCCATTTCGACATCTGCCGCTCGTTTTCGAGGAACACGTCGCCATAGGTGACGCCCGCGTCGTTGAACGCCAGGTCGTACACGCTGTCCTTGTCCTGGATATACATGGCCAGCCGCTCCAACCCATAGGTCAGCTCGCCCGCGACCGGCTTGCAGTCATACCCGCCCATCTGCTGGAAATAAGTGAACTGGGTGACTTCCATCCCGTCGCACCATACTTCCCAGCCAAGCCCCCATGCGCCCAGCGTCGGCGATTCCCAGTCATCCTCGACGAAGCGGATATCGTGCTGCGTGAAGTCGATCCCGATCGCCGCCAGCGACCCGAGATACAGTTCCTGCAGATCCGGCGGCGAAGGCTTCAGGATCACCTGATACTGATAATAATGCTGCAACCGGTTCGGGTTCTCGCCATAGCGTCCGTCGGTCGGTCGGCGCGAAGGCTGGACGAACGCCGCATTCCACGGCTCGGGCCCCAGTGCGCGCAGCGTGGTCGCCGGGTGGAATGTCCCCGCCCCCATTCGCATGTCATAGGGTTGCAGGATGACGCAGCCCCGATCGCTCCAGTATTCATGGAGCGTCAGGATCATTTTCTGGAAGCTGAGCGGGGCGGACATGGTTTCGCCTATTGGTGCAAGAGCCTCCGCGCCTAGCCCTTGGGTGGAGCACGGGTCAAGGTTGCCGCCGGGCGCTCCGGCCCGCTAAGCCGGGGGCATGTTCGCCCGCTCGCTCCTCGCCCTCCTGTGCTGGCTGCTGTTGGCCAGTCCGATCGCGGCCCCGGCGGCGCTCACCCCGGCTTTGTGGGTCGCGCGCGATGCCGACACGACGATCTGGCTGTTCGGCACGGTGCATCAGTTGCGTGCGCGCACGCCATGGCTGACCGGTCCGGTCGCAAAAGCCTTTGCCGACAGCGACGTGCTGACCCTCGAAATCGAACCGGTCACGCCCGAGGCGATGACGCAGGCGCTGGTGAAGGTCGCGCCGGTCCGCCCCGCCCCGCTGCCGCCCGAACTCGACCGGCGCCTGCGACGCCGCGCGCACGAACTCGGCTTTCCGCCACAGGCGTTCGACGCGACCGACCCCTGGTTCGCGGCCACCACGCTCGCGGCGCAACCGCTCGCCCGCGCCGGCTACGGTCCCGTCCCCGCCCCCGAAACGCTGCTGGCCCGGCTCGCCGATCGCAGCGGGACGACGATCGAACCGCTGGAGACGCTCGACGGCCAGCTCGGCATCTTCGCCGCCCTGCCGCAACCGGCGCAGCGCACGATGCTCACGCGCGTCCTCGACGATCCCGATCCGGTGCCGGCGATGGACCGGATCGTCGCCGCGTGGAGCAAGGGCGACGTCGCCACGCTCGACCGGTTGCTCGCCGGCGACATGGCCGAAGCCGGCCCGGCGGTCCGCACCGCGCTGCTGGAGCGGCGCAACGCGGCATGGGCGCGGACGATCGGCAAGTGGATGCGCCAGCCCGGCACCCGCTTCGTCGCGGTCGGCGCGGGGCATCTGACCGGGCCGGGGAGCGTGCAGGCGCGGTTGCAGGCGATGGGGGTGACGGTGGAGCGGGTGCGGTAGCAGCCTTCCCCCATTTGCAACCGTTCGGTTCGAGCAGCTTCGAGCCTGTCGAGAAGCGTCCGTCGAGAACACCTCTCTTGGGGCGCACCCTTCTCGACTACGGTTCTCGACAGGCTCGAACCTCCGCTCGAAGCAAACGGGGAACTGGGGGAAGCAGGGCGGCACGTCTTGCCTTTCGCCCCGAACTCCCCTATGCGCCCGCGCTTGTTCGTGCCGGGGTCATCCCTGGAGGCCCGGCCGCGCAAGACACACAAACACCGTTTCTAAGGAAGACATGATGAGCGATACGCTGCACCTGTCGGCCGAGACGCGCGATCGGGTAGGCAAGGGAGCCTCCCGCGCCCTGCGTCGCGATGGCCGCGTCCCCGCCGTGATCTATGGCAACAATCAGGATCCGCAGGGCATTCACCTGAACGCCCGTGAGCTGATGAAGCAGCTCATGACCGGCCACTTCATGAACTCGGTCATCATGGTCGATGTCGGTGGCAGCAAGGTGCGCACGCTGGCCAAGGACGTCGCGTTCGACGTCGTCACCGATCAGCCGATCCATGTCGACTTCCTCCGCATCGCGAAGAACGCGACCGTGACCGTCTCCGTGCCGGTGGTGTTCACCAACGAAGACGACGCGCCCGGCATCAAGCGTGACGGCGGCGTGCTCAACGTCGTGACCCACGAAATCGAACTGACCGTCGAAGCGTCGAACATCCCGACCGAGATCGTCGTCGACCTGACCGGCCGCGAAGTCGGCGAGTCGATCCACCTGTCGGACGTGACGCTGCCGAACGGCGCCGAAGCGACCGCCGAAGACGCCGTCACCGTCGCGACCATCACGCCGCCGACCACGCTGACCGCCGAGGACGAGGCGCTCGACGCCGAAGTCGCCGAAGCGCAGTCGGCCGAAGCCGCTGCCGAGGCCGACGAAGCCGAGGACAAGGCCGAGGGCTGATCCGCCCCGCCTGTCCGGCGTTACGAAGGAGCGGGATGGCCGAGGTCGTCCCGCTCCTTTGCGTTTGGGGACGTTCCCGCTCCCTCCAACGTCATCCCGGCGCAGACCGGAATTCATGGACACGGCAACGTCACGCCCTGATTGCGAACACCCGACACGATGGATTCCGGCCGACGCCGGAATGACGTTTATAGCGCCGACACCACCAATCCCGAAGGACCCAAGCGATGCAACTCTGGACCGGCCTCGGCAACCCCGGCCCGCAATATGCGATGCACCGCCACAATATCGGCTTCATGGCCGTCGACGCGATCGCCGAGGTCCATGGCTTCGCCGCGCCGAAGCGGGCGTTCCAGGGCTGGGTTCAGGAAGGGCGGATCGGCACGCAGAGAATCCTGCTGCTCAAGCCCGGCACCTATATGAACGAAAGCGGCCGTTCGGTCGGCGAAGCGATGCGCTTCTACAAGCTGACGCCTGCCGACGTCACCGTCTTCCACGACGAACTCGACCTCGCCCCGTTCAAGCTGAAGGTGAAGACCGGCGGCGGCCATGCCGGGCATAACGGCCTGCGCTCGACCGACGCGCATATCGGCCCCGACTTCCGCCGCATCCGCCTCGGCATCGGCCATCCGGGGCACAAGGACCGGGTCAGCCCCTATGTTCTCGGCAATTTCGCCAAGGCCGAGCTGGACGACCTGACCGACCTGCTCGGCGCGGTCGCCGCCGAGGCGCCATGGCTGGCGGCAGGCGACGACGTCCGCTTCATGAACGAGGTCGCACGGCGGATGGGGTGAGGGGCACTGCCACCCCCCTTCGTCATTCCTGCGAAGGCGAGACTTCTGCGAAGGTCCGCTACCTGTCCCCGGACCCATCCGTACCCCCGCGCAGGCGGGGGTCCAGAGCCGGGCAAAACAACAGCTTGCGAATGTGGCCCTGGGTCCCCGCCTGCGCGGGGATACGGTGCGGCAAACATTCGCAGAGGTCTCGCACAGGCGGGAATGACGAAGGTATTTGAAGCACGCACGCCCACTTCCGCAAGATCGGTCGAGCGCCCCCGCCCTTCCCGTGGGCATACGCAAGTGCCAACGACAGGAAACGGACATGACGCCGGCACAGCGAAACTATCACGACCGCATGCGCCGCGCGCTCGACCATATCGACCGGCATCTCGACGACGAACTGGACCTCGCGACCGTCAGCGCGGTCGCGGCTTTCTCCAAATATCATTTCCACCGGCAGTTCACCGCCTGCTTAGGCCTGTCGGTGCATCGCTATGTCCAGCTTGCCCGGTTGAAACGTGCTTCGTATCGACTCGCCTATCGCGATGCCGACCGGATCACCGACGTCGCCATCGACGCGGGCTATGACGCCCCCGACGCCTTTGCCCGCGCGTTCCGCAAGCGCTTCGGCCAGTCCCCGTCCGATTTCCGTTCCGCGCCCGACTGGGTGCCATGGCGCGCGGCGCTCCTGCCGCTCGACGATCTGAGGAACCGAACGATGCAGCATTTCGCCCCCGTTGCCATCCGCGACTTCCCCGCTACCCCGGTCGCGGTCCTGCGCCACGATGGCGACATGGCGCTGATCGGCGACACCATCCGCCGCTTCATCGCCTGGCGTCGCGCCAACCGCCTGTCGCCCGCCGACAGCCCGACCTTCAATATCTTCCACGGCGATCCCGCCGACCCGGCGGCGGGGCCGATCCGCATCGACCTGTGCGTCGGCACCGATCGCACCTTTCCCGAAGGCGACGGCGTGACGAGTTCGGTCATCCCCGGCGGTCGCTGCGCGGTGCTGCGCGTGACCGGGCGCAGCGACGATCTGGAGGCCGCCGCGCTCCATCTCTACCGCGACTGGCTACTGGACAGTGACGAAGAACTGCGCGACTTCCCGTTATTCTGCCAGCGCGTCAGCTTCTTTCCGGACGTGGCGGAGGGGGAAGCGATCACCGACCTGTTCCTGCCGTTGCGGTAGAACGCGCAGTACCGTCCTGGCGACCGGACCGATGGCGGCGAAATCGCTTTCCTACACCCGATGCCGTCGTCATGCTTCCCGGTCGCCAGGCGCTGCCGCCATCGGATCATCGCCGTTCAACGGCATTAAAGGGGAAAGGCGACAAACATGGTACGAGTGTGAACTTTGTGAACTTTGGGCCCGGCTTGCCCCGTCGCCGGCCGGTCCGGTAAGAGAATGACCATGCCCAAACCGTTGCAATGGCTCGCATTCCTGTTCCTGCTGCTGACCGGCACCGTCGCGCAGGCGGTGCCGCGCTGCGTCGCCGGTCCGTCCGGAACGACACAGACGATCACGATCGACGGCGGTGCGCGCTCGGCGCTGCTGCACCTGCCGCCGGGTTTCGATCCGGCACGCCCTGCCCCGCTCGTCATCCTGCTCCACGGCAGCGGCGGCACCGGTGCGGCGATGCTGCGCGACTCGAAGCTCGCCGAGGCATCGGATCGGCACGGCTTCGTCGTTGCCGCCCCCGATGCGGGCATCCGGCATGAACAGGGCTTCGTCTGGAACATCCCCGGCGTGCCGACCGTCGCCGGCACCATCCCCGGCCCCGACGCCCCCGACGATGTCGCCTTCCTGGGTGCCCTGATCGACCAGCTTGCCAGCGCCGGCTGCGTCGACCCCAGCCGCGTCTATGCCACCGGCCTTTCGGGCGGCGGGCGGATGACGTCGTGGCTCGGCTGCGTCGCCGCCGATCGCTTCGCCGCCATCGCTCCGGTCGTCGGGCTGCGCGCCGGCAATCCGCTGGCCAGCGACCCCAGTCGTCCCGACCCGGCCACCTGCCGTCCCTCGCGCCCCGTGCCGGTCATCGCCTTTGCCGGCGACGCCGACACCACCAACCCGATCCAGGGCGGCGGCGCGAAATACTGGTCCTACACCATGCACGCCGCCGAACAGCGCTGGGCCGCGCTCAACCGCTGCACCGCCGCCCCCATCACCCGCTGGGTCGCGGCGAAAGTATATGAGGAACGCTACACTGGCTGTCGCGGCGGCGCTGACGTGGTCGGGCGGGTGACCGTCGGCGGCGGCCATAGCTGGGTGGTCGACAACGACGCGCTATGGGCGTTCCTGTCACAGCATCGCCGCTGACCCTTTCCAAAGCGCGCCCGATCCGCCAAGCCGCCACCATGACCGTCCGCACCCTTTTCCCGACCCAGCTCTACGAAGCCACCCTCGCCGACGAAGCGCTGGTCGCCGATCTCGACGCCTCGGTCCGGGCGCTGGCGGAGGAGGACATGGCCGGCCGCCGCTGGTCGAAGGAACATGGCTATCGCGGCTATACCTCCTACGCATCGCTCAACGACCTGCCGCTCCGCGACCCGGTCTTCGCCGATCTGAAGCGCGTGCTCGACCGCCATGTCGCCAAGTTCGCCGCCGCCTGCGGCATGGAACTGGGCGGGCGCAAGCTCAAGCTCGACAGCCTGTGGGTGAACCTGCTCAAGCCCGGCGGCGGCCATTCGGGGCATCTCCACCCGCACAGCGTCGTGTCGGGCACCGTCTATGTCGCGGTGCCTGAGGGCGCGGGCGGCATCCGGTTCGAGGATCCCCGGCTGCCGATGCTGATGGCCGCCCCCACCCGCCCCGGCACGTTCGAGACGGTTGCGCCCCAGCCCGGCACGCTGCTGCTGTGGGAAAGCTGGCTCCGGCACGAGGTCATGCCGCACGCCGGCAAGGGAGAACGGATCAGCGTCAGCTTCAACTATCGCTGGTAGCTTTTGCAAAGCCCGGCCGCAGCCGCTAAGGGGCGGGCTTTCCATCATCACCGGGATTGCGCCAAGTGGGTTTTCGCTGCGGTATCGTCGGCCTGCCGAATGTCGGCAAGTCCACCCTGTTCAACGCATTGACGCAGACACAGGCGGCGCAGGCGGCCAATTATCCCTTCTGCACGATCGAGCCGAATGTCGGCAACGTCGCCGTCCCCGACCCGCGCCTCGACCAATTGGCCGAGATCGCCGGTTCGGCCAAGAAGATCGAGACGCAGCTCGCCTTCGTTGATATCGCCGGGCTGGTCCGTGGCGCGTCGAAGGGTGAAGGGTTGGGCAACCAGTTCCTCGGCAACATCCGCGAAGTGGATGCGATCGTCCACGTCCTGCGCTGCTTCGAGAATGACGACATCCAGCATGTCGACGACCGGGTCGATCCGATCGCCGACGCCGATACGGTCGAGACCGAGCTGATGCTCTCCGACCTCGAAAGCCTCGAAAAGCGCGTCCCCAACCTGACCAAGAAGGGGCAGCAGGGCGACAAGGAAGCCAAGGTCGCCGCCGCGGTGCTCGGCCGCGCGCTCGACCTGTTGCGCGAAGGCAAGCCCGCCCGCCTGACCGAGATCAAGGACGAGGAAGAGGAGCGGCTGTTCGCGCAGGCGCAACTGCTCACCGCCAAGCCGGTCCTCTACGTCTGCAACGTGAACGAGGAAGACGCCGCCGAGGGCAACGAACTGTCGGCCAAGGTCTTTGCCAAGGCCAAGGCGGAAGGGGCCGAGGCGGTCGTCGTCTCTGCCGCGATCGAGGCCGATATCGCCACGATGGACCCCGCCGACCGCGCCGAATTCCTTTCCGACCTGGGTCTCGAAGAAACCGGCCTCGCCCGCGTGATCCGCGCCGGATATTCGCTGCTCCACCTGCTGACCTTCTTCACGGTTGGCCCAAAGGAAGCCCGCGCCTGGACCGTGTCGGTCGGGGCGAAGGCACCGCAGGCGGCGGGCGAGATCCACAGCGATTTCGAACGCGGCTTCATCCGCGCCGAAACCATCGCCTTCGCCGACTATATCGCCTGCAAGGGCGAAAGCGGCGCCCGCGATGCCGGCAAGCTGCGCGCCGAGGGCAAGGAGTATGTCGTGCAGGACGGCGACGTGATGCTGTTCCGCTTCAACGTCTGATCCCCCGCCACATTCCCGTCACGCGCCGGCGATAGGGAGCTAGGCATGCGTATCCCGACCCTGTTCGTCGCCCTCGCTGCCTTGTCGGGTTGCGTCGTCCATAGCGAGACGGTCGTTCCGCCGACCGCAGCGGTTGCCGAGGCGAAGGCGCCGGTCACGATCCTGATCGGCGTCGACGGCGCACGTCCCGACTATCTCTCGCCAGCCGTCGCGCCCAACCTGTCGCGGCTGGCGGCGGACGGGGTGTCGGCGTCGATGCAGCCAAGCTTTCCGACCAAGACCTTCCCGAATTTCTGGACGATCGCCACCGGCGTCCGCCCCGACAAGTCGGGCATCGTCGGCAACAAGATGGAGGATGCCGCCCGCCCCGGTGAAGTCTTTACCATGGAGAGCGACGACCCTTTCTGGTGGAACACGGCCAAGCCGATCTGGGTCGCCGCCGAGGAAGGCGGGGTGCGTAGCGCGACGCTGTTCTGGCCGGGCAGCGAGGTCGCGTGGGGCGGCACCGGCAAGGCCGATCACGGCGTCTATGCCGGCGGACGTCACGCATCGGACTGGCAGGCATTCAATCAGGAGATCACCGCCGAACAGCGAGTCGATGGCGTTGTCGACTGGCTGCGACGCCCGGCGGCGACCCGCCCGCGCTTCGTCACCGTCTATTTCGACGATGTCGACGTGGCCGGCCACGACCATGGCCCCGGCGCGCCGGAGACGCTGGCGGCGATGACCCGCGTCGATGCCGCGATCGGCCGATTGCAGCGCGACCTCGCGGCGCTGGGTCAGCCCGCCAACCTCGTCGTCGTCGCCGACCATGGCATGGCCGCGATCGCCACCGACCGCGTCATCCCGTTCGACCGCATCGCGCCCGCCGGCAGCTACCGCCTGATCGAAACCGGCCCCTATGCGGCGATCGAGCCGATGCCGGGCCAGCAAGCCGCGCTTGCCGCCGCCCTTGCTGAACCGCGGCAGCACATGCAATGCTGGCCCAAGGCGAAGGTCCCGGCGCGGCTCCGCTACGGCACCAATCCGCGGGCGCCGTCCTTCCTGTGCCTTGCGGAGATCGGCTGGATGATCGCACCGACCGCTCCGACCCGCCCGGTCAATGGTGGTGCGCACGGCTATGACAACGCCGCGCCGGAGATGCAGGCTCTGTTCGTCGCGGGCGGTCCTGCCTTTCGTTCGGGCGTGACGCTGCCGCCGTTCCGCAACACCGCCATCCATCCCCTGCTGCGCCGGATGCTCGGTCTGCCCGCCGACCCGTCGCTCGACGGCGACGACGGCATTGCCGGACGCGCGCTGCGATAACACTTGCCAGTGGGCGGGTTTCGGTCTGAAATCTGTGCGATGCGCTATTTCGAGGATATCGCCGTCGGCGACACCGCCCGCTTCGGCTCCTACCTGGTCGATCGCGACGCGGTGCTCGACTTCGCCCGACAATATGATCCGCAGCCCTTCCACTTGTCCGACGACGCCGCCGCGCGGACCCATTTCGGGCGGTTGGCGGCGAGTGGCTGGCATAGCTGTGCGATGACGATGGCGATGCTGGTCGAGCACTGGGCAGCCCACCCCGTCGCCAGCCTCGGCGCGGCGGGGATCGATGAACTGCGCTGGCGGAGACCGGTCTATCCGGGCGACATGCTGTCGTGCGAGACCGAAGTGCTGTCGGTGCGACGCTCGACCAGCCGCCCCGAAATGGGCAGCGTCGCCAGCCAGGTGACGGTGCGCAATCAGGACGATCAGGTCGTGCTGACGTTCATTTCGCAGGCGTTGATCGCCACGCGGGCGGACACGGACGTCGGGTAGACGCGACCGCCGGTTTTCAAATTTGATGGGCCTGCGAACCTCCCCTACGCCAGCGAAAGGGCAAAGTTCAGTTGGGCGATAAAGGAGGCACGCCGGTTAGCCTTCTGAACCGGACCTCGGCCTCTGCCGGGGTACGGCAGAAGGAGAGGCTTCCTCCAGGCCTCCACGAAGGGCCGGCCTTCCTACCTCGCGAACCTCTCCGATCACCGGACCCGCGACCTCAATCCGGCCGCCGCGCGCCCCGACCCGGTCCGCGTCCTTCCGCACCACGGAACCGGCCACCGCCCGGCCGAACCCCTTCCGGTCGATCGAAGCCACGCACCGCCCCTGCCCCCTGTCGCGGCGACTGGCTCGACCCGCGCGGGACGTTTTCGAACCCGCGCCGCCGCTCGAACCCCGGACGCGTCGCGTTGCCCGGGGCTGCATCCGTCTGGCCCGGAACGGGCGACTGGCTCGATCCGCGGGGGACGTACTGGAAGCCGCGCCGTTCGAATCCCTGCCGCGGCGGATTACCCGGCAGGGCATCGCTCCGCCCGCGCCAGCCACCCGAACGGCCGGGCAATGGCGACTGGCTGGACCCGCGCGGTACATTCTCGAAACCCGGACGCCGGTCGAAACCGGGCCGGTCCCATCCGTCCCAGCGCGGCCGGTTGTCGCCCCAGCCACCACGCCATTGGCCGCGCCGCTGCTGCCAGTAATAACGCTGGCGATCGTTCCAGCGGAACGGCCGGCGATAGCGGTCATAGACGTAATAGCCGGTGCCCGGATAATAATAGTCGCCGAACCATCCCCAATAGGGATCGCCGAAGCCGCTGGTATATGGGTCGTAATAGCCGCCATAGCCGCCATAGCCACCCCCGGCATAATAGCCCGACCCGACGCCGACCCCCACGCCGCCATAACCGAAATCGCCATAGGCGCAGGCGGACACGCCCGCCCCCGCCGCCAAAGCCAGCACGATCGCGCGCAGCCGGTAAAACATGCGATTACTCCCGCAGGTCGCCGTCCGACCCGGCAAAGGTCGCAGCGCCCGATAATGGATGATCGATCAAAACGACCGGCCGATCCAGCCGGTTCCTGTAGGCAACCGTCCCGGTACGGCGCGGATCGTGCCGCTTGCCCGCCGCCCGCCAAAGGGCATAGAGCATGGCGCCATGCCGACCGCCGCCCTCGCCGCCCATTCGGGCGTCGCACCACCCCGTGAAGGCTTCGCCCTGTCAGACGTTGCGACCTTTGCCGCGTTCGCGTTCATGGTGGTGCTCGCACGGCGCGCGATCCGCAACCGCAAGCGCAAGGACTGACATGGACGCGTTCGACCGGCTCGAATCGGTAATCGCCAGCCGCATCGGCGGCGATCCCACCCAAAGCTATGTCGCGAAGCTCCATGCCCGCGGTACCGCCAAGATCGCGCAGAAAGTCGGCGAGGAAGCGGTCGAATGCGTCATCGCCGCCTGTCAGGACGACCGTGCCGGGCTGATCGGCGAAGCGGCCGACCTGATGTTCCATCTGACGCTGCTACTGCGGGCGAAGGGCATCTCGCTGGACGACGTCCGCGCCGAACTGACCGCCCGCGAAGGCCGCTCCGGCATCGCCGAAAAGGCTGCCCGTCCCAAGGAGTGATCCCATGCCGATCGACGCCACCCAGGCTTACGACCCCGACAACATCTTCGCCCGAATCCTGCGCGGCGAAATCCCGGCCAAGCGGGTCTATGAGGACGAATTCGCGCTCGCCTTCCACGACATCGCGCCGCAGGCACCGGTCCATATCCTGGTAATCCCCAAGGGGCCGTATGTGTCGTGGGACGATTTTTCGGCGCGTGGCAGCGACGAAGAGATCGCAGGATTCGTCCGCGCGGTCGGACAGATTGCGCGCGACAACGCGTTGGTCGAACCGGGATATCGCCTGCTCGCCAATATCGGCGGCCATGGCGGACAGGAGGTGCCGCATCTGCACGTCCACCTGTTCGGCGGAGCGCCGCTCGGACCGATGCTTTCGCGATAGGACAGCTTTATTACACGAAAGGAATTGCACGGGCCGGATTTGCGGGTAGGTTTGCGCCTTTGTAATCCGCGGCCCTCGATAGAAGGCGCCGTGTTTGGGGGGCCTGCATGATTTTCGGGCGTATCAAGCCACTGGACGCGATCCTCGCGACCGCAGAAAAGAAATCGCTAACCCGCACCCTCGGTGCGTTCCAGCTGACCATGCTCGGCGTCGGTGCGATCATCGGCACCGGCATCTTCGTGCTGACGTCCGAAGCCGCGCAAAAGGCCGGCCCGGGCATGATGATCTCGTTCATCATCGCCGCGGTCGTCTGCGCGGTAGCGGCGCTCTGCTATTCCGAATTCGCTTCGATGGTCCCGGTGTCGGGATCGGCCTATACCTATACCTATGCGGTGCTAGGCGAACTGCTGGCATGGATGGTCGGCTGGGCGCTGGTCCTCGAATATGCCGTTGCCGCGTCGGCGGTGTCGGTCGGATGGTCCGGCTATTTCGTCGGGCAGTTGCAGGGGTGGTTCGGCATTACCCTGCCAACCGCGTTGATTACCGGGCCGTACGTCCCCGGCGGCTTCATCAACCTGCCCGCCGTCGCCATCGCACTGCTCATCACCGGCCTGCTCATGCTCGGCACGAGTGAGAGCGCGAAGGTCAATGCGGTGCTCGTCGCGATCAAGGTAACGGCGCTGACCGCGTTCATCATCCTGGCGCTTCCGGTCATGCGGATGGAGAATTTCGAACCCTTCGCCCCCAATGGCTGGGTCGGCAGCGAAGGTCAGGGCATCGTCGGTGCGGCGGCGTCGATCTTCTTCGCCTATGTCGGCTTCGACGCGGTTTCGACCGCGGCGGAAGAAACCAAGAACCCGCAACGCAACGTGCCGCTAGGCCTTATCGGCAGTCTCGGCATCTGCACTCTTTTCTACATGCTCGTGGCAGCGGGTGCGATCGGTTCGCCGCTCGGGTCGCAGCCGGTGACCTCGGCGCTTGGCGAATGGCTGGCACCGGGTTCGACGGTACTCGGCGCACGTTGCACCGAACTGGCGGGCATGGGCACCGAACCGCTGGCCTGTTCGAAGGAAGCGCTGGCGCACGTTCTGCGCGAGATCGGCTACCTGAACATCGGCAACCTGATCGGCCTCGCCGCCTTCCTGGCGCTGCCGTCAGTCATCCTCGTGATGCTGTTCGGCCAGACCCGCATCTTCTTCACCATGTCGCGTGACGGCCTGCTGCCCGAGAAGCTGTCGGCGATCCACCCCAGGTGGAAGACGCCACACGTCATCACCGCGATCACCGGTATCGGCGTGACCTTCGCCGCGGCGTTCCTGCCGGTGGGCAAGCTGGCCGACATCGCCAATGCCGGCACGTTGTTCGCCTTCTTCATGGTCGCGGTCGGCGTGCTGGTGCTGCGCAAGCGCGATCCGCATCGCCATCGCCCGTTCCGTACGCCGGCCGTCTGGCTGGTCGCACCGGCGACGATGATCGGGTGTGTCGGCCTGTTCCTGGCACTGCCGCCGGACGCAAAGCTGGTGCTGCCGGTATGGGGCGCGATCGGACTGGTGATCTATTTCGTCTATGGCTATCGCCGCAGCCATCTGGGTCGCGGGATCGTCGAAGTCGCGGAAATGGACGATCATCGCAGCACGCCCGGTTCGCACTGATCGAGCCGGAAGCAGACAAAAAAGGGGGGAGGCCGAACCAGTCGGCCTCCCCCTTCTTCTTTTTGTAAGGATTCGCCGCGTTCAGCCGAGCTTCTCGACCATCAGCTTGGTCAGGTCGACTTCGGGTCGCGCGCCATAGTGCGAGATGATCTCGGCCGCGCACAGCGCGCCGAGCTTCAGCGAGCGTTCGATGTCATAGCCGTGCGACTGGCCGTGCAGGAAGCCGGCGGCGAACAGGTCGCCCGCGCCGGTCGTGTCGACGACGCGCTCGATCGGCTGGGCGGGAACGCTGGTACGCTCGCCGCCGGTCACTGCGATCGCACCCTGTTCGCCGCGGGTCACGACCAGCACCGGTACCTGCGCGCTGACCTGGTCGACCGCCAGGTCGAAGTCCTCCACCTGCGCTAGCGCCAGCAATTCGCTCTCGTTGGCGAAGAGGATGTCGACCTGCCCCTCGGCGATCAGCGCGCGGAAGTCGTCGCCGTGGCGCGAGATGCAGAAGGTGTCCGACAGGGTGAAGGCGACCTTGCGCCCCGCGTCGCGGGCGATGCGGATGCCGGCACGCATCGCAGCGCGTGGCTCTTCCGGATCCCACAAATAGCCTTCGAGGTACAGGATCGCGCCGCTGGCGATCAGATCGGCGTCGAGCGCGGCTTCGGGCAGGAATTGCGACGCGCCGAGAAAGGTGTTCATCGTCCGCTGCCCATCGGGCGTGACGAAGATCAGGCAGCGCGCGGTGGTCGGCTCGCCGGCGCGCGCCGCCGTGTCGAAGCGGACGCCGGCGGCACGGATATCGTGCGCGAACACCGCGCCGAGCTGATCGTCGGCGACCTGCCCGATAAAGCCGGTCTTGCCGCCGAGCGCGGCGATGCCCGCGACGGTGTTCGCCGCCGACCCGCCCGATACTTCGCGGCCCGGACCCATTTTGGCATAGAGCGCATCGGCATCGGCGGGGGAGAAGACGAGCTGCATCGACCCCTTGGTCATGCCCTGCCTGGCCAGGAAAGCGTCGTCGGACTGCGCCAGAATATCGACGATGGCGTTACCGATCGCGACGACGTCGAGCGTGGGTTGGGTCAAATAAGGTCTCCGAACAATCGATCCGCCGCCAGCATAGGCGCGGACGTTGCCAGCGGCGTTAGCCAGCGGCGCGGAGGCAGGCAAGGCGTTGACGGCGAGCGGCGCTCCCCGCATCGTCACGGACGATGATCCAGAGCTTTCTCCTGTCCGTCGGCCAACTCGGCGACCGTGCGTTTCTGCGCGTGCTGGCAAAGTCGCTGACGCTGACCCTTGTGCTCCTCGCTGCCCTTGGGGCGGTGCTGGCATGGGGAGCGCACTGGCTGGCCGCCGACTTCCTGCTGCTGGGCGACGATGCCGGCACCCTGGCGGCGGTGGCCGCGGCGATCGCCGCGATCGGCATCGCGTGGCTGTTGTTCCGCATCGTCGCGATCGCGGTCATCGGCCTGTTCGCCGACGAAGTGGTCGAAGCGGTCGAGGCGAAACATTATCCCGCCGCCCTCGCCACCGCACGGCCGGTGCCGATCGGCCGGTCGTTGCGCATGAGCGCGACGTCGGCGCTACGCGCGCTGGCGGTCAATCTGTTCTTCCTGCCGCTCTATCTCGTGCTGCTCGCGACCGGGATCGGAACGGCGGCGGTGTTCTTCGTCGTCAATGGCTGGCTATTGGGGCGCGACCTGTCCGACATGGTCGCCGCCCGGCACCTGCCGCCCACGGCGATGCGCGCCGAACGGTCCGCGACGGGCGGGCGACGCTTCGTGCTGGGGCTGGCCGGAACCGGATTGCTGCTTGTGCCGTTTGTGAATTTCGTTGCGCCCCTGATCGGCGCGGCGATGGCGACGCATCGGTTTCACCGGCGGCGCCCAAGGGGGGACGGACATGCGTAGCGGTTTCATCGCGGTCGCCGCAGGGCTGACCCTGTCGGCCTGTGCCGGGTCGACCGCGCCGGTCGTCCGCCAGAATGCCTTGCCCGTCCCGCCCAGACCGACCTATGGCACCGTCGGCCTCGAACGGGTGCTGGGGCAGAACGCCAATGCGCTGACCGGCCTGTTCGGCCAGCCGCAGCTCGACCTGACCGAAGGGGCGGGTCGCAAGCTGCAATTCGGATCGAACATCTGCGTTCTCGACGCCTATCTCTACCCGCCACAGGACGGTGGCGTGCCGGTGGTCCGCCATATCGATTCGCGCCAGCGCAACGGCGCGCCGATCGACCGGGCAAGCTGCGTCGCCGCACTGACCCGCCGCGAGGGCGGTCGCTGACCATCCTGCCAATTTTTCCCGCGACGGCGCCCGCCGTCGCTCGCCCCCTGCCGGAGTGAACCAATGAAGCAACTCGTAGCCTTCGACCTCGACGGAACCCTGGCCGAAAGCAAACAGCAATTGACCGAGGCGATGGGCGAAGCGCTGGCCGACCTGCTAGGCGTCGCGCATGTCGCGATCATCTCCGGCGGCGACTGGCCGCAATTCGAAAAGCAGGTCGCCAGCCGCCTGCCCGAACGCGCCGACCTGTCGCGGCTGTGGATGATGCCGACCAGCGGCACCAAGCTCTACACCCATGGCGATGGCCGCTGGAACACGGTCTATGCCGACCTGTTCGACGATGCGACCAAGGCGAAGATCCTCGAAGCGTTCGATGCGGCACTGGAAGCGACCGGCTTCGTCCCCGAACAGACCTGGGGCGAGCGGATCGAGGATCGCGGCAGCCAGATCACCTTCTCGGCGCTCGGCCAGCAGGCGCCGATCGATGCCAAGGAACATTGGGATCCCAAGTTCGAGAAGCGCAAGATCATCCAGGCCGATCTGAAGCAGCGCCTGCCCGGGCTGTCGATCAACATGGGCGGCGCGACGTCGATCGACATCACCAAGGAAGGCGTCGACAAGGCGACCGGCCTCGCCAAGCTGGCCGATATCAGCGGCATCGCCACCGACGACATGCTGTTCATCGGCGACGCGATCTTCCCCGGCGGCAATGATTATGCGCCGAAGGCGGCGGGCATGGACACGGTCAAGATCCGCGACCCGCAGGAAACGCTGGCGGTGATCGAGGCGATCGTCGCCTGCCAGAAGTAACCGCGGTCCCCTGCCCCGCCGCGCGCGGGGCGGGGTTGGCGGTCCAAAGTTCACAAAGTTCACACTCGTGCAGCATTGCGCTGTGAGGTGCCTTCGGCCGGTCGACCGACGTTTTGAACGGACCTTTGAAAGAGCGCTGTCGACGATAGGTTAAGCCCTTCGCTGTAGGAAAGCGGCGTATCGGCAGCGGGGATTTCGTGGCACGGAAGCGGGGCAGTTGGTCGAAGGGGTGGAAGGCGCGGTCGCTGGTCGTCCTTATGGGCATGGCGCCGCTCCTGCTGGTCCTGTTCGGTGCGACCTACTTCATCGCGACGTCACCGGACGAGATGACGCGGGTCCGTTGGGGCCGCGGTCCTTCGACACTGGTGCCGACCTGGCAGGTTCAGGTGGTCGCGCTGCCGCCACTATTGTTCCTGTGCGGCCTGACGCTGTGGCGGTTCATCGGGGGCATGTTACGGGCGTATCGCGTGGACCTGGAGGCAAGGCGCATCCGTGGCGGCGGCGCGATCGATGCTTTCGCACTCATGCCCGGCGAAGTCATCCGATGGCAGGGGAAGCAAGGCTGGCGAAGCTTGACCAGGATGCGACTGATCGCCTCTGGCGTGGCCGTGCTCGGCTTAACCGGTATCCTGCTGTTGCTGTGGTGGATCGCGGGCCGCGACATCGATCCCCTGTTCCGGGTGTTCCTGTTCGTTTTCGCCCTGTTCGCCTTTACTGGCCCGTTGGGGGCAGCGCTACTCCACGGACCCGAGGCGATGCAGCGTTTGTGGTATGATCTGTTCGGTACCATGGCGGTGACCGACCGGCGGGTGGTCTGGATCGCGCCGGGGACAGGTGAGGTGTACCGCGAGATCGACGGCGACGATCTGATCCATGCCGGGCTGGTTGAAGGAGACGATGCCCGTGGCTGGATCGCGCTGGTCGAACGCCGCGGGACCAGTAACGTCAACGAAATCGATGTCCATGGTGTCCCGCAACCGATGGTCGCGCTGTCGGTGCTCCACGCCCTGATCGAGCGGCGGACGATAGCGGGTGGCTGATCCGTTATTTCACTCCCGGCGGGCGGTAGAAGCGGGACAGGGCGTATTCGTTGCGGCCGCGATTGGTCTTCACCGCCAGCCGCTGCATCGCGTTGCGCAGGCCGATGGTCGACAGCAGCAACTGCGCCGCGACGATCGTGCCGCGTAGCGTCAGCTTCTCGGCAAGCGAGCGGCGGGCGAGGTGGCGGGCGATGCGATCGTCGCCCTGCAGCCAGTGGACGACCGCGGCGCGGGCGAGGCCGCCAGCGATCTTCTTCGACCGCGGCATGTAATAGGGCGCAAGGACGCCGTGCCGGTCGATGACGTCGGCCGATGCATCGCGTGCCAAGGCGTCTACGAAGGCGTCGTGACCGATGGCCGAATAGAGTTCGTGTTCCGCGAACTTGGCCGCGGAGGCGTTGACCCCGTCGCGGAACAGGAAACGGCGGTACAATAGCTGGCCGACATAGCCGAAGTCGCCGATCCGGCTCATGCGACGGAACAGGTCGGTGGCCTGTGCGACGCGGAAGAAGGGGCGATAGCCGCCCGCCGCCAGATAGGCCGAGCGACGGAACATCACCTCGCCGTGCGAGATGCCGAAGCCGGCGATCATCGGCCCCTTGCGGATCGGCTGAGCCGGCTGAACGACATAGCCCTTGCCGCCCTCCTCGACATTCTCGATCGCGCAGCCGACCGCGACGACGTTCGGGTGGGCCAGCAGGAAGTCGCGCTGGGCGCGGAGCCGACCGGGCAGGCTTTCGTCGCCCGCACCATGGACGGCGATGAAATCGGTGTCGGCGGTCGCGCATGCCGCCGCCATGGTCGCGGTGAAGCCGCGGTTGGACTGGGCGACGACGGTCAGGTTCGGCGCCGACAGTGCGTACAGTTCGGCGAGCGTGCCGTCGCGCGATCCGTCGTCGATGGCGACGATCCGCACGTCCTCGCAATCCTGCGCGAGCAGCGATTCGATCGACGGCCGCACCCGGTGGGCGCGATTATGGAACACCGTGATGACCGTGATGCTCGCCATATCCGCCCCCTCCAAACCAAACGGGCCGCGCCTCCGGTCGGAGACGCGGCCCGCCCTATCCGTCAAGCGGCGCGCTTATGCGGCCAGCTTGCGCAGCACATATTGCAGGATGCCGCCATTCAGGAAATATTCCAGTTCGTTGACGGTATCGATGCGGCACTTGGTCAGGAACGTCTCGGTCGAGCCGTCGGCGCGGGTCAGGATGACTTCGACGTCCTGGCGCGGGCGCAGGTTGGCGACGCCCTGGATCGTGAAGCTTTCGTCACCGGTCAGGCCGAGGGTCTGACGGGTCACGCCTTCGGCGAACTGCAGCGGCAGCACGCCCATGCCGACGAGGTTCGAGCGGTGGATGCGCTCGAAGCTTTCGGTGATGACCGCGCGGACGCCCAGCAGGTTGGTGCCCTTCGCCGCCCAGTCGCGCGACGAGCCGGTGCCATATTCCTTGCCGGCGATTACGACCAGCGGGGTGCCGTCGGCCTTGTGGCGCATGGCGGCGTCGTAGATCGGCATGACTTCGCCGTCATAGCGGCTCATGCCGCCTTCGACGCCGGGGACCATTTCGTTCTTGATGCGGATGTTGGCGAAGGTGCCACGCATCATGACATCGTGATTGCCACGGCGGGCGCCGTAGCTGTTGAAGTCCCGGCGGCTAACCTGATGTTCTTGCAGGAAAGTTCCGGCCGGGCTGTCCGCCTTGATCGAACCGGCCGGCGAAATGTGGTCGGTGGTGATCGAGTCGCCGAGGATCGCCAGCGGCTTTGCCTCGATGATGTCCGACGTCGGGTTCGGCGTCATCGTAAGCCCTTCGAAATAGGGCGGATTGGCAATGTAGGTGCTCGACGTCGGCCAGTTGTAGGTGTCCGACCCCTCGACCGAGATGCCCGCCCAGTGCTTGTCGCCGGCATAGACGTTGCCGTAGCGCGAACGGAACATGCCGTCGTCGATGTTGGCGGCCATGAGGTCGGCGACCTCTTCGTTCGACGGCCAGATGTCCTTCAGATAGACGTCCTGCCCGTCCGAGCCCTGCCCGATCGGGGTCGTCACCATATCCTCGGTCACGGTGCCCTTCAGCGCATAGGCGACGACGAGCGGCGGCGAGGCGAGGAAATTGGCGCGGACATCGGCCGACACGCGGCCTTCGAAATTGCGGTTGCCCGACAGGACCGAGGCGGCGACGATGTCATTACCGTTGATCGCGGCCGAGATCGGTGCCGCCAGCGGACCCGAATTGCCGATGCAGGTGGTGCAGCCATAGCCGACGAGGTTGAAGCCGACCGCGTCGAGATCCTGGGTCAGACCCGCCTTGTCGAGATAGTCGGTGACGACCTGCGAACCGGGCGCCAGCGAGGTCTTGACCCACGGCTTGGGCTTCAGGCCCAGCTTGTTCGCCTTGCGCGCGACGAGGCCGGCGGCGACGAGCACCGACGGGTTCGAGGTGTTGGTGCAGCTGGTGATCGCGGCGATGACGACGTCGCCGTCGCCAATGTCGTGATTCTCACCCTCGACCGCGACGCGCTTCGGTGCGTCCTTCTTGTAGACCTTGGTCAGGTCGCCGTTGAACACGTCGTCGACGCTCGGCAGTTCGACGCGGTCCTGCGGACGCTTCGGCCCGGCGAGCGACGGCACGACGGTCGACATGTCGAGTTCGAGCGTGTCGGTGAAGATCGGGTCGACGGCGTTTTCGTCGCGCCAGAAGCCGTTCGCCTTGGCATAGGCTTCGGTCAGCGCGATCACCTCGGCCGGACGCGCGGTCAGGCGCATATAGTCGATCGTCTTGTCGTCGATCGGGAAGAAGCCGCAGGTCGCGCCATATTCGGGCGCCATGTTGGCGATCGTCGCGCGATCGGCGAGCGTCATCGACGACAGGCCCGGACCATAGAATTCAACGAAGCGGCCGACCACGCCCTTGGCGCGCAGCATCTGCGTGACGGTGAGCACGAGGTCGGTGGCGGTGATGCCTTCCTGCAGCTTGCCGGTCAGCTTGAAGCCGACGACTTCGGGGATGAGCATCGACACCGGTTGACCGAGCATCGCCGCTTCCGCCTCGATGCCGCCCACGCCCCAGCCGAGCACGCCGAGGCCGTTGACCATCGTCGTGTGGCTGTCGGTGCCGACCAGCGTGTCGGGATAGGCGATCGTGCCCGAACCGTCGGTCGATTCCGACGACCACACCGCCTGCGCGACATATTCGAGGTTCACCTGGTGACAGATGCCGGTGCCGGGCGGCACGACCGAGAAATTGTCGAGCGCCTTCGAACCCCATTTCAGGAATTCATAGCGTTCGATGTTGCGCTGATATTCCAGCTCGACATTCTCTTCGGCAGCGGTCGGCGTGCCGAATTCGTCGACCATGACCGAGTGGTCGATGACGAGGTGGACGGGAACCTGCGGGTTGATCTTGCCCGCATCGCCGCCGAGCTTGGTGATCGCATCGCGCATCGCCGCCAGATCGACGACGCAGGGAACGCCGGTGAAGTCCTGCATCAGCACGCGCGCCGGGCGATACTGGATCTCGCGGTCCGAGCGGGCGTCCTTCTGCCAATCGACGATCGCCTGTGCGTCCTCGGGCGTGACGGTCACGCCGTCTTCGAAGCGCAGCATGTTCTCCAGCAGCACCTTCATCGAGAAGGGCAGCCGCGACACGTCGCCGAGCTTTGCCGACGCCTTTGCCAGCGAATAGTAAGAATAGGTCTTGCCGCCGACATCGAGCGTGTCGCGGGTGCCGAGCGTGTCCTGGCCGATAGCGGTCATGCGGATCCTTCCCAGTTGGTCGCGGGCGGGATCGATCGGCCGGGGGCCGTCGACGTGCATGCCGCCGCGGGAGGTTATCGAGCTGTACCGGTGCGCCTTAGCAACCGTATAAAGCCGGGGGAAGTGGGTGAATCCGGTTCCGGGCCGGACGATCGCCGACTTTTAGTGCAACATAAATGCTTTCGCTTTGCAATAGCGATAATAACCGTTTTTGTCGGGGTAGAGCGGGGTTTGCGATTGCAAGCGGCCATCCTACCGCGCAGGCGAGCCCCCTGCGCAGGTCCCGATCAACAGCCTTATCGCGTACCCCCGCGCAGGCGGGGGTCCAGGACCTCAAACGCAAGCCGTTGTTTTGCGTGGCTCTGGACCCCCGCCTACGCGGGGGTACGGCAAATCTACTGTGACGCAGGGGACTTTTGCAAAGGTCTCGCGCGAGGAGGACGTTGCCAGTGGTTTCCGCTTTCCTACAGCCTTCATGTTCCCGTAACGTTCCACCATCATCAGGGAGGTGGGGGATGGTGACATATCGGGTGCGGCATGACGGGTGGACGCCGCAGCGGCAGCGGGCGTTCCTGCGGGCGTTGAGCGAGACGGGGTCGGTGCGCGATGCCTGTGCGCGGGCGCAGATTTCCACCACCTCCGCCTATCGGATGCGCGACCGGTCGGTGGCGTTCGATCGGGCGTGGCGGCGGGCGCTGGCCAAGGTCGCGCCGACGATCGAACAGGCGGCATATGAACGCGCCGTGCTGGGTTGGGAGGAGCCGGTGTGGCATGGCGGCAAGATCGTCGGGCATCGGCGGCGCTATTCGGACAGCCTGTTGCGGTTACTGGTGACGCGCGGCATCGGCGATGGGCGGCGGGACGACGGGGAGCCGGTTATCGCGCATATGGCGACACAGGCGGAAACCGACGCCATGTTGATTGCCAACATCAAGGCAGCGAGACGTCGGATGGAGGCCGAAGCCGTACGGAAAGCCTTGCCTGCGCCCGCCCCTGCCGCCACGGACCATGCGACGCAGCAGGGGAATGGCGATGCAGGTGACGCGGATCGGGGGGCGGCGGATCGCGTTCGTCATGGCGACGGACCACGAATATGGACCCTGTCTGGCTGAACGCTTCGTGCCGCTCATCACCGGGGTCGGGCCGGTCGAGGCGGCGATCGGGACCACGCAGGCGCTGGCGGGAATGGCGGAGTTGCCCGATCTGGTCGTGTCGATCGGATCGGCGGGGTCGCGGCGGCTGCCGCTGGGGTCGATCTGGCAGGTTGCCAGCGTGTCGTGGCGCGACATGGATGCGACGCGGATCGGGGTGGCGAAGGGCGTGACGCCGTTTTCCGACCATCCCGCCGAGATGCCGCTGACGACGCCGCTCGACTGGCCGGTAGCGCGACTGTCGACCGGGGCCGATATCGTCGGCGGCAGCGACTATGACGCGATCGATGCGGACATGGTCGACATGGAAACGTTCGCGGTGCTGCGCGCGTGCCAGCGCTTCGGCGTGCCGGTGATGGGGCTGCGCGGCGTGTCCGATGGGCCGGGCGAGCTGGAGGCGCTGGGCGGGTGGACGGCGATGCTGGGGGTGCTCGACCAACGGCTGGCGGTGACGGTGGATTTGCTGGGGTAGCGGCTATCGTCGGTCGTTGCGCCGTTGCCGCCGCCCGATCGCGGCGCGGGCGGCAAAGAATGCGACCAGCGCGACAATCGTGCCGGGAACGAGCACTTGGCTCAGAAAACCATGGCTGCAACCGCTGCCCGGCATGCAGTCGCCGAGGGCATCGACGAACAACAGAAAGGCGAATACGGGGGTGCCGACAAAGAAGGCAGCGAAGCACCCCCACCGCGTCCGCTGCGACGCCCCTTCGTAACCGTCGTGACCTTCGATCGCCATGGTCACATGGTGAGACGTCGGACGGTTACTAGCAAGCCGCTGTTTTAAAACATGTTTGCGTGCGGCGGCACTCTACGCCCGGTCGAGGAACACCACGCCTGGCACCTTCAGCCGCGCCGGGGTCGGGCGGATCGGGCCGTCGACGGTGACGGTGAACACCGCCACGTCGCCGCTGCGTTCGTTGGCGACCAGCAACTGGCCGCTATCCTCGATCAGCAGGAAGAAGCGCGGCCAGTTGCCGCCGCAGTCGATATGCTGGGCGAGCGTCGCGGTGCCGTCCTCGGCAAGGTCGAACATGGCGATGCTGTTGTGGCCGCGGTTCGAGGCGTAGAGGCGGCGGCCGGCGCTGTCGATCGCGATATGCGCGGCCTGCGACTGGCCTTCCCAGCCGGGCGGGAGCAGCGAGGTGGTGACGCGGGTGGTGAAGCTGCCATCGGCCTGTGCATCGAGCGTGACCAGCGTGTTGGCGAGTTCGGTGACGGCATAGCCGATCGGCAGCGTCGGATGATAGGCCATATGGCGCGGGCCGGCCCCGGCGGGGGCGCGCCACGCGACAACCGGATCGCCGATCTCGCCGCTGTCGAGCGGATAGGCGAAAATCGTATCGGCGCCGAGATCGACCGAATGGCAGAAACGGTCGTTCGGGGTGAAGCCGACCCAATGCGCGTGGGGGGCGCCCTGCCGATCCTTGTTGGGGCCGGTGCCCTTGTGCTGGCGGACGATCGGCGGTTGGGGCAGGCCGGCGGCGAGCGGATAGAGCGCGACGGTTCCGGAAGAATAATTGGCGACGGCCAGCAGGTTACCGCGATGGTTGAGCGCGACATGGCAGGGATCGTCGCCGCCGCTCGGCAGATCGGCGAGGATGCGCCCGTCGCGATCGGTGGCGATCAGCCGGCCGGCCGCCGATTCGCGGACCAGATAGCGCATTGACCCCCGGCTGACGCCGAACGAAATGTCCTTGAGCGCGGGGTCGGCGGCGCCGACGCTCCAGCCGCGACCGCGGGCGGGGAGCTGGTATAGCCCCTGCCCGCCCGGCCGGGCATAGGTGCCGGCGATCAGGTCCAGTCCGCCGCGCTGGGCCCGGGCGGGGATGGCGGCGAGCGTGGCGGTGGCGGCCATACCGGCCAGGAGCGTGCGTCGGGTGGTCATCCCGACGCTATGCCCGTGGCCGGTCGTGCGCGCAATCAGGCGGCGGCGAACACGCCGCAGGCGATGCGCCCGCCCGAATTGCCCGACGGGTCGGTCTTATAGTCGTCGGCATTGGCGTGGATGACGAAGGCCGAACCATCGGCGTCGAGCATCCCGTCGATCGTGCCGGCGGGCAGCATGATCGTGACCGATCCGGTGCCGTCGGCGCCGATGGTCAGATTGGGTGCGTCGCCGGCATGGGGGCCTGCCGGATTGCTGGTGCCGTGCTGCTTCGAGGTCGGGTTCCAGTGACCGCCGGCGGTGGTGAAGTCGGGCGCGTCGCAGCGGCCGGTGGTGTGGACATGCGCGCCGTGGACGCCGACGGGCATGCCGCGTGCGTCGACGCGAATCTGGACGCCGCCCGCCATTTCGGTCGCGGTGACGGTGCCGACATCGGCGCCGGTCGCGGTGCGCAGCGGTGCGGTGGCGCTGCGGCCGGCAGTGGCGGCGCCGGTTCCCGTGGTGGTGGTGCAGCCGGCCAGCGCGGTGGCGGCAAGGGCGGTCAGGATGGTGGCACGCAGCATGGTCGCAGTCCCCTTTGATTTGGAGGCGGAATGATCGGAGGCGGTCGGCGGTTCCTTATTGCGGCATCGCTCCGGCAAGCAACAGCGGGTCGATGCGCGCATCGCGCCACTTCATGCTCCAGTGGAGATGCGGGCCGGTCGCGCGACCGGTCGCGCCGATCGCGCCGACGACCTGGCCCTGGGCGACGCGGTCGCCGGGCTTCACGTCGATGCGCGACAGGTGCAGGAAGGCGCTGTTCAACCCCATGCCGTGGTCGATCATCAACAAATTGCCTTCGAGCGTGAAGGGCGTGGACGCAGCGAGGATGACGACGCCATCGGCCGGGGCGACGACGGGCGTGCCGGTCGGGCGGGCGACGTCGACGCCCGAATGATAGGCGCCGGGTTCGCCGGCATAGATGCGCTGCGACCCGAACAGGCCGGAGATGCGACCGGTGGCGGGCCAGACGAAGCGCTGCCGCCAGCCCTGCGCGTCGGTCGCCTTGTCACGGGCGGCGGCGATCTGCGCCAGTTCGGGGGCGCGGCGGCGCTGAAATTCGGCGGAGGGTTGCGACACGCGCGGCAGGGTCGGCAGCCGCTCGATCCGCCATGCGCGCGGGGTGATGGCGAGGGTGCGGACCAGCGGGCGGCCGTCGGGCAACGTCGCGAGCAGCGTGGCGGCGGGGCCGGCGTCGCGATCGAACGCGATCAGGAACGCGCCGTCGGGGGCGACGGCTACGGGCTGTCCGTTCAGGGTGAGCGTCGTGCCGGGCGGGACCCGTCCGGTCATCGCCGCGCCCTGCCCCGGCGTACCGTCGAGCGTGATTGCGGGCTGGGCCGCCAGCAGCAGCGCGGCGGCGAGCGCGATCACTGCGGCGCCAGCGCCTTTGTCGAGGCGTCGGCGTCGACATAGGCTTCCTGCCGATCCGCGCTCCAGTAGCGCAGTTCGTCGAGCGGGATGCGCGCGCCGGTGACCGCACAGGTCACGAAGTCGCCATCGACCAGCACCCGGAAATTATTGGTCAGATATTGCAGCTTCGCGGGGCGGCTTTCGGATTTCAGCATAGGGTCCGGTTCTAGAGCAGGGTGGGTTGGGTCGGTTCGACATAGGCGCGGCCGGGGGTACGCTCAACCTTCGCCTCGAGCACGCCGTCGCCGAAATGGAGCTGCAGCGCGCCTGCCGAGCGGGCTTCGGCGGCGGACGTGACCGTCTTGCCGCTGGTGCGGGCGGTGACGCGGACATAGCCCTTTTGCAGCAGATTGTCGGGATCGACCTGCGCCAGCATCCGCGCCGTCCCCTCGAACTGTGCCCGCGCCTGTGCCAGCCGCTGGGTGAGCATCGCGGGGCGGAGCGCATGGCCGTGGCGGTCGAGATTGCGGCGCGCGGTCGCAACACGGCGTTCGAGCGCCAGCGACAGGCGCGCGGCGACGTCGTCGAGCCGCTGGCGCTGCGGCCCGAGCAACGCGTCGCGGCGGGGCATGACGCGGACCAGCGCCGCCAGCTGCTCGCTGCCGCGCTGGTGATAGCGGCGGACGATGCGCTGGGTACGCAGCGACAGGGTGGCGATGTTGTGGGCGAGTTCCGCACGGACCGGCACCGCGATCTCGGCGGCGGCGGTCGGGGTCGGCGCGCGCAGGTCGGCGGCATGGTCGCACAGCGTCGTATCGGTCTCGTGACCGACCGCCGAGATGACCGGGATCGGCGAGGCGGCGACGGCGCGGACGACGATCTCTTCGTTGAACGACCAGAGGTCCTCGATCGACCCGCCGCCGCGCGCGACGATCAGCAGGTCGGGGCGGCGGACCGGACCGTCCTCCGGCAACGCCCCGAACCCCTGCACCGCGCGCGCGATCTCCGCGGCCGATCCTTCGCCCTGGACCTTGACCGGCCAGACCATGACATGGGTCGGGCAGCGATCCTCGAGCCGGTGAAGGATGTCGCGGATGACCGCGCCGGTCGGCGAGGTGACGATGCCGATGGTGCGCGGCAGGAATGGCAGGCGACGTTTCTTCGCCGGGTCGAACAGCCCCTCCCCCGCCAGCTTCGCCTTCAATTTCTCAAGCAGCGCCATCAGCGCGCCCTCGCCGGCCAGTTCCATCCGGTCGATCACGATCTGATAGCGCGAGCGGCCGGGATAGGTGGTCAGCTTGCCGCTGGCGATCACCTCGACCCCGTCCTGCGGGGTGAAGGGCAGGCTGCCCGCCGATCCGCGCCACATCACCCCGTCGATCAGCGCCGAATCGTCCTTCAGGCACAGATAGACATGGCCCGACGATGCGCGCTTATAGCCCGAAATCTCGCCGCGCAGGCGGACGCGGCCGAATTCGCCCTCGACCATGCGTTTGAGGCGACCGGCCAGTTCGGACACGCTTTCGGGCGCGGCGTTGTCGCCGGGCTGTTGCTCGGCTACGAGCCGGCTCGACTGAAAACCGGGGAAGCGATCGTCCATGAATGTCCTGTTGATCGGATCGGGTGGGCGCGAACATGCGCTGGCGTGGAAGCTGGCGCGTTCGCCGCTCCTAGGTACGCTTTATGCCGCACCGGGCAACCCCGGCATCGCGCAAGTCGCCACGCTGGTGCCGCTCGACGTCGCCGATCACGCCGCGGTGGTGCGCTTCTGCGTCGAACAGACCGTCAGGCTGGTCGTGATCGGACCGGAAGCGCCGCTGGTCGCGGGGCTGGCCGACGATCTGCGCAGCAGCGGCATCGCGACCTTCGGCCCGTCGGCTGCCGCCGCGCAACTCGAAGGATCGAAGGGGTACACCAAGGATCTGTGCCGCGAGGCGGATATTCCGACCGCCGGCTATGTCCGCGTCACCGATCTCGACACGGCGATTTCGGCGCTCTCCCCCTTCTCGCTGCCGGTAGTCATCAAGGCCGACGGGCTGGCGGCGGGCAAGGGCGTGACGATCGCGATGGACCGGGGCGAGGCGGAGGACGCGCTGGCCGCGATCTTCGAGAAGCCCGGCGGCGAGGCGGTGATCGAAGAGTTTCTGGCGGGCGAGGAAGCCAGCCTGTTCGTGCTGACCGATGGCGTGTCGCTGATGCCGTTCGGATCGGCGCAGGACCATAAGCGCGTCGGCGACGGCGACACCGGTCCGAATACCGGCGGCATGGGCGCCTATTCGCCCGCACCGGTGCTGACGCCCGAACTGGAGCGGCTGGCGATCGATACCATCGTCCGCCCCACCGTGGCGGCGATGGCGGCGCGCGGCACGCCCTATTCGGGGGTGCTCTATGCCGGGCTGATGCTGACCGAGCGTGGCCCCAAGCTGATCGAATATAATGCGCGCTTCGGCGATCCCGAATGCCAGGTGCTGATGGCGCGGCTCGACAGCGACCTGTTGCCGCTGTTGCTGGCGGTGGCCGAAGGGCGGCTGGCCGAGGCGGAAGCGCCGGTCTTTTCGAGCGATAGCGCGCTGACGGTGGTCATGGCCGCGCCGGGATATCCCGGCACGCCCGAGACCGGCCGTCCGATCGGCGGCATCGATGCGGCGGAAGCGGCGGGCACGACCGTGTTCCATGCCGGAACCCGGATGGGCGATGCGGGCGTTGTCACCGCCGGAGGCCGGGTGCTGGCCGTCACCGCGCGCGGGGCGACCGTCACCACCGCACAGGCGGCGGCGTATCGCGGTGTCGATGCGCTCGACTTTCCGGGCTTCTGCCGCCGCGACATCGGCTGGCGCGAAGTCGCGCGTGAGAATGAGAACAAGCAGGATTGAACCATGCAGGATAGCGGTACGACCCCGTTGCAATCGCCAGGCTTTCTGGGCGCGCTGACCACGGTGCATTTCGTCATCATCGCCATTCTGGCGGTGCTGGCGATCATCGGCATCCTCTATGGCATGAAGCTGTCGCGCGAACGGCGGGCGGCGACGCGCGAACTGGAGGATGCGGGGCATCTGGAGCGGACCGGCGATGCGCAGAGCGAACCGGTGGCGCCGCCTGCGCCGACGCGGGTCGAACCGGTTGCGCCGGTCGTGCAGGAACCGGTTGCGCCGGTCGTAGAGGAACCGGTCGCGCAGGGCATGCCGGAACCCGTCACGACGCCACTGGAACAATCGGTCGTCCCGCCGGAACCGCCGGTGGTTGCCGCCGAACCGGCCCGGGCGCCCTTCGTCGAGACCGCCGCGCCGGTGGTGCCGCCCACGCCGGCGGGTACCGACCTGACGCGGTTGAAGGGGCTGGGTCCCAAGGTCGCGGCGATGCTGGTCGAACAGGGGATTCCCGATATCGCCACGCTGGCACGGCTGCAGCCGGGCGAGGCGGACGCGGTGGCGGCACGGCTCGGGACCTTCGCGCCGCGTATGGCGAAGGATCGCTGGGTCGAACAGGCGCGCTATCTGGCCGCCGGGGATATCGCCGGGTTCGAGGCGGTGTTCGGGAAGTTGTGACAGGGGAGCGTGACAGATCGTGACGATTCGTCAGCGCGATCGTGCGAATGCCGGCTTGCGCCGAGACGGTCGCCGTTCCAGCCGCCGTTTCGCCGCCAGCACGACGAACAATATCGCCGGCCAGAACACCGAATAGGTAAAATCGGCCGTGGTATCGGGCCAGCGCCACGACCCGAAATTCAGCCGGTTCAGCACCTCGTTCGCCGTCGCGACGAGGACAACGATCAGCAACGGAACCGGGTGCGACAGCGGATAGCGGGTAATGAGCCGGGCGAGGATCAGCACGGCCATGCCGGCATGAATGTGTAACACCGGGTCCGACGCATCGGTGTTGTTGCGGATCCACTGTACCAGCGCCGCATATTCCGATGAAATCTGCATAGCCGGAAACTACCATCCGGGCGTATTGCAACGCAACATCTGCATTGCGCCGCAGCATCACCCAAAGGTCGACTTGCCTTGTTCGACCAACATGTCGCCGATCTTGCTCGCGTCGATATCGACGACCCTAACTGCTTGACATCACCTACGAAAACCGGCTCGCCATGGAAAGCGGCAAATGGCGTCGAGGGGTTTTTAGTGAACCGGGATGTGCCGCCGGACGGCGTCAACCAGATCGTCGAGCGTTCGATCCGTTCCAATCGTGTTCAGTGCGACGTCGCCATAACCGATGGATCTGGACAACGCTGCGCCCCGCGCGGCGAAGCGGGTGCGGAATTCCGGTTGCCGGTCTAGCCAGAGACACAGATACCGTTGCCGTCCCTGCCGAAGCACTTCGGCATGGCGTATCTCATGCCATGCGATCAGGTCGTCGCTCCACGCGCGCCAGCATATACCGCGTCCCGAAACCTCGATCTCGATTCCGCGACCGCGGCGCAAGCGGCCGAGGACGATCAGGCCGACCGCTCCGAACCCCAATATGGCCACCAGCCCGACCACGCCGAATATCACGTCGCCGTCCATGATCATCAGAACGCCGATCGCGGCGAACAGGAGTGGCAGAATGAGAAGGCCGAGCAATCGCAGAGGCGAGGATCGCGCAACCCACATCCGCTACTCGACCTGTTCGACCAGCAGCTTGTCGATCTTGCGCCCGTCCATGTCGACGATCTCGAAGCGCCAGCCCTGTTCGGTGAAATGCTCGCCCTCGGTCGGAAGATGCTTGAGGATGGCGAGCGCGAGACCGGCGACGGTCGCATAGTCGCGGTCCTCGGGCAGGTCGATGCCGATGCGCTCGGCAAGCTGGTCGGCCGGGGTCTGGCCCGAGACCAGCAGCGACCCGTCGTCACGGCGCACGATATGCGGGTGATCGCCCTCCTCCGCGTCCGATGCGAAATCGCCGGCAATGGCGCGCAGCAGATCGGCGGGGGTCACGATCCCTTCGAAATGGCCATATTCGTCATGGACGAGGCCCATCGGCACGGCGGCGCGGCGGATCGCCTGCAGCGCGTCCATCGCATCGACCTGATCGGGCAGCACCGGCGCTTCATGGAGCAGCGTGCGCAGGTCGAGCGGTTCGCCCCGGCACAGCGCCGCGACGATATCGCGCGCCTGCACCACGCCGATCACCGCGTCGACCGATCCTTCGGCAATCGGCAGGCGGGTGTGCGGCGTCGCCGCCATCGCCGCGCGGATGCCGGCTTCGTCGAGCGTCACGTCGAGCCATTCGACCTCGGTACGCGGCGTCATGACCTCGCGCACCGGCCGGTCGGCAAGGCGGACGACGCCCGAGATGATCGAGCGTTCATGTTCCTCGATCACGCCCGACTTGCTGGCTTCGGCGACCAGCAGATGCAGTTCCTCCGCCGTCACCCGGTTTTCGGATTCGCGGTTCATGCGCAACAGCTTGAAGATCAGGCCGGACGTGGTGTCGAGCAGCCAGACGAAGGGCGCGGTGATCCGCGACAGCCACAGCATCGGCAGCGCGACCAGCACCGCGATCGGCTCCGGGCTGCGTAATGCGAACTGCTTGGGCACCAGTTCGCCGATGACGAGGCTGGCGAAGGTGGTCACGCCGATCACCACGCCGAAGCCGACATTCTCAGCCAGCGAGGGCGGCAGGCCGAGCAAGACCAGCCGTTCGCCGACCGGCCCGCCGAGGCTGGCGCCCGAATAGGCGCCCGACAGGATGCCGATCAGGGTGATGCCGATCTGGACGGTCGACAGGAACTTGCCGGGATCGTCGGCCAGCCGCATCGCGGTGGCGGCACCGCGCCCGCCGGCGCGCGCCAGCCCCTCCAGCCGGGCCTTGCGCGCGGACACGATAGCGAGTTCGGACATGGCGAACACGCCATTCAACGCCACCAGCGCGAGGATGATGACGACGTCGAACCAGGGGAAGGGAGAGAGAGGTTCCATCGAACTGACCCACCCATGCCGCAATGCCGCGTCCGGCACAACCGGCGAGTCGTGCCCGCGACACGATTTGATGAACGCTTCGGTCAGCGTCCGTTCAAAACGGTTGCGGAACAACGACCCGCCTGCCCGGTTTTTCCGGGCGACGACGAAATCGAATACCATGGAGGACATAATGGCGGCTCGTTCGAAAATGTGGGTGGCCGGCGCGCTCTCGGCAGCGATGCTGACCTCGGCCTGCGTCACCGATCCCGAAACCGGGCAGCGCAGCATCTCGCGCGCGGCGATCGGTGGCATCGGCGGCGCGGTCGGCGGCTATCTGCTCGGCGATCTGGTCGGTGGACGGCGCGACCGGACCGAAAAGATCCTCGGTGCGGGCATTGGCGGTTTGGCCGGGGCCGGCATCGGCGCCTACATGGACAAGCAGGAGCGCGACCTGCGCGCCCGCACCGCCGGCACCGATGTCGAAGTGACCCGGCGCGGCGACGATCTGGTGCTGAACATGCCGTCGGGCATCACCTTCGCCACCGACAGCGCCAATGTGCAGCCGCAATTCCGCCCGACGCTGGACCAGGTCGCGGACGTGCTGAAGGAATATAACCAGACCTATATCGACGTGTACGGCCATACCGATTTCGACCGGGTCGGACGCGTACAACCAGACGCTGTCGGAACGGCGTGCGGGGGCCGTGGCCAGCTATCTGACCAGCCAGGGCGTGCAGTCGGCGAGGATCGGCACGCGCGGCTTCGGCGAGACGCAACCGATCGCGTCGAACGAAACCGAGGAAGGCCGGTCGGAGAACCGCCGGGTCGAGATCAAGATCGTGCCGATCGCGCAGAACGATCTGCGCTGAACCCTATCCGCGGCGCTGCCCGAAGAAGTCGCGGAGCAGCGCCGCGGCCTCGACCTCACCGATCCCCGAATAGATGTCGGGGCAATGATGGCAGGTCGGTTGGCCGAAGAAGCGCGGGCCGTGGGCAACCGCCCCGCCCTTCGGATCGTCGGCGCCATAATAGAGCCGGGCGATGCGGGCATGGGCAATGGCCCCGGCACACATCGCACAGGGTTCGAGCGTGACCCAGAGGTCGCAATCTTCCAGCCGATCGCGCCCCAATGCCTGCGCGGCGGCGCGGATCGCGAGCATCTCGGCATGGGCGGTCGGGTCGTTGAGCGTGCGCGGCGCGTTGGCGGCGGTCGCGATCACCCTGCCCTGCCGCAATATGACCGCGCCGACCGGCACCTCGCCGGCATCGGCCGCGGCACGGGCGGCGGCGAGCGCCGCCTGCATGGGGGATGCGTCAAACATCGCGCATCCCCTTGCCAGCCGGGACCGGCGGCGGCCAGCGGGTTATTGCGCGTTGGCGGGACGCTCGACCTTGATCGCGGGCACCTCGACCGTGCGGTTGACGGTGCCGACATCGACCCGGCCGACATCGACGTCGAACTTCGGCGCCTGCCCGCCCTCGACCTTCACCTGCGGCATCGATGCCGGGCGGGTCTGGTCGACGCTGATGAAACCGAAGGCCATCAGGGCGGCGACGATCAGCGCCGCGACGCCCAGCAGAACCAATATTGCGCGCATTCCGCCACTCCCTTGCGACTTGCCACTATCCGAATCGATGGCGTAACAACGCGGCGGCGGCGGCGAGGGTTGCACGCGCGGCGGACGGTTGACGTCCGCGCCGTTCGACGCTATCCGCGCCGTCTTTCCGGGGCATGTGTCCCGACACAGAATCAGGATCAACATCATGTCGCGCATCTGCGAGCTGACCGGCAAGGGCCGGCAGGTGGGTCACAATGTTTCCCACGCCAACAACAAGACCAAGCGCACCTTCCTGCCGAACCTGCAGAATGTGACGCTGATGTCGGAAGCGCTGGAGCGGTCGATCCGCCTGCGCGTGTCGACGCACGGCCTGCGCTCGGTCGAGCATGTCGGCGGCCTCGACAACTGGCTGCTCAAGACCCGTGACGACGACCTGTCGCTGCGCGCCCGTCGCCTGAAGCGCGACGTCGCCAAGAAGGTCGCTGCCGCCGCCGCATAAGCGGTTCGGGTGACGCGAGATACGCCCCCGGCGCCCCAGCGGCGCCGGGGGTTTTGTCGTGGGTATCTGCCGCGGGCATTTCCACCTGCATCGACATTGCGCACATGGTTTCCCGCCGCCGTGCGAAGGACGAATGCCGGTCCCGTTAAAGCGTCATCCCGGCATAGGCCGGGATCGGTGGTGGCGAGGCGGTTCGATCGGGTTGATGCCGGTCGTATCCAGTGGATTCCGACTTTCGCCTGGATGGCGATCAGACCGGAATGTCGGTTGGAGCGTTACTTCCGCTTCTTCCGTGCCTGCTTCGCCTTCGGCTTCCACGACTCGGGCAGCGGGCCGACCGCGAATTTCAGCAGCAGCGAGCGTTGCAGCATCGACTGGTTGTCGTCGGTCGCCAGCCACAGGATCAGGCGACCGTTTTCGCGGGTGAGGGCCATCGCCTCGAAATTGTCGTGCAACGTCGGCGGGGCGAGCCGGGCGAGCGTGCGGCCGCGTAGCGACTGGTCGGGACGGACGCCGCGAATGTCGAGCAGTTCGATGCCGGTGGTGAAGAAGTCCTTCAGCCGGGTGCGGCGGGTTAGCACCAGCAGCCGCCCGTCGGGCAATTGCACCGCGTCGGTGTTCACGAAACTGGCGGGCGGCGCGTAGCGGAAGCCGTAGCGCGGCGTACGGGGATCGGTCGGGTCGCCCAGGAAGCGGATCGCGCTATAGCCGCGCCGCCCCTTCTTGCCGTTGCTTTCGCTGAGCACGACGACGCTGCCATCGTGCAGTTGCGCCATCGCCTCCGCACCGCTGTTCGCCGACCATTCGGCCATCAGACGCGGGGCGGCATGCGATAGCGGACGCGACAGGTCGGCAGTGAAGCGCCAGATCTGGTTATGGCGTTCATAGCCGACCAGCACCGACCCGTCGGGGCGGACCGCTAGCGATTCGGTATCGCGGTCGCGCTTTTCCCAGCCGGTGCCCGGCCCGGCGATCTCGCGCACCGCCACGTTGCGCAGGGTCCAGTCGGCGCCCATGGTGAACTGCACCAGCGATCCGCCGTCGGACAACAGGCTGAACCGGTCGCCATCGACATGCATCGACGAAAAGCCGCCAAATGCCGGGTCGTTACCGCGCAGGACCACGCCGCCAAGATAGGTGAACGGTCCCAGATCGCGCCGCTTCGGGTTTTTGGGATAGAGCGCGACCCGTTCGGCGGTGATCGTCGGCACCTCCGCATAGAGCGGCAGGCGTTCGGACCCGCTCCAACTGGGGACCAGCAGCAGCACTGCGAATAGGACGAAGAGAACCCGCATCGCCCCGGCTGTAGCGTCCCATGCCCCAAGCGCCAGTGGCGTTTGCCCGCGCAGCCGCTACAGCCGCGACGAAATGTGCGTGGAGACCGTTATGCCTGCCGATGTCGTCGACCTGACCTGCCGCCTGATCGCCTGCGACAGCGTGACCCCGGCGACCGGCAGCGTCTTCGACCTGCTGGAGACCGAACTCACCGCGATCGGCTTTGCGGTCGACCGGTTTATGGTCGGCGAGGCGCCCGATGGGCCGGTCGAAAATCTGCTAGCGGTGCGGGGGACGGGCGGACGGCACGTCGCCTTTGCCGGCCATGTCGATGTCGTGCCCGCCGGCGCCGGATGGCAGGGCGATCCGTTCGGCGGCACGATCCGCGACGGGCTGGTATTCGGGCGCGGCGCGGTCGACATGAAGGGCGCGGTGGCCGCCTTCGTCGCGGCGGCGGCGCGGGTACCGGCCGATGCGGGCATGATCAGCCTGATCATCACCGGCGACGAGGAAGGACCGGCGGTCTATGGCACCCGCGCGCTGATCGATCGCATGGCCGCGCGGGGCATCAAGCCCGATTTGTGCCTGGTCGGCGAACCGACGTCGCAGCAGCGGCTGGGCGACATGATCAAGATCGGGCGGCGCGGGTCGGTCAATATCTGGATCGACGTGCCCGGGCGGCAGGGGCATGTCGCCTATCCGCATCTGGCCGACAATCCGATCACCCCGTTGATCGCGGCGCTGCACGAGATCGAGGGCATCGTGCTCGATGGCGGCAATGCGTGGTTCCAGCCGTCGAACATCGAGATCACCGACCTGAGCGTCGGCAATCCGGCGACCAATGTCATTCCCGGCCATGCGGCGGCGCGCCTGTCGATCCGGTTCAACGACGAACAGCGCGGCGACGCGCTGGTCGAGCGGATCACGGGCATCGTGCGGTCGCATGCACCGGACGCGCAGGTGGTCGGACGGGTATCGGGCGAGGCGTTCCTGACCGCACCGGGCGCATTCTCGACGCTGATCGCCGATGCGATCGGCAAGCATACCGGGCTGGCGCCGGAATTGTCGACGACCGGGGGCACGTCCGACGCGCGCTTCCTGTCGGCGCTGTGCCCGACGGTCGAGTTCGGCCTGCTCAACGCGACGATGCACAAGGTGGACGAGGCGGTGGCGATCGACGATCTGCGGCTGCTGGAGGCGATCTACGTCGATATCGTACAGGCGGCGTTGGCGGGGGAGTAGGCCCGTCGTCATTCCCGCGGGGGCGAGACCTCTGCGACCGTACTACACCTATCCTGCAACCCTTCCGACCCCCTGCGCAGGCGGGGGTCAGGGCCAAGCAAGGCAAAAGGTTGCGAATGTGGCCCTGGATCCCCGCCTTCGCGGGGATACGGTAAAGCGGACAGTTTAGAGGTCTCGCCTGCGCGGGAGTGACGAAGCCCGGTCAATTGACCTTGTAATAGCCCTTGTACCACTGCGCGAAACGGCCGAGCCCCTCGGCCAGCCGCACTTTCGGTTCATAGCCGGTCAGCGCGTGGAGTTGCGACACATCGGCAAAGGTCGAGGTGACGTCGCCGGGTTGCATCGGCTTCATGATCTTCACCGCCTCGCGCCCGATCGCGTGTTCGAGGGTTTCGATCATGTCCATCAGCCCGACCGGCTGGCTGCCGCCGATGTTGAGGACGCGGTGGCCGCCCGGCTCGGGCGGATGGTCGAGCGCGCCGACAATGCCGTCGACGATGTCGTCGATATAGGTGAAATCGCGGGCCATGCGGCCTTCGCCGAACACCTCGATCGGTGCTCCCGCGACGATTTTGTTCGTGAAGCTGAAATAGGCCATGTCGGGCCGGCCCCATGGGCCATAGACGGTGAAGAAGCGCAGGCCGGTCTGCGGCATGCGGTACAGATGCGCGTAGGACTGGCTCATCAACTCGCAGGCGCGCTTGGTCGCGGCGTAGAGCGAAACCGGACGGTTCGCCGGTTCATCCTCGCGGAACCCCTCCCCGCCCATCGGCTTGTCGCCATAGACCGAACTGGACGAGGCATAGACCAGATGTTCGAAGCCGGGCGCGTGACGGCAGGCCTCCAATATGGCGAGATGCCCGCCGACGTTCGAGCGTTCATAGGCGAAGGGATTGTCGATGCTGTGCCGGACCCCGGCCTGCGCCGCCAGATGGACGACGCGGCGCACGCCATGGTCGCGGACCACCGCGGCGACCGCATCGGCATCGGCGACGTCGATCCGGTGGAAGGCGAAGCCGTCGACCCCGTCGAACGTCGCGAGGCGCGCTTCCTTCAGCGTCACGTCGTAATAGTCGTTGACGATGTCGATGCCGAGCACCCGTTCACCGCGCGCGAGCAGACGGTGGGCGACGGCATGGCCGATAAAGCCGGCAGCGCCGGTCACCAGAATCGGTACCGCCATCAGCAGCGCTCCGTCACGAGGCGAGCCGATGGAACGATCGGGGTCGCCGGACCCGGTCCAAGGTTGCGCATCGTCCGTTTCCTTTACCGCAACATGTTGATATCGTGCCGCGGTGCAACATCGGCATACGCATGAAGACACAATGAAGCCCGTAGCATATCGGCCATCCCCCGGCATGCAAGTCGCATGGTCGTCGGGACGACGAGCTATGCCGGGGGCCGTTAACAAATTGGCATGGTCGTTATGGTATCGCCTTTCCATGGACTTAGGCGGTCGGAGCGGCAGGGCTGGACCGGTGGAACGGGACGATCTAATGCACTGCCGGTCAACGACCTTGCCCGGTGCCGGAACGCCAGGGAATATGGGCCGGCATATGGCGAATGCGGCGGAAGCCGGGGTCGTCGGGCCAACGGGGAACAGGGACGGATGACTTTCGCTGCCGATCTCGCCCCGCAAGGCCACGCGCCCGACACCCGTGTCGTCGCCGCATTGCGGCGTGTGCTGCCGGCGGAGGAGGTCGCGACCGACGTGCCGCTGGCCTCGCTCGGCCGCTGGGGCATTGGCGGCCCGGCCGATATCGTCGTCACGCCGCAATCGACCCACACGCTGGCCGCCGCGCTGGCGGTGATCGCCGCGCAGGACGCGCGCCATATCGTGATCGGCGACGGTTCGAACCTGTTGTTCGACGATGCCGGGTTTCGCGGCGTCGTGTTGCGCATCGGCCGCGGGCTGGGCGGCATCCGCCGACTGGACGAGCGGACGGTCGAGGCAGGCGCCGGCATGTGGGTGCCGGCGTTCGTGCGACAGGTGATCGATTGGGGCATGGCGGGCGCGGTCCATGCGATCGGCATTCCGGGCACGCTGGGCGGCCTCGTCACCATGAACGGCGGCAGCCAGCGCCGGGGCATTGGCGAGAATGTCGTGCATGTCGATGCGATCGACCATCAGGGGCGGATGCACCGGCTGACGCAGCAACAGCTCGACTATCGCTATCGCGCGTCGCGATTGCAGCGCGGCGATCTGATCGTCGTGGCGGCGCAGTTGCGCTTCACACCCGGCGATGCTCGTGAAATGCGGCGCGAGGCATTGTCGATCCTTGCCGCGCGGCGGGCCAAATTCCCACGGGTGCGCGCCAATTGCGGGTCGGTGTTCGTCAGCGATCCCGCGCTCTATGCGCAGATCGGCCCACCCGGACTTGCCATCGAACGCGCCGGATTGAAGGGCGTATCGGCGGGCGGCGCGCAGATTTCGCCCGACCACGCCAATTTCATCGTCAATAACGGCGGCGCGCGGGCCGAGGACGTGCTGCAGCTGATCCGGCTGGCACGGCGATCGGTCGCCGACCTGTCGGGCATTGCCATGGACGCCGAAGTCCGCCACCTCGCCCCCGACGGCGTCATGCGTCCCGCGCATGAAGTGGCCGAACTGCTCGGCGACCGGGCGCTGCCGGGAGCCATTGCATGACCGACCAGCCTTTCGACGCCGCCCAGCCGACCGACCGCATCCTGACCGTCGAACCGTCGCGGCTCGAAGGCATCGTCACGGTGAGCGGCGCCAAGAACAGCGTGTTGCGGCTGATGGCGGCCTCGCTGCTGACGCCCGAGCGGATCGTGCTCGACAATTATCCGCAAGGGCTGCTCGACGCGCAGGTCCATGTCGGGATGCTGGAGGCGCTGGGCAAGCGCTGCACCGTCGCGCATGGCGCGCTGACCATCGAGGAAGCCGCGCCGCCGCCAAGCGAACTGGTGTGGGACGGGCGGTCGATCCGCAACACGCTGCTGATCCTCGGCGCGCTGGTCGCGCGGACCGGGGCGGGCAGCGTCCCCCTGCCCGGCGGATGCGACCTGGGCGGGCGCGGCTATGACCTGCACGAATTGGTGCTTAGCCGGCTGGGCGCGCGGGTGTGGGGCAAGGACGGCCGGCTCTTTGCCGAAGCGCCGGACGGGCTGACCGGCGCGGAGATCGTGCTGCCGCTGCGATCGACCGGCGCGACCGAAAATGCGCTGCTGGTCGCATCGCTGGCCAAGGGTACGACGCGGTTGTGGAACCCGCATATCCGGCCCGAAATCCTCGATCTGTGCGCGTTCCTGCGCGCGATGGGGGCGACGATCACCGTATTCGGGCAGGAAAGCATCGAAATCACCGGCGCGCCCGACCTTGCCGGGACCGGTTGGCGGGTGATGCCCGACAATATGGAAGCGATGACGTGGCTGGTCGGGTCGGTCATCACCGGCGGCGACGTCGAAATCCGCGACTTTCCGTTCGAGGATCTCGAAGTCCCGCTGATCTTCCTGCGCGAAAGCGGCGCGCGGATCTTTCGCGACGGCAATGTCGCGATCGTCCGGTCGGGACGGCCCTATCCGGTCGAGATCAGCACCGGCCCCTATCCGGGAATCAATTCGGACATGCAGCCGCTGTTCGCCGCGCTGGGCGCCTGTGCGCGCGGCGAATCGCGGATCGTCGACCTGCGGTTCGCCGGGCGCTATGCCTATCTGCCCGATTTCGGGCGGATGGGGGTCGAGAGCTTCGTGCGCGACGGCACCGCGCATATCATCGGCACACAGACGCTGGTCGGCGCCGATGTCCGCGCCGCCGATCTGCGCGCAGGTGCGGCGCTTGCATTACTTGGTATGAAAGCCGTGGGACAGACACGCATCAGCGATGCGTGGCAGATCGAGCGCGGCTATGATAAATTTCTCGAGAAGGCGCGCAGTCTTAACGCTACGCTTGCCTATCATGGTTCATAACGCGCGCGCATAACTGGCCCGTTTTAAAGGGATTCGGCTTCTTCCCATGTCCTACGAATCGAACCCGTTGCAGGCAGCCCTGCGCAAATGCCGGCGGCATTTCATCGCCACCGGCATCTTTTCAGGGCTGATCAACATCCTGTACCTCGTGCCCTCGATCTTCATGTTGCAGGTGTACGACCGGGTCGTGCCGACGCGTGGCACCGCGACGCTGCTGGTTCTCTCGCTGATCCTCGCGATATCGCTGATCGTCTTCGCGGCGCTCGACACGGTGCGCATGAAGCTGCTGCTCCAGGCGAGCATGCGGCTGGAAAAGATGGCGGCGGGCAACATCCTGCACCGCATCCTCGGCGCCAACGGCGCGACGCCGGCGCAGCGGGCACAGGCGATGCGCGATTTCGACACGCTGCGCGGCACGCTGACCGGCCCGGCGATCATCGCGATGTTCGACGCGCCCTGGGCGCCGATCTACATCATCATCTCCTATCTGCTCCACCCCATGATCGGATTGCTGGCGCTGCTCAGCTCGGCGCTGCTCATCACGCTGGCGGTGCTGAGCGACAAGACGACCAAGAGCCGGCTGAACGAGGTTGGGCAGCGGACCAACATGGCGTATCGGTCGCAGGATTATTCGATCCAGGCGTCCGAAGTCGCCCGGGCGCTCGGCATGCGCAGCGCGCTGGTCACCCGCCATCTGGTCGAACGCGCCGATCTGGTCCGCGCGCAGGGCGATATTGCCGGCACGTCGGGCATCTTCCTTGCGATCACCAAATTCTTCCGCCTGTTCCTGCAGTCGATGGCGCTGGCGCTGGGCGCCTATCTGGCGATCAACCAGCAGATTTCGGGCGGCGCGATCTTTGCCGCGTCGCTGATCCTCGGCCGCGCGCTGCAGCCCGTCGAACAGATTCTCAACGCGCTGAAGAACGTCATCAGCGCGCAGAATGCGTATAAGGGGCTGAACGAGTTCTGCCGCCTGCCCGACGTGACGGTGCAGCGCACGTCGCTGCCCGATCCGCTCGGCCGGATCGAGGTCGACGGGCTGACCGTCCGCGTGCCGGGGTCGGACCGGGTGCTGCTCAACAAGCTGAGCTTCACCATCGAACCGGGCACGATCGTCGCGCTGGTCGGGCCGTCGGGCGCCGGCAAGTCGACGCTGCTGCGCGCGCTGGCCGGGGCGATCGATCCCGACGAGGGCGAGATTCGCGTCGACGGCGCCAGCCTGAACGACTGGAACCGCGAGGAGCTGGGCCGGCACCTGGGCTATATGCCGCAGACGCCGACGCTGTTCCCGGCGACGGTCCATTCGAACATCTCGCGCTTCCGCCAGTTCGAAGGGTTGAGCGGCCAGGAGCTGGACGCGCAGGTGGTGACCGCCGCGCAGCTGGCCGGGGCGCACGACCTGATCCTGCGGTTCGAACGCGGGTACGATACCCAGCTGGCGATGCGCGAGGGCGGCGGCCTGTCCGCCGGGCAGCGGCAGGTCGTGGCGCTGGCGCGCGCTCTGTTCGGGTCGCCGCGCATCCTGTTCCTTGACGAACCCAATGCGCATCTCGACATCAGTGCCGAGGGGCGGTTGATGGAAACGCTGGCGCATCTGCGCGAACGCGGCGCGACGGTGGTCGTGTCGACGCACCGCACCGGCCTGTTGCAGGCGGTCGACAAGGTGATGCTGCTGCGCGACGGAGTGATCCAGATCTATGACGATCGCAGCAAGGTGATCCGCCCGGCGGCACCGCAGATGGAACAACAGGGCGCGGGTGCACCGGGCGGCGCGACACCGCCGCCGGCGGGCAAGGGACCGGCGACCCCGCCGCCCGCCCCGCCGCTGCCGGGCAATGACGGGACGGATGCCGCGGCCGGCGGCAACCGCGCCAATGGAGGTGAAGCGTGAGCGGCGAATTGGTCAATGCCCCCCAGTCGGGGCAGAATATCATTCCGGTGTCGCAGGCGATCCGCGAACGGCTGGAAATCGACGATTCGCCCAACAAGGCGCTGCGCACCGGTATCATCATCGCCGTGCTGTTCTTCGTCGTGCTGCTGGGCTGGGCATCCTTCGCCCGGCTGGATGCGGCGGCGGCGGGTGATGGTCGGGTCGTGGTGTCGGGCAACCGCCAGACGGTCCAGCATCGCGACGGCGGCTATATCGAGCATCTCGACGTCCGCGAGGGCCAGCACGTCAAGCAGGGGCAGGTCATCATCCGCCTGCGCGGTGCCGAGGTGCAGGCGACCGAGCGCGCGCTGGCGGGCAGCGTGATCGACCTGCAGGCGCAGCGCGCACGCCTCGAATCGGAAATTCGCGGTACCCCGATCCAGTGGCCGGCGAGCTTCGCACAGGCGACCGGGGACGACCGGGTCTTGGTCGAACGCGCCAAGGCGCTGCAGCTTGCCCAGCAGAATGCGCGCAACAACGCCCTGGCGGCCAATCGTGCCGTGATCCGCCAGCAACAGGCCGAAGCGTCGCAGAGCATCGGCGGTTTCTCGGCGCAGGCACGCGCCACTGCCGAACAGCGCCGCTCGCTCGAGGAACAGCTGGCCAGCACCAAGCGGCTGGCCGATGAAGGCTATGTCTCGCGCAACTCGGTCCGCCAGATCGAACGCTCGATCCAGCAGTTGCAGGGGGCCGATGCCGATTACGCATCGCGTGCCGCCGCGGCGCGCGAACAGGTCGGACAGGCCCGCGAATCGTCGATCGCGACGTCGCGCCGCTATGTCGAGGACGCCGCGACCCTGCTGCGCGACACGCAGTTCCAGTTGAACGAGGTCATGCCGAAATGGCTGGCCGCCAAGGAACAGCTGGAACGCACCGTCATCCGGGCGCCGGTATCGGGACGCGTCGTCGAACTGCGCGTCTTTTCCGAAGGCGGCGTGGTGCAGGCCGGGCAACCGATCCTCGACATCGTTCCCGATGCCGCGCCGCTGGTCGTGCGCGCCAATTTCGACCCGAGCGACATCGACGGCGTCTATGAAGGGCGTCAGGCCGAGGTGAAGTTCCTGAACCTGCACGAACGCGATCTGCCGATCCTGCTCGGCAATATCCGCAACGTGTCGGCGGACAGCCTGGTCGACGAAAAGTCGGGCCGCAGCTACTTCACCGCCGAGATCGTCGTGCCGCAGTCGCAGATCGCGATGCTGAAGGAGGTTCGCGGCGCCGATACCGGCATCCGCGCCGGCGTACCGGTGAGCGTGCTGGTCAAGCTGCGTCCGCGCACCGCGTTGCAATATATGCTCGATCCGCTGACCGAGGCATTCCGCCGGTCGCTGCACGAGCGTTGATCCAACCGTGCCGGACGCGCGCAAACGCGCCGCGTCCGGCACTTATCATGGTTACATCCGTCGGGCGCTGCGATAAGGATCGCGGCATCGACACGACCGCCCGCCCGGACAGGGAAGCCGGGGGCTGGTCCTGACAAGGGGGATTTTATGCCGGCGGGATTTCGTTCGCGAGCAATGCTGCTGCTGTCGGTCGCGCTGACCGGCGTCACGCCGGCGATGGCGCAGGTCGCGCGCCCGACGACGCGGCCGGTCACCCGGCCGACGCCGCCCGCCCCCGCCCCGGTGCGGTCGGACCCGGTATCGCTGGAAATGCCGACGCTGCCCGCCGACCCGACTGCGCGGACCGAGACGCTGGCCGAGGCGGTCGCCGATGCCTATCGCCACAATCCCCAGCTCGAGGCACAGCGTGCGCAGTTGCGGGCGATCGACGAGACCGTGATCCAGGCGAGTTCGCCCTACCGCCTGCGCACCAGTGTGGTCGGGACGGTGCGCTATCAGGAACAGGTTCAGCGCCAGATCTTCTTCAACGACCTCATCACCAACCGGAGCCGCGCCAGCGGCGCGTCGCTGACCGCCTCGCAGATCCTGTTCAATGGCGGCCGCACCGCCGCACAGGTCTCGGCCGCGGAAGCCGACGTCCTGTCGGCACGCGAACGGCTGCGCGAGGTCGAAAGCTTCATCCTGTTCGAGGTCGTCGACGCCTATGCATCGGTGCTGCGCGACCAGACGCTGATCGCAATCCAGCGCCGCTCGGTCGATTCGTACCAGCGGCAGGTCGATCAGGCACAGGCGCGTGAACGGGCCGGCGACCTGACCCAGACCGACATCAACCAGGCGCAGGCGCAGCTCGGCCTCGTGCAGGCGCAGCTCGCGCAGGGCGAGGCGAATCTGCAGCGCAGCCGCGCACGCTTTGCCGCGGCGGTCGGGCGCAATCCGGGCAATCTGACTCCGCCGCCGATCCTGCCGGGTATTCCGGCTTCGATCGACCTTGCCTATCGCGGCGCGGAACAGGAAAGCCCGGCGCTGTGGCAGGCGATCCTGAACGAACGCGGCGCGCGGGCGCGGGTCGCGGCCGAACGTGCGGAGCGCAATCCGGTGCTAAGCGCCGATGCGGCGATCGGGATCAACGACCCGAACGGCATCGGATTCGACAATCTGCGGCGCGGCGCGAGCGCATCGGCGACGCTGACCGTGCCGCTGCTGACCGGTGGCGTCGTCGATTCGCGCGTCCGGGCGGCGCTGGCCAACCAGCAGGCACAGGCCTTCACCGTCGAGGCGACCCGGCGCGGCGTGACGTCGCAGGTGCAACAGGCATGGAACCAGACGATCTCGTCGGGCGAACAGCAAAGCATCGGCCTGCGCAGCGTCGAGGCGGCGGCCCGTGCGCTCGAGGGTGTCCGGCGCGGGTTCCAGGAAGGGTTCCGGTCGAACTTCGAAGTGCTCGATTCGGAACAGCGGCTGCTCAACGCGCAGCAGCTGGTCGCGAATGCCGAGTATCAGCGCTACAGCTCGCAGGCGACGCTGCTCACCTATATCGGCCGGCTCGAAACCGCGCTGCTCAACCCGGGTGCCGCGACCTATGACATGGAGCACAACCTGAAGAAGCAGAAGGCGATGCAGATCGATCCCTTCCAGCCCTTCGTCAGCGTTCTCGACAAGCTGGCGCGCGCGCCCGACGATCCCAAGGCGCCGCCGGAAGTGCCGGTCGCCGGCCCGCCGAACCTGCTGCCGCCGACCGCGCCGCTGCCCGGCCGTCCGCTCGGCACCGGACTGCCGATGCTCGCCGATCCGGGCGCGATCGCGCTGCCGCCCGAAGATGCCGCGCCGCCCTCGACCCGGCGCAACCCGGCGGCGGTGCGCAAGGAGGATTGAGGCCGGGTTCGCGGCCGGGCCTTCGGGTCCGGTCGCGTGCCTGTCGCGACCGGACGGTTGCGCGATCCGATCGCGGGCATGAACGGGCGTTCGGGTCGGCGGCAGGAAAGCGTCGGGAGGATCGACCATCAGGCGTCGCCCTACTCCCCTCTCTCCTGGGCAGGGGAAGGGTTAGCGGAGCATGCCGGCAAGTGCGGCTCGACTGAAGGGTTGGGCGAGCCAAAGGCTCGCGCGCTCGCTTGCGCGAGCGCGACCCCTCACCCAGCTCCGACTAAGCCTTTGCTGCGCAAAGACCAAGTCTGCGCAACCCTCTCCCCTCTTCGAGGGGCGAGGGGAATCTGGGCTGATCTGGTTGTCGATCCGGCCTGGATCATCGCGTCGGATTTAGGCGAGACTTCTGCGAAAGTCCGCTTCACCGTATCCCCGCGAAGGCGGGGATACGGAGCCACACACGCAAACCTCTGTCTACTTGGTTCTACACCCCAGTCTTCGCAGGGGTACGGCAGGATTGCGGGACAGACGGAGCATTTTCGCAAGGGTCTCGGCCCAGTCCGGCGCGACGGACTGTTCATTGGTACCTTTCAAATCGCATCGCGCGCACACGCCGCGGTCCACAAAGCACTTTCCTACAGCCTGCCTCCTATGGAACGAATCGTGAACGATCCAGCCGGATCGCCAACGGGAGAAAGTGCATGTCCGATCCGTTCCAGTCCTTCACCGATTCGCCGGTCGGTCCGGCGCGCATCGCCGTCGCGGTAGTGCCAAGCGACAACATCGCCCTGCCCCGTCTGCCCAAGGCGCTCTATATCGGGGGCGGCGGTGACGTAACGTTGCGGTGCGTCGACAGTGCCGCCGATGTGGTGTTGAGCGCGGTGCCGGCGGGAAGCGTGCTGCCGGTGCGGGCGCAGTTCGTGCGGGCGACCGGCACCACCGCCACCGCGATCGTGGCGCTCGGCTGATGCTGGGTTTCGCTTTGGACATCGCCGGGATGCGCCCCCGGCACAGGGCGGCGCCATCCTGGCGTGGCCCGACCCGCGAGCTGATCGCGCGGATGGACCCGGCGCCGTCGCTCGAGCGGACGGCGCAGATCGACCGGCTGATCGGGACGCTCATCGATGCCGATATCTGGAGCCGGCTGGATACGCTGCTGCTGCTTGCCGCGCATGGACCGACGGTGGCGTTGCTCAACTGGACCGGGCGGCGCGACGCGGCGATCGGCGGCGGGGCGCCGGTGTTCGTCGCCGATCGCGGCTATTGGTGCGACGGGCTGGACGACTGGATCGACACCGCGCTGGTGCCGGTCTGGGCCACGCAGTTTCAGCGCAACGCGGCGATGATCGGCGCGTGGGTGCGAAAGGACGCGCGCAACCCGGCCGCACCGATCGGCACGATCACCGGCAGCTCGCTGCTCATCAACCCGCGCAATACCGGCAATGCCAGCACCGGCCGGCTGAACGGATCGACGCTGATCGGCGGCGGTACGGTCGATAGCGGCTATGGCTTTACCGCCGTCGACCGCAGCAGTTCGTCGCGGCTGCGCCAGATCATCAACGGACGGGTGGCGGGCACCAGCAATTCGGCGTCGTCGACCGCTCCCTCCTCGGCGACGGTCGGTATGGGACTGACCAACGACATTTATGCGGAGGGACAATTCTGCGCCTTCGTCGCCGGCGGCACGCTGTCCGATGCGCAGCATCAGACGCTGGCGGGCGCGCTCGCAACCTATATGCGCGACATCGGCGTCGCCCCCCTGCCCGCGGTCACCAGCCGGACGCTGACGCTGGCGCAGGCGGCCACCCTGCCCGACGGGTCGGCGCCGATCGCCATGGGCAGCGGCATGGCGGTGAGCGGCGTTACCCGCGACCTTGCCGGGCGCTGGTATCTGGGCAATGGCCGCCCGGGGCGAACGACGTTGCTGTTCACGCGGATGACGCCCGACCTGTCGGCCATCGACGAGGAGTTCGACCTGACCCGCCTTGGCCTGTCGGGCGATTTTGCGGGATCGGTGCAGGGCATGACCTGCGATCGGACGACGGGACGGATCTGGTTCCTGCTGAAGCAGGCGGGCAGCGGCGGGGACAAGACCTATCTGGTCAGTTTCGATCCGGCGGCCGGGGCGCTGTCGGGCACGCCGATCCAGGTGCAGCCGGGCGACAATGGCATCGCCTATGACGCGCGCCGCGACGGCTTCTGGATCGTGCGCGACCAGAACGAACTGGTGCTTTACGATCGGCAGGGCCGGCCGCGTACCGGCGCGATCGATTTGCCGGCGAACAGCGACCATGGCTTCGTCGTCGAATCGGCGCAGGGCGACCATGCCGTCGGCGACCTGCTGATAAGCTTCGGCACGAATGGCGCGAACGGATCGGTGCTGCGGCTGCGCAGCGGCGATTATGGCGGGCCGAATCCGATCGGCATCGACGTGCTGACCGGGGCCGATTCGATCGAAGGCGTTCATATTCTTGGCGATTCGCTGCTGATTGCGAATGACGGCGCGACGAATTCGGGCAATCCGGCACGAAATCGACTGCTATCCTATCTGCTGTGATCGCGTGCCCGGCGCGGGCCGTTCATCGCCCGCGCCGGCCGGTCCCTTATGGGGACGCGCGTCCCGCGATCGCACGAATTTCGTTACGCTGCCGATCAGTAGCGCAATGTCGTCGATGAACGACATCGTTCGCTATACTTTGGCGACAGGGTAAACGGACGAATTACCATTTCCCGTTCCGACGCGGGACGCAGGATAGACTGTAAAAAGAGATCGTGTTGCCGACTTCCGGCAGATTTCCCCGCGGGTCACCCCGACCGAGCCGGCCGACAAACTTCGGTAAACATCCTTATAACCTAGTACTTTAGAACATCGGAAAAGGGATTCGGTGTTTATGGTCACAGGATTTGCGAAGCAGACAAACACTGCAGGCCGCGAGTTCCGACGAGATTTCACAGTTCTTTTCGGCGGGGAAAAACGATGACCATCAACAGCGCGATCGCCAACGGCGAACTTCATCTGCAGGGCACCTATCTCAGCATCGGCATCAACGCCGACGGCAATCTGGGCACCACCAAGAACGCGCCCAAGGGCTTCGCCACGGACGCCGACAGCGGCTTCCTGCGCCTCGGCATGGTCGCCGACCTCGACGGCTTCGGCCAGGGCAAGGAAACGACCCTCGACGACGTCTTGCTGCAGGGCCGCTCGATCGAAGGCTTCAACGTCGGCTACACGATCGGTTCGAACAAGGTCGTCCAGAGCAACCAGCTGCTGACCGGCTATCGCCAGATCAAGGGCGAGTTGACCGATGCCAGCAACGCCGCCGAAGGCAAGGCCGAATGGGTCGGTGCGACCAAGGACAAGCTGGGCATCGCGCAGACCATCACGCTCGCCGATGACGCGAAGTACATCAAGATCGACGTCGTCCTGACCAACAATTCGTCGACCACGATGAACGACGTCCGCTACATGCGGACCGCCGATCCCGATCAGGCCGGCAAGTACGACACCGCCAACAAGATCGAACAGGGCGACGGCGCGCTGGTGACGGCGATGCTGCAGAAGGACACGCCCTTCTTCCTCTATTCGCAGGACGCGCGGGCAACCGCTTCCTTCTACGGCTTCGTCAATCTCGATCCGTTCGCGGCGGCCAACACGTCGCAGGCAAAGGGCTATGCCAAGACCGTCGACCAGACGCTGAACCTGACCTTCAGCCTCGGCACGCTCAAGGCCGGTGAATCGACCAAGATCACGCTGTACATGGGCGTCACCGACAATCTGAAGGCGACGATCAGCGAAATCGACGCCGGCAAGGCGCCGGTGGTCGTCGCCCCGCCGGTCGTCAACCTCGCTCCCGAGGCGGTGGACGACGCGTTCAACGGCGACCAGGACAATGCGGTGACCGGCAACGTCCTGTCGAACGACAAGGACCCCGAGGGCAAGAAGCTGACCGCGAGCCTGGTCGACGGTCCGGATCACGGCACCATCAAGTTCTCGGACGACGGTTCGTTCATCTACACGCCGAATGCCGGCTGGAGCGGCGAGGACAGCTTCACCTATGCCGCATCGGATGGCGTCCATCTGACCAACGCCACCGTCGACCTGTCGATCGAGGCCGCCCCGGTCGTCGAGGAACCGGTCGTCGAACTGCCGCCGGTCGTTGCCCCGGTGGTCGTGCCGCCGGTCACCGCCGATCCGTTCCTCGACCTGCTGCAGGCCGCATCGGTCATCAACGGCAATGACAGCGCCAACGAGATACTGAAGGGCACCGCCGGTTCGGACGTCTTCTACTTCTCGAACGCAGCGCGTACCGGGCAGGACCGCATCGTCGGCTTCGACAAGACCGACCTCTTCGTCACCGATGCCAAGCTGTATGACGGCAACAATGACGGCATCATCGCCCTGTCGAAGAACAAGGTGTCGATCGACGGCGGCAAGGGCGGCGACACGGTCGTGATCGAAGGTGTGTCGAAGCTGCGCTTCCTCGGCACCGACGATGCGGGCCATGCGGTCTATGCCGATGCCAGCGCCCGGCCGAAGAGCGCGAAGGAAAGCCTCACCACCGACGACGCGTTCATGGGCGACGCCCGCAACAAGTCGAAGAACGTGTTCTTCTTCGACACTGCCCACGGCCTCGACCTCGGCAACGACACGATCGGCAATTTCGGCAAGCACGACCTGGTCGTGACCACCACCAAGCTGGCCGACGACAATAACGACGGCATCATCACCACCAGCGACGGCAAGTTCGCGCTGCCAGGCGATACCGGCTCGCTGCTGGTCAGCGATACCAAGGGTGCGGCGATCGACTCGCTCGAATTCGACGGATCGGTCGTCCGCGGCGGACTGACCTACTATGTCTACTCGCTGGTAGGCTCGGTCGGCACCGATGCGAGCGATCTGAGCTTCTGATCCATCCTTCACTTGAAAACGAACGCCGGTCCCGACGGGGCCGGCGTTTCGTCTTCTGAGCGATGCTGCGGCCGCAAAAATTTTTCGAAACGCCCCGGCCCCGTTTGGCACATCCTTTCTTCATCTTTACAGGCTATCGATGGGGAATCGGTGGGAGGTAAGCCATGCATCTCGATAATCTTTGCGCCATCATTGCCGAAGTCGAACTGATGGGCGGCGACCCGGTCAGCGAAATCCTCGCGCCCAGCGAAGTTCGCGCCATCGCCGAAGCGGTCCTTGCGCTCGGCGCGGTCGCTCCGGCACATGGCGAGGCGGCGACGCCCGCAGCGAAGCTGTGGATGCAGACGATTCCGCCATTCATGCACGACTGTTTCAGCGCGTAACCGCGGCGACCGGGATCGGCCCGGCGTTATGAGGATGGACGAAAGTCGACCGGCTGCGCGAAGGCGTATCCGGTCGTCTGCGTTTCGGGCTGTCGCACCGGACACCGATCGGACCGGCCGGCATCATGGTACGGCACCGACCGATGGGCGATCATCCGATATGGTTACGGGAAATTAATATAGCTGTCATGTAACCACCCTAGCCGGCGATCAAACCGGATAAGGGGAAATAGCGTGGCAGTTGCTGGGGATATCGCGTTGATCGGCTATGGTGCCGATACCGGGGTAAAGTCGTTCGCGTTCGTATTGCTGGCCGATCTGGCCGGGCAGACCATCTATTTCACCGATAATGGCTGGCTGGCGGCGGGCGGGTTCCGCGCCAATGAAGGCACCGTCGCCTACACCATCCCCGCCGACGCCAAGATCGGGACGGTGTTCGAGGTCAGCGGCCTGACCGGACAGTTCAATCCGTCGACCAGCGGCGACCAGATCCTCGCCTATAGCGGCACCGCCGCCAACCCGACCTTCCTGTTCGCGCTCAACTTCGCCGACGGCAAGACCGCGTTCGCAGGCGACGCGACCAATTCGAACACCAGTGCGGTGCCGACCGGCCTGACCGCGGGCAAGGATGCGCTGGCCTTTGGCGAGGATAACGGCGCCTATACCGGCCCGACAACCGGCACCCGCGCCGAGATCCTCGACGCGATCGCCAACCGGGCGAACTGGACCAACGACGATGCGGCCGGCGTCGCCTATGCGAAGGGCTTCACCGTCGGTGGCGGCGGCGACAATGCCGGTGCGTTCAGCGTCGGTGACGTGACGATCGACGAAGGCGATGCCGGCACCACCGACCTGACCTTCACCATCACCCGCGACGGCGGTAGCACCGGCGACGCGACCGTCGATTTCGCCGCGACCTTCGGCACCGCCGATGCCGACGACATCGTCGGCACGCTGCCCAGCGGCACGCTGACCTTTGCCGCGGGCGAGACCGCCAAGACGGTGACGATCACCGTGGCCGGCGATACCGTGCGCGAAGCGGACGAGACGATCGCGCTGACGCTGACCAACGCCACCGGCGGCGCGACCATCGCGGCGGCGGAAGCCACGGGTACGATCCTGAACGACGACGGCACCCCGCCATCGGTGTCGATCGGCGACGTTTCGGTGGTCGAAGGCGATTCGGGCCAGACGCTGGCGACCTTCACCATCACCCGTACCGGCGGCAGCGATGCCTTCTCGGTCGCCTATGAAACGATGAGCAACACCGCCACCGCCGGCAGCGATTTCGTCGGCGCCAGCGGCCGGGTGGAATTCGCCGCCGGCCAGGAAACGGCGACGGTCTCGATCGCGGTCAACGGCGATACCGTCCGCGAGGGCAACGAGAAATTCTACGTCGCGCTGTCCGACGCCACCAACGGCGCGACGCTGACCGATTCGCTGGGCGAGGCGACCATCGTCAACGACGACCTGTACCGCATCCACGACGTGCAGGGCGCCGCCTTCTTCAGCCCGGTACTGGCGGCCGATAACGTCAGCGGTTTCAATATCCGCTCGACCACCACCGTGACCGTGCAGGCGGTGGTCACCGCACTCGACGGCAGCGGCGCACGCCAGGGCTTCTACCTGACCGAGGAAACCGCCGACTGGGATTCGAGCGCGCTGACCTCCGAAGGAATCTTCGTGATGACCCGCGACGATCGCAACGCCGGCACGACGCTGGCGGCGCTCGCCCCGAACCTGCGCGTCGGCGACCTGGTGACCGTCACCGCGCAGGTGATGGAATATCAGGCGTTCACCAACATACCGCGCACCGTGCTGACCGGCGTCAGCGGCATCACCATCGATGCGAGCAACCAGGACCTGCCGACGCTGATCCTCGACGGCACGCCCGGTCGTGCCATTCCCAGCGCGATCCTGACCGACGAAGTGCCCAATTATTTCGATTCCGTCGGTGGCGCGGGCTTCGACCCGGCCAATGACGCGCTCGACTTCTTCGAGACGATCGAAGGGATGCGGGTCATCGTGCCCGACATGGTCGTCGCCGACGGTTTCGTCGGCGTGTCGGGCGGCAAGCCGTACGTGAAAGCCTATTCGACGGTTCACGCCGATGCCGACCAGATCAACAGCCGTGGCGGCTATACCATCGCTGGCGACCCCAGCCTGTCGCCGCCCGACACCAGCGACACGCGTGACGATGTCCACTCGGGCGGTCGCTATATCCATGACGGCGACACCAATCCCGACATTCTCGAACTCGACTTCACCGATTTCGCGACCGCGGCCCCGGCAGGACTGATCGATTCGGCTTCAGCCGGCGACAAGCTGGGCGACGTGACCGGCATCGTCGAATTCGATTTCACCGACCTGAAGCTGGTCGTGACCGATCCGGTGACGATTGAGGAGGACACGACCCCGGTGCGCGAGGTGACGACCATCGTCGCCAATTCGCGTGCGCTGACCATCGGCACGTTCAACGTCGAGAATTTGGCGGCGACCGATCCGGCGGCCCGCTTCACCGCGATCGCCGATGCCATCGCCGTCAATCTGAAGGCGCCCGATATCCTGACGATCGAGGAGATTCAGGACAATAACGGCGCAGCGGCAGGCGACGGCGCGTCGTCGACCGGCACCGATGCGTCGCTGACGTGGCAGAAGCTGGTCGATGCGGTCAACGCCGCCACCGGGCAGCGTTACCAGTGGGTCGATGAACTGCCGGTCTACAATGCCGAGGGCGGGCAGCAGAGTGGCAACATCCGCGTCGGCTTCCTCTACAACACCAACCGCGTGCAGCTCGGCGACCTCGCCGCCGATGCCACGATCGAACAGCGCCGCGCCTTTACCGACCGGATCGGCGACGGCGTGCGCGACGCCGGCGACCGAATTGGCCATGACGACAGCGAGATCGCCGGCCAGATCAACGCCGCCGATTGGAACAATACCCGCAAGTCGCTGCTCGGCGAGTTCAGCTTTGCCGGCAACAGCGTCTATGTCGCCGCCAACCATCTGCCGTCGAAGGGGGGGTCGGGCAGCTTCTGGCAGCTCGACCAGAATATCGACAACGGCCAGCCGCTCAATAACGGCTGGGCGAAGCGCAACGCGATCGCCGAAGACGTGTGGCACATGCTCGACACGATCCAGTCGGCATCGTCCGACAACCGCATCGTCGCGGGTGGTGACTGGAACGAATTCTATTTCAACCGGGCGATGGAAGCGGCCACCGGCTATGTCGACGCGAACGGCGATGCCCGCGACGGCGGTGCGCGGTTCGACAATCTGACCGTGACGAAACTGTCCGAGGCCGAACGCTATACCTATATGTTCGACGGACGGTCGCAGGCGATCGACCATGTCATCGTCGATCAGCAACTGGGCGCGGTCGCCAGCTATGACGTCGTCCACATCAACACCGGCTATAACACGCAGGGCGGCACCAATCCGGCGCTGTCGGACCATGATCCCGCGCTCGCACAATTCAACTTCCGCGATTTCGGCGAACGGCTGCGCGGCACCACCGCCATCGACCGGATCGAAGGTCTCGGCGGCAACGACCGGATCGAGGGGCTGGCCGGCAACGACCAGTTGTTCGGCGGCGACGGCAACGACCTGTTGATCGGCGGCGCGGGCAGCGACACCCTGTGGGGTGGCGCGGGCAGCGACGTCTTCTTCTACGACGCGACGGGTGCGGGCGGAAAGGACCGGATCAAGGATTTCTCGGCCGAGGATTTCCTGGTCACCACCGTCCGCCTCCGCGACAATAACAAGAACGGTCTGATCGGCGCCGGCTCCAACAAGGTCTTCGACCTGTCGGGTGGCGGTTCGATCGCGATCGAGGCGATTGACGGATCGAGCGTGCGGAAGATCGAATATGACGGCATGCTGATGAAGAACGGCGTCGCCTATTACATCTACAGCATGATCGGCTCGGCGACCGATCCGGAGGGCGCGCTCGCGCTGCTGTAACCGGCCTTCGTCGACGATCGAGGGGGTGGGACCAGATTGCCGGTTCCGCCCCCTTTTTTTCGTGTCCCGAGCATGACGACATGGAGCCTGCCCCGTTCGTCCTGAATGGTCCTTTGGCCTGCCCGGCTGCGGCAATCGCGCAGGACAGGCATTGAGATTGTCGAAATGCCGGATCGACGGACCGTCTCAGGCAGGTATGTCGATACGGGTCTTCGACGAGTTCCCCCCCTTTCCGACACGGACGGCGCTACCCGCCGTCATTCACCGCGACGGTAGTTTGGTCGCTACGCCATTCGCGTCGGTGCTGCCGCTCCGACAGATGCTCGCTGCGTCCAGCCCAGGCGTTGCCAGCTACGGTCTGATATGCCTGGGCATCGAACCGACGGCGTTTGACGACGTCGGAATGATCGACCGGCAAACCGGCCAGCCGCCGCCGCCGCAAAGGTCGGCCAACGCCCGATCGCTTGGAACGAGACACAAAAAAAGAGGCGCCGGCTTTCGCCAGCGCCTCCCGTTCCGATCGCGGTGAACGCGACCGTTTGCCGTTGCTTAGAGCGGCGGGGTCGAAGCGTCGGGCGCTTCGTAGATGTAGTAGGTCACGCCGTTGATGACTTCCGACCCGGTGTACTTGATCTTCTGCAGATCCGGGGTCACGAAATCGAGCTGACCGCCCGGGCCGACCTTCGGATCGGTCGACAGCGGACCGGCCGCACCCGACACGTCGAGGACGAGGTTCTTGCCGAGACCGACGACGTCGTTCTGGGTGTTGTCGAACAGCTTCGAGGTGGTGACGATCTTGTCGCCGGCTTCGAAGTTCTTCAGCGTGTCGCTGCCCAGGTTCAGACCGAGCGCGTTGTCGATCAGCAGGGTCTTGTTACCACCGGCGAAATCGATCGTGTCGTTGCCGACGGTGCCTTCCATGACGTTGGCACGGCCGCCGAACTCGGAAATCCACAGATTCTTCAGCGTCGCCGAGTTGGCATAGACGTGCAGGTCGGTCGAAGCACCCTTGCTGCCCAGATAGCGCAGTTCGGTGACCGGACCGTTTTCGCCGGTGACCTGGATCTGGTCGTTGCCGGCCTTCTTGCGGCTGGTGCGGTCGATGTCGAGTTCGCCGTTCGCGCCGAACTGGATGAAGCCGTCGCCGTTACCGTCGTAGATCTTCTTGTAGTTCAGGATCGAGTCGTTGCTGCTGAAGCCGGTCAGCGTGTCGTCGCCGGCATTGCCTTCGTTGAACACGAACGCGGTCGACGCGGTGCTGGCGTCATAGACGTCCGAGGTGTTGTTCAGGGCGATGTCAACGCGCGAAGCGGTGGTGATCAGGTTGCTGTTATCGCGAAAACCTTGCTCGGCCATGGTCATTCCTTCCTAGAATATTGAAAACGTTCCGTCAGCACGCCCGCCGTTCCAGGCGCACTATGCTTAAAGCGGCGTTTACGGATGATTTCTTGGTCCGTCAAGGATTTCCCAACTAGCGGCCATGAACAGACGTCCAGCTTTTCCAGCTATAGGACAGGCGTTAACCGTCAAAACCCGTTGACCGTAGTGGAACAAACGCGTTGCCGATTTTTTTCTACCATAGATGAAGTATTTGCGGAGCGCGCACGGCGAAGCGCCCCTGGCAAGCGACGATCGGAGGATCGGGCGCATGCAAGAGCGGATTAATATTATACCGTTACTTTAGAATCGGAGCGCAAGTCCGCGACTGGACGCATGGCCAGACCAAGCTTCGCGAGAAGCCTGCCACGATGTCGCGCAGATTTTGATCGATGGCGGGCGGTTCCGCCCCCGCCCCCGGCTTCAGCAGCGTGCTACGCAGTTCCGCCAGCTAATCCTTTCGGACGTCAAATCCCCCCGCTCCCCTTCGTTCGCATCTACGACAAACACGCATCGATGCAAGTTGGTTTGCGGCAGTGCGACATGAATAATGTGCCTTCATTCCCGCTTCGGGACAGTCTGTGCCATTTTCGCCACGGTTGCGGCAGGTTAGTTAAAATTCGGTAATATTTTCTGGCGCTTTTCCTAGACGCGCGCATCATCGGTACAGTTGTTCAGGGAGCATAGCGTTGCCCGATCTGCCCAATGCCGTGCCGCCTGCCCTGACCAGCTTCGCTGTCGCTATGTCGCAACGCACGATCGCCGCGCCCTTGTGGCGCGGAGTTCGCTCGGTCGGGCTGACCTGCATCGCCGCGACGCCCGATCAATGCGCGACGCTGATCGCGATCGCGCAGAAGGGCGCGCCGGTGCCGGTCGACGGCTTCGACGCCGCCGATCGGGCACGGGTCCAGATCATCGCCGATCTGACGCCGGTCGATGGCCGACCGGCGATCGCACTATCCGCACGACCATCGATCGTGATGGACGATGCGCAGGGGGAATGGATCGGTCCGGCGACAATCGCCGGCAAGGGGGAGGATTTCGAGACCCTTGCCGAACGCGCGCTGGACCGGGCGCTGCCATGGCGCGGCGCACGACCGAATAACCGACTTACAGGGGAGAATTGATTATGGAACTTGGCACTTTGGTACCCGGCACGCCGGTGGAACGCGATTGGCCGCTGGGCGGCGCCGACGACATCGTCGAATCGCTCTCGCTCGATCCGTTCGCCGGGCAAACCTATGCGAACAAGCCGATCGCTACGGCGACCCAAGCCGGCAATATCCTGACGCGTTCGGGTTATAGCTGGAATATCAACAACTATGGCGAACTGAACGACGGCGTCCTGAACTTCGGCTTCTGGGACAGCTATGCCGAGCTGGCCAACAGCTATTACGTCAACGCGACCGGCACCATCGCCCTCGACGAAGCTTTTTATGCAGACGCCTTTTCGGCATTCAACGCCGACCAGCGGATGATGGCCCGCGCCGGGATCGCATTGTGGGACGACCTGATCGCCATCACGTTCAAGGAAACCAAGTCGTACAATGCCGACATCACCTTCGGCAACACCAACACCGGCGGGGCACAGGCCTATGCCTATCTGCCGTTCGGTAACATCTATGACGATTCGGCTTTCGCCAAATTCTACGATCTCGAGGATTACGGCCGGCTGAGCGGCGACGTGTGGATCGACGGCTTCGTCAGTTCCAACTTCTTCCCGGTGCGCGACAGCTTCTACGCCAAGACGACGATCGTCCACGAACTGGGCCACTCGCTGGGTCTCAGCCATCCGGGCGATTACGACGCGCTGGACGACGATGACGGCGACGGCGTTCCCGATCCGATCACCTATGCCAACGACGCCGCCTATGCGCAGGATTCGGCGCAATATTCGATCATGAGCTATTTCGACGCGTACGAAACCGGCGCGCAGCATATCGACTGGGCCAATCTGCGCTTCGGCTATGCATCGACGCCGATGGTGCATGACATCGTCGCGATCCAGAAACTTTATGGCGCCGACAAGACGACCCGCACCGGCGACACCGTCTACGGCTTCAATTCGACCGCCAACCGCGCCGAACTGGACTTTACCAAGAATGCCGCGCCGATCGTCGCCATCTATGACGCCGGCGGCAACGACACGCTTGATTTCTCGGGCTGGAACACCCCGTCGGTGATCGACCTCAATGCCGGCGCCTTCTCGTCGGGCGGCGGGATCGAGGCGTTCCTGACGCTCGAACAGGTCAACGCCAACCGCGCGGCGCAGGGGCTTGCCCCACGCAGCCAGGCGACGTTCGACGCCTATACCGCACTGCGCGAGGAACTGGGGCTGACCAACGGGCTGTATAAGGACAATATCTCGATCGCGTACGGCGTCACGATCGAGAATGCGGTCGGTGGCGGCGGCAACGACCGGTTGATCGGCAACCAGGTCGCCAACAAGCTGACCGGCGGTGCGGGGCGCGACATCTTCGAACTGCGGACCTCCGGCGTTTCGGGTGTCGATACCGTCACCGATTGGCAGCGCGGCGACGTGCTGGCGGTCGACCGGGCGATCCGCGACAATAATAACGACGGCATCATCACCTGGCGTGGCAGCACGGTGGCGCTCGACACCAGCGATGGCGATGCGGTCGTGCTGGCCGGCGCGAACGGTGCCGGCGGGCTGCGGCTGCTCGGCAATATCGACGGGGTCTTCTATTATGGCGACGCTCGCGTCCGCCCGGTCGCCGGCCGCAACCAGCAGGTCGCCGAAAGCGGCTTCAGCAACGACGTGCTCAAATCGTCGAGCAACAGCAAGATCAGCGACATCTTCTTCTTCGATACCGCCAATCCCGTCGCGGGCCTCGGCAATGATTCGCTGACCTTCACCGCGCGCGACCTGATCGTCACCACCACGGCACTGTTCGATGGCAATGACGACGGCATCATCCGGTTCAACGACGGCGTCCTCGACCTGTCGGGTGCGGGCGGTACCGTCACCATCACCGGTACGCGCGCGCTCGAGCTAGACGGGATGATCGAACAGAACGGCATGCGCTTCTATATCTACAGCGCGGTCGGATCGAGCGTCGGGCTCGGCAGCGTCGACGTATAACAAAACGCGAGAGGCACGGTGCGTCGAACGGACGGATCGTGCCTCTCCCCCTTCGCAAAGCCGCCAAGGCTCTGCTATTGGCGGGGCTTCGCTGGAAGGGAATGATCGCCGTGACGTTTGGCCGTAGAGCGTGATGAACCGCGTCGCACTTCAGGCCGGCACCAGCCGCGACTCGGTGGCGCTGCGCTGGGCGATGACGCTGCTGCCGCCGATCGCAATCTCCTATAACGGCATCTTCGCCGCCGCTGCCGCCGCCGGCGCGCCGATGAACAACGTGATCGTCATCGCCGCCGAACTCACGATCATCCTCGGTGCGATGGGCATGTCCTTCCTTCGCGACGGCATCCGCCGCGAGGATGTGGCGCCGTTGCTGCTCGTCGCCGGCATCGTGGCGGTTGCGGTGATCGGATCGCTGGTGTTCGAACGGCCGATGATCGAAGGGGTGCGCAACGCACTCATCATCGCCGCCTTCACCATCCTCGGCATACGCTGCGACGAACGGATGGTGCGCATCGCCTTCGCGGTCAGCTGCGTCATCGCGCTTGGCGTGTTGTTGCTCGAGATCAGCAGCGTCGACACCTATGCCTCGATCTTCCAGCCGGCCAACTATCTGATCAAGACGCGGGGCTTCGTCGCCAAGGACTTCATGGACGAAAACTCGCTGGCGATCGGGACGATTTCGTACAGCGGGCGCTTCACCTTCGGCCTGTATGACGGGCCGCGCACCTCGTCGATCTTCCTCGAACAGGTCAGCATCAACTGCTTCTCGATCGTCATCATGGTGTATCTGTGTACCCTGTGGCAGCGGCTGAGCATCGCCGAGCGCATACTGGCGCTGGCCACCGTGTTCCTGATCGTCGTCACCAACAATGCGCGCATGTCGTCGCTGCTCGCGCCGCTCTTCCTGATCGGCTATTTCCTGTTCCCGCGCCTGCCGCGCTATTGGCAGGGGCTGGTCCCGGTCGTGTCGCTGGGCGCGACCTTCCTGCTGTTCGCCTTCATCCCGTGGCGGACGGGCGACGATCCGGTCGGGCGGCTCGGCACGACCTATCGCTATCTGACCGAATATGATGCCGGCGACTATCTGTTCGGCGTCCCCGCGCTCATCTCGCGCACCGGCGATACCGGCTATGGCTTCGTGATCGCATCGATGGGACTGGCCGGCGCGTTCGTCTATTGGGCCTATTTCATCATCGTCGTGCCGCAGAATTCGGACACGCCGCGCCGGGCGGCATGGGCCGCCGCGCTGTACGTCTATGTCTGGCTGTTGGTCGGCGGCACCGGCACCTTCTCGATGAAGTCGGCACCCTTGCTATGGCTGCTGCTCGGCTATTGCCGGGCGACCTATATGCCGGCGCGCGAAGATTCGGCGCGCCGGCAGGCCGAAGCCCATCGCCTGACGCCGCGCGAGCGCATGGCGCGACGACAGGCGGCCGCCGGCTGACCGGTCAGTGTGCGCGGAACAGGTGGACCGCCGCTAGGATCGCAAGCCACGGCGTCACCGCATAGACGGCCATCGTCAGCAATCGCAGACGCGGGGACCATTTGAACGGCTGCACGGCGGGCATGACGTCGAAGCTGACGACGTTGCCGCGCGTCGCATCCGACACGGCGCCCGATCGCAGCGTGGTGATGAATTCGCAGCCATATTGGGTGCCCTCGCCCCACACCACCGTCGCCTCGACCGTACCGACCCCGGCAAGGCCAAGCAGCACCGACTCGCCGACGGCAAGTGGGTGCCCGGTGCGGATCCGGCAACCATGCCGAGTCAGGTCGAGCAGCGCGCTATGCACCGGCGGCCGTCCCGACACGCGCAACACGCACGCGCGACCGACCGAAACACGATCATCTTCGCGACGACCGACAAGCTCTTCTTCAATTATGCGTGCCTGAAGACTCATGGCATCCTCCATCTGGCTCCACACCAGATAGCGGATCAGGTCTTACCAAAGCTTTTCTGCAGCCGTGGGAATGATGGTTACTAAAGGATAGTTGGTAAACGCACGGTAAATGATTGCGCCTTTATTGTTCACCAAATATCGCAATCATCAGATCGACCAGGTTACCGCGCGAATATCGCGTGCAGGACTGCCGGCGACCAGCATGCCGGGGGCGACGTCGCGCACCACGATCGATCCGGCCGCGATCACCGCGCCCGATCCGATCGTCACGCCCTTCAGGATCATCGCCCCCATGCCGATCCATACATCGTCGCCGATCACCACCGGCGCAGTCCGCGCCCGCGCGCCGGTCAGGTCGTGATGATCGGTGTCCATGATGACCGTCCGCGCGGCGATCGCGACGCGGTGGCCGATCGTCACCGCCTGGTGACAGTCGATGCGGACATCGTCGGCCAGATAGCCGCTGCCCAGCGTCAGCCGCCCGCCCTTGCTCACGCGGATTTCGACGCCGCGATGCAGAGCGAAGATACCGTCGACACACATCGCGCCGCCCGGCCGCACCGCGACCTCGGTCCCGCGCGATACCTGCCCCGGCCAGCATTTGCCGATCGCAAGCCGCCCCTTGCCGCTGAGCGGCCCGGCGATCGACAGGCGCGCCCGGCGATACAGGATGACGCGAAACGGCGCCCGGAGATTGGCGATCAGCGTTGCCAGCGGCCGCAGCCGCAATAGCAGCCGCAGCACCGGTTTCGCGCGTGAAACTAGATCCAAATCAATTCCTTCGTCGATCGCCGACGAACGAATTTCTGTCGAATTGGTTCAATAGGTATTTTTGTGAACGACGACCTTTACCGTCATCGCCAGGATGGTGACGTCGCGCCAGAACGACCAGTTGGCGGCATATTCCAGATCGGCCTGCAACCGGCGGGTCAGGTCCTCGACATGGTTGGTCGCGCCGCGATAGCCGCGCACCTGCGCCAGACCGGTAATACCCGGCTTGAGCGCGTGCCGGTGCCAGTATCGCGTGTCGACGTCCCAGAACAGGTGATTGCCCGCCAGCGATCCCAGCGCGTGCGGGCGCGGCCCGACGATGCTCATCTGGCCGAAGAACACGTTCAGCAACTGCGGCAATTCGTCGATGCTGGTGCGGCGGATGAAATAGCCGACGCGGGTGATGCGGTCGTCGTCGCGGCTGGTCGAGACATTGCCGTCGGCATCGCATTTCTCGACGCGCATGCTGCGGAACTTGAGGATGTCGAAGAACTCGTTGCCCCGCCCGACACGCCGCTGGCGGAACAGCACCGGCCCCGGACTGTCGAGCTTGATCAGCAACGCCGTCAGCAACAATGCCGGGGCCAGCGCGATCAGCGCCGGCACGCACACTGCAAGGTCAAACGCCCGCTTTGCAAAGGCATCGCGCAGCGACAGCGGCCCGACCGATACGGTCAGCGTCGGGCGGTCGCCGATCTGCGACACACCGAGCGCGCCGAAATGGGCGATGGTGTCGACGACCACGTCTCCGCGAACATTTGCCCCCTTCAGCAACATCGCCCAGTCCTGGCAGCGCGCTTCGGAACAGGCGACCACCACGCGTTCGCATTCGCGGATCAGCGAGCCGAAGGCGTTGAGCATCGCCGGATCGCGCAGGTCGGGGACGAGGCCGAGATCGCTGGCGCGAACCACGCGGAACCCCGGCGGCGGCGCCATGTCGGCACCGTCGAGGATCAGCATCTGCACCAGCAACCGGTCGCGCAGCTTCGATTCGACATAGATGGCGACGATCTGCCGGAACACGACCAGCGTCAGCGTGCCGACGACCATCGCGATGCCGATCAGCAGGCGCGACAGATCGCGCTCCAGCTTCAGGAAATAGGACAGCAGGAACAGCACGCCATAGGTGAACAGCAGCGCCCGGACGGCAGGCGCGGTGTCCACCGACACATCCTGCGTCGACCGTAGCGAGAAGGCGCCGGAATTGAACGCGATGCCGGTATAGACGATCGCGGTCACCGTCAGCAGCTCGAACAGCTTGAAGTCGGACTTCAGCAAATGGCTCGGCAGCAGGAAACCGAACGCGATTGCGGTAATGTCGAGGGCGAGCAACGTGGCATAGAGCCGCAGGCGCAGCGCATGCGGGGTCAGCCAGAAGCGCGAACTTCTGGCCGCGCCAGCAATATCCGTTCCGGAATCGGCTGGTATTCCTGTCACCCTGATCCCCGATGTCCGTTATATGCCGGTAACGGCTATAGTTGGTCTTGGTCTTAAAGCCCGTACGTGCGCCGCGCGTCCATGGATCAGTTGCGCTTGCGGCGCAAGTCCGGGGCGATGCGACCGTTCAGGCGGCGATACGGTAAAAGCGTTACCACATCTTTACTTCGCTGCAGCGCGATACAAGTCATAAAATGCATCGACATGCCCACGCCAGCCGAAGCGCGCGTCGAGCAGGCTATCCAGCGCCGCTGAATCGGGTCGTGCGACCGTCGGCCAATCGCGCGCGAACGCCGCGCCCGATGCCGGATCGGTGAAATCGACGATGCGGCCGAACCCCATCGTCTCGATCGTCCGTTCGAAGGCGGGAATGGCGTTCAACACCGGATAGAGATGCGCCGACGCCCCCTCGATCGCCGCCAGACCGAAGCCCTCGTAACTCGATGCCGACACATAGACCGACGAGCGCCGGACGATATCGGCGATCTCGGAGTCGCTCGGCGTCACCACCACTTCGACCGCGTCGGCAATGCCGGCGTCGGCGGCACGGTCGCGCAATTCGCCAGGCTCCACGCCCATCGGCTTGCCGGCGATCACCAGCCGCCACGCCGGATCGACCGACCGTGCCTGCGCGAACCATGGCAACAGGTCGAACAGGCCCTTGTTCGGCGCCAGCCGACCGAAATACAGCATCGTGCGCGCCGACGGATCGGCCAGCCCACGAAACTTGTCGAGGCTGACGCCATTTTCGATCAGCCGCAAATTGCGCGGACGGATCTGTCGGAACCGGTCATAATCCTGCTGGCTCGACGCCCCGGTCCCGGCATAGGCGCGCATCGCGGTGCGGGTGACCGTCGCGAAATAGCGCAGCTTCATCTTGCCGGCGAACTGGGTGTGGAAGAATCCGCCATGCGTCGACAGCACCAGCGTGCGGCCGTGGATCGGCTTGGTCAGCGCGAGATAATCGAACAGGAAATCGACGCCATGGACATGGACGATGTCCGCACCGTTCAGGTGGCGCAGCACGCCGGGCGCGACCGGATAGCGTTTCGACCCCTTCCACCCCACGCGGCGGATCTCGATCCCGTCGATCGCATCGTGGTGCGGCAGTTTCGTCGCGCTATCTTCGTCGAAGATGGTGTCGAGCGTCACCACCCGCACGCCATGTCCGTCGCGCTGCTGATAACGCGCCAGTTGCAGCACGCATTCCTCCATGCCGCCGATCCCCGGATGGAATTGGCGAACGACATGCACGATCGACAACGGCCGGTCGGCGCTCATCGGCGCGACTCCGCCGGGCCCGTACGGGGATCGGGGCCGGCAATGGGTCCGGGGCTGGTCGAAAGGGTCGGATTCAGCATCCGTTGATACTCCGATGGAGGACAGGTGAACCGAACGCCCTTGGGACATTCGATCTTGAACAGATAGCGGTCGGGCCACATCCGGCCCCCACCCCACCAGGTGACGCCGAGCAGCACGTCGCTATTGGCGCGCAGTTGCGCGACGGCATCGGCGCCCACCGCCATGCAGCCCGGCGGGATCGCCGCATAGCTGCCGAACGCCGATTCGGTGATGTACCCGCGCAGACCGCGCCGCCGCAGTTGTCGGGCGAACCGGTCGAACCCGCTGTCGGTGCGCGGCTCGCCCTTGTCGTTGGTGCAGTCGCGCTTGGTCCCCGAATTGTCCGAATCGAAATAGCGATGGCCGTTCAGGAAGGTGCGGTCGATCGGATCGAGCGGCCCCGGCGTCCGGTCGAGCGCGCAGCCGGCGCTTTGGCACGCGCCCTCTGCCGCCTCATGCTTGTCGAAGCGCTGGATGCCCGACCAGCCGGGCCATTGCAGCAGGATCGGATGACGGATGCCGGCCCGACGCAGCCCGGCGATCACCGCCTTGGCCTCGCTCGCCCACTGCATCCACTCGACATTGCCCGGTTCGTTGACCAAGTCGATCATCACCGAGCCGTCATCGGGAAATTGTCGCGCCAGATCGGTCCAGAAGGCGATCTGCTCGCTCACCGGGTTCCAGCGCGAATTATGGTTGTCGAGGATCAGCGGGACGCCGCGCGAGCGGGTGAAGGCGGCGATGGCCTTCAGTTCGTCGACCCGGTCGGCGGTCATCCGGCTGGGTCGGAACGGATAGCGGATCAGGCCGAAGCGCAGGCGATCGACGGCGTTGCGGACATCCGCCAGCGTCGGGCGCGGGGCGTCATTCTCGCGGCCCTCGGCCCCCGACAGGTTGACGCCGAACTTCGGCGGCGGGGCTGGCCGCCGCGGCGGGTCCTTCGGTTCGGCGTCGCTTTGCCCGCTGCAGCCGGCGACCAGCAGCATCGCGGCCAGCAGCCATGGCACGCGCCTCACGATACCGCCCCGCGCCGCCGGGCGATCGAGCGCGCGCCGGCATCGATCAGCGACACCAGAAATTCCCCCAGCAACCAGCGCGGCCGCCGCCACAGCAGGATCAGCCCGACGACCAGCAGCGCCGCCCCCGAGACGCTGACCGTCACCAGCGCGGGCGCCGCCGCATCTCGCAACAGCGTCACGACCGGCAGCACGACCGCGACGCTCAACGCCGCCAGCAACAGGCCATGCCCGTGGCTGGCGACGAACGCGCGCAGGTCGACGCCGGCGATGCGACAGGCGTTGACGTTGATGATGCAATAGGACGCCACCACCGCGATACTCCCTGCCAGCGCGACCGCCTCGATACCATAAGGATAGGCGATCAACGCCCCACCGACGACCATCCCAAGATACACGATCTGATTGAAGATCATTGCCCCCGTCGCCGCCTTCGCCCGCTGCAGCGACCCGCCGATCTTCGACCCCAGGCGAAAATAGCTTGCCGAACACAGGATCGCAAACGGCCCGATCACCGCCGCCCAGCGCGATCCGAGAATGATGTCGATCACCTCCGGCGCCAGCACCGCCAACAACGCCGACATCGGCATGCCGATCGCCGCGGTCAGTTCGGTCCCGCGCAGGAAGGCGGCGCGCAACCGCACGGCATCGTCCTGCACCTGTGCCATGGCCGGAAACACCAGTCGTTCGGCGATGCGGGTATAGAGTTCGGACGGCACGCTCATCAGGTTGAAGGCGCGCGAATAGATGCCGAGCGCGGCGGCATCCATCGTCCGGCCGACGACCAGATTGTTGGAGCGCAGCGCGAAGAAGTTCAGGATGCGCGCCAGCGAAAAGCCGGCCCCGCGCCCCATCAGCCGCCGGACCCCCGCCCGCGTCAGCAGCGGTCGCATCGGCGGGCGGACGATCGCGACCAGCCATCCCGCCTTGAACGCGGTTTCGACCAGCGCCGCCGCCACCAGCGCCCAATAGCCCCAACCGAGCCATGCCAGCAGGATGCCGACCCCGCCGGTGCCGACGATTCGGCCAAGCACCTGCGCGATCATCACCCGTCGCACATCGAGCCGCCGGACCAGCAGATTTTCGGGCACGATGCCGAACGACTGAATGACGAATACCAACGCCAGCACGCGCAGGACGTCGGTCACTCCGCCGATATGAAGGAAATCGCCCACGAGCGGCGCCAGAAGCTGCGCGAGAAGGAAATAGCCGATGCCGGTCAGGAAAACGAGCGTCCCGGCGATGCGCAGATCGTCGCGCGTCAGCCCCGGCATCTGTACGATCGTCGCGCCGATCCCGACCTCGGCGAGCAACAATGCCAGTTCGATGAAGATCGTAGCACCGGCGATCACGCCGAAATCATGCGGGAACAGGATGCGGGCGAGCACGGCGGTGAAGCCCAGCTCGATCCCCTTCGACGTCAGTTGCAGCGCGGTGGTCCACCCTGCCCCGGCCGCCAAGGTGCGCTTCATCGACCCCGGCGGGCCGGCGCGCGCCACCGGGTCGCGATCCTCGATACGGCTGTCGTCGCTCATCGATCGCAAAGCCGGTGCGAACCGACCGGCGGACGCTCCCCGGGAACGTCCGCCGCCCCGGTCAGAAAATACGCTCGCGCACGAACAGCACGTCGTCGGGCAGAACCGGCGCGGCCAGTTCGGCCTCCAGCTCGCGCCCGCCGCGATACAGCGTCACCTTGCGCTCCGAACCCGACAGTGTCGGGCCACCCGCGCGGGCCAGTGCCTGGCGGATGGTCATGCCCGGCGCGATCGCGAACGCCCCGGCATTGCCGATCTGGCCATAGACATAATATTGCGGCGCCGGGATGGCGTAGACCGCATCGCCCGGCTGCATCGCGATATCGGCCTGCTGCCCGCGCGCGATCTGCGTCAGGCTGTAGGTCGTGACCTTGCCGCCGCGCCGCAGCTCGACGATGTCCGAGCCACCCTCGCGCAGGCCGCCGGCCCGTGCCGCCAGTTCGCTCAACTGGGTCGGGCGGTCGAGCGGCACGATCCCCGGCTTGGCGAACTCGCCGAGCACGGTGACGGTGCGGCTGGCGTAATCGACGATCTCGACGTTGACGATCGGATCGTTGACGTACCCGCCGCGGCGCAGCTGTTCCTGGATCGCGCTGGCCAATGCCTGCGTCGTGCGATTCGACGCCTCGACCCGGCCGACCAGCGGCAGGGTGATCGACCCGTCGGACTTGATCCGGGTCTTCGTCACCGAACCACCCTGACCATAGATCGACACCTCGATCTGGTCCTCGGCCCCCAGCCGATATCCATCCCATGTCGCCTGCGCCGCCGCGGGCTGCACGAGGGCGCACGGCATCGCGATCGCAATGGCCAGACTGACGAACGCCTTCATCCCCTTATCCTTTCCCATCAAATGCGCAGCAACGCCCGTAATGTCGTGGAGAAGCTGTCATAATCGTAAAAATCATTCTCGGCGGTACGCTGCCGGTAGCGGGTCGCCAGTTCCAGCGTGATTGGCTGTGCCAGTCGGTAGCGGACATCGGCCTGCGCGGTAAGCTGGGTATCGGAACCGCGCGGCTGCGCAAGGAACAGCGGATCCTCCCCCCGGTAATCGCGCTCGGACAACTGGACGCCTGCGCCGAACGACGTCTTCCGGCTGACCGTCAGTCGCGCACTGAAATCGGCCTGCCGCCGCAGGATATAGCTGGTGCCCAGATTGCCGCGTGCCGAAACCGACCGGCCATAGCCCGCCGACAGCACGAAGCGCGAGATCGGCGTATAGGATGCGTCGATCGCATAGGTGATGCCGCTGAAGGGCGACGCCTGTGGCGATGCCGGATCGGCGGAAGTGTAGCCGACCTCGGCACTCGCCTTGATCCGGGTACCGACGTCGCGGGCGAGGCGCAGGCCGGCCGAGCGGACCTGCGTCACGTCGCGGATCGGCCCTTCCGGCGTTGTGAGCACCCGCGCGCGCCGGATCGTCGAGAACGCACCGAACAATTGCGCCGTGCCGAGGCTGGGCCGGCTATACCCGATGCCGATGCGACCATCGATCGTGTTCTGGTTCCGCTCCTGCCGGCGCTGGTTGTCGACCTTGAAATATCCGGCCGAGGCCAGCGGATAGAAGCCGGCCGGACGCGGGCAGCTGGCGTTGATCGAATAATCCTGGGTCGTCGCGACGTTGCTGATGACGACGCCCAGATCCTCGAGATCGGACTGCGCCTGGAAGAAGCCGCCCTGGACCGTCGCGCGGCATTTCGGACCGACGCGCACGTCGGCACCGCCGATCAGCGCGATATCCTGCCGGTTCAGAAACCGGAAGCGGTCGTTCCACACATAACCGGCATAGCCGTTGGCGAAGATCCGCTGCCGCGCCAGTTGCCGGCTGTAATCCAGCGTCAGGCGCGGTGCCATCGACAGATTGTCGGTCGGCCCGTTGGTGCGCTGTTCGCCCAGACGCAGGATATTGGTGTCATAGGTTTCGACCACCGCCAGCGACAGGTCGAACTTGTTCTCCTGCGCCTGCGCGGGTGCCGCGGCCACGACAAGGCCGACTGCGCCAGCGGTCGCGGCGATGGCGACTGGACCCTTCATTCCCCGAACTCCCTGTCGGATGCGGCGCATCCGGCCCTCCGCTCTATGACTTTCCGGCGGCCCGGTCAAAACCCGGACGCACCCGTTACGATCCGCGTGCCGGCGCTGCCGGACAGCGTCCCGTCACCGCGACGAACGGGGTAACTAACCACGGCGGCTCGACAAGTATATCCCTATGCTGCATTGCGGCATCATTTCGCCTCCGCACCATTGACCCCGCGCAAATGGCAAGCCATTGCATGGCTGGAGGCGCGGGTCGATGACCGGCGCAGCACGCTATAGGGAGCGCGATATGAGCAAGGGACGGGTCGTGTTCGTGTCCGCCTTTCACGATTATCGCACCGCCAAGCGGGCGAGCATTCACCCCATCGCCAAGGCCTTGGCCAATACCGGCTATGACGTCACCTTCCTGTCGACGCGGTTCAGCCGGCTGTCGCGGCGCAAGGGTGATTCGCGACTGTTCCTGTGGGACCGGGCCAACCGGTTCGAAACGGTCGACAATATCCGCTGCTATCTGTGGCGTACCGCCTTCCACCCCTTTGCTACCGGCTCGGCGCTCGGTGATAAGGTGATGGGGACGCTGTTCCCGCTCTATGCGGAACTGCCCAATCGCGACGTCGACCGGATGTTCGCCGAGGCCGATTATCTGGTGGTCGAGGCGACGGTCGCGGCGGTCATGCTGCGGCGGATGCGGCGGCTCAATCCTACCGCGCGAATCATCTATTACGCGACCGACCGGCTCGATACCGTCGGCGCCCACCCCTATGTCCGGCAGCGGCTGGAGGTGGATGGCGCGCTGGTCCATCATGTCAGCCTGCGCTCCAGCGTGATGGCCGAGGATTTCGGCTGGGCGACCGACCGGCTGACCCGGATCGGCTTCGGCATCGATCCCGACGATTTCGTCGATGACGGCACCAATCCCTATGCACCTGGCACGCTCAACGCCGTGTCGGTCGGCGCGATGCTGTTCGACCAGAATTTCTTTCGGATCGCCGCCCCGGCCTTTCCCGACGTCCGGTTCCACGTCATCGGCAGCGGCGCGAAGTTCGATGCACCGGCCAACGTGATCCTGCATGACGAAATGCCGTTCCGTGCGACACTGCCCTATCTGCGCCATGCGACGATCGGCCTCGCCCCCTATCATCGTGCGGCAGGGGTCGAATATCTGGCGGAATCGAGCCTGAAGCTCGCCCAGTATGAATATCTTGGCCTGCCAGCGGTTTGCCCCGACTTCGCGCAGGGCGATATCGCATCGCGTTTCGGATATCGTAACGACGACCCGGTATCGATCCACGCGGCAATACGCGATGCGCTGGCGGCAGCGGGCAGCGTGGCACCGCGCGTCTTTCCCACATGGGACGGGATCGGCGAACGGCTGCTGCACCCCGAACGCTATCCGGACACCGCTCTGCCGGGGCACGCGCTTCCGCATTCGAACCGATAGGCAATTGATGACGTTTATGCGATGCAAGGTTCGGGCAGTCCGGGGCTGGCCCATGGGGAAGGAGGCGGAATGTTCGATCGGTTGATGGCGCATGTCCGCCTGCTGCTGCGCAGGATCAATGGCGATACCGGACGGATGCTGCCCAGCCCGCTGAAGGTCGCGGCACAGGCGTCGCGCCCGCCGGTTCCGCGCGCGCCGACGCCGCCGGCGCGGACCGCCGCCCCCGAATTGTCGCCCGAACGCCGGATCGAACGCACCCGCGCGCTCGCCGTCCGCCTGTTCGGCGCGAATCAGCCGGTCGACAATCCGCGCGACCTGTTCGGGCGCGAAGCCGAATTGCGGACGCTGCGCGAAGCCGTGCTCGAATCGGGCATGCACGCCGTCATCCATGGCCCGCGCGGCAGCGGCAAGACGTCGCTGGTCCGCGTGTTCGGCGACATGGCCGATGCGCGCGGCGCCACCATCATCTATTTGTCGTGCGCGGGCACCGGCGATTTCGGACAGGTCATCCTGCCCTATCTCCACGAACTCGGCCCCGCCCCCTTCGGACTGCGCGGCGACGAATATAGCAAGGCGATCGACCTGTTGTCGGCGGCACCGACGCCGCGCGCGGTCGCCGCGCTGCTGGCCCGTGCCGACCGCGACGACGTCGTCTTCATCCTCGACGAATTCGACCGCCTCGACGATACCGAGACCAAGGCGCAGCTCGCGCTGCTGCTGAAACTCCTGTCCGACATGCGCTCGCGGGTGCGGCTGCTGTTCGTCGGCATTTCCGGCGACGTCAACGAACTGATCGACGTCCACGCCTCGGTCCGCCGCCACCTGACCGCGGTCGGGCTGAAGCCGATCGCCGATGCCGAGGTGAAGAATTTCATCCGCCTGACCAGCAACGCCATCGGCCTGACCATCGCGCCGAACGCGCTGGAGGCGTTGCGCTGGGCCGCCTGCGGTTCGCCTTATCATATGCGGCTGTTCAGCCTGCAGGCGTGCCTGGTCGCGATCGACCGGGGACAGCAGGAGGTCGACGATACGGCGATGACCGAGGGGCTGCGGCGCGCACAGGCGATCTGGCGTACGACCAATCCGCGCGACGACGAACTGTTCTCGCGACTGCTCGCCGCACGCCGCTATCCGATCGCGCTGCTCGAAAGCTTCGCGCGGGCCTGTGCCACCCATCTCGAATTCTCCGTCGCCGACCTGACCGACGCCCTGATCCGCGACGGCCATGATCCGGCGCTGGTACCCGACCTGATCGACAGCTTTTCGCCTGCCCTCGGGCGCATGCAGGAAGGGTCGCAGCGGCTGGCGTTCGACGACGTGCTTGCGCCGCAATTGCTGCTGTCGATGTGCGTGACGACGCGGACGGGCGCTGCCCCCGTGCCGGCCGCCGACGAAGGAACCATGCAATGAACGTCTGGGACTATCTCGAGTCGCTGAAGAGCCGCTGGCGGCTGATCGCGCTGGTCGCGCTGGCGTGCATCCTCGCCGTCGCGATCTGGACGTGGCAGTCGCCGCGCACCTACACCGCGTCGTCGACGCTGCTGTTCGATTTGCAACAGGCCGATCCGGTCGCGGGCGGCGGCGGCGCTGCCAAGGCATCGGCATCGGTGCTCGGTACGCAGGTCGACATCATCCGGTCTGGCGTCGTCGCGCAGCGCGTCGCCGAGAAGCTCGGCTATGACAAGGACCCCGACCTGATCCAGCGCTATCGCGAATCGGGCGAACAGCGCATCGGCCTGCGCGAATGGATCGGTCGCCGGCTGGTCGCCCCGCTAGAGGTCGTGACGACGCGGTCGACCAACGTGCTGTCGCTCAACTACAAGAGCGCCGACCCGGAAAAGGCCGCGCAGCTCGCCACCGCCTTTGCCGAAGCCTATGTCCAGACGCAGCTGCAGCTGCGCATCGACCCGGCCCGCGTCTATTCGCAATGGTTCCAGTCGCAGATCAACGAGGCGCGCGATCGGCTCGAACAGGCGCAGCGTCGCTTGAGCGGCTTCCAGCAGGCGCGCGGACTGGTCGGTGCCGGCCGGTTCGATATCGAACAGGCGCAGCTGAGCGAGCTGTCGCAGCAGATGACCACCGCCCAGGCCGAAGCCGCGCAGTCGCGCGCCCGCGCCAACACCTCGGTCGGGTCGTCGTCCTCGGCGCAGCAATCCGCCGTGGTGCAGGGACTGGACGGGCAGATTGCGGGCAAGTCGGCCGAATTGCAGCAACTGCGCCAGTCGCTCGGCCCCAACCACCCGATGGTCGTCGCCGCGCAGGCGCAGATCACCGAACTGCGCAACCGGCGCAGCGCGGCGGTCGGCACCGTCGTCGACGCGGTCCGCACCGACAGCGCCGCCGCCTCCGCGCGCGAAGCCAATCTGCGCGGTCTGGTCGCGGCCCAGCGCGAACGCGTGCTGCGCCTTGCCAGCGCGCAGGACGAGATGGCGGTGTTGCAGCGTGACGTCGACTCGGCGCGCGCCGCCTATGACGCGGTCACCGCGCGGCTGAACGAAGTCCGCCTGCAGAGCGAGATCCCGCAGACCAATGTCAGCGTGCTCGACCGCGCCACCGCGCCGACGCTGCCGTCCAGCCCCGACGTCGCCCTGCGGCTGCTGCTGGGCATCGTCGGCGGCGTGTTCGCCGGGGTGATGCTCGCGCTGTTCCTCGAATGGCGCCGGCCGCGCGTCCGCACCATCGACGGCTTCGAGCGGGCGACCGGGCTGCCGGTCCTCGTCGATCTCAGCCGCGGATCGGTCCATGTTGGTTTCGCCGGAAAGGAAGCATCGGCATGAGGTTGCGTTCCAGCACGTCGCGGGCAGCGACCGATCGCTACAGCGACGTCGAAACCGCACTGATCGACGCCAACCGGCTCGGCCGGGAGGAACTGGACCGGATCGAGGCCTATCGCGCCCGCACCGGCGCCAGCTTCACCGAAGCGGTGGTCGATCTCGGCGTGGTCGCGCCCGAACAGGTGCAGCGCACGCTTGCGACGCGGGCGGAGGCGGGCACGCTGATCGATCCCGACGCCACCGGGGTCAGCCGCGCGGTCGTCGCCGCCTATGATCCCGACAATGCGCTGACCGTGAAGCTGCGCGCACTGCGCTCCAGCCTGTTCGCGATCGAGGATCTCGAACGCGGCGACCTGCGCGTGATCGTCGTCGCCGCGGTCGGTACCGATGATGCACCCGGTGTCACTGCCAATCTCGCGACGCTGGTGGCGCAACTCGGTCAGCCGGGCCTGCTCGTCGATGCGAATTTCGCCGCCCCGACGCATCACAGCCTGTTCGCGGTCGACCCGGCCGAGGGCGTTACCTCGCTGCTGTCGGGTGCCGAGGATCGCACGGCGACGGTGGTCGAAACCCCGGTGCCCAATCTCTCGCTGATCGCGGCCGGCCCGGCGATCAATGCGCTGCCCGAAACCGTCGAGCGCGTGTCGCTGGTCGAACAGATCCGCGCCATCCGGCTGGGCCATCGCTTCGCGATCATCGACGCCGGGCACCAGCCGCCCGAAATGGTCGCGGCGATCGCGCGCGGCGCCGACGGCCTGCTGCTGGTGGTCGAACGCACCCAGACGCCGTTCGCCGCGCTCGACGAACTGCTGCCGCGTCTCGAAGCCGCCGACGTGCCGGTGCTCGGCAGCATCCTGATCCGCTGAAAACTCGGCGGGACGGTCGCATACGGCCGCCCCGCCCCCGATCACTCGTCCGACTGGCGGAAAAACGCCAGTCGCCGGGTCAGGATCGGCCGGCCGATCCGTTCCCATAGCAGGGGCGACCGGTGCAGTCCGGCCAGCGCGTGGATCATCCGCACCTGCCAGCTTCCCGCTTCGCGGCGCGCCTGCTCGATCACCGGCCAGCCACGCGTGAAATCGCCCTTCACCATCAGCCGCGCCCCGAACCACGCCAGTTTGCGCCCCAGCACTTCGGGCCGCTGCCGCAGGAACGGAGCGAGATAGCCATGCCGGTCGAGCGGATCGGCCTCCCCCCGGTCGACCGCCCGTGCGCATTGCACCGCGAAGTCGGACAGATAGGCTTGCAGCACCAGCTTTTGCGGATCGGCGCTCACCCCGCCCGCCGGCTTGAACCGCCGGTACAATATCTCCGGCACGATCGCATAATCGGCAAGGCGCGAGATCCGCAGCCACAGGTCGCGATCCTGCGCGTAGCGGAAGAATTCGCGATAACCGCCGACCTGATCGTACAGCGCCCGGCGGAACATGGTTTCGCCATGGGTGAACAGGTTGCGGGTCAGCAACGCTTCGTGGAACGGCAAACCGGCCGGCGGGCGGAACACTAGCGTCCCGTCCCCCACCGTTTCGTCATCCTCCACCCAGCATCCGACCACGCCGATCGCCGGGTCGTCGATCAGCACCTGCGCCTGGCGCGCGACGCGATCGGGAAAGGACAGGTCGCCCGATCCGTGGATGGCGACGAACGCACCGCTGCTGGCGCGGATCGCGTCGTTGATCGATGCGACGAACCCGCGATTGCCGCGCGAGATGACGGTCAGCCGCGGATCGTCGAACGTCCGCAGTTGCGCCAGCGTATCGTCGGTCGATCCATCGTCGACGATCACGATTTCCAGGTTCGGATAGGTCTGTGCCAGCACGCTGCCGACCGATTCCCTCACCCGGCTGCCACGATTGTAGAAGGCACTCACCACCGACACACGGGGCAGGTCGGTCATTCGCTTCCCTTCTATCGTCCTACGGCGACCGTCCTGACGGGCATTGTAGGGGATTGGCGGCGCGAAGTCTGCCCCCGAATGTCAGGGCAGCCGCACCGCGATTGGCGGAACGTGACCAAGCATAGATTGCCGCCTTTACCCGCGGGTTAACGGTCCGGCCGGAACGGCGGCCGTCGCCACCCCGAAACGCGGAAAGACCGTCCGCTCCTATCGGAACGGACGGTCCGGCCGGGCCGAGGCCGCCATTGTTTCAGAGGATGAAGTCGCTGGCCGACAGCTTGTACTGGAACCCTTCCAGCCGGATGCCGAAATCGGCCTTGCCGTCGCCGTTCAGGTCGACCTCGATCTGGGTATAGTCGTCGATCCGCTCATAACGGAGCTGCCCGGCCTTGCGGCTGAAATCCGCGTCGCCAATGAAGGTCATCGCCTGGTTGCCGCCGACCTTGGTATTGGCGTCCATCGCCGACAGGTCGATGACGTCCTCGCCGCGGGTGAAATCCATGATGCGGTCCATCGTGCCGCCCTTGGATTCATTGGCGGCGAGGAAGCGGAACGTGTCGCGGCCGGCACCACCGGTCAGCCAGTCGCGATTGGTCCCGCCGGTCAGCACGTCGTTGCCCGCACCGCCGAACAACTGGTCCTCGCCCTCGCCACCTTCCAGCCAGTCATTGCCTGCACCGCCGGTAAGAATGTCGTCGCCCTTCAACCCGTACAGATGGTTGCCGGCGTCGTTGGCGGTCAGCTTGTTGGCGCTGCTGTTGCCGGTGCCGCGCCGCGCATCGCCTGCCAGCGTCAGGTTTTCGACATTGGCGGCCAACGTCCAGTCGATGGAGGCGATGACGGTGTCGTTGCCTTCCTTATACCCCTCGACGGTCTGGTCGCCGACATTGTCGACATAATAGGTGTCGTTGCCGGTCCCGCCAAGCATCCGGTCCGCGCCACCCAGCCCGTCGAGCGTGTCGTCGCCCCAGCCACCACTCAGGATGTTGGCCATGGCGTTGCCGACGATGACGTTGTCCAGCTTGTTGCCGGTGCCGCTGATCGCGCTGCCGTCCAGCTTCAGGTCCTCGAACGACGTGCCCAGCACCCAGTCGACGGTGGCATGGACCAGGTCATGTCCCTCGCCGACCCGTTCGGTCAGCACGTCGAGGACATTGTCGACATAATAGATGTCGTCGCCCAGCCCGCCGGTCAGGATATCGGCCCCCGCCCCGCCGTCGAGCACGTCATTGCCCTTGCCGCCGATCAGCGTGTTGGCGGCGCTGTCGCCGATCAGTACGTCGTTGAACGCGCTGCCGACGACTTCCTCGATCGAAACATATTTCACGCCGTCGAGCTTGACGGTGACGCCCGCCGTCGCGGCCGAGAAATCGACCTTGTCATAATGGTCGGCGGTGCCGATGCGCGGTGCCGACGACACCGTATTGGCCGCCGTCCCGGTCGAAACCGGATTGGGCGCCCACAATTGCGCCAGCCCGACATCGTCGCTGTCGGCGAGGTTCTTGAGCAGCGTGTCGAGCGACGCCTTGCCTTTGCCGCTCTTGTCGAGCAGCCCGACATTATAGCCGTTGAACCATTGGCCCGCGCCCCAATAGGTGCCCGACAGGCCGTAATCGTTCATCGCCTTGAGCATATTGTCGAGCGCGACCTGCCAGCGCGGATCGTCCGACGGCACGCCGAATTCGCCGATGAAGCCGCGCGCGCCCTTTTCCTCCAGCCATTGGACGAACGCCTGCAACCGCTTCACGCCGATATCGGCGGTGGCGCCTTCCTGGTCGTAGCTGCCGGCATAGGTGCCCGACTGGTTCTTATCGAGATAGAGATGCGCTTCGTAGACGATGTTGTCGGCCGGATCCTTGATATCCAGATTGGGGTTGTTCGACGCCCAATTGGTCGCGTTGGCCCAGCTTTCGCCCTCGACGAAGATCGTCGTATTGTCGCCCAGCGCGCGGATCGCATCGACCGCCGCCTGCGCCGCCGCTGGCCACACCGTCTTGTTCGGCATGTTGTGCGGTTCGTTCATCAGGTCATAGCCATAGACCGCCGGCTTGTCGCCGACCGCATCGGCCAGCTTCGACCAGAAATCGGCGAACTTCTCGACCGGGACCTCGGCGGTGCCGATCGCCTTGCCGGCGAACCGCCCGTAATTATGGACGTCGATGATGACCTTCATGCCCAGGCTCTGGGCATTGTCGAGGAACTTCAGCAGCCGCCCCAGTTCCTGTTCGTCCAGCGGCCCGCCCAGCTTGTCCTGCAGGCGCTCCCACTTGACCGGAAGACGGACCAGTTCGATCCCCTTCGCGGCGTAGAAGGCCAGATCCTTCAGCGACGGGTAGATATAGTCATAGCCATAGCGGTCGCCCTTGCCGAACTCCGCACCGGACAGGTTGATACCAAGCATTACAGACCCCGCATCCGTCGCAATATTGCGACCTTCCCGGGTGTTATGCTGGCTGCCCTGTCGATATTCGGTTGCGTGACGGGGCTAACGCGCCGTTCATCATCTTTTAATTGTTACGCTTGCGATCCTTTAGGACGCCGTACAGGAACCGCGGATTGCCAAGGACATAGCGGTTGAACATCCGCTTCGGCTCCAGCCCCAGCCGATACAGCCATTCCAGCCGGATCGTGCGCAGCCAGTTGGGCGCACGGGGAATCGCGCCGGACGTGAAATCGAGGAACGCGCCGACGCTCATCGACGCCATGCCGATCCGGTCGGCATGGCGCGCGGCGAAGATTTCCTGTCGCGGCTGGCCCATGCCGATCACCAGCAGGTTGGCGCCCGACCGCGCGATCTCCTCGACCAGCGCCGGTTCGTCTTCCGGCTTGAAATAGCCGTCGCGCACGCCGACCACCCGGTGGCGCGGATAGCGCTCGGCGATGATCTCGCCCGCCTGCGCGGCGATGCCGGGGCGGCTGCCCAGCAGGAACAGGCGCAGGTCGTGCCGGCTGCGTTCGAAGAAGATCGGGATGAAGTCGCTGCCATTGACGTTGGCCGGGAACGGCGCGCCGTACAGCAGCTTGCGGGCCATATCGACGCCGATCCCGTCGTTCAGCACGAGGCTGCCGGAATAGGCGTCGACCAGCCGCCGGTCGTCGCGTGCCAGATTGACGCTGTGCGCGTTGCAGAAGGTGACGCTGGCACCGTCGGCGGCATCGATCCGCTCGTCGACCGCCGCCACCGCTTCGTCAAAGGTCAGGACGGCGATGTCGACCGGGCCGATCCTGCTGGTTTCCGCCTCGATCATGTTCGCTCCGTCGGGTTGGCACTGTGCGCATCATGGTGAACCCGGCGCTAAGCCTATCGCTCAACCGCCCCGCAACCGCGTCCGTAGCAATGGCTTTGACGAATAGTCAATCGAGGCGGGACGATGACCGATACTGCCGATCCCTATACGGTACTCGATATCGATCGCGGGGCCGATGCGGAACAGATCAAGCGGGCCTTTCGCCGGATGATCGCGCACTCGCATCCCGATCGCTCGCGCGATGCCGATGCGGCGGACCGGGCGGCGGCGATCATCAGCGCATACCGCACCCTGTCCGATCCCGAACGGCGGCGGATGGTCGACCGGCGTCGCGACCGGCACCCCATTCCGCCGGGGGCCGAACGCCGGAAAACCGTCCGACGGGCGGCCGACCGGGCGGCGCTGTCGCGACAGCGGAGCCTGACGATGCTGGTGCGCGACACGGCGGCGGTGGCGATCGCGGTCGTGCTGGTCGCCTATCTGCTGGCGCCCGATTTCCGCGCCTATCAACGCGATCGTCGCGACGGAAAGGCGATCGCGGCGGTTGCCGGTGCCCCGGAACGATAAAAAGCCCGGCACTTTCGTGCCGGGCTTTCCATGGATCGCGATGCGAACGCTTATGCGCTCGGGGTCGGATCGAAGGTCGAGTTGGCAGTGCCATAGTAGTAGTAGGTCACGCCGTTGATCTCGTTCGAACCGAGATAGGTGACCGAGGTCTGGCTGGTGAAGTCCAGCTGGCCGCCCGGGCCGCCCTGCGGATCGCTGGCCGACGGACCGTTCGAACCCGAGATGTCGAGCACGTCGTTCTGGCCGAAGGTCACGGTCTGGTTCGAGTCGCTGTCGAAGATCATCGACGTGGTGACGAGCAGATCGTCGTCGCCGAAGTTGTTGATCGTGTCGCCACCCAGGTTCAGGCCCAGCGCATTGTCATGGAACAGCACCTTGGCGCCGCCCGACATGTCGAACGTGTTGTCGCCGACCGTGCCTTCGATCACGTTGGTGCGGCCGAAGGGCTCCCACAGGTTCTTCAGCGTCGCCGAGTCGGCGTAGACGAAGCCACCGTTCTTGTCGCCGAGATAGCGCAGCTCGGTGATGTTCGCGTTGTCACCGGCGAGCTGCAGCTGGTCCTGACCGGCGTTGCGGCGGCTGGTGCGGTCGATGTCGAGCACGCCGTTTGCGCCGAACTGGATGAAGCCATCGCCATTGCCGTCGAAGATCTGACGGTTGTTAATGATCGAGTCGTTCGCGCCCCAGCCGAGGAACAGGTCGTCACCGACATTGCCGTTCGCGATCACGAACGCGTTGGCGCCGTCTGCTGCCTGATAGGTGTCGCTGGTCCCGTTTGCGACCACGTCCTGCCGCGTTGCGGTGGAGATCAAAACGCTGTTGTCACCAAATGCCATATCACAATCCTCCTTGTTGCCCGGGAGGTGCGCGGCGGCCGACGATCGACCCCCTGCACCATTCAGTCCCCCTTTTCCGCGCAGAGGCAGGAAACAGGTTTTTCGAATGCCTTCCCCCGGTTCAGCAACGTCTACTCGACGAGCACGGCATTTACTTTCGAGTAACCATTTCGTTCCCGGTCAGAGACATGCATTTACATACGTCCCGTTGCGGGACAGCACAAGCGTGGCGAAAATGTCTCAAACCGGGACTAACCCGCTGGAACCGCAACTGGTTCCCGGCTACAATATCCGATCCGGTACGGTGGCGTTACGAGCCGCGAAGGTCCGACGTTCCCGATGCCCGCACACCCCGGTTCGGCCGCCCGTTTCGCCCCCGGCAAACCCGGTTCCTAGGGCGTTCGGTTGCGCCGCAAAATAAGGTAGAGCGCACCCCCGCCCCCATGACGCGGATGCGCGCCGCGAATGGAGGCGATGCGGTCGACATGCCGCCCTGCAGCGATCCAGTCGCCGATCGCCGCGCGGATCGCCCCGCGCGCATGCGGACGTTCGGATTCGGGGCGCGGCGGACGGCCGGTAACCACCAGCAGCACGCGGTCGCCCCGCGCGATCGCCCGTCCCAGTTCCTGATCGAGTCGCGCATGGGCGGTGGCCAGCGTATGGCCGTGCAGGTCGATCGTCGCGTCGGGGCTGACCAGCCCGCGCGCCAGCCTGCGGTCCCATCCCGCATCCAGCGTCTCGCCCGGCGTCCGGGCGGCGCGGGCGGGCTTGGCGGCGGGTGCCGCGACCGCCCGCACCGGCTTCGGCTTGGGCGCGCCATGCGGTTCGAGCGGTGCCGTGGCGGCGACCGGTCGCGCGCCGTGCAACGGCTTCACCGCCGCGACGACCCGCGCCCACAGCGCCGCCTCGGCCGGATCAAGGCGTCGGCCGGCCACTCGCAATCCGTGCGACGGTCCCGATCGGCAGCAACAGGAACGCCGTGCCCCGCGCGCTCATGCCACCGGCGATCGCCCGCGCCTCATCGCCCGCGCCCCAGAAGGTGTCGAAGCGGTTGGTGCCCTTGATCGCGCCGCCGGTATCCTGCGCGACCCACAGGCCCGACGCATCGGTACGATCCATCGACAGGAACACCGGCGCGCCCAGCGGCACGAACCGCACATCGGCGGCGACGCTGGCATTGCCGGTCACCGGCAGGCCCATCGCGCCGAGCGGCCCCGGCCCGGTCAGTTCGCGAAAGAACACGAAGCTCTTATTCTCGCGCATCACCGCGCGGCCCTGTTCGGAATTGGCGCGCAGCCATGCCATCAGCCCCTGCATCGACGCCTGATCGGGCCCGATCAGCCCGCGGTCGCGCATCAGCTTGCCGATGCCGGTATAGTCGCGGCCATTCTGCCCGGCATAGCCGATGCGCATCACGCCGCCATCGGGCAGGCGCAGCCGTCCCGACCCCTGCACCTGCAGGAAGAACATCTCGACCGGATCGGCCGCCCACGCGATCTCCAGCCCGCGCCCGGCCAGCGCGCCTTCCTCGATCGCGGTCCGGTCGTAATAGGGTACGAACTTGGCGCCATCGACGCGGCCGCGTATCCGCTTGCCCTTCAGGTCCGCCGAGAACAGCCCGAGATCGGCCTCGACCAGATCGCCCGGCACACCATAGATCGGCGTTTGATAGCCCGGCTGGCGGGTGCGCGACCCGTAGATTTCAGGTTCATAATAGCCGGTCGCGAATGCCTTCCCGTCACCGACCTGCGCGGTTTCGAACCATTGCGCGAAGAAGGTCCGCGCCTGCCCCGCACCGACACCACGCGCGGCATCGCACGCCCCCTGCCAGTCGGCCCCTTGCGTCAACCCGGTCGGATCGGTCCGCCGCATCAGCGACGGACAGGAGATGCGAAATGCCGCCAGCGCCCGCGCGGCGGACTCCTCGGTCAGCGGCAGCGAGGCGACCGGCGGCCCGGCAACGACACCCGCCGTCAACGCGGTCGTCGCGCCATCGACGGCAGCACCGCCGGTGATCGGCGGCAACGGCACCGCCCCGGTCGGCTGGCGCACCGCCACCGGTCGCTGCACCGGCGCCTGCGTCCGCACCGGCGGGCGCGAGGACGTCGCCGTCTCCACGCCCCGCGGCACGATCGCATTCGAACAGCCAGCCAGCAGCAGCGCGGCAAGCGCCGCCAATCCCCCCTTGCGCATCGACGTCAGGCTTCGTCGGTATCGGCAAGCTTCCAGTTCGGGTCGTTGCTCTTGAGCACCCGCAGGAAGGTCCAGACGTCATGCGTCTCGACCGCGTCGGACATCGACCCGGCAACGATATTGCCCTCGGCGTCGCGGGTGATCGCGGCGATATCGGCATCGAACCGCACCGAGACGCGCGCCACGCCGCCTTCGACCGACGCCTCGGTCACCACCGCGCGTTCGATCGACACCAGCCGGTTGTCGAGCACATGGCCCGCCGCGTTGCGATCGGCGATCGCCTGCGCAAAGGCGTCGCGCACGTCGCGCTCGGTCAGCCATTCCAGCGTCGCCTCGTCACCCTTCCAGAATGCTTCGAGGATCATGCGATAGGCCGACTTCGCCCCGTCGATGAACTGCGCGACGTCGAACGAGGGATCGGCGGCGATCAGCGCGCGCAGACCGCTCTCCGCCCCGCTCTCGACATGGCGCGGGCCCAGCACGCGTGCTTCGGGCGTCACCTCGATCGGGCGCGCGACCGGCGGCGTCGCGATCCGCTCGTCCGCGGTCCGCGGCAAGGGTTCGTGACCGGTCCGCTTCCCCAGCACGGCATAAAGCCGCATCGCCAGAAACGCCGCGACCATTGCGAGCAGGACGACAAAAACCACCATGCCTTCACTTCCTTCCATCGATCGGACATAGGACCGAACGAGCGCGGATACAAACGGCGTGACGGCCATAAGTTCGCCTGAGTGGTCGACCCGTTGAATCACGGTCGGGCCGCTGCTAGTCCGCGCCATCTTAACGCGGGAAGCGCCAAAGCTATCCGCCCGAGCCGACAGGGATCGACATGGACGAACAGAACGCCGCAGGCGGCATCGACGCCTTTGCCAACGGGGACGACAGCCAGCCGTCGGTCAACGTCATCACGCAGTACGTCAAGGATCTCTCGTTCGAGAATCCGAGCGCGCCGGGCGTCTATCAGATCGCCGGACAGCCCAAGCTCGACGTGCAGTTCAACATCGGCGCCAACCAGGTCGGCGACGACGTCCACGAAGTCGTGCTGAAGATCGAGGCGCGTGCCGAGGTCGAGAATCAGGTCATGTATCTGGTCGACCTGTCGTTCGCCGGCCTGTTCGGCCTGCGCAACATCCCGGCCGAGCATCTCCAGCCCTTCCTGCTCGGCGAAGCGCCGCGCATCCTGTTCCCCTTCGCCCGCCGCGTGCTGGCCGATGCGGTGCGCGACGGCGGCTTCCCGCCGCTGCTCCTCGAACCGATCGACTTCGCACAGCTCTATCTGTCGCAGGCCGAACAGCAGGGCGCGCTCGGCGAAGTCGCCGGCCACGCCTGATCTTTTCCGGGCGGCGGGCACGGACGTCGGTCCGATCGACAATCGAGGACGCCGACTGCCATGCAGCTGGGTGACACGCAGTTCCGGCCACTCCTACCCCCGCGCAGGCGGGGGTCCAGGATCACGAGCGCCGTCATTCCATTGCCAAGGCCCCCCGCCTGCGTGAGCATTCTGCGAAAGTCTCATACCTACCTCAGAACCCCTCCGTACCCCCGCGCAGGCGGGGGTCCAGCGCCAAGCAGAACAACGGCTTGCGCGCGTGGCTCTGGATCCCCGCCTCCGCGGGGATACGGCGCGGCGGACTTTCGCAAAGGTCTCACCTGCGCGGGGGTACTGCCTTCCGTTCGATCGGCCTTGAATCCATGAAACTGGCGAAATCGCTGGGGTCGGTCGGCGGCCTGACGCTGGCCAGCCGCGTGCTGGCGCTGGGGCGCGATTCGCTGCAGGCGACGTTCGTCGGCGCAGGCTTCGCGTCGGACGCGTTCCTCGTCGCCTTCCGCCTGCCCAACATGTTCCGCGCGCTGTTTGCCGAAGGCGCGTTCAACGCCGCCTTCGTGCCGCTGTTCAACAAGAAGGTGGCCGAGGGCGACGCCGCAGCGGAAGGTCAGGGGCTGCCCGCCGGCATCGCCTTTGCCCAGGCGGTGCTGTCGGTATTGTTGCCGGTACTGATCGGCGCGACGATCGTCATGCTGATCGGCGCATGGCCGCTGACCTACCTGCTGTCGGGCGGGTTCAACGACCCCACCCCCGCGCAATTCGCCTATGCGGTCACGCTGTCGCGGATCACCATTCCCTATCTGCTGCTGATCTCGATCGTGTCGCTATTGGGCGCGATCCTCAATTCGCTCGACAAATTCTGGGTCAATGCCGCCGCGCCGATCCTGCTGAACGTCGCCATGGTCGCCGGCCTGCTGTTCTTTCACGGTCCCGATCCCTATGCAACGGCCCGCGTACAGGCATGGGCGGTCACCGTCGGCGGCGCGTTGCAGCTCGGCTGGGTCATGTTCGCCTGCCGTCGGGCGGGCGTGTCGCTCCGCCCGCAGCGCCCGCGCCTGACCCCCGACGTGCGCGAGATGCTCCGTCTCATCGTCCCCGCCGCGATCGGCGCGGGCGCGATGCAGATCAACCTGCTGATCTCGACCGCGCTGTCGGGGCGGCTGCTCGATCAGGGATCGATCTCCTACATCTATTATGCCGACCGGCTGAACCAGTTGCCGCTGGGGCTGATCGGTATCGGTCTCGGCACCATCCTGCTCCCCACCATCTCCCGCCAGCTCGCGCGGAAAGAGGATGCGGCGGCGATGGATACCCAGAATCGCGGCATCGAACTGGCGCTGCTGCTGACGCTGCCGGCGACCATCGCCTTCCTGACCGTCGCCGAGCCGATCATCCGCGCCCTGTTCCAGCATGGCGCGTTCGGGCCGGAAGATACGCTGCGCAGCGCCCAGTCGCTCGCCGCCTTCTCGCTCGGCCTGCCCGCCTATGTCCTCATCAAGGTGATGACGCCGGGCTTTTACGCGCGACAGGATACGCGGACCCCGGTGCGCTTCGCGATGCTCTCGATCGTCGTCAACATCGTGCTCAACCTCGCGCTGATCCCGACCGTCGCGCATATCGGCCCGCCGCTCGCCACGGCGGTTTCGGCATGGATCAATTTCGCGATGCTCTACGTGACGCTGCGACGGCGCGGACATTTCGCGTTCGACCGGCAATTGACCCACCGCCTGCCGCGCTTCGCCATCGCCGCGCTGCTGATGGGGGCGGCGCTGTTCTTCGCCGATCGCATCGTCGGCCCATGGACGACCGGCGAAGTGATGACCCGCATCATCGGCATGGTCGCCCTCGTCGGCGCGGGTGCCATCGTCTATGGCCTTGCCTGCCTTGCCACCGGAGCGTTCCGGCTGGCCGATCTCCGCGCGCTGCTGCGTCGGCGCGCCGCCTGATAGGAAACAGAAATGCGTGTCGTCTCCGGCATCCAGACCACCGGCAATCTTCATCTCGGCAATTATCTGGGCGCGATCCGCAACTGGGTGCGGTTGCAGGACCGGATGGGCGCCGACGATGTCTGCCTGTTCTTCCTCGCCGATCTCCACGCGCTGACCGTGACGCAGGATCCGAAGGTGATGGCGTCGAACACGATCGAGATGGCGGCGACCTTGCTGGCGGCGGGCATCGATCCCGACCGCTCGATCCTGTTCAATCAGGCGCGGGTGCCCGCGCATAGCGAACTGGCGTGGATCCTCGGCGGCACCGCGCGGGTCGGCTGGCTCAACCGCATGACCCAGTGGAAGGACAAGGCCGGCAAGAACCGCGAAGGTGCCAGTGTTGGGCTGTTCACTTATCCGGTGCTGCAGGCCGCCGACATCCTCGCCTACCGGGCGACGCATGTGCCGGTCGGCGAGGACCAGAAACAGCATCTCGAGCTTGCCCGCGATATCGCGACCAAGTTCAACCTCGATTTCGGGGTCGAGCTGTTCCCGCTGCCCGAACCGATGATCCCGGAAGATACGCCGCGGATCATGAGCTTGCGCGACGGCACCGCCAAGATGTCCAAGTCCGATCCGTCGGACATGAGCCGCATCAACCTGATCGATTCGGACGAGCAGATCGCGACCAAGTTCCGCAAGGCCAAGACCGATCCCGAACCCCTGCCCTCCGAAGTCGCCGGCCTCGCCGAGCGGCCCGAGGCACGCAACCTCGTCACCATCTATGCCGCCCTGTCGGGGGAGACGTCGCAGGACGTGCTCGCCAACTTCGGCGGCCAGGGGTTCGGCGCCTTCAAGCCTGCGCTCGCCGATTTGGCGGTGGCGAAGCTCGGCCCGATCCGCGACCGGCTGGTGGCGCTGCTCGACGATCGCGCCGCCGTCGGCGCAACGCTCGCCAAGGGCGCAGCAAAGGCCGATGCACTGGCCCGCCCGACCCTGCTCGCCGCGCAACAGGCATTGGGACTGCAAGTCTGAATATTTGTTTTAGTTAATCGGTGCCACGGCCAATTACCTGTTGTCCGTGGCACCTTCGTCACCTTATGCGTTCGGCAAGGCCACTACAGGGGAAGCCGTTCGTGACCAGCACCACCGCCCAGACCACGCCCTTTACCGACCAGAAGCCCGGCACATCGGGCCTGCGCAAGAAGGTGCGGGTATTTCAGCAGCCTAACTATGCCGAAAACTTCATCCAGTCGGTGTTCGACGTGGTCGAGGACAAGGACGGCGCGACGCTGGTGATCGGCGGCGACGGCCGCTATCTGAACCGCGAGGTCATTCAGACCGCGATCCGCATGGCCGCCGCCAACGGCTTCGCCCGCGCGATCGTCGGACAGGGCGGCATCCTGTCGACCCCCGCCGCCTCGAACGTCATCCGCCAGCGCGGCGCGATCGGCGGCCTGGTCCTGTCGGCCAGCCATAATCCCGGCGGCCCCGACGAAGATTTCGGCATCAAATACAATGTGTCGAACGGCGGCCCGGCGCCCGAAAGCTTCACCGACGCGCTCTACGCCCGCACGCTGGAGATCGACCGCTACCACATCAGCGACGTGACCGGCATCGACCTCGACACGCTCGGCGAACGCGATGTCGATGGCCTGACCGTCGAGGTAATCGACTCGGTTGCCGCCTATGCCGATCTGATGGAGACGCTGTTCGACTTCACCGCGATCCGCGACCTGATCGCCGGCGGCTTCCGCCTGTCGTTCGACGCGATGAGCGCGGTAACCGGCCCCTACGCGACCGAGATCCTCGAACGTCGCCTCGGTGCCGCGCCCGGGACCGTCGTCAACGGCACCCCCCTTCCCGATTTCGGCGGGCATCACCCAGACCCCAACCTCGTCCACGCGCACGAACTGTACGAGCGGATGATGGCCGCCGACGCGCCCGATTTCGGCGCGGCCTCGGACGGCGACGGCGACCGCAACCTCATCATCGGCCGTGGCATTTTCGTGACGCCCTCGGATTCGCTCGCGGTCCTCGCCGCCAACGCGCATCTCGCCCCGGCGTATAAGGACGGCATTGCCGGCATCGCCCGCTCAATGCCGACCTCCGCCGCCGCCGACCGCGTCGCGCAGGCGCTGAACGTGCCGCTCTACGAAACGCCGACCGGCTGGAAATTCTTCGGCAATCTGCTCGACGCCGGCCTCGTCACCATTTGCGGCGAGGAAAGTGCCGGCACCGGTTCCAACCATGTCCGCGAAAAGGACGGGCTGTGGGCGGTACTGCTCTGGCTCAACATCCTCGCCGCGCGCCGCCAGCCGGTGGCCGAGATCATGGCCGACCATTGGTCGCGCTATGGCCGCAACTATTATGCGCGCCACGATTATGAGGGCGTCGAACAGGCGGGCGCCGACGCGCTGATGGCCTCGCTGCGCGATCGTCTCGCCACCCTGCCCGGTACGACGATCGGCGACCTGACCGTCTCCGAAGCCGACGACTTCGCCTATCACGACAGCACCGACGGATCGGTCAGCCGCAAACAGGGCATCCGCATCCTGTTCGCGGACGGATCGCGCATCGTGTTCCGCCTGTCGGGCACCGGCACCCAGGGCGCGACGCTGCGCGTCTATATCGAACGCTACGAGCCGGCCGACGGCGATCTGGCTCAGGAAACCGGCGACGCGCTGGCGCCGCTGGTAGCGGCTGCAGAGACGATCGCGTCGATCACCCAGCATACCGGCCGCAACGCGCCGGACGTCATCACGTAAGAAGGATTGGTTCACGCGAAGGCGCGGAGGGGGTTGCGTCGAGCGTCTACCTCACCCGCGCCAGCGGCCTCTCCGGTGCGGCTACCGCCAGCGCAAACGTCTCCCGATCGCGACGGCGGTGCGACAAGCGCAACTCTCCGCGCCTTCGCGCCTTCGCGTGAACCATTCTTCTTTCTGAAACCCGCTCAGCCCTCGAGCGAGCGCAGCAGCGTCCGCACCGCGCTGTCGATCTCGCGATCCACCCCACGCAGTTCCTCGATCCGCCGTACCGCATGGATCACCGTCGAGTGATCGCGATTGCCGAACTTGCGCCCGATCTCGGGCAGCGAGCGCGTCGTCAGCTGCTTCGCCAGATACATCGCCACCTGTCGCGGCCGGGCGATCGCCTGCGCCCGCCGAGCCGAGATTAGGTCGAGCTGCTTGACCTCGAAATGCGCCGACACCGCGCGCTGGATATCGTCGATCGTCACGCGCTTGGCCGGTCCGGCCAACATCTCGCCCAGCGTCGCATGGGCGAACGCCATGTCGATCGTGTCGCCGGTCAGCGACGCATAGGCGATCAGGCGGTTGAGCGCCCCTTCCAGTTCGCGCACGCTGCCGCGAATACGGCCGGCAAGCAGGTCGAGCACGTCGCCGGGCACGACGATGCCGGGTACCTCGGCCAGCTTGGCGGCAAGGATCGCGTGGCGCAGGTCGGTTTCGGGCAGCTTGATATCGGCCACCAATCCGCCGCCCAGCCGCGACAGCAGCCGCGGATCGATCCCCTCAAGCAACGCGGGCGATCGGTCGCAGGCGATCACCACCCGCTTGCCCGCATCCATGAACGCGTTGATCGTGTGCAGGCATTCCTCCTGCGTCGCGTCCTTGCCCGCCACGAACTGCAGGTCGTCGATCATCAGCAGGTCGACGCCGCGCAGGCGGGCCTTGAACCCATGCGTATCCCGCGCACGCATCGCCGCGACGAATTCGAACATGAATCGCTCGGCGGGCAGATAGACCGCGCTCGCCGCCGGATCGGCATCGAGAAACGCATGGCCGATCGCATGCATCAAATGGGTTTTGCCGAGACCCGTGCCGCTATGCAGGAATAGCGGGCTGAACCGCGGCACGCCCGGCTCTGCCAGCGCCTTCGCCGCATTGAACGCGACTCGATTCGATGCCGAAACGACGAATCGGTCGAAGCGATAGCGCGGATCGAACGCCGGCCGTTCGGCCGGCGCGCGTTGCGGCACGGCAGCGGCGAAGGCGATCGGCGCGGGCGTCGTCACCGGCACCGGCTTCGATTCGGGCAACGCGGCGGGCGGTACGATTCGCGCCTGCAGCGCGCTGGCCGTTTCCACCACCACGTCGCGCACCTGCGGCAGTTGCGCACGGAATTCGTGCGTCAATCGTTCGGCATAATGATTGCGGACCCAATCGGTCATGAACGCCGATGGGAGGGTCAGGCGGACGACGCCGTCCTCGTCGGGGGCGACCAGCTCCATCGGCTTCAGCCACCGGTCGAACACGCGCTGTCCGGCGGATGCACGCAGGTTGTGCCGCACGCGGGCCCATGCCGCTGCAACCTCGACCTGTCCATGATCCACCGCCATCGTCACCGAACACACCCCTCCCGCCCGGAGAATCAGCTTCTCCGCCACGGTTCGTCCATCGTTTAAGAGCCCCCCTGACCGCGCCGAAGCGGCGGTCGCACACGAAGATTCGTGCGGGCCCCGACCACCGCGATCGGCGCCGGGAAGTGCTGTTTAGGAACCGTGACGCCGATCGATCAAGTCACGAAACCGAAATAAAGGCAGTTGACAGCCCCCCAGTGGCGGAAACGCGTCGGATTTATTTTTTCGCGTTTTTTGTCAGTATCTTACGACCGATTGGCCGCCCGCGAACGCTCGAATCCACGGATTTCCGCGGTTTTCCAGACGGCTTGATTCGAGGGGGTCTCGCGGAACCTTTTCCCCACGGGACACACCCTCCGCCAGGGACGTCAAACCATGCTCGACCGACGCAAGAAACCCCGCCGGCCGTTGGGCCGACGGGGTCAATCCTGTCCGACGATGCGCGGGCGATCAGGCGATCGCGCCGACCGCCTTCGTCAGGCGCGAGAACTTGCGGCTCGCGGTATTCTTGTGCAGCACGCCCTTGGCGACGCCACGGGCCAGTTCCGGCTGGACGTTCGCCAGCGCGGTGGTCGCCGCTTCGCGGTCACCGGCGACGATCGCCGCTTCGACCTTCTTCACGAAGGTACGGATGCGGCCGACGCGCGCACCATTGATTTCCGCACGACGCGCATTGCGCCGGATACGCTTCTTCGCCTGTGGCGTATTCGCCATGCCGTCCTCGACTCTCGCAAATGATTGGTGCCGATCGGGCAATCCGACCGGAGAAGGTGCGCCCCTTAACCGGTCGGGGCCGGAAGGTCAACTATCGCTGGCACGATCGGCACCAGAAGGTAGAGCGTCCGCCATCGACGCGCCGCTCGACCACGCCCCCGCACGGACACGCTTCGCCTTCGCGGCCATAGACCCTGAATTGTTTCGAGAAATAGCCCAGTTCGCCATCCGGCCGGGCATAGTCGCGCAGCGTCGATCCCCCCGCCTCGATCGCCGACAACAGCACCGCACGGGTCGCGTCGACCAATGCCGCCAGCCGTTCGTGCGCAATCTGTCCGGCCGGTCGTGTCGGCGAAATGCCCGCGACGTTCAGCGCCTCGCACACATAGATATTGCCGAGTCCCGCCACGATTCGCTGATCGAGCAGCAGGATCTTGACCGGCGCGATCCGCCCCGCGAACCGCCGCTCCAGATGGTCGGCGGTGAAGTCCGGCCCCAGCGGCTCCGGCCCCAGCGCGGCGAAGGGCGGCCACGTCGCGACCTCGGCAGTCGGCAGCAGATCGACCGATCCGAAGCGGCGCGGGTCGTTCAACACCACCTGCCGCCCGGCATCGGTCGCCAGCAGCAGATGATCGTGCGCCAGCGGTTCGGCCGGATCGACCCGCCAGCGCCCCGACATGCCGAGGTGGAAGATGAAGGTATCGGCACGATCGGTCTCGATCAGCCCGTATTTGGCGCGGCGCGACAGGCCGGTGACCGTCGCACCCGTAAGCCGCTGCCCCAGATCGACCGGCATCGCCCGGCGCAGATCGGCACGATTGGCGACGACCCGCGCGAGCCGTTGCCCGGTCAGCACCGGCGCCAGACCGCGCACGGTCGTCTCGACTTCGGGAAGTTCGGGCATTCGGCGTTCTGATCCATTCTTCCTCGTTCGTGCTGAGTAGGGGCTGAGCTTGTCGAAGACCCGTATCGAAGCACCTGCCTCAAGCGGTCCTTCGATACGCCATTTCGACAAGCTCAATGGCTACTCAGGACGAACGGGACTGGCGGGCTGGGTTATCACCGCACCTTCGTCGACAAACAGCTAGGTTCGGTTTGCCCCCGCCACAAGGCGCGGCTAGGGCAGACGAATGAACGACACGGTATCCTTCGGCTACGAAGATGTGGCCCCCGCCGAAAAGACCAAGCGCGTCGGCGATGTCTTCGCCAGCGTCGCCTCGCGCTACGACCTGATGAACGACGCGATGTCGGGGGGCATGCACCGGTTGTGGAAGGACCGCTTCGTCGCGCGGGTAAAGCCGGGCAAGGGCGAATCGATCCTCGACATGGCCGGCGGTACCGGCGACATCGCGTTCCGCATGGCGAAGCACGGCGCGCACATCACCGTCGCCGACATCAATCCGGCGATGCTGGGCGTCGGCATGGAACGCGCCGAAAAGCGCGGCATCGACGGCCTCGTCTGGTCCGAACAGAATGCCGAGACGCTCGACTTCGCCGATCGCAGCTTCGATGCCTATACGATCGCGTTCGGCATCCGCAACGTGACCGACATTCCGAAGGCGCTGCGCGAAGCGCACCGCGTCCTGAAGCGCGGCGGTCGGTTCTTCTGCCTCGAATTCTCGACGGTGACATGGCCCGGCTTCGCCGACGTCTATGACCAATATTCGCACAAGCTGGTGCCCAAGCTCGGCAAGCTGCTGGCGAATGACGAGGACAGCTATCGCTATCTGATCGAATCGATCCGCCGCTTCCCCGACATGCCGACCTTCGAACGGATGATCGCGGACGCGGGCTTCATCCGCACGCGCGTCGAACCGATCATGGGCGGGCTGGTCGCGATCCATAGCGGATGGAAGATTTGATGCGGCACGCGTCAAACCCCCGCGCAGGCGGGGGTCCAGGGCAAATAGCCACATGACCGCGCCCCTGACCCATTATTGGCGCATCCTGAAATGGGGCCGTACGCTCGCGCGCCACGGCGCGTTGATCGAACTGGAGCGCAATCCGCGCACCCCGCCGCGCCTGCGTCGCGTCGTCCGCCTCGCCCGCTTCGGGGCGCGCGTCCCCGCGACCCCGCGCTATGCCGAGGCATTCGCCGCGCTGGGTCCGGCCGCGATCAAGCTGGGGCAGACGCTCGCCACCCGCCCCGACCTGGTCGGCGAGGATGTCGCGCAGGACCTGCTGTCGCTGCAGGACGCGCTGCCGCCGCTGCCATGGGACGTGGTGCGCCCGGCGATCGAAGCGGGTCTCGGCCAGCCGATCGAGCACCTGTTCCAGTCGATCGAGGAAACGCCGGTCGGTGCCGCCTCGATCGCGCAGGTCCACCGCGCCATCACCACCGATGGCCGACGCGTCGCAGTGAAGGTGTTGCGTCCGGGCGTCGAAACCCAGTTCTTCGACGCGATCGACACCTATGAATGGGCCGCCGCCCGCATGGAGACGATGGGCGGCGAGCTGAAGCGCCTGCGCCCGCGCCTCGTGATCGAGACGATGAAGCGCTGGACCGCGCGCGAACTCGACCTGCGCCGCGAAGCCGCCTCCGCCTCCGAACTGGCACAGGGGATGGAGGCCGAGCCCGACTTCACCATCCCCGCGATCGACTGGCAGCGCACGACCTCGAAGATCCTGACCACCGAATGGATCGACGGCATCAAGCTGTCGAACCGCCCCGCACTGATTGCGGCGGGCCACGATCTGCACGCGATGGCGACGCGGCTGGTCCGCGCCTTTCTGCGCCAGGCGATTGCGGAGGGGTTCTTTCACGCCGACATGCATCAGGGCAATTTGTTCGCCCTGCCCGATGGGCGCATCGCCGCGATCGATTTCGGGATCATGGGCCGCATCGACCGCCGCGCCCGCGTGTGGCTGGCCGAGATCCTCTACGGCCTCATCACCGGCGATTACCGGCGCGTCGCCGAAATCCATTTCGAGGCGGGCTATGTCCCCGCCCATCACAATGTCGCCGAATTCGCGACGGCGCTGCGTGCGGTGGGCGAGCCGATGCGCGGGCTGGCGGTCAAGGATATGTCGGTCGGCATGATGCTCGATTCGCTGTTCAACATCACCCGCGATTTCGACATGGAGACGCAGCCGCACCTGCTGCTGCTGCAAAAGACGATGGTGATGGTCGAGGGGGTCGCCACCGCGCTCGATCCCGACATCAATCTGTGGGAGACGGCGGCGCCGTTCGTGCGCGGCTGGATCCGCGACGAACTGGGGCCGGAGGCGATGGTCGCCGACCGGATCATCACCGACCTGCGCACCTTCGCCCGGCTGCCCGACCTGATCCGCAATATCGAGGCGCGCTATCCCGCCCCGGGCGGTGCCCCGCCCGCCCCGCCCTTGCCCGAGGTCGCCGTCGTCCATGTCGGCGGCGGCTGGCGCTATGCGCTGGTCGGCATCGCCGGCGGGCTGGTCGGCGCGGCATCGACGTTGTTGCTGGGATGATCCGCGCGCGACCGCCGGTCTGGCTGTCGTGCTCCAGCCGGTTCGCGACGCTGCGACCCGGCGTGGCGCTCGCCGTCGCGCTGCTGGCGCTCGCCCTGCTGGCATCGACATGGATCCTGCCCGAGGATGACGCGCCGCGCGGCATGGCGATGAGCGTCGACGTCTATGCTTCGGTCGTCGAGGGGCTGCGCACCGGCGGCGATTATTATGCCGTCACCGCGCAGGAATTGCGCGCCAGCCGCGCCCCGCTCCACCCCTTCCCCGCCATCCGCCTGCCGACGTTGAGCGTGGTGCAGGCGGCGTTGCCCGACCTTGCCTCCATCCTGTTGCTGATCGCGATCGCGGCGGCGACCGGTCTCGCCTGGACCCGGCGGATCGGCGGCTGGTTCGACCGCGGCCCGCCGCGCATCACGGCGCTGTTCCTGCTGGCGGGCGGCATGGTCGCCTTCGTCCAGCCGTCGCTGGTCGCGTTTCACGAGCTATGGGCCGGGCTGCTGATCGCATGGTCGCTGGCGATCCGGCGCGAGGACCGCTGGGTAGAGGCGGTCGCCCTGGCCCTGTGCGCGATGGTGATCCGCGAGACGGCGGCGCTCTATGCGCTGGCGATGCTGGCGGCGGCACTGGTCGAGGGACGCCGGCGTGAGGCGCTGGGCTGGGTCGCGGCGCTGCTGGTGTTCGTCGCCGTGCTGCTGCTCCATGCCCGCGCCGTGGCGATGATCGCCGGTCCGCTCGACGCGGTATCGCCCGGCTGGAGCGGATTGCACGGCCCGGGCCTGTTCGCCTCCGCCATGGCGCGCTCGACCGCGCTCACCCTGCTGCCATGGTGGCTGGGCGGGCCGCTGGCGATGCTGGCGCTGCTCGGCTGGGCGGCGGCACCCGGACCGGTCGGGTGCCGCGCGGCGCTTACCTTCGGCGGTTATGCGCTGGCCATCGCGTTGTTCGCACGCACCGACAACTTCTATTGGGCGCTCGCCGCCGCGCCGGCCTATCTGATCGGCATGGCGTTTCTTCCCGACGCGGTACGCGACCTTGCCCGACCTTTGCTCGACAGGCGGCGCGTTCGGGTGCAGAGGATCACCCGATGACACGCATATTGCTGATCGTCGGCGGCGGCATCGCGGCGTACAAGGCGTGCGAGCTGATTCGCCTGCTGCGCGGGCGCGGCCATGGCGTGCGCTGCGTGCTGACCGATGGCGGCGCGCAGTTCGTGACGCCGATGACGCTGGCGGCGCTGAGCGAACAGCCGGTCCATACCAGCCTGTGGGATCTGAAGGACGAGGCCGAGATGGGCCATATCCAGCTCAGCCGGCAGGCCGATCTGGTCGTCGTCGCACCTGCCACCGCCGATCTCCTCGCCCGCATGGCCGCCGGCATGGCCGACGATCTCGCCACCACGCTGCTGCTCGCCACCGACAAGCCGGTGCTGGCCGTCCCGGCGATGAACGTGCGCATGTGGCAACATGCCGCGACCACCGCCAATATCGCCACCTTGCGGGGGCGCGGCGTCACCGTGCTCGACCCTGACGAGGGCGCGATGGCGTGCGGCGAATTCGGCCCCGGCCGCCTGCCCGAACCGCCCGCGATCGTCGCCGCGATCGAGGCGATGGTGGCACCCGCGCCGCAGTCGCTGGCGGGTCGCCATATACTGGTGACCGCCGGTCCGACGCATGAGGCGATCGATCCGGTCCGCTATCTCGCCAACCGATCGTCGGGCAAACAGGGATTCGCCATCGCCGCCGCCTGCGCCGCGCGCGGCGCGCAGGTGACGCTGATCGCGGGGCCGGTAACGCTCCCGACCCCGCCAGGCGTGACCCGGATCGACGTCGAATCGGCGCGCGACATGGCCAACGCCGTGGCACAGGCGCTGCCCGCCGACGCCGCCGTCATGGTCGCCGCCGTCGCCGACTGGCAGGTCGAGGCGGCGCCATTCAAGCTGAAAAAGGGCGACGGTCCGCCGACCCTCACCCTGCTGCCAAATCCCGACATATTGGCGATGCTCGGCCGATCGCCGCGCCGCCCGCGTCTGCTGGTCGGCTTCGCGGCCGAAACCGACGACGTGCTCGCCCATGCGACCGCCAAGCGCAGCGCCAAGAACGCCGACTGGATCGTCGCCAACGATGTGTCGGGCGACGTGATGGGCGGCGATCGCAACGCCGTCCACCTCGTCACCGCCGACGGCATCGAAAGCTGGTCCGACGCCCCCAAGACCGATATCGCGGCCCGACTGGCCGACCGGATTGCCGATGCGCTGCTTTAGTCCCCTGTTGCTCCTTGCCGCTGCCGGCTGCGCCACCACTGCCGCCCCGCCGCCGGTGACGCTGGCCGGGGAAAGCTTCGGTCCGTCCGCGTCGCGGGACGTGCGGACGCTGGTCCTGATCCTGCACGGCGATGGCGACGGCGTGGTACCGGCCGAGTTCAACGCCGCCGCCCGCGCCATCGCCGACGCGATCCCCGGTGCGCGCGCGGTCGCGCTGCTGCGGCCGGGCTATGCCGACGCGGCGGGCAATGTCTCGCCTGGCACGCGCGGCGGGACCGATGGCGACAGCTATACTGCCGACCGGGTCGCGGCGGTCGCCGATGCCGTCGCCGGCTGGCGTGCCCGCTATCCGCAGGCACGCACGATCCTGGTCGGGCAATCGGGCGGCGCGGCGATGGCGGCGACGCTGATGGGGGTACGGCCGGGGCTGGTCGACGGAGTCGTGCTGGCGGGATGTCCGTGCATGTTGCCCGAATGGCGCAAATATCGCGCGAAACAGGGCGCGACCGGTTTCGGCACGACGGTGAACAGCTTCGATCCGTTGCAGACGGTAGGCGGCATCGCGCCGTCGACCCGCGTGACCCTGCTGGTCGGGGCTGACGACAAGGAAACGCCGCTGCGCTTCTCGCGTGGCTATGCCGAAGCCTTGGCATTGCGCGGTATCGCCACCGACTATCGCGTCCTGCCCGGGCGCGGCCACGACCTGCTGCGCGACGGCGACCTGATCGATGCGGTGCGTCGCATGGCCGCCGCGCCCCCCGCGACCCCGCAACGTAGTGCGATGGTGACCCGATGATCCCGATCCGCCTCCGCCGTCTGCCGCATGGACACGGCCTGCCGCTGCCCGCTTATGCCACTGCGGGCGCGGCAGGCATGGATATCGTCGCGGCCGAGGATATCGCGCTGGCGCCCGGAGCGCGCCATGCCGTCGCCACCGGCTTCGCCATCGCCATTCCGGCGGGCTATGAGGTACAGGTCCGCCCCCGTTCGGGCCTTGCGCTCAAACATGGCATCACCTGCCTCAACACTCCCGGCACGATCGACAGCGACTATCGCGGCGAAGTGAAGGTGATCCTCGCCAATCTGGGCGACGAACCGTTCCAGGTGGTGCGCGGCGAACGCATTGCCCAGCTTGTCCCCGCCGCCGTCACCCGCGCCGAAGTGGCCGAGGTCGATACGCTCGACGATACCGCGCGCGGCGCCGGCGGATTCGGTTCGACCGGGCGATGATCGCGCTGGCCCTGCTGACGCTGGCGCAGGCCGTGCCGCTGGTTGCGGTGCCCGATCCCGCACCGGCGGCCCGCTCGCCGATCGACTGGACCGCGCTGCCGCCGCTTCCCTATCGCCGCGCGCCGCAGCCGACCGCGTCGATGATCGCCTTCGTGTCGTCCCAAATCCGCCGCAACGAATGTCCGCGGCCGATGCCGGTCGACGGGCACACCCGGTTGCAGATCGACGTCGCGGTGCTGATCGGCGAGGACCGGCTGGTCCGCGCCACCATTCCCCGCGCGATCGGCTGTCCGGTCGTGGAGCAATATGGCGCCGGACTGGTGGTCAGCTTCGCGCGCGGTAACCTGATGCCGCAGTTCGTCAGCGAGGGCGGCTGGTACCGCGCCTCGTTGCAGTTCGACTGGACCGAATGACCTTTTCCGACGCCGAGCTCGATCGCTACGCCCGCCACCTCGTCCTGCGCGAGGTCGGCGGCGCAGGACAGGCGGCGCTGAGGGCCGCACGCGTCGTCGTGATCGGCGCGGGGGGCATCGGATCGCCGGCGCTGCAATATCTGGCGGCGGCCGGGGTCGGCACGCTGGTCGTGATCGACGACGACATGGTCGACGCCAGCAACCTGCAACGCCAGACCCTGTTCGGCGACGCCGATATCGGCACCGCGAAAGTGACCGCCGCCGCGCAGGCGCTCGCCCGCATCAACCCGTACGTGACCGTCGAACCGGTGCCGACACGGATCGACGCCGCCAATGCCGCCGCGCTGCTTGCCGGGGCGGACGTCGTGCTCGACGGCTGCGACAATTTCGCCACCCGCCTCGACGTCGCCGACGCGGCGCTGGCGGCGCGCATCCCGCTGGTGTCGGCAGCGGTCGGCCAGTTCGAAGGGCAGTTGGGCGTGTTCCGCGGCTGGGAAGCGCATCTGCCCTGCTATCGCTGCTTCGTCGGCAACGATCCTGCCCGCGCTGACGCCAGCTGCGCCGATCAGGGTGTGCTCGGCGCCTTGACCGGGGTGATGGGCAGCCTCGCCGCGCTGGAGACGCTGCGCGCGATCATCGGCTTCGGCGACGATCCGGCGGGCAAGCTGCTGATCGCCGACCTCCTCGCCTTCCGCTTCCGCACGCTGGCGCTGCCGAAGGATCCGGGATGCCGATGCGCGGGCTGACGATCGTCGTCGTACAGCCCGATCCCGACCGCTGGCGCGCCGCGCTGACCATGGCCTGTGCCGCCGCCGCGCTCGGCGGGCGGACGCGCGTCTATCTGCACGAAGGGGCGGTGGCACTGCTGGCGACGGCCGCCGCCGCACCGCCCGGCCTGCCCGACGCGACCGAATTGCGCGCAATCGCGGGCGACAGCGGCGTCGAGCTGATCGCCTGCCAGACCGGCCTCGCCCTTGCCGGACTGGCGGCGGATACGGAAAGGGTCGCGGCAGGCGGATGGATCGACCTGCTCGCGACCCTTGCCGACGACCGGCTGGTCACCGTGTAGAAGCGGGCGGAGACCGTAACCTCCGCCCGGTCGCTCAACCGTTGGCGAGCGCTTCCTCGGCAAATGCGCGCACCGCCGGACCGATATCGGCACGGGCCAGCGCCAGCGCGATGTTCGCCTGCACCCAGCCGGCCTTGTCGCCGCAGTCGTACCGCTTGCCGTCGAAGGTGAAGCCATGGAACGGCTGGTTGCCGATCAGCTTCGCCATCGCGTCGGTCAACTGGATTTCGCCGCCGGCACCCGGCTCCTGCGAATCGAGGATCTGCATGACTTCGGGCTGCAGGATGTAACGGCCCGGAATCATCAGGTTCGACGGCGCCTTGCCCTTGGGCTTTTCGACCAGCGCGGTGACTTCGGTCAGGCGGCCGTCCTGCTTGCCCGGCGAGATGATGCCGTACTTGTCGGTCTCGCTGTCGGGCACTTCCAGCGCACCGATCACGTTGCCGCCGACCTTTTCATAGGCGTCGACCATCTGCTTCAGGAACCCGCCGACCATCAGCTCGTCGGGCAGCAGCACCGCGAACGGCTCGTCGCCGACGATCTCGCGCGCGCACCACACCGCATGGCCGAGGCCGAGCGGTTCCTGCTGGCGGACATAGACCGGGCTGCCGGGCTTCTGGCGGATACCCTCGATCAGCGCCATCGACTTGCCGCGCGCCTTCATCGTCGCTTCCAGTTCGTAGGAAACGTCGAAATGATCCTCCAGCGCGCCCTTGCCGCGACCGGTGACGAAGATGATCTGCTCGATGCCTGCTTCCAGCGCCTCTTCGACGGCGTACTGAATCAGCGGCTTGTCGACGACCGTCAGCATTTCCTTCGGCATCGACTTGGTCGCGGGAAGAAACCGGGTGCCCAGACCGGCGACCGGAAAGACTGCCTTGCGAACCTTCTTGATCGTCATTGTTTCATCCCCAAAATTGCTGCGCCGCAATAGAGGTTCGTTACGGTATTGGCAAACGACCTTTGGCGCGCCGCGCGCCGGTTGTGCGGCGCTGCGGCGGTTCATTGATCGTACAGCCCCTTTCGCTTATGGGCGGCGCACATCATGGTGTTCTCCAAGCTATTTCGCAGGCCTGCAACCCCTGCGCCGCGCATTCCCGACGATATCCTCGTCTATGCGATCGGCGACGTGCATGGTCGACTCGATTGTCTGGACGATTTGCTGGTGCAGATCGACGCCGATCGGGCACGCGACGGCCGACGGGCGATGCTGGTGTTTCTGGGCGACCTGATCGATCGCGGTCCGGACTCGCGCGGGGTCGTTGACCGGGTGATGGCGATGTGCGCCGCAAGCGACGACGTCCACTGCCTGTGCGGCAACCATGAGGAACTGCTGCTGACCGCCGCCGAGGGTTCGCGACAGGCGCTGGGCGTCTTCGCACGCGCCGGTGGCAAGGAAACCCTGCTGAGCTACGGTGTCGGCGAGGACGCCTATGAGCGCGAGGACCTGAAGGGCGTCCAGCGCCTGATCGCCGAGCATGTGCCGGTTGAACATCTGCATTTCCTACGCAACCTCCCCAACCACCTAATCCTCGGCGACTATGTCTTCGTCCATGCCGGCATCCGTCCCGGTGTGCCGCTCGACGCGCAGAAGTCCTCCGACCTGCGCTGGATCCGGTCGCCGTTTCTCGAGCATAGCGGACCACATGAGCGCTTCGTCATCCACGGGCATACCGTGACCGGCGATCCTGACATTCGTACCAACCGGATCGGTATCGATACCGGGGCCTATCGCAGCGGCCGGCTGACAGCTTTGGTGCTGGATGGCGATACGCGGCGCTTTCTGTCGACGGCGCTGGCCGTCGGCACCTACGCGGCAGCGGCGTAACGCCGGAAGCAGCGTTCCCGCGAACGGGTTCCAGGACGGATCGGGATTAGGCGATTCCACTATTGCCGGTTGGATGAAGCAGGGTCTTCGTCGCAGGACTTTATCCGAAGCCTGCTTCTTCGACCCGGTGCAGAAGCGGAGCCGGATTGGAGCCGGGGGTCGACATGGGCTTGGTCGCACCATCGAACCCATGTCGAGCCGTGTATAGCGATCGCCCCGACAAGGTGACCGGCGCCCCGCGAACCGGCAGGCGGGGCAGGCCTCCGGCGACCCGCGGCAAGCGCCTGGAGCATGATGACAGGAACCTGACCCGTTCGCCGTGAGTAGCCATCGAGCTTGTCCAAATGGCGTATCGAACGACCGGCTGTGGCGGGTGCTTCGATACGGGTCTTTGACGACCTCAACCCCCTACTCAGCACGAACGGACCTAGCTCTCGTCATTGCGCTCAAAGCCGGACCGAGCGTTATCCCGGAACAGGATGGGATCGGCCCAATGATAGCGGGAAACAGGAGCCGCAGGACACTGCCTCCTTCGCTTGAGGCGACGTTCCCGATTGGGTGGATCAAACTCAAACTGATCAACTGGGCAGCGGCGGCTGCATAGCGGCGTCGCAGCGTCAATTACGGTCGAACGGATATAACCCACCGCTCCACTGCGAACGGCCGCCGACCAACCCCGCACAAACGAAAAGGGGCGCCCCGACGGAGCGCCCCTTCCCTAGACTGAAGCGCGGTTTCCCGCGCGAGCAATCAGTTGCTGTCCGAATCGCTGTCCGAGTCGGCGACGACAACGATGCCCGCAACGACAGCAGCCGCAGCGAGGATCGCTACGATCACGCCGCCGCCGGCCAGCTTTTCGCCCTTGGCGGCCGGAGCCGACGCACGAGCAACCGACAGCTTCGAAGCGTTGGCGGCGGTCGCAACCGTCGGAGCAACGGTCATCGACACGGCCGAGGCCGCGATCAGCATCTTCTTGGCAAAACCCATTTCAACACTCCCTTGTGTTACTACACGTCGAGCGGCCCTTCGCATACGGTCCGCCCCCCTGCAAGCCTTATCGCACCGATCGCGGCCAACCGTTACCGGCAACAGCTAGGTACAATACGCCCTGCACACGGCTGAAACTCGCCAGGCACGGCCCGGTTTCGTTCGCAATCGCGGCAGTTCAATATGCAGTGCGGTACGAATTGAGGCAAGCGCGGCCGCCGCGGCAATGGTCGGGTTATTGGAGCGGCTCATCGCGGGTGTTCAGCACGGCTGGCCGGTAGGGGATTGGCGCTCCGGCGGGGATGGCGGCAATCTCCGCCGCGATATTTTCCGCGCGTTTTCCGGCGGATGAGTGCGTCCTGCTATGAAAGATGCCGCCATCGATGCCCGCGCCCGGCCCTCTCCAGAACGCAACCGCCGCCGCCGGGTCCCAGCCTGCATTACGCAACAGATGGACGCCCAGCCGATCGGCATCGTCTTCGGTCGCACGAAAGATGCGTCCATTTCGGCCCAATTCACGAAATACACCGCGACTGACCTTCGCCGCGTCGAGCCGGACATGGTGACGCAGGATATTGTGCGCCAATTCATGGGCCACGACGACCGCAAGCTGCGAATCATCGAATCGGTCGAGGAAGCGACTCGATATCTGCACCAGCCGCCCATCGGCGACGGCATCCAGCGTCGGCCCGATTCGCAGTTCGAACAGCGTGCGACAGCCGGGTGACGCCGGAATGGTAACCGCACGGTCCTGCCCTGCCCTGCGCAGCACCAGCGACAACGGGCGGTCCGCCGCCTGTGCGTCGAGCAGCACGGCAAACGCGTCGCGGGTGGCGACATGGCCGCCGCCCCGGGTTGTCGGGACCGGGTGTCCGTTGATGCTGACGATCGAATCATCGGCTTGCACGCCGACCCGCGCTGCCGGACTGTCGGCCACGACCGCTTCGACCGCGATCCCGGTTTCGAAGCCGAAGGTGCTGCGGGCGACCGGCTGTTCGGCCGGGTCATATTGATCGATCGCGTGCACGATCATCCCGGTGACCGGAGCAAGGTCGGTACACAGCGCGGCATTGGCGCGCGCCAGCCGATAGCCGATCGCCCCCAGCCGCAGATCGGCAGCGCGCAACGCCTCCAGCGTTGCGCGATCGGTTCCGACGGTCGCTGCGGGGATTGGCGCGGCCCCGATCGTCAGCAATGCGCCGGCAAGCAGGACGCCGCGCCGCAATCGCACCGCACGACACCGCTGGGCCACGCGATGAAGAGTATTAACCATCCTCGGTCGCTAGCATGATTGCCAAGTGCAAGGCGATGCCGTGCGGGCAGCTCGGCGCCCGATATGCAGCCAAGGCCAAAGGAAACGGCGTCGGAAGCTCCGGCGCCGTTTCGATCCGATCCTCCGCGATCAGCGCGCGCCGGGCGGAAGCGCCTGTCCGCGAGGCGGCGCGCCTGCGCCACCGCCCTGCATCATCTGCTGCATCTGCATCTGCTGCAGCACCGCCTCCGGGATGAAGTCGATCATGTCGACATCGAACACCAGCACCTGCTTCGACAGCTTCTCGACCTCGGGCGACATTGGCGGTGCGCCCTCGGGACGCGGCGCGCCATAGCCGAGCTGCGGCGGCAGCCAGAAGCGGTAGCGCGATCCCTTCGGCATCAGCTTCAGCGCCTCACCGAATCCCGGCACGACCTGCTTGGGGGACATCGGGGTCGGCTGGCGGCTCTGATCGAAGGTCGTGCCGTCGGCCAGCTTGCCGACATAGTTGATGAGCGCGACATCGGCATCGGTCGGCGTCGGCCCACTGCCCTTGGTCAGCACTTCATATTGCAGGCCGCTCGCGGTGGTGACCACGCCGGCGCGCGATGCATTGGCGGCAAGGAACGACCCGGTTTCGCTGCGGGTGCCCGTCCAGGCGAGCACGGCCGCGGCCAGCAACGCCAGCGCGATCCCGACCCACACCCAGATGATATGACGCTGCTTCACGGGTTGCAGCGGAACGGCAGTGACCGACATCGACACCCCTTATCGTGCGCCTCGCGCACCGCATCACAGGAAACCGGCGGCCCACCGACACCCATGTCGGCACGCCGCGACCGGATATTACCGGGCGCTGTCGCGCTCGACGCGCTTGCGCTCCAGCTTGCGGGCGCGGCGCACGGCGGCGGCACGCTCGCGAGCGCGCTTTTCCGAAGGCTTTTCGTAATGACGACGCAGCTTCATCTCGCGATACACGCCCTCGCGCTGCAGCTTCTTCTTAAGCGCGCGCAGGGCCTGATCGACATTGTTTTCACGAACGATGATCTGCATGAGGTCGAAAAACTCCGGGTCTTAAATCGCAATAGAATAGGGTTCGCCGAAGCATGGCCGCGGCGTGACACGTCCCCCTAACAGGAGTGTCGTCTGCGGGCAAGTCCAACCGCCCCTGCGGTCAGAACAGCAGGTCGCCCCCGGCACGCTTCGCCAATATCCGGCCGATCGCGTCGAACAGCGCGTCCATCGCCACCGGTTTGAACAGCACTTCATCGGCCCCGGCGGCAAGGCACCGCTCGGTCAGGTCGATCGCGGTATCGGCGGTGACGATGACGATCGGCAGCGTCCGCTTCGCGTCCTCGCGCGCCCGCACGCGGCGAATGACCTCGAACCCGTCCATGCCGGGCATGCGCAGGTCGAGCAGGACGAGGTCGAATTCGTCCTCGTCGATCCGGCGCAACCCGGCTTCGGCCAGATCGGCCTCGACCATTGTCGCCCCGGCGACGTCGAGCATGTCGCGAACGACCCGACGATTCATCGCATCGTCCTCGACGAACAATATCCTCATGCGTCGTTGACCCGGCCGATCGCAGTGATTTCAAAGCCTTGCATATCGAAATCCGCTATCGCTACGCCGCATTTGAAACAAGGGCTGTTGGCACTGCACCCGGCTCATTCCGAACGACGAACAAGGCGTCGATAAGTTGCTTAGCCGAAACGGGTTTATTGAGCAATGTTATGGCGTCATAACCGGCGCTTACGCCATAATCTTCGCACGTTAGCATCAGAACCGCCGGCAAGGGTGCAGATCGCAGCAGTGCATTGATCGCGGCGAGGTCGCTTTCCGGCTCGTCGGACGTCGCCCGAAGCGCCGCCATGTCGATCAGCAGCGCCAGCACGCCCCCCTGCTGCAACCGCATCCGCACCGCCCCGACGTCGTCGACGAAGTCGATCGAGCCGCAATGGTGGGCGAACAGCGTCCGCATCATGCCCCGCGCGATCGGATTACGCTCGAGGATCAGCAGCGTAGTGCCGCCGGCATCCGCGCCGGCCTGCGATACCGGCGGCGCGGCAAGCGTCACCGGCAGGTCGAGCGTGAAGGTCGACCCCTCGCCCGGCACGCTCGTCACCTGAATATCGCCGCCCATCGCCCGCGCCAGATTGCGACAGATGGTCAGTCCCAGCCCGGTTCCGCCGAACCGGCGGGTGGTACTGGTATCCGCCTGCTGGAAGGATTCGAACACTTCGTCGATGCGATCGGCTGCGATGCCGATGCCGCTGTCGCGCACCGAAATCCGCACCCGCCGCGTGTCGCCTTCGACGCGCACGCCGATCGCGCCGGCCTCGGTGAATTTGAGCGCGTTCGACAGCAGGTTGAACAGGATCTGCCGCAACCGCACCGGATCCCCTTCGACCCAGCGCGGGACGTCACCGATGTCGAGCGAGAAGCCCAGCCCGCGATCCTCGGCCTGACGGCGCGACGCGCGGGTCAGTTCCTCGATCGTCGCGATCAGGTCGGTCGGGATGCGCTCGACCGACAAATTGCCCGACTGCATCTTGGCGACATCCAGAATGTCGTCGACCAGCGAACGCATCGTCACCCCCGCGTCATGCACGATGCTGAGCCGGTCGCGCAGGTCCGGGGTCAGCCGGTGATCGCGCAACATCACCTGCGCCATGCCGAGAATGCCGTTCAGCGGCGTGCGAATCTCATGACTGGTGGTCGCAAGGAAATCGCCCTTGGCCTTCAACGCCTTTTCCAACGCGATATTGGTCGCGGCCAGTTCGACGTTGGCATGGCGCACCGCATTGCGACTGCGCCGGAGCGTCACGATGCCGAAGCTGAGCAACGCGACCAGCACCGCCACCGCTGCGGCGATGCTGCCGAACAGGATGCGCTGGAACCGCGCACTGGCCCGTTCGAACGCGATGTTGCGGCGCAATTCCTCCTGCTTCAGCCGGGCAATGCGCAGTTCCTGGTTCTGGAAATCGAACCGGGCGGACATCAGTGCGGTCTTGGTCGACGTGGTCAGTTGCGTCGCCTGTTCGTTCAGCCGGTCGATCGCCGCCAGATGCGGCAGTGCCTTGGCGGCGTCGCCGGCCGCCAGATACACGGCATAGGCGTTGCGGTGATTTTCCCGCATCGTCAGCGACGTTCTGGTCAGGTCGACGCCGGCGAACGCTTCGTCGATCAGTGCAACGGCCCCGACCCTGTCGCCGCGATCATCGGCCAGCCGCGCGCCCAGCGTTCGGAGCTGATCCAGTACGCCACGCGATCCGATCGCGCGCGCGATGCGCAGACCTTCGGCAAGCGCCCGCTCCGCACCCACGCTATTGCCGACCGCTCGCAGCGACCGCGCGATATTGCGCAGGATCACCGCTTCGAAGGGCCGATTGCCGATCGAACGCGCCTTCCGAAGTGCCGTCGCGTAATCGGTCAGCGCACGTTGATGCCGACCCAGATCGTAGAGAACGTTTCCGCGATTGTTCAGCAGCGAAATCGATAGTGCGGGATCGTCATCATAGGCCTCGATCGCCTGCCCGTAATAGCGCAGCGCCGCCTCGAAATCGGCCCCCTGCCGATACAGCGCGCCGATGCTGAGCAGCGCCATCGCCTGCCCCCGACGATCATCGACCGCGACATAGACGCGATAGGCGGACTGATAATCGGCCAGCGCCCCGGCGACATTGTCCGAATCGGCGGCGATGTCGCCACGCGTGCGCAACACGTCGCCCTCGATCGCATATTTGCCCGACAGGCGGTGCAGCACCGTCAGCGCTTCCTCGACTTCGCGGGCGGCGGACTTGGGGTCGCCGAGCCGGACATAGGCTTCGGCCTGCAACCATTTGCTGGCAGCAACCATCGTCGAGCGATCGCCGTCGCGGCGCTGCGCCGCGTCCTCCAGGGCGCCACCGTCGCGCAGAACGCGTTGCGGATCGGTCAGCAACAGGCCGCGGACCGCCTCGAACCGGGCGCCGAGCGGCATCCCCTGTCCGGTCGCGGGCACGGCACTCGCCACTGCGACCAGGGATAGGGCAAAAAGCGGGAACCGCAGGCGCATACAGGAACCCTAGTCCGCTTTGGTTAACGATTCGTAGTGTTTAGCACTTTGTCGAAAGTGTCTGGCAGACGCGTTTCGCGCCTTGCCTGGCCCCGGTTATCCGGTCTTCCACTGGCCTTCGTTCCGCAGGAACGACAGCCGCGGGCTGGCCATCGCGGCGACATGGCGCTCCTCTTGCAGGAAGGTGCGGAACGCGGCGAACTCGACCGGGCGGCTGATGAGATAGCCCTGCACCATGTCGCATCCCATGACGCCCAGCAACGCCAGCGCGGCGGACGTTTCCACGCCCTCCGCGGTCACCTCCATGTCGAGCGCATGCGCCAGATCGATGGTCGACCGTACGATCAGCGGGTCACGATTGCTGCTGGTCAGTTGCGTGACGAACAGCTTGTCGATCTTCAATTCGCTGGCGGGCAGGCGCTTGAGATAGGCCAGCGACGACAGTCCGGCACCATAGTCGTCGATCGCGAGCGGCACGCCGATATCGGCAAAGGCGCGCAGATTGGCGATGGCGCTTTCGGGATCGCGGATGACCGCGGTCTCGGTAATCTCGAACCCGACGCGCGCATCGCCGTCGCGCACCAGCGCACAGGCGTCGCGGACGAACCCCGGGTCGGACAGCAACACGCCGGAGATGTTGATGAAGATCGGAATGTCATAGCCGGCCGCGGCGATGGTCCGCTGGTCGAGGATCACCCGGCGGATGATCCACAGCGTCAGCGCGCCGATCGCATTCGATCGTTCGGCGGCCTCGATGAAGTCGCCCGGCAGGATCAACCCGCGGGTCGGGTGCCGCCAGCGCACCAGCGCTTCCGCGCTCGCCACACATTGCTGCCGCACCCGGACCTTGGGCTGATATTGCAGGAAGATCTGACCGCTCTCGATCGCGGCAGGCAGTTCGCGCATCAACTGGACCGGATCATGGCCGGCCACCGGATCGCTCAGGTGGCGCAGCACGTCGGCATTGGCTTGCCGCGCATCCGACAGTGCCTCTTCGGCAGCTTCGATCAGGCGGACGTCGTCATGCTCGGCCGCTTCCGCCCCGACACCGCCGATCCGCAGCGACAGGCGGTAGGTTTCGCCGTCGAGATCGAACGCCGGCGCCATGGCGGCGTGAATCCGGTCGAGCATTCCCGAACCCGCCGCCGCCGATTCGCCCGCAAACCCCAGTTCGATCGCCCCCCGCCCGACCGGCATCACGCGAATCGCCGGGATCGCGGCGGCGATTCGGGCCGAAACGTCTTCCGGTACCGCTGCCGCCCGCGCGATACCGACCGATCGACGCAGGGTCGCGAAATCCTCTACTTCGGCGATGAACACGAAGCGATGCCATGCCGTCGGCACGGGCGGCGTGCCCTCGATCCCGATAGGCGGACGGGACGTGGAACGTGACCGTCCCTCCTGTCCCGAATGCCCGCTCAGCGGGATATGATCCGAATCGGCGCGTGCCATGGTGGAACCACCGCTACCGCCCGAACCCCAAAGCTTCGGTTAACGTTGGCGTTTGAAAGCACGCAGTTTTCTTGCAATTAGAATTTGGCGTATGGTTAATTTTCGGTTAATGTCCGCTTGCGCTTCGGCGTAACTGGGAGAATGAGAATGCAGGCGTTTTTCGCTCTGTTCCGTGACGGCTACGGCGACGATCTTCGTCCGGTCTAAATGGAATACGCGCCCTGGGTCGGGACGGTTCGCCGTCACGACCCAGGCGTTTTTGCGTCCGGCCGCCCTGCTGCGCATTCCCCTTCCCCGCCCGGCCCGGCCCGGCAAAGCTGAACTGGCGGGTCTCGCAAGAATCCTTGTCTTGTCGCTAAGCCTTTGGTCGCTACCTGCGACAGGACCATGACCGATCCCATCATCCGCCGCCTGACCCACCTCGAACGGCTCGAGGCGGAAAGCATCCATATCCTGCGCGAAGTGGTCGCCGAAGCCGAACGGCCGGTGATGCTCTATTCGGTCGGCAAAGATTCGGCGGTGATGCTGCATCTCGCCAAAAAGGCATTCTATCCCGCCCCGCCGCCCTTCCCGCTCCTGCATGTCGACACGACGTGGAAATTCCGCGCGATGTACGATCTGCGTGACAAGGCGGCACGCGACGCCGGCATGGAGTTGCTGGTCCACCACAATCCCGAAGCGCAGGCGCGCGGTATCAATCCGTTCGACCATGGCAGCCTGCACACCGATCTGTGGAAGACCGAGGGGCTTAAACAGGCGCTCGACAAATATGGCTTCGACGCCGCCTTCGGTGGCGCGCGCCGCGACGAAGAAAAGAGCCGCGCCAAGGAACGCGTCTTCTCCTTCCGCTCGGCCAATCATCGCTGGGACCCCAAGGCGCAGCGGCCCGAGCTGTGGCATCTGTATAACGCACGGAAAGCCAAGGGCGAATCGATCCGGGTCTTCCCGCTGTCGAACTGGACCGAGCTCGACATCTGGCAATATATCCTGCGCGAGAAGATCGAGATCGTGCCCCTCTATTTCGCTGCCCCCCGCCCGACCGTGGAGCGTGACGGCATGCTGCTGATGGTCGATGACGACCGCTTCCGCCTGTTGCCCGGCGAAGTGCCGGTCGAACGGTCGATCCGTTTCCGTACGCTCGGCTGCTACCCGCTGACCGGCGCGGTCGAAAGCGAGGCGGCGACGCTCAGCGACGTGATCCAGGAAATGTTGCTGACCACCACCTCCGAACGACAGGGGCGCGCGATCGATCGCGACGCCGGGTCGGCCAGCATGGAAAAGAAGAAGCAGGAAGGTTACTTCTGATGGCGACCTCCCCCGCCTATACGCCCGACGCGCTGATCGCGGCGGATATCGACGCCTATCTGGCACAGCATCAGAACAAGTCGCTGCTCCGCTTCATCACCTGCGGTTCGGTCGACGACGGCAAATCGACGCTGATCGGGCGCCTGCTCTATGATTCGAAGATGATCTTCGAGGATCAGCTGGCGGCACTGGAGAGCGATTCGAAGCGGGTCGGCACCCAGGGCCAGGAGATCGACTTCGCGCTGCTGGTCGACGGCCTCGCCGCCGAGCGCGAACAGGGCATCACCATCGACGTCGCCTATCGCTTCTTCGCGACCGAGAAGCGCAAGTTCATCGTCGCCGATACGCCCGGCCACGAACAATATACCCGCAACATGGTCACCGGCGCATCGACCGCCGACCTGGCGGTGATCCTGATCGACGCGCGCAAGGGCGTGCTGACCCAGACGCGGCGGCACAGCTATCTCGCGCATCTGATCGGCATCCGCCACATCGTGCTGGCGGTGAACAAGATGGATCTGGTCGGCTATGATCGGGCGACCTTCGACCGCATCGTCGCCGATTATGCCGCCTTCGCCGAATCGATCGGCATCGCCGGCTTCACCGCGATCCCGCTATCGGGGTTCAAGGGCGACAATATTGCCGCCGCCTCCGCCAATACGCCGTGGTACACCGGCCCGGCGCTGATCGAGCATCTCGAATCGGTCGAACTGGACAGCGAGGCGGCGGCCGCGCGGCCGTTCCGGCTGCCGGTGCAATGGGTCAACCGCCCCGATCTCGACTTCCGTGGCTTTGCCGGTCTGATCGCCAGCGGCACCATCCGTCCGGGCGATGCCGTCCGCGTGCTGCCGTCGGGCAGGACGTCGCGCGTCGCCCGCATCGTGTCGATGGACGGCGATCTGGAACAGGCGGTCGCCGGACAGTCGGTGACGCTGACCCTGACCGACGAGATCGACTGCTCGCGCGGCGACGTGATCGCCGCCGCCGATGCTCCGCCGCAGGTCGCCGACCAATTTCGCGTGACGATCGTGTGGATGGACGGCGAACCGCTGCTGCCCGGTCGCGCCTATTGGCTGAAGACCGGTGCGGGCACCGTTTCGGCGACGGTCCAGCCGCCGCGCCATGCGATCGACGTCAACACGCTGGCCGAATTGTCGGTGAAGACGCTGTCGCTCAACGATATCGGCGTGGCCGACGTGTTCACCGATCGCGGCATTGCCTTCGAACCCTATGCCGACGATCGCGACCTTGGCGGGTTTATCCTCATCGATAAGATCACCAACGCCACCATCGCCGCCGGCATGATCGACTATTGCCTGCGCCGCAGCCAGAATGTGCATTGGCAGTCGATCGATATCACGCGCGAGGCGCATGCCGCGCAGAAGAACCAGAGCCCGCGCGTGCTGTGGTTCACGGGGCTGTCGGGGTCGGGCAAGTCGACTATTGCGAATCTGGTCGAGAAGAAACTTCACGCGTTGGGCAAGCATAGCTTCCTGCTCGATGGCGACAATGTCCGCCACGGCCTCAACCGCGACCTGGGCTTTACCGATGCCGACCGGGTCGAGAATGTCCGCCGCGTCGGCGAAGTCGCCAGGCTGATGGCCGATGCCGGACTGATCGTGCTGACCGCGTTCATCTCGCCCTTCCGCGCCGAACGCGATCTGGCGCGATCGATGATGCCGGCGGGCGAGTTCGTCGAGGTGTTCGTCGATACGCCGTTGGCGGTGGCGGAGGCGCGCGACGTGAAGGGGCTATATGCCAAGGCACGCAGCGGCAAGCTGGCCAATTTCACCGGGATCGACAGCCCGTACGAACCGCCGCTCGCGCCTGAAATCCGCGTCGACACCACGCAAGAGACGCCCGAGGCCGCGGCGGAACGCATCGTCGAACATATTCTCGGCATCTGGGCACCGATATTGTGACCGACGACGCACTGCTCGCTACCGCGATCGCCGCCGAGGCAGGCAAGCTGTTGCTCGCCATTCGTGCGGAGGGGCGTGAGACCGGCAAAGCGCTGGGCGACCGGGGCGATCGGGAGGCGAATGCCCTGATCCTCGATCGGCTGCGCGCCGCCCGCCCCGATGCCTTCGTGCTGTCGGAGGAATCGGCCGACGACAAGGCGCGCTGTGCCGCCGCGCAGACCTGGATCGTCGATCCGCTGGACGGCACGCGCGAATATGCCGAGGGGCGCGACGACTGGGCGGTGCATGTCGCATTGGCGGTCGGCGGGCGTGCCGAGGCCGGAGCAGTGGCATTGCCCGCGCTCGGCATGACCTTGTCGAGCAGCCCCGCGCCGATCGTGCCCCCCCGGCCCAGCCGTGCGCGCATGGTCGTCAGCCGCACCCGCCCCGCGCCACAGGCGCTGGCGGTGGCGGAAGCGATCGATGCCGAACTCATCCCGATGGGGTCGGCCGGCGCCAAGGCGATGGCGGTGGTCCGCGGCGAAGCGGACATTTATCTACACGCGGGCGGGCAATATGAATGGGATAGCTGCGCGCCTGTCGCCGTCGCGCTGGCCGCCGGGTTGCATGCGTCCCGGATCGACGGGTCGCCCCTCTATTACAACTGCATGGATACCTGGCTGCCCGATCTGTTGATCTGTCGGCGCGACGATGCGGCACGGATCCTGCCGATCATCGCCGGTCTAGCGAGCGGCGGGTAGCGTCAGGATCGCACGGGCGCCGAGGCCCGGCCCGTCGCTTTCGAGGCGGAGATGACCGCCCATCGCCGCCACCGCGTTCGCACACCAGTGCAGGCCGAGGCCGCCCGAACGGTGAACCCGCGTCGAATAGCCGCGCTGGAACAGGCGCGCGGCGGCATCGGGAACGAAGCCTTCGCCATCATCGGTGACGACGATCGTCACGTCACCGGCACCGTGCAGCAGCGTGACGCCGATCCGTCCGCCATCGCCCGCCCTTGCCGCAATGGCCTCCGCCGCGTTGCGGAAAAGATTGCCGAAAACCTGGCTCAGTATCACCCGGTCCCCGAACACCCAGCAGCGCCCAGCCGGGAAGGCGAAGGCGATCGACCGGTCGAAGCCGTAGCGGGCGATGGCGGCGTTGCGGGCGATCAGGTCGATCACGTCGCAGCGTTCGCATACCGGTCCTTCTCCCACGGACGGATCACCGACGATGTCGAGTACGTTGGCAAGGGCGCTGCGCCCTGTTTCGAACTGCGCCAGCCGCTCGACCCGCGCCCGGGCCACCGCGTCGACCGCGGCCATCACGAATTCGACGAGCTTCGCGCGGCGATCGGGCGTCAGGTCGTCACGCCCGAGCTCGGTGACCGCCCGCTCGATCAAACCACGTTCGGCGACGGCCGGCTGGGCGAGGCTGTGCGACAGGATCGCGCTGATCGGCGACAATCCGTTGCGGATATTGTGCGCCATCGCGGTGCGGCTCTCTGCCCGGCCCAGGTCGAACGCCCGTAGTTCCAGCTGCCCGGTGCGATCCTGCAACCGTCCGAGCATACGGTTAAGCGCGCTGGCAAGTGCCGCGACCGTATCGCGCCGTGGTCCGGCATCGAGCAGGGTGAATCTCCCGGTGTCGGCGATCGCCACCACCTGCCGCTCGATCCGCGCCACTCGCCGGGCAGTCCGGCGATCGCGGACATGCGCCATCGCCGCCAGTACCACCGGGCCGCCGGCAAGTGCGGTCAAGCCCAATAGCCGAACCACCGACGATCGCGCGGTCACCGGTTCGCCGACAACCGGCGGCGGTCGAGGCCTTCGGTCGCCAGCGCGATCGCGGCGGCCCCGTCGAGCGGGCGTGCGAAATGATGTCCCTGAAGATGCGAGCAACCGGCGACGCGCAGGGCCTGCACCTGTGCCTCGGTCTCGACCCCTTCCGCCACCACTTCCAGCCGCAGCGCGCGGGCGAGGTGGATGATCGAATGGACGATCGCCGCACTCTCGCGCTCGCGCCCCATGCCGTCGATGAAGCTGCGGTCGATCTTCAGACAGTCGAGCGCGAACTTGCGGATATTGTAGAGCGACGAATAGCCGGTCCCGAAATCGTCCAGCGCAATCCGGAACCCGCGGTCGCGCAGTTCGAGCAGCGTGGCGGCGGCGCGTTCGGCATTGTCGAAGATCGCGGTCTCGGTAATCTCGATCTGCAACCGGTCGGGCGCGATACCCGCGCGGCGTACGCGATCGATCAGATACGACGCGAAGTTCGGCCGGCGGAACTGGCGCGGGGAAATGTTCACCGACACATATTGTCCCGATAGGCCCGGCAGGATGGCCAGCACCTCGTCCAGCACCCAGTCGCCCAGTTCGTGGATCAGGTTCGATTCCTCGGCCACGGCGACGAACATTGCCGGGCTGACGTCGCGATAATCGGGGGTGTTCCATCGCAACAGCGCCTCGAACGCGACGATGTCCAGCGTGTCGCGGGCAAGGATCGGCTGGTACAGCAGCGCCATTTCGCCCTGCGCGATCGCCCGGGTCAGCCCCTGTTCGATGCCGCGCCGGAAGCGGATCGATTCGTCCATGCTGTCGTCGAACCGGCGCACGACGCCGCGCCCGGCCCGCTTCGCTTCGTTCAGCGCAAGGTCGGCGCGGCGCATCACGTCGACCGGATCGCGCCCGCCCGTGCCGTCCGCCAATACCATGCCGATCGACGCGGCGCCGCGCACCGGATGGCCGAACACCAGCAGATCGGTCGAACAGGCGCGGACCAGCCGCTCGCATCGCTCCATCGCATCGGCTTCGTCGGCGACGCACAACAGGACGCCGAACTCGTCCCCGCCCAGCCGCGCGACGAAGCCGTCGTCGCCGACCTGTTCGATCAGGATCGCGCAGACGATGCGGATCAGTTCGTCCCCGACTAAGTGACCGAGCGTGTCGTTGATGAGCTTGAACCGGTCGAGATCGATCATCGCCATCGCGATCCGGTCGGTCCCGCGCAGCCTGTCGGTCAGGACACGCAGGAACGCCAGCCGGTTGGGCGCATCGGTCAGCGGATCGTGATTGGCGAGATGGATGGCCTTGCTCTCATTCGCCGCCAGTTCGCGCGCCTTTTCCTCCAGTTCGGCGACCTTCGCCGCCAGCGCGGCGCGGGTCGCCGCCAGTTCGCGATCCGCCAGCCAGCGATGCGACAGCGCCAGCGCGGTCTGCTGCACCTCTTCGGCGGTCAGCGGCTTGGCGAGATAGAAGATCCGGTCGGGCGGTCCGGCGTCGCGTGCGATGTCGGCGGCGGCGACGTCCGAATATCCGGTGACGATCACGATCTGCAGATCGGGGTCGAGCGCGCGGATCCTGGCCGCCGTCTCGCGCCCGTCCATGCCGGGCGGCATGCGGATATCGACGAAGGCAACGGCGAAGCGGCTATCGTCGCGCACGCTGTCGGCCACGGCGGCAACCGCATCCGCGCCCTGATGCACATGCGTCGGGATCAGGCGCAGGCGGTCCGGGTCGCGCCCGCCGACATCGGCGAACAGATCGGCGGCAAGATCCGCCAGCGTCCCGCTATCGTCGCCGATGCGTAGCGACAGGCGATAGGATTCATGGACCGCGGCGTCATCGTCGACGATCAATATGCGCGCCGATGATCGTTCGTCGTCCATGTTCGGGGTACCGCTGCTCCAAAGGGCGGTCATGGGACCGCGTGCCAGTCGGGTCAGCGCGTCGCATCCATTTTCGATCCAGGTTACCGATCGCTTAACCTTCTTTTTGCTGCACCGCGTCGCATCTGGTCACCGTGCCCGGCACCTGTCAGAAGCAGCCCATGGGCGCGCATCACCATGGCCATGGCCACGATCACCATTCGCATGGACATCACGGGCACGGGCATCATGGCCACAGCCATGCTCCCGCCGATTTCGGTCGGGCTTTCGCGATCGGGACGCTGCTCAATATCGGCTTCGTCCTGATCGAGGGGGCAGCGGGCTTCTGGTATGATTCGGTGGCGTTGCTGGCCGATGCCGGGCACAATCTGTCCGACGTGCTCGGCCTGCTGATCGCATGGGGCGGGGTGGAACTGGCCAAGCGGCCCGCGTCGAAGCGCTTCACCTATGGGCTGGGTGCATCGACGATCCTTGCCGCACTCGCCAATGCGCTGGTGCTGCTGATCGCGGTCGGCGCGATCCTGTTGGAGACGATCCAGCGACTGGGGTCGCCGCGTCCGATCGACGGTCTGCCGGTGATATGGGTCGCGCTTGCCGGGATCGTCGTCAATCTCGCCACCGCCTTGCTGTTCGCGCGCGGGCGGCATGGCGACGTCAATATCCGCGGCGCCTATCTCCACATGGCCGCCGATGCGGCGGTGTCAGCCGGGGTGGTGATCGCCGGGCTAGCGATCCTGTGGACCGGCGCGGTTTGGATCGATCCGGTCGTCAGCCTGGTGGTGGTCGCGATCATCCTGATCGGGACGTGGAGCCTGCTGAGCGAATCGCTGCTGCTCGCGCTACAGGCGGTGCCGCGCGGGATCGATGCGGTCGCGGTCGAAGCGATGCTGGCCGGCCTGCCCGGCGTGGCGCGGGTACATGACCTGCATATCTGGCCGATGAGCACGACCGAAACCGCGCTGACCGCGCATCTGGTGATCCCCGACGGCCATCCCGGCGACGGCTTTCTGGTCGAACTGTCGGAGGAACTGGAGCATCATTTCGGCATCGGTCATGCGACGGTGCAGATCGAGACCGGCGACGATTGCGGGCTGACCCACGCGCATTGATGGGTTCGAGCCGCCGCACCTGAGCGTATTTCCCGCGCAGGCGAGACCTTCGCCGAACTCTGCTTTACCGTATCCCCGCGAAGGCGGGGATCCAGGGTCACACCCGCAAACCGTTGTCTTGCGTGGCTCTGGACCCCCGCCTTTGCGGGGGTACGGAAGGGTTCGGGAATAGGCGCAGGACTTTCGCGAAGGTCTCGCCTGCGCGGGGATCGGGTTTCAGCTGCGATAGGTCAGCGCGCCACCGACACCCGGTACACCATCCGGTGATGATACGGCTTGCCCGGTTCGACCCGCGCTGATCCGAATGCCGGCTGGTTCGGCGTATCCGGGAATTTCTGCGGTTCTAGCGCGATGCCGTCGCCCATGCGATAGACATGGCGGTTCTTGCCGATCAGCGTGCCGTCGATGAAATTGCCCGAATAGAATTGCACGCCGGGTTCGGTGGTCAGCACTTCGAGCACGCGGCCCGATGCCGGGTCTTCGAGGCGTGCAGCCAGCTTCGGCTCTTTCGTGATACCGGCGTCGAGCACGAAATTATGGTCGTACCCGCGCCCGGCGACGATCTGCGGATCGCGCCCGTCGCGCACATCCTGTCCGACGATCCGCCCGCGGGTGAAATCGAACACCGTGCCGGCGACCGGGCGACGCTCGCCGGTCGGGATCAGCGCATCGTTGACCGGCGTGTAGCGGCTGGCGGGAATGGTCAGCTTATGGGTCATCGTACCCAGCGTGCTGCCCTCGCCGCCCATGTCGAACAGCGCATGGTTGGTCAGGTTGACGATGGTCGGCGCGTCGCTCTTCGCATCGAAATCGATGGTCAGCGCGCCCTTGTCGTCGAGCGCATAGGTGACGGTCACGTCGAGCGTGCCGGGATAGCCCTGATCGCCATTCGGACTGTTGAGCGCCATGGTCACCGACGCGCTCGGGCCGTCCTTGACCGACACGATCCGCCACACGCGCTTGTCAAAGCCGACCGTGCCGCCGTGCAGCGAATTGGCCTTGTCGTTCTGCGTCAGCTGATAGGCCTTGCCGTCGAGCGTGAACTTGCCGCCGGCGATACGGTTGGCATAGCGGCCGATCGTCTGACCCCAGTAATTGGGGGCGGTGACATAGCTGGCGGCATCGTCATAGCCGAGCGTGATATCGGCGACCTTGCCCTTGCGATCGGGCGCGTTGAACGCTTGCAAGGTGGCGCCGAGCGTCATGATCTTCGCGCTGACGCCGTTGCTGCCGGTCAGCGTCACCATCTCGACCGCGGTACCGTCGGGCAGCTTGCCGAAGCTCGACCGCTTGGCCGTGGCGGCATTGGCCGCACCGCCGCACAATATCGTTGCCATGGCCAATGTGCTGACCAGAAACGCCTTTTTCATCGTCACCCTCCCAATGCCGCCGGCGGGCGTTCGCGCCGCGTCCGGTTCGTCGGGAGGGGTATAGTCAGACAATAAGCGCTTGTTCAAGCGGCGAGCGGCGCAAAGCTCAACCGTCGCCGAGCCGTTCGATATCGGCGCCGACCGCCTGCAGCTTTTCCTCCAATCGCTCATATCCGCGATCGAGGTGATAGACGCGGCTGACCGACGTTTCGCCGTCCGCCGCCAAGCCGGCGATGATCAGGCTCATCGACGCGCGCAGATCGGTCGCCATCACCGGCGCGCCGACCAGGCCGGCGACGCCGCGCACCACCGCCGAACGGCCGGTGACGGTGATGTCCGCCCCCATGCGCGCCAGTTCGGGGACGTGCATGTAGCGGTTTTCGAAGATCGTCTCGGTCAGCACGCTCGCCCCGTCGGCGCGGGTCAGCAGCGCCATGAACTGCGCCTGCATGTCGGTCGCGAAGCCCGGATAGGGCGCGGTCGACAGGTTGATCGGACGGACGTCGCTCCCGGCCTCGACGAACAGCGACGTCGCTTCCTCGCGCACCGCGACGCCGGCTTCGACCAGCGCGTCGATCGTCGCGCGCATGTCGGAGGGCACGACATTGGCCAGCTCGACCGCGCCGCCGGTGATCGCGGCGGCACAGGCATAGCTGCCCGCTTCGATCCGGTCGGGCATGACGGCATAGGTCGCGCCATGCAGCCGGTCGCGCCCTTCGATGGTCAGCGTGTCGCTGCCGATACCGTCGATCGCCGCGCCCATCGCGACGAGGCAGCGGCACAGGTCGACGATCTCCGGCTCGCGCGCGGCGTTTTCGAGGACGCTGGTACCCTTGGCCAGCACTGCCGCCATCACCGCATTCTCGGTCGCGCCGACCGAGACCACCGGGAAGCGATAGCGCCCGCCGGGCAGCCGGCCGCCGGGCGCAGTCGCCTTCACATAGCCCGCCGCCAGTTCGATCTCGGCACCCAGCGCTTCGAGGGCCTTGAGGTGAAGATCGATCGGGCGGTTGCCGATCGCGCAGCCGCCGGGCAGCGACACCGTCGCCTCGCCCGCGCGCGCGACCAGCGGGCCGAGCACGAGGATCGAGGCGCGCATCTTGCGCACGATGTCGTAGGGGGCGACGGTCGAAGTCAGCCGCTGGCCGCGCATGGTCATCACCCGCCCGAACTCGCTGGGATGCGAGCCCTCGATCGTGGTCGACACGCCGAACTGATTGAGCAGATGGCCGAAACTGTCGACATCCGCCAGCCGCGGCAGGTTGCGCAGCGTCAGCGGCTCTTCGGTCAGCAGCGCGCAGGGCAGCAGGGTGAGCGCGGCGTTCTTCGCGCCCGAAATGACGATGCGGCCGGACAGGCGATTGCCGCCGCGAATGACGATACGATCCATGGGGCAGCTTCTAGTGGGTACGCGGGGGTGTGCAAGAGGGCGCACCGATCCTCCCCGCTTGAGGGGAGGGGGACCGTCGCCGAAGGCGATGGTGGAGGGGGCTCTTCGCGAACGCAGCGGTTCCGACTGCGGCCCTCCCCCTCCACCAGCCTGCGGCTGGTCCCCCTCCCCGTGAACGGGGAGGATTTCACGCGGTGAGCGCCTACGCCTTCTCCAGCGTGCACTGCAGCGGGTGTTGGTTCTGGCGGGCGAAATCCATGACCTGCGCCACCTTGGTCTCCGCGACCTCATAGGTGAAGACGCCGCAGACGCCGACGCCGCGCTGGTGGACGTGAAGCATCACCCGCGTCGCTTCCTCCATGCTCATGCGGAAGAAGCGTTGCAGGCACAGGACGACGAATTCCATCGGCGTGTAATCGTCGTTCAGCATCAGCACGCGGTACGGCGTGGGCTTCTTGACGCGGGTCTGGGTGGCGACGCCGAGACCGGTCGAGCGGTCGTCGTCATGGTCGCGGTCGTCACCGGCCATCTGGATGCGGGGCTGTCGAGACATGTCGCCGCAAAATATGGCATTCGCGCCCGACAGGGCAAGGGGGTGGTTGGTCATATGCGCCGAATTGGAAATAGCAAAAGGGGCGACCGCTCGCGCGATCGCCCCCTTCGTTAGACCGTAAAGGCTAACCGACCGCTTACGCGGTGACCTTCACCTTGTCGGCGGCAACCGCGACGCGGTTGCTGATCGGCTGCGCGGCGTCGCCGGCCAGCTTGATCATCATTTCGGTGGTCTTCGACGCTTCGGCGACGAACGAGTCGAACGACTGGCGGACGAAATCCGACTGCAGCTTCATGAACTCGGTCGGCGACTTGACGGTGGCGAGGGTCTTCGCGGTCGAGGTGGCGTGCTCGAACGACTTGCGGCCATATTCGGCCATTTCCTGACCGAGCGTTTCGAGGCCCTTGGCGGCGATGCGGCTGGCTTCGACCATCGCTTCGATGTTGCCCTTGGCCATCTCGTTCATTTCCTCGAAGCCCTTGGCGCCCTTTTCGAACGCGGCCTTCGCCTTTTCGTTGAATTCGGTGGTCATCGCCTGCGCCTTGCTGGCGGCGTTCTGGGCGGTGGCGGTCGCTTCGTTGGTGACGTCCATGGTCTTTTCCTCGACTAGAGCGGTGACGGTTTCGACCGCCTTTTCAGTTTCCTCGGCCACGACCTCGACGGTCTCGGCAACGGTCTTGGCCTCTTCCACGACCGGTTCGACGGGCGGCGTCGGAACGACCACGGCGGCGGTTTCGGTCTTGAGAGGCAATTCGGCCGGCGCGGGCTTGGTCGCGGCGACGAACGGTACGGGCGGAAGCTCCGCTTCGACCGGTTCGACGGCCGGTACCACCGGTTCCGGCGCCGCAGGAACGACGGGGGCGGCCGCGGCCGACCGGGTGGAACGGGAACTGGCGGGCTTGCGCGCGCCGGTCTTCGGACCTCGCATGGTCACTCGGACATCCTCCATCTGCTACTGCTGCGACGCACCAATTAGGCTGAGGTTCCTACAGTTTCAAGACGAAATTTGTGCAGCGCAACATAAATATACGCGACTGAAATTTCAAACGATTTCATCGCGTGCGCACATAGTCTCCGGGCGCATCGCCCAGCGATACCGCACTGCCCTTGCCCGGGATGCGCGCGCCCGTCGCCGGCACGGTTGCGCCGTCCGCCTCGGCGATCCACCGGCGCCAGTCCGGCCACCAGCTGCCCTTCGTCTCGCGCGCGCCGGCAATGAACGCGGCCAGCGAGTTTGCGGGCTGGTCGTTGGTCCAATATTGATATTTGCCGGCCGAGGGCGGGTTCACGACGCCGGCGATATGCCCCGATCCGGCAAGGACGAAGCGCAGGGGGCCAGCGAAATGCTCGGTCACCTTCCACACGCTTTCGGGCGGGGCGATGTGATCCTCGCGCCCTGCCTGGATATAGGCGGGTGTCCTTACCGTGGTCAGGTCGATCGGGGTGCCGTCGACGGTCATCGACCCCGGCTGCGCCAGCCGGTTGTCGCGGTACAGGTCGGTCAGATAGCCCAGATGCCAGTTCGCCGGCAGATTGGTGACGTCGGCGTTCCAGTGCAGCAGGTCGAACGGCGCATAGTCGTTGCCGAGCAGATAATTGTTGGTGACGTAATTCCAGATCAGGTCGCGCCCGCGCAGCAGGTTGAAGGTCGCCGCCATGTACCGCCCGTCGAGATAGCCGTCCTTGCCGACCTGCCGGATCAGGCCGAGTTGATCGTCATCGACGAACAGCGACAATTCGCCGGCATCGGCGAAATCGACCTGCGCGGTGAAGAAGGTGGCGGTCGCGACCTTCGCCGCTTCGCCCCGCGCCGTGAGCAGCGCCAGCGTCGCCGCCAGCGTCGTGCCGGCCACGCAATAACCGATGGCATGGACCGATTCGACGCCCAGCACCTTGCGCACCGTGTCGATCGCATCGATCTGCCCGCGCACGACATAATCGTCCCACGTCACGTCCTTCATCGACGCATCGGCGGATTTCCACGACACGACGAACACGCTCAAGCCCTGTTCGACCGCCCAGCGGATGAAGCTCTTCTCCGGCGTCAGGTCGAGGATGTAGAAACGATTGATCCACGGCGGAAAGATCAGCAGCGGGATCGCCCCGACCTTCTCGGTCGTCGGCGCATAATGGATCAGTTCGTAGAGCGGCGTGCGCTTGATGACCTTGCCCGGCGTCGTCGCGACGTTGCGGCCCAGTTCGAACGCGCTGGTGTCGCTCTGCGTCATCTGCCCCTTGGCCATGTCGGCCAGCATGTTCTGCAAGCCTTTCAGCAGATTCTCGCCGCGCGTCTCGATGATCTTCTCGACGACCAGCGGGTTGGTCGCGGGGAAATTGGTCGGGCTCATCGCATCGATCAGGCCGCGGGTGGCGAAGCGGATCTGCTCCTTCTGCTTCGGATCGACCCCGTCCAGCGCGTCGACGCCCTTCAGCATATGGTCGGCGACCAGGAAATAGCTTTGCCGGATGAAGGCGAACAGCGGATCGTCATGCCATTGCTTGGCCTTGAACCGTTTGTCGCGCGCGCGCTCCGGCGACTCGTCGACCGGTTCGGCGTTGGCCGGGTCGAGGAAGCGTTGCCACAGCTTCATCGTATCGGTCCAGAAATCGGTCTGGACCTTCAGCATGCCGGTCGGGTCGGGCAAGGCGGGTGCGCGTTCCATCAGGTCGATGCCCTGCTCCAACATCATCTGTTGCGCGCGGCCCAGCATCTGCGTCCAATGCTGCAGCTCTTCCAGCGACATGGCCGTCGCGGGCGGCACGTTCGGCTTGTCGGTCATTTTCCTCTCCCAACGGTATCCGGGCCTACCCGTTTATTGCTTCCTAGCGTAAGGGCGATGACGAAAGGAACGAGAATGTCCGACGAATTCTACCGCATGAAGCGCCTGCCCCCCTATGTCATCGCCGAAGTGAACGCGATGCGGGCCGCCGCGCGTGCCGGTGGTGAGGACATTATCGACCTCGGCATGGGCAATCCCGATCTGCCGCCGCCCGACCATGTCATCGAAAAGCTGGTCGAGGTCGCACGCAAGCCCTCGGCGCACGGCTATTCGCAGTCGCGCGGCATTCCGGGGCTGCGCCGCGCGCAGGCCAATTATTACAGCCGCCGCTTCGGCGTCGACATCGACCCCGACAGCGAGGTCGTGGTGACGATGGGGTCGAAGGAGGGTCTGGCCAGCCTCGCCACCGCGATCACCGCGCCGGGCGACGTCATCCTCGCGCCCAATCCCAGCTACCCGATCCACATGTTCGGCTTCATCATCGCCGGCGCGACGATCCGCGCGGTGCCGACCACGCCCGACGAGCATTATTTCGAAAGCCTCGAGCGCGCGATGGCATTCACCGTGCCGCGCCCCAGCGTATTGGTGATGGGATATCCGTCGAACCCGACTGCCGAGGTCGTCGACCTCGCCTTCTACGAACGCGTCGTCGCCTTCGCGAAGGAACATGGGCTGTGGATCATCTCCGACCTCGCCTATTCCGAGCTTTATTATGACGGCTGCCCGACGCCTTCGATCCTGCAGGTCAAGGGCGCGAAGGACGTCGCGATCGAATTCACCTCGCTCAGCAAGACCTATTCGATGGCCGGCTGGCGCATGGGCTTCGGCGTCGGCAACAAGAAGCTGATCGCGGCGATGACGCGGGTGAAGTCCTATCTTGATTACGGCGCCTTCACCCCGATCCAGGCGGCGGCCTGCGCGGCGCTGAACGGTCCGCAGGATATCGTCGAAAAGAACCGGCAGCTATATCACAAGCGCCGCGACGTGCTGGTCGAAAGCTTCGGCCGCGCCGGCTGGGACATCCCCTCCCCGCGCGCGTCGATGTTCGCCTGGGCGCCGCTGCCGCCCGCGCTCGCGCATCTGGGCAGCCTCGAATTCGCCAAGCAGTTGCTGACCGAAGCCAAGGTCGCGGTCGCACCGGGTGTCGGCTATGGCGAGAATGGCGAAGGCTATGTGCGGATCGCGATGGTCGAGAACGAACAGCGGCTGCGCCAGGCGGCACGCAACGTGAAGAAATATCTGCAGTCGATGGGCGTCAACACGCCGGCGGGACGGAACGCGGGGTAGGAGCCACCATGGCCCTTACCGTACCCCTGCGCACGCGGGGGGCCGGGTTGCGCTGAAGCGCGCCGAATTCATCGGCAGTGCGTATCCCCAGGCGGCCGGTGTCCAGAGTTTTAGAATGTCACGGATGGTCCATGCCGCCCTGGATCCCCGCCCGCGCGGGGATATGATACGGTCGGGAGACCGGCTGGAACCCCGACCCGCTTCCCGACGCTATAGGCAGCAACGCAACCCGGAGCGTGCCGATGACCACCCTGCCCCTCGAAATCACCCTGCTCGGCTGGTCGGTCGTGCTGCTGGTCGTGGCGTTGATGCTGCAAGGGCAGTTGGCCACGCGCGAACTGGGCGTGAAATGGAATGCCGGCCCGCGCGACGGGGACCGGCGTCCCCAAAGTGCACTGGCCGGCCGCGCGCAGCGGGCGCTCGACAATTTCAAGGAAACCTATCCAGCGTTCATCGCGCTCGTACTAGCTTTGGCCGTCAGCGGGCGGACCGGCGGGCTGGGTGCCACGGGCGCGTTGCTGTGGTTCGTCGCGCGTGTCGTGTATCACCCGCTCTATCTGTTCGGCGTACCCTATGCCCGCAGCCTGGTATGGGTCGCGTCGATGTTCGGGCTGTTGCTGATGCTGATCCGGCTATTGTGACAAAGTGTTGCTTGCGCGGTCCCATATTTTCCTCGCTACGCCGCCGTGCGGCGCTGTCGCACCCAGTGGCGCCCGGCATCCCGCACGGGCGGAGTCGACGCCATGTTCCTGTTCAAGGGTCTTGAGAGCCATCCGCGCAGTTTCGTGAAGGCGGTGTCGTGGCGAACGGTCGGATCGATCGATACCTTCGTACTGGGGCTGCTCTTTTCCGGCTCGGCCAAATTGGCAGGCGCGATTGCCGGCACCGAAGTGCTTACCAAGATAACCCTGTTCTATTTCCATGAGCGCGCATGGTCGCTCGTCCGCTGGGGCCGTCGCGAGGAACCGGTGGCGACCGGCGAAACGGCGACGCTTCCAGCCGGCTGACGCCGCCGCGCCTGTCGCGAGGGCACAGGCGTTCCCGATGGGTCAGGCGCCCGACACGTCCTCGGGCAGCGACCAGACCAGATCGCCCTTGCCCAGCACGCGCCCGTCATGGCTGTGTACCGCGACCGGCTGCACCGGGCGATGGTCCCGCGCGTCGACCAGCACCGGCGTCGCCGGTACGCCGGTCTCCCACCGCTCGCCCCACTGGCGCAGCGCGACCATCGTCGGCAGTAGCGCATAGCCCTTTTCGGTCAGTCGATATTCAATCTTGCGCCGGTCGCTCTCGACCACGCGGCGTTCGAGAATGCCGTGCCCGACCAGCCGCGACAGCCGGTTCGCTAGGATGTTGCGCGCAATGCCCAGTTCCGACTGGAACTCCTCGAAATGCGACAATCCGTTGAACGATCCGCGCAGGATCAGGAACGACCAGCGCTCGCCCATCGCCTCCAGCGCGGCGGGCAGGCTGCACTGGCTGGCGAGGTCGCGCAGCGGTTCTCGAAGAGCGGTCGTCATCCGCTACGGGTCTAGCGCATGGCGACGACCAGGGAAATAGCGACTTTTCGCAATCGCAGCAAACATATCAACTTGCAACTTACATGAATGTATATTAGCCGGCGCCCTAGTACGATCGCTTTGAGGAGCCCGTGTCGATGAAGATGTTCGCCCTGCTGACCGCCGCCGCGCTGACCCTGCCCTTCGCCGCCGCAGCACAGTCGAACCGTGGCTATAGCGCGGTTCCGGCGACCGCACCTGCCAGCGACACGCTCCTGACGCGCAGCACCTTGTGGAAATGCACCGCCGAACGCTGCGCGACGCCGCGTGCCGAGGGCAGCCATCTGACCATGTGCCAGCTTGCCGCTGCCCAGCTTGGTCCGCTGACCGCCTTTACCGCCAACGGCACCGCTTTCGCCCCCGAACAGCTCGCCAAGTGCAACATCCGCGCCAAAGGTGCCTGATCCGCGCGAAAACGGTTGCAAAGCCGACCCGGCCCGCTCCATCTAGTTCCCATGCTGCGGCAGTATGAATTGGTGGAGAGGGTCAAGACCTACGACCCGGATGCGGACGAGGCGCTGCTCAACCGCGCCTATGTCTTCTCGATGCACGCGCATGGCAGCCAGAAGCGCGCATCGGGCGACCCTTATTTCAGCCATCCGATCGAGGTGGCCGGCATCCTGACCGACCTGCATCTCGATGACGAGACGATCGCGACCGCGATCCTGCACGACACGGTCGAGGACACGGTCGCCACGCACGAGGAAATCCAGGCCAAGTTCGGCGAGAATGTCGCCCGGCTGGTCGAAGGCGTCACCAAGCTCAGCAAGATCGAGGCGCAGACCGAGAACGAGCGCGCCGCCGAAAATCTGCGCAAGTTCCTGCTGGCGATGTCCGACGACATTCGCGTGCTGCTGGTGAAGCTGGCCGACCGGCTGCACAATATGCGCACGCTCCATCACATCGCGAAGCCCGAGAAGCGCAAGCGGATCGCGCGCGAGACGATGGACATCTATGCCCCGCTCGCCGAGCGGATCGGCATGTACGAGTTCATGAACGAGATGCAGACGCTGGCATTTCGCGAGATCGAACCCGAAGCCTATGAATCGATCACCCGCCGCCTCGAACAATTGGAGGAAGGCGGCGGCGATCGCGTCGCCAAGATCGGCGGCGACCTGAAGACGATGCTCGACCGCCACGGCATCGCTGCCGAGGTATCGGGCCGGCGCAAGCATCCCTATTCGATCTGGCGGAAGATGTCGGAGCGGCATGTCACGCTCGAACAGCTATCGGACATCATCGCCTTCCGCGCGATCGTCGACAGCGAGGAGGAATGCTACCGCGCATTGGGCATTATCCACCGGCGCTGGCCGATGGTGCCGGGCCGGTTCAAGGACTATATCTCGACACCCAAGCGCAACGGCTATCGTTCGCTCCACACCAGCGTCATCCATGCCGAAAATATGCGGATCGAGGTGCAGATCCGCACGCGCGAGATGCATGCGCAGGCCGAATTCGGGCTGGCGGCGCACTGGGCGTACAAGCAGGATGCGGTCCGCCCCGATACGCAGGTGCGCTGGATTCGTGATCTGGTCGAGATTCTCGACAATGCCGAGAGTCCCGAGGAGCTGCTCGAACATACCCGCATGGCGATGTATGCCGACCGCATCTTCGCCTTCACCCCCAAGGGCGAGCTGCACCAGTTGCCCAAGGGCGCGACCCCGATCGACTTCGCCTATGCCGTCCACACCGATTTGGGTGATCAGGCGGTGGGTGCGAAGGTCAATGGCGGCGTCGTGCCGCTGCGGACCGAACTCAAGAACGGCGATCAGGTGCAGATTCTGCGATCAAAGGCGCAGCGTCCGCAGGCCAACTGGCTGAACTTCGCGATCACCGGCAAGGCGCGGGCCGCCATCCGCCGTTACATCCGCCTGCGCGAGCGCGACGAGACGGTGGCGCTGGGCAAGCGTATGTATCAGGAACTGATCGCCCGCCTGCCCGTCCCGCCGGGCACGGACGCGCTGGCCGAGGGGTTGAAGCGACTGAAACTCGCCGACGAAGCGACGCTGTTCGAATGTCTGGCGCATGGCAAGCTGACCGACGAAGCCGTCATGGAAGCGGTGATGCCCGGCGCCGTCGCCGATCCGAAGGCCGAACCGATCCCGGCGCAACGCGCGCCGATCGAGATTAAGGGGCTGACCGCCGGCGTCGGCTACGACCTCGCCACCTGCTGCCATCCGGTGCCGGGCGACCGCATCATCGGCATCCGCCGCGGCGACGGCCGGTTCGAGGTGCATGAGATCGGCTGCGAGACGATCGAGGCGATCGACCCGCACCACTGGATCGACCTGACCTGGGGCAATAATGCCGAGGGCGCGACCGCGCGCATCGCGGTGACGCTGAAGAACGAACCCGGCGCGCTCGGCGCGGTGGCGACCGTCATCGGCGGGCACAAGGCGAACATCCTCGGGCTCCGGCTCGACAACCGCGACACGACCTTCCACACCAACACCATCGACGTCGAGGTGCGCGACGCCGCGCATCTGATGAAGCTGCTCGCCGGCCTCCGCGCGGCGGACGCGGTGAACAAGGCCGAACGCCTCTAAAATCTACCCGGCACGGGGAGGGGACCGCGCCCGCAGGGCGTGGTGGAGGGGCATCGCCCCGGACGGAACGATATCGTTCGCCGCCCTCCCCCTCCACCATGCTGCGCATGGTCCCCCTCCCCACGATGTGGGGAGGGGGACCATGTTATTCCTCCCCGGCACGGGGAGGGGGACCAGCGTAGCTGGTGGAGGGGGGTGTCGGCATACGGAACCGCTGCGTTGCGCGGCCGTCCACCACCGCTCGGCGACGCCCCCTCCCCGTACCGGGGAGGAACTTCCCCCCTTGCCTCCCCCGCCCCCAATCCCCAAAGCACAGCCCATGGCACAGGAATCCCCGCTCGACCGGTTTCGTGACGTCCTGCGCGGCACGTCGCGCGCGATCGCCGACGAACCCGAGGTCGAACTGGCCTTTACCGCCGACGCTCCGACCGCATCGGGCAAGCATATCAAGGTGCCGATGCCTGCCCGCGCGCTGCCCGCCGATCAGGTCGCCGAAGCGCGCGGCCTCGCCGACGGTTTCGCGCTCCGCATGCGCCACCACAATGCCGCGCTCCACGCCCGCAGCGCACCGGGCGAAGCGGTCGCGCGCGCGGTCTATGACGCGGTCGAACAGGCGCGCGTCGATGCGCTGGGGTCGGCGGGCTATGACGGCATCGCCGACAATCTCGACCATGCGCTGGCGATGCGGATGCGGTCGGACCCGATCACCCGCGCCCGCACCCGCGCCGAAGTACCGTTGTCGACCGCGGTGCAGATGCTGGTGCGCGAACGGCTGACCGGCCGTGCCCCGCCCGCCGCCGCCGCGCCCGGCATGGCGCTGGTCACCGACTGGATCGAGGAACGCGCCGGCGCGCAGCTCGACACGCTGGCCGGGCTGGTCGCCGATCAGGCCGCGTTCGGGCGCAGCATCACCCGTCTGCTCGAGGACCTCGAACTGGTCGAGGGCGAGATCGAACCCGAACAGGCCGATGACGGCGGCGACGATTCCGAAGGCGAGGACGAACAGACGCCCGAGGATGACGGCGACGATTCCGGCGAACAACAGGGCGGCGAAGGGCAGGTCGAGGCGCGCGGCGAGGACCGCAGCGACGACCAGTCCGACGGCCAGTCCGACGACATGAGCGAGGACGTCGACGCCGAGGGCGACGACATGGCGGATGGCGAGGACGAGGGCGGGATGATGCCGGTCCGCCCCAACCGGCCCTTTGCCGACCTGCATCCGCAATTCGAATATCGCGCCTTCACCACCAAATATGACGAGGTGATCGCCGCCACCGAGCTTTGCGAGGCCGACGAGCTCGAACGGCTACGCGCCTATCTCGACCAGCAACTCGTGCAGTTGCAGGGAGTGGTGACCAAGCTCGCCAACCGCCTGCAACGCCGGCTGATGGCGCAACAGTCGCGCTCCTGGGATTTCGATCAGGAGGAAGGGCTGCTCGATGCCGCGCGGCTGGCCCGGGTGGTCATCAATCCGGCGCAGTCGCTCAGCTACAAGATCGAGCGCGACACCGAATTCCGCGATACCGTCGTCACGCTGCTGATCGACAATTCGGGGTCGATGCGCGGACGTCCGATCGGCATCGCCGCGATCAGCGCCGATATCCTCGCCCGTACGCTCGAACGCGTCGGGGTTAAGGTCGAGATCCTCGGCTTCACGACCCGCGCGTGGAAGGGGGGACAGGCCCGCGAATCCTGGCTCGCCGCCGGTCGCCCGCCGCAGCCGGGTCGCCTCAACGACGTTCGCCACATCGTCTACAAACAAGCCGACGAACCGTGGCGCCGTGCGAAAAAGTCGCTCGGGCTGATGATGCGCGAGGGGCTGCTCAAGGAGAATATCGACGGCGAGGCGCTGCTCTGGGCGCATGGCCGGCTGCTGGCACGACCCGAGGACCGCAAGGTGCTGATGGTGATCTCCGACGGCGCGCCGGTCGACGATTCGACGCTGTCGGTCAATTCGGGCAGCTATCTGGAACGGCATCTGCGACAGGTGATTGCGTGGATCGAGGGCAAGTCGCCGGTCGAGCTGGTCGCGATCGGCATCGGCCATGACGTGACCCGCTGGTACAATCGCGCCGTCACGATCATGGATGCCGAACAGTTGGCCGGCACGATGATCGAACAACTGGCGTCGTTGTTCGACAGCGAATGAAGCCGACCGCCCCGCCCGGCGGCTTTCGCGGGCCGGTCAAGCGGTCGATCACCATCGCCGGCCACGCGACCTCGATCAGCCTCGAACCCGGCTTCTGGGCGGCGCTGGAGGCGGCGGCGGCGCGGCGATCGCTGCCGCTATCGGCGCTGGTCGCGGCGATCGACGCGGTACGGATCGAGGGCGACGACCCGCCTAATCTGGCGAGCGCGATCCGGTCGTGGTTGCTGGGCGAGGTTTCGGGGCGGTAAGGGGTTCATGCGGAGGCGCAGAGAAGAAAGTAGATTTCGCGCAAAGGCGCAAAGGGCGCAAAGGGGTTGCGGTTGCTCCGGCGGGAATCTGTCCGGCGAAGCCCTTTATGCCTTCTGCCCGAAACAGGACCGCTTGCGCGGCAAGACCCTTGCCCTAAACGCGACTCCTTTGCGCCCTTTGCGCCTTTGCGCGAACCAAATCTCTTCCTCTTCGCGCCTTCGCGTGAACCGACCTACTGCTGCTCGGGCAGAACCGGCGCGACCGTGACCTCGTTATGATCCCCCGCGCGGTAGCCCAAGCTCGCCCGCCCCTTCACCGGTCCGGCGACATCCGCGACCAGATAGAGCGGCCGCCGCTTCGATTCGACGTACAGCCGCCCGAGATATTCGCCGATCATCCCCAGCACGAACATCTGCACCGCGCCGAGGAACACGACGACCAGCATCGTCGACGTCCAGCCCTGCACCGCGCTGCCCGACAGCCAGCCGATCGCGATATAGGCGAACAGCAGCAGCGACAGCGCGGTCAGCACCAGCCCCATATGGCTGGCGAGCCGCAGCGGCGCGGTCGAGAAGCCGGTCACCGCGTCCAGTGCGAAGCGGATCATCTTGCCCAGCGGATATTTGCTTTCGCCGGCCAGGCGTTCGTCGCGGTCATAAGGAAACGGCACCTGCCGGAAGCCGACCCATGCTACCATGCCGCGGATGAAGCGCGCCTGTTCGGGCAAGCTGAGGAACGCGTCGAGCGCCCGCCTGGTCATCAGCCGGAAATCGCCGGTGTCGAGCGGGATCGGCGTGTCGGTCACCCGGTCGAGCACGCGGTAGAAGGCGGCGGCGGTCAGCTTCTTGAAGAAGGTCTCGCCTTCGCGCTTGCGGCGCACGGCATAGACGACGTCCGCCCCTTCCGACGCCATCGTCTCCAGCATCGGCCCGAGCAATTCGGGTGGGTCCTGTAGATCGGCGTCGATGATCAGGATGCGTTCGCCCGCGCAAAGGTCCAGCCCGGCGGTCAGCGCCAGTTGGTGCCCGTGATTGCGCGACAGGTTGATCGCCACCAGCCGCGGATCGGCGGCGGCGAGCCGTTCCATCACCGCCCAGCTCTGGTCGCGCGACCCGTCATTGACCAACACGATCTCGTGATCGTCGCCGACCACCGCCCGCGCCGCCGCCGAAATGCGGGCGTGCAGCGTGTCGAGACAGGCAGCCTCGTTATAGCAGGGAACGACGACGGAGAGCGCGGGACGGATCATGGGCGGCTGCGTTACTCCATGCGACGCGGTTGGAAAAGCCGGATGGCACCGGTGCCGCATCCCGGTTAGGATCGGGCGTCGATGGAGCAATGCCGATGCGTGCCGCCCTTCCCTTCCTGCTGCTCGCCCTTGCCGCGCCTGCGTCCGCGCAAATCTGGGACGGTGGGCGCTCCGCGTTGCGCGAGATACCGTCAGCACCGCCGGCGACCTCGCTGGTTGCAAGCGATCTGGGCGACATCAACCGCGCGATCCGTGACGGGCGGCGGCGCGGCGACCTGACCCGGGCGGAGGCACGGACGTTGCTGGCCCAGAGTGCGGTCATCGGTCGCCTCAACCGCCAGTACCGACAGGGCGGTCCGATCGCGCTGAACGCCCCGGCACTCGTCGAGAGCACGCTGGCGTTGCGCGGACAGGTCGACGCGGCACGGGCACGGCCCAGATGATCCGGCTTGCGATGTAGGATTTCACTTGCCACCCCGGACCGCGGCAACGGGGAAACGACACGATGATCGGGGCAAGCGTCGGCGAGGACGGCATCAACCGCGCGGAGGATGTGCGGACGGTCCAGTGGCTCTTGCTGCGGATCGGCATCGACCCCGGCGCGGTCGACGGCCTTGCCGGGCCGCGGCTGGTCGCGGCGATCCGCACCGCGCAGGACCGGTTCGGTATCGACGCCGATGGCCGGATCGATCCCGGCGGACGGACCATTGCCCGCCTGTCCGCCGCCCCCGCGACATGGGACGGCGACAGCCGCAACTGGCCGCAGGAGCGCAAGCTCGCCAGCCTGCATCCCCGCTTTCGCAGCCGCATCGCCCGCGTGATCGCGAAACTGCGACGCGACGACCTGCGACCGACCATCGTCTATGGCTGGCGATCGGTCGCGGTCCAGCGACGCCTGCTCCACGAAGGGGTGACGCAGGTCGGCTTCAGTTTCCACAATGCACAGACGCCTGACGGCCTGCCCGCCGCCTGGGCCGCCGATCTGGTCGATGATCGCTGGTACTGGACCGAACCCGAATGCCACATCTTCTTCCGCGCGCTGGGTGCTGCGGGCAAGGCCGAGGGGCTGGTCTGGGGCGGCGACTGGACGTTTCGCGACTGGGCGCATCTTCAGGGGCGGCGCAATGGCGAACTGGCCGCTGTCCGGCGCGAGAGCGGACTGACCTGATCTACGTTACCGATTCTTCATCTCCCCGACTTAGCCTCGCCGGCCATGTCGTCCCCCGCCCCGCCACGACCGATTCCGGCCCGCACCGTCCCGGGCGCGGCGATGCTGCGCGACTTCCTGCTGGTCGCGGCGGTGGTGACGGCCGGGGCGATGATCGGATTGTTCAGCCACCACGCCTTTTCGGTCGCCTTCTGGCCCGCCAACGCCATGCTGGTCGGGATCATGCTGCGGAAACCATCGCTGTTCCGGCCGTTGGGCTGGGCAGGTGCTTTCGTCGGCTTCCTCGCCGCCGATCTGATGTTCGACCGCAATCTTGGCCTGTCCGCCTTCTTCGCGCTTGCCAATACCGCCGGCACGCTGACCGCGACGATCGCGCTGCGGCGTCTCGACCCCGCCGACCTGCGGCTCGAACGCGTCCATTCGGTGCTGCGAATCCTTGCCGGCCTGATCCCCGGCTGTCTGGTCGCCGCGCTGATCGGCGCGCTCCTGGTCGTCGTAGAATTTCACGGATCGGCCGCACAGACGATGGTGACCTGGCCGGCGAGCGAGCTGGTCAACTATCTCGTCGTCCTGCCGGTGCTGCTGACGCTGCGCCACCCCGATGCCCAGCCGCCCGCCATCGCCGAACCGCCGCTGTGGCCGACATTCGCGCTGGCGCTGTCGTGCGTCGCGGCGGTACAGTTTGACGGGCCGGGCAGCATCATGTTCCCGATGCCGGCGCTGCTGCTGTGCGCCCTCACCTATCCGGTCGCGATCACCGCGGTGCTGACGATGCTGCTCGGCACCGGCTGCCTCGTCACCATCGGTCTCGGCATGGTCGCGATCGGACAGGACATGGCCATCCCGCACCTGGTGCTGTCGGTGCGGATCGCGGTCGCGTTCCTCGTCCTCGTGCCGCTGACGATCAGCAGCGTGATGGCGGTGCAAAACGCACTGCTGCGCCAGTTGCGCGAGGCCGCCGAACATGACGGGCTGACCGGCCTGCTCAACCGGCGGGCGTTCGAACAGCGGCTGGAGAAACGGCTGCTGCGGCGGCTGCCGCCGGGGGACGGGCTTGCGCTGCTGTGGCTCGATCTCGATCATTTCAAGGCGATCAACGACCGTCACGGCCATGCGGCGGGCGACGCGGTGCTGCGCGCGGTCGCCGACACCCTGCGCGGCGTGTGCGGTCCCGGCGAGCTGTGCGGACGGCTGGGCGGGGAGGAGTTCGCGCTGCTCCTGTCCGCCCCCGACCGCGCCACCGCCCACCGCGTCGCCGAACGCCTGCGCGATGCGATCGCCACGCAGCAGGTCGACTGGCACGGTGCCACGGTCCACGCCACCGCCAGCATCGGCGCCTGTCACCTCACCCGCATGCCGATCGACACCGCCCCCCTGCTCCGCCGGCTCGACGAGGCGATGTACCAGGCCAAGCGCAGCGGCCGGAACCGCATCGAATGGCTCGACGCGCCCGAGGCGGCCCGCGCGGCCTGACTCAGCCGGAGTTTCCCTCGAGCCGCGCCAACGCCCATTCCGCCGCCTCGCGCACCACCGCATCGGGGTCGGTACAGGCCGCGCGCACCGGGCCGACCAGCGCCGCATCGCCGCTATTCCCCGCCGCGATCAGGGCGTTGCGCACCATCCGGTTGCGCCCGATCCGCTTGATCGGCGACCCTCGGAACACCTCGCGAAACCCGGCATCGTCGAGCGCGATCAGGTCGGCCAGCCGGGGCGCGGCGAATTCGGCCCGCCCGGCAAAGGCACGGTTGGCGGCGGCGGCATCGGCGAACTTGTTCCACGGACACACCGCCAGGCAATCGTCGCAGCCATAGATGCGGTTGCCGATTCCCGCCCGGAATTCGACCGGGATCGGCCCGGCATGTTCGATCGTCAGATACGAGATGCAGCGCCGCGCATCCAGCCGGTAGGGCGTAGGGAACGCGTCGGTCGGGCACGCCCGCTGGCACGCATCGCACGACCCGCACCGGTCGCGCGCCGCCGGATCGGGCGTCAGGTCGAGCGTGGTGTAGATCGCGCCGAGGAACAGCCAGCTGCCATGGTCGCGACTGACCAGATTGGTGTGCTTGCCCTGCCACCCAAGGCCCGCCGCTTCGGACAGCGGTTTTTCCATCACCGGCGCGGTATCGACGAACACCTTCAGGTCGCAGCCCGATTCCTGCGCCAGCCAGCGGCCGAGCGCCTTCAGCGCCTTCTTGACCACATCATGATAGTCGCTGCCCTGCGCATAGACCGAGATACGACCACGATCGCCCGCCCCGGCCAGCGCCAGCGGGTCGACGGCGGGGGCATAGCTCATGCCCAGCGCGATCACCGACTGCACCTCGCTCCACAGCGCCGCTGGCGAACCGCGCTGTTCGCTGCGCTCCTCCATCCAGATCATCGACCCGTGCCGCCCTTCGTCCAGCCACTGCCGCAGCCGCTCGGCGGTGCGCGGCGCGGCATCGGCGCGGGCGATGCCGCACGCGACGAAGCCGCATTCGGCGGCCTTGGCGCGAATACGCTCGACGATATCGCCTGACGGGGCCTTGTCTCGGGTCACCTCCCCCCGCTACCCTCTAACCGACGCGCGCTAAAGGGCGACGTGTGGGGGATGTTGCTTGCAGGACGAAAATTGGGCGCTCAGCGCGGACGGACTGGTCAAGCGCTTCGGCGATCGGCGCGTCGTCGACGGGATCGATCTGCAGGTACCATATGGCGCGGTCTATGGCGTGCTCGGGCCCAATGGCGCGGGCAAGACGACGACGCTGCGCATGCTGCTCGGCATCATCGAACCCGACGAAGGCCATCGCACCCTGCTCGGCCAATCCGCCCCGCGCGACGCATCCGACCGGGTCGGCTATCTGCCCGAGGAACGCGGCCTGTATCCCGGCATGAAGGCGCGCGAGGCGATCGCCTTCATGGGCGCGCTGCGTGGCCTCGACTGGTCGGTCGGGCGCAAGCGGGCGGCGGTGATGCTCGAACAGGCGGGGCTCGGCCACGCGGTCGACAGCAAGATCCGTAAATTGTCCAAGGGCATGGCACAATTCGTCCAGCTGCTGGGATCGGTCGTCCACCAGCCCGAATTCCTCGTGCTCGACGAACCTTTCTCCGGGCTCGACCCGGTCAATCAGGAACGGCTGGAGGCGCTGATCCGCGCCGAGCGCGATCGCGGGGCGACGATCCTGTTCTCGACCCATGTCATGGCCCATGCCGAGCGGCTGTGCGACCGGCTGTGCATCATCGCCGGCGGCAAGCGCCGATTCGAGGGGACGGTCGACGATGCCCGCGCGCTGCTGCCGATGAAGGCGCAATATGTCCCGCGCGACCCCAGCCCCGGCATCGCCGCGCTGCTGCCGGGCGATGCGCAGGAGGAACGTGGCGGCTGGCGCTTCACGCTGCCGCCTGCGGGGATTGAGGGGATATTGGTGCGACTGATCGACGCGGGCTACGGCATATCGGGGCTGTCGATCGAACGGCCTGGGCTGCACGACGCGTTCGTGCGCATCGTCGGCGAAGCCGATGCGGAGAAGGCCGCATGAGCCGCCTGATCCGCCAGACGCTGACCATCGCCCGTCGGGACTTCATCGCCACGGTGATGACGCCAATGTTCCTGCTGTTCCTGCTCGCCCCGCTGCTGTTCGGCAGTTTCGGCGCGGTCGGATCGCTGGGCGCGCAGAGCGTCGGGCAGAGCGCGGAGGGCAAGGAACGCATCTACGCCATCGCCGCGCCCGCCGACGCCGCCCGGCTGCGTGCCGCCGATGCGCTGATCCGTCCGGCGGTGTCACGCGAGCGCGGGCTGCCGACATTGGTCACCGTCGCGCCCGCCGCCGACCCGGCGGTGCAGGCGCGCACCCTCTTGTCCAATCCCGATATCGACGTGCCGGCGGTCCTGTACGGCCCCCTCGACCGGCCGCAACTGATTCACGCCAACCCCCAGTCGACCACCGCGCGCTATCTCGCGGCGCTCGCCGAACAGGCGCTGCGTGACAGCCGGGCGAACCTCGGCGCCGGCCGGCTATCGCGACCGACCTTCGCCCGCGTCGAGCGCAGCAGTACGTCGCTCGGCGGCAAGAGCGCGGCCGGCTTCTTCGCGGTCGTGTCGCTGTTCGTCGTCACGCTGATGCTTGCCGGACAGGCGGTCGGCACGATGGCGGAGGAACGATCGAACAAGGTGATCGAGGTGCTGGCCGCCGCCGTACCGCTCGAATCGGTCTTCCTCGGCAAGCTGCTCGGCATGTTCGGGGTGGCGGTGCTGTTCCTCGCTTTTTGGGCGGCAGTCGGGATTAATATCGGTGCGCTGTTGCCGCCCGACTTTGCCGAAGGGCTGTCGGGCATCGCCCCGGCGATCGGCATTCCGGGCTTCGTCGTGCTTTACATCCTGTATTTCACCATGGCCTATATGCTGCTCGGCGCGGTGTTCCTTACCGTCGGCGCACAGGCGGCCACGCCGCGCGAGATCCAGATGCTGTCGCTGCCGATCACCATTTTCCAGATGGCGATGTTCGGCTTTGCGCTGGCAGCGATCGGCCGCCCGGGCAGCTGGGTCGCGCTCGCCGCCGAAATCTTCCCGTTCAGCAGCCCCTTCGCCATGGCCGCGCGCGCCGCGACCAGCGGTGAATGGTGGCCGCATCTCGTCGCGCTGGCATGGCAGCTGCTATGGGTCGCGCTGACCATCGTGATCGGCGCGCGGCTGTTCCGGCGCGGGGTATTGCAGTCGGCCGGGCCGAAGTTCCGGTGGTTCCGGCGGGGCTGAGGCTCCCGCGACCGAGCATATCCGTTCGTGCTGCGTAGGGACTGAGCTTGTCGAAGTCCCGTATCGAAGCACCCTCGGCGGTCCTTCGATACGCCATTTCGACAGGCTCAATGGCTACTCAGGACGAACGGACAACGGGGTCAGTTACCTCGCAAACGTCGCCCCAGCGAAGGCTGGGGCCTCGTGCGGCGAGGCACGCGTCTATTTCAGGCAGATCCCAGCCTTCGCTGGGATGACGCTTGCGGCCCTCAAGCCCCTACTTCGTCACCAACGTCACGATCGAAAGCCCCGGCGGCATCGGAATGCGCCCCAGCAGATGCCGCTCCAGCCGGAAGATCGTCTCGAACGCGGTGTTCAGCGCCTTGGGCGGCGGCGAATCGTCGCTGTCGTCCTTGCCGGTCAGCTTGCCCGCGACCCGCGCCGCGACCGCGGCCGGGAACAGCAGCGAGTTGAAATAGCGCAGGCCGTTATGTTTCAACCCCGCATCGGCGATCGCCTTGGCCAGCGTCGCCTTCGAATAGCGGCGGTGGTGATGGTTCACCACGTCATGCGCGCTCCACATCCATTGATGCGCGGGTACGGTGACGAGGATCTTGCCACCCGGCGCCAGCCGGTCGGCCATGCCGCGGAACGTCGCGACATCGTCCTCGATATGCTCGACCACGTCGAGCACCGCGATCATGTCATATTGCGCGTCGACCCCGTCGAGCGTCGGCAGCGGCGCGGTACCGACCGGCTTGCCCAGCCGCTCGCTGGCGATTTCGCGCGCCGCCGGATCGATCTCGATCGCGTCGACCGTGCCGAACCCGGCCAGCATCGGCAGGTTGTGGCCCGTGCCGCACCCGATTTCGAGGATGCGCGCGCCCGGCTTCAATCCCGCATAGCGCTCGACATAATCGGCAAGGATTTCGCGCCGCGCGCGATACCACCAATGCGTCGAGTCGTGCGCCGCCATGCGGTCGTAAACGATGCGGTCCATCTTATCCGAATACCCATGAACGATTGAGCGCGAAGGTGGCGAAGGGGGTGACCAGCACGGCGGGGACCAGCGGTACCCAGTCCGCCATGCCCGCCAGATCGACCAGCCCGAAGGTGAACAGCGCGTTCAACACCATGCCGAATCCCTGCACCAGCAGGAACTTGACCGGCTGTTCCGCCCCTTCCGACCGCGTGCCATGGTCGCGAAAGCTCCACCGGCCATGCGCGACCCAGCCGAACGCGGCGGCGACGACGAACGCCGGCACGACCGCGACGAACGCATAGCCGGTCGGCAGGACATAGGTGACCAGCGGCAGGTACACGATCGCATAGATCACCGTCGACAGCCCGCCGACGATGCCGAACCGGATCAATTGGCCCAGCACGCCGTCGGGTATCAGTCGTTCGATCCGCGCGATCACCCGCGTGCCCACCCTTGTCCTTTGCGCGCCATCCGATACAGCGCCGCCTTTGCCACCATGGCTGGACAGCCGCCGTAGATTGCGCGGCGCGCGGGGGAAAGTAGTTTTGACCAGGCATCCCTCCTTCGCCCACGAACTCGACCGGCACTGGCTGCGCTGGCTGCTGCTCGCCTGGGTCGTGCTGGCGGCATGGTTCCTGTGGCAACGCTGGAACGCGGTCCACTGGCTGGCCCTGTCCGATACCGACGACAATATGCGGCTGATGCAGGTCCGCGCATGGCTGGGCGGGCAAGGCTGGTATGATCTGCGCCAATACCGGCTGAACCCGCCGGGCGGGCTCGACATCCACTGGTCGCGGCTGGTCGATCTGCCGATCGCCGGACTGATCCTGTTGCTCAAACCCTTTGCCGGACCGGTCTGGGCGGAACGGCTGGCGGTCGGCATCGCGCCGCTGTTACCGATGGGGGTGGCGCTGATCGCCCTGTCGGTGACGGTGCGGCGGCTCGTGTCGCCCGTCGCATGGCCGCTGGCAGTGCTGTTCCTGCTCGGCTGTTCGTCGACGCTGCTGATGTTCATGCCCGAACGCATCGACCATCATGGCTGGCAACTTGCCTGCCTCGCCTGGACCGTCGCCGGCATCGCCGATCGCAAACAGGCGCGCGGCGGCATGGTCGTCGGCCTGTCGTCGGCCGCCTCACTGACCATCGGCCTTGAACTCCTGCCCTATTGCGCGATGGCCGGGGCGATCGTCGCCTTGCGCTGGGTATGGGACCGGGCGGAGGCGCGGCGGCTGACCGTCTACGGAGCGACGCTGGCCGGGGCGAGCGCGATCGGCTTCGTCGCCTTCGCCTCCAACGCCAATTATACGATGCGCTGCGACGCCCTCACCCCGGTCTGGCTGTCGGCAGTGGTCGCGGGCGGCGCGTTGCTGGTGCTGATCGCGCGCATCGGACCCAGGGCGTGGAGCGTGCGCCTCGTGCTGACGCTGATCGCGGGCGGTGCGCTCGCCGCGGCCTTCGCCACGCTCTTCCCGCAATGCCTGCAAAGGCCGGAGGGGGTGTCGGAGGAACTGGCCCGCACCTGGCTCAACAATGTCCGCGAGGCGAAACCCCTCTACACCATGCCGGGGCGGACCATCTTGCTGATCGTCACCGGGCCGATCATCGGTCTGCTCGGCGCGATCTTCGCGACGTGGCGCGCGCGGCGTTCGGCGGATTTCGTCGGCTGGGCGGTGGTCACGCTGTTCACGACCTTTGCGGTGGCGATGCTGTTCTGGCAGATTCGCTCCGGCCCGGCCGCCCAGCTGCTGGCGATCCCCGGCACGGTCGCGCTCGCCTGGATCGTCGTGCCGTGGCTGCTGTCGCGCAAGAGCGCGGCGGTGCGGGTGCTCGGCACGGCGGCGCTGGTCTCGCTGCTCGTACTCGGCAACCTGTTCGTCGATCAGGTCAGCAAGCTGCTGTCGATGCTGCCCGACAGCGGCCTGACCAGCCATGTCCGCATCAAGCCGCAGGACGCGCGCACCAAGGTGATCCTGCGGGCCGGCGCGCGCTGCGCCAGCCTGCCCGCGCTACAGGCACTGAACCGGATTCCGGCGGCGGTGATGTTCACCCATGTCGATCTCGGCCCCCGCCTGATCGTCGCGACGCATCATGACGGCATCACCGGCCCCTATCACCGCAATGGCGACGCGATCCTCGACGTGCACCATGCGTTTCAGGGCGATCCCGACAATTTCCGCACCATCGCCCGCCGCCATGGCGCGACCTATCTGCTGACCTGCCCCAACATGGCGGAAACCACCGTCTATCGTGCCCGCTCGCCCGGCGGTTTCTACGACCTGCTGGCGCATAACAAGGTGCCCGACTGGCTGACCCCAGTGCCGTTGCCCAAGGGGTCGCCGCTCCGGCTGTGGCGGATCGATTATAGCGAGATGACGGCTTCATCGGCGAATCAATGAAACCAGGATCGAAGAGCCGACCCTCATGCTCCCGACCGTTCGTCCTGAGTAGCCATTGAGCGAAGTCCAACTGGCGTATCGAAGGACCGCTGAGCAAATGCTTCGATACGGGTCCTCGACAAGCTCAGCCCCTACTCAGCACGAACGGGCGGAGCGTCAGTCGCGACCAAGCCACCCCCAAACGCAAAGCGCCCGCCCCCTTGCCGGGAACGGGCGCTTCAGACCGAAAGGCCCTGTCGCTTAGCGGGCAGCGACCTGCTGCGCCGGGGTCAGCGGCTTGGCGATGCGGAAGCGGACCGGACGGCCGCCGACTTCGCCCGACACGGTGCGGTCGCGCACTTCGAGGCGGAACGGCTCGCCGCTGGTGACGACGGTGCCCGACAGCACGGTCGCGCCATTGTCGGCGACGGTGCGGGTATAGTCGAACTTGTAGCCGTCACGCTCGATCTCGCTCGCCGAAGCGAGGGTCGGGATCAGCATGCCCGCGGCGACGAGGGCGACACGAAAAGCGGCGGCGGCGGCAAAGCTGCGCATGGTGTTTCTCCGGCTGGTTGAGGGGTGACGCTCGGGCGTCGTTTCGTTGCCAGAGTTGTGCATGGTGCAGCGCAATATCGCAACTGCACAGGTTTTTACCGCAATTGCAGAAAACGAAATCGGAATTAGGGTAAAAAGCGATTCACCACATCGCGGGCCAGCCGCGCCGGCCGCTTCGTCCCCGCATCGAGCGAGCACCAGGTGCTCTGCACCTCGGCCAGCACCTCCTCGCCACGCTGGATCAGCGTCGAGAAATAGGCGCGCACTCCCTCGACCCGTTCGGCGACGACCGTCGCGACGATCGTGTCGTCGAGGAATGCGGGCCGGCGATAGGTGATCTCATGGCGCAGCGCGACCCACAGATGCTTGGCCACCGCCTCGGCCGGTGCCACACGTTCCCAATAGGCGACGACCGCATCCTGGACCCATGACAGGTACACGGCATTGTTGACGTGCCCCATATGGTCGATGTCGCCCGGCGCGACGGCAAGCGGATGCTGATGTCCCATTGCCGGAGCGTGGGCGCTGCTGACATACGAGTCAATGCGGGTCGCGCCGAACCGAACGGCAACGGGCGACCGGTTGGCCGGTCGCCCGTCGATCGACGCCCATCCCCCCCCCCCCCCCCGCGCAGGCTACGCCTTCGCCACCACGCTTTCGGGCAGGTCCTTACCGAACACCCGCTGATAATATTCGGCGACCAGCGCCCGCTCGGCCTCGTCGCACTTGTTGAGGAACGACAGGCGGAAGGCGAAGCCGACATCGCCGAAGATCAGCGCATTCTGCGCCCAGGTGATCACCGTCCGCGGCGACATCACCGTCGAGATATCGCCGTTGACGAACCCGCGCCGCGTCATGTCCGCCACGCGCACCATCTTCTCGACCGTGTCCTTGCCGCCGACCTTGTCATATTCGCCCGACTTGGCGAGCACGATCCGCGCTTCGGTGGCGGCGGGCAGGTAGTTCAGCGTGACGACGATGTTCCACCGGTCCATCTGCCCCTGATTGATCTGCTGCGTGCCGTGATACAGGCCCGACGTATCGCCCAGACCCACGGTATTCGCCGTCGCGAACAGGCGGAAATAGGGGTTGGGCCGGATCACGCGATTCTGGTCGAGCAGCGTCAGCTTGCCCTCAGTCTCCAGCACGCGCTGGATCACGAACATCACGTCGGGGCGGCCGGCGTCATATTCGTCGAACACCAGCGCGGTCGGCGTCTGGAGCGCCCAGGGCAGCAACCCTTCGCGGAATTCGGTGATCTGCTGCCCGTCCTTCAGCACGATCGCGTCGCGCCCGATCAGGTCGATGCGGCTGATATGCGCGTCGAGGTTGATGCGGATGCACGGCCAGTTCAGCCGCGCCGCGACCTGTTCGATATGCGTCGACTTGCCGGTGCCGTGATAGCCCTGCACCATCACCCGCCGGTTGTGCGCAAAGCCTGCAAGGATCGCCAGCGTCGTGTCGGGATCGAACACATAAGCCGGATCGGCATCGGGCACGCGTTCGTCGGCGACCGAGAAAGCGGGTACTTCGAGATCGCTGTCGATGCCGAACAGCTCGCGCACCTTCACCATCCGGTCGGGTGCGCTCAGGATCGTGGTCGCGGCAGCTTCGGGCAGGGTATCGGTAGTCATGCGGGCCTTTCGCGTGGGCACAGGGGAGCGCCCGCGGTCCTTTAGGACGAAGCGGGCCGCCTACTCAACCTTCGGCGGCAATCGGAACAGCGACGTGAACCGTTCGGCAATCGCCCGGTTCCCCTCGACTGCAATTGCCGCCACCGTCGCCAGTGGCCGTCCGCCATACACGACCGGCAGGAACGCCGACGGCGCGCCCGACAGCGTCGCATCGACCACCCCCTGCCCCCGCCGGACGTGCAGTGCCCCCTCGGCCAGCGTCGCGACATAGCCATCGTCGCCGAACCGGAACGCCACCTGCGCCTGCCAGTCCCCCGCCCGCTCCGCCACCAGCAGCATCTTGAGCGACAGCATCAGCGACACGGCGGAAAAGGGCAGCGTCGGATCATGCGTCGGCGACCGCAGCGCCCATTTCGCCAGCGCCAGCACCACGCCCTCGCTCTCATAGCCCCAGCGCGTCAGTTCATAGACCTGCACATTGGCGGGCGGCGGCAGGCGGTGGCGATGGACGATCCCCGCCGCCTCGAGTCCCGCCAGCCGCTGCGTCAACACATTGGCGCTGATCCCCGGCAGACCGGCGCGCAATTCGCCAAAGCGGCGCGGGCCCAGCAGCAATTCGCGCATCAGCAGCAGCGCCCAGCGCTCGCCGACATATTCCATGCCCAGTGCCGCGCCGCACGCATCGTCATAGCGTCGCCGATCGGCCTTGGTTACTTTTTCTAACTCCATCGTTGCAATTTGTAACCCAAGGGCGCACCCAAGACAAACAGCGATTCGAAAGGTCCGGGGAGAGGGTGCCATGTCGAAGATGATTTTCGTGAACCTCGCGGTGGCCGATGTGCCTGCCGCGACACGATTCTACGAAGCGATCGGCTTCGTGAAGGACGAGCGTTTCTCGAACGATCGCGGATCGGGCATGACATGGTCGGAAAGCATCCACGTGATGCTGCTCGACCGCGATTTCTACGCGACCTTCACGCCCAAGCGGATCATCGACGCACGGACCGAAAGCGGCGTGTTGCTGGCGCTGTCGTTCGACGACCGCGCCGCCGTCGACACGATCACCGAGTCCGCGCTGGCGGCGGGCGGACGCGAACTCCACGATCCCGAGGACGAAGGCTATATGTACAGCCGCGCGTTCGAGGATCTCGACGGCCATGGCTGGGGGCCGTTCACCATGGACATGGCCGCCGCCGCTGCCGCCCATGAAGGAACCGGCGCATGACCTATATCGACGGTTTCGTGACCCCCGTCCCGCGCGCCAACCGCGCCGCCTACGAACATCATGTCGCGCAGGCGGCGGCGATCTTCGCCGATCTCGGCGCGACGCGGCTGGTCGAATGCCGGGGCGACGATGTGCCGGCGGGAAAGCATACCGACTTCGCGCGATCGGTCGCCCTGACCGACGACGAGGACGTGTTGTTCAGCTGGATCGAATATCCCGACCGCGCAACCCGCGACGCGGCAGGCGCGGCGATGATGGCCGATCCGCGGATGGAGGCGCTCGGCATGTCGTTCGACGGCAAGCGCATGATCTATGGCGGGTTCGACGCCGTCATGGTCAGCGGCGACGACGCGACGCCGGGCTATGTCGATGGCTGCCTGACCCCGGTCCGCAGCGAGGACCGCGACGCCTATCTCGCCTTCTCGGCCGAATCGGCGCAGCTGTTTCGCGATCACGGTGCGTTGCGCGTCGTGGAGGGCTGGGGCGACGACGTGCCGGGCCAGCACACCGACTATGCCCGCGCCGTCGACCTGCAACCGGGCGAGGTCGCCTGCTATTCGTGGATCGAATGGCCGTCCAAGGACGCGCGCGACAGCGGCTGGCAGGCGGTGATGGCCGATCCGCGCATGGCCGATCGCGCCATGCCCTTCGACGGCAGGCGCATGGTCTATGGCGGTTTCACCCCGATCTTCGACCAACGCATGGGAGCAGGCGCATGAACCGGCAGGGCGACTTCATCTGGTATGAATTGCTGACCGGCGACGTGGACGCGGCAGCGCGCTTCTACACCGACGTCGTCGGCTGGCAGGTACAGGAATCGGGCATGCCCGGCATGGACTATCGCCTGTTCGTCGCCCCCGACGGCGCGATGATCGGCGGGCTGATGGCGATGCCGCCGGGCATGCCCGCGCCGGTGTGGCTCGGCTATGTCGCGGTCGACGATGTCGATGCCGCCACCGCCGATTACCTCGCGCATGGCGGCACGCAGCACATGCCGCCCACCACCATCCCCGGCGTAGGCCGCATCGCGATGCTGACCGATCCGCAGCGTGCGGCGCTCTATCTGATGCGCAGCGAGAGCGACGAAACCAGCACCGTCTTCCAGCCCGCCGACCGCGCGACGCCCGGCCATTTCGTCTGGAACCAGTTGATGGCTCCCGACCCCGACGCCGCCATCGCCTTCTATGTCGACCGGTTCGGCTGGCGACAGGAAGGGTCGATGCCGATGGGATCGTTCGGCGACTACAAGTTCCTGCTGAACGGCGACGTCGCGATCGGCGCGGCGATGGGCATGGTGCCTGGCGGCCAGCCCGGCTGGCAATATTCCACCCATGTCGCCGATATCGACCATGCCGCCGACCGGATCAGAGGCGGCGGCGGTACGATCCTGCAGGGGCCGGACCAGATCCCCGGCGGCAGCTATTCGATCGTCGCCACCGATCCCCAGGGCGCGCGCTTCGGCCTGGTCGGTCCGCGCCGATGAGCAAGCTGCAACTATGCCTCGTCGTCAACGGCCGGGCGGAGGAAGCGGCACGCTTCTACGCCGCCACCTTTCCCGACAGCGCGCTGGGGGCGATCCACCCGGCCGCTGCCGACTTTCCCGGCGGCAAGGCGGGCGACACGCTGGTCGTCGAATTCACGCTGCTCGGCCAGCCCTGTTTCGCGCTGAACCACGGCCCGCCCACGCCCTTTTCCGACGCGATCTCGTTCCAGGTGCTGACCGACGATCAGGCGGAGACCGACCGCTACTGGAACGCGATCGTCGCCGATGGCGGACGCGCCCGCGACTGCGGCTGGTGCCAGGACCGTTTCGGCCTGTCGTGGCAGATCACGCCGCGCGCGCTGATGGCCGGCATGGCCGATCCCGATCGGGCGGCGGCCGCGCGGGTCATGCAGGCGATGATGACGATGCAGAAGATCGACGTTGCGGCTATCGAGGCGGCGCGCAACGGAGAGCAGCAATGACCGAACATGAACTTGCGATCGAACGCCGCATAGCCGCCCCCGTCGACGCGGTGTGGCGGGCATGGACCGAACATCTTCCCAAATGGTGGGCGCCGCGCCCCTGGACCACCGAGCTCCTCGCCCTCGATCTGACGCCGGGCGGCCGCTTCGCGACGACGATGCGCGGCCCGGGTGGCGAGGCGATGACCGGCGAGGGCGTGATCCTCGACGCGGTTCCCTACGAGCGCATCGTCTTCACCAACGCCTTCGCCCCCGGCTGGATACCCCAGCCGCAGCGGCTGGCGTTCGTCGGCATCTTCACCTTCGAAGCCGATGGCGACGCGACCCACTACCGCGCCGCCGCCCGCCACTGGGACGAAGAGACCGCGAAGATGCACGCCGAAATGGGCTTCGAAGGCGGCTGGGGCATGGTCGCGCAGCAATTGGAGGCGGTGGCGGTCAATTTTGCGTGACGGTTCCTACCTCATCCTACTGCCACCCGTTCGGTTCGAGCAGCTTCGAGCGAAGTCGAGAAGCGTCTGTCGAGAACTCCCCGTTTGGGGCACCGCCTTCTCGACTACGCTTCTCGACAGGCTCGAACCTGCGCTCGAAGCAAACGGATTACAAAAAGCGGCGAGGACTCACGCAAACGCCGCCGCCCCCTTCAACTGCTGATAGGCGGCGATCACCTTCTGCAACGCCGCCTCATGCTGCCGGTCGCCGCCATTGCGGTCAGGATGATAGCGGCGCACCAGTTCCGAATAACGCTGGCGCAATCCCGTCCGGTCGACATCGATCTCCAGCCCCATGACCTTCAGCGCCGACCGGTCGGCGGGGCTGAGCGGCCGGCCGTCCTTGCGCTCGGCGCGGTTCACGCGCGCGTCGCGGAACTTCGCCCCGATCGCGTCGAGCGGATCGGCGAAATCGGCCCAGGCCGGCCCCGGATCGCCGCCCGCGCGCGCAAAGGCGCGCGTCTCGCGGTCCCAGCCGGCATAGGGCCGTTGCGCGTCGTGGATCTCCTCGGCGGTCATTCCGGCAAAGTAATTATACCCGGCATTGAACGCGCGGATATGGTCGAGGCAGAACCAGCGATAGGCGCTCGGCCGTTCGCCCCCCTGCGGCGCGCCCTCAAGCGGCGGCGCACGGAATTCGCCCGCTTCGTCACATCCCGGCACTTCGCATGGCCGGCCATTCGCCTCGACCCGCCCGTGGAAGCGGGCATTGGGGCGATCCTTGCTGATCTTCTCGCGCGCCACGCGACTCCCTTTGGCAAAACCGGTTATATAGGGCGGATGACCGACACCACCACCATGCCGCTCGCCGATCTGATCGCCCAGCGGCTGCGCGACGCCCTGTCCCCGACCCATCTGGTCGTGACCAACGACAGCCACCACCATGCCGGCCATATGGGCGACGACGGAACCGGGGAGACCCATTTTTCCGTCGAGATCGTCGCGGATGGCTTTATCGGCCAGTCGCGCGTTGGGCGGCAACGGATGGTCAACCGGGCGCTCGCCGACCTGTTGGCCACCCGCATCCATGCGCTGGCGATTCGCGCCCGCGCGCCGGGAGACCGCGATTGAGCTACGACCTCTGGTACTGGCCGACGATACAGGGCCGCGGCGAATTCGTTCGACTGGCGATGGAGGGCGCGGGCATCGCCTATCGCGACCGCGCGCGCGAGGATGGGGTGGAAGCGATGCTCGCGATGCTGGAACGGCACCCGCGCCCGCCCTTCGCCCCGCCCTTCCTGTCGCTCGACCACATGGTCATCGCGCAGGTCGCCAACATCCTGCAATATCTGGGCGAGCGCCATGGCCTGAGCATGTCGAGCATCCGCGACCGGCAATGGGCCAATCAATGGCAACTGACCATCGCCGACCTCGTCGCCGAGGTGCATAATGTCCATCACCCGGTCGGCACCGGCGATTATTATGACGCGCAGAAGCCTGAGGCCGCCCGCGCCGCCACGCAGTTCCGGGACGAACGCCTGCCCAAATTCCTGACCTATTTCGAAGCGCTGCTGGACGAAAACAGCGACCCCTGGGCGATCGATCATCGCTGGACCTATGTCGACACCTCGCTGTTCCAGCTGGTCGAGGGGCTGCGCTACGCCTTTCCCAGACGGATGGCGGCACTGGAACCCGGCCTGCCGCGCCTGATCGCGATTCACGACGCCGTCGCCACCCTGCCCGGCATTGCCGACTATCTTGCCAGCGACCGGCGTATCCCTTTCAATGAAGACGGAATTTTCCGCCACTATCCCGAACTGGATGCCGATTGATGGAAAACGACCGCTTCTTTCTCCAGACGATCCAGCCGATCACCCACGATCTGGGCGGGTTCAAGGTCCATCGCACCCTGCCGACCAGGACGCGGACGATGGTCGGTCCGTTCATCTTCTTCGACCAGATGGGCCCGGCCGAACTCGACCCGGGTCAGGGGATCGACGTGCGCCCGCATCCGCACATCAACCTGTCGACCGTCACCTATCTGTTCGGCGGCGCGATCGACCATCGCGATTCGCTCGGCACCTTCGCCCGGATCGAGCCGGGTGCGGTCAATCTGATGACCGCCGGCCACGGCATCGTCCATTCCGAACGATCGCCCGACGACGAACGGGCCGGCGGGCCGCTGCTGTCGGGCATCCAGACGTGGCTGGCGATGCCCGAGGATCGCGAAGAAATCGATCCGGCGTTCGAGCATGTCGAAGCGACCCGCCTGCCCGTCGTCAGCGGCAGCGGCGCGACCGCGCGTGTCGTGATGGGCGACCTGTGGGGCGTCTCGGCCCCGACGACCCAGTACGCCGCGACCATCTATGCGGACATCATCCTCGAATCGAACGGCGCGATTCCGATCGATGCGGGTGCCGACGAACGCGCGCTGTACCTGACCCATGGCGACGCGGCACTGGACGGCGTCGCGCTCGAACCGATGACGCTCTACGTCCTGCGGCCGGGCATCGCCGCCACGCTGCGATCGTCGGGCGGCGCGCGTGTCATGCTGTGCGGCGGGGAGGCGTTCACGACGCCGCGCCATGTCTGGTGGAATTTCGTCTCCTCGCGCCGCGACCGCATCGATCAGGCCAAGGCCGACTGGAAAGCCGGCAACTTCCCCAAAGTCCCCGACGATGCCGAGGAATTCATCCCCATCCCCGAAATTCCCAAGACGGTCAGCTATCCATGACGCCCTTGCGCCGTATCACGCTATCGAGCGGCGTGTCGCTCGACGTCGCCGTCGCGGGTGATCCGGCCGCGCCGGCGATGATCTTCCTGCACGGCTTTCCCGAATCGCATCGGACGTGGCGGCATCAACTGTCCGAGTTCGCGCGCGATCACTATATCATCGCCCCCGACCAGCGCGGCTATGTCCGCTCCGACAAGCCGGCGGCGGTCGCCGACTATGCCCCCGATCGCATCGTCGCCGACCTGATCGCGCTCGCCGATGCGCTGGGCGTCCGGCGCTTCACGCTGGTCGGCCATGACTGGGGCGGCGCGATCGCGTGGATGGCGGCGCTCAGGCATCCCGACCGGATCGACCGCCTCGTCATCCTCAACGCGCCGCATCCGCTGATCTTCCAGCGTTCGCTGTTCGACGATCCCGACCAGCGCGCCGCCAGCCAGTACATCGCCCGCTTCCGCGACACGTCGATCGATCGCGGGCTGATCGGCGCCGGCCTCGAACATTTCTTCGCGACCGGCTTCGCCAAGCTGGTGACGCGTACCATCGCGGGCGCGGACAAGGCCGCCTATCTCGACGAATGGTCGCAGCCGGGTGCGATGACCGCGATGCTCAACTGGTACCGCGCCTCGGCGATCGTCGTTCCCGCACCCGGCGAAACGCCTGAACGCCCGGCGTGGATCGACGCCCCCTTCCCACCGGTCACACAACCGACGCTGGTGATCTGGGGAACCCGCGACAAGGCGCTGTTGCCGGTGCAGGTCGAGGGGCTGGACGCAGTGGTGCCCGACCTGACGGTGGTGAAGGTCGATGCCGGGCATTTCGTGCCGTGGGAGGCACCAGAGGCGGTGAATGCGGCAATCCGGGGTTGGTTACCGGATGTTTCCTGTAACCAAACCGTTCGTGCTGAGTAGGGACTGAGCTTGTCGAAGGCCCGTATCGAAGCACTCGCCACAGACGGTCCTTCGATACGCCATTTCGACAAGCTCAATGGCTACTCAGGACGAACGGGTTAGGCCGGCAGCCACCCTCTCCACCCCGTTCAGTTCGAGCAGCTTCGAGCTTGTCGAGAAGCGTCTGTCGAGAACCCGCCCGCTTGGGGCACCATCTCGACTACGGTTCGAAGCGAACGGAGAGAGGAAGAAGGCAGGGGACCCTATCCCCGAACCACCTTCGCCACCGAATCCAGCAACCCGTTCACGAACCCCTTTTCGCGCCGGTCGTAGAACGCATCGGCCACGTCCAGATATTCGCTGATGACCGCCGCCACCGGCACGTCCGGCCGCGCGATCAACTCGTACGTCCCGGCGCGCAGGATCTGCCGCATCGGCTTGTCCAGCCGGTCGAGCGTCCAGCCGGTCGACAGCTTGGAGGCAATCATCGCGTCGATCTCGTCGCGGCGGGCATCGACGCCCTTGACCACGTCGTCGAAGAAATGGACGTCGGCCTCGGCATATTCGACCTCTTCGATCGTCGCGCCCAGCCGGTGCTGGTGGAATTCGTGGAGCAAGGCCGGGATCGGCGTCGCTTCCATCTCATGCTGGTACAGCGCCTGGACGGCGGCCAACCGGGCGGCGGCGCGTGCCTGACGGGCACCCCGCGGGCGGGAATTCTTGCTGGTCATAAGCGCCGCCCCATAGCCGCTGTCGCACCGACAAGTCGAGGGGGCGCTTTCCTACAGCGCCGGACCATGGCAGCGTCGCCGCGCTCCTTGAACCGTCCGCCTTTCCGACCGCCGGGATCGACCCGCTGCACAACTGCGCGCCGAGTGTGACCTTTGTGAACTTTGCCGCTTACGTCATCCCAGCGAAGGCTGGGATCTCCCGGTCATGCAGCGCGCGCCAAGCCGCAAAATGCTCCAGCCTGCGCTGGAGCGACGCCGTGACGAGACACGTGCGAGTGTGAACTTTGTGACCTTCGGCGTCTAACCCATTGAAAGAAGGCGGACGCCCGCGACCGTCACCATCCGGCCGAACGACGCAACTTAAGGGCCGCCACGGGCAAAGCCCGTGCCGTCGGACGGCGCTGCCAGCGCCGCCGGCCGGACGCGCCTCATACGGCTTGGCGCTGCTTCGCTACGCCTTGCCCGGCGCGTCCAACCGGATCGCCACCGACCGCGCATGCGCCGGCAGCCCTTCGGCCCCGGCCAGCGTCACCGCCGCCGGCCCGATCTTCGCCAATGCCGCCGCGTCCAGCCCCAGAAAGCTGGTCCGCTTCATATAGTCGAGCACCGACAGCCCCGATGCGAAGCGTGCCCGCCGCCCGGTCGGCAGCACATGGTTCGGCCCCGCGACATAATCGCCGACCGCTTCGGGCGTGTACCGGCCGAGGAACACCGACCCGGCATGGCGCACCGCCTTGAACAGCGGTTCGGGATCGCCGACCGCCAGTTCTAGATGCTCGGGCGCCAGCCGGTCGACCAGCGGCATCGCATCGGCCAGGGTCGGGACGACCACGATCGCCCCGTTCGCATCCCAGCTCGCCCGCGCCACCTGTCCGGTCGCCAGCTCGGCGATCTGTTCGTCGACCGCCTTGGCCACCCAATCGGCAAAGCCGGCATCGTCGGTGAACAGGATCGACTGGCTGGTCGGATCATGCTCAGCCTGGCTAAGCAAATCGGCGGCGATCCATGCCGGATCATTCTGCCCGTCGGCGACGACCACGATCTCCGACGGCCCGGCGACCATGTCGATCCCGACCACGCCGTATAGCTGCCGCTTGGCCTCCGCGACCCAGGCATTGCCCGGCCCGGTCACGACATCGACCGCCTTGATCCGGTCGGTGCCATAGGCCAGCGCCGCGACCGCCTGCGCGCCCCCGATCCGCCACACTTCGTCGACCCCGGCCAGCGCGGCGGCGGCCAGCACCAGCGGATTGACCTCACCCTTGGGCGTTGGCGTGACCATCACGATCCGCTCGACCCCGGCGACCTTGGCCGGCACGACGTTCATCAGCACCGACGACGGATAGGCGGCACGTCCGCCGGGCACATAGACGCCCGCCGCCGCGACCGCGCTCCACCGCGCACCCAGCCGCACGCCATCGGCATCGACCTCGTCGCGATCCTCGGGCCGCTGCTTGGCGTGATAGGCGACGATCCGGTCATGCGCCAATTCGAGCGCCGCGCGCAAGGTCGGGTCCAGCCCGTCCAGTGCCGCCCGGCATTCCGCCAGTTCGATCCGCCAGCCGGTCACGTCCGGGTCATGCCCGTCGAACTTCTCGGTAAAGGCGCGCACCGCGGCATCGCCCTCGTCGCGCACCGCGCGCAGGATAGCGGTCACGTCGCGCGCGACGTCGCTATCGGCCTCGCGCCGCGCATCGACCAGCGCTGCGAAGTCGGCGGCGAACCCCGCCGCGCTCGCGTCCAGCCGGATCATGCCGCCACCGCCCGGCGGAACGCATCGACCAGCGGCACGACCGCCCCCCGCGTCTTGAACGCCGCGCGGTTGACGACCAGCCGCGACGTCACCTCGGCGATGGTTTCGACCTCGACCAAGCCATTCTCCTTCAGCGTCCGTCCCGACGACACCAGATCGACGATGCGCGGCGCGAGCCCCAGCACCGGCGCGAGTTCCATCGCCCCGTTCAGCTTGACGCACTCCGCCTGAACGCCCCGCGCGGCGAAGTGGCGCTGGGTGGTGTGCGGATATTTGGTGGCGATTCGCACATGGCTCCACCCGCGCGGATCGTCGGTAGCGGCCATGCCGGCCGGCTCGGCGACCGAGATGCGGCAATGCCCGATCTTCAGGTCGACCGGCGCATACAGCTCCGAATAATCGAACTCGGCCAGAACGTCCGACCCGACGATGCCCAGTTGCGCCGCGCCATGCGCCACGAACGTCGCCACGTCGAACGCGCGCACGCGGATCAGGTCGATGTCGTGCCGGTCGGTCTTGAACCGCAGCGCCCGGCTGTCGGGATCGCGAAACGCCGCCTCCGGCACGATGCCGGCGCTGGCGAGCAACGGCATGGCTTCGTCGAGAATACGCCCCTTGGGCACGGCGATGATGATGGGATCGGTCATGAGCGACTGGCGCTTTACTTGGGGCGCGTGACCGGCGCAACACGCGGCCCATGGCCGATGAACCGACGAATCGCCACGCCTTTCGCCAGCAGGCGGCATTCTGCGCGGCGATGGGGGCACCGATCACCGCGCGCGTCTGCACCGCGCTGGCCGACGCCCTGTCGCACGACAGCGCAACGGGGCGCCGGACGCTCGGCTGGCCGGGCGAACCGATCCCCGACGCGCTGCCTTTGCGGCTGGTCGGCGGGCTGCACGCGCTGGCACGGACAGGCGTCGATCCCGACCTGACCGCGCTGTTCGCCGGCAAGGCCGATCCCGACACGATCCTCCGCCGCGTGCTGATCGAACACGATGCTGCGCTGCTGCCATGGCTCGACGGCCCGCCCCAGACCAACGAGCCGATGCGCTCGGGCGTCCTCATGACCGGGCTGCTGGCGGTCGCCGCACGCCACGGCCCGGCGGTCGAATTGCTGGAGATCGGATCGAGCGCCGGCCTCAACCTGCTGATCGACCGATATCGCTTCGATCTGGGCGGCGTGGGCGTCGGCCCCGCCGATGCACCGGTCGCGATCGTCCCCGACTGGCAGGGCACCCCGCCGCCGCCCGCCCCGATCCGTATCGACGGGGTACGCGGCGTCGATATCCAGCCGCTCGACGCCACCGATCCGGCAGTCGCCACCCGCCTCGCCGGCTATATCTGGGCGGATCAGCCGGAGCGGCAGGACCGACTGGCGGCGGCAACCGCGATGCTCCGCGCCCGGCCGGTCGATCTGGTCGCGGGCGATGCGGTCGAATGGCTGCGCGACCGCCTCGCCGAACCGCAGGCCGCAGGCGTGACGCGCGTGCTGATGCATTCGGTGGTCTGGCAATATCTGGGCGACGACCGCCGTGCCGCAATCGGCAGGATGATAGCGCAGGCCGCCGCAGCCGCCACCGCCGACCGCCCGCTCGCCTGGGTCCGCATGGAGCCCGACCGCGTGCTGCAACGGCAGGAACTGATCGTGCAGAGCTGGCCCGACCATGGCGAACCCCGGATGCTGGCCACCGCCCACGCCCATGGCGCATGGATCGCCGCCGCGTGACCGAAGCCGACTTCATCGCCGCGCTGCGCACCTTGCCGCTTCACGAAGGCGCGCATGGCCTGACCGACGACGCCGCGCATCTGGGCGACCTCGTGCTGACCAAGGACATGATCGTCGAGGGGGTCCATTTTCTGCCCGGCGATCGCCCCGCCGATATCGCGTGGAAACTGGTCGCGACCAACCTGTCGGACCTCGCAGCCAAGGGCGCGGAGCCGGTCGGCGTCATGCTTGGCTATCCGATCGGCGACGACGCATGGGACCGCGCCTTCCTCGCCGGCCTCGACGTCGTGCTGCGCAGTTTCGCCTGCCCGTTGCTCGGCGGCGACACGGTAAAGCTGCCGCCGCACGCCCCGCGCCTCCTGTCGCTGACCGCGCTCGGCCGCAGCGCCCATGCCCCACGCCGCGACGGCGCGAAGCCGGGCGATGCGCTGTGGGTCACCGGTACGATCGGCGATGCCGGCGCGGGTCTCGCCATCGCGCGCGGCGCACACGGACCGGCGGCGCTGCTGCAGCGCTATCGCCGCCCGACCCCGCGCCTCGCCGAAGGACAGTCGCTCGCCCCCACCGTCCACGCGATGATGGACGTGTCCGACGGCCTGCTGATCGACGCCACCCGTATGGCGGCGGCGAGCGGGCTGGCGGTGACGATCGACCTCGCCGACGTCCCGCTGTCGGAAGCGTTGCGGACCTTCGGCCACGATGCGCTGACCGCAGCGACGGCCGGCGACGACTACGAACTGCTCTTCGCCTGCGACAATACGCCGCCGGTAGTCGCGACCAGGATCGGAACGTTCGCAGCGGGCGCAGGGCTCACCCTGCTCGACCACAGCCAGCCCGTCCACCTGCCCGATCGCCTCGGCTATCAGCACTAAATCCTCCCCGGCACGGGGAGGGGGACCAGCCGCAGGCTGGTGGAGGGGGGATAGCCGCAGACGGAACGCAAGTGGCGATCCCCCTCCACCACCGCTTCGCGGCGGTCCCCCTCCCCGCGAGCGGGGAGGAATTAACGGTTGCGCCCCCCGCCCATCGGCATAAGCTGCCCCGTTTCCAAGGGTTCGACCCGACGAGACAGCCGGGCGGCCCCATGCAGGAGGGGTTGCGGATGACGATAGTCTATCTGGCCATGGCGTGTGGTGCGCTGGCCGTGTTGTACGGTGTGTTCACGAGTATGCAGGTGCTGCGCGCCTCGGCGGGCGACGCGCGGATGCAGGATATCGCCGCCGCGATCCAGGAAGGGGCCAAGGCCTATCTGGGTCGCCAGTATCGCACCATCGCCATTGTCGGCGTCATCGTCGCCATCATCCTGTTCCGCACGCTCGGGCCGCTGTCGACGGTCGGCTTCCTGATCGGTGCGATCCTGTCGGGGGTTGCGGGCTATGTCGGCATGGAGATTTCGGTCCGCGCCAATGTCCGCACCGCAGAGGCCGCGCGCGGGTCGCTGCAAGGCGGCCTGACCATGGCGTTCCGATCGGGCGCGATCACCGGCATGCTTGTTGCGGGGCTGGGTTTGCTCGCGATCTCGGGCATCTTCTGGTACCTCGTCGCGATCGCAGGGCACGGTCCGGGCGACCGCGAAGTCGTCGAGGCGCTGACCGCCCTCGCCTTCGGCGCGTCGCTGATCTCGATCTTCGCGCGCCTCGGCGGCGGCATCTTCACCAAGGCGGCGGACGTCGGCGCCGATCTGGTGGGGAAGGTCGAGGCGGGCATCCCCGAGGACGACCCCCGCAACCCCGCCGTCATCGCCGACAATGTGGGCGACAATGTCGGCGACTGCGCCGGCATGGCCGCCGACCTGTTCGAAACCTATGTCGTGACGATCGGCCTGACGATGGTGTCGATCGCGCTGCTGGTACAGGCGCCGCCCGCCGAACTGCTCCGCCTGATGGCGCTGCCGCTGGTCGTCGGCGGGGTGTGCATCGTTACCTCGATCCTCGGCACCTATATGGTCCGCCTCGGCAGCGGCCAGTCGATCATGGGCGCGCTGTACAAGGGGTTCTGGACCACCGCGCTGCTCGCCGTCCCGGCCATCTATTTCGCGGCAAGCTGGGCGCTGGGCGATCTCAACGCCGTGATCGGCGGCGCGGGTTTCCTCGATCCCGGCGGCGATACGCTGACCGTCGAGGGCGCACTGGGCGCACAGGCCCCGGTCGCGGGCACGGCCTTCACCGGCATGGACCTGTTCTGGTGCATGATGATCGGCCTCGCCGTCACCGCCGCGTTGGTGTGGATCACCGAATATTACACCGGCACCGCCTATCGCCCGGTCAAGTCGATCGCGCGCGCCAGCGTCACCGGCCATGGCACCAACGTCATCCAGGGCCTCGCCATCAGCCTCGAATCGACCGCGCTGCCGACATTGGTGATCGTCGTCGCGGTGATCGCTTCCTACCAGCTCGCCGGCATCATCGGCGTCGCCTTCGCCGCCACCGCATTGCTCGCACTGGCCGGCATGGTCGTCGCGCTCGACGCCTATGGCCCGGTCACCGACAATGCCGGCGGCATCGCCGAAATGGCGAACCTGCCCGACGAGGTCCGCCACCGCACCGACGCGCTCGACGCGGTCGGCAACACGACCAAGGCGGTGACCAAGGGCTATGCGATCGGTTCCGCCGCGCTGGCGGCACTGGTGCTGTTCGGCGCCTACACCACCGACCTGAAGCTGTTCTTCCCCGACCTGACCGTCGATTTCTCGCTGTCCAATCCGTACGTCATCGTCGGGCTGCTGCTCGGCGCGCTGCTGCCCTATCTGTTCGGTGCGTTCGGCATGACCGCGGTCGGTCGCGCCGCCGGATCGGTGGTCGAGGACGTCCGCGCGCAATTCGCCGCCGACCCCGGCATCATGGCCGGCACCAGCCGCCCGCAATATGGCCGCACCGTCGACATCGTCACCCGCGCCGCGATCCGCGAGATGATCGTGCCCTCGCTCCTCCCCGTCCTGTCCCCCGTCGCGGTCTATTACATCGTGACCTGGGTCGCGGGTCAGGCGCAGGGTTTCGCGGCGCTCGGCGCGATGCTGCTCGGCGTGATCGTGTCGGGCCTGTTCGTCGCCATTTCGATGACCAGCGGCGGCGGCGCATGGGACAATGCCAAGAAATATATCGAGGACGGCAATCACGGCGGCAAGGGATCGGAGGCGCACAAGGCCGCCGTCACCGGCGACACCGTGGGCGATCCGTACAAGGACACTGCCGGCCCGGCGGTCAATCCGATGATCAAGATCACCAACATCGTCGCGCTGCTGCTGCTCGCCGCTCTTGCCGGGAATGCCGCCGGATAGGTTCCTTTGGCCGATTGCGTCCCCCATCCGCTGCGATAGAGTTCGCGGCGGATGGGGGCGTCCACTCTTGCCGGAACCGGTGCGCGGGGGCGCATCTCGGCCGTCCCCGAACAGGGGGTTTCATGCGGTTCGTTGCGGCCATCGGCCTGATCCTTGCCACCGTCGCTTCGGCACAGACGCCGCCCGCGGCCAAACCCTCCCAAGTCGATCCCGCTGCCCCCGTCCCGATCGAGGCATTCGCCGAATTGCCGTCGATCGAATCGCCGAAACTGTCACCCGACGGTAGCCGCGTCGTCGCAAAGAGTGCGATCGGCGGCAGACAGGTGTTGGTGCTATCCTCGCTGTTCGGGAACGGCCAGCACCGGTCGCTCAGCGCGCCCGCCGATACCGACATAAACTGGTGGCGCTGGGTCAATGACGACTGGCTGATCGTCGGGCTGGGCACGCAGCAGATGCTGTACGGCAACGAACATTACGTCACCCGCGTGCTCAGCGTGAAGGCCGATTTCCAGACGACGCGCCGGCTCGACTGGGACAAATCGGGCTTGCGCGCCGACGACGTGCTGTGGGTGGCGCATGACGGATCGCCGCGCATCCTGCTCTCGCGCCAGACGGGGATCGAAAGCGAATCCGACTTCAACCCGGCGGTGTTCGAAATCGACGTCTCGACCGGCAAGTCGCGCCGCGTCGCCGATGGCCGCGCCAACGTGTATGACTGGTATGCCGATGGCGAGGGACAGGTCCGCGCCGCCTATCAGTATAACGACGAGAAGCGCAGTTCGGCGCTGCTTTACCGCACCAACAATACCGAAAGCTTTCGCGTCATCGCCCGGCGCGCGCGGAAGGACGAGGACGGGCTGACCATCCCGATCACCTTCCGCGCCGATGGCAGCGCGATCGCCCTCGACGACGAAGGCGGCTTCACCTCGGTCTATCAGGTGTCGTTGCCCGATCTGGCGCTCGGCAAGAAACTTTATGCGCTCGACGGCTATGACGTCGACGGTATCATCGACAATCCCGACGAGAATGACGTCGCCGGCGTGACCCTTACCGACCGGCACGGCCGCACCGTCTGGTTCGATGACAAGCTCAAGACGCTGCAGGACGATATCGACAAATCGATCGGCGATCGCCGGGCGAGGATCGTGTCATGGGACCGCAAGCGCGACAAGTTTCTGGTCGAGGTCGCCGCCGCGTCGCAGCCGGGCGGCCTTTATTACTGGGACAGCGCGTTCAGCCGGATGCAGCGCATCGCGTGGAACAGCAACACGCTCCAGAACCGTCGCCTCTCCCCCGTCAGCACCATCCGCTATACCGCGCGCGACGGGACGCCGATCGAGGCGGTGCTGACCATGCCGCGCCATCGTTCGGGGCAGAAGAACCTGCCGCTGATCGTCCTGCCGCATGGCGGCCCCTCGGCGCGCGACAGCGAAGGCTGGGACTGGTGGACGCAATATCTGGCGGAGTTGGGCTATGTCGTGGTCCAGCCCAATTATCGCGGATCGTCGGGCTATGGCGTCGCCTTCGCCCGCAAGGGGGCCGGCGAATGGGGCCTGAAGATGCAGGACGACCTGAACGACGCGGTCACCCATCTCGCGAAGGAAGGGATCGCCGATCCCAAGCGCGTCTGCATGGTCGGCGCGTCGTATGGCGGCTATGCGGCGATGCGCGCCGCGCAACGCGACGGCAAGCTGTATCGCTGCGCGATCAGCTATGCCGGCGTGTCCGACCTGGCGGCGTTGCGTCGTTACGACAGCCAGTTCCTCAACGGCCGCACCATCGGCGACTGGCTGCGCTCGCAGGCGCCCGATTTCCAGTCGGTTTCGCCGCGCTTCCACGCCGCCGACTTCTCGACCCCGATCCTGCTGATGCATGGCAAGGTCGACAAGCGCGTCCCCGTCGCCCAGTCACGCACGCTCGCCGCCGAACTGAAGCGCGCGGGAAAGCCGCATCGCTATGTCGAACAGCCGCTGGGCGACCATTTCTTCTCGCGCAGCGAGGACCGGCTGCAATTCCTGCACGAAATGACCGCGTTCCTGAAGGAGCATAATCCCGCCTGACCGCGCGTATCCATCATCGTCATCCCGGGAGCTTCCGCTTCCGTTTCGCTTGGAGAGTAAGCAGGACCGCGAATGCGGGTCGGGACGCTGCGGAAGTCTCTATCGCCGACCTTCTTGCGTACCCCCGCGCAGGCGGGGGTCCAGGGCTCCAGTCGCAAGCGCTTGTTTTTCTTGGCTCTGGCCCCCGCCTTCGCAGGGGTACGGCGGGTATGCAGTGCGCGCCCGGACTTTCGTAAAGGATCCACTCCAGTTCAGCGGGACGTCACAGCCATCCTCGAACGACCCCCGCCGTCGCCCTTGCGCCCGCCGGCCGCTAGACCTATTTCCCACCGTAACGCATCGACCGGCCGTGCCAGCCACGGGTCCGGTCGTTCGCGCTTTCCTTTTTTGCGGTTTGCGCCTATGGGAACCCGCCCGTTTCCGGTGCGCCCTAATTTCACGAGGTATCTGTTTGGCGAAGGAAGAACTTCTCGAAATGCGCGGCCAGGTGGTCGAACTGCTGCCCAACGCGATGTTCCGCGTCCGGCTCGAGAACGATCACGAGATCCTGGGGCACACCGCCGGCAAGATGCGCAAGAACCGCATCCGCGTGCTGGTCGGGGACGAAGTGCTGGTCGAACTGACCCCCTATGACCTGACCAAGGGTCGCATCACCTACCGCTTCAAGTAAGCGCGGTTCCGCGTGACCGGGTCCACGGCCATGCGCCTGATACTTGCTTCGACCTCGCCCCGCCGCCGCGACTTGCTGGCGCGGATCGGCGCCGTGCCCGATCGGGTCGAGGCCCCCGATATCGACGAGAGCCCGCTGAAGGGCGAATTGCCGCGTCCCTATGCGCTGCGACTGGCGGAAGCGAAGGCGCGCGCGATCGGTCCGGTCGACGGCGCGGTTGTGCTGGCCGGCGACACGACGATCGCGCTCGGCCGTCGCATCCTGCCGCCCGCGACGACCGAGGACGTGCAGCGCGAGCTATTGGGCCTGTTGTCCGGCCGTCGCCACCACTGCCTGTCGGCCGTCTGCGTGCTGATGCCCGACGGCAAGGCGCGCATACGGCTCGCCGACACCATCGTCGCGTTCAAGCGGCTCGAGCAGCGCGAGATCGACGCCTATGTCGCGTGCGGCGAAGGGCTGGGCAAGGCCGGCGGCTATGCGATTCAGGGGCGGGCGGAGGCGTTCGTCCGCTTCCTCTCGGGCAGCCATTCGGGGGTGATCGGCCTGCCGCTGTTCGACACCCGCGCCTTGCTCGAAACCGCCGGCGTGCCGCTTGGCTGACTGGATCGTCGAGCGCGGTATCGGCGAAGTCCGGGCCGCGCGCATCGTCGATGGCGAGATTGTCGAGGCGCGCATCGAACCCGACGATGCGTTGCGCGCCGGCACGATCCTGCCCGCCCGGCTGGTCCGCCGCCTGCCCCTGCGCAATGAAGGGCTGGTCGCATGGGAAGACGGCGAGGCACTGCTGAGCCCCCTGCCCCGCGCGGTTACCGAAGGCGCCACGCTGCTGGTCGAGATCACCCGCCCGGCGCTATCCGAACCCGGCAAGCCCAAGCGCGCCCGCGCCCGCCCCGCCGCGCCCGGTGCACAGCCCGGCGACGGCCCGTCGATCGCCGACCTCCCGGACGCTCGGATCGTCGGCCCGTTCGACCGCGACCTGCTGGGCGAAGCGGGCTGGCCGTTGCTGATCGAGGAAGCGACTACCGGCCAGGTCGCCTTTCCCGGCGGCGCGCTGTCGATCGCATTGACCCCGGCGATGACGCTGATCGACATCGATGGCGAGCTTGCCCCCGCGGCGCTGGCCCTTGCGGGCGCGCGTGCGGCGGCAGCGACGATCGCGCGGCTCGATATCACCGGGTCGATCGGCATCGACCTGCCGACCGTGCAGGACAAGGCGGCTCGACTGGCGATCGCCGAAACGGTCGACGCCGTCCTGCCCCAACCTTTTGAGCGTACGGCCGTCAACGGCTTCGGCTTTCTCCAGATCGTGCGGCGGCGGTCGCGCGCCTCGCTCCCGGAACTGTTCGCCCATGTCCCGGCCCATGCCCGCGCCCTGCTGCGACAGGCGGAACGGACCGGGGGCAGCGGCGAACGCACGCTCGCCGCGCATCCGGCGGTCGTCGCCGCCATCGCGGCGCGCCCGGACTGGACGCAGGCGGTCGAACGCATGCTCGGTGCGCCGCTCGCCTTGCGGGCGGAGACCGGCCTCGCCATATCCGCCGGACATGTCCAGGCCCGCTTCCCGTAACAACTGCCCGCTGTGTTCCGCCCCGACGGACGCCGCCTTCCGTCCCTTTTGCAGCCGGGGCTGTCGCGACCGCGACATGCTGAACTGGATGGGGGAGGGATATCGCATTCCCGGCCCCATGGCGTCTTCCGACGAAAAATCCGAAACCGGGCTGGACAGGGACGATTCGCGCGGCTAACAGGCCGGCTCTTCCGGTCACCCGGACAGGCCCAGGTAGCTCAGTTGGTAGAGCATGCGATTGAAAATCGCAGTGTCGGCGGTTCGATCCCGTCCCTGGGCACCACCTTTCCCCAGCATCGGTTCGAAGCGGTCCGTCCGTTTGGCGCGTCCCTGATGGACGCCAGCGGCTGTTGACGGTTCAACCCTATCGAAATCCGTTCTAGGACGATCCTTCCCGAACCCGCAGTTCGACAGGAGACCAGCATGACCATCGGCGGATCGACCGCGACCACGGAACTCGCCGCGATCCGGCCCTTCGCCGCTGCCCCGGCGATCACCGCTGCCGAGCGTGCCGACCGGATCGAGCAGGCCCGTGCGCTGACGGCGCGCGCCAACGCCGATGCATTGCTGGTCCACACCGGTGCCTCGCTCGACTATTTCACCGGCATTCCGTGGGGCGCCAGCGAACGGATGGTCGCTTTGCTGCTGCCGGTCACCGGCACGCCGCGCATCGTCTGCCCCGCGTTCGAACGCGGCACGCTCGAGGCCGATCTGGCAGTCGCCGCCGACCTGTTGCTGTGGGAAGAGGATGCGGATCCGACCGCGCTGGTCCGGGACGTGCTGCCCGCCGGCGCGACACTTGCCGTCGATCCGCTGCTCCCCTTCGCATGGGGGCAGAAGCTGGCCCGTCACGGCCTGACCCTGACCGACGGCGCGCCCGTGATCGACGGCTGCCGCATGGTCAAGTCGCCGGCGGAACTCGCCTTGCTGCAAAGTGCCAAGGACATGACGCTGGCGGTACAGGCCGCCGCCGCGCGCATTTTGCGCCCCGGCATCCTCGCCAGCGAAGTCGTCCGTTTCATCGACGACGCCCACCGCGCGATCGGCGGCGGCTCCTCCTATTTCTGCATCGTCCAGTTCGGCCGCGCCACCGCCTTTCCCCATGGCCTGCCCGGCGACCGCGCGCTGAACGAGGGCGAACTGGTGCTGATCGACACCGGTTGCCGCGTCGGCGGCTATCATAGCGATATCACCCGCACCTATGCCTTTGGCCCCGTCGCCGACGAGGTTCGCGCGATCTGGGACATCGAACATGCCGCACAGGCCGCCGCCTTCGCCGCCGCCGCGCCCGGCGTCCCGTGCGAAGACGTCGACGCCGCCGCCCGCGCGGTGTTGGTACGCGAAGGGCTGGGTCCCGATTATCGCCTGCCCGGCCTGCCGCATCGTACCGGCCACGGTATCGGCCTGTCGATCCACGAACCGGCCTATCTGGTGCGCGGCGACCGGACGCCGCTCGCGCCCGGCATGTGTTTCTCGAACGAACCGATGATCGTCATCCCCGATCGCTTCGGTATCCGGCTGGAGGATCACTTCCATGTGACCGAAACCGGTGCCGCATGGTTCACCCCGCCACAGCCATCGATCGACCGCCCGTTCGGATGAGGGCGCTAGCGGCGTTGCTGCTGGCGGCGGTCGCGGTGCCGGTCGCCGCCGCCCCCGGTCGCTACGCGGCAGCGACGATCGGGCCGCCACCCGCAGCGCTGCGGCTCGACCCCTTCTACACCCGCCATGTCGATGCCGGGGGCATTCCGGTCGTATCGTCGGCCAAGGTCCCTGACGACGCGCTGCTGTTCGCACGCGACATTGCGATCGCGATGCTCGCCGACCGCCCCGATCTGCGTCGCTGGATGGCGGCGTCGGGGTATCGCGTCGCGATCATCGCGTTGACCGAGGGGCTGGTCGACCTGCCCGAACAGCGCCACTGGACCAAGCCGACCGCCGACGATCCGCGGCTGACGACGTGCGAGCGCAAACATTATGCCGAGCGGATCGGCCGGTTGAGCGACCGCGATTACTGGAACAACCGCGCGCGCGGCATGGGCGGGCAACTGACCACCGCGCCGGCTGAAAATCTGATCGGCACGCCCGGTACCTGGTATTATGGCGAGAATAATTTCGTCCACGAATTTGCCCACGCGATCCTGGCGGCCGTCCGGCAGCGCGATACCGCGCTCTATGCCGCGCTCGAACGCGCCTATGCCGCCGCCATGGCGCGCGGGGCGTGGCGCGGCGAATATGCCGCGACCACCGTCGACGAATATTGGGCGGAGGGGACGCAGCTTTGGTTCAATACCAACCGGCTGATCGTCGTCGACGGACAGCGGCTGCTCAACGACGAAGACCTGCAACGCTACGACCCAACGCTGTTCGCGCTGCTGGCGCAAGTCTATGGCGACCGCCACCGCCTGCCCGGCGACGTCTTCTACCGCCACCCCGCCCGCGTACCGCCCGGCGACCCACCCAAGACGACGGCGGAGATTTGCTAGGGCAGCGGGTACGGCCCCTTGCCGCCATCGGCGATGAAGCGGTCGACCCGCGCGTCGATCATCGGCAGCGGCACCGACCCGAGGCTAAGCATCGCGTCGTGGAACGCGCGATAGTCGAACCGGTCGCCCAGCGCCGTCTGCGCCTTCGCCCGCGCGTCGAGGAAGGCCAACTCACCCATATAATAGCTCAGCGCCTGTCCCGGCCATGCGATATAGCGGTCGACCTCGGTCGTGATCTCGTGGTTCGACAATGCGGTATTGTCGCGCAGGAATGCCTGTGCCTGTTCGCGCGTCCATCCCTTGGAATGGATGCCCGTATCGACCACCAGCCGCGCCGCGCGCCACATTTGGTAGCTGAGCATGCCGAACAGATCATAGGGCGTGTCGTACATCCCCATATCCTCGCCCAGCGCCTCGCAATACAGCGCCCAGCCCTCCCCGTACGCCGAGATATATTCGTTGCGCCGATATTCGGGCAGGTCGGTCAGCTCCATCGCGAACGGCATCTGGAAGGCATGGCCCGGCGCGCTTTCGTGGAGCGTCAGCGCGGGCAACGAATAAAGTCCGCGTGACGGCAGGTCATAGGTGTTGACCAGATAGATGCCCGGCCCGCCACGCCCGCTGGTATAGAAGGGCGCGATATCGGGCGCGACCGGCTTGATCGCGAAGCGCATCCGCGGCAGCCGCCCGAAATAGGTCGCGGCCTTGCCGTCGAACGTCTTGGCAATCCACGCCGCCCGGTCGAGCAGGTCCTGCGGCGTCTTCGCATAGAAGCGCGGATCGGTACGCAGATGGTTCAGGAACGTCGGCAGGTCGCCCTGCCATCCGACCTGCGTCATCACCGTCTGCATCCGCGCGCGAATCTTGGCGACCTCGCCGAGGCCGATCGCATGGATTTCCTCGGGCGGCAGGTCGCGGGTGACATATTCGCGGACCTTCGAGCGATAATAGTCGCGCCCGTCGGGCAGGTCGTACGCCGCCAGCTTTTCCTGCGCATGGGGGATATAGTCGTCGCGCAGGAACGTCATCAACTTCGCATGCGCCGGCACGACCGCTTGCGCGATCACCCGCTTCGCCTCGGCGCGCAGCGCGTCCTGCCGCGCCGCCGGGATGGTCGCGGGCAACGTCCGGAACGGCGCGTAGAAAGGGGACGCCTCGCTCGCACCCGCCTGCACCACCTCGCGCACGCCGGCATCGCGGCCCTGTAAGGTGACGCGGGGCGGCGTGAAGCCGCGCTGCATCCCGGCGCGCATATTGGCGATCTGCTGGTCGAAATAGCGCGGAACGCTGGCCAGTTGCGACAGGTACAGCCGCAACGCCGCCTCGTTGCGATACGTCTCGCGCGCCATGCCCGCCAGGTCCATCCAGAAGCTGGTATCGGCGTTCAGCGGCTTTTCGTAATCGCGGAACCGCTGCCGGGCGAGCAGCGCCGCGATCTGCGCGCGATAGACGATATAGTCGTCACGCGCCGCGCTACCGAGCGTCGCCGGATCGATCCGGTCGAGTGCTGCCAGCGTCTCGGTCCAGCGCTGCGTCATCCGTGCCTGCGCTGCCGGGCCGACATCGGGCAGCGTCGCGTTCTTGCTGGTCGGGGCATCCTCGCCGGGACCGGTCAGCGTCTTGCGCCACGCATATTCGCGCTCGGACAATTGCCGGAACGCCGCGTCGCTTGTCGGTACGGCAACGGTCGCCACCGGTTGCGCCACGATCGACAGCGCCAGTGCCAATGTGATCGTCATGCCCTGTCCCCCGTTACATGGTCGATATCGCTCAGCAGCGCGCGCGACACCGACACCCCATCGCGCTCGCTGACCGGGCGCAGCGCGTGGCGGCGCGCGCCCGATATGCGGGCACCCTGCCCCTCGATCGCGGCGAACACGCTTTCCGCGCGCACCATTTCGGCCGCTGCCGCCGCGCCCAGAAACCCGGCGGGATCGAGCGCGAGGATCAGTTCGCCGCCCAGCGGCGAACCCTTTCGCCCGCCGTCCCACGCGATCGATTCGGCGCTGGTCAGGTCGCCGATCAGCGGCCCGGCGAGCAGTTCGACCATCAGCGCCAGCGCCGACCCCTTGTGGCCGCCGAACGTCCGCATCGCGCCGGCCAACACCGCCGCCGCATCGGTCGTGCCGCTGCCATCGGGGGCATGGCCCCAGTCCGCCGGCACCGGTTTCCCGGCACGGCGGTGCAGTTCGATCTCACCGCGCGCGATCGCGCTGGTCGCGAAATCGAACACGAATGGCGCGGCACCGGCACGCGGCCAGCCGAAGGCGATCGGATTGGTCCCGAACACTGGCTGCGTACCGCCCGCCGGCGCGACCCATGCATGGTTCGCCGTCACCGCCAACGCGACCAGCCCGTGCTCGACCAGCGCCTCGACCTCGGGCCATAGCGCCGCGAAATGCACGACGTTGTTGATCGCCAGCGCCGCGATCCCGTTGGCCCGCGCCCCCGCGACCAGCGCGTCGCGCCCGGTCTCGAACGCCAGCTGCGCAAAGCCGCCGCGTCCGTCGACCCGGACCACGCCCGCCGCGCGCTGCTCCAGCACCGGCATTGCATCGGGCACCACCACCCCGCTCGCCACCGAATGCGCCGCGACCAGCAACCGGTACAGCCCGTGCGCGCCGCAGCCGTCGCGCTCGCCCGCGACGATTGTCTCGGCAACCGCCGCGACATGCGCCGGCGCCAGCCCGACCCGCGTCAGCGTGGCGCGCGCATAGTCGCGCACCTCCGCCAGCGTCATGCGCACCTGCGCGTCGCTCACGCGACCGATCCCGGCTTGGCGGTGAACAGCCGCACGCCGAACACCGGTCCCGCGCTGTTCTTGTCATGCGGCACGAAGCGCACCTTCACCTGCCGCTTGCCCCGGGTCAGCGGCTCGGGCACCGGATAGTCGACATCGAAGAACGCGCCCGGCCGGTCGGCGTCGAGCGTCTGGGTCGCGATCCGCTGATTGTCGATCAATATGTCGAAGCTGCGCTTGCGCTCGTCACCCCAATAGGTCGCCTGCAGCACCAGCGACCCCGGCTTCACCGCCATGGTGAATTCGAAGAAGCCGCCGCTGCGCGCGTCGCGGCCGTTGCGACCGCGATAGACGACCGGATAGGAAATATCCGACGTCAGCGCATGATCGCGCTCGGGCTGCATCTCGCCCAGATGCATCACGTCGACCGATCGCGCCGCCAGATCCTTTTGCCGCGCCTGTTCGGCAAGGAACGCGGCTTCCTCAACCTGCCACTGCGCATCGGTGAACCGCTTGAAATACACCGCCGATCGCCGGTCATATTGCCGGTAGAAGGGTACGAAATTCAGGTCGCCCGGCCGGATCAGCCCGCGCGTCGCATATTGCGCCTCTTCCGGGGCGACCACTGCGAAACCGGCGAGCAGATCGTCGCCGACCATCGACGGGTCGGGCTTGTCCCATTCGCCATCGGCGCGGCCCAGATCGCCCGCCAGCACCAGCGGTCCGCGTAGCACCGCGATCGTCTGCGCATCGCCCGGCGTCGCCTCGATCCGCAGGTCGAGCGGCAGGCGGATCGTCACCCGGTCCCCCGCCTGCCAGCGCCGTGTGACGATCGCATAGCCGCCCGCCGACGCCGCCTCGACCGGCCGGCCGTTGACCAGCAGCTCGCGCCCCTTCGCCCAGCCCGGCACGCGCAGCGCTACGGGGAAGCGGCCGGGCCTGCCCAGCGTCGCAAAGCTCAGCGTCGCCGCGCCGTCGAACGGATAAGCGGTCTCCAGCCCCAGCGTCGCATCGCGCGCGCCCCAGCTCGCATCGGCGGGGATGTAGAGGTTGACGATCAGCATATCGTCGCCGGTCCAGAAGATGCTCTCGCCATGTTTGGCGTGGCTTTCCATGCCGGTGCCGACGCAGCACCAGAATTCCTCACCATCGCGCGCCGAATAGTCGCGCTTCGCCCCGGTCATCAGCGGCGTCATGTAGCTGAAACCGCCGTTCACCGGCTCCTGCTGCGCCATCACATGGTTCAGATGCGCGCGTTCGTAGAAGTCGAACAGCGCACCATCCGGCTGCCACGCATAGAGATGCCGGGTCAGCTTGAGCATGTTATAGGTGTTGCAATGCTCGCACGTCTGCTCGGTGATGTGCTGTGCGATCGTGTCCGGCGCGCTGAAATATTCGCGGTCGGCATTGCCGCCGATCACATAGCTGTGATGCCGCGTCACCCGTTCCCAAAAGAAGCGCGCCGCGGTTGCCGGCTCGGCCTTGCCGGTGATCTCGTGCAGCCGCGCCAGCCCGATCAGCTTGGGCACCTGCGTATTGGCGTGGAAGTTCGCCAGCTGGTCGCGCTTCTGCGTCAACGGGTCGAGGTTGCGCCGGTCATAAATCCGCTCGGCCAGCCGCAGCCAGCGCGCATCGCCGGTCCGGACGTGCAGTTCCGCGAAACTCTCGTTCAGCCCGCCATATTCGCAGGCCAGCATCACCTGCACCTGATCGTCGCTCAGCGCGGCGAACACCCGGTCGATATAGCCGCCCAGCGCCACCGCGATCGCCATCGCCTGTTCGTTCGGGCCGATATGGTCGATGACGTCGAACAGACCGGTATAGAGCTTGTGCCAGTTGTAATAGGGCACCCAGCAACCGTTCAGGTCGAACCCGGCCGATCGGATGTCGCCGCGCATGATCTCGGGGAAGATCTCCTTCCCGTCGACGACCGTCCCGTCCTTGCGCTTGCGGGTGAAGCCCGCGACATAGCCGTCGCCCTGCGCCGCCTGACACCGCGCCAGTTCGCCGACGATATAGGTCGCGCGGGTGACGCAGTCGGTACAGCCGGTCTGCGCATGGGTCAGCGCCAGCCCCGACAGATAATGGCCGAGCGTATGGCCCGCGATCGTGTCGCTTTCCCACCCGCCATAGACGGGCGCCTTCGGCACGAAGCCGGCGAACTTGTGGAAATTGTGCAGCAGCCGGTCGGGCGAGAGCCGCAGCAGATAGGCGCGGTTGACCTCCACCGCGCGCGCATAGTCGGACGGGCGCAGCCGCACCGCCGACAGCGGAAACGGCTTGGCGGTCGCCGGCATTGCCGCCATGCTGCGCGCCGCCGCCGGCAGCGCCAACACCGGCAACGTCGCCGACGACATCAGGAACGCGCGACGACCAACCAGCATTTCCATCTCCCGATAATATCGTATACGATAGGGCAATGACGATCGGAGTCAACCGATTGGTCGAGGTGAGGGGGCAGCGCGATGCGGCAATGGGCACTTTATCTGGGCGGCGCGGTCCTTGGTACCGGGGCGATGCTCCCGGCCGTTGCGCCCGCGCCCGTCCGCCATGGCGTCGGCGACCTGACGGTCACGCTCGACCCTGCCAGCCAGACGCTGCTGCACCTCTCCCCACGCGCCGAACCGGGCTTCGACTTCGCCCCCGGTGATCGCGCGCAGCAACGGCAGGGCGACGGCTTCGTCCAGTTGGGCGACCTGCACATGCGACTGCGCACGGCGGGTGGCGCATGGCGCGACTTCTCCTCGGCACGGCACCGCGTCGCGGTCCGTGCCTTGCCGCCCGGCGGTACCGTGATCGCCCGCGCCGACATGACCGCGACGATGGGCGACCGCCTGCCGCTGACCGTCGAGCGGACGTGGCTGCGCGACCGGGGCGCGCTGGTGCTGCGCTTCACGCTGCGCAACCGCGGCACGACCCCGGTCGAGATCGGCGCGCTCGGCATGCCGATGGTGTTCGACAACATCATCACCGACCGCACGCTGGAGGCGGCGCATGCGAAGGCCAGTTTCGTCGATCCCTATATCGGCAACGATGCCGGCTATCTTCAGGTCACGCGGCTGAACGGCAAGGGGCCGGCGCTGCTGGTCCTGCCCGATGGCCGGTCGCCGCTCGAACAATATCGCATCCTGCACGATGCCAAGCGCGCACCTGCCGGGGATATCTTCACCGATCGCACCCCGCGCCAGCAGACGTTCGAGGGCTTTTACGACTGGATGGTCGCCAGCGGCGGGATGGGCGATGCCGGCCAGCCATGGAACCCGGCCACCGGCTTCACGCTGGCGCCGGGTGGGTCGCGCAGCATTGGCGTCCGCCTCGTCACCGCACCCTCGATCCGGAGCATCGAGGGGACGCTGATCGCCGAGCGCCGCCCGTTAGCCATCGGGCTACCGGGCTATGTCGTCCCGACCGATAGCCCCGCCGACCTGTTCATCCGCACGCATCAGGCCGTGCGGCAGGTCAGCGTTACCCCCGCCGACGCGCTGACGGTGACCAGGGTCGCCGGTCCGCGCGGCTGGCACCGCTGGCGGGTCACCGGCACCGGATGGGGCCGGGCGCGGGTCGCCATCACCTATGCCGATGGCAGCGTGCAGAGCGTCCATTACTACGTCACCAAGCCGCTCGCCGAGGTGTCCGCCGATCTCGGCCGCTTCGCGACCACTCGCCAATGGTATGACGACGCCCGCGACCCGTTCCGCCGCGCGCCCGCCATCCTGACCTATGACCGCGACGAGAACCGCATCGTCACCCAGGACCAGCGCGTCTGGATCGCGGGGATGAGCGACGAGGGCGGCGCCGGCGCATGGGTCGCGGCGATGATGAAGCAGCTCGACCATCCCGACGCCGGCGAGGTCGCGAAGCTCGAACGCATGGTCGACGAAACCGTGCTCGGCAAGTTGCAGGTGCCAGGCGGCGGCGTGAAGAAAAGCCTGTTCTATTACGATCCCAAGGCGTTCCCCGACGCTTACGACCAGCGCATCGACTGGTCGACCTGGGCATCATGGGACCGCAAACAGGCCGACGATCTCGGCCGGTCGTACAATTATCCGCATGTCGCGATCGGGCACTGGGTGCTGTACCGGCTGGCGCGGCACCATGCCGGGCTGGTCACGCGCCACGACTGGCGCTTCTACCTCGACCATGCCTATCGCACGACGATCGCGATGCTGCGCGACGCGCCGCATTATGCGCAGTTCGGGCAGATGGAGGGCGAGGTGTTCCTCGACATCCTCGCCGACCTGCGGCGCGAGCGAATGACCGCCGAGGCCGACGATATCGAAGGCCGGATGCGCGCGCGGGCCGACCATTGGCGCACCCTCGCCTATCCATTCGGCAGCGAGATGGCGTGGGATTCGACCGGCCAGCCCGAAGTCTATGCATGGATGCAGCATTTCGGCCATGCCAAGGAGGCGGCGGTCACCCGCGAGGTCATCCTTGGCTACGACCCGACCGTTCCGCACTGGGGCTATAACGGCAATGCCCGCCGCTACTGGGACTTTCTCTATGGCGGAAAGGTCCAGCGGATCGAGCGGCAGCTCCACCATTACGGATCGGCGCTGAACGCGGTGCCGCTGTTCGATGCCTATCGCCGCAATCCGGCCGACCTGCACCTGCTGCGCGTCGCCTATGGCGGCTTCATGGGCGGGATCACCAATGTCGATCGCGACGGCTTCGCCTCCGCCGCCTTCCACTCCGAACCCGACATGATGCGCTGGGACGCCTATAGCGGCGATTACGGCATGGGCTATTTCGGCCACGCCTATGCCGCCGCGACCTATCTGGTCCATGACGCGACCTTTGGCTGGCTGGGCTTCGGCGGCATCGTGCGCGAGACGCCGGACGCGATCACCATCGAACCGCGCGACGGCGCGCGCACCCGCCTGTTCGTCGCGCCCGCCGGACAGTGGATCACGCTGGCCGCCGGCACGATCGCGCGCGCCCGCTGGCTGCCGGCGACGCGCCGCATCGAACTGACGCTGGACCGGGCCAGCGCGACGACCCCCGCTGCACACCTGATGGTCGAGGCACCGGCGGGCGGCTCCGCCTATCGCATCGATCGCGGCACGCTAGCGCGCGGCTTCACGACGATCCCATTGGCGGCGACGCAAACGGTGGTGACGCTGACGCCAAGTTAGGCACCTTCGCTCGCCGGGAGAGGGAGAGGCAAGCTTAGAGCATGATGACAACAGGCAGAACCGTTCGTGCTGAGTAGGGGCTGAGCGAAGCCGAAGACCCGTATCGAAGCACCTGCCACCAACGGTCCTTCGATACGCCATTTCGACAAGCTCAATGGCTACTCAGGACGAACGGGCCTGACTCATGTCATCCTGCTCTAGCGCGCAGCCGGCGCTCTCAGCGTGAACGTCCACTCGATAGGTGCCAGCGGCACGCGGTAGCGCATGTGCGGGCGGCCGTCGGTGCTCCAGCCGGTATCGCCGCCGACCCCGCTCTGCGCGACGTCGATCAGCAGCGTGCCGTCGCCATGCGGGCGGATGTCGCTGCTATGCGCCTTGCCCGGCGGTTTCTCCATCAGGTCGGCATAGGGAAAGGGCAGCGCATTGACCGCGAGCGGCCGGTCGCCGGTCACGCGCACCCCCGCCCCGCCGGCACCGGTCACGCCGATCCAGCGCACGTCCTGCTTGGTCCCCGATTCCTGCGGCCGGGCATAGCCATGATATTGCTCGGCCAGCATGCCCGCATAGTCGCCGACCAGCGCCGCGGTCTTGCGATCGGCATAGCTTTCGAACGGCCCGCGCCCGTACCAGCGGATGCGGTCGAGCATCGGCGGCGTGCGGAACTGCATGCCGATCCGCGGCGGATCGGGCAGGTCGTCGCGCAGCGGCACGAACCGTACCGCTGCGCGCGCCGTGCCGGTCGCATCCATCGTCCAGCGGGTGGTTACCTTGACCGATCCCACGCCCATATCGTGGGTCACGACGATCGCGTCGCCATCGACCCCGATCGCATCCAGCCGCCGATTATTGCTGAACTGCTCCCACATCCGGTGGGTCTTGGTCATGCCGGTGCCGATGTCGTTGTCGGTCGGCGCGCGCCAGAAATCGGGACTGCCGCCGCTCAGCACCGTCGTGCCGCCGCGCGCATAGCGCCGCACCAGCCCGCTCGCCCGATCGATCTCCAGCACCGCATCGCCCGCCGCCAGCCGCAACACGTCGCCGCCATCGACCGGCGTGGCACGTCCCTGCGGGGCGGCCAACGCGCGCGGCGGCGACAGCGCGAACTGTTCATAGCCGACGACATGCCCCGCCGCGACCAGCGGGATCGCCCCCGCCTTCGCCCGCGCGCGCAGCACCAGCATCCGCTCCGCCCCCGCATCGCGCGCCGGCGGGATCGTCAGCGCCAGCGGCGCGCGCTGTCCCGCCGCCACCGCCGGCATGTCCACCCGCCCGGTCGCCACCGCGCGCCCGTCCTCCTGCACCACATAGTCGAGCGTGAAGCGCGACAGGTCGATATGGTCGTGGCGGTTCAGCACCGCATAGCCATCGCCCACCCGTTCGAACGCGATCGGGGCATAGACCTTGGCCATCTCGTGATATTCGGGATCGGGGGTCCGCTCCGACCGGATCACGCCGTCGCCGACCGGGCTGTCGTCGCCATCGGGTACGAAGTCGCGCCCCTGTGCCCAATAGTCGCGCCCGGCCGCATCCTTGCGGATGATCGTCTGGTCGACCCAGTCCCATATGAACCCGCCCTGCAATTTCGGGTATCGACGGATGACGTCCCAATAATCCTGAAAATTGCCGAGGCTGTTGCCCATCGCATGGGCATATTCGCACAGGATCAGCGGCTGGGTGAATTCGCTTCGTTCGGCATAATCGACCATCTTTTCGACATCGTCGTACATCGGCGCGAAGATATCGACATAGCTATTGGTCGGGTGTCGCCACCCGCTCATGCTGTGGCCGAGGAAACTGATAAGCCGCGTCGTATCGCGCGCCTTCACCCACTGCGCCGCCGCCTCGAAACTGCTGCCGACGCCGGTCTCGTTGCCCAGCGACCAGAAAATGATCGAGGGATGGTTCTTGTCGCGCTCGACCATCCGTTCGACCCGGTCGAGATGCGCCGCCTTCCATTCGGGCTTGTAGCCGAGCAGCGTATGTTCGGGATCGCCATTCTGCTGCGCCTGCGACAGATAGCCGTGGCTCTCGATATTGGCCTCGTCCATCACATACAGCCCAACCTGATCGGCCAACTCGTACAGGCGCGGATCATTGGGATAGTGCGAGGTGCGCACCGCGTTGACGTTCGCTGCCTTCATCAGTTCCAGATCGCGGCGCAACGTCGCTTCGGACACGATGCGGAAGCTGTGCGGGTCATGCTCGTGCCGGTTGACGCCGCGGATCATGATCCGCCGCCCGTTCACGCGCACCTCGCCCCCGTCGATCGCGACGGTGCGGAAGCCGATGCGGCGGCTGGTCGCCTCGACGACGCGGCCCTTCGCATCGAGCAGTTCGATCAGCAGCGTATAGAGTTCGGGCGTCTCCGCGCTCCACGCGCGCACTGCCGGGATGTCGCCCGTCAGGCGGACGATGCGCGCGGCATCCGGCCCCCCTTCGCGCGTCAGTAGTGCACGCGCGCCATCGAGCAGGCTGGCGCGCACCCGCATGCCGTTCGCCGCCCCCGCCACCGCGACGTTCAGCGCCAGCGTCCCGTCGCGATAGCCGTTCGACAGGCCGGCGCGCACATCGATATCGCGCAGATGGGTCGGCGGCGCGGCATACAGCGTGACGCTGCGCTCGATCCCGTTGACGCGCCAGAAATCCTGATCTTCCAGATAGCTGCCATCGGCATAGCGATACAACTCGATCGCGACCGTGTTGCGCCCCGGGCGCATCGCCGCCGTCACGTCGAATTCGGCGGGCAGCTTCGAATCCTCGGAATAGCCGATCCGCTGCCCGTTCACCCATAGATAATAAGCCGCCCCCGCCGCACCGATCGTCAGCAGCATCCGCCGCCCGGCGAAATGTGACGGCACCGTCACCTCGCGGCGATACGACCCGACCTCGTTCAGCCGGTGGTCGATCCACGGCTGGTTCATCGGGAAGGGATATCCCGAACCGACGAATACCGGCGTGCCCTGCCCCTCGGCCTGCAGGATTCCCGGCACCGCGACGCTGCCCCAGCCACCGACGTCATAGTCGGGCCGCTCGAACCCGACCGGCCGCGTCTCCGGCGTCGGCGACCGGCGGAAGCGCCACTGCCCGTCGAGCGACAGATGATAGCGCGACCGCGCCGGATCGTCGCGCAGCGCCAGCGCCCGCGTCTCATACCCATCGAAGGTCGCATGCATCGGCTCGGCCCCGATGCGGATCACCTCCGGCCGCTCCCATTCGGCGGGCACCGCCGTCCCGGCCGCAGGGGTCTGTGCCGTCGCCGTCGCGATCGCCAGCGTGGACACCAACACGGCAAGCGCCACGCGACCGATCATTGCATCTTCTCCATTCGCGGACGGCCGACACCCATCGGATGCCGGCCGCCGCTATCCTTCGTCAGAATTCGGCCGACAGGCCGACGAAGAAGGTCCGCCCATTGGCGTCGTACACGCCCGGATAAGTGTTGCCGTTGCCGAACGACGCCAGCACGCCCTGCGCGATCGCCGGCGGATCGCGGTCGAGCAGGTTGTTGACGCCGATGCGCAGCGACACGTCCTTCATCACCGAAGCGCTTGCGGCAAGGTCGAAATAATTGGCGACCGGCAGGCGCGAATTCACGACATAGGTCGACCCTTGCAGGAACGGATCGCTGGTGTTGAACGACAGGCTGGCCGGGCCGATGTAGCGCCAGTTCAGCGAGATCGAGCCCTTGTCGTCGGTCGACGTCCAGGTGAAGCGCGCCTGGTGCCGCCATTCGGGGCTCGGCTGGCCGCAGGTGCCGCCGAACAGCCCCTTGCAGTCATAGGAACCCAGACCCGGCAGCGGTTCGGTGGTCAGGTCGCGCAGCCACGTGCCGACCATGTCGACGCTGAACCCGCCGATAGCCGTATCCACGCCGTAGCTGACGCCCAGATCGAGGCCGCTGGTGGCGAGCGACCCGGTGTTCTGCGTCGTCGACGTCACGAAGCCCGCGGTCGTCGCATCGCCGCCGAACAACACGCCGTTACGCGGATTGCGGTTGAACAGCGAACAGAAGAACGGATCGCCGGTCGAAATGCACTGGCTGATCGTCAGCGTGACCGGGATCACGCCGATATAGTTCTTCACCTTGATGTTGAAGTAATCGATCGACAGCATCAGCCGCTTGGCGAAGCGCGGGGTCAGCACCAGCCCGGCGGTATAGGTGTCCGCCTCTTCCGGGCGCAGCGCCGGATTGCCACCGAAGAAGCCGGTGCACTGCTCGCTCGGGCATTCGATGATGTTGCCATATTGCGCGGCGGTGACGCCGGTATTCTGGCACTGCTGCAACGTCGCCGCGGGGCTGGCACCGGCGCAAGGGTCCTGCGTCGTCACGTTGCCCGGACTCTGCGCGCCGAACAGTTCGGAAATGTTGGGCGCACGGATGGCGCGGTTGTATCCGCCGCGCAGGCGCATATCGCGCGTCGGGGCCCAGGCGATTTCGCCCTTGTAGGTCGAGATGCCGTCGCTGTTGGTGCTGTACTTCGAGAAACGATAGCCGCCGGTCAGCGACAATTCCTTGAAGAAAGGCCGTTCCTCGACGATCGGGACGCGGATTTCGGTGAACCCTTCGGTCACGTTGAACCCGCCTTCGATCTCCTTGGTCCCCTTGGCGATCGCCAGCGCATCGGCCCGGAATTCCAGGCTCTCGCGACGATGCTCGACGCCGAAGACCGCGCCGATCCCGCTATCTGCCCAAGGCAGCTTCACGCCATATTCGCCGCCGTCGACGGTCAGCGTGCCCGACAGGACCGTTTCCTTGTCCAGCCCCTCGGTGCTGGTCGGGGCATAGACATAGTTCAGCGCCGCCGCGGTCGGCCCGCCGAACTGGAAGACGTTGAGCGGGACGCAGGTTGGGTCCGACCCGTCGATCACTGACCGGCAGGTCGGCACGCCATTGACCAGATCGACCTTCAGCGCGCGGTTGGCGCGTTGCGGGTCGATATCGTTCTGATAGGTTTCGTTGAAGATGACGGTCGAGAATAGCGCGTTGGCGTCGTAGCGGATACCGGGCGCCAGTTCGCCGCGGAAGCCGCCGGTGACGCGATAGTCGGTATGGCGCAAATCGTCACGGCGCGGCTGGGCCGGAGCGGCGACCGGGCGATAGCCGATATAGACGTCCTGATTGACGTTGGTGCCTGCCGCCTCCGCACCGCACAGCAAGGTCGCCTGCTGCGCGCTCATCAACGGGTTGTTGCAGTTGATCGAATAAGGATAGCCCTGAAACAGTGCCGATGGCGCGATCTGCGAATTGGTGCGATCGTCCATGAACATGAAGCTGCCATAGATTTCGACCGCCGGGTTCACCTCATATTTGGCGAACGCACCGGCGGTGAAGCGGGTATCGTTGCGCTGGAAATAGTTGAGCGGTGCGTAATTGTAGCGGAAGCTGGGATTGTACTGGACCCATGTCTTCTCGCCATCCTTGGTGTTGTTGTACCCGCCGGCGGCAATGCCCGAGCGCAGCGGCACGAACCGGCCATATTGGTTGTTCGACGATCCGCCGCAGGTCAGCGAGGTCGCGGCCGATGGCGTGCCCGAGAACACCGGGTCGAGCGCGCAGGCCGACACGTCGCGATTATATTGCAGGATCGGTTTCACGTCGCGATAGCCGAAATAGGCGGTGACGTTGCCGCGATCCTCGGCGAAATTGGCGCCCAGCGCGATGTTCGCATCGAAGCGTTGGCCGTCGATCGGGGTGCGCAGCGCCGGGCTGAACCCGGCCCCGACTACGCGCGCGCGGTTGACGGCATTGTCGTTATGGTGCGCCGAAAACCCGTATTGCACGTCGGTCTTCACGCCGTTCAGATTGTCGCGCAGCACGAAATTGATGACGCCCGACACCGCGTCCGACCCGTAGACCGCGGACGCGCCGCCGGTCACGACGTCGACCCGCTGCACCATGAACGACGGGATGAAGTTCAGGTCGGTCGCCTGGATCGGCAACAGACGCTGCCCATTGACCAGCACGAGGTTGCGGTTGCTGCCGAGGTTGCGGAGGTTGACGCGGGCCGTGCCGTCCGACCCGTTCGACACATTCTCATTCGCGTCGGGCGTGATCTGCGGCAGGCGATTGAGCACGCTTTCGATATTGGTCGCGCCCTGCAAGCGGATTTCCTCGGCACCTACCGTCGTGATCGGGCTGTTGCTGGCCACGCCCGGCTGGGCAAGGCGCGTGCCGGTGACGGTGATGGTTTCCCCTTCATCCGCGCCCGCGTCGCTGGCCACCGGTCCATCGGTCGTCACCTGCGCCACCGCCGGAACGGCACAGCCCAGCACCAGCGCAGTCATCGCACCGGATGCCAGCAATTTCGTCATCTGTCGCATCGTCACCCCCCGTTGTTATCGGGGGAAGAATACACATCAGAAGCGATTCATCAAATATATTATACGATGTACGCGTATGATAATTGCGGTGATGCGGCGATGGCTATGCTTTCGATGCAGACGTTGCGCATTTTGGCTTTGGTTCGGTCGTGCCGAGGGGGCGTGCACATGCAGGCCGGCAGCGGCGGTTCAGATCGTCGGCGCGTCCGGCTGGAACTGGCCGCGCAGGTCGAGGACCGTCTGTTCGATATGCGCATACATCGCATCGCGCACGGCGGCGGCATCGCGCGCCAGCCAGCGGTCGAGCAGATGGGCATGTTCGTCGTTCGCGCGCTGGTCGCGGCCCAGCGGTTCGAGATGCTTGCGCACGTAACGCTCGCCCAGCACGTGCAGCCGCTCCAGCATCGTCGTCGTGATCGGCTGGCGCGACGGGCGCAGCAGCGCGAGGTGGAAGGCGCGGTTGAACGCACCGACCCCGTCGCCATGCGCGTTGGTCACCGCGTCGAGCCGGGCCAGCGTCCGCGTCGCCGTCTCGCGCTCGTCGTCGGTCGCGCGCGTCGCCGCCAACGCCGCTACCTCGGGTTCCAGGCGGAGGCGAAGCGCATAGACTTCCTCCGCCTCGGCGATCGTCAGTTCGCGGACGAAATAGCCGTGGTTGGCGCGCGAGCGCAGCAGCCCTTCCTGCTCGAGCCGGGTCAGCGCCTCGCGCAGCGGGATCTTGCTGACCCCCAGCTCGGCGGCCAGCGCATCCTGGCGAATCGCGCGGTCCTGTTCGACCGTACCGGCGAGGATGCGGTCGCGGACCAGATCGACGAGCTGGTCGGACAGGTTGCGGATGATGATGCCGGTCATGCGATGCGCCTTTCCCGGTCGGAAAATGCCGGGTGCGGATCCTTAGCTTGGAGGCAGCGGGCCACGCAATCGCGCCTCATGCGAAGCGCCCCAGATCGAACGGGGTCAGGTCGACCGCCGGTGTCTCACCCTGCAACAGCGCCGCCAGCGCCTCGCCCGTCGTCGCCGACAGCGTCAGGCCGAGATGCTGGTGGCCAAAGGCATAGGCGACCGCCCCCTGCCGCCCGATCGCAGGCAGATAGTCCGGCAGCGTCGGGCGCGCGCCCATCCATGGTTCGACCGGTTCGCGAAGCGGCAGGCCGAGGCCGGCGACATGGTCGCGCAACCGCGCCCATTTCCGCTGGTCGGGCGGGGTATCGATGCGGGCGAATTCGACGATGCTCGCCGCGCGCAACCGGTCGGCGAAGCGGGTGACGATCATCGAGCGATCCTCGAACACCACCGGGGGCAGGTCGGCCGGCCAGTCGCCGGGATCGCCCTCGACATGATAGCCGCGCTCGGCGATCAGCGGCGCCTTCATACCCAGCGGCGCGACCAGCGCGGCCGAGGCGGCGCCGGCGGCGATCACCGCGACATCGGCGGCATGGGTCGTACCGTCGTCCAACGTCACCTGCCCGTCGCGCGCCACCGCGCGCACCCGGCCATGAACGAACCTTCCGCCCTGCCCCGCGAACCGGGCGGTCAGCGCCTTGCCCAGCGCGGTCGGGTCGGTGATCTGGCCGCTGCCCTCGAACCGCACCGCACCGGCGACGGGCACGCGGGTCAGCGTCGCCAGCTGCGCCAGTTCCCCCGCCGTCGCGTCACGCACGCTGGCGGTGCCGGTGTCGGCCGCCATCCACGCCGCCCGGCCGCGCGCGGCGGTCGCGGGCGTCTCCCACACCACGAAATGCCCGTCGACGCGCAGCAGGTCGGGCGCGCCCGCTTCCGCCAGCACCCGTCGCCATGCCGGGATCGCCGTGGCGAGCAAGGCCGACAGCGCCGCCTTGCCGCGCCGGAACCGCGCCGGCCGCGCCGCCGCCAGCATCCGCAGCGCAAAGGGCAGCCATGCACCGATCGCGGCCAGCGGCAGCGCCAACGCGCCGCCCCGCGAAAACAACCGCTGCGGCACGCTGCGGATCGTCGCCAGCGACGCGAGCGGCTCGACCTGTTCGACCGCGATATGCCCGGCATTGCCCCATGACGCGCCACGCCACGGCGCATCGGGGGCGACGATCGTCACCTGTGTGCCGCGCCGCTGCAACGCCAGCGCGACGTTCAGCCCGACCACGCCATCCCCGATAACGATGGCTCGCTCGATCATCCGCGCGTTCGCACCAGGCTGCGTGTGCGACCATAAGCGAGGTAGAACAGCACGCCGACCACGTTCCACAGCCCGAAGCGCACCAGCGTCTGGGTCGGCAGGCTGACCATCAGATACACGCAGCCGAGGATCGCCAGCGTCCCCACCACGAACGGCGCCGGGCAACGGAATACGCGCTTCAGTTCGGGCGCACGGCGGCGCAGCACCATCATGCACGTCGCCACCGCGATGAACGCCAGCAGCGTGCCGGCATTGGCCAGTTCGGCAATCTCGTCGAGCCGGAAGAAGCCGGCCACCGCCGCCACGAACACACCGGTCACCATCGTCACCAGCGCGGGCGAGCCCGTCCGCGCCGACACCCGGCTGAGGCCGCGCGGCAGCAACCCGTCGCGCGACATCACGAAAAAGATGCGGCTCTGCCCATACATCATCACGAGGATGACCGACGGCAGCGCGATCAGCGCCGCCAGCCCGATCGCCCATGCGGCAAAGGGATGCTGGAGCGTGCGCAGCACATAGGCCAGCGGCTCGGCCGAGCGACCGAGATCGATATAGCTGACCGCGCCGATCGCGGCGACCGCGACGCCCATATAGATGGCGGTACACGCCGCCATCGACCCGACGATCCCGATCGTCAGGTCGCGTCCCGGATTGCGCGCTTCCTCTGCCGAGGTCGCGACCGCATCGAAGCCGTAAAAGGCGAAAAATACGATCGCCGCCGCCGCCATCACCCCGCGCGTCGCCCCGCCCTGCACCTGGCTGCCAAAGCCGTACGGCATGAACGGTTCGAAATTGCCGCCGTTGAACGCCGGCAGCGCAAAGGCGACGAACACCGCCAGCGCGACCATCTTGATCGCGACCAGCACGATGTTGAACGTCGCGCTCTCGCGCGTCCCCGCGACCAGCATGCCGGCAATGCCCAGCGCCACCAGCACCGCCGGCAGGTTCACGATTCCCCCGCCGTGCGGCCCCGACAACAGCATCGCCGGCAGTTGCAAGCCCGCACTCTGCAGCCACCCGACCAGATAGGCCGACCAGCCGACCGCGACCGTCGAACAGGCGAGCGAATATTCGAGGATCAGGCTCCACCCGACGATCCACGCGATGCCTTCGCCGATCACCGAATAGCTGTAGGTGTATGCGCTGCCCGCGGTCGGGATCAGCGTCGCCATCTCGGCATAGGCGAGCGCGGCGCAGGCGCACACCGCCCCCGCGATCGCGAAGGACAGGATCACCGCCGGCCCCGCGCGGTCCGCACCGACCCCGGTCAGCGTATAGATGCCGGTCCCGACGATCGCGCCGATGCCGAGCGCGATCAGATGCGGCCAGCTGAGCGTCTTGCGCAGTTTGCGATCCGGCTCCGCATCGCCTGCGTCGAGGGGCTTTAGCGGCCCCCATATCCCTTGTGCCAAGGCCCGCTCCCCCTATCTGTCCCGCGTCACACCACCGTGAAGCCGGCGAAGAACGGGTCCTCGCGATCGATCCAGATCGTGTTGAAACCCGTCGCGATCGCCGATCCCTCGATCGACGGTACGATCGCCGGCTGGTCGCCGATCATCGTCTCCGCCTCGACCCGCCCGACGAAGCGGCTGCCGATATAGCTTTCATGCACGAAGCGGTCGCCGACCTGCAACCGTCCGGTCGCCGCCAGATGCGCCAGCCGTGCCGAGGTGCCGGTCCCGCACGGGCTGCGGTCGATCGCGCGCTCGCCATAGAAGACCGCGTTGCGCCCGTCTGCGCCCTCGCCCTTCGGCTGGTCGGCCCATAGCACATGGCTGACGCCGCGGATCGTCGGTTCCGCCGGATGGACCGGTTCATAGACCGCGCGGACCATGTCGCGGATCGTCCGGCTCAACTCGACGATCCGCGCCGCGCCCAGATCGTCGAGCCCGGCATAGGCCCCCTGCGGTTCGACGATCGCATAATAATTGCCGCCATAGGCGACGTCGATCGACAGCGGCCCGAAGCCCGGCACGTCGATCTCCAGCCCTTGGCGGGCCAGATAGGCGGGCACGTTGCGAATCTTCACCGATCGGACGCGGTTGTCCTCCGCCACATAATCGATGTCGATCACCCCGGCCGGCACCTCGACGCGCAACCGTCCCGGCGCGCGCGGGGTGATCAGCCCGTTCTCCAGCCCGAAAGTGATCATCCCGATCGTGCCATGCCCGCACATTGGCAGGCAGCCCGACGTCTCGATGAACAGGATCGCCGCATCCGCATCGCCGCACGGCGGGTACAGGAACCCGCCCGACATCATGTCGTGCCCGCGCGGCTCGAAGCACAGTCCGGTGCGGATCCAGTCGAAGCGCGCCAGGAAATCCTGCCGCCGCTCCGCCATGCTGGCGCCCCGCAACAGCGGCGCGCCCCCGGCCACGAGGCGGACCGGATTGCCCGCCGTGTGGCCGTCGATGCAGAAGAAGGTGTGGCGCATCAGGCGGCGAGAGCCGCCTTGAGCACCGGCCGCGTCGCCGCGCACTTTTCGACCATCGCGATCACTTCGGCCCGGCGCGCGCCTTCGAGCGGCAGGCGCGGCAGGCGGACGCGCTCCGACCCGCGCCCCATGATCTCCTCGGCCAGCTTGATCGACTGGACCAGATCATGTTCGGCATCGAGGTGGAGCAGCGGCATGAACCAGCGATAGATGCGTCGCGCCTCTTCCCAGTCGCCGCGGTCGACCGCCGCGATCAGCGCGACCGATTCCTGCGGGAAGGCGCTGGTCAGGCCGGATACCCAGCCGCTCGCCCCCAGCAACATGCCCTCCAGCGCGACATCGTCCAGCCCCGCCATTACGATATAACGGTCGCCGAAGCGGTTGATGACGTCGGTAAAGCGGCGCGGATCGGGCGCGCTTTCCTTGACCGCGACGATGTTCTTCACCGGCTCGAGCAGTTCGAGCGTCGCGAAGTCGACCGACACGCGGTACGCGGGCGGATTATTGTAGAGCATGATCGGCAGCCCGGTCGCTTCCGCCACGGTGCGGAAATGCGTCGCCAGTTCGTTGGGCGTGGGCACATAGACCATCGCCGGCAGCAGCATCAGCGCGTCGACGCCGATCGCCTCGACCTCCTTCGCGAACGCCGCCGCCCGGCGCGTCGTGAATTCGGACACGCCGCATACCAGCGGCACGCGCCCGCCGACCGCCTCGACCCCGGCGCGCAGCACGGCGTGCTTTTCCTCGACATCGAGCGAATTATTCTCGCCACAGGTGCCGAGCAGGATCAGCCCGTCGACACCGTCCTCGACCAGCGCTACCAATCCACGCTGCGTCGCGTCGATATCGACCGAACCATCCGCCGCGAACTGCGTCGTCGCTGCGGGATAGACGCCCGTCCACATGCTCGAACCAGAAACCACATCTTCCTCCATGATCGCGACGCATCGTATACGATATTAGCAGGAGGCTGACAAGAGGAAGAGGATCCTCGGATCAGGTCGAGACCTTTGCGAGAGTCCGCTTCATCGTATCCCCGCGAAGGCGGGGATCCAGGGCCGCACTCGCAAAGCTTTGTTTTGCCTGGATCTGGACCCCCGCCTTCGCGGGGGCACGGAAGCGTTCCGGGGTGGGCGGAGGACTTTCAAAGGGGCCTTGATCAAGTAAAGGGCTAGCGCATCACCCCTCACCCCGCCGGATCGATCGCCCGCAACCGCCCGGCGACCACCGGCCCCAGCCGGGCCACGATCCGGTCGACGCCCTGCGCATTCGGATGGATGCCATCGGGCAGCATCAACGCCCGGTTGCCGATCACCCCGGCCAGGATGAACGGATCGAGCGTCGCATCATAGCGCTTGGCCATGTCGGGCCAGATGCGGTTGAACGCCGCGGCATAGTCCGGCCCCAGATTGGGCGGCACCATCATGCCGGTCAGCACCACCGGAATGCCGCGCTTCTGCAATGTGTCGAGCATCGCGGTGAAGTTCGCCCGCGTCTCGGCCGGCGGAATCTGCCGCAACAGATCGTTGCCGCCCAGCCCCAGCAGGACGAGGTCCGGTTTCCGGTCGAGCTTGTCGAGCGTATAGGCCAGCCGCTGCCGCCCCGCCGCGCTGGTATCGCCCGAAATCCCGGCATTCACGACCCGCGCGTTGATCCCGTCCGCGCGCAACGCATCCTGCAAATCGTCGGGCAGGCTGTCGCCGCGCGCGAGGCCGTACCCGGCGTACAGGCTGTCCCCGAATGCCAGCACCAGCCGTTCCGGCCCCGCCACCGGCGCCTGCGAAGCGACCGGCGCGGGCGTCGCGTCGGCGGCGACATTCACCGGCGTCGCGTCATTGGCTTCCGACAAATCGGGCTGGTTGCATCCCGACAGCAGCAACGCGCCTTGGAGAATGGCGAATGCGCCCGCATATGTGGGTCCCTGCTTCGTCACTGGCGAAAACACTCCATGCAATCCGTTTCGAACGATATGGTCATCGACGCGCGCGGTGTCACCCTGACGCTCGGCGAAGGCGACGCCGCGACCCGCATCCTGCACGGCATCGACCTTGCCGTCCCCGCCGGGACCAGCGTCGCGCTGCTCGGCGCATCGGGATCTGGGAAATCGTCGCTGATGGCGGTGCTGTCCGGGTTGGAGCGCGCCAGCGGCGGACAGGTCCATGTCGCCGGCGCCGACTTCGGCGCGATGGGCGAGGACGATCTGGCCCGCGCGCGGCGCGGCCGGATCGGCATCGTGCTACAGGCGTTCCACCTGCTGCCGACGATGACCGCGCTCGAAAACGTCGCGGTACCGATGGAACTGGCCGGGGTCGCCGACGCCTTTGCGCGGGCCGAGGCCGAACTGGCATCGGTCGGCCTCGGCCATCGCCTTCACCATTATCCGACGCAATTGTCGGGCGGCGAGCAACAGCGCGTCGCCATCGCCCGCGCGCTGGCCGGACGCCCGGCCTTGGTCTTCGCCGACGAACCGACCGGCAATCTCGACCGCGCGACCGGCCATGCGATCATGGACCTGCTGTTCGAACGCCGCGCCGCCACCCAGGCGACATTGCTGGTCATCACCCACGATCCCGCACTCGCCGAACGCTGCGACCGGGTGGTCGAACTCGCTGACGGTCGCATCGCACGGGACACGGGGCGATGAGTCGACCGCTGCAAAATGCGCTCAACCGCACCCCCGCGCAGGCGGGGGTCCAGGGCGGCACACGCAACCGGCGGTGCTGCTTGGCCCTGGCCCCCCGCCTGCGCGGGGGCACGATCGTGCATTCGCCTGAAACCGCAACCCATCGAGCCATCGCATGACCGAATGGCGTCTCGCATGGCGCTTCGCCCGCCGCGAACTCGATGCCCGCTTCCGGGGCCTCCGGCTGTTGCTGGTCTGCCTGATCCTCGGCGTCGGCGCGCTGGCCGCGATCGGCAGCCTCACCCAGTCGATCACCGCCGAGCTATCCGCCCGTGGCCGCAGCCTGCTCGGCGGCGATCTCGAACTCTCGGTATCGCAGCGGACCGCCAGCGATGCCGAGCGGCGGTCGATGGAGAAACTGGGCCGCGTGTCCGAAACGCTGCGCATGCAGTCGATGGGTGTCAACTTCGGCGGGGAAACCGCGCCGATCGAGCTGAAGGCGGTCGACCGCGCCTATCCGCTCTACGGCACGCTGACCCTGCAAACCGGCACCGCCCGCCCGCTGTCCCCTACCGAAACCTATGTCGGCCCCGCACTGGTCGAACGGCTGAAACTGCGCGTCGGCGGTCCGGTCCGCTTCGGCACCGCGCGCTTCACCGTCGCCGGGATCATCGCCGACGAACCCGACCGGCTGAGCGAAGGTTTTACTTTAGGTGCAGTGGCTTTGGTCTCGCTGGAGGGGTTGCAGCGCACCGCCCTGATCGCGCCCGGCAGCCTCTATGAAAGCAAATACCGCATCGCCAGCCGCTATGATCCGGCGACCGCGATCAAGGCGTTTACCGACCGCTATCCGGCGCAGGGCTGGGACAGCCGCACCCGCGACCGCGCCTCGCCCGGCGCCGAACGCTTCCTGACGCGCATGGGCGAATTTCTGGTGCTGGTCGGCCTCACCGCCCTGGTCATCGCGGGCATCGGCGTCGGCAACGGCGTGTCGTCCTACCTCGCCACCCGCCGGTCGAGCATTGCGACCCTCAAGGTGCTGGGGGCAACCTCCGGCCTGATCGCACGCGTCTATCTGCTTCAGATCATGGCGGTTTCGGCGATCGGCATCGCCATCGGCCTCGCGATCGGCGTAGCCGCCGTGCCGCTGATCGTCGCGGTCGCGGGCGACGTCCTGCCGGTCGCGCCGCGGTTCGCGATCCAGCCCCTGCCGCTGCTACAGGCCGCCGCCTATGGCCTGCTGATCGCGCTCGCCTTCGCCGCCCCGCCATTGTTGGCGGCAGGCGCAGTCCCCGCCGCCGGGCTGTTGCGTGGCGTCCATGACCCTCGCAAACCACCCCGCTGGAAGGCTGCGATCTGGATGGGCGCGGCGTTCGCGGGCATCGTCGCGCTGGTCCTGATCACCAGCGAACGCCCTTGGTTCGGCGCGGCCTTTCTGGCAGCCGCTGCCGGACTTCTCCTTATATTATCGATACTTGGCTGGTCTATCCGCTGGGCCGCCGCGCGGCTGCCCCGCCCCCGCCGCCCCCTGTTGCGCCTCGCGGTCAGCGCGCTCCACCGCCCCGGCGCGCGGACCGGCGCACTGGTCGTGGCGCTTGGCCTCGGCCTGACCCTGTTCGTCCTGCTGGCGACGATCCGCACCAGCCTCGATGCCAACATCGCACGGACCGTCCCTGCCCGCGCGCCCGCCTTGTTCGCGCTCGACGTGCCCCCGGCGCAGGAATCGTCGTTCCGTGCAACTATCGTCAACTTCCAGCCCGACGCCGATATCCAGACCGTCCCCCTGATGCGCGGCACGATCACCGCCTATGGCACCACCCGCGTCGCCGACCTGAAGACGATCCCCGAAGGCGCATGGGCGCTGCGCGGCGAACGCGGCCTGACCTTCGCCCGCACCCTGCCGCCCGGCAGCGAACTGGTCGCGGGTCGCTGGTGGCCTGCTAACTATGCCGGCAAACCACTGGTATCGGTCGACGAACGCATGGGCGACGCGCTGAAGCTGAAGCTTGGCGATCCGCTGACGATCAGCGTCGCCGGACAGGAACGCACCGCGACCATCGCCTCGTTCCGCAAGATCGAATGGGACAATATGGGCTTTAATTTCGTGATGGTGTTCAGCCCCAACGCCCTGTCCGACGTTCCGCACAACCTTGCCGCGACGATCACCATGCCGCCCGGCCGCGAACGCGCCATCCTGCGTGCGCTGTCGGCGCGTTTCCCCTCGACCTCGGTCGTCGAAGTGCGCGAGGTGATCGGGCAAGTCCGCGATATCGTGTCGCAAATGGCCACCGCCATCGCGGCGGCAGCGGGCATCGCCATCCTCGCCGGCATCGCCGTGCTGATCGGCGCGATCGCGGCCGCGCGCGAGACGCGGACCTATGATTCGGTGATCCTGAAGACGCTCGGCGCGACCCGTGGTCAGATTCTGGCGGCACAGGCGCTCGAATATCTGCTGCTCGCCGCGATCCTCGCTGCGCTGGCGGCGGTGATCGGGATAGCGGGCGGCTGGTATGTCGTGGTCGAACTGTTCGCGTTCGACTGGCTGCCCGACTATCGCGCGATCGGCCTGACGCTCGCGACCGGGGTCGGGGTCACCGTCGGCATCGGCCTGCTCGGCGCCCTGCCGATCCTGAGCGCGAGACCGGCAAGGGCGTTGCGCGAACTGTAAATCCTCCCCGGCATGGGGAGGGGGAGCGCAGCATACGAAACCGTAGCGTTCGCGGACATCCCCCTCCACCAGCCTGCGGCTGGTCCCCCTCCCCGTGCCGGGGAGGATTTGGGAGCGTTACGCCGTCGCGCGCGGAGCGCCGCCGCGACCGCGACCGCCGCGACCGCGTCCGCCGCCACCCGAACGACCGCCGCCACCGGCGCCGGCTTCACGCTGCGGCGGACGGCCACCGCCCTGCCCTTCGCCGCGCTGCGACTGACCGCCGCGCGCCGGACCGCCACGACCCTGCGCGGGTTTGGCGCCATGGGCATGGGTCGCACGTGGACGCGCCGGACCGCGCTCGCTCGGGCTACGCTCGGGCCGGTCGGGCGCATAGGGCGCGCGGCTCGCCTTGATCTGCGCGCTTTGCTGCAGGAAATCGTCGGGCAGCGGCACGACCTCGACCTTCTGCTTGGTCAGCCGCTCGATCCCCTTCAGGAACGGGCGCTCATCGTCCGCGCAGAAGCTGAACGCCACGCCCGACGCACCCGCGCGCGCGGTCCGGCCGATGCGGTGGACATATTGTTCCGACACGTTGGGCAGTTCGAAATTCACCACATGGCTGACGCCCGACACGTCGATGCCGCGCGCGGCGATGTCGGTCGCGACCAGGATCGGCACAGTGCCGTCACGGAATGCGGCCAGCGCCTTCTCACGCTGCGGCTGCGACTTGTTGCCGTGGATCGCGTTCGACGCGATGCCGTTCGCCGCCAGCAGCTTCACGACGCGGTCCGCGCCGTGCTTGGTGCGGGTGAACACCAGCGCCCGGTCGATCTTGGTATTGCGGAAGAACAGCGTCAGCAGCGTCTGCTTCTCGGTCTGCTGGACGAAGGTGACGAACTGCTCGACGCGCTCGGCGGTCGACGACACCGGCGTCACCTGCACGGTGGCCGGATCGGTCAGATACTTGTCGGCGAGTTCGCGGATATCCTTCGGCATGGTGGCCGAGAAGAACAGCGTCTGGCGCGACTTCGGCACCATCGACACGATGCGGCGCAGCGCGTGGATGAAGCCGAGGTCGAGCATCTGGTCGGCTTCGTCGAGCACGAGGATTTCGAGCTCGCCCAGCCCCAGGCACTTCTGGTCGATCAGGTCGAGCAGCCGGCCCGGCGTCGCGACGAGGATGTCGACGCCCGACGCCACGTCGCGGATGTTGCGCGCAACCGGCACGCCGCCGAACACGGTGGCGACGGTCAGCTTGCTGTGCTTGGCATAGGCGCGGGCATTGTCGGCGATCTGGCTGACCAGTTCGCGCGTCGGCGCCAGCACCAGCATCCGGCAGCGCATCGGCCGGCGACGGACATTCGCCTTCACCAGCAGATCGATCGAGGGGAGCACGAAGGCGGCGGTCTTGCCGGTGCCGGTCTGGGCGATGCCCAGCAGGTCGCGCCCTTCGAGGACCAGCGGGATCGCGTCGCGCTGGATCGGGGTGGGGGTTTCGTAATTCTTGGCGGCGAGCGCGTCGAGGATCGACTTCGACAGGCCAAGCGACTGGAAGGACATGACAGTTCCTATAAAACAGGTCCGGCATCCGTGCGGCGCACACGATGGGCGCACGGATGGCGGGGCAAAAAATTGCGACCCGCGTGACTAGGGAAGCCGGTTGAGCATCGACGCGGAGCCGAGACCATCAAGGTCCGATCACGCTGCCTGAAAAAGCGTCGCTGCACCGCGGCAGATAGGCGAGGCCGCCACGATGGTCAAGTCATGGTCCGTTTTGCCTGTTTTCGCTATGGAATCCGACCGGTGAAGGCCGTACATGCCGGGATATGAACGATCTCGCCCCGTTCGGCGCGACTCCCGGCAGTCCGCGTCCTGCCGACCCGGTCGACAACCTGCCGCGCCGCCAGTTGCGCCTGCTGGGCGAAGCGGCTGACAAGATGCTGGCCGCCGACGATCCGGCAGCGATGGTCGAGGATCTGTTTGCGCTCATTTCCGACGAATTGCGACTTGACGTCTTTTTCAACTATCGGTTCGACAGCGATGGCCTGACGCTGGTCGCCCATGCCGGATTGACCGAGGCGGAGGCGTCCGCCGGCGCGCGGCTGTCGGTCGGGCAGGCGGTTTGCGGCTTCGCAGCGCAGGAACGTCGCCCGATCCAGGCGTTCGCGGTACAGGCATCGGACGATCCGCTGACCGGCTTCGTCCGCGACCTCGGCATCGATGCCTATGCCTGTACGCCGCTGGTACATGGATCGACGCTGCTCGGCACGCTCGGTTTCGGGCGGCGCTGGACCGACCGGTTCGACGCCGACGAACTCGCCTTCCTCCACACCGTCTGCCACTATGTCGCGCTCGCCAAATACCGGCTGAAGATCGAGGCGGAACTGCGTGAGGGGATCGCGACCCGCGAACGGCTGCTCGGCGAACTCAACCACCGCGTGCGCAACGCGCTGCAGACCGCGGTCGCGGTCGTCCGGCTCGGTGCTGCCGATACCGCCGACGATACGGCGAAGGCGGCGTTGGCCGCCGCCGCCGCGCGGCTGGAAGTGCTCGCGGCCGCCCATCGCCCGCTCTACGCCGCCGATACGCCGACCTCGATCGATATCGCCGCGCTGCTCGACGCGATCACCGAACGCGGCGATGGCGATCCGATCGAGGTCACCGCGCACGGCACCGCCTGCCTGCCGATCGAACAGGCCGCCGCCGTTGCCCTGTTGGCGCATGCGATGCTCGACCCCGATCCCGACACGCTGACGCGGGTCGCGATCGATGTCGGCGGCGATGCGATGGAGATCGCGCTGATCGGACCGACGATGGGCGTGACCCGGCCGTCGGTCGACGATGGCCGGCTGGTCCGCGGCCTGTCGCGCCAGTTGCGTGCGACGCTGACGCGCAACGGTACCGACCGCCTGACCCTTTCGATCCCGGGACGTGCCCATGGCCGATAAGCTGCGGATCATGCTGGTCGAGGATGAGGCCCTCGTCGCGATGCTGGTCGAGGATGCGTTGACGCTGCACGGCCATGTCGTCACCGGCGTCGCCGATACGCAGGCGAGCGCGCTGGCGCTGGCCGATGCCGATCGACCCGATCTGGCGCTGTGCGACGTGCGGCTGGCACAGGGTGATTCGGGGCGGACCGTCGCGGTGGCGCTGGCCGCACGCGGCATCCCCTGCCTGTTCCTCAGCGGCAATTGTCCGGACGTCGCCGACCATCCGCTGATCCTCGGCTGCGTCGCCAAGCCCTTCTATACCGCCGGCCTCGGCTATGCGATCGCCGCGGCGATGGCGCGGGTGCATGGCGAGGCGCCCGAAAAGATCCCGAACGAACTGCGCTTTTACGCGCCGGTCGACTGAACCAGTCCCTGCGCGACGTGGAACCGCGTCGCATCGGCGGGAATGTCGGCGAACAGGCCCGCTTCGGTCCCGGTCAGCCATACCTGTCCCACCCCCGCCGCCCGCGCGAACAGTGCCGCGCGCCGCGCCGGGTCGAGATGCGCCGCGACCTCGTCGAGCAACAGTAGCGGCGGACGGCCGGCGCGCTCGGCGACCAGTTCGGCATGGGCCAGCACCAGTCCCAGCAACAACGCCTTCTGCTCGCCGGTCGAACAGCGCGCCGCCGCCTGCCCCCGGTCGCGGTCGGTGACGATCAGGTCGGCGCGATGCGGACCGCTGAGCGCCCGCCCCGCCGCCGCGTCGCGGGCGCGCCCGGCCGCCAGTTCGCGCGCGAACAGCGCGGCATCGCCATGCCACCCCTCCAATGCCAGCGCCGCGCGCGGAAAGTCGGTGGACGGCGTATCGGCGATCCGCGCGTCGAGCATCGCCACGCAATCCGCCCGCGCCGCGCCCAGCGCCACGCCATGTTCGACCATCTGCGCCTCCAGCGCCGACAGCCAGTCGGGATCGGGCGCGCCTTCTTCCGCCAACAGCCGGTTGCGCTGGCGCATTGCCGCGTCATAGCGTGTCGCCTGCGCGGCATGGCCGGGCAACAGCGCCAGCGTCATCCGATCGAGGAACCGCCGCCGCTCGCCCGCCGGCTCGACGAACAGCCGGTCCATTGCCGGGGTCAGCCACAGGACCGACAGCCATTCCGCCAGCACCGTCGCCGACGCGCCGGCTCCGTTCACCCGCACGATCCGCCGTTCGGGCGCATTGGCCTGCGTGCCCGTTCCCAGCCGAACGTCGCCGGTTAGCTCGGCGGCGACCCCGAACCCGCCCGCCCCGCCCTCGCGCGCCATGTCCGACAGCGCGGCGCGGCGCAGCCCGCGGCCGGGCGCCAGCAGCGACACCGCCTCCAGCACGTTGGTCTTGCCCGCGCCGTTCGGGCCGCTCAGCACGACGAAGCCCGGCCCGGGTTCGAGTGTCGCCGCCGCATGATTGCGAAAGTCGGTCAAGGTCAGGCGGGTCAGCATCTGCGACCGACCGTTACCGCCACGCCCCGCCCGACGGAACCCGCCACGGACAGGCCCATGTTATACGAACGCAACTTTCCGCGCCGCCGGGAATTGGGGTTGTCGAAATACAACAGGGATATGCCATGACCCGCTTCGCTCTCGCGGCCGCTGCCGCCTTCGCCCTCACCGCCTGCGGATCGCAGACCCCGCAGCAGCAGCAGGCCGAACAGCTGCGCGATCAGGCCGATGCCGAAGCCGACGCGATCGAGGCTGCCGCCGAGAACCAGACGGCGCAGATGAAGGTCGAAGCCGAAGGACTGCTCAACCAGGCGCAACAGGCCGGCGGTTACGATGCCGAACGACTGAAGGTCCGCGCCGATGCGATGCGCGACGAGGCCAAGCTGGTCGAGCAGCAGGCCGAAGCCCGGGCCAAGGCGGTCCGCGACGCAGGCGAGGCCAAGGCCAGCGCGGCACTGGCGAAGTAGGCGCGCCCCCTCTCGCCATTTCCCTCTCCCGGCGGAAGAGGGAGGGGCAAAGCCACGGAAGGATGAGGAAGCGGGTAAAATTCGGCCCTAAATTCCCTGCAACCCCTGTTCGCGCAGCCGCAGCTGCGCGGCATGGTATGCCACCGGTTCGGCAATGTTCAGCCGCCGCCGTGCCGCGTCGAGCGGTTCGGCCAGCAGCGCCTCATAATCCTCGGCGTGCAGCCAGCGCGCGCGGCGGCCATGGCGATATCCCTCCCACACCGCCTTTGCGAACGCCCGCTCGCCGGTCACCCGCAACGACTTGAGCGCCGCGCCCAGCCCGATCGCGGCCCAGCCCAGCCCGCCGGTCTGCGCATAGGAAAAGGCGACCAGACACGCCTCGCCCAGATGCTCCTCGGCCGTATAGCCGGTCAGTATGTGCCAGATATCATGGACGTCGCGCTCGCGCCGACCGAACCACGCGACCGGATGCGGCGCGTCCTGCCATCCCTCGCCATCGGCATAGCTGATCTCCGCCAACCCCTGTGCCGAGAAGCCCGTGCGATCGAGAAAGGCGCGGTAATGCGCACCGACGCTACCCTCGGGCAGCGCATCGATCCACGCCCGGTCGGAGAATCGCCGGGTCAGTTCGACATGGTCATAGGCGATCCGGCCACCGCCCGGTTCGGCCAGCAACCGCGCATAATTGCGATGGCTGGTATCGGCGTTCAGCGCCCTCATGATCCGGAATACCTGCACGGTATCGTTGCCATCGGCCAACAGCCGCCGCAACGCAGCCCATGCCGTGCCCCAATCGCGGCGCATCGGCTGCACCGTTTCGATCCCCTGCGTCGCCATCACCGCCTCCGTTACTTACATCACTGTAAGTATTCGTGCGCCGGTTCGGCGTCAAGCGTCAGCCGGCGTCGCGCTTCGCCCGTTGCGGGTTGCTGGCGATCTGTGCGCCGCCGCGCTCGCACGTCGCGCTGATGACCGGATAGGACAGGTCCGTGTTGCGGGCGAGCATCGTCGGCACCGCTGCCTGGCATTCCGCCACGCTCGCATAGCTGACCGGGACGGTACGTTCGCGACTGCAGGCGGCGCCATTGTCACCGCAACCGAGGATCGCCATCACATAGACCAGAGGTGCCATCGATCGTCTCCTACCGTGTGATTCAATACATTCGACAGCGGCTTGTTCCGACGAAGCGTTGCGCCCGCGCGCCCGGTTCCCCAAATGGCGCTTGCAATGCCTCCCGATACCGCAACCGCCTCCGGTCCGACCCGGCCGATGCTGGCGACCCTCCGCCGCTTCCTCCCCTATCTCTGGCCCGTCGGCGCCACGGGACTGAAGATACGCATCGTCGCCGCGCTGGCGCTGGTCGTCGCGTCGAAGGTCGTGCAGGTGCGCGGCGCGCCCTTCGCATTGCAGGGTGCGATCGACACCATGGCGGCGGGGTCGCGCGACGCGCTGTGGCTGGTGGTGGCGCTGGTCGCGGGCTATGCCGCCGCGCGCTTTGCCGGCACGCTGTTCGACAATCTGCGCAACGTCGTGTTCGAACGCGTCGGACAGGATGCGACCCGGCGGCTGGCGGCGTCGGTGTTCCGTCACCTCCATGCGCTGTCGCTGCGCTTCCACCTCGAACGGCGCACCGGTGCGGTGACCAAGGTCGTCGAACGGGGCACGAAGAGCATCGACACGATGCTGTATTTCCTGCTGTTCAACATCGCGCCGACCATCCTCGAACTGGGGCTGGTGCTGTGGATCTTCGGCTCGCGGTTCGGCAGTTGGCTGGTCGTCGGCACGGTGGCGATGGTCGTGTTCTACATCGCCTTCACCCGCTGGGTTACCGACTGGCGATCGAGCTTGCGCGAACGGATGAACGACCTCGACACCGGCGCGGTCGCGCATGCGGTGGATTCGCTCCTGAATTTCGAGACGGTCAAGTATTTCGGGGCCGAAGAGCGCGAGGCCGCGCGCTACGACCGCGCCGTCGCCAGCTATGCCGATGCGGCAGTGAAGTCCGAAAATTCGCTGGCGCTGCTCAATATCGGCCAGGCGCTGATTACCGCGTTGATGCTGGGCGGCGGCATGGCGCTGGTGGTGTTCGGCTGGGCGCGCGGCCAGTTTTCGGCCGGCGACGTGGTGCTGGTATCGACGCTGCTGACCCAGTTGTTCCGCCCGCTCGACCTGCTCGGCATGGTCTATCGCACCGTGCGGCAGGGCGTGGTCGACATGGGCGCGATGTTCGACCTGATCGACACCCCCGCCGAGGTCGTCGACGCCCCCGGTGCACCCGCCCTCGCCGTCACCAGCGGCCATGTCCGCTTCGAAGGGGTCGGCTTCGGCTATGGCGACGGTCGCACGATCCTGAACGGCATCGACCTCGACATTCCACCGGGCACGACGCTGGCCGTGGTCGGGCCGTCGGGCGCGGGCAAGTCGACGCTCGCCCGGCTGCTGTTCCGCTTCTACGATCCGACGGCAGGCCGCATCACCATCGACGGACAGGATATCGCGACCGTCGCGCAGGCGTCGCTGCGCAGCGCGATCGGTATCGTGCCGCAGGATACGGTGCTGTTCAACGACACGATCGGCTACAACATCGCCTATGGCCGCGCCGATGCCACCACCGACGATATCGCGCGCGCGGCACAGGGCGCGTCGATCGCGCCGTTCATCGCCAGCCTGCCGCAAGGCTTCGACACCCGCGTCGGCGAGCGCGGCCTGAAACTGTCGGGCGGCGAGAAACAGCGCGTCGCCATCGCCCGCACGCTGCTCAAGAACCCGCCGGTGCTGATCCTCGACGAAGCGACCAGCGCGCTCGACAGCCGGACCGAGGCCGACATCCTCGCGACGCTGGAGGCGATCGAGCGCGGGCGCACGACGATCGTCATCGCCCACCGCCTGTCGACGGTGGTCCATGCCGACCGCATCGTCGTGCTGGAGGCCGGCCGCGTCGTCGAAAGCGGATCGCACGGCGAACTGCTCCGCGCGAACGGCACCTATGCCGAAATGTGGGCGCGACAGGCGGCGGAGCGCGAGGCCGCGCTGGCGGAGGCCTAAACCGTATCCGATGGACACTCCCTGCCCCCCGCGCGTATCGGCCAGGGCAAAGCGGGAGAGCGAGCGGTGCACGACAGGCTGAAAAAGGCGGCAACGACCACGGCACTGGTCGGCGGCGGCCTCGCGCTATGGACGGCGCTCGCCGCCAGCGCCTCCGAAGCGATGGTGCCGGCGGACGGGGATTTCGTCGATGTGCCGGGCGGGCGGCTGCATTATGTCGATACCGGTGGCGACGGGCCCGTAATGGTGCTGCTGCACGGCCTGTACGGGCAACTTCGCAACTTCTCCTATGCGCTGACCGCCGAACTCGCCGATCACCGGCTGATCCTCGTCGACCGGCCCGGCTGGGGACATAGCAGCGTCGATGGCAGCCATCCGCCGGTCGAGGAACAGGCGCGCATGCTCGCCGACCTTATCGACGCGCTGGGGCTCGACCGCCCGCTGCTGGTCGGCCATTCGATGGGCGGCGCGGTCGCGCTGGCTGTGGCGCTCGACCATCCGGGCAAGGTCCGTGGGCTCGCGCTCATCGCACCGCTGACCCAGCCGATGGACCATATCCCGCCGATCTTTCGCGGCAAGGCCCCGCCCGCCCCGCTGCGCGGGCTGGCCGCATGGACATATGGCGTACCGCTCACCACCCTGACCGGCCCCGTCGTCGCCAAACATGTCTTCGCCCCCGACGCGGTGCCGATGGATTTCGGCACGCGCGGCGGCGGCCTCGTCGCGCTGCGTCCGTCCAGCTATCAGGCGGGCGCGTTCGAGATCGACGACGCCAATCGCGCGGTATCGGGCATGGCGGCACGCTACGCATCGATCGGCCTGCCGGTCGCGATCCTGTACGGCCGCGACGACCAACTGCTCGACCCGCAGCAGCAGGGCGACCGCACCGCCGCGATGATCCCCGGTGCGACCCTCACCAAAATTGCCGGCGGCCACATGATCCCGGTCACCCGCTCGGCCGAAACCGCCGACTGGCTGCGGACGGCGGCGACCGCGTGAGGGCGCTGCTGCCGGCGGTGCTGCTGCTGAGCGGTTGCACCACCGCGTACGGCGACGGCATGGGCGACATCCTGCGTGGACAGGGCATCGCCGCACGCGAACCCGACTACGACGTTCCCTATGTCCCGACCCCCGAACCGGTCGTCGATGCGATGCTGGCGATGGCGCAAGTCGGGGCGAACGATACGCTGATCGACCTTGGCGCTGGCGACGGCCGCATCACGATCGCCGCTGCCCGCCTCGGCGCGCGCGCCAGCGGCGTCGAGATCGACGCCACGCTGGTCGAGCGCGCCCGCCGCAATGCCGCGCTGTACGAGGTCGGCGACCGCGCCCGCTTCACCCGCGCCAATCTGTTCGACGTGCCGCTGCGCGATGCCAGCGTCGTGACGATGTACCTGTTGCCGCGGATCAATCTCGCGCTGCGCCCGCGCCTGCTGACCGAACTCCGCCCCGGCACGCGCATCGTCACCCATGCCTTCGACATGGGCGAATGGCGCGCCGACGCGGAGCGACTGGTCGCCGATCGCCGGGTGTATCTGTGGATCGTCCCCGCCGTCGCCGGCGGCGACTGGCGGGCCACCCTGGCCGACGGACGCGAAGTCGCGTTGCATTTCGACCAGCGGTTTCAGGACGTGACCGGTACGCTGGGTGCTGCCGCGATCACCGGCACGCTGCGCGGCACCGCGATCCGCTTCACCGCCGCCGGACGCAGCTACAGCGGCACGGTCGGCGAAGCGGCGATCACCGGCGACGACTGGCGCGCCGTCCGGGTGCCTTAACCCTCGACGCCCGAGGCCCGCATCCCTAGGTGGAGGGCAATGGTGCTCGACCCGATCCCCGTATTGCAATCGACCTTCGGCTTTCCCGACTTTCGCGGCGTCCAGCGGCAGGTGGTCGACCGCGTCCTCGCCGGGGAACGCACGCTGGCGGTGATGCCGACCGGTGCCGGTAAATCGCTGACCTATCAATTGCCCGCCCAGATGCTTCCGGGCACCTGCGTCGTCGTCTCGCCGCTGATCGCGCTGATGCATGACCAGTTGCGTGCGGCGACCGCGGTCGGCATTCGCGCCGCCACGCTGACCAGCGCCGACGACAATCGGGCCGAGACGCGCGGCCGGTTTCTGGATGGCGAGCTCGACCTGCTCTATGTCGCGCCCGAACGCGCGTCAGGCAGCGATTTCCGCGAGTTGCTCAGCCGCGGCAACCTTGCGCTGTTCGCGATCGACGAGGCGCATTGCGTCAGCGAATGGGGCCATGATTTCCGCCCCGATTATCGCCTGCTCCGCCCGTTGTTCGACCAGTTCCCCCAGGTGCCGCGTCTGGCGCTCACCGCCACCGCCGACGCGCATACCCGCGCCGACATCCTCGAACAGCTCGGCATCCCGCAGGACGGGCTGATCGTCGCCGGCTTCGACCGGCCCAATATCCGTTACCACATCACCCCGCGCGATCAGGGCACGCGCCAGATCGCCGACGTGATCGCCGCCACCCCCGGCCCCGGCATCGTCTATGTCCAGTCGCGCGCCGGGACCGAACGGCTGGCCGAGGCACTGGCGAAGACGGGGCGGCCGACACGGGTCTACCACGCCGGTCTCGACCCCGCCGTGCGCCAGCGCAACCAGCATGACTTCGTCGCATCCGAGGACATGGTGATGGTCGCCACCATCGCCTTCGGCATGGGCATCGACAAGCCCGACGTGCGTTTCGTCGCGCATGCCGGGCTGCCGAAATCGATCGAGGCCTATTATCAGGAAACCGGCCGCGCCGGCCGCGACGGCGATCCGGCGGTCGCGCACCTGTTCTGGGGTGCCGACGACTTCGCCCGCGCACGCCAGCGGATCGGCGAAGTCGAACCCGCCCGCCAGCCCGGCGAACGACAGCGACTGAACGCGCTCGGCGCGCTGGTCGAGACCGCCGGTTGCCGCCGCGCGATGCTGCTGCGCCATTTCGGCGAGTCGCCACCCGAGTTCTGCGGCAATTGCGACAATTGCCTGACCCCGCCCAATGCGGTCGACGCGACACAGGTCGCGCAGAAATATCTGTCGGCGGTATTCCGCACCGGCATGATGTTCGGCGCGACCTATATCGAACAGGTGCTGACCGGCCAGTCGACCGAGCGCAGCCTGACGAACGGCCACGAAAACCTGTCGGTGTGGAACATCGTCGATGGCGACGAGATCGCGTTGCTCAAACCGGTCGGCCGCGCACTGCAACTGCGCGATGCGCTGCGCGCCAATGACCATGGCGGGCTGGAATTCGGCCCCGCCGCGCGTGGGTTGCTGAAGGGCGGCGACACGCTGTCGCTGATCGTCCCGCCCAAGCGCGAGCGGCGGCGGCGCGGCAGCGGCACGACGCCCAACCCGACCGGCGATCCGCTGTTCGAGGCACTGCGCGCCAAGCGCCGCGAACTGGCGCAGGAGGCCGGCGTGCCGCCCTATGTCATCTTCCACGACTCCGTGCTGCGCGACATGGCCACCGACCGACCGCAGACGATCGGCGGCATGCGCCGGATCACCGGCGTCGGCGAGAAGAAGCTGCAGGCCTATGGCGACGCGTTCCTCGCGGTAATCAAACAACACTAAATCCTCCCCGGCACGGGGAGGGGGACCAGCGAAGCTGGTGGAGGGGGATGTCCGCGCACGCAACGGTTCCGTTTGCCGCACGCCCCCTCCACCACCCTCCCCGTACCGGGGAGGATTTGCGTCGCTCCTGCCGCGCCGCTATCCTCGCCCCATGCAAATCCGCCGTATCGACGACCGCATCTCGGTCAGCCCGCAGATCACCGCCCACGATGTCGCGACGCTGAAGGCACAGGGCTTCACCACCATCGTCAACAACCGTCCCGATGGCGAGGAAGCCGGCCAGCCGGGCGGCGACGCCATCGCCGAAGCTGCCGCTGCCGCCGGCCTCGCCTATCACGCCATCCCGATCACCCATGCCGGGTTCAGCCACCCGCAACTCGACGCGATGGCTGGCGTACTCGCCGAAGCCGATGGCCCGATCCTCGCTTATTGCCGTTCGGGCACGCGGTCGTGCAACCTGTGGGCGCTCGCCAGTGCCAAGGGTGGTCGCGACTCGGCCGAACTGGTCGCGGCAGGTCAAGCGGCAGGTTACGATCTGTCGGGCATCCGTCCGACGCTCGACGCTCTTTCCGGGACTTAGATGGTTAAGCGCTGCGTACCTTAACGTACGTAACCTAAGTGGTTATGCGCATTAACTAAATTGCAAGGGCCGGTGCCCCATTTCTCTGCCCGTACCAACAGGGGTTGTGGATATGGGCATTGGTTTGGAAGGCGCCCGCTTTCTCCAGGAAAGCCGGGCGGAAGAAGCGCAACGCGACACCGGCGCCGCGTGGTTCGAACTCGGCATCTGCTATTCCAGCGGCACCGGCGGCACGGTCATCGACCTCGTCGAGGCGCACAAATGGTTCAACCTCGCCGCGATGTCGGGGCTGGAGGACGCGCAGCACTGGCGCGCCGAGATCGCCTGCGACATGACGCCGCGCCAGATCGCCGACGCGCAAAAGGCCGCACGCGCCTTCCTGCGGACCGAAGCCCGCGCCCACTGACCCGCTGCGGCCGGATATACCGGCCGCAGGCGGATCGGAAACGGCTTCCCTGCCCTCGACCGTTCATCATTCCAGCGCAGGCTGGAATCTCCCGGTTGAAGCACGGGACCGGAGCCGCATAAGGCTCCAGCCTGCGCTGGACCGACGCCCGATCCCGCGCAACGAGGTCAATCCGCCGCCTTTTTCGGCGCGGCCTTCTTCGCAGCAGGCTTTTTGGCCGCCGGCTTGGCGTCCTTCGCCGCCGCTTTCTTCGGTGCCGTCTTCTTCGCCGCGGGCTTCTTCTTGCCCTTGGCCGGCGCCGCCGCCGCGCGGTCGTCGATCAGTTGCGCCGCTTCCTCCAGCGTCAGCGCCGCCGGTTCGATCGACTTCGGGATCGTCGCGTTGGTCGTGCCGTCGGTGACATAGGGGCCATAGCGCCCTTCCATCAGCTTGATCTCGGCCTCGGTCCGCGGATGCGCGCCCAGCACCTTCAGCGGCTCCTTGGCAGCGCCACGCGCCGGACGCCCGCCGCCCGCCGCCGCCTCGGCCAGCTTGACCACCGCCGCGTTCATGCCGGTTTCGAACACGTCCGCCGTCGACTGCAACCGCGCATATTTGCCGGCATGCTTCAGATAGGGGCCATAGCGCCCGATCGCCGCCTCGATCGGCTCGCCCGTCTCCGGATGATTGCCGATGGTGCGCGGCAGGCTCAGCAGCTTCAGCGCCCATTCGAGGGTCAGCTCGCCGATATCCTTGGGGATCGACGCGCGCTTGGCATCCTTGCCCTCGCCCAGCTGGATATAGGGACCGAACCGCCCCGACTTGCGCTCGACCTCCAGCCCGGTTGCCGGGTCCTTGCCCAGCCCTTCCGGCCCGGCATCGCCACCCTCTTCGCCACCCGGCTGCGCGAAGCGGCGGGTGTACTTGCACTCGGGATAGTTGGAGCAGGCGATGAACGCCCCGAACTTGCCGCCGCGCAACGCCAGCCGCCCCTCACCGCAATTGGGGCACAGCCGCGGGTCGCTCCCGTCGGCCTTTTCGGGGAACAGGTACGATCCGAGGAATTGGTCCAGCTCCGCCGTGATCGCGCTCGGCTGCTGCTCCATCACCTCCGAAGTGCGCGGCTTGAAGTCGCGCCAGAACGCCTCGAGCACCGCCTGCCATTCGGCCCGCCCGCCCGACACGTCGTCCAGCTCTTCCTCCAACCCGGCGGTGAAGTCGTAGCCGACATATTTCTCGAAGAAGCGTTCGAGGAATGCGGTCAGCAACCGCCCGGTCTCCTCGGCGAAGAAGCGGTTCTTCTCGACGCGAACGTAACCGCGATCCTTCAGCACCTGAATGATCGAGGCATAGGTCGACGGACGCCCGATCCCCAGTTCCTCCAGCCGCTTGACCAGAGACGCTTCCGAAAAGCGCGGCGGCGGCTGGGTGAAATGCTGTTCGGAAACGACGTCCTTCTTGGCCGGGGCATCGCCCGAGCGCAGCAGCGGCAGGCGGCGCGAATCCTCGTCCGACGCATCGTCGCGACCTTCCTCGTACAGCGCCAGGTATCCGGGGAACAACACCACCTGTCCGGTCGCGCGCAAGCCCGTCTGTCCGGTCTGGTCCTCCAGCTCGACCGCCGTCCGCTCCATCCGCGCCGACGCCATCTGGCTGGCCAGCGCCCGCTTCCAGATCAGGTCGTACAGCCGCGCATGATCGCCGCTGCCCGCACGGTCCTTCGAAAAATCGGTAGGCCGGATCGCCTCATGCGCTTCCTGCGCATTCTTGGCCTTGGTCTGATATTGCCGCGGCTTGTCGGGGACATAGCTGCCATCATAGCGGTTGGCGATCGCCCCGCGCGCGGCGTCGATCGCCGACCCGTCCATCTGTACGCCGTCGGTCCGCATATAGGTGATCGCGCCGTCTTCGTAGAGCGACTGCGCCACCCGCATCGTGTGGCTGGCCGAAAAGCCCAGCTTGCGCGCCGCTTCCTGTTGCAGCGTCGAGGTCGTGAAGGGCGGCGGCGGATTACGCGTCGCGGGCTTCGTCTCGACATTCACGACGGTGAAGCGCCCATCGACCACCGCCGCCTTGGCGACTTCGGCCGATCCGGCATCGCCCAGCGACAGCTTGTCGAGCTTCTTGCCCCTAAGCTTGACGAGCCGCGCGTCGAACGGCGTGCCATCGGCCTCCATCTTGGCGACGACCGACCAATATTCCTGCGCCTTGAAGGTCTCGATCTCACGCTCGCGCTCGACCAGCAGGCGCAACGCCACCGACTGCACCCGCCCCGCCGACTTGGCGCCCGGCAGCTTGCGCCACAGCACCGGCGACAGGGTGAACCCGACCAGATAGTCGAGCGCACGCCGCGCCCGGTACGCATCGATCAGGTCGGTATCGAGGTCGCGCGGTGCCTTCATCGCCGCGAGGATCGCCGGCTTGGTGATCGCGTTGAACGTGACCCGCTCGACTTCCTTCGGCAGCGCGCGGCGCTTCTTCAGCACCTCCTGCACATGCCAGCTGATCGCCTCGCCCTCGCGATCGGGGTCGGTGGCGAGGATCAGGCGGTCGGCGGTCTTGGCGAGGTCGGTGATCGCCTTCAGCTGCTTTGTCTTGTCGGCATAGGTTTCCCAATCCATCGCGAACCCCTCGTCCGGGTTCACCGACCCGTCCTTGGGCGGCAGGTCGCGGACATGGCCGTAGGAAGCGAGGACGCGGTAGTCGGACCCCAGATATTTTTCGATGGTCTTCGCCTTGGCGGGCGATTCGACGATGACAAGCTGCATGATGTGGCGGTCGGTCCTTGTGCGTACGTACGCGAGAGTGGGGAGCGCCGGGGGGTGGCGTCAAGTCGGTGGGTGCGGTGAAGTAGCGCCGTTACGGTTTGATGGCAGGCGCTACCCCAGACTGACCCGCCCGCCGGCATGCCGGTCGAGCCGCCCGGCCAGTTCCAGTTCGAGCAGCACCGTCTGCACCACCGTCGTCGGGCATCCCGATTGCCGCACCAGTTCGTCGACAGCGACCGGCACCGGTCCGAGCAACCCGGTGATCCGCGTCCGGTCGCCATCGCTCGCATCGGTGGCGGCAGGTTCGGCGCGGTAGCTGCCGCCCGGCGCCCGCACCGCCCGCGCATCGATCGGGCGCAGCATTTCAGCGACGTCGGCGGCATTCTGTACGAGCGTCGCGCCATCGCGGATCAGCAGATTGCAACCTTGTGCGCGGGGATCGAGCGGCGATCCCGGCACCGCCATCACCTCGCGCCCCGCTTCCCCGGCCAGCCGCGCGGTGATGAGCGATCCCGATCGCGGCGCCGCCTCGACCACTACCGTGCCCAGCGCCAGCCCGGCGATGATCCGGTTGCGCGACGGAAAATGGCGGGCCAGCGGCTGCGTGCCCGGCGGCTGTTCGGCGACCAGCAGCCCGCGCGTCGCCACCTCCTCCTGCAACGCGGCGTTCTCCGGCGGGAAGACCACGTCGATGCCGCTGGCGATGACGCCGATCGTCGCATGGCCGATCGCCCCCTGATGCACCGCCGTGTCGATGCCGCGTGCAAGGCCCGACACCACGCAATATCCCGCCGCGCCCAGTTCCTCGGCCAGCCCGCGCGCGAAGCGGCACGCCGCCGCCGACGCATTGCGCGCGCCGACCATCGCCACCGCCGGGCGCGTCAGCAGCGACAGGTCGCCGCGTACGATCAATGCGGGCGGCGCGCTGTCCAGCTCCGCCAGCAACGCCGGATAATCCGGATCGCCGAACAACAGATACCGCCCGCCCAGCGCCCGTACGCACGCGATCTCGCGCCGCACCGCGCCTTCGTCGGCCAGCACCGGCGCGCGTCCCCCGCCCCTTGCCGCCAATACCGGCAACGCCTCGATCGCTGCCACCGCATCGCCATAGCGTTCGATCAGCGCGCGAAACGTGACCGGCCCGATATTGCTCGACCGGATCAGCCGCAGCGCCGCGAACCGCGCCGCCTGCGGATCAGTCACGCTTGCGACCGATCCTCGGCTCGGTCCCGGCAACCAGCCGCTCGATATTCTCGCGATGCTTCCACAGCACGATCAGCGCGAGGCCGAGGAACAGCAGCACCAGATCGAACCGCCCGGCCCATGCCGCCGCCAGCGGCGCCGCGACCGCCGCCGCCATGCCCGCCACCGACGAGATCCGCAGGCCCGCCAGCAGCCCCAGCCACACGATCGCATAGACCAGCCCGGCGAACGGGCTGAGCGCCACGACCACGCCCATCATCGTCGCCACGCCCTTGCCCCCGCGAAAGCGCAGCCAGACCGGATAGCAATGGCCGATGAACGCCGCCGCCCCGGCGATCAGTTCCTCGCCCGGATAGAGGTGCGCGACGATCCACACCGCCGCCGCCCCTTTCAACAGGTCGAGCAGCAACGTCGCCGCCGCCAGCCCCTTGCGTCCGGTGCGCAGCACGTTGGTCGCGCCGATATTGCCCGATCCGATCGTGCGCAAATCGCCCGCCCCGGCGATGCGGGTGAGCAATATGCCCCACGGAATCGATCCCAGCACATAACCGATCAGCAACGCCGCCGCCGGCGGGATCCAGAGTATTTCGCTCGGCAGGATAGCCCCCTGAACTTGCCGTCTGTCGCGCGGAGGGTAAGGGGTTCGGCGGCGCCATGCAACGCGGGCGACTACGCCATAGGGAGTATGCCCGGTGATGGGCCAGACGACGCAACCGATCCTGTTCTTCGATTCGGGCGTCGGCGGCCTGTCGGTGGTCGCGCCGACCCGCGCGCTGCTGCCGACCGCGCCGATCGTCTATGCCGCCGACTCGGCGGGCTTCCCCTATGGGACCAAGACCGAGGCGGAGATCGCGGCGCGCGTGCCGGCGCTGCTCGGGCGGCTGGTCGAACGCTATCGCCCGCGCCTCGTCGTCATCGCCTGCAACACCGCCTCGACCATCGCGCTGCCGGTGGTCCGCGCCGCGCTCGACGTGGCGGTGGTCGGCACGGTGCCGGCGATCAAGGTCGCGGCGGAGTGCTCGCGCAGCCGGGTGATCGGCGTGCTGGGGACCGAGGCGACCGTCCGCCAACCCTATGTCGACGATCTCGCGGCGCGCTTCGCCGGGGACTGCACGGTGCTGCGCCACGGATCGGCGGCACTGGTCGAACTCGCCGAGAATGCGCTGGCCGGCACCCCGCCCCCACCCGGGGCCGTCGCCGCCGAACTCGCCGGGCTGTTCGACCAGCCGGGGGGCGAGCGCATCGACGTGATCGTCAACGCCTGCACCCACTTCCCGCTGCTGGAGGACGCGATGCGCGCCGTCGCGCCACAGGTCGCCTTCGTCGACGGCGGCCCCGGCATCGCCCGCCGCATCGCCGCGCTGACGGCGGGACAACCCTTCCCCGACGCCCCCTCCCCTGGACGGCTGGTCTTCACCAGTCTCGGCGACCGCGAACACAGGGTCGCGGCGGGGCTGGAGTCGCGCGGCTTCGCATCGGTCGAGGCACTGTAGGTTCACGCGAAGGCGCGAAGCAGGTTAATTTGCGCGCAAAGGCGCAAAGGATGCGAAGGGGATGCGTCTGTCGTCATCGATCGCGCAGCGATCCGTCGTCCGGCGCTCGGAAAGGGATGGCAAGGTTTCGCTGAAGCGAAACAGCGGCCCCAGTCGCAACCCCTTTGCGTCCTTTGCGCCTTTGCGCGAACCAAAACCCCTTCGCGCCTTCGCGTGAACCTCTTCCCCCCCAACCACCTGAGACAAAATGTCCAAGCCGGTCGATCACGGTGACCGCTTTTATCGGCTGGAAACGCAGCCTTTCAACAGGTACACCCCAGCCCCATGAGCATCGACGCAGTTCCGGCCCGCTCGGTCGATTACAACCGTGTCTTCGCACAGGCGATCGACCGCCTGCACGAGGAAGGGCGCTACCGCGTCTTCATCGACATCCTGCGCAACAAGGGGCAGTTCCCTAATGCGCGCTGCTTCGCCGGGCATAACGGGCCGAAGCCGATCACCGTCTGGTGTTCCAACGACTATCTGGCGATGGGCCAGCATCCCGCGGTCATCGCGGCGATGGAGGAAGCGCTGCACGATGTCGGCGCCGGCTCCGGCGGCACCCGCAACATCGGCGGCAACACCCACTATCATATCGACCTCGAAACCGAACTCGCCGACCTGCACGACAAGGAAGCGGCACTGCTGTTCACCAGCGGCTATGTCTCGAACGAGGCGACGCTGTCGACCATCGCCCGCATCCTGCCGGGCTGCATCATCTTCTCGGACGAGCTGAACCACGCGTCGATGATCGCGGGCATCCGCCATTCGGGCTGCGAAAAGCGCGTGTTCCGCCACAACGACCTCGCCCATCTCGAGGAATTGCTGGCGGCCGAAGACCCGTCGGTGCCTAAGCTGATCGCGTTCGAAAGCGTCTATTCCATGGATGGCGACGTCGCGCCGATCCACGCGATCTGCGACCTCGCCGACAAATATAACGCGCTGACCTATCTCGACGAAGTCCATGCGGTGGGCATGTACGGCCTGCGCGGCGGCGGCATTTCCGAACGCGACGATGCCGCATCGCGCCTGACGATCATCGAAGGGACGCTCGGCAAGGCGTTCGGGGTGATGGGCGGATACATCGCCGCCGATCGCACCGTGATCGACGTGATCCGCTCCTATGCGCCGGGCTTCATCTTCACCACCAGCCTGTCGCCGGTGCTGGTCGCCGGCGCGCTCGCCAGCGTCCGCCATCTCAAGGCCTCGACCGCCGAGCGCGAGGGGCAACAGGCCGCCGCGTCGACGCTCAAGACGCTGTTCGCCGATGCCGGGCTGCCGGTGATGGACACGACCACCCATATCGTGCCGCTGATGGTCGGCGATCCGGTAAAGGCGAAGCGGATCAGCGACATATTGCTGCGCGAATATGGCGTGTACGTACAGCCGATCAATTACCCGACGGTTCCGCGCGGCACCGAACGGCTGCGCTTCACCCCCGGCCCCGCGCACGACAAGGCGATGATGCAGGAACTGACCGCCGCCCTGGTCGAAATCTGGGGCCGGCTGGAACTCCGCAAGGCGGCGTAACCCGATCCTCCCCGGCACCGGGAGGGGGGCTGTCGGCACACGGCGCGGCAGCGTGGCGCGATGCCGCCCTCCGCCATCGCCGTGCCGGGCACGCAAGGAACGCTACACCGCCACCCGGTTGCCGCCGGACAGCATCGCGCCCTGCAACTTGGCGCGCGCTTCCTCGATCACCCATTGAACATCGTTATTCTGATCGGCCACGATCGCCGCCGACGCCGTCACCTTGCCGATCGCCTCGCCCGATCCGCGCAGCTTGAACTTGCGGCGTTCGAGCAGCAGCAGCGTCTCCTCGGCCTGCGCGAGGACCGCGGCCCGCGTCTGCCCCGGCACGGCGACGATGAACTCGTTGCCCGACCAGCGGATCGCCTCATGCTCGGGAAAGCTGTTCGCCAATTTGCTGGCGAAGGCGTTGAGAATATTGTCGCCGACCGAATTGCCATATTGCCGGTTGATCCCGACCAGCTTGTCGATGCCGAACATCACCAGCACGTACCGCTGGTCCTGCGCGGCGATCTGATCGAGCACGCGGCGCGCGCCGGTCTGGTTGAGCGCATGGGTCAGTTCGTCATGTTCGGCGTCGACTGCGCCCCCGCGACCGTGCTCGACCGTGGCAAGCAGTGCGGCGACCTGTTCGCGCAATTCTGCGACGCTGCGCTCGGTCGCGGCCAGCCGCTCCGCGATCGACGCCTCGTCCGCCGGTGCTTCCGCAGCCTGCGAATCTTCGACGCGATCGGCAATTTCGGCGGCATGCCGACGGCCTATCTCCGCGAAGCGCGTATCGCTCAATTCGCCATTGTCGACCAATGACTTTACGTCCGCGGATAAGTCTGCGTACATCCCGGACAGATAAGCAAGCGCCGTTGCGTAATTAAGCGCGTTTGGCTCAAGTTGATTATATTCCAAAAACGCCAGCGCTTCGCGCGCATAATCGAAATCTATCCGCATGAACCATGCAGATACTGCGTTGATTGAGTTTTGCAATCAGTAGTTTACAAGGAAAGACAGCGTTAGATCGAAAACGGGCGATATGCCTGTCCCAACTGTGTCAGGGCTGGGCAAGCAATCCGGTGAGCAGCGTCAACGCCGCAAGCCCCACCGACAATGGCACCCGCAGTTTCATCCACCATCGCGGCACATGCCCGGCCCGGACCAGCGCCATGTCGACCAGCAGCGATCCCAGCAGCCCGGCGGCAACGATCGCCGCCGCCGACAGCACCGACGCGAACAGCACCGCCCCCGCCGCCAGCGCGACCAGGCTCGGTACCACCGCGATCGCCAGCCACAGCGTCAGCGCCGCGCCGGTCACCCGCGCCGACGCCGCGCCCCACCACATGCCGCCCAGAAAGCTCAGGATCAGCGCCGCATAGAATAGCGCCAGCGCCAGCATCATCCCGCCCTTGGCCGGATCGATCAGCCGGACGGCGACCGCGACGATCGGCGGCAACAAACCGGCATAACCCAGCAGCAGCGCCGCGATCGGCGGCCGCACGACCGGAACCGGTTCGACCATATCAGTCACGGCAATAGCCTTCACCCGGCTTGACCGTCAGGCAATCCTTCTTGCCCGCCAGCCACTTCAGCCCCGTTGCATCGCCGTTGCTGGGTTTCAGCGTCAGCGTCTCGCCACTGCGCTGGAACCGGATGCCTTCGGGTACGACCGTCCCGACATAACTGCCCTTGTTGTCGAGGTCGTACTGCATCTCCAGCTTCACATCGCCCTGCGCCGGATCGCTGACGACCAGATACATCCCCTCGACGCCCGTCCAGCGCCCCAGATAATGGTTCGCACCCGGCGTCGCGGTGGTGCTGGGGGTCGGCGTCGGCGTGGGGGTGACCGGCGGGGTCGGTGCCTTGGGCGCGGGCAGCGGGGTGGCGGCGCTGTTTTCGATCGCGGCCTGGGTCGCGGCTCCTTCGCTGCGCCGTTCGGATGCGCCGCATGCGCTCAACGCAAGCGCCGCGACGATGATCGTTCCACGCATCCCTTCCGTCCCTTTCGCCTTCATCGTTGACCTCAGCCTAGCGCCCGGCGATCCCGACGGCTAGAAGCGGCGCATGGCCCGTATCGCAATCGCATCCGACCACGCCGCCCTAGGGCTCAAGGCAGAACTCGCCACTTGGTTGCAAGACCAGGGACACGAAGTCGCCGATCTCGGCCCCACCGAAGCGGCAAGCGTCGACTATCCCGACTATGGTTACAAGCTGGCACAAGCAGTTAGCGGCAAGACCGCCGATTTCGGCGTCGCGCTGTGCGGATCGGGCATCGGCATCTCGATCGCGGTCAATCGCGTGGCGACATGCCGCTGCGCACTGGTGTCCGAACCCTTGTCGGCCGCATTGGCGCGCGAACATAATGACGCCAACGTCATCGCCATGGGCGCACGGCTGGTCGGCAGCGAGATGGCGAAGGCCTGCCTGACCGCCTTCCTAGCGACCCCGTTCGGCGGCGACCGCCACCAGCGCCGCGTCGACAAGCTCGGCAATCCGCCCGCCTGAAAACCCGATTCCCCGGGTGGCATTTCGATGACACCCGGACTAAAGCGCGCGCGACCTCTTTTCAGCGGGAGCCGCGCCCCATGACCGACCAGTTCCGCCCCGACGGTTTCTTCGAAACCAGTCTCGCCGATGCCGACCCCGCCGTGTTCGCGGGCGTCACCCACGAACTGGAGCGCGAGCGCTACCAGATCGAGCTGATCGCATCGGAAAACATCGTGTCGAAGGCGGTGTTGCAGGCGCAAGGCTCGGTCTTCACGAACAAATATGCCGAGGGTTATCCCGGCAAGCGCTACTATCAGGGCTGCCACCCCTCGGACGAGGTCGAGCAGCTGGCGATCGACCGTGCCAAGCAGTTGTTCGGCTGCGGCTTCGTCAACGTCCAGCCGCATTCGGGCGCGCAGGCGAACGGCGCGGTGATGCTTGCGCTGACCAAGCCCGGCGACACGATCATGGGCATGAGCCTCGACGCCGGCGGTCACCTGACGCACGGTGCCAAGGCGGCGATGTCGGGCAAGTGGTTCAACGCGGTGCAATATGGCGTCGATCGCGAAACCCATCTGATCGATTACGATCAGGTCGCGGCCCTCGCGCGCGAGCACAAGCCGACGCTGATCATCGCCGGCGGTTCGGCCTATCCGCGCCATATCGATTTCGCGAAGTTCCGCGCGATCGCCGATGAAGTCGGCGCGAAGTTCATGGTCGACATGGCGCATTTCGCCGGCATCGTCGCGGCGGGTCTGCATCCCACCCCGTTCGGCCATGCCGATGTCGTCACCACCACCACGCACAAGACGCTGCGCGGGCCGCGCGGCGGCATGGTGCTGACCAACGACGAAGCCATCGCCAAGAAGATCAACTCGGCGGTCTTCCCCGGTCTTCAGGGCGGCCCGCTGATGCACGTCATCGCCGCCAAGGCGGTCGCGTTCGGCGAAGCGCTGCGCCCCGAGTTCAAGGATTATATCCGCGCCGTCGTCGAAAACGCGCAGACGCTGGCTGCGACGCTTAAAGGTCGCGGCGCGAACGTCGTCGCCGGCGGCACCGACACGCATCTGGCGCTGATCGACCTCACGCCGCTCGGCGTCACCGGCAAGGACGCCGACGAGGCGCTGGAACGCGCCGCGATCACCTGCAACAAGAACGGCATCCCGTTCGACCCGCTGCCGCCGGTCAAGACCAGCGGCATCCGCGTCGGGTCGCCCGCCGGCACCACCCGCGGCTTCGGCAAGGCCGAGTTCACCGAGATCGGCCATATGGTCGCCGACGTGCTCGACGGCCTGCGCGCCAAGGGCGAGGCCGGGGACCCGACCGTCGAGGCGGACGTTAAGGCCCGTGTTCGGGCGCTGTGCGAGCGGTTCCCGATCTATCCGGGTCTGTAAGGAGGTCGCATGGTGAAGGACAAATCGGTCGGCAAGAGCATGGCGAAATGGGGCGCGCTCGGCGCGGTCGTCGCCATTCCGGTGCCGTTCGTCGGCCCGCTGATCGGCGCCGCCGCCGGTGCGGGCTATGCCTGGTACAAGGCGAACAAGAAGCCGCGCTACTGACGCGCCCCACCCGCGCCGCCACCCGGTGGCGCGGGTGGTTTGACAGGATGACCGATGCGCTGCCCGTTCTGCGCCCATGACGACAGCCAGGTGAAGGACAGCCGCCCCAGCGACGACGGTGCGGCGATCCGTCGGCGGCGGCAATGCACCGGCTGCGGCGCGCGCTTCACCACCTTCGAACGCATCCAGCTCCGCGACCTGACCGTCGTCAAGTCCGGCGACCGCCGCCAGCCCTTCGACCGCGACAAGCTGCTCCGCTCGGTCGCCACCGCCTGCCGCAAACGCCCGATCACGCCCGCGCAGGTCGAACGCCTCGTCTCGGGCATCCAGCGCCAGCTTGAAACCACCGGCGACAGCGAAATTCCCTCGGGCCGGATCGGCGAACTGGTGATGGAGGGGCTGCAGGGCCTCGATCCGGTCGCCTACATCCGCTTCGCCAGCGTCTACAAGGACTTCCGCGAGGCGAAGGATTTCGAGGAATTTGCCGGCACGGTCGGGGACGCGGCGAAGGGGTAAGGCCCCTTCCCCACCCACCCCGTTCGGTTCGAGCAGCTTCGAGCCTGTCGAGAAGCGTCCGTCGAGAACGCAGTCGTTCGGGGCACCCCCTTCCCCCGATCCGGTTCGACCAGTATCGAACGTGGCTGAAACCCGCCCGAGAAGGCCCGCTATGTTCCACGTCTACATCCTGAAATGCTCGGACGGCACCTATTACACCGGCCACACCGACGACCTCGACCGCCGCATCGCCGAGCATCAATCGGGTGCGATCCGCGGCTACACTGCCGACCGCCGCCCGGTCGAACTGATGTGGAGCGAAACCTTCCAGACCCGCAGCGAAGCGCTGGATCGTGAAGCGCAGGTCAAGGACTGGTCGAAGAAGAAGAAGGAAGGACTGTTCCGCGGCGACTGGTCGACCGTATCCACGGCCGCGAGTTCTCGACAGACGCATCTCGACAAGCTCGATGCTGCTCGAACTGAACGGGGGGGCATTGAGTCCCGCCAACCCGTCATCGTCCTCGTCCGCCCCCAGCTTGGCCAGAATATCGGCAAGGCCGCCCGCGCCATGCTGAACTTCGGCCTCACCGAGATGCGCCTCGTCGCCCCGCGCGACGGCTGGCCCAATCCCGAGGCAGGCCCCGCCGCCAGCGGCGCCGACAGCGTGCTGCGCGACGCCACCGTCTATGACAGCGTCGCCGACGCCGTCGCCGACTGCGCGCATGTCTACGCCACCACCGTCCGTAAGCGTGGCATCACCAAGCCCGTCGTCACGCCCGAAGCCGCCGCACAGGCGATCCGTGCCGAGGCCGGTCGCTCGGCGATCCTGTTCGGCCCCGAACGCTCGGGCCTCGAAACCGACGACGTGGCCCTCGCCCGCACGATCCTGACCGTGCCGATCAACCCCGAATTCGGCTCGCTCAATCTCGCGCAGGCGGTGATCCTCGTCGCCTATGAATGGTCGAAGGGCCAGGATCTCGCCAGCCCGCCGGTCGTCGACCTCGGCGAACCCGCACCGCACGAGGAGCTGGAGGGCATGATCGGCCAGCTGGACGACATGCTGGAGGCGGCGCGCTTCTTCTTCCCGCCCGAACGTGCCGCCACCTCGCGCCGGACGCTGCGCACGCTGCTGACCAAGCCCGGCTGGACGTCGCAGGAGGTCCGCACCATGCGCGGCGTGCTCTCGGCGCTCGATGGAGCCAAGCGGCGACGCTGAGCATGATTGAACGGCGGTGCGGACCGCGATAGCCTCGCGCGTCCGCCTCGTCCGAAAGAACCCCGCATGCGCTTCAAATCCTTCGTCCTTTTCGCCGCCGCGCTGATCGTGACACCGTTGTCGGCCGTCCCTGCCCAGACCGCCGAACCGGCATGGCAGGCGGCAGCGAAGCTGAAGCGCGGCGTCAACATCATCGGCTATGACCCGCTGTGGCGCGACCCGGCCAAGGCGCGGTTCCAGACCAGGCATTTCGCAATCATCAAAAAGGGTGGCTTCGATTTCGTCCGCGTCGTGCTGCAGGCGTTCGAGCATATGGACGCGCAGAACCGGCTGGACCCGCAATGGCTCGCGACGCTCGACCGGGTCGTGAAGGAGGCCACCGCCGCCGACCTGACCGTCATCCTCGACGAACATGACTTTAATCGCTGTTCGGCGGCGCCCGATGCCTGCGAACCGAAGCTGATCGCCTTCTGGCAGCAGATCGGGGAACGCTATCGGAGCGCGCCGAACACCGTGCTCTTCGAACTGCTCAACGAACCGCACGCGCCCCTCGACGCCGCGCGGTGGAATGCAATGCTCGCCAAACTGATCCCGGTGGTGCGCGCGACCAATCCGAACCGGACGCTCGTCATCGGCCCGACCCGCTGGAACAATCTCGAGGAACTGCCGACGCTCGATCTGCCGAAGGACGACCGGAACATCATCGTGACGTTCCACTCCTACGAACCCTTCCGCTTCACCCATCAGGGCGCGCCATGGGCCGAGGATATGGCCAAGGTCAGCGGCGTCCTCTTCACCGCCGCCGACGAAGCACGGATCAAGGCCGATTACGACAAGGTCGCTTCGTGGTCGAAGGCGAACAACCGCCCGATCCTGCTCGGCGAATTCGGCGCCTATGACAAGAGCGGCATCCCGATGGAGGCCCGCGTCCGCTACACCGCGGCCGTCCGCCGCGAGGCGGAAGCGCATGGCTTCCCCTGGGCCTATTGGCAGTTCGACAGCGATTTCGTGGTGTACGACATCGACAAGGGCCAATGGGTCGAACCGATCCGGCAGGCGCTGGCGCCGACGGGGAAGTAGGCGAGCGATCGGAAGGTCTTCGCTGGTCCCCGCCTGATGTAACATCCGTGCGAAAGTCAGGGCCCCCGTCATGCACGCGCCGTACCCCCGCGCAGGCGGGGGTTTAGAGCCAGGCAAAACAACGGCTTGCGTTTGGTACCCTGGCCCCCCGCCTGCGCGGGGGTACGCAATCACGCTGGCAATCGGGACGGTAACCGACGTCTCGCCTTCGCGGCGCTACCGCACAGGCGCGGACCGTCTATCGACCTAGTCCGGGGCGAGCCTGCCCGACCGCACTCGATTGCAGTCCAACCCAACCCGCATTAAACTTCCCCCGAACCGCGGCAAACGCGGACCGATGGAGAGTGCAGCGTGGACCAACCGCAATCGGCAATTCGCTCGATCCTGATCGTCGGCGGCGGCACGGCGGGGTGGATGACCGCGGCGGCACTGGCACATGCGCTCGGCAAGCGCTGCGCAATCACGCTGATCGAATCGGACGAGATCGGCACGGTCGGCGTCGGCGAGGCGACGATCCCGCCGATCAAGCTGTTCAACGACACGCTCGGCATCGACGAAGCCCAATTCCTGCGCGAGACGAAGGGCAGTTTCAAACTCGGCATCGAATTCGTCGATTGGGCGCGGCGCGGGCATCGCTATTTCCACCCGTTCGGTACCTTCGGCAAACCGTTCGATCTGGTCGCGGTGCATCAGCACTGGCTGGCGGCGCGGGCCGCCGGATCGCCCGTCCCGCTCGACGACCTGTCGATGGCATGGGGCGCGGCCAAGCATGGCCGGTTCGCACGGCCGATGGCCGATCCGCGCAGTGTCGCCTCGACCTTCGACTATGCCTATCATTTCGATGCCGGCCTCTACGCCGCGTTCCTGCGCCGCTATGCCGAGGCCCGCGGCGTCGTCCGGGTCGAGGGCAAGGTCGCCGACGCCGCGCTCGACGGGAACAGCGGCAACGTCGCGTCCGTCACGCTGCACGACGGGCGCACCCTCACCGCCGATCTGTTCATCGACTGTTCGGGATTTCGCGGGCTACTGATCGAGGGAGCACTTTCGACCGGCTATGACGACTGGACCCACTGGCTGCCCTGCGACCGCGCGGTGGCGGTGCCGTGCGAAACCGGTGGCGACGGCCTGACCCCCTATACCCGGTCGACCGCGCGCGCGGCGGGGTGGCAATGGCGCATCCCGCTGCAACATCGCACCGGCAATGGCTATGTCTATTGCAGCCGCCATCTGTCCGACGACGAAGCGGCGACCACCTTGCTGGCGAATCTCGACGGGCGGGCGCTGGCCGACCCGCGCTTCCTGCGCTTCACCACCGGGCGGCGGCGGCGCTTCTGGAACCGCAACGTCGTCGCGATCGGCCTGTCGAGCGGGTTCATGGAACCGCTCGAATCGACCAGCATCCATCTGATCCAGACCGGCATCGCCAAGCTGCTCGCCTATTTCCCGACGCGCGATTTCGACCCGCTGCTGATCGACGAATATAATCGCGTCGCGATCACCGAATATGAACGCATCCGAGACTTCCTGATCCTGCATTACAAGCTGACCGCGCGCGACGATGCGCCCTTGTGGCGCGACTGCGCGGACATGGCGGTGCCCGATACGGTCGCGCTCAAGATCGCGCATTTCCGCCATGGCGGGCGGCTCGTCGCGCGCGACATGGACCTGTTCGGCCCGCCCAGCTGGCTGGCGGTGCATATCGGCCAGCTGAACGATCCCGTGTCGCTCGACCCGCTGCTCGACACCACCAACAGTGGCGGCTTCGTCGATCGGCTGGCCGGCGCGATCGAGTCGATGGCGCGCTCGATGCCGACCCATGCGTCTTTTCTGCAACAGATCAGCGCTGCGACGCTCTAGTCCCAAAGACGCAATACAATCCTTTGCATTACCGCTTGCAAACGATTGCTGTGGGTATATGAAGCAGCCTTAGGCCCCGTCAGGGAGGCCGTTCAGGAGGGTTTGCCATGAAGTTGCCGGTTCTGCTCGCGTGTTCGTCGCCTATTGCCTTGTTGGTCGCATCGCCGGCCATCGCCCAGGTTGGCGCGCCACAGGCGCAGACGACCAGCGAAGCCCCCGGCGCGATCCCCGATCCGGCCGAGGCGACCGACGAAATCGTCGTCACCGCCAGCAGCGGCGAACGCTCGCGCTTCCGCAGCTCGATCTCGGTCACGCAGCTCAGCAACGACGCGATCACCAATTTCACGCCGCGCTCCGAAGCCGAAGTGCTGCGCAACATCCCCGGCCTGCAGCCCAGCGACACCGCCGGCCCGGGCGGTAACGCCAATATCGGCGTGCGCGGCATTCCGGTGTCGACCGGCGGTTCGGAATATGTGGCGTTGCAGGAAGACGGCCTGCCCACCGTCCTGTTCGGCGACATCAACTTCGGCAACAACGATTACTGGCTGCGCTTCGACCAGAATGTCCAGCGCGTCGAAGCGGTGCGCGGCGGTTCGGCCTCGACCTTCTCCAGCCAGGCGCCGGGCGCGGTCATCAACTATCTTAGCAAGACCGGCGACAAGGCCGGTGGCCAGGTCGCCTATTCGAACGGCATCGGTTTCCGCGAACATCGCGTCGATTTCGACTATGGCGCGCCGATCAACGACACGCTGCGCTTCCATGTCGGCGGCTATGCCCGCAACGGCGGCGGTCTGACCAACGAACGCTTCAACATCCTGCGCGGCTATCAGATCAAGGCGAACATCACCAAGGATCTGCCCGACGGCCGCGGCTTCGTCCGCCTGTATTTCAAGCGGCTCGACGAACAGGCGCCGACCAACACCACCACCCCGTCGATCGCGACGCTGGACGGGAACAAGGTCACCGGCTTCGCCCCGCTGCCCACCTTCGATGGACGCGACGGCTCGTCCTATTCGATCTACAACCGCCGCTTCCAGTATCTCGACTATGACGGCGGCGGCCTGCGCAGCGCGGAGATCCAGGGCATCCATCCGCGCGTCACCGGTCTGGGCGCACAGTTCCACTACGACCTGACCGACAATCTGACGCTCGACAACGTCATCCGCTATCAGTGGATCAGCGGCAATTTCACGACCCAGTTCATCAACGTCGCGACGCGCACCGGTGCGGGCGGCGTGATCGGGTCGACCGTAAACGGACAGGTCGTCGGCTCGGTCCGCTATGCCGCTGGTCCGAACCAGGGTCAGCTCTATACCGGGACCTACATTAACAATAATCCGAACATCAACACGTTGATGAAGAACATGAACAACTTCGCCAACAACCTTGCGTTGAACGGCAAGTTCGACCTGGGCGGGGGCAAGGCGACCTTCTCGACCGGCGTGTTCGTGATGAAGCAGAACATCGAGCAGGACTGGCACGTCAACCGCAACTTCGCCGAGATCAACGGCGAGAATGCGGCACCGCTCGACCTGTTCTCGACGACCGGCGCGCAGCTCACCGCCGCGGGGCAGGCCGGCTTCAACGACAATTGGGGCAGCTGCTGCGCCCGTCGCGTCGATCTCAGCTACACCGACGTCGCCCCGTTCCTGCAGGTCGGCTATGAAACCGGCGGTCTGAACCTCGACGCGTCGGTCCGCTACGACAATGTCAGCGGCAAGGGCACGGCACAGGGCGGCGTCGCCGGCCCGACCGTCCGCGCCAGCGACGCGCTGGGATCGGCGTTGATCCCGTCGCTGGTCCTGAACCCGACGGTCGAGAATATCGACTATAGCGACAGCTATGTCAGCTGGTCGGTCGGTGCGCTCTACGCCTTCAGCGGCAATACCAGCGCCTTCGCCCGCGTCAGCCGCGGCGGCCGCTTCAACGCCGATCGCCGCGTCCTGTCGGGCAATTTCAACGCCGACGGCTCGCTCAACGCGCAAGGGGAACAGACCTCGGTCAACTTCCTCAACCAGCAGGAAATCGGCCTGAAGCAGCGCGGCAGCGTGCTGGGTGATGCGTCCTACACCGTCGAAATCACCGGCTTCCGCTCGACGCTGACCGAAAACAACTACGACTTCACCCGCATCAACAATCCGGCCCCGAACAACGACCCGAACATCTCGAACGGCTATCGTTCGTTCGGTGTCGAGTTCTCGAGCCGCCTCAACTACGGCAACTTCCACCTCGCCGCCGATGCGACCTATTCGAATTCGAAGATCGTCAGCAGCGCGACCGCGGCCCTGGTCGGCAACCGCCCCGGCGGCCTGCCCGAATTCCTCTACGTCATCTCGCCGTCCTATGACGCGGGCGTGGTCGCGTTCGGCGTCAGCGTGAACGGACAGACCAGCACGCCCTCGGACGATTTCAACCTCTACACGATCAAGGGCTCGACCTTCGTCAACGGCTTCGTGACCGTGCGCCCGGTCGACCGGATCGAACTGGGGCTGAACGTCAACAACCTGTTCGACAAGCTCGGCTTCCGTGGCGGCGGCAACCTGAACCCGGTCCTGTCGTCGACCAGCGCCGTGTTCAACAACACCGCGCTCTATGGTCGGACCGTCACCGGCTCGATCCGCTACCGTTTCTAACCGCCTCCCAAGCCTGACGGGCGGCACGGCTTCGGCCGGGCCGCCCTTTTTTTATGCGCGGCGCGTGGCGGCCTCCACGCCGCAAACGTCGTCCCAGCGAAGGCTGGGATCTCCCGATGACAGTACGCAGCAGGAGCCGCGCGAGGCCCCAGCCTGCGCCGGAGCGATGCATTTGGCAAAAGGGCTTGTCCCAGACGCAAAAAAGGGCGCCGCCGGACCCAACCGGCGACGCCCCACGGCATCCGAAGCCGGACGACCTCACATCGTCCAGCGCGCCTTGTCCCCGTCGAGCACCAGCCGGAACCACGGCGCCGCCGTCCCGCCAAAATGCTTGCGCCGCGTCGCGCCATCGGCCGGCTCCACGCCGTTCAGCCCCACCGAATCGGCAAAGCTGATCACGTCCAGCTCGCCCGTCACCCACCAGCAATAGGCCTGATAGGGTTCGGCCGCCGGATTGCCCGCCACCAGCCCCGACCCGTTGAGCGGCACCCACGGCCCGGCCATGCTGTCCGCGACCGCGCCGTACAGCCCGGTCGGCGCCCCCGCCCCGTCGACGAACCGCTTCGCCTGCGTCGACCAGAACAGATAATAGCGTCCGTCGACCAGCACGATATGCGGCCGTTCCAGTTCGCTATTGACCCCGATCGATTCGAGCAGCGGCGCCGCCAGCCGCCATGGCTGATCGGGCGCATCGCGCCGCGCGACGCCGATCACCCCGTCATGTACGTCGTCGACCCAGCCCGCCGACCCGACGAACAGCAGATATTCGGCGCCGTCGGCGGGATCGCGGAAATAGCCCGGATCGCGAAATCCCTTGATCCGGCCATCGACCGCTTCTGCCTGATCGGCGCGCAGATAGGTCGCGCCATCGGCGGCGATCGATTCGACCGGCACCGACCAGTCGCCGACCCGGCCATCGGCAAAGCGTCCGACCGACTCGAACAATCGCTGTTCGAACGTCCGCGCCTGCCCCCGCCGCCCCGATGCGGTGAAATACAGGGTCAGCGTCGCGCCGTCCTCGGCCAGTACCGCCGATCCCGACCATTCGCGGCTGCCGGGCGTAAAGCCGTCGGGGAACGCATCGCCATGGTCGCGCCAGCCATCGGCGCCATGGCTGGTCAGCCGGATGCGCGCCGCATCGTGGCGGTCGTCGGGATCGGCGAATTGCGGCGTTAGGAGGAAGAACCACCAGCTACGATCGTCGACGAACGCGGTGCGGCCATCGGCATAGGCGATCTGCCACATGTCCCAGACATCGTGCCCCGGCACCACCGGCGCCAGTTCGTCGAGCGAGAATATCGGCAGCGCCAGTTCGGGCTGATCGGCGGCCTGCCGCACGGCATCGATGCTCCAATGGGTCGGCAGCGGCTGGTCGGCGGCGATATGGCGGGCGGGCATGGTCATAGGAGCGGCTTTCGACAGGAAGACAGTGTTCAGGCGGCGGTGATGGCGAACAGCGCGACGCTCTCCGCCTTCATCGCCGGGATCGGCAGGCCGGCATGGGCCAGCCAGTCGCCATCGAGCGTCACGCCCTCGCCGCGCATCGCGGCAAAAACGGGCGCATCGGGCAGCGGGTGACCGGGCACGGTGGCAAGATCGAGCAGGCGCACGCGCACCCGCCCGTTGCCCGCCAGCGGCGGCAGCGGCAGCGGCAGTGGATGGCGCACTGTCATCGGCTGCACCTGCGTCACGCTCAGCAACAGGTCGCCCGGCGCTCCGTGCATCTGCCACAACAGCCCGTCGCCGCCCTCGCCCATCCACAGCCGGCCATGGTGCAGCCGGTCGCGCAACGCCTTGTACCGCTCGATCGCCGCCGACAGCGTCACCGCATCGGCGGGCGCGATCGCCGCCGGGTCCAGCTCGACCCCGAAATGGCCGGGCAGCGCCACGGCGGCACGGAACGCCATGCCCTGGCTGCGCCCGGTCGAATGCGCCGGACTGGCGCCGACATGCGATCCCATCATCTCGGGTGGCAGGAAATGCAGGAAACCGCGCTGCATCGCGACCCGGCTGACCGCGTCGATGCAATCGCTGGTCCACATGCGATGCGTCCGTGTGGCGATGCCGGCATCGCTGCGCCCGCCGCCCCCGGCGCATGCCTCGATCTCGACCGCCGGATGCGCCGCGCGCAGCCGGTCGATCAGCGCATAGGCGCCCAGCGTTTGCGCATGATAGCCCGCCCGCCCCCGCGCATCGCCCGCGGGCGCCAGATCGCGGTTATGATCCCATTTCAGATAGGCGATCGGCAGGTCGCGCAGCAGCGCGTCGATCGCATCGAACAGATATGACCGAACCTCCGCCCGCCCCAGGTCGAGCACCAGCTGGTTGCGCGAGGTCAGTTTCGGCACCCCGTCCAGCTGCAACGCCCAATCGGGGTGCGCGCGGGCAAGGTCGCTGTCGGGATTGACCATTTCGGGTTCGACCCACAGCCCGAACTCCATGCCGAGCGACACGACATGCTTGGCCAGCGGCTTCAACCCGCGCGGATATTTGACCGGATCGGCGACCCAGTCGCCCAGCGCGGCGGTGTCGTCGCCGCGCCCCTTGAACCAGCCATCGTCGAGCACGAACCGCTCGACCCCCAGCCCCGCCGACCGATCGGCCAGCGCCATCAGCGCCGCCTCGTCATGGTCGAAATAAAACCCTTCCCAGCTATTCACATGCACCGGGCGCGGACGCATCGCCCCGCCCCAGGGTGCGCGCGCCCGGACGGCGGCGTGAAATGCCTGCACCGCCCCGTTCACCCCGGCGGTCGAACAGGTCGCCAGCATCTCCGGCGTCGCATAGGTCTCGCCCGGCGCCAGCCGGATCTCACCCGGGGCCAGCGCCTCGCCCATCTGCAGGATCCAGAAACCGTCATCGTCGCGTTCGATCGACAGCCGGTGATTGCCCGACCATGCCAGTTGCGCGCCATGCACCCGGCCATGGTGCCAGCCCGCCTCCGGCCCGATTACGAACAACCCCGGCGGCCCGGCATGGCCGGTCAGCCCGCGCCGGTTCTCGCGGACCCAGCCATGCGCCGGCATCGCTTCGTCATGCGCCACGAATTCGGCATTGTGCCGCCCGGTGAAGCTGCGGATCGTGGCGCTGTTGCCGGGCAGCGGCAGCGTCCCCGCCGCCAGCCATTCGATGTCGAGCACATCGTCGCCGTCATTGGTGACGCTCGCCGACAGGGTCAGCATGTCGCCGGCCATCGCGATCCGCTGGACGACGGTCACCCGCGCGGTCCGGTCGGTCAGCGTGACGGTGACGCGGTCCGCCTGCGCATCGATGGCGACATCGTCGAACCATTGCGCGAACGCCTGCCCCCCGCGATGCGCACGCAGCGCCGCCGGCCCGAACCAGCCGGTGCCATAGCTCGGCACCAGCGTCAGCGGCTGGTCGCGATCGAGCGAGAAGGACGCCTGCGGCCGGGTGTCGGCCAGCACCGGCAGCGTGTCGGCATCGACGCGCGGCCCCCACCATCGCCATAGCGGCGCGGCATCGGGTTGCGCTTCGAGGATCAGGCTCGACCCGTCCCCGTGCAGTGCGATGGTCACGCCGCCGCCTTGTGCGTCGCGCCGACCGGCAGCCCTTGCGCATTGCGCTCGCGCACCGTCCATACCGCCGCCGCCGCCGCGAACATCAACACCCCGCACAGCGTCAGCACGTTGCGCGGATCGCTGCCCAGCAGGCGATCGTAGAACAGCCACATCGTCCCCGAAAAGATCAGCATCGGGATCACGATCATCATGTTGAAGATGCCCATATAGACCCCGGTCCGCTCGGGCGGGATCGATCCGGCGAGGATCACATAGGGGTTGCCCATGATGCTGGCCCAGCCGATGCCGATGCCGATCGCGGGCAGGAACAACATCCATTTCTGGGTGACATGCGGCAACCAGACCATGCCGATCCCGGCGAGGATCAGGCAGATGGCGTGCAGCCCGGCCGCGCCCATCCGCTTGGCCAGCGGCACCATCGCAAAGGCCGCGAGGAACGCGACGCCGTTATAGAATGCCGCCATCTCGCCATTGGTCAGCACCGCCGAATGGAAACCCGTCGATGTCGCCTCGGCCGTGCCATAGACCGACCGGCCGATCGAATAGATGACATATGCCCAATAGGCGGCCATCGCATACCATTGGAACAGGCTCATCAGCGCCAGCTTGCGCATCGCCAGCGGCATGTCGCGGATCGCCGACCCGATTTCCTTCAACATCGCACCCAGCCCCTTCGGCTCGGCGGCGATGCGGGCGCGTTCTTCCGGCGCCAGCGGCAATTCGGGCACGCGCCAGATCGACCACAGGATCGTCGAGAAGCTCAGCACCGCCCCGACCATGAACGCGATCCGCGCGGTATAGGGGATGTTGTGCGCGTCGACCCAGTCCTGGTTCATCCCCGCCCACACCAGCAGCGACGGGGTCAGGAACGCCAGCATCTGCGCCGCGCCCGTGAAGGCGCTCTGCGTCAGGAACCCGACCTGATGCTGGTCCTCGTTCAGCCGGTCGCTGACATAGGCGCGATACGGCTCCATCGTGATGTTGTTGCCGGCGTCGAGGATCCACAACAGCGACACCGCCATCAGCAGCGATGAACTCAGCGGCATGAAGAACAGCCCCAGCGCGCACAGCACCGCGCCGAGCAGGAAATAGGGGGTCCGCCGGCCCCAGCGGCTGTCGGTCCGATCGCTCAGCGCGCCGATCAACGGCTGTACTAGCAGGCCGGTCATCGGGCCTGCCAGTTGCAGCATCGGGATCGTCGCCTCCGACGCGCCGAGGTAGCTGTAGATCGGGGCCATATTCCCCTGCTGCAACCCGAACGAGAATTGCAGGCCAAGAAAGCCCAGATTCATCTCGAGGATGCGGGGGAGCGACAAATGGGGTTTGGAAGCGGGTACGCGCATCGGACATCCTCATGGCTGACGCCCGTCTTCGCGAGCCTGGCCACCCGCTATATCAGCTTTGTCGACGCTGACAACAATCGATTGCGTAACCGTCGACAAATGCCGTTACGTGGCACCTTCGTCACCTTCGACGCCCGACAGGAACGCCGCGACATTCGCTCCCAGCGCCTCGACGGCATAGCCGCCCTCCATGACGATCGCCGCCGGCAGCCCCGCCGCGCCGATCATCTGCCCCATTTTGGCGAAGTCCCCGGTCTCCAGCGCGAAACCGGCAATCGGATCGTGGGCATAGGTATCGGCGCCGAACGACACGACCAGCGTTCTGGCACCCCAGTCGGCGATCGCCGTCAGCGCCTGCGCCAGTGCCGGGCGATATGCCGCCCAGTCGGTCCCCCGCGGCAACGGCAGGTTGAGCGTAGCGCCCGTCCCCGCCCCTTCGCCCCGCTCGTCGCCATGCCCCCAGTAAAAGGGATAGTCGGTGCGCGGATCGGCATGGATCGACGCGAAGAACACGGTCGCGTCCGCCAGGAAAATGTCCTGCGTGCCATTGCCGTGATGATAGTCGACATCCAGCACCGCCACCGGCCCCAGCCCCCTGGCCGTCGCCCGCCGCGCCGCGATCGCGGCATTGTTCAGGAAGCAATAGCCGCCCAGATAATCGGCACCCGCATGATGCCCCGGCGGCCGGCACAGCGCGAAACTGCTGCGTGCCCCCTCCGCCAGCGCGTCGACGGCGCTGACCGCGCATTGCGCGCCCCAATAGGCCGCGTCCCAGCTTCCGGCGGTGATCGGCGTCGACGCATCCATGCTGAACGCGCCCAGCCGCGCGTCGATACGCGTCAGCTCGACCGCCCGCCGATGCCGCACCGGAAAGGCATAGCCGATCGCCTCGCCCTCGCGCCCTTGCCCAACCCAGTCGTCCCACGCGGTCCGCAGGAACGCCAGATAGCGTGCGTCATGCACCGCCGCGATCGGCTCCGCTCCATGGTCGCGCGGCGCTTCCCATCGTCCCAGCGCCTCCGTGATCGACCGCGCGCGCCCCGGCGTCTCGGCATGGACCGCCCAACCGCCATTATGGAACTCCCGCCCGGGCGCATGGGCGAGTTGGCGGTCGTCGAAGAAGCATCTCATCCCACCTTGTTCCGCAACGTGGGGAGATGGGCAAGGAAATTGGCGATCTCGCGCCGCCGGTTGGCCTCGACCGCCAGTTCGTCGCCGACGCCCAGCTTCCACCGCGTCGGGCCATGGTCCGGATCGGCGTGCAGCCGGTCGAGCAGGTCCGCCTGATCGGCAACGTCGCCCGCATCCGCCGCCAGCCCTTGCGCGATCAGTTCCTCCCCCTGCGCCCGCAGCGCCACCGCAATCTCCTCCAGCGACAGTTCGGGATGATATTGCACGCCCCAGAACACGCCACCGGCAAAACGTATCTCCGCCGCCTGCACGCCGGTGACGGAATTTCCCGCTAACAGAACAGCATCCGGCGGCAGGACTTCAACCTCATCGCCATGAATCGCCCCAGCCTCCCAAACCCTCCCCCGTCCCGCCAGCAGCGGATGGTGCCGCCCGGCCTCGGTCGCGAGGATGCCGCGAGCGACGCCCGCCTCCATGCGCCGCGGCATCCGGCGAACCTTCCCGCCCGCCGCCGCCACCGCGATCTGCAGCCCGGCGCACGACCCGAACGACGGCACGCCCGACCCGAACACCGCGCGCATGAACGCCAATTGCCGCGCGACTTCGGGCGTCTCGTCATAGACATGCATCGGCGAGCCGGTCAGGAACACGCCTTCGAACGTCCGAAGGTCATCTGCCGAGAATATGGGCGCATCGTCATCCGCCGGCGCGACGATGGTCACCTCGACATTTGGTGCCATCTGCCGAAGCGTGGCTGCATAGGTTTCGCCTGCGCTTTTTCCCGTCCTGCGTCGACGCGCCTCGCGCTCGTCCGGCAATTCGCTCTGCGCGATAAGATATTGTGGCAAATGGCATCCTTCGGCGACCTATCCGCCACTGAACGCGCGCACGACCGGATCGTCGCATTGCGCAGAGGCGGGCCGCCGATATGTCTCTGCCGACCCGCTCGCCTTGATCTCGAGGTTGCATGATGGTTTCTACGACGCATGACGCCGCAGCAGCCATTGTCTCCCTACCCCCGATGGCATCCCCGTCTGGTCGATGCCGCGCTGGCACTGCACGACAATCGTCTGAACGAGGCCGAGCCGCTGCTGCGCCAGCATCTGAAGGCCGACCCGTTCGACGCGCGCGCCATCCGGATGCTGGCCGAACTCGCCGGTCGGATCGGGCGCTACAAGGATGCGGAGACGCTGCTGCGGCGGGCGCTGGAATTGTCGCCGACCTTTCATGCGGCGCGGGCCAATCTCGCGATCGTATTGTACCGCCTCAATCGCCCGATGGAGGCGATCGCCGAACTCGATCTGCTCCTCGAGGAGGAACCCGATCATGTCGGCCACGCCAATCTGAAGGCGGCGGCGCTCGGCCGGATCGGCGGGTTCGAAGAGGCGATCACGCTGTACGAAACCGTGCTGCGCGATGCACCGCAGCAGCCGCGCGTGTGGATGAGCTATGGACATATGCTCAAGACCGTCGGGCGGCAGGCCGACGGTGTCGCCGCCTATCGCCGCGCGGTCGCGATCACGCCTTGGTTGGGGGAGGCATGGTGGAGCCTTGCGAACCTCAAGACCGTCGCGTTCGACGACGCCGATATCGCCGCGATGACCGAGGCGCTGGCCCGCGACGATGTCAGCGTGGAGGATCGCTTCCACCTCGACTTCGCGCTCGGCAAGGCATTCGAGGACCGCCGCCGGGCCGAAGCGGCGTTCGCGCATTATGACGCGGGCAACCGGCTACGGCGCACCCGCATCGTCTATGACGCCGATGAGACGGAGCGCTTCGTCGACGACAGCATCGCGACCTTCGACACTGCCTTGATCGCAGCGTGCGCGGGAATGGGATCGATGGCCTCCGATCCGATCTTCATCCTCGGCATGCCCCGCGCCGGATCGACGCTGATCGAACAGATATTGTCGAGCCATCCCCTGGTGGAGGGGACGTCCGAACTGCCCGACGTGCCCGCCCTTGCGCGGAGCGTCACCGAGTATCCACGAGGGTTGTCGGCGCTGGATGGCGAACGATTGCGCGCAATGGGCGACGACTATCTGCGCCGTGCTGCGGTGCAACGTCGATCCGACCGGCCCTTCTTCATCGACAAACTGCCCAACAATTGGGCGCACCTGCCGCTGATCCTGCTGATGCTGCCCAATGCGCGTGTCATCGATGCCCGTCGCCATCCGCTCGGCTGCTGCTTCTCCAACTACAAACAGCATTTCGCACGTGGTCAGGCCTTCAGCTACGACCTGGTCGATATGGGTCGTTACTATCGCGACTATGTGCGGTTGATGGCACATGTCGACCGGGTCGCCCCCGGACGCGTCCACCGCGTTTTTTACGAGCAGATGGTGGACGATACCGAGGGGGAGGTGCGACGCCTGCTCGCGGCCTGCGGGCTCGACTGGGACCCTGCCTGCCTCGCCTTTCACGAAACGCGCCGCGCCGTGCGCACGGCCAGTTCCGAACAGGTACGCCGGCCGATCTATCGCGACGGGACGGAGGCGTGGAAACCCTTCGATCGCTGGCTGGAGCCGCTGCGCGACAGCCTCGGCGCGGTGCTGACCGCCTACCCGGCGATACCGCCGTTCGAATGAGCGGTACGCGCAAGCGTGGTAAAACTGTCACGCTGCACCTGCGAAATGATGGTGACAAATGGCGTGATATTGACGTCCGAAAGCCGCTTGTTAGCGTTGTGTAACTTTATGTTGCAACGGGGGCTCTGATGCGGTCGATCTGTCGTGGAACGCTGGCAACGGCTTTGCTTGTTTCGTCGGCACTGACTTCTGCGACGGCCCTTGCCCAGTCGATCGACAGCCAGGCGTTGACACCGACCGCGGACCCGGCAGCCGGCGAACCCGAGCAAGATGAGATCATCGTCACTGCGCAGAAGCGCGACGAAAGCATCCAGACGGTACCGCTCAGCATCCAGGCGATCGGAACGCGCCGGCTCGATCAACTGAATGTCACCAGCTTCGCCGATTATTCGCAACTGCTACCCTCGGTCGCATTCCAGAGTTCGCAGCCGGGGGTCACCACGGTCTATATGCGCGGTGTCGCCAGTGGCGGCGACGGCAACCATTCCGGCTCGCTCCCCTCCGTCGGCGTCTATCTCGACGAACAACCGGTGACGACGATCGGCGGTACCCCCGACATCCATATCTACGACGTCGCCCGTATCGAGAGTCTCGCCGGACCGCAGGGGACGTTATACGGCGCATCGTCCGAAGCCGGTACGATCCGCATCATCACCAACAAGCCCGATACCAGCGGCTTCTACGGCCGGATCGATGGCGAGGCGAACACCGTGAAATCGGGCGGTCAGGGCGGCCGGGTGGAGGGAATGCTCAACATTCCCCTGTCGCAGCGTGCTGCACTGCGCGTGGTCGGCTTCTATCAGCATGACGCGGGATTCATCGACAACGTCCCCGGCACGCGCAGCTTCACCGGCGGCATCACCGTCGACAATGCCGAGTTCGTCGAGAAGAACTATAACGACGCCGACATCTGGGGCGGTCGCGCGGCGCTGAAGATCGACCTCGACGATAGCTGGACGGTAACGCCGACCATTCTCTATCAGGAACAGCGCAATCACGGCAGCTTCGGCTATGATCCGAAGGTCGGCGATCTAGAGGTCCAGCATTTCTTTCCGGAATATCGCCGCGACCGTTTTGCGCAGGCTGCACTGACGATCGAAGGAAAGCTCGGCAATTGGGATCTGACCTATGCCGGCGCCTATTTCGATCGGCGCGCGCTGCAGTCGTCGGACTATACCGATTATGCCGAAGCGTATGACTCGCTCTACGCGTCGGTAGGCGGCATCGCGGGCTATTTCTACTTCCTCAACAATGCCGGGCAACAGATCGATTCGCGTCAGCGGATCATCGGCACCGATCACTTCAGGAAGATGAGCCAGGAGCTTCGCATCGCTTCGCCGCAGGACGAACGACTTCGGCTGGTAGCGGGTGCCTTCTATCAACGGCAGAGCAACCGCATCGGGCAGGATTATCGCGTTGCCGGCCTTGCCGACAATCTGTCGGTGAATGGTCGTCCCGGCACGCTGTGGCTGACCGAGCAATATCGCGTCGACAAGGATTATGCCGTTTTCGGCGAAGCCAGCTACGACCTGTTGCCGAAGCTGACACTGACCGCCGGTGCGCGCGCCTATATCTTCGACAATTCGCTGATCGGCTTCTTCGGCTTCGGTCGCGACCTCGACGGCCCGCCCTATAATGCGGCGGGGAGTTCGCGGACGGGCGTCGCCGGATGCTATACGACGACCGGCGCGCTGTTGCGCGACAATCCCGGTGGAACATTGTTCCCCGCCGCCGTCAGCGGCAGCCCGTGTACGAACCTCGCCCAGTTCGACGGGCGTTCGCTCTCTCCGCGAAGCGTCGATGGGCAGGGTGTCACCTATCGTCTCAACCTGAGCTGGAAACCGGCCGACGGGCTGTTATTCTATGGCACTTGGTCGAAGGGCTTCCGACCCGGCGGCATCAATCGCCGCGCGACCGTCGCACCCTATGCGCCCGACTTCCTGACCAATTACGAGGCGGGGTGGAAGACGACGTTGCTCGACGGCCGGCTGCGCTGGAACGGTGCGGCCTATCAACAGAATTGGGACGCGTTCCAATTCTCGTTCCTCGGCGCCAACAGCTTTACCGAAATCCATAACGGTCCCGACGCCCGTATCCGCGGCATCGAAAGCGATATCAGCGCCTATCTTGGCGGACTGGCACTGACTGCCGCAGGGTCGTACACCGATGCGAAGACGAAGCGGAACCTCTGCGCGATCGACGATCCGACCTTCACCTGCGCCGGTGACGGTAATTTCATCGCCGCGCCGACCGGCACCCGGTTGCCGATCACCCCGCGTTTCAAGATCAGCGGGAATGCGCGCTACACGGTCCCGATCGGTAGCGCCAAATCCTATGTGCAGGCGTTGGTGACGCATCAAAGTTCGGCGTCGTCCGACATCCGGACCGCCGTCGTCGAAACCGGAACGGGCGATATCGTCAATCCGGCGTTGCTTACCGGACGGCTGGCCGCATTCACGACCGCCAATTTTTCGGTCGGGCTCGATCTGCGGACATATACGTTCGAACTCTATCTTCAGAACGCCTTCGACGAACGCGCGCAATTGTCGCGCTTTCAGCAATGCGGCAGTTGCTATCAGCGGCCTTACATCGTGACGAACACCCCCCGGACGATCGGCATTCGCGCCGGCGCCCGCTTCTGACCGCTTTCGAAGGAACGTTGATGCGTAGTCTGGCCTGTCTTTCGCTG
>NZ_CM145499.1:2500-5000 GCF_055521695.1 Sphingomonas sp. BL-S-05 | reverse complement strand
GATCACTATGACCGACTTTCGTCTCTGCTCGACTTGTCAGTCTCGCAGTCAGGCTGGCTTATGCCATTGCACTCTAACAGACGGTTTCCAACCGTCCTGAGCCAACCTTCGCGCGCCTCCGTTACTCTTTAGGAGGCGACCGCCCCAGTCAAACTACCCGCCACAGAGGGTCCCTCGCCCAGTTTCATGGGCGCAGGTTAGACATCAGAAAACAACAGGGTGGTATTTCACCTATGGCTCCACACCGGCTGGCGCCAATGCTTCAAAGCCTCCCACCTATGCTACACAGTTCTTTCCTAATGCCACTCTGAAGCTGCAGTAAAGGTGCACGGGGTCTTTCCGTCTAACCGCGGGTACTCCGCATCTTCACGGAGAATTCAATTTCGCTGAGCATGTCCTGGAGACAGTGGGGAAGTCGTTACGCCATTCGTGCAGGTCGGAACTTACCCGACAAGGAATTTCGCTACCTTAGGACCGTTATAGTTACGGCCGCCGTTTACCTGGGCTTCATTTCAGAGCTTGCACCCCTCCACTTAACCTTCAGGCACCGGGCAGGCGTCAGGCCCTATACGTCGTCTTGAAGCCGACTTAGCAGAGCCCTGTGTTTTTGCTAAACAGTCGCTACCCCCTGGCCTGTGCCCCCAGCAAGAGCTTGCGCCTATGCTGGGCCTCCTTCTTCCGAAGGTACGGAGGCAATTTGCCGAGTTCCTTCAGGACACTTCTCTCAAGCGCCTTGGTATACTCTACCAGACCACCTGTGTCGGTTTCGGGTACGGTCTATACGGTGGGGCTATTTCCCGGGACAGCTTCGAAGCACGATCAATCCGATAAGATCGTACAACACACGCCATCCGTCACACACCACCAGGCCCACGAATATTAACGTGGTTCCCATCGACTACCCCCTTCGGGCTCGTCTTAGGGGCCGGCTCACCCTGCGCGGATTAGCCTTGCGCAGGAACCCTTGGTCTTTCGGCGAGAGGGCATCTCACCCTCTTTATCGCTACTCATGTCTGCATTCGCACTTCCGATACCTCCACGGTCCATTACCAGACCGCTTCACAGGCGTACGGAACGCTCCGCTACCGCGTACGCTAAGCGTACACCCTAAGCTTCGGTGCGTGTCTTGAGCCCCGTTACATCTTCGCCGCAGGAACCCTTGTTTAGACCAGTGAGCTGTTACGCTTTCTTTAAAGGATGGCTGCTTCTAAGCCAACCTCCTGGTTGTTTTGGGATTCCCACATGCTTTCCCACTTAGACACGACTTGGGGACCTTAGCTGTAGGTCAGGGCTGTTTCCCTTTTGACGACGGACCTTAGCACCCGCCGTCTGTCTCCCGGATATCACTCTTATGTATTCGGAGTTTGGTTAGTATTGGTAGATCTCGCGACCCCCGCAACCATCCAGTGCTCTACCCCATAAGGTGTCCATCCGAGGCACTACCTCAATAGTTTTCGCGGAGAACCAGCTATTTCCCGGCTTGATTGGCCTTTCACCCCTAAACACAACTCATCCGGTAACTTTTCAACGTTAATCGGTTCGGACCTCCAGTGGGTGTTACCCCACCTTCATCCTGGTCATGCCTAGATCGCCGGGTTTCGGGTCTAATCCATCAAACTATGTCGCCCTATTCAGACTCGCTTTCGCTGCGCCTACACCTAACGGCTTAAGCTTGCTTGATAGATTAAGTCACAGACCCATTATGCAAGAGGTACGCTGTCACCCCATAAAAGGGCTCCAACTGCTTGTAGGCAATCCGTTTCAGGTACTGTTTCACTCCCCTCATCGGGGTGCTTTTCACCTTTCCCTCACGGTACTAGTTCGCTATCGGTCATGTACGAGTATTTAGGCTTGGAGGGTGGTCCCCCCATGTTCAGACAGAATTACACGTGTTCCGCCCTACTCGAGTCCTGACACATCACTTTCGCATACGGGGCTGTCACCCGCTATGGCGCTCCTTTCCAGAAGCTTCTGCTAGTTGAATGTCAGGCACTGGCCTGGTCCGCGTTCGCTCGCCACTACTAACGGAATCTCGGTTGATGTCTTTTCCTCCGGGTACTGAGATGTTTCAGTTCGCCGGGTTCGCTTCTCGAAACCTATGTATTCAGTTAAGAGATACCTTGTCCACCTAACTCTAGCTGAGCCGCTCGGCGGCACGCTTTACGCGTGTCGTCGAATGGCTCGTAGAGTTAAACGGATAGGTGGGTTTCCCCATTCGGAAATCGTCGGGTCAAAGGTTGCTCACACCTCACCGACGCTTATCGCAGCGTGCCACGTCCTTCATCGCCTGTACATGCCAAGGCATCCACGAATTGCCCTTACCTCACGCTTGAGAGTCCACACCACCAACGACAACACTGGATCGGCATCCGCTAGGATGCACGACACGAAACTCGGCAGAGCAGTGTAGCGCGGTTCTATCGGTGTGGTTGAAATCGCTCAGCCTTGATTGGGCACCCATCAAAGTAATACTTTGATGGGACCCATGTGATGAACGCTG